>NZ_JIAW01000043.1 GCF_000620625.1 Mycobacterium sp. URHB0044 | reverse complement strand
TCTTTGGCGCGTGGGCCGCGGGGTCGGCCGTTGCCGACGTATTTGACGCCGGGTGCGGGTCGGGTTCGTTCGGCGAGGACCTCGCCGTCCAGATCGGTGATGATGATGTTGTCGCCGTCACTGACGACGAGAACCTGTTGAAAGGCGTATTGGGCACCGACCTTGTAGGCGACTGAGTTCAGTCCGATGTTGCCCACCGCGCTGACCGTTCGGGCGCAGGTGTTGGCGGGCAGATCTGCGGGCGGCGGTGTCCGCGGGAACTGGTATCGGCTCGGGACTCGCTCGGTGTAGACGGGCCGGTCGGGTTTCGGGCGGGGTGGATCAGCCTTGGGCGTCGCTTCCCACGCTGTCAGTGGTGTGACGCGTCCAGGCAGTCCTTGGTGGGGTCGCTGGGTGTTGTAGATGTGGTCGAACGCGTCGACCTGGGCTTGGAGTTCGGCCAATGATCCCGCGAGCGGCTGTCTGTCGAGGTAACGAAACAGGGTCTGATGGAACCGTTCGTTCTTGCCCTGGGTGGTCGGCTTGTAGGGCTTGCCGGTGATCGCCTCCACGCCCAGGGCGCCGACGTGACTGACCAGCTGGCCGACGTACCCTCGCCGCGAAGGATTCAGTGCGAGTCCGTTGTCGGTCAGGAGTCGTTGAGGAACCCCGTGGGCGGCGATCGCCTTGTCCACCAAAGCGATTGCGTCTTTCACAGTCTCGGCGGAGGCGACGTGGGAGGCCAGTGCGTAGCGGGAGTGGTCGTCGATGAGCTGGAAGATCACGCACTTACGCCCACCGCTGAGCACGTACTCGGTCGCATCGAGTTGCCAGCATGCATTCGGGGCCGGGTAGACGAACCGCCGCCATGCCGAGCGGGGCTTCTTCTTCGGCTCCAGGCGAGCCACGCCGGCCTCACGGAAGATGCGTGCAAGCGAGGCGGTGGAGGGGACCTGCTGCATGCCCATCGCGTGCATCTTGTCGTGCACGCTGATCGGCCCATGGTCCAGGCCGGAGGATTCCAGGGCGGCACGCACGGCCAGCGCCTGTTCCTTGACCTCGTCGCTCAGCTTCGACGGGCTCGACTTCGGCCGTCGTGTCCTGGGTTCGAGCACCGCTGCCGGCCCGTCGGTCTTCACACGCTTACGCAACGCGTAGAACGATTTACGGGAGATGCCGTGCTCGGCGCAGAAGGTTGACACCGCACCGCGAGGGGCGTCATCGGGCCACTGCGAGATCGCAAGGCGAACGACAGGATCGATGGGTTCATTGACGGCCACCACCCGAACCTTGGGGCAGAAGTGTCACCACCAAGACCACCCGAAGTGTCACCGATGTCCTGATGCAGAACTGTCACCGATGTCTTGGGAGATAACA
>NZ_JIAW01000042.1 GCF_000620625.1 Mycobacterium sp. URHB0044 | reverse complement strand
CGAGGGGTTAGGCCACCGGCTTCGGGTGTTACCGACTTTCATGACGTGACGGGCGGTGTGTACAAGGCCCGGGAACGTATTCACCGCAGCGTTGCTGATCTGCGATTACTAGCGACTCCGACTTCACGGGGTCGAGTTGCAGACCCCGATCCGAACTGAGACCGGCTTTCAAGGGATTCGCTCCACCTCACGGATTCGCAGCCCTTTGTACCGGCCATTGTAGCATGTGTGAAGCCCTGGACATAAGGGGCATGATGACTTGACGTCATCCCCACCTTCCTCCGAGTTGACCCCGGCAGTCTCTTACGAGTCCCCGCCATAACGCGCTGGCAACATAAGATAGGGGTTGCGCTCGTTGCGGGACTTAACCCAACATCTCACGACACGAGCTGACGACAGCCATGCACCACCTGCACACAGGCCACAAGGGAACTGATATCTCTACCAGCGTCCTGTGCATGTCAAACCCAGGTAAGGTTCTTCGCGTTGCATCGAATTAATCCACATGCTCCGCCGCTTGTGCGGGCCCCCGTCAATTTCTTTGAGTTTTAGCCTTGCGGCCGTACTCCCCAGGCGGGGTACTTAATGCGTTAGCTACGGCACGGATCCCAAGGAAGGAAACCCACACCTAGTACCCACCGTTTACGGCGTGGACTACCAGGGTATCTAATCCTGTTCGCTCCCCACGCTTTCGCTCCTCAGCGTCAGTTACTGCCCAGAGACCCGCCTTCGCCACCGGTGTTCCTCCTGATATCTGCGCATTCCACCGCTACACCAGGAATTCCAGTCTCCCCTGCAGTACTCTAGTCTGCCCGTATCGCCCGCACGCCCACAGTTGAGCTGTGAGTTTTCACGAACAACGCGACAAACCACCTACGAGCTCTTTACGCCCAGTAATTCCGGACAACGCTCGCACCCTACGTATTACCGCGGCTGCTGGCACGTAGTTGGCCGGTGCTTCTTCTGCACATACCGTCACTTGCGCTTCGTCTGTGCTGAAAGGGGTTTACAACCCGAAGGCCGTCATCCCCCACGCGGCGTCGCTGCATCAGGCTTGCGCCCATTGTGCAATATTCCCCACTGCTGCCTCCCGTAGGAGTCTGGGCCGTATCTCAGTCCCAGTGTGGCCGGACACCCTCTCAGGCCGGCTACCCGTCGTCGCCTTGGTAGGCCATCACCCCACCAACAAGCTGATAGGCCGCGGGCCCATCCCACACCGCAAAAGCTTTCCCCCACCAGCCATGCAGCCGGAGAGGTGTATTCGGTATTAGACCCAGTTTCCCAGGCTTATCCCAAAGTGCAGGGCAGATCACCCACGTGTTACTCACCCGTTCGCCACTCGTGTACCCCGAAGGGCCTTACCGTTCGACTTGCATGTGTTAAGCACGCCGCCAGCGTTCGTCCTGAGCCAGAATCAAACTCTCCAAACAAAAACAACCCATGACAAGCACAGGTGAATTCGAATCAGAAA
>NZ_JIAW01000041.1 GCF_000620625.1 Mycobacterium sp. URHB0044 | reverse complement strand
GGGGGTGCCGGATCACTAGTCCCGACTTTCGTCCCTGCTCGACATGTACGTCTCGCAGTCAAGCTCCCTTGTGCACTTACACTCAACACCTGATTGCCGTCCAGGTTGAGGGAACCTTTGGGCGCCTCCGTTACTCTTTAGGAGGCAACCGCCCCAGTTAAACTACCCACCAGGCACTGTTCCTGAACCGGATATACGGTTCGAGGTTAGAAGCCCAATACGATCAGAGTGGTATTTCAACAATGACTCCACCCACACTGGCGTGTGAGCTTCACAGTCTCCCACCTATCCTACACAAACCGTATCGAACTCCAATACCAAGTTGTAGTGAAGGTCCCGGGGTCTTTTCGTCCTGCCGCGCGTAACGAGCATCTTTACTCGTAGTGCAATTTCGCCGAGTCTATGGTTGAGACAGTTGAGAAGTCGTTACGCCATTCGTGCAGGTCGGAACTTACCCGACAAGGAATTTCGCTACCTTAGGATGGTTATAGTTACCACCGCCGTTTACTGGGGCTTAAATTCTCAGCTTCACCACCGAAGTGGTTGACCGGTCCTCTTAACCTTCCAGCACCGGGCAGGCGTCAGTCCGTATACATCGTCTTGCGACTTCGCACGGACCTGTGTTTTTAGTAAACAGTCGCTTCTCACTGGTTTCTGCGACCCCCCACCGCTACCCACCGCAAGGGTGTTGACGGTAAGGGGTCCCCCTTCTCCCGAAGTTACGGGGGTATTTTGCCGAGTTCCTTAACCATAGTTCACTCGTACGCCTTGGTATTCTCTACCTGACCACCTGTGTCGGTTTGGGGTACGGGCCGTGTGAGCACTCGCTAGAGGCTTTTCTTGGCAGCATAGGATCACCGAATTCGCCTCACTCGGCTATGCATCACCTCTCAGGATTATGTGAGACCCGGATTTACCTAGGTCTCTCCCTACGGGCTTGCCCCAGTATTACCACTGACTGGTACGGCTACCTTCCTGCGTCACCCCATCGCTTGACTACTACCCATCCGGGTCCCGTGCAGCCCCCACACCCCGCACACCCGAAGGTGATTGGTGATGCAGGTTTTGGACGGTTAGCAGAATGGATTCGTCACGGGCGCGCACACACGGGTACGGGAATATCAACCCGTTGTCCATCGACTACGCCTGTCGGCCTCGCCTTAGGTCCCGACTCACCCTGGGCGGACTGGCCTGCCCCAGGAACCCTTGGTCTTTCGGCGGGCAAGGTTCTCACTTGCCTTATCGCTACTCATGCCTGCATTCTCACTCCCACACCCTCCACCACTCGATCACTCGGCGGCTTCACTGGATGCAGGACGCTCCCCTACCCAACCAGAACAGAATTCTGATTGCCGCGGCTTCGGCGGTGTGCTTGAGCCCCGCTACATTATCGGCGCACAATCACTTGACCAGTGAGCTATTACGCACTCTTTCAAGGGTGGCTGCTTCTAAGCCAACCTCCTGGTTGTCTTCGCGACTGCACATCCTTTTCCACTTAGCACACGCTTAGGGGCCTTAGCCGGCGATCTGGGCTGTTTCCCTCTCGACGCACGGAGCTTATCCCCCGCCGTCTCACTGCCACGCTTTCACTTACCGGCATTCGGAGTTTGGCTGACGTCAGTAACCTTGTGAGGCCCATCGGCCATCCAGTAGCTCTACCTCCGGTAAGAAACACGCAACGCTGCACCTAAATGCATTTCGGGGAGAACCAGCTATCACGGAGTTTGATTGGCCTTTCACCCCTACCCACAGCTCATCCCCTCAGTCTTCAACCTAAGTGGGTTCGGGCCTCCACAACATCTTACTGCTGCTTCACCCTGGCCATGGGTAGATCACTCCGCTTCGGGTCCAGAACACACCACTACACCAATCCCCACGGATCGGATACGCCCTATTCAGACTCGCTTTCGCTGCGGCTACCCCACACGGGTTAACCTCGCGACATGTCCCTGACTCGCAGGCTCATTCTTCAAAAGGCACGCCATCACCCCACCACGAAGGAGGGCTCTGACGGATTGTAGGCACACGGTTTCAGGTACTCTTTCACTCCCCTCCCGGGGTACTTTTCACCATTCCCTCACGGTACTAATCCGCTATCGGTCATCAGAAGGTATTCAGGCTTACCGGGTGGTCCCGGCAGATTCACAGCAGATTCCACGGGCCCGCTGCTACTCGGGAACACTGAACAAGGCAGGCAACGGGTTTTCACGTACCGGGCTCTCACCGTCTACGGCAGGCCATCCCAGACCACTTCCGCTAACCACGTCACTTTCTCACTGCCCTCTGGAGAGGTAGCCCCAGAAACTCAGGTCCCACAACCCCGCACACACAACCCCTACCCGGTATCACATGCATACGGTTTAGCCATCCTCCGCTTTCGCTCGCCACTACTCACGGAATCACAATTGTTTTCTCTTCCTACGGGTACTGAGATGTTTCACTTCCCCGCGTTACCCCCCGCACCCTATAGATTCAGATACGGGTAACACGACATCACTCGTGCTGGGTTTCCCCATTCGGACATCCTCGGATCCACGCTCGGTTGGCAGCTCCCCGAGGCATATCGCAGCCTCCCACGTCCTTCATCGGCCTCTGATGCCAAGGCATCCACCATGCGCCCTTAAACACTTACAACAAAACACAAAAACCAAAAA
>NZ_JIAW01000040.1 GCF_000620625.1 Mycobacterium sp. URHB0044 | reverse complement strand
CCGTAGCGGGTTATCACCGCGGCCGAACGCTCCACGACTTCGGTCATGACCTCGCGCAACCGCTCGATGTCCAAGGCAGCCGCGACGTCCATCGAACGCACCACGTCGGCGAACAGCACCGTCACCTGCTTGTACTTCGCTTTGTCGACTGCGATCAGCTGTGACCCGCACGTGTCGCAGAACTTGGCGTTATCCCGCAGGCCGGTGCCGCATGACCAACACGCCACGCCCGCCGTCATCCGAATACCACCGATCTCGGGTCGTTCACCCGCTTGCCCAACACTAGGGCGTTTACCAGCGAAGAACGGTGTTATTGCCCTCGGCGTCAAGGGGCTCCAGCCTTGGATGCGGAGGCTGGCGTTCAATCGCGTCCGCGATACGACGACTCATCGCAATCCGGGGGGCTATCGACCTTCCTCGATCATCGCCTCGGCCCAGGCTATGTGTCCTTCGAAGCCAAGCGATTCCGCCATGTCGCGATAGCGCCTCGCCAATTCACGGTAGGCCGCATCATCGCCGCGGGCTCGGACCAGCAACGCGCGCAGCCGCAGCAACATGACGTCCAGCATCGCCGAATCTCGATCGGCCCTCAGGTTCACCAAGCGGTCGATCGCGTCTTGGGCTTCGGCCAGATCACTCTCGACGCCGCGCCCCAGCAGCGTCTCCGCCAGAACGCCGGTTACCCAAACGCCATACCCCCCGAGCCGTCCCGCCTCGTGCAGCTCGTCGACGGCTTGGCGTATCACCGCAATGGCAGCGTCGCGCTCGCCGCGGCTGGCCCGCTCCCGGGCGGCCCACACCTCGGTGACCGGAAGCAGGAAGGGAACACGCTCGCGCCAAAACTCGCGGACCTGCACCATCAGCTCCAGCCCGCGATGCCGGTCGGCCGCGGCGTCCCGATTCAGCAGCGCGACACCTAGCGCGTACTTGGACAAGCTCAGTGCAACATCGTTGCTGGTCCCCTCGGCGGCTTGCATCGCTTCCTCGCTCGCGCGCAGCGCCGAGTCATCGGCCCGAAGCACCCCGAACTGTATTTCCAAACCGTAGGTCCAGGCGACGACACCGGCGAGGATTGTCGGGCCGCTATTTCGCGCCATCACGACGGCGTCGTGGTGGTCTTCGCGCCGGCCGGGACGGCCCAGCCACCACCGAGCAACGCCGCGCCATGCCAACGCGGCGGCCAGCGGGGATCCCACACCGAAGGCGGCGCCCTTGGCGGGGTCACCGGCGGCTAGATCGATGACGGTCTGCGTCCAGCGCAAGAGCTCGCCAAAGTCACCGGCATCGAACCAGTTGGCGAACGCTACGAACGCCAACCCCACGGTCAAGGTGGGATCGCCGATCGACTCGAGCAGCGCCATTTGTTCGGATGCCACACGCGAGCCCTCACGCGAACGCCCGGCGTAGCAGAGCCCGGTGGCCAGCCCGGTCATGCCGATGGCCAGCGAGACCTTATCCCCGGCCGTACTGCACAACTCCCGCAACTCCGCGAATCGGTCCCGGCCTTCCTGGACTGCTGGGCCAAACCCGACGGTGGCGCACAGCATGGTTCGGGGGGCAATGCGCATCGACACCTGGTCGGGGTCGTCGTCAGTCAGTGCATCGGCGATGCGGCGTGCCCGTTCCCAACAGGCCCGGGCAGCGTCGACGTCACGGTTGGCCGACCACGCGGCGGCGCGCATGTGCCAGCCATAGGCCGCGCGCAGCTCTCCGGCTGCCTCCAGGTGCTCGGCGATCAGCGCCGCGTTCTCGTCGGCCGTATCCGGGCCACGCTCTTGGATCACGGTGGCGAGGCGCCGATGCCATTGGGCGCGAGTGGATTTCAACTGCGATTCGTAGGCCACTGCGCGGATCAGCGGGTGGTGGAAGGCGTATTCGGGGCTGGGAGTGAACCGCACCTGATCGATTACCTCGGCGCTGAGCAGCTCGTCGAACGCCGCGTCGATGCCAAGCGCGGCCAGGAGTTCAGCGCCGAAGCGGGCGCCGATCACCGACGCCGCATTCAATGTCTGCTTGGCCGGGGTGCTGAGGCGGTCGATGCGCGCCTCGATGGCTGCCTGCACGGTGGCGGGCACGGCGACGTCGGCGACATCCGTGCGGCAGGCGTAATCGCCGCGCTCACCGGTCAACACGCCGCGCTGGGCCAACTCGCGCACCATCTCCTCGGCGAAGAACGGGTTCCCGGCGGCCCGGTCGGCGATGATCGCCGCCAGCCCGCCGACCGAGGAATCCGACCCCAGCAATTCACCCAGCAGCGCTGTGGTGTCGGAATCGGCCAGTGGGGCAAGCGCTATGGTCTGCGCGCCGTGCGCCCGCGTCAGCGCTCCCTCGTATTCGGGGCGGGAAGTGATGAGCACCATCGACTGGGTGCGCGGAATGACGGTGAGCAGGTCGGCCAGCATCGACTCGCTGATCGCATCGATCCAGTGCGCATCCTCGATGATGAACAGCGCCGGTTCGGTGCGCGCCAGCGACACGGCGTTGAGCAACGCGGTCAACCGGCGCCGCCACGCGTCCGGGTCGATTTGGGGCAGTGCGGTATCGGGGTCGGCGATGCCGAGCAGATCATCAAGCAGCAGCAGATCCTTGGGGTCGGCACCGGACGGCGTGGCTGCCCGTAACTGCGCGCGGGCGGCTTCGCCGTCCAGGTCGGCCACGCCGCTGCCCGCGCGTAGCAGCCGCGTGACGGCATAGAACGGAACGTCACGCGCATGCGACTCGCAGAAGGTCCAAAACACTTCCATCCCGCGCGCGGCAGCCAGCGTCGCAGCCTCCCGCGCGACCCGGGACTTGCCGATGCCCGGCGGCCCCACCACGTTCAAGACCTCACCACGGCCACCGATCCCGCGCTCTGCAATCGCGTCGAAAGCCGCCATCTCCCAGCGCCTACCAACCAGGGCCCCCTCGGCGCGCCCGACCAGGCGATCCGACGTCTTGATTCCCACCAGCCGGCGGGCGCGCACCGGTTCGTCGGCCCCCTTGATGCGCACCCACTCGGGTTCGGCCAGCACCACGGCGTGTTCGACCAGCCGTGCGGTCGACTCGGACAGCATCACCCCGCCAGGGGGCGCCACGGATTCCATCCGCTGGGCGAACCCGACCGGCTCGCCGG
>NZ_KK211158.1:3924-5488 GCF_000620625.1 Mycobacterium sp. URHB0044 | reverse complement strand
CCAACGGCTCCTTCACCTACACCCCCGCCACCAACTACAACGGCCCCGACTCCTTCACCTACACCGCCACCGACGGCACCGCCACCAGCCCAGCCGCCACCGTCACCATCACCGTCACCGCGGTCAACGACACCCCCGACGCCATCGACGACGGCTTCACGACCAACGAAGACACCCAACTCACCGGCAACGTCCTCACCAACGACACCGACATCGAAGGATCCACCCTCACTGCAAGTCTGGTCACCGGCCCGTCCCACGGCGCACTGGTTCTCAACCCCGACGGCTCGTTCACCTACACACCAGTCGCCAACTACAACGGCCCAGACTCATTCGCTTACACCGCCACCGACGGCGCGGCGACCAGCACGGCGGCCACCGTCACCATCGCGGTCACCGCCGCCAACGACATCCCCGTCGCCATCGACGACACCTTCACCACCAACGAAGACACCCAACTCACCGGCAACCTCCTCACCAACGACGCCGACGTCGAAGGATCCACCCTCACTGCCAGTCTGGTGACCGGGCCGAGCCACGGAGCACTCGCCCTCAACCCCGACGGATCCTTCACCTACACACCCGTCGCCAACTACAACGGAACGGATACGTTCACCTACACCGCGAGTGACGGAAGCCTGACGAGTCCGGCGGCCACGGTGTCGATCACCATCACCACCGTCAACGACACCCCCGTCGCCATCGACGACACCGGCTACACAATCGCCGAAGACGGCACCCTCTCAGTCAGCGCAGGCGCCGGAGTCCTCGCCAACGACACCGACGCCGAGAACGCCCCGCTGACAGCCGCACTCGTCACCGGACCCAGCCACGGCGCACTCACCCTCAACCCCAACGGCTCCTTCACCTACACACCCGTCGCCAACTACACCGGGTCAGACTCGTTCGCCTACACCGCATCGGACGCCGGCCTGACCAGCGACCCGGCCACCGTCACCATCACCATCACCGCGGTCAACGACACCCCGGTCGCAGTCGACGACACCTTCACTACCAACGAAGACACCCAACTGGCCGGCAACGTCCTCACCAACGACACCGACGTCGAGAACTCCGCACTCACAGCCACACTCGTCACCGGACCCAGCCACGGCGCACTCACCCTCAACCCCAACGGCTCGTTCACCTACACACCCGTCGCCAACTACAACGGCACCGACTCCTTCACCTACACCGCATCGGACGGCACGGCCACCAGTGCGGCGGCCACCGTCACCATCACCATCACCGCGGTCAACGACACCCCCGTCGCCATCGACGACACCGGCCACACCGTCGCCGAAGACGGCACCCTCTCAGTCAGCGCAGGCGCCGGAGTCCTCGCCAACGACACCGACGCCGACGCCGAGAACACCTCGCTGACAGCCGCGCTCGTCACCGGACCCGCCCACGGCGCGCTCACCCTCAACGCCAACGGCTCCTTCACCTACACCCCCACCGCCAACTACAACGGCACAGACTCCTTCACCTACACCGCCACCGACGGCACCGCCACCAGCCCAGCCGCCACGGTGACGATCACCATCACCGCGGTCAACGACAC
>NZ_KK211158.1:0-1879 GCF_000620625.1 Mycobacterium sp. URHB0044 | reverse complement strand
TCGCCAACTACAACGGCACCGACAGTTTCACCTACACCGCCACCGACGGTGGCCTGACGAGCGACCCGGCGACCGTCACGATAACCGTCACCGCCGTCAACGACATCCCCGTCGCGATCGACGACACGTTCACCACCAACGAAGACACCGTCCTCACCGGCAACATCCTGACCAACGACACCGACGTCGAAGGGTCGACCCTCACCGCCGCCGTGGTGACCGGACCGAGCCACGGCGCACTGGTTCTCAACGCCAACGGCTCCTTCACCTACACACCCGTCGCCAACTACAACGGGTCAGACTCCTTCACCTACACCGCCACCGACGGCAGCCTCACCAGCGATCCGGCGACTGTCACGATCACCGTCACCGCGGTCAACGACACACCCGTCGCCGTCGACGACTCCTTCACCACCAACGAAGACACCGTCCTCACCGGCAACATCCTCACCAACGACTCGGACGTCGAAGGCTCGAACCTCACCACCGCCGTGGTGACCGGACCGGGTCATGGTGCACTGGTTCTCAACGCCAACGGCTCGTTCACCTACACCCCAGCCGCCAACTACAACGGCACAGACTCCTTCACCTACACCGCATCGGACGGCACGGCCACCAGCCCAGCCGCCACGGTGACGATCACCATCACCGCGGTCAACGACACCCCCACCGCAGTCGACGATGGCTTCACCACCAACGAAGACACCCAACTCACCGGCAACGTCCTCACCAACGACTCGGACGTCGAAGGCTCGAACCTCACCACCGCCGTAATGACCGGGCCGAGCCACGGCGCACTGGTCCTCAACCCCGACGGATCCTTCACCTACACACCCGTCGCCAACTACAACGGTCCCGACTCATTCACTTACACCGCCACCGACGGCACCGCCACCAGCCCAGCCGCCACGGTCACCATCACCATCACCGCGGTCAACGACACACCGGTCGCGGTGGATGACAGCGGCTACACCGTCGCCGAAGACGGCACCCTCTCAATCGGGTCGGGTGCCGGCGTGCTGGTCAACGACACCGACGTCGAGAACAGCTCCCTGACAGCCACCCTCGTCACCGACCCCACCCACGGCGCACTGGTTCTCAACACCGACGGATCGTTCACCTACACACCCGTCGCCAACTACAACGGGTCAGACTCGTTCACCTACACGGCGTCGGATGGTCAGGCGACGAGCACTCCGGCGATCGTCACCATCACCGTCACGGCGGTCAACGACACCCCCGCCGCCGTCCACGACACCTTCACCACCAACGAAGACACCCAACTGGCCGGCAACGTCCTCACCAACGACACCGACGTCGAAGGATCCACCCTCACTGCAAGTCTGGTCACCGGGCCCGCGCACGGCGCACTGGTCCTCAACCCCAACGGCTCCTTCACCTACACACCCACCGCCAACTACAACGGCACCGACTCATTCGCCTACACCGCATCGGACGGCAGCCTGACGAGCCCGGCGGCCACGGTCACCATCACCATCACCGCGGTCAACGACACACCGGTCGCAGTCGACGACACCTTCACCACGAACGAAGACACCCAACTGGCCGGCAACGTCCTCACCAACGATTCGGATGTCGAAAATGCCTCGCTGACAGCCATACTCGACTCCGGGCCGGGTCACGGTGCACTGGTTCTCAACGGCGACGGCACCTTCACCTACACTCCGGTCGCCAACTACAACGGGCCGGACTCGTTCACGTACACGGCCACCGACGGGAGTGCGACCAGTGCAGCTGCCACGGTGTCTATCACCGTCACCGCGGTCGACGACACCCCCGTCGCCATCGACGACGGCTTCACCACCAACGAAGACACCCAACTCACCGGCAACGTCCTCACCAACGACACCGACATCGA
>NZ_JIAW01000037.1 GCF_000620625.1 Mycobacterium sp. URHB0044 | reverse complement strand
TGCGACTTGGATTCAAGTGGTGGCTGCAACGAATGTGGACGGATCTGAGAGTAGTCGGTCGAGTTCTTCGGCGGGGGTGCGCCAGTTGTGGCGTTTGCGGGGTCGGGCGTTGAGTTCGGCGGCGACCTGGTCGAGCCAGCCGGGGCCGTAGAAGGATAGGTCGGTGCCTTTGGGGAAGTACTGGCGCAGCAGTCCGTTGGTGTTCTCGTTGCTGCCGCGCTGCCAGGGGCTGTGGGGGTCGCAGAAGTAGATCGGCAGGCCGGTGGCCTTGGTGATCTTGGCGTGTGCTGCCATCTCGCCGCCTTGATCCCAGGTCAGTGAGCGGCGCAGGATTTCGGGGATTTCGGGGATTTTGGCCGACATGGCGTCGGCCGTGGTGGCTGCGGTGCGGTCCTCGGGTAGGTGCAGCAGCATCAGGAATCCGGTGGCCCGCTCGACTAGGGTTCCGATCTGAGATGCCTGGTTCTTGCCGATGATCAGGTCGCCTTCCCAGTGTCCGGGGATCGCGCGGTCATCGGCCTCCTTGGGCCGTTCACTGATGTTGATCATGTCTTTGAGGTGACCTTGGCCAGTTTCCTTGCGTCCCTGCGCCTTTCGTTGAGTGCGGCCGGTGCGTAGCGCGGTCTTGACCAGCCGAGCCAACTCCCCGCGCGGCTGGACGTACATGGTCTGATAGATCGTCTCGTGTGACACCCACATCTCCGGATCCTCGGGGAACTCCTCGCGCAGCCGGCCGGCGATCTGCTGGGGACTATGCCGCTGCTTCAAGCGTGCCACCACCTCGGCCAACAGCGCCGCAGTCGTGTCGAGTTTGCGCGGTTTGGGTCGCGTGAGGTTGGCCTCGGCGGCGTCTTGACTCACCCGTGCCCGGTATCCCGACACGGTCCGCCCACGGCCCATCTCGCGGCGAATCGTGTCCCTGTGGCGCCCCAACAACCCGGCGGCGTGCGCCGGCCGGTGCCCCGTCTCCAGCAGCTGCTCCAACCGGCAGCGCTCGATGAACGACATCGGCCCCCTTGGCGGTGACGGATCGGGCTCGATATCGGCAGGTGCAGGGGTTCTGGGCACATACCCAGCCTTGTTCACCCAATACTGGCCCGTGACCTCCGACACGCCGGCCAGCGCCGCCGCCTGCAACGGCGACGCGCCAGAATGCATTGCCTCCCAGAACGCGTCACGAACCGCTGCCGGATACCGAACACCCCGATGCTTGAAGTTCGCCGCCACCCCGGCCGCGTTCGCCCACTTGTTACCCGTGGAGTGACAGACCCCGGCCACTGTGGCAGCCGCCGACCGCGACAACCCCGACTTCAACGCGTCCAGGAAAACACCATGGGCAGACTCCGGTACCTGTTTGCAGCCCTGCTTGCGAAACGCCATCGAACAACACCTTCGAACTCGTTAGGTGTTGCAGCGACCACTTGAGTCTGAGCGAGTAACTACCTGCGTGAGTTCAATCTCGCGGCGTTCGGCCCAGGATCACGCCGTCGGGGTAGCGCCCAGCACCCGCTGGAGGTCCGACTTCATCGCCTGCAGCTGCGACCCCCAGTACGGCCAGTCGTGCGTGCCGTTGTCCGGGAAGTTGAAGACGGCGTTCT
This sequence comes from Mycobacterium sp. URHB0044, assembly GCF_000620625.1. GTDB lineage: Bacteria > Actinomycetota > Actinomycetes > Mycobacteriales > Mycobacteriaceae > Mycobacterium. The sequence continues at coordinate 3,865 of NZ_JIAW01000037.1, read as the reverse complement.
TGCCGCCCGCGGCGATGTAGTTGTCCTGGAAGGTGCGGTTGGTGCGGATGGTCAGGCCCTCGAGGAACTTGGCGGGCACGTTGTCCCCGCCGAGGTCGCTTGGCGTGCCGTTCCCGCAGTACACCCACAGGCGGGTGTTGTTGGCGACCAGCTTGTCCATGTTGACCATCGGGTCGTTGCGCTTCCAGGCGCTGTTCGGGTCTTCCGTCGGGCCCCACATGTCGTTGGCCTTGTAGCCGCCCGCGTCACCCATCGAAATGTTGATCAGGAACGGCCACGAGCCCTCGGAGGGATTCAGGAAGCCGGACAGCGATGCCGCGTACGGGAATTGGTCTGGGTGGTAGATGGCCAGGACCATCGATGCCGAACCGGCCATCGACAGCCCGACTGCGGCACTGCCGGTGGGCTTGACGTCGCGGTTGGCCTGCAGCCAGGCGGGCAACTCGGAGGTGAGGAACGTCTCCCACTTGTAGGTCTGGCAGCCGGCCTTGCCGCACGCCGGCTTGTACCAGTCGCTGTAGAAGCTGGACTGGCCGCCGACCGGCATGACGAGCGACAGCCCGGAGTTGTAGTACCACTCGAATGCCTGGGTGTTGATGTCCCAACCGTTGAAGTCGTCCTGTGCACGCAGGCCGTCGAGCAGGTAGACCGCAGGGGAATTCGGTCCGCCGCTCTGGAACTGGATGCGAATGTTGCGTCCCATCGCGGCGGAGGGAACGTCGAGGTACTCGACCGGCAGGCCCGGCCGCGAGAACGCCGCGGCGGTCGCGGAGCCGCCGAAGATCCCGACGAACGCGGGCAGCAACACCCCGATGACAGCAGCAATGAACAACCGGCGCACAAGGTCTCCCATCGTCGAAGTGGCGTCGCCGCGCCTCGTCGCGTGGCCGAAACAGCCTCATGAAAACGGTGACACAGTCTTCTGTCAAATTCCTGTCAGACCGGCGGTTCTCATGGGGCAGGAATAGTCCGAGCTCAACGGTGGTAGTACTGCGGCGTGAACATCGATCTGAACGGAAAGACCGCTCTCGTCACAGGTTCCACACAGGGCATCGGTTACGCGATCGCCGCCGGACTAGCCGGCAGCGGTGCCCGCGTCGCGGTGAACGGCCGCACCAAGGCGCGCGTCGACGAGGCCGTCGAACGTCTGCGCGAGGACACCTCCGCCGACGTGGTCGGCGTCGCGGTCGACGTCACCACCGCCGACGGCGTCGCCGAGTTGACCGACCAATTGCCCGACGTCGACATCCTGGTCAACAACCTCGGCATCTTCGGTGCCGTCCCCGCCCGCGAGATCACCGACGAGCAATGGCGGACGTACTTCGACGTCAACGTGCTCGCCGCCGCGCGACTGATCCGCACCTATCTGCCCGCCATGACCGAGCGCGGTTGGGGCAGGGTCGTCCAGATCGCCAGCGACTCGGCGATCGTGATTCCCGAGGAGATGATCCACTACGGGGTGTCGAAGACGGCGCTGCTGGCGCTGTCCCGCGGCTTCGCGAAGGACGCCGCGGGCACCGGGGTCACCGTGAACTCCGTCATCGCCGGGCCCACCCACACCGCGGGCGTCGAGGACTTCGTCTACGAGCTGGTCGACTCCTCCCTGCCGTGGGAGGAGGCGCAGCGCGAATTCATGCGCAAACACCGGCCACAATCGTTGCTACACAGGCTGATCGAGCCGGACGAGATCGCCAACATGGTCACCTATCTCAGCTCGCCACTGGCCTCGGCGACGACGGGCGCCGCCGTGCGCGTCGACGGCGGCTACGTCGACTCGATCGTCCCTTAACCGGCCAACATCGCCGAGCCGGGAATCGACAGGCTGACGAGCATCAACGTGAGCAGGAACCACCCCGCGCCCTGCCAGGCCGGCCACGCGCCCTGCGCCTTCCACACGCCGTAGGTCTTGACGAACGCCCCGAGCCCGCCGACGAACAGGATGACGGGCACCGCCGACGCGACGAAGACGGAGTCCTTGGAGGTGAACGCGTACAGGGCCAACACCACGCCGGCCGTCACCACGACTACCGCGACGTAGCGGACTGCCGCCCGAAACGTCGGCGGGTCATTCCACCGCTTCTCGACGTCGTTGGTCATGACTGCCGGGTTCCCCGTGGGATGGTGACGAAACGGTGGCCGCGGTTACCTACCTGGGCTCGTGGCTCGCGTCGGCGACAACCGGGCTCTCGTGTCGGTGAACGGTGGCGACGTCGACTCGATCGTGTCGTGAGACGCGATTCGTAGACGTCCAGCGTCTGGCCGTGGCCGGTAGGTCCCGTATCGCGGTCGGGGGGACGAAGGCCAGATACAGCACGAACATTGCGGGAGTGAAGAAACCCACGTTGATCGTCAGCGCGATCGTGGTGTGCATGACGATACCGCCGGCGAGAACCCACGGTCGAAACCCCTTGTTCCACACCAGGATTCCCAATGACAGTTCCATCGCGAGCGCGCTCCACGTGGCAATGTTGACGAACAGCGGGTCGGCACTGAACGCGTGCGGCGTCGGGACCAGCAGCATGTCGTAGAGGCGCAACGCGTACGACACGGCCGTCCCGTCCGACCAAGCGTGGCCCGACAGTTTGGCCCGCACTGACGACAGGTAGATGACCGACAACTGAAGCTGGAGGAGGCGAATGGCCCAGGGGGCTCGGATCTGCGTAGACCAGAACGAGCCGGTGCGGCGCCGCTGGTCCAATGACAGGGCGGTGCCGCATGGCGCCAGCATCAGGAACAAGGCCTCCGCCCTGATGACGACGTCACCCGAGTTGAACGCGGAGGGATTGCGGTACTGGAACGACAGCACGAGCACGAAGACGACGACGGAGGCGAGTCGACTGTGCCAACCGACGGTCATCGCGAGGCCGGCGACCAACAACACCGCCCAACCAACGAGTAGGGCCTGATCGCCGCTCCAAGTCTGAAAGAGTGTCCACCGGAACGGTTCTCGCAAGGCGGTAGATGCTACGCCCTCTGGACCGAACAGGTCGTGCAGTCCAGGAAGCAAGGTTGCCGTCCAGACCACGATCAGCGCGCCGAAGGCGATGCGGACGAGCCCGAGTGTGTATGCGCGGGTGGGGCGGAACCAGAATGCCCGCCAGCCGCGCAACGCGAGGGCGATCACGGCGGTCCGCCGAGTGAGCGCTCGTAGAGCGTCTCGACACTGGTGGTTGGAGCCGTCTGCTGTCCCGGGGCGACGAGGCCAATGGCGCGGAACACGACCTGGACGTGAACGGGGTGTTCGCCGGGTCGAGTCAGCTGGCGAACGACCCAGTCGGCCAGCCCTGCGCGGGTGGCAGGCAGGCGGATGACCTGTTCCTTGAACTTCTGCCAGTGGTACCAAAATAATGGCCCGCCAACATAATCGTCTCTGTCGAAGGTCCACAGACGATCGCTGCCGTCAGCCATCGTGACGTGTACTTCGACGATCTCAGTCCGCTGGATCGGATCCGGCGCGTACATCGACCACACTTGTTCGAGGCCAGTCGACGCCGCGAGCGGCGTCAACGTCGGAATCGCCGATCGCCGTATCTCCGAGTCGGGCAGATTCCAGACCACCGCGATGAGGACGATTGCGGTCACGGCCACGCTGATGACGACCTCGCCAAGGAACGAGGTCTCGAACCTCTTCGAAAGGTCGCGCTTCGTCAGAACCACCAGCTGCGGGCACTGCCGTCGTTGCGACGAATGCTGGGGGCGTTCTGACGGAAACCAAAGAGCAGGCCAAGGAATGACGCGAACAGACCACCAAGGAAAGTCACGGTGCTGTGCCACACGCTCGCGATGAATGTGCCGATGTTGGCGAGGATCCCTCCGGTCGAGACCTGACCGGAGGTGCCGGAAGTGCCGGAGGTTTGGCCGCTGG
>NZ_JIAW01000036.1 GCF_000620625.1 Mycobacterium sp. URHB0044 | reverse complement strand
GCGGGCAGATTCATACGGTCAATGCAACATCCATCAATGTGGGAGGTTGCAATGCCGAGCGGTTACCGGGCGCCGTGGTGGTTGAAGCGGCAGTTCTTTGATCTGGTGTGCGGTGGGACGTCGGTGTTGCAAGCCGAGCGACAACTCGGTGTGTCCCGCACTGTTGGCCAGCAGTGGTGGCGTAAGGCTGGGGCCATGAAGCTACGTCTTGGCAGCGGTGTTCTGGGATTGGCCGATCCTGGTGATCTAGAGCGCGCCGGTGGCCGGGGGCACCATCTCAGTTACGACGAGCGCGTGGTCATCATGCGGGGTCGAGACCAGGGACTCAGGCAGGGCGAGATCGCACGCCAACTCGGCCGCGACCCGAGCGTGGTCAGCCGTGAGATCCGGCGCAACCGCAATCCCGACGGGGATTACCACGCGGGGTTGGCTCATGCCCGAGCTAGCCAGAATGCCAAGCGGCCCAAGGAGTTCAAGCTCAACGACACCCGGTTGTGCGCCACCATCGAAACCTGGATGGACGATGGGTGGAGCCCGAAGCTGATCGCTGAGGTCTTGGCACGTGATCATCCCGGTGACAAGCTGGCGCAGGTGAGCCACGAAACCATCTACAAGTGTCTCTACGTCCAAGGCCGCGGCCAGCTGCGCGCCGATCTCAACAAGTGCTTGTCGACCAAACGGGCAGCTCGCAAACCCCGTGGTCACACTGAGCGCCGCGGGAAGTTCAGCGATGTGATCACCATCAGCCAGCGTCCCGCCGTGGTGGATGACCGTGCGGTGCCCGGGCACTGGGAAGGTGACCTGATCCTGGGCACGGCGTGTGGCAGTGCGATAGGCACTCTGGTCGAGCGCAGCACCCGATTCACCATCTTGTTGCATCTGCCAGGCGATCACACCGCCGACTCGGTGGCCGCCGCGATGATCGAGGCGATGAATGAGCTGCCCGCTCATCTGCGCCGCACCATCACCTGGGACCGCGGCAGTGAGATGGCCAGCTGGCAGCACATCAGCCTGCAGTTGCAGGCCCCGGTCTACTTCTGCGATCCCCATTCGCCCTGGCAGCGTGGCAGCAACGAGAACACCAATCGGCTACTGCGGTTCTGGTTTGAAAAGGGCACCGACCTCAGCGGCTACACCAAAGCCGATCTCAAACGGGTCCAAGACAAACTCAACAGCCGGCCCCGACCCACCCTCGATCTCGACACCCCAGCCCAACGCCTAGCCACCCTCCTCAACCAAGCCGCCTAGCCGCGTTGCGATAGCCACTTGACTTTGAGGCGATTTTCTTGATCTCCCAGCAGTCTCGGCGGTGGTTCCGGAACTGGACCCGATCCCGGGCGCGTAGCCGTCAGTGTGGGTAGTCGATGTCGTCGAGGTTCTCGGGGTGCAGCATCTCGGCGTAGCGCAGCTGCTCCGGTATGCCGAAACCGTCGACCAGCAACTCGGCGTAGGGCCGTAGTGTGCGGCAGCGCTCGTTGATCCCGCGCGTGACGGCCTTGGCGCGCTCCGTGGACAGGAAGCGGTGTTCGATGAACCACGCCTTGTCGCCTTCGATCACCGACAGCGCGTAGAGGTCGCAGACCATCCCGAGGATCTTGCGGGCCTCTTGCCCTTCGGCAGAGGCTGACTCGCAGGCATCGATACCCGCAACGAACGCCTCGAGGATGATCCGGTCGATGTGGGCGGTCGCCGCGTGCAGCACGTGGTCCTGGACCGAGTTGAACGCCTCGAACGCGGTCATCTCCTTGGACTTGCTCTGCAGCCGTCGTGCCACCGTCGAGATCAAATACTCCTCGCGGTCTTCGAACATCTTCACCTGGGTGCCCCGATTGAAGAGGCTGCCCTCTTCCTCGTTGTCCTGCCGGGTGTCCAGGATGGTTTGCATGATGGTCTCTGCCGCAGTGCGTTTGGCGACCCTGGTGCCGGCGAAGTTGGCCGCGAACCGCACCCACTCCACGGGGCTCATGCCCTTGATGTCATCGGCGTATGCGGTGAGCAGCTCCTTGGCCACCAGCTGGGTCAGGACGTGGTTGTCGCCCTCGAACGTGGTGAATACGTCGGTGTCGGCCTTGAGTGCGATCAGCCGGTTCTCGGCGAGATAGCCGGCGCCGCCGCAGGCTTCGCGGGCTTCCTGGATGGCGCGGGTGGCGTGCCAGGTGTTGGCGGCCTTGAGGCCCGCCGCACGGGACTCGAGTTCGCGCTGTTCCTCGGCGTCGGGGGACTCGGAGCCCTGCAGCTCGTGCAGTTTGGCGACCAACTCGTTCTGCGCGAACTGCAGCGCATACGACCGCGCGATCAGCGGGAACAACCGCCGCTGGTGCACGAGGTAATCCATGAGGAGCACCTCGTGGTCGTCGTCGGGTGCCGAGAACTGCCTGCGCTGCAACGCATATCGGGTGGCGATGTCCAGGGCCACGCGGCCTGCCGCACCGGCACTGCCGCCGACGGTGACCCGTCCTCGGATCAGGGTTCCCAGCATCGTGAAGAACCGGCGGTTCGGGTTCTCGATGGGCGAGGTGTAGGTGCCGTCCTCGGCGACGTCGCCGTACTTGTTGAGCAGGTTCTCCCGCGGCACCCGGACGTTGTCGAAGACGATTCGGCCGTTGTCGACGCCGGGCAGGCCACCCTTGTAGTGGCAGTCCGACGTCGTCACGCCAGGAAGGTCATTGCCGTCCTCGTCACGGATCGGCACCAACAGGCAGTGCACGCCGTGGCTGACCGGCTTGCCGTCCTCCTGCGTTACGAGCTGGGCGAAAACCGCTGCGACGCGCGCTGTCTGGGCCGCACCGCCGATGTAGTCCTTGCGGGCCGTCGGCGTCGGCGAATTGACTACGAACTCCTGCGTCGCGGGGTCGTACGTCGCCGTGGTCTCGAGGGCCTGCACGTCGCTGCCGTGGCCGGTCTCGGTCATGGCGAAGCAGCCGAGCAGGTCCAAATCGATGATGCGCCGCACGTATGCCTTGTGGTGGCGCTCGGTGCCGAGGTTCTCGACGGCGCCGCCGAACAGTCCCCACTGCACGCCGGCCTTCACCATCAGGGACAGATCGCTCATGGCGAGCATCTCGATCTGCGTCACCGCCGCGCCGGCATCGCCGTTGCCGCCGTGCTCCTTCTTGAACCCGTCCTCTGCGGCTCCCTGCGCAGCCATGATCTTCAGCTGCTCGCCGGCCTTGGTGCGGGCGATGACGGTGTTCGGTGTGTAATGCGGGCGGAAGATCTCGGTGGACAGCTCTCGTCGCATCCGGTTCTTCACGTCCCGCCAGCGTCCGTCCAGCGTGTTCCGAAGGTGTTCGGCGGTGGTGGTCATACCTGGAATTTAGCCCGCAGACCGCCCGACAAAACTGTGATGTGGCAAACCGAGGTAATCCTGAGTCAATGGGCCAATTCGAGCAGGCGTTGAATCATGGCCATGACCGATCCCGACGGTTCGCAACCGGTAACCGGGCTGCCCCACCAGATCGACCATCGGCACGCCGACGTGACGGGTGGCTGGCTGCGCGCCGCGACCTTTGGCGCGATGGACGGCTTGGTGAGCAACACGGCGCTGATCGCCGGTGTGGCGGCAAGCGCCAGCGCGCACACCGTCGTCCTCAGCGGTGTCGCGGGCCTGCTCGCCGGCGCGTTCTCGATGGCGCTGGGCGAGTACACCTCGGTGACGACGGCCAACGAACAAATCGAATCGGAGGTCCGCGTCGAGCGCCGCGCCTTCCGCAAGCATCCGCAGGCCGAACGCGCCGAATTGGTGGCGATGATGATGAACATGGGCATGACGGAGGACACCGCGACCAAGGCGACCGAGGAGATTCACCGCGACGAAACCCGCGCGCTGAACTTCCACCTGGTTCAGGAGTTGGGCGTCGATCCCAGCGAGAAGCCGTCGCCGTGGGTCGCGGCAGGCTCGTCGTTCCTGATGTTCGCGATCGGCGCGATCATTCCGCTCATCCCGTACCTGCTGGGGCACGAGTCGTTGTGGTTCGGCCTGGCGTTCGGCGGGGTGGGCCTTCTGGTCGCGGGCGGCGTCGCCGCGCGATTCACGCGGAAGTCGTTGTTGCTCGGCGGTTTACGGCAGTTGGCGTTCGGCGCGATCGCCATCGGCGCCACCTACGCCGTCGGAACCCTCATCGACGCAGGCGTCACGTAGCGGTCAGCTGTCACTGCCCACGGTGATCGCGGTCGCCTCGTCGGTGAGTTCGCCGAGAGCGTCCTCCTCGGCGTCGATGCCGGCCAGGTGGGCGCGCGACGCGAACAGCACTCCGGCGCCAAGCAGCACGGCGCCTGCACCCACCCAGAACGGCAGGTGGTCGTTGAACTGCTCGCCGAGCACCCCGGCCAGCCACGGCGCCACGGCCGCGCCGCCGAACCGCACGAAGCTGTAGGCCGCCGACGCGACGCCGCGCTCGACCGGTGCGGCCTTCATCACCGTCTCCGTTATCAAGGTGTTGTTGACGCCGATGAACAACCCGGCCACCACGACGCAGCCCGCCAGGACCGCCTTGTCGTCGGTCCAGACCGCCATCGCGGCGAGCGTCGCGGTCATCGCGAGCAGGTTCACCAGCAGCGTCGGCACGGTGCCGAACCGGTGCTGCAACCGCGGGGCCACTACCACCGACGTAAACGCCAGTGCCATACCCCAGCCGAAGAAGATCAGCCCGATCTGGTGCGCGGTCATGTCCAACGGGAACGGCGTGTAGGCCAACAGCGTGAAGAACCCGAAGTTGTAGAGCAACGCGGTGATCGCCACACCGAGCAGGCCACGGTGCCGCAGCGCGCGGAACGGGTCGGCCAGCGTGGTCGCCCGCTCGGGTCGGGGTGTTGCCGGCAGCAGGAACGCAGTCACGACGAGCGCAAACGCCATCAGCGCCGACACCCCGAAGAACGGCCCGCGCCACGAAATCGACCCCAGCACACCGCCGACCAGCGGACCAACGGCAATGCCCAGGCCAAGCGCTGCTTCGTAGAGGATGATCGCCTGCGCCACCGATCCGCGTGAGGCGTTGACGATCGTCGCCAACGCCGTCGCGATGAACAGTGCGTTGCCCAGTCCCCACAGCGCGCGCCACCCGACGATCTCCATCACGGTGTCCGACATGCCTGCCAGGCCCGCGCCGGCGATGATCACCAGAAGGCCAAGTAGCAGAGTGTATTTCGGGCCGATGCGGCTGGACACCACGCCGGTGATGAGCATCGCCACGCCCATCACCGCCATATAGCTGGTGAACAACAGCGAGACCTGGGACGGCGACGCGTCGAGATTGTCGGCGATCGGTTTGAGGATGGGATCCACCAGACCGATGCCCATGAAGGCGACGACGGATGCGAAGGCGACGGCCCAGACGGCCTTGGGTTGGCGCCACATCAGGGCGTTTCTCCTCTTCAGTTGCAGGTGCGTAGTTCAGTGCTGCCGTTGCGCGTCGTCGAGAAGACGGCGCATGACCCGTACCGCGTCGGCGAGGGTCTGACGATCGGGATCATCGAGGCGTTCGAGGTAGGGATCGATCACCGCGCCGCGGTCGGCGCGGACCTGGGCCAGCACCGCCACGCCGGACTCGGTGATGCTGATCAGGACGGCCCTCGCGTCGGCGGGATCCGTGATCCGAGAAACGAGGCCGGCGTCCTCGAGCCTGCGGACCTGGGTGGTCATCGTCGGTTGCGAGCAGTGATCCAGAGCTGCGAGGTCCGAGATCCGTGCCGCGCCGCGTTCCTCGATCATCGACAGCAGGCGCGCCTGGGCATACGGCAGTTCCAGCCTCACCCGCTGGGTCGCCAGCCGGTTGATCCTCGCGACCACGGACAGCAGTTCCGCCGCGAGCGCCGTGTCGGTCGCCGGTGGTGGAGTCATGCTCCCGATTTTACATAGTTTTCCTATGTAGACCACGACGGGGTGCCGTGTCCATGCTCACAGGCTGCTCAGGAGGTTCTTGGGATCCGCCTGGCAGAATCGTGAAATGGCTTTGACCGGGGCGGCCGAGACTCGTCGTGCCGGTTCGTTGCATCCAGCCGAGCTCGCCCACGCTTCCGTCATGGCAGCACTGTGCGCGGCCACCGCGATCATCGCCGTAGTCGTCCCGTTCGCCGCGGGGTTGTCCGTGCTCGGCACCGTCCCGATGGGCCTGCTCGCCTACCGGTACCGGCTGCGGGTGCTGATCGCCGCGACGGTCGCGGGAGGCACCATCGCCTTCCTGATTGCGGGCATGGGCGGCTTCATGACGGTGGTCAACTGCGCCTACATCGGCGGGGTGACGGGCATCGTGAAACGCCGCGGCCGCGGCACTCCGACGGTGTTCGTCGCCGCCCTCGCGGCGGGCACGGCATTCGGGCTGGCCGGCATCGTCGCACTGCTGATCGTTGCGCGCCTGCGCCACCTCATCTTCGCGTCGATGACGGCGAACATCGACGGCCTCGCCGCGATCATCCGGCGCATCCCCGGTCTGGAACCCGTCGCGCAGCGGCTCAAGGACGACTTCGCGACGATGCTCGACTACTGGCCGGTGCTGATCATGGGGTCGTCGCTGCTGAGCATCACCCTCGTCACCATGATCGGCTGGTGGGCGCTGTCGCGCGTGCTGGCCCGACTACTCGGCGTCCCCGATGTGCACAAGCTGGACGCCATCGAGGAAACCGGCCCCGCGGGGCCCGTGCCCGCCCGGCTGCGCGACGTGACGTTCCGGTATCCCGGTGCGAACCACGACGCGCTCGGACCGGTGTCGCTCACCATCGAACCCGGCGAGCACGTCGCGATCACCGGCGCCAACGGCTCGGGCAAGACGACGTTGATGCTGCTGTTGGCCGGACGCACGCCGACGTCGGGCGTCATCGAACGCGCCGGCGGGGTTCGGCTCGGCAGGCTCGGCGGCACCGCGGTGGTCATGCAGCACCCGGAGAGTCAGGTACTCGGTACCCGGGTGGCCGACGACGTGGTGTGGGGATTGCCGCCCGGCGCGACGACCGACGTGGACCGCCTGCTCACCGAGGTCGGCCTCGACGGGCTGGCCGAACGCGACACCGGCGGACTGTCCGGCGGCGAGCTGCAGCGGCTGGCCGTCGCAGGCGCGCTGGCGCGTGAGCCGTCCCTGCTGATCGCCGACGAGGTCACCAGCATGGTGGACCAGCAGGGCCGCGAGGAGATCATCTCCGTTCTTAGCGGGCTGACCGACCGGCACCGCATGTCGCTGGTGCACATCACCCACTACAACGACGAGGCGGACACCGCCGACCGCACGGTCAACCTCACCGGCAATGGCGGCACGGCCGACAACGTGGAGATGGTGGAGACGGCCCCCGCGCCCGCGGCGAGCATGGCCGTAAGTCACGGCGGCGCACCGATTCTCGAGTTGCGCGGCGTCGGACACGAGTACGGCAGTGGCACGCCGTGGGCGTCGACCGCGCTGAACGGCATCGACCTCGTCGTCAACGAAGGCGACGGGGTGCTCATCCACGGACTCAACGGATCGGGCAAGTCGACGCTTGCCTGGATCATGGCCGGCCTGCTCGAGCCCACCACCGGTACCGCCCTGCTTGACGGCAGGCCCGTCTCGGAACAGGTTGGCGCCGTGGCGATCTCCTTCCAAGCGGCGCGGTTGCAGCTGATGCGCAGCCGGGTCGACCTCGAGATCGCGTCGGCTTCCGGCCTCGACTACCACGACCACTCGCAGATCGTCCACGCACTCGGCATGGTGGGCCTGGATCCGGGACTCGGCCTGCGGCGCGTCGACCAGCTCAGCGGCGGCCAGATGCGCCGCGTCGTGCTCGCCGGCCTGCTGGCTCGTAAGCCCCGTGCCCTCATCCTCGACGAGCCCCTGGCCGGCCTGGATGCCGCCAGCCAACGCGGCCTGCTGCGGCTGCTCGTCGATCTGCGCCGCAACGCGGGCCTAACGGTGATCGTGATCTCGCACGACTTCTCCGGCCTCGAAGAGCTGTGCCCGCGCACGCTGCACCTGCGCGACGGCGCCATCGCGGCGACCCCGACCAAGACGGGAGGCATGTCGTGACCGCGCCCACCCGACGTCAGCGTCGGCCGGTGGTGCTGCTGCGGCCGGTGCCGGGAAACAGCGTCGTGCATCGGCTGTGGGCGGGGACCAAGCTGATCATCGTCGCCGCGATCGGGGTCCTGCTCACCTTCTACCCGGGTTGGATTCCCATCGCCTTGGTGGGTCTGCTGGTCCTCGTGACGGCGTGGCTGGCGAACATCCCGCGCGGCGCGCTGCCGTCCGTGCCGCCGTTCCTCTGGTTCCTGGTGCTGCTGGGCGGCGTCACGGCCACCTTCGCCGGGGGCAGTCCCGTGGTGACCGTGGGGTCGGTCAGCGTCGGCCTCGGCGGGCTGTTCAACTTCCTGCAGCTCACCGTGCTGTCCATCGTCCTGCTCGGGCTCGGCGCGCTGGTGTCGTGGACCACCAACGTCGCCGAGATCGCGCCCGCCGTCGCGAAATTGGGTCGGCCCTTGCGGCCGTTGCGGATTCCCGTCGACGACTGGGCCGTGGCGCTGGCACTGGCATTGCGCGCCTTCCCGATGCTGATCGACGAGTTCCGCATCCTGTACGCCGCGCGCCGGCTACGTCCCCGCGAAGAGGCCATCAGCCGGCGGGCCCGCAGGCATCGGTGGTCGGCCGAGCTGGTGGACCTACTGGCGGCGGCGATCACCGTGGCGTTGCGACGTGCCGACGAGATGGGCGACGCGATCACCGCGCGTGGCGGAGCGGGTCAGATCTCGGCGCTGCCGTCCGGCCCGAAGTGGCCCGACGCGGTGGCGTTCGCCGTCCTCGCTGCGCTGTGCGGGCTGTCGTTGTACGTGGAGCTGCTCAGCCCGCTCGCGACGAGCTAGCGGTCGGCGGGCGCGTTGGCGGCGCGCCGAATGTGAAGATATGTACGACTGTTATCTCCCAAGACATCGGTGACAGTTCTGCATCAGGACATCGGTGACACTTCGGGTGGTCTTGGTGGTGACACTTCTGCCCCAAGGTTCGGGTGGTGGCCGTCAATGAACCCATCGATCCTGTCGTTCGCCTTGCGATCTCGCAGTGGCCCGATGACGCCCCTCGCGGTGCGGTGTCAACCTTCTGCGCCGAGCACGGCATCTCCCGTAAATCGTTCTACGCGTTGCGTAAGCGTGTGAAGACCGACGGGCCGGCAGCGGTGCTCGAACCCAGGACACGACGGCCGAAGTCGAGCCCGTCGAAGCTGAGCGA
>NZ_JIAW01000035.1 GCF_000620625.1 Mycobacterium sp. URHB0044 | reverse complement strand
TGCGCCTGATCCTGGAAATCGAAGGCGAAACGATCACCGAGATCCGCTGCGGCATCGGCTATCTACACACCGGCATCGAAAAGAACCTGGAATACCGCAACTGGACCCAAGGCGTCACCTTCGTCACCCGCATGGACTACCTGTCCCCGTTCTTCAACGAAGCCGCCTACTGCCTCGGCGTGGAAAAACTCCTCGACGTCACCGACGACATCCCCACCCGGGCCAGCGTGATCCGGGTACTGCTGATGGAACTCAACCGCATCTCCAGCCACCTGGTCGCCCTGGCCACCGGCGGCATGGAACTCGGCTCCATGTCGGCGATGTTCTTCGGCTTCCGCGAACGCGAACTGGTGTTGTCGATCTTCGAGACCATCACCGGGCTGCGGATGAACCACGCCTACATCCGCCCCGGCGGGCTGGCCGCCGACCTGCCCGACGAAGCCATCCCGCAGTTGAAGGAACTGCTGGTCCTGCTGCCGAAACGGCTGCGCGACATGGAAAACCTGCTCAACGAAAACTACATCTGGAAGGCCCGCACCCAAGGCGTCGGCTACCTCGACTTGACGGGCTGCATGGCCTTGGGGATCACCGGGCCGGTCTTGCGTTCCACCGGGCTGCCGCATGATCTGCGCCGCGCCCAACCCTACTGCGGGTATGAGGACTACGAGTTCGACGTGATCACCGACGACGGCTGCGACGCCTACGGGCGTTACATCATCCGGGTCAAGGAGATGCGCGAGTCGATCACGATCGTCGAGCAGTGTTTGGACAAGTTGCGGCCCGGCCCCGTGATGATCACCGACAAGAAACTGGCCTGGCCCGCCGACCTGAAACTCGGTCCCGACGGTTTGGGCAATTCCCCGGCTCACATCGCCAAGATCATGGGCAGCTCCATGGAGGCACTGATTCATCACTTCAAACTGGTCACCGAAGGCATCCGGGTGCCCGCAGGGCAGGTCTACGTCGCCGTCGAATCCCCCCGCGGGGAACTCGGGGTGCACATGGTCTCCGACGGCGGCTCCCGCCCGTATCGGGTGCACTACCGCGACCCCTCGTTCACCAACCTGCAAGCCGTCGCCGCGATGTGCGAAGGAGGCATGGTCGCCGACGCCATCGCCGCCGTCGCCTCCATCGACCCCGTCATGGGCGGAGTCGACCGCTAATGAGCGCTTGCGCGAAGAAGAGACAACACTAATGGCTGCCATCGAATTGCGGCTCGGGCCGCGCCCCGACGAACCCGGACCACCCATCACCCAAGGCCCACAAACCTATTCGACTGAGGTCACGCAGCGGCTCACCGTCGACGCCGACGCCATCGTCGCCCGCTACCCACAACCGCGTTCGGCGTTGCTGCCGCTGCTGCACCTGGTGCAATCCGAGGACGGCTACCTCACCCCCGCCGGCATCGGCTTCTGCGCCGCACGCCTGGACCTGTCGCCCGCCGAAGTCACCGCCGTCGCCACGTTCTACTCCATGTACCGGCGCACCCCCACCGGCGACTACCTCGTCGGAGTCTGCACCAACACCCTGTGCGCCGTCATGGGCGGCGACGCCATCCTCGACGTCCTGCAAGAACACCTCGGCGTCCGCGCCGGAGAAACCACCGACGACAACAAGATCACCCTCGAACACATCGAATGCAACGCCGCCTGCGACTACGCACCCGTCATCATGGTCAACTGGGAATTCTTCGACAACCAAACCCCCACCACCGCACGCGAACTCGTCGACCAACTACGGTCGTCCGAACCACCGGTCCCGACTCGCGGCGCACCCTTGTGCACCTTCCGTCATGGTGAACGACTCCTGGCCGGGTGCGGACCCTTCGATTCTCAAGACGTCACCATCGGCGCTGCGACACTCGCAGGTCTGCACGTTGCACACGAAAAGGGAATGGCGGCAACCGGCTTGGAAGGCGAGGAGTGACGTGGCGCTAACCCCCGTATTGAGCCGGTACTGGGATCACCCGGAGTCATGGGCCCTCGACACCTACCGCGCCCACGACGGATACCAGGCGCTGCAGAAGGTGCTGCGCATGGCTCCCGACGAGGTCATCGAGACCGTCAAGCGCTCCGGGTTGCGTGGCCGCGGCGGCGCGGGCTTCCCAACCGGTCAGAAGTGGTCGTTCATCCCGCAGGGCGACACCGGCGCGGCCGCCAAGCCGCACTATCTCGTCATCAACGCCGACGAGTCGGAACCGGGAACCTGCAAGGACATTCCGCTCATGATGGCCACCCCACACGTGCTCATCGAAGGCGCGATCATCGCCGCCTACGCGATCCGCGCCCGCCACGCCTTCATCTACGTCCGCGGCGAAGTCGTGCCGGTTCTACGCAGGCTGCAGCAGGCCGTGGCCGAGGCCTACGACGCCGGCTACCTCGGCACCAACATCGGCGACTCCGGGTTCGACCTCGACCTCGTCGTACACGCCGGCGCCGGGGCCTACATCTGCGGTGAGGAAACAGCCCTACTCGACTCGCTGGAGGGCAGACGCGGCCAGCCCAGGCTACGGCCACCGTTCCCGGCTCAAGCCGGGTTGTACGGATGTCCCACCCTCGTCAACAACGTCGAGTCCGTCGCGTCCGTCCCATCGGTCATCCTCAACGGGGTCGACTGGTTCCGTTCGATGGGCACGGACGAGGCTCCGGGCTTCACCCTGTACTCGCTTTCCGGCCACGTCACCCGGCCCGGCCAGTACGAGGCACCGCTCGGCATCACGCTGCGCGAACTCCTCGACTACGCCGGCGGGGTCCGGGCAGGCCACCAACTGAAGTTCTGGACGCCCGGAGGTTCGTCCACCCCACTGCTGACCGCCGAACACCTCGACGTGCCACTGGATTACGAGAACGTCATCGCCGCAGGGTCCATGTTGGGTACCAAGGCGTTGCAGATCTTTGACGAAACCACCTGCGTGGTGCGCGCGGTTCGGCGCTGGACCCAGTTCTACGCCCACGAATCGTGCGGCAAGTGCACGCCGTGTCGCGAAGGTACCTACTGGCTCACTCAAATCTACGAGCAACTCGAATCGGGTGCCGGGACCACCGACGACATCGATCGACTCTCGACCATCGCCGACAGTCTCAACGGAAAGTCCTTCTGCGCACTGGGTGACGGGGCAGCCAGTCCGATCGTGTCATCCCTCAAGCACTTCCGTGGCGAGTACGTCGCCCATGTGGCGAAGGGCTGCCCATTCGATCCGCGCGAGTCCATGCTCCACACAGCGGAATTGGCGGTCCCGAGTTGATCACACTGACCATCGACGGCCAACGGATCAGCGTGCCGGAGGGCACGCTGGTGATCCGCGCTGCGGAGCTCGCAGGCATTCAGATCCCGCGGTTCTGCGACCACCCTCTGCTGGCGCCCGTCGGAGCGTGCCGGCAGTGCCTGGTCGAGGTGGAGGGTCAGCGCAAGCCGATGGCGTCCTGCACCGCCACCGCCACCCCCGACATGGTGGTCCGCACTCAACACACCTCCCCCGCCACCGACCAGGCCCAGCGGGGCGTGATGGAACTCCTGCTGATCAACCATCCGCTGGATTGCCCGGTGTGCGACAAGGGTGGCGAATGCCCGCTGCAGAACCAGGCCATGTCGGGTGGTCAGGCGGACTCCCGTTTCCGCGGCACCAAGCGGACGTATCCGAAACCGATCAACCTGTCATCGCAAGTGCTGCTCGACCGGGAACGCTGCGTGCTGTGTGCGCGCTGCACCCGGTTCTCCGAGCAGATCGCCGGCGACCCGTTCATCGAGCTGATGGAGCGTGGTGCGCTGCAACAGGTCGGCATCGCTGCCGACGCCCCGTTCGACTCCTACTTCTCCGGCAACACCGTGCAGATCTGCCCGGTGGGCGCACTCACCGGCACCGCCTACCGCTTCCGGGCCCGCCCCTTCGACCTGGTCTCCACTCCCAGCGTCTGCGAACACTGTGCATCGGGATGCGCCCAGCGCACCGATCACCGGCGCGGAAAGGTGGTGCGCCGGCTGGCCGGTGACGACCCGGAGGTCAACGAGGAATGGAACTGCGACAAGGGCCGCTGGGCCTTCACCCATGACCGGCAGTCCGACCGGATCAAGACACCCTTGATGCGCGGTGCAGACGGGGTCTTGGCGCCGACCTCGTGGTCGCAGGCACTGACGCTGGCTGCAGCCGCACTCGGCAAGGCTCGCGGACGAACTGGTGTGCTCGTCGGCGGACGAGTCACCTGGGAAGACGCCTACGCGTACGCCAAGTTTGCGCGGATCGCCCTGGGCACCAACGACATCGACTTCCGTGCGCGACCTCACTCCGCCGAGGAAGCTGATTTCCTCGCGGCCCGCGTCGCAGGCCGACCCACGACGGTGACCTACGGCGGCATCGAGACGGCGCCGATCGTGCTGCTGGTCGGGTTCGAGCCGGAAGAGGAGTCGCCGATCGTCTATCTGCGGCTCCGCAAGGCGGCCCGCACGCGTGGGCTGCGGGTGTATTCGCTCGGGCCGTTCACGACGCGCGGGCTGACCAAGATGCGCGGCACGCTCCTGAGGGCGGCGCCTGGTCGAGAACCCGAGGTTCTCGACGACCTGCACGTCGGTGCGGTCGCTGCGCTGCTCCGCCATCCCGGCGCAGTCATCATGGTGGGTGAGCGGTTGGCGTCGGTCCCTGGGGGGCTCTCGGCAGTGGGACGGCTTGCCGACGACACCGGGGCTCGGCTGGCGTGGGTGCCTCGACGTGCAGGCGAACGCGGTGCACTCGAGGCCGGAGCGTTGCCGAACCTGATGCCGGGAGGGCGGCTCAGTACTCGGCCCGGACGGGACACGGCACGCATTCTGACCGCCGCAGCGAGTGGCGCACTGGGTGCACTGCTGGTGGGTGGTGTCGAGATCGCGGATCTCGAGGATCCCCATGCCGCGCGCGAGGCGTTGGCGGCGGCATCCTTCGTCGTCAGTCTCGAGCTACGTCACAGCGACGTGACCGCGCACGCGGACGTCGTCCTACCCGTGGCGTCGGTCGCAGAGAAGTCGGGCACGTTCGTCAACTGGGAGGGCCGCAGGCGGTTCTTTCCCGTCGCCCTACAGGACTCCACCACGCTGTCCGATCTGCGGGTGCTCGACGCGATCGCGTCGGAGATGGGCATCCGGCTGGGTCTGCCCGACGATGCCGCCGCGCGCGATGAGTTGCAGCGGCTCGGAGCCTGGGACGGGTCGCGCGCCGAAGCACCCGCCGTCCAGCCCGCTCCGTCGCCAAAACCCGTTGCGGGGCAGGCGGTTCTCGCCGGTTGGCGGATGCTGCTCGACGGTGGTCGCCTACAGGATGGTGAATCCCACCTGGCAGGCACTGCACGACCGCCCGTGGTTCACCTTTCCGCAGCGACCGCGGCAGAAATCGGAGCTGCGGAGGGGGATTCGATCAGCGTCGGCACCGCGTCGGGCGCGATAACGCTTCCGCTCGCTCTTGCCGACCTGCCCGACCGGGTCGCATGGTTGCCCCTGAACTCCCCCGGCTCGGCCGTCCATCGTGAACTTGGTGTCACGGCGGGTGCGGTCGTGACGATCGGCGCTGCGCGGTGATCGCCGTCGGTCAGGACACCTGGTGGTTGGTCTCGGCAAAGGTGCTGGCGGTCTTCGTATTCCTCTTGCTCACGGTACTGGTGGCAATTCTGGTGGAGCGTCGAGTCTTGGCCAGGATGCAGATGCGGCGAGGCCCCAACCGCGTTGGCCCCGCGGGCATTCTGCAAAGCCTCGTGGATGGCGTCAAACTCGCGCTCAAGGAGGGCATCACGCCCGTTCGGGCGGACGCGCCGGTGTACCTGCTGGCGCCGATCATCTCGGTGATCCCTGCCTTCGTGGCGTTCGCCGTCATCCCCCTCGGCGGTGAGGTGTCGGTGTTCGGCCACCACACCGCCCTGCAGTTGACCGACCTACCCGTGGCGGTGCTGTTCGTTCTGGCGGCCAGCTCGATCGGCGCATACGGAATCGTGTTGGCCGGCTGGGCATCCGGGTCCATCTACCCGTTGCTGGGGGCGCTTCGCTCGACCGCGCAGGTAATTTCGTACGAGATTGCGATGGCATTGTCGTTCGCCGCGGTCTTCATCTACACGGGCACGATGTCGACGTCGGGCATAGTGGCCGCGCAAGACGGGACCTGGTATGCGCTCCTCTTGTTGCCCTCGTTCCTGATCTACCTCATATCGATGGTCGGCGAAACCAACCGTGCGCCGTTCGATCTGCCAGAGGCCGAGGGTGAGCTCGTCGGCGGGTTCCACACCGAGTACTCGTCGCTGAAGTTCGCCATGTTCATGCTCGCCGAATACGTCAACATGACGACGGTGTCCGCTCTGGCCACCACACTGTTCCTCGGCGGCTGGCACGCGCCGTGGCCGATCAGCCTGTGGGACGGCGCCAACACCGGATGGTGGCCGCTGCTGTGGTTCATCGCCAAGGTGTGGACGTTCCTGTTCGGATTCATGTGGCTGCGCGCCACCCTTCCCCGGATGCGCTACGACCAGTTCATGGCACTGGGTTGGAAAGTCCTGATACCGACCTCACTCGTCTGGCTGATGATCGTCGCTACGGCAAGGGCATTGGGGACCGATCCAACCGCGTCGCACCGCCTGACCGCGATCGCTGGGCTCTGCCTGGTATTGGTCGCCATCGTGGCGGCGAAGATCGCTGCTGTTAGGGCGCAGCGATCGACCGACCGGGCCATCCGTCAGTCGGAGAACGCGTACATCAATCCCTTCGCCGGCGGTTTCCCGGTACCGCCGCTGCCCGGACAGCGTACGCACGACCCACTGATCATCATTCGACGCGAGGAGATAGATGTCTAAGCTCATCGATGCCGTAGCCGGCTTCGGGGTGACGTTCCGAACCATGTTCAAGCGGCCGATCACCGAGCAGTACCCGGAGGAACCGGGCCCCGTGGCGCTGCGGTACCACGGCCGTCACCAACTCAATCGACATCCCGACGGGTTGGAGAAGTGCATCGGCTGCGAACTGTGCGCGTGGGCGTGCCCGGCCGACGCGATCTTCGTCGAGGGTGCCGACAACACCGAGACCGAAAGATATTCGCCCGGTGAGCGTTACGGGCGCGTCTACCAGATCAACTATCTGCGCTGCATCGGATGCGGTTTGTGCATCGAAGCCTGTCCAACTCGTGCGTTGACGATGACGACCGACTACGAGATGGCAGGCGACAACCGCGCGGATCTCATCTGGGGCAAGGACCTGCTGATCACACCAGTGGACCCGGATATGCAGCCGCCGCCACACCCGATGACACCGGGCAGCACCGCCGAGGACTACTACCTCGCCGGCACCGCACCCCGAACGCAGCACGGCCGATGATGACGCTGGCGGGTGAAGCCGTCACCAGAACGTCGACGAGCGAGGCGGTCATGTTCTGGATTCTTGGCGCCCTTGCGGTCGCGGGCGCGCTCGGCGTCGTGATGGCCGCAAAGGCGGTGTACTCCGCGCTGTTCCTCGCCATGACGATGATCATTCTGGCCGTGTTCTACATCGCGCAGGACGCGCTGTTCCTCGGTGTCGTGCAGGTGGTCGTCTACACCGGCGCCGTAATGATGCTGTTCCTCTTCGTCCTGATGTTCGTCGGCGTGGATTCTTCGGAATCCCTCGTAGAAACGATACGCGGACAACGAGTCTCGGCAGTGGCGGTCGGCCTCGGCTTCGGCGCTCTCCTGATCGCCGGGATGGGCACGGTGGCCGACGAGCGGTTCGGGGGTCTTGCGGAGGCGAACGCCGCCGGAAACGTGCAGGGTTTGGCGGCGTTGATCTTCACCCGCTACTTGTGGGCATTCGAGCTGACGGGTGCATTGCTCATCACCGCGGTCGCGGGTGCGATGATCCTCGCGCACCGCGAACGACTTGGCCGCCGCAAGACGCAGCGCGAGCTGGCGGCGGTACGATTCCGACCCGGCGGGCATCCCACGACGTTGTCGAACCCCGGTGTGTACGCCCGGCACAACGCGGTCGACGTGCCCGCTCTGCTGCCGGATGGCTCCCCCGCCCGGTCGTCGGTTTTTCCGGGATTGCGGCCCCGTACCGCCGTGGCTCGCCGTCCCGAGCCGTCCGCGCGGCCGCATCTGCGGCTGGTCACCCAGAGTTCGGACGTTGGTGCGGGCTGGGTCGACGATTGGGAGGGGCGACAGTGAATCCGGCCAACTACGTCTACTTGTCGGCGATCCTGTTCACCGTCGGAGCGGCCGGAGTGTTGTTGCGGCGCAACGCCATCGTGATGTTCATGTGCGTCGAACTGATGCTCAACGCGGCCAATCTCTCGCTCGTCGCGTTCTCGCGCTTGCATGCGCATCTGGACGGCCAGCTACTCGCGTTCTTCACCATGGTGGTGGCGGCCTGTGAGGTGGTGGTCGGCCTTGCCATCATCATGACGATCTTCCGCACCCGCCGCTCGGCCTCGGTCGACGACGCCAGCTTGCTGAAACACTAGGGCCTTCATGACGATTCCTGTGTGGCTGGTGATCGCGCTACCGCTGGCGGGCGCCGTGGTGCTGCTTCTCGGCGGCCGTCGCTTCAACGAATGGGGTCACGTGTTGGGCTGCGCAACGGCGCTCGCCTCGTTCGCCGTGGGTGTCGCGCTGTTCGTCGAGATGGTCGGCCGTGACGCGGAGCACCGGGCCGTCCACGACCTGCTGTTCTCCTGGATACCGGTCGGTGGTCTGCACGTGGACTTCGGCGTGCAACTCGATCAGCTGTCCATGTGCTTCGTACTCCTGATCACCGGTGTCGGATCGCTGATCCACGTCTACTCCGTGGGATACATGGCCGCCGATCCTGACCGCAGAAGGTTCTTCGCCTACTTGAACCTGTTCGTGGCCGCAATGTTGTTACTGGTTCTGGCCGACAACTACCTTGGGCTCTACGTCGGTTGGGAAGGCGTCGGCGTGGCGTCGTACCTCCTGATCGGATTCTGGGCGCACAAGCCGGCGGCGGCCACCGCGGCGAAGAAGGCGTTCATCGTCAATCGCGTCGGCGACATCGGGCTGGCAGTCGCGATGATGGTGATGTTCAGCCAGATCGGGGCCGTCTCGTACGCGGCCGTATTCTCGGCGGCCCCTCACCTAGGCGAAGACACGTTGACGGCCATCGGACTGCTGCTGCTGTTGGCGGCGTGCGGCAAGTCCGCGCAGGTGCCGTTGCAGTCCTGGTTGGGCGACGCGATGGAAGGTCCGACGCCCGTCTCGGCGCTCATCCACGCCGCCACCATGGTCACCGCCGGTGTCTATCTGATCGTGCGGTCGGGCCCGGTCTTCGACCTCGCGCCCACCGCGCAGCTCGGCGTCGTGACCGTCGGTGCGGTGACGCTGCTGTTCGGCGCCGTCGTGGGGTGCGCGAAGGACGACATCAAGAAGGCGCTTGCTGCATCGACCATGTCGCAGATCGGCTACATGGTGCTGGCCGCCGGATTGGGCCCTGCCGGATACCCGTTCGCGATCATGCACCTGCTCACCCACGGCTTCTTCAAGGCAGGCATGTTCCTTGGCGCCGGCTCGATCATGCACGCGATGAACGACGAGGTGAACATGCGCCGCTATGGCGGGCTGCGTAAGGCGCTACCCGTCACCTTCGTGACATTCGGCTTGGGCTATCTCGCGATCATCGGCGTGCCGCCGCTCGCCGGCTTCTTCTCCAAGGATGCCATCATCGAGGCTGCGTTTGGCAGCGGCGGCCCCAAGGGATTTCTGCTCGGCGGCGTCACGTTGCTCGGTGCGGGCATCACCGCGTTCTACATGACCCGGGTGATGCTGATGACGTTCTTCGGTGAAAAGCGTTGGCACGACGGGACGACCGGAGCGGAACCACATCCGCACGAGGCGCCCAAGGTGATGACGTGGCCGATGGTTCTGCTCGCACTCGGGTCGGTGGCGTCTGGTGGGCTGCTGGCGGTACGCGGCACACTTCAACACTGGCTCGAACCGGTCGTCGGCTCGCACGAAGCCGCCGAGGGCGGGCCGGTCTGGCTGGCCACCGCAGTGATCCTCGCCGTCGTCACCGCGGGGATCGCCATCGCGTACCGCATGTATGCCACGCGGGCGGTACCCGTAGAGATGCCCGCCGGCTCCCCCATCATCGTGGCGGCCCGCGAGGATCTCTATGCCGACGTGGTGAACGAACGCATGTTGATGAAGCCGGGTGCGCGGCTGACCCGCGCCATGGTGTTGATCGACGACCGTGGTGTCGACGGCGTGGTCGTCGGCATCTCGGTCGTCATCAGTCGCATATCGGTCCGCCTGCGGCGGTGGCAAACCGGATTCGCGCGTACCTACGCCCTGTCGATTTTGACGGGCACGGCCGTCGTCATTGCGACCTTGTTGATGGTGAGGACCTGGTGATGAGTCTCCCGTGGTTGACCCTCTCATGGGTGACGCCGGCGATCGGCGCCGCTGTGGTGTTACTGGTGCCCACGTCTCGGCGGGCACTCGCCAACTGGATGGGTCTGGTCTTCGCCATTGCGGTGCTGGCCGTGGCCGTAGTGCTCGTCGACGGTTTCGACGTCGGCGACGTTCAGTATCAGTTCGTCGAATCACACCGGTGGATACCGACATTCGGAGCCCGTTATACCGTCGGGCTCGACGGCATCGCGCTGGCACTGGTGGTACTCACCGCGGTATTGGTACCGCTGCTGATCATTGCGGGCTGGAATGACGGTGCGGAGCGCGGACAGTCGACTCGTGTCTACGTCGCACTGGTGTTGGGCGTCGAATCCTTGGTCTTGGTCTCGTTCGTAGCGCTCGACGTTCTGCTCTTCTACGTCGTCTTCGAGGCGGCGTTGATTCCGCTCTACTTCCTCATCGGTCGGTACGGGGGCACAGACCGTTCGCGAGCTGCCTTGAAGTTCCTGTTGTACAACCTGTTCGGCGGGCTCGTCATGCTCGCCGCAGTGGTCGGCGTCTTCGTGGTTGCCGCTGGGACGGGTAGCCACGGCACTCTCGACTTCCGCACTCTGGTGGACACGGCACGCAACGCCGACCCCACGATCCAGAAGCTGTTGTTCCTCGGGTTCATGACGGCATTCGCCGTCAAGGCGCCACTCTGGCCCCTGCATACCTGGTTGCCCGGCGTTGCCACGTCCGCGAAGCCCGCCACCGCCGTCTTGATGATGGCGATCGTGGACAAGGTGGGCACGTTCGGCATGTTGCGGTACTGCCTGCAACTGTTCCCCGAGGCCGCGACCTACTTCAGGCCACTGATCATCACGCTGGCGGTGATTGCGATTCTGTTCGGCGCGATCGTCGCGATTGGTCAGGTCGACGTGATGCGGTTGATCGCCTACACCTCGATATCCCACTACGGGTTCATCGTCCTCGGCATCTTCGTGATGACGAGCCAGGGCCAGGCAGGCTCGACGTTGTACATGGTCAACCACGGGGTGTCCACGGCCGCACTGTTTCTCATCGCCGGATTCCTGGTGTCCCGCAGAGGCACTCGTTTGATCAGTGCCTACGGCGGCGTACGGGGGGTGGCGCCATGGCTCGCGGGAACCTTCCTGGTGGCGGGTTTGTCGGCCCTCGCCCTTCCCGGTCTCGCTCCCTTCATCAGCGAATTCCTGGTGTTGATGGGGACATTCACGCGTTACCCGCTGGCCGCGGTCGCAGCTTCGGCTGCCCTCGTCCTCTCTGCGCTCTACGTCCTGTGGGCCTACCAACGGATGATGACCGGACCTCTCGCCGACGGTAATCAACATCTGCGCGACCTGGTTCCCCGCGAAACCGCGGTCGTTGCACCACTCATCGCGCTCCTGCTGGCTTTGGGCATCTATCCGAAACCCGTGCTCGACGTCATCGTTCCCGCCGTAAGCCACACGTTGACCACCATCGATGAGCCAGACCCGGCACCCCAGCTCGCAGAAGGACCGCCCCGATGATCGAAGCTCTTGGGCTGCCCGCGCCCAGCGTTGAATACGGCCTACTGTCGCCGATGTTGATCGTCTTCGGCGCCGCGGTCGCGGGCATTCTGGTCGAGGCGTTCCTCCCCCGCAGTGGCCGTTACCGCGCACAACTCGCCGTGAGTACCGGTGCCCTCGTGGCGGCGTTCGCCGCGGTCCTCCTCCTCGCCGGTCACCACGGCAGTGCGGTCATGGGGTCGATCATGGTCGACGGGCCATCGTTGTTCCTGCAAGGTGCAGTGCTGTTGACCAGCACCGTGGCGATCGCGCTGATCGCCGAGTCTCGGCTGATCTCCTTCGCCCCCCAGGGATCCGTCGTTCCCGGCAGCGTGGAAGAGGAGCAGGCCGTTCGCGCCGGGATCGTTCAGACGGAGGTCTTTCCGCTCTTCATGTTCGCGGTCGGTGGGATGTTGGTGTTCTGTGCATCTGCGGACCTGTTGACGATCTTCGTCGCACTCGAAGTTCTCTCGCTTCCCCTCTACCTACTGTGCGCCTTGGCACGGAGCCGCCGCCTCCTGTCACAGGAAGCGTCGTTGAAGTACTTTCTGCTGGGGGCGTTTTCATCGGCCATCTTTCTCTACGGCATCGTGTTGCTCTACGGCTACGCCGGGACGCTCACTCTGTCGGGTATCGCCGACGTACTGGACGCACGCGCTGGCGACACGTCGCTTGCGATGACCGGAGTTGGCCTGGTGGCTGCCGGATTGTTGTTCAAGGTGGGGGCGGTTCCGTTCCATTCCTGGGTGCCCGACGTGTACCAGGGTGCGCCAACGCCGATCACCGGATTCATGGCCGCGGCAACCAAGATCGCCACGATCGGTGTCACGATGCGGATCTTCTACATCGCGCTTCCCGGCCTCATCGCCGACTGGAGGCCGGTTCTGTGGGTCGTCTCCGCCGTCACGATGCTGGTGGCCGCAGTGCTGACCGTGGTGCAGACCGACATCAAGCGGCTACTCGGCTATTCGTCGGTCGCCAACGTCGGGTTCCTGCTGCTTGGCGTGTGTGGGGGCCAGGCGGGACTGTCGTCGACGATGTTCTATCTGGTCACCTACGGACTCAGCACGATGGGTGCGTTCGCCATGGTCGGCATGATCCGCAACGCCGACGGCGAGGAGGACACCGAGACCTCGCATTGGGCGGGGCTCGGTCGGCGCTCGCCCGCCATCGCCACGGCAATGGCATTGTTCCTGTTGGCATTGGCGGGCATACCGCTCACCAGCGGGTTCATCAGCAAGTTCGCGATCTTCCAGGTGGCGGCCACCAGTGGCGGACAGGTGTTGGTGGTCATCGGTGTGCTCAGCAGCGCGATTGCGGCGTTCGCCTACGCCCGTGTGATCGTGACGATGTTCTTCCGTGAGCCGAATCCGCAGACCCCGCAGACCCGGCAGCCTGCACGAGCGACCGCCGTGGCCGTCGCAATCACTGCGGCGGCCACGATGGTGCTCGGCGTCGCGCCCCAACCGTTGTTCGACCTTGCTGGTGCGGCTGGTCAACTCCTCCGCTGACGGACACCGCGGAAGGCATTGCGCTAGAGGGATTTACCGACCAGTGCGACGAGGTCGACGAGGCGGTTGGAGTAGCCCCACTCGTTGTCGTACCAGGACACCACCTTGGCCTGGTTGTCGATCACCTTGGTCAACCCCGAGTCGAAGATCGAGCTGTGCGGGTCGGTGACGATGTCACTGGACACGATCGGCGCGTCGTAGTACTTCAAGATGCCCTTCAACGGGCCCTCGGCAGCAGCCTGGAACGCGGCGTTGATCTCCTCGGCGGTGGCCGACTTGGCCAACTCGGCGGTCAGGTCGGTGACCGAACCGGTCGGAATCGGCACCCGCAGTGCGTAGCCGTCCAGCTTGCCCTTGAGCTCGGGCAACACCAGGCCGATGGCCTTGGCGGCACCGGTCGAGGTCGGCACGATGTTCAGTGCGGCGGCCCGCGCCCGACGCAGGTCGCTGTGCGGGCCGTCCTGCAGGTTCTGATCCTGGGTGTAGGCGTGGATCGTGGTCATCAACCCCTTGACGATGCCGAACTCGTCGTTGAGCACCTTGGCCAACGGACCCAGGCAGTTCGTCGTGCACGACGCGTTGGAGATGATGTTCTGGCTGCC
>NZ_JIAW01000034.1 GCF_000620625.1 Mycobacterium sp. URHB0044 | reverse complement strand
TCGGCCGTCGTGTCCTGGGTTCGAGCACCGCTGCCGGCCCGTCGGTCTTCACACGCTTACGCAACGCGTAGAACGATTTACGGGAGATGCCGTGCTCGGCGCAGAAGGTTGACACCGCACCGCGAGGGGCGTCATCGGGCCACTGCGAGATCGCAAGGCGAACGACAGGATCGATGGGTTCATTGACGGCCACCACCCGAACCTTGGGGCAGAAGTGTCACCACCAAGACCACCCGAAGTGTCACCGATGTCCTGATGCAGAACTGTCACCGATGTCTTGGGAGATAACATAGCCGATCGACTGGAGCTTGCCCACTGTTCGATCATATGTTCGAAGCTGGCCGTCGCGCGAGGACGAGCGCGAATGCCGCGTTGACGAGGGTTTTGTGTGACATTCTGTGCGGGTGTCCGTGGGGGGCCCGCCGTCAGGCGTGGTGACCTTTCTGTTCACCGATATTGAGGGTTCGACCCGTCGGTGGGAGTCCGGCGCGGATGCGATGCGGGTGGCGCTGGCCGCGCATGACAAGGTGTTGCGCTCGGCAATCGAGGCGCACGAGGGCATCGTCTTCAGTCACAGCGGTGACGGGATGGCCGCGGCGTTCACATCGCCGATGTCGGCGGTCGGCGCTGCCGTGGATGCGCAGAGCGAACTCGAGTTACCCGTACGGATGGGGCTGGCGACCGGCGAGGCCGAGTTACGAGACGGGGACTACTTCGGAACCGTGCTCAACCGTGCCGCGCGGGTAATGGCCGCGGGGCACGGCGGCCAGATTCTGGTAGCCGACTCGACGGCCGGTCTGCTCGCCGGTGTCGAGCTAGTGAACCTCGGACCGCGCCGGCTGCGGGACTTACCGAACCCCATTGCGATCTTTCAACTCGCCGCGCCGGGCTTGCGCTCGGAGTTTCCGCCCTTACGGGCGATCGATTCCAGTCATGGAAATCTGCGGCGTGCAGGCAGCAGGCTAATCGGCCGAGACGACGATGTCACAGAAATCGTATCGGCGATGCGATCGCATCGATTGGTCACATTGGCGGGAGTGGGCGGCGTCGGTAAGACTCGATTGGCGGTTGAGGTTGCCACAGTCCTAGCCGACGAATTTCCAGACGGAGTCTGGGTTTTCGAGCTCGCGTCCGTGGCTGATCCTGCGGCCGTCCCTGACGCAGTGGCCGCAGTGCTGGGCATCACGCAGCAGCCGGGCATGACCATGAGTGAGTCAATAGCAGCGGCACTGGAGGGCAGGATCCGCCTGCTGGTCTTCGACAACTGCGAGCACGTCGTTGACGCCGCGGCGGACCTGATCGACCTCATCCTCCGGGGATCGGTCACCGTGAAGATCTTGTCCACGAGCCGTGAGGGGCTGGGCCTCGCCGACGAGCGGTTATGGCGAGTTCCCTCACTGGAAGTCGTCGCGGCCGTCGAGCTGTTCGCGGATCGGGCGGCGCGGGCATTGTCAGCTGAAGAATCCATGGCGGTGGAGGAGGTCTGCCGTCGGCTCGACGGCATCCCGTTGGCGATCGAACTGGCCGCCTCGCGAATGGAGTCGATGACCGCAACCGAGATGCGCGACCGCCTCGACCACCGATTCAAGCTGCTCGTCCGCTCGCGGCGTGGACTCGAACGTCACCAAACGTTGAGACAGGCGGTGTCCTGGTCGTACGACCTGTTGGAAGAGCCGGAAAGGTCTCTGCTCGAACGATGTTCGGTGTTCGCCGGCGGCTTCGACGTTCAAGGCGCCCGTGCCGTGTCGGGAGTAGACGATGCCGACGAATTCACAATCCTCGACCTGCTCGACACACTGGTGCGCAAGTCCTTGCTCGTCGCAGATCGGTCGACGGGTAAGACCCGGTTTTCGATGTTGGAGACCATCCGCCAGTTCGCCGAGGAGAAACTCGTCGAACGTGGCGAAGCGGGAGAAGCGAGTTCGGCCCACGCACAGTATTTCGCCGACCGCGAGACTGCCATCCTCGCGCTGTGGGACAGTCCGCGCCAACGGGAGGCATACGCTTGGTTCGCCACCGAACTCGCCAACCTGCGCACGGCGTTTCGCTGGGCCGCCGACCGGGGCGACTTGGACACGGCCGCGTCCGTTGCGACGTACTCCTGGCTTATCGGCTTTTGCGTCGAGAACCTCGAGCCGGTTTCGTGGGCCGAAGAGCTGATCGAGCCGGCGAGCGCAATCGGGCACCCGCGGCTGGCGAGCCTGTACGTAGGCGCATCGCTGTGCTGGACGGTGGGCCGGGTCGATCAAGGGCTCGCGTACATCGACAGCGGCCAGCCCCTTTTGGCGAGCAGCCCATATGCGGCGCCGTACGGGATGGAAGGCGCGCTCGGCGGAGCGTATATGCCCATCGGGCAGCCTGAGCGATGGGCGGAACTCTGCCGCACGTCGCTCGACCGCCGAGGTGACAACCACGTTCTCATTCGTACCTGCCGTGTCTTTGCGCTCGCCTTCGCCGGTCGCTTGGAGGAGGCGAGAGAAGCGGCCGACGGATTGATCGATGCAGCGGTCGCCAGCAATAACCCCTACATGCATACCTTCGCGCTTGCCGCCCACGGATACTGCTTGGGCTCAGCAAGTTCCCAACGTGATCTCGCGCTTTGCCGGCAGGGGTTCACGCTTGCTCAAGACAGCGGCAATCGGTACACCAAAACGATTCTCGCGACGGCTCTGGCCCGATTCGAAGCGCAGCCGGTCGTCACCGTAGCGGCGATCGACCACCTGACACTTGTTATTCGGCATTGGCATGACTCGGGGAATGTCGGGGGTTTGGTCGGCCCCCTCGCGATGCTCGGCGCATTCCTGGACCGACTGGGGCGATTCGAGGCCGCCGCGACATTGGCCGGCTTCTCGTGCAATCCCGTATCGCTGGCGACCGTCCCAGAGTTGGCCCCCACCATCGCGCACCTCCGGCACACGCTCGGCGATCAGGCCTACCAATCATTCGCGCGCACCGGCGAATCGATGACCACGGCCGCCGTCGTCGCGTACGCCTATGACCAAATCGACCGGGCCCGGGCAGAGCTGGGAGCGGTCCCGGTAGCCGAGTTCTGACAGTCTGGTCACGGTTGCGCCCATGCTCTGCACCGCTGGATTCGAACCTTCACGATCCTCAAGCCGGCATTCATGATGGAAACTTCCGCGCCCCTCCGTATCCGATTTGCCGCAGCCGTGCGCTAACCCTTGCGGATGGCTTGCACCATCAACCACACCCATGCCGCGATGAAGGCGAGAATGGCCGCGCAGGCGATCTGGAACCACGGGGCCGACAGTTTGTCGAGCACCAACGTGAACAGCGGCAGCGCCAACCAGGCGACCAGGAACGTGATCACTGCATAGCGTTTGACCACTGGCGTCACGGACTGGATTTTAGTTCGGACAAGCATTTGCTGAAACCCACAAACTCACACGTCAGCGCGACCGTGGGACGACGAATGCGAACGCCCTCGGAAAGCCAAGGCCGGTCAGTCGCGCGCCCCGCACCGCCGAGACGTCGACGGGCACGACCGCCCCGGACGACGGCTCGTAGCACCGCAACTCGTGCCCGGATCTCTCCACGATGAGCACCCAGTGCCGGGGGACGAACCGGCCGACGAGCATGGCGACCGGCCGGTGCGCGTCGACGTCGGCCAGCACGTCGGCCATGGCGTCCCTGCGTCCCCGGCACCGCCGCCAGCGGTAGCGCACGCCGTGCACGCTCATCGCCTTGGCCATGCCCATCGGCGTGGTACCGAGCCGGCGCGGCCACAGCCGGTTGACCCGAGCGTGCACACGCCCCTGTTCGGTGTCGAACCAAGTCGGGCCGGCCAGCTTCGCCCGGTAGGCGGGATCGAGCAGCGCGCCCGCCACGACGGCGACGGCCGGCCCGCACGTCAGCCGGTCACGCTGCCGCAGGTGCAGCGCCGCGAGTTTCACCACCTCAGGCTAGGCCGACGAAGCCCGGCACAGCGGAGGCGATTCCCCATCGACGATCGTGGGTATGGGTGAACACATGTGTACTCGACGCGGAGTGCGCGCGTGAGCTTCGACCTCACTCCCACGATCGCCCAACACGACCTTGCTCGCCGGACCCACGAGTTCGCCGAGCAGGTGATCCGTCCCGTCGCCGCTGACTACGACGCCCGCCAGGAATTCCCGTGGCCGGTGCTCGAGGAGGCCGCGGAACGCGGTTTCTACGGCCCGCTGTTCTACCGCGACCTGATCGGCGACCCGACCGGACTGTCCCTTCCCCTGTTCATGGAGGAGCTGTTCTGGGGCTGCGCGGGGATTGGCCTGGCGATCGTGATGCCCGCGCTCGCCTTGTCGGCGATCGGGCAGGCCGCGACGCCCGAACAGATGCTGCAGTGGGCGCCCGAGTGCTTCGGCACACCCGGGGACCTCAAGCTGGCCGCCCTGGCCATCTCCGAGCCGGAGGGCGGCAGCGACGTGCGCAACCTGCGCACCCGGGCCCGCCGCGACGGCTCCGGAAAGGACGCCGACTGGATCATCGACGGGCACAAGATGTGGATCGGCAACGGTGGCATCGCCAACGTCCACGTGGTCAACGCCGTCGTCGACGAGGAACTCGGGCACCGCGGACAGGCGCTCTTCGTCGTGCCCGGCGGCACACCGGGCCTGGAGCTGGTGCGCAAACTCGACAAGCTCGGCTGCCGGGCATCGCACACCGCCGAGCTGAAGTTCGACGGTGTGCGGGTTCCGGCCGCCAACCTGCTCGGCGGTGACGACAAGCTCGAGCACAAGCTGGCCAGGGCGCGTGAAGCGGTCGCCGGGGCCAAGCACTCGGGCTCGGCGACCCTCGGTACGTTCGAGCAGACCCGCCCGATGGTCGCCGCGCAGGCACTCGGAATCGCCAGGGCGGCACTGGAATACGCCACCGAGTACGCCAACCGACGCGAGGCGTTCGGCGCACCGATCATCGACAACCAGGGCGTCGCATTCCCGTTGGCCGACCTGGCCACCAAGATCGACGCGGCGCGCCTGCTGACCTGGCGGGCGTCGTGGATGGCCGCCACAGGCGTTCCGTTCAACCGCGGCGAGGCGTCGATGTCGAAGTTGGCCGCCAGTGAGGTCGCCGTCGAGACCACCGAACGAGCCATCCAAACCATGGGTGGGTGGGGCTACATCAAGGACCACCCCGTCGAGAAGTGGTATCGAGATGCCAAGCTGTACACCATTTTCGAGGGCACCAGCGAAATTCAGCGCATCGTCGTCTCGAATGCGTTGGGCGCATCCGACGGCAAGCCGCCGCTACACGTCCACCTCGAGCCGACGGGCGGCCCCCTCAATGCGATGTTCGGCCGCGGTACGCCTGCGCGGACCCGCGCGGCGAACACCGCACTGGCGCTGCGCGACCGGATCCCGCAGCCCGTCATGCAACTCGCCATGAAAGTGCTTCAGCCACCACGGAAATGAGCTAGGCGATGACGTTTCGCGATCTGCACTACGGCGACCTGCCGCTGGTTCTGCCCAACGCATGGGACGTGCCGTCGGCGCTCGCGCTGCTCGAGGCGGGTTTCGGCGCGATCGGGACGACGAGCTTCGGCGTGGCCGCCAGCCACGGCGCTCCCGACGCCCACGGGTCGACGCGCGAGGCGAACCTGCGCCTGGCCGACGCGCTGCGCCCACTGGATTGTCACCTCAGCCTCGACGTCGAGGACGGTTACTCGGCAGACCCCGGCACGGTGGCCGACTACGTGGCCCTGCTTCCCGTCGACGGCATCAACATCGAGGACAGCACTGCCGAGACGCTGGTGGACCCCGGCGTGCTCGCCGCCAAGATCGGCGCGATCAAGGCGCGGGTGCCCGACGTCTTCGTCAACGCGCGGGTCGACACCTACTGGGTGGGCCAGGACGCGCACGTCGGCGCGACCGTCGAGCGTGCCCGCCGCTACGTCGAGGCGGGGGCGGACGGCGTCTTCATCCCCGGCGTC
This sequence comes from Mycobacterium sp. URHB0044, assembly GCF_000620625.1. GTDB lineage: Bacteria > Actinomycetota > Actinomycetes > Mycobacteriales > Mycobacteriaceae > Mycobacterium. The sequence continues at coordinate 12,578 of NZ_JIAW01000034.1, read as the reverse complement.
TCCGATCCCGAGGTGCTCCGCGAGCTCGCGGGCGCCATCGACCGGCCGCTGAACGTCCTGGCGATTCCTGGGATGTCCCCGGTCGATCTCGCCGCGCTCGGGGTGCGTCGAGTGTCCACCGGCTCGCTGCCCTACCGGGCCGCGCTGCACGCCGCCGTCGCGGTGGCGGTCGCGGCGCGGGCCGGGCTGAAGTTTCCCAGCGCGATTTCCTACCCGGACATGCAGGAAGGCCTCGTCAGGTACGCCAAAGGCAGTTAGCGCAGGTAATTACCCGGTACCCCTGGTTTCACCCAACGGATTTCTGGCAATATTACCGGCGAGTCAGGAAGGTTGCTTCAACTCGACGTAGGGGGATTGACAATGGCGCATTCGCAGATCGTCGCGGCGGCCAGCGAGGGTGGTGGCGCGGCGCTGGACCAGGTCATCGGCATGTCGGTGGTGGCACTGATCATCACGGCCGGTCTGGTGTGGATCGGCTACCTGCACCGGATGCGGCGGATCACGTGGCTCAACGACCTGGCCGAGTGGACCGGGCGCAAGTTCAAGCGGCCGCCGTGGGTGGCCCTGCCGATGACATTGTTCATCACGACGCTGATCTGCGCGCTGTTCGGCTTCATCTGGGACGTCAGCCTGCACATCGGCAACGGCCGCGACGAAGGCCCGCTGGCGAACCCGGCCCACTACTTCATCCTCTTCGGCCTCTTCCTGCTGTTCGTCGCAGGCTGCCTGGCCTGCGTGCTGCCCTACGACAAGCCGGGACCGGCCGCCGTCCGGATCACCCGCAACTGGTACGCGCCCGTCGGCGGCATCCTGATGGCGGGCTGCGGCCTGTACGCGCTGACCGGCTTCCCGCTGGACGACATCTGGCACCGCATCTTCGGCCAGGACGTCACGCTGTGGGGGCCCACTCACCTCATGATGATCGGCGGCGCCGGCTTCTCGACGCTGACCGCGCTGATGCTCGAGTACGAGGGCAGACGCGCCGCCGGGGACGACGCGCCCCGCGGCGGCATCTTCATCAAGTTCGTTCAGTACCTCGGCTTCGGCGGTGTCCTCGTCGGGCTGTCCGTCTACCAGATCGAATTCGACTTCGGCGTAGCGCAATTCCGCCAGGTGTTCCAGCCCATGCTGATCGCCGCGGCCGGCGCGCTCGCCCTCGTCGCCGCCCGCATCATGCTGGGCCGCGGCGCCGCGCTCATCGCGGCACTGCTGGCGATCGGCCTGCGCGGTGGCGTGGCACTGGTCGTCGGGCCCCTCCTCGGTGCGCCGATCAACTGGTTCGCGCTGTATCTCGGCCCGGCCATCGTGGTCGAACTGCTCGGGTTGACGCCGTTGCTGAAGCGCCCCGTGCTCTTCGGACTGCTCAGCGGGCTCGGTGTCGGCACCGTGGGGCTGTGGCTCGAGTCGTTGTGGGTCGACGCGGTGTACCACTACCCGTGGCCGTCGAGCATGTGGCCGGAAGCGCTGGCGATGGCTGTGCCCGCCGCCGTCCTGGCCGGCGGGTGCGGCGCGATGGCGGGCATGGTCCTCACCGGCCAGCGACTCCCCCGCCGCGCCATCGGCATCGGGTTGGTCGTCGCGACCGTCCTGGTGATCGGCGGGGCGACGGCCAACGGCCTGCGCTACGACGTGCCCCAGAACGCCACGGCGGCAATCTCTTTGACCGAGGTTCCCGGCAGCGGCGAGCAACGCATGGTCAACGCCGACATCCGGATCAACCCGCCCGGCCTGGTCAGCGAGCACCCGAACTGGGTGTCGATGCTGTCGTGGCAGGGCGGCCTGCCCCACCAGCGTGGTCTCGTCGTCGACAACCTGGAGCGCGTGGGCCCCGGTCACTACCGCACGGTGGAACCCGTCCCGGTCTGGGGTGAGTGGAAGACGCTACTGCGCGTCCACGACGGCAACACCTTCACCGCGGTGCCCGTCTACCTCGCCGCCGACCCCGGCATCGGGGCCGCCGAGGTGCCCGCCACGGCGTCGATGACGCGTCCGTTCGTCCAGGAGCTGACGATCCTGCAGCGGGAGCGCAAGCCCGACACCCCGCAGGTGTTGTGGACGGTCGGCTGCCTGGTGGTGTTGGGCTGCACGCTGATCCTCATCGGCGGGCTCACGTGGGGTGCGGGCCGGATCAACCGCAATGAGCCGGTCACCACGAAACTCGAGTACGAGCCGACCGCGCAGTCGTGATGGGCGTGCAGTCGTGATGGGCGTGCAGTCGTGATGGGTACGAGCCACGTCGAGATCCTGGCCCACCACGGGCTGCTGCTGGCCATCCCCGCGTTCGTCCCGGCGATCGCCGTGGCCGGCGTGGTCTTCTGGGTGGCGAGGCGTGACCGGCGCCAGGATGACGGGACTCACAGTGAACGCGAAGGGCCCGGCGACCAAGATGGTTCGACGTGACGACGTTGAAGATCATCCAGACACTGACCGCCTTCACCGCAGCCGCGCTCATCACCGCAGGCTGCGGCGGATCGACCGGCTCGGAGAGCGCGACTACCCCCTCGGGTAGCGCACCCGCCTCCACCGGCGCCCCGCAGATGTCCGACGAGCAGAATCCGCCTACCCGCTTGGTCATCGACGTCACCATCAAGGGCGGCGAGGTGACCCCGACCAACGCGCAATTCCACTCCGCGGCAAAGGATCCCATCGTCGTGCGGATCAACAGCGACGTCGCCGACCAGCTGCACGTGCACTCCAATCCCGAGCACACGTTCAACGTCGAGCCGAAGAACGGTCAGTCGTTCCAGTTCACCGTCGACGTGCCGGGGAAGGTCGACATCGAACTGCACCAGCTGAACAAGACCATCGCCACCGTCACGGTGCAGTGACCGGAGATCGGCCGACGGTGGTCCTCGCGCATGGTCTTGGCGGTTCCTCCGATCTGCCGATCCCCTACACGTACGCGCTGATCGGTGCGGCGTGGGCGCTGACGTTCACGTTCGCGGTCGTGGCGCTGGCCTGGCGCAGGCCGCGGTTCGACGCGGCCAAGCCGGGCAGGCCGCTACCCGCGCGGCTCACCACGATCGTGGATGCGCCCGTCACCCGGTGGACGGCGGCACTGGTGGTGCTGCTGTTCGCGGTCTGGGTGGCGGTCGCCGCGGTCTTCGGCCCGCAGGACGGCCGCAACCCCCTGCCCGGGGTCGTCTACGTGCTGCTCTGGGTCGGTCTGGTGGCGCTGTCACTGGCCGTCGGGCCGGTGTGGCGCGCGGTGTCGCCGGTGCGCACGCTGTACCGCCTGACGCCGCTGTCGCGCCGGGCTGCGCCCACTGCGTATCCGGCCGCCTGGGGATACTGGCCCGCGGCGCTTGGCCTGTTCGCGTTCGTGTGGCTGGAGCTCGCCAGCGCCGACCCGGGATCGCTTGCGGCCGTTAAGATTTGGCTTCTGCTGTACCTCGGTGTGACGCTCGCGGGCACGTTGGTCTTCGGGATGCGCTGGTGTGCGCGCGCCGACCCGTTCGAGGTGTACGGCGTGGTGGCGTCGCGACTGTCACCGCTGCGCCGCAACGCCGACGGCCGGATCGCGATCGGCAACCCGTTCGACCACCTGCCGTCCATGCCGGTGCGTCCGGGGACCGTCACGGTGCTGGCGGTGCTGCTGGGGTCGACGGCGTTCGACAGTTTCTCGGCGATGCCGCAGTGGCGCAATTTCGTTGACGCCCATGCGGATTCGGTGCCGTTCGGCGCCGTCACGATCCGGACCTTCGGCCTGCTGGTGTTCGTCGCCGTGGTGGCGACGACGTTCAGCCTGGCGGCGCGCGCCACGGGCGGCGTCGACGTTCGGGTACGGCGGGAATTGCCCGGCCGGATGGCGCACTCGCTGATCCCGATCGTCATCGGCTACGTGTTCGCGCACTACCTCACCTATCTGGTCGAGCGCGGGCAGCAGACCGTGATCCAGTTGTTCGGCCTGCACGCCGAGGTGGGCTACGTGCTGTCGACGCATCCCACGGTGTTGGCGACCCTCAAGGTGTGCTTCGTGGTGGCCGGGCACATCGCGGGCGTCGTGGCAGCACACGACCGCGCGTTGCACCTGTTGCCCAAAGGACACCAGGTGACCGGCCAACTGGCGATGATGTTCGTCATGGTCGGCTACACGTTCACCGGGCTGTACCTGCTCTTCGGCGGCTGACGCCCTTAGGCTGAAGGCATGCGAGCGCTGATCGTCGTCGACGTCCAAAACGACTTCTGCGAAGGCGGTTCCCTCGCCGTCGCCGGTGGCGCCGCCGTCGCGCGCGACATCACCGCACTGCTGGCCGACCCCGCGCGCAGGGCGGCCTACGACCACGTCGTCGCGACCATGGACTTCCACATCGACCCCGGCGACCACTTCTCCGACGACCCCGACTACCGGACGTCCTGGCCGCGGCACTGCGTCGTGGGGACTCCTGGTGCGGACTACCACCCGGAGTTCGATCCGAGCGCCGTCGAGGCGCGCTTCACCAAGGGCGAGTACTCCGCCGCCTACAGCGGATTCGAGGGCACCGACGAGAACGGCACCACGCTGACCGACTGGCTACGGCAGCGCGACGTCGACACCGTGGACGTCGTCGGGATCGCCACCGACTACTGCGTGCTGGCCACCGCCGCCGACGCCAAGGCCGCCGGCTTCACCACCCGGGTCCTGCTGGACCTGACCGCGGGCGTCGCACCCGAGTCGACGGACGCGGCCATCGAGACCATGCGCGGGGCCGGCGTAGAGGTCGTCGGCTAAACGTCTCGGCCGGGGTCACTCGTTGGGTCGACCGGCCTGCCCGTCCACCGCGGCGCACGCCGCTCCTGGTACGCCCGCACGCCTTCCCTGGCGTCGTCGTGTCCCATCAGGTGCCGATGAATCGCGGTCTCACGCGCGCCGACCGCCTCGCGGTCGAGGTCGAAGGACTCCCACAGCAGCCGCTTGCTCGCGGCCACCGACATCGGTGCCGTGTTCACCGCCATGTCGTGCGCGAGCTCCAGCGCGGCGGGCAGCACGTCGGCGGCGTCGAGCACCCGGCTGCCCAGGCCGAGCTCGATGGCCCGATGCCCGTCGAAGGTGGCGCCGGTCAACAGGACCTCGGCGGCGTTGGCGATGCCCACTAGGCGCGGCAGCACCCAGTGCGAGTACGCGTCACCGACGACCCCGCGGCGCACCTGCACCACGCCGTAGCGGGCGTCGGCGGCGAAGAAGCGGATATCGCACTGCAGCGCCAGCGTCAGGCCGAGCCCCAACGCGTGGCCGTTGACCGCGGCGATCACCGGTTTGCTCAGCGACCACGCGGGCACGTCGATGCCCGCGGCGCTGAAGTCTGGGCCTGGTGCTGCGAAGGTCCGGTCGCCCGCCCCGAGGTCCGCGCCCGCACAGAAGGCCGGCGGCGTGCCCGTCAGCACCACCACCCGCACCGCGTCGTCGCGATCGAACCGGGCGTAGGCGTCGGCCAGCTCCTCCCGCATGCCCCCGCCGATGGCGTTGCGCTGGGCCGGCCGGTGCAGCGTGAGAGTTCCCACACCGTTCTCGACGCTGGTTTGCAGGGTGCGGTAACCGGGCAGTTCAGGGTGGGTGGACACGCGGCTTACCTCCAATGGGACGGTCTCGCCCGCCATGCTCCCGCACCCGGGCGGGCCGTATCGTCGCCTGGGTCGGTTCCAAGCAATACGAAAGGCGGCGTCTTGACCCAGGCCCCGAGTTCGAACGTCGACGTCCCCGACATCTGGCGCGGCAAGGCCTATCCGCTCGGCGCCACCTACGACGGGTCGGGCACCAACTTCGCGCTGTTCAGTGACATCGCCGAGCGCGTCGAACTGTGCCTCTTCGACCCCGACGGCACACCGACCGGCTGCGTGACGTTGCCCGAAATGGACGGGTTCGTCTGGCACGGCTTCGTGCCGAGCGTCGAGCCCGGGCAGCACTACGGCTACCGGGTGTACGGGCCGTACGACCCCGCGGCGGGCCACCGGTGCAATCCCAACAAGCTGCTGCTGGACCCCTACGCCAAGGCCATCGACGGCAACTTCGAATGGAACCAGTCGCTGTTCGGCTACAACTTCGGCGACCCCGACAGCCGCAACGACGACGACTCCGCGGCGAGCATGCCCAAGTCGGTGGTGATCAACCCGTTCTTCGACTGGGGCGTCGACCGCCCGCCGAAACACGAGTACGCCGATTCGGTCATCTACGAAGCCCACATCAAGGGACTGACCGAGACGCATCCCGACATCCCCGAGCAGATGCGCGGCACCTACTCGGGCGTCGCGCACCCGGTGATCATCGACCACCTCAAGAGCCTCGGCGTCACGGCAATCGAACTGATGCCCGTCCATCACTTCGCCAACGACGCCACGCTGATCGACAAGGGCCTGTCCAACTACTGGGGCTACAACACCATCGGATTCCTGGCGCCCGACTCCAAGTACACCAGCAGCAGCTCGCCCGGCGGGCAGGTGCAGGAGTTCAAGGCGATGGTCCGCACGCTGCACGAGGCCGACATCGAGGTGATCCTCGACGTGGTCTACAACCACACCGCAGAAGGCAACCACCTCGGCCCGACGCTGTCGATGCGTGGGATCGACAACGCCGCCTACTACCGGCTGGTCGAGGACGACAAGCGGTACTACATGGACTACACCGGCACGGGCAACAGCTTCAACGTCAGCCATCCGCATTCCCTGCAGCTGATCATGGATTCGCTGCGGTACTGGGTGACCGAGATGCACGTCGACGGCTTCCGCTTCGATCTGGCTTCGACGCTGGCGCGGGAGTTCTACGACGTCGACCGGCTCGCGACGTTCTTCGAACTCGTACAACAGGATCCGACGGTCAGCCAGGTCAAGTTGATCGCCGAACCGTGGGACGTCGGCCCCGGCGGCTACCAGGTGGGCAACTTCCCGCCGCAGTGGACGGAGTGGAACGGCAAGTACCGCGACACCGTCCGCGACTTCTGGCGCGGCGAGCCCGCCACCCTCGACGAATTCGCCTACCGCCTCACCGGATCGGCCGACCTCTACGAGCACACCGCCCGCCGCCCGGTGGCGTCGATCAACTTCGTCACCGCCCACGACGGCTTCACGTTGCGAGATCTGGTGAGCTACAACGAGAAGCACAACGAGGCCAACGGCGAGAACAACAACGACGGCGAGAGCCACAACAGGTCGTGGAACTGCGGCGTGGAGGGCCCCTCCGACGATCCGGAGATCAGCGCGCTGCGTGCCCGTCAGCAGCGTAACTTCCTGACGACTCTGCTTCTATCGCAAGGCGTTCCGATGCTCTCGCACGGCGACGAGCTGGGCCGCACCCAGCAGGGCAACAACAACGGCTACTGCCAGGACAACGAAATCACCTGGATCGACTGGGCCAACGCCGACGACGAGATGCTGGAGTTCGCCCGTTCGGTGACCGCGCTACGCGCCGCGCACCCCGTGTTCCGTCGGCGACGGTTCTTCAGCGGCAAGCCGGTGGGCCGGCGCGGCCAGGCGGGGCTGCCCGACATCGCCTGGTTCGCCCCCGACGGCTCCGAGATGACCGGTGAGGACTGGGGTACGGCGTTCGCGAAGTCGGTCGCCGTGTTCCTCAACGGGCAGGGCATTCCCGACACCGACACCCGCGGTCAGCGCATCGTCGACGACTCGTTCCTGCTGTGCTTCAACGCGCACCACGAGGACATCGAGTTCACCCTCCCGCCAACCGAATTCGGCACGGAATGGCAACCGGTCATCGACACCAGAGCCGACGCCCCGGTCGAGGATGCGGCGCTGGTGAAGGCGGCCGCCCAGATCACCGTCGAGGCACGTGCGACGTTGATCCTGCAGGCCGTGCCCGATCAGGGCTGATCACTCGACTCACTCGACGATCGGAAAGAGCGAGTCGCCGTCCTCGGGGGTGCCGTCGATCTGGCCTGCGCTGGTGCCGGTGTCCTCGGGATCGATCCGGTCGAGCTCGTCGTCGGGTGCGACGCCACCGCCGGTGCCCGGTTGATCGGGGACCTCCTCGGCCAAGCGGTCGTCGAGGGTGCGGTCGTCGTCGGCCCGTTCGGCCGCGCTCCAATCCTCGGGCGGGTCGACGACGGTGTCCCCGTCCTCGTTGCGCACGTCGTCGGAGTCGAGAGCCTCCGCCGGCCGCAAGGTGTCGTCGACCCCACCTTCGTCGTTGGCGGACTCGAAGTCTGGTTGGTCTGGTTGCGCGGTGTCCACGCACGATCGGTTGCCCGGCCCGTGGCACGGCTAAACCGGCCCGCCCGACCTGCCGAATGCGCCGCGATGCCCGACACTGAGGCACGTGTTCTCCTTCGCAGGCAAGTCGGTACTGGTCACGGGCGGCAGCAAGGGCATCGGGCGCGGCATCGCCACGGTGTTCGCGACGGCGGGTGCGCACGTCGCGATCGCCGCGCGGTCCCAGGGTGACCTGGACGCCGCCGTCGGGTATCTCGACGGGCTCGGCGAGGGGAAGGTGATCGGCGTGATCACCGACGTCGCCGATCCGGCGTCCTGCACGGCGATGGCGCAGGCCACGGTCGAGACGCTCGGCGGCATCGACGTGTTGTGCGCGAACGCCGGAATCTTCCCCGACGCCCCGCTGGCGACGATGACCCCGGAGCAACTCGGCGAGGTGCTCGACGTCAACGTCAAGGGCACGGTGTACAGCGTGCAGGCGTGCCTGCCCGCGCTGATCGCGTCCGGCCGCGGGCGGGTGGTGCTGACGTCCTCGATCACCGGGCCCATCACCGGCTTCACCGGGTGGTCGCACTACGGAGCGTCGAAGTCCGCACAGCTGGGCTTCATGCGCACCGCCGCGATCGAGCTGGCGCCGCACCGGATCACCGTCAACGCCGTGCTGCCCGGCAACATCCTGACCGACGGGCTCAAGGACATGGGCGAGGAGTACCTGGCGGGCATGGCGCGGTCCATCCCGGCGGGCACGCTGGGCGCGCCCGAGGACATCGGCTACGCCGCGGCGTTCCTGGCCAGCGACGAGGCGGCCTACGTCACCGGGCAGGCCCTCGTCGTCGACGGCGGTCAGGTGCTTCCCGAATCGCTCGACGGTTTAAGTTAGCTCTGTAACAGAGGTAATGTGGTCGGGGTGGATACCCAGACCGATCTCGTCTCCGAACTGTTCTCGACGGTGGGTCGGTTCCGGCGCGTGGTCCGCCGCTCCGGTGGCCGCCCCGCGATCGGTGCCGGCCTTCCCGAGTCGCAGGCCGAGCTGTTGCGGCTGATCGCCAGGCAACCCGGCATCTCCGTGCGACAGGCCGCTGCCGAACTCGGACTCGCACCGAACACCGCCTCGACGCTGGTGTCGCGGTTGTCGGCCGACGGCCTGCTGGTGCGTAGCGTCGACCCCGAGGACCGCCGCGTCGGCAGGCTGCGACTGACCGAGTCGGCCCAGCGCTTCGCCGACGAGACTCGCGCCGCACGTCGGGCTGCGCTCACCGCGGCACTCGAGCGCCTCGACCCCGATCGGATGGACCGGCTGACCGAGGGGCTGGCGGTGCTCGCCGAGGTGACCGAGATGCTTCGCGAGGAGGAAGCATGACCGACGCCATCAACTGCGTGCAGCTGACGCACCGCTACGGCGACTTCACCGCGGTGGACGACCTGAGCCTGGACGTGCATGCGGGCGAGACGATGGGACTGCTCGGCCCCAATGGGGCAGGCAAGACCACGGTGGTGCGGCTGCTCACGACGCTCACGCCGATCCAGCACGGCGAGGTGCAGATCTTCGGGCTCGACGCCCGGCGTGACACCATGGACATCCGCCACAACATCGGCTATGTGCCGCAACAACTCTCGATCGAATCGGCGCTCACGGGCAGGCAGAACGTCGAGCTGTTCGCCAGGCTGTACGACGTGCCCCGCAAGCAGCGCCGCGACCGCGTCGACGAAGCGCTGGAGGCGATGCAACTGCTCGACGTCGCAGGAAATCTCGCGGGCACCTACTCCGGTGGCATGGTGCGACGGCTCGAGCTGGCGCAGGCGCTGGTGAACCGGCCGTCGCTGCTGATCCTCGACGAGCCCACCGTTGGCCTGGATCCCATTGCCCGCGACGGCGTTTGGTCGCAGGTGGCTCGGATGCAGGACGAGTTCGGCATGACCGTGCTGCTGACCACCCACTACATGGAGGAGGCCGACGCGCTGTGCGACAGGGTCGCCCTCATGCATCACGGCGTACTGCAAACCGTGGGTACGCCAACGGATCTCAAGACGACGGTGGCTCCGAACGCGACCCTGGAGGACGTGTTCCGACACTACGCGGGTGAGGACCTCGCCGAGGACGCCGCCCGACAGGGTCTGCGCGAAGTCCGGTCCAGCAGAAGGACGGCCCGCCGTGTCAGTTGACGGTACCCAGGTCGAACTGATCCGCGCGCCCCGCGGCCTGAAGCGCGTCGGTGGACTGCTGCGGCGCATGGGCGCGTTCGCGCTCGTCGAACTGCAGAAGCTCAGCCATGACCGCAGTGAATTGCTCACCCGCATGGTGCAACCCGCGTTGTGGCTGCTGATCTTCGGCCAGACGTTCTCCCGGCTGCACGTCATCGACACCGGCGGCGTGCCGTATCTGGCCTTCCTCGCGCCGGGCATCATCGCGCAGTCGGCGCTGTTCATTTCGATCTTCTACGGCATCCAGATCGTGTGGGACCGCGACGCGGGGATCCTGGCCAAGCTGATGGTGACGCCGTCGCCGGCATCGGCCCTCATCACCGGTAAGTCGTTCGCGGCAGGCGTGCGGTCGGTCGCGCAGGTGGTCGGCGTGCTGGTGATCGCCTACCTGATGGGAATTCACCTCACCGCCAACCCGTTGCGCATCCTCGCCGCGATGGGAGTCGTCGTGCTGGGGTCGGCATTCTTCGCGTGCCTGTCGATGACGCTGGCGGGTCTGGTGCGCAACCGGGACCGGCTGATGGGCATCGGCCAGGCGATCACGATGCCGTTGTTCTTCGCCTCCAACGCGCTGTATCCGGTCGACGTGATGCCGAACTGGCTGCGGTGGCTGTCGGCGATCAACCCGCTCAGCTACGAGGTCAACGCCCTGCGGGCGCTGCTGCTCGGCACGCCGGGCAACACGTGGATGGACATCGGAATCCTATTGGTGGCAGCGATTCTCGGCGTCGTCGCGGCGTCGGCGCTGCTGCGCAGACTGGTGCGCTAGCCAGCCAGCCGCCAGCCAGCCAGCCAGCCAGCCAGCCAGCCAGCCAGCCAGCCAGCCAGCCAGCCAGCCAGGCACTACCCCGTTTGCCCACCTACGAGCGACTTTTCGCCGACCGGCACCCGAAAGTCGCTCGGAGCGTTGAGGGGCTGCGCCAGTGTGCATTTGACGAGACAATCCGGGGGCAGATTCATACGGTCAGTGCAACATCCCTGGTAGCTGGAGGTTGCTGTGCCGTGTGGTTATCCGTTTTCGCGTTCTGTCCGTCGGGAGCTGTTCGATCGGGTGTGCGGGGGTGAGTCGGTTCGGGATGCAGCCGCGGGTGTGGGCGTGTCGTACAACACGGCGGGGTTGTGGTGGCGTGACGCTGGAGCGATGCGTCTTGGACGAAACAGCAAGAGTGCGACGGGTCTGCTCGAGCCCGGTGACCTGAATGGGCCGGGTGGGCGGGGCCACCGGCTCAACTTCGATGAACGCATCGAGATCATGCGCGGGCTCGACGCCAAACTCTCCTACGCCGAGATCGGCCGTCAGATCGGCCGTGACCGGGCCGTCATCTGGCGGGAAGTCGACCGAAACCGCAACCCCGACGGGGACTACCACGCCGGGATGGCCCACGCCCGGGCCACGCAGAAAGCCAAGCGCCCCAAGGAGTTCACGCTCAACGATCCGGTGTTATGCGCCCAGATCGAATCCTGGATGGATGACGGGTGGAGCCCGGGGCTGATCGCCGAGGTGTTGGCTCGAGATCACCCCGATGACAAGCTGGCACGGGTGAGCCACGAAACCATCTACAAGTGCCTCTACGTGCAGACCCGTGGCCAGCTGCGTGCCGATCTGCACAAGTGCCTGTCGACCAAGCGGTCCGCGCGAAAGACCCAGGGCCGGGCGGAGCGACGCGGCAAGTTCAATGACGTGTTCACCATCAGCGACCGCCCCGCCGAGGCCGCCGACCGCGCCGTGCCAGGGCATTGGGAGGGCGATTTGATTCTGGGCACCGGATGCACCAGTGCGATCGGCACACTGGTCGAGCGCAGCACCCGGTTCACCATCCTGTTGCACCTACCCACCGACCACACCGCCGACTCGGTGGCCGCCGCGATGATCGAGGCGATGAGCGAGTTGCCGGCCCATCTGCGTCGCACGATCACCTGGGACCGGGGAAGTGAGATGGCCAACTGGCGTGACATCAACCTGCAGCTACAGGCGCCGGTCTACTTCTGCGATCCCCACTCACCTTGGCAACGAGGTACCAACGAGAACACCAATCGACTGCTTCGATTCTGGTTCGAAAAGAGCACCGACCTGCGCGTGCACACCAAAGCCGACCTCAAACGCATCCAAGACAAACTCAACACACGGCCCCGACCGACTCTCGACCTGGACACCCCCGCCGACCGACTCGCCGCCCTCCTCGCCCCAGCCGCTTAGCCAGGAATGCCGAATGTTGTCGTAACCGCTTGACATTGAG
>NZ_JIAW01000033.1 GCF_000620625.1 Mycobacterium sp. URHB0044 | reverse complement strand
CTCAATGTCAAGCGGTTACGACAACATTCGGCATTCCTGGCTAAGCGGCTGGGGCGAGGAGGGCGGCGAGTCGGTCGGCGGGGGTGTCCAGGTCGAGAGTCGGTCGGGGCCGTGTGTTGAGTTTGTCTTGGATGCGTTTGAGGTCGGCTTTGGTGTGCACGCGCAGGTCGGTGCTCTTTTCGAACCAGAATCGAAGCAGTCGATTGGTGTTCTCGTTGGTACCTCGTTGCCAAGGTGAGTGGGGATCGCAGAAGTAGACCGGCGCCTGTAGCTGCAGGTTGATGTCACGCCAGTTGGCCATCTCACTTCCCCGGTCCCAGGTGATCGTGCGACGCAGATGGGCCGGCAACTCGCTCATCGCCTCGATCATCGCGGCGGCCACCGAGTCGGCGGTGTGGTCGGTGGGTAGGTGCAACAGGATGGTGAACCGGGTGCTGCGCTCGACCAGTGTGCCGATCGCACTGGTGCATCCGGTGCCCAGAATCAAATCGCCCTCCCAATGCCCTGGCACGGCGCGGTCGGCGGCCTCGGCGGGGCGGTCGCTGATGGTGAACACGTCATTGAACTTGCCGCGTCGCTCCGCCCGGCCCTGGGTCTTTCGCGCGGACCGCTTGGTCGACAGGCACTTGTGCAGATCGGCACGCAGCTGGCCACGGGTCTGCACGTAGAGGCACTTGTAGATGGTTTCGTGGCTCACCCGTGCCAGCTTGTCATCGGGGTGATCTCGAGCCAACACCTCGGCGATCAGCCCCGGGCTCCACCCGTCATCCATCCAGGATTCGATCTGGGCGCATAACACCGGATCGTTGAGCGTGAACTCCTTGGGGCGCTTGGCTTTCTGCGTGGCCCGGGCGTGGGCCATCCCGGCGTGGTAGTCCCCGTCGGGGTTGCGGTTTCGGTCGACTTCCCGCCAGATGACGGCCCGGTCACGGCCGATCTGACGGCCGATCTCGGCGTAGGAGAGTTTGGCGTCGAGCCCGCGCATGATCTCGATGCGTTCATCGAAGTTGAGCCGGTGGCCCCGCCCACCCGGCCCATTCAGGTCACCGGGCTCGAGCAGACCCGTCGCACTCTTGCTGTTTCGTCCAAGACGCATCGCTCCAGCGTCACGCCACCACAACCCCGCCGTGTTGTACGACACGCCCACACCCGCGGCTGCATCCCGAACCGACTCACCCCCGCACACCCGATCGAACAGCTCCCGACGGACAGAACGCGAAAACGGATAACCACACGGCACAGCAACCTCCAGCTACCAGGGATGTTGCACTGACCGTATGAATCTGCCGGGCTCAAATCTCGTCAAGCTCACAGTCGCGACGTCACCACATGGCTCACTCGCATTCGCGACGAGCGATGAGGGGGCTGCGCCCGGTGTGGAGGTCGGAAAGCGGCGGCTCCGCTCGGCGGGCGGTGGGGGACGGTAGGCGAATTGCCCACCTACGAGCGACTTTTCGGGTGACCTCGGCACCGCCATGCGGGGAAGTCGCTCAAAGGTGGGCAAACGGTACCCTGGCTGGGCGCGCCGGGGCCGGGGGTACGTGGGGCCGGGCGCCGGGGCCGGGGGTACGTGGGGCCCGGCGCCGGGGCCGGGGGTACGTGGGGCTGGGCGCCGGGGCCGGGGTGGGTGCCGACGTGCGGGACGACGGCCGGCTACGGCAGGTGCCAGAACACCTTCGTCACCAAGTAGATGGTGACCGTCCAGAAGGCCATGACCGCCACCACGATGCCGATGCCACGCCAGTTGGTCTTCCACTCGGGCACGTCCGGCGGCGGCCGGAGCCAGTGCTTGAGCAACGGGTTGACGTAGTAGGGCATCGAGAGGAAGCTCATGGCAAAGCTGGACAACAGGTTTCCAACGAGCATGCCGAGCCACAGCGGCATCTTCAGCGGTGACAGGACCAGGGTGAGGATCACGACGGTCGGGTAGAGACCCACCCACACCGCGATGGACGACTTGGTGTCCGACGGCGGTGCAGCCACGTTCCCCTTGTCGTCGAAGGCGAACCAGTTGCCGAACGAATTGTCCACCGTGCGCAATACGAAGTCGTGGAACTTCTTGCCATCCTCGAGCAGGACCTTCCGCTCCTCGGAGGTCAGCCACGTGTCGAGCGCGGCCGCGTTGTCATAGCGGTACATCGCCGTCCACTCGTCCTGTACGCCCTCGATGGGCCGGAACAGCTCGGAGCCGCGGTACCCGTCGAACTGGCTCTCGGCCAGTCGAAGTCGGTCCTGCCACGCCAGGAATTCGTCCACCTGATCCGGCTTGACGCGGTGCGTCACCACGACCGTGACCAGCTGATCGGTCGGCTTCGCGGCGCCGCCGACGACCTGTTGTGTGGCCGGGCCGTCGAGGTACTGGCTGCCGACAACGAGCCGGTCCTGCCGGGTGGCGCTGTTGATCCAGGCTTGGACGTTCGCGACCGAATCGAACCGGTACACCACCACCCAATCCGGTTGCACCGCCGTCGGCGCGCTGACTTCGGCGCCGAGGAAACCGGGGTAATGCGTTGCGGCGTCGTTCAATTCGTGTTGCCAGGTGACGAAGTCCTCGACGCATTCCGGTCGGACGCGCTGGCCGATGATCACCGTGGCGGCGTCGGTGGTGACGGGTTCGCCGTTGAGGGACACGTCCTTGGTCACGTCAGGTTGCCGGGATCAGTCGGCTGGCGGCGAGCCTGGCGTAGATGCGTTCGGGCGTCAGCGGCAGCTCGCGGAACCGCACCCCGGTGGCGTCTTCCAGAGCGTTCGCCAGCGCCGGCGCGACCGGATTGATGCAGCACTCCGCCATTCCCTTGGCGGCCATCGGGCCCACCGAATCCGTCGAGTCGACCAGCAGCAGCTCGGTGCGGGGCACGTCGGCATACGTGGGAATGCGGTAGTTGCGCAGGTTAGGGTTCGTCATGACGCCGTTCTCGTCGACGTGGAAGTTCTCCGTCAACGCGAAGCCGACGCCCATGGCCACGCCGCCGTCGACCTGACCACGCACCTGGGCGGGGTTGATCACCACCCCCGCGTCGGTGGCCTGCACGCTGTAGAGGATGCGAATCTCACCGGTCACCTGGTGCACCGCGATCCGGAAGCCCTGCGCGTTCGACGTGACGCTGCGCGGGGAGCCGTAGGCCTTGCGCGACTCCGTGAACCGGATTCCGCGCGCGCGTCCGGCCGCGAGGAGATCAGCGAGGGACAGGCGCGTGTCACCGCACACGATCCCGTCGTCGTCCATCGCGCAGTCGGCGACGTCGACGCCGACGTGGGCGGCGGCGAACCGCAGGATGCGGTCGCGCAGCGCCCTCGACGCATAGTTCACCGCGTTGCCCGCGACGAACATGCCGGCACTGGCGAAGGCACCGGTGTCGAAGCCCGTTCTGTCGGTGTCCGACTGCACCAGGTGTATCCGCGACGGTGTGGTCCCCAGGTTCGTCGCCGCGATCTGGACGTGGACGGTCGACGTTCCCTCGCCGAACTCGACCGTGCCGACGGCGATCTCGTACGTCCCGTCGTCGCGCAGCGTCGCCCACGCGTCCGAGATGTGATCGGTCGGCGGCGCGGTCTCGTGCAGGGAGCTTGCGGCGCCGACACCGATCAGCCAGTCGTCGCCGAGCGCTTCGCCGTTCGACGCCGCACTGCTGCGCAATGCCGCGTCGACGAGGTCGATGCATTCGGTCACACCGTCCTCGGTGAACGACACGTCGTCGGGGTGATCGCCGATGCCCAGCAGCGAGTCACCGGGCTTGACCACGTTGCGCCGTCGCAGCTTGAGCGGATCCATGCCCAGCTTGACCGCCAACTCGTGGATGGCCGACTCCACCGCGAACGCCGGCTGAGTCATGCCATAACCACGCAAGGCACCGCTGGGCACGGTGTTGGTGTACACCGACCAGCCGTCGAATTTCTTGTTCGCACAACGGTATAGCGCGATCGCCGCGCCGGCCGCGAACAGCGTCTCGCCGCCGTGATTGCCGTAGGCGCCGGTGTTGGAGACGTTGTGAAACGCGAACGCCGTCAGGGTTCCGTCGGCCTTGGCGCCGAGTCGGACCGTGCACTTCATCGGATGCCGCGGTGAGGCCGTGGTGAATTCCTCTTCGCGGGTGTACTCCCAGCTGACCGGGCGGCCGGTGTCGATGGTGGCCAGCGCGGCCAGGTCCTCGGAGATGAGTTCCTGCTTGCCACCGAAACCGCCGCCGACGCGCGTGCAGAACACCCGTAGCTGATCGGGACGCAGGTCGAACAGATGGGACAGCTTCACCTTGGCGATGGACGGTGACTGCGAACTGGTGCGCACGTTGAGGCGACCGTCGTCCATCCAGGCGATGGTCCCGTGCGTCTCGAGGTGCGCATGCTGCACCCGCGGCGAGAAGTAGGTGCCCTCGTGGATCACGTCCGCCTGGTCGAAACCGGCTTGGACGTCGCCGATTTCGGCGTGCAGCTCGAACAGCACGTTGTGGTGCTTGTCGTGTGCGAAGGGGTCTTCGTAGCTGTGCAGTTGCGGGGCGCCGTCGGCCATCGCCTCCTCGGGATCGAAGACCGCAGGCAGTACTTCGTACTCCACGACGACCTTGCCGCATCCCTCGTCGGCGGCGTGCACCGAGTCGGCGAGCACCGCCACCACCCGTTGGCCCGCGAAGCGCACGACGTTGTCCAGCACGTAGGTGTCGTCGGGGTCGACCAGGTGGTCGGTGTGGATCGCGGTGCTGAACCGCTTCCTCGGCACGTCCTCCCAGGTGTACACCCGGTGCACACCGGGGACGGCCAGCGCGGCGGACTTGTCGATCGAGACGATCCGGGCGTGGGCGTGCGGCGAGTGCAGCACCTTGAGGTGCAGCATGCCCTCCATCTCGGTGTCCATGGTGAACTCGACGGTGCCGGTCACGACACCCGTTGCCGCCGGTGCGCCGACACTGGTGCCGACGGCCTGCCCGGGCTTGGCCTCCTCGATCGACGCGACGCCGTTGATGGCGTCCTCGATGGCGCGGTAACCGGTGCAGCGGCACAGGTTTCCCTTCAGCGCGCGCGGCAGGTCCTTCTTCTGGTCCTCGGTGAACGTCGCCGAGGTCATGATCATGCCTGCCGTGCAGAAGCCGCACTGGAAGCCGGGCGCGTCGCGGAACTGCCGCTGCATCGGGTGCAGGTTCTCGGGTGTGCCGAGACCTTCGATGGTCGTGACCTCGTGGCCGTCGGCGCGGAACGCCGGAGTGATGCAGCTGTGCACGGGCTTGCCGTCCAACCACACCGTGCAGGCACCGCAATCGCCTGCGTCGCAACCCTTCTTGACCCCGTACCAGCCGAGTGACCGAAGATGGGTGCGCAGGCACTGGCCCGGCCGCGGCTCCTGATCGAATGTCTCACCGTTCACGGTGAAGGTCATGACGGGCTCCCCAGCTCGGCGCGGATCTCTTCGGCGTAGTACGCGGCCAGGTGGCGGCGGTGGTCTGGTGCGCCGTTCGGGTCGTCGAACCAGACGTCGTCGCCCAGTGCGTCGATGGCGTCCTGCAGCGTGCCTGCATCGGGAACGGTGTCGAACGCCAGCCGTATCGGGTGGGTGGTGCCCGCGGTGATCGTCAGCAGCAGGTCCCTCCCGCCGGGTTCCTGGGTGGCGATCATGAAGATGGTGGAGCGCCCCAGGTGCGTCAACGTGAACCGGCGGTGCGTGTATCGCTTGCGCAAGGCGCTGGCGGGGACGCGGATTCGACGCAACACCTCGCCGGGATGCAGCGCGTTCGCGTGGTTTCCGGTGACGAAGTCGACGGCGTCCAGCACGCGTTCCGATCCGTCCGGTGCCAGCAGGGTGTAGGCGGCTTCGAGCGCGACCGTCATCGTGATCATCGGGCCCGCGGGCAGCGCCATGCAGATGTTGCCGCCCACCGTGGCGGAGTTCCACACCTTGAACGACGCGAGGAACGCCTCACAACTCGTCCGCAGCAGCGGCGCGACCGGCCAGTCCGAAGTCGCCGCGAACTCGTACAGGTCGGCGATGGTGCACATGGCACCGATGTCGATGCCCTCCGCACCGGTGGCCAGGGAATTCCAGCCCAGCGGCATCAGGTCGATCAGTCGGCGCAGCTCGGGTTGGCGGTCGGAGAACAGCCACGTCCCTCCGGCGAGCCACGCGTCACCCGGCTGCCACTGCGCGCCGGGAGGGTCGCTCGGGTGGCGGACGACATCGGTGATCGTGGTGATGTCCATGTCGCTGGTCCTTCGGGTTGCGCCGCGATCCGGCGCAGCGGACCCGCGTCGACAGCCCGACTGTAGGGCACCGCCACGTTTGCCGGTGCCGATTCTCCCAACTGCCATGACACCGCGGTAAATTGTTTGCGTTGTCACCCATCGAACTTCCGCGTCGGTGAAATGATCTTGTGCTGCAGCCGATCTGACCTGGGTCGTCACGATCCCTGAACGAGGAGAATTCGATGGCCAGTCAGGTTCATCTCGGTCACGTCCACCACATCGCGGGCAGTCCGACGGTCACCGGCGCGGCGGGGGCACTGGTCTCGATTCCCGACGGCGCGGTGGTGGTCGACGACGCGGGCGTCATCACCTACTGCGGTGAGCGGGAGGCGCTTCCGGCAGGTGCCGAGTCGGCGACCGTCGTCGACCATCGGCCCGGTTTCCTGTTGCCGGGTTTCGTCGACACCCACGTCCACTTTCCGCAGACCTACGCGGGCGACTCCTACGGTGGCGGGCAGCTTCTCGAGTGGCTGAACCTGTGCATCTTCCCGTCCGAATCGCGTTTCGCCGATCCCGAATTCGCGCAGCGGGCTGCCGTCGAGTTCTGTGGTCGCCGCATCGCCGCGGGCACCACCGCCGCCATGGTCTTCGGTTCGGCCTTTCCCGACGCCCAGGACGCGTTGTTCACCGAAACGCAGCGCCGGGGTCTGCGGTTGGTCAGCGGCCGCGGGATCCAGACCGTCGGTGGTGAGACCGCGCAGCCGCTGCTGACGTCGGAGGACGACGCCATCCGACTGACCCGCGAGGAAATCGACAAGTGGCACGGCGCCGACACCGGAAACCCCGACACCGCACTGCTGCACGTGGCGATCGTGCCCCGGTTCTCGCTGTCGGTCACGCCGGAGACGCTGAAAAACCTTGGCGAACTCTATGATTCGGTGCAGAGCCGCGGGGTTTTCGTACACAGCCACCTCAACGAGAACAACCGCCCCGGCACCGGCGAGGTCGACTCGACCAAGCAGGCGTACCAGGTGAATTCCTACCTCGACACCTACGACGGCAAGTTCCTGCCCGGTTCCCGGGTCGGTGGCAAGAGCCTGCTGGGCAGGCGCACCATCCTGGCGCACGGCGTGCACTGCCAGGACGTCGAATTGGCGCGAATGGCGGAGACGGGCACGTCCATCGCGCACTGTCCCATCTCCCAGCTGTTCCTCGGTTCGGGCACGATGCCGTGGAAGCGGACGGTGGCCTCGGGTGTGAACGTCGCCGCGGGAACGGATTTCGGCGGCGGCGACGAGTGGCTGATCCCGCGCGTGCTCGGCGATGCGTTCAAGGTGCACATCAGCGAACCGGGCGACGACGGCGTGAGCATGCACCCGGCCGAGATGTTGTTCCTCGGCACCCTGGCCGGCGCGCGTGCACTGGACATGGAGAACAGGTTCGGCAACTTCGACGTCGGCAAGGAGGCCGACTTCGTCGTCGTCGACCCGTCGGCCACCCCGGCGCTGCACGCCACGCTCACCCACGCGGTCCGCGCGGCCGACCCCAAGCTGGCGACGGAGCAGGGCCTGTTCGCGCTGTTGATGGGAATCCGAGAATCGTCGATCGCCCGGGTGTACGTCCAGGGCCGCAACGTCACGGGAAGCTGAGGCACGTCATGGCGTCGACCACTGTCG
The DNA here is from genome assembly GCF_000620625.1 of Mycobacterium sp. URHB0044. Lineage (GTDB taxonomy): Bacteria > Actinomycetota > Actinomycetes > Mycobacteriales > Mycobacteriaceae > Mycobacterium. The sequence continues at coordinate 50,571 of NZ_JIAW01000033.1, read as the reverse complement.
CCACAACCACAGCCGTCACGGTCTTCCATCCGGCGCGGGACGCGGCGGGCTTCGATGCGTGGTTGGCCGAGTTGCGGGCGTCCGCGCGCGCTGACGGTGCGGTGGCCACCAGCGTGTCGGTCCACGACGAACCCGACCTCGACTGGGGCTTCGCCGCCACCTTCTCCTCCGAGCAGCGTCTGCACGACTGGCTCGACAGCCCCGGTCGCCGGTCGGTGCTCCAGGCGGGACAAGATCGTGGATTCTATTCCTGCTCAGGCGATTTGGTGCTCGCCGACGGCAGCGAAGCGCCTCCGGGCACGAGTGCATTCCGGCACGACGTGGCTGTTGGCAAGGAGTCCGACTTCAGGGCCGTCCAGGCTCGACTGGTCGCGGCGAGCTCTCGGTTCCCCGGCTACGAGGGCACCGTTCTGCTGCCTGCCGAATCCGGCGGCGAATGGCTGTCGGTCCTTAGGTTCAGGACGGCCGCCCAGCTGTCGGCGTGGTTGGGGTCGAAGGAGCGGGACGAGGCGCTACCGGGTTTGCGGTCGAGCCTGACCAAGGGCTTCTCGGCCGTGTCGAGCACCACCCCGTTCGGCACGACCGTGCGGGTGCAGGACGGCCGGACGTTGATGACGCCGAACTGGAAGTCGGCGATGGTGGTGCTGCTGGTGCTCTATCCGACGGTGATGATCCTGTCGCGCTTCGTCGGGCCGGTTCTGGACGGCTGGGGCGCCCAACCGTGGTTGGCGTTGTGGCTCAGCCAGGTGGTCAGTGTCTCGCTGTTGCAGTGGTGGCTGATGCCGCAGGTGTCGCGATGGTTCGGGCGCTGGCTGGATCCGGTCGACGGCGCGGGACTGCGGACCAGTGCGGTGGGTGCGGCCGTGGTCGTGGCGCTCTACGTCGTGACCTTGACGGCGTTCGCGACGGTGACATGGCTGCAGTACTGGGACTTCGCCGACTGAGCGGCACTCAGTATTCACACCACTTCCAGTCGCCGTCCTCGCGGGCGAACTCGATGTCGTCGGGGTCTTCACCGTCATTCAGGATCGTGGCGGTCGCCCCGTCGCCGTCGATGACGAGATCGGCGATCGTGAGGGTCAACGTGCCAGCCATCTCCCGCATCTCCTTCATCTCGCTCGGACCGAACTCGGCATCGTTGCGCATGTCCTCGCACAGGATCTCGGACATCGCGTCGAAGTCCGCGTCGTTCCATGACTGCTCGAAGCGGTCGACGACGTCGCGCACCTGATCCTCGTCGGAGAATCCCAGCGCGCCCGCCGGCGCCATTGCCACCCCAGGGGTTTCCCGGGAGCACCCGACGACCATCGCCGCGAGCACCGCTATGAGCAGGACGATCTTGTAATTGACGCGCACCGCAACAGTGTGGCCGAAACCACGTCCCTACCGATCCCAAATTGGCTAGAGTTGAGCGGAACAGACTCAACCTTGACGACGTTGTTCATCACGACGAGCATTTTTCCCAAGAAAGAGAACGGAGGCGTCGTGGACTCGTTCAACCCGACCACGAAGACCCAGGCGGCACTGACGTCGGCATTGCAGGCGGCCACGGCCGCAGGCAACCCGGAGATCCGTCCTGCCCACTTACTGATGGCGCTGCTGACGCAGAACGACGGCATCGCCGTCCCGCTACTCGAGGCGGTCGGCGTCGATCCCGCGACGGTTCGGGCCGAGGCCCAGGGCCTCGTCGACCGACTGCCGTCGGCGACCGGCGCCAACTCGACACCACAACTATCCCGTGAGTCGCTCGCGGCGATCACCGCGGCCCAGCACCTCGCCACGGAGATGGACGACGAATACGTCTCCACCGAGCACCTGATGGTCGGCCTGGCCACCGGCAGCTCCGACGTCGCCAAGCTGCTGACCGGCCACGGCGCCTCACCACAGGCGCTGCGCGAGGCGTTCACCAAGGTCCGCGGCAGCGCCCGCGTGACGAGCCCCGATCCCGAGGGCACCTATCAAGCGTTGGAGAAGTACTCCACCGACCTGACCGCCGCCGCGCGTGAAGGCAAGCTCGACCCGGTCATCGGTCGTGACAACGAGATTCGTCGCGTCGTACAGGTGCTGAGCCGGCGCACCAAGAACAACCCGGTGCTGATCGGCGAGCCCGGCGTCGGCAAGACCGCGATCGTCGAGGGCCTGGCCCAGCGCATCATCGCCGGCGACGTCCCCGAGAGCCTGCGCGACAAGACCGTCGTCTCTCTCGACCTCGGCTCGATGGTGGCAGGCGCGAAGTACCGCGGCGAGTTCGAGGAACGGCTCAAGGCCGTCCTCGACGACATCAAGAACTCCGCCGGTCAGGTCATCACGTTCATCGACGAACTGCACACCATCGTGGGTGCCGGCGCGACCGGCGAGTCCGCGATGGACGCGGGCAACATGATCAAGCCGATGCTGGCCCGTGGCGAGCTGCGGATGGTCGGCGCCACCACGCTCGACGAGTACCGCAAGTACATCGAGAAGGACGCGGCCCTGGAGCGCCGGTTCCAGCAGGTGCTGGTGGGGGAGCCGTCGGTGGAGGACACCGTCGGCATCCTGCGCGGTCTGAAGGACCGCTACGAGGTGCACCACGGCGTGCGCATCACCGACTCCGCACTGGTCGCGGCGGCCACGCTGTCCGACCGCTACATCGCCGCACGCTTCCTGCCGGACAAGGCCATCGACCTCGTCGACGAGTCGGCGTCGCGGCTGCGGATGGAGATCGACTCCCGGCCCGTCGAAATCGACGAGGTCGAACGCCTCGTGCGTCGCCTCGAAATCGAGGAGATGGCACTGGCCAAGGAAGAGGACGCCGCGTCGAAGGACCGGTTGGAGAAGCTGCGCGCCGAACTGGCCGACAAGAAGGAGCAGCTGGCCGAGCTGACCACCCGGTGGCAGAACGAGAAGAACGTCATCGACGTCGTCCGCGACCTCAAGGAACAGCTGGACACGATGCGCGGTGAGGCCGACAGGGCCGAACGCGACGGCGACCTGGCCAAGGCCGCCGAGCTGCGCTACGGGCGCATCCCCGAGGTGGAGAAGAAGCTCGACGCGGCGCTGCCCGTGGCCGAAGCCCGCGAGAACGTCATGCTCAAGGAGGAGGTCGGCCCCGACGACATCGCCGAGGTGGTGTCGGCGTGGACCGGTATCCCCGCCGGGCGGATGCTCGAGGGCGAGACCGCGAAGCTGCTGCGCATGGAGACCGAACTGGGCAAGCGCGTCGTCGGCCAGAAGCGGGCCGTGCAGGCGGTGTCGGATGCGGTCCGCCGCACCCGCGCCGGTGTCGCCGACCCGAACCGGCCGACCGGGTCGTTCATGTTCCTCGGGCCCACCGGCGTCGGCAAGACCGAGCTGGCCAAGGCGCTGGCGGAATTCCTGTTCGACGACGAGCGCGCGATGGTCCGCATCGACATGAGCGAGTACGGCGAGAAGCACTCCGTGGCCCGCCTCGTCGGTGCCCCTCCCGGTTACATCGGTTACGACCAGGGCGGTCAGCTGACCGAAGCGGTGCGGCGTCGTCCGTACACCGTGGTGCTGTTCGACGAGATCGAGAAGGCCCACCCGGACGTGTTCGACGTACTGCTGCAGGTGCTCGACGAGGGTCGGCTGACCGACGGTCAGGGCCGCACGGTCGACTTCCGCAACACCATCCTCATCCTGACGTCGAACCTCGGCGCCGGGGGCTCGGAGGAGATGGTGATGGCGGCGGTGCGCTCGGCGTTCAAGCCGGAGTTCATCAACCGGCTCGACGACGTGATCATCTTCGACGGGCTCAATCCCGAGGAGCTGGTGTCGATCGTCGACATCCAGCTGGCCCAGCTGCAGAAGCGGCTGAGTCAGCGTCGGCTGCAGCTCGAGGTGTCGCTGCCCGCGAAGCGCTGGCTCGCCCAGCGCGGCTTCGACCCCGTGTACGGCGCGCGGCCGCTGCGCAGGCTGATCCAGCAGGCCATCGGCGACCAGCTCGCCAAGCTGCTGCTGGCCGGTGACGTGCACGACGGCGACGTGGTGCCCGTCAACGTCGCCCCGGACGGCGAAGGCCTGGTCCTGGGCTGACACAACCCGCGTCGACACTGCTGCCAGATCGCGAATCCTCGCCGAAACGCGATCTGGCAGCAGTCTCGCCGGGCCATGTCGCTTGGTGATGAGGTTGTGATCCATTCGAGTTCGAGCGAAAGCGGTACCAGCCAGTAGGCTGGGGGCAATGGTCCCGCTCTGGTTCACGCTGTCCGCACTCTGTTTCACAGGTGCGGCGGTGTTGTTGTACGTCGACATCGACAAGCGCCGTGGCCTGGGCCGTCGGCGCAAGTCGTGGGCCAAGTCGCACGGCTTCGACTACGAACACGAATCGGCCGACATCGTAAAGCGCTGGAAGCGCGGCGTGATGTCCACGGTCGGCGACGTGACCGCCAAGAACGTGGTGCTCGGCCAGATCCGCGGTGAAGCGGTGTTCATCTTCGACCTCGAGGACGTGGCGACGGTCATCGCGCTGCACCGCAAGGTCGGCACCAACGTCGTCGTCGACGTGCGCCTCAAGGACATCAAGGAACCACGCGAGAGCGACATCTGGCTGCTGGGCGCCATCGGCCCGCGGATGGTCTACTCGACCAATCTCGACGCCGCCCGCCGCGCCTGCGACCGGCGCATGGTGACGTTCGCGCACGCGGCGCCCGACTGCGCCGAGATCATGTGGAACGAGCAGAACTGGACGCTGGTCAGCATGCCGGTGACCAGCACCAGGGCGCAGTGGGACGAGGGTCTGCTCACCGTCCGTCAGTTCAACGATCTGCTGCGTGTCCTGCCGCCTACTCCGCAGACCGGCCCGAGTGGCAGCGCAGGCCCGGCCGTGGCCCGGCGCGGCGGATCTCCTGGCCGTCCGGTCGCCCCACCCCGTGAGCTGCCCGCCGGTCGGACCGACCAGCCCGCCGGCCGCGCCGACGTCGGCCGCTACACGCAGCCGCGCCCGCCAGCGCGCAACGGCCGTCAGTCCCCGCACTATCAGCGCTAGCTGACGCCTCGCCTGCGCCCGATGGGCGCCAAGTAACCTGTCGGCATGTCCCGCCCCGTCGCAATGATCACCGGACCGACGTCGGGTCTCGGGACGGGATTCGCCCGCCGCTATGCCATCGACGGTCACGACCTGGTGTTGGTGGCCCGTGACGTCGACCGGCTGCAGAGCCTTGCCGCCGAGCTGCACGACGAAGCCGGCGCCGAGGTCGAGGTGCTGCCCGCCGACCTGGCCGTCGCCGCCGATCGCGAGAGGGTGGCGGAGCGCCTGACCAAGGGCGTGCGAATCCTGGTCAACAACGCGGGATTCGGCACCTCAGGCGAGTTCTGGACCGCCGACTTCGCCTCACTGCAATCCCAGCTCGACGTCAACGTGACCGCGGTGATGCAGCTGACGCACGCCGCTCTGCCGCCCATGTTGGCGGCAGGCGCGGGCACCGTCATCAACGTCGCCAGCGTCGCGGGGCTGCTTCCCGGCCGCGGCTCGACCTACTCGGCGTCGAAGGCCTGGGTGGTCGCGTTCTCCGAGGGTCTGGCCAACGGGCTCGGCGGCACCGGTGTCGGCGTGCACGCGCTGTGCCCCGGCTTCGTGCGCACCGAATTCCACGAGCGGGCGGGCATCGACATGGCGGGCACGCCGTCGTTCCTGTGGCTCGAGGTGGCCGACGTGGTCCGCGACTGCCTAGCCGACGTGGCGAAGGGTCACGTCGTCATCGTGCCCGGGCTGCAATACAAGGTGCTGACCACCGGTGGCCGCATGGTGCCGCGAAACCTGGTGCGCGCCATGACGAAGGTCGTTGGCCGCGGCCGTGGACGGACATAGACCAGCGTGTCGGTGCGCGCAGTAGTCGCGGGGCTGCTCGCGGCGACCCTGCTTGCGGCCTGTTCCAGCAGCACCGACGACGGCGGTCCGTACGGCACGCAGGCCGCGAAGATCGGTGAATCCCTTGCGACGCTGGGCTGGAACATGTCGGTGTCCAATCTGCGGTTCGACGGCGACTATGTCCTGGTCGACGTCGACGCCGCCGCGTCGACGCCCGGCGGGCCGCACGCCAAGCCGGAGTCGCTGCGGTTCGGTCTGTACGGTGCGCTCGCCCATCCGATCGAGTCCAACGCGGTGGGCGGCTGCTCGGGGGTGACCAGTCTGAACCTTCAGCCCGCGTCCGCGCCGAACCCCGAGAAGCTCACCGGCACAGTGTGTTTGGGCCCGCTGCGGGATCAGACCCAGGTGCGGGGCGTATATGCCTACTCGCCGCAGGACCGGATGCCGGGCACGACGGTGGCCTATCCGGCCGCCTTCCCCGTCGGCCTGCTGCCCACCAACGAGAACGACACCGGCATGGTGCTGCAGACCACCAGCGTCGACGCCTTCCACGGTGACGGCGCCCAACTCGATCCGACTGCGCTCGGCGACCAGGCCGCCTTCACCGGTTCCGGCTACATGCTGCTGGGTCTCCAGATCGACGGCGCCGCAGCGCGATACCGCGAGGACTCGGCACGCCGCGGTGGCCCGTTGATGGTCGTGGTGGCGCCGACGCTGCCGGGTGCGGGGCTGTCCTACTCGTGCTCGGTGTACGGGGCGTCGATGCTGGTGCTGCCGGACTCGTCGCTGGAGGCGGTGTCGGTGCGGGCGTCGCTGTGCACCCAGGGCGAGATCAACGCGGCGCTGCTCTATGCCACGGTCTCGGTGATCGGAACGCACGCGGCGCTGTGGACCAAGGGTGAGTGAGATACCAGGCCCCACCGAATGGGGTGAGGCGCCCGGCGTCGGCCCATGGGAGGGGCCGCTGCCGGACGACCCCCGATACGACAGGGATCTGTTGCGTGACGGGGACACCCGCAACGTCGTCGACGCGTATCGGTACTGGACGCGGGAGGCCATCGTGGCCGACATCGACACGCGCCGCCACGCGCTGCACGTGGCGATCGAGAACTTCGGCAACGACGCCAACATCGGCAGCGTGGTTCGGACGGCCAACGCGTTCGCCGTCGATACCGTGCACATCGTCGGTCGTCGCCGCTGGAACCGGCGCGGCGCCATGGTGACCGACCGCTACCAGCGACTGCGCCACCACGACACCACCGCCGAGTTGCTGGCGTTCGCCACCGACGCGGGCCTTGAGGTGATCGCCGTCGACAACGTCCCCGGCGCGGTCCGCATCGAACGCGTCGCCCTGCCGCGCGACTTACTGCTGATCTTCGGTCAGGAGGGGCCCGGCATCACCGACGACGCCAGGGCGGGCGCCGCACGGACCGTGTCGATCGCGCAGTTCGGCTCCACGCGCAGCATGAACGCCGCCGTCGCCGCGGGCATCGCGATGCACACCTGGATCGAGCAACACGGCGACCTCGACGCGGCCTGGTAGGGCAGGATCAACAGGATGGACCAGCTATGGGGCAACCGCGCGGCCAGCGCCGAGGCCGCCGTCGTCAAGCGGCACCTGCGGCGGTTGTGGCAGTTTCCGGGGACCCAGCTCGGCGTCGTCGCGTGGCCGGCCACGCGCAAGCAGCTCCTGTTCGGCACCTGGCACTACTGGTGGCAGGCCCATCTGCTGGATTGTCTGGTCGACGCCCAGGTGCGCGACCCGCAGCCCGACCGCAAGCAGCGCATCGAGCGGCAGGTCCGCTCACACCGGTTGCGCAACAACATGTCCTGGGTCAACGACTACTACGACGACATGGCGTGGCTGGCTCTTGCGCTGGAGCGCGCGGCCCGGCTCGTCGGCGTGGAACGGCCGAAGGCGCTGCACAAGCTGGCCGACCAGTTCCTCAACGCGTGGGTGCCCGAGGACGGCGGCGGCATCCCGTGGCGCAAGCAGGACCAGTTCTTCAACGCCCCGGCCAACGGTCCTGCGGGCATCTTTCTGGCCCGCTACGAGGAGCGGCTCCGCCGCGCCCAGCAGATGGCCGACTGGATCGACGAGAACCTGATCGACCCCGAGACCCATCTGGTGTTCGACGGAATCAAGGCCGGTTCGCTGGTTCGCGCGCAGTACACCTATTGCCAGGGCGTCGTGCTCGGCCTCGAGGTCGAGTTGGCCGCCAGGACCGAGGACCCCGACCATGCGCTACGCGTGCATCGCCTGGTAGACGCAGTCCGGGACAACATGGCCCCCGACGGCGTCATCCAGGGCGCAGGCGGTGGTGACGGCGGACTGTTCAACGGCATCCTCGCGCGCTACCTTGCGCTGGTCGCCACGACGCTGCCGGAGAACACGCCGCAAGACACCTCCGCCCGCGCCACCGCCAAGGAGCTGGTGCTGAAGTCCGCGCAGTCGGCGTGGGACTACCGGCAGAACGTCGACGGACTGCCGCTGTTCGGGGCGTTCTGGGATCGCAACGCCGAACTGCCGAAGGCCGGCGGCAACGACGCCCAGTTCGTCGAGGGCGCCGTGAACGCCTCCGCGATCCCCGAGCGGGATCTGTCGGTACAGCTGTCCGGATGGATGCTCATGGAGGCAGCCCACACGCTCAGCGACGAGGACGACGAACCCAGTTAGGCCAGCTCGATCACCAGGTCGACGCCGGTCGCGGCGACGATGTCCTCCTCGGTGACGCCGGGGGCGAGTTCACGCAGCACCAGGGTTCCGTCGCCCGGTACGTCGATGACGCCCAGGTTGGTGATGATGCGATCGACGACGCCCTGGCCGGTGAGCGGCAGGGTGCAGGTCTGGACGATCTTCGGGTTGCCCGCGCGATCGGTGTGCTCCATCACGACGATGACGCGGGCCGCACCGTGCACCAGGTCCATGGCACCGCCCATGCCCTTGACCATCTTTCCCGGCACCATCCAATTGGCCAGGTCGCCGTTCTTGGAGACCTCCATCCCGCCCAGCACGGCGGTGTCGATGTGCCCACCGCGGATCATGCCGAATGACAGCGCCGAATCGAAGTACGCCGCACCAGGATTGACGGTCACCGTCTCCTTGCCCGCATTGATCAGGTCGGGGTCGACGTCGTCCTCGTCTGGATACGGACCCGTCCCGAGGATGCCGTTCTCGGAGTGCAGGGTGACGTGCACGTCGCCGGTGAGGTAACCCGGGATGAGTGTCGGGAGCCCGATGCCGAGGTTGACGTACTCGCCGTCGATCATCTCCGCGGCCGCACGCGCGGCCATCTCGTTGCGGTTCCAGCCTGGGCTGCTCACTGGGCCGTTCCCTTCGATTCGCTGACGGTACGTTTCTCGATCTTCTTGTCCTGCGGACCGGTGTGCACGATGCGTTGGACGAAGACGCCCGCGAGATGCACTGCGGCCGGGTCGATTTCGCCGGGCTCGACCAACTCCTCGACCTGCGCGATGGTGATGCGGCCGGCCATGGCGGCGAGGGGGTTGAAGTTCATCGCCGTCTTGTTGAAGACGAGATTGCCGCTGGTGTCACCGAGTTTGGCGTGCACCAGCGCGAAGTCGGCGTTGATCGACTCCTCCAGCACGTAGCGCTTGCCCTTGAACACCCGGATCTCCTTGGGCGGTGACGCGACGGCGATCGAACCGTCGGGTGCGTACCGCCACGGCAGACCGCCGTCGGACACCGGGCTGCCGACGCCGGCGGGGGTGAAGAACGCGGGGATGCCGGCACCGCCCGCGCGCATGCGTTCGGCGAGGGTGCCCTGCGGCGTGAGTTCGACCTCGAGTTCACCGGCGAGGTACTGGCGCGCGAATTCCTTGTTCTCGCCGACGTAGGACGCCGTGACTCGACGCACGCGGCCGAGCCCCAGCAGCACGCCGAGCCCGACGCCGTCGACGCCGCAATTGTTCGAGAACACCTCGAGATCGGTCGCCGACGTTTGCGCGATGGCCTCGATCAACTGGTCCGGGATGCCGCACAGGCCGAAGCCGCCGACGGCCAGCGTGGCGCCGTCACCGATGTCGGCGACGGCGTCGGCCGCCGATTGAAAGACCTTCGAGGACATGGCTCTCCTTCGTCCGGGACGTTCATTCTGCAAACGCCGGGATTTTCATGGCGCGGGCGTTGCATCGCCAGTTGATTTGCCTGATACCTACTGAACATCGAACGTTTGGGTCGAATCAACCCTATCCGAGTACCGATGGCAAATTGTTCGCAGAGTGAGCACTGAAGGTCTTGGTGTTCACTGTGTGAACGTCTACGCTTGACTCCGTGGTGGCACAGGTGCCCGGGGCGAACGTCGTCGCGCGGGTCGGCGCGGTGTTGCGGGCGGTCGCCGCCGCGGAGCCCGACGGCGCGTCGACCACCGATCTCGGGAAGGCTGCGGGGCTGGCCCGGCCGACCGCGCATCGGCTGCTCGCGTCGCTGGCCGCCGAGCACCTGGTGGCGCGCGACTCGAAGACGGGGCGATGGTCGCTGGGGCCGGAGCTCTATCTCCTCGGGGTGGGCGCCGCATACCGCTACGACGTCACCGACCAGGCGCGTGCTGTGGTCACCCGGTTGGCCCGCGACACCGGCGAGAGCGCGTTCTTCTCGACCCGCCGAGGCGACGAGACGGTCTGCGTCCTCGCCGAGGAGGGCAGCTTCCCGCTGCGTTCGCACGTGCTGCACGTCGGGATCCGATTTCCGCTCGGCGTGGCCAGTGCAGGTCTGGCGATCCTCAGCCACCTGTCCAACCGCGACATCGACGACTACTTCAGCCGGGTTCGGCCGGAGTCGGAGTGGGGCCCCGAGCACTCCGAGGCGTCGATTCGCGCGCGCATCGAATCCACCCGGCGCACAGGCTATGCGGTGAATCCAGCGTTGATCGTTGACGGGAGCTGGGGAATCGGCGCGGCCGTGTTCGACCGGACCGGGCGGCCGGCATGGGCGCTCAGCCTCACCGGTGTCGAGACCCGCTTCAGGCCGGAGCGTCACCTCGAGTTGGGCACGCTGCTGCTCGAGCAGGCTCACCAGTTGTCGGGACGACTGCGGTCCTGACACGTTTAAGGTGAAGTCGTGTCCGACCGATCCACGCGCACGTGACCTCGCAGGCCCCGCACGCGCCGAGCAGGCTCGGGCGCGATCCGACGGCCGCCCGCAGCGGCGAGAACACCGCAGCGGCGCTGCTGCTGATATTCACCGTCGTGGCCATCCTCTGGGCCAATTCACCGTGGGCGCAAAGCTATTCGGACTTCTGGAGCACCCACGTCGGGCTGACCTTCGGAGACATTCACGCCGAGTTGACCGTCAAACACCTGGTCAACGACGGCCTGATGACGTTCTTCTTCTTCGTCGTTGGGCTGGAGGTGAAGAGCCAGTTCACCATCGGTGAGCTCACCGACCGCGCCCGCGCCGCAGTGCCCGTCATCGCCGCATTCGCCGGGCTGATCCTGCCGGCGATCATCTTCCTGCTGCTCAACCCGTCGGGTGACGACGCGCGTGCGTGGGGCGTGGTGATCTCCACGGACACCGCGTTCCTGGTGGGCGCGTTGGCGATCATCGGCCCGAAGTACCCGGCCCGGTTGCGCACCTTCCTGCTCACTCTTGCCGTCGTCGACGACGTCGGGGCGCTGCTGGCGATCGCGTTGTTCTACGCCGACGAGGTGCGGTTCGTGCCGCTGCTCGTTGCGCTGGTGCTGGTCGGGGCCATCGCCGCGGTTCGCCTCCTGCCCGTCGCTCGTGGCCTGGCGTATTCGGTGTTGGGGTTCGGGTTGTGGCTGGCTCTGTTCATGGGCGGAGTGCACCCCACGCTGGCCGGTGTTGCGGTGGCCCTTCTCATCCCGGTGTTCACGCCGGAACGCCAGCGGGTGGAGGAGGCCGTTGAGGTGATCCGCGCCTTCCGGCAGTCGCCGAACTCGAACTACGTGCGGGCCGCGACTCGCAGTCTGCGCGAGTCGATCTCGATCAACGAACGGCTGCAGACGGCGTTCGGGCCCTACGTCTCGTTCGTCGTGCTCCCGTTGTTCGCGTTGGCCAACGCGGGTGTGCACCTCGACCGTGACACGATGACCGCAGCTGCGCACTCACCGCTGACGTGGGGTGTGATCGTGGGTTTGGTGCTCGGCAAGTTCGTCGGCATCACCGCCGCCACCGCCGTGGTGCGCGCCACCGGCATCGGGCAACTGGCCCCTGGTTTGACGTTGCGGCGCGTCGCGGGCGGCGCCGCACTGTCCGGAATCGGTTTCACCATCTCGCTGTTCATCATCGACCTGGCCATCGAGGATCCGGCCAAGCAGGACCAGGCGCGCGTCGGCGTGCTGGCCGCATCGGTGCTCGCGTTCGTCCTCGGCTGGGTCACCTTCCGCATCACCGACTGGCTCAGCCCCCCGATTGCGGTGGGCGCGAAGCTGATTCGCGACGTCGACCCGGACCGCGACCACATCCGGGGCAATCCCAACGCCCCGCTCACGCTCGTCGAGTACGGCGACTTCGAGTGCCCGTTCTGCAGCAGGGCGACCGGAGGCATCGACGAGATCCGCGCCTACTTCGGTGACGAACTGCGGTACGTGTGGCGGCATCTGCCGCTGGAGCGCGTGCACCCGCACGCGATGGACGCTGCGCGCGCCAGCGAGGCCGCCGCGTTGCAGGGCCGGTTCTTCGAGATGGCCACCCGGATGTTCGAGTTCCAGGACTACCTCGAGTGGGAGCACATGTACCGCTACGCCGACGGTGTCGGTGTGGACATCAACAAGTTCGACGAGGACCTGCACTCGCCGAAGGTGCTGCACCGGGTGCAGGACGACGCCCAGGACGCCGAGCTGATGGATCTCAATTCGACGCCGACCTTCTTCGTCAACGGGCGGCGGCACGAGGGCCCGTGGGATGCGGCCAGTTTGATCCGCGCGCTGGAGGCGGCGCGGGCATAGTTGGCTGGTGGCGGGGTTCGCACACTGGTTATTTGGTCAAGTACGATCGACGACACTGTGGCTGTGGAACATTCGCAGAGGGGTGGCTGTGTCGGATCGATCACATGCTGACTTTCCTCTTGCGGATCTCTACGCCGTGGAACGCGAAGCTGGGTCGGCAGTACAGACAAACCTTGTCGTAATCTGGGTGGCTGCAACGACATATCTGATCGCTGCAGCAAGCGCCCTTTCGGTGTTGGCGGACGATAAATCACGGCTAGACGAATTTTGGATCGTCCTGTATCTGTTGCCCTTTCCGGCGTGTGCTCTTGCCGGCTATCACTTGATCTTGTTCGGTACTGGTGTCGTAAGGTCGAAATCCATCGAAATGGTCGAGGCTGAACTGAAGAGACGCGTCACTCTAAGCAGTTCGAGGCACAGTGAAATCGATTTCGACTGGAAGAAGTACGGGTCGGCGGCGGAAACTGGTTGGAACGATCCAGGCAAAGGTCCCGCAGCGATGCTGCCCGTTTCATTCGGTGCGTTACTTGTCCCATACCTTTCTGCCATAGCGCTGGTGGTGTATTGCTTTGTTTTGCTCACTGCGCATATCAGCCGGATGAGTTGTGCTTTCATCATACCTTTATTGGCGTACAGCTCGTACGGATTCTTCATCGCGTGGCTGGCCGTGGAGACATTTAGAAAGCAGGGCGATTCACGTTGATCGGCGAATTTCGGATCCGGTGGCAGCTTCTTCGTAAAGCGACTCAAAGGCGTTTAGCGTATTTTTGATATCGTGCGTCCGGACGCGGTTGAGGCTGGCAACTCCGTAGGCTCGGGCACGGTCTGCATCCGTCAGGACCTTCTGCAATCCCATTGCGAGACCGTTGATATCTCCTGGTCGGAATAGTTCACCGTTTCTGCCAGGCGTTACGAGTAAGGGCAGGGCATGAGCATTGGCAGCGACGACGGGAAGGCCGGATGCCATGGCTTCGAGCGTTGCGATGCTCTGCAGCTCTGCGGTTCCGGGCATACAGAACACGTCAGCCTGGGCATATTCGTCACGGACTTCGTCATCGCTGAGCTGGCCCAGGAAATCGATGCGAGTGTCGACGCCGCGGCTGACAGCGTGGCGCCGTAGAGCACCTTCGGTCGACCCTTGCCCGACTATTCGCAATCGTGTGGCCGCGTCAAGCATCGGTAATGCGTCGATGATGTCGTCGACGTGCTTCTCGCGGTCGAGTCGGCCGACGAACAGAACTGTTGGAACCGGATGATGGCCAGTTTGACCTGTTGGCCGGTAAGCCTCAATGTCAACACCGCATGAGATCGCTTGCGCTCGTTCAATCCCTGTTTTCCGGCGTAGTAAATCGACCGCATAAGGGGTCGGGGCAGTAATAAAGTCAGCGCGCTGGAGGACGTTGCCGAGGTCCCGCCAAGCGAGTGCTGCTGCAGCGCGGTACACATGCTCGGGCAGTGGCATTGGGGAGTAGCTTCGGAGATTCTCGGGCATGAAGTGGTTAGTCGCGACCACTGGAATGCCTAGCGTTTGGGACTCGCTGGACACACGGCGACCCACAACGAGATGTGCTTGTAGGTGCACGATGTCGGGCCGGACATCCCGCATGATACCGGCGACTGCGCTCGAGACCTTTCGAAAATCGGCGATGTGGAATGTCGCGTGCCACGGGTACTTGTATGAAGGCACACGGTGCAGGCGGACGCCCGCCAAGTCTTCCTGATAGGAGTGGCCGAGCGGAGACGGGCTGATGACATGGGTCTCATGCCCTCGGTAAGCCAAGCCTTCTGCCAACCGGCGCGCGAAAACGGCGGCGCCGTTAACGTCGGGGCTGTATGTCTCGCATGCCATGACGATTCTCATCGGTATGTCTCTTGCCCTGCCCCCGGCTTAAACTCCATACAACGGGTCGCCATCTGATAGAGCCTAATCGCGTACTGCGCGGGCCCGATCTCACAGAGGGGTGCTATCTGAGCCGCTACCGAAGCTTGACGCTTCTGGATGGGTCGGCCGTGGTAATTGCCGACACAGGTCCTACGGCCGAGCCAGTTACGGTGCTCGCCGTGCCCGGGTGGAAGGGTTCGGACATCGGATTGCGAGGACTGATCGCCGGTACAGTCGATATGGGCTTTCGGGTAGTGACCGTGAACCTGCCCGGGGCAGGGATATCGCCGAGTTCTCCAGGCGGCCAACGCGGCCTCAATGAGCTTGTGCACACGATCGAACAGATCCTCTTCGCGATTGCCCCAATGGATACGCCGATCTTGCTTGGCCATTCGTTCGGCGCCACGGTTGCTGCTGCGGTGGCGGCCCGACGCAAGTTCGCGGTTGCGGGCGTACTGCTTGTTTCACCAGTCGTGGTGAGCAGTCCATCTCGACCGACGGGGTTGGTGGGCAGAATGCGCGCACTTGTGGTGGAGGCGACGAGCAAAAGCCTGCGGTCGCTTCCTCGTGGGCTCGCCGATGCTGCGATTCGATCCAGGTTGGCTGAAGGTCTGGTCAACACCACGCTGGCCCGGCGGGGCGTTCGCGGAGTAACCCGGATCCATGTTCGGTCCAAGGCGGAACGGAGTCTTGCTGCCGATCCTCGCGCGATGGGTAGTCAGTTCCTGATCGCGGCGAGGCATGGTTGTTTGGAATCAGCGGCCAATCTACTCGCGCCCACAATCATTATCGCCGGGGACCGAGACCAGTTTTCGACCGTCGACGAACTCCGAAAACTCTGCGCGGCGCTGTCCCACGGGCATCTCGTCCTAGTTCCTGGAGCGGGACATCTAGCCCACCACGAAGACACCGAAACCTTAAGTCGCTTTGTCGCCGAACAAGTTTCGGAACTGACCATGAGTCGCGGGTAAGTCGCGACCTGCAGGGGGGAGATGCCGGGGCTCAAGCCGACACACCGGCCCCCGAACTATCGCCTCGACGCACTGCGGCGTCGTGATGGACTGGACCAGACGCCAGGTTCCGCGAACTGTCGACATGCAGGCGGCATTAGCATCGAGGCCGTGACCGACACCCAACGCCCCCGCATCGACTTCCCCGGCCGAATCGGCGTCTGGTGGGCCAGCGACAGCTGGTCGACACCGAAGGCGCAAGACGTGGCGCGCGAGATCGAAGCCCTCGGGTATGGGTCGCTGTTCCTCCCCGAGGCGATGGGCAAGGAGTGCCTGTCGCAGTCCATGGCGTTCCTGTCGGTCACCGAACGACTCGTGGTCGGCACCGGCATTGCCAACATCCACGTCCGGATTCCGCTGGCGGCGGAGAGCGGCGGCCGGCTGCTCAATGCGTTGTTCCCCGGCCGGTTCGTCCTCGGCCTCGGCGTGAGTCACGGGCCGCTCGTCGAGCGCGCGCTGGGCGGCAGCTACGCCAAGCCCCTGGCCACCATGCGCGACTATTTGGAGCGGATGGCCGCCGTCCCCGAGATCATCGAGCCGGGTGCGGCCCGCCCGGTCCGGCTGCTGGCCGCGCTGGGTCCCAAGATGATCGAGCTGTCCGGTACGCACGCCGACGGCGCGCATCCCTACCTGGTGGTGCCCGACCAGACCGCTGCCACGCGCGCGATCCTCGGCCCGGACAAGTGGATCGTGTCCGAGCAGGCCGTCACCGTCGGCGGTACTGCCGACGAACAACTGCAATGGGCGCACGGGCATCTCGACGGCTATTCCGGTCTCCCGAACTACCGGAACTCGTGGCTGCGTCAGGGCTTCGACGAATCCGACCTGGTGCGCGGCGGTTCCGACCGGCTGGCCCGCGCACTGGTGGGGATGGGGTCGGTCGACGACGCGGCGGCGTCGGTGCGCGCGCACCTCGACGCGGGCGCCGACCACGTCGTGGTTCAGGTGCTCGGCGACGATCGGACGGGCGATCCACGGCCGGCGTTGCGCACCCTGGCGAAGGCGCTGGAGCTGTAGGGCTCGTGTGACGTCAGCCGCCGTTGGGGCTGGGCGGCAGATTTCCGGGCACCGTGATGGGCGGCAGGCTCGGTTGGATCACGGTGACGGTGCTGGTGCTCGTGCTGACGCTGCTGCTCGAGGTCGGCGACGTCGGTGAGGGCGTCTCGGTGATGGTGGCGGGCGGGACCGAGGTGCTGGCGGTGGTGGTGATGGTGGACGTCGAAATCGACGTAGAGACAGACGTGGAGACAGTTGTGCTCGCGGTGCTCGCCGGACTGAGCACCCCGCAGGCGATGCGCTTGTCGACGTCGGCTGAGCCTTGGCCGGCGATGTCGGTGCCTTCGTGCACGACGATCGACGAACCTTCGGAGCCCTTGAGCTGATCCTCGGTGAAGGCGTCGCTGGTGGCGACGAGTTTCCCGGCGCCATCTGAGCGCACGAGCAGTGGCGGCAGGTCTCCGCTGGCCGGCTCCCCGGTATGCCCCGGGGCCTGGAAGTGGTCGCCTGCCGAGGCAAAGTCAGCGGATGCACCGCCGGTGGGCGGGACGGAGTTGGCCTCGCAGCTGCCAATCGCGTGAATGTGCAAACCGTGGAAACCCGGGGCGAGGATGCCGCCGGAGACCGTCTCGACGGTGACCGTGGCGTACCCACTGCTGAAGTCGACGGTGGCATCGGCGACGTGCGTGCCGTCGGCGGTGTTCAGCTGTGCCGTCAGGGTTTGTGCGCTGGGCGAGGTCGTCGGCGTCGAGGAGTCGTTCGAAGCCTGGCCCGAGCAACCGCCCATCGTGACGACGGCCAGGGCGAGCAAAGCCGCGCGCTTCATCATGGACCCGGGCGTACCCTCGTGATCCGCGCCACAAACGCGGAACCGTCGCCCTGCTAGGTCTGTTCGACCGGGCCGGCGGCGCGCTTGGCTGCCTTGCGCCGCTTGTACCACTCGATGAAGATCGGGGTCACCGACGCCAGCGCGATGAAGATGAAGATCGGTTCGATCAGTTTCTGGATGATCTCGAACTGCCCGAGCCAGTACCCGAGCAGCGTCAGCCCGACGCCCCACGCGACGGCACCGATGACGTTGAACAGGGTGAACACCGCGTAGTTCATCCGGGCGGCGCCTGCGGTGATCGGCGCCAAGGTGCGCACGATCGGCACGAAGCGGGCAAGCACGATCGCGAAGGGTCCGCGCGCCTCGAAGAACGCGTGCGCCTCGTCGAGGTAGCGCTGCTTGAGGAACCGGGCGTTCGGCTTGAACATCGACGTGCCGATGCTGCGACCGATCCAGTACCCGACCTGGCTGCCGAGGACCGCGGCGATGGGGATGAACAGCAGCAGCTGCCACAGCTTGAAGTTGGCGTCGACGGTGTCGGCCTGGGCGGCCGTTCCCGCGGCCAACATGCCCCCGACGAACAGCAGCGTGTCGCCGGGTAGCACCGGGAACAGGACGCCCGACTCGACGAAGACGACGATCAGCAGCCCCACCAACGCCCAGGTACCGAAGTACCCGATGAGCGTCACCGGATCCAGGAAGTCCGGCATGAGCGCAAGGGTCGTGGTGGTCATGGCACACCAAGATACCGGCGTCACCTGCGCGTGCCGGACGGCGAGCAAGATCAAGCCAGACATTCCCTGGTAGGTGCCGACGTGGTTAGGGTCGTGGAATGCCTACTCACAAAGCCGTTCACGTCGAAGCGGCCGGTCAGCCCCTGACGCTCACCGACGTCGAAACCACGTCGCCGCCACGCGACCACGTCCGCATCGCCGTCGCCGCGTCCGGCGTGTGCGGCACCGATCACGCCGTCGTCAACGGCGGCTTTCCCGGGCTGTCGTGGCCCGTGACGCCCGGCCACGAGGCCGCGGGAACCATCGCCGAGATCGGCGACGGCGTCGAGGGCTTCGCGGTGGGCGATCGGGTCGCGGTCGGCTGGTTCGGCGGGAACTGCAACCGGTGCGTGCCCTGCCGCAAGGGGTTCTTCATGCAGTGCGAGCGAGCGCAGGTGCCGAGCCTGCACTACCCGGGCGGTTACGCGGAGTCCCTCGTCGCGCCCGCGACTGCGTTGGCGCGGATACCGGACGAGCTGTCATTCGTCGAGGCGGCCCCGATGGGCTGCGCCGGCGTGACGACGTTCAACGGGCTGCGCAATACGCGGGCCAAGGCCGGCGACCTGGTGGCCGTGCTCGGCATCGGCGGACTGGGGCATCTGGGCGTGCAGTTCTCCAGGGCCATGGGCTTCGAGACGGTGGCGATCGCGCGCGGCGCGGCGAAGGCCAACGACGCCCGCGAGCTCGGCGCGCACCACTACATCGACTCCAACGAGGCTGATGTCGCGTCGGCCCTGCGTGACCTGGGTGGCGCGGTCGTCGTGCTGGCGACGGCGGCGAACTCCGAGGCGATGGCGGCGACCGTCGGCGGCCTCGGACCGCAGGGTGAACTCGTCGTCATCGGCGTCACGCCGGACAACCTTCCGATCAGCCCGCTGGACCTGATCACCGGTGGCCTTTCGGTGACGGGACACCCGTCGGGCACGTCCCGCGACGTCGAGGAGACCATGCACTTCGCGGTGCAGACGGGGGTGCGCGCGGTGGTCCAGGAACGCCCGCTGGCGGAGGCCGCCGAGGCTTACGAAGCCATGGACACCGGCAAGGCGCGCTACCGGATGGTGCTGACCGTTTAGCCCTGAGGCCGCTCAGACCTTGATCGTTCCGTTCTGACCGTCCAACCGGCAGCCGACGACGCGGCCGGCCTTGTCGACCTTGACGGTCCCATTGACGACGAGGCAGCAGTCGAGCATGCTGCCCGCGCCGCGGTTCCTGTAGCAGTGCCCGAAGGTCGTGCCGTCGTCGGTGGCCTGGGCCACGGCTGTCGAGCCGAGCGTCACGCCGACGACGGTGGCGGTGACGAACAGGATTCGCCGTGCGGTGCGGCCGATCGAACGGATCGACGCGGTGTTGTTCGTAGGTCTGGCGTTCATGGTGTGCTCCTCGGTGTTCGTCGCGGCCAGTCGCCGCGTTCACCGGTGGGAGTTCTCCGAGCCGCCGAATCCCTCACTTTTCCGTTCGATCCGCACCACGGGTATCGGGCCGTATGGCTTCTTGCGATACTGGGCGCGATAGCCGAAACGCCGAGAGGAATCCCCATGCCCATCGCCACGCCCGAGATCTACGCCGAGATGCTGGGCCGTGCCAAGGAGCACTCCTTCGCGTTCCCCGCCATCAACTGCGTCGGGTCGGAGAGCGTCAACGCCGCCATCAAGGGCTTCGCGGACGCCGGCAGCGACGGCATCATCCAGTTCTCCACGGGCGGAGCGGAATTCGCGTCGGGCCTGGGGATCAAGGAGATGGTCACCGGTGCGGTGGCGCTCGCCGAGTTCGCCCACGTCGTCGCGGCCAAGTACGACATCACCGTCGCGCTGCACACCGACCACTGCCCGAAGGACAAGCTGGACACCTACGTCCGGCCGCTGCTGGCCATCTCGGCCGAGCGCGTTGCCAAGGGCGGCAACCCGCTGTTCCAGTCGCACATGTGGGACGGCTCCGCGGTACCGATCGACGAGAACCTCGAAATCGGCAAGGAATTGCTCAAGCTTGCCGCCGAGGCCAAGATCATCCTCGAAGTCGAGATCGGCGTGGTCGGTGGCGAGGAAGACGGCGTCGAGGCCGAGATCAACGAGAAGCTCTACACCTCGGCCGAGGACTTCGAGAAGACCATCGAGGCGCTAGGCGCCGGTGAGCACGGCAAGTACCTGCTGGCCGCGACGTTCGGCAACGTGCACGGCGTCTACAAGCCGGGCAACGTCAAACTGAAGCCCGAGGTGCTGGCCGAGGGCCAGGCCGTCGCGGCGAAGAAGCTCGGCCTGCCCGAGGGCTCCAAGCCGTTCGACTTCGTGTTCCACGGCGGCTCCGGATCGCTGAAGTCCGAGATCGAGGACTCGCTAAAGTACGGCGTGGTCAAGATGAACGTCGACACCGACACCCAGTACGCCTTCACCCGCCCGCTCGCCGGCCACATGTTCGCCAACTACGACGGCGTGCTCAAGATCGACGGCGAGGTCGGCAACAAGAAGGTCTACGACCCCCGCAGCTACCTGAAGAAGGCCGAGGCGTCGATGTCCGAGCGCGTCGTCGAGGCCTGCAACGACCTGCACAGCACCGGCCGCAGCGTCACCGCGGGCTAGCTGCCCAACGTCCGGCGGTTTCGGCGTGTTGTGTTTCGGTCAGCGTGACGGAACACGCCGAAATCGCTGTTACTGGGGCGCCTGGCAGATCTTCCACTGCTCGTCGCGGAACTCCAGGTCGAAGCTGCGCGTGGACCGCGTGGACGGGTCGAACGCCATGAACGACGTGACGTTGGCCTCGGCGTGGCCGTCGTTGACCACCACCTGATCGATGCTGGCCACCACCGGGTACTGCCGGGCCGCCGCGACGCGGGCGTGGATGTCCTTCCACCGCGCGTCGTCGTACTTGACGTAGCTGTCGGCCGTCTCGCCGCACGTGATGCTGCGCAGCGTGGCGAGGTCGCCCTTCTGGATCGCGGTGTCGAAGTTCTGGATCGTGGTGCGGACGCGGTCCTCCTGCGAGACCTTCGGCGCGTCGTCCCGGGTGAGTAACACGGTGCCGAGGATCGCCACGGCGACCAGCGCCGCGATCACCAGCACCAGTGCGATCACCCAACCCCAGCTTCGGCGCTTTCGCGGCGGTGCGGGCGCGTCGCCCCTCGGCGGAATGATCTGCGGCGCAGCGATATTGGCCTGCGGGAACTGTTCGGTGGGCGCACCCGACGCGGCCATGCCCGCGGGCGCGTCCGATACTGACAGGATCTCGGTGGGCGGCCCGGTCTCGATGATCTGGGTGGAGCCGGCGTCCGATGGCGACGGCGCGGTGAACCGACGCTCGGGCTCGTTCGGCTCGGCCTGCTCCGTCGAACCGGGCCCCTCGTTCGGAGCGGGCTGCGGGTTCTCGTCGGGCCCTGATGGGTTCGACATCTCTAGTCTCAGTCCTCCCTCGACACGGTCTTCACGAGCTTATCCATCGCCGCCCGGCCATGCCCCGGGCCGTCGTGCAGGATCCGCACGGCACAATAGGCCCATGACGCGTATGGGTGATCTTCTGGGGCCGGATCCGGTGTTCTTGCCTGGCGATACCGAAGCAGAGGCAGCGCTTGCCGCGGGTGAGAATCCGACCACCGTCGCGGCGTCGCATCCATCCGCGTCGGTGGCATGGGGGACCTTGGCCGAGGAGGCCCTCGACGACGACCGGGCCGTCACGGCCTACGCCTACGCCAGGACGGGCTATCACCGGGGCCTGGATCAGCTCCGGCGCAACGGCTGGAAGGGCTTCGGCCCGGTGCCCTACGCGCACGAACCGAACCGTGGCTTCCTGCGCTGCGTGGCCGCGCTGGCCCGCGCCGCCGACTCCATCGGTGAGACCGACGAATTTCAGCGGTGCCTGGATCTGCTCGACGATTGCGATCCCTCCGCACGCGTGCAGCTCGGCCTCGGCTAGGTAGCCGGCACGATCTGCTGCACGGCCCTGCCGAGGGCTGTGACCTCCGTAGCGACGAAGCCCGGCGCATCGCCGATCTCGGGCGGGGCGGTGCCCGCGCGCAGGGCGGCAGCCAGCGCGTGCAGCCGCGCCCGGTAGGCCTCCGCGGCCTCGGGCGAACACAACGGACTCGACGTGGTGGTCTCGAGTGCCCAGCAGCCAGCAATGGTGCGGTAGGCGAGGTGCTCGGTCGCCTCCACCACGGGCCGCAGGTGCGCCTCGGCGACGCGCTGTGCCCGCGAGCCGGCAGAGGCGGCATCGGCCGCGTCGCGCATCTCGATCGCGGCGATCTGCAGGTCCCGACGGGCTGCCCGGGCCGGCAGCGCGGAGGCGTCGGTGCCCGCAAGATGAGCCGAGGTAACCGCTATGGCGTCGATCGAGTCGGCGATGGCCTCCACCAACCTCGTCGATTCCTGAAATCGGCTGGTGACGAGGAAGACCGCGACACCCACCGCGCATCCGACCAGCGTGTCGCTGCCGCGGGCGCGGAGTAGCTCCGGTATGTCCACCTGCCGAGTGCCGGTGGCGATCGTCAGCGCGGCCGCGGTGATGAAGACCGACGCCAACCCGTAGTTGCGGACGACGAGCATCTCGATGACGAACTGAAGGCCTGCCAGAACCGCCGCAAGCCACACACCCTGGGGATGCAACGACAGGATGCCCGCGGCGAGAACCAACCCAACCCACGTCCCCGACAGGCGTTCGATGCCACGGCGCAACGTATGGCTTCGGTCGGCGCCTTGGTGGAGCACCAGCACCGCAGCGGCGATCGCCCAATAGGGGTGACCGATGCCCAGCAGCATCGCGCCGGCTCCGGCCAGTGGTGCGGCGAGCGCAACCCGCACCATGACGTGGCGGACGTGCGAGCCCGGCGCAAGCGCACGTTGCAGCAGGAGCGCCACGGCCGGTCGGCCCAGCGGTATCCGTTCGGGATCGCGGGCCGAGACCGTCTCGGGCGCCGCCTGAAGATCACCGATCCGGCGCGCCGTCGAGGCGGCCGCCGGGCCGCCGCCCGTGGTGCTCGCCGACATCGAGTCGGCGAACAAGACGTGCAACGCGTGGTTCGCGGCGCGGAGTCGATCGAGTGTGCCGCCCACTCGGCGGTCGAAGGGTTGAAAGCTGATCAGCACGTTCCACGATCGATGCAATGCGGTCGCCGCGCGGTGTCTGGCGACGTCTTCCCCTGGCGATCCGAGCGCTTCGAGATAGTCGGCGACGGCCACGCCGGCAGCCGAAACTGCCGCCCGCTCAGGCTGTCTCACACCACCTAGGGCGCCGGCCATTTGCACCAGCCACGCCACGGCGCCTCCTGCCAGCACCAGTGCGAAGAGCTGCCACGGCGCCAGATGTGCGGCCGACACGCCCAAGCCCGCGGCGCACGCCAAGACGAATACGTATGCACCGGGCGGTCCGACGGCCAGCGCGTTGCAGAGCCACACGGCGTTGACCGCGACCATGGAGACGACCGTGACTCCGAACCAGGGGACTGCGGCCGCCCACGAACCCAGTGCGACGGCGCCGGCCAGTGTCACTGCGACCACGGCCAGCTGCACGCCGCGGTTGACGTAGGGCCTGCCGGTCCCGAACCGCGAGGTGAACGCGCCGAGCGTGGCGATCAGGCCTGCCCCGACCTGCCCGGCGGCCGATCCCACGACAACCGGAATCGAAGTGCTGACGGCCGCGCGAAGCGCGATCGGCCAGCGGGAGTTCACCAGGTGGTCTGCTTCTCGCAGTCGCCGCTGCCGTCCGGCGGTTCCACCTGGACCGTGGCGTGCTCGAGGCCGCGGGCGGCCAGCACCGCCCGCGCGTCCTCAAGCACCTGGACCGAGTCGCCGCGGCACGTGACGTGCGCGGTGGCCATGTCCTTGCCGGGCACTAGCGTCCAGACGTGCAGATCGTGGACGCCGGTCACGCCGTTCACGGCGGCCAGCGCCGAGCGCAACTCGTCGACGTCGACGTGGCTGGGTGACGACTCGGACAGGATGCGCAGGGCGGAGCGGGCCAGGGCGATCGCCCGCGGCAGCACCCACAGTGCGACGAGGACGGCGACCACGACGTCGGCGTAAGGCCAGCTCGTCGTGACCGTGACGATGCCGGCGATCAGCACGCCGACGCTCCCGACGGTGTCGGCGAC
The DNA here is from genome assembly GCF_000620625.1 of Mycobacterium sp. URHB0044. Taxonomy (GTDB): domain Bacteria; phylum Actinomycetota; class Actinomycetes; order Mycobacteriales; family Mycobacteriaceae; genus Mycobacterium. The sequence goes on along the minus strand of NZ_JIAW01000033.1, from coordinate 26,272 downwards.
GACCTCCATGTAGGCGCCCTTGACGGCGAGGCTGTGCTCGGACTGCGACCGCAACAGCAGCACGACGACGAGGTTGGCGAGCAGGCCGGCGAGTGCGACGGCGATCATCGGGACGCCTGGCACGTCGGGCGCGTTCCCGAGCCGCTCGAACGCCTCGTAGAGGATGAACGCGGCGACGCCGAGGAGCAGCACCGCGTTGGCGACGGCGGTGAACACCTCGGCGCGGTGCCAGCCGTAGGTCCGCGCGGCCGAATCCGGTCCGTGCCTGGCCAGCAGGACCGCCGTCAACCCCATGAACATGGCCACCAGGTCGGTCAACATGTGGCCGGCATCGGCCAGCAGCGCGATCGACCCGATCCACAGTGCGGTCGTCAGTTCGATGCCGAAGAACACCGTGAGGATCGCCGCGGCGATCAGCATCCGGCTTACGCGCGTGTCGCCGCCATGCCCGTGATCGTGACCCGCACCCATGCCAGCAATATATGCGGAAGAACGCATATATCGCAAGCGGTCCGTGCGCGGGAAGCGCGCGAGCGCGAGATCAGATCCAGGCCGACCAGAACCGCGTCAGCTGGCTGCCCACCGACACCAGGGCGCTCGGCACGCCGGACAGATCGAAGAACCAGAACACCACCGAGAAGAACCACTGGTTCAATGCAGGCGCGATGAGCAGGAGCAGCAGGATCATGAACCCCCACTGCTTGAACGGCTGCAGGGAGCGTTGCGTTTCGGGGCTCAGATGCGGCTCCAGCGCGGCGTAACCGTCCAACCCCGGGATCGGCAGCATGTTCAGCAGCAGTGCCGTCACCTGGAGGAAGGCCAGGAACGCCATGCCAGCCCAGAACACCGCGTGGTCGGGGTCCCACAGAGCCCGCGTCACCACTAGCAGCAAGACCGCGAGAACGAGGTTCGCGAACGGGCCCGCCAGGCTGACCGTCGAGCGCTGCCGCGGCGTCATCCACGACGTGCGGACGTACACCGCCCCACCCGGCAGGCCGATGCCGCCCAACGCGATGAACAGCACGGGCAACCCGAGTGACAGCAGGGGATTGGAGTACTTCAACGGGTTCAGGGTCAGATAGCCGCGCACCTCGACGTCCCGATCGCCGAAGCGCCACGCGGTGAAGGCGTGGCAGAACTCGTGCAGGCACAGCGACACCAGCCAGCCGAACACCACGAACGTGAACACCCCGACGTAGGCCAGCGCCGTCGGTCGGCCCGTCGCCGAGAGGGGAGACAGCCAGGCGATCACACCGCCGGCGCCCGTGATCGCGACGATGGCCCAGAAGATCAGGCTCGGGCGCACCGATTGGCGCAGCGGACGGATGCTCACCCGGTCGAAACTACCGTGACCGAACGGCCAACCAGCCCTGAGTGTGGCGGTAGAAGGCGGCTCGACGGACTGGTCGCGGCGCAGGCACCCCGTCGCGGACCACCAGCGCACCCGTCGTGCCGAGCTGGACGGCACGCCCCGCGACCCAGCGGCGTGGCCGCATCCGGCCCGTCAGCACGCTCGCCCGCAGCCCTGGCATCTCGGCAGTGGGTTCGACGCGGATCCCCGTCACCGCCCCGTCGAACAACACCGTGTCGTCGACGACGCACTCCCCGGCGATGGTCCGTGCGGTCTCCTCCGGCGGCAGCCAGTAGGCGGCCCCGGTGACGACCGTGCCCGTCTCGTCCCGGATCAACGGAATGCGTCTCGCCTCGGCTGTGCGCACCCTTCTGGCCTGCCACTTTCGGTCGACGAGGCCCACCTCGACGTCCAGCCGGTCGGTGCGCAGCAGCCGGGTGAGCACGGTCCCGAGGTCGGCGTTTCCGCCGACGACGATGATCCGGCGCACTTCGGCATGGGGGTCGACGTCGGTCGGCGCGGCGACGTCGTGGACCGGCAGGTCCGCCAACGCCCGGGGTACGCGCCGCCCGTCGAAGCGCAGCACCACGACTTCTGCGGTGGTCAACTCAGCTCCTCGCAAACGGCAAGGGATCAGGTCGGATAAGGTAGCTCACCGGCTGCACACAGTACTGATCCAGTACGTGCGGAAGACACCGGGAGACAACGCCATGCCGGCAATCGTCCTCATCGGCGCCCAATGGGGCGACGAGGGCAAGGGAAAGGCCACCGACCTACTCGGTGGGCGTGTGCAGTGGGTCGTCCGATACCAGGGCGGCAACAACGCGGGTCACACCGTGGTCCTGCCCACGGGGGAGAACTTCGCGCTGCACCTCATTCCGTCGGGCATCCTCACGCCCGGCGTCACCAACGTCATCGGCAACGGCGTCGTGGTGGACCCGGGGGTGCTGCTCGCCGAACTGGCAGGCCTCGACGAGCGCGGTGTCGACACGTCGCGACTGCTGATCTCCGCCGACGCACACCTGCTGATGCCCTATCACGTGGCAATCGACAAGGTCACCGAGCGCTACATGGGCAGCAAGAAGATCGGCACCACCGGGCGCGGCATCGGGCCGTGCTACCAGGACAAGATCGCCCGCATCGGGATCCGCGTCGCCGACGTCCTCGATCCGGAGTCGCTGACCCAAAAGATCGAAGCCGCACTGGAATTCAAGAACCAGGTGCTGGTGAAGATCTACAACCGCAAGGCGCTCGACCCCGACGAGGTGGTGACCAACCTGCTGGCCCAGGCCGAGGGTTTCAAGCACCGCATCGCCGACGCGCGCCTGCTGCTCAACGCCGCTCTGGAGGGCGGCGAGACGGTGCTGCTGGAGGGCTCGCAGGGCACGCTGCTCGACGTCGACCACGGCACGTATCCCTATGTGACGTCGTCCAATCCGACCGCGGGCGGTGCGTCCGTCGGCTCCGGCATCGGCCCGACGCAGATCACCACCGTGTTGGGGATCCTGAAGGCGTACACCACCCGGGTGGGTTCCGGCCCGTTCCCCACCGAACTCTTCGACGAGTTCGGTGCGTACCTCTCGAAGACCGGCGGCGAGGTCGGCGTCACCACCGGACGGGCCCGCCGCTGCGGATGGTTCGACGCCGTGATCGCGCGCTATGCCACCCGCGTCAACGGCATCACCGACTACTTCTTGACCAAGCTCGACGTGCTGTCCAGTCTTGAGACGGTGCCGGTCTGCGTCGGTTACTCGGTAGACGGCAAGCGCACCAACGAGATGCCGATGACGCAGAGCGACATCGCCCGCGCCCAGCCCATCTACGAGGAGCTGCCCGGTTGGTGGGAGGACATCTCCACCGCCAGGGAGTTCGACGACCTTCCCGCCAAGGCGCGTGACTACGTGCTGCGGCTGGAAGAGCTTGCCGGCGCACATGTTTCGTGCATTGGCGTGGGCCCGGGCCGCGACCAGACGATCGTGCGGCGTGACATCCTGGCTCCTCGATGAGTGAGGATCCCGAGTACGACCGGCACGGCGGCTTCCCACTCTTCAAGCCCGCGCAGCCGGGCCCGGGATTCGGCCCCTTCCTCGCATCGATGCGGCGGCTGCAGGATCTCGCGGTGTCGGCCAATCCGGACAGCGACACCTGGGTGGATGCGGCCGCGCGAGTCGACGAATTGGTCTCGCTGCTCGAGCCGTTCCAAGCGGCCGAGGGTGTCGGCCCCGCCAACCGCGTCCCCGATCTGCCCGGCGCGGGCAGTCTGCTGATGCCGCCCTACAAGATGGGCAAGTTCGAACCCGACGGCGTCGAACTGCACGTCGAGTTCAGCCGCTTTCACGTCGGCGGCAACTCCGCGGTGCACGGCGGCGTGCTGCCGCTGCTGTTCGACTCGGTGTTCGGCATGGTCATCCATGCCGCGGGCCGGCCGATCAGCCGCACCGGCTTCCTGCACGTCGACTACCGCAAGGTGACGCCGATCGACACCCCGTTGACCGCCCGCGGGTGGATCGGCTCGACGGAGGGGCGCAAGGCGTTCGTCAACGCCGAACTGCGTGATCCCGACGAGAATCTGCTCGCCGAGGCGAACGGCCTGATGATCCGATTGCTGCCCGGCCAGCCCTGAGCCTCTGTCACCCTTCCTCCCGCCGAGTCTGCTGGGAGATCGCGATTCGGCGCGAAATTTCGACCTGACAGCAGTTTCGAGCGGGTTGGCGTCGTGACTCTGTCACCATGAGCCGGTGACCGAACATCGCGCCGACCGCAACATCCGCAGACTGTCGACGCCGCGGGCCGCCGCCGTCGCGGGCGTGCTCTTCGCGCTGCTGTTCGGCACCGCGCTGACCTTGATCCGTACCGCCCTGCCGGAGGGCGCTGCGCCGGGCACCCAATGGGTCGACACGGGAAGTCACCAGATCAGGGTGGCGTCGATCCTGTTGCCGTTCGCCGGCATCGCCTTCCTGTGGTTCATCGGGGTGGTGCGCGACGGCTTCGGCGGATTCGAGGACAAGTTCTTCTCGTCGGTGTTCGTCGGTAGCGGATTGCTGTTCCTGGCAATGATTTTCACCACGTCGGCCGTCGGTGTGGCATTGGCCCACACCACCGGGGAGACCGCCGACTTCGGGCGGGTTCTGCTGCTGACGCTCAGCAAGACCTACGCGCTGCGGATGGGTGCGGTCTTCATGATGTCGCTGGCCACCATCTGGCTGAAGACCGGCTTGATGCCGCGCTGGCTGGTCGGCGTGACTTACCTTGTCGCAGTGAGCCTTCTGCTGGCCAGCGACATCACCATGTGGCTGGTGCTGGCGTTCCCCATCTGGGTCTTGGTCGTCAGCGTGCTGCTGTTGATCCGCTCAGGCGTCATCGACCTGGACTTCGACGACGACGACGTCACACCAGGCGCAGCACCGACGCCGGACAGATCTTGACGGCCTCCCGCGCGTGGTCCTCCTCCGACGACGGCACGTCCTCGGTCAGCAGCACCACGATGCCGTCGTCGTCCTGATCGAACAACTCCGCCGAGATCATCACGCAGTTGCCCGACGCGATGCAGTTCTCACGGTCGGCTTCCAGCTTCATTCCGATCACCACCTCACTGCCAACGACCGTAGCCCGTAGATGAAGTGAAACGAGCGGAACTCGACGTCTTCGAAGTCCTCGGCGAGTGACAGGTTCGGGAACCGACGGAACAGCGCGGGCCACGCGATCCGCATCTCCATGCGCGCCAACGGGGCGCCGAGGCAGTGGTGCACGCCGTGGCCGAACGCCAGATGACCCGGCGCGCCGCGTCGGATGTCCAGAACGTCTGGCGACAACGTGAACTCTGGATCCCGGTTGCCCGCAGGCAGCGAGGCGAAGACCAGTTTTCCGGCCGGGATCCGCACCCCGGCGACCTCGACGTCGGCGGTCGTGATTCGCGGTATCGCGGACTGCACGATGGACAGCCACCGCAGCAGCTCCTCGACGGCAGGGCCGACGGCATCCGGGTCGTCGCGGACGGCGGCGAGTTGCTCGGGGTGACGCAGCAGCGCGAGGGTGCCAAGCCCCAACATGTTCGACGTGGTCTCGTGCCCGGCGAGCAGGAGGAGGCCGGCGATGCCGACCAGTTCGTCATCGGTCAGCTCGGCGCCGTGCTCGCGGATCAGCATGCCGATGATGTCGTCGCCGGGGTGCGTTCGGGCACGGGCCACCAACGACCGCATGTACTCGCGGCCCTGCCGCTGCATCTCGACGCGCTCGGGGATGGGCAGCGACAGGTCCAGTTGACGCCCGGAGCGTCGTTGGAAGTCGGCCCTGTCCTCATACGGCACGCCGAGCAGCTCGCAGATCACCAGCGACGGGATGGGCAGCGCGAACGACTCGACGAGATCGACGGGCGCCCCGGCGGCCTGCATCGCATCGAGGTGCTCGTCGACGATCTCGACGATGCGCGGTTCCAGGCGCTTGATCCGTCGGATGGTGAACTCCGGGGTGAGCATGCGGCGCAGGCGCTGATGCTCGGGCGGATCGAGGCCCAGCAGGTTTCCCGCCCGCGACCTGGCGAGGTCCTCCTCCGGCATCGCAGGCGCGCCGGGCACCACGAATCCGGGCGGCCGCCCGTTGGAGAAGTGCTCGTAGTCGGACAGCACCATCTTGACGTCGTCGTGCCTGGTGACCAGGTAGACCGGCATGTTGAACGCGCTCATCACCGTGCGGACGCCGGTGCCCTCCCGGATCTCGCCGAGTTCGGGGACGGGATCGAACGCATTGCGGCGCATGTGCACCGGGGGCAGCTCGGGAGCCTGGGTCATCACTCGACGGTACCGACGGTTCCGGATAAGCGCCGCGACGTTGCGCTTTCGGCGTATCGTCGCGTTTGGTGAGGTGAGGCGCGATGACGAACGCATACCGACGACTCGCGGGAATCCTGGTGGCCGGCGGCGCAGTCCTGCTCGCCGTCGCGCCGGCGGCTGGCGCGGACGGTTACAACGGCGCGCCCACGGTGGTTTCCGGAGGGCCCGTGCCGACGATGAACGGAGTCCCTTGCGTCGCTGGACATTTGGGCACGTGCATCGGCTTCGCGCAGAACTCGCCGGCGCGCAAGGTGCCGCGCGCGACGGTGGGCCACAGCCCGACCGTCGGCCGCTAGCCCTCAGCGCGCCAGGAAGTCGTCCACCAACTCGTTGACCAACGGCGGATTCTCGAGTCCTGCCAGATGTGCGACACCGTCGAGTACCACGAACGACGCCCCGGGGATCGCGTCGGCCATGGCCTTCGTCTCGGCGTTGGGGAACGTCGCGTCCTCGATTCCCGCGACGACGAGCACCGGCGCCTGCACCCGCGCCAGCAGGGCGCGCTGATCGGGGCGCCGCGGCACGACGCTGCGCACCGCCCACTTGCTCGACTCGACGTCGACGGCCGCAGCGACGTCGCGCACGTAGGCGACGACGTCGGGGCGTTCGCGGAACGTCGTCGGACCGAGGAACGCCTTGAGGACCGAACGGGTCAGCGGCGGCCGAAACCCGCCGAGCCACCCCGCCATTCGCAACAGGAAGCCGTACTCGAGCTTCTGCCGTGCCCCCGCTGCGGACGCCGTGCAGTTCATCAGGACGGCCTTGCCGACGCGGTCGGGATGCAGGGCGGCGAACGTGCCGCCGATCATGCCGCCCCAGGAGTTGCCGACGAAGTGTGCGCGGTCGATGCCCAGGCCGTCGAGCAGGTCGACGATGGTGCGTGCGCACTCCTCGAACGTGAAGAGGTCCGTCAGCGGCTGGCTTGCGCCGTGTCCGGGTGGATCGATGAGCACGACGCGATGGCGCGCGGCGAAGTGTGCGGCCTGAGCGCGCCACATGTCGCCGGTCATCAGCAGGCTGGGCCAGAACAGGATCGCGTCGCCGGTGCCGCCCGTGCGCACCGAGATCCTGCCAAGTGCGGTGTCGACGGTGACCTGATCCAAGTTGAGCTCCACGCCACCAGACGCTAGCGGTCAATCGCGGTTGAGCGTGGCCTCCTCGAGGTCCAATCCGTTGAGCACGTGGCGAAGCACCTCGTCGTCGATGTGCCCGGCGTCGCGTTCGGCGATGAACGTCGCGCGTTCGGCGGCCAGCATCTCCAGCCGCAGCCGCTTGAACGCCGAGGTCGGACTCTCGCCGATCTCGTCGTCACTGCGTCCGAGCCGCCGCTCCCAGGTGGCGTTCTGCCTGCGGGCGTTCCACCCGCGCAGGATGGTCGCCGCGCGCTGGTGCACGTCGGTCTGCGCGCGCTCCTCGGCCAGCAGTTCGTCGAGCCGGTCGGACGCCGCCTTGGCCGCCCTGGTCTGGGCGGCGGCTTCTTCCATCGCGTCGCGTGCGGCGTCCTCGTTCTGCACGTCGAGCACCTTGATGAGCCAGGGCAGCGTCAGCCCGTGCAGCAGCAGGGTGCCGATCACCACGACGAACGTGAGGAACACCAGCTGCGGGCGCCCGGGGAATTCGGCGCCCGACACCGTCGTGAGTGGCACGGCGAAGGCTGCGGCCAGGGACACCACGCCGCGCATGCCCGCCCACGCCACGATGAACACCTGGGAGGGAGTCGGCTTCGGCTCGTTGGTGCGGATGCGTGCCGACAGCAACCTCGGTAGGTAGGCGAAGGCGAACACCCACACGATGCGGACGACGATCACCGTCGCGAGCACCGCCGCCGACGCGGTCACCAGCACCACCGCCGAGATCCCGACGAGCTCGCCGACCACCGTCGGTAGTTGCAGCCCGATCAGCAGGAACGCAAACGACTCCAGCACGAACTGCCCGGCCCGCCACACCGCGCCGTCCTGCAGCCGGGTGGCGTAACTCGCGCGCGTCGACCGCTGTCCGATGATGAGCGCGGCGACCACCACGGCGATCACGCCGGAGCCGTGCACCTGCTCGGCCAGCAGGTAGATGATGAACGGCGCCGTCAGTCCGATCGCGCTCTCCACGAGGGCGTCCTCGAACCACGACCGGATGGCGACGATCAACCAGCCCATCGCGCCGCCGACCACCACTCCGCCTGCGGCGGCCAGTGCGAACGTGCCGAGACCGGAGCCCCAACTCGCTGCGCCACCGATCGCCGCCGCCAGCGCGACCTTGTAGGCGGTCAGCGCCGTCGCGTCGTTGAGCAGGCTCTCCCCGCCCAGCAAGGTCATGATCTGGCGGGGCAGGCCGAGTCGGCGGCCGATCGCCGCGGCGGACACCGCATCCGGCGGCGCGACGATGGCGCCAAGCGTGAGCGCCGCGGCGACGGTCAGTTCCGGGACGGTGTGATAGGCCACCAACCCGACGGCGAACGTCGTCGCCAGTGGAAGCCCCACCGCGAGCAGGGCAATCGGCCGGACGTTGCGGCGCAGAGCGACGTAGCTGCTCTCCAGGCCTGCCGACCACAGCAGCGGCGGCAGGATCACGAACAGCACCAGCTCCGGCTCGAGCTCGATGCCGTGCAGGCCGGGGATCAGGCCGGCCAGCAGCCCCGCGACCACCAGCGCCAGGGGTGCCGACACGTCGAACCGGCGGGCAACGCCGGCCAGCAGCACCGCTACCACGAGCACCGCGACCAGTGGTGTACCCATGTCGCCGACCTCCTCGCCTCGAACCGACATATCCTGTGCAGCATGCGGAGGAGAACGCGGCGACGCGACGTTGATTCCCCGCCTCGGACGTGCGAGCACCTGTCGGCCGTCGCCGACGCTCCTGAGCCGGAACCCCTCACCCCGGGCCGGTGCCAGGGCTGCAGCGAACTCGGCGAGAGTACCTGGGCGCACCTGCGGATGTGTCTGACGTGCGGGCACGTGGGCTGCTGCGACTCGAGCGTGCATCAACATGCGGGCGCCCACTTCCGTGCGACCGGTCATCCCGTCATGCGCTCGGTGGAGCCCGGCGAAAAGTGGCGCTGGTGCTATGTCGACATCCGGCTCGATTGACGGCTCTGGCAGGCTGGTCTACCGATGACTGAACCGACCGACAGCCGACCCGTGGTGATGCTGCTGAGCTCCGGCTCCGGGCAGGCGGGCCGCGATCTGGCACTGGCCTTCGAGCGGCTGGGCGCCGTCGTGCACACCGTCAATCAAGGTGCCGACGTCTCCGTCCTGAAATCGTGGATGGCAGAGGAGAAGCCGGCGTACGTGGTCGCCGAGTCGGGGGAGATCACCGCCGAGGTGCTCATCGCCGCCGCCGAGCATGACGCGGTCGAGGTGTTTCCGACCCCGCGCGCGGCTCGGCTCAGCCTCGATCGCGAGGGGTTGCGACGGTTGGCCGCCGACGAGCTCGGCCTGCCGACCGTGCCGTTCTGGTTCGCGGGTTCGGAAGCCGAACTCGACGTGGTCGCCAAGCATGCGGGCTTCCCGCTGGTCGTCACACCGGTGTCGGGCATCGCCGCCGACGGGCAGTCCGTGCTGACCCGACCGGATGACGTCGAGGCGGCCTGGCATCGCGCGATCGCCGCGGGCCATGCGCCGCACCGGGTGATGGCGGAGACCGTCGTCGAGGTCGACGACGAGGTCACCATGCTCACCGTCCGCAGCGTCGGGACTGCGGGGCCGACGGTGCAGTTCTGCGAACCGATCGGGCACCGGCGGACCGACGGGGGACCGCTCGAAACGTGGCAACCGCACCAGATGTCACCCGCCGCACTGGACGCGGCGCGGTCGATCGCCGCGCGCATCGTCAACTCCCTCGGCGGGCGGGGCGTGTTCGGCGTCGAACTTCTCGTCCGTGGCGACGAGGTCTACTTCACGTCGGTGCGTCCACGGCCGGACGACGCCGGTCTGGTGACGCTGCGGTCGCAGCGCCTTTCGCAGTTCGAACTGCACGCCCGCTCGATCCTCGGGTTGTCGATCGACACCATCATGATCTCGCCCGCCGCGGCCGAAGTCGTGCACGGCGAGGCGGGCGCCGGTGTGCTGGCCGACGCGCTCGCCGTACCCGAGAGCGACGTGCGCCTGCTCGCTGAGGGGTCCGTTGCATTGGCCACCGCGCCCGACGTAGTCCGCGCGCGTGACCGCGCCCATCAGGTGTCGGCCGCCCTGCGCAAGTCCGGGTCGTGACCGAACCGGTCCCCGAGTACCCGCCCGACCGGCCCACGATGGCGCCGTTTCTGGGTGCGCTGGTGATCATCGTGCTCGTCGTGATCGGAATCGTGGTGTTCAACCGCTCCGATGGCGACGCCGGCCCGGACCAGGACGTGAGCCGGGCGGTCGTCGGCCAGAACGACGCGCTGCAACGCCAGAGCTACGCGGACTTCCGGGACTACACCTGCCGCGCCAAGCAGGGCAGTGAAGCGGAGTTCCTTGCCCGCCAACGGGATTCGGTTGCCAAGGACGGTGAACGCTACGTCGACGGCGTCCGGGACGTGCGGATCGACGGTGACCGTGCCATCGTCAACGTGACGTACCACTTCGACAAGACGGCCGACCGTCCGTTCGGGTCCGAATTGACCGTCGTGCGTGAGGACGGAACCTGGAAGGTGTGCTCGTGACCGTCCAGATTGGTGTGGAAGACTCGCGGGCGTGAGCAGTTACGCGGGAGACATAACGCCGCAGCAGGCCTGGGACCTGCTGAGCGACGATCCCGAGGCCGTGCTCGTGGACTGCCGGACGTCCGCCGAATGGCGCTTCGTCGGCGTGCCCGACATCTCGAGCCTCGGGCGTGACGTGGTGTACATCGAATGGAACACCACCGACGGCGTGCACAACGACGGCTTCGTCGACGAGCTGAAGGCCGCGGGCGTGACGCCCGGCGAACGGCCCGTAGTCTTCCTGTGCCGTTCCGGCAACCGCTCGATCGGTGCGGCCGAGGCCGCCACCGAGGCGGGGATCGGGCCCTCCTACAACGTGCTCGACGGCTTCGAGGGCAACCTCGACGAGAACAAGCATCGCGGCTCCACGGGGTGGCGAGCCCTCGGATTGCCATGGACCCAGTCATGACCGGGCCCGATCAGCCGGTGCCGTCGGTCCGGATTCCCGCCGAACTGCCCGAGGGCGTCAGCCAGGCCACGATAGGGGTGAGGGGCGGCCTGCTGCGGTCCGGTTTCGAGGAGACCGCAGAGGCGATGTACCTCACGTCGGGATACGTCTACGAGACGGCCGCCGACGCGGAGAAGGCCTTCACCGGCGAGATCGACCGCTACGTCTACTCGCGCTACGGCAACCCCACCATCTCGATGTTCGAGGAGCGGCTGCGGCTGATGGAGGGCGCGCCCGCGGCGTTCGCGACGGCGACCGGCATGGCCGCCGTGTTCACGTCGCTCGGCGCGTTGCTCGGTGCGGGCGACCGGCTGGTCGCGGCGCGCAGCCTGTTCGGTTCGTGCTTCGTGGTGTGCAACGAGATCCTGCCCCGGTGGGGTGTGGAGACCGTGTTCGTCGACGGTGAGGACCTCGCCCAGTGGGAAGAGGCACTGTCGGTGCCGACGACGGCGGTGTTCTTCGAGACGCCGTCCAACCCGATGCAGTCGCTGGTCGACATCGCCGCGGTCTGCGACCTCGCGCACGCCGCCGGCGCAAAGGTGGTGCTGGACAACGTCTTCGCCACCCCGCTGCTGCAGCAGGGCATGCCGCTGGGGGCTGACGTGGTCGTCTACTCGGGGACCAAGCACATCGACGGGCAGGGCCGCGTGCTCGGCGGGGCGATCCTCGGCGACAAGGAGTACATCGACGGGCCGGTGCAGAAGCTGATGCGCCACACCGGGCCGGCGATCAGTGCATTCAACGCCTGGACGTTGCTCAAAGGCCTTGAGACGCTTGCCGTCCGGGTCGACTACTCCAACGCCTCGGCGCACCGCGTCGCCGAGTTCCTGGAGGGCCATCCGTCGGTATCGTGGGTGAAGTATCCGTTCCTGGAATCGCATCCGCAGTACGACCTGGCCAAGCGTCAGATGCGGGGCGGCGGCACCGTCGTCACGTTCGAGTTGGCAGGCGGCACCAAGCAGCGGGCGTTCGAGGTGCTCGACAAATTGCGGCTGATCGACATCTCCAACAACCTCGGCGACGCGAAGTCCCTCATCACGCACCCCGCCACCACCACGCACCGCGCGATGGGGCCGGAGGGCCGGGCGGCGATCGGGCTCGGTGACGGTGTGGTGCGCGTGTCGGTGGGTCTCGAGGGCACCGAGGACCTGATCACCGATCTCGACCAGGCGCTCGGCTAGCCATGTCCCGGTCGAGTGCGGCCAAGAAGGCGCGGCGCAAGAAGCGCCAGGTCGCGCGCAACGACCGGTGGCTGCCCGCCGAGGTGCATGCCGACGTCGAGGGCGTGGCCCGCATCGCCAACGAGATCGTCCCTCGCGGTTGGGAATTCGATCGCGAGTTCTCCAGCGAAAGTTTCATCACCTGGTTCTATCCGCCGTCAGGGGTGGAGGTGGACGACGAGTCGGTGGAACCGGTCACCCGGATCTGGCTCAGCGATCCGGAGGAACCCCACGTGATCCTGGTGGGCTCTGGTCAGGACGACGGGGTCGATTACCGGTTCACGGTCGAGGAGCTGTTCGCCAGCCTCGACGAGATCGAGGGACACCGGCTCGGCGATCCCCCGCCCGCAGTGGGCTGACCACGTTATAGTCGGCCCGTGATCAGCGGTGATGCGCTGACCGGGCGGGACAGCGAACTCGTGACCCTGCGCCGGGCGCTGAGCGGGGTCGGCAACTTCGCAGGGGTGGTGATCGCCGGTGCGGCCGGCGTGGGCAAGACGCGGCTTGCCCGCGAGCTGCTCGGGCAGGTCGCCTCCTCCGGCATGCGCACGAACTGGGTGGTCGGAACGGCGTCGGCGCGTCCGATTCCGTTGGGCGCCTTCACCGCGACCCTGGCCGACGAGGCCCTCGCCGACGACGGCAACCCCGTGCCGAGCGTGCGGCGGGTGATCGATTCACTGCTCGGGCAGCACCGTGGCGGGCGGTTCGTCCTCGGCGTCGACGACGCGCACCTGCTCGACGGGTTCTCCGCGCACGTCGTGCATCAGCTCGCGCAGACGCGGGAGGCCCGCCTCGTCGTGACCGTCCGCACGGGAGCTCCCGAGCCCGACGCGGTGCGGGCGTTGTGGAAGGACGGCCTGCTTGCCCGCCTCGACTTGGAGCCGCTGTCGGCCGACTCGACGCGCACCATGGTCGAGGCCACCCTGGGTGGACCGGTGGACGCGCGCAGTGCGCAACGGTTCTGGCGGCTCACCGGTGGCAACGCCCTGTTCCTGCAGCGGCTCGTCAAGGATCAGGTGACCGCGGGCCGGATCCGTGAGATGGCCGGGGTGTGGATCTGGGACGGCGACGTCGCGGTCACGCAGAGCATGAGCGACTTGGTGGGCAACCAGCTGGATCGGTTGGCACCCGAGGTGGCGCTCGTCGTGGACACCCTGTCGCAATACGAGCCGATCGACGTGAACCTGCTGGCGGAATTGGTTGGCCGTGAGCACCTGGCCACCGCGGAACAGCTGCGCCTGGTGACCGTCGAGCGCACCGCGGACACGTTGATGGCCCGACTGGCGCATCCGCTCTACGGCGAACTTCGCCGCGCGACGGTCGGCGAGATGTACCTGTCCAAGGTGCGCGGCGAGCTGGCCCGGCGGCTGTCCGTGCAAGGCGACGGCGATCCCCGGACCACGGTGCGCCGCGCGCTGCTGACGCTGGAATCCGACCTGCCGCCCGACCCGGACCTGTACCTGGACGCCGCCCGTCACACCATGAAGCTGTTGGACCTCGACCTCGCGGAGCGGCTGGCCACGGCGGCCGCGGCATCCGGCATGGGCGCGGCGATCGAACTTCAGGCCGTGAACCGCGTCGCGGCCGGACGCGGTGAGGTGGCCGAGGAATTCCTGCGCAACCTCGCCGCCCGGCCGGGCGCCGACCGGCACCGCTGGGCGACGCTGCGCGCCGCCAACCTGATCTGGATGCTCGGTCGTCCCGCCGAGGCGGCCGCCGTCCTTGCCGAGCTCGCCGACGGGCCGGAGGACGACGCCCAGCAGGCGGCTCGGCTAGCCGTCGAGGCGTGCGTCGACGCGGTGTTCGCCCGAAGCGCCGATGCCGAGAAGAAGGCAAGTGCGGCACTCGAATCGGGGTCGCTGGCCGACATCAACGCCATGATGGCGTCGGTCGCGCTGACGATGGCATCGGGCGCGCTCGGACATGCCGACGCCATCACGCCCGTGGCCGGCGCCGCGCTCGAGCGGGCGACCAACTCCTTCGAGACGTCGCACATGCGGTTCTGGTTCGGCGGCGTGTATGCCAGGGCGTGCAGGTTGACCGGCCGCATCGAAGAGTGCCACCAGGTGGCCACGCACCTGTTCGGGATGGCGAGCGACATGCCGGGTCTGGCGTACGCCAATCTGGTCTTCCTGATGGGCAATGCAGAACTGATGCGCGGCGATCTGCGTGCCGCCGAGAAGCTGCTGCACGAGGCGCTGGCCCGCGTCGAGAATCACGGCATCACAACGGGTTTGCGTCCCGCCTGCATGTTCGCGCTGGCCGAGACGCACGCCAAGCTGGGGGAGGCGGACGCCGCCGCGGCAGCTCTGGAAGAGGCGCGGGCGTCAGTGAAACCGGACTTTCTGTTCATGCAGACCGGACTGGTCACGGCGACCGGGTGGACGCTGGCGGCCGCCGGGTCGTTGACCCGCGCCATCGAAACGGTGCTCGCCGAGGCGTCGGTCGCCCGCGACAGGGGACAACCCACCCACGAGCTGTCCTGCCTGCAGGCGGCGGTGCAGTGGGGCGTGGCCGACGAACTCCCCGGCGTGGCCGCCCGCGCCCGTGAGCTGGCGGGTGAACTGTCCCTTCCATTGGCGGATACCGTTGCGGCGCATGCCGAGTCGCTGCTGACCCGCGACGGCAATGGGTTGTTGGCGGCGTCGGAGGCCTACCAGGCCATCGGCGACCGGTGCACGGCCGCGGACGCCGCGGCGCAGGCCGCCGTCGCGTTCACGGGTTCGCAGTCACGCAGCCGCGGGTTGTTCGCCGCATCGCTGTCCGCTCAGTTGGCCGCCGATTGCGGCGGTCTCTGCACGCCGGCCACGCGCAGCCCGGCGTCGCCGACCCCGCTGACCGGACGGCAGCGCGAGGTCGCCGAGCTGGTGGCAGCGGGCCTGTCCAACAAGGAGATCGCCGATCAGCTGTTCACGTCGGTGCGGACCGTGGAGGGTCACGTGCTGCGGGCGTGCCAGCGGGTGGGCGCCACCTCGCGCGCCGACCTCGCGGCCATCATGCGCGCAGGCGGTGCCGGGGGGCCGTAGCACAGTAAGTGCTACTCTGACGGTATGGACGTGATCGGAGTCCGAGAACTGCGGCAGCACGCATCGCGATATCTCGCTCGGGTTGAAGCCGGCGAGGAGCTCGGCGTCACGAACAACGGGCGGCTGGTTGCCCGGCTCGTCCCCGTGCAGGCTGCCGCCCGTTCCCGTGAAGCCTTGATCGACGCCGGTGCCCTCGTGCCGGCTCGTCGTCCACGGAACCTTTTCGAGACCGCCGCCGCACCCGCGCGAGATCGCAAGAGGAATCTGTCGGACGTCCTCAACGAGATGCGCAACGAGCAGTGATCTACATGGACACCTCGGCCCTGACGAAGCTGCTCATTGCCGAGGCGGAGACGCCCGACCTTCAGGCGTGGCTAGCTGTGCAGAGTGAGCAGGGCGAGTATGCGGCGACGAGCGCGCTCGGTCGGGTTGAGTTGATGAGAGTGGTTGCGCGATACGGGGACCCAGGGCAATCGGAGCGGGCTCGTTATCTGCTCGATGGGCTGGACATTCTTCCGCTCACTGAACCGGTGATCGCTCTGGCCGAAACGATCGGCCCTCCGAGCCTACGGTCTCTCGACGCGATACACCTCGCTGCCGCAGCTCAGATGGAACGGGAACTGTCAGCGTTCGTCACCTATGACCACCGCTTGTTGGACGCATGCCGCGAGATCGGCCTGGCGGCGGCATCTCCCGGCTTGACCTAGTCCTCCACGACACCGGTCGCGTGCTGCGCCCGGTTCTCGTAATCCGCTCGCGCGCGAGTGTCGAAGTCGAGGAAGACCCTGTCGTTGCCCATCTGCTTGGACAGCCAGCGCCGCCCGCGCGGACCGAGCATCGAGGTGGCCGCGCCGATGAACCGAAGCGGACCCGGTACGGACACATGGGTTTTCGGCTTGTCCAGCGCCTTGACGATGGCGGCGGCGATGTCCTCCGGCTGCACCGGCTTGTTAGCGCCCGTCGCCTTGGTGCCCGCGATCAGTTCGGTGTTGGTGAACGTCGGCAGGATCACCGTCACCTCCACGCCCTGCGGGGCGAACTCGTCGGCCAGCGCGGTCGAGAGACCAACCACCGCGAACTTCGTGCCTGCGTAGACCACCTGTCCCGGCACGGCGACCATGCCGGCCATCGACGCGACATTGATGATGTGGCCGCTGCGCCGTTTCACCATGTCCGGCAGCGCCAGCTGACAGCCGGTCAGCACGCCGTACAGGTTCACCTCGATGGCCGACCGGATGGCCTGCTCGGACTGCTCGAGGAATGCGCCGACGGGCATCACGCCCGCGTTGTTGATCAGCACGTCGAGGTGACCGGCACCGTCGCTGCGCGCCTTGTCGACGAACGTCGCGAACGACTCCTTGTTCGTGACGTCGAGCGGATAGCCCGATACCTGGCCCAGCGAGCTCAGCCCCGCGACCGCCGATTCGAGGACCGCCACGTCACGGTCGCCGATGACCACGCGTGCACCGCGGGCCAGCAATGCCTTGGCGGTGGCAAGACCGATGCCGCGCGCGGCGCCGGTGATCGCGATGGTCTTACCCCTGATGTTGTCCATGCGGCCAAACTTTACACGTGTCAACTTTTACTGAGAAGTGGTCTTGGAAACGGATCGGGATTTCAATCACCACGAGGCGAAAGGGGCACCCCGGAATGCGGTCGACCGTCGCGCGTTGGACCCTTAGGTGATGTCCGTGCCAGCCGTGAACCGCCTGCGCTTCGTGGCGGTCGGCCAGGACGATCCTCTGGCCGAGCCGCTGCTAGCCGAGCTCGCCGTCGAGTACGCCACCCGCTATGGCAGCACCACCGACGCGGTCGGCGCCTGGCTGCGCCAGTATCCGGCCGGAGAATTCGCGCCACCGGCGGGCGGCATGCTGATCGGCCTGCGCGACGGGCGGCCCGTCACCGGTGGCGCCTTCCGCCGATTCGACCCCGAGACGGCCGAACTGAAACGCATCTGGACCGACAGCGCACACCGCCGCCAGGGCCACGGGAAGGCGCTGCTCACCGAGCTGGAGAAGGCGATCGCAGCAGCCGGCTACCGCCGTATCTACCTGACCACCGGCGACCGCCAACCCGAGGCCGAGGCGTTGTATCTGGCCACCGGGTACCGGCGGCTGCCCGAACCGTTGCCCGCCGATGGCGAGGTCTATCCCGTCGCGTTCAGCAAGGAGCTTCCGTGAGCGTCCCCCTCTCGATTCTCGATCTGGCGCCCATCAGCGCCGGAAGCGACGCGGCAACCGCGTTGCGCAACACCGTCGATCTCGCCCAGCACGCCGAACAGTGGGGATACCGCCGCTACTGGATCGCCGAGCACCACTTCGTCGCGGTGGCCAGTTCCTCGCCTGCCGTGCTGATCGGTCAGATCGCGGCGGCGACCAAGGACATCAGGGTCGGATCGGCGGCCGTGCAACTGGGCTTCACCACCGCCGTCGCGGTCGTCGAGAGCTTCGGCATGCTCGACGCGTTCTACCCCGGCCGGATCGACCTTGGGGTGGGTCGGTCAGGGCAGCGTCGGCGGGAGGCGGCCAAGCAGCCGAGCGGCGACCGGCCGAAGCCGCCGCGGGAATGGCGGGAAGTCGACGGCGTCGTGGTGCCACCACCGTTCGACGTGAGCGCGCTGATGCGCAACCCGCGGCTGAAGGCACGAATGTCGGTGCTGCAGCAGCCCGAAGCGCAGTCTCCCGACTTCGGCGATCAGGTCGCCGACATCCTGGCAATGTTGGACGGCAGCTATCACGCCGACGGCGTCGAGTCGCACGTGGTGCCGGGAGACCGAGCTGCCTTGTCCCCGTGGGTATTCGGCAGCAGCAAGGGGCAAAGCGCGCAAGTAGCCGGCGCACATGGGCTTCCGTTCGTGGCGAGCTACCACATCACCCCGGCAACCGCGTTGGAGGCGATCGACGTGTATCGCGATGCCTTCCACCCGTCGGCGACGCTGCGTGAACCGTACGTCGTGGTGTCCGCCGACGTCGTCGTCGCCGACGACACCGACGCCGCGCGAGAGTTGGCCTCCAGCTATGGGCACTGGGTGTACGCGATCCGCGCAGGCGACGGCGCGGTGCCGTATCCGGACCCCGCTTCGTGCGAGCCGCTCACCGCCGACCAGCTGGCCGTCGTGGAGGACCGGCTTGCAACGCAATTCGTGGGGGATGCGGATGAGGTCGCGCACCGTCTGGACGCCCTTCAGCGCTTGACGGCCGCCGACGAGCTCGTCGTCACCTCGGTCACGCACCGCCACGCCGACCGGATTCGTTCCCACGAGCTGCTCGCCAAACGGTGGGGTCTGAACTGAGGCGGCTAGCGAGATAACCCGCGAAGCGACAACGAGCTCAGCCAGCCGAGGCCGGCTGCAAGCGAAATCCGTTGGAATAGGCCGCCTTTGCCGCTGAGGCCGGACCGGCCTCGCATTGCTGCGACGACGAGAAGGAAACTGCCCGCCATCACCGTGCTCGATCCTGCCGAATAGCAGGCCCAGCGGTAGTCCCCGTTCCGCACGGCCGTGGCCGCGCTGGCCAAGCCGGCGACGGGTATGCCCGCGAAGACCGGGATGCCGCACAAGTCGTGCAGCTGCCCCGCACGAGTGGGCCGGGCGGAGCCCTGCCTCACAGGACCACCAACGTAGTCGGTGACGAACACGCCCGAGCCGATCAACCCGATGCCCACTCCTGCGACGAGGGCCGGGACCGCGCGGGGCCCGATGCGCCGCGCATCGGAGCGCCCGAGACCCGCAGCGGCACATGAGTAGAGAACTCCGGCAAGGACGAAGTTGGCGCGCTGTTGCCAACCGCGACGACCGACGGCAAGCGCACTGACCGGAGCGCGTCGCCAGTCGTACCCGCGACGCGTGGCTCCGATCGCGGTGAAGGCAGTGACGAAGAGCGGCCCGGCGAGGGCGCCGCAGAGGATTTGAGCAGAACGCTTCGCCGGTGTTCGGCCGCCAACTGACACCTGGCCAGCCTATCCAAACGATGGGCCACCTACTCGTATAGGCATGGGCGGGGCTCCTTTTCGCACCGAATACCGCGGGTTCACGCTGCGTCGGCGGCTGGGCCTCTAAGCTCGCCGCAAACGGGTATTGCCGAGACCCGGGGGTGAATCGTGTCGCAGACGGTCGTGGGATGGCTGCTGCTGTTGGCCGCCGTCCTGACGTTCGTCGCAGGATTCGCGCTGCGGACCCTGATCGGCCGCAAGCGCGACGTCAACGCCGTGCGCAGAGTCGTACGGGCATTGCGGGACAACGTCGTGGGGCGGGTGTTGTTCGGGCCCGTGGTCAGTGACGCGCTGGACGACGAGGAACTCGACCAGATGATCCTGATGCCCGCCATTCTGGTGTCGTGCGGGCTGTGCCTGACGGCGATCTTCCTGTTGGGCTACGACGTCCTGACCTGAGCTCTCACCGCGCGGCCTGCTCGACGGCGTCGCGGATCGATCCCCGCCATACCGGCCCGTGGCCGGGCAGACACACCTCGGTGTCGAGCAGTCCCAGTGCGGCGAGGCTGCGCACGCATGCGTCCTGATCGTGGTTGAACAGGCTCGGCAGCAGTTGTGGTCCGCGCCGCGTCGACACCGGATGGCCGGTGACCAGAGCGTCACCGCTGACCAACACGCCGTCGACCACGAACGAGCAGTGCCCGCCGGTGTGGCCGGGGGTGGGGATCGCCATCGGCGTGCCCGGCAGGGCTGCCGCCACCTCCTCGGTGAGGGCGTGTGCGGTGGGGATGCCGTCGTGGACCAGTGCACCCTTGCGGGTGATGTCGAGGGTCCACTTCAGGTAGCGCGGCTGCCACAGTTTCGTGGCCAGGTCGGTGATCGACACCTGTTCGAGGTACTCGCGGTGGGCATGGCCGACTTCGTCGGCGTGGCAGAAGACCGGCGTGCCATGGGTTTTGGCGAACCAGATTGCCGTGCCGAAGTGATCGACGTGTGCGTGGGTGAGCAGGAACGCGTGGATGTCGTCGATGCCGAATCCGAGCTGGCGCACCGAATCCAGCACCTCGTCGCGCTGGCCGGGAAACCCGGAATCGATGATCAGGACGCCCGTGTCGTCGGCGACGAGGGTCCAGTTCACCAGGTCGGTCTGAGCGAAGTGGACGGTGTCGGTGATCGCCGTGATGGCCGCCATGTGCCGAGTTTATGCGGGCGCACGGTCGCTGCCATTGGCGGCAGGAGTAGAAACGACTACGTGGCTGAACTGAAACTTGGATACAAGGCGTCGGCGGAGCAGTTCGCCCCGCGTGAGCTCGTCGAGCTGGCCGTGGAGGCCGAAGCGCACGGCATGGACAGCGCGACGGTCAGCGATCACTTCCAGCCGTGGCGCCACGAGGGCGGTCACGCCCCGTGGTCGCTGGCCTGGATGACCGCCGTGGGCGAGCGCACCAAGCGCATGGTCCTCGGCACGTCGGTGCTGACTCCGACGTTCCGCTACAACCCGGCGGTCATCGCGCAGGCGTTCGCCACCATGGGCTGTCTGTACCCGGACCGGATCTTCCTGGGCGTGGGCACCGGTGAGGCGCTCAACGAAATCGCGACCGGCTATGAGGGCGAGTGGCCCGAGTTCAAGGAGCGCTACGCGCGGCTGCGCGAGTCGGTCAAGCTGATGCGCGAGCTGTGGCTGGGCGACCGGGTCGACTTCGACGGCGAGTACTACAAGACGAAGGGCGCCTCGATCTACGACGTGCCCGAGGGTGGCATCCCGATCTACATCGCCGCCGGCGGCCCGCAGGTGGCCAAGTACGCCGGGCGTGCGGGTGACGGTTTCATCTGCACGTCGGGCAAGGGTGAGGAGCTCTACAAGGACAAGCTCATCCCCGCCATGCGGGAGGGTGCGGAGGCCGCGGGCAAGAACCCCGACGACGTCGACCGGATGATCGAGATCAAGATCTCCTATGACACCGATCCCGAACTGGCGCTGGAGAACACCCGGTTCTGGGCGCCGCTGTCGCTGACTGCCGAGCAGAAGCACAGCATCGACGATCCGATCGAGATGGAGAAGGCCGCCGACGCGCTGCCCATCGAGCAGGTGGCCAAGCGCTGGATCGTGGCGTCCGATCCCGACGAGGCCGTGGAGAAGGTCGGCCAGTACGTCGGCTGGGGTCTCAACCACCTCGTCTTCCACGCACCCGGCCACGATCAGCGCCGCTTCCTCGAACTCTTCCAGCGTGATCTGGAGCCGCGGCTGCGCCGGCTGGGCTGATACGGCAGGCTTCCAGGGGTGCCGAGCGTCTCTGCCATCTATGTCGCTTCGCCAGAAGGCGATACCGGGAAGTCCACCATCGCGCTCGGAATCCTGCACCGGTTGACGGCCACGGTCGCGAAGGTGGGGGTGTTCCGGCCGATCACGCGCTTGGGCGAGGACCGCGACTACATCCTCGAGCTGCTGCTGGCGCACACCACGGCCGGCCTGTCCTATGACGAGTGCGTCGGCGTCGGCTATGCGCAGTTGCACGAAGACCCGGACACCGCGCTCGCCGACATCGTCGACCGCTTCCACCGGGTGGCCGAGCAATGCGATGCGGTGGTCATCGTCGGCAGCGATTACACCGACGTTGCCGCGCCGAGCGAGCTGAGCGTCAACGCACGCATCGCGGTCAACCTCGGCGCGCCGGTGGTGCTGGCAGTGCGGGCCAAGGACCGCACACCCGACGAGGTGGTCCACGTCGTCGACTTGTGCCTTGCCGAGATCGCGGGCCAGCACGCCCATACCGCGGCGGTGGTGGCCAACCGCTGCGACCCCGACGAATTGACAGCCGTCTCCGAGGCGTTGCAGCGCGTCGGCGTCAAGAGTTACGTGCTGCCGGAGGAGCCGCTTCTCGTCGCGCCCTCGGTGGGGGAGCTGCGCGACGCCGTTGCGGGCACGCTGATCAGCGGCGACGAAGAGCTGCTGAGCCGGGAGGCGATGGGCGTTCTGGTGGCGGGCATGACCGCCGAACACGTACTGGAACGGCTGCACGACGGGATGGCCGTGATCACGCCGGGCGATCGCTCCGACGTCGTGCTCGCCATGGCCAGTGCCCATGCGGCCGAAGGCTTTCCGTCGCTGTCCTGCATCATCCTCAACGGCGGTTTGCCGTTGCACCCGTCGATCGCCGCGCTGGTGGCAGGCCTTGGGCTGCGGCTGCCGATCGTTGCGACCGAGCTCGGCACCTACGACACGGCGCGGGCCGTCGCCCAGGCGCGGGGACGGGTGACCGCCGACTCGCAGCGCAAGGTCGACACCGCGCTGGCGCTGATGGACGCCTACGTCGACACCGCGGATCTGATTGCGCAACTGTCGATTCCGATCCCGTCGGTGACGACGCCGCAGATGTTCACCTACCAGTTGCTCGACCGGGCGCGGTCGAACCGCAAACGGATCGTGCTGCCAGAAGGCGACGACGACCGCATCCTCCGTGCGGCGGGTCGGCTGTTGAAGCGGTCGGTGGCGGAGTTGACCATCCTCGGCGACGAGCCCGTGGTGCGGGGCCGCGCGGCCGAACTCGGCGTGGACCTGTCGGCGGCCACCGTGCTGGATCCGCGTACCAGTGAACTGTGTGACCAGTTCGCCGAGCAGTATGCCGAGATGCGCAAGCGCAAGGGTGTCACGGTGGAGCAGGCGCGCGAGATCATCCACGACGTCTCGTATTTCGGCACGATGCTGGTGCACAACGACATGGTCGACGGCATGGTCTCCGGTGCGACGCACACCACGGCGCACACCGTCCGGCCTGCCTTCGAGATCATCAAGACCACGCCCGGAGTCTCCACGGTGTCGAGCATCTTCCTAATGTGTCTGGCCGACGAGGTGCTGGCCTACGGTGACTGCGCGATCGTGCCCGACCCCACGTCGGAGCAACTCGCCGACATCGCGATCTCCTCGGCCCGGACGGCGGCACAGTTCGGCATCGAACCGAGGGTGGCCATGCTGTCGTATTCGACCGGCACATCGGGAACCGGTGCCGACGTCGAAAAGGTGAGGATTGCAACGGAATTGGTACGGCGGCGCGAACCCGAACTGCTCGTCGAGGGGCCCATCCAGTATGACGCCGCGGTCGAGCCGTCGGTGGCGGTCACCAAGATGCCCGACTCCAAGGTTGCAGGCCGTGCGACCGTGTTGATCTTCCCCGACCTCAACACGGGCAACAACACCTACAAGGCCGTGCAGCGCAGCGCGGGGGCCATCGCGATCGGACCGGTCCTGCAGGGTCTCAACAAGCCGGTCAACGACCTGTCGCGGGGAGCGCTCGTCGAGGACATCGTGAACACGGTGGCCATCACCGCGATTCAGGCGCAGGGCAAGTGAGCTCCGCCCGCACCGTGCTGGTGCTCAACTGCGGCTCATCGTCGCTGAAGTATGCGGTGGTCGAGCCAGATTCGGGTCGGCAACTCGCCGACGGCATCGTGGAGCGCATCGGCCAAGGAGAGATCGCCGACCACGCCGCGGCGTTGCGTGCGGCGTTCGACGAGCTGGCCGAATCCGGCCGCGACCTCGACGACCTCGGTCTGGTCGCAGTGGGTCATCGCGTCGTGCACGGCGGCCCCGATCTGTACCGACCGACGTTGGTCGACGACGGACTGATCGCCACGCTCGAGTCCCTGGCCCCACTGGCCCCGCTGCACAACCCGCCCGCCGTGCTCGGCATTCGGGTCGCGCGCCGGGCGCTACCGGACCTTCCGCACATCGCCGTGTTCGATACCGCGTTCTTTCACGACCTGCCGCCAGCGGCACGGACGTACGCGATCGACCGGGACCTTGCCGAGCAGTGGCACATTCGCCGCTACGGCTTCCACGGCACGTCGCACCAGTACGTCAGCGAGCAGGCCGCGGAGTTTCTGCAGGCGCCGCTCGAGTCGCTGAACCAGATCGTGCTGCACCTCGGCAACGGTGCGTCGGCGTCGGCGATCGTCGGGGGACGTCCGTTGGACACGTCGATGGGGTTGACGCCGATGGAGGGGCTGGTGATGGGCACCCGCTCCGGCGACATCGACCCCGGCATCATCACGTATCTGTCGCGAACGGCAGGCATGAGCATCGAGGACATCGAAACCATGCTCAACCGCCGCTCCGGGGTGCTGGGCCTCGGCGGCGAGATCGATTTCCGCGTGCTGCACGAACGCATCGAATCCGGTGACGAGGCAGCGCGATTGGCTTACGACGTCTACATCCACCGGCTCCGCAAGTACATCGGCGCCTACCTGGCCCTGCTCGGCAACACCGACGTCATCACGTTCACCGCGGGCGTCGGGGAGAACGACGCCCTGGTGCGCCGCGATGCGCTCAGCGCCATGGCCACGCTCGGCATCGAACTCGACGAGCACCTCAACGACAGCCCCGCCAAGGGACCGCGCCGCATCACCGCCGAGATGTCGCCGACGACGGTGCTCGTCATCCCGACCGACGAGGAGCTGGCGATCGCCAGGGCGTGCGTTGGCGTGCTCTGAGGCGAACACCCAAGTCGTTGACTGAATCCTGCCAGGTTCGCGGCGTAGCTTTCGGCGGGTGCCGCCTCTGCACGCGCTCATCGGAGCGTGGTCACCGGACTTCCTCTCTCTGACACTGATCCTCGTCATCGGTGCCGAATATCAGCGGATGGCCCGGCGCAGCGGTGAGCCGACCGCAGCGCAAGCGTGGAGCTTCGGCACCGGACTGGCGGTATGGGCGTTGGCGACGCTGAGCGGCATCGCCGTCTATGCACCGGTGTTGTTCTGGATGCGGGCATTACAGGTGTTGTTGCTGCTGTTCGTCGTGCCGTTCCTCCTGGCGATCGGTCGGCCGGTGGCGACGCTGCGGGCTGGGTCGAGCCCGTCGGGCAGGCGTCGCATCGACGGGTTGTTGGCGTCCCGGCCGGCCCGGCTGTTGTGCTCGCCCGCGGTCACCTCGGCCATGATGCTGGCGACGCCGTGGTTGCTGTACCTGACACCGTGGTACGTGGCATCGCTGACCAACGGCGTCGTCGCCGCGCTGACGCGGATAGCCTTGCTGCTCATCGGCTTTGGTTACTTCTATGCGCGGCTGCAGTCCGATCCGGTGCCGCGCCGCTACTCGCCGCTGCTCTCGATCTTGATCAGTGTCGCCGAGACCCTCGGCGACGGCCTACTGGGGCTGGTGTTGTGGCTCGGCCCGCTGATCGCCCGCGATTACTACGCGGCGCTTGGCCGAAATTGGGGCCCGAGCATGCGGACCGATCAGACCGTCGGCGCGGGCATTCTGTGGATTCTCGGGGACATTGTCGGATTGCCGTTTCTGCTGATGCTCATGCGTGCGTTGGGGTCACACGAGAAGGCGGTCGCCGACGAGGCTGACGCAGCCGACCCTGCCGGACACGTCGAAGTTGGCTCGGATCGCCGAACCTTGTGGTGGGAGGAAGATCCGCAACTACGGGATCGGTTCCGTAGCCGTTAGTACGACATTCATGTCGGACTGTGATGTCTCGGGACATCGGTGACAGTTCTGTATCAGGACTTTGGTGACAGTAGGTGTGTCAGGACTTCGGTGACGCTTCGTCATCTTTGGCGCGTGGGCCGCGGGGTCGGCCGTTGCCGACGTATTTGACGCCGGGTGCGGGTCGGGTTCGTTCGGCGAGGACCTCGCCGTCCAGATCGGTGATGATGATGTTGTCGCCGTCACTGACGACGAGAACCTGTTGAAAGGCGTATTGGGCACCGACCTTGTAGGCGACTGAGTTCAGTCCGATGTTGCCCACCGCGCTGACCGTTCGGGCGCAGGTGTTGGCGGGCAGATCTGCGGGCG
>NZ_JIAW01000032.1 GCF_000620625.1 Mycobacterium sp. URHB0044 | reverse complement strand
GATCGGACAGTTGGCGGATCAGTAACTCCAGGCGGCCGCCGTCGGCGTCGGGGCGGAAGAACTCGTGGAACCGTTCGTGCGGGACGGTGAAGCGGTCGTAGTCGCGCGCGTCGGCGGCGCGGCGCATCTCGTCGAGCACACTGGTCATCTCGTCGAGTTCGGCCGCGGTCAGCAACGGCACCCGCACGGTCAGCGCCAGCGGTTCCAAGACCAGTCGGGTGGCGTAGAGCTGTTCGAGGTCGCTGGAAGAGAAGTCGGCCACCTGGATGCGGTGATTGTGGCGCGAGACGACCAGTCCTTCGCGCTCCAACATCCGACACGCCTCGCGGATCGGGGAGCGCGACACTCCCAGGTCGCGGGCCAGGTTGGCTTGTGAGACCACCGAGCCCGGCGCCAAGTCCCCGCGCAGGATCCGATCCCGCAACAGGTCGTGCACCGCATCGAGCCCGACGGCTTCCCGACCCGCCTCCGGCGCCGTCACAGAGCCGGACGGTTGCTCCACCATCGCCATCACCCCCTCATCTTCGAAGCGTGCAGTGAGGCGAAGTCTGTCGACAGTTCCCACGTATGTCAAGCAACTAACTGCAAACGCGGGTTTCATAACCAACAACAATTGGTCTATTCTGTCGACAGTCTTTGCGTGTCGATCGAGACGACGTGTTCCGGTCGCCCGCCACCGACCCGTACCAACCGCCACCACGAGAAACGGAGAACCCTTCGATGCGCGTCGCAAATCTGGACGGCCGCCTCGTCCTGCTTAGGGACAAGGGAGCAGTTGACGTCGAACGAGCAAGTGGCGGAGAGTTCGGTTCCGACCCGCAAGAGATCTACGGGCGTTGGACCGAGTTCGCGGCGTGGGCGGCCGGCGCCGATCTACGTGAATCGGAACCCTACGACGAAGCCCTGCTGGGTCCACCTACCCCCGAGCCTGGGCAGGTCTACGCCATCGGCCTGAACTACGCGTCGCACGCCGCGGAAAGCGGTGTCTCGGCTCCCGCCGAACCCGCAGTCTTCACCAAGTTCCGCGCATCGATCACCGGTCCGTACGCGCGGGTACAACTGCCCACCGACACGGTCGATTGGGAGGCCGAACTGGTCGTCGTGATCGGACACCTCGCACATCGGGTGAGCGCTGCCGAGGCCTGGGATCACGTCGCCGGTCTCACTGTGGGTCAGGACCTGTCCGAGCGGACGTTGCAATTGACCGGGCCGGCGCCGCAGTTCAGTTTGGGGAAGTCGTTCCCCGGGTTCACTCCCCTGGGCCCGTGTCTCGTCACGCCTGACGAACTCACCGACCGCGACGACCTGGAAGTCGGTTGCGCCCTCGATGGCGAGCAAATGCAGAAGGGCCGCACGGGCGATCTGATCTTCTCGGTCCCGGCACTCATCGAGCGGCTCTCCGCTGTCGTTCCGCTGTCGCCGGGCGACCTCATCTTCACCGGGACACCGAGTGGTGTTGGCGTCGCGCGAGATCCGCGTCGCTTCATCTCCCCCGGCCAAGAACTGATCACCTGGGTTGAGGGAATCGGGCAGATCCGCAACACCTTCGTGGCCGGGCCCCGCCACATCACCCACGTCTCTTGAGGAAGGACCAGATATGCCACTGCATCGCCTGACCACCGTCACGGTTGGGGTCCCCAACGTCGAGCAGACCGCGGCTTACTACACCGACTTTGGCCTGACGCCGATGGGTGGCGGAGCCTTTCGCACCGAAGACGGCGGTGAGCAGTTCCGGCTCGTGCATGCGGCTCGGCGCAGTCTCGTCGAGATCGGCATCGGCGTGGACGACCGCGATGACCTGGACAGGGTGGCTGTCGCGCTGAACCACCTCGACCTGCATGTCGAACTGGCCGGTGACACCCTCATCGCCAACGAGCCGATTGCGGGATTCCGTGCCGTCCTCACCGTCAGCCCCCGGCTGGACCAGCCGATGGTGAAGGCGACGCCATACAACGGTCCCGGCCGGGTCGAGCGGGCCAACACCAGAGCTCCTGGCATCGTGCGCGAGGGACGGGTCAAGCCCCGCAAGCTTGGGCACGTCGTGATCGGCTCCACCGACGGGCCCGCCACGCAGAAGTTCTTCACCGAGGGTCTGGGCTTCAAGGTCAGCGACGCGATCGGTTCCCGCGGCGCGTTCATGCGGTGTTCGACCGATCACCACAACGTGCTGGTCCAGCAGGCACCGGTGAACTTCCTGCACCACACGGCATGGCAGGTCGACGACATCGACGAGGTCGGGCGCGGCGCCATGGCGATGCTCGACGAGCATCCCGAGCGCCACGTGTGGGGGCTCGGCAGGCACCACGCCGGGTCGAACTTCTTCTGGTACCTGAAGGACCCCGCCGGGAACTTCTCGGAGTACTACTCCGACCTCGACTGCATCGTCGACGACGCGCTCTGGGAGCCCGAGACGCTGGAAGGCGCACGAGGTCTATTCAATTGGGGGCCGCCGCCGCCACCGTCGTTCGTGATGCCCGAGGACGTCGCCGGCGTCATGGTCGGTGCGCACGAGGCTGGCTGAGCTCCCGCTTCAGCCCGCTCCCCCAACACATCTCAGAAAGACAGGATCCAAACCATGCCACAGACTGTGCAATTCGACGAGTACGGCGACCTCGACGTACTTCATGTGGTTGACGTCCCAGCACCGCTACCTGGACCGGGGCAGGTGCGGATCGCCGTTCGTGCGGCCGGAATCAATCCGATCGAATGGAAGATCGTGGCAGGCTTCATGCGTGATATGAGACCGCTCACGTTCCCGGCCGGACTGGGCTCCGACGTGGCAGGCATCGTCGATGAGATCGGTCCGGACGTCAACGAATTCGCCGTCGGCGATGCCGTCTTGGGCAGTGCGCTCACGGGTTCATTCGCCGAGTATGCGCTCGCTGAGCCGGCGAGCCTCGTCCGCAAGCCCGCCGACATCAGTTGGGAAGAGGCGGGATCGCTCTCGGGCGCGGGCGGTACGGCATATGCCGTGCTGAAGCGACTCGATCTCCAAGCCGGCGAGACGCTACTCATCCACGCCGCCGGAGGCGGGGTAGGCACCTTCGCCGTTCAACTTGCAGCCGCGCGCGGCGTGGCGGTGATCGGCACGGCAAGCGAACGCAATCACGACTACCTCCGATCGATCGGCGCGATACCCGTGACCTACGGCGAGGGACTGCTCGAAAGGGTGCGGTCGGTGGCTCCGAACGGTGTCGACGCCGTTCTCGACGCCTCCGGTCGTGGTGAAATCCCGCTGTCCATCGAACTCACCGGCAAGCCGGAGCGGGTTCTCACACTGGTCGCGTTCGACGCCGCCGCGAGCGGTATCCAGGTCCACGTCGGCGGAGCCGGCGGTGAGCTGGGCAATGCGCTGCACGAACTCGTCGCACTCATCGAGGAGCGGCGTCTCACCATGGCGGTTTCTCGGACGTATCCGTTAGCCGAAACGGCGAAGGCGTTACGGGCAAGTCGCGACGGACACCTCAACGGCAAGATCGTCGTCCTACCCAAGCCATGAACAGCGATACCGTGGCCAGGGCTCGCCAGCATTCGGTGGGAGATCTCTTGCGGCGCACCGCGTTGCGCTACCCCGACAAGCTCGCCGTCGTCGGGGGCGAATACCGCATGACGTACGCGGAGTTCGACGCAGGAGTGAATCGATGTGCACGCGCGTTGGCCGACCGAGGCCTCGGCAAGGGAGACCGGTTGGCGTTGCTCTCGCACAACTGCTGGCAATACGCCGTCCTGGCATTCGCCACGGCCCGCCTCGGTGTTGTCCTCGTTCCGGTGAACTTCATGCTCGGTGCTGACGAAATCGCTTACATCCTCCGCCATTCCGAAGCGGCCGGTCTGGTCACCGAGGATGCGCTCGCTCCGACGGCGGAGAAGGCGTTGGCCTCTGCCGGCCTTGTGGGTGGAGTTCGCGGTTGGATCGGGCTGTCGGGCACGACACCGCCTGGCGAGTGGGAGAACGTCGACGCTTGGGTCGACACCGGCGACTCCTCTGCCGTCGATGTGCCGATCGCCGATGACGACCCGCTGCGCCTGATGTACACCTCGGGCACGGAGTCGCGGCCCAAGGGCGTCATGCTGTCGAGCCGCTCGCTGATCGCCCAGTACGTGTCGTGTGCGATCGACGGTGGGATGACCGGCGATGACATAGAAGTGCACGCGCTACCGATGTACCACTGCGCCCAACTCGATTGCTTCTTCTCGGTCGACGTCTATCTCGGCGCTACTAGTTTCATTCTGCCGGGACCCGATTCGGCCACCCTGCTAGCGACGATCGAGCGCGAACGGGTCACCAAGCTGTTCTGCCCTCCGACGGTCTGGATCTCGCTGCTGCGGCACCCTGATTTCGACGGGACGGATCTGTCGAGCCTGCGCAAGGGTTACTACGGTGCTTCGCCGATGCCGGTGGAGGTGTTGCGCGAGTTGCAGGAGCGCCTGCCCGAGGTGCGGCTGTGGAATTTCTACGGCCAGACCGAAATGGCGCCGGTGGCCACGATTCTGCGTCCGGAGGAACAACTGGAGTACGCGGGTAGCGCGGGCAAGCCGGCGATCAACGTCGAGACCATGGTCGTCGACGACGAGGGCAATCCGGTGCCGGCTGGTGAGGTCGGCGAGATCGTGCACCGCAGTCCGCACGCCACGCTTGGCTACTACCGCGATGAGGCCAAGACGTCGGAGAGCTTCCGCGGTGGATGGTTTCACTCCGGAGATCTGGGAGTCATGACCAGTGACGGCTACCTCTCCGTGGTGGACCGCAAGAAGGACATGATCAAGACCGGTGGCGAGAACGTCGCCAGCCGCGAGGTCGAAGAGGCGCTCTACGAAATCGATGACGTCGCGGAGGTCGCGGTGTTCGGCATCAGCCATCCGCGGTGGGTCGAAGCAGTCACTGCGGTTGTCGTGCTCAAGCCTGGCGCCGGTGTGACCGAGGAGGCCGTTCATGCCCACGCCAAGGCGAAGCTCGCCGGTTTCAAGCGACCCAAGTACGTCGTGTTCGCCGAAGCCCTGCCGAAGAACCCCAGCGGAAAGATCCTGAAGCGAACATTGCGCGAGCAGTATGCCGACCTCGCCGGTGGTGGCTGAACGCGCTGCGCCGCACATCCCCACACCATTTGATATGCATCTATTACTTGATAGATACCTATCAGTTTTGGTATTGTGTGATCGTGGCCACACCCCAGCACAACCTGCGCACCGATGCGGCGCGGAACGTGGAGCGGATCGTCGCCAGTGCGCAGCAGGTGTTTGCGCGAGCTGGGTCCGACGCGGCGATGGAAGATGTTGCGGCCGATGCCGGTGTCGGTGTCGCCACCGTCTATCGGCGCTTTCCCACCAAGGAAGCTCTTCTGCGCGTTGTGCTGGAACGGCGGTTCGACGACGTCGTCGAGACGGCGCTGCGGCGAGCGCAGACAGAGCCCGATCCCCGCGACGCGATGCGGATCGCGTTGAGTGGCGCGGTGTCGTTCTTTGCCGACGACCCCAACACCGCAGCGGCGGCCGCGAGTAGCGGTCTGATGACGATGGATCTCGCATACCGCTTCATCGGACCCGTCGACGAGATCGTGCGTCGCGGTCAGCGCGACGGCGTGTTCCGCTCGGACCTGGTGACCGAAGACGTGCCGCGGATCGTACTGATGTTGGTGGGCATACTGCCCTCGGTGCACCCCGGGTCCAATGGGTGGCGCCGGTACCTCGACCTCATCATGGACACGCTCTGCGCGAGCCGCAGCGACCTGTCGGCGCCCACGCCCCTGAGCGACCATCAACCCCGGCCGCCGCTGGCCGTGGCGCATTCGGATACATAGGAGTAGCCGCGTGATCGTCGATGACCGCACCGATTCTCAGACATTCGAAGACGGGCCATCGACCCATGCGTCATGTCCCGACGTGCGATCGCCTGGGCTGCAACGGTTGTCGGCCAGCGATGTCGAAGGGGCTACCGAGGCGTTTGGTGAGGCCTATTTCGAGGTGGCCGTCCTGCCTCGGGATAACCGGCGCTTGAGTTTGGAGATTGTCTCCTGCCAACTGCCCAACATCAGAGTGGGGCGCCTCCGGGTTTCGAGTCTGACAGCGCGTTGTGGACACTACCCACTGATCACCGTCTGTCTACCGATTCGCGGGGAAGCCGGGATCTGCAGCAACGGGCAGATCGTACGGGTTGGCGGCCAATCGGGAGCGGTGATCTCCACGGGTCCGGTGGCCGTGGAGTACCTCACCGATGATTGTTGGATCGAGACCGTGGTCCTCGAGCAGTCGGCCGTCGAATTCGAGTTGGCCAACATGCTGGGCGCCACCGTGACAACACCGCTGCGGTTCGATGTGCAGTTGTCCGCACTGACGGTGACGCCATTCACTCGCGCGCTGTCGCTATTGCAGAACGAGCTGGTACAGCCCGACGGGTTCGCCGCTGTGCCCGCGATGTCCGCCCGGTTGGGGCACCTCGTCATTGCGGGTCTGCTTGTCAGCCAGCCGCATAACTACACCGAGGAGCTGGCCGAGCCCAAGACGGTGCGGGCAACGAAGCCGATCCGCAACGCGTTGGAGTTCATCGAAAGCCGACCAGCCGAGATCGAAACCGTCGCCGACATCGCCACAGCCGTGGGGCTCAGCGTTCGCGCGCTCGATGACGGCTTTCGTCGCTATGTGGGCACATCACCGATGACCTACCTGCGCGACGTGCGGATTGCCCGGGCGCACGAAGACCTCGTTGCCGCCGAACCCGACACGACCACCGCTACCGCCGTTGCCCGTAAGTGGGGCTTCGGGCATTACGGCCGATTCGCCGCCGACTATCGACGTCGATTCGGCCGCAAGCCATCTGAGACTCTCCGGGGAGGGTGATGGCGGGTCACCGACTCAATGCAGCCCGGCCATGAGTTCAGCCAGATCGTCGGGCTCGATCAAGGACGGCGGCATGGGCGGACCCCAGTGGTTGGGATCCTTGTCCAGGCCCCAGATCCCCGGATCCCAGATCTGGTCGTCGAGTATCTCGTCCATGTCCGAGTAATACTCCGACATGTTCCCGGCGGGATCCCGAAAGTACCAGAAGTAGTTCGATCCGACCCAATGCCGGCCGATCCCCCACACGTGCCGCTCGGGATGATCGGCGAGCAGTTCGTGTGCGCCGCGACCGATCTCGTCGATGTCCTCCACTTCCCAAGACGTGTGGTGCAGGAACGGCACCGGGGCCGCCTGCACCAGAACGTTGTGATGATCGGGCGAGCAGCGCATGAACGCCCCGATGTCGGCGACCTCGTCGCTGAGCTTGAGTCCCAAACCATCCATGAAGAACCGCTTCGACGTCGCGTAGTCGGTCGACCCGAAGACCACGTGCCCCAGCTTGCGCGGCCGCACCGGCGCTTCACGAAACAATGCGGGTGCCCGCACATCGGGGCGCCGTATATCGCCCGGATAGTTCTGATCGGCCACCACGATCTTCTGTTGCAGTGGCTCCACCACCGATAATTTCACCGCAATCCCGGTCGCCGGTTCCGCAGCGCGCAGCATGTCGCCGTCGATTCGCGCGTCGACATCCTGATGTGCCAATCGTGATTCGATTCGCCCCAGGTCGTCGCGATCCTGCACCCCGATTCCGATCTCGACGAGCTGCCGAATCGGCCTTTGCACCAGGATCAGCTGTTCACCGCCGTCGACGGTGCTGAACCGCCGTGACGAACCATCGGCGGTCGATTCGATTGGAGTCAGGCCGAAGTCGGTATAGAACCGCGCGGTTTCATCGAGACTTGGGACTCCGATTGTGACGTGGGTTAGCCGGTGTACTGACACCTCACGCCTCCTTTCCTGTTAATACGGCCGCACCGACGTGGTGCGCCTGGCCTCGCCCTGCCCCCGCGGCGAGGATCTGATCGAAAACTGAGTTCAATACCGCGACCGGATCATTGACGGCCTCGACTGCGCGGAACGCCACGAATCGGTCGGGGCGGACCAGTACCGCGCCATCGGGGCGGATGCCGCGGTGCTTGAGCCACGAAAGTCTCACATCGACGTGGTCGACGTCTCCGAAGCCAACTCGTGTGGCATGGAGCGGAATACCGCGCTCTGCAGCGATTTTCATCGCAGCGTCAATCCATTCCATGCCGTCTTCGCCGGCGATCAGCACGAAGTGGCCACCGTGGACAAGCGATCCCAGCGCGAGGCGTTCACCTTCACGTTCCACCCAGGCGTGCGGCAAGGAGCTTCCCGGCCGTGTGCTGGGTTCATAGATCCGTACTGGGTCGATGGGTTCCGGTACGGGCGAACCGTCGTCAACGATGGCCGCCGAGTGGTAGGTGTAGCCGAAATCGACGCCGTGT
This sequence comes from Mycobacterium sp. URHB0044, assembly GCF_000620625.1. Lineage (GTDB taxonomy): Bacteria > Actinomycetota > Actinomycetes > Mycobacteriales > Mycobacteriaceae > Mycobacterium. Next base: position 56,039 of record NZ_JIAW01000032.1, on the reverse strand, counting down.
TGCCGGAATTCGAAACTATGTGAAGCCACGGCCTGGCTGAGTTGATGGCGGCGTCGTGGCGAATCGGGCAGATCGTTCCACAATGGCCTCAGGGCTTCCCAGTTCTCCTCCGCCGACTTCGCCGACGAGAGCCCCAGGGCGTTGACCACGGTGCTGTGGTTCATCGCTGCGCCGACCGCGGTGTTGACGTTGGCTTCGTCGACGGGCCGGCGCTCGGAGTCGTAGGTGTCCAGCAGGGCAGCGCCTGCCCGCCCTTGCAGCACTGCCGCCAGTTTCCAGCACAGGTTGTAGGCGTCGTGGATGGCGCTGTTGAGGCCCAGCCCTCCCGTGGGTGGATGGCGGTGGGCCGCGTCACCGAGGAGGAAGACCCGGCCTTCGGAGAACCGTTGTGCCAGTAGTCCTTCCATGACCCACTTGCCAACGTTGTAGGTCGCCTCCGGTGAGAAGTCGGGTATGCCGAGGGATTCGCCCACTCGCTGCATCACCTTTGCCGGATCAGCGGCATCGGGATGCTCGTACGGATAGGGCAGGATGGCAACCCACTCGTCGGACTGGTGCCCCCAGTGGTCTGGGCCGACGCCGATCAACACACAGCCGTAGTCGAGATGCTCAGGGCGGTCGGGGTTGTAGACCCAGCGGATCATCGGCTCGGGGTCGCTGAAGTACCTCGACAGGTCGGCCCTCATGTGAACGTTGACGACGTGACGCAGGTTGGTCATGCCCTCCACGGGAATACCGGCGAGCTCGCCGACGGTGCGGCCCCCGTCCGCGCCCAGGAGATACGAGCACCGAACACGGTATCGCCGGTCGGTGGCCCGGTCGAGAACCGTGGCGGTCGCGCCGTCGGCGTCCTGCTCAAGATCGACCAGCTCGTGGTAGAAGCGTACGGTCGCCGCCGGGCTTGCTTCCGCGTGAGCCTTCAGGATCGGCTCCAGCCGGATCAGCGGCAGGTTAGCCGAAGCGCACGGGCTGGCGGCGATGTAGTCGGGGTCGGTGTAGCCGCCACCCCAGCCCTCCGCGATCGCCAGCCGCCGGCCGTGCCGCTGCGGTGGCCCGTCGCCTGCCAAACCGGAGTACCAGGCGACATAACGCATGTTCTCCAGCGGCGTGCTACGGGTCAGGATGTCACTCGCTACACCGACGTCGGTGAAGATCTCCATGCTGCGCTGGTTCAAGAGGTGGGCCTTGGGCAGCTGCGACGTCGCCGGGTAGCGCGAAACCAGCAGACTCTCGACGCCTAACTGCGACAGCAGGATCGATGCCGTCAGGCCCGCGCCACCGCCCCCCACTATCAGTACGGGGACAGTGATGTCGTAGGTGACCATGTGGTTCTCTCCTTGGCTGAATCGGGTAGCAAGACGGGTAGTGCGGCGCTCACAGCTGCCGGGCGAATCCGACGATGTCGCGGACGGTGGCGGCGTAGACATCCGGCATTGCGGCGCGGAAGAACACCTCGGCCGCGTGAACCGTGCCCGCCACGGTGCGACCGACGGCGCTGACGCCGTTGGCGAGCAGACGACGGCAGTAGGCCAGCCCTTCATCGCGGAGCGGGTCGAGCTCGTTGACCGAAATGACATGTGGCGGCAACCCGTGCAGATCGATGTCGGCGGCGTGATACGGCCAACAGAATGCGTCAGTGCCGTGGGCGCCAAGCGGGTCGTAGACGGTTCCCATGATGGCCAACAGTGCACAGCTGATGAAGTAGCCATCATTCTCGCGCCGGGACGGAAGTGCCGCTGGCTTCTCCCAGGGGCTGGCAATCATCGGCGCCATCGCATAGACACCGTGCGGCCGTCGGCCCCACTGCTCCCGGTTGGCCTTGAGGGCCACCCCCAGCGCCAGGTTTCCACCGCCTGACTCGCCAGACACGACGACGTTGCCGATATCCAGATCGGATTGGCGGGCCAACACCCATTCCGTCGCCGCGACGCAATCGTTGAGGCCTGCCGGATAGGGGTGGCTTCCGAGTTTGCCTCCGGCGTTGCGGAATTCCACTCCAACTACCACGGTGCCATGCGCGGCGAGCTCGTCGCGCCACCGGACATAGCACGAGTCGTCGGCGCTGAGGATGACTCCACCGCCGCCGTGGAGGTGCACCACACACGGCAAGCTGGCGCCGACGTGCCAGGCGGGACGGTGGATCTGCAGCGGGATTTGGTTCCCGTCCGGACCGTAGATGGTGACGGCATCGCGTGAAACCCCGGTGACCGGTTCAAGACCCGACGCCAAGGCGTCGAACACCGCACAGAAACCTACCTCGGCGTCGGCCACGTAGCTCAGCAACTGCTCGCGTGACGAAGACGGCGACACATCGGGCTGTGGTTGCCCACGGTCCAAACCGAACGCGGCCATGGCGGCCACCATGCGCGGGTCCGCACGCGGGTCATCTCGTAGGTCAGCCATGGCGTGCGTCGACTGCTTCGGACTCTGAAACGGACTCCGCTGCGCCCGATCCGAGGTGCAGGTCCCGCTTGATGCCGTCCGCCCGCCAGGTCTCGAGTAGTTTGAGATACTCGAGCGGACCACCGCCGTACGCGGTTGCGAACACCCCTGGTGCTGCTTTCTCGTCGGCTTCGTTGTTGTAAGCGCCGGGGGTGCAGCTACGGCTGGTCTCGGGGTTGAAGTTGGATTTCTCAGCAATCACCTCGCCCCACCGCTGTTGCGCCTCGGGCCGGACTTCCGCGGTGCTGGCGCCTTGGTCCAATGCGTACTTGACGATGCTCGCGACGTGGCGTGCTTGGTCGCCGAACACCAGGGGCGAGTTGATGGACAACCCCGCTTGGTGCAGCCCGCCGATGATGAACAAGTTGGGGAATCCGTGGATGGAGATTCCGTGCAGAGATCCGAGGCTCTGCGTGCGGCGCTCCGAAAGCGTCTCCCCGCTGGGCGAATACACCTCAAACCCGCCTGACCGAGTGACGGCCACGGCGAACTCGAATCCAGTGGCGTAAACGATGCAGTCAACCGGATACTCGTGGCCGTCGAACACGATCCCGCCTTCGGTGATGCGGTCCAGGCCCCTGCCGTCGGTGTCGATGAGGGTAACGTTCGGTCGGTTGAACGTCGGCAGATAGTCGTCATTGAAGGTCGGCCGCTTGCAGAACCTGCCGTAATAGGGTTTGAGCGCCGCAGCCGTGACGGGGTCGTCGACCAGTTGGTCCACACGCGCCCGAATCCGCTCCATCTCCGCGACGTCCATCTCTTCCATCAAGGCCGCGGCAGCTTCGGGGGATTCCGCCGTTCTGGCCTGTCCGGCGCCACCCCAGATGGCAGACCACTTGTCGCCGACCATGTCGGTGTCTCGCGGGTCCCCGCCAAGGAGGACGTCGAAATTCTCCATCCGCCGACGCTGCCAGCCAGGGTCTTGGCGATCCACCCATCCCGGCTCGAGCGGGGCATTGTCCCGGCTGTCGACGACGGACGGGGTGCGCTGCACCACATACAGATGATGTGCGTAGCGCGCGACCACCGGCACGATCTGCACGCCGGTTGATCCGGTGCCCACCACCGCGACGCGTTTATCGCGCAGCTTGTCGAGCCCACCGCGCGGTCCACCGCCCGTATACCCGTAATCCCATCTGCTGCTGTGGAATTGCTTGCCCTTGAAGTCCTTGATGCCAGGAATCCCCGGGAGCTTGTGCCGGTGCAATGGACCGCCACTCAGCACGACGAACCGGGCCCGAGTCTGATCACCGTGATCGGTGTTGACCATCCACCGGTCATCCGACGCCGACCAGTGGATCTCCGTCACTTGTGTTTGGAAGTGGGAGTTTTGGTACAGGCCGAACTTCTCACCGATCCGGCACAGATGCGCCGCAATCTCCTCCCCCGGCGCGTATTTCGCCGACGGCGTGTAACCAAGCTCTTCCAGCAACGGCATGTAGATCAATGATTCGCAGTCGCACGCAATGCCGGGATAGCGATTCCAGTACCACGTTCCGCCGAAGTCGCCGGCTTTCTCGACGATACGAAAGCTGAAAACGCCGGCCCGTCGCAGCTCCACTGCCGTCAACAGGCCGGTGATACCGCCGCCTACGATCACGACGTCGACCGACTCCGACGACGGCGTTCGGGAGGGTGGGCTCTCGACGTAAGGGTCACGGCCGAACTCGGCGAACTCACCGTCGACGCTGATGTATTGCGCATTGCCCTTCGACGAAAGTCGCTTGGTCCGCTCTACGCGATACTTCTCGGCCAGCTGACGCTTGCGTTCCTCGTCGATTGCTGAATCTCCTGGACTATTGGACAAGTCCCCTCCTGATGACGTCGTTGCCGTGGCAGACCCGCAGCCCACTGGGATCTCAAGCTAGGACGCGCGAGTTTGAGGAGCCAGCCAGATTGAGCCATACATAGTCCGGGACTGGCCACGTCGATCAGGGGGCATCAGGACCGCACGGCCATGCCAACGACGGATGAAACGCGGCGGAATCCGGCTGTTCCTCCGGGTTCGTCACGCCCTACCTTCGCCAGAAGTCAGCGCATGCTGGCACGGAGGGAAACGTAGTGATGACCCGTTTCGACGACGAGGTGGTCGGCACCAGCGACATTGCGAGTGACGAAATTCCCATCGGCGGCTTCGGTCTCGACACTGAGTCATCGCACGCAAGGGTTTCGCTGCTTGAGCAACCACAGACCACACCCGACGGGCGTACCGTCGACGGATCTGGTTCCTCCTGGTCCGCTCGCTTTGACGACGGTCTGACAAGGGTCTCGGACGCGAGGGCCGCCAAACCGGTTCGCGCGATGGGCGGTTTCTTCGCGATGGCGTTGGACACGTTGGTGTTGATCCCACGCAGACCATTTGCGTGGCGAGAGTTCCTGTTGCAGTGCTGGTTTGTGGCCCGTGTGTCGCTACTTCCCACGATGCTGCTGGCCATTCCACTCGACGTCCTACTGATCTTTACGTTCAACATTCTGATAACGGACTTCGGCGCAGCCGACTACTCCGGCACCGGCGCCGCATGGGGCACCGTCACCCAAGTCGGCCCGGTCGTGACGGTGCTGGTCGTCTCTGGAGCGGGCGCCACGGCCATGTGCGCTGATCTTGGTGCCCGCACGATTCGCGAGGAGCTCGACGCGCTCAGGGTGATGGGTGTCAATCCGATTCAGGCGCTCGTCGTGCCCCGGGTGCTGGCCGCTACCGTGGTCGCAACCCTGTTGTCCTCCGTGGTCATCCTGGTCGGGTTGGTCGGCTGTTTCGTCTTCTCGGTATACGTACAGAACGTCACGCCGGGTGCGTTCGTGGCCAGCCTGACGACCATCACCCACGGCGCCGACGTCGTCGTCGCCTGGATCAAGGCCGCGGTGTTCGGACTGTCAGCTGGCCTAATCGCTTGTTACAAGGGAATTTCGGTTGGCGGTGGACCCGCGGCCGTCGGGATCGCCGTCAACGAAACGGTGGTGTTCACGTTCGTGGCCTTGTTCGCAATCAACATCGTCGCAACCGCCGTGGGCGTGAAGGTCACGATATGACAGCGAGCGTTCCCAGCAGGCGATACCCCCGCCTGCGCAGCGCAGTTGCGAGCCCGCTCGACACCTTGACCGTAATCGGAACGCAGGCACAGTTTTACGCCAAGATTCTGCTTTCGATGAAAGACGCGTTCTTGCACTACCGAAGCGAGATGGTGCGGCTGGTCGCTCAGATGAGCCTGAGCTCAGGGGCACTGGCGCTCATCGGCGGAACGGTCGCCGTCGTCGGATTTCTGACCCTGTCGGTAGGCAGCCTGGTCGGCATCCAGGGTTACAACCAATTCTCCAGCTTCGGTACCGAGGCGCTGACCGGCTTCGCGTCCGCATACTTCGTCACCCGGTTACTCGCCCCGGTGATCGCCGGTATCGCACTGGCCGCAACGATCGGCGCCGGCGCAACCGCTCAGCTTGGTGCGATGCGCATCAACGAGGAGATCGATGCCTTGGAGGTGATCGGTATTCGATCGATCGCCTACCTGGCGTCGAACCGGGTCGTAGCCGGGGTGATCGTGGTCGTCCCGTTGTACTGCGTGGCGATGTTGACCGCATACTTCTCCGCCAGGTTCACCACCACCTTCGTCTACGGACAGTCGACGGGTGTCTACGACCACTACTTCCATACGTTCTTGAATCCGACAGATCTGATTTGGTCCTTCTTTCAAGCGATTGCGATGGCCGTCGTGATCATGATGGTCCACACCTATTACGGATTCACCGCCTCCGGCGGCCCGGCAGGCGTCGGCGAGGCCGTCGGTCGATCCGTTCGCACCTCTCTGATCGCCGCGGTGTTCGTCGTCTTGTTCCTCTCACTGGCCATCTACGGCCAGTCCGGCAACTTTCACTACGCGGGTTAGCCAATGGAGGCCATGAGACGCTTTCGGGGAATACACCCAGCGTGGTGGGCTCTCGCCCTCTTCGCCCTGGTCGCGTCGATCGTCATGGTGTGTTCGGCGTTCTTCGTCGGATCGTTCAACGCTTACGTGCCAGTGACTTTGACATCGGATCGCACCGGACTCGTAATGGAGCCCGGCGCGAAGGTCAAGCTGCACGACGTCGAAGTGGGCCGTGTTGCCGCGGTCACCGGGGGTACGGGCACGACCAGCCTGAAGCTGGACATGTTCCCCGACCAGATGCGCTACATCCCGGCCAATGTGCAAGCCGAGATCAAGGCCACCACCGTGTTCGGCGCCAAGTACGTCGAGCTCACCCCTCCCGATGCGCCCACCCCGAACAGGCTGGCCGCGGGGGCGGTGTTGGTGTCGCGCAATGTCAGCACCGAAATCAACACGGTATTCGAGAACCTGGTCGGGCTGTTGGGTGAGATCGACGTGTCCAAGCTGAACGCCACGGTGACCGCGCTCGCCGACGGCGTGCGCGGGCAGGGCGAACGGATCGGCGAAGCAACGACCGCCGCCAACCAAGTGCTGCTCGCGATCAATCCACGAATGGACACCATCACGCAGGACTGGCGCTCCTTCAAGGGATTCAGCGACACCTATGCCGCTGCAGCCCAAGACATTCTGGCCACACTGGACGCGGCCAGCACCACCAGCACGACCATCACGAACCACGCCAAGGATCTGGATGCCTTCCTGCTGAGTGCGATTGGATTGTCCAATAGCGGCGTCGAACTACTCGGGCAGAACAAGGACAACGTCGTCAACGCCATCAACGGGTTACAGCCGACCACCGACCTGCTGATGAAGTACAACCCGGAGTACACCTGCCTCCTCGTCGGCGCCAAGTACTACCTGGACAACGGCGGATACGCGACCACCGGAGGCAACGGCTATTCGTCGGTCGTGGACGCTGCCGTGTTGCTCGGCGACGACCCGTACCAGTACCCGGACAACCTTCCGATCGTGGCCGCTAAGGGCGGCCCGGGCGGCAATCCCAGCTGCGGTTCACTACCCGATGTCGCGAAGAACTTCCCGGTGCGCTCCACGGTGACCAACACCGGCTGGGGTACCGGGCTGGACTTACGGCCCAACCCCGGTCTCGGGCACCCGTGCTGGGCCGACTACCTCCCGGTGACGCGCGCCGCGCCGCGACCGCCCACCATCCGCCAGTGCCTACCGGGGCCAGCCCCTGGGCCGATCCCCTACCCGGGGGCGCCTCCGTACGGTGCCCCGCTGTACAGCCCGGACGGAACGCCGCTGTGGCCCGGCGTGCCTCCAGCACCCACCCCCGAGCCGTCGCCGCCCGGGCCGCCCCCGGCCGAATCAGCGCCACCGGCGCCGTGAACAGCCCCATCCGACCGAATAGGCATCGAGGAATATGGCCATGACGAAGAGCTTGCGACGCGCCGTCATCGGCTTCGCCGTGTTCGTGGTCGTCTGCGTGGTGAGTGCGGTCTCATTGATGGCGGTCTTTGCTCAGGTGCGGATCCAAGCCGAGCGGACGTACCACGCTGAATTCACCGACGTCAGCGGCCTGACCGAGGGTGACTTCGTGCGCATCGCGGGGGTCGAGGTCGGCAAGGTCAAGAAGATCTCGATCAACCAGAACAACCTCGCAGTCGTTGAGTTCTCCGCCGACCCGACGGTGGTGCTCACTCAGGGCACAAAGGCCGCGCTGCGGTGGGCCGACCCGATCGGCACCCGTTACATGGCACTACTAGAGGGCGCCGGCGGTGTGGAAAGACTCAACCCGGGGGGCACCATCGCGGTAGATCGAACCGAACCGGCGTTGGATCTCGACGTCCTGCTGGGCGGCTTCCGGCCGCTGTTTCGTGCGCTCGACCCCCAACAGGTCAATGCCCTATCCAGTCAGCTCATCCAGGCCCTTCAGGGCGAGGGCACCACGATCGGATCGTTTCTGAGCCAAACGGCGGCGGTGACCACTACCCTCGCTGACCGCGACGAGCTCATCGGACAGGTCATTACGAGTCTCAACGCGGTACTCGGAACGCTGGGCGCCCAGCGCGACCAGGTCCGCAAGACAGTCGACTCGCTGTCGGAGATCGTCAAGGGCCTGGCGGAACACAAGACGGACATCAGCAACGCGGTGGCCTACACCGATGCCTCGTCGGCGACGATCGCCGATCTGCTCCTGCAGGCCAGGCCGCCGTTCAAGAACACCGTCGCACAAACGGATCGTGCCGCTTCGATCGCGGTCGCCGACCACGACTACCTCGACGACCTACTCAACACGCTGCCAGATTCATACAAGGCACTGGCCAGGATGGGCATGAACGGTGACTACTTCAGCTACTACCTCTGCGACATGTCCTTAAAGCTCAACGGCAAAGGGGGACAGCCCGTCTACATCAAACTCGTGGGTCAGTCTTCGGGACGGTGCACACCGAAATGAAGTCTTTCGCTGAACGAAGTCCATTCGTCATCGGAGCGATCGGCATCTCGCTCGTAGCGGGCATCGTCGCGCTTGCATTGACCTACGACAAACTGCCAATCGTTAACTCCGAGAAGCACTACTCGGCCTACTTCGCCGAAGCCGGCGGCCTGAAAACCGGAGCTCCGGTACAGGTCGCGGGGCTTCGGATAGGACAAGTGTCGTCTGTGAGGCTAGACGGTTCGCAGGTTTTGGTCGCGTTCGATGTCGATGACGGTGTGCGCCTGGGCGAGAGCAGCGAAGCCAACATCCGGACCAAGACGCTACTGGGTGCGAAGGTCTTGCAGGTGACCCCACGCGGTGGCGGCGAGCTATCTGCACCGATTCCATTGGAGCGCACCAGGTCTCCCTACCAGCTGCCCGATGCCCTCGGTGATCTGTCGACCACCATCACCGGACTGAACACCACCGCGGTATCCGACGCGCTGGCCACCCTGTCGCAGACCTTCCACGACACGCCGCCGGATCTCAAGGCGGCGGTCGACGGTGTGGCGCGCTTCTCCCAGGTCCTGGATACTCACGATCAACAGCTCCGCGATCTCTTGACCAACGCCAACAAGGCCACCTCCGTGCTCTCAGAGCGCGCCGACCAGATCGCAGGCCTCGTCGCCGACACCAACGCTCTACTCGCTCAGCTGCGATCACAAAGCGGTGCGTTGGACGAGGTTTCGGGCAACCTGTCGGCGTTTGCCAAACAGCTATCCGGCTTCATCCAGGACAACAAGGCACAGCTGCGTCCCGCCCTCGACAAGCTCAACGGTGTCCTGACGATCGTCGACAACCGCAAGGGGCGGATACAAGAGGCGATCAAATCGCTTAACGCCTATGCGATGTCACTGGGCGAAGCCGTCGCATCCGGCCCGTTCTTCAAGGCCTATCTGGCAAACCTACTACCGGGTCAATTCATTCAGCCATTCGTCGACGCCGCGTTCTCCGACCTTGGCCTGGACCCCCACGTGCTCTTGCCGTCGCAGCGCACCGACCCGCCGACCGGTCAGCCCGCCACTCCCCCACTGCCGATCCCCTACCCACGAACGGGCCAAGGCGGGGAGCCCAATCTCACACTGCCCGAAGCGATCACCGGCACGCCGGGTGACCAGGGTTGCGGGCCGACCGGGCTGCCCTTACCTGGGCCTACTGGCTGCTACCCATACCGAGAGCCGCTGCCCGCACCAACGCCAGGGGGTCCGCCACCCGGTCCGCCAGCGAACGCGGCGCCCGGCGTGGCGTCCACACCGGGGCCGAGCCCAGCCCCGGTCTACCAGACCGCCCCCAACGAGGTCCCGCCAGCCGGGCCGACACCAACGCCCTCCGAAGGAGGACAGTGATGAAAACACGCAACGCGAGGATCGGCCTTGCGGTGGTCCTGGCGCTGGCCTTGGTCGGCGGGCTCGTGGTCGCGGCCCAATCGCTGAACAAGATGGACAGAACGCACCTCGTCGCCTATTTCGACAACAGCAACGGCCTGTTTCCCGGCGACGAGGTCCGCGTCCTCGGCGTGGCGGTGGGCGCGATCGACACGATCGACCCCGAGCCCAACAGGGTGAAGATCTCATTCTGGGTCGATGACACCCTCAAAGTGCCTGCCGAAGTGCGCGCCGCGATCTTGTCGCCCCAGTTGGTCACCGCGCGGGCCATCCAGCTGACACCCGTGTACACCGGGGGCCCGGTGCTGGGCAGCGGCGCGGTGATCCCCCAGACCCGCACCGCAGTCCCACTGGAGTGGGATGACCTGCGCGCGCAGCTGGACAAGCTGACCGTGGCCATGCAACCCACCCAGCCGGGCGGTGTCAGCACACTGGGTGCCTTCATCGACACGGCGGCCGACAACCTGCGCGGTCAAGGCACGAACATCCGCGACGCCATCATCAAGATGTCGCAGGCATTCTCAATCGTCGGCGACCACAGCAATGACATCTTCTCCACGATCAAGAATCTCTCGGTGGTGGTGTCCGCCCTGCATGACAGTTCGGCGTTGCTGCGGCAACTCAACACCAACCTGGCTTCGGTGACTGGGCTGCTCGCCAACCAACCCGACGAAGTGGGACAGGCGATCTCAGACCTGAACGCCGTCGTAGGGGACACGACGAGCTTCATCGCCGACAACCGCGAAGCCTTGGGCACCACGACCGACAGGCTGTCGTCGATTTCCCAGGCCGTCAACGACAGTCTGGGCGACATCAAACAGACACTGCACGTCGCGCCGACCGCGTTTCAGAACTTCATCAACATCTACCAGCCGGCACAGGCCGCGCTCTCCGGAGATTTCGCGATCAACAACTTCGCCAACCCGATCAGCTTTCTATGCGGGGCTATTCAGGCCGCGTCACGCCTGGGTGCCGAACAGTCGGCGAAGCTCTGCGTTCAATACCTCGCGCCCATCATCAAGAACCGTCAGTACAACTTCCCCCCAATCGGCGAGAACCTGATCGTGGGCGCCTCGGCGCGGCCCAATGAAGTCACCTACAGCGAAGACTGGATGCGACCCGACTACGTCCAGCCGCAGGACAACGCGCCGGCACAGCCATCGCCACCACCGGTCAACGCGGGACCGCTGGCCGCCGAATCCACCGTCGTCGCCACCGACCCAGCACAGGGCCTGACCGGCATGATGGCGCCGCCCGGGGGAGGCTCGTGAACATCATCACCAGGATGGCATTGCGCGGCATCGGCTCTGGCGTCTCCGTGGTCGTGGTGGCCGCCGGCCTCACGGGTTGCGAGTGGCACGGTCTGAACTCATTGCCGATGCCTGGGACACAGGGCGGCGAATCGGGGTCCTATGAGATCAAGGCCCAGATGCCCGACGTGGCCTACGTTTCGCCGAACTCGCGGGTGCGAGTGGGCGACGCGAACGTCGGCACCGTCACTACGGTCGAACGGGAGGGCTGGCACGCGCTAGTCACCATGAGACTCAACGGTGACGTCGACCTGCCGGCCAATGCGACCGCCACGCTCGGCCAGACGAGCTTGTTGGGTTCACTGCACATCGAGCTATCGCCCCCGGTTGGCGTAACGCCAGAAGGAAAGCTGCACAACGGATCGGTCATTCCGTTGACGAACGCGGGCGCCTACCCGAGTAGCGATCAGACGCTTGCCGCCGTGTCGCTCCTGCTCAACGGCGGCGGTATCGGCCAAATCCAAGACATCACCGCCGCGTTCGCCACCGCCTTCGCCGGTCGCGAGCAAGACCTCAAGAGTCTCATCACCCAGATCGACGAGTTCGTCGGACATCTCAACGAACAGACCGGAGACATCATCGCGGCCACCGAGAGCTTCAATGACCTCGTGGGCCAGTTCGCCGACCAGAAGCCGGTGCTGGACAAGGCGATCCGCACCATTCCGGATGCGCTGAACGTGCTCAAAGACCAGCGAGACAACCTCATCACGGCGATCGACACGTTCGGCAGATTCAGTGCACTCGCCACGGACACAGTCAACCAAACCAAAGGCGCACTGACACAGGAGCTCAAGGATTTTGGACCAGTCTTGGAATCGTTGGCCAACGCAGGGCCCGCGATGACCCGTTCACTCAGCTTCTTGGCCACCTACCCGTGGCCCAAGGAGACCATCACCAATTGGGTGCGCGGCGACTACGCCAACCTGTCTCTCACCGTCGACCTCACTCTGAGTCGCATCGATTCGTCGTTCTTCACCGGCACGCGATTTGAGGGCGACCTCACCAAACTCGAGCTGCAATGGGGCCGCACGATCGGTCAGATGCCCAGTCCGTATACGGCCGGCAATCCGTTGGTCGTTCCCTATCGCACGGATCAAGGAAAATAGCGTGCGGCTCACCCGATGGATCCGGATCCAATTGACGATCTTCGTGGTCATCTCTGTCGTCGCCGGATCCCTGATGATCTTCGGCTACATCAAGCTGCCCGCCCTGCTGGGGGTTGGGCAGTACACCGTCACCGTGCAGTTGCCCCGCGCGGCCGGACTGTATCAAAACGGAAACGTCACCTACCGCGGCACCGAGGTCGGACGCGTCGCCGAGGTGCGCCTCACCGACACCGGCGTCGACGCAGTGCTGTCCTTGCGTTCCGACCTTCACATCCCCTCGGACCTGGACGCGCAGGTGCACAGCGTATCTGGAGCTGGTGAACAGTACGTCGCGCTAGTACCGCGCAGCGACCACGGATCACCACTGAAGAACGGCGACGTGATTCCGGTCGGTCGCACGTCGGTACCGTCGGACATCAGTACACTGCTCGACGCCACCAATCGAGGCTTGCAGGCCATCCCACGGGACAACGTGAAGACGGTCATTGACGAGTCCGCCACCGCGTTCGGTGGTCTTGGTCCGGAGATATCGCGCATCGTCAAGGGCTCCACCGCGTTGGCGATCGACGCGCGCACCAATCTGGATCCGCTCACCTCCCTGGTCGACCAATCCAAGCCGGTGCTGGACTCACAGACCGACAGCGAAGAGGCCGTCCACGCGTGGGCGGCGCACCTGGCCAACATCACCCGACAGCTGCGATCCAACGACACGGCGGTGGCAGGGTTCCTCGAGCAGGCTCCGGGCGCGGTAGACCAAGCCCGGCAATTGATCGACCGCATCAAGCCCACACTGCCGGTGCTGCTGGCCAACCTGGTCAGCATCAATCAGGTCGCGATCGCCTACCAGCCAGCCATCGAGCAGCTACTGGTGTTGTTGCCGTTGGGCACGGCCAACATACAAGGCGCCGGTCTCGCCGATCGGAACACCAAGCATCCCGGCGCCGCCATCGACTTCAACCTCAACGTCAACGTGCCGCCGGCATGCACCACCGGGTTCCTGCCGGCACAGCAGATGCGAACACCCAACTTCGAAGACGCCCCCTCCCGACCCGTCGGCGACTTGTACTGCCGGATACCCCAGGACTCGCCGATGATCGCCGTGCGCGGTGCCCGCAACTACCCTTGCCTGACGGTTCCTGGCAAACGCGCGCCTACGGTGAAGATGTGTGAGAGCGATGAGCAGTACGTGCCACTCAACGACGGCTACAACTGGAAGGGCGATCCGAACGCAACGTTGTCCGGACAAGATATTCCGCAGCTGCCACCGGGTGCTCCACCCGCAGACCGCATCCGACTGCCTGGCGTGGTCCCTCCCCCACCGGGCGCCACGTTGCCACCGATCGCAGCGGCCGAGTACGACCCAACCACCGGAACCTACGTCGGCCCCGACGGTCGGGCGTACACACAGTCTGATCTGGCTCAACAGGCACCGAAAGCGCCCACCTGGCAAGAGATGCTGACCCCACCCGCCGGAACCTGACGACATCGCGTGGTCCGCGCGGTGCTCTTCTTGGGCGCTGGTGCCGTTCAGACAATTGCGGATCGTCTTGCGGTGACGTCCGGTGCGTCGGGCGATCGCCCATTGGCGGTACCACACGGGTGGGGAAGTTCGATGAACGTTACTGCGGAATATCAGCGAGCGCCGTCAGCGAATCAGGTTCAGGACCTCGGCGCTCTGAGTACCGTCGACGTATTCGTCGATGGCGGTGATGCGTGTGCCGTCGACGGTAATGAACACGGCCGCCGGAATGACGATTGTCGCACCGGTCTTGCTGGTGAAGTGGACGTTGTGGCGCTGAATCACGCGGCCCCCGACGACATGCCGCTCTAGGATCTCGTACTTGATGCTGCCGATCTGGCAGATCTGACGCAGCATAGCCATGCTTTCATCCCGGGTCTGCGTCGCGCCGGTGAAGCTGTGCCAGATCCGAAAGTTCGCGTCGTAGATTCTGTTTAGCGAATCGATGTCGCCGCTCTCGATCGCGCTGGCGAAGTCGGTGGCCGTTCGTTCGGCGGGTGTGGTCATCAGTCGCTCGCGGTGTGACTGCCCTGTAATGCGACGAGTCGTTGTAGTGCGGCCTGGTCGCTTCCGCTGCGCGCGTGCGCTGCGCGGCGAAAGGTGTGCCGCATCTCGCCTAAGCCCTCGATACGGGTGACGAGCTCCTCGCCGGGTTGCAGGAAACGCGGGGGTTTGCGGACAAGGCCCACCCCGTCCGGGGTCCCGGTGAACACCACGTCTCCCGGCAGCAGCGGCACCATCGCCGAGAGCTCAGCCACCAACGCCGGAACCGAGAACACCAAATCCGCGGTGTTCGCCTCCTGCAGCATTTCGCCATCAAGGCTGCAACTGATCGCCAATGCGTCGGCCTTGGGCAGCGCATCCGGCGTCACCAGGAACGGACCCATCGGGCTGAAGCCCGGCAACGACTTGCCCATGCTCATCTGCGGGAGCTCACCACCACGCAGTTGCACCTCGCGATCGGACAGATCCTGGCCGACCGTCAGCCCCGCAACGTAATCCCAGCCCTGCTCGGTGGGGACGTTGCGCGCCAGTCGTCCGACGACGAAGACCAACTCCACTTCCCAGTCCACGGCATCGGAGGGCAACTCGATCTCGCCGACGGGACCGGTGAACGACGACGGGTACTTGGTGAAGATCATGGGCCACTCGGGCACGGCCATCCCGCCCTCAGCCGCGTGGCTGCGGTAGTTGGCTCCGATTCCGAACACCTGCACGGGACGCGGCGCCGGTGGACCCAGGTCCACCAGGTCGAATGGGACCGCTTCTCCCGTGGCTGTTTTGGCCCAGTCCACGAACTCCGACCACCGCTCATAAACCCCTTGTGGATCCGACGAGAACCGGCCGGTACTAGCCTTCTCGACATCGATCGCGCCCTCATCGGTAACAAGGACGAGACGACCCGACAAATTTGCAATCCGCACGCTAAACCCACCTATCTTGAACTATGCATCGCGGACTGATCAGCGGCGCATATTGGCCACGGCCGTAATCGAATCCAAACCCTCGGGGAAGTCGAGCTCGAGATCCAGCACGGTGCACATCCGGCCCAGCCCCCAGTAGAACCCAGCCACTTGCAATACCTCGACGATCTGGCGCTCACTGAGATTGCGCCGCGCCGCCGCAAAGACCGCATCGCTAACTCGTGGTGCCCGGACAACCGCGGCGACAAAAGACAGCAGCGCACGCTCCCCGACGTCGATTGGGGCTTCGAAGTCGCCGCTTCGGATCCGGTCGCGCAGATCAGCATCGATACCGACCGCCTCAAACATCGGCACGTGCTGTACGAACTCGTAGTCACACTCAGCGAGTACTGCCACTGTCAGGATCACCAACTCACGCTGGCGGTCGCTGAGTTCCAGAGCGCTGAAATTCGCCTGCGCCATCCGCAGAAACGGCTCGATCAGCGACTGCGCATGGGCAAGCATCTCGGTAATGTTGTTGTGGGGCAAGCCGTTGAGCAGATCCACCAACTCGGGCAGCAGCTGATCGCGCGCTGGATACGGTAACCGCGCCACTTACTAGGCCTTGCTCAGACTGTTGGCGACTTCGATGATGCCCGTCGTCCATTCTGTCTTGCGGTCAGCCCGCCGGGTGGTCATCGGCACGTCGCCGTTGCCGATCCGCTCCCACGCCGGATACCACGCCGTGAACTCGATCTGGGCGCCATCGGGATCCTGCACGTAGAACGACGCAGCGAACGTGTCCTCGTCAAGCTTGCCGATGTCATTGCACACCACCGCCAGATCGGCATCGGCCTTGTGGTCCATGAACGCCCACGTCAGATCCGTGCGCGACAACAGGTCCCACCACGCCTGCACATCAGCTGGATCGATGTGAACCGCAATATGATTCATGCAGCCGTCACGAATATCGTGACCTTGCTGCGCTGACTGAGCCACCTCGTCGTTCCACCAGATGTATCCCAACGTCGCATCGTTTCCGACGTCGAAGAAGAAGTGCTGACCATCACCGGTCGGCAGCGTCATCGTCTTGACCAGTGGTATGCCCAACTTCTGATAGAACTCGACGGTTCTGGCCATATCACCGGAATTCAACGCCACATGCGACACACCACGAGTCTGCGGCACACTCACCGACATCACGCCCTCCTTCGAGATCCGCTGAGAAGCACGGCCGCGGACGCGCGCCCGCGATGGGTTTGAGCGTATGCATTGCCGCAATTCCTGGACAGCCGGAAAGAGCGGTGGAGGATCCACAATTCGCGCGATGCGGAACCGTTGTGCTGAGGGACCAAGACCTGTGCCACCCTGTGGAGAAGTAGGTAGTCGAGCGAGGGCTTTGTGCCAAGAGGACGAGCATGACGATCACGCGTACGGGCGACGCACTGGCCGAGCTGTCCAGCCGTATCGGCGATGAGATGGCCGCGATCAGCGCGGGACTCACCGCGCAGGTGCTGGAATCGATCGACGTGTTGAGCATCGACGAGTTCGCCCACGAGCGGCTACTCGCCAGCGCCCAGGCGAACGTCTCGACATTCGCCCATCTGCTGCGCCACCCTGCCGACCTCGACGCGGTGGAGGTGCCGCTCGGGGCGGTACAGTTTGCGCATTGGCTCGCCCAGCGGGGGGTCCCCCTTACGGCGCTACTTCGGGCCTACTACCTAGCGGGCGCGCGCATGGCGACCTTGTGCATGCTCGAACTGGTGCGCATCGCCGACAGCAACGACGATTTCGCTCCGGCACTGGAGCAGGCGAATCGGCTCGTACACGGCTACGTCGACCGGGTATGCGAACGAATCAGTCCGCTGTACAACGCCGAACGCGAACGCTGGCTCCACCAGCAGGGCGCCGCGCGACTCGAGAACGTTCAAGCGTTGTTGACCGGTCGACAGATTGACATATCCAAGACAGAGTCCAAGCTCGGCTACGGCCTCGACGGGGTGCATGTCGGTGTCGTCGCTTGGCATACCGCGAGTAGTCACCTGGGAAATGAATCCCTACAGGTCCAGCGTGTCATCGAGTCCTGCGCCGAGCGACTGGGTTGCCGGCAGGCGCCGTTGATCGTTGCGCGTGACGAGGCGACGGCGTGGGGCTGGCTGTGCCTTACCGGGACCGGGAACAAGAATCCGACGGTCGAACTTGAGGACAGCATCCGCGCCGCGAACCAGCAGATCCGCGCATCAGTCGGTACTCCGGCCGCCGGAGTGGACGGCTTCGTGCGCACGCACCGACACGCGACGTCGGCACAGACCGTGGCGCTGGCTGGCGGCGAACGTGCTACCTCCGTCACGCCGTATCAGGCTGTCGCCAGCATTACGTTCCTGTGCCAGGATCTCGATCGCGCACGAGATTGGGTGGTCGAGACCTTGGGTGAGCTGTGCCGCGACGACGAGCAGACCGAACAATTGCGCACGACGTTGGCGACATTCCTCGACTGCGGGCGCAGCTTCACGGCGGCAGCCGAACGCCTGCAGTGCCACAAGAACACGGTGCAGTACCGGATCCGACGCGCTGAGGGATTATGCGGCCGGTCACTGCGAGAAGGGCAGCTCGATCTCGAACTGTCCTTGCTGGCCTGCCGCTGGCTCGGTCCAGTCGTGTTCGCTTAGCGATCCTCGTCCTCTCGACACAACAGTCGCGCTCGACTTCGTCCCCCTCCACAGGGCGGCACAGAATTTGGTCTCTCAGCACAACGGTTCCAAATAAGTTCTGGCATCCGCCTCATGACGAACAGGCGTCTAGCCCGTTCACTGAGCCTTCGAATCTCACGGTACGACACAGGCGAGGTGATGGGACATGTCCCCTAAGCACGAAACAACGACATCGGCTGACGTGTGCGATGTCGTCATCGTCGGAGCCGGGTTTTCGGGGTTGTACATGCTTCACCGTGCCCGGCAACTCGGACTGTCCGCACGCATCTTCGAGGTAGGCAGCGGGGTCGGGGGGACCTGGTACTGGAACCGGTATCCGGGTGCGCGCTGCGATATCGAGAGCTTCGACTATCAGTACTCGTTCTCACCGGAGTTACTCGCCGAATGGCGTTGGAGCGAAAGGTATCCGCGTCAGGACGAGATTCTGGCCTACCTCGAGTTCGTGGCCGACAAATTCGAGATGCGCGACCACATTCAATTAGACACCAGAGTCACTGCCGCGGGGTACGACGCTTCGAGCAGCTGCTGGACGGTGGAAACAAGCCGGGGAGACCAGGCCACCGCGCGCTTCGTCGTGATGGCCACCGGATGCCTCTCGACCGCGAACGTGCCCGCCATGAGTGGACTCGACGACTTCTCCGGGCCGTGGTATCACACGGGCGCTTGGCCGCACGAGGCCGTTGACTTCTCCGGCAAGCGCGTCGCGGTGATCGGCACCGGCTCATCGGGCATTCAGGTCATTCCGGAGATCGCCGAAGTCGCCGCCGAGCTCTTCGTGTTCCAGCGCACGCCGAGCTTCAGCATCCCTGCGTTCAATCGGAAGCTGACGCCCGATGAGGCTGCGGCGGAACTGTCTGGCTTCGCCGACCGCCGCCAGCATGCCCGCGAATCCCATTTTGGTATTCGGTTCCCGATGAACGACCAGTCGGCGCTCGAGGTAGATGAGCAAGAACGGTGGCAGGCATTGGAGAAACAGTGGCAGCTCGGCGGACTGGCCATGATGGGCACCTACGCGGACATCCTGACACAGCCTGAGGTCAACGACACCGCGGTTGCCTTCGTCCACGACAAGATCCGCCAGAAGGTCAGCGAGCCCGAATTGGCGGAACGACTCTTGCCCAGAGGCTATCCGCTCGGCGGTAAGCGGATCTGCCTAGACACGAACTACTTCGAAACGTTCAACCGCCAGAACGTGACACTTGTCGATGTCTCAGACAACCCGATCGAACGGATCACACCAAAGGGAATCCGCGCTGGCGTAACCGAATACGACGTTGACGCCATCGTCTTCGCAACCGGGTTCGACGCCATGACCGGAGCGATCCTCGCAGTCGACATCAAAGGACGCGATGGCGTCACTCTTCGCGACAAGTGGAGTGCTGGGCCCCGGACACTGCTCGGACTCAGCTCGGCCGGATTCCCGAATCTGTTCTTCATCACGGGCCCTGGCAGTCCTTCGGTGTTCTCGAACATGATCGTATCGATCGAGCAGCACGTTGACTGGATCACCGAGGCCATCGAACACGTCACCGTCTCCGGTCTGGACAGCATCGAGGCGACGGAGGACGCCGAGACGCAGTGGGTGCAGCACGTCAACGACGTGGCCAACAGCACGCTCATCCCGAAGGCGAGTTCCTGGTACCTGGGCGCCAACGTTCCCGGTAAACCCCGCATCTTCATGCCTTACGTCGGCGGCGTCGGAACGTACCGCCAAATCTGTGACGACGTGGCCGCAAAGGGATACGAGGGTTTCGCACTCACCAAGCAACGGCCCCATTCAACGCAGGGAGTAGTCCGATGAGCAGTCCAGAGCAGGAAAGCATCACCATCCATGACGGAATCCATTTGGAAGTAGCGTCTTTCGGCTCCGGTGAGCCGCTGGTGCTCGTGTGCGGCACCTGCCAGGACCACCGACTGTGGGTGCCGTTGGTGCCAATCCTCGCCGAGCGTTACCGGGTGATCACCTACAACCACCGCGGCATCGGTGATTCCGATCGCGGCGAGGAGCCGATCAGCATTGCATCCCTGGCACAGGATCTCGAGGCTCTGCTGGATGCGCTGGGGATAACGCGGGCGCATCTGCTCGGATGGTCTCTCGGTAGCGCCGTCCTGCAAGAGATTGCGCTGGCTCGGCCCGACCGCGTGGCTTCGCTCGTACTCGCGTTCACCTGGGCACGAACCAGCACGTACCAGAGATCGTTGTTTTCGGTGCTGGCACACCCGTGGCACAACGGCAATCGCGCCCTGGGATTAGCCGGTCTGGCGCTGGCCTTCTCGCCCGAACTGCTCGAGTCCGAGCAATTCGGTCCGCTGATGACCCAATTCGATGCAGTGTTTCCGAGCACGCCGTCGCAGATCGCCACCGCTGCCGAGCAGTGGAACGCCGATCTGCTCCACGATGCCGATGATCGGCTGCCACAGATCAGTGCGCCCACACTCGTCATCGCTGGCGAGCAGGATCTGTTGACGCCACCGTCGCTGGGCCGCAGAGTCGCCGACGCAATCCCAAATGCCCGTTATGAACTGCTCACCGGTCCCGGCTCCAGCCACTCGGCGATGCTGGAGCGGCCACAGGAGGTGGCCGCGCTGATCCTGAGCTTCCTCGGCGAGCACGCCCTCGAGTCAGCCTGATGTACCCCGGTACGTTCGCGGCGAGCACCCCCGACAAAGCGGCGATCGTCATGGCCGACACAGGCGAGGAACTGACCTATGCCGAACTCGAGGATCGTTCCATCCGGCTCGCCCGAGCACTAGCGGCGGCGGGCCTGTCGCGCGGGGACCATCTGGCCTTCGTCGCCGACAATTGTCCCGAGGTGTTCGTCATCCTGTGGGCAGGCCTGAGGTCGGGACTGTATGTCACTGCCGTCAACCATCACTTGGCAAGTGGCGAAGCACGGTTCATCGTAAACGACAGCGGCGCCAAAGCACTGATCGTGTCCGCCGCTCAGGGTGCATTGGCTCGTGAACTGCTCGACGAAACCCACGGCGTGGTGGTGCGACTGGCGTTCGGGGCCGACGTGGCCGGATACGAATCCTATGAACGCGCGCTCACCGAATCATCGTCCACGCCCCCCGCCGACCAACCGCGCGGGATCGACATGCTGTACTCGTCGGGCACCACCGGCCGACCAAAGGGCATCAAACCCGCACTGCCGCAACGACAGGTCGGCGACACTGGTGATCCGTTTCTTACCGTATTCGCTCCACGGTTTGGCTTCGACGAGGACATGGTCTACTACTCGCCGGCACCGACTTACCATGCCGCGCCGTTGCGATTCGGCGCGATAGTGCACTCCGTCGGCGGCACCGTTGTGATGACCAAGAAGTTCGATGCGGAGCAATCGCTTCAAGTGATCGACCGTTATCGGATCACCCATAGCCAGTGGGTACCGACGATGTTCGTCCGGATGCTCAAACTGGACCCCGGCATCCGCGCCGCATCCGGATTCTCGTCGTTGCGCGTCGCCATCCACGCTGCGGCGCCGTGTCCCGTCGAGGTCAAACAACAGATGATCGATTGGTGGGGCCCGATCCTGTACGAGTACTACTCCTCCACCGAAGGGAACGGGGTCACGCTCATCGGGCCCGAGGAGTGGCTGCGTCATCCCGGATCGGTTGGCCAGGCGGTCCTCGGCGTAATCCACATCTGTGCCGACGACGGCACCGAGGTGCCGACGGGCGAAGTCGGCGATGTCTATTTCGAACGCGACGAATTGCCATTCGAATACCACAACGACCCGCACAAGACGCGTGAGGCCAAGCATCCGCTGCACGACAACTGGACTACCACGGGCGATGTCGGATTCGTCGACGACGACGGGTATCTGTACCTCACCGACCGCAAGGCTTTCACGATCATCTCCGGCGGGGTCAACATCTATCCCCAAGAGGTCGAGGATTGCCTGGTTCTTCACCCAAAGGTCGCCGATGTCGCCGTCATTGGAGTTCCCGACCACGAAATGGGCGAGCAGGTGTTGGCAGTCGTTCAACCGGCTGCCGGAATAGCGGTCGATGCCGAACTCGAACGCGAACTGCTCGATTTCATGCGGCCCCGAATCGCCCGATACAAGACGCCCCGCAGTATTCAGTTCACCGATCAGTTGCCCCGCAGCGCCACCGGAAAGCTCGTCAAAGGCGCCCTGAAATCACGGTATTCACAATCCGATTCGAGGAGCTGATCATGATCAGTACAGCGGTACGCAACTTCCCCATGCGGATCGACGGCCGACCAGTCGAAACGTCGCAACTTTTCGAGATCAGGGACCCGTCCACTGGTGGGGTCGTCGCCACGGCGGCCTGCGGCGGCGCCCGTGACATCGACAACGCGGTCGAGGCAGCCAAACGAACGTTCGCGACCGGCGAGTGGTCGCGCAGCAATCCAGCCGAACGCGTCAAGGTGCTGCGGGCGACCGCGGCAGCGATGACCGAGCGGATCGACGAGCTTGTCGAGTTGGAAATCATGGCCAACGGCGCGACGGTTCGCCAGGCCACCGCCCTGCACATCGGGTACGCCATCTCGCATCTCGAGTATTTCGCCGGCCTCGCTGAGCGCTACCAGTTCGAGCGCACAATGCCGCGCACGACCGGCCCGACGCTGGCACAAGCGGTGGTGCGGCGCGAACCGATAGGCGTCTGCGGCGCAATCGCGCCGTGGAATTTCCCCCTGCTACTGGCGATGTGGAAGGTGGCGCCCGCGCTTGCCGTCGGCAACAGTGTCGTAGTCAAGCCGGACGAGAAAACACCGTTGACGATGCTCGAATTCGTGCGCATTGCCGAAGACTGCGGCCTGCCGCCCGGAGTGCTCAACGTGATCCCAGGCCTAGGCCCGGACGCGGGCGCGCGGCTTGCCGCCCACCCCGACGTCGGGAAGATCGGCTTCACCGGATCCACCGAGGTCGGTCGCGAAGTCATGCGGCTTGCTTCGGACGCGGTCAAGCACGTCACGCTGGAATTGGGCGGAAAGTCGCCGACGATCATGCTCGACGATGCTGATATCGAGTTAGCCGTCGACGGCGTTCTGTACGGCTGCATGCTGTACTCCGGCCAGGCCTGTGAGTCCGGCACCCGACTGCTGGTTCCAGAACACCTCCATGACGACGTGGTCGATCTACTGGTGGAACGTGCGAAGACGATCAAGCTGGGTCCCACGAGGGACTGGGACACCGACATGGGACCGGTGATGTCTGCTGAGCAGCATGCGCGGGTATTGACCTACGTCGACAACGCCCACGCCGAGGGCGCCAGGCTGGTATGCGGCGGCGGAATACCGGACGGCACCGAGTTCAACCGTGGGTTCTGGTTGGAGCCAACCATTTTCACCGACGTGAGCCAGTCGATGCGAATTGCGCGCGAGGAGATCTTCGGGCCGGTGCTGTCGGTGCTGCGGTACTCCGACGATGCCGAGGCGGTGCGGATTGCCAACGACACCGACTACGGTCTGGTCGCCACCGTGTGGAGTACCGACAATGCCCGGGCGCTCGACATGGCCGAACAGGTCCAGGCCGGCACGGTGTGGATCAACGACCACCACATGATCGACTGTCAGTTGCCCTTTGGCGGTTACAAGCAAAGCGGCGTGGGGCGTGAACTCGGCCCCGACGCACTCGATCCGTTCACCGAACAGAAAACCGTATTGCTCGACCTGAGCGGCAAGCGAGAACGGCGTGCGTACGGGTTGTTGCTCAGCCACGCCGAAGAGTAGATGCATCAGGACTTTCCGACTCCAAGGAGGACACTCGAAATGGATCGCATCGCTGCGCTTCGTGACGAACGCAATGCAGTGCTGCAGTTCTGCCGCACGCTCACCATCCCCCAATGGGACCTCGACAGCACCGCGATGGGCTGGCGGATACGGGACGTCGTGGCGCACATGGGCGGCATCGCCAAAGAACTGTTCACTCCCCGCATGTTCGCAGTCATGGCCAGTTCCAGCATCGAGCGCTACAACGACGGGACGGTTGAACGCCGCAAACATCGGACACCGGACGAGATCATGGACGAATACGAGCGCTGGAGCCGTCGGCTCGGTCACCTGCTAACCATTTGCGACAAGACACCACTCGGTGCTGCGCCATTCAAACTCTCCGAACTGGGCCTCTTTCCGATGCGCCTGATTACCGGTGCAGTCCTTTTCGACACCCATACTCATCTGCGCCACGACATCGCCCCGGCGCTCGGCCTCGTGCCCCCGCCGACTGACGCCAACCGGATGTCCGCGGTGATCGACTGGATGGTGGTCGCTATGCAGCGCTCTCACCCGGAGGCCATGCAGTGGCTCGACCGGCCGATCGGGCTGACCCTCACCGGGCCAGGCGGTGGCACTTGGCGCATCGAGCGTGGAACCCAGGGTGGCCGCCTCACGGCGCGGCCCGATGATCCGGGCGCGACGGCCTCGCACGTCACCGGGCTTGCAGCAGAGTTCCCGATCTGGGGTACCAAACGAGCGGACTGGCGCGAGCACACCGTAAACATCGACGGAAACGCTGAGTATGGCTCGCGGTTCCTCGACAACCTGAACATCGTCTAACAAGAGGTAGGAAACAACATGTCGCAGTATCTGAAGGACAAGGTCGTCGTCGTCACCGGCGCCGCTAGCGGATTCGGCAAGTTGATCTCGGAAAAGTGTGCCGCCGGTGGCTCGAAGGTCGTCGGCGTGGACGTCAACGCCGAGGGCCTGACAGAGGTCGTCGAAGGCATACGAGCGGAGGGCTTTGAAGCCACCGCCTTTGTTGCTGACGTCACGGATATCGATCAATCCAAGGCATCGGCACAACACGCTCTCAACACTTTCGGCGCCATCGATGTGCTCGTGAACAATGCCGGCGTGATGCCGCTGGCCTTCTTCGCCGACCACGAGCGCGCGTGGGAGAAATGGCACAAGGCCATCGACATCAACATCAAGGGCGTAGTGAACGGCATTTCGGCTGTCTACGACCAAATGATCGAGCAGGGCCGAGGTCAGGTGGTGAACATCTCGTCCATCTACGGCAATTACGGGATCGAAGGCGCGGGCGTCTACAGCGCGACAAAGGCGGCAGTTGCGGCGATCTCGGATTCGTTGCGAGTGGAAACGCAGGGCAGGATCAAGGTCACCACGGTCAAACCGACCGGCATTTTCGGAACCAATCTCGCGAGCTGGATCGTCAACGAGACGGCGATCATGGGCCTCGCGGCACAGAAAGGCGTCCAGTACGTCGAAAACGTTGGCAACTTCCAGAACGGAAGTCTTCGACCCGCGCAAACCGACGTGGACTCCGTCGAGTACTGGCTAATCACTCCCGATGACCTGGCGAACGCCGTGGTGCACGTCATCGACCAGCCCTGGGGCATCAGCCTTTCCGACGTCACCGTCCGAGCGAGCGGCGAAAACTACGTCTACTGACATCACGCACACCAATTCCGAAGTAGCGCACAATGGGTAAATTTGACGGCAGAGTAGCCATCATCACCGCCGGTGGTCGGGGTCACGGTCAGGCGCACGCGGTCGCGCTCGTCTAAGAAGGCGCGGACGTCGTAATCGCAGACCTCGACGGGCAGATCAATGGGATCCCCTACCCCATGAACTCGCCGGGCGACATGGACGAAACCGTCGCTCTGGTGGAGAAATTCGATCAACGATTGCGTCCCGGTCGTCGCCGACGTCCGCGATCTGGTGGTGATGAAGTCCGTTGCGGCAACGGCGATCGGCGAATTCGGTCAGATCGACATCTTGGTCGCCAACGCCGGCGCGTACATCAGCGGCCCGATCGCTGAGAAATCGGCTGAATACTGGGCACTCATCATCGACGCCAACCTCAACGGTGTGTTCAACTCCATTCGTGCCGTTGCGCCGCACATGATCGCTCGGCAGTACGGGCACATCATCGCCAGCTACGCCGCATCCAAATGGGCCGTCATCGGATTGGTGAAGTCGGTAGCCAAAGAACATGGTAGACACCATATTACGGTCAATGCCATCAACCCTGGTTTGGTCGACACCTTGATCGTCCGAAACGACCATATTCGCAGGCTGTACAACCCTGAACTCTGCTCAGCCCACCGACGACGACATTGACCGCAAAATCTACGAAGACAATGTGCACTACATTCCCGGTGTCCCCCGCATTCCACCGGCTGACATCGCCAATGCAGTGTTCTTTCTGGCGACCGACGACGCCCGTTACGTATCCGGCGGGACGCTCGACGTCGGTGCCGGCTTTGCGGCCAACCACACCTGACGCAAAGCGGCTCGAGCCCGAAACGGGTCACGACACCTATTCAGCAGGGTTCGTGCCACCTTCGAGCGTATCGACGCGGCGCCAGACCAGTCTGGCGTTTCGTTGTGCGCCAACCTGGTCAGCGCAAACGGGTAAGGACGTTGCTGGCTTGGGCGCCGTCAACGTATTCGTCGATCTCGGTGATGCGGCCGTTGTCAACAGTGATGAAGATCGCGGCGGGCATAGTCACCGTTGCCCCCGCACGGCTGGTGAAGTGCACGTTGTGACGCTGGATGACGCGGTCCCCCACGATCCGCCGTTCCAACACCGCATAGTTCAAACTGCCCTCTTCGCTGACCTGGCGCAACGTGTCGATGTTCACGTCCCTCGGCTGTGTCGCGCCGCTGAAGTTGTGCCAGATGCGAACATTCGCGTCATAGATTCTGTCCAACGCGTCGAAGTCACCATTCTCGACAGCGCTGAAGTAGTCCGTGACCGTCTGATCGATACTCATTTCCGTCCATCCAGTCGTGCCCAATTACGGTGGGAGACCCTCATTTTGAATCAAGGGCCTCCCACGTGGTGACCGCCGGTCACGCTGCATGCGGTCGGTAGCTATGCGTTGCTTGGCGCAGGGGTGCCTTGAAATGCGGCAAATCGCTGCAGAGCAACGTCGCGGCGTTGTTCGGCAGCGGGACTGTTACGCAACGTATGTCGCATCTCGCCGATACCCTCGATGCGGCTGACTAGGAGCTGGCCCGGTTGCAGAAAGCGCGGGGGGTTGCGGGTCAGACCCACACCCGCCGGGGTCCCGGTGAACACCACATCGCCAGGCAGCAGCGGCAACATCGCCGACAGCTCGGCCAACAACGCCGGGACCGAATAAACCAGATCGGCGGTGCTGCCCTGCTGCACCGTTTCCCCGTCGAGTGTGCAGCTAAGCGTCAGAGCGTCAGGGTCCGCCAGGGAGTCCGGCGTAACCAGGAAAGGACCCGTGGGGCTGAAACCCGGCAGCGACTTCCCAATGCTCATCTGTGGGATCTCACCGCGCATCTGAACCTCGCGGTCCGAGAGATCTTGACCGACCGTCAACCCCGCAACATAATCCCAGCCGCGCTGCGCCGGTACATTGCGCGCCAGCTTTCCGACGACAAAAACCAGCTCCACTTCCCAGTCCACGGCATCCGACGGCAGCTCGATCTCGCCAACCGGACCGGCAAACGACGACACGAACTTCGTGAAAACCATCGGCCATTCGGGTATCGCCATACCGGCTTCGGCCACGTGGCCGCGGTAGTTGGCGCCGACCCCGAAGACCTGCGCCGGCCGCGGCGCCGGAGGACCCAGCTCATCGGCGCTGAATTTCACCGCGGCACCCCGGGCGGTGCTGGCCCATTCGACGAACTCAGACCAATGTTCGTAAACCCGTTGGGGATCCGATGAAAACCGGCCATCGCTGGCATTTTCCACATCGACCGCTCCCTCATCGGTGATGAGGACCAGACGACCCGATAAATTGGCGATCCGCACGAACTACCTACTTTCAACCAGGGACGGGTTCCACCGTTGTGATGCAACGGCGGACCACGATGGGCGATCAATCAGATTCTGCGGGGCAAAGCTTGATCAGCTGCGCATGCCGGACACGGCGGCAAACCTGCCGAGATCATCGGGGATGTCGATCTCGAGTTCGAGGATCGTACATACCCTGCCGATGCCCCAATAGATCCCGCTCAGCTGCAGGACTTCGACGATCTGACGGGCACTGAGGTGGCGCCGCGTGGCCGCAAAGAGCTCATCGCTGATGCGCGGCGCGCGGAAAACTGCCGCCACAAACGCCAGCAGCGCACGCTCACCAGGATCATCGGGGGCGTCGAAGTCGCCCCCTCGGATCCGGTCGCGCAGATCAGTGTCGATCCCGACCGCCTCGAACATCGGAACGTGCTGGGCGAACTCATATTCGCATTCAACGAGGCAGGACACCGCCAGGATCACCAGCTCACGTTGCCGGTCAGTGAGCTCCAACGAGGTGAGAGTGGCCTTCGCCGTTCGCAGGAACGGCCCGATGAGCGACTGGGCCTGCGCAAGTATCTCGGTAATGTTGCTGCGCGGCAGGCCATTTAGCAGATCGGCGATCTCGGTCGGCATCGCGTCGCGTGCCGGGTACGGCAACCGCGCCACCGGCTACACCTTGCTCAGCTTGGCGGCGGCCTCGATCAATGGCGGAACCCAGTCGACGGGTGTGCGGTCGGAACGCTGGGTCCTCATGCCTTGATCGCTGTTTCCGATCCGATCCCACGCTTTGTACCACGCCGTGAACTCGAGCACGACGCCATCAGGATCTTGAACATAGAACGACGCTGCGAACGTGTCGTCGTTGATCTGCCCGAGGTCGCTGAAGGTCAACGACATCTCCGCATCAGCCTTGTGATCGACGAACACCCACTTCAAATCGGTGCTGGAGAACAGATCCCACCACGCCTGGACGTCATCGGGGTGAATGTTGATCGCCACATGGTGCATGCACCCGTCACGGATGTCATGACCCTGCTGACTCGGCTGGGCTGCCTCGTCGTTCCACCAGATGTAGCCCAGCAACGAGTCGTCATTGCCGATGTCGAAGAAGAAGTGTTGACCTCCATCCGATCCCTGCGGCGTCGTCATCGTCTTGGCCAGCGGGATGCCCAGCTTCTCGTAGAACTCCACGGTCTTGGCCATGTCACTGCAATTTATCGCCACATGAGACACACCATTTAGCCGTCGTTTCTTCGCGTTATCCGACATCTACAACCTCCACACTCTTGCACCGGCACAGCACCGGCTGCTTGTCAGGCCCAGTGAACCACCTTATTAATGCATGCGCAAGGGTTGAATTTGCATGCGCGCGCATTCATTTGTAGGGTCTGGAACGACATGGACGAGACGGAGGTCGGGGTGCTTCGAGAAGAAGGTAGATACCGGTTTGTAGGGTCGTTGAGCTCTCCACGACCCGTCACGGTCCATTGGGTCCGACAGTGAGCGCCACGGTGCTCGTAACGGACTACGCCTGGCCCACCATCGACGTCGAGCGACAGGTCCTTGGCAATGTGGATGCCGAACTGTTGGTGGCGAGGACGGGAGATGAGGCCGAGCTGTTGGAGCTCGCTCCTCGGGTCGACGCGATTCTGACCTGCTGGAAGCCGGTCACGGCCGCGGTCCTGAATGCGGCACTGGCGTGTCGAACGGTGGCCAGGTACGGCGTGGGGTTGGACAACATCGACATCGCCGCCGCCACGGAGTTGGGGGTCGTCGTGAGCAACGTGCCGGAGTTCTGCACCGAGGAGGTCGCCGACCATGCGATAGCCCTGGTGCTGTCGCAAGCGCGGCATGTTGCGCGGTTCGCTACCCAGACGGCCGCCGGCGATTGGGACAACCGCGCATGCGGTCCGATGCGCCGGTTGCGCGGACAGGTGCTCGGGCTGGTGGGCTACGGTCGCATCGCGCAGGCGGTCGCCGCCAGGGCCGTAGGGTTCGGTTTCGACGTGCTCGCCTTCAGCCCGTCGCGGAGGTCGTCCGGCCGCACCGACGACGTCCGATTCGCTGCCAACCTCAGCGAGTTGCTGTGTACCTCCGACGTTGTGTCGCTGCACCTTCCGTCGATTCCGACGACCAAAGGTCTAATCGGGGCAGAGGCGCTGGCCGCCATGAAGCCGGGCGCGGTGCTGATCAACACCTCGCGAGGCACGCTCGTCGAGGAGGATGCCTTGGTAGACGCGCTGCGGTCCGGACGGTTGGCCGGCGCGGCGCTCGACGTGTTGGCTGACGAGCCGCCCGACCCGGCTCATCCGCTGCTCGCGATGCCGCAGGTCACCGTGACACCACATGCCGCTTTCTATTCGACCGAGGCCATCACCGAACTTCAGGAGACCGCCGCCTCCAACGTGGCTGCCGTTCTCGCCGGCGAACTGCCGAAGTCGATCGTCAATCCCGAGGTCCTCTCCCGGCCGAACCTGCGGGTTCCAGTCCGGAGCGGACGGTGAGCACAGTGGACGGCAATCCCCCGCCGGGTGCGGTGCTCGTCGGATCCGAAGCCGACGAGATCACGACCCATCTCCGTCGGCGAGGGCTCCTCGATGGAACTCCGGTCACCGTACGACAATTGGCGGGCGGGGTCTCCAACGATGTGCATGCCGTACATGGTGACGGTATCGACGTGGTAGTCAAGCGTGCGCTCGGACGGTTACGAGTCGCCGAGGAATGGCTGGCCGATCCCGATCGGATCCTCACTGAGGCATCGGCGCTTCGCGCGGCGGCCGCCGTTCAGCCGATGTGGGTTCCGCCGGTAATCGATGTCGACGAAAGCGCGCTCGTCCTGGTGATCGGGCACGCTGGCACCGATTGCCACGATTGGAAGGCTGACTTGCTGGACGGTGTGGTCGACCTTCGTGTCGCCAGCCACCTGGGAGAGGTCCTGGCGAAGTGGCACACCACGACGGCAGCAGACCCCGCGATCGCCGACCGATTCGCCGGCACCGAGGCGTTCCGGCAGCTGAGGATCGATCCGTTCTACCGCTGGGTCGGCATACGTCACCCGAACTTGGCCACCGAACTCGATGCGGCGGCCGCGGCTCTGCTCGATCGCGGACTGTGCCTAGTTCATGGCGACTTCTCGCCCAAGAACGTCCTGACCAGCGACACACGCACTTGGGTCATTGATTGGGAAGTGGCCCACTATGGAGACCCGGTCTTCGATGTGGCGTTCATGCTGAGCCACCTGATGTGCAAGTCCCTGTTACGGCCTCGGTTGCATGCGGACTACCAGGCCGCCGCGGAGGTCTTCCTGCGCCGATACCGCGCCGCCGCGGTCGGATTACCTTGGGACGAAGGCCATCTCACGCTGCACTCTGCCTGTCTGCTACTGGCCCGAATGGACGGGAAGTCCCCGGTCGACTATCTCGACGAAACCGCACGGAGCCGGGGCAGGACGATCGCGTCCGCGGCAATTGCTCACCGCGGCATGACCATTGACGAATTCTGGAGGAGCACACAATGACCGGTGTCGGTGAGATCGGCGAGATCTTCGCATGGCAAGCGCTGGACTCGCGGGGCAGCCCGACGGTCGCGGTCGAGGTGACCCTCGGCGGCGGCGCCGTCGGAACCGCGATCGTTCCCTCCGGCGCGTCGACCGGCCGACACGAGGCCCGCGAGCTCCGCGACGGCGGTGACCGCTACGCCGGCCGCGGTGTTCAGCGGGCGGTGGCGAACGCGGCGGGCGAGCTGGCCGCGGCCGTGCGTGGTCTGGACTCCGTCGACCAGGTCTCGGTGGACACGGCACTGCGGAGAGCAGACGGCACGGCCGACCTGTCGCGGCTCGGGGCAAACGCCGTGCTGGCGCTGTCGGTGGCCACGGCCCGCGCCGCTGCCGACATGAGCGGACAACCGTTGTACCGCTTCGTAGACCGCGGGGACGGCGAGCAGTTCCTCCTGCCAATGCCGATGGTGAACATCATCTCCGGTGGCGCTCACGCCGCACGGGCCGTGGACGTGCAGGATTTTCTGGTCGTGCCCGTCGGAGCGGACACGTTCACGTCAGCGATGGAAATCGCATGGCGGATTCGCGCGGCGACGGCGCAGGTCGCGGGGGAGGAAGGGCTCAACGTAGCCCTTGTCGCCGACGAGGGCGGGTTGGGACCGGTCCTGCCATCGAACCGCCACGCGCTCGAGTTGCTCGCCGCCGGCGTCGAGCGCGCAGGCTACCAACTGGGCACCGACGCGGCCTTCGCGATCGATGTCGCCGCCACGCAGTTTCACGACCCCGTCAACAACCGCTACCACCTTGCCGCCGAGGACCGCACGGTCCAAGCTGCGGAGTTGGTAGCCGAATTCGCGAAGTGGTGTGAGGACTTCCCCATCATTTCGATCGAAGACGTTCTGGCCGAGGACGACTGGGGAGGCTGGACGGAAGCGGCGACGGTGCTGGGCAACATCCAGCTGATGGGCGACGACCTGTTCTGCACGAACGTCGCCCGGCTCAACCGAGGCATCGAGGAGAACGCCGCCAATGCGGTGCTCGTCAAGCCCAATCAGGTCGGCACCTTGTCCGACGCACGCGCGGTCGTGGATCTGGCGTCTCGGTCAGGCATGGCCACAGTCTTGTCGGCGCGCTCAGGCGAGACGGAGGATGACTGGTTGGCTGATCTGTCCATCGGCTGGCGCACCGGTCAGATCAAGGTGGGTTCCACCATGCGTTCGGAGCGCACCGCCAAGTGGAACCGCCTGCTCGGAATCGAGGCCCGCCTGGGCGAGGCTGCAGTGTTCGCCGGGACCTCGGGGTTGGCGCCACTGCGGACGGCCACCCCCCGGTCAACGGCTTTACGCGGTATGGGATGAGCCGTCGACGAGCCGGTATCGGACGCTGCTGAAGTGGTGGGCCTGGGCCGCTGCCGACACCGCTGCAGAGTCACCAGATGCCACGGCATCGACCAGACGGGCGTGCACGGCCAGGCGTTCAGTGAGGTACTGCGGCAAGTTGCTGGTCGTGACCACCGTGTCGAGATGGGACGACACGACGTCGAGCAGCGCAAGGTAGGTCGTACGTAGCACCTTGTTCTGGCACAGACCCGCGATGACCCGGTGCAGATCCCAGTCAGCGCGGAAGAAGTCCTCGGGCGAGTCGATCAAGGTGGTCATCCGCGAGACCGCCGCACGTAAGTCCGTCACCGCCGCCGGCGTCACATGCCTGGCGGCGTCGGATAGGACCAACGGTTCCAAGGCGTCGCGCACGACGACGGCGTCGCTGACTGTGACCGCATCCGAGGTGAGCGACAGCACGCTCTGCCCGAAGCTCATCAACTGGTCCAGCCGATCATCGTGTTCGGCCGCCTTCGGGTCGACGGTCGCGGTGACCACCTTGCCCAGCCCTGACGTCACGGCTGTCAGCTCCTTCTTCGACAACCAGTCCCCGAAGTGCCGCTGGACGGCTGCGTGATGCACGGGTGTTGCCCGAAGAAAGACGTCACGACCACGCTCAGTGAGCACGACGTAGACGTTGCGGCGATCATGCGGAATCGGTACGCGCTGCAGCAGGCCCGCAGCCTGCATCTTCGAGACCATGCGGCTGATCCCGCTCTGGCTCAGCCGTAGATACCGCTCCAGGGCGTGCTGGGGAAGTCGGCCGTCCTCCCCGAATTCGTAGACGTGCAGGAGAATCCCGTACCACTCCAACAGCAGGCCGGTCGTCTCTTCGAGTTCGGCAGCGATGCGGGCCTCCACCGCCTCGCTTGCGTCCTGAACGAGCCGCCACGCAGATAACGTGAGCGCATCGAGGTCCAGCTGCGCACCTGTTGTGTCGCGGGACGTCTCGGCCACAAAGTCAATGTATCCCCGAGGAAGGGAAAACACGATCTTGCGCCGGCTACGGGTGTCGGCCCCCACTCAAGCGTTGGCGACCAGGTGTCGGCTTGCGAGCTGCCCCGCGCTGAGGACCTCAACCTCGGGTGACGCCACCGCGCCCGCCAGGAAGTCGCGCACCGCCCCGTACCGCTCCTCGTCGCCGGCAAAGGACACGCCGGGGTGCATGATGAACGTGACGAGGCCGTGGGTATCGATCGCGTGGTCGAGGGTCGCGTTGAACTGCGCGAGAGCTTGGGCAGGGGTGCGTTCACCCTCGGGATGCAGGTAGTAGTGGTACGCATCGATCATGTTCCAGGCGAACGGGATGTTGGTGATGCCCTCCGGCAACCGCCTGACCGCGATCGGTTCCGCCTCCGACTCGTGGTCGATGCTTGCGTCGAAGGAATAGCCCAACTCACGAAGCACCGCAGCCGTTCGGCCGCCTCGATATCCGCCTGGGGCGCGGAATCCGGCCGGCTCGACGCCGGCAAGGCGCAGCGCGGCAGTCCCGTCGAACAGCAGAGCCTCTCTGTGGCCGTCGGAGAGGGACTCCCACTTCTCGTGAGCCCAACCGTGTAGCCCGATCTCGTGTCCCCGCGAAATGACTGAGCGAATCACCTCGGCGTGGTGCAGCCCGTTCCAGCCCTCGACGAAGTACGTCACTGTGATCCCAAGCCTGTCCAACAGGTCCAGCATGTGCGGCACACCCTGGATGCCCGCCTCCTGCGGATCGGGGCGGCTGGCCGCACCCATCGTGATCGCGGCCGCCTGGCCCAGGTTGTCGGCGGTAACACATAGAACGGCTTTAGTCGGCACGTTGGTCACTTCCCTCCGTCGGCGAAGCGCCGTCGAGCGTGTAGGAATTCAAGCCTGCACGGCGGAAACTCAGGACAAAAGCCGGTATTCGCCGACCTCGATCCGCTATTCGCAGCCACGTCACCTCAACAGTGTGCGGGCCATCACGACGCGCTGGATCTCGTTGGTGCCCTCGTAGATTTGCGTCACCTT
The DNA here is from genome assembly GCF_000620625.1 of Mycobacterium sp. URHB0044. Lineage (GTDB taxonomy): Bacteria > Actinomycetota > Actinomycetes > Mycobacteriales > Mycobacteriaceae > Mycobacterium. The sequence continues at coordinate 21,229 of NZ_JIAW01000032.1, read as the reverse complement.
GGCGTCGCGCATGAAGCGTTCGACCGGAAAGTCCTTGGTGTAACCGGCCCCGCCGAACAACTGCACCGCGTCCGTGGTCACCTGCATCGCGACGTCCGAGGCGAAGCACTTTGACGCAGCCGAGGTGAAGCTCAGCGGCTCCTCGTCCCGATCAGCGCGGGCCGCCGCCGCGTAGACCAACATTCGTGCGGCTTCGATCTTCATGGCCATGTCCGCGAGCATGAACTGTACGCCCTGAAAGTCCCCGATCCGCTGCCGAAATTGCCTGCGCTCCTGGACATATATCAGTGCCGCCTCCATGGCGCCCTGTGCGATGCCGACCGCCTGTGCGCCGATGGTGGGTCGAGTGCGGTCGAGGGTGGCCAACGCGGTGCCAAATCCGGTGCCCGGATCGCCGATGAGCCGTGCGCCCGGGATGCGACAGCGCTCGAAGTACACCTCCGTGGTTGGCGAGCCCTTCAACCCCATCTTGCGTTCCGGTGGGCCGACGCTGAAGCCGGCGTCGTCCTCGTGCACCATGAACGCCGAGATGCCGCGTGCGCCGCTATCGGGATCCGTCACAGCCATCACCGTGTACCACGCCGACCTGCCGCCGTTGGAGATCCAGCACTTGGAGCCATCGAGAACCCATCCGTCACCGTCGGCGCGCGCTCGAGTCCTCATCGCGGCGGCATCGCTTCCTGCCTCACGCTCGGAGAGGGCATACGAGGCCATCGCCTCACCCGAGGCTATCGCCGGCAATACCTCGTCCTTGAGCTCCTCCGAGCCCCGCATGATCAAACCGGTGGTTCCAAGCTTGTTGCAGGTGGCAATCATTGACGAGGATGCGCACACCCGTGCGAGCTCCTCGACGACGATGCAGCTGGCGACGAGGTCCCCGTCTTGACCGCCGTACTTCTCCGGGATGTGGACGGCGGCCAGACCCGCGTTGATGAGCGCAGAGAGCGCCTCATCGGGATAGCGCGCTTGCTCGTCGACGTCGGCGGCGTGTGGGGCGACGTGCTTCTCGCACAGCTCGCGCACCACGGCACGGAGTTGTTGGTGTTCGTCGGGCAGTGCGAACATGCCGAACCCGGTCATCGCCGATCTCCCGTCAGTTCGAGGAAAGCGCGCAGCTCCGAGGGTATTTCGACCGGCCGCCGCCTGAGACGGTCGATATAGACATGGACCCACCGCGCCTCGGCGGCCAGATGCCGAGGTTGACCATCGGGTCCCGCTGCACCAAAGAGGGCGGCATGATAGGTGACACTCGTGCGTCCGATGGAGTCGACGCGCAATCCGACGGTGAGTGCCTCCGGAAAGCGCACCTCGCGGTGGTAGTCACATTCGTAATGCGCAACGACGCCGATGATTCCCGCGCGCTCGGGTTCGTAGCCGGCTTCCTGGACCAGCCAGCCGTTGATCGCGGTGTCGAACAACTGGCCATAGACCGAGGCAGTCATGTGCCCGAAAAGATCGATGTCCGCCCATCGGGTCGATACGCTGCGCGTTACGACGAAGTCCGCCACATCGGATCTATGCGTGCCGGTGTTGCCGTGTGTCATCCATCCAGCCTTCAGCTGTTCGACCACACGGGCGGACGCTTCTCTGCGAAGGCCTTGGCACCCTCGCGCGCGTCCGCGCTGTTGAAGACTCGACCCATGGCGTCCTGATTGAGCGCCCACACCGGCGGATCCCACGTCGAACTATGGGCGGCCTTGTGCAGCAGGGTCTTCGACTCACGCACTGCAATCGGCGCGTTCTTCGCAATGGTCTCGGCAACGTCGAGCGCGGCATCGAGCGCGGTGCCCGCCGCGACGATCTGATTGATCAAGCCCAGACCGTGCGCTTCTGCCGCGGTGATCGGCTTGCCTGTCAGTACCATCTCGGCCGCGATTTTGAACGGAATCTGCGTCTGCAGCCGCAGTACGCCGCCGGCTGCCGCGAACAGCCCACGGGTGACCTCGGGCAATCCAAGCTTGGCGTTCTCGTCGACCACCGCGAGGTCGCTGGCGAGCACGAGTTCTGTTCCCCCGCCCAACGCAAAGCCGTTGACCGCTGCGATGGTCGGCTTTTCGATCCAATGGCGCGTGTAGCCGGCGAAACCCCACTCGGGATGCCCTGGCGCGTCGAGCGACTCGCCCGAAGCAAGGGCTTTGAGGTCCGCTCCGGCGCAGAAGGCACGGCCGGTTCCGGTCAACACCACGACGCGAACCTCGTCGTCGGCAGCGGCTTGCTCGATCAACTCCCCCACGGCCGTCGACAATGCGGCGTTGACTGAGTTCAACGCTGCGGGGCGGTTCAACCGAATGATCGCCACGCCGCCGCGGCGCTCCCCCACCGCGGCGGGTTCCGTCGCTTCGGACAGATGGATGTTGGAGGGCTGGCCGCTCATCTCGGTGCCATCCGCAGAGCGCCGTCCAGCCTTATGGTTTCACCGTTGAGGTAGTCCTGCTCGACGATACTGACCGCGAGCGCTCCGAATTCGGCTGCGCTGGCAAGACGTTTGGGAAACGGCACCGATTCGCCGAGGGCCGTGCGGAATTCATCGGTGACGGTGGCCAGCATTGGGGTATCGACGATGCCGGGTGCGATCGTATTGACCCGGATGCCGTACTGGGCGAGATCGCGGGCGGCCGGTAGCGTGATCGCATGCACGCCGCCCTTCGACGCGGCGTACGCCACCTGCCCGATCTGTCCCTCGAACGCCGCTACCGAAGCGGTGTTGATCACCACGCCCCGCTGACCGGCGTCGTCGACCGGCTCGCTGCCGGCCATCGCCGCGGCGGCCAGCCGCAGAACATTGAACGTGCCAAGGAGATTGACGCGCAGCACGGTGGCGAACAGCTCGATGTCATGTGGCCCCCTGCGGCTCAAGACCCGGGATGACGGACCGATCCCGGCGCAGTTCACCACGACACGTAGAGGCGCGCCTCCGCGCCCGATCTCAGCGAGTGCAGCGCTGACGTCGGCGGTATCGGTAACGTCCGCCTCCAGCAGTGCCGCGCGTCGATCGACGTCCTGCGCCTTCTTGACCGCGTCGGGCAGATCCAGGCCGAACACGATTGCGCCGCGCTCAGCCAAGGCCGCCGCCGTGGCGGCACCCAGCCCCGACGCCCCTCCCGTGACGAGCGCCGCAACACCTTTGATTTCCATTGGTTCTCCTTGATCTTCGGTCTTAATCCCGTACACGCACGACGAGTGCACCGGCCGTGTCTCCGGCCGCGCAGCCCGTGAACAGGCCCACACCACCGCCGCGGTTGGTGAGTTCGGTGACGAGTTCAGCGAGTGCGCGCGTCCCGGTAGGCGCCTGCGGATGCCCCCAGATCAGGCTGCATCCATAGTTATTCATCGCAGCGAGGTCACGCCCGGTGCGCCGGGCGAACACGACATCGTTGACGGCGAACGGGTTGTGGGTGGTCACCGCGTCGACCTCGTCCATGGTCAGGCCGGCGTCTGCGAGCGCTGCCATGGCCGCCGGCACGGGCGCTTCGGGCATGCGGCTGCGCGCTACTCGCGCAAACCCGGACGCGAGGATCTCGACCACGCCGCCACCGGATATCTCGCGAGCGCGTTCGGTGGTCGTCACGAGCGCCCCGGCGGCGCCGTCGGCGGGATGTGTCTGTGTCGCACCTGTGTGAAGCCCGTCTTTGGTGGCGGCAGGTAGTGATCGAATCTTCTGGGCGTCGATGGGTCGGATGCCTTCGTCCTGCTCAACGGTGACAGTTCGCCGACCCTGTCCCACTTCGACCGGCACCATGTAGGCGCGCTGGAATGCACGATCGCCGGCGAGCGCGCGCTCGTACTGCTCGTAGCGCAGTGCCGCCACGTCATCGAGTTCCTGCCTGCTGACTCGCTGCTCGGCGGCGACGATCTCGGCCGCAGCCATCATCGAAGTTCCGGCCCAGGGGTCGCGGGCGAAATTCTCCTGGACCACGTTCTCGACCACGGGCGATCCACCGGGCGTCGATGACGATGGGTAAATCAGGTTGGGCCCGTTGCTGGTTCGATCGGTGGTGACCACCAGCGACACACCGCCGCTGCCGGCAACGGTGGCGGCGGCGGCATGTAGGGCCGCCACCCCGGTAGCGCAGGCCCGAGCGATCATCGGCCCGGCCACATCCGGCATCCCCATCTGTGCGGCAAGTGTCGGCGGACCGAAGAACGACCCCGGCTGCGGAATCGTGATGCCCAACACGAGTTCGTCGATCATCTCCACGTCGATGGACCGCTGCGATAGTGCCCGCGTAGTCACAGCCGCGGCGACATCGAGGCTCGAGGAGTCCGCAAGTGCGCCCTGCCAGCGCACGAATGGCGAGGACCATATCGCGCCGGTAGGCAGTGAGACGTTTTCATACTTCATGCGTTCTCCTCGGTGTCGGGCTCGTTACTCATCTGTTCGGCGGCCGCCGCCACTGCGTCGACGATTCCCACGTAACCCGTACAGCGACAGATGTTGCCCGACAGCTGCTTACGGATACACTCCCGGTCGGGACTCGGGTCACGGTGCAACAGGTCCAGCGCCGACATCAGCATGCCCGGTGTGCAGAATCCACACTGGAGACCGTGGTGGTCGCAGAAGGCTTCCTGCAGCGGATGAAGCGTGCCGTCATCGGCGGCCATGCCCTCGACTGTGGTTACCGAGCTTCCGTCAGCCTGCACGGCAAGCATCAGGCATGCGCGCACCGGGTCGCCGTCGACCAGCACAGTGCACGCCCCGCACACCCCATGTTCGCAACCAACATGGGTGCCGGTGAGACCCAGATCCTCCCGCAGCGCGTCGGCAAGCGTTCGACGGGGTTCGACGTCGATGCCGTGCCGTTCACCGTTGACCGAGAATTCGGTCTTCATGCCGCCACCTGTCTTCCGCTCTGGCGCACGGCCCGCCGGGTGAACTCCCGTGTCATCGCTCGCCGATATTCGGCCGACGCGTGAATGTCGCTGGACGGGTCAATCGCCGCAGCCGCCGCATCCGCAATCTGCTCGGCCGGCGCACCTGCGTTGAGTAGCTGTTCCGCCTCCCCCGGACGCACCGGAACACCGGCCACCCCGCCGATCGCCAGTCGCCAGATCCCCCCGACCTCGGCGGCGACGACGGTGACAAGGCCGAAATCGCCATGGCGGCGGGCCAATTCGGAGAATCCCCAGCGGGACGGCCGCGGCATGTCGACGGCTGTGATCATCTCGTCGTCCGCCAGGACGGTCTCGAGTGCACCGGTGAAGAAGTTTGCGGCCCCGACGACGCGGTCGCCGCCGACGCCTGAGATGTGGATCTTCGCCTCCAGGGCGGCGGCCACTGCCGGTAACTCGGCGGCCGGATCGGCGTGCGCGATGCTGCCTCCAGTTGTACCCCGCGACCGGATGGCGGTATGCCCGATCCAGCCAGCCGCCTCGGCCAGCAACGGGTGGTCGGTCTGTTCGGCCAGCATGCAGTGGCGCACCAGCCCGCCCAACCGAACCCCGCCGTCCAGTGGCGTGATCGAGGACAGCCCTGGAATGCGGTTGATGTCGATCAGCACCCGCGGCCGGGCCATGCGCAACGCGAGAACGGGCACGAGGCTCTGTCCGCCGGCAAGCAGCTTGGCGTCGCCCCCGGCGTCGACCAGCGCGCGCACCGCTTCGGCGACACTGCCGGGCCTGAGGTAGTCGAACGGGGCAGGTTTCATCGTCAGCGTCCTCGGAACTGCGGTGCGCGTTTTTCGGCGCGGGCTCGCGTGGCCTCGGCGAGGTCCTCACTGCGCCAGCATCCGTCGAACGCGACGTCGAGCGCGGGCTCCCAGTGGTCGGGTTCGAAGAGCTTGTCCAACGCCTTCTTCGAGTACCGCAGGGAAAGGGGTGCGTATCCGGTGATCTCACTCGCCCAGCGCAACGCGGCCGCAAAGTCGCCGATGCGGTCGACGAGTCCGCGTTCCAATGCGCGTTCGACGTCGAACCGCGCAGCGCCGAGCAGCATCGCGCGAGCGGTCGCGCCGCCGGCAAGGACGGCGAGTCGCCGCACCGTCCATGGGTCCACGGCCAACCCGTTGCGTGCCGTGGGCACCGCGAAAGCGGCTGAGGCATCGCCGACTCTGAGGTCGCAAGCAATGGCGAGCTGAGTCCCTGCGCCTATAGCGGGCCCATTGACGGCTGCGATGACAGGGATCGGCAATCCGGCGATGGTGTGCAGCATGCCGTACAGCGCCGCGCGGAATCCGTCGTCGTAGACGCCGCCGAGATCCGCGCCCGCGCAAAAGCTGCTGCCGCGACCGGTGATCACCAACGCCCGTGGGCCGTTGGCGGCGAGCGTCTCGACCGCGTCCCGTAGAGCGTCGCAGTGCTCGACGTCGAGCGCGTTGCGTCGCTCGTGCCGATCGATGCGGATGATCCCAACGGCAGCGTGTCGGTCCGTGGTGATCACCGCAATGCCTCCCAGACCGCCGCCGGCGTCAGCGGCAGCCGGGTTATCTGCACACCCAGTGCGTCGCCGATCGCGCCGGCGAGGACCGCGTTCGGTCCAAGAGTGCCGCCCTCTCCGACGCCACGCACGCCAAGCGGATTGTCCGCGGCTTTCGACAAGTGGTCGATGATCAGATCGGGCACCTCCGCGCTGGTGGGCATGAGGTAATCCATCAGGGTGCCCGTGGACAGATTTCCGGCCTCGTCGTAGATCAAGTGCTCATACAGCGCACCGCCGAGGCCTTGGGCGATCGATCCTGCGATCTGGCCGTCGACCACCTGTGGGTTGATGACCCTGCCGGCGTCTTCCACGCAAACCCACTTGAGGATCGTCAATTGCCCTGTAGCGCAGTCTACTTCGACGACAGCGGCTTGTGCGCCCGCGGAGAACGCACCCAGGATGGGATCGAAGAACTCGGTGGCTTCCAAACCCGGTTCGATGCCTTCGGGCAGTCGGTGGGACTCCAGATAGGCGATGCGGCCGAGTTCTGCCAGTGCGCCCAGCGGCTTCTCCTCGCCGCGGGCATGGATCTGCCCGGCGCTGATGGTGAGTTTCTCGACGTCGGATTCGTAGAGTGAGGCCGCGAGCCGCAGTATCTTGTCCCGCACGGCCGAGCCGGCACGGTGCGCGGCACCGCCGCCGATAACCGCCTGCCGCGAGGAGAACGCGCCAAAGCCCCAAAGGGATTCGTTGGTGTCACCGATGCGGACATCCACGTCGTCGTACGGCAGGCCGACCGCGTCAGCCACCACCTGAGCAATGGTCGTCTCCAGCCCCTGGCCCTGCGACGTCACGCCGGACAGCACGGTGGCCCGGCCGTCCGGATTGACCCGTACCGTGCATGCGTCGTGACCCGTGCGGAATGGCATGCGTGGGCCGGCGGCGGCGGCACGGCCGAGACCCGTCAGCTCGTTGTAGCATGCGACTCCCAGTCCGATCGGGTTCTCACCGGCGGTGCGCCGACGCCGCTGCTCGTCGAGGAAGTCGTCGTAACCGATTGCCGCCACGGCTCTTTCGAGACATTCGCCGTACCAGCCGGAGTCGTCGACCAGGCGCGACGGCATTCGGTACGGGATCTCGGCGCGCGTGATCAGGTTGCGGCGCCGAATGTCCAAACCCGTCATTCCGAGTTCTCGGGCGGCGGCGTCCAGTACCGATTCCATCGCGAACACACTGGCCGGCCGGGCGACTCCGCGGTATGGCCCCGACGGCGAGGTGTTGGTCGCGACGCCACGCACCGTGCACCGGTAGTGGCGAAGCCGGTAGGGCCCCGACAGCAGGCCTCCCGCCATGAGCGGTTCGATGCCTGCGGTCCACGGATACACGGAGTAGGCGCCGACGTTGCACGTCACCTCGGCGTCGAGGGCCAAGAGATCGCCGTCAACGCCGAATCCGGCCCTGATGCGATACCGGTGGTCACGGGCGTGGGTGGCCGCGAGCAGGTGTTCGGCTCGGTCTTCCACCCACTTGATCGGAGTCCCACGCATCGCGCGCGCTATCAGGCACAGGGCGACGTCCTCGGGATAGAGCACCGCCTTGGTGCCGAATCCGCCTCCGACGTCGGGTGCGATCACACGAATGTTCCCCTCGGGCAAGCCGAGAAGCTCCGCGAGCATGTTCCGCACGATGTGTGGTACTTGCGTTCCAGACCAGAAGGTGAGCTTGTCCTCGCCTGCATCCCACAACGCGACGCCTGCGCGGCATTCCATCGGGTTGCCGGCGTGCCGGTTGGTGACGAGCTCCTTCTCGATCACCACGTATGCGCCGTCCAGGGTCGCCGAAACGTCGCCAGTGTCGAAAGTCCGCTCCAGCAACACGTTGTCGGGGGCTTCGTCGTGCACCGGTACGGCTGGCGCCGCCCACGCCGTGACCGTCGCCGGAAGTGGTTCGTAGTCCATGTCGATGCGCTCGAGGGCATCCTCGGCCAGATAGCGGTCGTCGGCAACCACGGCTGCTACCGCCTCCCCGGAGAACCGCACCTTGTGACGGGCCAGAATCGGCTGCTCGGTCTCGACATACGAGGGCAGGGCCGACTGCGCGCGCAGCGCGAGCGGCGCGAAGTCCTCGCCGACGAATACACCGTGCACTCCGGGCATCGTCAGCACCACAGAGGTATCGACGCCGGTGATCCGCGCATGCCCGTAGGGACTGCGCATGAAGGCGACGTGACGCATGCGTGGCAGCTGGAGGTCTGAGACGTACCGACCGTGGCCGGTGATGAGCCGGGCGTCTTCCTTGCGGCGTACTGCCCGGCCCATCGCCGCCACGGTTCCGACTTCTTGGACGTCGTCTGCTGTCATGGCATTGCGTAGCCGCCGTTGACCGAGACCACCTGGCCGGTGGTCCAGGACGACAGCGGCGAGGCCAGTAGCAGGATCGTCGGGGTGATGTCCTCGGGTCGACCCAGCCGTCGCAGCGGGTAGGCCGAGAGGATGCGCTTCATCTTCTCGTCGTCGGCGCTGCCGGTGTGCGCGTCCAGGCTGTTGGTCTGGACGAGCGCGATGGACACGGCGTTGGCGCGAATCTTGTAACGGGCGAGCTCTTTTGCCAGCGACTTGGTCAGCCCGACAGTCGTCGAACGTGTGGTCGCGGTGACGAGGAGCCGGGATTCACCGACGCGGCCGGAGTCGCCCATCAGGCTGACGATCGAGCCGCCGCCATTGTCGACCATCTGCCTGGCCACCGCCTGGGTGATGCGCAGTGTCCCGGCGACGGTTACGCCGATCTGCGGCGCCCAGTCTTCCTCGGTGGTCTCCAGGAACGGCTTGCTCTGGGTAGCGGCGGCGTTGTTGATCAAGATGTCGGCCGGACCGAGTTGAGCCTTGACGTCCTCGACGACGGCCGCGACGGCGGCGTGGTCCTGCAGGTTCGCGCCCACCGCTATTGCATTCACGCCGAGCTTCGCGGCTTCCTTGGCCGCGTCCTGCGCACCCTCCGCCGACGAGTTGTAATGAAAGGCGACGTTGGCACCTTCATGCGCGAACGCCATGCCGATGGCCCGACCGAGCCCCTGGCCGGCACCCGTGACGAGCACGTTCTTGTCGGTGAGTTTGAGGTCCATGGTGTGTTGCCTTCCCTAGATGAAGTGGAATTGGCGCTCACCGTTGACGGTGATCAAGCGCCCGAACCGGAGGTCGGGGAAATGGGCAGCGGCGAGCACGTCAGGCCGGTCAGTGAGTTCGTCGATCAGCCGGGCCCGCGCCTGTCGGGCCGCAGAGCGGTCGACGTCGAAGACGGCTTCCCACGTGGGATCGGTGAGTTCGACGGCCGAGTGCGCGACGTCGCCGAGCAGCAACGCGCGCTGCCCTTGGCTCGACACCACGAAGATCGTCGACCCTGGGGTGTGGCCGGGCACGTGTCTGGTGTCCAGTCCGGGCGCAATCGTGGTGTCGGCGCCGAACGTCTCCAACTGGTCGGCGAGCGGCGACAGTTTTCGTACCGCACCGGGATCCGCGTCCGATCCCTCGATGAAATGCGCCCAGTCCGCCTCGTGCACACGATAGGTCGCGCTGGGAAAGACGACCTGGCCCTTCTTGGTCGCCCAGCCGACGTGGTCGAAATGCAGGTGCGTGAACACCACGTCGGTGACGTCTTCTGGTTCGACGCCCAGCGCGCGCAGGCTTTCCAGGAACTGACCGCCGCGGTATTTATCGTTGTTGATCGTGCCCACGCCCGCGTCAATCAGGACGACCCGGTCGGCGGTGCGCAGCAGGAAGCCACCCACCGTCAGCTTCAGGTTGCCCCTCGAATCGAGCAGGTGCTCGTGGCAGGACCACGCGTCCGGTACACCCGGCCGGGTCAATGACTCGCGGGCCGGTTCCAGGCCGGTCCCGTCGTCGACCGGTTCGACGGCCAGCGCGCCGATCTTCACCGTGCCCCGGAGGGTGTGATCAGGGTGCGGATGCCCTGTCCGACAACCATATCGGCCAAAGCCCGTTCGACGTCACCGAGATGGCCCTGGCCGGTCACCATTGCCGCGAGGTCCAGGCGGCCGGCTCGCACGTGCTCGAAGTAGCGCGGCATGTCGTGGGCCGCGTCCAGCGAACCGGCGACGCAACCGGTCAACGTGCGCGCGAAATGGAACAACTCCAGCGCGCTGAAGACGACCTTGTCGTCCTTGCCGCCGATGCCCACGACGCAGACGCTGCCGCCCCGGCGTGCCATTCCCCACGCAGCCCGGATCGTCGTCGGCGAGCCGACGCAGTCGAAGGCATAGTCGGCGCCCTGACCTCCGGTCAGCCCACGCACGGCCTTGCGGGTGTCGTCATCGGCAGCCACGAAATGGTCGGCACCGAGTTTCAGGGCCAGATCGGCCTTGGCCGGGTTGCGATCGGTCGCGATGATCGTGGACGCGCCAGCGAGTTTCGCCCCCTGCACAGCCGCAAGACCAACACCACCGAGACCGACGACCAGTACCGATGAGCCCTGCGTTACGGCGGCCGTCTTGGTTACCGCACCGACTCCCGTCGTGACGGCGCAGCCCAACAGCGCCGCCTGCGCCGACGTTATGTCGTCAGGAACCTTCACCACGGCGGCCGCCGGCACCACCGTCTGTTCGGCAAAGGAACCGACCGACAAACCCGGATAGATCGGCTCCCCCGCGGCGCTGAGCGCGTACGGTTCGGCGCCGCGCGCGGAACCGGTCACACACAGGTGCGCCTCGCCGCGGACGCAGTGCATGCAGTCGCCGCACGGTGTAATCCACAGCGGGATCACCCGCTCCCCCACCGTTACCCCGGTGACCTCCGAACCGATTTCCAGTACCGTGCCACACGCTTCATGCCCGAGCACGGCAGGCAGCGGCTGCGCCAACACTCCGTGTGCTAGCGACAGATCCGAGTGACACACACCCGTGGCATCGATGCGCACTCTCACATCATTGGGCCCGACATCGCGTAACCCGATGCGCTCCACCACCATCGGCGCATCCGGCGACCGCATCACGAGCGCGTCGATCTCGACGCGATACCCCTCGCTCACCGTTGGACCGCCTTGATCTCGAGGACGTCGGCGATGCCGTAGTCGCCCATCTCGCGGCCCAAGCCGGACTGCTTGTAGCCGCCGAACGGAGCGCGAGGGTTGAACGGTGCACCGTTGATGTCGACCTGGCCGGTGCGGATACGTGCCGCCCAATCCAGCGCCCGATCGGTGTCATCGGTCCACAAAGCGCCCCCGAGCCCGTAAATCGAGTCGTTGGCCTGCTCGATGGCGTCGTCATCGGACTCGGCGACCAGAATCGACAGCACCGGGCCGAAGACCTCTTCCTGTGCCAGCCGGGAATCGGGGGCCACCTCGCTGTAAACCGTGGGCGTGACGTAGTAGCCGCGGTCAGGCAGTTCGTGCGGCCGGCTGACGATCTTCCCTGGGGTGATGAAGCTTTCGACCTCTTTGCGCTGTCCGGCGGAGATCAGCGGTCCCAGCCGTTCGCCGGGAACGTACCTGTCGGTGGCTGCCGCGGCGAGTTCTTCGGCCTGAGCGAGCCGATCGGCGGGCACGATCAGCCGCGACAACGCGGTGCATGTCTGACCACCATTGAGATAGCAGTTGGCCACAGTGACCTTGACCGCCTTGGCCAGCGTCTCGTCGGACACATCCGACAGCACGACACTGGCCGACTTGCCACCCAGCTCCAAAGTCACGCCCTTGACCGTTTCCGCGGCAGCCACGGCGACCTGCCGGCCCACCGCCGTGGAGCCGGTGAACGACACGTGGTCGACGAGGGTACTGCGCGTCAACTGGTCACCCACGTCGCGCCCGCCGCCGGTGACGAGGTTGATCACGCCCGCCGGAAACCCCGCGACCTCGAACGCGCGGGCCAGTTCGAACGCCGTCAGCGGGGTCAGCGCCGCCGGTTTGAGGACGACCGTGCAGCCGGCGGCCAGGGCGGGAACGACTTTGACGATGATCTGGTGAAGCGGAAGGTTCCACGGGGTGATCGCGGCAACCACACCGACCGGCTCCCGCAAGATGACCGAGTTGGCGAGCTCCGACCGGAACGTGAACTCCTCGACGGCCTCCGCGGTTCGCGCCAGGACCGACAACGGCGTGTCCACGTGCACCCTGCGCGCCACCGGTGGCGGGGATCCTTGCTCGCGATGGATCAAGGAAGCGAAGGTCTCGGCCCGCTCGGTGATCACGTCATGTAGACGGCGTAGTGCGGCCGCCCGCTCTGCAACCGGCGTGGCGGACCAGCCGTCGAACGCGTCGCGCGCAGCGACCAACGCACCGTCGACGTCTTCGCGCGAGGCCTGCGTGACGATTCCGATCGTCTCTTCGGTGGCGGGATTCTCCACTTCGCAGTCAGCGCCACGACCGGGCACCCATTCTCCGCCGATGTACAGTGCGGATTCACGAACCAGTTCAGTCATGACGATGTCGCCTCCTCGAAATCCCACCGGCGAAACGACGCCGGGAGGGTCAGATTGATGACTGTTGGCGGGGATACCGGAACGGCTCTTCGGGTCGCCTTGCGCGCCAAGACAATCCCCAGTATCGCGGCGAAAAGGCCGGCCAAGATGGGTATCATCCTCCTTGCGATCGTCCCGCCCATGCTCGACATCACGTCGAGCGGCTCGACGTCAGCCAAGGAGACGGGGTTCGGTCTTCCGGCCGCTTGCGTTGTCCCCGAGGCGACTTCGGCCTCCAGCCGTCGGACGAACTGACCGATCAACTTGTTGGTGACGTCTGCGACCACGCCGCGCCCGAACTGAGCGGCCCGGCCGGACAAGCTCAGATCGGTGCGGAGGTCGACCTGTGTTCCCTGGCCCTGCTCGGTGAGGACCGCCGTCACGGTGGCGGCGGCGGTGCCCTGGCCGCCGACGTCCTTACCCTCGGCGCGGATCACCGCCCGCATGGCCTGATCGTCCTTCTCGACGAAACGGGCGACGCCCTGGTACTGCGCCGTCACCGGACCGACCTTGATCTTCACCGCACCGCGGTAGGCATCGCCGTCCACGCCGAGTAGGACTGCGCCTGGCAGGCACGGGACGACCCGCTCCAGGTCGGTGAGCACCTTCCAGGTGTCTTCAACCGGCAGGTTCACGGTGAAGCTGTTGGTCAAATCCATGAGAGTCACCTTACTAACGAGCGTTAGTTAGCACGCTACCGGTCGGCGGCGGCGCACGTCAACTGCCTCCTAGCGGGAGTGCGTCAGCTGTGTCCGGCGATGCGCAGGGCGAACTCGCTGTACTTCTCCGCCACCTGCTGTGCGGATAGCGGTGCATCGTCGCGGAACCAACGGGCGATGCTCACGCACATCTCGAGGATCGCGAACGCCGCGATGGCCGACGCTTGCTCACTGAAGTGCCCGCGCTCGACACCGTCGTCGATCAAGCCCTGGATCGCCCGCGCATGGCGACGGCGCAACTCCAGCACGTGCGAACGAGCCGGTTCCTCCAGGCTGGCGATGTCCCGGTTGACAATCAGCGCCTCGCGACGGTGGGTGGCGTGCCGCAACGCATACACCCGTGCCGCGCGCCGCAGTCGCTCCACGACATCATCCACACCGTCGACGGCCTTCTCGTAGTCTGCCCAGACCTCCTCGGTCGTCTGGATGACGATGTCGCGCAGCAGGTCTTGCTTGGAACGCATGTGGTTGTAGAGACTCGGCGTGCGGATGCCAAGCTGGCTCGCCATCTGGCTGACCGCGGTGCCGTGATATCCCCGGTCGGCAAACAACGTCAGCGCCACGTCACGCACGGCGGCACTATTGACCGTCGACTTCGACTCATCCCCCGGCGCATCGGTCGTCATCGACTCATTGTCTCAGCCGCCAGCGAGACGAAGGCCCATCGGGTCAGTGGCTTCTGCAGTCGCTCGTCCACCATCGCAGCGTTCCGATGCCGATAACGCCGCCAGCCTGGCGAGGGCGGAGTCCGATTACCTGCACACCGGCGTGGCGTCCGTGCGCTTCGTCCTCCGCGTCACGGTCAGAGAGCGACGTTGACCGCCTTGGTCTGCGTGTACAGATCCAGCGCGGTGGCACCGAGTTCGCGTCCCCAACCCGATTGCTTGTAGCCGCCGAACGGCAGCGCGGTGTCGAAGCCGTTGTACTGATTGACCCAGACCGAGCCGGCATGAAGTCTCTTGGCCACTCGGTGTGCCTTTGAAATGTCACGGGTCCAGACGCCGGAGGCCAGCCCGAACTGCGAGTCGTTGGCGGCAGCGATCGCTTCGTCTTCCGAACCGAACGGAAGAGCAACTACCACGGGGCCGAAGATTTCTTCACGAACCACGGAGAACGACGGCTTGACATCGACGAAAACCGTTGGTTCGACGAAGAATCCGCTGTCACCGTGGCGGCGACCGCCAGTCAGTGCCCGAGCACCGTCGCGCAGGCCGGCCTGAAGGTAGGCGGTGACGCGGTCGAACTGCTCCTGGGAGGCCAACGGTCCCAGCTGTGTATCTGGGTCGAGGCCGGAACCGATCTTCACCTGTGCGGCGGCATCCGCGACGGCTGCGGTGAAGTCATCGAAGATGGTTTCCTCGACGAACAATCGAGTGCCCGCGACACACGACTGACCATGGTTGAACAACCAGGCGTTGAGCGATCCCGCGACGGCCAGGTCGAAATCTGCATCGGCGAACACGATGTTCGGACTCTTACCGCCCAGTTCCAGCGAGACCTTCTTGAGGTTTCCCTTCGCAGCATCGACGATGAGCTTGCCGACCTCGGTCGAGCCGGTGAAGGCCACCTTGTCCACCCCCGGATGTGCAGCCAGCGCGGCGCCTGCGTCGCCGTGGCCCGTCACGATGTTGACGACGCCGGGCGGGAATCCCGCCTCCTCGAAGAGCTCGCCAAGCAACAGCGCTGTCAACGGAGTCTCCTCCGCGGGTTTGAGCACCACGGTGTTACCGGCCGCCAGGGCGGGCGCGATCTTGAACGTCGCCATCAGCAACGGGAAGTTCCAGGGCACGATCTGTCCACACACTCCGACCGGCTCGCGCAGCGTGTAGGCGTGAAAATCCCCCTCTGCGAACGGCATCGACACGTTGACCGTCGACCCTTCGATCTTCGTTGCCCAGCCGGCGTAGTAGCGGAACACGTCAGCCGACCAGGCGGTATCCACGACTTCCGCAACTAGCGCCGATTTGCCGTTGTCGAGCGATTCGAGCTGACCAAACATCGTCGCTCGTTCCGACAGGAGGTCGCCGATCCGCCAGATCAACCGCTCGCGCTGATTCGCCTTCATCCTCGACCATGGCCCTTCGAATGCCGAGCGCGCAGCCTGCACCGCCGCATCCACGTCGGCGACGTCGGCATGCGCTACATCGGTCAACTTCTCCCCCGTCGCGGGATCGAAGGTGGGAAATGTGCGCCCGGATCGGGCCTGCACCCATTCTCCGTTGATCAACAGTTTCTTGCTGGTAGCGAGAAACTGCTGTACCTCCGGCCGTAAACGAGCGTCTTTGACTGCCGTGGTCATCGTTGTGTCTCCTGGAGTTTGCCGGGTCGTCGGTGTCGGGCTGGAATCGGAATCAGCTTTGGTGCCTGGACCCCAAGACGTCGTGAAATAGCGCATCCCGCAGGGCGGCTTGCCGCGGATCGAAGAAGTGGAAACCCATCTTGTTCATCACGTAGGAGAATCCGACGCCGGTGTCGGGATCAGCGAATCCGCCCGAGCCGCCCAGTCCAGCTGTTCCGAAAGCAGTGTCCGA
Organism: Mycobacterium sp. URHB0044; assembly: GCF_000620625.1. Lineage (GTDB taxonomy): Bacteria > Actinomycetota > Actinomycetes > Mycobacteriales > Mycobacteriaceae > Mycobacterium. The sequence continues at coordinate 5,157 of NZ_JIAW01000032.1, read as the reverse complement.
AGAACCGAATACGAAGTGCCGGTCCGGTTTGCTGAAGCCCAGTGCGAATTTCATGTCCAGATTGACCACCTTGTCGCGGAGCCCGTTGGTCGGCGGTATCGCAGGTGCCTTCAGCGCGTTGAGGGTATCTGGGGTAAGGCCGAGCTCAGAACCACCGGTCGCCGCGCTGCCATACAGTTTGGCGATCGACCGGGCAGTACCAATGCCGTTGCCCGCGGGCATTTCAATCGCCCGCAGATACTCGCCATTGAAGTCCTCCGACGGGGCATGGACCCCTTCGATGACGGTGAGAGCGTCCGCAGTCATACCGAACGGATTGAGCGACGCGGCAATGAGACCCGGGGGCAGCGCATAGAGGTGCAGCATCGACTGCAGCTTGGAGGGTATGTGTAACTTTGCCACGCGGTCGCGGTCCACCGAGGCGGGCAGACCGATGTAGTAGTCCAAATCCAGTGGCTTGGCGACCTCGTCGGCGAAGAACTGGCCGAATGACCGCCCTTCGGGGTCTGTTCGACGGATCAACTCCCCGGTGTACCACCCCAGTGTGATGGCATGGTAACCCTGCCTGGTTCCGGGACTCCACACCGGGCGCTGCGCCTCGAGCTTCGCCGTCATGCGTGTGGGGTTGGCCAAGTCATGGCGCGTCAGAGTGGGCTTCAAGAAGGGCAGTCCGGCTTGATGTGACAGGAGTTGCCGCACCGTAATGCCTTCTTTGCCAGCCTGTGCGAACTCCGGCCAGTAGTCGGCGACTTTGGCGTCATACGACAGCAAGCCGCGAGAGACAGCCACCGCGACAGCAAGCGACGCAACGCCTTTCGTGGTCGAAAACACCAGGGCGATGGTGTCCTCCTCCCAGGGCGCTTGAGTACTGCCGTCGCGATAACCGCCCCACAGATCGACGACCTTGCATCCGTCGCGGTAGACGGCGACCGCCGCGCCGATCTCCTTGCCGGCGTCGAAGTTGCGGCGGAAGACGTCGGCTACCTTCCCATAACCCTCGTCGACGTCTCCACTGATCAGATCTGGCGAGACGTTTACCTTGGGAATCACGTTGCCTCCATTATCAATTGGATGAGTGTTCTGATGGCGCGGCGCGATCAGTAGGCGTACATGCCCGTGCTGCCCGCAGGCCCCCAGGCGGGGACCGCCATCTCCGCGTCATCACTGATCGCTTCGATGACCGTGGGCTGCCCAGAAGCCAGCGCCGAACGCACCGCGTCGCCGACGTCGGCCGGATTCTCCACGCGAATGCCCTGACATCCGAATGCCTCCGCCACCGCGGTGAAGTCGGCCGAGCGCATCCGCCAGAGATGGTCGAAGGCAGGATTGCCCTGCCACAAAACCTGCTCTTGGTTGAGCGACGCGTTGTTGTTGACCACGACCACCACGGGCAGCTCGTAGCGCACCGCGGTTTCCAGCTCGGAAAGGTGGTAGTAGAAGCCGCCGTCGCCGGTGAAGCAGACCACCGGGCGGTCGGGCATCGCGCACTTCGCGCCGAGTGACGCGGGAAAGCCCCACCCAAGGGATCCGTGCGAGCGCAGGAACGACTGATTCGCCGACCGCGACCGCAGGTTCTGCGACAGCCATGATGCGGCGTGGCCGGTGTCGGTCACCAGGATGCCGTCGTCGGGAAGCGCGTCGGCCAGTTCACGCGCGAGACGCTGCGGTGTCATCGGCGTCTTCTGAGACGTCTCGGCCGGGGCGACCTGCGCCAGCCACTCGTCCCTCATGCCTGCGACGCGGTCCAACCAGACCGACCGCGATGCACGGCCGCCGTCGAACTCCAATAGCTGACGCAGGACGGTGCGGGCGTCACCGAGCACACCCACCGAGTGCGGAAAGTTGCGAGACAGGTTGAGTGGGTCGATGTCGATGTGGACCACGCGGGCGTCGACGGCCGGTACCGAGAAGTTGTGTGTAACAAGGCCACCCGTCTGGCTCCCGACATACACGACGAGGTCGGCCTCATAGACGGCGCGATTGGCCGCAGTCGTCGAATACTCCCCGACCACCCCCAGCGCCAGCGGATCGTTCTCGGCCACAATGCCCTTGGCGTTCATGCCCGTGACGATCGGAGCGCTCCAGCGCCGCGCCAGCGCCAACAGTTCTTCTCCCGCGCCCGACGTGCGGGCGCCACCGCCGGCGACGATCACCGGTCGATCGGCCAACGCGAGCGCCTCCACGGCTGCCCGAACATCCTCGGGCGGCGCCGGCGGTCGGACCGCCGGATAACGTCCGAAGCGCCCATCCGGCGGCGGAGCCGTTACCTCTCCCGCTGTGCCGATCTCGCCTAACATCCCGCTGAGTTCGAGGTGTACCGGCGCCGGCGCGCTCGTGGTGGCAGCACGAAAGGCGCTGCCGAGCATGTCGGGTAGCCGGTCCGGCGACCAGACGGTCCCGTTGAACTTGGTGATCGCCTCGAAGATCGGCATGTCATCGATTTCCTGATACTGGCCCCGATACTGGTTTTCGATGCGCTTGCCACCCGTTAGCGCAACGATCGGAATCCGCGCCATAAACGCATCACGCAGGCCCGCAGCAAGATTCGTGCCACCGATGGCCTGGGCGCCGCACACGCCAACTCGACCGCTGGCTCGCGCATAGCCGTCGGCCATGTATGCCGCAGCCTTCTCGCCGTGCGTCATGACCGGGGTTACACCGATATCCACCATCTCGCGCATTGCGGCAGGGACGATGACCGGTACGTGGAAGAAATGCGTCACACCATAGGTTCGGAGCGCCTCGGCGAGATAGCGGCTCGTCGACATCGACGACCATTGCGGCCGTGGGGATTGCGTCGTACCCGTCAGCAGGGCGGTGTTCATTCGTCGTCATTCCTTCGTTGTCGAAACGTGCAAAACAGGCGGGCCGACTGCCACGAATCCGTCGCAGGGGCGTCAGATCAAGATCTGGTACTCAGCGGCGCTAGCGGACGTGCGAATTCTTGAACACCACGTCCGCGTGAGATGAGTCGAAAGGATCGCACGCCCAGTTCGGCCAGCACGGCAACCGTTTCGTCGTCCGAGGTGGATGATCCGGCGTGGATGACGACACCCTGGCCCTCAGCGGCGATTCCACTCATCGCATCGTGCAGGTCTCGATCGCGGGCGGCGGACGGGTGCTCGGTGTGGACGTACACCGGAACGTCGTACTTGCCTTCCACTTCTCCCGAGACCACGCAGCTGTATTCGGCCCCGGTATGGACGCTCTCGTAACCGATGACTCGCATCATCCCGTGCTCGGTGGGAATCGGCGTAACCGCTGCACGCCGGACTTGCGGCTCGTTCCGGCGCCGGAAGGTGATCAGATCGGCGATCGAGACAAGTGGGAGTCCATGCTCGGCCGCAAATTGATCGAGTTCGTCGCCACCGGCCAACTCGACTGCTCGCTCCTCCGAAACGAGTTCGCTGAAGGCGCCTGCGGCGGGGAGTCCCGCCAGGCGCGCGAGATCCACGGTGGCCTCGGCCGTCCATGGCCTGCGCAACACGCCGCCGGCGTCCACCTGCACCGGCACGACGTGACCCGGCCGGCAGAAGTGCGCGGCGGCCAGCTCTGGCGAGGCGAGAGCCGCGATGGTACGTGCGCGGTCCGCGGCGGAGATCCCGGTTCCCGCACCCAGCAGATCGACGGTGACGCGGTATGCGCCCGGCTCCGAGCCGTCACCGCCGCGCTGCATCGGCGGTAGATCGAGGCGATCGCATGCCTCGCCGGTGAGCGCGGTGCGGATGAAGCCCGAAGTGTGCCGGACCGCGAACGCGACGAGCCGCGGCGTCGCATGGCTCGCGGCGAACGTCACACTGCCGTGGGCGCGAGCGTGGTCGACCACCACCACAGCGCGCCCGGCCGCCATCGCAGCGATCGCGCGCCGGACTCTGTCAGCCGCGCCGTCGGCTTGCGGTGACTGAAGCGCCACGCTGGGACGTTCCTTCGTGATCACGACGGTTCGCCTCGCACGAGAGATCCACCGACGGAGACGTCGGGGTCGATGGACCCGACGGTTGAGAAGGCGCGGTCGTGATAGACCAACGGCGACCGCCGATCGACTTCAGCGTGTTCGGCAATTCCGAGCACCACCAAGTGGTCGCCGCCCTCGAGGAGCTCCGCCGTCCGGCAGACCAGCCAGAGGGCACAACCGGGCAGTCTGGGCAGTCCCGCATCGAGCCGCCACTCCGTGGACGCGAATTTGTCGAGGCCCTTCTTACTGAAGGTGGTCGCCAACGCCGTTTGGTCACTTGCCAGCACGTTGACACCGAAGTGCTGTGCGCCCCGCAGCTTGGCCAACAGATCCGACTGCCGGTCGAGAGCGATTGAGATCATCGGCGGCTCAAGCGATATGGACGTGAACGCCCCCACGGTGGTGCCGTGCGGCCCCTCCTGGGAGAGCACCGTGACGACGACGACTGGCGTCGCGACCTGGGACATGGCGAGACGAAACGCCTCGGGTCCGACCATCACTGCTCCTTGCATCGCGTACCGCTTATCTGTCGACAGAGTAGACGGTGCTCGGCCAGTTTCCAAGAAGTTTCGTCCAGCACTCTGCTTGACATGCCTTAAAACTGTCGACAGAATCGGGTTCGTGAATGCTTCGAGCGGAGAGGGGGTGATGGCGATGGTGGAGCAACCGTCCGGCTCTGTGACGGCGCCGGAGGCGGGTCGGGAAGCCGTCGGGCTCGATGCGGTGCACGACCTGTTGCGGGATCGGATCCTGCGCGGGGACTTGGCGCCGGGCTCGGTGGTCTCACAAGCCAACCTGGCCCGCGACCTGGGGGTGTCGCGCTCCCCGATCCGCGAGGCGTGTCGGATGTTGGAGCGCGAAGGACTGGTCGTCTCGCGCCACAATCACCGCATCCAGGTGGCCGACTTCTCTTCCAGCGACCTCGAACAGCTCTACGCCACCCGACTGGTCTTGGAACCGCTGGCGCTGACCGTGCGGGTGCCGTTGCTGACCGCGGCCGAACTCGACGAGATGACCAGTGTGCTCGACGAGATGCGCCGCGCCGCCGACGCGCGGGACTACGACCGCTTCACCGTCCCGCACGAACGGTTCCACGAGTTCTTCCGCCCCGACGCCGACGGCGGCCGCCTGGAGTTACTGATCCGCCAACTGTCCGATCACGCCCGCCGCTACCGACGCGTCTACACCACCCAAACCCCCAG
>NZ_JIAW01000031.1 GCF_000620625.1 Mycobacterium sp. URHB0044 | reverse complement strand
GGATCCGGGATACACACCGTCGGCGAAGACCAAGGAGTTTGTCCGGTGGCGGGATTTGACGTGCCGCTGGCCGGGCTGCGACAAACCCGTCGCCAATTGCGATCTGGACCATACGGTGCCGTATCCGGTGGGGCCGACGCATCCCTCGAATACGAAGGCGTACTGCCGTACCCATCATTTGATCAAGACGTTCGGGGGTGGTCCGGGCGGCTGGTCGGATCAGCAGTTACCGGATGGCACCATCGTGTTGACCGCCCCGACCGGGCACGTCTACCGCACCGAACCGCATGGGGCGGCGATGTTCCCGGCGCTGGGGCAGCCCACGGGCGAGTTGGACATCCCGCCGCAGCTGGTGCCGCCGGAGACGGATCGGTCGGTGATGATGCCGCGCCGCAAGCAAACCCGCGATCAGGACCGCCGCGACCGCATCACCGCCGAACGCCGCCAACGCCACGAACTCAACGCCGAACAACGACGCCAACGACGAGCCTGGCGCGCCGCCACCTACGAACCACCACCCTTCTGAGAATCATTGCCTAACTCGCCGGACGGTAACGCCGCTCGGGGCGGCCTGCGCCGTACTGCAGGCGCAATTGCAGAGCACCGACACTCAGATAGTGCTCCAGATAACGTCGCGCACTGACCCGTGAGATGCCCACGGCATCGGCACATTCCGCCGCAGACACCTCACCGGCCGACCGGACGGCGGCCAGCACCAGTTCGCCCGTCTCGGCACCAAGGCCCTTTGGCAGTGCCTCGCCGCTGCGCGTCGGCGCGGAGCCGCCGAACAGCGAGTCGATGAGCGATTGGTCGACGCCTGCGGCCGAACGCAACGCGTCATCACGCGCCGCGAACGCTTCGAGTTTGGCCTTCAGTTGGTCGAATTCGAACGGTTTGATCAGATAGTCGGCCGCTCCGCCGTCAAGGGCGCCGGAAACGGTGTCGAGTTCCCTTGCGGCGGTGATCATGATGACGCCGACGCGGTCGCCGCGGGAACGCAAGCGCTGCAACACGTCCAGGCCCGTCATGTCGGGCAGGTAGACGTCGAGCAGAATCAGGTCGATGGTCAGTTCGGCGGCCTGCTCGAGGGCGTCTGCGCCGTTGTGTGCGACCCCGGCGGCGCGAAATCCGCCGACGCGGTCCACGAATCGACGGTGGATCTCGGCGACCATGAAGTCGTCGTCGACCACCAGCACGTCACGCATCGTTGGGACCTCCGGCGCCTGTCAGTGGGAGTCGCACCTCGAAGACGGCGCCGCCGTGCGGCCCGTCCGCTACCTCCACGACTCCACCGAGTTGGGCACTGACCAGCCGCACCAGTGCCAGTCCGATGCCTCGGCCGCCTGGAACGTCCGGTTTGGAGGTGACGCCGCGGGCGAAGATGGACTCCCGCAGATGCTCCGGCACACCGGGACCGGAGTCGGTGACCGAAATCGTCAGTGCGTCCGTGTCATCCACCGCAACGGTGACCACCCGGCGATCGGAACCCTCCGACACGTCCACCGCGTTGTCGATGAGATTGCCCAATACCGTGATGACATCGGTGGCCAGCGCGGGATCGAGCGCCGCGAGGTGACTCTTCTCGTCGAGCACGAGCGCGACACCGCTCTCGGCGGCAAGCGACGTCTTGGCGATCAGCAGCGCAGCCACCGCCGGATCGGCGACGCGTCGGGTCACCGCGTCACTGATCTCGGCGCGGCGGCGGGTCAGCGTCCCGACCAGATCGCGTACCGAGTCGTATTCGCCGAGCTGGACCAGACCGGAGATGGTGTGCAACTGGTTGGCGAACTCGTGGGTCTGGGCGCGCAACGTGTCGGTGACGCTCTTGTGCGACGACAGCTGTCCCTGCATCGAGGCAAGCTCCGTGCTGTCACGCATCGTGGTGACGGTACCGATGCGCTGCCCACCGGTGCTGGCCGCCCGCCGGTTCAGCGCGAGAACCCGTGTCCGGGTGGCGATCACGACGTCGCGACTGTCCTCGCCGGAGGACAGGAAATCCTCGACCGCTGGATCGAGCCCGACCGAGTCGATCCGACGTCCGACGGCGTCCCCCGTCACTCCCAGCAGGTCCTGCGCGCTGTCGTTGAGAAGGGTGATGACGCCGTCGGTGTTCACCGCCACCACACCCTCACGAATGCTGTGCAGCAACGCTTCCCGGTGATCGGCGAGGCCGGCGATCTCCGCCACCTCCAGCCCCCTGGTATGCCGTTTGATGCGCCGCGACAGCAGCCACGACGCCAACACCCCGAGCGCGGCGCCGAGTCCGAGGTACACCAGCAGCCGCTCGCCCGCACCGCTGAGCAATTGCCACGTCGACGGATACGGCTCGCTGACCGAAACCACCGCCAGCACCGCGCCATCCGTCGACAGAATCGGCACCTGCCCGACGAGGGAGTGCTCGCCGTCGACGTCGAGATCGCCCGACCATGCCCGTCCCGTGACGACTCGGCTGCGTCCGAAGTCGGCGCGTGCGCCGATGCGTGACGGGTCCGACGACACCCGCACATGTCCGTCCGGGGCGAGGATTTCGACCAGACCGGCGCCCGACAGCGATACCGCGCGGTCCACGTCCGGCGCCAGCACCTGGGCGGCGAACGGGTCGGCGTAGCGCTCGCGGACGATCGGCGTCGAAGCCAGGTTCTCGGCCACCGCGATCATCCGCTGACCGCGCACCTCACGGAACTCCTGGGTGGACTGGGTGACCGAGACCGCCGCGACCGCACCCAGCACCACCAACACCACCAGAAGCTGGAAGACGAGGAACTGCCCGGCAAGGCTGCGCGCGGACAGGCGCACCGCCGAGAACCGGGGCCGTCCACCGGTGCGCCCGCGTGTTCGCCTCGGTGTACTCAAAGACCACAACTTCCTTTGCGTCCGAAAGAGTGACCTGGATCACTTGAGGGAACAGTATCTATGAACATCACACGATCTATGAACATCACACGGCGGCGAATGGGGACGATGGTGTCGAGACTTCCACGGTTGGCGAGGGCTTCGGGGGCGGTACTGACCGCCGCCCTGCTGGCCATCGTCGCGGCGACCGGTTGCGGCGTCACGCGCGGCGACGATCCGGCCGGCCTGCACCGGCTCAGGATGATGGTGCCAAACAGCCCTGGCGGCGGCTACGACCTCACCGCGCGCACCGCGGTGAAGATCATGGAAGACGACGACATCACCGGACGCGTCGAGGTGTTCAACGTGATCGGCGCCGGAGGCACGGTCGCGATGGCCCGGTTGATCAACGAAAAGGGCAACGGCGACCTCATGATGACGATGGGGCTCGGCGTCGTGGGCGCGACCTACACCAACGGGTCCAAGGCACGGGCTTCGGACGCGACCGCGTTGGCGAAGTTGATCGAGGATCCCGGTGCCATCTTCGTCCCGGCGGATTCGCCGTTCAAGACGGTGCACGACTTCGTCACCGCGTGGAAGGCAGACCCCTCCAAGGTCGCGATCGGCGGTGGCTCGTCACCTGGCGGGCCGGACCACCTGTTCCCCATGGAACTGGCCAAGGCTGTCGGTGTGGAACCGAAGTCGGTCAACTACGTCACCTATGACGGCGGCGGCGACCTGCTGACGGCGTTGCTCGGCAAGAAGATCACGATCGGCACATCGAGCCCTGGCGAACTCATCGACCAGATCGAGGCGGGTCAGTTGCGGGTTCTTGCCGTATCCGGGAACGAACGGGTCGAGGGCATCGACGCGCCGACGCTGAAGGAATCCGGCATCGACCTCGTGTTCGCGAACTGGCGCGGAGTCCTTGCGCCGCCGGGGATTTCGGATGATGCCAAACAGGCGATGGTCAAAGTGCTCGAAGAGATGCACGGCACGAAGCAGTGGAAGGAGGCCCTGGTGAAGAATGGCTGGACTGATGCGTTCATGACCGGTACGCAGTTCGAACAGTTCCTCTCCGATCAGGACAACCGGGTCAGCTCGACCCTTACCGAGCTGGGGCTGGTATGACCACCACCGACGAGTCTCAGGAACCCGAAGTCACCCGGCACGTCGACAAGGCGCAGTATCTCGTCTGCGTCGTGCTCGCGGCGGTCGGCGCGTTCCTGGTGTACACCGCTCTGACCCTCGGCGAGGGTTTCGCGAAGGTGGATCCGGTTGGGCCCAAACTCTTCCCGATGGTCGTCGGGATCTGTGCGCTGGTGTTGGCCGTCATCCTGGCGATCGCAATTCCGCGTGGATCGGTCGGTGAGGCGGATGCCGGCGAGGACATCGACCCCGAGTCACCGGCCGACTGGAAGACCGTCGGAATGCTGGTTGCGCTGTTCGTCGCGATGATCCTTTTGGTGAACCCACTGGGTTGGGTGATCATGGGCACGCTGTTCTTCGGCGGAGCGGCAACGATTCTCGGTAGCCGGCACTACGTGCGCAACTTCGTCATCGGGCTGGTGCTGTCGCTGGCCAGCTTCTACGCGTTCTACTCAGGGCTCGGAATCCCGCTGCCCGCAGGCATCTTGGACGGGATTCTGTGATGGAGAACATCGACTGGTTGATTCAGGGTTTCGAGCAGGCCGCCACTCCGATGAACCTGCTGTACGCCGTGATCGGTGTGCTGCTGGGTACCGCGGTTGGTGTGCTGCCCGGCATCGGACCGGCAATGACGGTGGCGCTACTGCTGCCAATCACCTACAACGTCAGCCCCAGCGCGGCCTTCATCATGTTCGCGGGCATCTTCTACGGCGGCATGTACGGCGGATCGACGACGTCGATCCTGTTGAACACGCCGGGGGAGTCGTCCTCGGTGATCACCGCGATCGAGGGCAACAAGATGGCCAAGGCGGGCCGCGCCGCGCAGGCGCTGGCCACCGCGGCCATCGGATCCTTCGTCGCGGGCACGATCGGCACGGCGCTGCTCGTTCTGTTCGCCCCCGCGGTATCGCGATTCGCCGTCACGCTCGGCGCCCCGTCGTACTTGGCGATCATGCTGTTCGCCCTCGTGGCGGTCACCGCCGTGCTGGGCTCGTCGAAACTGCGCGGAGCCATCTCGCTGATCCTCGGCCTCGCCATCGGCCTCGTCGGCATCGACTTCCTCACCGGCCAGCCGCGCGCCACGTTCGGCATTCCGCAGTTGTCGGACGGCATCGACATCGTGGTGATCGCCGTGGCCATCTTCGCCTTGGGTGAAGCGCTCTGGGTCGCTGCGCATCTGCGTCGGCGTCCAGCACAGGTCATTCCGGTCGGCAGGCCGTGGATGGGCCGCGACGACTGGAAGCGGTCGTGGAAGCCCTGGCTGCGCGGCACCGCGTACGGTTTCCCGTTCGGCGCGTTGCCCGCGGGTGGTGCGGAACTGCCGACGTTCCTGAGCTACATCACCGAGAAGAAGCTGTCGAAGCACCCCGAGGAATTCGGCAAGGGCGCCATCGAGGGCGTGGCCGGTCCAGAGGCGGCCAACAACGCGTCGGCGGCAGGCACCCTGGTGCCGATGCTGTCGCTGGGTTTGCCGACCAACGCCACCGCCGCCGTGATGCTCACCGCGTTCGTCTCCTATGGGATTCAGCCCGGCCCAACGCTTTTCGACAAGGAGCCGCTGCTGATCTGGACGCTGATCGCGAGCCTGTTCATCGGCAACTTCCTGCTGTTGGTACTGAACCTGCCTCTGGCGCCGCTGTGGGCCAAGCTGCTGCGTACCCCGCGGCCGTACCTGTACGCGGGCATCCTGTTCTTCGCCACTCTTGGGGCATTCGCGGTGAACATCCAGCCACTCGACCTTGCCCTGCTGTTGGTGTTCGGTCTGCTCGGACTGATGATGCGCCGCTTCGGATTACCGGTGCTTCCACTGATCATCGGCGTCATCCTCGGACCGCGCATCGAACGGCAACTGCGCCAGAGCCTGCAACTGGGCGCGGGTGACTGGGGCAGCCTGTTCACCGAGCCGGTCGCCATCATCACCTACGTACTGATGGCCGTGCTGCTGATCGTCCCGCTGGTGCTGCGATTGATGCACCGCGACGAGGAGACCTTGCTCATCGTCGAAGACGACAAGGACCAGAGAGAGAAGGCGCAGGCGTGATAATCGTCGGGTACACCGCGGACCGGTTCGGTCAGGCGGCTCTGGATCACGGCATCGCCGAGGCTAGGCTGCGCGACACCCACCTGATGGTGATCAACTCGACGACGGGCGAGGCGTATGCCGACCCGGCGTTCGCGCAGCCGGCCCAGGAGCGCGACGTCCGGGATCGACTGACCGCCTGCGACGTCCCGTTCGAGTTCTCGCAGCCCGTCGGTGTCGATGCGGCCGAGGAATTGCTCTCTGCAATGGAGCGCCCCGAGGCCGAGTTGCTGGTGATCGGACTCAAGCATCGCAACCCGGTCGGCAAGCTGCTGCTCGGCAGCGTGTCGCAGCGCGTGCTGCTGGAGTGTCCCAAGCCGGTTCTTGCGGTCAAGCCCGACGAGTGAGCGCGGTCGGCGGGCAAAACCGCGGACGGGCTCGATCGCGCCGCCATCACGATCGTCAAGATCAGTTTCGACGGCCACCGCAAATCGAATTCGAGAGTTAGCTGGCGAAGAAGTAGGACAGGGCGCGGTAACCGTGCACAGCCGCCGTGGTACGGCAACGTTGATCTTATATCGCGCGCCCCTCTGGCAACGCGGAATTGGTCGATAACGCGTCGGGCTTTCGTGACCCGCCAACCGCAACCCGTACGGCCGTGTCGGACGACCGTGCTCCGCCTGCCCAATCGCCCCCGCCGCCTTCCACAGCGTCAATTTTCTCGATTCCGACGACGATCGCCCTCGTCGCCGGTCAGCTCGCTCACCGGTCGTTCTCGGTTGATCCGGCGCCAACGCCCAGCGAAGGCGCGGCGCGACGCGCCGGACTGGTCTGCCGCGTCGAGCGGTGGCGCGGAGTTTCGTGCATGAATCTGCGAAAGCAGCGAATTCGTGGCCTCGCTCGCCGTGTGAGCTATCTGGTCAGCCGACCCGGTCGGGATGGTTCGGTGCACACGGGGTGGGCGTCGATCAACGGCCGGGCCCAAGACGCGGCTCGCTAATCAACTCGAGCGTCATCATGTGCCGCTGACGAGCAGGGATCGAACAGATCCACATAGCCGCAGTTATGTAGAGCGCCGAACCATCACCGCTTACCGCCGGGCGGCACAGGTGACGCGTGAGGTGGCGGTGCGTATCAGGCGAATGTTGCCGCTCGACATGAAGTTGCCATGATGGCAACCATTCCGTTGCCCCTTACTGCGTTCGTGATCATTATCGCTGGTGGAGCCTTAGAAACTCCTGAGTAAAAGTGCTTGGTTATTCAGATTTCTGTCAGGTAACGTTTGCTGGTCGGGTTGTTTCTACTTAGGGGGTTGGCATGCAACTTGCCGTCCGTTCACCATTCACAGCTAGCGTCGCCCTGGTCGGAGCAACCGCCATCGCATTCAGTCCGATGGCACCTCCGGCTCCCAATATCTCCGCCAAGATCGACCAGATTTCCTCGGTTTACGCCGACTACACGCCCACCTCTCTCGCGTCGGCGATCGCCGATCTGGTCGAAGGCGGCTCGGTTGCCGTGGCCCAAGGAGTGCAGGGCCTCGGTGTGGGCGGCCTGCAAGCCATCACCGGCGTTGGCGCAATCGGCAACACCGCATTGGCCACCGTCGGCACGGTCGGCGGCACCCTGAGCGCAACCGCGGTCGCTTCGTTGGCCGCCATTGCCTCCAACCCCTTGAACCCCGCCGCGTATCCCGCCGCTCTGGCCCTTCTGCTCGCCGGTGGCGGTACCGCCCTGACTCAAGGAATCATCGGGGCCGGTGTCGCGGGCACCCAGGGTCTCGTCACCCTGGGCACGCTGGGCAACACTGCGATCGGCACCATCGGCGCGATCGGCAATACGCTGAGCGCCAGCGCGGCTAGCGCCCTTGCAGCATTGGCGCCGGGTGACGTCCTCGCCGCCATCGGTGCACTGGCGGCGGGTGCGGCGCTCGCGTTGAATGACGCCTTCCTAGGTCTCGGTGCCGCGGGCTCACAGCTCTTGGCGGGTGTCGGCGCCGCAGGCCTGACGGGCCTCGTCGGGTTCGGTACGGCGGGCACGCAGCTCATCACCGGTCTCGGCCTTGCGGGTACGCAGGCCCTGCTCGGCACGGGCGCGATTGGCTTGCAGACGCTGGGAACACTTGGTGCGCTTGGTAATACGGCGCTGGCGACTGTCGGGGCCGTCGGTAACACACTGCTTGCCACCGGCGGCGGCGCACTTGGTGCGATCCTCGCCAACCCGCTGAACCCGGCGAACTACGCCGTGGCGCTCGGCACGCTGCTCACCGGCGGCGGGGTCGCGCTCACCCAGGGTCTCGTGGGTCTTGGCATTGGAGGCAACATCGCCCTCGCCGGGGTGGGCGGCATCGGCAACACGGTGCTGGCAACGGTCGGCGGGATCGGCAATACGCTCCTCGCTACCTTCGGCGGCGCCGGTGCGACGACCCTCGGCACCATCGGTGCTCTCGGCAATATTGGCCTGACAACCGTTGGAGGACTTGGCAACACGGCGCTCGCGACGGTCGGAGGCATCGTCGGCACGTTGTCCGCTGCGATCGCCACCGCACTCGGGCTGGTCACCGCGCCGCTGGCGCCGCTGGCACCCGCAGCGCCGGTGAGTGCTCTCGCTGCGCCGTCGGCCCCGGTATCGACGCTCGCCGTGACTCCCGGTGACCTCGCTGCGGCAGTTGGGGTTCTGGTGGCCGGAGGCGGGACCGCGATAACGCAGGGTCTGGTGGGTATCGGAACGGCTGGTCTGGCCGGGCTGGTCGGCTTCGGGACGGCAGGCGGCACGGCGCTGGGCACGGTCGGTGCCCTGGGCAACACGGCGCTGGCTACCGTTGGCGCCCTGGGCAACACGGCGATTCAAACCGTTGGCGGGGTCGGCACCTCACTGCTCGCCGGCGGCGCCGGCGCGCTTGGGGCCGTCTTGGCCAACCCGCTCAACCCGGCGAATTACATTGCGGCACTGGCGTCGTTGATGGCCGGCGGAGCCGGTGCGCTCAACATCGGTCTCCAGGGTCTCGGCGTTGCCGGTACACAGGCCATCGCGGGAATCGGTCTGGCAGGCAACCAGGCGCTGGTGGGCTTCGGCACCGCAGGCACCCAGGCCTTGGTAACCGTTGGGACCATTGGCAACACGGCGATTCAAACCGTCGGCGCCATCGGCAACACACTGGAAACCGCGGTCGGGACTGCGGTGGGCATCGTGACAGACGCTCCGCCGAACCCGGTCGCGCCAGCCACCGCCAAGGTCTCCGACGTGCAGAGTTTCGCTCGCACTTCGAGCAGTTCCGACACGGTGACGATCACTCTCGCGAAGCCGGAGGCGTCCACCACGCCTGCGGCGACCGAGACCGACGGGGCCGGGGCCGCTGACGAAGCGACTGCAGACAGTGGCACCAAGACGGACGCCGGTGCCGAAGCCGGCAGCAAGTCCGATCCTGACGCCGGTGCAGAGACCGGGACCAAGACCGGCAGCACCTCGACCGCCGGAGGCGCGACCAAGACCGGGAGCACCAAGACCGGGAGCACCAAGACCGGGAGCACCAAGACCGGGAGCAGCACGAAGGACGGCGGAAAGGTCGAGCCCAAGACCAAGGCGCCCAGCACGGCCAAGACCGGTAGTGACGCGGATGAGGCGGGTGCCGCGACGGCGTCCGCATCATCTTCGGCCGGCGCCGGCGCCAGCAGCGAGTCCGGTTCGGGTGCGTCGGACGGTGGAGGGTCCGGTAGCACCAGCTAGTACGAATTCCGACGGCGGCGGGCCCCTCGGCAGAGGGGCCCGTCGTCGTGTTTGCGCCGCACGCACCCGGTGTACTCGCAACCATGACCGAGTGGTTCGAGAGGGTGGCGCGAACGGGCTTCGCGATCAGTGGAGTCCTGCACCTGCTGATCGCCTACATCATCTTGCAGTTGGCCCTTGGCGGTCATGCATCGTCGGACAACGCCGACCAGTCCGGAGCGCTGGCAACGCTTGCCAGCCAGACGGGCGGTGCGGTCATGCTCTGGGCCGCCGCGGTGGCTTTGGTGGCCCTTGGCCTGTGGCGGCTGGCCGAGACCGTACTCGGACCGCATCCCGGTGAGGGGACTCGTGAAAACAGTGGCGCCCGCGACCGGATCAAGGCCTTCGCGCTGGCGGTGATGTACTTCGCGCTGGCGGTCTCGGCGGCGCGGTTCGCCATGGGCAGGGGACGGTCGACCAGCCGCGAGAACGCCGGCATGAGTGCGCAGTTGATGCAATCTACCTGGGGCAGAATACTTTTGATCGTCGTCGGTCTGGTGGTCATCGGCATCGGCGGCTATCACGTGTACAAGGGCGTGTCGAAGCGATTCCGGAAGGATCTGTTGGTGTCGCCGGGGAGCGGCATCACGGCGGTCGGGGTGGGCGGCTACACCGCCAAGGGGTTGGTGTTCATCGGTGCGGGCATCCTGGTGCTCGTCGCGACCCTGCGCTTCGATCCGTCGAAGGCCACCGGCATCGACGGTGCGGTCAAGACATTGGGCGCGGCTCCGTTCGGCAAGTTCCTGCTGATCATCGCCGCCCTGGGACTCGCCGCATTCGGCGCCTACAGCTTCGTCCGCAGTCGCTACGCGCGGATGTGAACCGTGCTCATAGGCTCAGCCGGATCGCGCCGTCGACCGCCGACACCGGGTAGCTGCGGACCGACAACTCGCCGCCGACCTCGCAACCCGTCGCCGTGTCGAACGTGTGGCCGTGCAACGGGCAGACCACCACCTGCTCGTCGATGAGCCCGTCGGCCAGCGGTCCACCGCGATGCGGGCAGACGGCGTCGATGGCACGCAGCGAGCCGTCCCGCAACCGGAACACCGCGACCTGCTCGCCGTCAACGGCGTACGTCCTGCCCGCGCCGAGCGGAATCTCGTCGAGCGAGCCGAGTTCCATCTCGCTCATCGCACGGGCACCTGGGGGAGCGGCAGCAGCGGCAACGACGTCCGGAATTGCCCTTCGGCTACCGGCTCCCTTCCGTCCTGCCACGGATCACGGTAGGCAGCAACTGATTTGGCCATGTTCGCGTCGAGCTGTTCGGCGATGCCCTCAGCGTCGTGCACCACCACGGCCTGGATCCTCTCGATGCCGACGCGGGGCACGAATGCGTAGGTGCGTTCCAGCCAGTTGGCGTTCTCGCGGTAGTACTGCAGGAACCGTCCGGTCAACGTCATCACGTCGTCCGGCCCGTCCACCGTGGCCAGCAGGTCGCCCTTGCGGATGTGCGCCCCGGCAGCACCGCCGACGTAGATCTCCCACCGGTCGTCGCCGACTGCGACGACGCCAAGGTCCTTGCACAGGGCCTCGGCGCAGTTGCGCGGGCATCCGGTCACCGCGAGCTTCATCTTCGCCGGGCTCGCCAACCCCTGGTAGCGCTCCTCGATGGCGATGCCCAATGCGGTGGAGTCACCGAGGCCGTAGCGGCAGAAGTCGCTGCCGACACAGGTTTTGACGGTGCGGAAGCTCTTGCCGTAGGCATACCCCGACGGCATCTCGAGATCACTCCACACCGCGGGCAGATCCTCCTTGCGCACCCCGAGTAGATCGATGCGTTGCCCGCCGGTCAGCTTGATCATCGGGATCGCGTACTTGTCGGCGACGTCGGCTATCCGGCGCAGCTGCCACGAGTCGGTCACGCCGCCCTTCATCTGCGGCACCACCGAGAACGTGCCGTCCCGTTGGATGTTGGCGTGCACGCGGTCGTTGATGTACCTGGCGTCTTGTTCGTCGACGAATTCGTCGGCCCACATCGTCTCCAGCAGTGACGACAGCGCCATCTTCGAGCCGGCGTCCTCCTTGCCGTCGGGCGCAAGCGCGGCGAACACCGAGGACACCGAATGCAGTGCCAGCTCCCGGATGTGGCGCATCAGCGTCGGCTTGTCGTAGGGGATCGCGGGCACGTACCACGACGCCGACGGGTCTTCGGTGACGGCGCCGCCCGCGGCCCATTCGACGATCTGGCCCACCAGTTCCTTGCACGACCCGCAGCCCTTGCCCGCCTTGGTCTTCGCCATCACACCCGTGACCGACGTGGTGCCCGCGCGGACGCATCCGACGAGCGTCGCCTTGTCGACCCCGTTGCAATTGCAGATCTGCGCGTCGTCCGACAACTCGGCGACGCCGACGGCGATCTCCGGCGTGCCGATGTCGAACATCAGCGACACGCGCTCATCGGGAAGCGGAAGTCCGTTGTCGAATGCCTGTGTGAGAAACGACACCTTGCTGACATCGCCGACCAACGTGGCACCGACCAGTTTGCCGTCGCGAATCACGATCGTCTTGTAGACGCCGTGCCGCGGTTCGGAGTACTGGACGAATTCGTCGTCGTCGAGTTCGGGCGCCTTGATTCCCATCGAGGCGACGTCGACACCGGCCACCTTCAGCTTCGTGGCGACCCTCGAGCCGTGGTACGCCGAGCGCACATCGGTGCCGGTCAGATGGTCGGCGAGCACCTTGGCCTGCTCCCACAGCGGCGCAACCAAGCCATAGACCTGGCCGCGGTGCTGCGCACACTCGCCGACCACGTAGACGTCGTCGTCATCGACCGAGCGCATGTGGTCATCGGTGACGATGGCGCGCTCGACGGTCAGGCCGGCCCGCTGCGCCAGCCCCACATTGGGCCGGATCCCCGCCGCGATCACCAGCATGTCGCAGTCGAGGCGCTCGCCGTCGGAGAAGACGATGCCGGCCAGCCTGCCGTCGGTCACGATCACCTCGGTGGTCCGCATGCCGGTGTGCACGCCGATCCCGAGGCTCTCCACCGACCTGCGCAGGATCGCGCCGGCAAGGTCGTCGAGTTGGGCGTTCATCAGGGTCGGGCCTGCGTGCACCACGTCGACCGTCAAGCCACGGTTCTGCAAACCGCGGGCCGCCTCGAGGCCAAGCAGACCGCCGCCAAGCACCACCGCCTTGGTCCTGGTGGAGGCCTCCGCGATCATCGATGCGGTGTCGTCGAGCGTGCGGAAGCCGAACACGCCGTCGGCGAGGGTCTTGTCGTCGGCCCACAGTCCCGTCATCGGAGGGAAGAACGACCGGCTGCCGGTGGCCAGGATCAGCTTGTCGTACCGCATGCTGGTGCCGTCGTCGGCATGCACGAGGTGAGCGAAGGTGTCGATCCGGACCACCCGCACCCCGGCCCGCAGATCGATGCGGTTGTCGGAGTACCAGTCCAGGGCGTTGAGGTAGATTTCCGCCGGATCATCGCTGCCCGCAAGCACATTGGACAACAGGATGCGGTTGTAGTTCCCGTACGGCTCGTCGCCGAACACGGTGATGTCGAACGTGTCACCGCCACCGCGGGCGAGGATCTCCTCGATGGCACGGATGCCTGCCATGCCGTTGCCGACGACCACGAGCCTGGGCACTAGACCTCCACCAGACCGAGGTCGACCACCACGGTGCCTGCGCAACCGCTCGGCGCGGCGATGAACAACTCGAGCACCGTGTCGGCGAGCAAATCCTCCACGACGCGCAGCGCCACGTGCGTGGCGCCCTTCGCGGCGATGGGGAAGTAGCGCATCGGCTTGCCGTTGCGGAACAGCACCACGCTGACCATCTCGTCGGTCGAATTGCCACCGCGGAAGTACACGGGCTGCGTCGACGACCCGGCGGGCACGACGTAGCGCAGTGCCTCGTCGAGCAGCACGGGTTTGTCGAGGCCGTTCCCATCGAACTCGAAGGCGCCTTGCAGGAATCGCGGACTGCTGCCGTCGCTCATGCTCAATGACTAGGGGGCTTTTGTTTCCGGTTCGTTTCCTGCGCAATTCCGCCGTGAATACCGTTGCGCACCCGTCCGCCCCCGAGCCATGTGAGCGGGTGTTGACAAAGGGGATACCGAGGCGCAACGGATGCAACACCGGCGGCCCGTAAACCTGACCCTGACCGGATTTCTGCTGGAAAGGGCCACCATGTCACTGACCCGTGACCGCAACATCGAACACTGGGACGCCGAAGACGTCGCCGCATGGGAAGCAGGCGGGGCGAAGATCGCCAAGCGCAACCTCATTTGGTCGATCTTCGCCGAGCACGTCGGCTTCTCCATCTGGTCGATCTGGTCGGTGATGGTGCTGTTCATGCCGCAGAACGTCTACGGCATCGACGCGGCGGGCAAGTTCTACCTGGTCGCCGTGCCTACGCTGGTCGGCGCGTTCATGCGCATTCCGTACACCGTCGCACCGGCGAAGTTCGGCGGCCGCAACTGGACCATCGTCAGCGCGCTGCTGCTGCTGATCCCGACGGTGCTGACGCTGTGGGCGATGAAAAACCCTGGTACGTCGTACACCACGTTCATGGTGGTGGCGGGGTTCGCCGGCTTCGGCGGAGGCAACTTCGCCTCGTCCATGACGAACATCAACGCCTTCTACCCCCAGCGCCTGAAGGGCTGGGCGCTCGGGCTGAACGCCGGCGGCGGAAACATCGGCGTGCCCGTCATCCAGCTCATCGGGCTGCTGGTGATCGCGACGGTCGGCAATACCGCGCCGGAGGTGGTGTGCGCCATCTACTTGGTGATGGTCGCGCTGGCCGCGGTGGGTGCCGCGCTGTTCATGGACAATCTCAACAACCAGAAGTCCAACCTCGGCGCGCTCGCGGAAGCGTTGCGCTACAAGCACTCCTGGGTGATGAGCTTCCTCTACATCGGTACCTTCGGATCGTTCATCGGGTTCTCGTTCGCCTTCGGTCAGGTACTGCAGATCAACTACCTTGCAGGCGGTGACAACGCCGCGCAGGCCGCCCTGCACGCCGCCCAGATCAGCTTCCTGGGACCGCTTCTCGGCTCCATCTCGCGGCCGTTCGGCGGCAAGCTCGCCGACCGCATCGGTGGCGGCAAGATCACGCTCTACACGTTCGTGGCGATGATCTTCGCCGCGGGAGTTCTGGTCGCCGCGGGCATCATGGACGACGGCATGGCGGGCGCCCCCACCGGCACCCAGATGATCGCCTACGTGGCCGGATTCATCGTGCTGTTCGTCCTCTCGGGCATCGGCAACGGCTCGACGTACAAGATGATTCCGTCGATCTTCGAAGCCAAGGCGCAGAATCACGACGACTGGACCCCCGACGAGAAGGCAGCCTGGTCGCGCCGCATGTCCGGAGCGCTGATCGGGTTCGCCGGTGCCGTCGGCGCGCTGGGAGGCGTGTTCATCAACGTGGCACTGCGGATTTCGTACACCGGCGCGGCGAAGTCGGCGACCAACGCCTTCTGGGTGTTCCTGGCCTTCTACGTGGTGTGCGCCATCGTCACCTGGTTCGTCTTCCTGCGGATGCAGTCGGCCGGAACGGTGAAGGACGAGCACATGGGCGCGGCGGAGCCCGTCGCAGCAGGCTGACAGAGGTTGATTGAAGAGGGGGATTGAGGAAGCGATTCAGGTGACCCAGACGACGACGCGGACAGCGTGCTCGTACTGCGGGGTCGGCTGCGGGATCTCGGTGGAGACCCGCGCCGACCCCGACACCGGTCTGCCCGTCATCGCTCGGGTGTCGGGAGACCGGCTGCACCCCACCAACTTCGGCCGACTATGCACCAAGGGAGCCACCCACGCCGAGCTGATGCGCGCCGACGACGGGCGCCTGTCCACCGCGCTGGTGCGGCCGTCGCGTGACGGTGAGCTGGCGCCGGTGGACGTCGACGATGCCGTCGCCGAGGCGGGCCGTCGGCTGCGGGGCATCCTCGACGAGCACGGCCCCGACGCCATCGCGCTCTACGTATCGGGTCAGATGTCGATCGAGGCGCAATATCTGGCCACCAAGCTGGCCAAGGGCTTCGTCCGCACCATGCACATCGAATCCAATTCACGGCTGTGCATGGCCAGTGCCGGGACGGGTTTCAAACAGTCCCTCGGCGCGGACGGTCCACCCGGCTCCTACACCGACTTCGACGCCACAGACCTGTTCTTCGTCATCGGCTCGAACATGGCCGATTGTCACCCGATCCTGTTCCTGCGCATGGCGGACCGGCTCAAGGCGGGCGCCAAGCTGATCGTGGTCGACCCGCGCCGCACCACGACCGCGGAGAGGGCCGACCTGTACCTACCCATCAAGCCGGGCACGGATCTGGCGCTGCTCAACGGGATACTGCACCTGTTGGTCGAGAGCGGCGCCATCGACGAGGACTTCATCGCCGAGTACACCGAGGGCTGGGACGCGATGCCCGCGTTCCTGGCCGACTATCCGCCCGACGTCGTCGCGGCGATCACCGGCCTGGACGAGGCCGACATCCGCACCGCCGCGGCGATGATCGCCGAGGCGGGCGAGTGGATGTCGTGCTGGACCATGGGGCTCAACCAGAGCACGCACGGCACGTGGAACACCAACGCGATCTGCAACCTGCACCTCGCCACCGGCGCGATCTGCAGGCCGGGCAGCGGGCCGATGTCGCTCACCGGGCAGCCCAACGCCATGGGCGGGCGCGAGATGGGGTACATGGGCCCGGGTCTGCCCGGCCAGCGCGCCGTCACGTCCGCCGAGGATCGGACGTTCGTCGAAACCCAGTGGGGCCTGCCGGACGGGACCATCCGCACCGACGTCGGACCAGGGACCATCGAGATGTTCACCCAGCTCGGTACGGGTGACATCAAGGCGTGCTGGATAATCTGCACCAATCCCGTTGCCACGGTGGCCAATCGGAGCGCGGTGATCACCGGACTCGAGAAGGCCGAGCTGGTCATAACCCAGGACGCGTACCGCGACACCGCGACCAACCGATATGCCGACATCGTGCTGCCAGCCGCCATGTGGGCGGAGTCGGACGCCGTGATGGTGAACTCCGAACGCAACCTGACGTTGATGCCGCAGGCGATACCGCCCGTCGGTCAGGCCAGACCGGACTGGGAACTCATTTGCCAGGTCGCCCAGCACATGGGTTTCGGAGCCGACTTCGACTACAAGTCGAGCGAGGACATCTTCGACGAGATCCGCCAGTTCTCCAACCTCCGAACGGGTTACGACCTGCGCGGTGCCAGTTACGACCGATTGCGGGAGACGCCGCTGCAATGGCCGGTGGCCCCGGTCGGTGCGCCGGACCGCAACCCGATCCGCTATCTCAACGACGGCGTCAGCCAAGACGTCTACGTCGACGCGGATGGTAGGCAACCACGACTGGCGTTCCCCACACCGTCGCGGCGGGCGGTCTTCCACCCCCGCCCGCACATGGATGCCCACGAGCTTCCCGACGACGAGTACCCGGTGGTGCTGAACACCGGGCGGCTGCAGCACCAATGGCACACCATGACCAAGACCGGCCGGGTCGACAAGCTGAACAAGCTGAACAGCGGTCCGTTCGTCGAGATACATCCCGATGACGCAGTGACGTTCGGCGTCGTCGACGGCAGCCGGGTCGAACTCGCCTCGCGCCGCGGCACGGCGGTGCTGCCCGCCGTCGTCACCGACCGGGTCCTGCCCGGCACCTGTTTCGTGCCGTTCCACTGGAACGACGAACACGGTCCGGACCTCGCCATCAACGCGCTCACCAGTGACGCCGTCGACCCGTTCTCGCTGCAGCCGGAGTTCAAGGCGTGCGCCGTCCGGCTGCAACGCGTCCCGTCCGACTCGGTGCCGGGGTTGCCCGATTCGGCTCCGGCGCTCGAAGACGACGAAAAGCTCTATCTGCTCGGCTTCTTCACCGGGCTCGAGGACGGTGGCCCCGGTGTCCCGGTGCTGCCGCCGTCGGCTCCCGTGCGGCCCGCCGTGCGACTGTGGCTGGACGGCTTTCTCGCCGGGCGGTACTCACGTGCCGCGGTGGCCGACGCCGAGAGCGTCGACGGCGGCCCGCTGGTGCTGTGGGCCTCGCAGACCGGCAATGCCGAGGGATTCGCATCCCAGGTCGCCGATCGCCTCGGTGGGTCACGGCTGCTCGCCATGAACGATGCCACGCCCGGCGATCTCACCGATGCGCGCGACGTCGTCATCGTCACCAGCACCTTCGGTGACGGCGGCCCACCCGACAACGGTGCGGACTTCTGGGAGCGCCTCGACGCGATGGACGCTCCCGCACTGGACGGGGTGCGCTACGCGGTGCTCGGCATCGGCGATCGGTCCTACGACGACTTCTGCGGCCACGCGAAGTCACTGGACCGCAAGCTGGCCGATCTCGGTGCGGCCAAGCTGGTCGACCGCGCAGAATGCGAGGCCTACGACGACGAGCCGATGGCGCAGTGGGCCGACCGGATCGTCGAGCTGATCGGAACCACCGACGGTCGCAGCGCACCGAGCGCTTCCTCCACCACGGTGGTCGAGCCGTTCACGCGGGCCAGCCCGCTGCTCGCGCCGTTGTCCCGCAACGTCCTGCTGACACCGCGCACAGCGGCAAAGGAGGTGCGGCAGTTCGGGTTCGACATCTCCGAACACGACGTCTCCTACTCCGTTGGCGACTCGCTCGGTGTGTACGTCACGAACGCACCTGCCGTCGTTGACGCGTGGCTGGCGGCCACCGGTCTGTCGGGCGCCGAACCGGTGCACGTCGACGGCGCCGACGTGGCGCTGCGCAACGCGCTGACGTCGTCGTACGACATCTGCCGGATCACCCCGAACCTGTTGACCTTCATCGCGGAGCGCAGCGGTGACAAGTCCGTCGCGCGAATGCTCAAGGCGCCGAAGGCCAATCGCGAGGCCTGGCTGCGCGGGCGCAACGGAGTCGACGTCGTCGAGGAGTTCGCCGTGCGGGCGGATCCCGAGGAATGGCAGGAGGCGCTGGTGCGTCTGGTGCCGCGGTCCTACTCGATCTCGTCCAGTCCTCTGGTGAGCCCGCATGAGGTGCAGCTGACGGTGTCGGTGGTGCGCTACCGAAGCGTCCGCGGCGGTGAGCGGGGCGGTGTGTCGTCGACCTTCCTCGCCGACCGGGCGTCGCACGCCGAGGTGTTCGTGCAGCCTTCGCCGCACTTCCGGCCGCCGGACGACGGCGAGACACCGATGATCATGGTGGGCCCCGGCACCGGCATCGCACCGTTCCGCGGCTTCCTGCAAGAGCGACGGGCGCTGGGCCACACCGGCCGCAACTGGCTGTTGTTCGGCGACCAGCATCGCGCCGAGAACTTCTACTATCAGGACGATCTGGAGGACATGGTCCGTGACGGGTTGCTGAACCGGCTGGATCTGGCGTTCTCCAGGGACCAGGCCGACCGTGTGTACGTGCAACACAAGATGAGCGACTACGGCGCCGACGTGTGGCGCTGGCTCGAGGACGGCGCGCACTTCTACGTCTGCGGCGACGCCACCCGGATGGCCAAGGACGTCGACAACACGTTGACCGCGATCATCCGCAAGCACGGCAAGCTGACGGAGGCCGCCGCGCACGACTACAAGCGTGAGCTCGTCGCGACGAAGCGCTACGTGCGCGACGTGTACTGAGCCCGACCGCTACTCAGCGGATCAGCTGAACTTCGATGGGTAGATCGAGCTTCGTCCAGGCTCGGTCGGCGGTGAGGACGACGGCAGGCGTGCTGCGGGCGGTCAACGCGAGACAGCACCGATCGCCAAGGGACAGCGAGCGACCGCCCTTGATCGAACGCAGGGCGCCGGCCAATTCGGC
Source organism: Mycobacterium sp. URHB0044 (assembly GCF_000620625.1). Taxonomy (GTDB): domain Bacteria; phylum Actinomycetota; class Actinomycetes; order Mycobacteriales; family Mycobacteriaceae; genus Mycobacterium. The sequence continues at coordinate 51,076 of NZ_JIAW01000031.1, read as the reverse complement.
GTCCTGCTCGGTGAGCGGCTCGATGGTCACTCCGGCTGCGGCGAGCAGTCCACGGAGACGTGACGCATCAACTCGGGCGTCGACGAGCTTGCCGACGACCTCCGCGAGGTTCGGCGTGCCGATGGTTGCGTTGTTGATCACCGCAGCGACGGAGTCCGCGCCAGGTTCGTCCTGGATGAGTGCGAGCACCGCGGACGCATCAAGCACCGTCATTCCGCTTCCGCCGCGGCACGCCGTTCCGCGAGCAACTCGTCGACGAGCGAGCGGTTCTTGCTCACTCCAGCGCCGAGACGACGAAGCTCGGAAACGGCGTCCTGCGGCCGCTCCATCACCAATCGTTGCCCATCGAGGTAGAGGTGGACACGGTCGCCGGGGCTCAAGCCAAGCTGCGCCCTGATCTCGGCGGGGATCACCAGCCGACCTTGTCGGCCAAGAGTGATGGTGGCATCCATGTAGCCAGTGTGCCACGTACCGCCAATGCGTGGCACGTGACAAATTGTGTGTCCGAGGGGGGACTTGAACCCCCACGCCCGTTAATAGGGCACTAGCACCTCAAGCTAGCGCGTCTGCCATTCCGCCACTCGGACCAGTTCGAAGGCAGCTTAGGCTATCGGATTGCACCGCCCGGACCCAAACCCGGACTCCGGAACAATGGTAGAAGGGTGACTGTGACATCCCCCGTGGACGAGGTAGTCGGCTTCGTCAGTGAGTTGATCCGCTTCGATACCTCCAACACCGGCGAGCTCGAGACCACCAAGGGTGAGGCCGAATGTGCGCGCTGGGTGGCGCAGCGGCTCGAAGAGGTCGGCTATCAGACCGAGTACGTCGAATCGGGCGCCCCCGGCCGCGGAAACGTCTTCGCCCGGCTGTCCGGCGCCGACTCCAGCCGCGGTGCGCTGCTCATCCACGGACACCTCGACGTCGTGCCCGCTGAGGCCGCCGATTGGAGCGTGCACCCCTTCTCGGGCGCAATCGAGGACGGCTACGTATGGGGCCGCGGCGCCATCGACATGAAGAACATGGTCGGCATGATGATCGCGGTCGCGCGCCACTTCAAGGGGGCAGGCATCGTGCCCCCGCGCGACCTGGTGTTCGCCTTCGTCGCCGACGAGGAAGCCGGCGGCAAGTACGGCTGCCAGTGGCTGGTCGAGAACCGGCAGGACCTGTTCGAGGGCGTCACCGAGGCCATCGGCGAGGTCGGCGGCTTCTCGCTGACCGTGCCGCGAAAGGACGGCGGAGAGCGCCGGCTCTACCTCATCGAGACGGCCGAAAAGGGCATGCTGTGGATGCGCCTCACGGCCCGCGGCCGCGCCGGGCACGGTTCCTTCGTGCACGACGAGAACGCCGTCACGACGCTCGCACAGGCCGTCGCCCGGCTGGGCAGCCACCAGTTCCCACTGGTCCTGACCGACCCCGTCGCACAGTTCCTCACCGCGCTCGGCGAGGAGACCGGCTACGCGTTCGACCCGGAGTCACCCGACCTGGACGGCACGATCGCCAAGCTCGGGCCCATCGGTCGCATCGTTGGCGCGACGATGCGCGATTCCGCCAACCCGACGATGCTCAAGGCGGGCTACAAGGCCAACGTCATCCCGGCCACCGCGGAGGCCGTGGTGGACTGCCGGGTGCTCCCTGGGCGTCAGGCCGAGTTCGAGGCCACTGTCGACGAACTGATCGGTCCGAACGTCACGCGGGAGTGGATCACCGAGCTGCCGTCCTACGAGACCACGTTCGACGGGGATCTGGTGGACGCGATGAACGCCGCGGTGCTGTCCGCCGACCCCGATGCGCGCATCGTGCCCTACATGCTGTCGGGCGGCACGGACGCGAAACACTTCGCGCGCTTGGGCGTTCGCTGTTTCGGGTTCGCACCGTTGCGGCTACCGCCCGACCTGGATTTCGCGGCACTGTTCCACGGTGTCGACGAGCGGGTACCCGTCGAGGCGCTCGAATTCGGTGCCCGGGTACTCGAGCACTTCCTCCTGCACTGCTGACGACCGACCGAAAGGAAACCATGCCCTTCCCGTACAACCCCTACGAGTTCCTGCCCGAGCTGCCCACCTTCACGCTGACCTCCGAGTCGGTCACCGACGGCCAACCGCTCGGAAACGATCAGGTGAGCGGCATCATGGGCGCAGGCGGCTCCGATGTCTCCCCGCAGCTGAGCTGGTCGGGGTTCCCCGAGACCACCCGCAGCTTCGCGGTGACGATGTACGACCCGGACGCGCCAACGGCCTCGGGGTTCTGGCACTGGGCCGTGGCCAACCTGCCGGCGACGGTCACCGATCTGCCCGCCGGTGCCGGCGACGGCAGCAGCAGCGGCTTTCCCGGCGACGCGCTGACGCTGGCCAACGATGCGGGTTTGAAGCGGTTCATCGGCGCCGCACCGCCGCCCGGTCACGGCCCGCACCGCTACTTCATCGTGGTGCACGCCGTCGACGTCGAGAAGCTGGACCTGCCGGAGTCGGCCACGCCGGCCTATCTGGGCTTCAACCTGTTCAGCCACGCCATCGCCCGCGCGATCATCCACGGGACGTACGAACAGGGCTGATCGACGACTGCGACCGGACGTGTAGGCGGGTGCGGTCGGCACGGAACAGGTCGACGGAGTATTCGACCGGGCGCCCGTGCTGGTCGTATCCGGTGCGAGCCACTTTGAGCACGGGCGTTCCCGCCGGCCTGCCGAGCACGACGCCTTCTGCCGCCGAGATCGACGCGATCTCGATGGATTCGTCGGCCACCCGGATCTGGACACCGAACTGCGCCGCCAGCGTGCGGTAGATCGACGTCATCTCGGTGCGCAGGACACCTGCCAGTTCGGCACGCAGGAACATCTGCTCCAGCGACAACGTCTCGCCGTCGGCATGGCGCACCCGCAGCAGTGAGACCGCAGGCTCCGCATCGCCGAGGTCGAGGGCGGCGCGGACTTGCGGGTTCGGCCGAACCAGGCTGGCACGGATCACCGAGGTGCCGTCGTGGAAACCCTGCTCGTGCAGGATCTCCGGGATGCCCTTCACGGTGTTCAGACTGCGCAGCACACTGCGACTGCGGCAGTGCGAATGTGCGGCCTGCGGCGACGCATCCGGCGTCGGTACGCCGGTGAGGTAGGCGCCGCCGGCGCGTCCCTTGACCCGCCGGATCGTGCGGTTCGCCTCCAGCAGGTCGAGCGCCTTGCGCACGGTGGTACGCGACGTCCCCAGCCGCTCGGCCAAGGCCCGTTCGGTGGGCAGCCTCGCTTCGCCCCGGTCGGCCAGTTCCTCGGCGAGCCGTTGCAGCGCGCCGTGCGCATGCTCGAGCGCCAGCATGGTGCTGCTCCTTCAGATCTTTGAGCCCACCGTAATCCGGTACCGGGCCCGCTGCATGTCCGGTGCGCATCCCGAAAACCGCTGTAACACGCGCGTAACGAGCGGTCGCAAGAACCAGAAATGGTCTAGCGGAATCGTCGTCGTCGTGACAGACACCCGCACGCCGCGGACCCGGCTGGCCATGACGATGGCCGTGGAAGCCGGGCGCATGGCGCGCGAGGCCTTCGATCCGGGCCAGCTGTTGGTGCAGCTCAAGGATGACGGATCCCCGGTCACCGAGGCGGATCGCCAGATCGAGCTCTACATGCGCGAGGCGGTCGCCTCGGCGTTCGTCGACGACGGCTTCGTCGGCGAGGAGTACCCCGACACCGAGGGCGACAGTGGATACCGCTGGATCGTCGACCCCATCGACGGGACCAAGTCGTTCATCCGCGGAGTTCCGCTGTATGCCAACCTCATCGCGCTGCAGGAAGGCGACGAGGTGGTCTTCGGCGTGATCAACCTGCCCAGCGCGGACATCATCGTGCACGCCGAACGCGGAAAGGGATGCTGGCGCAACGGTATTCGGGTCGAAGTCTCCGACCGCACCGACCTCGACGGCGCCTATCTGATGGCCACCTGGCTGGAGGACTGGGACCCCACGGTGATCGCCGACCTGCACCGCCACGGTGTGGTGGTGCGCACGTGGGGCGACGCGTTCGGTTACGCGATGGTGGCCTGCGGCCACGCGGACGCCGTCGTCGACTACACCGCGCGGCCCTTCGACCTCGCCCCGATGTCCGTGATCATCGAGGAGGCCGGTGGCCGGTTCACCAGCCTCGATGGCCGCCCGGTGTTCGACGCCGGAAACGGGATCGCCACCAACGGGCGAATCCATGACTCACTGCTGTCCACCGTCGGGCCGGCAATTCGCAAACGAGAGCAGGGAATTGGAGTATGAAGGGTTTCATCAAGGCGCTCGACCGCCGAACCATCGTCATGTTCTTCGGCGCGTTGTACGCCGCGGCGTTGGTGTTCGCGTTGTTCCCGCCGCTGTACCTGTGGGCCAGTGGCACGAGGGTGGAGATCCTCGGCATCCCGTTCGCGATCATGTACTGGATCATCAACGCCGTCGTCCTCGGCCTCACGCTGACCGCCTTCTACGCCGTCGAGAGCATCCGGGGCGAACTCGACGACGACACGACCGAACCCCTCACCGAAACCCTCGGAGGCTGATATGTGGATCATGCTCGGCATGCTGGCCGTCTTCTACGCGATCGTCGTCGCGATTCTGTATGTGACGCAACAGAAGACGATGCCCACGTTCGACGAGTACGCCGTCGGCGGCCGCCGCTACGGCCCCTGGTACGTCGCGATGAGCTACGTGAACTCCTGGTGGCCCGGCTCGACGTTCATCGCCTTCTTCGGGCTCGCGACCGGCGCGGGGGTGTTCGGCCTCTACGGCCTGGCCTATTCCACCCTGGGGGTGGCGATGATGTACTTCATGGCCACCCGCGCATGGCGCTGGGGGAAGAAGTACGACCTGCGTTCGCAACCCGACCTGCTCGGCAAGCGGTTCGACTCCCGGGCAGTGAAGGTGATCGCGAGCCTGATCGGCATCGTTTCGCTCTTTCCGTGGGTGGTCCTCGGAATGCAGGCGCTGGGAACGGTTTTCGAGCTGGCCAGCGACGGAGCCTGGTCGGTCACGACGTGCCTGCTCATCGGCCTGGCGGTCATCGTCATCAGGCAGTACTGGACCGTGCGGATGGGCATGCGGGGCCTGATCATGACCGATGCCTTCCAGGGCACCGTTGCCTACGTGTTCGCCGCGGTGATCTGCCTGATCCTGCTGTCGGGCGTGGCAGGCGGCCCGATCAGCTTCGCTGCGCTGAATGACGTCTCCGAGAAGTATCTGACGCTGCCGGGTGACGGCGACAAGTACGGTCCGCTGTACATCTTCGCGCTGATCTTCACCGGTGTGGTCGGATCGCTGTGCTGGCCAACGAGTTTCCAGCGCATCTACACCGCATCCAGCGTGCGCTCGGTGAAGTCGGGCACGTTGTGCACGGTGCTGATCTCCGGGGTGTTCTACACGCTGTTGATGCTGCTCGGCATCGCCGCCACCGCGATCCCCGGCGTGGTCGACGCCCCGCAAGCCGGCTGGTTCACGATCATGAGCGACTACGGCGGAACCTGGCTGTTGGGTCTTGGCCTCACGATCGTGTTCGCCGCGTCCATGGGCCACATCGACGGCAGCGTTCAGGTGTGCGGTCTGCAGATCGCCAACGACCTGGTCAACAGCGAAAAGCGACCGCTGTCCGACAAGAAGCTCACCTACGTCGCGAAGACGTCGATGATGGCGTTCATGGTGCTGGCGGGGATCGTCGCATACGCCACGTTCAACATGACCCGGCTGCAGCTGCTGGCGCAGATCTCGTACCAGGGCGTGGTGCAACTCGCGGTCCCGTTGTTCCTCGGCATCTTTTGGCGCGGCGGCAACAAGCAGGGCGCCGTCGCAGGCATGGCGTCCGGCTTCGTCGTCGCAATGATCCTGACGTGGATCTACCCCGACGACATCCGCGCGCTCGGCAGCCTCACCGGCGGTATCGTCGGGATCGCGGTGAACCTGGCGGTCTATCTGGGAGCTGCGCTGTTCATCGACAACGACGATGCCGAAAAGGCAAGGGTGGACGAGATGTTCGAAGCTGCCAAGACCAAGGTGCGTGCCGTCCCGGCTGTCGCTGTGCCTGCGCTCGATGGGTGAGCTGACCGAGGCGGCGTTCCTCTCCGACTTCGCGGAACTGTCGGCAATCGGTGCGACCGATCGGGGCGGGGTGCACAGGGAGGCGGCCACCGCCGCCGATGGGTTGGCGCGGGAATGGCTGCGTCAGTGGTTCGCCGAACACGGGCTGCAATGCCGCATCGACGAGGTCGGAAACATGTACGGCTGCGCCGAACCGGTGCCCGGCGCACCGTATGTGTTGGTCGGCTCCCACCTGGACAGCCAACCCACATCGGGGCGCTTCGACGGCGCCTACGGCGTGCTCGCCGCGGCATACGCGGCGGCGTCGGTCTCAGCAGCGCCACCCGAAGCGGCGCGGTGCAACGTCGCCGCGGTGAACTGGTTCAACGAGGAGGGATCTCGATTCTCGCCGAGCCTGATGGGCAGCTCGGTCTTCGTTGGCAAGCGCGACGCGGCCGACGTGCTCGACACCGTGGGAGTCGACGGGGTCACTGTGCGGGAGGCGTTGCGCGCCATCGGCTTCGACGGCTCCGACAGCGCCCCGCGGCCGGGCTCGTTCGTCGAGATCCACATCGAGCAGGGCCGCACGCTCGTCGATGAAGGACTCGACATCGGCGTGGTGACCAGCAACTGGGCTGCCTACAAGTACACGGTCACGGTGCAAGGTGAGCAGTCGCATACCGGGGCCACCCACATGCGCTACCGGCGCGACGCGCTGGTGGGCGCCAGCCAGGTGGTCCTTGCGGTTCGAGGCGCATCGGACGAATCCGGGGGCGAGGTGCTGGGATCGGTGGGACAGCTGACAGTGGAACCCAATTCGCCTGTTGTGGTGCCCTCGCGGGTGCGGTTGGCCGCGGACCTGCGGTCGCTGGACGTCGAGCTGCTGATGCGTGCGCACCAGTCCCTGTTGGCACGCATCGCCGAGATCAACGAGACTGGCGAGGTGGTCGTCAGCGTGCACTCGGCGGCGCTGCGGCCTGCCGTCCCGTATCACGATGCCGGTGTCGCGCTCGCGGGATCTGTCGCCGACGACCTCGGTCTGCGCTGGCGGACGCTGCCCACCATGGCCGGGCACGACTCCGTGAACCTCCGCGAGCTGGTGCCGACGGTGATGCTGTTCGTGCCGAGCGTGGACGGCATCTCGCACAACGAAGCCGAGTACACCACCGACGATCAGATGGTCGTCGGGCTGCGGATGTTGACGGCCACCACCCGCCGGATGGTCGCCGGCGCGCTGGATGCGGCCCCCGTCCCGTGATCGACGACTTCCTAGACGGTAGCGCCGACGCGTTGCGTGCGGCGTACCGCGACGGTGCCTGCACGCCGGTCGACGTTCTGGACCGAACGCTGGAACGCATCGCCGAGCGCAACCCGGTGATCAACGCCTTTGCCTACGTCGATTCAGGCGCGGCTCGTGACGCGGCCCACCAGTCGACGTTGCGGTGGGCGGCGGGCGCCCCGCGGGGGCCGCTGGACGGCGTGCCGGTCACAATCAAGGACAGCGTGCACGCCACCGGGATGCCGTGGCGCCACGGCTGCGCGGCCAATCGGGACCTGCCCGATTCGACCTTCGACGCGCCGCCGGCCGCACGGCTGAAGGAGGCGGGGGCGGTGATCGTCGGGAAGACCACGATGCCCGACTTCGGCATGATGGCCGCAGGTGTGAGCTCGATGTACGGCATCACGCGCAATCCGTGGGACCCGTCGCGCAACACCGGCGGATCCAGTTCGGGCGCAGGCGCCAGCCTCGCTGCCGGCATCGGGTTCGGCGCGGTCGGGTCGGACATCGCGGGTTCGGTGCGGTTGCCCGCAGGACATTGCGGGTTGGTGGCGCTCAAGCCGACGCAGGGTCGTATTCCGCACCTCGCGCCGTCAACCATGCGGTCGGCCGGACCGATGGGCCGCACCGTCGAGGACGTGATCACCCTGTTCGACGTGCTGAGCCGCCCCGACCCGCGCGACCCGTGGAGCCTGCCGCCCGACGATGCTCCGGACACCTCGGACCCGTTGTCTCCCAAGGGACTCCGGATCGGCGTTCTGACCGACCTTGGCTACGGAGCTGAGGCTGATCACGCGGTGTTGACGGTCGTCGCCGACGCCGCGGCCACTCTGCGCGACGGAGGTGCCACGGTGACGTCGATGCCGCCGGTGTTCGACGCCGACCCATATCCGCCGCTGGACCGGATGTTCCAGGTCCGCGCCGAAACGGAACTGCAGTCCCTGGGCGGCGCCTCGCATGACCTGGTGCACCCCGTCATCCGGCTGTGGTGCGCGCCCGCGCGTGAGTACAGCGCCGCCGATGCGACGCGCGACGGCGCCGAGGTGGCGGAAGCGGCCGAACGGATGCGGGCAGCCTGCGCCGCCTACGACTTCGTCGTCGCCCCTGTCATCCCGATGGTCGGTTTCGCCGCCGACGCGTGTGCACCCGACCCCTCGCGGCCGCTGGCACACTGCGGCTTCACCGCCTGGTTCAACCAGACGGCCCAGCCCGCCTCAGTGCTGTGCTTCGGACGCAGCGCGGACATGCCCGTCGGAGTGCAGCTGATCGGTCCCCGCTTCGGCGATCGGCGGGTGCTGCGGCTGACCAAGTGGCTCGAGGGCCGACGGCCGTTCACCCTCGCGTGGCCCGAGGTCGAGTCGGCACTCGGAACGATGGGAGGCCAAGGATGACGTCCAGCACACCGGTTGCCGATCGGCTGCGTACCCTCGGGTTGTTCGGCGACCTTCCGATCACGGCCGACGCCACGCCGGTGATGGCGAGCCCCAGCTGGTGGGGCGCAGACTCCGAAGGCTTCGATGTACGTGCCGGCGGTGAATCGACAAGGACTCAAACGGCTTTCGTCAAAGTCATGGCCGGGCACGCCAGCGCCTACGTGGACCTCGTGCAGGCGTTCGGCGCCGCGACCGAGGCCGGCGAGCTGGGTGTCGGCCCCCCGGTGTACGCCGCCAGTGCCGCCACCGGCGTGCTCGTCATGCAGAACCTCGTCGGCGCGGCGACGACCGCAACGCTGAACGTGTTCGACGACGATGCGGCGCTGGAGAAGCTGGTCGCCTTGCGCAAGCGGGTGCACGGGTTCACCTCGATCACCCGCACGGCGACGGTATTCGACGACATCCGTACGCTGTCGGCCCTGGCGGTCTCCCGCCGCGGCGTCGCGCTGCCTGCCGACTTCGACTGGATGTTGCGCATGCTCAACATGGCCGAAAGACGGATAGTCGCAACAGGGTTCGATACCGTTCCGTGCCACGGTGACGGCAACGTCTCCAACGTGCTGCTGCCCGATGAGGGTGGGATGCTTCTGGTGGACTGGGACGTCGCCGCCGTGATGGATCCGCTGCAGGATCTCGGCGCCTTGCTGACCGAGGTGCGCCCGTTCGACTCCGCTGCACGCGACGCGTTCGAGATGGCTTGGGGCAGCTTCGATCAGGCGTTGTTCGACCGGGCCCGGGTGTACGGACTGGCCGACTGCGTGCGATGGGGACTGATCGGCGCCTACGCCGACGCGGCCCGACCGGGCACCTTGGAGTATTCGAAGTTCTCCGACTGGCAGTTCCTGCGTGCCCGGGCGGGCTTGTCCGAGGCGGTATTTCACGATCGATTGAGGAACATATGACCGTGACCGATACAGCAGATCGTGCGGTGGGCACGGCCCGCACAGCCGCCGAACGGCAGGTCGAGGCGGTCCTGGGCCTGATCACCCCTTGGCAGGGCCGCACTCTCGAATACGCACCGGTGTTCGGTGGGCTGCAGAACAGCAACTGGCGCATCACCGTCGAGGGCGCCGACAAGCGCTACTTCTTGAAGATTCCCGGTGCCGGCAGTGACGCGTTCATCGACCGCAACCTGGCCAACGAGGCCGCCCGCCGCGCCGGAGAGCGGGGGATAGGCGCGGAGCTGGTGTACTTCGACCCGGAATCCGGCGTGGAGGTCATCGAGTTCCTGGAGGGCTACCGCGCCTGCACCAACGGCGACTTCAAGAGTCCCGACACACCGCGCCGAATCGTCGACATCTACCGCGTGTTGCACCGCGGCGACCTGCTGAGCGGCACGAAGACGATGTTCGACATGATCGATGAGCACCTCGCACAGGCCGGCGAGATCGGGGTCCGTCTGCCCGCCGACGCCGAGCTGATCCTCGGCGAGTATCAGGTGGCGAAGTCCGCATTGCTGGCCTCGGGATTGGATTTGGTTGCCTGCCACAATGATCCGATGCCGGGCAACTTCCTGATCGGTGACGGCCTTCCGATGAAGTTGGTCGACTACGAGTTCGCGTCGAACAACGAACGCGCCTACGAACTAGCGTTGCTCACCACCGAGATGTTCTACGGCGAAGAGCAATTGCTAAACCTGGTGGAGGACTTCTACGGCCGCACGGATTTCGCGGTTCTCGCACGGGTTCAGGTGTGCGGCGCCTTGGCGGACGTCAAGTGGGGCTTGTGGGCGTGCGTCAATCAGCAGCTCAACTCGACGTGGGACTTCGACTACCACAAGTACGGCTACTGGAAGTTGATGCGCGCCAGGCTGAAGATGGCCGATCCGCGGTGGCCGTTCTGGCTGAAGGCGCTGTAGGTCTACTTCTGGTCTGGGTCCGATGTCGCCGCCGGGGCGGCTCCGGCCGCCGACCCAACGGCGTCGGCGAGCGAGGCGAACCCGCCCTCGTGCAGGCGCTGAGCCAACCCGTCGTGAATGTGCTTGGCCCACAGCCCGCCGCCGTAGATGAACCCGGTGTAGCCCTGCACCAGTGAGGCACCCGAGGTGATGCGATCCCACGCGTCGTCCGCGGTCTCGATGCCACCGGCACTGATCAGCACCAGCCGGTCACCGACGCGCCGGTAGAGCCGGCGCAACACTTCGGCGGAGCGCTGCGCTACGGGTGCGCCCGACACGCCGCCCGCGCCGAGCGCCTCCGCGCCGGGGGTGGCAAGCCCGGTGCGGGACAACGTGGTGTTGGTGGCCACGATGCCGGCCAGGCCCACTTCGACGGCCAGGTCGGCCACTTCGTCGACGTCGTGGTCGGAAAGGTCGGGCGCGATCTTCACCAGCACCGGGGTGTCCGTCTGGGCCTTCACGGCGGCAAGGATGGGCCGCAGGGCCGCGACCGCCTGCAGGTCGCGTAGGCCTGGGGTGTTCGGTGAGCTGACGTTGACCACCAGGAACGCCGCGAGCGGGCCGACCAGCCTGGCGCTCTCGGCGTAATCGGCAACGGCGTCCTCCGCCGGTGTCACCTTGGTCTTGCCGATGTTGACGCCGATCGGCACGGCGGGGGTGTGCCGGGTGAGCCGAAGGGCGAGTTCGCCTGCGCCGTGGTTGTTGAATCCCATCCGGTTGAGCAGCGCACGGTCGTCGGCCAGGCGGAACATCCGCGGTCGTGGATTGCCGGGTTGTGCTTGCGCGGTGACTGTGCCGACTTCGGCGTAGCCGAAGCCCAACGCGCCCCACGTGTTCAGGCCGGTGCCGTCCTTGTCGAAACCGGCGGCCAGTCCCATCGGGCCGGGAAAGCGCACCCCGAACACGGTGCTGGCCAACACTGGATCGTGCGGCGCCAGCCACCGGGCCAGCAGCCGGCGCAGCGGTGGCGGCGCGGTCACCGCCCGCAGCAGAGCGAAGACCCAGGTGTGGATGCGTTCCGGCGGGACGAGGAACAGCATTCGCCGCACCATGCGGTAGATCACGAGGTGGCCGTCACTACGCTCCCGGCTGGTCCGCCGCCAGCCGGTCGGCCGCGGTCTTCTTGCGCCGCAACAGAACCCGACGACTGCCGTCGGTGTATAGGCGCACCCTGGTCAGCTCCCACCCGCGGTACTCGGCCTCGATCGAAAGCCGTGTGGAGGCCGACAACCGCGTCACGTCCGGCGGCAGCCGCAGCGGCACCCACTCGTAGTCATCGGACAGGTCGGTTTCCCACGCCGCGGGCATCCGCCCGCGCTGGACGGCCGTCACGATGGCCCTCTGCTCTTCGCGCAAGCGCTCATCTCGACGCCCCGGGGATCACTTGAACGCCCGCTCCTGAGCCCGACACCACGTACAGGGTGTCGGCGGCATCGTCGAAGGCCAGGGAGTTCGGTTGTTGCACGCTTCGGTAACGCACCTTCTCTACGGGTATTCCGGTGGCCAGATCGTAACCAACGACGCTGTTCGTCGCCGTCTCCGACACCCACGCCAGCTTGGCCGACCCGGTCAGCCCGTACGGGGCGCCGGGCACCGGGTAGCGCTGCCGGAGCATCAGTGGGTCCGAGCCGAACACCAGCAGTTCGTCGCCGCGGGTATCCGCGACGAGCACTCGGCCCGCGGGATCGGCCGCGATCGTCGTGGCGCCGTCGCCGGCCCGCAGCGCATGCTCGGCGCGGGTGCCCGACGCGTCGACCGTGGTGACGGAGGTCTGTCCCCGGTCCAGCACCACGACCCTGTCGCCCTGTGCGACAAGGGCATCCACTCGGGCGAAGATCTGCAGCCGGGCCGCGACCGTGGTGTCCGAACCCAACGTGTACACCGTCCCGTCGGCGCTGCCGAGCGTCAGCTTCCCGTCGCCGCGCCGTGTGATGGCGGTGAAGTCGGTGTCGCGTGCACCTTCGACGTCGACCCGGGTCACCGCGCCGGTGTCGACGCCGATCCGGAAGTAGCCGCCCCGGGTGGAGAGGTACGCCGTGCCGCGGTCGTCACCGGTCAGCGCCGTCGCCGGCGCGGGGAGTGGCAGCGTGCGCGGCTCACCCCGCTGGGGGAACGTCGTGACCGTCGAACCGCCAAGCACCACCAGGGTGTGTGTCGCCCGGTCGAACGTGCCCGCCTGTCCCGGACCGTTCAACGGGCGTACCTCGCCGGCAGGCGGCGCCGTCACCGACGGGGAATCCGCCGCCCTGGCGGGCGAGATGGTCGGGGGCGGCGCGTCCGTGACCTTCGACGAGCAGCCCACGCCGGCAACCACCATCACCGCCGCCAGCGCACTGTGAGCTAGGCAACTTTTGGGGTTTCGTTTGAGTGGCAAAGGGTAGCTCTCGTGTGTGCGAAGTAAATGTCGGACGAAGTGCAAGTGTAGGCAAGCATGCATTCACGAATTGGCCACGTGGGACGCCATCGAGGAGCAGACCAGCGGTATGGTTCGGACATGACCTTGGCGGCGGACGAAGACGTAGCCGACGACGCATTCGCCATCGAAGACATCTCAACGGGCATGTACGCAAGCGGTTTTGGCCGCGTGGGCGACGGTCGCAGCTTCTCCTTTCACCTGGAGCGGCAGACACTCGAGGTCGAAATCTATCGGCCACGCCTTGCGGCCCCCGTTCCGCAGGCCGAAGACGTCGTAGCCGTGGGTAGTCACAGCGTCGTCCACGTCGACGTCAACGACGAGCGCAGTCTGGCCGCCGCGGTGCGTGACGCCGTCGCCGACGCACAACCGGTGCCGCGTTCCGGGCGTTAACGACTTCCCACGGTACGGTCGTCGGCGTGATCGACGTGGCGGCGATGTCGTGGTTGCAGGTGGTCGTTTTGGCGATCGTCCAGGGTCTCACCGAATTCCTCCCGGTCAGCTCGTCCGGTCACCTGGCGATCGTGTCGCAACTGTTCTTCCGCGACGACGCGGGCGCCTCGTTCACAGCGGTCACCCAGCTCGGCACCGAGCTGGCCGTCCTGATCTACTTCGCCCGCGACATCGGCCGCATCCTGGCGGCGTGGTTCGGCGGCCTCCGCGACGCCGCGCGCCGCACCGCCGACTACTGGCTCGGCTGGTGGGTCATCATCGGCACCCTCCCGATCTGTGTGCTCGGGCTGCTGTTCAAGGATCAGATCCGGTCGGGTGTGCGCAACCTGTGGATCGTCGCGATCGCGTTGATCGCGTTCTCCGCGGTGATCGCCGCCGCCGAGTACTTCGGCAGGCAGACCCGCCACGTCGAGGAACTGACCTGGAAGGACGCCGTCATCGTCGGCTTCGCGCAGTGTCTGGCCCTGGTGCCGGGGGTGTCGCGGTCGGGCGCCACCATCAGCGCCGGGCTGTTCCTCGGCCAGGATCGCGAGCTCGCGGCCCGGTTCGGGTTCCTGCTGGCGATCCCCGCCGTGCTGGCCTCCGGCATCTTCTCGCTGCCCGACGCCTTCCACCCCGTCACCGAAGGGATGAGCGCCACGGGTCCGCAGTTACTCGTGGCCGCAGCCATCGCCTTCGTGGTCGGCTTCGCCGCCGTGTCGTGGTTCCTCAAGTTCCTCGTGCGCCACGGCATGTACTGGTTCGTCGGCTACCGCGTGATCCTCGGCATCGTCGTACTGATCCTGCTCGGCACCGGCGTGATGGCCGCGCAGTGACATTCCCACCCAAGGGGCCCACCCGATGACATTCCCACCCCGAAGGCCCGCCCGATGACCGTCATCCTCCTGCGCCACGGCCGCTCCACGTCCAACACCGCCCACACGCTGGCCGGCCGATCCGAGGGCGTCGACCTCGACGACAAGGGCGTCGAGCAGGCCAAGGGACTCGTCGAGCGCATCGGCTCGCTTCCGGTCAGGGCGATCGTGCGGTCACCGATGCTGCGCTGCGAGCGCACCGTCGAGCCGCTGGCCTTGGCGCTGGGCATCGAGCCGGTGATCGAGGAGCGGCTGTCGGAGGTCGACTACGGCCAGTGGACCGGGCGCAAGATCGGTGAACTGGTCAAGGAGCCGCTATGGGCGGTGGTGCAGCAGCAGCCAAGCGCCGCAGTGTTCCCGGACGGCGAGGGACTGGCCCACGTCCAGGCCCGCGCGGTCGAAGCGGTGCGCGAACACGATCGACGCCTGGCCGCAGAACACGACGCCGACGTCCTGTGGGTGGCCTGCACGCACGGTGATGTGATCAAGGCCATCGTGGCCGACGCCCTCGGCACCCACCTCGACACCTTTCAGCGGATCACCGCCGATCCCGCGTCGATGAGCGTCATCCGCTACACCGCAGTCCGACCCTTCGTCATGCACGTCAACCACACCGGCGCCGCACTGACGGCTGCCCTGCTCGCCAAACCGGAGCCGAGCGGGGACGCCACGGTGGGCGGTTCCACCGACTGAGCAAGGCCCCGCGCTGATTACGCCAGCTGGGCTGATGCCGGTATTTTGAAAGGTGCCATGGCACGCTCGATTCACGTCTTCCGCTCACCCGACCGTTTCGTGGCCGGGACAGTCGGGCAGCCGGGCAACCGGACGTTCTATCTCCAAGCCGTCCACGACAAGCGCGTGGTCTCCGTGATGCTGGAGAAACAGCAGGTCGCCGTCCTCGCCGAGCGCATCGCCGCGCTGTTGCTGGAGATCAACCGCCGCTTCGGCACCCCGATCCCGCCCGAGACGGACGACGTCGGCGACTTGAGCCCGCTCGTCACGCCCGTCGACGCCGAATTCCGGGTGGGCACCATGGGGCTGGGCTGGGATTCGGAGGCGCAGACCGTCGTGGTCGAACTGCTTGCGGTGTCCGAGACCGAATTCGACGCGTCCGTCGTGCTCGACGACGCCGAGGACGGGCCGGACGCGGTGCGGGTCTTCCTGTCGCCGGAGTCGGCCCGCGAGTTCGCGACGCGTTCCACCCGGGTGATCTCCGCCGGACGTCCACCGTGCCCGCTGTGTGACGAGCCGCTCGATCCGGAGGGACACATCTGCGTGCGCACCAACGGCTACCGGCGCGGCGCCCTAGGTGGGGCCGACGATGACGACGAAACCTGACGGCGGGGACGTCGAGGGGGAGGTGTTCCGGAGCGGCGAGCTCACCGTTCTGGGCCGCATCCGCTCCGCGAGCAACGCCACCTTCCTGTGCGAGGCGCGACTGGGCGAGGTCGAAGCCCACTGCGTGTACAAGCCGATCGCGGGCGAGGCGCCGCTGTGGGACTTTCCCGACGGCACGCTGGCAGGCCGGGAAGTGAGCGCCTATCTGGTGTCGGCGGCACTCGGCTGGAACATCGTGCCCTACACCATCATTCGCGATGGTCCAGCCGGGCCGGGCATGGTGCAGCGGTGGGTCGATCAGCCCGGTGACGCCATGGACGACGACGAACCCGGGGCCGGACCAGACCTCGTCGACCTGCTGCCCGCGGGGCACGTCCCGCCCGGGTACCTGCCGATCCTGCAGGCCTACGACTATGCAGGCGACGAGGTCACGCTGGTACACGCCGACGATGCCAGATTGCGCCGGATGGCTGTCTTGGACGTTCTGATCAACAACGCCGACCGCAAGGGCGGTCACATCCTGCACGGCGTCGACGGCGGCGTCTACGGCGTGGACCACGGCGTCAGCCTGCACACCGAGGACAAACTGCGCACGGTGCTGTGGGGCTGGGCAGGCAAGCCCGTCGACGACGAGGCACTGCAGCAGGTCGCCTGCCTGCGTGATGCGCTGCTCGACGACCTCGCCGACGTGCTGAGTGCACACATCACCGATCGAGAGGTCGACGCGCTGTACGCGAGAGCCGTTGGGCTGCTGGACAATCCGGTGATGCCGACCCCGGACCGGCGCCGTCCGATCCCGTGGCCCGCATTCTGAATCGACCGACGACGGCTCGGGACCCGCTCGGCTGCAACCGGCGTGTTCTACGCTCGTCGTCATGACCGACCACGATCGGGCCACCGCCCGCCGCGAGATCACCGATGCCCTGCAGAAGGCGCTCGACCGCAGGCACGAGGTGCTCGACGTGATCGTCGAGGCCGACGACAGGGCCGCAGCGGTCAAGGCCATCTCGACCCTGCTCGACACGTCGCACCTGGGCGGCGAGGCCGTCATGGCCATGTCGTTCGCCCAGCTCACGCGTGATGCCCGACGCAGGATCGCCGACGAGCTCGAGGACCTCAACAAGCAACTCAGCTTCACGCTCGGGGAGCGCCCGGCCAGCTTGGGCGACAGCCTGAGCCTGCGGATCTTCTCCCAAGACGCCGACCGGGACATCTTCGCCGCCCGCACCAGCGACGTCGGCGCAAAGGGTGACGGCTCCGGAGCGCCTGCGGGCGCCCTCGAGGACGAGATCGACGCCGCGGTCGGGCGGGTATCGGCCGAAGAGGCGGTGTGGTTCGTCGCCGAGGAGGGTTCGCAGAAGGTCGGCATGGTGTTCGGCGAACTCGTCGGCGGCGAGGTCAACGTCCGGATCTGGATCCACCCCGAACACCGCCACCGCGGCTTCGGCACGGCCGCCCTGCGCCGGGCCCGATCGGAGATGGCGGCCTACTTCCCGGCCGTGCCGATGGTCGTCCGTGCACCCGGTGCCACGCCCGAATAGTGACGTCGAGAATTGAATGACGCGGCGCTGGCCGCGCAGCTGGCTCGCGAAGCGGGTGAGTTGCTGCTGGCGGTGCGCGAGGAGGTCGGTTACTCCGACCCCTACGACCTCGGGGACGCCGGCGACAGGCGGGCCAACACGCTGATCCTGGACCGGCTGAAGGAAGAGCGCCCGGACGACGCGGTGTTGTCCGAGGAGGCCGCCGACGACCTGTCCCGGGTGCGTGCCGACCGGGTGTGGATCGTCGATCCGGTGGACGGCACCCGGGAGTTCTCGTTGCGCGGCCACGACGACTGGGCCGTGCACATCGCCCTGTGGCAGCGCAGCGGCGGCGTCCACGGCGGGATCACCGACGCCGCCGTCGGGCTACCCGCCGTCGACGAGGTGTACCGCACCGACACGGTCACGCCACCGCCGCCGCGCACGCCGGGACCCATCCGCATCGCGGCCAGTGCCAACCGGCCGCCGAACGTGGTGTGGTGGCTTCGCGACGTGCTCGACGTCGAGCTGGTCGGTATCGGCTCGGCGGGCGCCAAGGCGATGGCCGTGGTGCGGGGCGACGTCGACGCCTATGTCCATGCCGGCGGGCAGTGGGAATGGGATTCGGCGGCGCCATCCGCCGTCGTACAGGCGGCCGGGCTGCACGCCTCGCGCCTGGACGGATCGCCGTTGATCTACAACCGGCCCGACCCGTACCTCCCCGACTTCGTGATGTGCCGGCAGGAACTGTCCGACACGCTGCTCGGCGCCATCCGCTCGCTGTACTGAAGGGGCGGGAATGTAATCGCGCTCGCCGTTGTCCCATGACTGGATGACGCACCATCAGGAGGACGTTCTGAGCGCACACCCTAGAGTCGAGGCCATGCAATCGTGGCCGGCGCCGTCAGTCCCCGAGCTCTCCGGGCGCGGTCCACAGTTGCGGCTCTACGACAGCGCCGACCAGCAGATCCGGCCCGTGTCGGCGGGCGAGACCGCCACCATGTACGTCTGTGGCATCACGCCGTATGACGCCACGCATCTCGGGCACGCCGCGACCTACCTGACGTTCGACCTGATCCACCGCCTGTGGCTGGACTCCGGGCACACCGTGCACTACGTGCAGAACATCACCGACGTCGACGACCCGCTGTTCGAGCGCGCCAATCGCGACGGGCTGGGCTGGCGCGAGCTCGGCGACCGCGAGACGCAACTCTTCCGTGAGGACATGACCGCGCTGCGGGTGCTGCCTCCGCACGACTACGTCGCGGCCACCGAGGCCATCGCCGAGGTGGTGGAACTCGTCGAGAAGCTGTTGGCGTCGGGCGCGGCCTACGTCATCGACGACGCCGAGTATCCGGACGTCTACTTCCGCGCAGACGCCACACCGCAGTTCGGCTATGAGTCGGGCTACGACCGCGAGACCATGCTGCGGTTGTTCGGCGAGCGCGGCGGCGACCCGCAGCGTGCCGGCAAGGGCGACGAACTCGACGCGCTGCTGTGGCTTGCGCAGCGGCCCGGCGAGCCCAGCTGGCCGTCCCCGTTCGGTCCCGGCCGGCCCGGCTGGCACGTGGAGTGTGCGGCGATCGCGCTGACGCGAATCGGCACCGGCCTGGACATCCAGGGCGGTGGCAGCGACCTGATCTTCCCGCATCACGAATTCTCCGCCGCGCACGCCGAATCCGTCACGGGGGAGCGCCGATTCGCCAGGCACTACGTGCACGCAGGCATGATCGGCTGGGACGGCCACAAGATGAGCAAGAGCCGTGGCAACCTCGTCCTGGTATCCCGGCTACGCGCCGACGGCGTCGATCCGTCCGCGATCCGGCTGGGCCTGCTCGCCGGGCACTACCGATCCGACCGGTCGTGGAGTGACGAGGTGCTGACCGATGCACTGACTCGTCTCGAGCGGTGGCGCACCGCGACGGCGCTGCCCGCGGGCCCCGCCGCCGACGACGTGATTGCGCGGGTGCGGCAGTACCTTGCCGACGATCTCGATACCCCGAAAGCCCTTGCCGCACTGGATGGTTGGACCACCGATGCGTTGGAGTACGGCGGCCATGACGCCGACGCCCCACTCGCCGTTGCGGCGGCCGTCGACGCGCTGCTCGGAGTAGCGCTGTAGAACTAGGGCCATGGGTTCTGGGAATGGGAACGTCATGGTCCGTCGGCTCGGAGTCCTGGTGGTGCTCGCGGCGATGCTGGCCGCGTGCTCCAAGGCCGGAGAGCCCGAGGTGGTGAGCTCCGCGCCGCCGCCGAGCCCAGTGGCGGTGACACCCGAGCAGGCCAGGGCCATCGCCAAGGAGGCCTACGTCTACGGCTTCCCGATCGTCGACAACTACCGCGTGCAGTATGCGTACTTCGTCAACAAGGAGAACCCGGAGTACAAGGGTGGTTGGAACCAGATCCACAACACGTCAAGGGTTTACACGCCCGAAGACACCGCGATCCAGACGCCCAACTCCGACACTCCCTATTCGGCCGTTGGCGCAGACCTGCGCGCCGAGCCACTGGTGCTCACCGTCCCGCCGATCGAACAGGACCGCTACTACTCGCTGCAGTTCGTCGACGGCTACACCTACAACGTGGACTACGTCGGCAGCCGGACCACCGGCAACGGCGGAGGCAAGTACCTGCTGGCAGGACCGAACTGGAAGGGAGCGCAGCCCGAGGGCGTCGACAAGGTCATCCGTAGCGACACCGATCTCGCCATGGTGCTGTACCGCACCCAGCTGTTCGGGCCCTCCGACATCGACAACGTCAAGAAGATCCAGGCCGGGTATCAGGTCACCCCGCTGTCGGTGTTCCTGAACCAGCCGGCGCCCACCGCGGCCCCGCCCATCGACTTCGTGCCGCCGCTGACACCCGACCAGCAGAAGACCTCGCCGCAGTTCTTCGAGATACTGAACTTCGCGCTGCGGTTCGCGCCGGTCCTGCCGCAGGAGAAGGCCATGCGGGACCGGTTCGCCACCATCGGGATCGGGCCGGACGGCTCATTCGACGCCGACAGGCTCAGCCCCGAGATGCGCACCGCGGTCGAAGGGGGCATGGCCGACGCCTGGGCGGAGTTCGACGCCTTCAAGAAGGACAAGGTCGACACCGGGCAGGTGGGCGCCGCCGACTTCTTCGGTGACGCCCGCTATCTGAACGGCAACTACCTCTACCGGATGGCCGGTGCCGTCTTGGGCATCTACGGCAACAGCAAGGACGAGGCCATCTACCCCAGTACCTCGTTCGACTCCACGGGCCAGCCGCTGACCGGAGCCAACACCTACACCTACCGCTTCGCGTCGGGTCAGCTGCCGCCGGTCAACGCGTTCTGGTCGCTGACGATGTACGAGCTGCCGCAGAGCCTGCTGGTCAAGAACCCCATGAACCGCTACCTGATCAACTCGCCAATGCTGTCCAGCCTGATCAAGGATCCCGACGGCGGCATCACCCTCTACGTGCAGAAGGAGTCGCCCGGCGCAGACCGGGAGGCCAACTGGCTGCCTGCTCCCGAGGGGCCCTTCCAGCTGGTGCTGAGGCTGTACTGGCCGAAGCCCGATGCGCTCAACGGCGACTGGAAGGCACCGAAGCCGGTGAAGGCGTAGCCAGCCCTGCCTCCCTGGTTCCGGCCTCGACCTGCTGTAGCGTGCGCCCTCAATGGCGAAACCACTGACTGACCTGCAGCTCCTTCGCGAGCTCGAACCCGTCGCCGAGGCGGGGATGAATCAGCATCTGGTCTCGACGAAGAACTGGAATCCGCACGACTACGTGCCATGGTCCGAAGGCCGCAGCTACGGCGCCGGTGACGGCGGCTGGACGCCGGACCAGTCCCGGCTCTCCGAGTTGGCCAGGATCGCGATGATCACCAACCTGCTCACCGAGGACAACCTGCCGTCGTATCACCGGGCGATCGCCGAGCACTTCAGCCTCGACGACGCCTGGGGCGCGTGGGTCGATCGGTGGACCGTCGAGGAGAACCGGCACGGCATCGCGCTGCGCGACTACCTGGTGGTCACCCGCGCCGTCGACCCGTACGCCTTGGAGCAGGCCAGGCTCGAGCAGGTGACCGCCGGCTTCAGCCCCGGCCAGCGGGGGCAGGGTTCGGTCCGGCCCGAGTCGATGCTCGACGCCCTGGTGTACGTCACGTTCCAGGAACTGGCCACCCGGGTGTCGCACCGCAACACCGGAAGGGCCTGCGACGAGCACATCGCCGACCAGCTGTTGCGGCGCGTCGCGGCCGACGAGAACCTGCACATGATCTTCTACCGCGGGGTGGCCGCCGCCGCCCTGGACATCGCGCCCGATCAAGCCATGCACTCGATCTGCCGGATCCTGGTGAACTTCCAGATGCCGGGCTTCTCGATCCCGAACTTCCGCCGCAACGCCGTCAAGATCGCCGTCGGCGGCATCTACGACCTGCGCCAGCATCTGGACGACGTCGTGCTCCCGGTGCTGCGCAAGTGGCGGATCTTCGAACGCGACGACTTCACCGGCGACGGGCTGCGAGCGCGCGACGAACTTCTGGCGTTCATCGAACGCATGGAAGTCGAAGCGGCGAAGTTCGAGGAATCGAAGGCCCGCTACCTCGAACGCGGTGCCGCACGAGCGGAACGCGCCGCGGCCCGCTTCAGCCCCTGAACCCGGGACCCCTGCGGCGTAGGTAGCGTTCGAACTCCGCGGCCAAGGCGTCGCCGTCGATCTTGCCGATCGCTTCGCTCATGTCGACCTCGGCATCGCCGCGTTCCTCGAGGGATTGCACGTACTCGGCGATCTCGTCGTCCTCGCCCGTCATCTCGGTGACCGCCTGCTCCCACTCCTCGGCCTGGGTCGGCAGATCGGCGAGCGGCACCTCGATGTCGAGCACGTCCTCGACGCGGCGCAGCAACGCGACGGTGGCCTTCGGGTTCGGCGGCTGCGACACGTAGTGCGGGACCGCGGCCCAGAACGTCACCGCCGGGATGCCCGCGGCAACGCAGGCGTCCTGGAACACCCCTGCGATGCCCGTCGGCCCCTCGTAGCGGGTCTGCTCCAGCCCGAAGAACTTGGCCGACTCGGGGGAGTACGCGGCCCCGGAGACCGGAACGGGCCGGGTGTGCGGCGTGTCGGCCAGCAGCGCCCCGAGAATCACCACGGTGTCCACGCTGAGCTTGTCGGCGATCGCCAGCAGCTCCGCGCAGAACGTCCGCCAGCGCATGTTGGGCTCCACGCCGTGCATCAGCACGATGTCGCGGTCGCTGCCGGGCGGACGGCAGTGCGATATCCGCATCGAAGGCCACACCAGCTCACGGGTGACGCCGTCGATCTGACGGATCACCGGGCGGTTCACCTGGTAGTCGTAATAGGACTCGTCGTCGATCTCGACGATGGTTTCGGCCTCCCAGATGGCGTCGAGGTGCTCGAGCGCGTCACTAGCGGCGTCACCAGCGTCGTTCCAGCCCTCGAAGGCCGCCACGACGATCGTGTCGTGCAGTTTGGGCAGGTCTGTCACCAGGCCAGCGTAAGCCCTGCGTGGTACCCGCGAGTGGCATCGCCACACGGGTCCCCGTTCCTGGGATTGTTGCGCTCGAAATACGTTCGACGGCAATCTCGTTAACGTTGTTAAATACATTGGCGACGCGATCCGCGGGCTGTCGTTCGAGGGCCGGGGACCGCCACGCGGGTCGGCCGCAGGCTGGCGTCCAGACGTCCATCGGGTGACGACGTAGACTTTTCTGGTCGAGAGGCGTTGCAACGGTTACTTGGGTAGCCGCCACGCTCGGCGGAGTTAAGGACGCCTTCCGCCATGGAAGGAGTGCACGTGAGCTCGTTTGAGCCGAACATCCGCCCCGACTGCACCGACGAACTGACGGCTGCCCTGCGCGAGCGGATCCTGGTGATCGACGGCGCGATGGGCACGGCGATCCAGCGGGACCGGCCGGACGAGGCCGGTTATCGCGGCGACCGGTTCAGGGAGTGGCCGACCGCTCTGCAGGGCAACAACGACCTGCTCACCCTGACGCAACCGCAGATCATCTCCGGCATTCACCGCGAGTACCTCGAGGCGGGCGCCGACATCCTGGAGACCAACACGTTCAACGCGAACGCGGTTTCGCTGTCGGACTACGGCATGCACGAGCTGGCCTACGAACTGAACTACGCAGGCGCGGCCCTGGCCCGCAAGGTCGCGGACGAGTTCAGCACGCCGGAGAAGCCCCGCTACGTGGCCGGTGCGCTGGGGCCGACGACGCGGACCGCCTCGATCTCGCCGGACGTCAACGACCCGGGAGCCCGCAACGTCTCCTACGACCAGCTGGTCAGCGCCTACCTGGATGCCGCCAACGGCCTCGTCGACGGCGGCGCCGACCTCCTCATCGTCGAGACGATCTTCGATTCGCTGAACGCCAAGGCGGCGGTGTTCGCCATCGAGACGTTGTTCGAGGAGCGCGGCCGCCGCTGGCCGCTGATCATCTCGGGCACCATCACCGATGCGTCAGGTCGGACGTTGTCAGGTCAGGTCACCGAAGCGTTCTGGAACGCGATCCGGCACGCGAAGCCGCTCGCGGTCGGCCTCAACTGCGCGCTCGGCGCGCCGGAGATGAGGCCCTACATCGCCGAGGTGGCGCGCATCGCGGACACCTTCGTCTCCTGCTACCCGAACGCCGGCCTGCCCAACGCCTTCGGCGAGTACGACGAGTCCCCGGAGGCGCAGGCGGGCTACCTCGCCGAGTTCGCCGAGGCCGGCTTGGTCAACCTGGTCGGCGGGTGCTGCGGAACGGCGCCGCCGCACATCGCCGAGATCGCGAAGGTCGTCGAGGGCAAGCCGCCGCGCGAGCTGCCGGAAATCCCGGTGGCGACCCGGCTTTCGGGCCTGGAGCCGCTCAACATCACCAACGACTCCCTCTTCGTGAACATCGGTGAGCGCACCAACATCACCGGCTCCGCCCGGTTCCGCAACCTGATCAAGGCCGAGGACTACGACACCGCGCTGTCGGTCGCCCTGCAGCAGGTCGAGGTCGGTGCGCAGGTCATCGACATCAACATGGACGAGGGCATGATCGACGGCGTCGCCGCGATGGACCGGTTCACCAAGCTGATCGCGGCCGAGCCGGACATCAGCCGCGTCCCGGTGATGATCGACTCCTCCAAGTGGGAGGTCATCGAGGCGGGCCTGAAGAACGTGCAGGGCAAGCCGATCGTCAACTCGATCTCCATGAAGGAGGGCGAGGAGAAGTTCATCCGCGAGGCACGGCTGTGCCGCAAGTACGGCGCCGCCGTCGTCGTGATGGCCTTTGACGAGCAAGGCCAGGCGGACAACCTGGAGCGCCGCAAGGAGATCTGCGGTCGCGCCTACCGGATCCTGACCGAAGAGGTCGGCTTCCCGCCCGAGGACATCATCTTCGACCCGAACTGCTTTGCGCTGGCGACGGGTATCGAGGAGCACGCCACCTACGGCATCGACTTCATCGAGGCCTGCGCCTGGATCAAGGAGAACCTGCCAGGGGTGCACATCTCCGGCGGCATCTCGAACGTGTCGTTCTCGTTCCGGGGCAACAACCCGGTCCGCGAGGCGATCCACTCGGTGTTCCTGTTCCACGCCATCAAGGCGGGGCTGGACATGGGCATCGTCAACGCGGGTGCACTGGTGCCCTACGACTCGATCGACCCCGAACTGCGGGACCGCATCGAGGACGTCGTCCTGAACCGCCGCGAGGACGCGGCCGAACGGCTGCTGGAGATCGCCGAACGGTTCAACAGCTCCGAGAAACCCGATGACCCGCAGGCGGCCGAGTGGCGCAGCCTGCCGATCCGCGAGCGGATCACCCACGCCCTGGTCAAGGGCATCGACGCCCACGTCGACGCCGACACCGAGGAACTGCGGGCCGAGATCGAGGCTGCAGGCGGTCGCCCGATCGAGGTCATCGAGGGACCGCTGATGGACGGCATGAACGTCGTCGGTGACCTCTTCGGCGCGGGCAAGATGTTCCTGCCGCAGGTCGTGAAGTCGGCGCGGGTGATGAAGAAGGCCGTGGCGTATCTGCTGCCGTACATCGAGGCGGAGAAGGCGGAGTTGGGCACCACCGGCTCGAAGGACACCAACGGCACGATCATCATGGCGACCGTCAAGGGCGACGTCCACGACATCGGCAAGAACATCGTCGGGGTCGTCCTGCAGTGCAACAACTTCGAGGTCATCGACCTCGGTGTGATGGTGCCCGCTCAGAAGATCCTGGATGCGGCCAAGGAGCACGAGGCCGACATCATCGGGCTGTCCGGCCTGATCACCCCGTCGCTGGACGAGATGGTCAACTTTGCGGTCGAGATGGAGCGGCAGGGGCTGCAGATTCCGCTGTTGATCGGCGGCGCGACCACCTCGCGTGCGCACACGGCCGTCAAGGTGGCGCCGCGTCGCAGCGGTCCGGTGGTCTGGGTCAAGGACGCGTCCCGCTCGGTGCCGGTCGCGGCCGCGCTGCTCGACGACAAGCAGCGGCCGGCCCTGCTGGAGGCCACCGAGAAGGACTACGCATCGCTGCGCGAACGGCACGCCCAGAAGAACGAGCGGCCGATGCTGACGCTCGAGAAGGCCCGCGCCAACCGGACGCCGATCGAGTGGGACGGCTACGCGCCGCCGGTGCCAGCACAGGGTCTGGGCGTGCGGGAGTTCGAGGACTACGACATCGCCGAGCTGCGCGAGTACATCGACTGGCAGCCGTTCTTCAACGCCTGGGAGATGAAGGGACGCTTCCCCGACATCCTCAACAACCCGGTGTCGGGTGAGACCGCCCGCAAGTTGTACGAGGACGCCCAGGAGATGCTCGACACCCTGATCAAAGAGAAGTGGCTGACCGCCAACGGCGTGATCGGATTCTTCCCGGCGAACGCGGTCGGTGACGACATCGAGGTCTACACCGACGAGACCCGTACCGAGGTGCTGACCACGTTGCGCAACCTGCGCCAGCAGGGCGAGCACCGCGACGGCATCCCGAACCGGTCACTGGGTGACTTCGTCGCCCCAAAGGAAACGGGCCTGGAGGACTACGTCGGCGCGTTTGCCGTCACGGCCGGGCTCGGCAGCCAGGACAAGATCGTCGAGTTCAAGGCGGCCCACGACGACTACAACGCAATCCTGCTGGAGTCGCTCGCCGACCGGTTGGCGGAGGCGTTCGCCGAACGGATGCACCAGCGAGTCCGCAAGGAATTCTGGGGATATCAGCCCGACGAGCAACTGGACAACGAGGCGCTCATCGGTGAGAAGTACCGCGGCATCCGGCCCGCTCCTGGCTACCCCGCTTGCCCGGAGCACACCGAGAAGGCGACGCTTTGGGAGCTGATGGACGTCAAGGAGCGCACCGGCATCGAGCTGACCGAGTCGATGGCGATGTGGCCCGGCGCTGCCGTCAGCGGCTGGTACTTCTCGCATCCGCAGTCGCAGTACTTCGTGGTCGGCCGGATAGCCCAGGACCAGGTTGCCGATTACGCGAAGCGCAAGGGCTGGACCCTGGCCGAAGCCGAGCGCTGGCTGGCGCCCAACCTCGGCTACAACCCGGAGGACTGAGCACTACGGGGGAGCGCCCGAATATCAACGGCCCCAAGCCATTCCGCGAGTCAGCGGAACGCCTCGGCATTCGCAGCGGCCCACTCGGCGATCGACTGGGCCGGCGTACCGGTCAGCTCGGCGACCAGGTGGTTGGCCTGCTGCGGGGCGTCGACGCCCGCCTGCACCTGGTCGAGATACCAACTCGCGTAGTCACCCATGGCGGGCTGCAACAGCGCTTCGGCCTCGGCGCGGGTGCACTGCTCGAACGTCACGTCCACCCCGATGCCGACGCCGATCCGTTCGGCGATCGCGACCCGGCTCAGCGCCTCGGGGCCGGTGATCGAATACATCCGGCCGTGGTGCGACGAGTCGGGCTTGGCCAACAGCGTCGCGGCCACTCGTGCGATGTCGTCCATCGAGATCGGTGCCTCGAGCACCGTCGGATACGGATCGCGGACGGTGCGGGTGGCCTTGATCTGCTCGGCCCAGATGGTGAAGTTGTCGGCGAACTCGCCCGGCCCGAGTTGGGTATTGACCAGGCCCGACGCCGTGATGGCGTCAGCATGCTCCTGCCAGTGCGCTCCACCCGACAACGCGACGACGTACTGCACGTTCGCTTCCTTGGCGAGTTCCAGGGTGACGCTCAGCGTCGCAGGAAGCGGTGCCAGGTACATCGCCTCCACGCCGTCCAGCGCCGCAGGCAGTGACTCCGGGTTGCCGAGGTAACCGGTGACGACATTCACACCGTCGGGCAGGTTCGCCTTGGCGGGATTCGCCGTCAGGGCACGGATGTCGTTGGCTCCCAGGTGGATCAGGTGATCGACGATGCGGCGTCCGATGTTTCCAGTGGCGCCGGTCACGAGAATGGTCATGTCGCCAACCTAGCCGCGCGCACCGACGCCACGCCTATGTGACTGCGGCCCCCCGACCGTGCCAGAATCAACGCATGCGAGCGGTGCTGTGGGACATGGACGGCACCCTGGTCGACTCCGAAAAGCTCTGGGACGTCTCGATGCACGCCCTGTACGGGCGCCTCGGCGGCGTGCTCTCCCAAGAGGTGCGGGAGTCGACGGTCGGCGGTTCGTCGGACAGCGTGATGCAGATCGTCTACTCCGATCTGGGGCTGGAGCAGGACCCCGAGGCAATGGCCGAATCGGCGGACTGGCTGCACGCTCACACCGGTGACCTGTTCGAGGCCGGACTGCCTTGGCAGCCGGGTGCCCGCGAGCTGCTGGAGCGGCTCACCGCGGCAGGCGTTCCGCTGGCGCTGGTGACCAACACCCGGCGGGAGCTCGCCGAGCGCGCACTGAAGAGCATTGGCCACCATTACTTCTCGGTGACAGTGTGCGGGGACGAGGTGGTGCACCCGAAACCCGCACCCGACCCGTACGCGCGTGCCGCGGAGTTGCTGGGATTCGATCCGTCGCAATGTCTTGCGATCGAGGACTCCGTCACCGGCACGGCGTCGGCCGAGGCGGCCGGCTGTCCCGTTCTGGTGATACCGAATGACGTTGTGGTGCCCGACGGCCCGCGCCGCAGGCACGCGAATTCGCTGAGCGAACTCGACGTCGACGATCTTCGGGCGATCTTCGCCGCCATGGCCGACGAACGCGGCGAACAGACAGCCTGACAGCGGGTTTCCGGCGCTCCGGATACGGCTATATCTCCTCGGCGATTGTGCAATTGTGGTGTGACGGACATCACTCATCGCTTTTCGGGAAGGAACAGCCATGGCTGGTCAGGGCGGGCCCTCGGCAGGCGGCGAATTGCCGATCGCGGACGAGGAATTCTCGTCGGGGCGTACTGCCATTCGGATCGCCTCCGTCGCGGCTCTCGGTGGCCTCCTGTTCGGCTACGACAGTGCCGTCATCAACGGTGCTGTGGATTCGATTCAGCAGGACTTCGGCATCGGCGACGCAGAGCTCGGCTTCGCGGTGGCCTCGGCGCTCCTGGGTGCCGCGGCGGGCGCCATGAGCGCAGGCCGCATCGCCGACAAGATCGGTCGTATCTCCGTGATGAAGATCGCGGCGGCGTTCTTTCTGGTCAGCGCGTTCGGTACGGCCCTGGCCCCCAACGTCGCAACGGTGGTCGTCTTCCGCATCGTCGGCGGCATCGGCGTCGGCGTCGCATCGGTGATCGCGCCTGCCTACATCGCAGAAACGTCGCCGCCAGGAATCCGCGGCCGACTGGGCTCGCTGCAGCAGCTCGCGATCGTGTCCGGCATCTTCCTCTCCTTCGCCGTGAACTGGCTGCTGCAGTGGGCAGCCGGAGGCCCCAACGAACAACTGTGGCTCGGCTTGGACGCCTGGCGCTGGATGTTCCTCGTGATGGCGCTGCCTGCGCTGCTCTACGGCGGATTGGCCTTCACGATTCCCGAGTCACCGCGGTATCTCGTTGCCAGCCACAAGATTCCCGAGGCCCGGCGAGTGCTCAGCATGCTGCTCGGTGCCAAGAACCTGGAAATCACCATCACCCGCATTCGGGAGACGCTCGAGCGCGAGGACAAGCCGTCGTGGCGGGATCTGCGCAAACCCACCGGAGGCCTCTACGGCATCGTGTGGGTCGGCCTCGGACTGTCGATCTTCCAGCAATTCGTCGGCATCAACGTCATCTTCTACTACTCGAACGTGCTGTGGCAGGCAGTCGGATTCAGCGAGAACGAGTCGGCCGTCTACACCGTGATCACGTCGGTCATCAACGTCCTGACCACCCTGATCGCCATCGCGTTGATCGACAAGATCGGCCGCAAGCCGCTGCTGCTCATCGGATCGTCGGGGATGGCCGTGACGCTGCTCACGATGGCGGTCATCTTCGCCAACTCGGAACTGGCGCCCAACGCGGCGGGCGAGTTGGTGCCTACCCTGCCAGGAGCCTCCGGTGTGATCGCGTTGATCGCGGCGAATCTCTTCGTCGTGGCGTTCGGCATGTCCTGGGGTCCGGTGGTCTGGGTGCTGCTGGGCGAGATGTTCCCCAACCGCATCCGGGCGGCCGCGCTGGGCATCGCCGCTGCCGGGCAGTGGGCGGCCAACTGGCTGATCACCGTCACGTTCCCCGGCCTGCGTGAACACCTGGGCCTGGCATACGGGTTCTACGGTGTGTGCGCGGTGCTGTCGGGCCTGTTCGTCTGGAAGTGGGTCATGGAGACCAAGGGCGTGTCGCTGGAGGACATGCACGCCGAGGTGCTGCACGTCGACAAACCCGCCACGGCGAGTGGTGCTGCGGGGGGATAGGCCGGCGTGGCGACGAAACCGCCGTGACTTTGCCGTAGTGCGCGTGGAACAATCGCGTGCCGTGAAGACCTTCGATGCCTTGTTCGCCGAACTCAGCGAGCGTGCACGCACCCGGCCTGCCGGCAGCGGCACGGTCGCGGCGCTCGACCGAGGCGTACACGGACTGGGCAAGAAGATCCTCGAGGAGGCAGGCGAGGTGTGGCTGGCCGCCGAACACGAAGGCGATGACGCCCTCGCCGGCGAGATCAGCCAACTGCTGTACTGGACGCAAGTGCTGATGATCTCGCGCGGGCTGTCCCTCGACGACGTCTACGCGAAGCTATGAACGGGAACGGGATGCTGCGGGTCGCCGTCCCCAACAAGGGAACCTTGAGCGAGCCGGCCGCGGAAATCCTGTCGGAGGCCGGCTACCGGCGCCGCAGCGACCAGAAGGACCTGACGGTCATCGACCGGATCAACAACGTCGAGTTCTTCTTCCTCCGCCCCAAGGACATCGCCATCTACGTGGGTTCTGGTCAGCTCGACTTGGGCATCACCGGCCGGGACCTGGCAGCCGAGTCCGATGCCCCCATTCGGGAGCGTTTGGCCCTGGGCTTCGGTGGCTCCACCTTCCGCTACGCCGCACCGTCGGACCGGCCGTGGACGGTCGACGATCTCGCGGGCAAGCGCATCGCCACTGCGTTTCCGAATCTGGTCCGAAAGGATTTGGCGGGCCGGGGAATCGACGCGACGGTGATCCGGCTTGACGGAGCCGTGGAGATCTCGGTGCAACTCGGTGTCGCGGACGCGATCGCCGACGTCGTGGGTTCGGGTCGCACGCTGGGCCTGCACGATCTGGCGGCATTCGGTGAGCCGCTTTGTGATTCGGAGGCGGTACTGATCGAGCGCACCGACGCAGCGCCGGAGAGTGCCGCAGCTCGCGACCAGCTCACCGCGAGGGTGCAGGGCGTCGTGTTCGGCCAGCAGTACCTGATGCTCGACTACGACTGTCCGCGTTCAGTACTCGACCGGGCCACCGAGGTCACGCCCGGCCTGGAGTCGCCGACGATCGCGCCGCTGGCCGACCCCGAGTGGGTTGCCGTGCGGGCACTGGTGCCCCGCCGGGACGTCAACGCGCTCATGGACGAGCTGGCCGCCATTGGCGCCAAGGCAATCCTGGCGTCCGACATCAGGTTCTGCCGCTTCTGACCCGGTTCGGTGCTAACTTCCTGCCATGACGCAAGTGCTCGTAATCCTCCTTGCCCTACTCATCGGTGTCGTGGCGGGATTGCGCGCCCTCACGCCGCCGGCGGTCGTCGCGTGGGGCGCTGCGCTGAATTGGCTTCCCGTCGACGGCACGTGGGCACAGTGGGTCGGTCACCCGATCACGGTCACCATCCTGACCATCCTGCTGGTGGTGGAGTTGGTCACCGACCAGTTGCCGTCGACTCCCAGCCGCACTGTTCCGCCGCAGTTCATCTCGCGGCTCGTCACCGGTGCGTTCGCCGGTGCCGTGATCGGCGCGGGTTGGCACCACACGTTCAGCTCGCTTGGTGCCGGCATCGTCGGTGCGGTGCTCGGCACCATGGGCGGGTTTCAGGCCCGCAGCCGTCTGGTCGCCAAGACCGGTCACGACCTGCCGATCGCGCTGACCGAGGACGCCATCGCAGTGCTGGGCGGCTTCGCCGTCGTCGCGCTGGCCACCGTCATCTGAGCCATCCACGGTGACAAGACATTTCGACGCCATCATCGTCGGCGCCGGCCAGGCAGGCCCACCGCTGGCCGGACGGCTCACGGCCGCAGGCCAGACCGTAGCGGTCATCGAACGCAAGCTGGTCGGCGGAACGTGCGTCAACTCCGGCTGCATTCCGACCAAGACGTTGGTGGCCAGTGCCTACGCCGCGCACGTGGCCCGGCGCGGAGCCGAGTATGGCTTCAGTGTGGGCGATGGCGTCGCCGACGTCACGGTCGACATCGCAAAGGTCAAGGCGCGCAAGGACAAGATAAGTTCCGACGACCGGCACGGTCTGGAGTCGTGGCTCGAGGGGATGGAGGGAGCCACTCTCATCCGCGGCCATGCCCGCTTCGTCGACGCGCACACGATCCGCGTCGGCGACGAGGACCTGGTGGCCGATAGGATCTTCCTCAATGTCGGCGGGCGCGCCGTCGTGCCGGACATTCCCGGCCTTTCCGACGTCGACTTCCTGACCAACGTTGGCATCCTTGATCTCGACGTTCTGCCCGAGCACCTGGTGATCGTCGGCGGCAGCTACATCGGGCTCGAGTTCGCGCAGATGTACCGCCGCTTCGGCGCGCACGTCAGTGTCGTGGAGAAGGGGCCGCGGCTGACCGCCCGGGAGGACGAGGACGTGTCCGACGCCATCAAGGAGATCCTCGAGGACGAGGGCATCGACATCCACCTGGACGCCACGGCGATGCGGATCGTCAAGCAAGACAACGGTTTCGAGCTGTATCCCCGCGATGGCGCCGAACCGTTGTCCGGCACGCACCTACTCGTCGCGACGGGACGCCAACCCAACACCGACGACCTCGGTCTGGAGGCCGCGGGCGTCGCAACCGACGCGCGCGGCTACGTCGAGGTCGACGACCAGTTGCGGACCAACGTCGAACACATCTGGGCGATGGGGGACTGCAACGGCAAGGGCGCCTTCACGCACACCTCCTACAACGACTTCGAGATCGTGGCAGCGAACCTGCTCGACGACGACCCGCGCCGGGTCAGCGACCGCGTGACCACCTACGCGTTGTACATCGATCCACCGTTGGGCCGCGCGGGCATGACCGTCGACCAGGTGCGCAAGTCCGGCCGAAGGGCCTTGGTGGGCAAGCGACCGATGACCCGCGTTGGTCGGGCCATGGAGAAGGGTGAGAGCCAGGGGTTCATGAAGGTGGTCGTCGACGCCGACACCGAGGAGATCCTCGGCGCCGCCATCCTCGGCGTCGGTGGCGACGAGGTGGTACACGCCATCCTCGACATCATGACGGCCAAGAAGCCCTACACGGCCATCTCGCGCACCATGCACATCCACCCCACGGTCAGTGAGTTGGTCCCGACGATGTTGCAAGAGATGAAGCCGCTGAATTAGCTTGCACCGCAGCACGTCCGGCGACCATCTGGTGGGTGACCACCGCCACCCGGTGACCGAGGTGCTCGCAGGTTCGGACGTCCGCGGGGTGCACCTCGTCTGGGTTGACGTCCACGTCCGTCGCCGTGCCCGCGCCCAACCAGAACCCGAGCCGGTTCAGGTCGTGCTCGCTGCCCTCCGCACTGTTCCATCCCGCGCCGAGGCCGAGGTTGACCCAGTGCATGTGGTGTTGGGCGGCGAACACCGCAAGCGACATCAGCGACGCGAACTTGTCGCCGCTCTTGGCCCCGGAGTTGGTGAAGCCGGCGGCCACCTTGTCCCGCCAAGACCCGTTGAGGCAACGTCGCCCCGTCTTCTCGGCGAAGGCCTGAAAGCCCGCGGACACGTTGCCCATGTACGTGGCACTGCCGAAGATGATGCCGTCGGCCGCGTCGAGTACGTCCCAGTCCGCCTCCGTCATCGCGTCCACGGCGATCAAGCTGACCCGTACCCCACCCTTTCGTGCTCCGGCTGCCACCGCGCGTGCGAGCGTGGACGTG
This sequence comes from Mycobacterium sp. URHB0044, assembly GCF_000620625.1. Classification (GTDB taxonomy): domain Bacteria; phylum Actinomycetota; class Actinomycetes; order Mycobacteriales; family Mycobacteriaceae; genus Mycobacterium. The sequence goes on along the minus strand of NZ_JIAW01000031.1, from coordinate 17,508 downwards.
TGGCCGAAGCCGGAGTGGTAGGCGATCGCGACGGCGGTCATCGGTCGACCGGTGATACGCCGGAGATCTCGCGGTAGCGCTCGACCCAGTTGGGTAGTGCGTCGCCGGCGAGATGGGCTTCGAGGCGGTCGAGGAAGGCCTGTGTGCCCGGGCGGAATCCGGTGGCGTTGGGGACGCCGAGCCCGCGGTGCGTGAAGCGCAGCAGCGTGCCCGAGTCGCCGTCGGGTTGCAGTTCGTAGCGGACCACGCCGGGTTCGACGATCGGTTGATGCCATTCGTGTTCGAGCACGTGCGGTGGGTCCCAGACCAGGATCCGGCCCGTCATCCGCTTTTGATCCGGTGGCAACGGTGGGCCCCACGCCACCGTCTCGATGGCGCCACCCTCGCGGGGTTCGACCGACGACTTGCCCATCCACAGGTCACGCTGGGCGGGTTCGGTGATCGCCGCCCATACCGCCTCGACCGGATGGGGAAGGCGCCGTTCGAAGCGCAGCACCGCGCGATCGCCCTCGATGGTGAGTTGCCCTTCGCGGCCGGTCATTTCGTCTCCTCACGTGTTGAGTTCAGATGTCGTTCGAGTGCGTCGAGATGGCCGGTCCAGTAGCGGCGGTATCGGGAGATCCATTCGTCCATCTCGGCAAGACCGTCGGCGCGCAGTGCGTAGATGCGGCGCTGCGCGTCGGGCCGGACCTCCACCAGGCCGACTTCGCGAAGCACCCGCAGATGCCGCGACACGGTCGGCTGGGTCAGGCCAGGCAGCGTGGCGACCAGTTCACCCGCCGTGCGCTCGCCTTCGGTGAGTGCGTCCAGCAGTGCGCGCCTACTCGCTTCAGCCACTGCCTCGAACACGTCCACGACACCAATATCGCATATCGTCTATATAGACGCAAGGCTATAGAGGTGACGCTGCCCGAATCAAACGCAGCTGGCCGATCTCCGAAACGTTCTTGGTCAGTTCGACGTTCACCCACAGTGCGGTGTCCTCGACCGTGCGGCCCGCATCTGGCGGCCACGGGAACGATGACGGTCGCTGCAGGTCGTCCGCGATGAGCCCGGTGAGCGCTCGTCGCCACTGCGCCGCCAGTTCGTGAAGCCGTGCCACTGCCTGCTCGCCAGTGCCGGGCCACACGACGTCCTCGCGGGCGCGGGGCGGCCGCCCGTCCAGATGATCCAGGGCCGTCGACCACCACCAGTCGATGTGCCAGCTGAGCCATCCGATGGTCGGTACGGGAATGGGATCAGGCTCGGCATCCGACCAGTCCGGTCGCCACACGCCCATGGCGTCCGGGCGCACCGACCAGCTGACTTCCGCTGGCTCCCAAAGGAAGTCGTCCTCAGTCAGCGCAGTCAGGTGCAAGTCCGCCAGCGCCCAGATCAGATCGAACTGATCGACCACCGCGTCAGCCGAGCTCACCGCCTTTGGACCAGCAGCGTCTGCGCCGACGTACCGATGTAGCCGTCGCGGTCGAAGATGTCCGCAGTGGTGACGCCGATGCCGTCCGGCCCGATCGACGCACGGGCGCGCAACGCGAAGTCGTTGCCCGACGGCGCCCGATGCAGGTGCACCGAGGTGTCCGTGTTCATGAACACGAAGTCAGCCGGATCCAGTGCCGCGCCCACGCCGTTCGCGCAGTCGACCACCATGGCCAACCGCTGCAGGTCGGTGAGAGGCTCGTCGTCGACCAGATGGACGAGAGGGCTGAGCCAGACCACGGCAGGCTCGCCCGGCGGGGTCGCCTGCTTGCGCCAGCTGACGGTATCCAGGTAGCCCGGCGCGTCCATCCAGCTGTGGGCCTTCGGCACGGTGTCGCCTTCGACGAGTGGGGCGTGGCGGTCGGTCACGGCATCGGAGGTGTCGCTGGTGGCCAGCAGCCAAGCGCTGACGCGTGCCACCGCGCGGTCGGTGCCGTCCGGACGAGTCGCGAGCATCTCGGCCATCATGAGCGAGATCCGGGCACCGGGCCGCTCGACCCATGACCTAACCTTCACCGGCGCAACCGGAATGGCGCCCAGGATGTCCAATATCAGCCGGCCGACGCGCATGTTGGGCTGATCGGCCGCCAGCTCCTCGATGGCCTTGGTCATCAGCGCCAACGGCGGTGAACCGTGCTGGATCTCGGAGTCCCAATTGCTGGCGGTGCCCTTGGTGGAGTCGAACACCTGAACCGGCCCATCGGCGGGCAAACGGCGGTAGTGGCAGTCGGTCACGCGGCCGGCTCCGTGGCCTGCGGCCATCCCGGGTACGGCGGCGGCGTGCCACCGAAGACGGGGCAGTGTTCGTGATGGGCGCACCAGTCGCACAAGCGGGACGGCTTCGGACGAAAGTCGCCGGTCGCTCCTGCCGCCTGAATGGCCCGCCACATCGCCATCAGCGTCTTCTCGAAGCGCAGCAGCTCATCGAGGTCGGGTGTGTAGTCGAGCACCTGACCGTCGGCCAGGTACAACAGCCGCAGCCGGGCAGGCAACACCTCGCGGGACCGCAGGAGCGCCACGGCGTAGAACTTCATCTGGAACATGGCCTTCGCCTCTGCCAGTTCACGTGCTACCGGTGGCGCCTTGCCCGTCTTGTAGTCCACGACCCGGAGTTCGCCCGTTGGTGCCACGTCGATCCGGTCGACGAAGCCGCGCAACAGCGTGCCGTCGGACAGCTCGACCTCGACACGCTGCTCGCAGCTCTGCGGGTCGAACCGCCTCGGGTCCTCCAGTCGGTAGTAACCCGTCAGCAGCTTCCTGGCCTCGTCGAGCAGTTCGGCCTGCAGCTCCGGCTCGAATTCACTGGCGAGACCGGGTTTCTCGTTGACCACCCGTTCCCACGCCGGCCCCACCAGCGTCATCGCGGTCTCCGGGCTGCGGCTGGCGGCGGGCAGCGCGTACAACTGCTCGAGTGCCGCGTGGACGACGGAACCACGCACCTGCGCCGTCGACGCCGGCTCGGGCAGCCGGTCGATGGCCCGGAACCGGTAGAGCAGCGGGCACTGCTTGAAGTCGCTGGCGCGCGATGGTGACAACGCCGGACGCCGGACCGGTGCCTCCAGATCAGCCGCGTCATCGCTCACGGGGTAAGCCTATGACCACCGTCTGACAGCCCCCGACCATCGGCCCCGGCGCGTCGGCTGGCAGGCTGACGTCCGTGCCAGTAACCGGTCCGTTCGTCGTCGGAGACCGCGTTCAGTTGACCGATGCCAAGGGTCGGCACTACACCATGGTGCTCGCGCCGGGTGCGGAGTTCCACACCCACCGCGGCGCAATCGCCCACGACACGGTGATCGGGCTGCCCGAGGGCAGCGTGGTGAAGTCCACCAACGGTGATCCGTTCCTGGTGCTGCGCCCACTCCTCATGGACTACGTGCTGTCCATGCCGCGCGGCGCTCAGGTGATCTACCCCAAGGACGCGGCCCAGATCGTCCACGAGGGCGACATGTTCCCGGGAGCGCGGGTGCTGGAGGCGGGCGCGGGATCCGGCGCACTGACCTGCTCCCTGCTGCGTGCGGTCGGCGCAGAGGGCACCGTCACGTCCTACGAAGTGCGCGACGACCACGCCCAACACGCCGTCCGCAACGTCACCACCTTCTTCGGCGAGCACCCGGCCAACTGGGAACTGTGCATCGCCGACGTCGCCGATTACGCCGGCCCCCAGGTGGATCGGGCCGTACTGGACATGCTCGCGCCGTGGGAAGTGCTCGAGGCCGTCGGACGCGCGCTGGTCCCCGGCGGTGTGTTGATCATCTACGTCGCGACGGTGACGCAGTTGTCCCGGACCGTCGAGGCCCTGCGCGAGCAGCAGTGCTGGACCGAGCCACGGTCCTGGGAGAGCCTGCAGCGCGGCTGGGACGTCGTCGGTCTCGCGGTGCGTCCCCAGCACTCCATGCGGGGGCACACCGCGTTCCTGATCAGCGCGCGCAAGCTGGCCCCCGGCGCGGTGACGCCAACGCCGCTGCGCCGCAAGCGGCAGATCTAGACCTAGTCGTCGGTGCTGCGGCGCAGGTTGCGCCGCGCCGAGAGCAACTCCAGCTCGGGTCGCGCGGCCACCAGTCGTTCGGCGGCATCGAGTATCTCGACCACGTGCTGGCGGTCGGCGGCAACGAGCGCGACACCGATTCCGGCCCTGCGGTGCAGATCCTGGGCGCCCGTCTCCGCCGCGGACACCTCGAACCTGCGCCGCAGTTCGGCGATCACGGGTCGGATGACGGACCGCTTCTGCTTGAGCGAGTGCACGTCACCGAGCAACAGGTCGAACTCGAGCCAGCCGATCCACATGCCGAATCAGTTCGACGGAGTCGGTCTGGCGGTACCCACCAGCGGCAGCAGTTGATCGGCGCTGCGGCGGGTCAGCTGCCAGGAATCGCGAAGGGGAGTGAACTCCATCGGGAAGCCGAACGGTTGGACGGCGGGATTCGGGGTGCTGATCGTGACGTTCGCCAGCACGTTGCCGGGTTGTCCGGCCCACGCGAGGTCGGCGGCCGCGACGTTCAGCGGCGCGAAACCGTTCGCCTTGAGCGCTTCACCGAAATTGGCGAGTACGGGTTCGTCGTCGACGGTGCCGTACTGCACCAGGCCGACTTTTGCCTCAGCGGGAACCGAAGTGTCGGCGAGGCGGTACAGGACGTCCGCCAAGGCCTCTGGCGCGGGCAGCGGAGCGGCCGCCGGTGACGCCGCAACGTTGGTCGTGCGGGACGCTGACGGCGCGGGCGGCGGGGTTTGGGAACACCCCGCAACCCCGAGCGCCGCCACGATCGTGACGGCGCTCAGGACTACGGAAGTGCTATGCAATGCGTTGCGGTCAGCCCACCGAGGACAACAGCGACAGGGCCGAGTCCTTCGAGATCTGCCAGCCGGTGGGGCTCGGTCCGGCGACGAACGCGATGTTCTGGGTGGCCGTGCCACCCGTGGCGGCGGTCGCGGTGACGTCGGCCGTCGCCACGCCGCCGTTCTGGTCGATGTTGACGATGGTGAAGTTCAGCGGGAACTTGCCCTCTGCGGCCGCATTCCGGTACGCCCGGTCGGCGGCAATGCTCTCGATCCGGCCGATCCCGCCCTGGATGTAGGGCGCCTTGCCGCTGAAGGAGCCACCGCCCGCGAGTACCTGGAGCGTCTGAAGCAGGGGTGACTGCAGCTCGGGTGCCGGAGTTTGCGGGAGCGGGATGTCCCACACGACCGGCTGGATCGCCGGTGTGGCCGACGAGCCGCTCGCTGCAATGGACGTCACACCACCCGCTGCTGCGGCTACCACAGCTGCCGCTGCTACGCCGGTAACGAGGGATTTCAGGATCACGGCTGTCCTTTCAACGGGGCCAACTCTTCGAAGAGGTTAACAGTGGTGCTGGTGTGTCGAATTCCTACACCGCACACAAAGACTGAATCGCCGGTAGCGTTGAAGTTGTTACTGCATCAAATTTGGTGCGAGGAGGGCGCAAAATGAGTGAGTCAGAGCGTTCTGAGGACTTCGGAACTCCCATGTCCAGCGATGATGCTGCCGAATTGGAACAACTTCGCCGCGAAGCCGCAGCACTTCGCGAGCAGTTGGAGCAGGCAGTAGGTGCCAACAGCGGGTTGCGGAGTGCCCGCGACGTGCATCAGCTAGAGGCACGGATCGATTCGCTCGCGGCGCGCAACGCGAAGCTGATGGACACCCTCAAGGAGGCCAGGCAGCAATTGCTGGCGCTCCGCGAGGAGGTCGACCGGCTCGGTCAGCCGCCGAGCGGTTACGGCGTGCTGCTGGCCACGCACGAGGACGACACGGTCGACGTGTTCACCTCCGGCCGCAAGATGCGCTTGACCTGCTCGCCGAACATCGAGGTCGGTGAACTCAAGCAGGGCCAGACCGTGCGCCTGAACGAGGCCCTCACCGTGGTCGAGGCCGGCACGTACGAATCGGTCGGCGAGATCAGCACCCTGCGCGAGATCCTGTCCGACGGTCATCGCGCGCTCGTGGTCGGACACGCCGACGAGGAACGCATCGTCTGGCTTGCCGAGCCGCTCGTCTTCCCCGACAACTTTCCCGAACCTGCCGACGACGAGGAGTACGACGACGATCTGCGGCCGCGCAAGCTGCGGCCCGGTGACTCGCTGCTCGTCGACACGAAGGCGGGTTACGCGTTCGAGCGCATTCCGAAGGCAGAGGTCGAGGACCTCGTGCTGGAGGAGGTGCCCGACGTGGCCTACAGCGACATCGGCGGCCTCACCCGTCAGATCGAGCAGATCCGCGACGCCGTCGAGCTGCCGTTCCTGCACAAGGAGCTCTACCGGGAGTACTCGCTGCGGCCGCCCAAGGGCGTGCTGCTCTACGGTCCCCCCGGGTGTGGCAAGACGCTGATCGCCAAGGCCGTCGCGAACTCGTTGGCCAAGAAGATGGCCGAGGTTCGTGGCGAGGATGCCCGCGAGGCGAAGTCGTACTTCCTCAACATCAAGGGCCCCGAGCTGCTGAACAAGTTCGTCGGCGAGACCGAGCGGCACATCCGCTTGATCTTCCAGCGGGCCCGTGAGAAGGCGTCAGAGGGCACCCCGGTGATCGTGTTCTTCGACGAGATGGACTCGATCTTCCGCACCCGTGGCACTGGTGTCAGCTCGGATGTCGAGACCACCGTCGTGCCGCAGTTGCTTTCGGAGATCGACGGCGTGGAGGGCCTGGAGAACGTCATCGTCATCGGCGCCTCCAACCGTGAGGACATGATCGATCCGGCGATCCTGCGGCCCGGCCGCCTGGACGTCAAGATCAAGATCGAGCGGCCGGATGCCGAAGCGGCGCAGGACATCTTCTCGAAGTACCTGACCGAGAACCTCCCGGTCAACGAGGATGACCTCGCGGAGTTCGGTGGCGACCGCGCGCTCACCATCAAGACGATGATCGAGAAGGTCGTCGACCGGATGTACGCCGAGATCGACGACAACCGGTTCCTGGAGGTCACCTACGCCAACGGTGACAAGGAAGTCATGTACTTCAAGGACTTCAATTCCGGCGCGATGATCCAGAACGTCGTCGACCGCGCGAAGAAGTACGCGATCAAGTCGGTGCTGGAGACCGGTTCACGGGGTCTGCGCATCCAGCACCTGCTCGACTCGATCGTCGACGAGTTCGCCGAGAACGAGGACCTGCCCAACACCACCAATCCGGATGACTGGGCACGGATCTCGGGCAAGAAGGGCGAGCGGATCGTCTACATCCGCACGCTCGTCACCGGCAAGAGTTCGTCGGCCAGCCGGGCTATCGACACCGAGTCGAACCTGGGGCAGTACCTCTAAGGCGTCAGCGAGTAGCTGTTGCCGAGCTCGTCCTGCATGACCTTGGCGCTGTGGGTCGTCGTGTCCACGCGCAGTGGGGATTCCAGCGCGCGGGTCTGGTAGTGCCAACCGTCGGGCAACGCCAGCCGGTCGGCCAGGCCGGCCAAGCCGGCCATCGACAGTGCGGAATCCACTGTCTGGCTGAACGTCTGCATCACCCACTGGCGCCCGTCCGCGTCGACGATCTCGAACACCGGGCGACCCGCGTCGAAGACGAACACGGTGTGCCTGCTGACCTCGTTGACGGTGTATGGCGCGGGCGTCATCGAGCTGAGCAGCACCGTCGCCTGCAGCAACATGTCGATGCCGCCGAAGCTCTTGCGTTCCGGCGGCCCTTGCGGAGTCTTCTCGATCCGGCTCATCAGCCAGTAGCGCGGCCCGTTGAGCAACGCGGCCACCGCGTCGTTCTCCCGGGCAAGCTCCTCGGCGTCGAGCTTGGACCACAGCTCATCCGGGCAGTCGTTGAGCGGGAAGGTGTTGTAGACGCTCGCTTCCGGGCCCGAGGGGCCGACGTGCACCAGCAGCACCTCGCCGTAGCGCAGCCCGAACACGTCGCCCGGGGTAGCGGGCAGCTCAGCGGTGGACACGACGTGAACTTAACACCGCGCGTGTCAATTACGGCCGGCGTTCTCCATCTCCAGGTAGGCGTCGCGGCCGGCCAGGCTCACCGCCACGTCGGCGATCAGCGGTTCGAAGAAGCGCTGCCGGTACAGCGGGTCCACGCTCGTGCTCACGGTGAAGTACAGGCCCGAGAGCACGGCCACGAACAGCGATGTCTGCACGGTGGTCTGCGGCACCGGAACATGAATGCCGAACCACGTTCCGGCACAAGGTGGTTGGCCGACGGAGCAGGTCGTTTCAGCCGACCACAGCACCGCAACGTCATCGGGAATCGCGATGACGCCCAAGGCGAGGAAGAACGCGAACAGGCCCGCGGTGAAGAGCACCACCTGGATTGCCTGCGACACCACCATCACCGCGACGACGTTGAACTGTTCACCCCGGGACAGGGGAGTGCGGGCAGGGGCGTGGTCGAGTCGGCCGGCCAACGGCGTCCCGGCCAGAAGTTCGGTCGGGTCGGTCTGCTCGGCCCGATCGTCGCGCAGCGCCCGGACCTCGTCGCGAATGGTGGTGACCACGAACAGCACGGCGACCAGAGCGAGGAAACCGATGACCTGCCACAGCCGCTGACGGGTCATCCTGGCCGCCAACTGCCAAAGCTCGCCGCTGAAGAACACCAACAACGTCAACATCAACAGCGGAAGCGCGCGTCCCATCAGACTTCCGAGGGCCCCGAATTGCACCCACGCAAACCGGAACGCCCACAACGCGATCGAACCGAAGCCGATGTAGGTCAACCAGATCGCCAACAGGGTGAAGAGGACGAACGCGGGCGCTTCCGCGGCCGCCGCGGCGGACCAACCGTCGACCGTCACCGGCATCACCACGACGAAGGTCGCCATCACCAAGAGGGCGGCGCTGCGGCGTCCCGCATCGCCCAAGCGCGTTCCGCTGCGGTGCAGCAGATACAGCGCGAAGGGCGCGGCGAGCAGGACCACCGCAATGACACCCAGGCGCACCGCATAGCCGTAATCCGGGTCCGCGCCGGTGACTTCCGCGAGCAGCATCGTGACCGCGGTGATGGCTCCGACGCTGCTGACCATCGGCGCGGACCGGTCGACGAGCTCGCGGGAGCGGACCCGTCGGGTCAGGACCAGCGGCAGCCCACGACGCAGGAACCACTCGTGGACCTGCTGCATGTCGGACATCGCTGACATTGTGATGGACTTGTGCCGCTATGGCGAGAGGACTCACGTCGAGATGGGGCATATCGGCCCGCTCGGCGTTCGTGGCGGCCAGCGTCGTGTTCGTCGTACTCGTCATCGCGGGCGGCGGCCTCGCGGCCGTGCTCTACCGCACGATGTTGTCCGGGGTGGACAGCGCCGCGGCGGGCCGGGTGAGTGAAATCGCCGACGACGTCCAGAGCGCCGGACCGGAAGGCGTCGAGCCGGGACTGCTGCAGACCGATCAGCGCATCGTCGCCGTACAGATCATCGCCACGGACGGCAGCGTGTTGCGCCGGTCCGCTTCTGCGCCGGACGTCCCGCTGATCCCGCTCGCCGAGCTCGGTGGCGGGTTGCACATCGGAATCCCCGAGCAGACTTCGCCATTCGGTCGGATCAGGTTCAGTGCGGTGACCCTCGACGGGCCGGACGGCCGATACACCATCCTGGTCGGCGAGGGCAGCGCGACGATCGCGTCGACGGTGCGGACCGTGGTCGTCGCACTGGCTCTCGCCGCACCGTTCGTCATCGCGGTCTCGGCGTCTGCCACCTACCTGCTGGTACGCCGTTCGATGCGGTCGGTGGACGAAATCCGTTCCCGCGTCGCGGACATCAGCGCCTCGGACCTCACCGAGCGGGTCCCGGTGCCGGACAGGCGTGACGAGATCGCGGCTCTCGCCGTGACCATGAATCAGATGCTGGCCCGTATCGAGGCCGGCCACGCCGCCCAACAGCGCTTCGTCGGCGATGCATCCCACGAACTGCGCAGCCCGTTGACCACGATCATCTCTGCCCTCGAGGTGGCGGTCGCACACCCGGAACTCTTCGACGGCGACCTCGCCTCCGGGACGTTGATCCCTGAGGCGCAGCGGATGAAGGCGCTGATCGACGATCTGCTGTTGCTGGCCCGCGCCGACGAGCGTGGTCTGACCGTGGGCAGTGACGACGTCGACCTCGACGACCTGGCGTCCGCCGAGGTGGACCGACTGCGCCGCACCACGTCGTTGGACGTGCGCGCCGACATCACGCCTGCCCGGCTCACCGGCGACGCCGACGCGCTGTCCCGGGTGCTGCGCAACCTGCTCGACAACGCCGCCCGGCACGCCCGCTCCCGCGTCGAGGTGGCGCTGCGCCCCGGGGACGGCTCCGTTCAAGTGGACGTCGCGGACGACGGACCCGGCGTTCCGGCGGCCGATCGCGCGCGGGTCTTCGACCGCTTCGTCAGGCTGGACCCCGACCGATCGCGCAGCGCGGGCGGCACCGGGCTTGGACTGGCGATCGTGCGGGAGATCGTGCTGGCGCATGGCGGCACGGTGTCCATCGGTGACCGTGATGGGGGCGGGACGGTGGTCAGCGTTCAGTTGCCGTTGGCGAAGCTGCCAGACTCGAGTCGGTAGCCGACGCCGCGCACGGTCTCAATGGTGTTGGTACCGAACGGAATATCGATCTTGCGGCGTACGTAACCGACGTACACCTCGACCACGTTGTCGGCGCCCTCGTAGTGCGCGTCCCACACGTTGTGCAGGATCTCGGACTTGGTGACGACGGTGTCCTTGTTGCGCATCAGGTACTCGAGGAGGCCGTACTCGCGCGGCGTCAGCGAGATCGGCAATGAATCCCGCTCGACGATGCGCCTGGCCGGATCCAGCGACAACGACCCGGCGGTGAGGACCGGCGGTCGTTGTGGCGCGGATCGGCGCACTAGAGCGCGGAGCCGGGCGACCAGCACGATGAACGAGAACGGCTTGGTCATGTAGTCGTCGGCGCCGAGATCGAACGCGTCGGTCTGGTCGTACTCGCCGTCCTTGGCGGTGAGCATGAGGACCGGCGTCCACACGTCCCGCGCGCGCATCCGGCGCAGGACTTCATAGCCGTTGAGCCCCGGCAGCATGATGTCGAGCACGATCGCGTCGAATTCGTTCTCGACCGCCTGCCACAGCCCGTCGACACCGTTGGCCGATTCGACCACCACGCAGCCCTCGGCGCGCAGACCGATGGCCAGTGTCGACGCCAGGAGGGGCTCATCCTCGACGATAAGGACCTTCATCTCGGAACCGATTCTTCCATCGGCGCGCGAGGAACATGAATCGTCAGTTCATGTTCCACGGTTCGCCGTAGGTGGTGACGCTGTCGCCGGAGCTGGCGATGAGCCGGGCGAACGGACGGAGCAGCACCCCGCCGGCTGCACCGGTCACCGTGCCGTGGGCGTTGGACACCGCAACACCGCCTGCCGCACCCGCGACGTCGACCGAGAAGGTCGCGACTTCCTGAATGCCAGGCCCGTTGCCGAGGTCGGCGCTGATCGACACGCCCGGGAACAGGTTCGGGGTGATGACCGAGTTCAGGCCGAACGGCGGCGCGGTGATGTTGCCATCGTCGATCAGGATGTTGGGGGTGGTGTAGCTGAAGTTGATGCCCACTCCGAGCGACCACGGGAAGCCGATCTGGTAACCCAGCTCCAGGGTGCCCTCGAACTCATCGGCGCCGGGGCCGGCGACGACGTACTTGGCCCGACCGGAGTGGAACCACTCCCGGGTCAGACGGTTGCGGTCAAGGGGGAACACGCCGTTGAGGAACGTGTCCCACTGCTGAACGGTCAGTGTCCGATCCTGACCGTCGACCACACTCAGCTCGTTGTCCAGACCCGCGTGCGAGGTGCCCGTGCTCGCGAACAGTGCCGCGACGGCCGTCGTCAATGCGACCAGCACTCGACTCGTTGCCTTCATCTTCTCCCTAGCGTCGGTTGCACTGCGGACCCGTCGGTGGGCGGCAGCGGGACGAGATTGTCAAAGATCCGCTGTGAAGACGCTGAGGAATCGTTAACGGATCGGTGCGCCAGGGTGTCCATCGCATGCACCGGCACTCACGGTGGACATCTGCGTCACCTAGGCTTGAGGTCATGCAAAGGATCATCGGAACCGAGGTCGAGTACGGCATCTCCTCGCCGTCCGACCCGACCGCGAATCCGATCCTCACGTCGACACAAGCCGTGCTGGCCTATGCGGCCGCCGCGGGGATCCAGCGCGCCAAGCGGACCCGGTGGGATTACGAGGTGGAGTCGCCGCTGCGCGACGCCCGCGGATTCGACCTGAGCCGCACCACCGGCCCGCCTCCTGTCGTGGACGCCGACGAGGTCGGTGCGGCCAACATGATCCTCACCAACGGCGCGCGCCTATACGTCGACCATGCCCACCCGGAGTACTCCGCGCCCGAGGTCACCGACCCGATGGACGCCGTGATCTGGGACAAGGCCGGGGAACGGGTGATGGAGGCCGCCGCCCGCCACGTGGCCAGCGTCCCCGGAGCCGCCAAGCTGCAGTTGTACAAGAACAACGTCGACGGCAAGGGTGCCTCGTACGGGTCGCACGAGAACTACCTGATGTCGCGGCAGACCCCGTTCTCCTCGATCATCGCCGGTCTGACGCCGTTCCTGGTGTCGCGCCAGGTGGTCACGGGCTCCGGGCGGGTCGGCATCGGTCCCTCGGGCGACGAGCCGGGTTTCCAGTTGACGCAGCGCGCGGACTACATCGAGGTCGAGGTGGGCCTGGAGACCACGCTGAAGCGCGGCATCATCAACACCCGCGACGAGCCGCACGCCGACGCCGACAAGTACCGCCGACTGCACGTCATCATCGGTGACGCCAACCTCGCGGAGACGTCGACATACCTCAAGGTCGGCACCACCGCACTGGTGCTCGACCTGATCGAGGAGGGCTTCGACCTCAGCGACCTGGCGCTGGCCCGTCCGGTGCACGCGGTCCACGTGGTCAGCAGGGATACCTCCTTGCGTGCCACCGTGGCCCTCGCGGACGGTCGCGAGCTGACCGCCCTTGCGCTGCAACGCATCTACCTGGACCGAGTGGCGAAGCTCGTCGATTCCCGTGATCCGGATCCACGCGCGTCCCACGTCGTCGAGACGTGGGCGGAAGTGCTCGACCTGCTCGAGCGCGACCCGATGGAATGCGCCGAGATCCTCGACTGGCCTGCCAAGCTGCGGCTGCTCGAGGGGTTCCGGCGCAGGGAGAACCTGGGCTGGTCGGCTCCCCGCCTGCACCTGGTCGACCTGCAGTACTCCGACGTCCGGCTGGACAAGGGGCTGTACAACCGGCTGGTGGCGCGCGGGTCGATGAAGCGCCTCGTCACCGAGCAGCAGGTGCTCGACGCGGTCGACAGCCCGCCGACCGACACGCGCGCGTACTTCCGCGGCGAATGCCTGCGCCGGTTCGGCGCGGACATCGCCGCGGCGAGCTGGGACTCGGTCATCTTCGATCTGGGCGGCGACTCGCTGGTGCGGATTCCCACGTTGGAGCCCCTGCGGGGAAGTAAGGCTCACGTCGGGGCGTTGCTCGATTCGGTCGACAGCGCCGCAGAACTCGTGCAACAGCTGACGAACTGACGACTAAGGCGTTCCCGGGCAATTCGGAGCCCGACCGGTAGTGTGGATGTGACCAGCGGGCTGTGAGTCCGCTGATGACGAGCAGGAGGCAGCGATGGCTCAGGAGCAGACCAAGCGTGGCGGTGGTGGCGGAGACGACGACGATCCCACCGGCTCCACCGGCGCTGGTCAGGAGCGTCGTGAGAAGCTCGCCGAGGAGACCGACGATCTGCTCGACGAGATCGACGACGTACTCGAGGAGAACGCCGAGGACTTCGTGCGCGCATACGTCCAAAAGGGCGGACAGTGACCTGGCCGGATAGCGAACAGCTGGCCATCAACAATCCGATCTACCGAGCATCTGCCATGGACACCTCGTCCTTTACGGAGATGCTGCGCCGACAGGCGCCACACCTGCTCCCAGCGGGTGGTGCGGTGGGTCCCGATGGTGTGACGAGCCCGTCGAACGCGCTGCCGCACGGCACCACGATCGTCGCGCTGAAGTTCCCCGGCGGCGTGCTCATCGCCGGCGACAGGCGCTCGACGCAGGGCAACATGATCGCGGGCCGCGACGTGCAGAAGGTGTACGTCACGGACGACTACACGGCCACCGGCATCGCCGGGACCGCTGCGATCGCCGTCGAGTTCGCGCGTCTCTACGCGGTCGAACTCGAGCACTACGAGAAGCTCGAGGGCGTCGCGCTGACGTTCGCAGGCAAGGTGAACCGGCTGGCCATCATGGTGCGCGGCAACCTCGGTGCGGCGCTGCAGGGTTTCATCGCCTTGCCGCTGCTGGTCGGTTACGACCTCGACGACCCCGACTCGGAAGGTGCGGGCCGGATCGTGTCGTTCGACGCCGCCGGCGGTTGGAACGTCGAGCAGGAGGGCTACCAGTCGGTGGGCTCTGGATCCATCTTCGCCAAGTCGTCGATCAAGAAGCTGTACGCCGGCGTGACGGATGCCGAGTCCGCACTGCGCGTCGCCATCGAGGCGCTTTACGATGCCGCGGACGACGACTCCGCCACCGGCGGACCCGACCTGGTCCGCGGGATCTACCCGACGGCCGTGGTCATCGGCGCTGAGGGCGCCGAGGAGATCGCCGAGCAGCGGATCGCCGAACTGGCCCGCAGCGTGATCGAAAGCCGTTCCCGCGCCGATACGTTCGGCCCCGACGACGGTAAGGCCGACCTGTGAGCTTCCCGTACTTCATTTCGCCCGAGCAGGCGATGCGCGAGCGTTCCGAGCTTGCGCGCAAGGGCATCTCCCGGGGGCGCAGCGTGGTCGCGCTGGCGTACTCCGGTGGCGTGTTGTTCGTCGCCGAGAACCCGTCGCGGTCGCTGCAGAAGGTCAGTGAGCTGTATGACCGGGTTGGTTTCGCTGCGGTCGGGCGGTTCAACGAGTTCGACAATCTGCGCCGTGGTGGCATCCAGCTCGCCGACACTCAGGGCTACGCCTACTCGCGGCGGGACGTGACTGGCCGTCAACTCGCGAATCGGTACGCACAGGCCCTCGGCACCATCTTCACCGAGCAGGCCAAGCCGTACGAGGTGGAACTCTGCGTGGCCGAGGTCGCGCACTATGGCGAGACCAAGCCACCCGAGATGTACCGCATCACCTATGACGGGTCGATCGCCGACGAGCCGCACTTCGTCGTGATGGGCGGCACCACCGAGCCAATCATCGCCGCACTCAACGACTCCTTCACGGAGAACGCGAGCCTGAGCGAGGCCGCAAGGATCGCGGTGGATGCGCTGTCGGCGGGTGCCGGAAACGGTGGTGAGGCACGGGTTCTCGGGCCGTCCACGCTCGAGATCGCGATCCTGGACGCCAACCGGCCCCGGCGCGCGTTCCGGCGGATCACCGGTTCGGCGTTGGAAGCTCTTCTGCCGGAACAGGATTCGAAGGCCGACGCCGAGTAATACGGCTCAAATCTCACGGATTCGCCCGATTGTCTTAGGCAGTGTTTGACCGCCTACCTACTAGTAGGTAGGGATCGAGTATGGCTTCCACCGCGACGTCGGACGAGATCATCCGTTGCGCCCGTTCATTGATCATCGCCGGTGGGTACAACGGCTTTAGTTATGCCGACATCGCCGACGACGTCGGAATCCGCAAGGCAAGCATTCACCACCATTTCCCCACCAAGGTCGATTTGGTCCGAACGCTTCTTGAGCGGTATCGCGAAGAATTCGACGCGGGGATCGCGGAAATGGAAAGGGCCTTTCCCGACCCGATCGCTCGGCTTCATGCCTACATCGGCTTCTGGGAGAGCTGCATCGGCGATCCGACCACCGCATTCTGCGTATGCGCTCTGCTCGCGAACGAGCTTCCGCTGCTTCCGCAGGAACTTGCGCGGCAGGTGAAGGGCTACTTCCAGGCGCTGTCGGCGTGGCTGGCCGCCGTGTTCGAACAGGGCGTGACCCAAGGCAGCCTCATTCTGAATGGGACGTCGCATTCCGAGGCCGAGATGTTCATGGCCACCGTGCACGGCGCGATGCTGTCGGCTCGGGCCTATGGCGATACGAAGGTCTTCACCACCATCACGCAGACATTGATGGAAAGGCTTGTGGCGCCCCAATAGTCACCTGGATCGCTCGCGCCTGTATCCCGTTCGTGGAAGAGGAGAAGAAATGACAGAGAAGACGCTCGTGGAGGCGGAATCGTCCACGGGAAACGATTGGTTGAAATCGTATTACTTCGCCCGCGCCGGATTCTCCGTCGTATGGGTAGCGGCGGCATTCGCGCTGGCCGACGGCGCGCCCGCCGTCGTCGCTGCATTGCTCCTGATCTACCCAGCCTGGGACGCAGTTGCCAACGTCGTGGATGCGCAGCGCAACGGTGGACTGAATTGCAACCCCAGCCAAGCCCTCAACGCCGTGGCCAGCGGGGTGACGACCGCAGCCGTCGCGGTCGCCCTATCCACGAGCATGTGGGCGGTGCTTGGCGTGTTCGGAGTCTGGGCGAGTCTGTCGGGCCTGCTGCAGCTCGCGACCGGCATCAGGCGCCGGAAAGGCGTTGGTGCACAATGGCCGATGATTCTGAGCGGCGCACAGTCGGCGTTGGTGGGCGCCATGTTCCTCAAGCAGGCGGCCAGTCCCGAGGTGCCCACCGTTGCCGCCATCGCGCCCTACGCCGCATTCGGCGCGTTCTACTTCCTCGTATCAGCGGTGTGGCTGGTGGCGGCGGACGTCCGACGCCGCAGGGGTTAGTGGTTGTGATGGCACTAGCACCGGGAACGTGGCCCCGTCCGCTGCTGCGCGCGATTCGTGTCTGGAACAAGTACCTGCTCAACCCGATCATGGGCACGTTTGCCGGGCGAAAGAACTCGTACGCCGGCGCGATCCGCCATGTGGGCAGGAAGTCGGGCAAGCAGTACTCGACGCCCGTCGGGGTAGTTCGTGCGCAGGACGAGTTTGTCATTCCCTTGGCTTACGGCACCCGAGTGGACTGGTTGCAGAACGTGATTGCGGCTGGGCGGGCGACGGTGACGGCCGAGGGTGAAACCCGCGACGTGACCGAACCCGAGGTGATCGACGCGGCGACGGCCTTGCCAATGCTGCCGGCGAGGCAACGACAGACCTACGAGCGCATCGGCATTGCGCAGTATCTGAAAGTGAAGCTCGCCTAAGCGCGACGCCGAGTCGAGCGTCATGAATTACGCGCCAGTTGCGCGCCGTCGTATCAGAAGGGTGGTGGTTCGTAGGTGGCGGCGCGCCAGGCTCGTTGTTGGCGTCTTTGTTCGGCGTTGAGTTCGTGGCGTTGGTTTCGTTCGGCGGTGATGCGGTCGCGGCGGTCCTGATCGCGGGTTTGCTTGCGGCGCGGCATCATCACCGACCGATCCGTCTGCGGCGTCTCCAGCTGCGGCGTGATGTCCAACTCGCCCGTGGGCTGCCCCAGCGCCGGGAACATCGCCGCCCCGTGGGGTTCGGTGCGGTAGACGTGCCCGGTCGGGGCGGTCAACACGATGGTGCCGTCGGGTAACTGCTGATCCGACCAGCCGCCCGGACCACCCCCGAACGTCTTGATCAAATGATGGGTACGGCAGTACGCCTTCGTATTCGAGGGATGCGT
>NZ_JIAW01000030.1 GCF_000620625.1 Mycobacterium sp. URHB0044 | reverse complement strand
CTCGCTCAGACTCAAGTGGTCGCTGCAACACCTAACGAGTTCGAAGGTGTTGTTCGATGGCGTTTCGCAAGCAGGGCTGCAAACAGGTACCGGAGTCTGCCCATGGTGTTTTCCTGGACGCGTTGAAGTCGGGGTTGTCGCGGTCGGCGGCTGCCACAGTGGCCGGGGTCTGTCACTCCACGGGTAACAAGTGGGCGAACGCGGCCGGGGTGGCGGCGAACTTCAAGCATCGGGGTGTTCGGTATCCGGCAGCGGTTCGTGACGCGTTCTGGGAGGCAATGCATTCTGGCGCGTCGCCGTTGCAGGCGGCGGCGCTGGCCGGCGTGTCGGAGGTCACGGGCCAGTATTGGGTGAACAAGGCTGGGTATGTGCCCAGAACCCCTGCACCTGCCGATATCGAGCCCGATCCGTCACCGCCAAGGGGGCCGATGTCGTTCATCGAGCGCTGCCGGTTGGAGCAGCTGCTGGAGACGGGGCACCGGCCGGCGCACGCCGCCGGGTTGTTGGGGCGCCACAGGGACACGATTCGCCGCGAGATGGGCCGTGGGCGGACCGTGTCGGGATACCGGGCACGGGTGAGTCAAGACGCCGCCGAGGCCAACCTCACGCGACCCAAACCGCGCAAACTCGACACGACTGCGGCGCTGTTGGCCGAGGTGGTGGCACGCTTGAAGCAGCGGCATAGTCCCCAGCAGATCGCCGGCCGGCTGCGCGAGGAGTTCCCCGAGGATCCGGAGATGTGGGTGTCACACGAGACGATCTATCAGACCATGTACGTCCAGCCGCGCGGGGAGTTGGCTCGGCTGGTCAAGACCGCGCTACGCACCGGCCGCACTCAACGAAAGGCGCAGGGACGCAAGGAAACTGGCCAAGGTCACCTCAAAGACATGATCAACATCAGTGAACGGCCCAAGGAGGCCGATGACCGCGCGATCCCCGGACACTGGGAAGGCGACCTGATCATCGGCAAGAACCAGGCATCTCAGATCGGAACCCTAGTCGAGCGGGCCACCGGATTCCTGATGCTGCTGCACCTACCCGAGGACCGCACCGCAGCCACCACGGCCGACGCCATGTCGGCCAAAATCCCCGAAATCCCCGAAATCCTGCGCCGCTCACTGACCTGGGATCAAGGCGGCGAGATGGCAGCACACGCCAAGATCACCAAGGCCACCGGCCTGCCGATCTACTTCTGCGACCCCCACAGCCCCTGGCAGCGCGGCAGCAACGAGAACACCAACGGACTGCTGCGCCAGTACTTCCCCAAAGGCACCGACCTATCCTTCTACGGCCCCGGCTGGCTCGACCAGGTCGCCGCCGAACTCAACGCCCGACCCCGCAAACGCCACAACTGGCGCACCCCCGCCGAAGAACTCGACCGACTACTCTCAGATCCGTCCACATTCGTTGCAGCCACCACTTGAATCCAAGTCGCACTTTTGTCGCGTGGGTTCAATCTCGCGAAACTCGCCGACGGCGCGGGATCGGCGTGGCTACTCCACGTCGATCTCGCGCAGTTCGCGCTTGAGGATCTTGCCCGTGGGGTTGCGCGGCAGCTCGTCGAGGAAGACGACCTCGCGGGGCACCTTGTAGCGGGCCAGGTGGTCCCGGACGTACGCCTTGATGGCGTCCTCGTCGACGCTCGCCCCGTCGGCCTTGACGACGAACGCGCGCAGCCGGTGCCCCCAGTCCTTGTCCTCCACGCCGAGCGCGGTGGCTTCGACGACCTCGGGGTGGCCGCTGATCAGGTCTTCGACTTCGGCGGGGAAGACGTTCTCGCCACCCGAGACGATCATCTCGTCGTCGCGCCCGCTGACGTACAGCAGGCCGTTCTCGTCGAAGTAGCCGACGTCGCCGGACGACATCAGGCCGTCGATGATCTGCTTGTGGCCGCCGCCGGTGTAGCCCTCGAACGGGAAGGTGTTGCCGACGAAGATCCGGCCCACCTCGCCCTGGGGCACCTCGTTGCCGTTGTCGTCGAACAGCTTGACCTTCACGCCCTTCACCACCGGCCCCACCGTCGCCGGGTTGATGGACAGGTCCTTGGGCCGCGCGATGGTGGCGAATGCGATCTCGGTGGAGCCGTACAGGTTGTAGACGACGGGACCCAGATCCTTCAGCGCCCGGGTGGCCAGCTCGGCACCGAGCTGCGATCCCGAGACGAACACGATCCGCAAGCTGGACAGGTCCGGCTTGCGTTCCATGCCCTCGAGCGCATCGAGCATGCGCGACAACATGACTGGCACCACGACCACCGCCGTCACCTTGTGCTTCTCGATGTCGGCGAGCACGGTGGCCGGCTTGAACTTGCGCCGCAACACCAGCGTCGTGCCGAGCATCATCGCGATGGTGGCGTGCAGGAAGCCCAGCGCGTGGAACATCGGGGCGGGCAGCGAGGTCACCTCGCCGGACCTGAACGGGACGTGCGACAGCACACCGCCGATCGGCGCCAGCGACGGCGGCGTGCTGCGGTTGGCGCCCTTGGGGGTACCGGTCGTGCCGCTCGTCAGGATGATGATCTTCGAGTGGTGCGACGCCTTCGGCGGCGGATCGTTCTTGGTGCGGGCGATCAGATCGGCGAGTGTCTCGTCGGTGCTCTCCGACGGCGCGTCGTTGTCCGGGTTGGTGGGCAGCGCGCGCAGCCTGCCCAGTGGCGGGTCCGCCGCCGCGACGGCCTTGGTGTACTCGTCGTCGAAGATGATCAGCTTCGCGCCCTCGCGCTCGGAGACCTCCTTGATCTGCGGCCCGGAGAACTCACTGTTGAGCAGGATGATGCGCACGCCCACCTTCGCGGCGCCGTACATCGCGATCAGGAACCACCGGTGGTTGCGGATCAGCAGCGCGACGCCGTCGCCGCCGCGGACTCCCATTGCCAGTAGACCGTTGGCGACGGCGTTGGCCGAATCGTCGAGTTCCTTGAACGTCAACTCGCCGTCGTCGTCGATGATCGCGGTGCGGTTGGGCGTGCGTCGGGCGTTGAGCGCCGGGATCATGCCGAATTCGCCCCATCGCCGGATGTCGGCGAGCATCGCGGCGATGTTCTGCGGCGGCTCGATCTTGAATGCGCCTGCCTCGAACATCTTGATGGCGTAGTGCAGTTCCGCCGATCCACGGTCCCAGTATTTTCCGGCGGACTCCTGGATCTTGGCCGCGGCCTGCAACGGAAGGTCGGTTAGCTTGGGCATGACCACCACAATATGTGACGGCCGTCGCAGTCGGACCCGGAAACTAGGATGGCGTGATGGCGTCTCCGCTGTCCCTCGACGTGGGTGGGCGCGTGCTGGCGATCACCCACCCCGACAAGGTCGTCTTCCCTGACGCGGGCGTCACCAAGTTGGATCTGGTCGAGTACTACCTCGCCGTCGCCGACGGTGCGCTGCGCGGCGTCGCCGGCCGTCCGATGATCCTCAAGCGGTTCGTCAAGGGCATCACCGAAGAGGCCATATTCCAGAAGCGGGCGCCCGAGAAGCGGCCCGACTGGATCGACGTCGCCGAACTCAAGTACGCCTCGGGCACGTCGGCCAAGGAGGCCGTCATCCACGACGCCGCAGGCCTCGCGTGGGCGGTCAACCTGGGCTGCGTCGACCTCAACCCGCATCCCGTGCAGGCCGGCGATCTCGATCATCCCGACGAACTGCGCGTCGACCTCGACCCGATGCCCGGCGTGGAGTGGCAGCAGATCGTCGAAGTGGCGTTGGTGGCCCGCGAGGTGCTGGAGGACTACGGACTGACCGCCTGGCCGAAGACGTCGGGATCGCGCGGCTTCCACATCTATGCCCGCATCCCGCCACGCTGGCCCTACAAGCAGGTGCGGCTGGCGGCCGAGACCATCGCCCGCGAAGTCGAGTCCAGGACACCGGATTTGGCGACCAGCCGGTGGTGGAAGGAGGAACGCGGCGCACGCGTCTTCGTCGACTTCAACCAGAACGCCAAGGACCGCACCGTCGCCTCGGCCTACTCGGTGCGTGCGACGCCCGACGCGCGGGTCTCCACACCGCTGCGCTGGGACGAGGTGCTGGACTGCAGGCCCGAGGCATTCACGGTGTCGACGGTGCCCGCCCGGTTCACCGATCTCGGCGATCCGTGGGAGGGCATGGACGACGCACCCGGCGGCCTGGACGCGCTACTGGAACGCGCGAAGGAACTGGGGCCGGCCGAGAAGGCGCCCAAGGGTGCGCGCCGCACCGCCGACGGTCGCCGAGAATCGACGATGCCGTTGATCGAGATCGCCCGCACCAAGACCAAGGACGAGGCGATGGCCGCGCTGGACACGTGGCGCATGCGCTACCCCGCGGCGGCCGAAAGACTCGAGCCTGTCGACGTTCTGGTCGACGGCATGCGCGGGCCGAGCTCGATCTGGTACCGCATCCGGATCAACCTGCAGCACGTGCCCGAGGACCAGCGCCCGCCGCAGGAAGACCTGATCGCCGACTACAGCCCCTGGGAGAACTACTCCGGTTCGCAGTGGAAGCGCTAACTACCGATCCAGGCCACGGCGTCGGCGATCGGGGTGTCGCCGCCGATCAACTCGAAGGTGTGCCCTGCCGTCTCCGGGGCGTCCAACACGGCGACGAGCACGGCCGCCACGTCCGCGCGGGGAATGCTCCCGCGGCCGGTCTCCGCTGCGATCGTGACCCTGCCCGTACCGGGTTCGTCGGTGAGCAGGCCGGGCCGCACGATGGTCGAGCGCAGCGCGCCGCGGGACCGGACCGCCTCGTCGGCGGCGGCCTTCGCGCGTAGGTAGGCGGTGTAGACGGGATCGGACGTCCCGGCGTCGGCGCGCCGGTCGGCATCGATCGCGGAGACCATCAGATAGCGCCGTACGTCCGCGTCGAGAGCGGCGTCGGCGAGCAGGATCGCGGCGTCGCGGTCGACGGTCTCCTTGCGCGCGGCACCGCTGCCGGGCCCCGCCCCCGCGGCGAACACCACGGCGTCGGCGCCGCGCACGTGCTCGGCCACCTCGGCGACGGACGCCTTCTCCAGGTCGACGACCACGGCTTCGGCACCGGCGGCTTCGAGGTCGGCCGCCTGTGCCGGATTGCGGATCAGTCCGGCGACGGAATCACCCCGCTGGGACAGCAGCCGCTCCAGGATCAGCGCGATCTTGCCGTGTCCGCCTGCAATCACGATGCGCATGTCAGGCCCCTCACGCCGCGAAGACTTGGGAATCGTCGGCGAACGCCTTGAACTCCAACGCGTTTCCGGCCGGGTCTAGCAGGAACATCGTCCACTGCTCCCCCGTCTCGCCTTCGAAGCGCACGTAGGGCTCGATGATGAACTCGACTCCAGCCGCCCGCAACCGGTCGGCAAGCGCCTGGAAGCCGGCCACGGTCAGGATCAGCCCGAAGTGCGGCACGGGGACGTCGTGACCGTCGACCGGGTTGTGGATGGCGGCTGCCCGGTCCGGCGCGACGTGGGTGACGAGCTGGTGGCCGTTGAGATTCCAATCCACCCACGTCTCGGCGCTGCGTCCCTGCTCGAGGCCGAGCACGGTGCCGTAGAAGCGTTTGGCGGCGGGCAGGTCGTCGACCGGGATGGCGAGGTGAAACCGTGGGATGGGTGACTCGAGAACCGTCATGGTTCCCAAGATAGGCGCGGTCCGGCTACTCCTTGGCGCCCAGATCCCCGAGTGCCTTCTGCGCTCCGCGGTTCAGCGGAATGGGATCCGTGTCGCGGGCCGTCTCGAGTTTGATGCCCTTCGCGGCGCCGACGACCTGCTCCAGTTGCGGCTTGCGGTCGAACAGCGTCTTGGTGAGCACGCAGGCGAGGTTGGCGTCCACGTCATCGCGCACCAGCAGCAGATTGGGCACCACGATGGTCTTCGTGTCCGCAGGCAGGCCATAGGTGGCGGCCGGGATGACGCCCTCCTCGTAGACCGGGCTGACCTCCTGCATCTTCGGCAGTTGTGGCGTGATGTCGATGAACGCCACGTCGTTGCGCGTGGTGGTGATGAGGTCGGTGATGCCCGGTGTCGGCAACCCGCCCGACCAGAACAACGCGTCGATCGAACCGTCCTTCATGCCGTCGACGGTCTTGGTGAGATCCAGTCGCTGGGCCGAGACGTCGGATGCGTGGTTGAGGCCCGCCGACTCCAGCAACCGGTTGGCGATGACTTCGGTGCCCGAACCCGGCGAGCCGGTCGAGATCCGCTTGCCACGCATGTCGGCGATCGTTGTAATGCCCGAATCCTTGCGGGCGATCACCTGCGTGTAGTTGGGATAGATCCGCGAGAGTGCCTGCACGGGTTGCTTCTTGCCGTCGAAGCCACCCTTGCCCTGCACGGCGTCGGCGGCGCTGTCGGCGAGCGAGAACGCCACTTGATACGTCCCGGCGACGAGTTGCTGGATGTTCTGCACCGACGCCCCGGTCTCGGACGCGGTGGCCTTGACCTTGCCGCCGGTGGCGTCCGAAATCTGTTCGGCCCAGGCGTTTCCGAGAGAGAAGTACACGCCGGTGGCGTTGCCGGTCGCGATGGCCGACCGGGTGTCGGAGGTGACGTCGCACGTGACTTCACCGCCCGTGTCGGCGCTCGGCTTGTCCTGCCGCCCACCGCATCCCGTGGCAGTCGTGCCGATCAACAGCAGCGCCGCGAACACCGTTGTCACGCGTCTCATGTCCGTCTCCTCTTCTCGATGATGGTCAGCGCCACTGCGATCAGCAGGCACGCCGATCCCGCCACGATCGTGACGGGATCGAGGAACAACAACAGCAGGGCCGCGGCCCCGGTGAACACACGCGCCACCCATCCGGCGGCCCCGACGCCGAGCACCCACCCGCCTGCGGCGAAGGACAGCGCCACGATGCCCGCCGCCGCCGCGACCGTCGCCCACACCACGCCGATTACCGGACCGCGGCCAAGGAGGTATTCGCCGGGATCGGTCAGGACGAACGCGATGGGCACCAGGAACGCGGGTGCGGCGTAGCGCAACGTGTTCCACATCGTGGGGATCACCCGCCCACCGGTGACGGCGGAGGCGCCGACGGCCGCTAGGGCGGTCGGCGGGGTGACCTCGGAGAGCACCGAGTAGTAGAAGACGAACATCGCGGCGACCGGCGCCGGCACGTCGAGCGCGAGCAGCGCCGGGCCGATGATCACCCAACCGATGACGAACGACGCGGTCACCGGAATCGCCAACCCGAGCATCGCCAGCGCCACCGCCGCGAAGACCGCGGTCAGCGCGAGCATGACGGTGCGGTTGTCGGTGATCGCATCGACGCCGCCCACCAGCACGGAGGAGAACTGTGCGCCGAGACCGGTCTTCGTCGTCATCGCCGTGATCACCCCGGCGGCCGCACAGACCGCGACGACGGGCAGCACGCCGCGAACGCCGGAGCTCAGCGCTTCGAACAGCCGGCGCGGTGTCAGCCTGCCCCGGCGGTCGATGAACGACAGCGCGAAGGCCAGTGCGGTGGCGTAGACGACGGCCCGCGTCGCGCTGACGCCGACGGCCAACAGCACGACGATCGCGATCAACGACGAGAAGTGGTAGCCGAAGCGCAGCAACAGCTTCCATGGCGAGCCGGCCTCGAGATGTGCCGGGCGCATGCCGAATCGGCGGGCGTCGATCTCGACGGCCAGGAGGATGCCGAGGTAGTACAGGACGGTGGGAATCGATGCCCACCCGAGCACCACCAGATAGGAGACCTCGAGGTACTCGGCGACGATGAAGGCGGCAGCGCCGAGCGTGGGCGGGGACAACAGGGCGCCGACACCGGCCGCCGCGAGAACGCCTCCGGCGCGTTCGGGCGAGTAGCCGGCGCGGCGCATGATCGGCCAGGTGACCGCACCGACGCTGACGGCGGTCGCCGTCCCCGAGCCGGAGACCGTACCGAGCAGGAAGCCGGACGCCACCGCCGTCCGGCCCGCGGCGCTGCGCGAGCGGCGGAAGGCCGCAACCGACAGGTCGACGAAGAACCGCGCACCACCGGACAGTTCGAGCACCGCGCCATAGATGGTGAACAACACGATGTAGGTGGCGGCGACGTCGAGCGGCGTGCCGAAGAAGCCGCTGCCCGAGTTGTACAGCGCGTCGACGATCTGATCGAAGTCCAGTCCGGCATGCGCGATCGCCCACGTTTGGGGAAGCAGTCCGCCGTAGTACCCGTACGCCAGGAAGAGGCCGCACACCACCGGAAGTGCCCAGCCCGTTGTCCGCCGGCAGGCCTCCAGAACGAGGACGAGCAGCAGCGCGCCCATCGCGACGTCGGTCGGGTCTAGTTGGCCCTGGCGGTCGAGGAAGGCGTTGTAGCCGCCGCCGCCCGATCCGATCGCGACCGGCAGCACCGGGTAGAGGCAGACGATCAGCGTCACGACCGCGAACACCCAGTCCAGCACGCCGGGCCGGTCGGCGGGATCGAGCCGGCCCAACCCGGATCGGTAGACCAGGAACACCAATGGCAGTGTCCCGGCGAGGAACACGATGAGATAGAACTGACTGCCCTGCGACAGCGGGCGGAAGACCTGCCAAATGGTCAGGACGGCGACGGCGAAGGCGACGGTCGCGACGACGCGGGCCACCCAGCCGCCGAGTTCGCGCCCCGGCCGTTCCTGGTCGTCGACCTGCGGCACCGGTGCGGCGCCCAACGTCGACGCGGATGGTGTTGCCGTGGCGACCGCCGTCGGCGAGTCACCGGGCTCCGTCGGCGAGCTCCCCTTCATATGAAGGCCAACGTTAATTCGCGGCGTGCCCTTACGCGGCGGATTGCGGACTTCTGCAGTGAATCGCGGCGCCGATTCGTGCGTTCCACTGGGTGACGGCGCCTGAAAAGGCGCCCGGCCGGTGGCCGGCACATCCAGTACGCTTCTCGTCTCCGGACGCCTGAAAAGTGGGAAATGACAACATGATCAGTAGACGCGAGTTCGCCCAGATGATGAGCCTCGCGGCGGCGGGAGCCTCGGTGGCCACTTCGATGCCGAACGCCGCTGCGGCTCCACCCACTGGCCACACGGGATTCCGGTCGTACAAGCAGGTCGACGCAGGTGTGCTCGACATCGGGTACGCCGAGGACGGTCCCGCCGACGGGCCACCCGTCATCCTGCTGCACGGCTGGCCGTACGACATCCACAGTTACGTCGACGTCGCACCGATGCTGGCCGAGCGCGGCTACCGCGTCATCGTCCCCTACCTGCGCGGCTTCGGAAGCACCCGCTTCCTGTCGGAGGCGACGGTCCGCAACGGCCAGCAGGCCGCGGTCGCAAGCGACGTCATCGCATTGATGGACACGCTGAACATTCCGCAGGCGGTCATCGGTGGCTTCGACTGGGGCGCGCGGTCGGCGGACGTCGTCGCGGCGCTGTGGCCCGAGCGATGCCGGGCACTGGTGGCGGTGAGCGGATACATCATCGTCAATCTGACGGCCAACCTCGCACCACTGTCGCCGCAGGCCGAGTACGGCTGGTGGTATCAGTACTACTTCGCGACCGACCGCGGTGAACAGGGCTACCGGCAGAACACCGACGACTTCAACAGGTTGATCTGGAAGAACGCATCCCCGACGTGGTCGTTCGACGATGCCACCTTCCAGCGCAGCGCGGCGGCCTTCGCCAACCCCGACCACGTCGCCGTCGTCATCCACAACTACCGGTGGCGCCTCAGCCTTGCGCCTGGCGAGCCCGCCTACGACGAGTTGGAGAACCGGTTGGCCGCCAAGCCGGTCATCACCGTGCCGACGATCACGATCTCCAGCGACTTCGACGGTCCCGCCAAGGACGGCAAGGGCTACCGGCAGCAGTTCACCGGCAGGTATGCGCACCGCGTTCTCGACGGCATCGGGCACAACGTCCCGCAGGAGGCACCGCGTCAGTTCGCCGATGCGGTCATCGAGGTGTCTGGATGGTGAAACACGTTGTGCGGCAAGCATGCGGCGTCGCACAGTGTGGCACGCAGTTGTCGACGGGCCCGGTGAACCCGCGACATCACGGTGCCCACCGGGATGCCCTCCATGCGGGCGATCTCCTTGTACGGGAGCTCGCAGACGTCGGCGTAGTAGATGACCGTCTGCAGCGGCGCCGACAGCGCTCCGATCGCGTGCCGCAAGTCCTCGTCGGGCAGCCGCTGCAGCGCTCGCACTTCGGCAGACGGGGCGAGTCTGGTCTCGCCGGCCAGTTGCGCGTCGGTGAAGGAGTCGGTGAGTGACTCCTTCGGCCGGCACTCCGCCCGGCGGTGCGAGCCGATCCAGGCGTTGACCATGATGCGATGCATCCAGGCCCGAAGATTGGTGCCGGGATCGAACGAATCGAAGCCGGCCCACGCCTTCGTGAACGTCTCCTGAACCAGGTCCTCGGCATCGTGAACGCTGCGCGTGTAGCGGCGCGCCGCGCGCTCCAACTCCGCACGCAGTGGCAATGCGGCCGTTTCGAAGCGGATGGCCGCGTCGGACGCGGAACGGGTTGTCGCATCGGGTGATCGGTGCGCGTCGACGATCGTCATCGTGTGCCTCTTCGGCTGGTCGGGGATCTACCAGTCCATGACACCAACGCAGGCTGATCGCGTCCAACGATTGTTTTTCATGATCATCATCTATTTCACTGATAACTTGGTCCGGATGGAGCTGCGCCAGCTGGAGTACTTCCTCGCGGTCGCCGACGACATGAGCTTCACCCGCGCCGCCCAACGCGTACACGTCGTGCAGTCGGCGTTGTCGACGTCGATCAAGAAGCTCGAGGACGAGCTGGCGGTGCAGCTGTTCGATCGCTCGCGACAACGGATTCGGCTGACCCCGGCCGGTGAGGAGCTGCGTGAGCATGCCCGCCAGCTGCTGCGCGGGGCGCGCCTGGCGAAGGACTCGCTCAGCGATTACCGAGGGCATCTCACGGGCACGGTCGAGTTCGGTTCGCTGGTCACCTTCGGTGCGCTCGACGTGCCGAAGGTACTCGGCGACTTCCACCGCGCTCATCCCTTCGTCCGGCTCAGCCTGCGGTTGAGCCAGGTCGGCTCGTCGGCGTACACCACGTCCGTCGCCGACGGATCTCTCGACCTCGCGCTGGTGTCGGCCCCGGACCGCTTCCCGCCTGGCATCGAGATGCATCCGCTGGTCGAGGAGCCGATGGTGTTCACCTGCCGCGAAGATCACCCGCTGGCCGGCCGGGGCGAAGTTTCGATCGACGAGCTCGCCGGCGAGGACTTCGTCTGCTTCCCAACCGGATTCGGCATTCGACGCCTGGTGGACGACGCCTTCGCCGACGCGGGCGTCATTCCGCGCATCCTGTACGAAGTCCCCGCCGACTACACCGTCGCGGCCGCGCTCATCCGCAACGACCTCGGCACCGCCTTCATGCCGGCCAGCGAGGCCGGTCGTTTCGACGACCTGACCGCGATTGCCCTCGGGACACCGATCAACTGGCAGATTCACCTCGCCCGTCCGCAGGCCCAGAACATCAGCCGCGCCGCAGCGACGCTGGCTACCATGTTGCTCGACGCAGCCGCGGAAACCGGTGAACGACCTCGACGACGTTCGCGTTCTACCGGTCGAGGCGCCCGCAGCGGCCGTCGCTCGCCCAAGCGATAGGGAGCGAATCCAATGGAAACACCGAGCGCGATCGTCACCGTGGTGGATGCGGGTCCGGGACGGGTCAGCAGATCCATCGAGGTGGGAGCGAACACCAGCGAACTGTTCGCCATCGTCGCCGACCCACGCCGCCACCCCGAACTCGACGGTTCGGGCACCGTCCGCGACAACGTCACCGCGCCGGCAGAACTCTCCGAGGGCAGCAAGTTCTCGACGAAGATGCGGATGTACGGCCTGCCCTACCGCATCACCAGCACGGTCACCGCCCTCACCCGCAACGCGCTGATCGAGTGGCGCCACCCGATGGGCCACCGCTGGCGCTGGGAGTTCGAACCGATCGGCGCCCATCGCGCCCGCGTCACCGAGACGTTCGACTACCACGACGCCGGGGTGATCAAGAACCGGCTGAAGTACTACGAGCGGATGGGGTACGCGAAGGCCAACGCTGCCGGAATCGAAGCGACTCTCCTCAAGCTGCGCGAGCGGTACCCCGTCGAATAAGCGCACCAAGCGGCGGCAAACCGCTGAAAACCCGCTGTACTGGCGGGGTGAATTTGCTGGTGACCTTGGCCGACTTCTTACCGAATAATTAACGGCTACTCCCAAGTACCTTATGTTGGCCGATTACCTTCAGGGTTACGTTGCACCGCCTGCACCGGGCGATCGCATGCATCGCACTACCGAAGGGGGGATCCACATGACTGCCACAACTAGTGGTCCGGAGTCGAAATCGCCCTTCCGATACGGAAATCCGACGGTCGACTGCGGTGGCGCCGAGCTGCGCGCGCAGTGCCGGCAGCTCGCGACGGTGGTGACCATCAGCGGCTGCATCGAAGACGGCAACGTCGACGGCCTGATCGAACGCCTTGGCCACTACGTCTTGGCGGAGAAGCCCCTCATCCTTGACCTCGCCGAAGTCCGTGCATTCGCTGAGCACGGCCTCGACCTCCTCGAGGCCGTCGATGAGCTCTGCACCGGAGCAGCAGTCGAATGGTCCCTAGTGACGAGCCCATCCGTCGTACGGGCACTGCGGCTGCGCGGTGACCACAACGCCTACCTCACTGCGGACTCGGTGCCCGAGGCACTCCACCACTTCTCGGACGTCATGTCCGAGCGCCGCCGGCTTCTGCCGCTCCTCGGCAAGTCCGCTTAGCAGACAGGATCGAAACCACGTGTTGATCGATATTCGCTGGCTCGCGTACCTCCTCCACCGTCGTCACAAGACGGTCCCCTCGCGCTAATCGGCGCCGGTTTTCTGCCGCGTCGTCCTTCCGCGACGCCCTGCGTGCGGACCCGACGTTGACCGCGCGCTACGCCGCGCTCAAGCGCGACCTCGCAGCCCAGTACGCCGACGACCGCGAGGCCTACACCGCGGCGAAGAGCGACTTCATCCGAGCGGTACTCGACCCGGCCTGACCTGTTCTAGAAGTACGTCCGAATCAGGTCGATCACACGACTGTCGCTGTCCAGCAATGGGATCAGTGGCCACTTGTCGAACACCGTGCACGGATGCGAGATACCGAACTGCAGCCACCTGCCGACAGTCACATCGGGCTGATCGCCCGGAGCCAGACGCAGGTACGCGTGCTGGTCGTTGAGCGCGGTCACCTCGCTGGACGGCAGACCGTAGGGCACGGGCATGCCCTGATCGAACGACACGTCGCGCCGGCCCATGGTCAGCAGCGCCAGGTGGGGCTCAGGACGCGACATCACCTGCGCCCACACACTCAGCGCCGGTAGCAGGCTTTCCGTCTCACCCCGACCGAACGGCGAGGTCCGCGAATAGATGCCGTCGTCGTGAGTGAGGTAGCAGCCGCTGCGCAGGACGGTCCGCACCTTGAGACCGGCCGGCCAATCGTCGGTGAGCACGTCGGCGACCGTGTCGAAGTAGGTGCTGCCGCCGGCCGTCACGATGACGTCATCCGTCTCGAATAGTCCGGCGAGCCGCACCACCGCCGCGCGCAAATCCGTCAGGTAGCCGGTGACGCGCGCCAGCGCCTCGCCGGTCACGTCGCTGCCCGTCGCGGCTTCGTAGCCCGCCACCCCGACCAGCCGGAGCCGTGAGCTGGCCGCCGCGGCGCGCGCCACCTCGTCGACCGCTTCCCCGCTGCGGCAGCCGGTGCGGCCTCCGGCCATTCCGACTTCGACGCAGACGTCGACGGGTCGCACGGCACCCGCGTCATCCAACGCTGCCGACATCAGCTCCACGCCGGCGACGGAGTCCACCCAGCACACCAGGTTGAAATGCGGATCGCCATCCAATTCCGTTGCCAGCCAGGCCAACCCGGCGCCGTCGACCAGTTCGTTGGCAAGCATCACGTTTCGCACCCCGAACGCTCGGAACGTGCGGACCTGGCTGATGTTGGCGAGAGTCACCGCGCACGCACCGGCGTCGAGCTGGCGCGCCAGCAGCTGTGGCGACATGTGCGTCTTGCCGTGCGGCGCCAGATCCACCCCGTGTCCGCGGCACCATTGGGCCATCGTCGTCAGGTTGTGCTCGATGGCCGTGGCGTCGAGCACGCACACGGGTCCCACGGCGCCGGCGGCGAACAGTTCTGGTCGCCGTTTGCAGATCTGTGCGGGCGTGTGGCCCCACCACGACGACGGCATTCCCTTGTACCGCCAGTCGAACGGTTCGTCGGCGAGTGCGCTCACGGCCGTGCGGTCGAGTCCGGTCACCTATTGCCCACCTTTGAGCGACAACGCCACGAGAACCCTCTCCATTGAGCGAAATTGTCGCTCATAGCCGGGCAATTGCAATAGTGGTCAGGGCATCTCCGGCGTCACGGCCGCACTCTTTGGATCGATGAGGATCTTCGCGTGCGTCTCCGGATCGCCAAGCGCATGGAACGCGGCGTCGACGCCGTCGAGTCCGACGGTGCCGGTGACGAGTGGTGAGCCGTCGACCTTGCCGTCGGCCAGCATGTGCAGAGTGTCGCGGAATTCCAATGGCGTGTAACCGAATACAAAGCGCAGATCGATCTCCTTGCTGATCGCCAGCGCCGGTCGCAGCTTGTCCTCGCCCATGCACACCCCGACCACGACGACGCGGGAGTTCAGCGGCGCCGCAGCGATGATGCCGTCGATCACGCCGGGCACGCCGACGCATTCGAAGATCACCGGCCGCTTCGGGCTCGCCGCACCCAGGGCGTCGACGGCGCGGTAGACGTGCGACCACCCCGGCAGCCGGCGCAGCTTCTCCATCGATCCGACGCCGAGTTCGTAGAGTGCCGGCGCCTCGGTCACGAAGGCCTTCGAGGACGCTACGGCGTACGGGGAATCGACGGCAGGGTCGACGACGACGTCCGCCCCACATCGCGTCGCCAGCGTTCGCCGGGCGGGTGAGAAGTCACTGGCGACGATGGTGTGGACACCGCGTGCCTTGAGATGGCAGATGACGGCGAGGCCGATGGGTCCGCAGCCGATCACGATGGCCACGTCCCGCTTGCCGATGTCGCTGCGGCGCACCGCGTGCAGCGCCACCGTCATCGGTTCGGTCAGCGCCGCAATGTCGGCGGAGAGTCCGTTCGGGACGACGAAGCTCATCGATGCCTCGGCCAGCACCTGCTCGGCGTAGGCCCCTGGGGCCAGCGGCGAGAGGCCGGTCAGGTGAACACCGCCGTGCGCGCGCACCAGCGGGAAGGAGACGACCGGGGTGCCGACCTTGAACTCCTTGCCGACGCGCCGGCCGCGCTCAGCGATCTCGCCGCAGAATTCGTGGCCCATCACCACGGGGGTGTCCCCGCGCATGAAGTCGGGGTAGCTCAGCGCGTCCATGACGTCTTCGAGTTCGTCGGCGTGGTCCTTCGCATGCAGGTCCGAGCCGCAAATGCCGCAGCGCTGCACGTCGAGTACCAGTTGACCGTCGGCTGGCCGCGGCGAGGCGAGCTCCACGACGTCGAGCTTTCCGCCCAGACAGTTGACTGCCCTCATCGAACACTCCTCACGGATGGCTGCGTCAGTGCAGCATCACACCACCACAGTGCACGGATTCCGTGAGGCCATCAAGGGCGGTCAGGTCCCGCACCCCGGCCGGCGCGGGTGCGGGTGATCACCGGCTCGACGTAGCCGCCGTCGACGACCGAACGGCGGATCGCCTCCACGACCGAGTCGACCTCGCCGAGGTCGACCAGCGCGATGACACACCCGCCGAAGCCGCCCCCGGTCATCCGCGCGCCCAGCGCCCCGTTCCGTACCGCGGCGTCGGCGATCAGATCGATGTGAGGGGTGGTGATCTCGAAGTCGTCACGCATCGAGGCGTGTGACGCGGTCAGCAGGCCTCCCGCTTCGGTGAAGTCCGAATCACCCAGCGCATCAACGAAATCGAGTACCCGTTGATTCTCGGTGAGGATGTGGCGGGCGCGGCGGGCAGCCACCAGATCCGTCACCGCCTCGAGTGCCGACGGTCCCCGGTCCTGCACCTCGCGCAGCGACGAAACGCGCAGATCCGCGGCGGCGCGCTCGCACGACGCGCGTCGGGCGGCATACTCACCGCCCGCGTGCTGGTGGGTGGCACGCGAGTTGACGAGCAGCAAGGCCACGTCGGAGGCTTCGGGGTCGAACGGCACCGGCCGCACGCTCTCCTCCCGGAAGTCGATCAGGAGCGCTTGCCGCGCTTCGCCGCACAGTGCGGCCAGCTGGTCGAGCAGACCCGTTGGGGCGCCGACGTATTCATTCTCGGCGCGTTGCGCGATCCGCGCCTGCTCGAGAGGACTGAGTTGAAGTCCAGTCGCTGTCGCGATGGCGCCGAGGGCCGCACACTCCAGCGCGGCCGAGGACGCCAGGCCCGAGCCCATCTCGACGCCGCCCGCAATCGTCATCGTGCCTCCAGGGACGGTGTGTCCCGCACTGCGCAGCGCCCACATGACTCCTGCCACGTAGGCCGCCCAGCCGGTCACCTCGCCGGGCGAGGTGTCGATGGGGACTTCCTGCTGGGTCGCTTCGCGGTCGCTGCTCAGCACGATCGACTGGCTGTCGTCGGGCACGTAGGTCACCGCCGTGCGTTCGGGAAGCGCGATGGGCAAGGCGAACCCGAGGTTGTAGTCGGTGTGTTCGCCGATCAGGTTGATTCGGCCCGGCGCCGAGTATGTGACGGCGCGGCCCGGCTCACTCATCGCCCAACTCCCGCAGCCGGGCCGCGACGCTCTCGGGGGTGACGTCCATGATGAAGGCTTCCATCATGGACTCCGAGCTGGCCAGGAACTTCAACTTGCTGGCGCTGCGCCGGATCGACACCAGCTCGACGTGGAAGCATCCTTCCCGCTGTGCGTCGGTGTCGGCGTATTGATGCAGCGCCGACATGTACGGCAGCACAGTGGGATACATCCGGTCGAACCGCTGCAGGACGTCGAGGTAGATCGCCGCGAAGGCATCGACTTCGGCGTCGTCGAGCTCGGTCAGGTTGCGCACGAACCTGTTCGGATGGATGTGCACCTCGACCGGCCAGCGTGACGCGAACGGTACGAAGGCGGTGAAGTGCTCGTTGCGCGTGATGATGCGGGTGCCTTCGGCCACCTCCTCGGCGAGGATGTCGGCGAAGAGATTGGTGCCGTGACTCTTTCGGTGGGCGCGCGCCTGATCCATCATCCG
This sequence comes from Mycobacterium sp. URHB0044, assembly GCF_000620625.1. Classification (GTDB taxonomy): domain Bacteria; phylum Actinomycetota; class Actinomycetes; order Mycobacteriales; family Mycobacteriaceae; genus Mycobacterium. The sequence goes on along the minus strand of NZ_JIAW01000030.1, from coordinate 57,891 downwards.
GGCGGTGCGCGGCGTCAGGAACGGGTAGCCGTAGATCTGACCGTGCGGATGGGTCAGGGTCACCCCGATCTCCTCACCCCGGTTCTCGAAGCAGAAGACCTGTTCAATCCCGGGCCGGGTGATCAAGTCGGCGGTGCGGTGCCGCCACGCCTCGACGACCAGTCGGGCATGGGGCAGTTCGAGATCGGCGAAGGAGCCGACATGGTCGCTGGTGAACGAGATGACCTCGCAGCGGCCGTGGCCGGGTGCGGGCGCGAAGTCGTCCGCCGGCTGCGGGAGGGACGCCCCTTCCCCGGACAGGCTGGGGAACCGATTCTCGAACACGACGACGTCGTAGTCGGGTGCGGGCACCTCGCTGGTGAGCCCGGACGGTCCCGGGCACAGCGGACACTCGGCAGGAGTCGGTATGTGCGTGCGGTCTTGACGCAGCGCAGCGACGATCACCCATTGACCGGTTTGACGGTCGAAGCGCAACTGGGACTGGCCGCGTTGGTCGGTCAACGGCCTGCGGTCGGTGACGGGTTTCGGATGGTGGTCGGGCAACGAGAAGAAGAGGAGTTCGCGGCCGTCGGCCAACGGCCACCGCGTGGGCGTTGTTGAGCGGGTGGGCATCGATCAGGCGGTCGAGCGCCGCACGAGCAATGCGCGCGAGCGTTCGTACGCCCAACTCGCCAGCGCAGATTCGCGGCTGCTGTCATGGCCCGGCTGAGTGGAGAGGTACTCGTGCATCCTGGCCTTGGCGGCGAACCAGGCGGAAGCCGCTTCGGCCGTCGTGTCGGCTCTGGGTCGATCGCTGGCGAGTGCGGTTAGTTCGCGAAGAATGTCGAACGCCACGTCAAAGTCCTTTCGTCCTGCTGTTCTTGCGTCTCTTGATGCCCGTCGAGGGCTCATTGGCCTGCACCCGCAGCCAGGGGCGCCGCAGCTCGCGCTCGCGCTGGGCGGCCTCGGTCGCGACGATGAGATGCATCCGGTCGACGAGTTCGTCCCGGGTCATCCCGAACTCCTCCAGCACCTCGTCGGCGGGCGGACCGCCGTAAGGTGCCCAACTGCGCATGAAGTCGAGGATTTCGCGATCGAAGCGATCCATCAGCCTATGAGCCGCCCTTCTTCTTGTTGTAGATGTCGAAGCCGACGGCGGCCAGCAGGACCAGGCCCTTGATGACCTGCTGCACGTCGCTGCCGATGCCGATGAGCGACATCCCGTTGTTCAGTACGCCGAGCACGAAGCCACCGATGATGGCGCCGAAAACCGTTCCGACACCGCCGCTGGCGGACGCGCCGCCGATGAAGGCCGCGGCGATGGCCTCGAGTTCCATCCCGATTCCCGCCTGGGGCGTCGCGGAGTTCAGCCGGGCGGCGAAGAGCAGACCGGCGAGAGCGGACAGCAGACCCATGTTGACGAACACCAGGAAGGTGACCCGCTTGGTCTTCACTCCGGACAGCAGCGCGGCGGCCCCGTTGCCGCCGACCGCGTAGACCTGCCGCCCGAAGACGGTGCTGCGCATGACGAAGGCGTAGATGACGAACATCACCGCAAGGATGATGCCGACGACGGGCACGCCGCGGTAACTGGCGAGCAGCATGGTGAAGGCGGCGAGGGCGGCGACGATGCCGACGTTCTTGGCCAGGAACAAACCGGGCGCGGAGACGTCGAAGCCGTAGCGGGACTGCGTCCTTCGCTGCCTCACCTGCTGCAGGACTGCCACGACCATGACGAACACGCCGAGGATGACGGTGGGCCAGTGGTAGAGGCTGTTGGCGCCCATCTCGGGCAGGAACCCGCTGCTGACCTGTTGGAAGCTGCGCGGGAACGGCGCGATGGATTGACCCTCGAGCAGATACTGCGTCGCACCGCGGAACACCAGCATGCCCGCAAGCGTCACGATGAACGAGGGAATGCCCACGTAGGCGATCCAAAAGCCCTGCCACGCACCGATTGCCGCGCCCATTAGCAGACAGACCACGACCGCGATCGGCCACGGCATGTGGTTGTGGATCATCAGCACCGCGGACATCGCTCCGATGAAGCCCGCGATCGAGCCGACGGACAGATCGATGTGACCGGAGATGATGACGATCACCATCCCGATCGCCAGGATCAGGATGTAACCGTTCTGCTGCACGATGTTGGTGACGTTCAGCGGCTTGAGCAGGATCCCGCTCGTCCAGACCTGGAACAGGATCACGATCACCGCGAGCGCGGCGACCATGCCGTACTGCCGGAAGTTGCCTTGCAGCGCCGTCTTCAGCCACCCGCCGGGCGAGCGGGGTGGCGGCGCGGGGGCCGGTGCACTCGAGGCGGTGTTCACCGTCGGAGTGGTGGTCATCTAACTGCGTCCCTTCATCATGTAGCGCATCAATGTCTCCTGCTTCGCGTCCTCCCGGGCCACTTCACCGGTGAGACGACCCTCGTTGAGGGTGTAGATGCGATCGCACAACCCGATCAGTTCGGGGAGTTCGGATGAGATCACGATCACCGCCTTGCCTTCGGCGGCAAGGGCATTGATGATCGTGTAGATCTCGTACTTGGCACCGACGTCGATGCCGCGGGTCGGCTCGTCGAGGATCAGCACGTCCGGGTCGGCGAAGACCCACTTGCTCAGCACCACCTTCTGCTGGTTGCCGCCGGACAGGTTGCCCGCGATCGCCCTCACCGACGGCGCCTTGATGCGCATGTCCTTGCGGAAGCGCTCCGCGACCACCGTCTCTTCGTGCTCGTTGATGACCGACGCTCGGCTCACCTTCGACAGCGACGCCAGCGTCACGCTGCGGGCGATGTCGTCCATCAGGTTGAGCCCGTAGTGCTTTCGGTCCTCGGTGGCGTAGGCGATGCGGTGGCCGATCGCCTCGGACACGGTGCGCGTCCGAATTTCCTTGCCGTCCTTGAAGACCGATCCGGTGGCCCGCTTTCCGTAAGTACGGCCGAACACGCTCATCGCGAGCTCGGTGCGCCCGGCTCCCATCAGCCCCGCGAGCCCGACGACCTCGCCGCGCCGCACGTTGATGGAGACGCCGTCGACGACCTTGCGGTGCTGGTCGAGCGGGTGGAACACCGTCCAGTCCTTGATCGCGAACGCGACGTCGCCGATGGGGTGCGACGTGCGATCCGGAAACCGGTCCGCCATGTCACGGCCCACCATGCCGCGGATGATGTGTTCCTCGGTGAGTTCATCGTCGACGGCCAGTGTCTCGATGGTGCGGCCGTCGCGCAGGATCGTGATGGTGTCCGCGACCCGCATCACCTCGTTGAGCTTGTGCGAGATGATGATGCAGGTGAGGCCCTGAGCCCTGAGCTCGACGATGAGGTCGAGCAGGTGCCTGCTGTCTTCGTCGTTGAGCGCCGCGGTCGGCTCGTCGAGGATCAGCAGGTTGACCTTCTTGGACAATGCCTTGGCGATCTCGACGAGCTGCTGCTTCCCAACACCGATGTCGGAGATCCGCGTGCGGGGGCTCTCCCGCAGGCCCACCCGGTCGAGAAGCTTCTGTGCGTGCGTCATCGTCTCGTGCCAGCTGATCACGCCGCCCGTGGCGTGTTCGTTGCCGAGGAAGATGTTCTCGGCAATCGACAGCACGGGGACCAGCGCGAGCTCCTGGTGAATGATGCCGATCCCGCGTCGCTCGCTGGACCGGATGTCCTTGAAATCGCCTGGCTCGCCGTCGAAGACGATCTCGCCTTCGTAGCTGCCGTGCGGATAGATGCCGCTGAGCACCTTCATCAGCGTCGACTTTCCGGCGCCGTTCTCGCCGCAGATCGCGTGGATCTCACCTTTCCGCACGACGAGGTTGACCTCGCTGAGCGCGGTGACGGCGCCGAATCTCTTGGTGATGTCGCGCATTTCGAGAATTGGCGCCGCCACCGCGTCCGTCATGCGAGCTGCGCCGCGGTGTAGTAGCCCGAACCGACGAGGACCTTCTCGTAGTTGGTCTTGTCCACGCTGACCGGATCGAGCAGGAACGCCGGAACCACCTTGACGCCGTTCTCGTACGTCTTGGTGTCGTTGACCTCGGGCTTGCCGCCGGTCAGCAGCGAATCCGCCATCTGCACTGCGGCTTTCGCGAGCTCACGAGTGTCCTTGAACACCGTCTGCGTCTGCTCGCCTGCGATGATCGACTTCACCGACGCAAGTTCCGCATCCTGCCCGGTGACCACAGGCAGTGGATTGGACGGTGTGCCGTAGCCGGCGCTCTTCAGCGCCGAGATGATGCCAAGCGACATGCCGTCATAGGGCGAGAGGACCGCGTCGACCCGGCCGCTGGTGTAGGCCTTGCTCAGCAGGTTGTCCATCCGGGACTGGGCGAGTCCGCCATCCCAGCGCAGCGTCGCCACCTGGTCGAAGGAGGTCTGGCCGCTCTTGACCACGAGCTTGCCGCTGTCGATGTAGGGCTGCAGGACGCTCATCGCGCCGTTGAAGAAGAACGTGGCGTTGTTGTCATCGGGTGAGCCGGCGAACAACTCGATGTTGAACGGGCCCTTGCCCTGTGCGACGCCGAGCTTGTCGACGATGTACGTCGCCTGCAGCACGCCGACCTTGAAGTTGTCGAAAGTGGCGTAGTAGTTGACGTTTTCGGTGCCCCGGATGAGCCGGTCATAGCTCACGACGGGGATCTTCGCGTCTGCCGCGCGTTGCAGGATGTCGGTCAGCGACGAGCTGTCGATCGGCGCGATCACCAAGACCTTGACGCCCTTGGTGATCATGTTCTCGATCTGCGAGACCTGGTTCTGCACGACGTCGTCGCCGTACTGCAGGTCGGTGTCGTAGCCGAGCTTCTTGAACTGCTCGGACATGTTGTTTCCATCGGCGACCCAGCGCTCGGAAGACTTCGTCGGCATCGCGATGCCGACGGTGCCCGTGCGTTCGCCTCCGCCTCCGCCGCCGCCAGCCTCCGGTGCCGTCGACCGACCACAGCCCGCGCTCGTCAGAGCGGCGGCCAGGGCCAGCACGCCCACGGCTCGAACAAAGCTTTTGCGCATCAAATCCTCCGGTTGATTCTGCTTTCCCGCGCGGCCTCGCAGATCGGACCGAGCATGATGTTAGCGCTAACATTTTTTATGATGTGATGCGGCTCACGCATTTGTCAAGCGCCCCCTACTGTGAATGTGAGCGCTCACATGGGGTTGACGTACCGAGAATGTGAGCGTTAACATTCGGCGCATGTAACGCGGGTCACACCGCACCCAGCCCGTCTCCCCGGCGGCCTGCCAATCACATCAAGACATCAAGGGAGTTGTCGTGAAAAGGTTTCTAGCTGCGGTGATAGGCGTCGCCACAGTAGGTGCGCTGGTGGCATGCGGGAGCGGGAAGGCACCAGACGGCGGCGGCTCCGACGGCGGCAAGATCACCATGGGCTTCTCCCAGGTGGGCGCTGAGAGCGGCTGGCGCACCGCCAACACCAAATCCATCCAGGACGCGGCCGCGGCAGCCGGCATCGACCTGAAGTTCTCCGACGCCAACGGCGAGCAGGAAAACCAGATCTCGGCCATCCGTTCGTTCGTTCAGCAGCGCGTCGACGTCATCGCCTTCAGCCCGGTGGTGCGCACCGGCTGGGACGCGGTGCTGCTCGAGGCGAAGAACGCCGGAATCCCGGTCATCCTCACCGACCGCGCCGTCGACACCCAGGAGAAGGACGTCTACAAGACCTTCATCGGCGCCGACTTCGTCCGGGAGGGCCAGTGGGCCGGCGATTGGGTGGTCAAGCAGTACGCCTCGGCGCCAGGACCCGTCAACATCGTCCAGCTCGAAGGCACGACGGGCGCCGACCCGGCGCTGGAGCGCAGTTCCGGATTCGCCAAGGCCATCGCCGCGAACCCCAACCTCAAGGTGATCGCATCACAGACCGGCGACTTCACGCGGTCGGGCGGCAAGCAGGTGATGGAGGCGTTCCTGAAGGCCAACCCGAAGATCGACGTCGTATTCGCGCAGAACGACGACATGGGTCTCGGCGCAGTCGAAGCCATCGAAGCCGCGGGCAAGAAGCCCGGACAGGACATCAAGATCGTCGCCGTCGACGCGACGCACGACGGCATGCAAGCGCTCGCCGACGGGAAGTTCAACTTCCTCGTCGAGTGCAATCCGCTCCTCGGGCCGCAACTGATGGACATCGCCAAGAAGGTCGTCGCCGGTGAATCGGTGCCGGCCCGCATCGTCACCCCCGACGAGACCTTCGATCAACAGCAGGCGAAGGCCGCCCTCCCCGACCGCAAGTACTGACCCCACGAACCGTCGATGCCGCCCGGGTGCCGGAATCCCCCGCCCGGAGCCGGACCCCCCATCCCCGGGCGGCATCGACTACTACCCGAAAGATTCCTAGATGACCGCGCCGCAACAGGTATCCACCGAAATCCCGGTGGTTCAGTTGCAGGCCATCGACGTCGAGTTTCCCGGCGTGAAGGCCCTCGACGGCGTCGACTTCCGTTTGTTGCCAGGCGAAATCCACGCGCTGATGGGCGAAAACGGGGCAGGGAAGTCGACGTTGATCAAGGCACTCACCGGCGTCTACGAAATCGACTCCGGACGCATCACGGTTGACGGCGCCGAGCTGCGCTTCGCCGGTCCGCGGCAGGCTCAGGACGCGGGCATCAGCACCGTGTACCAAGAGGTCAACCTCTGCCCCAATCTGACGGTGGCCGAGAACATTCTGTTGGGCCGCGAGCCCCGTCGCTTCGGCCGCATCGACTACCGCGCGATGAACCGCCGTGCCAGGGAACTGCTGCGCGAGCTCGACCTGACGATCGAGCCCAGCTCCACGCTGGGTGCACATCCCATTGCCGTGCAGCAGCTGGTCGCCATCGCGCGGGCCATGGCGGTCAAGGCGAGGGTCCTGATCCTCGACGAACCGACGTCGAGCCTCGACGCCGACGAGGTCGCCGAACTGTTCCGGGTGATGCGCAGGCTGCGCGACGCCGGGACGGCGATCCTGTTCGTGTCGCACTTCCTCGACCAGGTCTACGAGATCTCCGATCGAATGACGGTGCTGCGCAACGGCCGACTGGTCGGCGAGTACTTGACGTCCGCGCTGGACAAGGTGCAGCTGGTGGCGGCGATGCTTGGCCACGAGCTGGAACTCCTCGAAGAGATCGCGGAGACCGCGACGGACACCATCCGTGCCGACGACCAACCGGTGCTGCGCGCCGAGGGCATCGGCCGCAAGCCGCGCGTGCATCCCGTCGATCTCGACGTCCACCGGGGCGAGGTGGTCGGCCTTGCCGGCCTGCTGGGGTCGGGGCGAACGGAGTTGGCGCGCCTGCTCTTCGGCGCCGACCGCGCCACCAGCGGCACCATCCAGGTCGGCGGCAAACCGGCCGCGCTGCGTTCCCCGCGCGCGGCCATCGCCAAGGGCCTCGCGTTCACCTCCGAGGACCGCAAGGGTGAGGGCATCATCGGCGAGTTGAGCGTCCGGGACAACCTGGTGTTGGCCCTGCAGGCCCGCCGCGGCTTCGCGCGCCCGCTGTCGAAGAAGACCAAGGATGAGTTGGTCGGTCGCTACATGGAAGCGCTCGACATCCGGCCACGGCGCCCAGATGCCTTGGTGAAGAACCTCAGTGGCGGAAACCAGCAGAAGGTGCTGTTGGCGCGGTGGCTGATCACCGAGCCGCAGTTGCTGATCCTCGACGAGCCGACGCGGGGCATCGACGTCGGCGCGAAGGCACAGATCCAGAAACTCGTGGCCGACCTGGCCGCCGATGGGATGGGCGTGGTGTTCATCTCCGCCGAACTCGACGAGGTATCGCGGATCAGCGACCGGATCGCCGTGCTTCGCGACGGCCAGTGCGTCGCGCAGGTCGGGACGGATTGCACCGTCAAGGAACTGACAGCACTCATCGCAGGCGGGACGACGGAATGATCCGGAAACTCACCGCCTCGCCGCTGCTGTGGCCGGCGTTGGCCTTGATCGCATTGCTTGCGGTGAACGTCGTCGTGACTCCGAGCTTCCTGGACGTCCGCATGCAGGACGGTCACCTGTTCGGCAGCGTGATCGACATCCTCCGCAACGGCGCTCCGACGATGCTCGTGGCCCTCGGCATGACGCTGGTCATTGCTTCGCGGGGCATCGACCTCTCGGTCGGCGCCGTGGTGGCGATCTCCGGCGCACTGGCCTGCGCCCACATCGCAGGCTCGGCCAACCCCGCCGACACGGGAACGGTCGTCACCGCGATGGGCATCGCCCTCGGCGTCGCCGTCGTGCTCGGGCTCTGGAACGGAATGCTGGTGTCGGTCTTCGGAATACAACCGATCATCGCCACCCTGGTGCTGATGACCGCGGGTCGCGGGATCGCCCTGTTCGTCACCGAAGGCCAGATCGTCACCGTCACGAGCGCACCGTTCAAGACGCTGGGAGCCGGCTTCGCCTTCGGTCTTCCCGTGGCGATCCTGGTGAGCCTCTCGGTGTTTGCACTGGTGGGTCTGCTGACCCGGCGCACCGCCCTGGGCATGCTGCTGGAATCGGTCGGCATCAACCCGGAAGCCAGCCGGCTGGCCGGCGTGCGTTACCGCACCATCGTGTTCGCCGTGTACGTCTTCTGCGCGTTGTGCGCCGGTGTCGCCGGCCTGATGATCGCATCGAACATCTCCGCGGCCGACGCCAACAACGCCGGGCTGTGGATCGAGATGGACGCGATCCTGGCGGTCGTGATCGGCGGCACCTCGCTACTGGGCGGTCGATTCAGTCTGACCGGAACCATCCTCGGGGCGTTGATCATTCAGACGCTGACCACCACCGTGTACACCGCGGGAATCACCCCCGAGACCACATTGGTGTTCAAGGCGTTGGTCGTGATCGCGGTATGCCTCCTGCAGGCCCCCAAATTCCGAGCGCTGTTGCGGACCCGACGGTCCAAGCGCACCCCCGGCAGCCCCACGCCGACGTCGGCGGTGGACTCGCCTGCCGCTCAACCGCTGTCGATACCCGACCCGTCGGTCACCACCATCCTGGCCTCGAAATGAGCCGACCATGAGCGTCCAGACCACCGTCCGGCGCGGAATCGGTGCCGCGGATCTCACCAAGCGCTTCCGTGGCCGTTACCTGTCGCCGCTCGCCTCGCTGGTGCTGTTCGTGGTGATGTTCGGTGTGGTCGTCAGCCGCTACGACTTCGCCAGCCCGACCCAGGTCTTCCTGAACCTATTGGTGGACAACGCCTATTTGATCGTGCTCGCGGTCGGCATGACCTTCGTCATCATCACCGGCGGCATCGACCTCAGCGTCGGCGCCGTGGTGGCACTGTCCACCGTCATCGTCGCCACCACCCTGCAAGCCGGCTGGCCGACACCCGTGGCCATCGCCACGGTGGTGATCGTGGGACCCACGCTCGGTCTGCTGATGGGCCTCGTCATCGAGTTCTTCGACGTCCAACCGTTCATCGTCACCCTCGCCGGGATGTTCCTCGCCAGGGGACTGTGTTACGTGATCAGCGTCAACACGCTGCCGATCAAGGATCCCCTGCTGCGCGAACTCGGGTTGAAGTACCTGTACCTGTACGAGGACAAGTTCATTCGCTGGACGGTCGTCATCGCGCTCGTGGTCGTGGTGGTCGCCGCCTACGTGCTGCACCAAACCCGGTTCGGACGCACGGTGTACGCCATCGGCGGCAATCGGCAGTCGGCACAATTGATGGGGCTCAACGCCTCCCGGGTGCGGGTGTCGGTCTATGCGATCAGCGGGCTGTGTGCGTCGTTGGCCGGGCTGCTGCTGGCCGTGCAGAAACTCTCCGGCTACAGCCTCAACGGCATCGGCTTGGAATTGGATGCCATCGCCGCGGCCGTCATCGGCGGTGTGTTGCTCTCCGGCGGAGTGGGTTTCGTACTGGGCTCGGTCATCGGCGTGCTGGTCCTCGGCACCATCCAGACATTCGTCACCGCCGAGAACCTGGACTCATACTGGACCCGGATCATGACGGGCGTCCTGCTGCTGGTGTTCGTCCTCGTGCAACGCGTCCTGGTGAGGAAGACCGAATGAACGGCCCCACAGGACAACCCGTGGCGCAGAAACCCGTCATGGCCGACGTCGCGCGACTGGCGGGCGTGAGCCATCAAACCGTGTCACGGGTCATCAACGGTTCGCCCAGCATCCGACCCGCGACCAAGGCGCGCGTCGAGCAGGCCATCGAAGAGCTCGGCTACCGGCCCAATACCGCGGCGCGCGCCCTCGTCACGCGCCGCTCCGGCATCGTCGGGATCGTCGGCACCAACAGCGGACTGCACGGGCCGTCGAGCATTCAGCGCTCGGTGCAGGAGGCCGCCCGCGCGGCCGGGTACTTCTCCAGCCTGGTGCCGCTGGAAGAAGTGACACGCGAGGAACTCCGCAGCGCCCTGGATCATCTCGGCCGCCAGTCGGTCGAGGCGATCGTGATGATCGCCGCCCAGGAAGAGGCGCTCGCCGTCGTGCACTCCGAGGAGGCTGGGGTGCCGATGATCGTCGTGGAAGGCGACCTGTCGGGACGGGGACTCAGTGTCGGCGTCGACCAGATCGACGGCGCACGCCAAGCCACCCAACACCTCATCGACCTCGGGCATCGCGCCATCTACCACGTGACGGGACCGCTGACCTACACGGAGGCCAAGGGCCGCCGCACCGGCTACGAGGACGCAATGCAGGCAGCGGGACTGACACCCCGAGCCGACTGGGAGGGCGACTGGACAGCCGCCCGCGGCTACCAGATCGGGTGTGAGCTGGCGCGCGAAGGCGGTGCCACCGCAGTATTCGTCGCCAACGACCAGATGGCGATCGGCGTGCTGCACGCGTTCGCCGAGGCACGACTGCGGGTTCCTGACGACATCAGCATCGTCGGTTTCGACGACATTCCCGAGGCCGGGTACCTGAATCCCGCGTTGACGACCGTCCGGCAGGACTTCAACGCGGTGGGCCAGAAGGCCATCGACCTGGTCACTGCAACGCTCAACGGAGTGGCTGCCAGTGTGCCGCTGCTTCACCCCGAACTGATCATCCGCGACAGCACTGCCCCGTACGAGGAGACGCCATGAGTGGCGAGAAATACACTGTGGGTGTCGATTTCGGCACCCTATCCGGACGCGCACTCGTCGTGCGCGTGAGCGACGGCCACGAGCTAGCCAGCGCCGAACACGTCTACGAGCACGCCGTCATCACCGATGCGCTGCCCGGTAACCGGGACATTCGGCTGCCCCACCAGTGGGCGTTGCAAGTTCCCGCGGATTACGTCAACGTGCTGCGCATCGCCGTCCCCGAGGCACTCTCGCTGGCCGGGATCGATCCGGCAGACGTGATCGGCATCGGCACCGACTTCACGGCCTGCACCATGGTGCCGGTGCGCGCCGACGGCACACCGCTGTGCGAGCTGGAGCAGTTCGCCGACCGGCCCCACGCGTACGCCAAGTTGTGGCGGCACCATTCGCCGCAGCCGCAGGCAGACCACATCAATGCCGTTGCCGCCGAACGCGGTGAATGGTGGCTCGAGCGGTACGGCGGCCTGATCTCGAGCGAATGGGAGTTCGCGAAGGCGCTCGAGATCCTGCAGGAGGATCCGGAGGTGTACCAGGCGATCGACCGCTGGGTCGAGGCCGCCGACTGGATCGTGTGGCAGCTGTCGGGAAGCTACGTGCGCAACGCGTGCAGCGCGGGCTACAAGGGCATTCGCCAGGACGGCAAGTATCCGACGCGGGAGTTCCTCGCGGCGCTGCACCCGGACTTCGCCGACTTCGTCACCGAGAAGCTGGATCAGCCGATCGGCCAACTCGCCGATCGGGCCGGATCACTGACCGCGCAGGCCGCGGAATGGACCGGACTGCCGGAGGGAATCGCCGTCGCCGTCGGCAATGTCGACGCGCACGTGACCGTCGCCGCGGCCGACGCCATGGAGTCCGGACAGCTGGTGGCGATCATGGGGACGTCGACGTGTCACGTGATGAACTCCGACGTCTTGCGCGCCGTCCCAGGAATGTGTGGCGTGGTGGATGGCGGAATCCTCGCCGGTACTTGGGGATACGAGGCCGGACAGTCGGGGGTTGGCGACATCTTCGCCTGGTTCGTCGCCAACTGCGTCCCCGAGAGCTACCACGTCGCCGCCCGTGAGGCGGGGGTGTCGCTCCACGAGCACCTCACCGATCTCGCAGGACGGCAGCGGGTCGGCGAGCACGGCCTGGTCGCGCTGGACTGGCACAGCGGGAACCGTTCGGTACTCGTCGATCACGAACTGTCTGGCGTGATCATCGGGCAGACCCTGGAGACCACCTGCGTCGACATGTACCGGGCGCTGTTGGAGGCCACGGCCTTCGGCACGCGGATGATCGTCGAGACGTTCGTCAACAGCGGCGTTCCCGTCACCGAGCTGGTGGTGGCCGGCGGACTGCTCAAGAACCGCCTCCTGATGCAGATCTACGCCGACGCGGTGGGTCTCCCCCTCTCCACGGTGCCGTCGGCACAAGCTCCGGCACTCGGCGCCGCCATCCACGCGGCCACCGCCGCGGGCGCGTTCAGTGACGTGCGCGGTGCGGCGAAGCAGATGGGCCGACGAATCCGCAACGCGTACACACCGATTCCCGAGAACGTCAGAGCCTATGACGAGCTCTACAGCGAATACGTAAAGGCCTATGACTGGTTCGGCCGCGGCAACGACATGATGCGTCGACTGCGTCGAATCGGATCGCGCGAACCCCAGGGAGCACTGCAATGACGATCACCTCCGACATCGACCGCGTGGTCGCCAAGTTGCGTCAGGAGGTCTGCGACCTGCATGCCCACCTGACCCGGTACCAGTTGGTGATCTGGACCGCGGGCAACGTCTCCGCGCGTGTACCCGACCGCGACCTCATGGTGATCAAACCGTCTGGGGCCGATTACGATTCGCTGACCGCCGACGACATGGTGGTCTGCGACCTGTACGGCAACCTCGTCGACGGCACCCTCTCGCCGTCGTCGGACACCGCCGCGCACGCGTACGTCTATCGGCACATGCCCGAGGTCGGCGGCGTGGTGCACACCCATTCCACCTACGCCACCGCGTGGGCCGCACGCGGCGAGCCGATCCCGTGCGTGCTGACGATGATCGCCGACGAGTTCGGCGGCGACGTCCCCGTGGGACCGTTCGCCCTCATCGGCGACGACTCGATTGGCCGCGGTATCGTTGAAACGTTGCAGAACAGCCGATCCCGCGCCGTGCTGATGCGCAACCACGGACCGTTCACCATTGGCCGCACCGCCCGGGAGGCCGTGAAGGCGGCGGTGATGGTCGAGGACGTGGCGCGCACGGTCCACGTCAGTCGCCAACTCGGCACCGCATCCCCCATCGCCCCGGACGATGTCACCGCGCTGTTCGAGCGCTACCAGAACGTGTACGGCCAAGCCGACACCGCCACCATTCAGGAGACCCAGTAATGATCGCGTCCCGACTCGTCGACAGCCAGGTCTGGTTGATCACGGGCAGCCAGTCCATGTACGGCGAGCAGATCCTCGAGCAGGTGGCTCACCAATCCCGAACGATCGCCGAGCAACTCGACGCCAGCACGGAGATGGCCGTCCAGGTCCGCTGGCTTCCGGTGGTCACCGACTCCGATCAGATCGCCCGCGTGCTGGCCGACGCGAATGCCAGCCCGGAGTGCATCGGCGTGATCGCGTGGATGCACACGTTCTCGCCGGCGAAGATGTGGATCCGCGGGCTGAAGACTCTGCGCAAGCCTCTGCTGCACTTCCACACCCAGTTCGGTGTCGAATTGCCGTGGGACACCATCGACATGGACTTCATGAACCTCAACCAGGCCGCGCACGGCGACCGGGAGTTCGGCTACATCCAGTCGCGCCTTTCGACGTCGCGCAAGACGGTCGCCGGTCACGTCAGCGACCCGCGGACTCGCAGTCGAGTCGGCAATTGGGCGCGCGCGGCGCTCGGCAACGCCGAGATCTCGACCATGAAGGTCGCTCGGTTCGGCGACAACATGCGGGGGGTCGCCGTCACCGAAGGTGACAAGGTGGAGGCCGAGGCCCACTTCGGCGTGTCGATCGACACGTACGGCGTCAACGATCTGGTCGACGTGGTCAACCGGGTGCGGCCCGCCGACATCGACAAGTTGGTGCGGGAATACGAGGGCAGCTACGAGATCGCCGCGGAGCTACGGCCCGGTGGTGACCGGCACGCGTCGATGCGGCACGGTGCCCAGATCGAACTCGGCTTGCGGAAGTTCCTGCAGGACGGCGGGTTCCACGCGTTCACGACGAACTTCGAGGACCTCGGCGGGCTGCGCCAGCTGCCGGGGCTTGCCGTGCAGCGTTTGATGGCCGACGGTTACGGTTTCGGCGGCGAGGGCGACTGGAAGACCGCCGTCATGCTGCGCACGGTGAAGGTGATGGCCGAAGGCCTGCCGGGCGGTACCTCGTTCATGGAGGACTACACCTACGACTTGACGCCCGGCCGGGAGCGCATCCTCGGTGCCCACATGCTCGAGGTCTGCCCGACCATCGCAGCCGGTGTGCCGACCCTGGAAGTCCATCCGTTGGCCATCGGCGGGCGTGAGGACCCCGTGCGGCTCCGCTTCACCGCCGCACCCGGGGACGCGGTGATCATCGGGATTTGCGACATGGGTTCACGATTCCGGTTGGTGGCCAACGCGGTTCGGGTGGTCGAGCCAACGGCGGCGCTGCCGAACCTTCCCGTCGCCTGCGCCGTGTGGGAGCCGTTGCCGTCCTGGTCCACCTCGGCGGAGGCGTGGCTGATCGCCGGCGCGCCGCACCATACGGTGCTGACCACCGCGGTCGACACGGAGACCATCGACGACTTCGCCGCGATGACGGACACCGAGCTGCTCATCATCGACGCCGACACCACGCTGCGGGGCTTCCAGCACGAGGTGAAGTGGAACGACGTCTACCACCACGTCGCGGCAGGGCTGTGATCGCGTGATCGCCGCCCGTCTGCACGGCGTTGGCGATCTGCGCGTCGCCGCCGAACCCGAACCCGGCCCTCCCCCGCCGGGCTGGTCACTGCTCGCCGTCACGTCGGTGGGGATCTGCGGCTCGGATCTGCACTGGTTCACCGACGGCGGGATCGGCGAGAACCGGATCGAGCACCCCGTCGTACCGGGTCACGAGTTCGCGGCCGTGGCCGTGACCGGCCCGCACGCAGGCCGCCGCGTCGCCGTCGACCCGGCCATCGCCTGTGAGACCTGCGAGTTGTGCCGCGCCGGTCACCAAAACCTCTGCCCCACTGTCCGTTTCGCCGGTCACGGAACGTTGGACGGCGCACTTCAAGAGCAGCTGGTGTGGCCGGACCACCTGCTGCACCCGCTGCCAGAAGAACTCAGCGACGACGCCGGCGCGCTGCTCGAACCGCTCGGCGTCGCGATCCACGCGGTCGGCCTCAGTCACCTGCGTCCCGGGGCCGACGCGCTCGTCGTGGGCGCCGGGCCCATCGGCGTGCTCGCGGTACAGGTGGCCCGCGCGGCCGGAGCCGGACGGGTGTTCGCCGTCGAGCCCCTCGCGCACCGCAGGGCGACGGCACTGCGCAGCGGAGCTGACGCCGCATGGTCGCCCGAGGAGGCCGTCGACGAGGTCCTCGAGGCGACCGGTGGTCTCGGTGTGGACGTCGCCGTCGAGCTGGCCGGTACCGACGGCGCCATCGATTGCGCCGTCGCCGCCACCCGGCCGGGCGCCCGCATCGCGCTCGGCGGGATCCCGTCGGAGGACCGGTCGTCGTTCCTTGCCGCCACCGCCCGACGGAAGGGGCTGACGTTCGCGATGGTCCGGCGGATGAACGACACCTACCCGCGCGCCATCGCACTCGCCTCCGACACCATCGATCTCGACGCGCTTGTCAGTGACCGGTATCCACTCGATGACTCCGCCAAGGCCTTCGCCGCGGCCGCCGAACGGCACGGGGACAAGGTCGTCGTGGCCGTTCGCGATGGTAGGGCGGCGCCGGGAGGCTAGGCCACCGGACCGCATTTAGTACGCTTGGCGTATCATCTTGATTGCAGAGCGGTACTAGTTGGGGCGGAGCATTGGGTCAGGCGGCGTGGTGAAGCGGCATCTCGCGCTGACGTTCTCGGCTCTCGGTGTTCGCGACTACCGCCGATTCGCATTTGGCCAAGCGGTCTCCGTCAGCGGCACGTGGATGCAAAAGCTCGCGCAGGCGTGGCTGGTTCTCGAGCTGACGAATTCGCCGGTACTGCTCGGCGTCACCGTCGCCATGCAACAACTACCGACCCTGTTGTTCACCACGTTGGGTGGGGCACTCGCCGATCGCTTCGACAAGCGCACGATCCTGCTCTGGACCGCAATCGGCTCGGTACTACCCGCGGTCGTCCTCGGTCTGCTCGTCCAGCTGCACGTGGTGGCGGTTTGGATCGTGATGCTGGCCGCGCTCATTCAGGGCTTCGTCGACGCGGTCGACAAGCCGGCCAGGCTCACCGTCGTCAACGACATCGCCACGCCGGAAACGCTGCCGAACGCCGTCATGCTCAACGGGATCATTCAGGACAGCGGCAAGGTCGCAGGCCCTGCGGTGGCGGGACTCCTGATTGCGTCGGTCGGCATCTCCGCGGCCTTCTTCGTGAACGCACTGTCGTACGTGCCGGTGATCGTCGCGCTGCTACTCATCAAGCCGCACCGGCCCGTCGTCCACCTCACCACCTTCAAGGCCACGGGAAATCTGACGGGCACGCTGCGCTATGTGGCGGCCAATCCAAAGCTCGCCGCGGCGCTCTCGCTGATGGCGGTGGGCGGGCTGCTGGCCTACAACTGGAACGTCTTGCTGCCTGCGTTCACGCGCGACGTGTTCGCGGGTGATGCGCGGGCAGTTGGGTTCGCCTTCACCAGTCTGGGTCTTGGCGCGGTGCTCGGCGGCCTGGCCCTGGCGGCGTTCCTACGAGCGACGCCGACTCGGTTGAGCGTGAACGGCCTGGCGTTCGCGCTGATGCTCACGCTGCTCGCCTTCGCGCCGACCCTGCCGATCGCGTACGGCGTGCTCTTCCTCGTCGGCGCCTTCAGCGTGACGTTCCGTGCTACGGCGACAACGCTTCTGCAGCTGTACGCCGACCCTCAGATGCGGGGCCGGGTGATCTCGCTGCTGGTGCTGGCCACCGCAGGCACCACACCATTCGGCGGCCCGCTCATCGGCTGGATCTGTGAACAGGCCAACCCGAGGATGGCCTGCGTGATCGGTGGGGTGGGTACGGCCTTGGCCGCGGTGGCCAGCTTGTTCTTCTTGAGGGCCAAGCAAGAGCTGGCGGTCGCCCCAGATCCGGAGGCTACGAGAGCGCGACGAGTCGTTCGAGCGACGGAAGCGCTGCCAGGATTGCCTGCCGGTCGGGTTCGGCGAGTCGGCCGACCTGGACTGCGAGGAACTCGTTCGCTCGCTGTCGCGCCGCGGCAAGCAGATCGTGGCCACGCGCGGTGACGTCCACCACGAAGCTCCGGCCGTCCTCGGGGTCGACGGTGCGTTTCAAGTAGTTCATCGCCTCCAGCTTGGATACGAGGCGAGTCACCGAGGACTTGCTGATCTGTTCGCGCCGGGCGAGCTCACCTACCCGCATGGGTCCGTGCCGCTCGATGGACGACAACGCTGACACCTGCGACATCGTCAGCTCGGTCTCGGAGTGCTTCCGCAACTTTCGCGTCAGCCGCAGACTCAAGTCCTGGAGTTTCGCCACCTCATCGGGATGGACGGCGGCCACGGACTGGCTGGGGGTAACCACGCGCCAAGGTTAGTCCGGGTGTGCAACTATCCCCAGATCCTGTCGCCGTGCGTGGCCTCGCGGTTCTGGCTGCGACGGCATCCGCCCCGCACGCCGGGAACGGTATGTCCCCGTCCCAGGGTCTAGTGGCATTATCATTGGTCCATGACGACAGAGGACACGGCGGCATCGTCGCGCGCGGCGACAGACGGCATGTTCACTCGCGTGGTCCCGGGTCGGGCGTCGGAGATGATCGTCGACCAGCTTCGGCTGTTGATCCGCGATGGGCAGCTCAAACCGGGCGACCGGTTGCCCGCCGAGCGGGAACTCGGGGAACGGTTCGGCGTCAGCCGGGTGACCGTACGGGAAGCCCTGCGCGGTCTTGAAGCCAACGGCATGGTCGCGATCAAGGTGGGAGCGCGCGGAGGGGCCTTCGTCACTGCCCCGACGAGCGCACGCGTCGGCCAGGGCATCATCGACCTCCTTTCGTTGTCGCAGCTGTCCGATCTCGAAGTCACCGAAGCACGCCAGGTTCTCGAGTTGGGCATCATCCCGCTGGTCTGCGAGAGGGCCGACGATGAGGACATCGCCGATCTGCTCAAGATCTGCGACCGCGCGGACGAAGCCCTGGCACAGGGGTCGTATCCGATGTCGCTGTCGGCCGAGTTCCACAGCCGGGTGGCGCGCGCCAGCCACAACGCCGCGATCGCCATGCTTGCCGACTCGTTTCACGGCCCCACCCTGCGATCGTTGGAGCACGTGCAGGAAGGCCATCCGGAAATGGGAATCCGAGGCAGCCGCGAACACCGTCAGTTCGTCGCGGCGATCAAGAAACGCGACGTCGAAAAGGCCACGGCGGTCATGCGTACTCATATCGGGCGCACCGCGCGTCATGCGTCAACGACTAAGTGATTCCAGAAACTCGATGACGCGGGCGGGCGCGGTCTCCGCGGTCTGCGCGGCGACCGGCACGTCCCAGAACTCCGCCGATGGCAGGCACTCGCGCAGATAGTGCGCCGCAGATGGTGCGTGGGAGCTGTCCTGTCCCGGCACGATCAGTACCGGGATATCCAGGGCCAGAAGGTCTTCCGGCTCCGCGCCGGGAACGGTGTCACGGTCGAACAGCAGCCGGCTCATCCCCGCGACGGTCGTCTGGTACCGGGACGGGTCGTACTCGACGTAGCGCACCGCGAACTCGGGGTCTGCCCGTAGCACCTCCGCCCACGGTCCCACCCTGCCGTCCTCGGAGAACCCACCGTCGATCGAAGCAACCAGTGCGGCCACGCCCGACAGTCCGTGCTCGGCCACGTACGACAGGTGGGCCTGGAATCGCTGGTGCTGCTTGATCCGGTACCGCACACCGCCGGCCGGCGAATACAGCACCGCGCCCGACACCCGATCGTGCGCCGTGGTGGCCATGACCGTGGCGATGGAGCAGCCCACGCAGGCACCCATGACGTGGGCCCGCCTGTAA
The DNA here is from genome assembly GCF_000620625.1 of Mycobacterium sp. URHB0044. Lineage (GTDB taxonomy): Bacteria > Actinomycetota > Actinomycetes > Mycobacteriales > Mycobacteriaceae > Mycobacterium. The sequence goes on along the minus strand of NZ_JIAW01000030.1, from coordinate 38,784 downwards.
CCCAGGTGGTCGAGCAGGCCGATCCCCTGCGCGGCATAGTCCAGCCAACGCACCCGCTCCACCCGGCCGCCGGAGCTGCCCGACTCCCGCTTGTCGAACGTGATGCAGGTGAACCGGTTTCGCAACTGCGCCAACATCCCGGTGCGCTGGTACAAGCCGTGGGTCTCCCAGTTCGCCATCGTGGCGTTGAATCCACCCGGCGAGAACATCAGCAGCGGCGGCCCGGTTCCGACCACCGCAAAGCGGGTGGCGATACCGTCGATCACGGCCATGGATGCGCTCACCGCGGAACTGTCGCTCATCGGCGAAACCCTCCTCTTCAGGCGCGGATGCCGCCGGGGATCTGTCGAGCCGACCGCACGTCGTCGACGTAGGCCGCGATGGCGTCGAGGGCGATCTGCGCCACGTTGGCGTAGGTATCCGGTGGGTTGTCCAATGCGTCTGCGCTGTAACCGATCGCGGCGTTCGCCATCCGCATCCGGCCGTCCAGCCACGGCCCGCCGCCAAAACCGCCGAGCACCGGAATCGACACCGCCTGTGCAACGGCAGCACCCACGACCGGTCCGGAGTTGGTGAAGTTGAGCATGGTGGCGCCTGCCGCCTCGAGGCGCTTCGCCTCATTCACCAGATCGTCGAGCATCTCGGCGGGGATGGTGTCGCCGGCGGTGGGTATCGCCTTGTACGTCACTCCGTACTTCAACGAGGTCTGCGGCGTCATGCCGAACTGCGCGAACACCGGAATTCCCGCCCTCGCCACCGCGTTGACCGCATCCAGGTGCTCGGCCGCCCCGTCGAGCTTGACCATGTCGACCCCGGCCTCCTTGACCAGCCGGATCGCCGCCCGCAGTGCGGTTTTCGGACCTTGCTGCAGAGGTCCGAAGGGAAAGTCGCAACTCAGCAGCGCGCGCGTCACGCCGCGGCGCACGGCTTGGCAGACGACGATCATCTGGTCCATGGTGACTTCCAGGGGATTGGGCTGACCCCAGAGATTGATGCCGACGGTGTCACCCACCGACACCAGGTCGACTCTGGCCCGATCGACGATCCGCGCCATCTGGTAGTCCCAGGCGACCACACCGACGATCTTGCGCCCATCGCGTTTCATCGTCGCAAGATCGGTCAACTGCACCTTGTCGCTCACGTGCTGGCTCCTTACGCCCGCAGGGCACTGAGTAGGTCGACCACATCGTGTTCGTCGTCGCTGACCATCAGCACCCGCGCATGCGGCCGGATGGCGGCCACCGTCGCGCCCACCAACGCTGGGTCGCCGACGACGAGGCCTGCGGTCATGATGGCCCGGACCGTGCACGCGGCGCCGACGATCGTCGCTGCGGCGGAATTGGTTTCGGTGGTGGCGACCATGATCACGACGTCGGCGTCGTCGAGCTCGGCCAACAGGTTCGACTCGGTTCCATCGGTGGCCCTCAGCGCCACTGAATCCGATCCGCGGTCCACGACGTCGTCGACGGGCTCGGCCAGCGAGAAGAAGCGGGCGTGGCCCCATGGTTCGACGGCGATGCGGCGCACGATCGCGTCGGCCCCGTGGTCGAGTCCGAGGATGCGCGCACCTCTGCGACCGTGGATGGGCCGGTCGATGCGGTACTGCATCTCGGCCGCCGACGTGGCTCGCGCGCAGCTGCTGCCGAGAATCGGGCGGATGGTGGCGCTCATACCGACGACTGCGGTACGCCCTTGCGCACCGACAGGTCCTCGCGGCAGGCTTCGGCGAACGCCGCGTCCCGCGGGAGGACGACGGCCGCCGACCGGACGTGATGATGTGCCGGGTCCACTCCTGGCGGGGTTACTCCCTTGTCCCGCAGTGCCTCTGCGGCACGGCGGAGCTTCTGGCGGGCCTTGATGATGCCGCTGTCGGCCGACACCAGCATCTCCTTGGTGCGATCGGCGATGGGGCCCATGCTCTCCTGCAGGGACGAGTCCTGGATGGCGATACCGGTGACACCCGAATACGTCTCGCCGAGGCGCTGGGCTTCACGGTCGATCAGGTAGTCGTTGTCCTTGTTGCGCAGCGGCCGGTAGGTGCCGGGAATGTTCTCACTGTGCACGCCGTGGCCATCCTTCATCGCCTGCACTTCGGTCGCGGTCAGCGGGCGCACCGGGTGGTAGTCGAACGAGTACGCCCAACAGTTTTCGTCGTCGATCGGGATCCAGAAATGACCGTGCACAGGGTGATCGCCACGCGGGGGCACCAAGGTGAAACACGGCATCACCCATGGGGTGATCCGCCAGTAGTAGGTGTCGTCCTCGGCGTTGCGGCGGGCCCCGACGAAGAGGCCGCCGTCGGAATCGGCGACCTCGAAGTAGGGCTTGAGATCACCCATGTTGTATTCGTTGCCCTTGGTGCCCTTGAACAGCGGATCCGATTTGAGGCCGCCAGAATGCAGGAACGAGACGTGGCTCGAATCGATACCGCCTTCGAACGCCTGCAGCCAGTTGCATTCCTGCCACCGCTTCGAGGTGTAGGTCTGGTCCGGCGGAACCAGTGCGAACTCGAACTCGGGCAGCGGCGGCTGCTTCTCGGGATCTCCCATGTGCGTCCAGAGCACGTCGCCGATCTTGACCAACGGGTAGGAGGTGAGCTTGACGTGCGAGCAGAACGTGCTGTTCTCCGGCTCCGACGGGATCTCGATCGCCTGGCCCGTGACGTCGTACTTCCAGCCGTGATATGGGCAGCGCAGGCCCGATCCCTCGTTGCGGCCGAACCACAGCGATGCGCCACGATGCGCGCAGAACTCGTCCATCAGCCCGTACCGGCCGTCACTGTCCCGGAAGGCGATCATTCGTTCGCCCAACAGTTTCACCCGCACCGGCGGACAATCGTTCTCCGGTAGCTCCTCGGCCAGCATCGCCGGGATCCAGTACTGCCGGAACAACTCTCCCATCGGCGTACCCGGACCCGTACGGGTCAACAGCTCGTTGATGTCTGCCCTCAGCACTATGCGCCCTCTCACCGTCCCTGACACCTGCGTGGGGAAACCTACCACCACAATAAACTAATTGTAATACCATTGGCGCTACACAGCCAAGCCCCAACGGAAGGTGTGGACCATGATCGGAGTCGTCGGCGTCGGCGAGATGGGCCTGCCCATGGCCGGCCACATCCTGGACCATGGCTTCGACGTCATCGCCTACGACGTCGACCCGCAACGCCTCAGCGCCGCGGCTGCCAACGGCGCGAAAGCCGCTTCGGGATTGGCCGAAATGGCCGACCTCGCCGAGATGTTCGTGGTGTGCCTGCGCACCGACGAGCAGATGGCCGCAGTCACCGAAGAACTGGTCGCGCACGGGAGGCCGGGACTGCTCGTCATCGTCGCGGGCACCCACAGCCTGGAATTCATGCGGCGTTTGGCGACCCTCGTACGGCCGTCGGGCTTGCGACTCATCGATGCCCCGGTGGTGTTCGGCGCGCTCGGCGCCAAGGAGGGAAACCTGTTGTCGCTGTGCGGCGGAGAGGCCGAAGACGTCGAACGTGCCCGCCCGGTGCTGCTCAGCTACAGCCGCGGTGTCGAGCACGTCGGTCCTCTTGGCGCAGGCCAACTCGCGAAGACCTGCAACAACCTGCTGCATTGGATTCACAGCGTGGCCAACTTCGAGACGCTGGCCATCGCCAAGCGCTTCGGCGTCGATCCACAGCGCATGCGCGAGGTGCTGCTCAACTGCCCCGGCGACAACGGCACACTGCGCCGGTGGGATTCCACGAAGTTCACCTGGCAGGAGAAGGACATGGATTTCGTGATCGCGCTCGCCCAGGACGGCGGCCTGGTGCTGCCGCTCACCGGGCAGGTCGATCAGCTCATCAAGACCATGACGGCCGAGGACGTGGCGGCGCTGCTCTATCAGCCTGAGTGCAGCTACCTGGGCCGGAGGATCGTCCCGCTGGCCGCCGCCGAGGGTGGCCTGTGACGCCGATCGAATTGCATTGTCCTACAACGCTAGTCCGGCCAGTTGCAGGCGGCCGAGATAATGCCGCCAGCGCGACAGGTCATTGAACGACGAACCGAGATCGGGCAACTCCCGTCGGTCGCGGTCCGACAGCTCCGGTGGGTGTGCGCCGAGCATCGCGACCTCGGCGGCGATCCGGGACAGCTCGGCCAGGTCCAGCGCGCGCAGGGTGGCCTGTGGCACTGTCTCCCCCACACTCACCAGTCCATGACCGCGCAGTATGCACACATCGCCGTCGCCGATGGCCTCGGCCAGCTCCCGACCCAACTCCGGTGTGCGCACCAACACCGGCCGCGGATATACCGGCACACCCCGCTGGGCCAGACGTGACGCCGGAATGTTGTAGGCGCCGAACACCTCCCGCAGCTCGATCCCGGCCAGATCACAGACCAGCAGATCGCGCGGGTGCACATGCACGACGGCGTTGACGTCGGGGCGCGACCGATACAGCTCGGTGTGGATGTGCGATTCGTTGGGGACCGAATATCCGTCGCCCGGGTCGCTGGCGTCGTCGCGGTCGATCACGCGGACGTCCTCGACCGCGGTGAACAGCAGGCCGCGATCCTCGGTTCCTCGGCACCGCAACAGGATCCGGTCGGAGTCGATCCGCACGCTGACATGCCCGAGGACGTCGGCCACCAGACCCTGATGCGCCAGCATCCGGCATGCGAGCGCGACGGTTTCGCGCAGGCCGGTCAGCCCCGGCGTTTCGGCCACCGCGGTCATGCCATCGCCGCCGCCGGGCTGGGATCGGCAGCGGTATGCGCGCCGAAGACCAACGACTTGATGGTGACGGGCACCGTGTTTGACGGATACCGGACCCGGCCCAGGTCGACGAAATCGAAGTCGCGCAGGTCGAGTCCGTCGAGGATGAGCAGGTCATTGGTGATCGCGAGTTCGTCGCGCAGGATGGTGCCGAGGGTGAGGGCGATGTCGCGGTCGATCATCAGATAGATCGTGCGCCCGTCCGCGACCCGCTGCCGCAGACCGCCGACGATGCCCTCGGCGAAGGCCCGCAGCCGCCGGTAGCTGGGCGATCCGGTCCAGTTCAGCGCCAACGCAATATCGCGGAGTCCCTCGTCGGACCCGAAGGTGACGAGGTGCCGCTCTATCGCCGCGGCGATCTCCGCCGGATCGACCACCTCGGTCAGCACGTAGTGCGGCCGGGCCACCTGCACGTTGCGCCGCGGCAGTGTGGTCTCGGGTGTCGGGATGAAGCTGGTGATGCCGCTGAGTTGGACGGTGTATTCGGAGGCGCCCAGGACGGTCGCCCTGATCCGTTGGGCCGCGGGCAGCAGCGGTGCAGGCAGCCGCCCGGCTTCGATTCGGGCGGCGATCTCGGTACCGAGCCGACGGCCCAGATCACCGAAGTCCCGGGTTTCGGCGCCATAGATGTATTCGGCGACACCACCGGAGAAGATCACGCCGTCGACAGCGCCGGGCGTTGGGATGGGGTCGGTGAGGAACAGGTGGTCGGCGGCGGGCGCACCGTGCATTGCGGCGACGATCGAGTCGGCCATGTGGGCCGCGATACGGTCGAGATCAGTGCCGCCGACATGGCTCCCGAGTTCCAGAGCGAGGCCGACCGCCGCGGCATGCCTACGGCCCCCCGGCTCGATCCGGCTGACGGCGCCGTCGGCGACGGCGATCAGTCGTCCGCCGACGTGCAACGCGGCCGTCGAGAGGACTCTGCCGTTTTCGATCAGCGCGAGTTTCGTTGTTCCGCCGCCGATGTCGACGTTGAGCACCCGGGTTCCGGTGTCGTGCGACGCCAGCACGGCACCGGAGCCATAGGCCGCCAGCATCGCCTCCATGTGATGGCCTGCGGTCGCGCACACCAGGTCGCCGGCCCGCTGGGAAACCACGGAGGCGATGCGATCGGCGTTGCGGCGCCGCAGAGCTTCCCCGGTCAGGATGACCACACCGGTGTCGACGTCTTCGGGCCTGCACCCGGCGTCGGCGTACGCCGTGTCCAGCAGGTGCCCCAAGGCGACGGCGTCGATATGCAGGTCGGCGGCGAACGGGGTCAAGGCGACCTCGGACTCGAACAGCGTCTCCCGGCCGACCACGACGTACCTGCTCGTCAAATCCTCACCGCGGCGCCGCAGGTGCAACCGCGAGAAGGCCACCTGGGTGCCCGAGCTACCGATGTCGATCCCGACGCTGCGCAGGGTGACGTTGTCCCGCTGCCAGATCGGGTTCTCCTCCAGCGGTAGCTCGGGCTCGCCGTGCTCGTGGTCGGGGTCGTAGCTCATCTCGGCGACGGCACCGGTTCGTCCCGCTTAGGTGGCAGGTCGGCGAGTTCGGAGGCGTAGGCCTCGTCCATCTTCGGCGCCAGGCCGTTCTCGGCCAGCGCCTTGGCGAAGGTCTCCCGGATCACCGGTGATTCATCGGCGTAGTCGATCTGGTCACCGCCGATGCGCCTGCTGATCCATGCCTTGGGCACGCCTTGGGCGTTGCGGATGGAGACCACCTCGTGTTTGAACGCGAGGTAGCGGGCGGGTTCTGAGCCGGTGTTGAAGTGCTGGTGGAACCACATGTTGGGCGGCACGATCAGGGTGCCGGGCTGCCATTCGTAACGGCGCGGCTCCTCACCCTCCGGCCACATCAAACTGAACCCTTCGCCGGTCAGGATGATCACGTGGGCGCCGGGACCGTGCCGGTGGCCCTTCTTGTAGGTGCCGGGCGAGAACTGCGAAATATGGCTGTTCATCGAGCCTTTGGCCATCGAGAACCGGATGTGACCGCCGCCCGCGCCGCGTTCCTTGGCCGGGACCAACGGCAGATCGACGGTGCTGGCCACGAAGTTGGTCCTCAGGAGCAGTCCGTCCTGCTCGTCCTTGGGCGCGAAGTAGTCGGGCTCACCGGCGAACCGACCCGCGAAGTCGTGGGCGGTGTTGAAGACGAACTCCGCCTCGTCGTAGAGGTTGAGGACGGGCGGCATGTTGGTCGATGACACGAAGCGGGCCGCCTGGGTGCCAGATCCATTGAAGTGTTGATGCCAGGTGTTGAGCGGGATGGCGAACATCGCCCCCGGTCCCCATTCGAAGGTGACCTTCTGGCCGGCGTCGTTCCACACCGACGTCGACCCGTGTCCCGAGAGCACGAGGATCATCTCTTCGAACAATTGTCGTTGTGGCGTCAGCTCCTTACCCGCGGGGATCTCGCACACGTAGCAGTCATTCGAGGTTCTGGAGGCTTCGTGGTTGATGAACACGCCGCGTCCACCGCGCCGGGCCCAAGGCTTCAGCTCGACGGTGTTGAGATCCGGCACGTAGTGGGCGCCAATGATGTCGAGGCCCTCACCGCGGACCCATCGCACGTAGGGCGAGTCCTTCTCGGTGGCGAACTTCTTCGCCAGGTCGTCTGAAACGAGTGCATCCGTGGCCATGTGCATCCTCCGTCGAACAATTTGAACTAATGGTATTACCAATCGGGGTGGTGTCAACACTTGCCCGAAGACTTGTCGGCCTGCTCGGATCGAACCTCCTCGGCCTGGGTTTCGTCGTCCCCGACGCCGCGATATCCCCGCACCGGGTTGGGGTGGAAGACGAAACCGCACGCGTAGGCGGACGCAAGGACGCCGCCCATGGTCAGGGCCGTCACCGGGCCGAGAACGCCTGCCACCGCACCGATCAGCGTGTCGCCGAGCGCGGGCCCACCCCGCGAGGACATCTGGTAGATCGCCGACACCCTGCCCCTCAGCTCGTCGGGCGTCTCCAATTGCACGGCGGCATGGCGGATGGTGGTCGCCATCGCGTCGAACGCACCGATCAGGCAGCCGGCCAGCACCGCGATCACGAACAGATGAGCCTGGGCCAGGGCGACGTTCGAAAGGCCGTAGAGCACGGTGGACGTCAGCAGTACCCGGCCGAGGCGTTCGGTACGGCCGACCACTCGGAACACCGTGTAGGTCGCCAGCAGTGCGCCGGCGGACGGCGCCGCCGACAACAGCCCATAGCCCTGCGGGCCTACGTGAAACACGGTGGCGCACAAGGCCGGCAGCACCACCCGGTACGCGCCGAACAGCGTCGCCGACAGGTCCAGCGACATCAGCATCCAGATGATCCTGCGCTGCCGGACGAAATGCGCACCGTCGACCAGTTGTCGCCAGACCGACGTATGTGTGCCCGCGCCGGCCAGGGGCGCGATGTGCAGTAGCTGCAGGACCACCACCAGGACGAGGTAGGTGGCAGCGTCCACCGCGTACATCAGTCCCGGCCCGGCGACGCCGATCAACACTCCGGCAAGTGCCGGTCCGGCCAGCACCGCCAGCTCCCGCGACGGGTTGATCAGCGCGAAGGCCTGCGGCAGCTGTGCGCGCGGCACCATCGCGGGGATCAGCGCTTGGCGGGCTGGCTGGTCGAATGTTGCTGCGGCAGTTGTCAATACCACCGACGCTAGAACCTGCCAGGCCGTGACGTGGCCGGTGAGCGTGGACGCCGCGAGGCCCGCGGCCACGATCATCGCCAGGGCTTGTGAGTACTGCAGCAGCCGGCGGCGGTCCCAGCGGTCGGCCAGGACGCCGCCCAGCGGGCTGAGGATCAGCAGCGCCACTGCTTGGGCCGCGCCGACCAGCCCGGTCTGGGTGACCGAGCCGGTCAGCTGATAGACGTGGTAGAGATTCGCCGCAACGGTGCCCCTGGTACCGATCTGGGAGAAGACGACACCGGCCCAGTAGAGGTTGAAGTTGCGGTTGGTCAGGACGGCTGGAACACCCATACCCGCGTTCAGTCGACGGGGACGAGGGTCAGCTTGGCCGGGTCCATCTGCATGTACACCGCAGAGCCCGGAGCATGCGAGACGTGCGGTAGGCAACGGGCCCGAATGTCCCGTTTACCCACGGCCACAACGTGATCGACGGCATCGCCAAGGAACGCGCGGGTGGTGACGTTGCCCTCCCAGACGTTCGGCGCGTTGACCGGTCGCTCGGCGGTCAACATGACGGCTTCCGGCCGGATCGACACGACCACCTCGGTGCCCGGCGGCACGTGCGCGGCGGCCTCCAGCGTCAACCGGCCTTCACGGGTCTCCACGACGTGCGTGTCGCCGTCCCGACTCGCGACGGTGCCGTCGATGAAGTTCGACGTGCCGATGAACTCGGCGACGAACTTGTTCTGCGGGTTCTCGTAGATGGCGCGCGGCTTGCCCAGTTGGACCACCTCACCTTCGCGCATCACCGCGATGTGCGAGGACAGCGACAACGCCTCGATCTGATCGTGTGTCACATAGATCGACGTGATGCCGAGTTCGCGTTGCAGGCGCTTCAGCTCGAACCGCAGCGATTCCCGAAGTTTGGCGTCCAGGTTGGACAACGGCTCGTCCAGTAGCAGCAGTGACGGCTCGATCACGATGGCCCGTGCCAGGGCGAGCCGCTGCTGTTGTCCGCCAGATAGTTTCGTGGCGTGCCGGTCGGCGTACTGCAGCAGTTCCATGGTCTCCAGCACCCGTTGCACGCGTTCGGTGATCTCGCGCTTGCCGGGGCGGGAACCGCGGGGCCGGACCCGCAGCGGGAACGCCACGTTCTCGAACACCGTCATGTGCGGCCAGATCGCGTACGACTGGAACACCATGCCCAGCGCCCGCTTGTTGGCAGGTACGTTGACCCGCTTGTCGGTGCCGGGTCCCGCGGCGAACAACACGTTGCCGCCCACCGACACCACACCCGAGTCCGGCCGCTCCAGGCCCGCGATCGACCGCAGCGTCGTCGATTTCCCGCAGCCCGACGGACCCAGCAGGGTGAACAGCTCACCCGGCTCGACCTTGAAGCTGACGTCGTTGACGGCGAACACCCGTGGGGAATCGCCGTTGGTGGACGACTGTGAGCGGCCGCGACGCTTCTGTCGCTCGCCGTCGAACGACTTGACCAAGTTCCGGACTTCTAGCACGTCGGTGATCCTTTCCAGACCCGCAAAATCAATCCTGTTTAAGGCCGACCTTGGCCCCAAGTTTGTAGGCGACGGTGACGAGCACGACCAGCGTCAACACCATGACGACACCCAGCGCGGACAGCACGGTGAACTGCCCGTTCTCGAATTGCTCGAAGATGAGGATCGACAGCACTTCGTTGCCGGGGCTGTACAGCAGAATCGAGCTGGACAACTCGCGGAACGACACCACCAGGATGTAGATCCAGCCCGCGACGATGCCCGGCATCAGCAGCGGCAGCAGCACCCGTCGGAACGTCTGCCACCAGCTCGCGCCGTTGACCAACGCCGACTCCTCGAGCTCATTGGAGATCTGCTGCATCGAGGTGACCGCATAGCGCATTCCGTACGGCAGGTACCGGGTGCAGTAGGAGATCAGCAGGATGAACAGGGTGCCGTAGATAGGAATCGGGCTGCGCAGATAGACGAAGCTCAACGCCAGGCCCATCACCAGGCCGGGGACTACCAGCGGCAGGAAAGCCAAGCCGTCCAGGATCTTTCGTCCACGGATCTGGGACCGGACGACGATCCACGCCGCGACCGCCATCAATGCCATCACCAGCGTCGCCGAGGACAGACCGAGGATCAGCGAGTTCTTCAGCGCGGTCAGCGCATCGGCCATGTGGAGGAGTTGACGGTAGTTGTCCAGCGTCATGCTCGAGAAGGTGTCCTTCGACGGTGGCGCGTAGAACTTCAGCAGCGAGGTGTATAGCAGCACCAGCAGCGGCGCGATCACGGTCAGCAGGAAGTAGCCGATGATCAGGACGCCGGCCACCGGTCGCCATTTGCCGAGTTCCATTGGGCGGGGCCGGAACCCCTTGCCGGTGACGGTCTGGTAGTTCTTGCTGGCCCGTCCCGCATAGTTCGAGATCACCACGCCGATGACGGCGATCACCAACAGCCCGATGGCCAGCGCGCCCGCCGCCGAGAGGTCAGGTGGGTAGTCCCGAAGCACGAAGTAGATCCGGCTAGTGAAGACGTAGATGCCGTTCTGCAGGCCGAGAAGTGCTGGCACCTCGAAGCTTTCGAGGCTGCGCACCACCATGATCAGGATTGCGGCGACGATCGCGGGCCTGGCCAGTGGGATGGTGACCGTGCGGAACACCGTCCAGCGGCTGGCACCCGACATCAAGGCGGACTCCTCCAGCGACGGATCCATGGCCCGAAACGAGGCGACCATGAGCAGGAAGACGATCGGCGACAGCTGCAGCCCTTCGACCCAGATCATTCCCCAGATGCTGAAGACGTCGATGACCGCGCGTCCGAAGATCGGCTCGAGGTAGTGGTTAATCAGCCCGATGTCGGGGCTGCCCAACAGGATCCAGGCGATCGTGTAGAGGATGCCCGGGATCACCAGCGGGATGATCGACGCGGCGAAGAACAGCGCCTTGAACGGCACGTCGGTGCGCACGTTGAGGTACGCCAGCGTGGTGCCGAGTACGAGTGACACCGCCGCGGCCCCGACCGCGAACAGTAGCGAGTTGCCGACCAGACTGAAGATCTGGTCGTTGCCGTACGCCCGCTCGAAACCCGAGAACGTCAAACCCGCCTGGTCGAAGAACGTGCCCCAGAACAGGTAGTACAGCGGCACGATCGCCAAATAGGCGATGATCAGGGTCACCACGCCGAGCGTCAGGAACTTCGGCGTCGGGAAGAGTCGCCGCCAGCGTGGTGGCTCCGATGGTCCGGAATCCATCGACGGCTGCGGGCTGGTTGGCCGGGGCGGCGCGGTGGTTGTCATGTGATCACCTCAAGGACTGGTTCTTCTCGGGCAGGTGCGTCGGGGTCGGCTCAGCCGACCTTCTCGCTCCTCTCGAGCAACGCGTTGTAGCGATCGCTCCACTGCTTCTGTTCGGTCAACAACTTGTGGACGTCGACCGGGATGACTTCGACACCTGCCAGCGGATCCTTGAGACCGGCGGGCTCGATGGACGGTGTCAGGCCCAGGTCCACGAAGACTTGCTGTCCCTCGGTCAGCAGCCAGTCCTCGAACAACAGTGCCGCCGCGGGATGCGGCGCAGACTTCATCAGCGCCACCCCCTGGGGTCGGGCGATCACCGGCTCGACGAACGGCTGGTAGGCCACCGGGGCGCCCTTGTCGGCGCCCCGCTGCACCAGGTAGGTGTAGTTCGACGCGGCCACCGAGTACTGGCCGGCGGAGAGCAGTTCACCCATCACGGTGTGCCCCTTGACGACCTTGGCCCCGTTGGCCATGTCGGTGAACAGCGCGTCGATCTCGGCGGTGCTCTTGCCGTGCTGTTGCCAGTAGGTGTACAGCGTGAGGTACCAGTCGTAGTCGGACAGTTCCAGCGCGAGTTGGCCGTCCCACTTCGGGTCGGCGAGGTCCTCCCAGCTGGTCGGCTGACCGCCCGCAGGCACCTTGGTGGTGTTCCAGCTCGGGGCAAAGAGGTTGTAGCGGCTCGCCGTCCAGTTGTCGAACTGGCCCTCGCTGGCGACCATGTCGCGGCGCTCGCCGGTGTATGGAGCGATCAACTGTTCCTTGCCGAGCGCGGCCATCTCCAGCGCGTCGGTCTCCACCACGTCGACGCCGGCGTGGCTGGCGCTGGATTCCTGCAGGATGCGCTGCAACACCGTCTCCGATGCCGCGCGGTACAGGCTGATCTTGATGCCGGTCTGGTCCGTGAACGCCTTGGCGACGGCCGTTGCGACGTCGCTGGTCATGGATGTGTACAGCGAGAGGTCGCCCTCGGTCTTCGCGTCCTGCAGCAGCCGTTCGCGGCGGTCCTGGCCCTTGAGTGCCTCGTACTGCTCGTACTTCGAGGTGTCACCGGCGCCACCCGACCCTGCGCTCGGTGCCGTGGGCGGCGCCCCGCACGAGACGAGCGCGATGGTGATGCCGACTGCGGCGGCGAGTCGACCGGGTCGAAATGTCATGTGCCTCGGTCCTGTCTGTTCTGGGACGACGCTGGGCGTCGGATCTGGGCTGTGGACACTGTCCGAGTGACGGACCGGTGTCGATTTCTGGACTTATTGTATGACCATTCGCATGTGATTTCTATCATCATTTTGACACTCTGTGAAGAGCCTCACATGGATGGATTCGGCGAGTTCATAGGGGCATCGAAAGCCCAGAAGAGGTGCGGCATCGGCCGCCGACGAAGAGTGCGCGCACCACTCGATAATCCGTTGTTGGACAACGAACTACGGATTCTCAAGCGCAAAGATGTGCGGGTGGTGTTTCGGTCCGGCGGCCGCGGTTGCGCAGGCCGCCGGACCGAAAGTCGCTAGGCGGAGGTATGGGCCAGTTCGCTGGCCGCATCGGCCGCGCCGGAGGCCGGCTCGAAGTAGTGCACGGTGTCATAGCCGAGGTGCTTGAAGACGCGGTTCTGGGCGTTGAACAACCGCAACGGGGTGCCGTCGGCCGCAAAGATCTGGCACACGTGGTTCTGTGGGACGTACAGCGTGTCGCCCGCCTTGATGTCGTACCGCTTCGGCTCCAGGGCGATACGGGCGTAGTACTTCTCGGCGATCTCCGCCTCGACCTCCCACTGCAGCGCATACCCGCCACCGGCGAGTACGTAGTAGACCTCGTCGGCCATCTTCCAGTACTTGCCGGAATGGCCACCCGCTGCAACCTCGAGCTCGAACGCGTCGATGCTGAAGATCCGGGCGTCGGTGCGCTCGGGCGAGGAGATCATCCGCACGCGCCCCAGCGGGGTCTGCTCCCACACGGTGTCGGCAGGCCCGATGACCTTCTTGCGATCCAATACTCCCGGCGTCCAGATCTTCGACCAGTCTTCACGCGGGCCGAACGAGTCCTCGTTCTCCACCGGTCCGCTGCGACCCTGCTGGATCAGGCCCATGAACATCCAGGTGCACTTCGCCTTGACGACCAGGGCGAGCGCCTTCTCGTCGTAGGGGTTGAAGTGGCGGTGCACCGAGTCGGTGTGCACGAACACCAGGTCGTCGGTCGACCAGTCGTAGCGCTGGTCGTCGTGGATCTCGTAGCCGTTGCCCTCGAGGATGTAGAACGCCGCTTCGTTCTGGTGACCGTGGCCATGGTTGGAGGACTGCGGCGGCAGTTCGACGAAGTGCACCTGGATGGTCTGGGTCAGGAAGTCCTCGTCGCCAGGGCCGATGCGCCACCAGGTCCGCGACTGCTCACTGTCGCCCGAATGCGCCACCTTCGCGTCGTCGACCACGAAGTCGTCGTCCCTGACGCGTTCCACTTCCAGCTGCTGGCGGCGGAACTCGCCAAGGCCGTACGTTTCCGAGGTAAGTCCCCGGACGAATACGCGGCCCTTCTTGCCCATGCTGTTCTCCTTTTAGAAGTCCCTGTTATGTACAATGGTTAGACCATTGACCATGGTAAGTCAGATCACAGTCCGTGTCCAGCGGCCCCACGGCCCCGAACACCCGCATGGCGGGATCGGGAGCGCTCGGGCGTAAGTCCCATGATCACGTCGTCGACCGCACGCACATTGCACATCCGCGGAAAGACCTTGTCCATGAAGAAGTCGCGCTGCTCGCGAAAACCGTGGCAACACTCCGGGATGACGGTGATCTGGAAGTCCCGGTCCCTGGCGTCGTACGCGGTGGAGGCAATGCCGACGTGCACGGAACCGCCGACCAGCAGGATCGTGTCGATGTCGCGACTGCGCAGCGACAGTTCCAGGTGGGTGCCGCGAAAGGCCGACCACCGGTGTTTGGGCACGTCGTAGTCGCCGGGCTCGGGCGCGATCTCTGCAAGTACGGACAGGGCGGGCGAGCCCGACGCGTGCGGCGGGACGGTCGGATACGGGTTCTCCCGCCCCCACGGCCGGAACCGGTTGTCCGTGTCGGCCAGCGTGCGCGCCGCGTCAGCACCGTCGGCGCGATGGTCGGCGCGAGCGTAGAAGATCGGAATACCGACGGCACGGCACGCGTCGATCAGCCGCCGCGTCGGGCCGATCGAACCGGCCTCCTCTATGGACTCCCGATAGGCCTCGAGCATGTCGAAGACCACCAGGCCCGTCGCCCGGAAGTCGTAGTGCAGCACCGGTAATCGCCTCCGGTCCTGAATCAGTGCGGTCATCCGGTCACCCCCGTGTCCTCGGGTGCCATGGCATCGACGGCGGCCAGCAGATCGTCGGCGGTCAACAGGTTCGGATCACGGGTGGTCGCCTGGCGCAGAGCCAGCGCGGAGAGGACGAGTTTGCGGACCCGCCTCCCGTCCCAGCCTGCGCAGGCCGTCGCCAGCTTGGCGTGCAGACCGTCGTCGTCGGCCAGTGATCCGACGGCCGGCCACAGCACGGACAGCTCGAGCAGGCTGTGCCGGAGAATCTGGGCGATGGTCGCGGCGTCCGGCAGCGTCAGCTGGACCACCAGATCCGCCCGGGACAGGAACGCCTCGTCGACGGCCTCGACGAAGTTCGTCGTCGCCACGAACAGCACCCGTGGCAGATCGGCGGCGACCGCATCGATACCGGCCAACAACGCGTCGGTGGCCCGGTGGACGTCGACCGGATTGGATCCGAACGACGCCGCCGACCGGCGCACCGCGAAACTCTCCACCTCGTCGATCAGCACCACGGTGTGCGGTCGCCGGGCCGCGAGTTCGGGGATGGTGTCGGTCATCAGCAAGGCGATGTTGCGTTGACTCTCACCGAGCATCTCGCTGGGGAACGCGTGCGGGTCGATCTCGACGTAGGTGGTCGCGCCGCGCTTGGCCACCGCCCGCGCGGCCATCTGCGCCAGGCCGCGGGCCAGTGTCGTCTTGCCGGTGCCGGGCGGCCCGGCCAAGATGATCAGCCCGTGCGGCAGCCCGGCCAGCGTGGCCAGTGCAGGCCCGTGCAACAGCGTCAGCAGGGCGTGGTTGAGCAACCGTTCCTTCACCCCTGGCGGGGTGAGGATGTGGTCCCACGGCCCGTCGTGATGATCGGCGGGCAACGCGTGGATGGACAGCACACCGGGCGGCAACGCCAAGGCTGTCACGGCCACGTCGGCCTGGTGACTTCCGGCCAGTCGATGGTGCTGATGTCACCGGCCTGCGCGTCGCGGATGTGTTCGGGCGGCTCCTCGAAGAGCACCATGGGATCCATCAGCACCCGCATGGTGTCCAACAGGCTGTCGAACATGTGGATGCGGACTACCTTTGCGGTCTTCTGCGGGTCGTCGTTGAAGTGCTGGTGCCACAAGAAGTGGTCGACGACGATGAGATCGCCCTTCTTCCAAGGGTAGTCAGTGCCGCCTTCGGG
Source organism: Mycobacterium sp. URHB0044 (assembly GCF_000620625.1). GTDB lineage: Bacteria > Actinomycetota > Actinomycetes > Mycobacteriales > Mycobacteriaceae > Mycobacterium. Next base: position 22,700 of record NZ_JIAW01000030.1, on the reverse strand, counting down.
TTCGGTGCCGAGATAGCTGTGCCCCCTGCCCTCCAGGACGTACAGCCAGGCCTCCCCGGCGTGCCGGTGCATGGACTGGCCTCGGCCGGGCCCGATCTCGAACATCGCCATCGAGATGCCGGAGGCCTGGTAGCCGATGGCGCGGTCCAACAGGAACGTGGTGCGGGTCCCGCGTGGCGTCGGCAGCAGCTCGAGCTCGTCCCAGTCGGTGTGCAGTCGGCCCGACCGACGGCCCTGCTGGTCGCGGGCCAGCCGCCGGACCCGCCGGGCATACGGGTCGTCACCCGGCGCCTCCACGGAATAACCTGGGCGCGAGGGCAGTTCACTGACCGGGGTGTGACCGGCGTCTTCGATCATCGACATGCCCATGGTCTCGAGCAGTGGCTCGCTGGAGAACGACATGTACCGGGTGGTGGTGTCGCCGTCGTTGCCGGAGCGGTGCCACGACCACGCTGGCAGATGCAGCGAATCGCCTGGGCCCCATTCGATTCGCTCGCCGTCGATTTCCGTCCAGCCGTGGCCTGCCACCACCAGCACCATCGCATCCCAGGAGTGCCGGTGGATGGTCGACACCACGCCGGGCTCGATTTCGTGGACGAGGGCGTCCATGGACCGGGTCGGGCGGTCGCCGTCCGCGCCCGCGTACACCCCGATGCGAGTGCCGCGGGCGGTCTCGGCCAGTTGCACGTCGTCGAGAGCGACCACGGTCTTCTGGTAGCCGCGCCACTGCTCGATGAAGTCGGCCCTGCGCTTCTTCTGCACGTGGTAGTGCGAGACCTTGGTCGTGGTGCGCGTTGCCATGTCCTGCCTTCCTGGCCGCGGTGACCCGCTGCCGTACTTCGTCGTTGGATCAGTGACCGGCCCTACTCAGGACTGGCCACCGGCGTCGGTGACGTTCTTGTAGGCGTCGCTCCACTTCTTGGCGTTGTTGAGCAACTCCTCCTCCGGAACGGAGACGGTCTCGACGCCCGCCAGCGGGTCGTCGGCGGTGGGGATCGCGCCGATCCGGTTCGCCCCGGCAATGATTTCCTGGCCGTCGGTGAGCAGGAAGTCGAGGAACAGCATCGCCGCCGCAGGGTGCTTGGCCGTCTTCATCAGCCCGGCGCCGTTGGGCCGCAGCACAACCGGCTCCACGGGCTTTCCGGCGGTCTTCCACGCCACCGGGGCGCCCTTCTCGGCCGCGTTGTCGACGGTATGCGAGTAGATCGACACAGCGGTGTCGAACTGACCGGCGGCCAGCAGCTCGCCCATGACCGTGTGACCCTTGGCGATCTTGCCGTTCGCGGCCAGGCTGCGGAAGAGGGTGTCGATGTCCGCATCGGACATTCCCTGCGACTGGTAGTAGCCGTACATCGCCGCGTACCAGTCGACGTCGCCGATCTCCAGGCCCACCCGGCCCTTCCACTGCGGACCTGTCAGATCCTTCAGTGACTTCGGCTCCGTGCCCGGCGCCACCTTGCCGGTGTTCCAGCCGACGACGAAGGCGTTGAACCGGTCGGCGGTCCAGCCGTCCTTTCGGCCCTCCGGACGGACCTTGTCCCGCAGCGCTCCCTCGTACGGGGAGAGCAGCTTCTGTTGTTGCAGCGCGTTGAGCTCACCGGCATTCGTCTCGATGATGTCGGCGCCCTGGTACTGCGCGTTGGCCTCCTGCAGCACGCGCTGCAGTACGGTCTCCGAGTTCGCCCGGTAGGTCTCGACTTTGAGGCCGTACTTGCCCTCGAACGCCTTCACGACGTCCTCGATGTCGGTGTTGGACGTGTACAGCGCCAGCTGGCCGTCCTTCTTGGCAAGGTCGAGCAGCGTCTTGGTGCGCTCATCCCCCGACAATCCGTTGATCTGTTCGTACACCTGTTGCGCCGCCGTCGACCCGGACGCCGCGGTGCCGGGGTTGCCCGCGGTCGGGTTGCCGCACGCGGCGATGGACAGCACCAGGGCGAATACGACGTAGATAGCCGAGCGTTTCGTCACCGCGTACTCCTCGTCATCCGAATGGTGAATGGACTGACCTCAGACCATTAGTGTGATTTCTATCATGCCTGCCAGCCGATGTGAAGGACTTTGACGACAGCCGTTCAGATGACGAAGGTTTCGGCGGTTTCGGCGGCGAACAGCTCAGCCGGCCGGTACCGGCGCCGCGACAACCCCTGGTCGTGGTGATAGCTCAGGAACACGTCGAGCACGCGTTCGTTCGCGGCCACGCCGTAGGACCAGTAGTCCGGGCCCAGCAGTTCCCTGGCCTCTTCGAGGTGCTGGATCAGCCAGGGCTCCATGAAGCGCAGCGCCGAAGAATCGTAGACCCGCGCATACGCGTCATCGCGCGCTGCCAGGAAGGCCTTGTACAGCGACTGGGCGATCCAGCGGTGCCGCTCGTAGACCTCGGTGCGGATCGCCACGACGTGCATGATCGGGAAGATCCCGGTCGACGCGTAGTACTCCTTCTCGACGCCGATCACGTCGTCGAACAGCCGCCTGACCCGGGGATCGCGGTCACGGAACGGGCTGGGAACGCGTGGGGTGTGCAGCGCGTCGAGCTCACCGGCCGCCAGCATCTGGGACAGCGTCGCGCCCGCGGGTATCGGGCGGATGTCGAGGTCGGTGTCGACCTTGCCCTTCTCGATGCGACCCGGCGTCTCCTGACCACCGGTGTAGTACGTGACCGAATCGAGCGGCACCCCATGGTGTTCGGCGAGGATGCCCCTGATCCAGACGCCCGCCGTCAGTTGGAATTCGGGCGCCCCCACCCGCTTGCCGCGCAGGTCTTCCGGGGTGGCGATGCCGGCATCGGCATTGACGTAGATGCCGCCGTGCCGGAACATCCGCGAGGTGAACACCGGCAGCGCGATGAACGGCTGCGGGTCCTGATCCAGCGTCGCCACGTACGTCGACAGCGACATCTCCGCGACGTCGAACTCGCGGTGCCGCAGCATCCGGAAGAACGTCTCCTCGACCGGCAGCCGCAGGTAGGTCAGGTCGATCCCGTCGGCGCGGACGCTACCGTCCTCGAGTGCCCGCGTCCGGTCGTAGTCACCGCAGGCGAAGGTCAGTTGCACCCGAGACACCGGTTACCTCTTCCTCGACGGCGAGCCGTCGGTCCAGTCGTGGATACACCCGGCGGGCATTGCCCTCGACGATCGCGCGCCGATCCCGATCGGTCAGGCGCAGGTCGTCGAGGTAGGCCAGCGTGTCGTCCCAGTCGATCCCGGTTTGCGGGTCGGCGCCTCGCACGGCGCCGAGCATCTCCGACGCGAACAGGATGTTCTCGACCGGAATCACTTTGTGCAGCAGCTCGATTCCTGGTCCGTGATACACGCAGGTATCGAAGAAGACATTGCGCAACAGTTCGGTGGGGTCGGGCCTGCCCAACCGCGCGGCCAGGCCGCGAAACCGTCCCCAGTGGTACGGCACAGCGCCGCCGCCGTGCGGGATCACGAAGCGCAGCGTCGGAAAGCGGTCGAACAGGTCGTGCTGCACCAGTTGCATGAACACACTGGTGTCGGCGTTGAGGTAATGCGCGCCCAGGGTGTGGAAGTTGGGGTTGCATGACGTCGAGACGTGCACCATGGCAGGCACCTCGAGTTCGACCATCGCCTCGTACAGCGGGTACCAGTATTCGTCGGTCAGCGGCGCTGTCGTCCAATATCCGGCCGTGGGATCGGGATTGAGGTTGCAGCCGACGAAGCCGAGTTCGTCCACACACCGGCGCAATTCGTCGATTACGGGCGCCAGCACGCCACCCGGTGTCTGGGGTAGCTGCGCGACGGGGACGAAGGCGTCCGGATACAACTGCGCCACTCGGTAGACCAGATCGTTGGACGCGCGGGCCCACGCGGTGGCCGCCGGCTGGTCCGGCACGTGGTGTTCCATCCCGGAAGCCTTCGGCGACAACAGCATCAGATCACCGCCGCGCTCGCGCAGCACCCGCAACTGGTTGAGCTCGACGCTCTCCCGGATCTCGTCATCGCTGATCCGGCCGGGGCGTGGCATGGGGTGCGCCGGATCCTCGAGCGCGGCCAGTTGCGCATCGCGGAAGTCCTGGTGTGCCCGCGGTGCGGTGGTGTAGTGGCCGTGGATGTCGATGATCACCTGGCGGCGTCCTCGTAGTCGACGTAGCGCAGGCCCAAGCGGGCGAGGTCGCCACGCATGTCGTGCACGTCCAGGCTCAGCTCGCCGCGCCGGTAGCGCTCGCGGGTGCGTTCTTCGCGTGCCTCGCGGTCCTTCGCCGCGGCAAGCACATTCGTTGCCTCCGCTCGCGGGACGATGACCACGCCGTCGTCATCGCCGACCACCACGTCACCGGGGTGGACGGTGGTGTGCGAGCAGGTCACCGGGACGTTGACCGATCCGAGCCGCTTCTTCACCGTGCCCTGCGCCGAGACGCACTTGGACCAGACGGGGAACTTCATCGCGGTCAGCTCGGCGATGTCCCGGCAGCCCGCTTCGATCACCAGGCCACGGACCCCGCGCGCGGCCAACGCGGTGGCCAGCAGTTCCCCGAAGTACCCGTATCGCGACGGTGACTCGGGCACCACCACCAGCACGTCGCCTTCCTGGCACTGCTCGACCGCGACGTGGATCATCCAGTTGTCGTCGGGCGGCACGCTGACCGTGACAGCTGTGCCGCAGACGCGGGCGCCGGTGTAGATCGGCGTGATGTAGGGCGCCAGCAGGCCGGTGCGGCCCTGCGCCTCGTGGATGGTGGCGACTCCGTATTCACCGAGTCCGTCACGGGCCACCGGGTTGGCCCGCAGGGGATTTCGCACGACGATCGACATGGTCAGACGCCCCTCTCCAGCCACGGCATCAGCGAGATGTGGATGACGTCGGTGTCCTCGGTATCACCGGCCAGGGCACGGATCGCCCGGTCGACTTGATCCAGCCCGAACCGATGCGTGCTGAGCCGCTCAAGGGGGAACCGGCCGGAGGCCAGCTGCTGCAGAGCCAGCTCACACGCCCGATAGCTATGCCCGCGAGCGCTTTTGATCGTGATGGCCTTCTCGGTGAGGTGCTTGATCGGGAAGTCGGGGAACGCCGCGAGTTCACCCTGAATCAACAACGTGCCCTCGCGCCGTTTGAGCACCTCGATGCCCAGCAGCACCGGACCGACGCCGGCTCTGGACGTGCAGTCCAGGACGAAGTCGACACCTCTGCCCGCAGTGAGCTCCATGATCCGCTCGTACGGCGGGGTCTGCTCGATGTCGATGACCTCATCAGCCCCGAGTTCGACGGCGAGACCCAGCCGCGCGCGGTCGCGGGTCGTTCCGGTGACGATGATGTGCGACGCGCCGGCCTGCTTGCAGGCAACCACCTGCGCAAGACCCTGCTGGCCAGGCCCCTCTATCAGCACGGTATCGGCGTATCCGACGCCGGCCGCCAGCAGTGCCCACTCGATCCCGTTGGACAGTGGTGTGACCAGTCCCGCCAGTTCGGCGCTCACCCCGTCGGGGACCTTGTGCAACACCGCGTTCCAGGGCAGGTACATGTATTCCGAGAAGCCGCCCCACAGGGTGCCCGGGTGGTTCGACGAGGTGTAGCCGTAGCGGCGGGCGTCGGCGTTGGTCCGCCAGTCGGTGGCCTCACAGTGCCGGTATTCGCCTATGCGGCACCACTCGCAGTTGTAACAGCCGACGTAGTGTTCGACGAAGACGCGGTCACCTTCGGCGACGCCATGCAGCTGCTTGAACTTCTCCCCCGCCATCGCGATGGTGCCCACGTTCTCGTGCCCCATGATCACTGGCGAGTCGAATGGCGGTGTGCGGTACATCTTTACATCCGTCCCGCAGATACCCGCGACCTCGACCTTCAGCAACGCGGTGTCATCTGCCAACTCGGGCATCGGCAGCTCACGCAGTTCGGTCGTATTCGGTGCGGTCCGCACGGCGGCCAAGACACTCTGAGCCATCTGTCACCCCTGGGGAACTTGTCGGCGCCGGCCGGAACGGCGGCTAAACGTTGGCATTATGGTCTGTCCAATATACCATCGTGGTGACCGAAGCCACTAGGGACGGGAAGTCGAAATGTCTGAGGCCCATCGCGTACTGAGCGTGCTGACGCGTACCCAGGGAGCCAACCAAGCCCTCAAGGCCGGACTGGTCGCCGCGGCCGGTTTCTCGCTGCGATTCGAGGAAGTGCCTGTGTTGGTCAAGGGATTTCGCAGAATGGTCCGCAACCTGGAGTTCGACGTCAGCGAAATGGCATTGACCACCTACCTCACCGCGCGCGAGCACGGCGTCGCCTTCACGGCGCTGCCGATCTTCCTGGTTCGCGGCTTTCACCACGGCGCGATCCTGTTCAACACTCGCTCTGGCATCAGGACGCCGAAGGATCTCGAAGGCAGGCGGGTCGGGGTCAACCGCGGCTACACCGTCACCACCGGGGTCTGGGCCCGCGGCATTTTGTCCGCCGAGTACGGCGTCGACCTCGAGCGCGTCACGTGGGTGCTGTCCGGCGACGAACACGTCGAGACCTACGTGCCGCCTGTGAACGTCGAACCCGCGGCACCCGGGTCGGATCTGGCCGCCATGTTGATCGCCGGTGAACTCGACGCGGTCATCGGTGTGGACGTGGACCACCCCGACGTAGCGCCATTGATCGACGATCCAGACGGGGCGGCGATGGGGGCGCTGCGCGACCGCGCCTTCTACCCGATCAATCACCTGGTGGTGGTGAAGGATGATGTCCTGCATCGGTATCCCGATGTCGCGGGTGCGGTGTTCGACGCGTTCGCCGAGGCCAAACACCGCTACGTGGCCGCGCTCCGGGCCGGCGACGTGTCGTCGGCAAGTGACCGGACGTACACCCGCGTGCTGCAGGCGACCGGCGCCGACCCACTGCCCTACGGTGTCGAACCGAACCGGGCCATGCTGGAGGAACTGGTCGGGCACGCGCTGGCTCAGCACATCCTCACCCGCCCGGTCGAGGTCGACGAGATGTTCGCGCCGGCCACTCTGGCCCGCAGCGGCTAAGCGCCGATGGCCTGCGGGACGATCAGCCCCCGTAGGGCGACGGCGGTGTTCGCGGCCGCCTCGGCGGGCACGGTGGCGCCCTGGCTGAGTGCCTTGCGGACCGCCATGTAGTCGGCGGGTGCATTCACGGCGTCCACCGCCAGCAGTGCTCCTTCGCGGTAGTACAGGACCGAAAAGGCCTCGGCATCGATGTCACCGCGGACCACGAAGCGGTCGTAACCGCCTGCCAGACCGGCGATCTGAAGCTTGAGATCGTATTGATCGGACCAGAACCACGGCACCGCGTCATTCGGCTGCAACCGGCCGAGCAGGGTTGCCGCCGCTGTCTTGGCCTGGCTGATGGCATTCTGCACCGACTCCAGACGCACGCGTTGACTCCCGCCAAGCGGGCTCGGTTGCACGGTGCAGTCCCCCGCGGCGACGACGGTCGGATTGCTGGTGCGGGCGTGTCGATCCACCACGATGCCCCCTGCGGATTCCAGATCCAGTTGCCGCGCCAGTTCGATGCGCGGCTCGACGCCGATGCCGACGATCACCAGGTCGGCGGGGATCAGGGAGCCATCCGATAGCGCAACCGTGCGCACCCGATTGCCGTCGCCGCCAAGGGAAATCACCTGCGCCCCCAGCCGCACATCGACACCACGGCGGGCGTGCGCGGCGCGGTAGAACTCCGACACCACCGGCGCCACCGCGCGGCCGATCAGGCGGTCGGCGGCCTCGATGACGGTGACCGACTTGCCCTGTGCTCGCGCCACCGCGGCGGCCTCCAGACCGATGAACCCGCCGCCGATCACGACGACCGATTCGGCGGTGTTGTGCAACTCGCGCAGCGCTGCTGCGTCATCGGCGGTCCGCAGATACGTCACGCCGTCGAGCTGTGCGCCGGGGACCTGCAGTCGGCGTGGGCGGGCGCCCACGGTCAGGGCCAGCCGATCGAACGGAAGCACCCGGCCGCGGGTGGTGCGCGCCGTGCCCGACGGACCACCGAGATCGAGCGCCACGGTGTCGACGCGCTCACCGGTGATGAGCGTGACGTCGAGGTCGCTAAGGTACTCGGGAGTCCGCAGCCACAGGTGCTCCAGCTCGGCGCCGCCTTGCAGGAACGCCTTCGACAACGGCGGACGCTGGTAGGGCACGTGCGGCTCATCGCCGACCAACGTGATCGGCGATTGGTCGCCGCCGTCGCGCAGGGACACCGCCAGCTGCAAGCCCGCCTGGCTGGCACCGATGATCAGCGTGCCCGGACCCGCGGTCATTGCTCCTCCGGAACGTGCACGGTCAGCCCATCCAGATCGCCGGTGACCGAGATCTGACAGGACAGCCGGCTGGTGTCCCGGCGCTCGGCGACGCCGAGGTCGAGAAGGTCGTCCTCCATGTCTCCGGCCATTCCGACGGCTGCGGCGAAATCCTGGTCGACGTAGACATGGCAGGTGGCGCAACTACAGTTGCCGCCGCATTCGCCGATGATGCCCGGCACGCCATGACGCACCGCGGCGGCCATGACGGACTCGCCGGCCCGCGCGTCGACCGCGCGCTGGGTTCCGTCGAGGGCGATGAAGATGACCTTCGGCATGCACACTCCCGCAGCGATCGTTGGTATTACCATTGGACCTTAATGGATCTTGCCCCTCGGCTCAAGCCCTAGTCGGCCAAAGCGGATCGACCAGCGCACGTCGTGCAATTGGTCTTATGGTCTGTTTATTACCATGCTAGGTTCGCACTGGCCATCCGGGACGACCGCTCGAGGAGGGGCAGATGCGCATCGCCATCGCCGCCGACCACAACGCCACGGCGCTCAAGGCTCACCTGTCAGACTGGCTGGCCGAACGCGGCCATGAGGTGTCTGATCGCGGCGCCCACCCCGACAGCGGGACAGTGGACTATCCGCGACTGTGCGCCGACATCGGAGCCACGGTCGTCGGTGACCACGCCGATTTCGGGGTCATCCTCGGCGGCAGCGGATGCGGCGAGCAGATGGCCGCCAACAAGGTACGCGGCGTACGAGCCGCACTGTGCCACTGCGTATTCACCGCGGAGATCGCACGCGCACACAACGACGCCAACGTCCTGGTGATGGGTGCCAAGGTCGTCGCACCGGACCTGGCAACGCGCATCCTTACCGTGTGGCTGGACACCACGTTCAAGGGCGGCCGCCACCAACTCAGAGTGGACCAGATAGCCGCGCTGGAGCGAGGCGAGGTGCTCGCATGAGCGTGTTGTTGATGTTGCGCCACGGCGAAAGTACGGCTAATGCCGACGACGTGTTCGGCGGCTGGCTGGATTACCCACTGACCCCCCGAGGCCGCGAGCAGGCCAGGAACGCAGGCCGGCTTATCCACGCCGCCGCGCTCGACCCCGCGGCCGTGCACACCTCGCTCCTCGCGCGTGCCGTCGACACCGCCGATGCGGTTCTCGCCGAGACCGCAGCACCGGTTCGGGAGGTCGCGCGCAGCTGGCGACTGAATGAGCGCCACTACGGCGCTTTTCAGGGTAGGAGCCGCGGTTCGGTGCGAGCGGAGTTCGGTGATGAGTCCTTCGAGCGGTGGCGCCGCTCGTACGATGCGGCCCCGCCGGCCATCGCCGACGACCACCCCGCCAATTCCCAGCACGACGCTCGATACGCCGCCATCGCCGACTGTGAAGTGCCCGTGACCGAGTCACTGGCGGACGTGCGCCGCAGGCTCCTCCCGTACTGGCACGAATCGATCGTCCCGGATTTGACCGCTGACCGCATCACACTGGTTGTCGCACATGGCAACTCGCTGCGTGCCCTGTGCATGTACCTCGACGACTTGTCAGAAGATCAGGTGCGCTCGTTGCACATCCCTACCGGGGTACCTCTTCGCTACGACCTCGACGAGAAGCTGGTCCCACGCCTATCCGGCGGCGAGTACCTGGACCCCACTTCGGCCGCTTTGGGGATCGCCGAGGTGACCGCAGCTGGCACTCGCCGAGTGGACCCGTGACCGTCGGCGAAGAGCGCCAGGATGCATGCCACCCGAGCACGCGGTAGGTGATACTACCTGGGTACTACCGGGGTAGCATCTAAGTGTGAAACTTAGCGTGAGCCTTTCCGACGAGGATGTCGAGGTGCTGGACCACTACGTCGAGCGAGTTGGCTTGCCGTCGCGCTCCGCAGGTGTCCAGCGCGCGATCCGTATGCTGCGCTTTCCCGCCCTGGAAAACGACTACGACGAGGCGTGGTCAGAATTTGCCTCTGCCGGCGACGAAGAAACCTGGGACAAAGCCGCCAGCGACGGACTCGGCGATGCTGCGCGGTGACATATGGCAAGTCGACTTCAACCCAGCGCAGGGCAGCGCAGCCAACAAGCAGCGTCCCGCGGTAGTCGTTAGCAACGATCGAGCCAACGCGGCCGCAACTCGGCTCCGCCGCGGCGTCATCACAGTCGTGCCGCTGACGAGCAAAGTCACCAAGATCTATCCGTTCCAGGTGTTCTTGCCGGCCGCCACGACGGGTCTCACCGTCGATTCCAAAGCACAAGCCGAACAGATCAGATCTGTTGCACTGGAGCGGCTGCGAGGTCGAATCGGCCGACTCTCTGCCGCCCAACTCTCAGAGCTCGATCAGGCCCTGCGTCTTCATCTCGAGTTGTGACCATACGTGCGCGCCTACCGTGAAAGCTCGACGTCCATCCGCTCCGCCAGTGCGGCGACGCTGATCCCGAACGTCTCCCGCACGCGCACTCGCCCGCCACCGGTCGAGTCGACGTCGAAGATGGCGTGGTCGGTGTACACCCGGCTGACGCAGCGCAGTCCCGTCAGCGGGTAGTCGCACTCCCGAACCAGTTTGGCGGTGCCGTCCTTGGCGAACAGGTTCATCATCACGAAGACCCGCTTCGCGCCGATCGCCAAGTCCATCGCCCCGCCGACCGCCGGTATGGCGTCCGGCGCACCGGTGTGCCAGTTCGCCAGATCGCCGCGCTGACTGACTTGGAACGCTCCGAGCACGCAGACGTCGAGGTGACCGCCACGCATCATCGCGAACGAGTCGGCGTGGTGAAAGTACGATGCCCCAGGGGTTTCGGTGACCGGGATCTTGCCCGCATTGGTGAGGTCGGGGTCGATGTCGTCCCCAAACGCCTCGCCACCCATGCCGAGCATGCCGTTCTCGGTGTGCAGTACCACGCCGGCCTCGGGATCGAGGTAGTCGGCGACCGTCGTGGGTTGCCCGATGCCGAGGTTGACATAGGAACCCGGCGGGATGTCGCGGGCGATCAGCGCCGCGAGTTCGCGGCGGTCCAACTGGCCTCGGTCGAGGTGCTCGACGCCCGTGTGTCCGTGGATCGTCTCGGTCATGACGCGGCCTCGGTTCGGGTGTTGGGGATCGACGACAGGTCGAGGATGCGGTCGACGAAGATGCCCGGCGTCACGACGGTTTCGGGATCGATGGTGCCTGGCTCGACGACGCGGGAGACTTCGGCGATGGTCAGTGCGGCGGCGCTCGCCATCACCGGGCCGAAGTTGCGGGCGGTCTTGCGGTACAGCAGGTTTCCCGCCCGGTCGCCGACGTGGGCGCCGATCAGCGCGACGTCGCCGCGGATCGGATACTCCAGCACGTAGTCACGGCCGTCGATGGTCCGTGTCTCCTTGCCTTCTGCCAAGGGAGTTCCGACCCCGGTCGGGCAGAAGAACGCACCGATACCGGCGCCGGCCGCCCTGATCCGTTCGGCGAGGTTGCCCTGTGGCACCACCTCGAGCGCGACCTCACCCGCGCGGTACAGCCGGTCGAACACGTACGAATCGGCCTGCCTTGGGAACGAACAGATCACCTTCGACACCCGGCCGGCGGCCAGCAGAGCGGCCAGGCCGGTGTCGCCATTGCCTGCGTTGTTGCTGACGATCGTGAGATCGCGGGCACCCTGGTCGATCAACGCGTCGATGAGCGTCGTCGGCATACCCGCCATACCAAATCCGCCGACCAGAATCGTTGCGCCGTCGGTGATTCCGGTGACGGCCTCCTGCGTCTGAGTGCATATCACCGTGCGACTCATGCCTACCCCTCACCGTCGATGTCACGCAATACTTCGGCGGCGATGCGGAACGCGGTGTTGGCGTCGGGCACGCCACAGTAGATGGCGGTCTGCATCAACAGTTCCTTGATCTCGTCGTTCGTCAGACCGTTCCGGCGGGCCGCGCGCACGTGCATGGCGAATTCCTCGTGATGCCCCCGCGCCACCAGCGCGGTGAGCGTGATCATCGAGCGGCTGCGACGGTCCAGGCCGGGCCGAGTCCAGATGCCGCCCCAGGCGTACTGGGTGATCATCCGCTGGAAGTCGGCGGTGAAGTCGGTCGTTGCGGCGACCGCGCGGTCCACGTGTGCGTCGCCGAGCACCTCGCGCCTGACCGTCATCCCTGCGGCGTAGACGTCGTCGGTGGCCACGGGTACGACGCCGACGTGCTGTGCGATCAGCTCGGCGACGCGGCCTGGCGCTTCGGCCGGTGCGAGATGTCCGACACCGTCGAGCACGACGAGATGGCCGTCCTTGACGCCGGATGCGATGCGGCGCAGGGATTCCGGTGGCGTAGGTACGTCCTCGCTGCCGGCGATCGCCAGTACGGGTGCGACGATCTCGTCCAGCCGGTCGGTGACGTCGAAGCCCGCGAGCGCTTCGCAGGTCTGCGCGTAGGACTCCGCATCGGCGTGGCGCAGCGCGTCGAATAGCGCCGCACAGACACCGGGTCGTCGGTCGGGGAAGCCCGGCGCGAACCAGCGCTGGACCATTAGGGCGAGCAACACCCGGGTGCCCTCGGCGCGTACGGTGGCGGCGCGCTCGCGCCAGCCGTCGGGCGTGCTGATCACCGCACCGGTGCACAGCACGGTCGCAGACGTCACCCGCTGCGGTGCGTCGAGCAGCAGCTGCAGGCCGACGCAGCCGCCAACGGAATCGCCTGCGTAGTGGAATGTCTCGGCGCCGAGCGCGTCGGCGAGGCGCAGCACGCCTGCGGCGAGTTCGTTCATCGTGAACGGTTCGGCGGGGGCGCCGCCGCCATGGCCGGGCAGATCCCAGGCGACGACGCGAATCTGCCCGGTCAGTCGCTCGGCCGCAGCGCTCCACAACGTCGCCGCTGAGGTGCCCAGCGATGGGCCGAGCAGGAGCAGCGGGGCGTCCTCGGGGCCACCGAAGTCGACTCTGCTGAGGTGGGGAACGGTCATGGCGTGTCCTTGATGAAGCGGCGCGCGCGGCCGAGGGTGGCGTCGACCAGCCGATCGGCGGCACCGGTGTAGTCGGGTAGCGCCGCGCGGCCGGTCAACTCGGTCATCGACTTCTGTTCGGAGAGCAGGCCTTCGGCGGCCGAGAGGTTGGCTGCCGCGCGGGCCGCGTCCACGTGCAGGCCAGTGAGGAGTTCGCTAGTGTGCGCGGCGGCGACGACGGTGCGGCGGGCCAACGTGCGCAGCGTGGCCCACTCGGCATGCCATGCACCGTCGGAGCGTTCGTCGACGCTCGCCGCCGCGGCGGTATGCAGCGTGGCACCCAAGGGTGCGGCGGCCAATGCGGTGCGGCGAATCAACACCGAGCGGATCGGATTGTTCTTGTGCGGCATGGTCGACGAGCCGCCGCCACTACCCTCGGTGAATTCACCGATCTCGGGGCGGCTGCTCGTCGCGACGTCGGCCGCGATGTGTCCCCAAGCGTCGCAACAGGACACGAACGCATCCCCGAGCCGGGTCACCGCCGAACGGGTCGTGTGCCATGGCGGCGCCGGCGCCAACCCCAACGTCGCGGCGAGCGCGTCGCTCAGCGCGATCGCGCCGTCGACCGACCCCGCGAGTTCCGTGCTGGCGGCCAGCGTGCCGACCGCGCCGCCGGCCTGCACGGGCAGCGACGAACGCAGGCCGACCAGCGGATCGGCGGCGTCCAGGACACCGGTCAGCCAGCGCGAGAACTTGACACCGAGCGTGCTCGGCAGCGCCGCCTGGGTCAGTGTGCGCGCGAGTGCCGGTGTGCTCCGGTGTCTTTCGGCGAGATCTGCGAGCGCATGCACCTGAGTGGCGAACTCGTCCCCGATGCGGGTGAGGACGTCGCGTGCGCACAGCATCAGCGCGCTGTCGATGACGTCCTGACTCGTCAGCCCCCGGTGCAACCAGGTAGCCGTCGGCGCCGGTGTCCGCTCGCGCAACGTCGCCACCAACCCGGTGACCGGGTTGCCGTCGGCGTCGGCCTCACGGGCGATGGCCTCTGCGTCACCATCGGACAGGTACTCAGTCAGGTTCGCCCGCGCATCCGGCGGCGCGATCCCGGCGTCGACGGTCCCGTCCAACCACGCCTGCTCGACGGCGACCATCGCGCCGAGGAACGCGGCGTCACTCATCAGGTCGCCGGCGAGATGGTCGCCGGGCCACAGCAGGTCGGTCATCGTCGATGCCCCGGATACCGCAAGAAGACCGTCTCGGCTTTGTCTGGGCTGCCTTGCAATTGGACGTCGAAGCGCAGGCTGTTCCCTTCGGCGATGGCGATCAGCGTGTTGCGGCGCTCGGCGGGTAGCGAGCGCAGCAGCGAGTCATTCGCCAGGTGCTCGCCCGGTGGATAGACGCGGGTGAACAGCCGGTTGAGCAGGCCGCGCGCGAAGACGGTGACCATGAAGAACGGCGCCGCCCCCGGTGTAACGGCGCCCGGCAGGACGGTGGAGAAGGAGTAGCGCCCGGAGTCGTCGGTGCTGGCGCGGCCCCATCCGGTGAAGGTCCAGCCGTCCCGGTGCAGCGAGCCGGCCGCCTGCGGGATGCTGCCGTCGGCGTCGGCCTGCCAGATCTCCAGCAGCGCGTCGGGGACGGGTCGGCCGTCACCATCGGCGACGACGCCGTGCAGCTGGATCGCACCGGGCGAACCCGGCGGGACGAGTTCGTTGCACCGGTCGAACGGCAGGGCGTAGCCGAAGAACGGCCCGACCGTCTGCCCAGGGGTTGCGGCGAGCAGGGCGCTCATGATTCGGCTCCATGGTCTGGGGCTTCGGTCGGGGTGCGTGACCCACCCGTCAGCACGATGTCCCAACGGTATCCGGTGGCCCACTCGTGGGTGGTGACGTCGTGGTCGTAGGTGGCCACCAAGCGGTCGCGCGCCTTCTGGTCGGTGATCGACTGGTAGATCGGGTCGAGGCCGAACAGCGGGTCGCCCGGGAAGTACATCTGCGTGACCATCCGCTGCGTGAATTCCGTTCCAAACAGCGAGAAGTGGATGTGCGCGGGCCGCCAGGCGTTGCGATGGTTCTTCCAGGGGTAGGGTCCTGGCTTGATCGTGGTGAAGCGGTAGTTTCCCTCGTCGTCGGTGAGGCAGCGGCCCACTCCGGTGAAGTTCGGATCGATCGCGGCGGGATGCTGGTCGCGCTTGTGAATGTACCGGCCACCGGCGTTCGCCTGCCAGATCTCGACGAGCTGACGGCGGACGGGCCGCCCGTCGCCGTCGATCACCTTGCCGGTCACCACCATTCGTTCGCCGATTGGTTCGCCGGAATGCTGGACGGTGAGGTCGGATTCGATGGGGTGCACGTCGCGCTCGGAGAAACACGGCGTCCACAGTTCGACTCCCTCGGGGTCGGCGTGATGCAGATCCTTGGTCGGATGTCGCAACAGGCTACTGCGATACGGCGGGTAGTCCAGCCGCGGCTGCGTCTCCTCGATGCCCGCCCGCTGATACTCGGCCTCGATCGCACCGATCTCGGCACTGACGGCAGATTGACTGGCCGATGCGCTGTCGGGTCGGCCGTCGATCGTCGCTGTCATGGTATGCACGGTAGGCGCTCCTGGGCGGCTGAGTTAACCTTGATCTTCCGCTGAGTGGAAAGGTCGGGCGATTGGCCGGTAACACGTCGACCCCCGGCGCGACGGTGGCGTCGCGGTTGCTGGCGATGCTCGGGGCGTTCGACGAAACCCACCGCGGGCTGACCCTTTCCGAATTGGCCGACCGCGCAGGCCTTCCGGTCGCCACGGCGCACCGCCTGGCGGCCGAGTTGGTGGCCGGCGGCGCACTGCAGCGTCGGGACGACGGCAGGTACTTCGTCGGCAGGCTGGTGTGGAGCGCCGGCCTGCTGGCACCGGTCGAAGGACGGCTGCGACAGGTGGCCGAACCGTTTCTGCACGACGTGTACGCCGCCACCCTCGCCACGGTGCACCTTGCGGTCCGCGATGGTGACGAGGTGCTTTACCTGGAGCGGATGATGGGGCGGACGTCGGTGCCGATCGTCAGCAGGGTCGGCAGTCGCCTGCCGATGCACTGCACCGGCGTTGGCAAGGTGTTGCTGGCCCACGCGCCACGGGACGTCCAGGATCGGGTGCTGGCCAACCTGACCCGTATCACCCCGTACACGATCGTCCAGGCGCCGCTGTTGGCGGCGCAATTGGAGCGCATCCGCCGCGAGGGCGTGGCGACGACCACGGAAGAGATGTCGCTGGGCGCGTGCTCGCTGGCGGTACCGGTCGTCAGGCAGTCCGATGAGACCGTGGTGGCCGCGATCGCCGTGGTGGTGCCCAGCTTGAAGCGCGACCGGCAACGACTGCTCGGTGCCCTGCAGGTCGCAGCGCGCGGCGTCGGCCGGTTGCTGTGATCTACAGGGCACCATGGCTTTTCAGCGTCTCAGTGCACTAACTGTGCACGAGGTGCTTGGCGGATTCCGGGTCCCTGTGCCCCAACATCGGGGTCGGGACGTCCTTGGTCTCCCTCGCGGTCAGCGCCGCCGCCACCGCAATGAGCACCACGACCCCGGTGAACACGCTGATGACCACCCAGCCGCCCTCCCTCACGCCGCCGAGTGCGGTGACGATCGACGGGGCGAAGCCGGCAACCAGGAACCCGAGTTGAGTGCCGAGTGCGACGCCGGAGAATCGCACCTTGGTGGTGAACATCTCGCCGTAGAACGACGGCCACACGGCGTTGGCGGCGGCGTAGCCGAAGGCGAACGTCGCGATCGCCAGCGCGAAGATCATCGGGGTGTTCCCGCCACTCATGGACAGCATGTAGAAGGGCATCAGCGCTGCCGACGCCAGCGCACCGTAGATGAACACCGGCTTGCGACCGATGCGGTCGGCGAGCTTCCCGAACAGCGGCTGGGTGAACATCGCGACCACGTTGGCGACCACGACCAGCCACAGCGTGATGTCGGCTTCGAGACCGACCTTCTTGCCATAGGCGATCGCGAGATTGGCGAAAACTGTTGAGACCGCGGCAATGAAGGCACAGAGAATAACCCGCAGCACGTCTCTCCAGTGCTCGCGCAGCAGTGGCAGCAGCGGCACCTTGGCGAGATTGCCCGTTGCCTTCGCCTCGGCGAACGCGGGCGGCTCGTGCAGGGTGCGGCGAATGAAGTAGGCGATGAGGACCACGACGGCGCTCAGCCAGAACGGCACCCGCCAGCCCCAACTCAGCTCCGCGTCATCGGGCAGCGACACGAACGGAATCATCACCAGAGACGCGAGGATCAAACCGCCTTGCGTTCCGGTCAACGTCCACGACGTATAGAACGACCGCTGATTGTCCGGGGCGTGTTCCAGGGTCAGCGAGCTGGCACCGGCCTGTTCACCGGCCGCGGAGAGGCCCTGCAGCAGTCGGCACAACACCAGCAGCGCGGGTGCGGCCCATCCGATGGTCTCGAACGTCGGCAGACAGCCGATCAAGAACGTCGACAGACCCATCAGGACGAGGGTGAACATCAGGATCTTCTGCCGGCCGATCCGGTCGCCGAAGTGTCCGAGTATGAGTGCGCCCACCGGCCGTGCGACGTAGGCCACGCCGAACGTCGCGAACGACATCACCAGTGCGGCTTCGTCATCCGAAGGGAAGAACACCTTCGGAAAGATCAACGCCGCAGCCGAGCCGAACAGGAAGAAGTCGTAGTACTCGACGGCGCTCCCCATGAAGCTCGCCAGCGCCGCGCGCTTCGGCGTCCGGTCCGGCGCGCCGGCGGCCGCACCGTCGGGCGGATTGCTGTTGATGACGCTCATCGGGTCCTCCTAGTTTCCTGCCAAAGTGGGACTGACGGGTGCGAATTCACCCGGCAAGACTGCGAAAGTGCCGCGACATCCGGTCGGCGTCCGGGGTGATCCCGGTAATCAGTTCGAATGCGGTGGTTGCTTGGTGCACGGCCATGTGACCGCCGTCCAGGGTTCGACAGCCGGCTTCGCGCGCGGCGATCAATAGCGCGGTGTCCAGTGGGCGGTAGACGATGTCGGCGACCCAGAGGCCGGGGTGCAACAGCGCGGGATCGAACGGCGTACCCGGGTGCTCGACCATTCCCGTTGGGGTGCAATGCACGACGCCGTCGCTGGCGGGCAGCAGCACCGACAACTTGTCGAACGCCGACGCGTCGACCCGAGCGTCGGTGTGGCGACGACCAAGGTCACCCGCCAACGCGGTGGCCCGGTCGACGTCGAGGTCGACGATGGTCAGGTGCTCGGTGCCAAGGTCGAGCAGCGCGTGTCCAACGGCCGCCCCGGCGCCGCCTGCGCCGAGCAGCACTACGTTCTTCGTCTTGGCATCGGGCAGGCCCTCGGCGAAGCCGATCGCGAAGCCGGGCGCATCGGTGTTGTATCCGACCATTCGGTCGTCCGCGAAGACCACGGTGTTGACCGCTCCGAGGGCGGCGGCACTGTCATCGACCTCGTCGAGATACGGAATCACCAGCTGCTTGCACGGGTGGGTCACGTTGAGCGCATTGAAGCCGAGTGCGCGCGCCCACCGCAGGACCTCGCCGATCTGCTCGGGTTCGAGGCCGACGGTGGTGAGGTCGATCGTGCGGTACACGTAGTCGAGGCCGTGCGCCCTGCCTTCGGCCATGTGCAGCGCCGGCGTCAGGGAGGGCCCGACGCCCTGCCCCACCAGGCCGACCAAATACGGGCTAGCAGCCACTTTCCACCGTCCTACTTAATGTACGAACTAGTACGTACGCAAAGTACAGCACTGTGGTGCGCGTCTCGTCAAGCGTTGGGTGTGAGCCGGTTCTCTGCTCAGTGGGTGGTGAGCCAGCCGACTACGACGTCGCCGATCATGCGGCGCATGTGCGCGCGTTGCGAGATCTCGGTGAAGTCGACGCCGAACAGGAAGCCGAAGGTGTAGCGGTTGGCGACCTGGAACACGCAGTAGGCGCTGATCACCATGTGGACGTCGAGTGCGTCCACATCGATGCGGAACGCCCCCTGCTCGCGGCCGCGCGCCAGGATCTCGTCCAGGAGCGACGTCGCCGGCTGCGCAAGGGTCCGCAGCGAGTCCAGCCGCGAGATGAACTCGCCGCGGTGGATGTTCTCGATCGACACCAACCGGATAAAGGCCTGGTGGTCGAGGTGATGATCGAAGGTCAGCTCGGCGAGGCGGCGCATCGCGACGACGGGATCGACGTGATCGACCTGCAGTCGCTGCTCCGCCTCGCGGATGCCGCGGTAGGCGTTCTCGAGCACCGCCATGTAGAGCTGCTCTTTGCCGCCGAAGTAGTAGTAGATCATCCGCTTGGTGGTACGGGTGCGCTCGGCGATCTCGTCGACGCGCGCCCCGGAGTATCCCGATTCGGCGAACACCTCGGTCGCGACCGCGAGCAGGTCGGCGCGCGTCCGCTCGGCGTCGCGCTGAAGCTCGGGACGCTGCTCGGTGGTCACCTCGGTGAGCTTACTGGCGACCGGGCTGCGCAGGCGGAACTCTTCCCGCATAAGTAACCGTTTGGTACATTAATCGCGACAGGAGGTCGCCATGAAGACGTCCATCGCCACCGTCTCCATCAGCGGTGCCCTGACCGAGAAGCTGCACGCTTGCGCGGCGGCCGGATTCGACGGTGTCGAGATCTTCGAACCCGACGTCATCGCCAGCGACCACAGCCCGGAGGAGATTCGCGGACTTGCGCAGCGGCTCGGCCTGTCACTGGACCTCTACCAGCCTCTGCGCGACATCGAAGGCGTCGACGAGGAGACCTTCACCGAGAACCTGCGCCGGGCAGGCGCCACGTTCGCCACGGCACGACGGCTCGGGATCGGCACCGTTCTGGTGTGCAGCAACGTCGCGACCGCGACCATCGACTCCGACGAGGTGTCCGCCGCGCAACTTCGCCGACTAGGCGACCTCGCCCAGGAGTTCGACGTCAAGGTGGCGTTCGAAGCCTTGGCGTGGGGCCGGTTCGTCGACGACTACCGCCGCTCGTGGCGCATCGTCGAACGCGCCGATCATCCGGCCGTCGGGCTCTGCCTCGACAGCTTCCACGTGTTGTCCCGTGGTCACGATCCGGCGGCCATCAGGGACATCCCCGGCGACAAGATCTTCTACCTGCAGCTGGCCGACGCGCCCGCGCTCACCATGGACGTGCTGTCGTGGAGCCGCCACCACCGGCTGTTCCCCGGAGAGGGAAGCTTCGACCTGACCACCTTCGTCTCGCACGTGCTGTCGACGGGATTCGACGGTCCGCTCTCGCTGGAGGTGTTCAACGACACGTTCCGGCAGACCGATCCCGGCCGCACCGCGGTACACGCCCTGCGTTCACTGGTGTGGTTGCAGGACAAGGTCGCAACGCAGCAGAAGGCAAACCGCAGGAGCGGCCTGACGGAAGTAGCGGATGCCAAGCCACCCATCGGCTTTGACTTCGTCGAGGTCAAGGCCGAGGACACCAGCGAGGTCGAAGTCCTGCTAGAGCAGCTTGGCTTCACGCCGAGTGGCCGTCATCGCACCAAGCCGGTGTCACTGTGGGTCGCGGGCGATGCGCGCGTGGTTCTGAACGAACAGCAGGCGCGGGATCTGGTTCCGCAGATCGCCGCCATCGGGCTGCAGGTGCCCGACGCGGAGGCGACGTCACGCCGGGCTGCGGGCCTGATGGCTCCGGCCGCCTACCGTCGCACGTACGCCGAGGAACAGGAACTGACGGGCGTGCTCGCACCGGACGGCACGGAGGTCTACTGGGTTACCGCCCCGCCCAACGGTTTACCGCCGGCGTGGGTGGGCGAGTTCGAGAACGGCATGCCGACGGTCGACTCGCCGATACGCGTCGTCGACCACGTCAGCCTCGCGCAGCCCTGGCAGACCGCGGAAGAGGCCGTGCTGTTCCTCACCAGCGTCTTCGGCCTCTCCGCCGATGCGCCGACGGAGGTCGCCGGTCCAACCGGACTGGTACGCAGTCAGGTCATGCGCACCGGCGATGGGTCAGTTCGCCTGCCGCTCAACGTTGCTCCGCACGTTCTCGACGGTTCGGTCATGCCGCAGCACGTGGCGTTCGCCTGCTCGGACGTCGTCGGTTTGGCGCGTGGGGCGCGCGCACGGGGGTTGGCCTTTCTGCCGGTCCCGGACAACTACTACGACTACGTTGCGGGCCGATTCGGGGTGGACGACGAGACCGTCGCCGAACTGCGCGAGCTCAATCTGCTCTACGACCGCAACGCCGATGGCGACTTCGTGCACTTCTTCACCCGCACGGTGGGCTCGGTCTTCTTCGAGCTCGTCGAACGGCGCGGCCATTACGACGGCTACGGCACCGACAATGCGCCGGTGCGGCTAGCAGCTCAACGATCGGTTGGAGCCGGTGCCGCGCGGGTGTGACTGATCAGTGCGCACCGGTCAGGACCAAGGTCGCAACCGCTAGCGCCAAAAAGCCCGCCGGCGCGGCGACGTTGTGAAACACCCGCGCACGGATGTGGAACCCGACCGCACCGATGAAGAACAACGTCAGACCGATGGCGGCGGCGACGCCGATCCACGGGACGCCGAGCAGGCCTAGCAGGAGGCCACCCGCGCCGGCTGCTTTGAGCACGCCCAGCGGGCGCAACCACTTCCGTGGGACGCCGACCTCCGCGGAGGTCTTGAGCGTGGACTCGGCGTGGAGGAAGTCGGCGATCGCCACTGCGGCGTTGGCGAGGATCGTCGCGATGGTGGCGACGAGGTATGCGATGAACACGCGTTCTCTCTCGTTCGTTCGGAGTGGACACGACTCTCGCGTCCTACCTCTTTGACGACGCAGCCCACGAAAATGTCACGCTGTTTCCCTGAAGGGCCTACTCCACCCTCCGCGCGCCTCCCCACCTTCCGCGTGCCTTCCCACCTTCGGCGAGCGTGCGAGTTTGCGGGCGCCACGCCGCGGAATGGCAGCATTCTGCGCACGCTCGCGGATCGGTGAAATCCCTTGTACCACTTTGGTTTCACCCTTCACAAATTTCGGTTTCTTGTCGGTGGGTCGAACTAGTGTTCGAGTCATGCAGGCAGAGGTGCTTAAGGCGAGGGTCGCCGCACTGCGCGCCGCCTACGACGAGCTCGCCGCCTGCGCCATCGACACCCTCACCCACGGTGACCTGATGCGGGAGATGGACGAACTGGAGGCGGTGGCGTGTCAGCTGCCCACCCAGCGCCACCGCATGCTGACCCAACTGCAAGGCCAAACCACTCCGCGGGAGTTGGGGGCCAAGTCGTGGCGGGAGGCGCTGATGACCCGCTGGCGGCTGTCGGGCGCCGAGGCCAGCCGGAGGATCACCGAAGCGACCCTGCTCGGCCCGCGGCGGGCGTTGTCCGGTGAGCCGCTGGGACCCGTGCTGCCCGCCACTGCTGCCGCGCAAGCGTTGGGGTTGATCACCGAAGAGCACGTCAAGGAGATCCGCAAAGGCATCGCCAAGCTACCCAGCTTCGTCGACACCCCCACCCGCACTCAAATCGAAGTGGACTGGGTCCGCACGGCCGTCGGCACCGGACCGAAGGAGCTCGCCGACACGGTGAAACGCACCGTCTTCCTGCTCGATCAGGACGGACCGGTGCCCGACGACGCCGAACGCGAACG
>NZ_JIAW01000029.1 GCF_000620625.1 Mycobacterium sp. URHB0044 | reverse complement strand
TTGTTGAAATACCACTCTGATCGTATTGGGCTTCTAACCTCGAACCGTATATCCGGTTCAGGAACAGTGCCTGGTGGGTAGTTTAACTGGGGCGGTTGCCTCCTAAAGAGTAACGGAGGCGCCCAAAGGTTCCCTCAACCTGGACGGCAATCAGGTGTTGAGTGTAAGTGCACAAGGGAGCTTGACTGCGAGACGTACATGTCGAGCAGGGACGAAAGTCGGGACTAGTGATCCGGCACCCCCCGAGTGGAAGGGGTGTCGCTCAACGGATAAAAGGTACCCCGGGGATAACAGGCTGATCTTCCCCAAGAGTCCATATCGACGGGATGGTTTGGCACCTCGATGTCGGCTCGTCGCATCCTGGGGCTGGAGCAGGTCCCAAGGGTTGGGCTGTTCGCCCATTAAAGCGGCACGCGAGCTGGGTTTAGAACGTCGTGAGACAGTTCGGTCTCTATCCGCCGCGCGCGTCAGAAGCTTGAGGAAACCTGTCCCTAGTACGAGAGGACCGGGACGGACGAACCTCTGGTCTACCAGTTGTCCCACCAGGGGCACGGCTGGATAGCTACGTTCGGACAGGATAACCGCTGAAAGCATCTAAGCGGGAAACCTCTTCCAAGACCAGGCTTCTCACCCATTAAGTGGGATAAGGCCCCCCGCAGACTACGGGATCGATAGACCAGACCTAGAAACCCAGCAATGGGCGCAGGGAACTGGCACTAACCGGCCGAAAACTTACACACAACAAAAACCAGCAATGGTTCAGAGAATGTGTAAGACACCGCAACAAATGACGCGTCCGCAACCACGCAACCACGAATTCACAACACCGCACCCCACCACCAAAAAACACCCCCACCTCGAGTGGCGCGAGTGTTTA
Organism: Mycobacterium sp. URHB0044; assembly: GCF_000620625.1. Lineage (GTDB taxonomy): Bacteria > Actinomycetota > Actinomycetes > Mycobacteriales > Mycobacteriaceae > Mycobacterium. The sequence goes on along the minus strand of NZ_JIAW01000029.1, from coordinate 79,630 downwards.
GGGCTGAAAATAAAATAGAGTTACGGCGGCAACAGCGGCAGGGAAACGCCCGGACCCATCCCGAACCCGGAAGCTAAGCCTACCAGCGCCGATGATACTACCCATACGGGTGGAAAAGTAGGACACCGCCGAACACCCTTTAAGTCCGGAGCCCCCCAATTTCGATTGGGGGGCTTCGGCATTTTCATTTCAATTCCGCTGTGCGCCATTGTTCGTCCAATGGCGCATCAGTCGAATAGCGTGGCGACCGACCCCATTCGCCTTCCTTCCAGTTCGAGGAGGCTCTTCTTCCGGTGCAGCCCGCCGCCGTACCCCGTGAGACTGCCATTGGCTCCGATTACGCGATGACACGGCACGATGATGCCGATCGGATTGTGGCCATTGGCCAGGCCAACGGCCCGAGAGGCGCCAGGCGATCCGATCTGTAATGCGATCTCGCCGTACGACCGGGTTTCCCCATAGGGAATGGTCAACAACGCCTCCCATACGCGACGCTGAAATTCCGTGCCGACCATGTCGAGTTCGAGGTCGAATTCGGTCAGGTCGCCGGCGAAGTACGCCTCCAATTGCGCGGCCGCGTCGGCGAATGCACTGTCGTCGGACTCCCATCCTTGATGGCTCGGCTCATATGTCTGGTCGACCATCCGCAGGTGCCGTAACCGGCCATCGCGTCCTGCGAGGGTGAGCAGGCCAACCGGGCTGTCCACGGTGCGATATTGCAACGCTTCCATCACTTCTCCTTCGCGGCCGGCTTGGGCGGCCAGTCGTTGACTTCATGATCCAGTGCGGTCCACAGGTGCTGTGTCGCGTACGCACGCCACGGCCGCCACCGGCTGCTGTGCGTGATCAATGCGGGACCGTCAGCCGGTAGACCCAGGTGTTTGGCGGCGAGTTGAACGCCAAGGTCGGTCGCCGGGAACGCATCGGGATCGCCGAGACCGCGCATGGCGATCACCTCCGCGGTCCACGGCCCGATACCCGGCAGCGCCAGAAGCTGCTCGCGGGCACGGTTCCAATCGCATCCCGGATCGAGCACGACCTCACCGGCGGCTAGGGCGCGGACCAGTGCGACGACGGTGCGCTGCCGGGACTTCGGGAAGGCGAGATGAGCCGGGTCGATCTCGGCGAGCTGGTCGACAGCCGGAAACACGTGTGTCAGACCGCCGTTGGCGTCGTGGATGGGTGACCCGTAGGCCTCGGCGAGACGCCGGGCGTGCGTGCGGGCGGCCTTCAACGACACCTGCTGTCCGATCACCACCCGTAGCGCCAATTCGGCTTCGTCGACCGTGCGGGGGATCCGTTGACCGGGAGCCTTCGCGACCAGTGCACTGAGCTGCGGATCGGCGCTCAACACGTCGACCGCCGCCTCTGGATCGGCGTCGAGGTCGAGGAGCCGCCGGCACCGGGCAATCGCGGTGGACAGGTCACGGAAGTCGTCGAGCACCAGCTCGCATCGCACGTGATCGACGCTCGGGATCAGGCTCACGACACCGTTGCCGAACGCCAACCGCAACGTCCGCCGGTAGGCCCCGTCCCGGATCTCCTCGACGCCGGGTACGGCGCTGGCCGCCAGATGGCCGAACAGCCCCTCGAAGGCGAACGGGGTGCGCACCGGCAGCCGGACCGACAGCACGCCGGATCCGGTGGTCTCGCCCCGGCCGAACCGCTTGCGGGCGCGCTCCCGCAACATCGTGGGCGTCAACGCGCACACCGACCGCACCGTGTCGTTGAACTGCCGGATGCTCGAGAAGCCTGCGGCGAACGCGACGTCACCGAACGGCAGATCGGTCGTCTCGATCAACACCCGCGCGGTCTGCGTGCGCTGAGCACGGCCCAGCGCCAACGGATTTGCGCCGACCTCGGCTTGCAGCAGCCGTTCCAGTTGCCGGGTGGTGTAGCCAACGTGAGCGGCCAACCCGGTGACGCCGTCGCGGTCCACCGTGCCGTCGGCGATCAGCCGCATGGCTCGGGCCACCACGTCGCCGCGCACGTTCCACTCCGGGGAGCCAGGCGACGCGTCGGGACGGCAGCGTTTGCAGGCCCGGAATCCCGCGGCCTGCGCGGCGGCGGCGGTGGGGTAGAAGCGGACGTTGCGCGCGAATGGCGGACGCACCGGGCAGCTGGGCCGGCAGTAGATGCCCGTCGTGAGGACCGCGGTGACGAACCAACCGTCGAACCGGGCGTCCTTGGACTGGACGGCGCGGTAACAACGATCGAAGTCCTCGTGCATGCTTCGACGATTACACGTCGGGTCTGACAGCACTGGCGGAAAACCGACATCGACGTGCCGGAATCAACGCCGTGAGTCTGACGCGCAGTCAATCACCGACAGTGAACGAATGCCGTGTTTCGGGAACACGGCATTCGTTCACTGCCAGCATTCGACTCAGTAGTTGTTGCAGGTTCCCGCAACTTGGTAGATAAGCCCACTGTATTGCTGCACCGCGGGCACACCCTGTGCTTGCTTGACCATCGCCCTACGGCCGTCCGGCGGCGACGCGATCAGCTGTTGAAGCCATGCATTGGCAAGCGGATTGGACGTGATCTGGTTCGCGACGTCCGGGTTCTGTGCCTTCAACGCACCCATCACCTGGGGGTAGGTGCACGTCGAATTGATGATCGGGCTCACATCCGGTTCGGCGGAAGCGATCCCGCCTCCGGCGATCATCGACAGCGCCAAACCGCTAGAGACCACAATCATTTTCGTCAACGACGGCATTTCTCGTCCACCTTCCGTCACATACGCCGACCGGCGGCGAATTATCGTCGCTGACCAACGGTAGCAGTTACGCCAATACCCAAAAGGGTTTCGGCAGTTCACTTAGATCGTCTTCCATCTTAGTCGTCGCGACAGCGGGCTGCTTCGTTACATGGTCAGGCGAAGGCCAATCCATATCCGCTGTGCCGAAATTGTTTTAGTGAATTCTTAGAGCTCGATTTCGTCCCGTTTGGGCCCGGGACCGGGAAGGCGCAGAAGCAACCGCGCGCCGCCCAGCGGGCTGACCTCCAATGACGCAGTGCCGCCGTGCAGTTCGGCCTGCTGGGCCACCAGCGCCAGTCCTAGGCCCGAACCCGACCGCGACGCCGTCGATCCGCGGGAGAATCGTTCGAAGACCGCAGCGCGTTCTTCCTCCGGCACACCGGTGCCGTTGTCGTCGATAGCGATCTCCACGCCGGCGCGCGAACTGATCGCTGAGAGCTGAACCTGCGTCGCTTGGCCATGCTTGACGGCGTTGGCGATGGCGTTGTCGATCACCAGTCGCAGCCCGGTCGGTAGGCCCAGCATCAACACGGTGGGGGATGGAACCAGCGACACGTTCAGGTCCGGATAGATCCGCATCGCGTCATGGGCAACGCGGTCGAGAAGCTCGGTGATGTCGACCGGGACATGGTCGTCCGCAGTGCTGAGCTCACCCTGCGCCAACCGCTCGAGCGCGGTCAGCGTCGCTTCGATCCGGCTTTGCGTCCGCATGATGTCGCCGATGACCTCCTTGCGTTGCTCGGCGGACATTTCCAGCGTGGACAGCACCTCGAGATTGGTCCGCATGGCGGTCAACGGCGTGCGCAGCTCGTGCGAGGCGACGGACGCGAAGTCGCGGGCGGACTCCAACGCGGCCTTGGTGCGCTGTTGTTCGTCGCCGATCCGAGCAAGCATGCCCTCGACCGCTTCGGCGATCTCCACGGCTTCCCACACTCCGCGCACTTGAACTTCGTCGGGGTTGGATTGCGCGTTGATGGCACGCGCCTGCTGGGCCAGCAGGCGGAAGGGATTGATCATGATCAGCCACATCACGCCACCGACCAGGAACGTGCCCACGATGACGCTGCCGCAGATCACCAACACCCGTAGGTGTTGTTCATTGATTCGGTGCTGGGCTTCGGCGACCGGCTCACCGAGCGCGATGGAGCCCGTGCCGGCCGTGAACGTCCGGACGCGGTACGGCACACCGTTGATCGTGGTGTCGGCATAGCCGGGCGGCAGCTCCGGAAGGACGATGTCGCTGGGAACCGATACCGTGCTGTCGCCGGCTCGGATGGTCCGCACGAGGCTGCCCTCCGGTGCCGGCTGATCGGTGCCGGTGAGTGATGCGTTCGGTAGCAGGATGCTGACGTCGCCCAGGCTGCTCAGCGAGTCCAGTCGCCGATCCAGCTGGTTGTATTGGTCATTGGTGATACCGATCCACACCCACGTGCCGATGACGATCACGACGGCGATGACCGACAACGCAGCCACGATGACGATGGTGCGCAGCGACACGACCGACAGCGGCAGCTTCAGCAGTCGGTAGACGCGCTCGTTGAGCGTCACCCTGTTACCTGCAGCACCGCATCGGCCAACACCGTGTGCGGCCACGTCGATACGGCATCCATGACGACATCTTGCCTGATCGTCGGCCGTTGAGTGGCAAACCTGCAGGTCAGTGGCGGCAGACGGTCAGGTGCTTGGCTTCGCTTCGCGGTCGGGATTCGCAGCCCCCCGCTTGCGGGCGTGTGCACGCCAATGCCGGTACCCGCGGTGTGCGGCAAACGCGCCGACGATGGCGGTCACACACCACACGGCGATGGCCGAGTACGCCACCGGTGACGACAGGTCCCCGATCGACGCGCCCAGAGCGGTGTAGACGAACGCGCGCGGCGCCGAGCCGATGAACGCCCCAACTGCCATCTGCCACAACGGCACTCCGAACGCTCCGAATGCGTAGGACGCCATCGCGTCGGAGATGCCCGGAATGAACCGCTGGCCCACCACTGCCCACAAGCCGCCCCGCTCGATCCGTGCGTCGATGCGGTCTGCCCGTTGATCCCCGAGCAGCGCGCGTGCGCCATCCCGGCCGGCACGACGACCGATGAGGCTAGTGATCGTCGCGGTGCCGACCGTCGCGCCGAGCGTCACGAACGTGCCGAGGAGCGGACCGAACAGCACCCCGCTGCCCGCAGCCATGATGGGCCCCGGGACGAACACGGCGCCGAGTACCGCTGACAGCACGACGTAGGTCAGAGGCGCTGCCGGACCCGTCGCCGCGACCGCACGCCGGAGGTCCTCGACGTCGACGATCCGTGTGACCGCAACCAGATAGAACAACGCGAACAAGAAACCGGCGAACAGCGCCAGCCGGGTGATGTGGCGCCGTCGGCTGGTGGCGGAGGGTCGGTCGCTGGTGGTCATGCCGACCCAATCCTGCCGCACCCCGTCAGTGTTCTCGCTCTCACCGAGGGGTCGCCGAGATGTGGCCGTCGCCTCCGACGTATATCGTTTTCTGTGTGGCTTCGGATCCAAGGGCCGCGGTGACGATGGCGGCGGCGAACGTCTCGACCATGGGTGTGACGGCGTCGCTCGCAGCATGTCTTCGCCGGCGCGCGGCTGGGGTTGCATTAATTCCGAATGACAAAGAACCCAGCACGTATCCATGACGTGAACTCTCGTTTTGCGGGTTTGGCACCCCACGCACGTGGGAAGTCAGTCCGGCGTTCTCGCGTCAAGATCAGCCGCGGGTCGGGGAAGTATGAGGTGGTGTGGTCGATGGACGTAATCGGATCGGATCGAGCCATGGGTGCGCGCTGGCGGAAGAGCCCGGCGAGCGCACGCCGGATCGCGCGAGTACTCGCTGCGGCGGTCATGGCGACGACGGCGCTGCTGGTTTCGCCGCTCGGTAGTCCGTTCGCAGCCGCTGCGCCATGTCCCGACGTCGAAGTGGTCTTCGCACGCGGAACGTTCGAGCCGCCAGGCATCGGCGTGACCGGACAGGCGTTCGTCGACGCCCTGCGCTCGCGGGTCGGCGGTAAGTCGGTGGACGTGTATGCGGTGAATTACCCTGCGTCGCTGGACTTCGCGACGGCCGCCGACGGGGTGATCGACGCGAGCAACCATGTCCGCGACACGGCTGCGAACTGTCCGAACACGAAGATGGTGCTGTCGGGTTACTCCCAAGGCGCGGCCGTGACCGGTTACATCACCGAGGACGCAGTGCCGCCCGGCTTCACCCTGCCGGCCGGCATCACCGGCCCGATGGCGCCCGAGGTGGCCAAGCACGTCGCGGCGGTGGTCCTCTTCGGAAAGCCATCGAGCGGGTTCTTGCAGATCATCAACACCGGCGCACCGCCGATCACCATCGGCAGCCTGTATTCGGCGAAGGCACTCGACTTGTGCATCCCCGAAGACCCGATCTGCTCTCCGACCGGCAATGACAACGGCGCGCACGGACAGTACGCGGTCAACGGCATGGCGACGCAGGCCGCGGACTTCGCTGCCAGCCACCTCGCGTCAAGCGGGAAGCCCACCTAGGCGGCCCTTACCGGTTTGGGTCGTGTCTCGAGGGCCTAACGATTTCATCGTGACTCGGCGTCGACGCGAGCGTAAACCGGAAAGCCGTGGTCTGGTGGAGGTTGATGTCCTCCTCCTTCGTGCAGTCCACCCGCCGCCTGGCCCTCGCCACGGCGGCGGGTGCGGCACTGCTCACAATCGCACTGCCCTCCGCCCTCGCGGCGCCGGCCACCGACGGCCAGGGTTTCGTCGACTCCACTGCGCGGTGCACCACGCCGGACACGGCGGTCGCCTTCGGTAGCACGGCGACCTCGCGCGTTGCGATCTGCAAGTCGCCGGGCGGCGCGTATGAGTACCGCGGCGTGCGGGTGCGCGACGGCGCCAAGCTGATCCTGTCCGCCTCGCAGAAGGGCGACGGTGGGTACGTCGCCGAGAACGACGGGATCACGTACACCGTGACGGCGACCTCGCTGCTCGTCAGCGTGGGCCAGCACGGGATCCGCGACGAGGCGTGGGTCGACTATCACGGGCCGGCATCGACCACGTCACCGACGACTTCGTCCACGTCCACGTCCACGCCGACGACTTCGACCGCCAAGCCGACGACCACGACGCCGACGACACCGTTGCCACCGCCGTTGCCCGCAGAACAGGGTGGCGGCGGCTAGCCCGAGCGTCGGTGCGCGCAGGCCTCGTCCACTAGACCGGCGTCGCCAGTGTGGTCGGCTCGTCGTGGCCGCGCAGCGTCACCGTCTCGCCCAGACTCCAACGCGCCCTTTCGGTTTCGCCCGCGGCCCGCACCGTCGTGGACGAGGCGACCAGATGGCCGGCCACCGTCTTGGACAACTCACACAACCGGGCCGCCTCGTTGACGGGCTCACCGATGACGGTGTACTCGAAGCGCTCCTTGGCGCCGACGTTGCCCGCCACCACCTGACCGGCGGCGACCCCGATACCCGCCTCGCATTCGGGCACCTCGTTGCACAGTCGCTGCCGAATGGCCCGCGCGGCAGCCAGTGCCTCGGCCTCGGGGTCGTCGAGCGATACCGGGGCGCCGAAGACGGCGAGGACCGCGTCGCCCTCGAACTTGTTGACCAGCCCGTGGTGCCGGTCCACCTCGTCGACGATGACGGCGAAGAACCGGTTGAGCAGTTCGACGATCTCCACGGCGGGCCGGCTGGTGACGAGCTGCGTGGAGCCGATGATGTCGACGAAAATCACTGCGGCGTGGCGCTCTTCGCCGCCGAGTTCGGGTCGCTGCTGCTCGGCGAGCGCGGCGACCTCGCGTCCGACGTGGCGTCCGAACAGGTCGCGAACGCGTTCCCGCTCGCGCAGACCGGCCACCATCGAGTTGAAGCCGCGCTGCAGTTCGCCGAGTTCGGTGCCGTCGAACACCACGACGTTGCAGTCGAAGTCGCCCTCTTCGACGTGTTTGAGCGCCGACCGTACGACCCGTACCGGCGTGACGGTCAGCCAGGACAGTATCCACATCAGGATGAAGCCGAAGACCAACGCGAACACCGCGAGAACCACGATCGCATAGGCGAATTGGGTCGGTGTCAGGTTCTGCAACGTCAGCGCGAAGACGGCGGCCAGCAGAATGCCCAGCACGGGTACCCCGGACCCGAGCGCCCAGACCAGCATGGTGCGCCCCATCACGCCTTGCGCGAACCGAACGGGCGGGGGACCCACCTCCAACGCCTGGGCTGCCACCGGCCGCAGCGCGAACTCCGTCAACAGGTAGCAGCAGGCCGACACGACGATGCCGGGAAAGCTGACGCCGAGCGCCCACTTCGGGATGAAGTCGGTGTTCTGCATTCCATACAGCGTCGTGAGCACGATCGCGCCGATGCCCCACAGGATCAACAAGACGCGCGTCAGACGCCAGGGCGCGAAGAACGTATTGCGCTGGTCCAGCTTCGTCGGCGTGCGCTCCTCGATGGACCAGCGGACGTTGTTCATCACCCGCTGGGTGGCCCAGAAGACACCGATGATCAGCGCAGTGAATACATAGGCGGGAACCGCCGCGAAGGTGATCCACCCGACCTTGGGTTCGAACACGTTCGGCGTCGGAAACGCCACGGTGACCACCAGCGTCGCCACGCCGATGCCGATCAAATTCGCGACGATCACCAACAGGGTGAGGATGACCTGGATGCGGATCCGCCGGCGGCGTTGACTCTCCGAGACTCGGCCCAGAATCCACGAACCGTACTCGGGTGTCGCCGGAACCCGACCGCTCTGTCTGGTCACCACTTCCAACAGCCGCCCCAGCCGCCGCGAGACGGATTTGTCGGCTTTCATGGTGGGCGTCAGCCTAGTTCGTCGGTCGTGTGCTTAAGGTAGTTCGGTGCGGCTCGTCATTGCGCAGTGCACCGTCGATTACGTCGGTCGTCTCACCGCCCATCTGCCCTCGGCCCGTCGGCTGCTGCTGTTCAAGGCCGACGGCTCGGTCAGCGTGCATGCCGACGACCGTGCCTACAAGCCGTTGAACTGGATGAGCCCGCCCTGCTGGGTCACCGAGGAAAACGGCGACGGGCAGGTGTGGGTCGTGCAGAACAAGGCCGGCGAGCAACTGCGGATCACCGTCGAGGACGTCGAGCACGATTCCAGCCACGAGCTGGGCGTGGATCCCGGGCTCGTCAAGGATGGCGTGGAGGCGCACCTGCAGGCACTGCTCGCCGAGCACGTCGAAATGCTGGGAGTCGGGTACACCCTGGTTCGCCGCGAGTACATGACCGCCATCGGACCCGTCGACCTGCTGTGCCGCGACGAACTGGGGCAATCCGTGGCCGTCGAGATCAAGCGGCGCGGCGAGATCGACGGGGTCGAGCAGCTCACCCGCTACCTCGATCTGCTCAACCGGGACAGCGTGCTGGCGCCGGTCAGCGGGGTGTTCGCCGCACAGCAGATCAAGCCGCAGGCGCGGACGTTGGCCATGGACCGCGGAATTCGGTGCGTGACATTGGATTACGACGAGATGCGCGGCATGGTCAGTAACGAGTTCCGACTGTTCTGAGCACCTAGACTCAGGAGATGGTCGGCCGCCGTTCTCCGCGTCGCAGAGAGCGCGCGTTGCCGCCGTTGCCCGCGCCGTCCCGCATCGAGGTCGGGCCCGACGGGTATGACTACGAGGTCAAGCCGGTGTCTGCGGTCCGGGCCACCAAGACCTACCGGTGTCCCGGATGCGACCACGAGATCAGGCCCAACACGGCTCACGTCGTGGTGTGGCAGGCGGAGCTGGGGGAGTCTGCGGTCGAGGACCGACGGCACTGGCACACGCCGTGCTGGGCCAAGCGGGCCAACCGCGGGCCGACGAGGAAGTGGTCCTAGGCGTCAGTGCTCGTTGGCGGCGGGCTCGACCAGCTCGATCAGCACGCCACCGGAATCCTTGGGGTGGATGAAGTTGATCCGTGAGTTTGCCGTACCGCGACGTGGCGCGTCATAGAGCAACCGCACATTCTGCTCGCGGAGCTTCTTCGACAACGTGTCGAGATCGCTCACCCGGTAGGCCAGCTGCTGGATGCCGGGGCCGCGCTTGTCGATGAACTTCGCGATGGTGCAGGTGTCGTCGAGCGGCGCCATCAGCTGGATCTGGGCGCTGCCCTTCGGTGCGCCACGGACCGAAAGCATGGCCTCGCGGACACCCTGATCCTCGTTGACCTCCTCGTGCAGGACGATCATGCCGAGGTAATCGTGATACCACTTGATCGCAACATCGAGGTCCGGCACAGCGATGCCGACGTGATCGACGGCTGTCACCAGGGCGCTGGCGAGCACTGGACGTGCATCTACGTGCTCGGTCGTCATAACTTCACGCTAACCTCTACTGGAAGGTTTGCGATATGTGTGATCGGCCACACGTCCCCTTTGAACACGGCCATGGAGGTAGGAAATGACGACATCGGTGATCGTTGCTGGAGCACGCACCCCAATAGGCAAGCTGATGGGTTCGCTGAAGGACTTCTCCGGCAGTGACCTCGGGGCCATCGCCATCGCGGGGGCGTTGGAGAAGGCCGGAGTGCCGGCGTCGGCCGTCGACTACGTGATCATGGGCCAGGTGCTGACCGCGGGCGCGGGCCAGATGCCCGCCCGCCAAGCGGCGGTGGCCGCAGGAATCGGCTGGGACGTGCCCGCGCTGACCATCAACAAGATGTGCCTGTCCGGCATCGATGCGATCGCCCTGGCAGATCAGCTGATCCGCGCCGGTGAATTCGAGGTCGTGGTGGCGGGTGGTCAGGAATCGATGACCAAGGCGCCCCACTTGCTGATGGACAGCCGGGCGGGCTACAAGTACGGCGACGTCACGGTGCTCGACCACATGGCCTACGACGGCCTCTACGACGCGTTCACCGACCAGCCGATGGGCGCGCTCACCGAGCAGCGCAACGACGTCGACAAGTTCACCCGGGCTCAACAGGACGAGTTCGCTGCGCAATCGCACCAGCGGGCGGCTGCCGCGTGGAAGGACGGCGTCTACGCCGACGAGGTTGTGCCGGTGAAGATCCCGCAGCGCAAGGGTGATCCGATCGAGTTCACCGAGGACGAGGGCATCCGGGCCAACACCACCGCCGAGTCGCTGGCCGGGCTGAAGCCGGCGTTCCGCAAGGACGGCACCATCACGGCCGGGTCGGCCTCCCAGATTTCCGACGGCGCCGCCGCCGTGGTCGTGATGAGCAAGGCCAAGGCCGAGGAGCTGGGTGTGACCTGGCTGTGCGAGATCGGCGCCCACGGCGTCGTCGCGGGCCCCGACTCGACGCTGCAGAGCCAGCCCGCCAACGCGATCAAGAAGGCGATCGCCAAGGAGGGCATCTCGATCGATCAGCTCGACGTCATCGAGATCAACGAGGCCTTCTCGGCCGTCGCCCTGGCTTCCACGCAGGAGCTCGGCATCGATTTGGACAAGGTCAACGTCAACGGTGGCGCCATCGCGATCGGCCACCCGATCGGCATGTCGGGCGCTCGGATCACCCTGCATGCGGCGCTCGAGCTGGCCCGACGCGGCCCTGGCTACGCCGTTGCCGCCCTGTGCGGCGCCGGCGGACAGGGTGACGCACTGATCCTTCGTCGACCCTGACGTTGACGCCGTACGACAACTACGCCCAAAACGACGCTGCGTAGTAGCTGACGCTGCGTTCGGGCACAATGGCGCCATGACAAGTACGTTTGATCGCCTTCGGAGGGCAGGAGCGGAAGGCCCCGAAAGCCGGTTCGGCGGTGTCGCCGGATGGTTCCGGCTCGTCGCGTTGGCGGAGGCCGTCAGCTGGGTGGGGCTGCTCACCGGGATGTACTTCAAGTACCTGGGCAGCCCGCGGACCGAGATCGGCGTGAAGATCTTCGGCATGGCCCACGGGCTGATCTTCATCGCGTTCGTGGTCATCGCCGTACTGGTCGGAATGGCGTACAAGTGGCGGCTTTCGACCTGGCTGCTCGCATTGCTGGCGAGCATCGTGCCGCTCGCCAGTGTGATCTTCCTCATATGGGCGGATCGCACCGGCCGCCTGGGCGCCCGGACGGAGGATGTACCGGCTCCGTCGACGTCCGGAACGACGTGACAGACTTGAGATCGTGACGCGTCCACGACCTTCCATGGGCGCCGGCTTGGCCGGCGCGGTCGATTTGTCGGCTCTCAAGCAGCCTCCCGCCCGCGAGGGCAGCGCACCCGCCGCCGGTGCGCCAGGCGGCGTGGAGATCACCGAAGCCAACCTCGAAGCCGAGGTGCTGGTCAGGTCCAGTCAGGTCCCCGTCGTCGTGCTGCTGTGGTCGCCCCGCAGCGAGGCCAGCGCGCAACTTGGCCAGGCGCTAGCCGCACTGGCGGACGCCGACCGCGGCAAGTGGGCGCTGACGACGGTCAACGTCGACACCGTGCCGCGGGTGGCGCAGATGTTCGGCGCGCAGGCCGTCCCGACCGTGATCGCGTTGGCCGGTGGTCAGCCGCTGTCCAGCTTCCAGGGCGTGCAACCGCCGGAGCAACTGCGTCGCTGGATCGACTCGCTGCTGGACGCCACCGCGGGCAAGCTGGAAGGCGGGCCCGACGACGCCGAAGAGGTGGATCCCGAACTCGCCAAGGCGCGTGAGCATCTGGACGCAGGCGACTTCGATGCCGCGCTCGCCGCATACGAGGCGATCCTGCAGGCCAGGCCCAACCATGCCGAGGCCAAGGGCGCCGTCCGTCAGATCGCCTTCCTGCAACGCGCGACGGTCCAGCGTCCCGATGCCGTTGCCGTCGCCGACGCCGCACCCGACGACATCGACGCCGCCTTCGCCGCCGCGGACGTCGAGATCCTGCAGCAGGACGTCATTGCGGCCTTCGAGCGCTTGATCGCGCTGGTGAAGCGGACGTCGGGCGACGAGCGTACGACCGTGCGGACCCGCCTGATCGAGTTGTTCGACCTGTTCGATCCGGCCGATCCGGCAGTCATCGCGGGCCGCCGCAACCTCGCCAACGCGCTGTACTGACGGTCTACGCGGGTTCGAACCAGAGCGCGGCCAACGGGGGCAGCACCATCACTGCGGAAGCCGGCCGGCCGTGCCACGGCTCGTCGGTGGCCTCGACCGCACCGTAGTTGCCGATTCCGGCGCCGTTGTAGACGGTGGCGTCGGTGTTGAGCACCTCGCGCCACGTACCCGCATGTGGCAGGCCCAACTGGTAGCGACTGTGCTCGGAGCCCGAGAAGTTGAACACGCAGGCCAGCACCGAGCCGTCGTCGCCGTAGCGCAGGAAGCTCAGCACGTTGTTGGCCGAGTCGTTGGCGTCGATCCAGGAATAGCCCTCGTGGCTGTTGTCGCGTGACCACAGCGCGCGCCGGCTGCGGTAGATGCCGTTGATGTCGCGCACCATCCGCTGGATGCCCGTCGAGAAGCTCTCCTCGCCGAGTTGGTACCAGTCCACTCCCCGCTCCTCGGACCACTCGGCACGTTGGCCGAACTCCTGGCCCATGAACAGCAGCTGCTTGCCAGGGTGGGCCCACTGGTAGGCCAGCAGGCCGCGCAGCCCCGCGGCCTTGGTGTGGTCGTTGCCGGGCATCCGGCCCCACAGCGTGCCCTTGCCGTGCACCACCTCGTCGTGGCTGACCGGCAGCACGAAGTTCTCGCTGAACGCATAGAGCATCGAGAACGTGATCTCGTGGTGGTGGTAACTGCGGTGAATCGGGTCGCGGCTGATGAACGCCAGCGTGTCGTTCATCCAGCCCATGTTCCACTTCATCGAGAAACCAAGTCCGCCAAGGCTGGTCGGTCGCGTGACGCCCGGCCACGACGTGGATTCCTCGGCGACGGTGACGATGCCGGGTGCAACCTTGTGCACGGTCGCGTTCATCTCCTGCAGGAACTGGACCGCTTCGAGGTTCTCCCGTCCGCCGTGCACGTTGGGCGTCCATCCGCCTGCGGGGCGTGAGTAGTCGAGGTAGAGCATCGAGGCGACGGCATCCACGCGCAGGCCGTCGACGTGGTACTCCTGCAGCCAGTACAGCGCGTTGGCCACCAGGAAGTTGCGCACCTCGGGCCTGCCGAAGTCGAAGACGTATGTGCCCCAGTCGAGTTGCTCACCACGCCGGGGATCGGAGTGCTCGTAGAGCGGCGTGCCGTCGAACCGGCCGAGCGCCCAGGCGTCCTTGGGGAAGTGGGCGGGCACCCAGTCGACGATGACGCCGATGCCGGCCTGATGCAGTGTGTCGACGAGGAAGCGGAAGTCGTCGGGTGAGCCCAGTCGCGAGGTCGGAGCGTAGTACGACGTGACCTGGTAGCCCCACGACGGGCCGAACGGGTGCTCGGCGACGGGCAGCAACTCGACGTGCGTGAAGCCCTGTTCCAGAACGTATTCGGTGAGCTCTTCTGCCAACTGGCGGTAGTTCAGCCCGGGCCGCCACGACAGCAGGTGCACCTCGTAGGTGCTCATCGGTTCGAAGACCGGGTTCTTCAGGGCGCGCTCGCCCATCCAGTCGCCGTCTTCCCAGGTGTAGCGGCTGGTCGTCACCCTCGACGCCGTCTGCGGTGGTACCTCGGTGGCGAAGGCCATCGGATCGGCGCGGTCGACGACCGACCCGTCGATGCCGTGCACCCGGAACTTGTACAGGCCGTCGGTCGGGAAGCCGGGCCAGAAGACCTCCCAGATGCCGGAGGAGCCGAGCACGCGCATGGGCGCCCCGTCACCCTCCCAGTGGTTGAACTCGCCGATCAGGCTGACGCCCTTGGCATTCGGCGCCCAGACGGCGAACGACACCCCGTCCACGACGCCGTCGGGAGTGGTGAAGCTGCGCGGGTGGGCACCGAGCATCTCCCACAGCCGCTCGTGGCGGCCCTCGGCGAACAGGTGCTGGTCCATCTCGCCCACCGTCGGCAGGAAGCGGTAGGGGTCGGCCGTGGTGTGCACGACGGGGGAGTCGCCACCGGGGTAGCTGATTTCGAGCCGGTAGTCGATCAAACCCGTGAACGGCACGGCCACCGCGAACAGGCCCGATTCCACGTGCGTGAAGGGGTAGCGTTCGCCGCCGATCAGTGCGACCACCTCGGTGGCCCAGGGTCGCAACGCACGAATCACGGTGTGGTCTTCGTATTCGTGCGCACCCAGGATCGAGTGCGGGTCGTGGTGTTCCCCGGCGCGCAACCGGTCGAGGTCCCGGTCGTCGGGCCGAAGGTGTTGGCTGGTAACCGCTTTCGTGCGGGTCATGTGCGTCATTCCCTCCGCAGCAGGTTGAGCCGCTTCTCGTTGGGTACTTGCGGCATGTTCAGGATGTGCGCGACCGACCTCGCGGGATCGATGCGTACGTAATTTGCTTGCCCCCACTGATATTCGTCGCCGGTCACCTCGTCGCGCACCCAGAACCGGTCATAGGGGTCCATCCCGAGGGCCTCCATGTCGAGCCAGATGGTGGCTTCCTCGGGACCGAACGCGTTGAGGGTCACGACGACCAGGACGCAGTCGCCGGTGACCGGGTCGAACTTGCTGTAGGCCAGCAGCGCGTCGTTGTCGATGGCGTGGAACTTTATGGTGCGTAGCTGGCTCAATGCAGGGTGCACATGCCGAATCTCGTTGAGCCGCGTCAAGAACGGTTCCAACGATTCGCCGCCGGTCAACGCGGCGTCGAAGTCGCGGGGCCGCAGTTCGTACTTCTCCGAGTCGAGATATTCCTCGCTGCCCTCGCGGACCGGCCGGTGCTCGAACAACTCGTAACCGGAGTAGACGCCCCACGCCGAACTCATGGTCGCGGCCATCACGGCGCGGATCGCGAACATCCCAGGGCCCCCGTGTTGGAGGCTTTCGTGCAGGATGTCCGGCGTGTTGGGCCACAGGTTCTGGCGCGCGTAGTCGGCGTGTTCGGCGATCTGCTCGCCGAATTCCGCGAGCTCCCACTTCGCCGTGCGCCATGTGTAGTACGTATACGACTGGGTGAAGCCGAGTTTCGCCAGCCCGAACAGCCGGGCCGGTCGCGTGAACGCCTCTGCCAGGAACAGCACGTCCGGGTCGTCGTTCTTGGCCTCGCCGATCAGCCACGCCCAGAAGTTGGGTGGCTTGGTGTGCGGGTTGTCGACGCGGAAGACCTTGACGCCGTGCGACATCCAGAATCGCACGACACGCAGCACCTCGTGATAGATCCCGGCCGGGTCGTTGTCGAAGTTGATCGGGTAGATGTCCTGATACTTCTTCGGCGGGTTCTCCGCGTAGGCGATGGTGCCGTCGGGCAGCACCGTGAACCACTCGGGATGTTCCTTGGCCCACGGGTGGTCGGGAGCACACTGCAGCGCCAGGTCGAGCGCGACCTCGAGGCCCTGGTCGCGTGCGGCGCCGACGAAGTCGTCGAAGTCCTCGATGGTGCCGAGGTCCGGATGCACCGCGTCGTGCCCACCCTCGTCGCTGCCGATCGCCCAGGGTGACCCGACGTCGGTCGGTGCCGCCGTCACGCTGTTGTTCCTGCCCTTGCGGTGCACCTTGCCGATCGGGTGGATCGGCGGCAGGTACACGATGTCGAAGCCCATCTTCGCGATGCGGGGCAGCGCCTTGCTGGCAGTGGCGAACGTTCCGTGTACCGGTTTGCCCTTGCCGTCCCAGCCGCCGGTGCTCCTCGGGAACATCTCGTACCAGGCGCTGAAGCGGGCCAGCGGACGGTCCACCCACACGCCGTATTGCTCGCCGCGCGTGAGTAATTCGCGGAGCGGATAGAGCCGCAGGAGGTCGGTCACCTCGGGTGCAAGTGCCGCGCCCGCACGGGCGAACGGGTCACCCGGCTCACGCAGCCGTGCCGCCGCGTCGATCAGCGGATAGCGGTCCTGGCGCGGCACGCCCGTGGCGGCGCGCTCCAGTAGTTGGGCGCCGATCAGCAGGTCGTTGGAGAGCTCGGACTCGCCCTGGCCGGCATCCAGTTTGGCGGTGACGTTCTTGCGCCACGTCGCCAGCGGGTCACCCCAGCCATCCACCCGGAACGTCCACAGCCCAACGGCATCGGGCGTGAACTGCCCGTGCAGGACGTCGGGGGTGCGGCCGGGCGTCATCGGCAACTGCTGCGGCTTGATCTTCGGAGTGGCACCGACGACCGTCTCGATCGGGACTGCCTCCACCTGCGGGACGGCGCCCACCGGTGCCTTCGCCAGCCGCGGATAGGCGGTGCCGTGATATCGCACGACCAGCGTGGCCGCGACGGCATCGTGGCCCTCCCGCCACACCGTTGCCTTCACCGGAACAACCTCGCCGACCACGGCCTTGGCCGGGAAGCGGCCACCGGAGACCACTGGCACGACGTCGTCGATCTCGATACGACCGGCCACCACCCAACTCCTAACGCCGGCGCGGCCCAGGGCCGCGCGCTGTCGTCTGTTTCGTTTCAAAGCCTCGTCGCGCCTATACCCACCGTAGTGTCCGGCTCAACCCAATGGGCCCGATGTAATGCCGCATGAAGTGGTCCGCTCGTCTTCGTGCAAGTGCTCAGTCGAGCCCTCTGCTCTTTGCGCAAGCGCTCGTGGCTGCACCCGCGGGATTTGTCAGTAAGGTGAAGCCACGTGAAAGCCCTCCGCCGGTTCACCGTCCGCACGCATTTGCCCGAACGTCTCGTCGCGCTGGAGAGACTGTCGATCAACCTGCGGTGGTCCTGGGACAAGCCCACACAGGATCTGTTCGCCGCCATCGATTCGGAGCTGTGGAACCAGGCGGGTGGCGACCCGGTCGCACTGCTCGGCGCGGTCAGCCCGAAGCGACTGGACGAGCTGGCGGTCGACGAAGCGTTCCTGGCCAGGCTGGACCACCTTGCCGCGGAGTTGGACACGTATCTGACCCGGCCGATGTGGTACCAGGAGCGCGCCGCCGCCGGTGAGTCGCTTCCCACCGGGATCGCCTACTTCTCGATGGAGTTCGGCGTCGCCGAGGTATTGCCGAACTACTCGGGCGGCCTCGGCATTCTGGCGGGCGACCACTTGAAGTCGGCGTCGGACCTGGGCTTGCCACTGATCGCCGTCGGTCTGTACTACCGGTCCGGCTACTTCCGGCAGTCGCTGACCGCCGACGGTTGGCAGCACGAGAACTACCCGTCGCTCGACCCGCAGGGCCTGCCGCTGCGGCTGCTCACCGACGCGAAGGGCGAGCCGGTCCTGGTTTCACTCGCACTGCCCGACTCGGCCGAACTCAATGCCAGGGTCTGGATAGCGCAGGTCGGGCGAATTCCCTTGCTGCTGTTGGACTCCGACATCCCGGAAACCGAGCACGACCTGCGCGGCGTGACCGACCGGCTCTACGGCGGCGACCAGGAACATCGGATCAAACAGGAGATCCTCGCGGGCATCGGCGGCGTGCGCGCCATCCGCGCCTTCACCGCCGTCGAGGGGTTGCCCGAGCCGCAGGTGTTCCACATGAACGAGGGACACGCCGGCTTCCTCGGCGTCGAGCGCATCCGCGAACTCGTCACCGACGGCGGCCTCGACTTCGACACCGCGCTGACCGTGGTGCGGTCCAGCACGGTGTTCACCACCCACACGCCGGTGCCCGCGGGCATCGACCGGTTCCCCGTGGAGATGGTCAAGCACTACTTCGGCAGTCCGCCCGGCAGTCCGTCTGGCGCGAGTTCCCAGTTGCTTCCTGGCGTACCGCTGGACCGCATCGTCGCGTTCGGTGCAGAGGACGATCCGTCGAAGTTCAACATGGCGCACATGGGCCTGCGGTTGGCGCAGCGCGCCAACGGGGTGTCGCTGCTGCATGGCCGGGTCAGCCGGGGCATGTTCAACGAGTTGTGGGACGGATTCGACACCGGCGAGGTGCCGATCGGGTCGATCACCAACGGCGTGCACGCGCCGACGTGGGCGGCGCCGCAGTGGGTGGAACTCGCACGTGAGCTCGTCGGCGACGACCTCGACTCGCTGAGCGAGGCCGATACCTGGCAGCGGCTGCAGCAGGTCGACCCCGGTCACCTGTGGTGGATCCGCTCGCAGCTGCGGGAGCTGCTGATCGCCGACGTCCGGGCCCGGCTGCGTCGGTCGTGGCTGGAGCGCGGCGCATCCGAAGCCGAATTGGGCTGGACCGCAACCGCGTTCGATCCAAACGTGCTGACCGTTGGATTCGCCCGAAGGGTCCCGACGTACAAGCGGCTGACGCTGATGCTGCGTGATCCGGAGAAGCTCGAGAAGCTGCTGCTCGACGAGAAGCGACCGGTTCAGCTGATCGTCGCGGGCAAGTCGCACCCCGCCGACGACGGCGGCAAGGCGCTGATCCAGCAGGTGGTGCGCTTCGCCGACCGGCCCGAGGTCCGGCACCGCATCGCATTCCTGCCCGACTACGACATGTCGATGGCGCGGTTGCTCTACTGGGGTTGCGACGTGTGGCTGAACAACCCGCTGCGCCCGCTGGAGGCCTGTGGCACGTCGGGCATGAAGAGCGCGCTCAACGGTGGACTGAACCTGTCGATCCGCGACGGCTGGTGGGACGAGTGGTACGACGGCGAGAACGGCTGGGAGATCCCGACCGCCGACGGCCTGACCGACGAGACGCGCCGCGACGACCTCGAAGCCGCGGCGCTCTACGACCTGCTGGAGAACTCGGTCACCACCAAGTTCTACGACCGCGACGAGCACGGCGTCCCGACGCGCTGGGTGGAGATGGTGCGGCACACGCTGCAGACGCTCGGACCGAAGGTGCTGGCCTCGCGGATGGTGCGGGACTACACCGAGAAGTACTACGCGCCGGCCGCACAGTCGCTGCACCGAACCATCGAGCCCATCGACGGCGTCCCCTTCGGGGCGGCGCGCGAGCTGGCCTCCTACCGCCAGCGGGCCCACGACGCCTGGCCGAAGATCCAGATCACCGACGTGGACAGCTACGGACTGCCGGACACACCACTGCTCGGCTCGCAGCTGACTCTGACCGCGACCGTGCAGTTGGCGGGGCTGCGGCCCGACGAGGTCGTCGTCGAGGCCGTCGTCGGACGGGTGGACGCCGGAGACTCGCTGGTGAACCCGACGACCGTGCCGATGGCCCACACCGAGACGGCCGACGGAGGCAACGACGTGTTCTCGACGACGACACCGCTGCCCGTCGCCGGGCCGGTGGGCTACACGGTCCGCGTGCTGCCGCACCACCCGCTGCTCGCCGCGGACAACGAGCTGGGCCTCGTCACGCTGGCGTGAGCGGCATCCTGGAAGTCGAGGTTGCCGGCGGGCCGTACGCGCTGACCGCGGGGCCCGACGGTGCGATGTGGGTGACGCTGGTGCACAGCGGCGAGATCGCCAGGGTCACCGATCGCGGCGACCTCGATGTGTATCCCGTTGCGCCGCAGTGCAAGCCGTCGATCATCGCGGCCGGCGCCGACGGCGCGCTCTGGTTCACCCGTGCCGGTGACGACCGAATCGGCCGCATCACCACGGCCGGTGCTCTCAGCGCCTTCGAACTGGCGGGCGGCAGCGCGCCGTTCGGCATCACCGCGGGCCCGGACGGGGCGATGTGGTTCACCGCGATGACGTCGGGCGTGGTGGGAAGGATCGGCCTCGACGGCGAGATCTCCGACGTCGCCGCCCCTGGTGGCATGCCGTCGATGATCACGGCCGGGCCCGACGGCGCATTGTGGTTCACGCTGAATGCGGCCAACTCGATCGGCCGGCTGGAGCCGTCGGGTGAGCTGACCATCCGGGAGGTGCCGACGAAGGCGGCCGGTCCCGTCGGCATCGCCGCGACACATGACGACGCGGTGTGGTTCGCCGCGATCCTCGCCGAGAAGTTGGGCCGCATCCCCACCGACGACGCGATCCAGGAACTCGACCTACCAGGCAAGCCGCACGCGGTGGTCGCCGATCCGACCGGAGGGGTCTGGGTGAGCCTGTGGGGCTCCGACCAGGTCGCCAAGGTGAGCGCCGACGGCGAAGTCGTCACGATCGACCTGCCCGCGGGCAGCGAGCCGCACGGGTTGGCCATCGGCCCCGACGGCGCGCTGTGGGTGGCGCTGGAAGCCGGCTACGTACTGCGGCTACCCACCGCCTGAGCGCGGTTTCACCACCCCGCCGATCGCGGGTGCCTAGGCGCTGTAAGTTCCGAAGAACGCCAACTAGGGGGTTCTCCGTGCTCTGTCGTCACTTCGCCGTGGTGGCGACCTGTCTGTTGCTCGGAGCGGTGAGTCCCGCGGTGGCCGTCGCAGATCCCGGCGACGTCGTCGAGCCCGTCGCAGCCGAGGTGCCGATGCCACCCGAAGGCGCGCCGCCGGTCGACGACGGCAAGGTCGTGTCCCCGCCGCCGCAGATCCTCGAGAGCCCGGATGGCTGGAAGCTCACGCTGGCGGCCAAGGACGAGACGCAGATCATCAGCGCGCCGCTGACCACCGCGCTCTCGTCGCGCGAGTACGTCGTCGGCGGCACCTACAACGGCTCCCTCGTCGGGCCGGACGACGGCGACGAGCCCGCGGGCACCATCGAGGTCGGTTACCAGATCGGCTGCGGCATCGACATGAGCACGTCCAACGGCGTCTCCCTGACCGGCACCGTGGGGCTCAACCCGTCGCTGGGAATCCTTGGGACCGAGGTGGTTTCGCCGCTGCCGGACGGCATCCTGCCCGGCGTCGGCGGGAACCTCGGCGGCGGCATCACGGTGGGTCTCAAGCCGGGGATCATCAACATCGTGCCGGTCACCAAGAAGCAGTTCCAGGGCTCCGCGCCGTGGGTGATGATCAGCAACTTCCACGTCAAGATCGACGGCTGCGTGGGTCAGTCGTTCCTGCGCTCGTACGCCTTCCTGACGCGTTCGACCAAGATGTCCGACGCGATCGTGGCTTACTACGGCGAAACCAAGGTCGTATAAAGCGATTTCGGCGTGATTCGTACCGGTGAGCAAGACAAATCACGCCCAAATCACTCAGTCGAAGCGCTTGAAGCAGCGCTCCTGGTCGCCGAGTACGCCGACGCGGAACGCGTCGATGCGGGAGAAGCCCGACGGCACCGATTCACCGTTGACATCGCTGGCGACCAGGCCGTTGACGAGGATGCCCGACACCGCCTCGTCGACGTCGCCCGCGGTCAGCGCGATGGTGCTGCCGTCGGGGGTGGTGACGTCCTTCGTCATCTTCACGGTGGCGACACCGGTGAGGCAGGCGGTGCGCAGCGCGGCTTCGGCGTTGTCGAGCTTGACCCCGCCGCGTTCGTGCTGAAGGGCCTGCATGTAGCGCGACACCAGGATCGAATAGGCCGTGTTGTCGCCGGTGACCAGGCCACCGGGGTCCTCGTCGTCGGACGGCGTGCCGACCTCCGCCAGCGCGGGGAGGTCCACGATGATCGTGTTGGTCGACGGGCAGTAGGCCACCGGCGGGGTCACCCTGGCGTCGGCACACTGCTTCGCCTCGAACGTCAGCGCCGGGGGCTTGGCCGGCGTGAACAGGATGCCCATGGCGTCGACGATGGAACGCACGGACTCCTCCGTGACGGGCAGCTCGCCGGTCTGGTCGTCGGGCAGCAACACCGGCAGGTCGCCGCGGCGCTGCTCGATCTCCTTCGTGTCGATCGCCGCGCAGGACGACGCGCCGTCGGTGAAGCCGAACTGGAAAGCCGACACGCGCTCGAACGCCGAGCCGTGCTCGTCCTCGCCGACCTCGGGGTCGGACTGGTTGAGCAGCGGATCGCGGAAGGCGATCATCGCGGCCAGCAGATTGTTCAGTCCGTCGCCGGTGCTGAGGGTGAAGCGCGGCGAATTCCCCTCCGCGACCCAGCGCATGTAGACACCCGCAAGACAGTCGGCCTGCTGCTCGGACACCAGCGTCGGCGTGCTCTCCTTCGCCAGGCCTGCCTGGTGCTGAACCGAATGGCCGTACTCGTGGGCCAGCACCATCGTTACGGCCATGTCGCCGTTGGCCTTTCGCAGCGACGGCAACAGCTCGCCGCGGTCCCAGCCGATGGTGTTGTCGTCGAAGCAATAGCCGGCGTTGACCAAACCGTAGGTGTCGCCGCCGCAGAACTCGCCGTCGAATCCCTCGGCGTCCCAGGAGATGACCTTCTTGACGGGGGTGAACTCGCCGTCGAACGTCTCGGGGTAGGCCGTCTCCCAGAACTCTTCGATGTCGCTGACGGAGCTGGCACCGAGTTGGTCGATCTTGCCGCCGTCGGTGTCCTCGACGTCGCGCGTCGGCTCCTTGGCGTCGTCGCGCAGTCCCGTGGGGCCTTCGGTGGCGGGCATCCCCGCGACGCTGAATGGATCGCTGAACACGGAGACGGCCCTGCCCTCCACAGTGGTCGCGCACGACGCGACGAGAAGCGCCGAGCACGCGGCAGCGGCCACGCCTACGAGGTGCCGTCGACTCATGGCCGCCTTCCGCTCTCGGCGGCCGGGGCGGCACGCACTGATGGATTCGCTGCCAG
Source organism: Mycobacterium sp. URHB0044 (assembly GCF_000620625.1). GTDB lineage: Bacteria > Actinomycetota > Actinomycetes > Mycobacteriales > Mycobacteriaceae > Mycobacterium. The sequence continues at coordinate 56,562 of NZ_JIAW01000029.1, read as the reverse complement.
GATAGTGAAGGCCGCCTGCCGCGGAACGAAATTGATCTTGAGCGGTGAGCTCAGGTCGATCTCAGCCGTTCCAGCGCGGCCCTGACTCGCTTCGGGTCGGTGGTCGCCCAGAACGGTGGCAGCGATGCCCGCAGGAAGCCTGCGTACCGTGCCGTGGCCATCCGCGAGTCGAGCACCGCGACGACGCCACGGTCGTCGACGCCGCGGAGCAGCCGGCCCGCGCCCTGCGCGAGCAGCAACGCGGCGTGGCTGGCCGCGACGGCCATGAATCCGTTGCCGCCGCGCGCGGCGATGGCACGCTGCCGCGCGGTGATCAGCGGGTCGTCCGGCCGGGGGAACGGGATGCGGTCGATCAGCACGAGCGACAACGAGGGACCTGGCACGTCGACTCCCTGCCACAACGACAGCGTGCCGAACAGGGACGCCTCCGGATCCTCGGCGAACCGGCGGACCAATGCCGACGTGGTGTCCTCGCCCTGGCACAGCACCGGGGTGTCGAGGCGGCCGCGCATCGCCTCGGTGGCGGCCTTGGCCGCGCGCATCGACGAGAACAGGCCGAGCGTGCGGCCACCGGCGGCGGTGATCAGGCCCTCGATTTCGTCGAGTTGTTCGGCGGATCCCGCGCCGTCGCGGCCGGGCGGTGGCAGGTGCGCGGCGACGTAGAGGATCCCCGAGGTCGCATGCGCGAACGGCGAGCCGACGTCGATGCCGCGCCAGCCGGGCTTCTCGTCGTCGCCGGTGAGGCCCCAGGATCGCGCCATCGCGTCGAACGTTCCGCCGACGGTCAGCGTCGCCGAGGTCAGGATCACCGTCGACTGGTCGAAGATCCTGGCGCGCAACAGGTTTGCCACCGACAGCGGCGCTACACGCAAGATGGCCCTGATGTTTCCTCGGTTGTCTTCGTGGTCCAGCCACACCACATCCGTGCGATCCGGAATGGCCGGGCCGAATGACGACAGGATGCGCGACGCGGTGTCGCTGATCTCGGTCAGCGCCGTCACGGCCTCGGTGCGGGCGGCCGCCGCCTTCGGATCGGTGGGGGAGGTGTCGATGGCGGAGCGCACCTTGTCGGCGGCGTCGCGCAACGCGGTCAGGTAGGTGGCCAACTCGTCGTCGAGGCGGTCCATCCGGCCGGGTTCGGCGTCGTGGATGGCCGACGTGAATGTCGCCGCGGCGGCCTCGAAGCGGTCGACGAGTTCGGAGTCGACCAGCCGGCCCACCCGCCGCTGGGCCACGCCGAGCGCCGTCGCAGACAGTTCCGCCGTCGCCACACCCGTCACCCGGTCCACCAGCTCGTGGGCCTCGTCGACGACGAGCAAGTCGTGTTCGGGCAGCACGTTGGCGTCGGCGATGGCGTCGATGGCCAGCAGGGCGTGGTTGGTGACGATCACGTCCGAGGTGCCTGCCTTCGCGCGCGCCTTCTCGGCGAAGCAGTCGGTGCCGAACGGGCAGCGGGTGGCGCCGATGCACTCGCGCGCCGAGACGCTGACCTGACTCCACGACCGGTCCGCCACGCCGGGGACGAGATCGTCGCGGTCGCCGGTCTCCGTCTCCGACGACCACTCGGTGAGCCGCTTCACGTCGCGGCCGAGTGCCGTCGTCGCGACCGCGTCGAAGAGCTCCTCCTGCGGCCGATCCTCTGGCTCGCCAGTCGACCCGTTGTGAATCTTGTTCAGGCACAGGTAGTTTCCGCGCCCCTTGAGCAGAGCGAACTCGGGGCGGCGGGGCAGCTCAGCGGTCAGCGCGTCGGCCAGCCGCGGCAGGTCGCGGTCGACGAGTTGGCGCTGCAGCGCGATGGTCGCGGTCGACACGACCACCGGCTCATTCGCCTCGATAGCCTTCGCGATGGCCGGCACCAGATACGCCAGCGACTTTCCCGTGCCGGTACCGGCCTGCACGGCGAGGTGCTCGCCGGTGTCGAAGGCGCGCTCGACGGCCTCGGCCATCTCGATCTGGCCGCTGCGCTCGGTGCCGCCGAGCGCGGTCACGGCCGCGGCGAGCAGCCCGGTGACGCGTGCGGTCTCGGAGGCCTCTGGCACGGCCGTCAACGCCCCGAACGCGTCGGCGGGATCAAGCGGGTCGGGATCGCCGGCTCGCCGCGGGAGAGCTTCAGCCCGTCCCACGGCAGGCAGTGCAGCCCGGCGGCGACGCGCTCACGGGCGGCGGCCAGCCCGAGGTCGCCGACGGGCTCGCCAGCGCGCACCAGTGGCACGGCCAGGGAGCGGGCGACGAGGCCGTCCTCCCCGGGGGGTGGCTGCCCGGCCGGATGCACGACCTCTTCGACCATGGTTCCGGACTGCTTGGCGAACCGGTGTGCCTCCTTGCGGCCGCCGTGGGATTCCTTGTGGCTGCTGCGTTTCTCCACCGGCAGGCCGTCCACCTCGACCAGCTTGTAGACCATGCCCGCGGTGGGCGCACCGGATCCCGTGACCAGCGACGTGCCGACGCCGTAACTGTCGACGGGTTCGGCGCGCAGCGCTGCGATGGCGAACTCATCGAGATCACTGGACACCACGATCTGGGTCTTCGTGTTGCCCAGCCCGTCGAGCTGGTCTCGAACCTGGCGCACCAGCACCCCGAGCTCGCCGGAGTCGATGCGGACGGCGCCCAGCTCGGGCCCCGCGGCGGCGACGGCGTTGGCCACGCCCGCCGTGATGTCGTAGGTGTCGACGAGCAGCGTGGTGCCGACGCCCAGCGCCGCCACCTGAGACCGGAACGCGGCTGGCTCGTCGGGACCTTGATCGCTGGCATGCAGCAGCGTGAACGCATGCGCGCTGGTGCCCATGGTCGGCACGCCGTAGCGGCGCTGCGCGGCGAGGTTCGACGTCCCGGCGAACCCGGCGAGGTACGCGGCCCGAGCAGCCGCGACGGCTGCCTCCTCGTGCGTCCGACGCGAACCCATTTCGATGAGTGGTCTGCCCTCGGCGGCGCTCACCATCCGCGCCGCAGCCGAGGCGATGGCCGAGTCGTGATTGAAGATCGACAGGGCCAGCGTCTCGAGCAGCACGCACTCGGCGAAGGTGCCGTGCACCGACAGGATGGGGGAGCCGGGAAAGTACAGTTCCCCCTCCGGGTAGCCGTCGACGTCACCACTGAACCGGTAGTCGGCAAGGTAGGCCAGGGTCGCGGGGTCGAGGAACTCGGCGAGCATGGCACGCGCGTCGTCGTCGAACGTGAACTGCGCCAAGGTTTCCACGAACCGCGCGGTGCCCGCGACCACCCCGTAGCGGCGACCCTCCGGCAGGCGGCGCGCGAACAGCTCGAACGTGGTTCGGCGATGGGCGGTGCCGTCCCGCAAGGCCGCCGCCAGCATGGTCAGTTCGTACTTGTCGGTGAGCAACGCCGCAGTCACACGCCCAACCGTATCGGGTTTGGGCCCCCGCTATTCTTGGCGACATGGTTACGCCAGCGCGGACCCGTCCTGGGACTCGCGAGGAACGTGTTGTCGATCCGGTGTCGAAGGACGAGGCCGCCACCGACAGCCCCTGGGTGACCCTGGTCTGGGACGACCCCGTGAACCTCATGTCGTACGTGACCTACGTCTTCCAGAAGCTCTTCGGTTACAGCGAGCCGCACGCCACCAAGTTGATGATGCAGGTGCACGAGGAGGGCAAGGCCGTGGTGTCTGCGGGCAGCCGCGAGTCGATGGAGGTCGACGTCGCCAAGCTGCACGCCGCAGGGCTGTGGGCCACGATGCAGCAGGACCGCTGAGGCGACGTGCGCAAGTGGAAACGGGTGGACACCGCCAATGGCGCGCGCTTCCGGTCGGCGTTGGCCGCCCACGAGTCGGTGCTGCTGCAGAGTCTGGTGAAGTCACTGCTGGACATGCTCGAGGGTCGTGAATCCTCCTCGCCCACAGATGAACTCGAAGAGCTCACCGGCATGAAGACGGGGCATTCCACGCCGCCGGAGGACGACACCATGAAGCGGCTGTTGCCCGACTTCTACCGGTCCAGGACCGATCACCCAGCCGGTTCGAGCGCAGCGGAGAGCCTCAACAGCGCGCTGCGCAGTTTGCACGAACCGGAGATCATCGACGCGAAACGTCAAGCGGCGCAACGTCTGTTGGACACCCTCCCGGCCGGGGGCGGCAAGTTCGAGATCACGGAGGACGACGCGCACTGCTGGGCGTCGGCCGTCAACGACGTGCGACTTGCGTTGGGCACCATGCTCGACATTGGTCCCCACGGGCCGGACCGGCTGCCGCCCGAGCATCCGATGGCCGGGCACTTGGATGTGTACCAGTGGCTGACGGTGTTGCAGGAATACCTGGTGCTGAGCCTGATGTCGGGAAAGGCTTGACAATGAGCGGCTCCATCACCGACGTCTCGGGCATCCTCGTCGGACATCACCACCGGCTCGACGCCGACGCCACGCTCGGCACCGGCTGGGCGTCGGGGACCACCGTCGTCCTGACCCCGCCGGGCACGGTCGGCGCCGTCGACGTCCGCGGCGGTGCGCCCGGCACCCGCGAGACCGACCTCCTCGACCCGTCCAACAGCGTGCGCTACGTCGACGCCGTGGTGCTCACCGGTGGCAGCGCGTACGGGCTGGCCGCCGCCGACGGCGTGATGACGTGGCTCGAACAGCACGACCGCGGCGTGGTGATGGCCGGCGGCCTGGTGCCGATCGTGCCGTCCGCGGTGATCTTCGACCTTCCGGTGGGCGGCTGGCAGTGCCGCCCGAGCGCCGAGTTCGGTTACGCGGCCGCCGAGGCCGCGGGTGTCGAGGTGGCGACGGGCAACGTCGGCGCGGGCGTCGGTGCGCGGGCAGGCATCTTGAAGGGTGGAATCGGCACGGCGTCGGTTCGGCTGGAGGACATCGGGGTCACCGTCGGCGCCATCGTCGCGGTCAACTCGGCGGGAAACGTCGCGGACCCGAGGACGGGACTGCCGTGGATGGCCGATCTGATCGCCGAACTGAACCTGGTGCCGCCGCCTGCCGAGCAGCTGGCGGCGTTCGCCGCTCGCGACGCCGAGTTGTCGCCGCTGAACACCACGATCGCCGTCGTCGCCACCGACGCGCTGCTGAGCCCGGCCGCGTGCCGCAGGGTCGCCGTCGCCGCGCAGGACGGCTTGGCGCGCACGATCCGCCCCGCCCATACGCCGCTCGACGGGGACTCCGTGTTCGCGCTCGCGACGGGTGCCATCGAGGTGGCACCGGCCAGCTGGCCGGGAGAAGCTACCCCCGCGGCGATGTCGCCGGAGACCAAGTTGGCCACCGCGGTCGGTGCCGCCGCGGCGGACTGCCTGGCCCGCGCGGTCATGGTCGGTGTGCTGGCCGCCGAGTCGGTCGCTGGAATACCGACCTACCGTGACATGTTGCCCGGAGCGTTCACAGGTTAGGAGGAACCGGACCGTGCTGGTGATTCGCAGTGACCTGGTCGACGCCATGGTCGCCCATGCGCGCGCCGATCATCCCGACGAGGCGTGCGGCATCATCGCAGGCCCGGAGGGCTCCGACCGTCCGGAACGTTTCATCAGGATGGACAACGCCGAGCGCTCACCGACGTTCTACCGATTCGACTCGGGTGAGCAGCTCAAGGTGTGGCGGGCCATGGACGAGGCGGACGAGGCACCCGTCGTCATCTACCACTCGCACACCGCAACCGAGGCCTACCCCAGCCGCACCGACATCTCCTACGCATCGGAGCCGGACGCCCACTACGTCCTGGTGTCCACCCGGGACCCGGACGAGCACGATCTGCGCAGCTACCGCATCCTCGACGGCGTCGTGACCGAGGAACCCGTCAACATCGTCGAGCAGTACCAGAACTAGAGGAGTTCTTCACATGTCCATCACCGTCTCCATCCCGACCATCCTGCGTACCCACACCGGCGGCGAGAAGCGCGTCAACGCGTCGGGCGACACCCTTGGCGCCGTGATCAGCGACCTCGAGGCCAACTACGCGGGCATCTCGGAGCGCATCGTCGACGGCGACAAGCTGCACCGCTTCGTCAACATCTACGTCAACGACGAGGACGTCCGGTTCTCCGGCGGGCTGGCCACCGAGATCTCCGACGGCGACTCCGTGACGATCCTGCCCGCCGTGGCTGGTGGCTGAGGGCGTTCGAGAATGACCAGGTTCGACTCGCTGCTGCAGGCGCTCGGCAACACGCCGCTGGTCGGGCTGCAGCGGCTGTCGCCGCGCTGGGACGACGACGCGGACGGCCCGCACGTGCGGCTGTGGGCCAAGCTCGAGGACCGCAACCCCACCGGGTCCATCAAGGACCGGCCCGCGCTGCGCATGATCGAACAGGCCGAACGGGACGGGCTGTTGCAGCACGGCGCCACGATCCTCGAGCCGACGAGCGGCAACACCGGCATCTCGATGGCGATGGCCGCGCTGATCAAGGGCTATCGAATGATCTGCGTGATGCCGGAGAACACGTCGATCGAGCGGCGCCAGCTGCTGGAGCTCTACGGCGCCAAGATCATCTTCTCGCCGGCCGAGGGTGGCTCGAACACCGCGGTGGCCACGGCCAAACAGCTCGCGGCCGAGCATCCCGAATGGGTGATGCTCTACCAGTACGGCAACCCGGCCAACGCCGACGCGCACTACGAGGGCACCGGCCCGGAGATCCTCGCCGACCTACCCGAGGTCACGCACTTCGTCGCGGGGCTTGGCACCACCGGCACGCTGATGGGCGCCGGGCGCTTCCTTCGTGAGCAGGTGCCGGGCGTGCAGATCGTCGCCGCCGAGCCGCGCTACGGCGAGGGCGTCTACGCGCTGCGCAACATCGACGAGGGCTTCATCCCCGAGTTGTACGACCCCGAGGTGCTCACCACCCGCTACTCCGTCGGCTCGTTCGACGCCGTCAAGCGCACGCGCGAACTCGTGCAGGTCGAGGGCATCTTCGGCGGCATCTCGACCGGGGCGATCCTGCATGCGGCGCTGGGCATGGCGGCGAAGGCCCGCAAGGCAGGCGAGCGCGCCGACATCGCCTTCGTGGTGGCCGACGCCGGCTGGAAGTATCTGTCGACCGGCGCGTACGCCGGTAGCCTGGATGATGCCGAGGACTCCCTGGAGGGGCAGCTATGGGCATGACAGGCAAGGCGGATCGCGCGTGAATCAACCGCTCGGATACTCCGCGACACCCGCGCCGAAGAAACGACCGACGTGGATGATCGGCGGCGCCACCGTCGTCAGCTTCGTCGCACTGCTCTACGTCGTCGAGATCTGGGACAACCTGACCGGACATCGCTTGGACCAGAACGGCATTCGGCCGCTGGAGACCGACGGACTGACGGGCATCATCTTCGCGCCGCTGCTGCACGCGAACTGGGCGCACCTGGTCGCCAACACCGGGCCCGCGCTGGTGCTGGGTTTCCTGATGACGCTGGCCGGGCTGTCCCGCTTCATCTACGCCACCGCGATCATCTGGATCCTCGGCGGCTTCGGCACCTGGCTGATCGGCAACACCGGAGCGCCGCCAGGGATCGAGACCAACCACATCGGAGCGTCGGGGCTGATCTTCGGCTGGCTGACGTTCCTCATCGTGTTCGGCTTCTTCACCCGCAAGGTGTGGGAGATCGTCGTGGGGATCATCGTGCTGTTCGTCTACGGCGGTGTCCTGCTCGGCGTGCTGCCCGGCACCTTCGGGGTGTCGTGGCAGGGCCACTTCTGCGGTGCCGTCGCCGGTGTGTTGGCTGCCTACCTGCTGTCCGGGCCGGAACGCAAGGCCCGTGAGAAGCGCAAGACCGGTCCGTCGTCGCAGCTGTCGTACTGACTGCTGACGGCGCTTTGCTGAAGTGAGGCGTCCGCCACATTCCCGCCCAGTTGCGTTTAGCGCCTCCATCACCGTCGCCGCAGGTGGGGCGTCACGTCATGGCGGGAGAATGAAACTCGCCGCGGAAAGCACTGATGTTTTCGTGCAAGCAAGATCGGGCATGGCAAGCTAGTGAGCGTGCGAATCACCGTACTGGGATGCTCCGGCAGTGTGGTCGGTCCCGATTCGCCAGCTTCCGGATATTTGGTGACTGCACCCGATACACCACCGCTGGTGATCGACTTCGGCGGCGGCGTGCTCGGCGCCCTGCAGCGCCACGCCGATCCCGGCACCGTGAACGTCCTGCTCTCGCACCTCCATGCCGACCACTGCCTGGATCTCCCCGGGCTGTTCGTCTGGCGCCGCTACCATCCGAACCCGCCCAAGGGACGCGCCCTGATGTACGGGCCCGCGAACACCTGGGAGCGTCTCGGCGCGGCATCCTCGCCAGAGGGCCGCGAGATCGACGACTTCTCCGACATCTTCGACGTCCGCAACTGGACCGACAATCAGCCGGTCGCCATCGGCGGCCTGTCCGTGCTGCCGCGGCTGGTCTGCCATCCGACGGAGTCCTACGGCATGCGGATCACCGACCCGTCCGGTGCGACGTTCGTCTACAGCGGCGACACCGGCTACTGCGACGCGTTGGTCGAACTCGCGCGCGGCGCGGACGCGTTTCTGTGCGAGGCGTCCTGGACCCACGCTGCCGACCGCCCGCCGAAGCTGCACCTGTCCGGCACCGAGGCCGGTCGCGCCGCCAAGAAGGCCGGCGTCCGTGAACTGCTCTTGACCCACATTCCGCCGTGGACCTCCCGCGAGGACGTGATCAGCGAGGCGAAGGCCGAGTTCGACGGTCCCGTGCACGCGGTGGTCTGCAACGAGACGTTCGACGTCGCGCATCACTGAGTCAGAGCTGCCCGTTAGGGTTGCCGGGTGTCCAGACGAGAAGACGGCCGCCTCGACGACGAGTTGAGACCGGTAACCATCACCCGCGGCTTCACCTCCCATCCCGCCGGATCGGTGCTGGTGGAGTTCGGGCAAACCCGGGTCATGTGCGCGGCCAGCGTCACCGAGGGCGTCCCGCGCTGGCGTAAGGGGTCCGGTCAGGGCTGGCTCACCGCCGAGTACGCGATGCTGCCCGCCGCCACCCACGACCGGTCGGACCGCGAATCGGTCAAGGGCCGCGTCGGCGGGCGCACGCAGGAGATCAGCAGGCTGGTCGGCCGCTCGCTGCGTGCGTGCATCGACCTCGGTGCGCTCGGCGAGAACACCATCGCGATCGACTGCGACGTGCTGCAGGCCGACGGCGGCACCCGCACGGCAGCCATCACCGGCGCCTACGTCGCGTTGGCCGACGCCATCACGTACCTATCCGCCGCAGGACGGCTGTCCGATCCGCGGCCGCTGTCGTGCGCGATCGCCGCGGTGTCCGTCGGCGTGGTCGACGGCCGGGTGCGCGTCGATCTGCCCTACACCGAGGACTCGCGCGCCGAGGTGGACATGAACGTCGTCGCCACCGACACCGGCACGCTCGTCGAGATCCAGGGCACGGGTGAGGGTGCGACGTTCCCGCGCTCGACGCTGGACAAGATGCTCGACTTGGCGCTCGTCGCGACCGAGCAACTGTTCGAGATTCAGCGTGCGGCGTTGGAGCTGCCGTACCCCGGTGTGCTGCCCGAGCCGACCACGCCCGGCAAGAAGGCGTTCGGAAGCTGACCGATCTGCTGGTCGCCAGCCGCAATCCCAAGAAGCTGGCTGAACTTCGCCGGGTGCTCGACGCGGCGGGGGTGTCCGGTCTGCGGCTGCTGTCGCTCGACGACGTCGCGGCCTTCGACGAAGCGCCGGAGACCGGTGCGACGTTCGAGGAGAACGCGGCGGCCAAGGCGCGCGACGCGTTCCGCGCGACCGGTGTGCCCGCCGTGGCGGACGACTCCGGAATCGCCGTGGACGCGTTGAACGGCATGCCGGGTGTGTTGTCCGCGCGCTGGGCCGGTGCGCACGGTGACGACGAGGCGAATCTACGGCTGGTGTTGGCGCAACTGAGCGACTTCCCCGACTCGCGGCGCGGTGCGGCGTTCGTGTCGGCGTGTGCCTTGGTGTCGTCGGCCGGCGAGACCGTGGTGCGGGGGGAGTGGCCGGGCGTCGTGGCGCGTGAGCCGCGGGGGAACGGCGGCTTCGGCTACGACCCGATCTTCGTCCCGCTCGGCTCGTCCCGCTCGGCGGCCGAACTGACCCCGGAGGAGAAGGACGCGGCGTCGCACCGGGGACGCGCGTTGGCGCTCCTGGTGCCTGCGCTGCGCGCGCTGACCGCGTCCTGACCGCGGCAGCAAATTTTGCCTAGCGTAACTAACGTGTAGTGTCGCGGCGTGGGTCATCAGATGGGTACGCCAGGTTCGGCGCCCACCCGGCCGCCTCATCCCGGCATCCTCGTCGCCGTGTTGTCGGCGGCGGGCATCAGTGTGTCTTTGATGCAGACGCTGATCATCCCGCTGATCCCCGAACTGCCGAAGTTGTTGAACGCCAGCCCGTCCAACGCGTCGTGGGCCATCACGGCGACGTTGTTGACCGCGGCGGTCGCGACGCCCGTGTTCGGCCGTTTGGGTGACATGTATGGCCCCAAGCCAATTCTCATCGCGTGCGCGGTGGTGCTGACCGCCGGTTCGCTGATCGCGGCGACGACCAGCTCACTGATTCCGTTCGTCATCGGACGCGGTCTGCAGGGTCTGGCGCTGCCCATCATTCCGCTGGGCATCAGCGTGCTGCGGGCGTCGGTGCCCGCCGAACGCGTCGGTAGCGCAATGGGTTTGATGAGCGCGTCGTTGGGTGTGGGTGGTGCACTTGGCCTGCCGCTGTCTGCGGCCATCGCCCAACAGTTCAGCTGGCACGCGTTGTTCTGGTTCGCGGCCGCCCTTGGCGTCGCGTCGCTGCTGCTGTTCGCGTTCATGGTGCCTGCGGTGCCCGCATCGTCGTCGGACCGGTTCGATCCGCTTGGCGCGATCCTGCTGGCGGGCGGGCTGGTCACGCTGTTGCTCGGCATCACCAAGGGCAACGGCTGGGGGTGGACGTCGGCGCAGACGCTGGGCATGTTCGGCGCGTCGCTGATGATCTTCGCGTTGTTCGCGACCTGGCAGCTGCGCATCGAGTCGCCGATCGTCGACCTGCGCACCACCGTGCGCCGCCCAGTGCTGACCACGAACGTCGCGTCGATCGGCGTCGGCTTCTCGATGTTCGCCCTGTCGCTGATCGCGCCGCAGGTGCTCGAGATGCCGACCCAGACGGGCTACGGCCTGGGCCAGTCGATGCTGCACGCCGGTCTGTGGCTGGCGCCCGGCGGGCTGGCGATGATGCTGGCGGCACCGATCGCGGCCAGGATCGCAGGTCGGTTCGGGCCCAAGTACACGCTGTTCATGGGTTGCGCGATCATCGGCGGTGGATACGTCGGCGGGCTGTGGTTGCTCGACAGCGCGCCGCGGGTGCTGGTGCTCAACGTGCTGGTCAGCATCGGTGTGGGGTTCGCGTTCGCGTCGATGCCCGCGCTGATCAACGCGGCCGTGCCCATGTCCGAGACGGCGGCGGCGAACGGGATCAACGCGCTGGCACGCTCGCTGGGCACGTCGATCTCCAGCGCCGTCATGGCCGCGATTCTGGCCGGGCTGACGATGACGGTCGTGGGTGCCGAGTTCCCCACCTTCGATGCCTTCCGCATCGCGTTGCTGGTGGCCGCGGGAGCCGCGGGTGTCGGGGCGGTGCTGGCCCTGACGATTCCCACCGCGCGAGCGGTGTCGGACGAGCCATTGGACGCTGTGGTGGAGGACTTCGCCGCCGAGCGCATGCAGCCGGACACCGTTACGCGGCTGGACCCCAGCGCCTACCTGGTGTGCAGCCGGCTCGACCGTGGGGATGGGCTGACTCTCGGGCAATTGGCCGCCACGTTCGGGGCGGAGGTGTCGACCGTCAGCAGGCACGTCAGCGGGCTGCTGCGCGACGGGTTGGCGACCGGATCGAGGCGCGGTGACGTGCCGGCGTTCTACCTGACGCCGCATGGACGCGATCGGTTCTACCGGCAGCGGGAGGTCGACGGCTGGGACACCTACGGTGTCCGACGGGGCGCCGCCGAATTCGACGTGCAGACGACGCCACTGCCGACGGGTCTATAAGCCGAACTGCGCCTTGATGTTCCGCGTCTGGAAATGCTCGACGATGATGCCCAGCAGCGGGATGGTGCCCGCCAATAGGACGCCGATGGTCTTCGGGATGGGCCAGCGCACCTTGGTCGCCAGGTTCGCGGTGAACAGCAGGTAGACGAAGTAGACCCAGCCGTGCACGATCCCGATCCAGCTCGGCGGATCGTCGACCTTGACGATGTACTTGAGCACCATCTCGTAGCAGAGCGCGATCAGCCAGATGCCCGTGGTCCAGGCCAGCACGCGATAGCCGAGCAGGGCCTTGCGCACGGTCTCCCGTTGCGACGTCGAGGGCGCAGGATCGGCGGCTTCCGGCCGTTCGGCGGGGGCCTCGGGATCGGGGCTGCTCATGGATTGGTCCTGTCGTCAGGGGTTTTCGAGGTGTCGTCGGATTTGGCGAGCTCGGCCAGGTAGGCGTTGTACTCGCGAATCTCGGGATCGCTGTCGGCTTGCGTTGCGGGCTTGGGTCTTTCGGGCAGCAGGCCGGCCGGGATCTCGGTCTGTTCGTCCTTCGCTGCGGGCACAGGCGGCGCCTCTTCGTAGCGGACGAACTTGTAGTAGCCGTAGAAGCAGAACGCCGCGAACATCGGCCACTGCAGGGCGTAGCCGAGGTTCTGGAACGTGCCAGATGCGGACTCGTAGCGGGTCCACTGCCACCAGGCCAGGCCGAGGCAGCCGGCAGCGGCGAGGACCACCAGCGCGATCAACGCCGGTCTCCTACGCCGTGTAGTGGACATTGCTCCACGGTACCGCGCCCGGTTTGCCGCTGGCGAACGTGCGCGGGTGGTCGAAAATCGGCCGAAAACTGGCACACGAGCGCACGTTGGAGAGTCCTCGACCAGTAGCGATCGCCACGAGTATTTACCTACCGCCGACCGGCGGCGGCTTTATAGCTTCAGAAGTCGTGACTACCTCCGCGTTCTCGCGACGCCGCGCGCTGCAATTGATCGGTCTGGCCGGCGGGGCTGCGGCCCTTGGCCCGCTGCTGGCGGCCTGCGGCTCCTCGGAGACGACTCACGCCTTGGCGGGAAGCGCGCCGGTGTCGGGAAGGTTCGACGGCGTCACGCTCAAGCTGCTGGTCAACCAACCGCACGTCACGTCGTTCCGCGACGTGCTGGCGCCGGCCTGGAAGGCGGCATCGGGCGGCGATCTCGACGTGACCGCCGCACCGTATGACCAGCTCACCAGCAAGCAGATCCTGGACGTGCAAAGCGGCACCGGCGAATTCGACGTCTTCGACTACTTCTACTTCGGTCTTGGTGACCTCGTCGATGCCGGCGCGCTCACCGATCTGACCGAGTGGATCGACACCAACAAGGACAAGATCGATGTCAGCGGCTACCTACCGTCGATCTACGACCCGTACACGCTGCTGGACGGCAAGCGGTACGGCCTGCCGTATGACGGGGACGTCCACATCCTCTTCTACAACGCCGAACTGCTCGACCGCTACAAGGTGGAACCGCCGAAGACCTGGGACGACTACGACGAGGTATCGGCCAAGATCACCACCGACGCCCGCGGCGCCGCATACGGCGCGATCGTGTCCGGCCAGCAGGTCCCGATGATCCTTGGCTGCTCGTTCATCAATCGGCTCACCGGTTACGGCGGCGAGCTGGTCGACGCCGACGGCAAGCCGACCCTGACCTCCGATGCCGCGATCGCCGCGGCCAAGCACCTGGTGGCGGTCGCGCCGTCCGCGCTGCCCACGCCGTTGCAGATCGGTTTCGACCAGGCCAACTCGGCGTTCCTGTCCGGTCAGGGCGCGCTACTGGACACCTGGACCGACATGGCGCTGCGTGCGGAGGATCCGACGGCATCGAAGATCGCGGGGCGATGGGGCGCGGTGTCACTGCCCGTCGGGGGCACGAACACGACGCCACGCACCGCGCTGGACGCCGGATTCGGGCTTGGCATCTCCACCGCCGCGAAGAACCCCGACGCGGCCGCCGCGTTCGTGGCGTGGGCCACGGCGGCCGCCCAGAACCTCAGCGTGTCGTCGACGGCTGGGGCGGGCATCGACCCAATCCGTGCCGCCGTGCTGGACGCCGACGGCTACGCCAAGGTGGTCACCAAGGCGATCGGACCGATCAGGCAGGGCCTCGGTGGCCGACCGCTGGTGTGGCCCAAGGAAGCCGGCGCACCGAAGCTGCTGCAGGATCTGGTCGATCAGCTCGCACTCGCGATCGCAGGCAGCCAAACCGTGGAGCAGTCGCTGGGCAACGCGCAAGCCAGCTGGGAGCAATCCCTGTCATGACCCGGCGCGTCCCGCTCTGGCTGGCGTTGCCTGCCGCGGCCGGGCTGCTGCTATTCCTCGTCTACCCAACGGGATACCTGATCGCGCTGGCCATCACGGATTCGTCGCTGGCCCATCCGCTCCGCAGCTTCTCCGGTGCCGAGAACTTCAGCTCCGCCCTGGCCTCGCCGGCATTCGTCCCGTCGCTGGCGCGGTCGACGGTGTTCGCCGTGCTGGCGGCCGGTGCAACCACCCTGCTGGGTCTGGCCGTCGCCGCGCTGCTGCGCGCCCGCGGCACCAACTTCGGCGTCGTCGGTGCGCTGTTGCTGCTGCCGTTGGTGACCGCGCCGGTTCTCATCGGGGTGGCGTGGAAACTGCTGCTGGCACCGGTCGGCGGTGGCTTCGCGCAGGTGTTCTCGGCGATCGGCCTCGGAGGGTTCAATCCGCTGGGTTCCGGTGTCGGCGCCTTTCTGGTGATCCTGTTGATCCACGTCTGGCAGTGGACGCCGTTCGCCGTGCTGATCTCGTTCGCGGCGCTCGGCGTGGTGCGGCCCGAACTGCTGGAGTCGGCCCGCATCGACGGCGCGAGCCCGTGGCGGACGTTCACCACGGTGGTCTGGCCGGCCGTCGCTCCTACGCTGTGGGCCGTGGTCGTCCTCGAGTTGGTGATCGGCTACAAGGTGTTCGACCTGATCGTCGTAATCACCTCCGGCGGACCGGGTTTCGCCACCACGCTGTCGCCGTACGCGATCTACCAGACAGGCCTGCGGGGCAGTTTCGACATGGGCACCGCCGCCGCGCAGACACTGATCTTCGCGGCCGTCGTCGGAGCGGTGGCCACGGTCGTCACCGCGGCTCGGGCGCGCGCGCTGAAGGCGGAGGTTTCGTGAACCCGTCGCGTCGGCGGTACTGGGCGGTGCGGGTCGCGTTGGTATTGATCGCGCTCGTCGCGTTGATCCCGGTTGGCTATCTGGTGTCGCTGTCGCTGCGGCCGCCCGGCGACGTGTTGAATTCCCGGCTGTGGCCCACGGCGTGGACCATCACCAACTTCAGCAAGGTGTTCGACACGATCGCGTTGGGCACGATGCTGCACAACTCCTGGGTGGCGGCGGTGGGCGCTGCCGTGCTGGCGGTCGTGATCGCCACGCCTGCAGCGTATTTCACGGCCCGGCGGTTCCGCGGCGACCGCCTGCTGACGGCGCTGCTGGCCAGCTACTGTGCCCCGCCGATCGTGGCGATCATCCCGCTGTTCTTCCTGCTGCGCTACGCGGGCCTGACGAACAATGCGCTGGGCCTGGTGCTGGTCAACGGAATCGCCAACGTTCCCGTCGCGGTGTGGCTGCTGGACGGCTTCGTGCGCCGCGTCCCGATCGAGATCGACGAGGCTGCCGTCATCGACGGGTTGTCGGTGTTCGGCGCGTTCCGGCGGGCAGTGCTGCCGCTGCTGTGGCCCGGTGTAGTGGCCGCTCTGTTGGTGGTGTTCTTCCTGAGCTACAACGATTTTCTGTTCGCGGTGTATCTCGCGGTGACGAAGGAGAGTCAGACGTTGACGGTGGGATTGTCGCTGTTCCAAGGCGACCGCAACGTGCAGTTCGGCCAGCAGGCCGCGGCCGGACTGCTCGGCATCGCACCGGTGTACGTCCTGGCGTTGGCGGCGCAGCGGTACCTGGTCGGCGGACTGACGACCGGTGCGACCAAGTGAGCGCCGTCGAGTTGGTGGGCCTCACCAAGTCCTATGGCGAGACCGCGGTGGTCGACGATCTGAGCCTGTCGCTTCCCGATGGTTCGTTGACGGTGCTCGTCGGGCCGTCGGGCTGCGGCAAGTCGACCACGCTGCGGATCGTGGCGGGTTTGGAATCGGCTGACAGCGGCACGGTGCACATCGGCGACCGCGACGTCACCGCCGCCACCCCGCGGCAACGCGACGTGGCGATGGTGTTCCAGAACTACGCGCTCTACCCGCAATTGAGCGTGGCGGGCAACATCGCGTTCCCGCTCCGCAATGCCGGGGTGGCCAAGGGCGAGGCCGCTCGACGGGCCGGGGAGGCCGCCGAGCGCGTCGGCATCACCGCGCTGCTCGACCGCAAACCGCGTCAGCTGTCCGGCGGCCAGCAGCAGCGCGTGGCGATCGCCCGCGCGCTGGTACGCACGCCGTCGGTGTTCCTGTTCGACGAGCCGTTGAGCAACTTGGACGCCAAGCTGCGCGTCGAGTTGCGTTCCGAGATACGGTGCCTGCAACAGGAATTGGGCATCACGGCGCTGTACGTCACCCACGATCAGGAGGAGGCGATGACCATTGCCGACCAACTCGTGGTGCTCAATGCGGGACGGATCGAGCAGCGGGGGACGCCGCACGACCTCTACCGCTCGCCGGCCAACACCTTCGTCGCCGGCTTCATCGGGTCGCCGACGGCCAACCTGATCAACGGCCGGATCGACGGCGGCGTTTTCCAGACCGGTGGCATTCGTTGGGACGTCACGGCCGCCGACCAGTCATCGGTGACCGTCGGGGTGCGGCCGGAGGACGTGCTGGTGCGCCCGGAGGCCGGTGCGGCCGGGCGGCTCGAATTGGTCGAATTGCTCGGCCCCAGATACGTATTCATCATCACGGTCGGTGAGCAGCGGTTGACCGCCGTGGTGGAGGACGCCGAGGTGACGCGTTGGGCGAGGCCGCCCGCACCTGGCGACGGCGTCGTCGTGACCGTGCGACCGGACCGCCTGCACCTGTTCGACGGCAGCTCCGGTACCCGGCTGCCCGCCGCGTAGCGGTTCGGCGGTATTGCTCATCGTGACGGTAACCCGAGCCAGAGACTGGTCGACGGCGCTAGCGTGACCGGTCGCCAATTGTCTTGAAGGAGTCCTGATGCCGCGCACACCCTGGACCACGCTGCCCGAGGCGGAGGAGGCGAAGACGTGGGACGTGGTGGCCGACGACATCGCCGCGGTCCTGGCCACCGACGCGCTGGCTCGCGACCGGGCCAACGAGCAGGCCACCGCCGAACTCAAACTGCTGAAGGAATCCGGACTCGCCAACCTGCTCATCCCGACGGACTTCGGCGGCCACGGCGGGCATTGGAGTACCGCGCTACGGGCGGTGCGCATCCTGGCCCGTGCCGACGCGTCCATCGCGCAGATCCTGGCCTACCACTACGTCAACCACGCCGGCATAGTCTTCTTTGGCGATCCTGCGCGGTGGTCGCACTGGTTCGGGGCATCCGCGGCCGGACAGTGGCTCTGGGGTGATTCGGTCAACCCCATCGACCCCGATCTCACTTTGACGGCCGACGGCTCCGGGTTCCGGCTCAACGGTCGGAAGCGCTACTCCACCGGTGCGTCGACCGGCGACGTGACGCTCGTGATGGCAGTCGAGCAGGGCGCGGACCGCGTGCTGGCAGTCGTCGTCGACCACGACCGGGACGGATTGCGGTTCGTCGACGATTGGGACTTCCTGGGGCAGCGGCTGTCCGCGAGCGGCTCGGTCGAGTTCGACGACGTTGCCGTCGACCGGTCGGATGTGCTCGGCGTGGTGGGCGAGGAGCCGTACTCGACACTGGTGACGCCTGGCATCCAGCTGGCGTTCGGCAACCTCTATCTCGGCATCGCGCAGGGCGCGCTGAGCCGGGCCCGGCAGCTCACTCTGGAACGGCGGGGAGCGTGGCTGCTCAGCACCGCCGAGCACTACTCGCGAGACCCGTTGGTGCAGAGGGTCTTCGGTGAGCTGGTGGCACGGGTCGCGGCCGTCGAGGCGCTCGCCGACCGCTGGAACGCCCGCTACGACGAGGTGATCGCGCGCGGCTCGGACGTGACCGCGGCCGATCGCGCGGAGGTGGCGATCGGCATCGCGCAACTGAAAGTGGTGTCCACCGAGACCGCGCTGGACGTCGCCCAACGGGTGTTCGAGGTGACCGGGACCAGCTCGACGCGCAGCGACATCGGGCTGGATCTGTACTGGCGCAACATTCGCACCCATTCACTGCACGATCCGATCGACTACAAGAAGCTCGAAGTCGGCGCCAACTTCCTCACCGGCGACGTGCAGCCCATCACGCTCTACACCTGAAACGCCGATCACGACTTCGGCCCGATGAACTCGTCGAGCCGGGCCGTTGCGGCCTTGCGGTAGATCGAGACCGTGTCCTTCCTCGACCGCGTCCACGGGATCTCGAGGTGATCGAGCGCGGCGGTGAACAACCCGATGATGTCTTCTGATCTGTTCGAGAAGTGGTAGCGAATGCTGCGCACGCCACGGTCATTGGCGATGACGCGGCAGCCGTCGCTCTCGATCAACCCGCGGACGAACTCCTCGGTGGCCTCGTAGACGTGCGCCTCCTGCCAGGGCTCGAGGGCTATCCGTCTGCTGTGCTTTCGGCCGGGGCCGTGTTGGGGGAAGAGGCAGGGCCAGTGCTTGGAGTAGAGACCGACCTCGACGCATCCCTTCTTCTGCGTAGTCGCTGAATGCTGGCCTGGCATCACCGTGTCGAGAGCGGCCCGGCACCGGGCGATGATTGCCGGGTACTTGTTATCGAGGATGATTCGCATCCGCCAGACCCGGCGATACTGCGAGATGCATCCGTCGCCGAGGTAGAGGCCTAGAAGATACGAGTACGCAGCCGTAGGAAGGGCCGAGAAGTCATGACTGACGCCGCACGGTGAGGATGCCCCCGGGAGCCTCAGTCGGTTCGGTGGTTTGCTTCGCCACTCGCGGACCGTTGGTCGCGGTATGCCCGTCTGCCGTGCAATGGCGCAGTCATTCATGCCAGCCGCGAGGAGGCGCTGCACCTCGTTGAACTCCTCAGCTGACCGCATCGGGCGCGCCTCTCGCCGGTTGTACGGCCCACGCTAGGAAGTGCCACCGACAGATTCCTCGCGGCTGCGAACAGGTAGGATCAACACGCTTGCGGGCGTGGCGCAATTGGCTGACGCGCGGGCTTTAGGTGCCCGTGTTCGAAAGAACGTGTGGGTTCGAGTCCCACCGCCCGCACTCTTAAATCGCCCATAACTGGGGCGAAACACAGGTCAGGCCACGGCCACCTGTTCGCGTTCCATCACCTCGGTTGCGGCGCGCTCGCCCGAGCGGACGGCTCCGTCGATGAACCCGTACATGACGGCCGAACTCTCGGTCCCTGCCCAGTGGATGCGGCCGCACGGTTCGCGCAGTGCGGGGCCAAACTCGGTCAGGACACCCGGCGGAGCGTGGCAGATCATCCCGCCGCCGGTATAGCGTTCGACGGTCCAGTTCTGCTCGACGTAGTCGATCGGTGCCTTCGCCTTGTCGCCGAGCCGTTCGGCGACGGCGTCGAGCACGGCCTTTCTGCGTTCGGCCTCGGTGAGTTCGCCGATCTGGCGCGCGACGGGCCCCTCGGTGATGACGGTCAGCATCCCGGGAGTTCCGGTGTCCGTGCAGGAGTCGATGGTGAGGTTCGCCGGCGACCCCGGCGCGAACGACTGGCCCGAAAGCCCGTCGGCACGCCAGAACGGTTCGTCGTAGACCAGAGCGATCTTGAAGACCGCGCCGAGAGGCATCCGCTGGTGCAGGAACGACCGGTCCACCGACAACATCGGCTCGTAGATGATCTGGCCGGCGATCGCGATCGGCACGGCAACGATGACGCGGCGTGCGCACACCACCATGTCGTCCGACCGGACCGTGACCCCGTCGGCATCCTGGACGATGCTTCGCACCGGCTGCGACAGGTGAATGGCATCGCCGAGTTCGGCGGCCATCGGCCGGTGGATGGCACCCATGCCGCCGACCGGCCGGGCGTCCTCGGCGGCGTCCTTGACTCCCAGCACGAAGCTCGGCCCACCCGCGGATGCCATTTGGTACAGAACGAAGAGCATCGACAGCTCCGAGGCCGCCGAGGTGTAGGTGCCGGCGATCGCGGCTTCCAGGAGCTCGTGGGCGGGCTTGGACAGCGTGTGCTTGTCGAGCCACTGCGCGTAGCTGAGCTGATCCCACTTGCGCGCCTTGGGCGCTTCCCACGGGGCTTCGAGCGGAATCGACTTGCACATGTGCCCCAGCTCGAGGAAGGCCGCACCGATGTTCGCGACCGCCCACGGGCTCATCGACAACGGAATCGTGCCCGTGTAACGGTACTTCTTGCCGTCGACGAACATCATCGCGTCACCGTCGACGTACTGCTTGTAGCTCGGCACGCCGAACTCGTTCATCAGTCGGTAGATGGCGTCTTGCCCGGGCCCGATCCACGCACCGCCGCGGTCGATCCACGACCCGTCGTCGCGCACCTCGGTAAAGGTGCGGCCGCCGACCCGGTCGCGGGCCTCGAGCAGCGCCACCGAGTGGCCCGCCTGTTTCAGCCGCAGCGCCGCGGTCAATCCCGCGAATCCTGCACCGACCACGCAAAAGTCGACATCGGCCATGAGCGTCCCTCTTCGTTGAGTTCGACAGGGCCGCTCGGCGGCCGGGCTCGGTAGTGCTCGCGTCGTTCAGCTAACAGGCGTACTCGTAATTTATGGACATGTCAATAACGGTTGGCCCGGGCTTTACCCTGCTGAGGACAGCTCGCTTCCGTGCAACCGCAAACAACTGCTTCAGGCCGGCGAGGTGGAGCCGAGGGAGAAGCACGACGTCCGGCCGCCGTCCACCACCAGGTTGGTGCCGGTGATGTACGCCGCCTCGTCGGACAGCAGGAACGCCACGGCTGCGGCGATCTCGTCCGGCTGTGCGATCCGGCCAAGCGGGATGGTCGCCTCGTGATCGGCGCGTTCCGCGGCTGGATCCGGCGCGGCGTCGAATTCGGCCATCAGCATGGGGGTTTCGGTCTCGCCGGGAGAGATGCTGTTCACCCGGATTCCGTCCACCGCCAGCTCCGCCGCGAGCGCGCGTGTCATCGCGAGTACGCCGCCCTTAGTCGCGGTGTAGCCGACATAGCCCGCCTGGCCGAGGATTCCGAGCTCGGAGCCGGTCGTGACGATGGATCCGTAGCGAGCCGGGACCATCCGCCGGGCGGCTTCGCGCGCGACGTAGAAGCAACCGGAGAGGTTGACGTGGAGTTGCCGCAACCAGTCGTCGTCGTGCGTCGTGACGGCCCGCGCGATCACGGAGATGCCGGCGTTGCTGAACACCGCCGACACCGATCCGAGTGCCTCGGCGCGGTCGAAGGCGTCGGCGACCTGACGAGGATCGGCAACGTCGGCCGGTAGTGCCAGCGCCGCGGTGCCGGTGGCCCGGCACTGCGCCGTGGCGTCCTCGAGGTCGTCGCCCGGTAGTGCGACCAGCGCGACGGCTGCACCTTCCTGCGCCAGCCGAAGCGCCGCGGCACGGCCGATACCTGAGCTGGCGCCGGTGATGAGTGCGACCCGGTTGGTGAAGCGTGCCATTGAGACTCCTTCCGGGCTTCGGTAGGAGCCTACGTCTGAGTCGAGATCGCGTGCTCGGGGCAGCAGTCGATTGCGTCGCGTACCGCGTCCTCGAATTCGGTTGGAACGTCGGGTTGATGGGCCACCGCGTATCCGTCGTCCGTCAGGGAGAACACGTCGGGGCATAGCCCGACGCACACGCCGTGCCCGGCGCAGCGGCTGTCGTCGACGGTGACCTTCATCGTGACTCGTCGGCGATCGCGAACTCGAGGTGCAACTCGGTCAGTCCGCGGAGGATGAACGTCGGCACGTATCGGTAGCGCCGTGCGCCCGCGGGCCCGTGTTCCCTCTCCGAGATCCCGATGTCGGTGGTGCGGTCGAGAAGCCGCTCGATGCACACCCGGGCCTCAGCGCGGGCGAGGGGCGCGCCGGGGCAGGAGTGCACGCCGCGGCCGAAGGCGATGTGACGGCGGGAGTTGAGCCGCGCCACGTCGAATGTCGCGGGATCCTCGAACAGTCGCGGGTCGCGGTTGGCCGCCCCGTTGAGCACCATCACCGTCGTACCAGCCGGGATGTCCACTCCGCCAACGGACGTGGTGGTTCTGGCCAGCCGGAAGTCGCCCTTGATGGGACTGTCGAACCGCAGCGTCTCCTCGATGAAGTTGGGAATGCGGTCGCGCTCGCGCCGCAGTAGCTGCTGAAGGTCGGGCTGCTCGCCCAGGATCTGCAGGGCCGCGCCGAGAAGGCGCACGGTGGTCTCCTGGCCGGCGGAGTAGACGTTGGAGGCGATGCGGGCGACCTCGATGGGTTCGGGCAACGATCCGTCGGGGAACGTCGCGTTGGCCATCCCGGTGAGGACGTCACCGCGCGGCTCGCGGCGCCGGTCCTCGATGTAGGCGGAGAAGCGTTCGTACAGGTACTCCAACGGATTGTGAGTCGTGACGAGCTCGCCGGAACCGCCGTCGTTCGCGTGTCGACCCAGCGCAGCGACGAACTCGTCGCGGTCGGCCTCGGGCACGCCGAGGAGGTCGGCGATGACGAGCAGCGTGAAGGGCCCAGCGAAGCCGTTGATGAACTCACCCTCACCGCCGGTGAGGAAGCCGTCGAGGACCTGGTCGGCCAACTGCCACATGAAGTCCTCGTTCTCCTTGAGGCGCTTCGGCGTGATGAGACCCATCAGCAGTGCGCGCTGAGCGGTGTGGACTGGCGGGTCGACCGTGAGGATCTGGTCACTCAGCGGAAGTTCTTCGCGGTGGGCCTCGATCAACGTGCTCACGTCGTCGCCCTCGAGAGGGACCGGGAACCCTGGGAAGGGACCCGTGGGCGCGTTGCACGACGAAAAGGTCTGCGCATCACCGAGAATGGCGACGGCTTCTTCGTGACCGGTCACCATCACGACGCCGTGATGGGGTTCGCGCCGAACCGGGCACTTCGCCCGGGAGGCTTCGGCGTAGGGGTATGGGTCTTGACCGACCTGGTCGTCCCGGAAGAAGTCCAGCCCCTCGACGTTCACCGGTTGGTCCGCCCCAGGTCGACCGGCAGCTGAATGCCGGTGACGTGCCGAGCCTCGTCGGAGGCGATCCAGGCAACGGCGGCGGCGATGTCGTGGACGCTGGACGTCTGGTCTGGAAGGCCGCCGATGAACAAGGTCCCGAGGTCGGGGGCAAGCTCCTGGACCTGGGGGAAGAGCTCGGGAACCGTCAGATCCGTTGTGACACCGTGCGGATGAACGGTGTTGACACGAATTCGATACTCCGCCAACTCGTTCGCCAAGGTCTTCGCCAGCCCGACCAGCCCATGCTTGGCGGCCACGTAGCTGCCGAGGAACGGCAGACCACGCAGACCGGCGACCGAACTGGTGAATACGATCGCACCGCCGCTTCCCTGTTCGAGCATGATCGGCACTGCGGCCTTCGCGGTATGAAACGCACCGGTGAGGTTGACGTCGATGCTCTCGCGCCAGTGTTCGGCACTGATCTCCCACACGCGGGCGGCGGTCGTCATTCCGGCGTTGGCGATCACGACGTCGAGTCGGCCCAGCTCGGCGACGCCGTCGTTCAATGCCGTTGACAGTGCGTCGAAGTCACGGATGTCGACCTGCCGAGCGACGATGCGTCGGCCGAGTTTCTCGACCAGCGCGGCGGTCTCGTCGAGATCCTCCGGTGTCGCGCCCGAGTACTGCGTCGTCGAGAGCGGGCTACAGATGTCGACGGCGATGATGTCGGCGCCTTCCGCGGCGAGTCGTTCCGCCTCGGCACGCCCCTGTCCGCGGGCCGCGCCCGTGATGAAGGCGACCTTGCCGGTGAATCGGTGCGCTATCGGCGCATCGGGAATGGGAGCCTCTTGCACGGCTTCTCGCGTCGCTGGCTGTGTCATGTGTCTCGATCCTCCTGGGTGGTGGTCGGCCGGTGCGTCCCGGTCACGTGTTGCGGCCGCCGTTGACGCCGAACATCTGGCCGGTGATGTACCCGGCCTCCTCGGAGGCGATGAAGGCGCAGGTGGCGGCGATGTCTTCCGGTGTGCCCATGCGCCGGACGGGTGTGGCGGCGATGACGTCGTCGATCCGGTGATCGCCGAAGTCACCGCGCCTTTCGGCGTTGCGCAGCATCGGGGTGTCGATGAAGCCGGGCAGGACGGCGTTGACCGTGATGCCCTTCGGTCCGTACTCGAGTGCCAGGCTCTTGGTGAGCCCGTTGACCGCGGATTTGGCTGCCACGTAGTGCGATTTCATCGGCGTCCCCGAATGGGTGCTCGACGACGAGATGTTGACGATGCGTCCCCATCCGGCGGTCAGCATGTCGGGCAGCGTCGCCTGCACGGTGTGGAAGACACCGTTGAGATTGACGTCGATGACGCGTTGCCACTCGGCGAACGTCACGTCGTGGAATCGGGTAAAGCCCTCGGCCCCTGCGGCATTGACGAGGATGGTGACGGGTCCCAGCGTCTCGCGGACGTCGGCGAGCGCCGCGTCGATCTGCGCCCGATCCGTCACGTCCGCAGCGAACGAGAACCCGGTCTCCGCGGGCTTGACGTCGAGCGTCGCGACCCGATGCCCGTCTTCACTCAACCGGTGCGCGATTGCCTGACCGATACCCGACGCGCCGCCGGTCACGACGGCCGTGTGCACCGTCATGCCGGTACCTCCGCCAGCGGTCTGATCGGTGACATGACAACTCCTCTCGGCCGGTTACGGCAGTGAATCAAGGGGTGGATGACGTGGTTCGGGGGTGAGCTCAGGTGGACTTTCGCGGAGCACGCAAACCGAGAATGCGTCGGCCTACGTCGAGAAGCTGTTGGCGCAGCGCGTCCTGATCGGGATCGACGACGCTCGTTGCCGCCCCGGCAAGGCCCGTCAACACCGCCGTCGCCTTGATCAGTCCACCGGGGCCGGGTTCCACTCCGGCGAGCAACGCAATCTCACGGTCGATCACGTCGCGCCATCGCGGATGGTCCTGCAACAAGCCGGTGACGCTGGGATCGAAGGCTAGGACGGCGGCGACGGCCCGGTTCCTTGCGGTGAAGTCCGCATACCCACGAATCATCGCGTCCGCGCGGGAGCGTGCAGTTCGTTGCCGTTCCGCGGTGACGACGATGTCGTCAATCTGGTGCAACATCGGTTCCATGACGGCGAGCAGCAGCTCTTCGCGGGTGCGGAAGTGGTAGTAGATCGCGGCCTTGGTGAAGCCAAGTTCGTCGGCGATCATCTGCAACGACGTGCCGGCGAAACTGTGCCGAATGAACAGTGCCACAGCAAGATCCAGGAGGCGCTGACGGGTATCGGTCGCGGTCGCAACCTTGCTCAACCCGGCGTCCAACCCTGCGGTGGTCATCCCAGCTCCTGCCCATTGATCCGTGTGGCTCCACCCCGACGCTACTTGCCGATCGGCAAGTGCGCAACTGTACGGTCGGCAAGTTGTCCGCGGTGAACTTTCGCCCCCGTGACGCCGGCCGCCGCGAAACGGTTCATGATCGTCCGGGACGAATCAGGAGGTGCCGGTGGCGACATTGACGTCGGTGAACGTAGGGCTTCCGCAGAACGTGGCGTGGAACGGACGCACGGTCTACACCGGCGCCTGGAAGTCGCCGGTGGACGGGCCCCGGATGGTGCGTCGGCTCAACGTCGACGGGGACGGTCAGGGGGACCTCGGCGGGCACGGCGGTGAGAACCGCGCCGTCCTGGTCTACCAACTGGACTCCTACCGGCACTGGGCGCACGAGTTCGGCCGCGACGACCTGACGCCCGGCATCTTCGGCGAGAACCTCACCGTGGAGGGCATGCCCGACGACGAGGTGTGCATCGGGGACCGCTATCGGATTGGCGAGGCCCTCTTCGAGGTCACCCAGCCACGCGTCACCTGTTATCGCGCGGGCATGCGGATCGGCGAGCCGCGAATGGCGGCACTGCTGGTGTCTCACCGCCGACCCGGGTTCTACTGTCGGGTCCTGGCCGAAGGCGAGATCGAGGCCGGGCAGGAGATCGTCAAGGTCGCTGCGGGGCCCGAAGGAGTGAGCGTCGCCGAAATCGATGCGCTGCTGTACCTTCCGGGTCACCCACGTGACGCGCTCGACCGTGCCCTCCGCGTCCCGGCGCTCAGTCCCGGGTGGAAGGCGTCCCTGCAGAGCATGGCGGCGCAGGGCGCTTCGGGTGCGACGACGTCAGGCAACGTCGGTCTGACGGCAGCCGCCAGCAGCCCGCCGCCGGCGTGGCCCGGCTTTCGTCCGCTGCAGGTGACTGGCACGCGCGACGAGAGTCGAAGGGTCCGATCGGTCACCCTGGCCGCGCCCGATGGCCAAAGGTTGCCGGAATGGCTTCCCGGGCAATCGATCACACTGCGGCTGTCTGCCGACCGTGGGCCCGTTCTGCGCAGTTACTCGCTGTCCAACCTGCCGGGGTCGAACGAATACCGGATCAGTGTGAAGCGGGAACCGCACGGGGTGGGCAGTGCGTACATCCACACCCACATCCGGGCCGGTGACGTCATCGACGTCGCGGCGCCGCGCGGCGCCTTCTTCCTCGTCGACGGCGATGCGCCGGTCATCCTGTTGTCCGCCGGCGTCGGCATCACGCCTGTGCTGGGGATGCTGCACTCGTTGGTCAATGCCGGCTCCACCCGCCAGGTCTGGTGGTTGCACGGCGCGCGCGACTCCTCCGAGCATCCGTTCGCACGGGAGAGCCGCGAACTGTTGAACCTGTTGCCGGGCAGTGAGTCCCGCGTCTACTACAGCCGCCCGCTGGCATCGGATCGGCAAGGGGTCGACTACACCGCTCAGGGCCGCCTCAACGCCGACCTGGTGTCCCAGCTTGGCCTGCCGCGTGACGGGAACGCCTATCTGTGTGGCCCCGCGTCCTTCATGGAGCAGCTCGGGGCTGGTCTCGCCGCCTACGGCCTGGATCCCGCCCGGGTACACACGGAGACGTTCGGGGCTGCCGGCGCGCTGACGCCGGGTATCGCCGCGTCGTCGATTCCTCCGCACCTACCGGTCGGCGCGCCCGGCCCGGGCCCCGAGGTGCAGTTCGCCCGCAGCGACATCTCGGCGCCGTGGGGGCCGCCGTCGGCAAGCCTTCTCGAGTTCGCCGAGACGTGCGACGTGCCGACCCGCTGGTCGTGTCGGACCGGCGTCTGCCACAACTGTGAGACGGCGCTGCTGTCCGGCGCCGTTCGCTACGATCCGGAACCGCTGGACATGCCTGCCGAGGGCAACGTGTTGATCTGCTGTGCGCAACCGACCGAGGCCGTCGTGCTGGATCTGTGAAGGCGCTTCAGATTTCGATCCGTGCACCCATGACCACCGTCCGGTCGCGCGGCAGCCTGAAGTGTTCGGCGGCGTCCGCGGCGAGGTAGGACGTGGCGATGAACAACCGCTTGCGCCACGACGCCATGGTGGGCGCGTCACCCCGAGTCAGTTCCAGCTTCGAGAGGAAGTAGGACACGTCTTCGACGGTGATCGGGCCTTCGGTTTGCGCCTCGTCGATAAGCCGCAGCGCACTCGCGATGTCCGGCGGTTCCTTGTAGCCGAAACGCGCTGTGACATGGATGATCCCGTCGGCGAAACCCAGGGCGTCGACGTCGATCCGTTCCGGTTCAGCCACGCGCGGCACGGGCAGCGTGTCGATCGACATGATGATCACGTGGTCGTGACGGACGTGATTGTGCTCGACGTTCGCTCGCATCGCCAGCGGAGTGGTCTCCTTGCCGCGGTTGAGGAACACCGCCGTCCCCGGAACCCGCTGTAGCGGCGGTTGACGGTCGGCGATCTCGGCGATGAACTCGGGCAGCGAGCCCTCGGCGTGGTCACGCGCCCGGGTCACGGCCCTCCGGCCGCGCTGCCAGGTGGTCATGACGGTAAAGGCCGCGATCGCAATCAGCAGCGGTAGCCACGCACCGTGGACGAACTTCGTGAGGTTGGCGGCCAGGAACATCAGATCGACGAACAGCAGTGCACCGCCCCCGAAGAGGATGAGCCACAAGGGCGTTTCCCATCTCGTCCGGGCGATGTAGAGGAACAGCAGGGTGGTGATCGTGATGGTTCCCGTCACCGCCATGCCGAATGCGTACGCCAGTGCGGTGGAACTGCGGAAGGCGAACACCAGGATGAGTACGCCGACCATCACCATGACGTTGACCGAGGGCACATAGATCTGCCCGTAAGCCCTCGCCGAAGTGTGGACGACGCGCAACCTCGGCAGATAGCCGAGCTGCACGGCCTGTGATGCCACCGAGAACACCCCCGTGATCACTGCTTGGGAGGCGATCACGGTGGCGGCGGTGGCCAGCAGCACCATCGGCAGTCGCGCCCACTCCGGAGTGATCAGGAAGAACGGCGCACTGACGTTCCGCTCGTCGGCGAGAATCAGCGCGCCCTGCCCGAAATAACTGAGCACGCATGCAGGCAGGACGAGGAACAGCCACGCCACGACGATGGGCCGCCGACTGAAATGCCCCATGTCGGCATACAGCGCTTCGGCGCCGGTGACGGCGAGCACGATCGCGGCAAGCGCGAAGAAGGCGACGCCGAAGTTCCCAACAATGAACTTCAACGCGTAGATGGGGGAGAGGGCTTTGAGGATCTCCGGTTCGTTGACGATGCCGTTCACGCCGCAGGCGCCGATGGCGGTGAACCACAGGATCATCACGGGTCCGAAGAATCGGCCCACCGCGGCGGTGCCGTTGCGTTGCACGGAGAAGAGCGCCACGATGATCACCGCGGTGATCGGCACGACCCAATCCCTGAGGTCCGGCTCGACGGTCTTGAGGCCCTCGACCGAGGATAGCACCGAGATTGCGGGCGTAATCATGCTGTCGCCGAAGAACAGCGCGGCACCGAAGAGGCCGAGCAGTGCGAGCATCAGAGCGGTGCGACGACCTCTTGCCACGCTCCAGCGCCGCAACATGGTGATGAGTGCCATGATGCCGCCTTCACCGTCGTTGTCGGCGCGCATCACCAGCGTGATGTAGGTCAAGGTCACTATGATCATGACCGACCAGAAGATCAGTGACACAACGCCGTACACGTTGTCGGTGGTGATGGGCACGGGGTGCGGATCGCCCGGGTTGAACACGGTCTGGATGGTGTAGATCGGACTGGTGCCGATGTCGCCGAACACCACTCCCAGTGCGCCGACCACCAGCGCCAAGCGGAGGGGGCTAGCACTGGGCACGGGAGGCGACGACGCTGTCTCCGATTTCGGGTGCATGGCGAGCCTCTCGCTTGTGGTGGTTGACGCTAATGGTTTGGTCGATCGAGTTGGCGCGCCCGCGCTACCGTTGCGGCGAGGCCGGTGTCCTGCAACGAGAATGCGGCAAGCCCTGGTGCGTTAGCCGTGCACAGGTGGGCGAGGACGTGACCAGGCTGCGTCTCGATGGCGCACGTAGCACCGAGTTCGGGAAGCAATCGGGTGGCGTCGTACCACTGCACGGGCTGCGCCACGGACTGAGCGAGATCGTCGAGGATGGCGTCGGCGGTCGTGACGGCCCGCCCACGGCTGTTCGTGAGATACCGGGCGGCGGGGGTGTGCCGCGGAAGCCCGGCGAGGTGCTGCGCCAGTCGAATAGCGGTGTCCGCCTGCACCGGACAGTGTGAGGCCGCCGCGACGTCGAGTCGCTCGAAGTCGGTGGCGCCTGCTGTTCTCGCGGCATGGGACGCGTCGTGCAATGCCGTGGCTGTTCCGCTCAATACGGTCTGGGTGGCGCTGTTGACGTTGGCCAGCCACAGCGGGTCGGCGTCGGTGCCGGTCCGTTCGGCCAGCAGTTGTGCACTGCGAATCGGCAGGCCGGTGATCGCCGCCATGCCCCAATCACCGTCTCTACAAGCGTCGTTCATCAAACGGCCACGAAGTTCGACGGTGGTCAGGGCGTCGTCGAGGCTCATTGCGCCGGCAGTGACCGCGGCGGCGAACGCGCCCACCGAGTGGCCTGCGACGAACCGCGGCGCCAGGCCATGCTCTTCGGTGAGGGCACGCGCGCAGGCGACTCCGGCGATCAAGAGGGCGATCTGGACGTTGGTGGTGTCCTGCAGGGCTGCGGCACTGTCGATGTCCTCGGGCAGGCCAAGTCGTGCCAGGCAGGAACGGGATTCCGAAATGACGGCAGCAACTGCGGGACCATTGGGCAACGCATGCAACATGTTTGGCTGCTGGGACCCCTGTCCGGGAAACAGGAAGGCGAGGCTCATGACACGGCGACGGAGCGCCGGACGAGGCTTGGTCCGTGCGGAGTCTTGACCAGGACATCATCGCCCTCGGACAGCAGTTCCGCGAGAGCAATTGCTCCGGAATGGGTTTCGACCTGGCAGTCGATCCGGACATTCAGCCGGCTGAGCCGTCGGTGCAACGCGTCGAGTCGATCCAACGCGGTCGGAAGAGATGGCACCCGGATCACCAAATCGAGGTCGCTGTCCGGTGTTGCAGTGGGCGTTCCGGAGGCCAGTTCGAAACCCACACTGCCGGTCGGTCCCCACACCAGGCCGGTCTCGATCAGCGGAGCGCGGACCGTCGACAGCGCCCGCATCGCCGCCACCTCGCGACCGGGCTGTGGCGCGACGTCCGCGAGGTCTTCCGGCGCCACCGTCTCCCGCACGTCATCTCGCTGGATGGCCCACGCGTAGCGATGCGACCTGTCCCGGCCACGGACACCGACCGCGATCAGCCCTTCGGGTGCGAAGGCCCGTCGGACGACGACCCATGGAGCGGCTTGCAGCGCCCCTTTAACCCAGGACGGCGCGTCGTCGGACAGGACGTCCGTCGCGGTGGTGGACACCCGGAGCAAGTCATGCGGGCGTGGGGACGTCATGGTGTCTGCGGGTCCGGATCCCATTGCCGTGCCAAGAGATCCCGAACGGCACGCGAGGCGTGGCGGGTGGTGACGGCGGCATCGGAGTCGAGTCGATTGGACAGATCGCGCGGGCCGCGGCGGGCCCGTTCGACGGCGCCGGCGACCGCCGCGCCGACCGTATCGACGTCGTCTGGCGTTGGGGCGTCGGCATTGTCGACCGCGAGAAGGCCGTCACAGAATCCGAGTTTGGCCCAGTCCTTCACGTCGTAGCTCATGGGCACGATGGTCTTGGCGAGCTCGTTCAGCTCATCGACGGTGCGACGGGTGATCCGTGCTGCGGCGGCCTCGTGCATGGCGTGGATCTCGACCTTCGGGTCGTCGAGGGCGAGGATTTGGTTGGCCTGCAGGCCGTGGGTGAGGAACCCGCCGGACAGCGCGGTACCCACGACGAGGGCGACGATCGGGTGTCTCGCGTTGCGGGCAGCGTGATAGGCGTCGACGGTGGACGCCATCGCCTGGTGCAGACCGGCCATTTCCTCATTGCGGCCGTACGCCTGGCTGGGGAGATCGACGACGGCGACAATCGCGCGCTTGTGGTCGGCGTCGCGGTCGGCGTCGATCAGGTCGCGCACGGACTGGGCAAGGGCTAGTGACTCGGTCAATCCGACCTGTCCCTCCCGCGCACGGTAGAACCGGTTGTTTGGGTCGGGGACCACCGCGAGGTATCGGGCGGTCTCGGTGGTCGCGACGAGCACCGACGGAATGATCTGCTCGATCGGGGTGCCGCCGCTGAGCGCACGCAGCCAGGTTCGGCCGCGGGTGTCGGCGTGGTGACCGTCGTCCGATTCGACTGCTGCACGGCGCTTGGGTTCCGGGACCGGGACGTAGTCGGGGCCCCAGAGTTGGTGTAGCTCTTCGGGTCTCGGGGGAGTGGCGGGGTCCAGCGTCGCCAGCCGCGAGGCCAGCACGTCGAGGCGTTGGCTGCGGTGGGTGCCTGGCTCTGCGACGCCGGCCGCGATCGCGTCGATGAGCGCATCGCGCAACAGGTCCGCGTCGTCGGAGATCAGGTCGTCGACCAATCCGGTGGCGTAGCGCTGTTCGCCGCCGTCGACGGCCCAGATCAGCGCGTGATCACTCGAGTCGAATTCCTCGACGCCACCCTCCTCTTCGATGACGGCGGGCCCGTTCAGTCCGATCCTGGCCTGCGGGGTGACGATCAGCCGGGTGCAGAGACCGGCGGCGATGCTCATTCCGCCGAATGACCCGACGGTGCCGGCGACGACGCCGATGATCGGTGCGAGGGGACGCAAGTCCAGTATGGCCGAGCAGATCTCGGCGACGGCGTTGAGGCCGAGGTTGGCTTCCTGCAGCCGCACGCCGCCGGTCTCGAACAGGATCACGGCGG
The DNA here is from genome assembly GCF_000620625.1 of Mycobacterium sp. URHB0044. GTDB lineage: Bacteria > Actinomycetota > Actinomycetes > Mycobacteriales > Mycobacteriaceae > Mycobacterium. The sequence continues at coordinate 24,376 of NZ_JIAW01000029.1, read as the reverse complement.
CGGTCGGTGTTCCGGCCCGCGAGTCGGCAGCCGCCAGCAGCAGCGCCTGCGAGATCTTCGCCCCCGACACCTCGCCGGTGCCGCCGCCCTGAAAGCCTTGTTCGATCGCGGCGACGACCACGGGATGGCCGTCGACCGTGCCGCGGGCGATGACGGTGCCATCGTCGGCCTGAGGCGTGATGCCCTGCGGCGCCAACCACGGTGACTCGAGCCGGTCGAACGGCCCGGCGAGCACCCGCAGCGAACCCGGGTCAAGAAGCGCCGAGGCGCGGCCCAGCGCGTCGAGTTCGATGAAGCTGCGCCGCCGCAGCAGCTGTTGCCACGGTTGGCCGGCGAGGAGTTCGGGGGCGGTCATGACGGCTCTCCGTTCGTCGCTTGTCCATTCGCCACCGCCGCTTCCGCTGCTTGACGCAGCCGCAGGGTGACGACGCCGGGGGTGGCGCCGAAGTCGTTGAGTTCCCAGCGGCCGGCGAGCGCGGTACGGGTGAAGAACCGTTCGAGGACGTCGTGCCAGACGGTGTCGAAGCCGTTGACGCTGGTGCGGACTCGCACCGCGGCGCGGTCGGCGGGCTCGTCAGCGGTGGGTGGCTGAAGCAGGATCTCCAGATCACCCGACGCGACGACACCGATGTGCACGGCGCGCGGCGCTGTCTGGTCTGCGGGGAATTGGTAGTTCAGAGTTTGCATGGCGCAGCGCTCCGTTCGTCTAGGGCGTCGAGAAAGAGGGTGGTCGCCAGCAGATCTCCGCTGCCCCCGGGCGACAGCCGATGGGCGGCGCACAGGGCGTCGAGGGCCGCGAAGTGGTGCCGTCCTGCGGGGGTGCGGCATCCACCCGCCGCGAGGACGGCGCGTGCGCCTTCCTGCACAGCGGTCAACCCCACCTGTCCACCGCGGTGCAGTAGGCAGGTGTCGTCGAGATGAGCCATCAGAGATAGCAGTGCGGCCAGCCGCGCGGACGCCTCGTCGGCGCCCGACCGGCGCGCGGCGCGCAATGCAGGTAGCGCATGCAGGCGGACGTGTGGGAATCCTGCCTGCGCCTCGCCCGCCGCACCCGAGGCACCGTACCGGCGGCGGACTCTCGCACCGTTCGAGGTCGCCACTGCCGCGGCACCGAGCGCAGGGTCGGGGAGCTGCGCAAGACGGGCCGCGACGTCGATCGCGCCGGTCGCACTGCCAGCGATCGCCACGCCGGCCCCGAGCAGGCCGAGTGCCCACAACGCACCGCGGTGGGTGTTCACTCCGCCGGTGGCCCGGAGCATGACCCGTTCGCCGGCCCGGCCGATTTCTCCCAACCGGGCGCGCAGCTCGGGTCCCGGCGTCGATTGCATTGCCGTCGAAGCACATTCAGTGAACGCGTCCCGCAGCGACTCGGCGGAGTCGTGCAGCAGGGCCAGGCTCATGTCGGAATGCGCGCCGGGTCCGCGCCCGTCGACGAGGCCGGGCTTGGGTGTAAGGTCGGCCTCGGAGCGCAGCGCCGTGACGGCGAGGTCGGCGATGCCGGTGGCGTCGAGAGTCGTTGCCGGGGCGAGGATTGCGGCGGTCATGGTCACCAGTCCCGGAACTGCGCTGGAGGGTCGTACAGGCCGCCGGACCATGCGACGAGATCTTCGATGCTGCGCGCCGCCAGCAGCGACCGGTCGGCGAGTCGGGTCTCGACCTTCAGGTCCTCGGGGAAGGCGACCAGTCCGTCGCGCCGCAACTCCTCGACTCGCCGGGCGTCGGCGTTGCGTCCGATCGGCGTGACACCTGCGACCGCCGCCAGGGCCTCCCGCCGGTCGGCCAGGGAGTGTGCCTTGTACAGGTAGGCCACGCCCTCTTCGGTGACGACGTGCGAGACGTCGTCGCCGTAGATCATCACCGGCGGCAGCGGCATGTCGGCCCGCTTGCCCACGTCGACCGCGTCGAGCGTCTCCACGAAGGTGGGAACACCACCGGCCCTGTAGGTTTGGGCCATCTGCACGACGAGTTTGCGGCCCCGTCGGCTGGCACCGTCGCCGTGCGCGAGGTCCAGCCAGGCGGCCGAGGAGTGCCTCCGCCCGTGTGGGTCGTGGCCCATGTTCGGCGCGCCACCGAAGCCGGACAGCCGGCCGTCGGTCACGGTGGACGAGTTGGCGTCGGCGTCGATCTGCAGAGACGAGCCGATGAACATGTCGATGGCGTACTGACCGGCCATCTGCGCGAGCACCCGGTTGGAGCGCAGTGATCCGTCGGCGCCGGTGAAGAACACGTCCGGGCGGGCGGCGGCGTATCGGTTCATCCCGGATTCGCCGCCGAAGCTGTGGATCGATTCGACCCAGCCGGATTCAATGGCCGGAATCAGCGTGGGATGCGGGTTCAGCACCCAGTGCCTGGCGATTCGCCCCTTGAGTCCGAGCGACTCGCCGTAGGTCGGGAGCAGCAGTTCGATTGCGGCGGTGTCGAATCCGACACCGTGGTTCAGTGAGACCACGTTGTGCCGTTCGTAGACGCCGCGAATCGCGATCATGGCCTTGAGGATCTCGACGGCACCGATGTGGCGGGGATCGCGGGTGAACAGCGGCTCGAGGAAGAACGGCCGGTCGGCGGCGACGACGTAGTCCACCCAACTGCCGGGGATGTCGACGCGCGGGAGATCGGCTGCGCTGTCGACGATCTCGTCGGCCTGGACGATCACCACGCCGTCGTGGAATGCCGCGGCCTCGGCGATCGTCGGCGTGTCCTCGGTGTTGGCGCCGGTGTACAGGTTGCCGTCCCGGTCGGCGGCCGAGGCGCAGAGCAGCACGACGTCGGGGACGAGATCGACGAACATCCGGGCGTACAACTCGACGTAGGTGTGGATCGCCCCGATGTGCACCGTGCCGTCCTCGACCATCTGCGCGATCCGCACGCTCTGCGGCCCGGCATAGGCCAGATCGAGCTTGGTGGCGATACCGCGTTCGAAGAGGTCCAGATGTTCGGCACGAGAAACCGACGAGATGAGCATGTGCAGGTTGTTGAGCCGCTGTGGGTCGCAGTCGGCCAGCGTGCGGGACAGGAAGTCGGCCTGCTTCTGGTTGTCACCCTCCAGCGCGACGCGGTCGCCGGGCCGGATCACGTCGTGCAGCAGATCCTTGAGCCGGTCGGGTCGGATCACCTTGCCGTCGCAGTAGCTCGCACCGGCGGTAAGCCGTTCGCCCTTCGCCCGGCGGCGGGAATCCCACCGTTTCGGCGCTTCCGTCGTCATCATCGGATTACCGCTCAGCTCGTCAGTGCACGGACGCGATGGCTTGATCGATGACGGCGGTCACCGCGTCGGGATGCGAGATCAGCGTGAGGTGTGACCCGCCGTCGAACATCGTCACGTGGGAGTGGGCCCGTTTCGCCATGGCTTCTTCCGACGTCGGGGTGATGATTTGGTCGCCGCTGCTGATGAAGTACCACGATGGGATTGTCTTCCATGTCGCGTACTTCGACGGCGTTTCGAAGGCAGCCGTCGACGCGGTCCGTTGCGTCGCCCACAGCCGGGTCGCCTCGTCGGTTGGCAGGTCGTTCCCGAAGTTCTGCAGGAAGATGTCCTTCTTCAGATACAGGTCGACTGCGCCGGCCGGGGCACCGGGATACGGGACCTTGTCGAACAGCTCGGCTTCGGGCTTGTGCTTGAGCACCGAATCGGCCCCGCTCAACGAGCCGTTCGTCTCACCGACGTCGGGAGCGGCCGCGTCCACGTAGACCAGTGCCTTGACGTTCGGGTTGCCCTCGGCCGCGTTGGTGATCACCGAGCCGCCGTAGGAATGGCCGACCAGCACGACGGGACCGTTCACCGTCTTCAAGAAGTCCGAGACGTATTCGGAGTCGGTCGTGAGGTTCTCCAACGGGTTGGAGATGGCGCGGACGTCGTAGCCCTGCTTCTCCAGTGCGGCGACCTCACCGTCCCAGCTGGACGCGTCGGCCCACGCGCCGTGCACCAGGACGACGGTGGGCTTCACGCCGTTGGCCGGTGTGGCGGCCGGTGCGCTGGATGATTCGTGGCTCGCCTCTTGTTTCGACGGTGAGCAGGCGACGAGCGATGCGAACCCGAGCGTGGTGGCGCAGGCCAGCGCGACGATGCGGGTTCCGCGGGGCGTGAATCGAGCCATCGGGGTTGTCCCATCTGTTCGGTGAATGATGCATTCACCCTGGTCGATGGCGTGTGCGCGGTCATCGACGCTGGCAGGCAAGTCCACTACCGGCTACCGGTAAGGGCGCAGCCGCCCTACTTGGCCTTTTGCGACGTGACGTAGGCGGTGATCACGTCGACCAGCATCCGGCGGTCGTTCGCACTGTCCAGGGGGTGCGGCGAGATGAGCTCGGCGACGGCGAGACCGCGCAATGTGGCCCAGATGAGGTTGCCGATCTCAGCTGCATGCGTGGCGTCCAGTCCCTCGCCGAGGTGACGACCCAACCTGGTGAGCCCCTTCCCGAGCTCGACGAGATGGGTGTCGGCCACCGCATCGCGTAGCGCGCGCGTCGAGACGAGGATCTCGAACGCGGCCATCGACGTCGGGCTGGAGAACGCCGCCCATGCCGAATCCACGACGGCCTGGATACGTGCGCGTGGCGGGAGTGCCGCGGTCGTCGCGGGTAGTTCTTCGAGTGCCGCGATCAGTTCAGCGAAGCCCTTGTCCACCACGGCCATCAGCAGGCCGGCGAGATCGCCGAAGTGATACTGGACCACTCCCCACGTGACACCCGCACGCTCGGTGATGTGTCGCACGCTGGGCGCGGCGAACCCCTCCTCCAGGACGCAGGTGACGGTCTCGTCAATGACGACGGCCCGAGTCTGCTCGGCGCGTTCCTGACTGCCGCCGGGCGGCCGGCGCGGAAGATTCTTGGCTGCCATGTCAGGTCACCACATCACTCCCCGGAGGTGATCGGTCGGCCGGAGATCGTGAGCCGCCAACACGCCAGCGGGGGCTCGGCACGTCGCTTCGATGGCGTTAATGGCGCGGGCCGCGGTCGCCACCACGCCTGCCTCGTTGTGGTCGACGCCTGCGCCGCCGACGTGGGTGTTGATCTCGATGCCAGGGCTTCCATGGACGATGACGCGGTGCACGCCGGGGTGACCGTCGGGTGGGTACGCCCAGTCCGGCGCAGCGGCCGTGGTGAGCCGGTTGACGTGCTCCATGGTGATGATGGCGGCGCCGTCGCGAATGCCTTCGACCCCGAAGCGCACGGCGGCTACCCGCCCCGGTTCGACGCGCATCATCGTGCAGTCGATCGGCGTTGACGTGACCCATGTTTCGTGTCGCTCGCGGACGTCGTCGAGTTCGATCCCGAGGTCGTCGGCGAGGCTCTTGACTTGGTTTCCCCACATCGACGCCAGTACGCCCGGCTGGAACAGGATCGGCGTGTGTTCGGGTGGTGCGCCGAACCCGAAGCTGGCGCCGGTGAATTCGGCGTCGTCGTAGGAGCCGTAGTTGAAGATCTCCTGAACGGTCACGGCGGTGGCGCGAGCCGCCAGGCTCAGGGCGGTGTAGACCAGGGTGTCGCCGGAGAAGCCGGGGTCGATGCCGTTGACGTAGAGCGTGCTGTCGCCGGCGGCGCATGCGGCCTCGAGCGGCTTGCGCAACCAGTCGTCGGCCTGCTCGGGCGCCACCATCCAGACGAAGGACGTGCCAACGACATTCGTGCCCGCGGACAAGAAGCGGGTCATCTCGTCGATGGCTTCGTGAGGCCGGGTCTCGGCTTGCGAGGTGTACACGACGCAGTCTGCGCCCAGGCCGACCAGCGCGTCGATGTCGTTGGTGGCGATCACGCCGGTCGGCTGGGCCAGGCCGCAGAGGTCGGCGGCGTCGTGGCCGATCTTGTCGGGACTGGCGGCGTGCACGCCGACGAGTTCGAGGTCAGGCCGTTCGATGATGGTCCGCAGCGCGCGCACGCCGACGTTTCCGGTCGAAAACTGAATGACGCGACGGGTCATGGGATGTTCTGCCTCTCAGGGCTTTACAGGAGATCGGTGATGGTCTTGAGGCCGGCGTCATAGAGCACGCCTGGCATCATGCCGCCGTCGATCTCGATGGTGGTGCCGTTGATGTAGTCGGCCGCGCCGGACGCCAGGAAGACGCAGGTGCGTCCCACCTCGGCGGGTTCACCACCGCGTTTCAAGGGCACGTCGACGAAGTACCCGGCACCGGTCGGGTCGTCCTTCGGCAGCACGAACGACCGGAAGTTCTCGGTGATGGTGGGACCCAGCGCCACGCAGTTGACGCGGGCCGTGGGTCCCCACTCCTCAGCCAGCGAGCGGGTGAGGTGGTTGAGGCCCGACTTCGCCGCACCGTAGGACACCAAGGTGGGGGAGCCGGCCGGATGGCCAGCGCCGCTGGAGACGTTGATGATGCACCCCGTGCCGTCCTGCTCCCGCATCTGCCGATAGACGCGGATGGCGAACCACAATGGGCTGATGAGGTTCATCTGGATCGCGAAGGCGTGGAACAGCACGCTGCGCTCGTAGTCGTCGTCCGCCCGGGGCGAGCCCTGAATGCGTTGTACCAGTTCGGGAATGGCCTCGACGTGCGGTGCGGGTACGGTGCCGCCTGCGTTGTTGACCAGGATGTCGATCCGGCCGTAGGCGTCGACGACCTGCTGGACGAACGCGTCGATCGCGCGGTGGTCACCCTGGTCGCACACCATTTGCGCCGACCGGGCCGCCCACTCGGGGTCGTCTTCGGTACCCGGCAGCGCGTCGAGTTTCGATCGGGAACAGCCGATCACCGTGGCACCGGCGCGCAGCAGTTCGTGAGCGATGCCGACGCCGACGCCGCGACTGGTGCCGGTGACGATCGCGATCTTGCCGTCGAGTTCACCCATGGTCGTCCTCTCGCCGTGATCGGCGAATCATTACACGTGTAATGATTTCTTTGGTGGCGTTTCGCGCAACCCCCCTCTTCTTCCCTCGAGACTGCTGGGAGATCGCAAATTCGCGCCGGATCGCGATCTCCCAGCAGTCTCGGCGGAAGAGAAGGGGGGCGGAACCCGACGCGTCAGGTGAGCAGACGTTCGACGAGCCGCCGCAGGTCGGTGCGTAGCCGTCTACGCGACACCTTCTCGGAGGTGACGAGATGGTCCACCAGGTCGATGCGGGTGGCCGCAAGCAATACGTGGGCCGTCCACGACGCGTCACCGGGCTTGACGACGGCGGTCAACAGCCGTGCCAGCAGTTGATGGGTCTCGACGTAATGCGGTGCGTCATACAACGTCGACGTCTCGCCGGATCGGCTCTGCTCAAGCGCGAGAGCCAGTCGGCGGTTGTTGAGCTTGAAGGTGACGATTGCATCGAGAATTGCCGGGATCCGCTCGGCGGGCGCGGCGTCCGGACCCAACGGCGCCGATCCCGATTCGAGTTCGGTGCGCAGGTCGGCGAGTCGCGCGTCGTAGACGGCGTGCAACAGCGTCGTCCGATCGCCGAAGCGTCGAAACAGAGTTCCCTTGCCGACGCCTGCGGCGCGTGCCACGTCGTCCATCGAGACCGTGCCCGGGTCGGCGCCGTCGTCGAACAACCGGCCGGCCGCTTCCAACACGGCCTGGCGGTTGCGCGCGGCATCCGCACGTTCGGCCACACCAACCTCCTTGCGTATGCGGACTGACGGTCCGTATAGTCGTCGTCACGACGAATCGGACCGTCAGTCCGGATGGTAATCGATGAGGAGGTTCCCATGGCCGAAACCCGAACCCGCACCACGCCTGGCGAAGTCTTCACGCAGGCGATGGCGGCCGTCAGCGCAGGTGATCTGCAGGGATGGATGGCACTGTGCCGTGACGACATCGTCATCGAGTTTCCGTTCGCGCCGCCGGGCCGGCCCCGCCGACTCGAGGGCAAGGCCGCCGTCGAGCAGTACATGCGGACGGTTCCGGCCCAGATCGAGTTCGAGGAGGTGGCGAATCTGGAGGTTCATCAGACGGTCGACCCGCAGACGGCCGTCATCGAGATGACGGCCAAGGGCCGCGTGAAGGCGACCGGCGCGCCGTACGAGATGTCCTATGTCGTGGTGCTGAAGACCATCGACGGGCAGATGGCGCTCTACCGCGACTACTGGAATCCCCTCGTGGTGCTCGACCTTCTCGAATCGCCCTGAGCGCCGGCGCTACCCCTTTCCCTCGAAACTGCTGGGAGATCGCAATTTTGCGCCGGATCGCGATCTCCTAGCAGTCTCGGTGAGAAGGAATGGGGGAGGCGCTAGATCATGTCCTTGGCCGTCAGCCAGCGCATCACCGGCCAGCCGACGAACACGGGCAGCCAGCACGTCAGCACGCGGTACAGCAGCACCGACGGCACGGCGATCGCGGCAGGCAGCCCGAAGGCCGCGAGCCCACCGATCAACGCCGCTTCCACCGCGCCGACGCCGCCGGGAGTGGGCGCCGCCGACGCGAGCGTTCCGCCGATCATCGTGACGACGGTGACGGTGACGAAAGACGTATCGCCGCCGAACGCCTCGATGCTGGCCCACAATGCCAGCGCCGCACCGAGAGTCGTCGCACCGCAACCAAGCACGATGAGTCCCAGCCGTTTTGGTTCGCGGGCCAATTCGACGAGATCGGTGACCACCTCGTTCAGGCGTGGACGTACGGCGGTGGCCAGCCATTTGCGGGCCTTCGGCACGAACATGAACGTGCCGACCACCCCGAGTGCCGCACCCGCCAACAGATACAGGACGGTCGTCGACGGCACGAAGTGCGACAGGTTGGCCGACGCACCCGCCACCGTACTGAAGAAGACGAGCAACGCGACGTGCGTGATCACCTGCACCGTCTGTTGCAACGCCACCGCCGCGGTGGCGCGCAGTGCACCGAGGCCGGACTTCTGCAGAAACCGCGTGCTCAACGCGAGGCCGCCGACACCCGCCGGGGTGGTGGTGGCGGCGAAGGTGTTCGCCACCTGCATGATGGCGAGGTTCCGGAAGTTCACGGACTCCGACGCGCACGCCCAGAGCGCCGCAGCCGCACCGACATACGTCAGCGCCGACACCAGCAGGCCGAGCAGGGCCCACCACCAGTTCGCGGTCCGCAGTTCGGCGAAGAACGCCGGCACGGTGCTGATGAACGGATAGGCGACGTAGACCAGCGCGACCAGCAGCACGAGCTGGATGACCTGGTAGCGAGTGAACCGGGTGATCGTTTCGGCCTTGATCTGATCGGCACCGGTCTGGCGCTTCACCTCGTCGCGCAGCTCCGACATCACGGTCTTGGCGTCAGTGACCGACTCCCGGACCCGTTGGGGCACCGCAGATTTGGTGAGTCTCCGGGACGCGACGAGTACGGCGTCCTTGCCGAACGCGTCGATGGCCGCGGCCACGGCCGACTGCGCACCGTACAGCGCGCTCGTCGTCACCAGCAGCTGGGCGACGTCGCCCTGCAGTTGGACGTCGGTAGCGCCGTACTCGGCGTTGTCGAAGCCGCCGAACAGCACCTTGCCGTCGTCGACGGTGATCTCCCTGGCGCGCAGATCACCGTGCGAGATCACCCGATCGTGCAGGACGCGAAGCGACTGCCACACCTCGGAGACCGGGGCTGCCGACGCAATCTCGGCGCCGCGGGCGGGAGTATGCGCGTACAACATCCAGCCGCGGTCGAGCGCGGCAACGCCGACCGTGGCGGTGTTGGCCACGCCGATGTCGCCGACGGCGATCGTCATCAGTGCCCGATGCTCGACGGCGCGGCGCATGGACGTCTGGAGCGGCGCGCTCTCGTCGTTGCGCAGTGACAATTTCCGCCAGAGTTGCCGCAGTGCCCCACCGCTGCGTTGGTTCGGGCCGTACATCTCGACGACGAGGGGCGGCGAGGCGTCGTCGGTGTCCGCCGAGAGGATCAGCGGACCGGGTCCGGAGGGCCGCACCACCGTCATCCCCGACACGACGACTGCCCGCCGGTCGAGTGCCCGAACGGCGCCTGCGAGCGGCACTTCCAGCGCAGGCGTGCCGACCACGAGCACGACCAGGCCGCCGACGAACCAGCCCACCGCGAGTCCGAGCAGCGAGCGGGCGGGAACCACCGCACTGACGAAGAGGTGTATCGGCACGAACGCGAGCAGCAGCGTCCACCACCAACGTCGCCAGCGTGCCGGCAGCCAGGGTCCCGATACCGTGAGGACTGCCGCCAGCATCGCGATCCACCGGGGATCGTCGAGGAACTGCGACAGTACGGTGTTGAGCCGTTCGGACAGGTCGAAGTGCCAGCGGGGCGCGGCGAATCCGTTGCTCCTGATCGACAGCGCCAGCACGGCGATGAGCCCGGCGGCCGTGTACGCGCCGAGCAACTTCCATTGCCTGCTGACGATCAGGCCGATCAGGATGGTGAACGGCAGCGCGAGGATCACGATGCCGTACACCAGGTACACCACGTTCGACTGCGTGGGCGTGAGGATTCCGACGATGTCGGAGATCGACCTCTCCAGCGCCACCCAGTCGTTGCGGGTGATCAACGAACTCGTGATCACGGCCGCGAGGAGCACGGTCGCGAAGACGAGCCGCAGGATGTCGTTGGTCCGGCGGGTCAGTGGTTGCAGCAAGCTGCCCGAAACGGCGATTTCACGCCCGTCGACTCGCATGTGCCAAGGATCTCCGGATCGGCGCCGCGTCTGCGTGACGGCTCGCGGACAACCTATCCGCACATGCCGGCCGACGGTGCCAAGTCCGGGGTTTGGCGGAACGCGCCGCCCCGGCGGAGCGTCACCCCGCCAGGGCTGGGCGCAGGAAGTTGCCGGACACCTGCACCGCCGGGGCCGACGTGTCGCCGCCGACCACGAGCGTGGCGAAGGCGATGTCTCCGGCGATGCCGGCGAACCAGCCGTGCGAATGGGTGTTGTCGCCGAATTCGGCCGTCCCGGTCTTGCCGCCGAGACCGTCGATGTCACGCAACTCGGTCGCGGTACCCTCCGTCACCGTCTGGCGCATCATCGCGCGCAAGCTGTCGACGATCGCGGGCGGAATCTGAGCGGACGGCGTGTCGGCCGTCGTCTTCTCGTCGACCACCAAGGTCGGCGTAATCGTCGACCCGTGCCCCAGGCTGGCCTCGGCTACTGCGAGCCCGAACGGGCTGACGGTCACCGTGCCCTGGCCGATGCCGTTCTCGACCCGTTGCGCCGGGGTGTCGGCGTCGGGCACGCGTCCGGTCACCGTGGTGATGCCGGGAATGACGTAGTCGACGCCGATGCCGAACAGCCGTGCCATCTTGGGCAGCGCGTCGGCGGGCAGGCGGTCGGCAAGGACCGCCATCGTGGTGTTGCAGGAATGCGAGAACGCGGACGTCAATGGCACTGTGCCCAGGTCGAATTCGTCGTCGTTGGGGATGGTGCGGTTCTCGACGGTGACCCGGCCCGGGCACGCCTCGGGGGTGTCCGGCGTCGCCAGTCCGGCCTGCAGCGCCGCGGCGGTGGTGATGGTCTTGAACGTCGACCCCGGCGGGTAGACGCCGGTGAACGCGATCGGCCCCTGCGCGTTGGCCGCCCCGTTCTGCGCTGCGGCCAGGATGCCTCCGGTGGTCGGGGAGATGGCGACCAGCACCGTCGGCCGGGGATCCGATGCGACGGCCTGCTGCGCGAGGAGCTGCAGCCGGGTGTCGAGCGTCGTGCGGATCGGCGGGGTGTCGCGTGGCGGCGTCGAGGTCAACTCGTCGGTCGGCGCGCCCTTGTCGTCGACGAGCTGCACCGACCATCCTGCGGTCGAGTCGATTGCCTTCTGCCACAACGCCTGCAGGCCGTCGATGGCTGGTGAGGACAGGTCGGGATTCGCGGTGAGCAGCTCGCCCTGTTTGGCCACCGCGACGCCGGGGATCTGCGCGAGTTGATCGGCCACCTGGTCCAAGTCGGACTCGCGCAGCTTGATCACCGTGACGGTGGCGTCCTGCGTGGCGTTGAACTGGTCGGTGATGCTGGTTGCGGTGGTGGTCTCGTCGAACCGCTGCAGCACCGAGGCCAGCGGAGCGGCGGAGTCGAGGTGGTCCCTGGCGAGCGTGACGACGCCGACGGTCTGCCAGGACAGCAGCGGCTGGCCGTCCCGGTCGACGACGGGGGTGAGGAAGTTCTTGTCGTCGCTGAACTGAAAGCTCAAGCCGGGACGCAGCTTCGGGTGCAGCACGGTGGGGGACCACTTGATGCGCCAGTCGTCTCCGGTCTTTTCGGCGGTCGCCGTGGCGTCGTAGTCGAAGGTGCGCTCGGCGCCCAGCGACCACGCGTAGCTCAGCTTGGCGGTGGGGTTGTCGTCGTTCGATTCGCCGACCGCGACGGTCACCGCCGCGTCCTTGCCCATGCCGTCGAGCATCGAGGTGATCGCCGCGGTCGCTGCGGCGGGGTCGTCGGTGCTGGCACCGGCGGCATTGGCGTCGCGGCGGTGCAGTGCGTCGGCGAAGGCGTGGAAGGCGTCCTCGGGTCCGCTGCTGGAGAACAGCGAACAGCTGGTCGAGCCGAGAACGAGCGCACAGGTCATAACGAGCATCACGAAACGTCGAGTCATGGCTTCTCGAGATAACCATGTTTGGTGTCCCCGATGCCAACAGTGCCCGCCCGCGTGTTCAATTCCCAGCCAGCGACCATCGGATGCCGCCGACGTGGCGGCATCACCACGGCCTAGCGCACCTGTGGGAGCAGCCGCACGCGACCGTCAACCGAATTGCGTGATGCCGCCGTCCACGACCAGTGACTGCGCGGTGATGTACGCGGATTCGGCACTCAGCACGAATACCGTCGCATAGGCGATATCCCACGCGGTGGCTTGACGACCCAGCGGCCATCGGATCTTCGTTCGTCCCGTGACGGTTGCATCACCCACGCGGCCAAGCGGTGTGTCGACGGGGCCGGGTATCACGTAGTTCGACCGGATCCGTCGCGGCGCACCTTCGAGCGCGACGTGCCGAGTGAGCCCGAACAATGCGGCCTTCGAGGAGTCGTACGCGGGGAAGCGAGTCCCGGCCTTCAGTCCGGCTGCCGACCCGATGAACACGAAGGCGCCATCTTCTTCGAGCAATGGCATCGCGGCTCTTGCGACGAGGAAGTGCGACCGTACGTTCACGGCGAAGATGTCGTCCCACAACTCAGGTGTCGTGCCCTCGAGTCCCTTGCCTTCGCCGAACCCCACGTTGGCCACGACGCCGTCAAGGCCGCCAAGTCCATTGTGCGCTTCGCGAACCAGACGTTCGCAGGCCGCGGCATCGCGGACGTCGGCGACGATGGGTACTGCGAGGGCTCCCTCCCGCGTGCACAGATCGGCGGTGAATCTGGCCGCCTCTTCGTTCACGTCGACGCACGCCACACTCGCGCCTTCGCGAGCGCACAGGACGGCGATGGCGCGGCCGTTGCCGACCGTCACCTCCGGATCCGGGGAGGGGCGGCTTCCTGCGCCGACGACGACGACCTTGCGGCCAGGCAGCCGATCGCGGCCAACGGCGGTGCCGGCAGATTCCGGGGCTAGGGTCATGGCCTGAACGTAACACCGGTGCTGTACGTATGTACAGTCGACTGATGACCGAAGAAGACGAGCCGCGGGGCATCCCACGGCTGCAGCCGATTCCGGCCGAGCAGTGGGACGACGTGGCCGTCGCGGCGATCCGCGAAGCCTTCCCCGCGGCTGCGGTCGATGCCTTCCGGACGAAGGGGCTAGCACCGAACGTCCTCGCAACGATGCTTCACCATCCCGCGCTCGCGGGGTCGTTCAATCGATTCGGCAACGTTCTGCTGCGCCAGCCCGCCATCGGCCATCGCGAGCGGGAACTCATGCTGCTGCGCGTGGCCTGGCGTACGAGATCGCAGTACGAATGGGTGCACCACGTCCGTCTGGCAAAGAGCTACGGAGTAGATGCCGGCGACGTTGCAGCGGTTGTTCGTGGCGACTCGGACGCGTGGTCGCCGCTGGAGCGCGACCTCGTGTCGGCGACCGATCAGTTGCTCGAAAACTACCGCATCGACGATGACACCTGGGCCCGCTTGCGCAGCCAACTCAACGAAGCTCAACTCGTCGAGCTGCCCTTCATCGTCGGCGCGTACACATGTCTGGCGATGGCGTTCAACAGCTGGGATCTCCAGGTCGAAGCCGGGGTGGATACGAGTGACGTTCCGCCGCTGCCCGATCGGCCAGTCCGGTCGGCAGAGTGACTGTCATCCCCTACTATGCGACCGTACAGTGGCCGTCATCGCGCTGAAGGTCGACGAGGGGTTGCCCGACATGGCGCTGCCCTCGGGCAGCGCCGGTGATCACCGCGACTTGCGTTGCCGCAGTGTCTATATCAGGAAACGATCGCCGGCATGGTGTCCCAGCCGCGCACCGTCGAGGTGCGCGACCGTGTTGCGCCCGCCATGTCGATGTCCCACTCGGGCCACCGCTTGAGCACCTCTTCGAGCGCCACCCGGCCCTCCAGACGCGCCAACGGGGAGCCGACGCAGAAGTGGGCGCCGCGGCCAAACGTCAAGTGCCCACCGGGCTTCCGATGGATGTCGAACCTGTCCGGATGTTCGAAGTGACGCTCGTCGCGGTTGGCGGACGCCAGCATGATCAACAAGGGACTGCCGGCCGGGAGGACCTGATCTTGAAAGGTGACGTCGTCGGTGGCGACGTAACGGGCGACGTGCGGCCCTGGCGGCTCGTAGCGGAGAAGCTCCTCGATGGCCATCGGAATCGACTTGGGGTCCTCCGCCAACTCCTTGCGCTGGTCCGGATGCTCGGCCAAGACCTTGCCCATCCAGCCAAAGAGTCGTCCGGTCGTCTCGACTCCGGCACCCGCGACGACGGCTAGGAACACGATGAGTTCCTGCTTCGTCAGTTTGCGGGTGGTTCCGGTCTCGTCCTCGAACTCCACGTTGAGCAGTTCGGTGATGAGGTCGTCGGAGGGGTTCTTCTCGCGCCATTCGACGTACTCGCCGAACATCTCGCCGGTGAAGTAGCGGTCCTTCTTGATCTCCATCGGCTTACCCTGCTCATTGCGCAGCACCTGGTTGGCGTGCTCACGGACCGCCGGTTGTTCTGCGTCGGGGATCCCGGCAAGCATGCCGATCGTGCGCATGGGCAGTTCGGCGCCGAGGTCCTCGACGAAGTCGAAGCGATCTCCGCCGACGAGCGGATCGAGGCATGCCACGCAAAACGCGCGGATCTTGTCCTCGATGGCCCGCATCTTCTTTGGCGTGAAGGCTCGCGACACGATGGCCCGGTGGATCGTGTGCAGCGGCGGGTCCTCGTTGATGAAGATCCCCGGGGGCATCACCGGGTCGGCCATCACGACTTCCAGGATGTCGCCCTTGGCGGAGCTGAGTCGCGCCGTGTCCTTCAGCGCTGCGTCAACGTCGGAGTACCGGCTCACGCCCCAGAAGTCATGCTTCTCGTTGTAGTAGACCGGGCGCTCGTCGCGCAGTCGGCGGTAGGTCGGGTAGGGATCGAGGTCGATGTCGAAGTCCCATGGGTCGTAATAAAGATCGCTCAACGTCGACTCCTCGGCAGCTGTAACTCACCCGTATGACACGTGTGCTGTACGACCGTATAGGAGTCGGTGAGCCTCGGCAACCGCGCCAGCTCCGCGAAACGTAGCCGTTGCTATACGCTCGTACAACCTTCGCGGAGAGCCACGGACGGCCCCCCCCGAACGAACCAAGGGAGCGCAATGACCAGTCGGTTCTCACTGCAGGGCCGTGTCGCCGTCATTACCGGCGGCGGCACGGGCATCGGGCGCGGCGCGGCTCTCGTCCTGGCCGAGTACGGTGCCGACATCGTGCTTGCCGGCCGCAGGCCCGACCCGCTGAAGTCCACCGCCAATGAGGTGATGACGCTCGGGCGTCGGGCGGTGGCGGTGTCGACCGACGTCACCAGCGCACAGGCATGCCAGCAGTTGATCGACACCACACTCGAGGAATTCGGTCGGGTGGACATTCTGGTGAACAACGCGGGCGGGGCGCAGACCAAGCCAATAAAGGGGTGGACCGAGGACGAGTTCGACCAGGTGTTGGCTCTCAACCTGGGCAGTGTCTGGCATTTGTCAAGGGCCGCATCGGTCCCCATGCTCGAACAGGGCAAGGGTGCGATCGTCAACATCTCATCGGGCGCCAGTCTGTTGGCGATGCCCTTGGCCGCGCCCTATGGGGCGGCGAAAGCGGCGGTGAACAACATGACCGGCTCCATGGCGGCCGCGTGGACGCGTAAGGGAGTTCGCGTGAACGCCATTGCGTGTGGGGCCGTCCGTGCAGCGACACTGATGGATGAAGCCGAAAAGCTCGGCCTCGACGAACGCGCGCTCGCCATGTCCAACGGGGTGGGCCGGCTCGGTGAACCCGACGAGATCGGTTACGGCGTCCTGTTCTTCGCATCGGATGCCTCGAGTTTTTGTTCGGGACAGACGTTGTACATGCATGGCGCCCCCGGGCCGGCAGGAGTCTGACGCGCGGGCGTCATGCCACGACGACACGCCTGTTGCGACACTGTACGAATGTACAGCAACCGCGTAGTGTGGTCCGCGGCACAACGGGGAGCCCGATGCGAACATTGCGAACTCGCCTGTGAGCCCACCCAGCGGCGCGTGCCCAGCGGACCATCCGGCCGAGTTCGACGTATCGGGCGTGATCGGCGGAACGAAGTGGGCGGGGTCGCCGGTGGCGGCAACGATCTGTGCCAACGCCAACGACTTCTTGTTGAAACCAGGCTCCTTCTTCGTCATTGGCAAATCGCCTGAGGATGCGGAGATTACCGACTTGAACGACGGGCCGTAACGGTTCCTCGCTGGTTGGGTGACGCCACCTCTTTTCCGGTCCCGCAGTGCAGCACACCTTGTGTCCGGCCCCAACTTGCGCTATACATTCGTACAGCAGTGGTGCTGGTGGTCACCAGGAAAGAGTGGTGTGATGTGAGCCGGACTGCAGTCGTGACCGGTGGGGGATCTGGGCTGGGTCAGTCGATCAGCGCAAAGCTCGCCAGCGATGGGCACCGCGTGGCCGTCTTCGACGTCAACGGCGAGGCCGCAGACAAAGTCGTTGCCGAAATCCAGGCGGTGGGAGGCAATGCCATCGCGGTAGGCGTCGACGTATCAGATGAGAACGCCGTCGAAACTGGATTTGCCTCTGTCCGTGAGGCTCTGGGCCCGATCGAAATCCTGGTGACGAGCGCAGCGATTGCCGGTTTCACCCGATTCGACAAGATCACTCTGGACGAGTGGAACCGCTACCTGGCGGTGAATCTCACCGGCACCTTCCTCTGTGCTCGAGCTGCGCTACCGGACATGGTGGCCGCTGAGTGGGGTCGTATCGTGACAATCTCCTCTGCGGCCGGTCAACAAGGTGCACCCCGGCAGGGCCACTACTCGGCCACCAAGGGCGGAGTCATCGCCATGACCAAGACGCTTGCGCTCGACTACGCCCGCAAGGGCATCACGGCCAACACCGTGCCGCCGTTCGTCATCGATTCGCCGATGCTTCGCCAACAACAGCACGACGGCAAGTTGCCTGCCACAGAGCACCTCACCCAGGTGATTCCAGCGGGACGCCTCGGGGCAGCCGAGGACGTAGCCGCCGTGTGCTCCTTCCTGTGTTCGGACGGCGCGGGCTACGTCAATGGTCAGGTGATCGGGGTCAACGGCGGCGCTGTCGTCTGAGCGCTGCCAACCCGAAATATCTGTACGACAACTGAGTTCAGGAGGAAACGTGCGCGTTCACGTCGATCCCTCGCGTTGGCACGCTGATAGGAAGAGGAAGTCATGTCCGAGGACAACGTGGTCGCGGTCGTCACCGGTGCAAGTCGCGGTGCGGGTGCAGGGATTGCCGAGGCGCTGGGAAGTCACGGGTGCACGGTCTACGTCACCGGCCGCACCCGTGATTCCGCTACATCGCGATCTGCGGGCACCATCGACGAGACCGCAGCACGGGTGACCGCGGCGGGCGGCACGGGGATACCCGTTGCCGTTGACCACGGTGACGACGCTCAGGTGGAGGCGCTGTTTGAGCGCATCGGCGAGGAAACGGGCCGCGTGGACGTCTTGGTGAACAACGCTGCGGTCATCCGCGACGAGATGATGGGCCGGACGAAGTTCTGGGAGGAACCCGTCAACGTCATCGACACTCTCGACGTTGGCTTGCGCAGTAGTTATGTCGCCACGGTGTACGCCGCCCCCTTGATGCTGCCGCAGCGCAAGGGCTTGGTGGCCTTCTCGTCGTCTTCGGGTGCGGTCCACTACGCGTTCGGGCCCGCTTACGGGGTCCCGAAGGCGGGGACCGACAAGATGGCCGCCGACATGGCTTTCGACTTCCGGGAGTTCGGCATCGCGACGGTGTCGATCTGGATGGGGTCGCTACTCACCGATCGCGTCCGCAAGATCATCGCCACCAACCCCGAAAAGTTCGGTCACATACTGCAATCCGCCGAAACTCCCGGGCTGACGGGCCATGTGATTTGGGCGCTCTACAACGACGCCGAGCTCATGGACGTCAGCGGTCAGACGCTGATCGGCTCTGAGTTGGCGGTGAAGTACGGCATCACCGACGAGGACGGTCGTCAACCGCCTTCGTACCGCGACCTCTTCGACGTCCATCCCCACCAGCAGTGCGCCCACGTAATGCGCTGAGCGGGTTGGATTCACGGGTCACGACTGTCGGCCGCAGCCAGGGCTCAAGCCTTGCGGGCCGGTGTGCGGCGGCGCGCAGCGGGTTTTCGCTTGCGTGTTGCGGGACGTGGCTCCACTGCATCGATGTACCGTTCAAATGCTTCGGTGACCTCGGCATGCGCCGACTTCACGCCGATGCCTTCCTCGAGGTTCAGCAGTTTCGGTAGACCTGACACGAGCAATTGCAGAGCGGGTAGGGAGAGGTCGCCGATCGGTCGTGCTCCCTTGCCGAACTTGGCGACCAGCGCGCTCAGCTGCAACTCCCGCACGCTTTCGGTGACAGTCGCGATTTCGTTGCGAATGGATTTGCGGTGATTGCTGAGCGCCATGAACTCGGACATGAGTGCGCCAGAGGCTTCTTCCCACGAGTACTCCCACACCGCACGCAGTGGATCGTCGGCGCGACGCTCGAACGCGTCCGTCAGGTACTTCAGACTGCGTTCGGAGTATCGCCTGATGGCTGCGACGAAGATGTCGTCGAGGGTGGGAAAGTAATACTGCACCAGGCTGGGCGTGACGCCCGCCATCGCAGCGAGCGTTCGGTACGAAACGCTCGCATACCCGTCGCTGAGCATGGTTCGTTCCACGCAGTCGAGCAGCGTGTCCCGAGTCTTGGACGTTTCGGCGCCCACGCGCCGCGACGATGTCGCCATGGTCTCCCGATCTGTTCGTTACTCGTATTCTGGCACCCGAGCGGTTGCTGTACAGTCGTATAGTCTGAGTGCGCGCCGACACGCGTCGGTGCCGACCCACTCGACCGGCAGGATGACTATGACCATCTCCATCGACCACGCCCCTCTCGAAGCGCTCCAGAAGGACGTCCGTTATCTCTTGGATCGCACCGAGATCCTCGACTGTGTCTCGCGCCATGCCCGCGGCTGCGACCGTCACGATGTTGACCTGATTGCGTCGGCCTATCACGGCGACGGTGTCGACGAGCACGGCCACGCCGTCAATTCGGGGCCGGACTATGGGCCTTGGGCGAACGAGACCCACGCCGCGACGTCCCGCGTCCATACGCACAACATCACCACCCACACCTGCGAAATCGACGGTGACACCGCACACGCGGAAAGTTACGTCATCGTCGTGCTCGTCGGACCGGACGTCAAGAGCGCTCAGCTCATCACGGGTCGATACATCGACCGGCTCGAACGTCGCGACGGCAAGTGGCGCATCGCCGTTCGTCGATCGACTGTGGAAGGCATGTTCCTTGCCGACGCCCGGGTCCTACAGTCACCGTTCTTCACCGACAAGGGTTATCTGATCGGGACGCGAGACCGCGATGACCTGTCGTACGAACGTCCGTTGAGCTTGGACACTCCCGCGCCCGCGCGGTGGTAATCATCCGGCGCGGCGGCGTGGCGTCAGGCCCGGGCCCACACCACCTTCAGTTCGTCGCGCTCACCGAAGCGCTCCAGGTGGCGGCCCACCACGTCCTCGAAGGCGGCGATGGTGTTGTCCTGCGATCGGACCTCGAGGAGCAGCGCCGAGGGCGACGAGGTCAGCGACACGTGTGCCGCCCCGTCGCCCATCACCAGCGTGCCGGATTCGGTTGTCTCGTCCCACGTGCCGACCGCCTTGCGGCCCAGGTGCGACACCAACTGCTTGCCGTAACGCGGGGCACGCTCGGTGGCCACCGTCGCGATACTCGTCACCTCTGTTGTGTCGTTCTCACTTTCACTCGTTGACTTTCCGGTTCGACCGCAGGCGAACGCCAGCAGGGCGAGGGTGCTCGCAGAGACCATGACGATCGCGGCAGGAACGGCAGTGTCCTCACCGGCGATGCTCACCAGGGGAGTGACGGCGGCGGCCAGTCCGAACTGTGTCGCACCGAGTACTGCCGACGCCGTGCCCGCCGCGCGGCGTGCCGCGCCGAGCGCCAGTGCGGTGGTGTTGCCGAACACCAAACCCATGCTGCCCACCGTCACCAACAGTGCCAGGGCGAGCCAGCCGGGCGCGACACTCGACGTCGCCAACACCAGCAGCGCCACGGTGGCGGCCAGGCCAAGCACCAGGCCGACTCCGGCCAGCCGACGCACGTCGTGGCGCGCGGTCAGGCGTGCCGAGAGCGCGCTCATGCTCAGCAGCGCAAGGGCATTCACGCCGAACATCGCGCCGTACTCGTCGGCGCTGAGCCCCATCATCGTTTGGTAGATGAACGGTGATGCGGAGATGTAGGCCATCATCGTCGCGAAGGCACAACAGAATGCCGCGGCGTGGCCGAGATACGTGCGACTCGTCAGATCGCGCAGCGGTGATCCCAACGCCGTTCGTGACGAGCGCAGTTCGGCGCGGCGTTGCTCAGTGTGCGTCTCCCGCACGATCGACAGCACCGCGAGAAGCATCAACGTCGAGAGGGCGAGGATGACGGCCAGTGCCCCGCGCCATCCGATGGGTGCGACGAGGAATCCGCCGGCCAACGGTGCGATGACCGGGGCGACCCCGCCGACGATCATCATCAGGCTGAATGCGCGTGCGGCGGCCTTGCCCGCCGCGAGGTCGGAGATGATGGCCCTGCCGATCACCATGCCGGCGGCGCCTGCGACGCCCTGGATGAACCGCGCTCCGATCAGTACTTCGACTGTGGGCGCGAAGACGGTGGCGGCGCTGGCGACGACGCATATCGCGGCGCCGACCAGCAGCGGGCGCACCCGTCCGAAGCGGTCGGACAACGGGCCGAAGACCAGCTGGCCGCCGGCGAGGCCCAACAGGAACGCGGTCAGCGTGAGCTGGATGGCCGTCGCCGAGGTGTCGAGGTCGGCCACCATCGACGGGAACGCGGGTAGGTACAGATCGGTGGCGAACGGAGCCACCGCCGAGAGCAGTGCCAGTGTCACCAGCAGGGTCGCGGTGATGGTCCGCTCGCTTGCAGGCCGGGTGGGCGCGTCCAGGGCCGTCGTCACGCACTACCTCCAGATGGTTATCAAATGATAGTTATTAAACTACAACAGACACAGTAGTGTTGGGAAGCATGAGTGAGGGCGACGACCGTCACACCGACGACCGCATGGCGGACCTGGCCGATCTGATCCTGGCGCTCGCCCGCATGATCAGCACCGAGACGCATCTCGACCAACAAGTCGTCGACCTCACCGCGTCCGAGATCAACGTCATGCGCTACGTCGATCGGCACCCCGGCGCATCACCCACCGCAGTGGCAGCAGCCACCGGCATGCAGCGCAGCAACCTCAGCCGCGCCGTGCGGGCACTGGAGGCGAAGGGATTGATCGAGAGGTCCGCAGGCGGAGACGACGCGCGGCACGCCCGGTTGAACCCGACCCCTCGCGCGGAGGCCAATCTTCAACGGCTGAAGGCCAACTGGTCGCGTCTGCTGGGCAACGCCGGTGCCGACCGGCGCAACCTCGATCCGACGTTGAAGATGCTGCGCGAACTCGAAGCAGGCCTGACGGACGACTCAAGTTGAAGCCGACGTGGAAGCCCTGCCCGGCGCCAACGCCCATCGGATGCCGCCGACCATGGCTAGGCCGGCCAATCGGATCGCCGTCGCCTCGGCGGGCGGCAGGTAGGGAACCCGGAGGGGCAGCCGCGCCCACGATGGCAGCATGGCCACCGACGTGGCGGCCAGTACGGCGTAGGGCGCCCTGGCGAGCAGTGGTAGTGGCGGGGTGATCAGCAGGAAGCGGGCCGCCTCGCGCGCGGCTGGCGTGCTGCGCAGTTCCGGTCGATACGCCGCAATCCGGTCCGCCAGTTCACGTTCGGTGCGGGGTGGATCGACGACGCCCAGCGCTTCGGCGATGCGGGCGGTGTCGGCGACGTAGCCGTCGCGTCCGGCTTGATCCAGCGGTTTGGCGCCGTAGCGCTGATGGGCGAGCAGGAAGCTGTCCGCCTCGGCGATGTGTACCCACTCCAGCAGGTGCGGGTCGTTCGCGTCGTAGTACCGCCCGTCGGGCGCCGTGCCGTGGACGCGGCGATGAATTCCGCGGACCCGGTCCACGGCCCGCTGCGCGTCGTCCGCGGGACCGTACGTCGTCATCGCGAGGAAGGTGCTGGTGCGCTGCAGCCGTCCCCACGGGTCACCGCGGTAGTCGGAATGCTCGGCGACGCCCGCCATGGCCAGCGGATGCAGCGACTGCAGCAGCAGTGCGCGCAAACCTCCCACGAACATCGACGCGTCGCCGTGCACCCGGCGGATCGGCCGGTCGTCGGCGAACCAGCGGGGACCGGGACTGTCGTGGATGTGTGCGCGATTCGCCGGCCCGTCGGGTCCGGCCACCAGACCGAAGAGCTGGCGCCCGGCTACTTCCCGCAGACTCGTCAGACCAGGTAGTGCGACCACGTGTTCGACGGTACGCGGGACGTATCCGCGCGCGGCCGCCGATACCGGCGGACCGCCCTGTCGCGAGATTGAATTCACGCAACAAAGTTGCGACTTGGATTCAAGTGGTGGCTGCAACGAATGTGGACGGATCTGAGAGTAGTCGGTCGAGTTCTTCGGCGGGGGTGCGCCAGTTGTGGCGTTTGCGGGGTCGGGCGTTGAGTTCGGCGGCGACCTGGTCGAGCCAGCCGGGGCCGTAGAAGGATAGGTCGGTGCCTTTGGGGAAGTACTGGCGCAGCAGTCCGTTGGTGTTCTCGTTGCTGCCGCGCTGCCAGGGGCTGTGGGGGTCGCAGAAGTAGATCGGCAGGCCGGTGGCCTTGGTGATCTTGGCGTGTGCTGCCATCTCGCCGCCTTGATCCCAGGTCAGTGAGCGGCGCAGGATTTCGGGGATTTCGGGGATTTTGGCCGACATGGCGTCGGCCGTGGTGGCTGCGGTGCGGTCCTCGGGTAGGTGCAGCAGCATCAGGAATCCGGTGGCCCGCTCGACTAGGGTTCCGATCTGAGATGCCTGGTTCTTGCCGATGATCAGGTCGCCTTCCCAGTGTCCGGGGATCGCGCGGTCATCGGCCTCCTTGGGCCGTTCACTGATGTTGATCATGTCTTTGAGGTGACCTTGGCCAGTTTCCTTGCGTCCCTGCGCCTTTCGTTGAGTGCGGCCGGTGCGTAGCGCGGTCTTGACCAGCCGAGCCAACTCCCCGCGCGGCTGGACGTACATGGTCTGATAGATCGTCTCGTGTGACACCCACATCTCCGGATCCTCGGGGAACTCCTCGCGCAGCCGGCCGGCGATCTGCTGGGGACTATGCCGCTGCTTCAAGCGTGCCACCACCTCGGCCAACAGCGCCGCAGTCGTGTCGAGTTTGCGCGGTTTGGGTCGCGTGAGGTTGGCCTCGGCGGCGTCTTGACTCACCCGTGCCCGGTATCCCGACACGGTCCGCCCACGGCCCATCTCGCGGCGAATCGTGTCCCTGTGGCGCCCCAACAACCCGGCGGCGTGCGCCGGCCGGTGCCCCGTCTCCAGCAGCTGCTCCAACCGGCAGCGCTCGATGAACGACATCGGCCCCCTTGGCGGTGACGGATCGGGCTCGATATCGGCAGGTGCAGGGGTTCTGGGCACATACCCAGCCTTGTTCACCCAATACTGGCCCGTGACCTCCGACACGCCGGCCAGCGCCGCCGCCTGCAACGGCGACGCGCCAGAATGCATTGCCTCCCAGAACGCGTCACGAACCGCTGCCGGATACCGAACACCCCGATGCTTGAAGTTCGCCGCCACCCCGGCCGCGTTCGCCCACTTGTTACCCGTGGAGTGACAGACCCCGGCCACTGTGGCAGCCGCCGACCGCGACAACCCCGACTTCAACGCGTCCAGGAAAACACCATGGGCAGACTCCGGTACCTGTTTGCAGCCCTGCTTGCGAAACGCCATCGAACAACACCTTCGAACTCGTTAGGTGTTGCAGCGACCACTTGAGTCTGAGCGAG
>NZ_JIAW01000028.1 GCF_000620625.1 Mycobacterium sp. URHB0044 | reverse complement strand
CCGGTGACGGTGCCCACCGATGTGGCGGCGGATCCGGGATACACACCGTCGGCGAAGACCAAGGAGTTTGTCCGGTGGCGGGATTTGACGTGCCGCTGGCCGGGCTGCGACAAACCCGTCGCCAATTGCGATCTGGACCATACGGTGCCGTATCCGGTGGGGCCGACGCATCCCTCGAATACGAAGGCGTACTGCCGTACCCATCATTTGATCAAGACGTTCGGGGGTGGTCCGGGCGGCTGGTCGGATCAGCAGTTACCGGATGGCACCATCGTGTTGACCGCCCCGACCGGGCACGTCTACCGCACCGAACCCCACGGTGCGGCGATGTTCCCGGCGCTGGGGCAGCCCACGGGCGAGTTGGACATCCCGCCGCAGCTGGTGCCGCCGCAGACGGATCGGTCGGTGATGATGCCGCGCCGCAAGCAAACCCGCGATCAGGACCGCCGCGACCGCATCACCGCCGAACGCCGCCAACGCCACGAACTCAACGCCGAACAAAGACGCCAACAACGAGCCTGGCGCGCCGCCACCTACGAACCACCACCCTTCTGAGAGCGGCTTCTTGGCGGCAGTCCACCGCGCCGCCTGGTCTGGAGCGCCGTCGCAAGCGAGCCAGTATTGCCTTTGCCGTTCGATTGGTTTCGCAGCGGTTTCGATGGGTACTTCACCAACGCCCGACGACGCATATTCCGGCAGCGGCGGATCGTGCCGACTCATCGACTGATCTGAACGCGCTAAGCGTCGACGATGCGAGCGACGAACCCTGCGCGAAGTTTGCGTAGGCCTTGGATAACACAACCCCAGAGGCTCTGTCATCGATGTCCCACAAACCGCCGACTACCGTTGATGCGCCGGCCAACAGACAGCTCAGAACGGCGACGACCGAGGTCGAGGATCGACTGGAACGTGCAGACCAGCAGCAGCCGAAGCTGATGGCTGGTGGCAGGGGTAGCTCCAGCAGTGACAAGAGCGGCACTATCTCGGCGCCCAGGTCCATGCTGAATTCAAATCCCTCGCCGCGAGTTCCGTGCGCCGTGACAACCAACAAATCGAACGAACGCGACCGCAGCGCGGTCGCGAGCTCCTCAGCTGTAGTCGCCCGATGAAAGTCGATGTGTCCCTCGCCATCCAAAGCACGCAGCGACGCCAGTTCCTTTTGAGCGCCCGCCAGATCCGTATTGAACAGACCAATCACCGACCTCGGTTTCCGAGCATGCGAAGTAGACAACAACCGCATTGCCGAGGCTGCGGAGGGCACTATCGCGTATGCGTCGACGTAGGACGGGATGAGGCGGGACCAGGGCAATTCCCACGCGGCCTGGTCGGGGATGACATATAGCCCGTTACCAGCTGCCGCCTCAGCGAGGTCACCGAAGATAGTGTCGGAAAGCCACCATAATTCGTTGTCAGTGAGCTCCTCGGAACCACGCCCGATAGCGGTGCGAACGATGGGATCTTGACGATCAGGTACTGGAACCGATCGCACGTACGATCTTCGTTCGTCAGCTGAAAGCGTGGTGACATTCACGTAGCTGTCGTCCGCCTCGACGTTGTCTGTGTCATGGGTAATGGACACCCATACGAATGACGCTCCAGGAAGCGATGCCTTGAGGTTTCGCACGTCGAGGACATCGGGGTCGCGCTGCAATGCATCTACCGCCGAAAGGTCGGCAATCGCAGCGGTTGCGTTCTTCAGACTCGAGTATCGGTGGTCAAGTGCAACCCCCGTGCGGACGTCACCGGCAAAGTCCGCCACTTGTAAGGCAATGTCGGATAAG
This sequence comes from Mycobacterium sp. URHB0044, assembly GCF_000620625.1. Lineage (GTDB taxonomy): Bacteria > Actinomycetota > Actinomycetes > Mycobacteriales > Mycobacteriaceae > Mycobacterium. The sequence goes on along the minus strand of NZ_JIAW01000028.1, from coordinate 83,031 downwards.
GGATTTTGACGCTGCACCCGAATCGCTTGTTGACATAAGTCCGGCATCAAATGGTCGGGGTCGAAGAGCGGTTTGGCGCGTGTGATGTGGCCCGAGCGCAGACGGAGCAGGCACTCATACAGGCTGTCTGCGGTGGACAGTTGGTTCGACTTCAACCGACCGCCCTCGGAAAGCAGTCGGAATAGCGCTGCCTGGTCGGGCGATTCGGCTTGGTCGGCTGCTACCTCGTACAGCTTTGCGACTTTGACCATGTCGCCCGCCTCAGCCGCCTGTGCAGCCATGGCCAAGATCGAGCGCTGAGGTTGTTCACGGCTCTGGACCCAACGGCCCAAGTGCTCAACACGTTCAGCGGCCGGATCCGACCGTGACACACGGGCGAAGCTATCGAGGTATCTCACCCGAAGAGCATCATGGCCGTCCTTGTCGCCAACGCTCTTCTTAAATTGAGCTTCATAGAATGTCCGGATTGCGTCATAGCCGGGGGACACGTTGGTCAGCTCTTTGAATCGACCGACGACGTCATCGAGTGGAAGACCGTTGTCGTGCACCGCTTGAGCGCACACAGATAAGACTTCAGGAGTAGCGAGGCTGCCGTCGAATCGTTCGAGTTGAACGAACAGCGAGCGGACTACCGCGGTTACTGCGGCGGTGTTCGCGGTGTGTATTTGATACGTGTCGAGCGATCGATACAACGTGTCGATGTGCGTGGCGGTAAAAAATGGCGAAGAGTCCGCGAAATCGTGTATCGCGGACTCTGCCAGATCGTCTCTGCGCAAGCGCTTGTGGTAGACGTGGACGATCTGGCCCGCCAGAGTGTCCTGAACCGCTTCGGCGACCGTCGCGTCCGACCGTTTGATCATCAACTCACTCAACAGCTCTCGCGCGTATTGCATATGTGTCGCAAATAAGGGCCGCTGCTCGACAACGTCCCAAACGCGCGCCGCAAGGCGCAAGCGTTCGATTATGTGTTCGTCCGTTGTGTCAAGTGTCGGAACGCGGTGTCGTCCCCTCCGGAAACGCATGTGTTACTGGCCGCTGTCGAAGACCGTTGACCGAAGTAGCTCGGTGACATCGTCGAGATCGGTGTGTCCGTCAATGGTGAGCCGCATTTCGCCGCCCGGGCCGACGGCGTCGATGTGAATCGCGCGACCGTCTTTGACCCGACCCCGTAGCAACCCGTGTAAACGTTGTGCCACGTCGGTGAGAGTCTGCGGAGCTTGAAGCAGCGAGATCGTCACCGAGGTACCCGCCAAGATCTCGGCAACAATCTGCCACGTCCCGCTCCGCCGACTACTTGCAGATCGCTCAACGCCGGGAATACCGGCGAGCGCCGTGGCCAACTCTTCCGGCACAGTGAGCTCAATCGACGCCAACTCTGCTCCTTAAGGATCGCGCTGGCCGCGCGAAGCGAAGTGAATTTGCAGCGACCCTAATTGCCGTCGGTGTCCAAAGGTGCAAATTTCATGTACATCGGTGCCCCGCGGCAAGCCCTACTTCTTGGCCGCAGCTTTCTTCGCCGGCGCTTTCTTGGCGGCGGCCTTCTTCGCAGGCGCTTTCTTCGCGGCGGCCTTCTTGGCAGGTGCCTTCTTCGCGGGCTTGTCGTCGGAGTCCGAGGAGCCGCCCGACTTGCGCGCCTTGACGCTGGCCTCCAGCTTGGCCAGCAGGTCGGAGACGTCCTCGGTCTCGTCGAGTTCGGTGGGCTGCTCCTCGGTGGTGAACGCCTCGCCGCCTTCGAGTTTCGCTTGCACCAGCTCGTGCAGCTGCTCCTGGTAGTCGTCGCGGAACTGGTCGGGGTGGAAGTCGTCGGTCATTGATTCGACCACCTGGCCGGCCATCTTCAGCTCCGCGGGCTTGACGTCGACTTCCTTGTCGAGCACCGGGAAGTCGGGATCGCGGATCTCGTCGGGCCACAGCAGCGTGTGGATCACCATCACGTCGCGCTTGCTGAAGTCCTTCACCCGCAGCGCCGCCAGCCGCGTCTTGTTGCGCAAAGCGAAGTGCACGATGGCCACCCGGTCGGTCTCGGCCAGCGTCTTGGCCAGCAGCACGTAGGACTTCGACGACTTCGAGTCGGGCTCCAGGAAGTAGCTCTTGTCGTACATCAGCGGGTCGAGCTGATCGGCGGGCACGAATTCGACGACCTCGATCTCGCGGCTGCGTTCCTCGGGCAGCGTCGCGATGTCCTCGTCGGTGATGATCACTGTCTGACCGTCGTCGGAGTCGTACGCCCTGGCGATGTCGCGGTACTCGACGACCTCGCCACACACCTCGCAAACCCGCTTGTAGCGGATGCGGCCGTTGTCCTTCGCGTGCACCTGGTGGAACTTGATGTCGTGGTCCTCGGTCGCGCTGTAGACCTTGACCGGCACGTTCACCAGCCCGAAGGCGATGGATCCCTTCCAGATGGAACGCATGACTCAGTATTGCCCATTGCGCTACTCCCGAAGCAGAGCGGCGCGATCCGGCAAGTCGGCCCCCGCGCGGGCGACGGTCACCGCCGACGCCAGCGCCGCCGCGCGGACCACGCCCTCGAGGGTGCCGGTGTCGATGCGCGCCAGGTCGGACCGCCGCGACGCGCCCAGCAGGTCCAGCGCCCACAAGGCGTCGATGAGCCCGGTCATGAACGAGTCGCCAGCACCGACGGTGTCCACCACCTGGACCGGCCGCGCAGGCACCCGCACCAGTCCCGCCGCGCACACAGCGAATGCGCCGCGCTCACCGAGCGTCACGGCGACGATCGACGGTCCCGACGCCAGCCAGCTCTCGGCTACCTTCTCGGGCCCCAGGTCGGGGTCGATCCACCGCAGGTCCTCGTCGCTGGCCTTCACGACGTCGGCCTTCTCGACCAGCCGGTCGATCCGGCCGATCACCTCCTCGCGGTCGGTGATCAGGGCCGGCCGGACGTTCGGGTCGAACGTGACGGTTGCCGACGGCCGATAGGCGTCGAGCAGCGCCGCCGTCGCCAGGCAGCCCGGAGCCAGGTACGCCGCGATCGACCCGGTGTGCGCGACGATCGGCGGGGCGACCTCCGGCGTGCCCGCCAACTCCCAGGCGATGTCGAAGACGTAGTCGGCGGCGCCGATCTCGTCGAGCCGGGCCAGCGCTGTCGGGGTGCGATCGGCGGTGACGCTGCCGGGCACGAGTCGGACGCCGGAGGCTTCGACGTAGTCGACGATGCGGCGGCCGCGTTCGTCGTCACCGATGTGGGTGAGGAAGTCGACGTCGCGCCCGAGCCTGCCGAGTCCGATCGCCACGTTGAGCGGGCTGCCCCCGACGTGTTCGCCGAGCGGCCGCCCCTCGCGCTCGACGATGTCGATCAGCGCCTCACCGATGACGAGCGCGCGGCTCACGAGGCCGAATCTCCGTGCAGCAGCGCCTCCAGCGTCGCGCGGGCGCCGTCGCGGTGCAGCGAGTCCAGCGCCCAGAGGTACGCCTCGACGAATCGGGGCTGCTGCCCGAGGTCGCCGAAGAGCGCGGTGTTGTCGATGAACGCCGTCGGGTTCTCATGCTGCGAACGAGCCAGCGGCACAAGCGAATCCGCGAGCTGGTCCTGCACGTCGATGGGTTCTCCCTGCTCGTCGACGCCCTCGGCATACCGTGCCCAGCTGGCCACGGTCGCCGCGGCCAGCCGGATGGGGGCGCCGGTGCGCAGGTTCTCCCGGATCACGGCCAGCAGCCACTTCGGGATGCGGTCCGAGGAGCCGTAGCACAACCGGGCGATGGTGTCGCGCACGCCGGGGTTGGCGAACCGTTCGATCAGCGTGCGCTTGTAGTCGGGCAGATCGATGCCCGGCACCGGCTTCAGCGTCGGCGTTGCCTCCGAATCCATGTATTCGCGCAGGAATTCGGCGAACAACGGGTCGCCCGCCGCCTCGTGCACCAGCCGGTACCCGGCCAGGTAGGCGAAGTAGCACAGGCTCTGGTGGCTGGCGTTGAGCAGCCGCAACTTCATCAGCTCGTACGGCGTCACGTCGTCGACGATCAGGACGCCGACGTCCTCGAACGGCGGTCTGCCGTCGGAGAAGTCGTCCTCGAGCACCCACGACGTGAACGGCTCCGCCGCCACCGGCCACCGGTCCTCGACACCGAATTCCGTTGCGAGCGCCTCGATCACCTCGGGTGAGGTGACGGGGGTGATTCGGTCCACCATCGAGTTCGGGAAGCGGGTGTGCTCGGCCATCCACTCGGCCAGCCCCGGATGCGTCCGCTCCGCATGGGTGGTGAACGCGTGCCGCGCCACCTCGCCGTTGCCCTCGATGTTGTCGCAGGACACGATCGTCGGCGACGACAGTCCGCGCTCGCGGCGGCGGTCCAGCGCTGCGGTCACCAGAGCGAACACGCTCACCCCGTCGGCCGGTTGATGGTCGATGTCGTATCCACCCTCGGTGATGGTCAGCGAGACGATCCTGGTGCTCGGCGCGGCGATCAACTCGACCACGGCCTCGGGGTCGTCGGGCGCGTAGCGGTAGTCCACGATCGAACCGATGACGCGTGCCTCGCGGCTGCCGTCGGCATGCTCGGTCATCAGCGTGTACAGCCCGTTTTGGGCGGTCAGCACGTCGGCCATCTTCCGGTCGGCGGGCATCACCCCGACTCCGCAGATGCCCCAGTCCTTCGCGGCACCCGACTCCAGCAGCTGGTCGACGTACATCGCCTGGTGCGCGCGGTGGAACCCGCCCACACCGAAATGCACTATCCCGACGCTGATCTCGTCGCGGTCATAGGTCGGCTTGGCGATCGGGATCGCCGGCAACGTCACCTCGTTGAGCTTCATGACACGGTCACCACTGAGTTGACGGTACCCGCCACGCGGTCGTCGTTCAGGGGAGCGGGGGCCCGGCCGGCCCGCATCTTCTTCGACATCGAAGGTGTTGTGTACGTCACACTCACCATGTTAGCGTGATGAGCATCTACACGCACCCGTGAGCATTTGTTCACGATTCAACGGAGAAGGTGGGAGGTGGAAATCGTGCCGACACCGACGTCGAATGGCCAGGTCGGGGCCGGTTCCTTGAGTGCCGCCGGTTCCACCGCGGAAGATCTGCGGCTCGCGCTGCGTGCGGCCACGCTCTACTACCTCGACGGATTGACGCAGGCGGAGATCGCGACCCGCCTCGGCGTCTCCCGTCCGACGGCCGGTCGGTTGATCGGGCGGGCCAAGGCCAAGGGGCTGGTGCGCATCGAGGTGGTCGTGCCCGCGGCGCTGCAAGAAGATCTGCACGACGAAGAGGAGCGCGAGCTCGAACGGCGGTTCGGCCTGACCGAGGCCGTCGTCACCGGCCACGGCGTCGACGACGGTGCCCCGGGACGGCCCGCGATGTTCGCCGGCGTCGGCCGTGCCGCCGCGGCCCTGCTGATGCGTCGCCTCTCCGCCGACGACGTGCTCGGCTTCACCTGGGGTCCGGAGCAGGTGGCAGTCGCGATGGCCCTCAACCCCGGCGTCGCGAGTTGCCGGACGGTGGTCCAGCTCGACGGCGCCATGTCGACCGCGGCCTACCAGACGGGCATGGAGCTCATTCTGAGCCGCGGGGCAGAAGTGTTGCGCGCCGACGCGATTCGCCTTCCCGCACCGTTGTATGCCGACCCGTCCACCGTCGTGTCGATGCGCAGCGACTCGGTGATCTCCCGCACCCTGGAGGCCGGCCGGCGCGCCGACACCATGCTGTTCGGCGTCGGCGCCGTCTCCACCTCGACCACGCTCTTCGAGGGCAGCTTCCTGGACAACCGCATGCTCGACGAACTCATCGGGCTCGGCGCCGTAGGCGAGATCGGCGGCCGGTTCTTCGATGCAGCGGGCACGCCAATCGTCACCGAACTGGCGCAGCGCGCGGTGTCGGTTCCGCTCGAGGACGTCCGAGCGTGCAAGAAGAGCATCTTGGTCTCGAGTGGAGCGGCCAAGCACCAGGCCACCCTCGGTGCGTTGCGGGGCGAGTTGGCCAAGCTCCTGGTGTGCGACGTGGACTGTGCCCGTTGGCTTTTGGAATCCCGATAGTGGAGGTAAGAGTGAGAACCACACGAAGAGTGCTGCACAAGCTTTCGGCTTGCGTCGCCGCGGCCGGCCTGGTGCTGACCGCGGGATGCGCAGGCGCAGGGTCGCTGGGGGCGTCGGACAACGAGGTGACGATCGCTCTGGTGTCCAACTCACAGATGGCCGACGCGCAGAAGTTGTCGTCGGAGTTCGAGAAGGAGAACCCCGGCACCAAGCTGAAGTTCATCTCGCTCTCGGAGAACCAGGCGCGAGCGAAGATCACCATGTCGACCGCGATGGGCGGCAGTCAGTTCGACGTCGTGATGATCAGCAACTTCGAGACCCCGCAGTGGGCCAAGGACGGTTGGTTGCTGAACCTCTCGGACTACGCGAAGAACACTCCTGGCTACGACGAGCAGGACTTCATTCCGTCGCTGCGGGATTCGTTGTCCTACGAGGGCAACATGTACTCGGTGCCGTTCTACGGCGAGTCGTCGTTCCTGATGTACCGCAAGGACATGTTCGAGCAGGCCGGCATCAAGGTCAACCCGGACCCGAAGTATCAACCCACGTGGCAAGAGGTCGCGGGGTGGGCGGACCAGCTCAAGACCGGTGACCGAGCAGGCATCTGCCTGCGCGGCAAGCCGGGCTGGGGTGAGGTGCTCGCGCCGCTGGACACGGTGATCAACACCTTCGGCGGACGCTGGTTCGACGACCAGTGGAACGCGCAACTCAACAGCCCGGAGGTCAAGAAGGCGGTCAACTTCTACGTCGACACCATCAAGAAGTCCGGCGAATTGGGCGCGTCCTCAACGGGTTTCCAGGAGTGCGCGAACCTGTTCGGTCAGGGCCAGACGGCGATGTGGTACGACGCGACGTCGGCGGTCTCGGTGCTCGAGGATCCCCAGACCTACCCGGATCTGGTCGGCAAGATCGGCTACCTGCCGGCGCCCATCGTCGAGAAGCCCAACTCGGGTTGGCTCTACACCTGGTCGCTGGGCATTCCGAAGGCCGCCAAGAACCCCGACGGCGCTTGGAAGTTCATCTCGTGGATGACCAGCAAGGACTACATGAAGCTGGTCGGTGAGAAGCTCGGCTGGGCGCGCGTCCCACCCGGCAGCCGCACGTCGACCTACACCGAACTGCCTGAGTACGAAGCGATCTCGAAGTCGTACGGTCCGTTGACCCTGCAGTCGATCACGAACTCGACCCCGAACAAGCCGACGGTGCAACCGGTTCCGTACACCGGCGTGCAGTTCGTCGGGATCCCGGAGTTCCAGGATCTCGGCACCCGGGTCAGCCAGCAGATCAGCGCAGCGATCGCCGGACAGAAGTCGGTGGACGACGCGCTGGCCCAAGCACAGCAATACGCCGAGGTCGTCGGCAAGACATACCAGGAGAAGTGATGACTCTTACCGCTGATACCGAGTCAGACGCCAGTCAGGAGGCCGTGGCCGAACGGGTCCGCAAGATCCGGGAAGCCCAGGACGTCGGCGTGAGCCGCGCCGAGGGGTGGCGCCGCCGCGGGCCACTGCTACCCGCGTTGATCTTCATGATCGCGGTCACGCAGGTGCCGTTCTTGTTCACCCTGTACTACTCGACGTTGTCGTGGAACCTGGTTCGCCCCGGGTCGCGGCAATTCGTGGGGCTGAACAACTACGTCGCGGTGGTCAAGGACAGTCAGTTCTGGTCGGTGGCACTAAACACCGTCATCCTGATCGTCGGCGTGGTGTTGATCTCGGCGTTCCTCGGCCTGTTGATCGCGCTGCTGCTGGACCGCGCGTTCCTCGGACGAGGGGCAGTGCGGACGCTGCTGATCACGCCGTTCCTCATCACTCCCGTTGCGGGAGCCCTGATCTGGAAGACGACGATCCTCGACCCCAACAACGGCATCCTCAACTGGGTGCTGTCGCTGGTGGGGATCAGCCCGGTGGACTGGATCGGTCAGTTCCCGCTGATGATGGTCATGGTCGAATTGATCTGGCAGTGGACGCCGTTCATGATGCTGCTCATCCTGGCAGGCCTGACGTCGATGCCCCGCGACCAGCTCGAGGCGGGCCGGGTCGATGGTGCCACCGCGATCCAACTCTTCCGCGAGCTGACGCTGCCGCACCTTCGGCGCTTCATCGAGTTGGGCGTGGTGCTCGGCGCCGTCTACCTGGTCAACACGTTCGACGCCATCTTCATGATGACCCAGGGTGGACCGGGCGTCGCCAGCGCGAACCTGCCGTTCTACATCTATCAGCGGGCGTTCCTCGGCTTCGACATGGGCCAGGCCGCCGCCATGGGCGTGGTGGTCGTCATCTTCACGATGATCATCGCCAGCTTCGCGCTTCGCTTGATCTTCAAATCGTTCTCCGGCAAGGAAGAGGCGGCCTAGGCCATGAGTGCTCCGAAGGTAGTTGACAAGACAGCACGAACCACGGCGACAAGTGATGCCGCTCCGGCGCGGAAGAAGAAGTCCAAGAAGTTCAGCCCCTGGGGCGTGGTCGCGTGGCTCGTCGGGATCGGGTTCTTCTTCCCGGTGTTCTGGATGGTACTGACGTCGTTCAAGCAGGAGAGTGCCGCGGCGACCAATCCTCCGACGTTGTTCTTCACACCGACGCTGGATCAGTACGCCGCGGTCTTCAATCAGGGCATCGGCCCCGCGATGTTGAACTCCGTCTTCGCCACGGGCATGTCGACGATTCTGGTGCTGCTCCTGGGGGTGCCCGCAGCCTTCGCATTGTCGCTGCGGCCCGTCCGCAAGACGTCGGACGCGTTGTTCTTCTTCATGAGCACCAAGATGCTGCCCGTCGTCGCGGCAATCCTGCCGCTCTACGTGATCGTGTCCAACATCGGTCTACTGGACAACATCTGGGCCTTGGTCGTCCTCTACACGTCGATGAACCTGCCGATCGCCGTCTGGATGATGCGCTCGTTCTTCCTCGAAGTGCCAGGCGAACTGCTCGAGGCTGCCAGCCTGGACGGCGCCAGCCTGTGGCGGTCGGTGCGCGAGGTGATCCTTCCGTTGGTGTCACCCGGCATCGCGGCCACTGCGCTGATCTGCGTGATCTTCGCTTGGAACGAGTTCTTCCTCGCGGTGAACCTGACCGCGGTGAACGCGCAGACCATGCCGGTATACCTGGTCGGTTTCATTGCCGGCGAGGGTCAGTACTGGGCGGTGCTGTCGGCGGCCGCAACCATGGCGGCCCTTCCCGTGATCCTGTGCGGCTGGTTCGCGCAAAACAAGCTGGTGCGCGGACTGTCCTTCGGCGCAATCAAGTAGACCACCCCAACCACTCGATAGACACGGAGAATCCAAAATGGCTGCAATCACGTACAAGAACGCCTCTTGCATCTACGAGGGGTCGGACAAACTCGCGGTGGACAATCTCAACCTCGACATCCAGGACGGCGAGTTCATCGTCCTGGTCGGGCCCTCCGGTTCGGGCAAGAGCACCGCGCTGCGCATGCTCGCCGGCCTCGAGGACATCGACGAGGGGTCCATTGAGATCGGCGGCAAGGACATGACGGGTGTGCCGTCCAAGGATCGCGACATCGCGATGGTGTTCCAGAACTACGCGCTGTACCCGAACAAGACCGTCGCCGAGAACATGGGCTTCGCACTCAAGCTGCGCGGGGTGCCTGCCGCGGAACGGCGCAAGAAGGTCGAGGAGGCCGCCAAGGTCCTGGACCTGACGGAGCACCTGGATCGCAAGCCGGCCAAGCTTTCTGGCGGCCAGCGGCAACGCGTCGCGATGGGGCGTGCCATCGTGCGCGAGCCCCAGGTCTTCTGCATGGATGAGCCGCTGTCGAACCTCGACGCCAAGCTGCGCGTGCAGACTCGCACCCAGATCGCCGCGCTGCAACGCCGGCTCGGCACCACGACCGTCTACGTCACCCACGACCAGGTCGAGGCGATGACGATGGGCGACCGGGTGGCCGTGTTGCGCTTCGGGAAGTTGCAGCAGTTCGCCGCGCCCAACGAGCTCTACGATCGTCCGGCCAACGCGTTCGTTGCGGGCTTCATCGGTTCACCGGCAATGAACCTGGTGACCCTGCCGGTCGCCGCCGACGGCGTCAAGGTCGGTGACTCGACGCTGGAACTCGAACGCGACGATTTGAGCAAGATCAGCGCAGCGGGCCTGTCAGAGGTGACGTTCGGAATCCGGCCCGAGCAACTCGAGATCGTCGAGTCCGGTGGCGTCGAAGTCGTCGTCGACCTGGTCGAGGATCTCGGCAGCGAGGCCTACGTCTACACGCACGCCAGCTCCGGGGTTGAACTGGTGGCGCGGTGCAATCCGCGCAGGGCGCCGAGGTTGGCGGACACCGTGCGGTTGGGCAGGCATCCCGAGGGCGCGGTGCACCTGTTCCACCCCGAGACGGGCGAGCGGCTCAACTGACGATGCGGCAGCCATCCGGCGGGCAGGAGCGCTGGGCCCACGCGCGAAGCGCAGGGGACGACCGGGGGCAATGACCGAGTTTCGGCTCCGGACACCATCTCCTGGCCTCCTCGCGCTGCCGTGGGACCGGCCGTTGTCGGACTGGGTGGTGCCCGACGTTCCGTTGCGCGACATCGCCGTGGGGCCCAGCCGCCACCTGGTGAAGTTCGTCGACGCCGATGATCAGCTGTGGGCCGTCAAGGACATGCCGCCGCGGCTTGCCATGAAGGAGTACGACGTCCTGCGGCGGCTCGAAGACATGGAGCTGCCCGCCGTGCGTCCGGCCGGGCTGGTGCTGCAGCCGGAATTCGACACCGCGATCCTGGTCACCCGCTACCTCGAGGGGTCCTGGCAGTACCGCCGCCTGTTCATGCGGCTGCCGCCCGATCAGCCCAAACACCGTGCGCGGCTGCTGGATGCGATGGCCGGCTTGTTGGTGGAACTGCACCGCCACGGCGTGTTCTGGGGTGACTGCTCACTGGCGAACACGCTGTTCTCGCGGGACGGGCAATTGCTGCAGGCGTGGCTCGTCGACGCGGAGACCTCGGAGGTGCACCCGTCGCTGAGTCGAGGGCAGCGTCACTACGACCTCGACATCTTGGTCGAGAACGTCGCGATGGGAATGCTCGATCTCGCCGAGCGACTCGAGCGGCCCGAAGAGTTCAACAACACCCTCATCGCCGAGGCCGAGAACATTCGGGATCGGTACGAGTCGCTGTGGGACTTGCTGCACGCTGAACCGGTATTCGGTTTCACCGACCGCTACCGCGTCGAAGGAACCATCCGTCGACTCAACGACCTCGGCTTCGCGGTCGACGAGCTGTCGATGCAACCCGACAGCGCCAACCCGAGCCAGCTGCGGCTGCACGTCGCCGTCGGCGACCGTCGCTACCACGCGCAGCGGCTGCGGGAACTGACCGGACTGGACGTCGGTGAGGGGCAGGCCCGCATCCTGCTCGGTGATCTGCAGGCGTATCAGGCGCAGTTGTGCCGGGAGGTCGGCCACGACGTCGACGAGTCGGCCGCCGCCCGGCTGTGGGTGATCGAGTTGTTGACGCCCACGGAGCAACTGGCCCACGCCGCGCTGCACTACACCGGTACGCCGATCCAGGCGTATTGCGATCTGCTCGAGGTGCGCTGGTTGCTCAGCGAGCAGGCCGGTCACGACGTGGGCACCACCAAAGCCCTTGCGGCGCTGTCCCGTGACGTCATACCTCTCGACGCCGCCGCCAAGTTGGCCATCGCCGAGGTGCCGACCGCGCCGTTTGCCGTCCTCGAATTCGACGACGAGCCTTAGATGGTCGGGTCCTCGCCGGGGTTGACGCCGTACGGCAGTCCGGGAGAGACACCACCGTAGAGAAGTCCAGGAGAGACGCCGGAGCCCATGTGCGGGGCGGCTTGCGACGGATTTTCCCGGCAATTCGAGTCCATCGGCGTCTGATCGCCCGTGCAGTACGGCACCAGATCGGCGGGATCCGCAGCGGCTTGCGCAGCGCCGATGACCGCGCCGGCACACGCCAACACGGCCGCTGCGACGAATCTGCGCACGAAGCGAACCCTACTCCGCGGATAATGGCTGCGTGGAGCGCTTTGGGCGGGTGAAGCTGACGAACCCCGACAAGGTGCTCTATCCCGCCACCGGGACCACGAAGGCCGAGGTCTTCGACTACTACGTGACCATCGCCGACGTCATGGTGCCGCACATCGCCGGCCGGGCCGTCACGCGGAAGCGCTGGCCGAACGGGGTGGCCGAGGGATCGTTCTTCGAGAAGCAGCTCGCCTCGTCGGCGCCGGACTGGCTGGGCCGCGGATCGATCACCCACAAGTCCGGCACGACGACGTATCCGGTCATCGACAGCCGTGAGGGTCTCGCCTGGCTGGCGCAACAGGCCTCGCTCGAGGTGCACGTTCCGCAGTGGCGCTTCCTCGCCAGTGGGCAGGAACCCGGGCCCGCGACGCGCATCGTGTTCGACCTCGACCCTGGTGAGGGCGTCACGATGAAGCAGCTCTGCCAGGTCGCACACGAGGTGCGCGACCTCATCGCCGACATCGGGCTGACCACCTACCCGCTGACCAGTGGCAGCAAGGGTCTGCACCTGTATGTGCCTCTGGCGCAGCCGATCAGCTCGCACGGCGCCTCGGTGCTGGCGAAGCGGGTCGCGCAGCAGCTGGAGAAGACGATGCCCAAGCGCGTCACCGCGACGATGACCAAGAGCCTGCGCACCGGCAAGGTGTTCGTCGACTGGAGCCAGAACAGCGCCGCCAAGACCACGATTGCGCCGTACTCGATGCGGGGGCGTGACGAACCCACCGTCGCGGCGCCGCGGACGTGGGACGAGATCGACGACCCGAAGCTACGTCACCTGCGGTTCGACGAGGTGTTGGAGCGCGTCGAACGTGACGGTGACCTGATCGCCGAGCTCGATGACAATGTGCCGGTGGAAGATCGGCTCACCACCTACCGCGGCATGCGCGATCCCGGTAAGACGCCGGAACCGGTGCCCGCGGTCTCACCCGTGCTCGGCAACGACGACCGCTTCGTCATCCAGGAGCACCACGCCCGCCGGCTGCACTACGACTTCCGGCTCGAACGCGACGGGGTGCTGGTGTCGTGGGCCGTGCCGAAGAACCTGCCGGACACCACCTCGGTGAACCACCTGGCCGTGCACACCGAGGACCATCCGCTGGAGTACGCGACGTTCGAGGGCGACATTCCCAAGGGCGAGTACGGGGGTGGCAAGGTCATCATCTGGGATTCGGGGACGTACGAGGCCGAGAAGTTCCGCGACAATCCGCCGGACGGCCCGGCGAAGGGCGGCGAGGTGATCGTCACCCTGAACGGCAGCAGGATCTCCGGCCGCTACGCGTTGATTCAGACAGATGGCAAGAATTGGCTGGCGCACCGGATGAAGGAACAGCCGACGCTGACGGCAACGGACATGGCGCCGATGCTCGCCACGCACGGGTCGGTGGCCAAACTCAAGGCGACGCAATGGGCGTTCGAGGGCAAGTGGGACGGCTACCGGCTGCTCGTCGACGCCGACCACGGCACGCTGAACCTGCGGTCCCGGCGGGGACGTGACGTCACCCGCGAGTATCCCCAATTACAGGCGCTGGCAGCTGATCTCGCCGACCACCACGTCATCCTCGACGGCGAAGCGGTGGCGCTCGACGAGTCCGGGGTGCCCAGCTTCGGCGAGATGCAGAACCGGGCCCGCTCGACCCGTGTCGAGTTCTGGGCGTTCGACATCCTGTCGCTCGACGGCCGATCCCTGTTGCGCGCCAAGTACTCCGACCGCCGTCGGGTGCTCGAGGCGCTGGCAGAGGCGGGCGGGTTGACCGTGCCAGAGCAGCTCCCCGGCGACGGACCGGAGGCGCTGGAATACGCCCGCAAGCACCGGTGGGAAGGCGTGATCGCCAAGAAGCGGGACTCGACCTACCAGCCCGGCCGGCGGTCGGCGTCGTGGATCAAGGACAAGCTCTGGTTGACCCAGGAGGTCGTGATCGGCGGATGGCGTGCGGGGGAGGGCGGCCGGACCAGCGGCATCGGCGCTCTGCTGGTCGGGGTGCCAACCGATGGTGGACTGCAGTTCGCCGGCCGGGTCGGCACAGGGTTCACGGACAAGGCGCTGGCAAGTCTGAAGAAGACGCTGGCCCCGCTGCATACTGATGAATCCCCGTTCACCACAAGGCTTTCCGGCCCTGACGCCAAGGGCGTGACGTTCGTGCGCCCGGAACTGGTGGGGGAGGTGCGCTACAGCGAGCGCACGTCGGACGGCCGGCTGCGCCAGCCCAGTTGGCGCGGGCTACGGCCGGACAAGACTCCCGACGAGGTGGTGTGGGAGTAAGCGCTCGCTTGCCCCACCCACCACTACGCCGAGACTGCTAGGAGATCGCGTTTTCCGCGCGATTCGCGATCTCCCAGCAGTGTCGGCGCGGGATGGTTGCCGTTAGCGTGCGACGGCCGCGGAGATCGCCGCGGCCGAGCGGTCGATGTCCTCGTCCGTCGTCGCCCAATTCGAAATCGACACCCGCAGAACGTGTTCGCCCCGCCAGTTGGTGCCCCCGAGCCAGCACGTTCCGTCCCGCTGGATGGCGGCCACCGCGGCGCGGTTGGCGTCATCGCCGCCCGGCAGTCGGACGAGGATCTGGTTGAGCACGACGTCGTTGAGGATCTCGGCACCGGGAATGGCGACCAGCCGTTGCGCCATCCGCCGGGCCTGCGCACAGTTGCGCTCGATCAACTCCGCGACGCCATCGCGGCCGAGCGAGCGGATGGCGGCGTAGACCGGCACCGCGCGGGCGCGCCGGGAGCTCTCCGGCACGTAGTTCGTGCTGTCGCGCTGCCCGGGATCGGCCACCAGGTACGGACCGGCCAGGCTCATCGCGGCGACGTGATGCTCCGGCTCGGCGACGATGGCCATGGCGCCGTCGTAGGGCACGTTGAGCCACTTGTGCGCGTCGACGGCCCACGAGTCGGCCCGCTCGACACCGCGGGTCAGGTGCCTCGTTGCGGGTGCGGCGGCGGCCCACAGGCCGAAGGCGCCGTCGACGTGCAGCCACGCGCCGTGGGCGGCGCATGCGTCGGCGATCGGTTCGAAGGCGTCGAAGGCGCCCGTGGCGACGTTGCCTGCCTGCACGCAGACGATGGCGGGTCCGTCGCCGGCGGCCAGCGCCTTCCGAAGCTCCACCGGGTCCATCCGGCCCTGGTCGTCGGCCGGGATGCGAACGGCCGTCTCCGAGCCGAGGCCGAGCAATCGAAGCGCGGTGTGAATGGTGGCGTGCGCCTGCTCACCGCACAGCACGCGCAGCCGCGGCGCGCCGATGAGCCCGTCGCGCTCGACGTCCCAGCCGACGCGGGCCAGCGCGGCGTGCCGGGCGGCCGCAAGGCAGGTCGTGTTGGCGCCCTGACCGCCGGTCACGAATCCGACGCTCGCGCTCGCCGGAAGGCCCAGCAGCTCGAGCGTCCACGCGGACGCGACCTCCTCGATCGCGGCAGCTGCGGGGGAGAGCGAATGGAACGCCGCGCACTGGTCCCATGCGGCCACCAGCCAGTCCGCGGCCAGCGCGGCGGGCAGCGCCCCGCCGATGACGAAGCCGAAATGGCGTGGCCCCGCGGTAGCAACGAGACCAGGCTCGGCGCCGGCGACGAGGGCGTCGATGACGGCACCGGGATCCTGACCACGAATCGGCAGTGGACCGCCGAGGGCTTCGCGCACACCGGCGGCGTCGACACGGGCGGCCACGGGGCGCTCGTCGAGAGTGGCAAGGAATGCCTCGGCGTGCGTGGCGGCGAGGCGCAGGCCGGCGGTGCGATCAGGCATGTGCCGACCCTACCGTTCCAGGTGGGCGCAGGGATTGGGGGACAAGGCATTTCGATCGTGGGCACCTGCGTCTCGACGTTCTCAGGTCAGCACCGGCCCCCGCTGAGTGCGCTAAACATCCCTATAATCCCTCTATAAAGGAGTGATAGGTAATGATGCGGTAGTCTGCAGTCGTGACATCAACGTTGTACTCGGCCGAGGAAGTGGCCGAAGTCCTCGGGCTGCACGTGCGAACCGTCCGCGGTTACGTGCGGGACGGCCGCTTGCCCGCCGTGCGGATCGGCAAGCAATACCGCATCGCCGAGCAGGACCTGCGGGAGTTCACCGGTGGCGGGCAAACGATTCCGGCAACGGAGCCACGCGTGGAGGTGTCGGCGATCGTGCAGATCGAGGCCGTCGGTCGCGGCGTCATGGACCGAATCACCACACACGTGCTGGGCGCGGCCAACGGCGGCTCGGGTGGCCGGCGACCGCTACACGTCCAGACTGTGTACGACGAGACGCGCAACAGCCTCAAGGTCATCGTCGTCGGCGGCGCCGATGACACGGCGAAGATGATCACGCTGATCAGTGCCCTTGCGGAGCAGGCCGACACATGACGCAGAACCAGGTGGATCGACCCGCAGACGCCCATGCGCTTCGCGCCCTGTTGCGCCGCGACCTCGGCGTCGCATTGAAGACCCGTCACGCGGAAGCCGTCGCCGCCCTGCGCACCACCATCGCGGCGATCGACAACGCCGAAGCCGTCGACCCCGCCACGGTGGACGCCGACTCGACGGAGGTGGCCCGTCGTGAGCTGTCGATCGCCGATGTCCGCGCCGTCCTGCACGACCACGTCGACGATTACGTCGCGGAAGCGGACCGCTATGAGTTGCTGGGACGGCACGACGCGGCACAACGGCTCCGCAGGCAAGCCGAGACGCTACGCAAGTATCTCTGAGGAAACGAGAATGATTGCGAATCAAGGTATCTGAGACGCGAGTCGGTGACGTCCGGTGAGGCGCCAAAGACGCGGGTTTAACGGGACGTTTGCGGGGTAGCCGCTAGCGTCGGCGAGACAAAGGTGCCGCCGCGACTCAAGGGGCGAGAAGTGCAAACATCGAGCATCACCATGCGAGCTTTCCGTGTACTTGCAGCCGGCGCACTAGGCGGGTTGGCTGCCGCGACGATCGCGATTCCGACCGCGTCCGCTCAGCCCGGATGTACTGCGGCTGGGCTGAGCACCACGCTCGGCGGGGTCTCGACGGCGACCGGCGCCTATCTCGCGACACATCCCGGCGCGGACGACGCGATCACCAACTCCGGCGCGCTGGCACCCGGCGACGCCGAGAACGCCATTCGGAACTACTTCATCGCCCACCCGAACGAATGGGCCGACCTGCAGGGCATTGCGCGGCCGCTGGCCAACTTGCGCGCACAGTGCGGTGTGGACGTGGCACCTGCACAGATCGCCCGGCTGTTCGACGCGATGGCGTCATAGCTGGCATCTCCAATCCCCAGGAGTCTCCGCGAGATTGAACTGGCGCAACTGCCTTCTCGAACTTTTGTTGCGTGGCGTCAACCTCGCGCGCCTCGATCGAAAGGCGCTGAACGACAACACCTCATCGCCGTCCCCGCGGTTCCAGCACCGGTTTGACGTCGACGATCGGGGTGCGGTCGACCGCCTCCAGGTCACGCACGCGGATGCGAAGGCCGTCGACATCGAGGACGGTCACCACGTGCAGGCCGAGTGGGTTCGGCCGATCGGGCGAGCGCGTCGCGAAGACGCCCCGCAAGGGTCTGTCGGTCTCGCCTCGGGGATGCACCTGGCGTACGTTGCGGTCGGCGAGATGCAGCCAGGTGATGACGACGATCTCGCTGCCGGGTCCTATCCCCTCGAGTGCGGCCCGGACGTCAGCATCGAACACCAGCCAGCAATCCGGTGAACCCTCGTCGCCCTGGCGGGGCGCGGCGCTGGCGTCGGTCAGCGTCGACTCAACCCGTCCGATCGGTTGCAGCACGAAGTTGGGCACATGTGAATTGTCTATGAGAACGTCACCGCTTCACTTGGACATCGCGACAATGGACGGATGACCTCGCCACCGGTCAGTGACCCTGACGTGGGTCCCCGTCGCGCCATCCTCGGCAAGTTGCCCCGGATGTATCGCGCCGACGGCTCACCCATCCGGGTGCTGCTCGTCGACGACGAGCGTGCGCTCACCAATCTGGTGCGTATGGCGTTGCAGTACGAGGGCTGGGACATCGACGTCGCACACGACGCCCGTGAGGCCGTCGACAAATACCGCGCCAACACCCCGGACATCCTGGTCCTTGACATCATGCTGCCCGACATGGACGGACTCGGTGTGCTGCAACAGATCCGGGATTCGGACACCTACACGCCCACGCTCTTCCTGACGGCCCGCGACTCCGTGATGGACAGGGTTACCGGTCTGACCGCCGGCGGCGACGACTACATGACCAAGCCCTTTTCGCTCGAGGAGCTGGTGGCCAGGCTGCGCGGTCTGCTGCGGCGCTCGGCGTATCTGACACCTGCCGACGACGAGACGTTGACCGTCGGCGATCTCGAACTCGACGGCGTCAGCCGCGAGGTCACGCGCAGCGGTGAACCCATCGCGCTGACGTCGACCGAATTCGAGCTGCTGCGATTCCTGATGCGCCATCCCCGACGGGCGCTGAGCCGCCAGGAAGTTCTGCGCAAGGTGTGGAACTACGACTTCGGAGGACGGTCGAGCATCGTCGACCTGTACGTGTCGTACCTGCGGAAGAAGGTCGACGCCGGCCGTGAGCCGATGATTCACACGGTGCGGGGCGTCGGCTACATGTTGCGGCCTGCGGAATGAGCCGCTGGCGGACGTGGACGCTGCGGCGACAGCTCGTGCTCGGGGTCTCGGCGATCGTCATGGTCGTGCTGCTCACTGTCGGCGTGCTGTCGGTCCTGACCCTGCGCAGCTCGCTTTCCGGGGTCATCGACACCCAGCTGACGGCATCGGCGGACGGGTTCAGCTACAGCGTGACGAAGTACCGCATTTCGCCAACGGCCGATGGCCGCAAACCGCCGCCTGGCGCAATGAAGCCCCTCACCCAAGTCGTCGGTCAGGCACCGGGCAACGTCATCGCGCTGGTCCAGAACGGCAAGGTCGTGGATTCGGCGCGCTTCGAAGACGGTGAGGCCGGCCCCGCGCCTCGCGAGGTGGTCGACAAGATCCCGAAACTGGCGGCCTGGATCGGAATCGGCAAGCACGACGTCGACCTGCCCGGTCACGGCGAGTACTTGATGGAGGTCCGGCCGGGTGACGGCGACGAACGCCTGGTCACCGCGGTGTCGCTGGAGCCGGCGCAGAAGGCAGTGGCGCGGGAGACGGCGATCGTCGCGGCGTTGACTGCACTAGCGCTGCTGGTGACGGCTCTCGGCACCATCGCGATCGTCCGGTTCGCGCTGCGCCCGCTCGGCCGGGTTGCTGCGACGGCGGCGGAGGTGGCGACGTTGAAGCTGGACCGCGACCACCACTCGATCACGCCGCGCGTCCCCCGCAGGGACACGGACCGGCGCACCGAGGTCGGCCTCGTCGGCGACACGCTGAACAGCCTGCTCGAACACGTAGAACGCGCGCTGGCCGAGGTGGCGGCCTCCGACCGGCGGATGCGCCGGTTCATCACCGACGCCAGCCACGAACTGCGCACCCCGCTCGCCGCGATTCACGGTTACGCGGAGCTGACCCGCCAGGACAGTTCGGTGTTGCCGGATACCACCGAATACTCGCTGGCCCGCATCGAAGCCGAAGCGCGCCGGATGAGTTCGTTGGTCTCCGACCTTCTCCTGCTGGCGCGACTGGACGAAGGTGAGGACTTGGACACCACCGAGGTGGACCTCACCGACGTCGTGATCGACGCCGTCAACGATGCCGCGGTGTCGGCACCGAATCATCACTGGCTGACCAACGTGCCCGACGGCGCCGTGTGGGTCGTCGGTGATCGGGCCCGGCTTCATCAATTGCTCGTCAGTCTGTTGTCCAACGCTTGGAAGCACACACCGGCCGAAACGACCGTGACGACCGCCGTTGCCACGGGCAGGGCCGACGACGGCGCACCGTACGCCGAGTTGACCGTCGTCGACGATGGGCCGGGAATCGATCGGGATCTGTTGCCGCACTTGTTCGAACGGTTCGTCAGAGCGGACGAATCGCGGTCTCACGCGTCCGGGAGCTTCGGGCTGGGGTTGTCGATCGCCGCGTCGATCGTCGAGGCGCACCGCGGCACCATCGACGCCGAATCCGCACCCGGAAGGACGACCTTCCGGGTGCGGTTGGTGACGATTCACGTACGGGCTCAGCAGGTTACGTCCACGTAGACCGTCTTCGACGTCACCGTGGTGTTGATGGAGCCGCCGCCGCGGGAGTCCTGCGTGGAGTGCGTCTGTCCGGGGCGGATGCCGCTGACCGTGCACGCCGACAACGGTGCGTCGCCGGTCCGGTTGATGGTGACGTTGTACCCGCTGGCTTCGAGCGTTCGGACCGTTTGATCCACCTGCGACGGCCCCGACGGCGCCGCCGTGGCGACGGCGGTGAGTGCGATGGCTGACGATGACAGCATGGCCGCGGTAATCCCAGCAGCGACAAAGTATTTCATGGCCCGACCCTTCAATTGGTTGATGTGCGTACACATTCCAATGTAGGATCGGATTCCGCTAAAGCGGCCCGCTCATGCCGGATGCAAATATTTGTAAATGGTATGAGCGCCTAGGGGTCACGCCAGCGCGACGGCGTCGATCGCTTCCTGCATGCCCCGGGTCGCCAGCACGTCGGCCAACTCGTTGTCGGCGACACCCGAGTGGCCCTTCACCCAAAACCACTCGACCTGGTGGCGGGCGCAGGCCGCCTGCAGGCGCTTCCAGAGGTCGACGTTCTTCACCGGCTGCTTGGCCGCGGTCAGCCAACCGTTGCGCTCCCAGCCGAGCACCCACTTGGTGATGCCGCTGCGGACGTAGGTGCTGTCGGTGTACAGGTGCACCACCACCGGCCTGGTGAGCGCCTCCAGCGCCATGATCGGCGCGGTCAACTCCATCCGGTTGTTGCTGGTCTCACTGGGCTCGCCGCCGCACATCTCGCGGACGTGCTCGCGTTGGCGCAGCACCGCACCCCAGCCACCAGGACCGGGGTTGGGCCTGCACCCGCCGTCGGTGTGGATGACCACTACATCGTCGGCGTCGGGCATGCGCCGAGAATAGGCACTCCGTCGGGCAATGGCCTCAGCGACGCGCGGGAGCCGAGATCATCGCCGACCGGACCGACATCCCGAGCTCCTGATGATGCAGCGTGGTGATCCGACGTCCCGGTTGCACCGCGTCCTTGACCGGTGTCGTGCGGTCCCCGAAGAACGACGCGGTGGCATCGATGTCGTCGACGACGTACGTGATGCCCCAGAGAGTGGAGGGGCCGTCGCTTGCCGTCACTGGCGAGCCGACGACCTCGACGATCACGTCACCGAACCGGAAGAAGACCTGGCGAATCGGTTGACCGCCGAGTTCGGCCTCGCGTTCCCGGCGCGGGTGCACGCCAATCGCGGCCATCGCTTCGACCGTTCGGCCCAGGTCGGGGGACAGCAGCACCACGTGGTCGATCGCGGTGACGCCGTTCGCGTGCGTGGCCGGGATGGCATTGTTGCCGTCCGACGTCCGCGTTGGGATGCCGTCGAGATCGTCCAGCGCGCGCCCCGACGGCAGGCCACGCAACGACCACCCGACGATGCCGGCACGGCCATCTCCGAGCAGCCGGATTCCAACGCCGCCGACCCTGCACACGGCGTCGGAGCCCACGCTGAACCCAGCACGAGTCCAGGCGTCCACGGGATCAGCGACGTCGAGGCCAGCGACGGTGAGGCCTTCGTCCAAGATGCTCGTCTCCGGTTCGTCGGTACCCGCTGACCCCCGTCTAGGGCAAACCAACGACGGGGTGCCACGACCATGGTGTCAACATCCTCATCGCGCCGCGATAGGCGGCGTGAATCACGCATCCGAAGGGGTTGGCAACCGTCGACCATTGATTCGCCGACATCCGTTGTGCCACACGATAAATACCGTGAATCACGTCATTGACGGCTTGGCCTTCCTCGACGGGGGGCGTGCCGTATAGCTTCTGTCGGGTGGGTGCATCGGTCGGGAGCGCTTCGTGACGGAGCCGATTGCGACCGCTGTGGAACCACGCTCGGCGGCGGAGCCGGCGCCGAGGCGGTCGCGGTGGTATTCGAGTTCTGCGCCACCGCGCCAGCGGCTGACGGTGATCGTCGTTGAAATGCTGGCGAGCTTGGTGGCACTCGCGATCGTGGCGGCGCTGACGGCCGTCACTCATGATCCGTGGTTGATCCCGCCGCTGGCGGCGAGTATGGCGTTGGTCGTTGGTGGCGCGCACTTTCCACTGTCACAGCCGCGCAACGTGATTGGTGGGCATGTGATGTCGGCGGTCGTCGGTGTGCTCGTCGGCATGATCGGCATCGATTCGCTATGGGCCAGCGCAGTTGCCGGAGCGTTGGCGCTCGGCGCGATGAAGCTGCTACGGATGTCGCACTCGCCGGCCGCCGCGACGGCGATGATCGCCGTCGTACCCGCCATCCCGCGATGGGAGTTCGTCGTTCTGATCGGTGCGGCTGCGGTGATTCTCGTCGTCGTCGGCCTAGCCGGAAACAAGATCAACGGTGCCAAATACCCGCACTACTGGTGGTGACGCCTAAGTCCGACTGCGGCGCTGCAGCAGCACCGAGAGGGTCAGCACCACGAGGCCTGCGACGGCCAGCAGCGCACCGGCTGCGGCGGGGGCCGTGTAGCCGTGGCCCGCAGCGATCACCACGCCGCCGATCCACGCGCCGGTAGCGTTGGCGATGTTGAGCGCCGAATGGTTCAGTGCGGCGGCGAGTGTCTGCGCGTCGTGTGCGACGTCCATCAGCCGCGTCTGTAGCGCGGGGCCGATCGCCGACCCCGCCGCGCCGATCAGGAACAGCCCCGCCATGGCAGTCCACGGATTGTGTGCCGCCAACACGAACACCGCGAGCACGACGCCCAGCGCGGTAATCGCGACGTACAGGGCACGGACCACCGAGGAGTCGGCCATCCGCCCACCCACCAGGTTGCCGACCACCATGCCGACACCGAAGACCATGAGCGCCAACGGGATGAACGCCCGCGGCAGGCCGGCGACATCGGTCAGCGTCGTGCTGACGTAGGTGTACACGGCGAACATGCCGCCGAAGCCGACCATGCCGACCAGCAGGGCCAGCCATACCTGCACGCGCTTGAGGGCGCCGAGTTCGGTGAGCGGGCTGGTCGCGTGCATCGAGCGCATGCTCGGCAACCAGAACCACAGGGCCGTCAACGTGATGAGGCCGATCAGGACGACGAGGCCGAACGCGCTGCGCCAGCCGAAGTGCTGCCCGAGCCACGATGCCACCGGCACGCCGAGCACCGTCGCGACGGTCAGGCCGGTCAACACGTGCGCCACTGCCTTGGCCCGGTTCTGCGGGCCCATCAGGTGGGCGGCGACCAGGGCGGCGACGCCGAAGAACGCGCCGTGCGGTACGCCTGCGACGAAGCGGGCGGCCATCAGCGTGCCGTAGGACGGCGCGACCATGCTGGCGAGGTTGCCCACCGTGAACAGGATCATCAGGGCCAGCAGCAGCGTCTTGCGTGGGACGCGAGCGGTCAAGGATGCGATGAGCGGCGCACCGATCACGACGCCGAGCGCGTAGGCGGAGATGACGTGTCCGGCAGTCGGTTCGGTGATGTGCAGGCTGGCCGCGATGTCGGGCAGCAGGCCCATGGCGACGAACTCGGTGGTGCCGATGCCGAATCCGCCGATGGCGAGTGCGAGCACTGCCAGCCATCGGACGGTCGGGTCCGGGGACACGACGGATTGCGGGCGGAAGGGCCTCTCCAGGGTGCTGGTCACGGGTCCCAAGGGTAGCCTACTTATGCCTGTCTTCAAATTGACTTTTGCCTTTAAGCGGCGAAAGTGGCGTGGCTTACGTTTTCGGTGTTCAATCGAGGCATGGCCACCGTCGGCGATGTCTTTACCCTGATCAGGGCCCGTCGCGACACCACGCGCACGGAGATCGCCCAGCTCACAGGTCTTTCCCGCACCGCGGTCGCCGCACGGATCGCGCTGCTGACGGCGTCGGGTCTCGTCGTCGAACGGGAGCAGGCGCCATCGACCGGTGGCCGTCCCGCGACGCTGTTGTCCTTCGACGCCGACGCGGGCGTGGTGCTGACGGTGGCCGTGGGCATCAGCCGCACCCGGTTGGCGGTATGCAACCTCGCCGGCGAGGTGTTGTCGATGAGCGACATCGATCAGGAGGTCGCCCTCGGACCCGACGATTTGATGCCCGACGTCGTCAAGCGCCTCGACCTGATGCTCGACGAGCACCGCGACGTTCCCGTCTACGGTGTCGGGCTCAGCCTGCCGGGAACCGTGGACCGCAAGCGTGGGTGCAGTAGGGACTCGCCGATCCTGCGCGGTTGGGACGGCGTAGATCTGCGGCCGTACTTCGGTGAGCTGAGCCGACTCTCGGGTGTGCCCGTGGTCCTGGACAACGACGCCAATGCGATCGCCATCGGCGAGCGCGGTCCCGGCCGTGATGACGTGCTGGTGCTGAAGGCCTCGACGGGACTGGGGGCGGGCATCATCGCCGGCGGGGTCCTGCAGCGTGGCGCGGCTCAGGCGGCGGGGGAGTTCGGCCACAACAAGACCGCTGCGGCGCAAGGGATTCCGTGCCGGTGCGGGGACATCGGTTGCCTGGAAGCCATCGCGGGCGGGTGGGCGGTGGTGCACGCGTTGCAGCAACAGGGGCATGCCGTCCGGCACATGCGCGACGTCGTCGAACTCGCCAACGGTGGCGACGCGGAGGCGCGCCGCATGATCCGCGACAGCGGACGCTACGTCGGGGAGGTGGTCGCGGCCGCGGTGAACCTGCTCAACCCCGGTGTCCTCGTCCTGGCGGGCGACCTGGGTGGAGCCTTCGACATCTTCGTCGCGGGGCTGCGGGAGACGTTGTACGGCAACGCCACTGCCCAGGCGACCCGCACCCTGGAAGTGGTGCCCGCGAAGCATGGTGATCGCGCGGCGACCGTCGGCACCGCCATGATGGTGCTCGACGAGGTGCTCGGGCCGCGCGCCGTCGACGCGCTCGCGGTCACACCTTCGCTATGACGTTCTCCGCGAACCGTTCAAGCTTGCGGATCTTGCTGTCCAGTGGCTGCGTGTCGTCGCCCATGACGTAGGGGATCCGGAAACCGACCATGACGTCCGTGACGCCCTTGTCCTCGAGGCGCTTGATACCGTCCGGTGTGTACGCGTCGAGCGACATCACGTGGATTTCGAATGGGCCCGTCCGGCCCTCTTCTTCCCGAAATTTCTTGAGTCGGTTGATGAGTTGGTCGAGCGCTTCCGGATCACCGAGATCCCCACCGCCGTGCATCCAGCCGTCGTTGCGCGCAGCCCGGCGCAGTGCGACATCGGCGTGTCCGCCGACGAGAATCGGCACAGGCTTGGTCGGCGCCGGAGTCATCTTGATCTTGGGGATGTCGTAGAACTCGCCGTGGTACTCGAAGTAGTCACCCGTAGTCAGGCCGCGGATGACGTCGATGCACTCGTCCATCCGCTTGCCGCGCTTGGCGAATGGGACGCCCATGATCTCGTAGTCCTCGGGCCAGGGGCTGGTGCCGACGCCGAGCCCGAGCCGGTTGTCGAACAACGCCGCCAGCGAGCCGGCCTGCTTGGCAACCAGGGCCGGCGGGCGGATCGGCAGCTTGAGCACGAAGATGTTGAAGTGCAGCCGCGTCGTCACGGCGGAGAGCGCCCCGATCAGCGCGAACGTCTCGATCATCGCCTTGCCGTCCAGGAACTCGCGGTTGCCGTCCTCGGTGTACGGATACTTCGCGTCCGACTCGAACGGGTAGGCGATGCTGTCGGCAATGGTCATCGCGTGATAGCCCGCGGCCTCCGCAGCCTTGGCCAACGGGATGTAGTACGACGGATCGGTCATTGACTCCGCATAGGTGAACCGCATGAGACCGATACTAGAACACGTTCTAGTTCGGCGGTACGGAACTCTGCGGCAGGATGGGCCGCGTGCCTAGCGCCTGGTTGACCCGCAACGTCCGCGTGCTCTCGGCCGTGTCGTTCATGCAGGACACCGCCAGTGAGCTGCTCTACCCGCTGCTGCCGATCTACCTGACCGCCGTGCTGGGCGCGCCGCCCGCGGTGGTCGGCGCCATCGAGGGCGCCGCCGAGGGCGCGGCGTCGCTGACCAAGCTGGCGTCCGGGCCGCTCGGCGACCGCTTCGCGCGCCGTCCGCTGATCGCCACCGGGTACGGCATGGCCGCGCTGGGCAAGGTCATGGTCGCGGCCTTCGCGGCCTGGCCCGGTGTGCTCGCCGGCCGCGTGGTGGACCGGCTCGGCAAGGGCATGCGCGGCGCGCCGCGGGACGCCCTGCTCGTCGCCGACGTCGACCCCGCCGCCCGCGGCCGGGTCTTCGGCTTCCACCGCGCCATGGACACCCTGGGCGCCGTGGTGGGACCGCTGCTGGGCCTGGCCGGCTACGAGTTGCTCGATCATCGGATCGCGCCGCTGCTGTGGGTCGCCGTGATCCCTGCGGTGCTCAGCGTCGCGCTGGTGTTCCTGGTCAGGGAACCGCGGCGCATCGTCACGGCGGTGCGGGTCGGGATGTTCTCCCGAGTGCGCGACCTGCCCGGCGGCTACTGGCGGGTGACCGCGATACTGGTGGCCTTCGCCGTCGTCAACTTCCCCGATGCGCTTCTGCTGTTGCGGCTCAACGAGATCGGCTTCTCCGTCGCCGAGGTGATCCTGGCCTACGTCACCTACAACGCGGTGTACGCGCTCGTCAGCTATCCGGCAGGCCTACTCGCCGATCGCATCCCGCGCCCCGCGGTGTTCGGCATCGGGCTGGTGTTCTTCGCGATCGGCTACGGCGGCCTCGGGCTGACCGACGATCCACTCACCGCGTGGCTGCTGATCGGCGCGTACGGCGTGTTCACCGGGTGCACCGACGGCGTCGGCAAGGCGTGGATCTCGTCCATCGTCGGGCCTGACGTACAGTCCAGCGCGCAAGGCGTGTTCCAGGGCGCGACGGGGTTCGCGGTGCTGGCGGCCGGCTTGTGGGCCGGGTTCGCATGGGGCGACGACGGTACGGTTCCGCTGCTCGTCTCGGGAGCCGTGGGCGCGGTATTCGCAGTGGTCCTACTGGCGATGGCGGTTGGCGGTCGTCACGCGAACGGCGGAGCGCCCACCCCGGCCACCGCATAGCCGCCCTGCGGCGTCCGTTCGGCGATGCGGGCCTGCGCGGTGCGGCCATTCACGGTGAGCGACACCGCGGGCTGCTTGAGCACGTCATCGGGAAGCGTCGCGAAAAGCGTTCCGCGCCAGTGGTAGCGGCCGTCGATCGGATCGAGATGCCCGGACAGCCGTGCCCGCGCGGAGTGTTCGACGTCGCCGATCCGCACTACCACGGGGCCGTCGTACACCTCGTCGACGCCGTCGTCGACGACCGGTGCCCCCTCTGCACTGGAAGTCTTTGCGGGCAGGAAGCGGGTCCGCCGCCAGAGCCGGCGCGCGATCGGGCCCATCAGCCCGACGTCGTCGAGGAAGGCGGCCAACGGCGCGAACCCGAGCACCTGAACGTCGCGACGGTGCGGGCTGCGGCGGGCGATGCGGCGGGCCTTGCGCGGGTCGAGACCCACACGACGGTAGGGCACCGGATTGGTGAACAGGTATTGGAAGAACATCCCGCCGAGGCCGTTGATGTTCGCCACCCACATGCGGTTGAGCCACGGCATCTCCGCCACCCGCTTGCGCGCGCCGTCGCGGGCGAATTGAATGTGTCGGGCTTCCTCGGTGACGTGAATCCGCATGAGCCGCTGCACCATCGGCTGCAGGTCCGGGTCGTCCATCATCTTGCGCTGTAGCGAGTCGAAGATCTCCTCGCCGATCAGCGCGGCGACCCAGAGCACGGATCCCTTGAACGCCAACGGCAAACCGTTGATGATCATCCGTTGATACAGCCGCGGCCGTACCGGTTTGGCGCCGACCTTCGCGATGGCCTTGCCGAACATCACCATGTGGCGGGTCTCGTCGCCCATCTCGGTCAACGCGTAGTGCGTCGCGTTCGACGTCGGGTCGGCGTGCATCAGGTCGCGCAACAAAGCCTGGTTGAGGATGTTCTCGAACCAGATTCCTGCCGACAAGGTGTTGACCAGCTCGTGGCGGGACAGTTCGATCTGCTGCTCGCGAGTCATCGCGTCCCACAACGGCGTTCCGTACAGCGACACCGACTTCGGCGGCAGGAAGAACTTGTCGGGATCCAACGGCGCATCCCAGTCGATGTCGACGATGGGGGCGTAGGACAGTTTCGCTGACCCCTTCAGCAGCCGCCCGGCGAACTCTTCCCGCGTGGGCGCGCTCGCTGCGTTGACGGAAACTGTCATCGTTGACGTCCCTTCATGGCCGATACCCAAAGGTATGTACGCGAACCGGATGATGTCAATACCCCCGGTACCGGGTACTTGCGGCGGCGGGACTCGGCGTTTGGTCGGGCATACTCGCCTGCGTGACTCGTCGGATCCACGTCATCGGAATCGGAGCCGGTGACCCGGACTACGTGACCGCGCAGGCGGTCGCCGCGCTCAACGACACGCAGGTGTTCTTCGCGATGGACAAGGGTTCCCACAAGGACGACCTGGTCGCGCTGCGCCGAGAGGTCTGCGACCGGTTCATCCGCGAACCCGGCTACCGGTTCGTCGAGCTGCCCGACCCGCCCCGCGCCAAGGATGGCGACTACCTGCAGGCGGTGGCCGATTGGCACGCC
Organism: Mycobacterium sp. URHB0044; assembly: GCF_000620625.1. Classification (GTDB taxonomy): domain Bacteria; phylum Actinomycetota; class Actinomycetes; order Mycobacteriales; family Mycobacteriaceae; genus Mycobacterium. The sequence goes on along the minus strand of NZ_JIAW01000028.1, from coordinate 54,448 downwards.
GCCCGCGCCGACGTCTGGGCGCGCGCACTGCACGACGAACTGCCCGACGACGGCGTCGGCGCGTTCCTCGCGTGGGGCGACCCGTCGCTGTACGACAGCACGCTGCGCATCCTCGAGCTCGTCGCGCAGCGCATCGACCTGCACCACGACGTCATCCCCGGCATCACCGCCATTCAGGCCCTCACCGCGCGTCACCGGATCCCGCTCAACGACGTCGGCGAACCCGTGCTGATCACCACCGGACGACGCCTGCGCGCGGAGGGGCTGTCCGGTGCCGCCGTGGTGATGCTCGACGGCGACTGTGCGTTCCTCGCCTGCCCGCCGGAGACCAGGATCTGGTGGGGCGCCTACCTCGGCACGCCGAACGAGTTGTTGGCGGCCGGGACCGTCGGCGAGGTGGGCGAGCGGATCGCCGCAATCCGGGCCGACGCCCGTCAGCGCCACGGCTGGATCATGGACACCTACCTGTTGCGAGCCTGAGTTCGCGGGCCCTTCGGCGTGGCAAGATCACCCGCATGGGGCAGTTTCTCGTTCGTGCCGGGCTGACCGGATTCGCGCTGTGGGTCGTCACCCTCGTCGTCTCCGGCATCGAGTTCGTCGGCGGTGACAACACGCTGCAACGAATTGGAATCATCGTCGTGGTGGCCGTGATCTTCGGCCTGGTCAACGCAATCATCAAGCCGATCGTGCAGATCCTCTCGATCCCGCTCTACATCCTCACGCTCGGCCTGTTTCACATCGTCATCAACGCGTTGATGTTGTGGATCACGTCCTGGATCACCGAGAACACCACGCACTGGGGCCTCTACATCGACGACTTCTGGTGGACGGCGATCTGGGCCGCGATCGTCCTGTCTGTCGTCAGCTGGCTGTTGTCCCTGGTGGTCCGCGACGCCACCAGGTCGCGCGCTTCCTAGTCCGAGTGTCGGGCAAGCGCTTAACCTGGAAAACGTGCCAGAACTGCCCGAGGTCGAAGCGCTCGCCGACCACCTTCGCCGCCACGCCGTCGGCCTGACCGTCGGTCGGGTGGACGTCGCGGCGCTGTCGGTGCTGAAGACGTTCGACCCGCCGATCTCGGCGTTGCACGGCCAGGCCGTCACCGGGGCCAACCGGTGGGCCAAGTACCTCGGCCTGCAATGCGGGGACCTGCACCTCATCACCCACCTGTCGCGGGCCGGCTGGCTGCGCTGGTCCGACCAGTTGTCGCCAGCGCCGCTGCGGCCGGGAGGCAAGAGCCCCATCGCCTTAAGGGTGCATCTCGGAAAGCCCGGTGAGGCACCCCAGCCGAATGTCGCCGCCGGGGCGGCTCCCGGCTTCGATCTCACCGAGGCCGGCACCCAGAAGCGGCTGGCGGTGTGGCTGGTCGACGACCCGATGAAGGTGCCGCAGATCGCTGCCCTCGGCCCGGATGCCCTTTCGCTCGGCCCCGACGACCTTGCGGCGGCGCTCAAGGGCAACAGCGCCAGGATCAAGAACGTGATCACCGACCAGAAGGTGATCGCCGGTATCGGCAACGCCTACAGCGACGAGATCCTGCACGTCGCGAAGCTCTCGCCGTTCGCAACGGCGGGCAAGCTCACCGATGCCCAGCTCGCCGCCCTGCACGACGCGATGATCACGGTGCTCACCGATGCCGTCACGCGGTTGGTCGGGCAGGGCGCGGCCACGCTGAAGGGCGAGAAGCGCTCGGGTCTGCGGGTGCACGCCCGCACCGGGCTGCCGTGCCCGGTGTGCGGCGACACGGTGCGTGAAGTGTCCTTCGCCGACAAGTCGTTCCAGTACTGCCCGACGTGCCAGACGGGCGGCAAGGTGCTGGCCGACCGGCGAATGTCCAAGCTGCTCAAGTGATGTGACGCCCGCGAAGCCCGTTGGTCCAGGGACTCCCTCTTGCGTCCCATGCACGTTTTCGACACCACGGTCGTGGACAAGGCCGGTCGTGGCCCGACGAACCACCATGGTGTGGAAAACGCGCATAGGGACGCGAACGCCACATGCGCCTGCAGCGCTAGCCGCAGTACGAGTGGGTGGCGAACGTGAGCGCCTGGTCGTAGAGCGGGTCGAGCCGGCGGTCGGCCACGACGGCGGTGCGGGCGTCGGTCACGGCCTGCGTGCATCCGGGGCCGCGCAGCACGTCCCAGTGCTCCGCCATCTCGTCGACGATGGAGCGGTTGAAACCATCGATGGCCGTGCGTGATTCGGACAGGTCAGGGGCGGTCGTCGGTGCGGCGGCGGGATCCAGCTTCCACTGGCCGAAGCGGGTGTACTCGATGCCCTCGGTGGCGTGGATCTGGTCGCCGAACGCCGCACGGACGAACGCCTCGTCGATGCCGTGCCTCGTAGCGTCGGCGCCGACCGCGTCCAGCACCTGCTTGACGCGCGCCGCGTCCTCGATGGATCCGCCGTCGACCCACTTGAACGCCGCGACGGGGTCCGCGGTCTGCAGTCGCTGTGCGGCCGCGTCGACCAGCCCGTACAGCGGGCTGGGGTCGTCGGCCTGTGCGGCGGGCGCCACACCGATCAGACCACTGAGCACGATTCCGACCAGGAGTAGTACGCGACGCCTCACGGTGAACCATCATCACCCAACTGGTTAGTCTGTCCAGGTGACTCGCCAGAAGATCCTGATCACCGGGGCCAGCTCGGGCCTCGGCGCGGGCATGGCCCGCCAGTTTGCCGCCAAGGGCCGTGACCTAGCGCTCTGCGCGCGTCGCACCGACAACCTCGAGGAGTTGAAGGCCGAGCTGACCGGCCGGCATCCGAACATCACCGTCGCGATCGCCGCGCTCGACGTCAACGACCACGAGGCCGTGCCCAAGGTGTTCGGCGAGCTGAGCGAGGAACTGGGCGGCATCGACTGCATCATCGTCAACGCCGGCATCGGCAAGGGCTACCCGCTGGGCGGCGGCAAGCCATGGGCCAACAAGGCCACCATCGAGACCAACCTCGTGTCCGCGCTGGTGCAGATCGAGACCGCGCTGGAGATGTTCAAGAAGACGGGTGCGGGCCACCTCGTCCTGGTCTCGTCGGTGCTTGGCAACAAGGGCGTGCCCGGCACCAAGGCCGCCTACGCCGCCAGCAAGGCCGGCGTCACGTCGCTTGGCGAGTCGTTGCGCGCAGAGTATCCGTCGGGTCCGATCAAGATCACGGTGCTCGAGCCCGGCTACATCGAGTCGGAGATGACGGCCAAGTCGGGCACCACGATGCTGATGGTCGACAACGAGACCGGCGTCAAGGCGATGGTCGACGCCATCGAGAAGGAGAAGGGCCGCGCCGTCGTCCCGGCCTGGCCGTGGTGGCCGCTGGTCGAGCTCATCAAGGTGCTGCCGCCTCGGTTCACCAAGCGCTTCGCCTAAGCAGTCCCACCCTGCGATTCGCGAGCGTTTTCGTTCGCTGCGCGACGGTTTCCGCACCCAAGTCACGGGTCGTGCGATCTTTTCGGTTGCGTTAAGTCTGCTGGCTTTCGAGCCTCGGGTCTTGCGCATTGGCGCATGCGGCCATAGCTTTAGCCTCAGTAAGCGATCCGTTAAGTGCGTCTTAACGAAATGAGGCACGTGTTTTCCGAACCCACGATCGCCGTAACCGACATCGACCGAGCGGCTCGCGCCACACTCGGCAGTCGGCTGCGGGAGGCCCGCGAACGCCTCCGGCTGTCGACGCGCGATGTCGCCGCCCGGGCGGGGGTCAGTGCGGGCTTCATCAGCCAGCTGGAGAACGGCAAGTGCGGAGTGTCCGTCGGCGCGCTGAAGCGCATCTCCGCGGCCGTGAGCATTTCGGTCGCCGACCTGCTCGCCGACGAAGCACCCGTCTCGCGTCCCGTGCTTCGAGCGCACGAGCGGCCCATCTTCTCCAGTGACAGCGGACTGCAGAAGCTACTGCTTTCGCGGCCGCCGATCCACCAGCTCGAAGTCTACGAAGGCTCGTTCGACGTTGGCGGCTCGACCGGCCCCGAGGCGTATGCCCACGACAACGCGCAGGAGCTGTTCTACGTGCTCACCGGCCACATCGAAATCTCCATCGCCTCCGAGACGTTCATCCTCGGACCCCGCGACAGCGTCGAATACCTCTCGTCGATACCCCACCGGGCCGTCAACATCGGTGCGACCCCGGCCCAGGCCATGTGGATCACGTCCCACTTCACTCCGCCGGTCGACACGAACCCGCTCAATGCATCTGCCGCACACCAGATTAAGGATTGACACCATGGCTACTCGCGACCGCCTGCTGATCACCGGGGGCCACGTCTTCACACCTGCCGGCATCGTCGAAGAGCCCGTTCTCGTCGAAAACGGCATCATCACCGCGATCGGTGCGGATGCGCTCACCGCCCCCGACGCCGTCGAGATCGACGCGGCGGGCGGCCTTGTCTCCCCGGGCTTTCAAGACAGTCACATCCACCCGTATCACGCCGGCCTCGACATGATCGCCTGCGACCTGACCCCGTACGGCACCGCGGACGGCTACCTCACTCGCATCGCCGAATACGCCGCGGCCAATCCCGAGCTGCCCTGGATCACCGGTGGGGGATGGTCGATGGACTCGTTCCCTGGCGGGTTGCCGACGGCGGCGGCGCTCGACGCCATCGTGTCCGACCGGCCGGCGTTCTTCCCCAACCGCGACGGTCACGGCGCCTGGGTCAACACCAAGGCCCTGCAGATCGGCAGCATCGACGATGGGACGCCCGACCCGTTCGACGGTCGCATCGAACGCGACGCCGACGGCCACGCGATCGGGACGTTGCAGGAAGGCGCCATGGACCTTGTCGCACAACATATCCCGCAGCCGAGCCAGGACGACATGGACGAGGCGCTGAAGATCGCTCAGCGGCAATTGTTCGCCTGGGGGGTCACCGCGTGGCAGGACGCCATCGTCGGCGCCACCAACGGCACCCCCGACCCGCTCGACTCGTACTTGCGTGGCGTGGCGTCCGGTGTGCTGAAGGCCCACGTCGTCGGGGCGCTGTGGTGGGACCGCAACCGAGGTCTCGAGCAGATTCCCGAACTCGTCGAGAAGCGCGAACGCGCGTTGGCCGCCGGATTCGCGGCGACCACCGTAAAGATCATGCAGGACGGCGTCGCCGAGAACTTCACGGCCGGGATGCTCGAGCCCTACCTGGATGCGTGCGGCTGTCCGGGCGAGAACATGGGCAAGAGCTTCGTCGACCCGACGACGCTCATCGAGATCTCCACGCAACTCGATGCATTGGGCTTCCAGCTGCACTTCCACGCCCTCGGCGACCGGGCCGTGCGCGAGTCGCTCGACGCGATCGAGGCGGCCCGCAAGGCCAACGGCGACAAGGATCTTCGGCATACGCTGGCACACATCCAGGTGGTGCACCCCGACGACGTCGCCCGGTTCGCCGAACTAGGCGTGGTCGCCAACATGCAGCCGCTCTGGGCCAGACACGAGCCGCAGATGGACGTCCTGACGATCCCGTTCCTCGGCACCCGCAGAGCCGCTTGGCAGTATCCGTTCGGGTCGCTGCAGCGGGCGGGAGCGCCGTTGGCCTCGGGCAGTGACTGGCCGGTGAGCACGGCGAATCCCCTGGAGATCATCCACACCAGCGTCAACCGGGCCCCCGCAGGTGTGACGGGTCCGGCCGCAATGCCCTTCCTCGGCGAGCAGGCACTCTCCCTTGCCGACGCACTGATAGCGCACAGCCTGGGCACGGCCTACCTCAACCACGACGAGCAGCGTTCGGGAACCATCGAAGTCGGAAAGGCCGGCGACATCGTCATTCTCGACCGCGACATCTTCGCCGCGCCGGTGGCCGAGATCGGTTCGGCCACCGTCGCCTACACGATCATCGGCGGCGAAATCGTCTACGACGCCTCCGCGACGCTGGTATCGGTATGAGCATCACCGATCTGCCCTCCGAAGTGACCGCGCCTCCCGACTCCGTGGCCGGCTCCGTCGAACTGCGCTCCCTCAGCAAGGTTTACGGGTCCGCCGTTGCCGTGGACAACGTCACTCTGCACGTTCGGGCCGGCGAGTTCCTCAGCCTGCTGGGGCCGAGCGGGTGCGGCAAGACGACGACATTGCGGATGATCGGCGGCTTCGAATTCCCCGATGACGGCTCCATCCAGATCTCGGGTCGCAACGTCGAGAACCTGCCGCCGCACAAACGCCCGGTGAACACCGTGTTCCAGGCCTACGCACTGTTCCCGCACATGAAGGTCGCCGACAACGTCGCCTACGGTCTGCGCCGCTCGGGCGTGCCGAAGGCGGAGATGGCCGGCCGGGTGAGCCGCGCTCTCGACATGGTGAGAATGACTGCGTTCGCCTCCCGGAAACCGGCGCAGCTCTCGGGCGGCCAGCAGCAACGCATCGCGCTGGCAAGGGCTTTGGTGAACCGCCCCGCCGTTCTGCTGCTGGACGAGCCGATGAGCGCTTTGGACCGAAAGTTGCGGGAGGAGATGCAGGTCGAGCTGAAGCTGCTGCAGCACGAACTCGGCACCACGTTCATCTTCGTCACGCACGATCAGGAGGAAGCGCTGTCGATGAGCGACCGCGTCGCGGTCATGAAGGACGGACGGATCGAGCAGATCGGTACGGCCTCAAGCGTTTACGACGAGCCGGAGTCGGCCTTCGTGGCCGGGTTCATCGGCAGGCAGAACTCCTTCTCCGGCACGATCACATCCTTCGATCGCGCGGGGGTGAGTGTGCAGACCGCCGGCCTCTCCCTCCATTCGTCACGGCCCACGAAGGGCAGCGTGCCTGCCGCGGCCGGCGCCGAGGTCACTGCGGCGATCAGGCCTGAGTCGGTCGTGGTCACGACCGCACCGGCCGGTGCGGCCTCGGACACGTTGGTCAACTCCGTCACCGGCACGCTGCTCGGGGTGTCAGAACTCGGTCACAGCCTGCAATTGGTCATCCACACTCCGAGCGACGACCAGATTCTGGCCCGTCTGCCCCGCGCCGCCAACCCGCCCACCGAACTCGGATCACCCGTGACGTGTTCGTGGTCGGCGGACGCCGTACGGATCTTCACGTCGTAACCGCTCGCTGTTGTCCATCGTCCCGTCGACCCGAACTGGAAGTCACGCCATGAATCAGCAGAAGAACATCCGTGCTCTCGTTCCCGAGGCAATGCGGAACTCGCTCAGCCGCAGAACCTTTCTGGGTGGCACCGCAGCGCTCGGGGTCGGCGCCTTCCTCGCCGCCTGCTCGAATTCGTCGGGCGGTGGTGGTGGCGCGTCGTCCGGCGGCCTCAACATCTACACCTGGGGCGAGTACGACGACCCTGCCGTGCTGACGGACTTCACCTCGGCCAAGGGCCCGAAGATCACCCTCGACTCGTACGGCTCCAACCCCGAGATGATCGCCAAACTCAGTGCGGCCAAGGGCACGACAGGCTACGACATCTGCGTGCCCACCCACTCGAACATTCAACAGATGGCGACCGCCGGGCTGCTCACCGAGCTCGATCACTCGAAGCTGCCGAACATGAGCAACCTCACGGCCAAAGTGGTCGATACCCCGTTCGACCCCGGCAACAAGTACAGCGTGTGCAAGGACTGGGGCTCGACGGGCTACGTCTACGACACCACCATCATCAAGCGCGAACTGAAGTCTTGGGTGGACTTCCTCGACGCCGCGCAGAAGGAGGCGTCGGGAAGCCTTTCGCTCCTCGAAGACCAGAGCGAGGTCGCGTTCACCTATTTCTATGCCAACGGAATCGACGAGAACACAACCGATCCCGCCCACATCGCGGCCTACCGCTCCTTCATCATCGACAAGATCGCTCCGCACGTGCAGGCCTTCGAGTCGTCCACCAACGCATCGATCTCCTCCTCCGCCCGCGCGCTGATCCACTGCTGGAACGGTGACGCCCGGCTCGGCATCCTCGCGAACGCCGAGCCCGACAGGTACAAGTGGGTCTGGCCGTCGGAGGGGGCCAACCTGTGGCAGGACAACTGGGCCATCGTCAAGGGCGCACCACACGAAGACGCCGCGTACGAATTCATCAACTACGTGCTCGACCCCGTCGTCTCCCTCAAGGAGCTCCTCTACATCGGCTACAACACCGGGATCAAGGGAATCGAGGATGCGGCCAAGAAGGCCGACATCAAACGGCCCGACTTGGTCTTCATCAGCGACGACATCATGAAGAAGCTGGTCTACAGCCAAATGACGTCGGCTGAGGGCACGATCATCGGCATCTACGACGAGCTCAAGGCCGCGGCGGGCAAGTGACCGTCGTGGAGGGACGGGCGGAGCAGGCGGCGCTGGCCGACGTGCCGCCCGCGCGGCGGCTGCGTCTGCCGGGAGGACTCGGAGCCCTGCCGATCAGCGTCTGGATGCTGCTGTTCTTCATCCTGCCGTTCGGCCTGGTGGTCTGGTACAGCTTCGGTTACAAGCCTGACCTCTACACCACCCACGCCAACGACATCCTGTCGTTCGACCGCTACGGCCAAGCTGCGTCGCCCGCATTCTTCGCGATCTTCGTTCGGACGCTCAAGATCGCCGTCGTGGGAACGTTGCTGTGCCTGGTGATTGCGTTTCCGATGGCCTATTGGATGGCGGTCAAGCTGGCCTCCAAGTGGCGCGGCGTCGTGCTGGCCCTCGTCCTCATCCCGTACTGGACCAACTTCCTGGTTCGCACCATCGGATGGCAAATCTCGCTCAGCCCAGAGGGTTTCGTGTCGAAGACCCTGCGATGGGCGAATCTGACGGACGGGCCCCTACACGTCTTGTACACCTCGGCTGCGGTCCAGCTCGGCGTGGTCTACAACTATCTGCCACTGATGATCCTCCCGCTGTACGTGGCACTGGAGCGTCTCGACCCGAAACTGCTGGAGGCCAGCCGCGACCTCGGCGGAACGGCCTGGGACACACTGTGGCGCATCACCGTTCCGTTGGCTGCGCCGGGGGTGACCGCCGGACTGCTGCTGGTCTTCGTTCCGTTGATGGGCGACTACATCACCCCAACAGTGCTGGGCGGGGCGAGCGGCAGCATGGTCGGCCAGATGGTGGCCGCCCAGTTCCAGAGCGCCCAGAACTGGGCACTCGGCGCGGCGATGGCCGTCCTGCTCATGCTGGCCATCTTCGGCACGAGTGTCGTGGTCGGCGGCGTTCTCAAGGTGGTCGGTGGCATCGCCACTGCTGCAACATCTTTGAAACTGCCGCTGAAGGAGACCTCGTGACCGACCGGCGCAGGATCCGTCCCGCCGACGCCTTCCTGAACATCTGGGGCGTACTCGGGCTGCTGTTCCTCTTCTTCCCGATCGTCGTCATCGTGGTGTTCTCGTTCAACAACGGGCGCACCCTGCAGACCTTCGAGGGGTTCGGGCTGCAGCCGTACGTCGCGGCCCTGACCAATCCGGCGATCACCAACGCGATCACCGTCTCGTTGATCACCGCCTCCGGGACCGCGGTCGTCGCCACGCTGCTCGGCACCTTCGCAGGCATCGCACTGACCCGTCGGCCCGGCTGGTGGGGGCCAGGGCTGTTGGTCCTTCTTGGCCTGGTGATGGTGACCCCCGAGATCGTCAGCGCAATCTCGCTGTTGCCCTGGTTCGTCACGCTCGGTGTCGACTGGGGGCTCGCAGGCTTCAACATCGGTCAGGTGCGCCTCATCATCGCCAACTCGCTCTTCGCGAGCGCGGTCGTCACCTTCATCGTGCGGGCCAGGATGACCGGGATGAACGAATTCCTCGAAGAGGCCGCCGCCGATCTGTACGCACCGCCGTTGCGACGGTTCACCGACATCACGCTGCCGCTCATCCGTCCCGCCGTCATTTCGGGTGCGCTGCTTGCCTTCACGCTCAGCCTCGACAATACGGTGGTCTCGTCGTTCGTCTCGGTCGCCGGGTCGACGCCCTGGCCGGTGTACATCTTCGCGTCGCTGAAGGCGTCGCTGCGGCCGGACATCGCGGCGATGTCCACCCTGATGCTGGTGCTCACCTTGATCGTGCTCGGCATTGCCGCCCTGATCCTCCGGCGGGATCCGGCGGGTTCTGGTGGTGGCGCCGCCGGGCTGACGAGTGCGATGGTGGGCCGATGAGCGCCGCACTGACGAACGGCAAGGTTTCCTTCTGGTGGAACAGCATTGGGCCGGAACCAGCGCGGCCGGCCCTGCCCGGTTCCACGCAGGCCGACGTCTGCATCATCGGTGCCGGCTACACAGGCCTCTGGACGGCCTACTACCTCAAGAAGGCGGCGCCCCAGTTGCGGATCGTCGTGCTGGAGCAACGCTTCGCGGGGTTCGGCGCGTCGGGTCGCAATGGCGGCTGGCTCACCAACGAGATCACCGGTGGCCGCGGCTCCTACCTGAAGTCGCACGGCCGAGAAGCGGTGGGGCGCCTGCAGACCGCGATGAACGAGACCGTCGACGAGGTCATCCGAGTCACCCGCGCCGAGAACATCGACTGCGACGTGATCAAGGGCGGCGAGTTCACCGTTGCCACGAACGCCGCTCAGCAAGCCCGGCTGCTCGACGCCGTCGCCGAGGCGGGCGAGTGGTCGATGACGGACGTCGAACTTCTCAGCGCCGCAGAGGCCACGGCTCGCATCAACGTGCGCGGAACGACCGGAGCGATGTGGCACCCGCACTGCGCACGTCTGCACCCCGCGAAGCTCGCCAGAGGTCTCGCCAGGGTCGTCGAATCGCTGGGCGTCGAGATCTACGAGCACACCAGGGTCGACGAGATCCGTCCGCACGAGGCGAGGACGGCCGCCGGCACGGTGACGGCCGACGTGATCGTCAGGGCCACTGAGGGATTCACCGCCAGGATCAACGGCCTGCGGCGCACGTGGCTGCCGATGAACTCCTCGCTGATCGTCACCGAACCGCTGCCCGCCGAAACCTGGGCCGACATCGGGTGGAACGGCTACGAGACGCTCGGCGATCAGGCCCACGCCTACATGTACGCGCAGCGCACGGCCGACGACCGCATCGCGATCGGTGGCAGAGGCGTTCCGTACCGCTATGGCTCGGGCACCGACGTCGACGGCGCCACCGACCCCAAGACCGTCGGCCTCCTGCGCGAAATCTTGACCCGGTTCTTTCCCTCGACGGCTGACGCGGCAGTGGAGCACGTCTGGTCCGGCGTGCTCGGGGTGCCGCGTGACTGGTCGGCGACGGTGGGACTCGATCCCTCGACGGGGCTCGGCTGGGCGGGCGGTTACGTGGGAACGGGCGTTACGTCGACCAACCTCGCCGGACGCACCCTGCGCGACCTCATCCTGAAGTCGCCGTCGGCGCTCACGGAGCTACCGTGGGTGAACCACCAGGTGCGCAAGTGGGAGCCGGAACCGTTGCGGTACATCGCCGTACAGGCCCTCTACGCGGCCTACTACGCCGCCGACCGCGCGGAGTTGCGCGGCCGCCGCGGTACGTCGCCGATCGCGACGGTGGCCGACCTCGTCTCGGGCCGCGGCCACTGAGTCGCTAGGCCGACCGGCCCCGCTCGGTGCGGTAGCGGCGCACCAGGGCGTCGGTCGAGCTGTCGGACTGCTCGGCGGGGGAGTCGTCGTTGATGATCACCGGCAACAGCGCCTTCGCCTGAGTCTTGCCCAGCTCCACGCCCCACTGGTCGAACGAGTCGATGCCCCAGATGACGCCCTCGGTGAACACCTGGTGCTCGTAGAGGGCGATCAGCTGGCCCACCACCGACGGTGTCAGCTTGGTCGCGAGAATCGAAGTGGTTGGCCGGTTTCCGGGCATCACCTTGTGCGGCACGACGTCGGCGGGCGTGCCCTCCGCGGCGATCTCCTTGGCGGTCTTGCCGAACGCCAGCACCTGGGTCTGGGCGAAGAAGTTGCTCATCAGCAGGTCGTGCATGCTGCCCGTGCCGTCGGCGGTGGGCAGGTCGTCGGTGGGCTGGCTGAACCCGATGAAGTCGGCAGGAATCAGCCGGGTGCCCTGGTGCAGCAGCTGATAGAACGCGTGCTGGCCGTTGGTTCCCGGTTCGCCCCAATAGATTTCGCCGGTGTCGGCGGTAACGGGGGTCCCGTCGGTGCGCACCGACTTACCGTTGGACTCCATCGTCAGCTGCTGCAGGTAGGCCGCGAAGCGGGCCATGTCGTTGGAGTAGGGCAGCACCGCCCGCGCCTGCGCGTCGAAGAAGTTGTTGTACCAAAGCCCGATCAGGCCAAGCAGCACAGGCGCATTCGCCTCCAGCGGCGTGGTCCTGAAGTGCTCGTCGACGATGTGGAAGCCGGCCAGGAATTCCGCGAACCGCTCCTTGCCGATCACCGCCATCACCGAAAGGCCGATCGCCGAGTCCACCGAGTACCGGCCGCCGACCCAGTCCCAGAACCCGAACATGTTGTCGGTGTTGATGCCGAAGTCGTCGACCAGTCGCTTGTTGGTCGAGACCGCCACGAAGTGCTTGGATACGGCGGCGTCACCGAGTGCGTCGGTGAGCCAGCGCCGGGCGGCGGTCGCGTTGGTGAGCGTCTCCAGTGTGGAGAACGTCTTCGACGCGACGATGAAAAGCGTTGTGGCCGGCTCGATGTCGGCCAGCTTCGCGACGAGGTCGGCTGGGTCGACGTTGGAGACGAACCGCGCCGAGATGCCCGCGTCGGCGTAGTGCCGCAGCGCCTGGTCCACCATCACCGGGCCCAGGTCGGAACCGCCGATGCCGATGTTGACGACGGTCTTGATGCGCTCACCCGTCGCGCCCGTCCACTCACCGCTGCGCAGCCGGTCGGTGAAGGCGCCCATCGAGTCGAGGACTTCGTGCACGTCGGCGACGACGTCCTGCCCGTCGACCGTCAGCTCCGCGCCCTTCGGCAGCCGCAGCGCCGTGTGCAGCACGGCGCGGTCCTCCGAGGTGTTGATGTGCTCACCGGCGAACATGGCATCGCGGCGACCTTCGAGGTCAGCCGCCTTCGCCAGGTCGACGAGCAGCCGCAGCGTGTCGCGCGTGACCCGGTGCTTGCTGTAGTCGATGTAGAGATCGCCGACGCTCAGCGTCAGCTCGCGGCCGCGTTCGGGGTCCTCGTCGAACAGCTCGCGGATGTGTTTCGCACCGATTTCGTCGTGATGCCGGACCAACGCGTTCCAAGCAGGGGTGGAGGTGATGTCGGGAATCTGAGTGGACTGGGCGGTCATTCTTCGACCCTAGTGCGGAGCGTCTTTCGAAGGTGTAAATGATGGAGGTATGGACACCGACAAGCTGTTGTCATCCGTTCCCACCGGCCTGTGGATCGGCGGTGAGGAGCGTGCTGGTTCGTCGACCTTCGACGTGCTCAATCCCGCGACCGACGAAGTGCTGATCTCCGTTGCCGATGCCACGCCCGAGGACGGCCTCGTCGCCCTCAACGCCGCATCGGCGGTGCAGGCCGAGTGGGCCGCCACCCCGGCGCGTGAACGCGGCGAGATCCTGCGTTCTGTCTTCGAGACCATCACCGCCCGGGCCGAGGACATCGCCGCGCTGATGACGTTGGAGATGGGCAAGGTGATCGCCGAGAGCCGCGGCGAGGTGAAGTACGGCGCCGAGTTCTTCCGCTGGTTCGCCGAGGAGGCCGTGCGCATCGGCGGTCGCTACACGCCCAGCCCGGCAGGCCACGGCCGCATCGTCGTGACCAAGCAGGCCGTCGGCCCGTGCTACGCGATCACGCCGTGGAACTTCCCGCTTGCCATGGGAACCCGCAAGATGGGCCCGGCGTTCGCCGCAGGCTGCACGATGATCGTCAAGCCCGCGCAGGAGACCCCGCTGACCATGCTGTTGCTGGCCAAACTGATGGACGAGGCGGGGCTGCCGAAGGGCGTGCTGTCGGTGTTGCCGACGTCGAAGCCCGGTGACGTCACCACCGCGTTGATCGACGACGGACGGCTGCGCAAGCTCACGTTCACCGGATCGACCGGCGTGGGCAAGGCGTTGGCGAAGCAGAGCTCCGACAAGCTGCTGCGGCTGTCGCTGGAGTTGGGCGGCAACGCTCCGTTCATCGTGTTCGACGACGCCGATGTGGACGCGGCGGTCGAGGGGGCGCTGCTGGCCAAGATGCGCAACGGCGGCGAGGCCTGCACGGCCGCCAACCGGTTCCACGTCGCCAACGCGGTGCGCGAGGAGTTCACCGAGAAGCTGGTGAAGCGGATGAGCGAGTTCACCCTTGGCGACGGGCTCGATTCGTCGTCCACGCTGGGGCCGCTGATCAACGCCAAGCAGGTGGGCACCGTCGAGGACCTGGTGTCCGACGCCGTGGCGCGCGGGGCGACGGTCGCCGTGGGCGGGGTGGCCCCGGGAGGGCCGGGCAACTTCTACCCCGCCACCGTGCTGGCCGACGTGCCGCGCGACGCCCGCATCCTCAAGGAGGAGGTGTTCGGGCCCGTCGCGCCGATCGCCGGCTTCGACACCGAGGAAGAGGGCATCCGCGCGGCCAACGACACCGAGTACGGGCTGGCCAGCTACATCTACACCCAGTCGCTGGACCGCGCGCTGCGGGTTGCCGAGGCCATCGAGTCGGGCATGGTCGGCGTGAACCGCGGTGTGATCTCCGATGCGGCTGCGCCGTTCGGTGGCATCAAGCAGTCGGGCTTCGGCCGCGAAGGCGGCTCCGAGGGCATCGAGGAGTATCTCGACACGAAGTACATCGCCCTGACCAACTAGGCGCTGACCAACTAACCCCTTCAGCGCCGAGACTGCTGGGAGATCGCGTTGCGTCGCGAAATCGCGATCTCACAGCAGCTTCGGCGCAGAGGGGGGATTAGTGCCCGAGCCGGCCGCGGCCCAGGCGCAGCAGCAGCATCGCCAGGTCCTTGCCCTCGGGACCGAGCACGCTGTAGCGCTCGATGACCTTCATCTCGCGGCTGTGCACCAGGCGGGTTCCGCCGCTGGCCATCCGGACCTTGCCGATCGCCCGCGACACCTCGGTGCGGCGCTTCACGGCGGCGAGGATTTCGGCGTCGAGCCGATCGATTTCCTGGCGCGCCTCGTCGATGTCGAGATCTTCGGCGTCCAGTGATGCTGGAGAAGACATTGGTGACTCCTGATTCTCATCGCTTGTGTGACTGTGTGGCGTTTCTGGTCTCATCCGGATTCGGGCCTCACACAAGAGACGAGCCCCGGATCCGGAAGCGGACCGCGGGGCTCTAGGAAGCAGCTAGACCACGGGCACCGCAGGCCGGTACCCGTAAAAAAATCGTCCCTGCTGATGGAGCACGAGATCGAGTGTGCCACCAAGGGCCGCGTCGGCGCAAAGTGTCCCTGGCCAGCGGTAGGTTTAGGACGATATGTCGATCGCCACCGAAACTGACCAACTCCTCGAGGGGCTCAACCCGCAACAGCGCCTCGCGGTGCTGCACGAGGGCACCCCGCTGCTGATCGTGGCAGGCGCGGGCTCCGGCAAGACCGCGGTGCTGACCCGCCGCATCGCCTACCTGCTGGCCGCGCGTGACGTCGGCGTCGGGCAGGTGCTGGCCATCACGTTCACCAACAAGGCCGCCGCGGAGATGCGCGAGCGGGTGGTCCAGCTGATCGGTCCCCGGGCAAGGTCCATGTGGGTGTCGACGTTCCACAGCACCTGCGTGCGCATCCTGCGCAACCAGGCGTCGCTGCTGCCGGGCCTGAACTCCAACTTCTCGATCTACGACGCCGACGACTCGCGGCGCCTGCTGATGATGATCGCCAAGGACATGGGCCTCGACACCAAGCGGTACTCGCCGCGGCTGCTGTCCAACGGCATCTCCAACCTGAAGAACGAGCTCATCGGTCCGCAGCAGGCGGCCGCCGAGGCGTCGGAGGTGGGCGAGGAGCTGCCGCGCATCATCGCCGAGGCGTTCGGCGAGTATCAGCGCAGGCTGCGGGCGGCCAACGCGTTGGACTTCGACGACCTGATCGGCGAGACGGTGGCCGTGCTGCAGGCGTTTCCGCAGATCGCCCAGTACTACCGTCGGCGCTTCCGGCACATCCTGGTCGACGAGTACCAGGACACCAACCACGCGCAGTACGTCCTGGTGCGTGAGTTGGCGGGCCACTCGGCGCGTGAGGGCCAGGAGGATCGCGACGCCGTGCCGCCGGCCGAACTGTGCGTCGTCGGCGACGCCGACCAGTCCATCTACGCGTTCCGCGGCGCCACGATCCGCAACATCGAGGACTTCGAACGGGACTACCCGAACGCCACCACGATCCTGCTGGAACAGAACTACCGCTCGACGCAGAACATCCTGTCGGCGGCCAATGCCGTCATCTCCCGCAACGCCGGTCGCCGCGACAAGAAGCTGTGGACCGACGCCGGAGAGGGCGAGCTCATCGTCGGCTACGTCGCCGACAACGAGCACGACGAGGCCCGCTTCGTCGCCCAGGAGATCGACGCGCTGGCTGACCGGGGCGACATCACCTACAACGACGTCGCGGTGTTCTACCGGACCAACAACTCGTCGCGCGCGCTGGAAGAGGTCTTCATCCGCGCAGGCATCCCGTACAAAGTCGTTGGCGGCGTTCGGTTCTACGAGCGCAGGGAGATCCGCGACATCGTCGCCTACCTGCGCGTGCTGGACAACCCCGGCGACGCGGTGAGCATGCGCCGCATCCTCAACACGCCGCGGCGCGGCATCGGCGACAGGGCCGAGGCGTGCGTCGCCGTCCACGCCGAGAACACCGGCGGTAGCTTCAACGACGCCCTGCAAGCCGCCGCGGCGGGCAAGGTGCCGATGCTGAACACCCGCTCGGAGAAGGCGATCGCCGCATTCGTGGAGATGCTCGATCAGCTGCGCGGCAAGTTGGGCGACGAGCTCGGCGACCTGGTCGAAGCGGTTTTGGACCGCACCGGCTACCGCCGTGAACTCGAATCATCCAGCGATCCACAGGATCTCGCGCGCCTCGACAACCTCAACGAATTGGTCAGCGTCGCACACGAATTCAGCATCGATCTGGCCAATGCCGCTGCGCTGCGCGAAGAGTCGGGCGAGCAGCTGGACGAGGACATCCCCGACACGGGTGTGCTCGCGCAGTTCCTGGAGCGGGTGTCACTGGTGGCCGACGCCGACGAGCTGCCCGAGCACGGCGCGGGCGTCGTCACCATGATGACCTTGCACACCGCCAAGGGCCTGGAGTTCCCCGTCGTCTTCGTCACCGGCTGGGAGGACGGCATGTTCCCGCACATGCGGGCGCTGGGCGATCCGACCGAACTGTCCGAGGAACGGCGGCTGGCCTACGTCGGCATCACCCGGGCGCGGCACCGGCTCTACCTGAGCCGCGCGAAGGTGCGGTCGTCGTGGGGTCAGCCCATGCTCAACCCGGAATCGCGGTTCCTTCGGGAGATTCCGCAGGAGCTCATCGACTGGCGCCGGGTTGAAGCGCCGTCGTTCAGCGCACCGGTGAGTGGCGCGGGACGGTTCGGTCCCGCCCGGCCGGCGCCAACGCGAGGCGCTGCGGGCAAGCGCCCGATGATCACGCTCGAACCGGGCGATCGCGTCACGCACGACAAGTACGGCCTGGGTCGGGTCGAGGAGGTGTCCGGCATGGGGGAGTCGGCGATGTCGCTCATCGACTTCGGCAGCGCTGGACGGGTCAAGCTCATGCACAACCACGCGCCGATTCAGAAGCTCTAACGGGTCCAGCGTCCCGTCGCCGGCAGCAGTGCCAGCAGGACGCTGGCGACGGGCAGGACCGGAATGCCGTAGACGATCGGCGGCAGTTTGGCACCCGCGACGAACAGGCCGGCGAAGATCATCAACGCCACGACCGAACCGACCACGATGAGCAGCCGCCCGATCCGGCGGCGCAGCAGCAGCACGATCAAACCGGCGATCGTGGCACCCGCCGATACCGCGGTGAGGAAACCGATTGCGACGCAGAACAATGCGTCGGTTCGCCACCACCCTGCGATCAACGACGTGGCGATGACGGCGGTGGCCCAGCCGCTGACGATGCTGACCGTCGCGGTGATTGACGCCGCTGTGGGGCTGGGACGCGGCCGGCCGGCCGGTCCGACCGCCACGGGCGTGGGACGCGGGATATACCCCGTCTGAGACTCGTCAGGGTGCGCTACGGGCGGCTGGACGCGTGGGAACGAACCCGTGGGGTGACGGCGAATGATGCTCGTCTGCGGGTCCGAGTCGTCGGGCTGACGCCGGATGATGTTGGTTCGGTCGGGAGGTCCGCCGGATGTCACCAAGCCAGCCTAGCCAGCCCGGCTGAGGCGGTCAGCCGACGTAGCCGCCCGGCGTCAGACCACGCTGGGCCAGCCACGGCACGGGGTCGACGCGGTTGGTGCCGCCGAGCAGAACTTCGAAGTGCAGGTGCGGGCCCGTCGAGTTGCCCCGGTTGCCGATGGTGGCGATCTGATCGCCGGCCATCACGCGCTGCCCGACGCTGACGAGCCAGGTGTTGACGTGGCCGTAGAGCGTGACGGTGCCGTCGGAGTGGCGCAGCTTGACCCAGGCGCCGTAGCCGGCGGTGGGGCCCGCGTCGATCACCACGCCGTCGGAGGCGGCCAGGATCGGCGTGCCGATCGAGTTCGCGATGTCGATGCCGCCGTGCAGCACGCCCCAGCGGTAGCCGAAGCCCGACGTCCACACGCCCTTGGTGGGCATCACGAACAGCGGCCGGGCCAGCCGGGCTTCGCGTTCGGCGCGCTCCTGCGCGAACGCCGCGGCCTTCTGGATCTCCTCGGTGTGCACCGAGGCGCTGGCGGCGGCGGGGGCGACCGTGACTATCTGCATGCCGTCGGTTGAGCCTGTGATGACGGCGCCGTCGACGAACGCGGACTCTCCGGCCGCGAGCATCGTGCTTTCCTGCTCGGGGCCCGAGCTGTTCACCACCGAGTAGGCGGCCGCGGCCGTTGCGCCTGCAGCCATCGCGGCGGCGACCAGGCGAGCCTTGACGGCGCCGTTGTCGGGCTTGCGGTGCGCGCCCCGGCGGCCGGTCATGTCGATGATGTCGGTGGCCGCCATGCCGTCGCTCACGTCGGTGTGGCTGGCGCGGTACGCATGGGCGGGCTGCCGGCCCTCACCGACGGGCGGCTGGAATCGTGACGGGACGGCGAGCCGCAGCGGCACCAAATCGTCGGTGTCGTGGAGGTCGTCGAGCTCGGGCGCGCGCATCACGCGGAATTCGCGGTCGAAGGCGGAGCTGTTGCAAAAGTCCAGGTCACCGAGATCACCGAACTCGTTGAACGGGATGATGTCGGTGGTCTCGCAGGCGATTCTGGTGGGTTGGCCGGTCGACGATCCTCCAAGTGGAGTTCGGGTCGAACCTTGCTCTGCCAACCGAAAAGTCCTTGTCGTCGTGACCTTAACGTTATCTAGACCGTAGGCACGTTAACCAAAATCCAATGTTGGTGGCAACCCGAGAGTTGATTCCGGCCAAGATTGTGATTTCAATCACTACAGCGCCCCGGTGAGATGTGCCACATGAGCGGTAGGCGATGCCGACGTGTCCGGTCGGTGTGGATAAAGTTCGCACGAGCCTCTCAGGTCGAATACTCGTAAATCAACTCAAACGTCAACGCAGACAGACAGTGAGCCAATGGATCTCTTCGAATACCAGGCGAAGGAGCTGTTCGCCAAGCACAACGTGCCCACCACGCCCGGCCGCGTCACCGACACCGCCGAGGACGCCAAGGCCATCGCCGAGGAGATCGGCAAGCCCGTGATGGTGAAGGCACAGGTGAAGGTCGGCGGACGCGGCAAGGCGGGCGGCGTGAAGTACGCGGCCACCCCCGACGACGCCTTCACGCACGCGCAGAACATCCTCGGGCTCGACATCAAGGGTCACGTCGTCAAGAAGCTGCTCGTTGCCGAGGCCAGCGACATCGCCGAGGAGTACTACATCTCCTTCCTGCTCGATCGCTCCAACCGCACCTACCTGGCGATGTGCTCGGTCGAGGGCGGCATGGAGATCGAAGAGGTCGCCGCGACCAAGCCCGAGCGCCTGGCGAAGGTGCCCGTCGACGCCGTCAAGGGTGTCGACCTGGCGTTCGCCCGCTCGATCGCCGAGCAGGGCCATCTGCCCGCCGAGGTGCTCGACGCCGCGGCCGTGACCATCCAGAAGCTCTGGGAGGTCTTCGTCGGTGAGGACGCCACCCTCGTCGAGGTGAACCCGCTGGTGCGGACCCCCGACGATCAGATCCTCGCGCTGGACGGCAAGGTCACGCTCGACGCCAATGCCGACTTCCGTCAGCCCGGCCACGAGGAGTTCGAGGACAAGGACGCCACGGACCCGCTCGAGCTGAAGGCCAAGGAGAACGACCTCAACTACGTCAAGCTCGATGGTTCGGTGGGCATCATCGGAAACGGTGCCGGCCTGGTGATGTCGACGCTGGACGTCGTCGCCTACGCGGGTGAGAAGCACGGCGGCGTGAAGCCCGCCAACTTCCTCGACATCGGCGGCGGCGCCTCGGCCGAGGTGATGGCCGCGGGCCTCGACGTCATCCTGGGCGACAGTCAGGTCAAGAGCGTGTTCGTGAACGTCTTCGGCGGCATCACCGCATGCGACGCGGTGGCCAACGGCATCGTCCAGGCGCTGAAGATCCTCGGCGACGAGGCCAACAAGCCGCTCGTCGTTCGCCTCGACGGCAACAACGTCGAAGAGGGCCGCCGCATCCTGGCCGAGGCCAACCACCCGCTGGTGATCCAGGCCGACACGATGGACTCCGGTGCCGACAAGGCCGCCGAGCTGGCGAACGCCTGAGAGGACGAGAACAACATGGCAATCTTTCTGACCAAGGACTCCAAGGTCATCGTGCAGGGCATCACCGGCGGCGAGGGCACCAAGCACACCGCGCTGATGCTGAAGGCCGGCACCCAGGTCGTGGGCGGCGTCAACGCCCGCAAGGCAGGCACCAAGGTGTCGCACAAGGACAAGGACGGCAACGACGTCGAGCTGCCGGTGTTCGGCAGTGTCGCGGAGGCCATGAAGGAGACCGGCGCCGACGTGTCGATCGCGTTCGTGCCGCCGGCGTTCTCCAAGGACGCCATCATCGAGGCCATCGACGCCGAGATCCCGCTGCTGGTCGTCATCACCGAGGGAATCCCGGTGCAGGACAGCGCCTATGCGTGGGCCTACAACGTCGAGAAGGGCGAAAAGACCCGCATCATCGGGCCGAACTGCCCCGGCATCATCACGCCCGGCGAGTCGCTGGTCGGCATCACGCCGAACAACATCACCGGCAAGGGCCCGATCGGTCTGGTGTCGAAGTCCGGCACGCTGACCTACCAGATGATGTACGAGCTGCGCGATCTCGGCTTCTCCACCGCCATCGGCATCGGCGGCGACCCGGTCATCGGGACCACCCACATCGACGCCATCGAGGCGTTCGAGAAGGACCCCGAGACCAAGGTCATCGTGATGATCGGCGAGATCGGTGGCGACGCCGAAGAGAAGGCCGCGGCCTACGTCAAGGCCAACGTCTCCAAGCCGGTCGTCGGTTACGTCGCGGGCTTCACCGCGCCCGAGGGCAAGACCATGGGCCATGCCGGCGCCATCGTCTCCGACGGTGCGGGCACCGCGCAGGGCAAGAAGGAAGCCCTCGAGGCTGCGGGCGTGAAGGTCGGCAAGACGCCGTCCGAGACCGCGTCGCTGGCTCGGGAGATCCTGCAGAACCTCTAGTCCGCAACGCCGAAATAGCATTCCCTGTCGTCGAGCCGCAAGGTGGACGACAGGGAATTCTATTTCGGCGGGATTGGAACGTGTTCCAGTTATCGGTTAGCGTGACGAACTAACACATTCCTGGAGGTTCGTAATGCCGGTCGATCCCCGCACCCCCGTCATCGTCGGCGTCGGGCAGTTCACCGAGCGCATCGACGACCCGGACTACCGCGGCATGTCCGCCGTCGAACTGGCCACCGAGGGCGTGCGGGCCGCGCTGGCCGACACCGGCGCCGACGCGGGCGCGGTGGCACAGGCCATCGAGGTGTTCGTGGGGCTGCGGCAGTTCGAGATCTGTACTCCGTTCGGGAAGCCTCCGCTGGGCTGTTCGGACAACTATGTCCGATCGGTGGCGCGGCGCGTAGGCGCTGATCCCGCGCGCGCGGTGCTCGAGTCCATCGGCGGGAACGGCCCGCAGAAGCTGGTCACGGAGTTCGGCGGCGCGATCGCGTCGGGTGACATCGAGGTCGCGTTGATCCTCGGCTCCGAGAACGGTTCTACGCTGAAGACCTTTGCGCGCCGCGAAGACAAGCCGGACCACAGTGAGACGGTCGGCGGCCAGCTCGAGGATCGTGGGTACGGCTTCGAGCAGTACATGAGCGAGTACACGGCGTCGCACGGTCTGACCGGCGCGCCCGTGCAGTACGGGCTGCTCGACAACGCACGCCGCAGCCGGCTGGGTCTCGGCGTCGGCGACTACCGCAGAGAGATGGCCGAGCTCTTCGCGCCGTTCTCGAAAGTGGCTGCGAAGAATCCCTTTTCGTCGTCGCCGGTGGAGCGTTCGGTCGAGGAGCTCGTGACGGTCACCGATGAGAACCGGATGATCTGTGACCCGTATCCGCGGTTGATGGTGGCCCGCGATCAGGTCAACCAGGGCGCCGCGGTGCTGGTGATGTCGGTGGCGGCCGCCCGCCGGTTGGGTGTGCCCGAGGAGAAGTGGGTGTATCTGCGTGGGCACGCCAACCAAACGGAGCAGGACCTGTTGGACCGCGCGGACGTCGGCGACAGTATCTCGGCGAAACAAGCAGTGGCAGAGGCGCTTCGGGTGGCGGGCATCGGCATGGACGACGTCGCGACCTTCGACCTCTACAGCTGCTTCCCGTTCCCCGTCTTCGCCGTCTGCGATGCGTTCGGGCTGGCGGCCGACGATCCGAGAGGGTTGACCCTCACCGGTGGCTTGCCGTACTTCGGCGGACCCGGCAATAGCTACTCGCTGCACGGGATTGCCGAGACGGTCGCCGAAATGCGGGACAAGCCGGGTGCTTTCGGTCTTGTCGGCGCGAACGGCGGTGTCATGAGCAAGTACTCGGTCGGGGTGTACTCGACCGAACCCGCCGACTGGGCGGCCGACCGCAGCAAGGCGCTGCAGGCCGACATCGCGGCGTTGCCGAAGGTGTCCGTCACCCGCAATGCGGACGGCCGGGCCACCATCGAGACCTACTCGGTGCGCTACGACTGGCCGGTTCGGACGGGCATCATCATCGGGAGGCTCGAATCGGACGACAGCCGGTTCCTGGCCATCACCGAGGACGAGGACCTGGTGGCTCTGATGTCCGACGGTGACCCGTTGGGTGCTCACATCGCGGTGAAGTCGACGGAGGACGGCATCAACCGGGCGTCACTGGCCTGAACCGGGCTGTCACTTCGCCTGACGTCGAGGCACGCGCCCCTTCGACTCGAACCGGTGGCGGATGCTTGCCCGCTTTACGCGGCGATGTTCGGCGTGCGGGTCGTCGAATACCTGGACGATGTGTGGGCTGATGGAGTGCATGGCGTTCCTCCCGGGTCGTTCCGCTGAGCGGAGTCCTCTTGCCCAACGAACTGTCGTCTCCGTCGCCCATCAAGGCGTGCGTAGTCGACTACCCGAATCAGAAGGTCCTGCTAGTGATCGCCCAACTCGCGGGCGACGGGTTGGCGCGCCGAGTTCTGCAGTAGCGTCGCGATTTAGCCGGGTGCACGACAACCATGCAGAAGTCGAGGGTGCGTGTGGCGAGATCTGCAGGACGGTTGTCGCCGTCGGCGACCGGTCGGCATCACGCTCGACCATGTGGTTCATTCCAGGGGATGGTCATCGTCGGGATGCGCGAATATGCCGCGCCAATACTCGGTGCGGTGAATTCTGCATCTATGGTCGCGATTTTGGCGGGGCGACAGCCCTGTGGCAGATCTCGGCGACGGGTCGGCCGCGGGCAGGGTGACGTGCCCTACGCGAACGCGGCGATCTTGCCCGCCAGACGCTCCACGTAGGACGCCACATCGGACTCGGACTTGTCGGGCAGGCCGAACAGCACCTCGGTGACGCCGAGTTCGGCCCAACGAGCCAGCTTCTCGGCGTCGGGCTTGAAGTCCAGTGCCACGATCTGCGGCGCGCCATCCCGGCCGGCCGCTGCCCAGGTGTCCTGCAGCAGCTTCACCGGGGTGTCGATGTCGAAGTCGCGCGGCGTGGTGATCCAGCCGTCGGCGGACTTAGAGATCCACTTGAAGTTCTTCTCAGTGCCTGCAGCGCCCACCAGCACGGGGATGTGCGACTGGACGGGCTTGGGCCAGGCCCAGCTGGGTCCGAATTTGACGAATTCACCGTCGAATTCGGCTTCCTCCTGCGTCCACAGCGCCCGCATGGCCTCGAGGTATTCGCGCAGCATCGTGCGGCGCCGTGCCGGCGGAACGTTGTGGTCGGCGAGTTCGTCGGTGTTCCAGCCGAATCCGACGCCCAAGCTGACCCGGCCGCCCGACAGATGATCGAGCGTCGCGATGGACTTCGCGAGCGTGATCGGGTCGTGCTCGACCGGCAGCGCGACGGCCGTCGACAGCCGCACCCGCGACGTCACCGCGGCCGCCGTGCCCAGGCTGACCCACGGGTCCAGCGTGCGCATGTAGCGGTCATCGGGTAGCGACTCGTCGCCGGTGGTCGGGTGCGCCGCCTCCCGCTTGATCGGGATGTGGGTGTGTTCGGGCACGTAGAAGGTGTGAAAGCCGTGGTCATCGGCCAACTTGGCGGCCGCCGCCGGAGTGATCCCGCGGTCGCTGGTGAAGAGAACGAGCCCGTAGTCCATTCCAGAATTAGAACGTGTTCTAGTCCGAAGGGCAAGGTGGGGTACCCGCTACTCACCTTTGTGCGCCCCGAACTCGCGTAGTCCTCTACTCACGACCCGGGGCGGCGACGACGGCACAGTTCGGGTCATGGGCATCGAACGATCGCGCCGACGAAAGCTGCTCGAGTGGGTACGGCGCTACCTACCGTGCGAAATCGCCGGAACCACATGTGAATTCGGCGGGGCGGCAATCGCCTACGCGGTCACCGGGTCGTTCGCCGCTGCGGCCATCGTCGCGACCATCGGTGCGTCGGCCGGGTACTACGCTGCGGCCTACACGGCGGCGGTACGCACCACCTACCGCGCACACCACCACCTGCCGAGGATGCGACGGGCGGCCAGCGCCAACGGTCTCGCCCTGCGCAGCGTCGCGATCGAGTTCGGGCCCGCCGAGGTGATCGACAGCGCGCTCATCAGGCCGCTGGCCTTCTATCTCGGGCCGATCCTCTTCGGTGGCATGGTCGCGGGCTGGATCTTCGCCAAGCTGATCGCCGACGTCGGCTTCTACGTTCTGGCCATCTTCAGCTACGAGCGATTCCAGTCTCTGCTGGCAGTGCGCCGGCCCGCAGCGGGGGAGGTGGGACATGGATCCGCAGCGCCGGTCGCAGCTTAGGGACGCGCTGCGGCGCAGCAGCACGCAGTGGCGGGAACTCGTCGCCCGACACGGCACCCCGCTACTCGTGCTGGACCCCTACCGTGTGGCCGCGCAGTACTCGCTTCTCACCGAGCGGTTGCGCGGCTTCCGACTGCACTATGCGGTCAAGGCCCTGCCGCACCCCGCCGTGTTGACCGTGCTGGCGGCATGCGGCAGCAGCTTCGACGTCGCAAGCAGCGCCGAAGTCGACCTGGTGCGGTCACTCGGCGTTCCCATGGCCCGTTGCATCCATACGCATCCGATCAAGAAGGCCACCGACATCGACTACGCCTACAAGTGCGGCGTCCGCACGTTCGTCGTCGACAACCCTTGTGAGGCACAGAAGTTCGTCGGACGGGAATCGGACATCCGGATACTGGTGCGCCTGGCGTTCCCGAATCCGACGGCGAAGTCGGACCTGTCGTCGAAGTTCGGCACCGACCCGGCCGAGGCGGAACTGCTCGTCAAACACGTCGTCGCAGCCGGGGTTCAATTCGCGGGCTTCAGCTTCCACGTCGGCAGCCAGGGTTCGTCGGTGCAGCCCTTCCGGGACGCGTTGCAGGCGACGCTGGAGCTGACCCGACACGTCGAGCGGACGCTGGGACTGCACGTGTCGACCATCGACATCGGTGGCGGCTTTCCCGTGTCCTACCGCGAGGACGCCCCGCCCATCGGCGCCATCGCCGACGTCGTCGACGACGTGCTGGGGCCGCGTCGCAGGAACCTCACCCTGCTCGCCGAACCGGGCCGCTTCCTCGTCGCGGACTGCATGACGCTGCTGACCAGCGTCGTCGGCAGCGCCATCCGGGCGGGCCGGACGTGGCACTACCTCGACGACGGCCTGTACGGCAGCTACTCCAACGTGATGACCGAGGACGTCCACCCGCCGATCCTCGCGCTCGACGAAGTCGACGGGGACCGCCACTGCATGCCACTCGAGGACGTCACCCTCGCCGGGCCCACCTGCGACAGCGTCGACGTCGTCGCGCGGGACTACCCGATGCCCGCGCTGAACGTCGGCGACGTCGTCGTCAGCCCGATGATGGGCGCCTACACGTCGGTGACCTCGTCGCGATTCAACGGCATCGCGGAGACGCCCATCGTGGTGTCCCACCCTTAGGTTCATCCCGATCGTTACCCGTGACGCCGTGGTCCGGTGTTGCTGGGATGGCACACCATGACCACCGAACGCATCGCCGATCACGTCAAGTTCGCCTACTGGGTGCCCAACGTCAGCGGCGGTCTGGTGACCAGTGACATCGAACAGCGCACCGACTGGAATTACGAGTACAACAAGAAGCTCGCGCAGACCGCGGAGAACAACGGATTCGAGTACGCGCTGTCCCAGGTCCGGTACGAGGCCAGCTACGGCGCCGAATTCCAGCACGAGTCCACCAGCTTCAGCCTGGCGCTGCTGTTGGCCACCGAACGGCTCAAGGTCATCGCCGCCGTCCATCCGGGACTGTGGCAGCCGGCAGTACTCGCCAAGCTCGGCGCCACCGCCGATCACCTGAGCAACGGGCGCTTCGCCGTCAACGTCGTCTCGGGCTGGTTCAAGGACGAGTTCACCCACCTGGGCGAGCCGTGGCTGGAGCACGACGAGCGCTACCGCCGCAGCGCGGAGTTCCTGCAGGTGCTGCGCAAGATCTGGACCGAGGACGACGTGGACTTCCGCGGCGACTTCTACCGCATCCACGACTTCACGTTGAAGCCCAAGCCCCTCAACACGCCCGAGCGGCCCAACCCCGAACTGTTCCAGGGCGGTAACTCGACGGCCGCGCGCCGCAACGGCGGGCTCTACTCCGACTGGTACTTCTCCAACGGCAAGGACTTCGACGGCATCTCCGAACAGGTCGTCGAGGTCCGAGACCATGCCCGCACGGTCAACCGCGAGGTGAAGGTGGGGCTGAACGGCTTCATCATCGCCAGGGACACCGAGAAGGAGGCGAAGGACACGCTCCGGGAGATCATCGACAAGGCCAACAAGCCCGCCGTCGAGGGTTTCCGTGGTGCCGTGCAGCAGGCGGGCAACTCGACGGGCGACAAGAAGGGCATGTGGGCCGACTCGTCGTTCGAGGACTTGGTGCAGTACAACGACGGGTTCCGCACCCAGCTGATCGGGACGCCCGAGCAGATCGCCGAACGCATCGCGGCCTACCGCAAACGCGGCGTCGACCTGATCCTCGGCGGTTTCCTCCACTTTCAGGAGGAGATCGAGTACTTCGGCTCCAACGTCCTGCCGCTGGTGCGTGAAATCGAGGAGTCCGAACAGAATTCGAGCGACGCGCCGGTGCTCGTCTCGGTCTGAACGCGGACGGTTTGCTCGCGGCGCCGGTGCGGGTCCGATGCGCCGCAGGGCGTTTTGGCCCGCGCGGCCGTGCGCTAGCGTGGATGGTCGAATCGAGCACAGGAGAGGTCATGACCTACCCGCCAG
Organism: Mycobacterium sp. URHB0044; assembly: GCF_000620625.1. Taxonomy (GTDB): domain Bacteria; phylum Actinomycetota; class Actinomycetes; order Mycobacteriales; family Mycobacteriaceae; genus Mycobacterium. The sequence continues at coordinate 26,752 of NZ_JIAW01000028.1, read as the reverse complement.
GTAGCCCCGGTTATTCATCCACCCCAACGACGCAGTTCTCCGCGCAGACGCAGCAGTTGTCCACGGCGCCAGAATCCGAGACCCCGGCCGCGAGCAAGCTGCCCCTGTACCTGGCCGCCGCCGTCGCGGTGCTCGGCCTCGCGGTCTACCTGTCGAGCTTCGGCCCGCAGTTCACCATCTCCAACTCGGAGTTTCCTCAGCTCGGGTCCGCCAGCGGTAGCACCCTGGGCCTGGGCATCGCCCTGGTGGCTGCGGTCCTGGCCGCGCTTCTGGCCGGGGTGAGCCTGGTGCCCAAGCAGCGCAACTTCGTCGGGGTCGTCGCTGTCGTCGCCGTCCTGGCCTTCCTGTTGGTCATCGCCGAGGTGATCAACGCGCCCAGCGGCGCCACCATCGACTGGGCGCTGTACCTGGTCATCGCATTCAGCCTGCTGCAGGCCATCGCCGCGGTGGCGTGGTTGCTGCTGGACGCCGGCGTCATCACCGCGCCCGCGCCAAAGCCCAAGTACGACCAACAGCAGCAGTACAACCCGTACGGCGCGCCTGGCGGTTACTACGGCCAACCCCAGGGCCAGCAGCAGCACCCGGGCCAGTACCCGCAGCAACAGGGTGGGCAGCAGCGGCCGGGCTACCAGCCGCAGTACGGCCAGGGCCAGGGGTACCCGGGCAACCCGTCGACCGGCGGCTTCCAATCCCAGAACCCGCAGCAGCATTCCGGTCCGCCCACCCCTCCGACCGGCTTCCCGACCTTCGGCCAACCCCAGTCCTCCGGCGGGTCCGGAAACCAGGGGACTCAGGGGTCGTCGCAACAATCGGGACAGCCACAGCAGCCCGCTACGCAGCAATCGGCTCCTCCGCCGTCATAATCACTAGCGGCGCGCATGCCGTGTTCGCGCGCACCAGCTCGTGCGAGGAGCGACGCGTCTAGTGGACAACCGGCCAGTCGGCACCCGTCAGGCCCGCGACCTGCTCAGGGTCGCGTTCGGGCCGTCAGTGATCGCGCTGGTCATCATCGCAGCGGTAGTTCTGCTGCAGTTGCTGATCGTCAACAGCGACATGACGGGCGCGTCCGGCGCGATCGCCACCACGTGGCTCGGCGTCCATCAGGTCCCGGTCTCCATCGGTGGCCGCGAACTCGGTGTGATGCCGCTGCTTCCCGTGCTCGCGATGGTGTTCGGCGCCGCCCGCACCACAGCTGCGGCCCTGCGCCCCGGCAGCTCCTGGTTCGTCGTCCGCTGGGTGGTCGCGTCAGCGGTCGGCGGGCCGATGCTGATCGCCGCGATCGCGTTGGCGATCATCCACGACGCGTCGTCCGTCCTGACCGAACTTCAGACGCCGAGCGCGCTGCGCGCCTTCGGCGGCGTGCTGGCGGTGCACCTCATCGGTGCGGTGATCGGCGTCGGGTCGCGCGTGGTGCGGCGTCCCTCGATGGCCGCGCAGGTGCCGGGCTGGCTGCCGGAGGCCGTGCGGGCGGCGGCAGCCGGGGTTCTGGCGCTGTTCGGGCTCTCCGGCGTGGTCGCGGTCGGATCGATGGTCGTGCACTGGGCGACGATGCACGATCTGTACGCCATCACGGACTCGGTGTTCGGCCAGTTCAGTCTCACGCTGCTGTCGGTGCTGTACGTGCCCAACGTCATCGTCGGCACGGCTGCCGTCGCGGTCGGGTCCAGCGCGCACATCGGGCTGGCCACGTTCAGCTCCTTCACCGTCCTCGGCGGTGACGTTCCCGCGGTGCCGGTGCTCGCCGCCGTTCCCTCTCCGCCGCTGGGGCCCGTCTGGGTGGCACTGCTCATCGTGGCCGCCGCCTCGGCGGTCGCGGTCGGCCAGCAGTGTGCGCGGCGGCCCCTGACCTTGCCGCTGGCAGCGGCCAAGCTGGCGGTGGCGTCGGCGCTGGCCGCCGTCGTCATGGCGCTGCTCGGTTACGCGGGCGGGGGGAAGCTGGGAAACTTCGGTGACGTGGGCGTCGACCAGGCCACCTTCGGTCCGGCCGTCTTCCTGTGGTTCGTCGGGATCGGCGGCCTGACCGTCGCGATGACCGGCGGCATCGCCCGGCGTCCCAAGCCGAGGCCCGCGCCCGTCGTCGTGGCAGCGCCACTGCCTGACGAGCCCGATGAACCCGTCGAGCCCGATGAACCCGTCGAATTCGACGAACCCGTGGAATTCGACGCACCCGTCGTCGAGGAGGCGGAGACCGAGCCGGTGTTCGCCGCACCTCCGTTCGACGACGTGCCCCGTGCGGTGCGTCATCACGATCTCGACGACGACCCCGAGGCGCACTTCATCACCGACGACGACGCCGAGATCTCCCAGCCGGACGCCACCAGCGACGAGGCGCGCAGACCGGCCGATTAGGCTGCACCCGTGCTGCCTGAGCTCCGCGTGCCCCCGAGTGCGCCGGCGCGGCTGGTGGTCCTGGCGTCGGGCACGGGTTCATTGTTGGAGTCGTTGTTGGACGCCGCGACTGGCGACTACCCGGCGCGGGTGGTTGCGGTCGGTACGGATCGTGCGTGCCGTGCGCTCGACGTGGCGGCGGAGGCCTCGGTGCCGGGTTACACCGTGCGCCTCGGAGACCATCCCGATCGCGCGGCGTGGGACGCCGCCATCACGGCCGCGACGGCGGAGCATCGGCCCGACCTGGTGGTGTCGGCGGGCTTCATGAAGATCCTTGGGCGGGAGTTCCTTTCCCGTTTCCTGGGCCGGGTGGTCAACACGCATCCGGCCCTGCTGCCCGCGTTCCCCGGCGCTCACGCGGTGCTCGAGGCACTGACCTACGGTGTCCGGCTCACGGGTTGCACCGTGCATCTGGTTGACGAGGGCGTCGACACCGGGCCGATCCTGGCGCAGGAGGCGGTGGCGGTGCTCGACGGCGACGACGAGGCCAGCCTGCACGAGCGGATCAAGGTCGTCGAACGACGGTTGTTGGTGGATGTGCTCGCCGCGATGGCAACACGCGGCGTGACGTGGACGGGACGAAAGGCGGCCATGGGATGACGGAACACGAGGGCCAGCCGGACGGCAGGCGCCCCATTCGGCGGGCGCTGATCAGCGTCTACGACAAGACGGGCCTTGCGGATCTCGCGCTCGGGCTGCACGAGGCGGGCGTGGCCATCGTATCCACCGGGTCGACGGCGAAGACCATTGCGGCAGCTGGTGTTCCGGTGACCCCGGTCGAGGACGTCACCGGTTTTCCCGAGGTGCTCGACGGCCGGGTCAAGACGTTGCACCCGCACGTGCACGCCGGTCTGCTCGCCGATACCCGCAAGCCGGAGCACCTTGCCGCGCTGCAGGAGCTCGGCGTCGCCGCCTTCGAATTGGTGGTGGTCAACCTCTACCCGTTCACCGAGACGGTCGAGTCGGGCGCGAGCGAGGACGAGTGCGTCGAGCAGATCGACATCGGCGGGCCGTCGATGGTGCGCGCCGCGGCCAAGAACCATCCCAGCGTCGCAGTGGTGGTCGAGCCGCTCGGATATGACGGCGTGCTCGCCGCCGTGCGAGCGGGTGGCTTCACGCTCGCCGAGCGAAAGCGGTTGGCGTCGTTGGCGTTCCGCCACACCGCGGAGTACGACGTCGCGGTGGCGACGTGGATGGGCTCGACGCTGTCCCCGGAACGATCCGAGGCCCCCGCATCGCTGCCGCAGTGGTTCGCGGGCACCTGGCGTCGTTCGGCGGTGCTGCGCTACGGCGAGAACCCGCACCAGAGCGCCGCGTTGTACACCGACGCCAGCGCGTGGCCCGGTCTGGCGCAGGCGCAGCAGCTGCACGGTAAGGAGATGTCCTACAACAACTTCACCGACGCCGACGCGGCATGGCGCGCGGCGTTCGACCACGAAGACGTCTGCGTCGCGATCATCAAACACGCCAACCCGTGCGGCATCGCCGTGTCGTCGGTGTCGGTCGCCGATGCGCACCGCAAGGCCCACGAGTGCGATCCACTCAGTGCGTTCGGCGGCGTCATCGCGGCCAACACGGCCGTCAGCGTCGAGATGGCCGAGACGGTCGCCGACATCTTCACCGAGGTCATCATCGCGCCCGCCTATGATCCGGGCGCCGTGGACATCTTGGCGCGCAAGAAGAACATTCGCGTGCTGGTGGCCGCCGAGCCCCTGGTGGGCGGCACCGAGTTCCGTCAGATCAGCGGCGGACTGCTGGCGCAACAGCGCGATGCAATCGATGCCGAAGGCGACGACTCGACCAACTGGACGCTGGCCACCGGCTCACCGGCTGACCCAGACACGTTGGCCGATCTGGTGTTCGCCTGGCGCACCTGCCGTGCGGTGAAGTCCAACGCGATCGTCATCGCCAAGGGCGGTGCGACCATCGGCGTCGGCATGGGTCAGGTCAATCGCGTCGACGCGGCACGGCTGGCGGTCGAGCGCGGCGGCGACAGGGTGCCCGGCTCGGTCGCGGCATCCGACGCGTTCTTCCCGTTCCCCGACGGGCTGGAGACGTTGACGGCGGCGGGCGTGCAGGCGATCGTCCATCCGGGCGGATCGATGCGCGACGACATCGTGACTCAAGCCGCTGAGGCGGCGGGCATCACGCTGTACCTGACGGGTGCCCGCCACTTCGCGCATTAGCGCCAATTGGATTGGGCGGCTGGCGGTCTGCCCCGATCATTCACCGAACGGGCACTGGCGCGTCCAGTACTTCAACGCGCCCATCGTGCGCAAAGGGGGCAGACCGTAGCCGCCGTTCCACTGTGTGATCTCCTCACCTTCCTCTCGTCAGTTCGACCAGCGTGGCTCCGGAGGGCCGCGCTGCGTCGCCCTAACCGGTCCGGCATGTCGGCGGGTCCACTCACGACGTGCGCGGGCGGATCCGTCCAACGACCATCCGGCCCACCGGGGCCCGTCAAGGGCACACCCGGTGGCCGGAGGTGCCGGTGGGCGTCGGCGCGGTTGCAGCGCGGCGCACAGAATCGCGTCGACGTCGGCGAACAGCTCGGTCACGTCTCGGTCCAGGAGGCACAGGACCTCGCCGGAGGCATAGTCGCTCGTGTCGACCGTCCCGAAGGGGTCGTGCGTCATCGCAACCACCTGCCTCGTCCCACCGGCCGATCAGGCGTTGATGGCAGCGTGCCCGTTGCTCCGCTCGATGTTGATCTTGCGGGGCTTCGCCCGCTCGGCGACCGGGATTCTCAGCCGCAAGACGCCTTCCTCGTAGGACGCGTCGATCCGGTCGGTGTCCAGGTTCTCGCCGAGGACCAGCTGCCGGCTGAACACCCCGCGCTGGCGCTCGGAGGCCAGCATCTCGCGATCGGGGTCGAGGCGGGGGCGCTCCGCGCGGACCGTGACGACGTTGCGTTCGACGTCCAGGTCCAGTGAGTCGGGGGCGACGCCGGGCAGGTCGAATTCGACGACGAACTCTTCGCCGTCCCGCCAGGCGTCCATCGGCATCACTACGGGACGTGCCGCCGTGCCCAGCACTTGTTGGGTGAGGCGGTCGAGGTCTCGGAATGGATCAGTACGCATCAGCATGGTGGTCACCTCCAACGTGTATGTCAGATGTCACTCATAACCTATGCCAACAGGCATATATTTCTTATAGCACTGCCGCTAAGATCAGGCAAGAGTCCAAACGGGATTTTCTTGATGAGGTGTGGCGATGACCGACGAGCCCGACCGAACCGGCCCTCCCGCCGACCAAGGCGTCTATGGGATCTCGGTGGCGGCCGAACTTGCGGGCGCAGGCACCCAGTCACTGCGGCTCTGGGAACGCCACGGTCTGCTCAACCCGTCGCGCACCGAAGGCGGCACCCGTCGCTACAGCGCTGACGACCTGGAGCGGTTGAAGCGCATCACCAGCCTCGTGGATGCCGGCGTCAACATCGCAGGCATCGCACGCATCCTGGAGGTCGAGGACCACAACACGGAATTGCAAGCGGCCAATGACGAACTCCGCGCGGCCAATACCGGTCTCGAGGCCACCAATCGGCGACTTCGGAATGGCGCCGGGTGATCCGAACTCGACCATCCCCGAAACCCCTCGGACCAGTACCGACCGGTGTATTCCCGAATCTGCCGACGAACTCGTGTTTGCGCTAAGAGCAGGGAGCGCATGCCGCGCACGCCTCACCGTCGTAGCGTGGAGTGGTGACATCACCTAACGATCTCCCGCGCACGCTCGGCGAGCTCCGTGCCTCCGGCCATCGCGAGCGGGGCGTCAAGCAGGAAATCCGGGAAAACCTACTGGCCGCGCTGGCCGACGGCCGCGACGTGTGGCCCGGAATCTTCGGCTTCGAGGACACCGTCCTGCCGCAGCTCGAGCGGGCGCTGATCGCCGGGCACGACCTGGTTCTGCTCGGGGAGCGCGGCCAGGGCAAGACCCGACTGCTGCGCGGACTGACCGGCCTGCTCGACGAGTGGACGCCGGTGATCGCGGGCTCGGAGCTCAACGAGCATCCGTTCACCCCGATCACGCCCGAGTCGATCCGTCGCGCGGCCGACTCCGGCGACGACCTGCCGGTCGCGTGGCGGCACCGCTCCGAGCGCTACACCGAGAAGCTCGCGACGCCGGACACCAGCGTCGCCGACCTGGTTGGCGACATCGACCCGATCAAGGTGGCCGAGGGTCGCAGCCTTGGCGATCCCGAGACCATCGCCTACGGGCTGATCCCGCGCGCACACCGCGGCATCGTCGCCGTCAACGAGCTGCCAGACCTCGCCGAGCGCATTCAGGTCTCGATGCTGAACGTGATGGAGGAGCGCGACATCCAGGTCCGTGGCTACACGCTGCGGTTGCCGCTCGACGTGTTGGTGGTGGCGAGCGCCAACCCCGAGGACTACACCAACCGCGGCCGGATCATCACGCCGCTGAAGGACCGGTTCGGCGCCGAGATTCGCACGCACTACCCGCTGCAGCTCGAGGCCGAGGTGGCAGTCATCAAGCAGGAGGCGCACCTCGCCGCGGCCGTGCCCGACTACCTGTTGCAGATCCTGGCGCGCTTCGCGAGGAACCTTCGCGAATCGCAGTCGGTCGACCAACGTTCCGGTGTCTCGGCACGGTTCGCCATCGCGGCCGCCGAGACCGTCGCCGCCGCGGCGCGGCACCGCTCGACGGTCCTCGGTGAGGAGGAGCCGGTGGCACGGGTGGTGGATCTCGCCACGGTGATCGACGTGCTGCGCGGCAAGCTGGAGTTCGAGTCGGGCGAAGAGGGACGCGAGCAGGCCGTCCTCGAGCACCTGTTGCGGCGGGCCACCGCGGACACCGCTCAACGGCTGCTCGGCGGCATCGACGTGGGTCCGATGGTCTCCGCCGTCGAAGAGGGCTCGCCGGTCACCACGGGGGAGCGGGTCTCGGCCAAGGACGTCCTCGCGGCGCTGCCGGACCTGCCCGTCATCGAAGCCATCGCCACCCGTCTCGGTGCGCAGACCGACGGTGAGCGCGCCGCCGCGATCGAGCTGGCGCTCGAGGCCTTGTATCTCGCGAAGCGCATCGACAAGGTATCGGGCGAAGGCGAAACCGTATATGGCTAAACGCACGTCGCGATACTCGCGATACAGCGGCGGCCCCGACCCGCTCGCCGCGCCGGTCGATCTGCGTGAGGCACTCGAACAGATCGGCCAGGAAGTCATGGAGGGAAGCTCGCCGCGGCGGGCACTGTCCGAACTCATGCGGCGGGGCACCCAGAACATGACCGGCGCCGACCGGTTGGCCGCCGAAGCCAACCGCAAACGCCGGGAACTGTTGCAGCGCAACAACCTCGACGGCACGCTGGCCGAAATCAAGAAGCTGCTCGACGAGGCCGTGCTTGCCGAGCGCAAGGAATTGGCCCGCGCACTCGACGACGACGCGCGTTTCGGTGAACTGCAGCTGGAGTCGCTGTCGCCGTCGCCGGCCAAGGCCGTCCAGGAACTTTCGGACTACGAGTGGCGCTCGCCCGAGGCGCAGCAGAAGTACGAGCAGATCAAGGACCTGATGGGTCGCGAGATGCTCGACCAGCGGTTCGCAGGCATGAAGCAGGCGCTGGAGAACGCCACCGACGAGGATCGTCAACGCGTCAACGACATGCTCGACGATCTGAACGACTTGTTGGACAAGCACTCTCGCGGTGAGGACACCGAGCAGGACTTTTCCGACTTCATGAAGGAGCACGGCGAGTTCTTCCCCGAGAACCCGCAGAACATCGACGAGCTGCTCGACTCGCTGGCCAAGCGTGCCGCCGCCGCGCAGCGGTTCCGCAACAGCCTCTCCGCAGACCAGCGTGCCGAGCTGGATGCTCTGGCACAGCAGGCCTTCGGCTCGCCGTCGCTGATGAACGCGCTGGATCGACTCGACTCGCACCTGCAGGCCGCGCGGCCCGGCGAAAACTGGTCGGGCTCGGAACGGTTCTCCGGCGACGACCCCCTCGGCATGGGGGAGGGCGCCCAGGCGCTGGCCGACATCGCCGAACTCGAACAACTGGCCGAGCAACTGTCGCAGAGCTATGCAGGCGCCACGATGGACGACGTCGATCTGGACATGCTCGCCCGGCAACTCGGCGAGGACGCCGCCGTGGACGCCAGGACGCTTGCTGAGCTCGAACGCACGCTGATGAATCAAGGCTTCCTGGATCGCGGCTCCGACGGACAGTGGCGGCTCTCGCCCAAGGCCATGCGGCAGCTCGGCCAGGCCGCGCTGCGCGACGTCGCGCAAAGATTGTCGGGCCGCCATGGCGAACGCGACACCCGCCGGGCCGGTGCGGCGGGGGAGCTCACGGGGGCGACACGGCCCTGGCAGTTCGGCGACACCGAGCCGTGGAATGTCACGAGGACGCTGACGAACGCGGTGCTGCGGCAAGCCGGCACGGGTGTGGCGGAGCTGCCCATGCGGATCACGGTGGACGACGTCGAGATCTCCGAGACCGAGACGCGGACCCAAGCCGCGGTGGCGCTGCTGGTCGACACCTCCTTCTCGATGGTGATGGAGAACCGCTGGCTGCCGATGAAGCGCACCGCGCTCGCACTCCACCATCTGGTCGGCACCCGGTTCCGGTCCGACTCGCTGGAGATCATCGCCTTCGGCAGGTACGCGCGGACGGTGACGGCCGGCGAGTTGGCCGGCCTCGAGGGCGTCTACGAACAGGGCACCAACCTGCACCATGCGCTGGCGCTGGCCAGCAGGCACCTGCGCCGCCACCCGAACGCCCAGCCCGTGGTGCTGGTCGTCACCGATGGAGAGCCGACCGCTCACCTCGAGGACTACGGCGACGGTGACGGCACATCGGTGTTCTTCGACTACCCGCCGCATCCGCGCACCGTCGCGCACACCGTGCGGGGGTTCGACGAGGTCGCTCGGTTGGGTGCGCAGGTGACGATCTTCAGGTTGGGCAGCGATCCCGGCCTTGCCCAATTCATCGATTACGTTGCCAGGCGGGTGGAGGGTCGCGTCGTCGTTCCCGAGCTCGACGGCCTCGGCGCCGCGGTGGTTGGCGACTATCTGCGCTCCCGACGCCGCCGCTAACCCGGCTGATTGCTAAGAAGTCCGGTTAACTGGAAGTTACCCGGCAAGCTACCGGTGAGTGACGTTTACGTTATTTGCCCAGGCCTGTCGCAGATTGACGCGGGCGTCCGCAAAACCCTGATGGGATGCTGCTTCGAAAGATGCGCCATCCAGGCATTTCGGTCCGTCTCCTGAGTCCGATCACGATCCGGCGAAGGATGGTGTGAATCTGAATGTGCTTAGGTGTCATCCGCAAAGTTTTTGCGGAGCTGTGGCAAAATACTCTCCAGCGCTTATCATGTTCTTCTCAGCTGTTTCTAAGAATGAGCGTAGGTTTGGCTCACCGACTGTTCCGAGATCCGAGGGGGAACCGAAAATGGCAGTTAGCCGTTTCGTCACCGCAGGCGTCGCACTGGCGACGGCAGGCGCCATCGCCGCGATCCCCGCGATCGCGCCCCCACTCGAGCCGCGCGACATCGCGGTCGTCAACGGCGCCCGCGTCCAGTTGTCCGCGGACATCACCGACCTCATCAACACCTTCTTCAACGAGCCTCCCGGCAACGCCGATGCGGCCGGCACCGTCGGGGTGCCCGGTGTCATCCACCAGTTGTTGCTGAACGCGAACGACGGCGATCCGCGAGCCCAGGAAGTTCTCAACGCGTTCTTCGGGTCCGGCGCTTCGGAGGTCGTGCGGCTGCTGCTGACGCGGGACAACCTCGACCCAGTCACCGTCGCGCAGATCAACGCCTTCTTCAACGGGGGCGCGAGCGACCTCATCCGGCTGCGCCTGTGGATGTACGCCAGCCCGGAGCAACGGTCCTACATCGACAAGTTCTTCGTCACCGCCAATGACGACGCGGGCGGCGCCAACTTCCCGCAGTTCGGTGCTTCGGGTGTGTTCTACAAGTGGCTCACCGGCACGGGCCTCAGCCCGGACCAACAGCAGGCCCTCGACATCTTCTTCAATCGAGGTACTCCGCTCACTGAGCCGAACGAAGAGACCGAGGACCCCGACGACACGGTTCCCGTCCTGGACGAGAACGGCGAACCAGTATTCGTCGGCAGCTCCAACCCCGCCTTCTTCGGTTTCTCGGGCCTGGCGTACCGGGCGATCAAGCAGTCGGGTCTGACGGAGGATCAAAACAAGACCGTCGACGACTTCTTCAACGGCGGGACCTCGCTGGTCGTGAAGAACCGGTTGCTCGCCAGCACCAGCGATCCCGGCCAGATCAACGACATCAACGCCTTCTTCGACAGCGGTCTCGCGGAGAACTTCCGCTGGCGACTGGTCGACGGCGCACCCGATCAGCGGTCGAAGGACCTCTGGAACGAGTTCTTCGACAACGGCGTCACTGGCGTCGTTCGGTACCTGTTGGTCGGTCCGGTGACGCCACCACCAGCGCCGTCGTTGGCCAAGGCCGCGGGTGTGGAGGAGACGGTGGTCAAGACGGCCGAGGTCGATACGACCGAGGTTGATAAGACGGTGGCCGACACGACTGCTGGCGACACGAAGAAGGTTGCCGCAGTAACGGCGCCCGCAGCCGCCCCGGCGCCCGCAGCCGCCCCGGCGCCCGAGCCCGTCAAGTCCACTTCGTCCGTCAAGGAAAAGGTTGCGGACGAGGCAGATGACGCCGACGCCATCAAGACCGGCAACAAGGTCGAGCCGGTCATCATTCTTCCTGGCGAAGGCAAGGCCCCCAAGGCTGGCGAAGGCGGCTTCGGCGTATTCGGTGAAATCGCCGGTGCCATCGGCAGATTCATCACCGGCACCGGTAACACCCCGGCGAAGCCCCCCGCCACCGAGACGGGCACCAGCACGGAGACCGGTACGGAGAGCGGCACCGCCGGCTAGCCAGTACGCAACGCAACGATCAACACATCGGCCCCTTCCATCAAGGAAGGGGCCGATGCGTTTCGATCAGGTCTTCGCCGGTGTTAGGCGGGCGGCTTGCGCTTCTTGCGCCGGATGCCGACGCTGCCCCACAGCGAGAAGCCGCGGATGGTGATGTGCGGTGCGCCGGGCGAGCCGCGGTCGGCGAGGTGGTCGAACGCGCCCATCACGCCCACTCCGTGCACGTCGACGTTCACCTCCGGCGGCAGCAGAATCGTCTGGCCGCCGCAGATCGAGTACGAGTGGATCTCCACCTCCGGCGAGGTGAAGTCGGCATAGCGCAGATCGATCACGCCGCCGCCAAAGAGCGCGAACGACGTCAACCGCCTCGGCACGTTCCAGCGGCCGCGGCGTTCGAATCCGCTCATGATCGCCAAGAGCAACGTCGACGGCGCCGGCCGGCACGGCCCACCGGTGGGGACGGCCGTGGTGGCGCCGGGCAGATCCGCGCTCAGTCGTGCCAGGTCTCCGTAGGTTTGGGCGGCATACGCCTTGGCCAGCCGGTCCTCGTATTCGCTCATCGGAAGGCGGCCTTGGGCGGCAGCATCGGTGAGCAACTGCGCCACGTGAATCCGATCGGTATCGGAGGCGCGGGTCGCACCACTACGCGACACTGGTGTGCTCATCACGACGAGCCTACGACTATCGCCGACACACGCAAGGTTGTTGCCCAAACTGTGGCCGTCGATACGTTGGCGTCCCCTTCAGGACCGAGCCCACTTAGGTGGTCGCTTCTCCAGGAACGCGAGCATTCCCTCGCGCGCCTCCTCCGACACGAACAGCGCGGCCGACTGCTTGGTCAGTTCCTCGGCGTAGCGGTCGAAGCCTGCGAGGATCGACGTCGTGGTGAGCGCCTTTGACGCGGCCAGGCCCTGGGGCGACCCCTTCGCGATGTTCGCGGTCAACGCCGAGACCGCCGCGTCGACGTCCTCAGCGGCGACGGTGACCAGGCCGATCGCGGCGGCCTCGGCGGCGTCGAACTTCTCGCCGGTGACGAAGTAGCGGCCCGCCGCCCGAGGCGTCATCTTCGGCAGCAAGGTCAGCGAGATGATGGACGGCGCCACACCGATGCGGGCCTCGGTGAGCGCGAACGTGCTCGCCGGCCCGGCCACCACGAGGTCGCACGCACCGATCAAGCCGAGTCCGCCGGCCCGCACGTGACCGTCGACCGCGGCGATGACGGGCATCGGCAGTTCGAGGATCGCGCGCAGCACCTGGGTCATCTCACGGGCCCGGTCGACGGCCACGTCGCCGGGATCGCGACCCGCTACCTCGGCGAGGTCGGCGCCCGCGCAGAAGGTTCTGCCGGTGTGGCCAAGAACGACCGCCCGCACGCCCGACTCCTCGGCGGCGTCGCTCAGCCCCTGCTGGAGTTGATGTACCAGGGCGGTCGACAACGCATTGTGATTGTGCGGTGAGTCCAGCACGATGCGCGCGACCGCGCCGTCGACGGAGTAGTGCACCAGTGCGCTCATGAGTACTCAGTATGACCGTGGCAGCCCCAACGACGTCTGGGCGATGAAGTTGAGGATCATCTCGCGGCTCACCGGGGCGATGCGGGCCAGCTTGGACGCCGTCACCGCCGCGGCGATGCCGTACTCCTTGGTCAGGCCGTTGCCGCCCAGCGACTGGACGGCCTGGTCGACCGCGCGAACCGACGCCTCACCGGCGGCGTACTTGGCCATGTTCGCGGCTTCCGCCGCGCCGACGTCGTCACCGCCGTCGTAGAGCGTCGCGGCCTTCTGCATCATCAGTCTGGCCAGCTCGATCTCGATGTGGTTCTGCGCCAGGGGATGTGACAGCCCCTGGTGTGCGCCGATCGGCGTCTTCCACACCTGCCGGCTCTTGACGTAATCGACGGCCTTGTTGATGGCGAACCGTCCCATCCCGACGGCGCTGGCGGCGCCCATGATCCGCTCCGGGTTCAAGCCGGCGAACAACTGGGCGATCGCGGCATCCTCGGATCCCACCAACGCGTCGGCAGGCAGGCGCACGTCGTCGAGGAACACCTGGAACTGGCTTTCGGGACTGACCAGTTCCATCTCGATCTTCGTCCAACTCAAACCGGGTGTGTCGGTGGGGACGACGAACAACGCCGGCCGCAGGTTGCCGGTCTTGGCCTCTTCGGTGCGGCCGACGACGAGTACGGCCTGTGCCTGGTCGACGCCCGAGATGAAGACCTTCTGGCCCTTGAGGATCCAGTCGCTGCCATCACGACGTGCGGTGGTGGTGATCCGGTGCGAATTCGATCCGGCGTCGGGTTCGGTGATGGCGAACGCCATCGTGATGGTCCCGTCGGCGATGCCTGGAATCCAGCGCTTCTTCTGCTCCTCGGTGCCGAACTTGCTGATGATGGTGCCGTTGATGGCGGGGGATACCACCATCATGAGCAGCGCGCAGCCTCCGGCCGACATCTCCTCCATGACCAGCGACAGCTCGTACATGCCCGCGCCGCCGCCGCCGTACTCCTCGGGGAGGTTCACCCCGATGAATCCGAGTTTCCCTGCCTCGCTCCACAACTCGTCGGTGTGCTGGCCGGCGCGCGCCTTCTCCAGGTAGTAGTCCTGACCGTAGTTGGCGGCCATCGCCGCCACGGCCTTGCGCAGCGCCTGCTGTTCCTCGGTCTCGACGAAGCTCATGTCATTCTCCTTTGGGTCACGCGTCTTCTACACGGGCGAGTACGGCGCCGACGTCGACTTGTTGGCCGGCCGAGACGTTGAGTTCGGCGAGCACACCGGCGCTCGGGGCGGTGATGGTGTGCTCCATCTTCATGGCCTCCAGCCAGATCAGCGGCTGGCCCGCCGTCACCCGATCGCCGGCCGCGGCGCCGACCCGGATCACCGACCCCGGCATCGGAGCCAACAACGAGCCCTGCGCGACTGCCGAATCGGGATCGGGGAAGCGGGGTTGGACGGTGAGCCGTATCGGCCCCAGCGGGCCGTCGACGAAGACGTGGTCGGCGTGGCGGGCCACGTCGAACGGCCGCTCGACGCCTCCAGTGGCCAGCACCACCCGATCGGGCGTCGCCGATACCAACGTCACGTCGTCGAAGTCGGGGGCGTCCAGCCGGCCGCGCACGAAGCGGTAGCGGACGTCGTGCTCCTCACCCGCGGCATCGGTGAACCGCTTGGTCTGGTAGCCGGACGGCACGTTGCGCCATCCGCTGGGGACGTGGGAGAAAGCCGGTGCCGTCCGGCGGTTTTCGGCCGCGTCGGCCAGAGCTGCGGCAAGCGTGGCAAGCCTCACCGCGGACGGGTCGGCGAGCGGCGCGGCCAGCTCGGCGAGGCCGTGGGTGTCGAAGAATGCGGTGTCGGTGTCCCCGTCGAGGAACGCCGGATGGCGCAGCACGTTGACCAGCAGATCCCGGTTGGTCGTGATGCCATGCAGGCGTGTCCTGGCCAGTGCGTCGGCCAGGATGCCCGCCGCCTGGCGCCTGGCCGGCGCGGAGGAGATGACCTTGGCGAGCATCGGGTCGTAGAACACCGACACGACCGAGCCGTCCACGATGCCCGAGTCGACGCGCACGCCAGGGCGGTCCAGCGTGCCGAATTCCGTGCGAGTGTTGGGCACGTCGAACCGGTGGATCACGCCGGCCTGGGGCTGCCAGTTCTTGGCGGGGTCCTCGGCGTAGAGCCTCGCCTCGATCGAATGACCGCGTGCGGCTGGTGGTTCGGCGTCCAGGCGCGCACCCGAAGCCACCTCGAGTTGCAAGGCGACCAGGTCCAGACCGGTGGTCTCCTCGGTCACGGGATGTTCGACCTGCAGCCGGGTGTTCATCTCCAGGAAGAAGAAGTCACCGGTCTCGGAGGCCATGAATTCGACGGTCCCCGCGCCGGTGTAGCCGATGGCGTTGGCGGCCAGCCGTGCGGCCTCGAAGAGCTTGGCGCGCATGCCAGGAGTGCGCTCGACGAGCGGCGACGGCGCCTCCTCGATGATCTTCTGGTGTCGACGCTGGATCGAACATTCACGTTCACCGACCGCCCACACCGTGCCGTGCGCGTCCGCCATCACCTGAACCTCGACGTGATGGCCCGTCGCCAGGTAGCGCTCGCAGAAGACCGTCGGATCACCGAACGCCGACTGCGCCTCGCGCTGAGCGGCCTCGACCTGCTTGGGCAGTTCGGCGAGGTCGCGCACGACGCGCATGCCGCGGCCACCGCCACCGGCCGACGCCTTGATCAGCACGGGCAGTTGCGCGGCGGTGACCGAGTCCGGGTCCAATTCCTCGAGTACCGGCACCCCCGCGGCGGCCATCATCTTCTTGGCTTCGATCTTGGAGCCCATCGCCTGCACCGCCGCGACGGGCGGCCCGATCCAGATGAGTCCGGCCCGCTGCACGGCATCGGCGAATTCCGCGTTCTCCGAGAGGAATCCGTAACCAGGGTGGACGGCGTCGGCCCCGGCGGCGCGGGCGGCCGCGATCAGTTGCGCCGCGTCGAGGTAGCCGTTGCGGCCCTCGAGGCGGACGCGGGCGTCGGCCTCGGCGACGTGCGGGCTGGCGGCGTCGGGGTCGGTGTACACGGCGACGGTGCCGATGCCCAGGCGTCGGCAGGTGGCGAACACGCGGCGGGCGATCTCGCCGCGGTTGGCGACCAGCACTCGGGTGATCATCTCGCGCTCTCCTCCACCTCGGCGATTTGTGGAGCCTGAGCGGCGCCCACCGCCGGAAATACTCCACAAATCGCTGGCACGGCGCTCACATCCGGAAGACGCCGAAGTTCGACGTCCCCTTGATCGGGCCATTTGCGATGGCGGACAGACACATTCCGAGCACGGTGCGGGTATCGCGCGGATCGATGACACCGTCGTCGTAGAGCCGGCCGGACAGGAACATCGGCAGGGACTCGGCGTCGATCTGCGCCTCGACGGCCGCGCGCAGCGCAGCGTCGGCATCCTCGTCGACCTCCTGGCCGCGGGCCTCCGCCGCCGCCCGGCTGACGATCGACAGCACGCCCGCCAGCTGCGTCCCGCCCATCACGGCGGACTTGGCGCTCGGCCAGGCGAACAGGAAGCGCGGAGCGTAGGCCCGGCCGCACATGCCGTAGTGCCCGGCGCCGTAGGAGGCGCCGATCAGAAGGGAGATGTGCGGCACGGTCGAGTTGGACACGGCGTTGATCATCATCGAGCCGTGCTTGATCATGCCGCCTTCCTCGTACTTGCGGCCGACCATGTACCCGGTCGTGTTGTGCAGGAACAACAACGGCGTGTCGGACCGGTTCGCCAGCTGGATGAACTGGGTGGCCTTCTGCGACTCCTCGCTGAACAGCACACCGCGGTGGTTGGCGAGGATGCCGATCGGATAGCCGTGCAGGGTGGCCCACCCCGTCACCAGCGATCCGCCGTACAGCGGCTTGAACTCGTCGAACTCGGAGCCGTCGACCACGCGCGCAATCACGTCGCGCGGGTCGAACGGGATGCGCAGATCGGCGGGCACGATGCCGATGAGCTCCTCGGCGTCGAACAGCGGCGCGGTGACCGGCCCCGGCGTCGGACCCTGTTTGCGCCAGTTCAGCCGGGCCACGATGCGGCGGCCGATGCGGATCGCGTCGACTTCGTCGGCGGCCAGGTAGTCACTCAGACCCGAAGTCCGGGAATGCATTTCGGCGCCACCGAGCGACTCGTCGTCGGATTCCTCGCCGGTGGCCATCTTCACCAGGGGCGGCCCGGCCAGGAAGACCTTGGAGCGCTCCTTGATCATCACCACGTGATCGGACATGCCGGGGACGTAGGCGCCGCCCGCCGTGGAGTTGCCGAACACCAGCGCGATGGTGGGGATGCCCGCCGCCGACAGCCGGGTCAGGTCGCGGAACATCCGCCCGCCCGGGATGAAGATCTCCTTCTGGGTGGGTAGATCGGCACCGCCCGACTCGACCAGTGAGACCACCGGCAACCGATTCTCGAACGCAATCTGGTTGGCGCGCAGGATCTTCTTCAACGTCCACGGGTTGCTGGTGCCGCCCTTGACGGTGGGATCGTTGGAGACGATCAGGCATTCGACGCCTTCGACGACGCCGATGCCCGTCACCACGCTGGCGCCGACGGCGAAGTCGGTGCCCCACGCCGCGAGTGGGCTGAGCTCGAGGAACGGCGCGTCGGGGTCCAGGAGCAGTTCGATGCGTTCGCGGGCGGTGAGCTTGCCGCGGGCGTGGTGGCGTTCGACGTACTTGGGGCCACCACCCGCGAGCGCCTTGGCGTGTTCGGTGTCCAGCTCGGCGAGCTTGGCGGTCATCGTCTCCGCCGCCGCGGTGTAGGCCGCCGAGGAGGTGTCGAGTACGGATTTCAGGCTCATGACTGATATCCCAGCGTCTTGGCGGCCAGCGCGGTGAGGATTTCGGTGGTTCCGCCGCCGATGCCCAGGATGCGCATGTCGCGATACTGGCGTTCGATCTCCGATTCCGCCATGTACCCCATGCCACCGAAGAGCTGAACGGCCGCGTTCGCCACCCACTCGCCGGACTCGACGGCGGTGTTCTTCGCGAAACACACCTCGGTGATGAGGTTGGTTTCGCCTTCTAGTTGCCGTTCGACGAGGTGACGGGTGTACACCCGTGCGACGTCCACTCGGCGAGCCATCTCGGCCAGCGTGTTCTGCACCGACTGGCGCGAGATCAAGGGCCTTCCGAACGTCTCCCGGTCACGACACCACTGCACGGTCAGGTCGAGGCAGCGCTGCGCGCTCGAGTATGCCTGCGCCGCAAGACCGACGCGCTCGCTGACGAACGCCGCCGCGATCTGCAGGAAGCCGCTGTGCTCGGCGCCGATCAGGTTCTCGGCGGGCACCCGGACGTCGGTGTAGGACAATTCGGCGGTGTCCGACGAGCGCCATCCCATCTTCTCCAGCTTGCGCGTGACCTCGAAGCCCGGCGTGCCCTTGTCGACGACGATCAACGAAACCCCTGCGGCCCCAGGCCCACCGGTGCGCGCGGCGGTCACGACGTAGTCGGCGCGCACGCCGGAGGTGATGTAGGTCTTGGCGCCGTTGATGACGTAGTGGTCGCCGTCGCGGACCGCCTTCGTGGTGAGGTGCCCGACGTCCGAGCCGCCACCCGGCTCGGTGATGGCCAGCGCGCCGATCTTGTCGCCGCGCAGCGTTGGCCGGACGTAGGTGTCGATCAACCGCCCGTCGCCGGAGGCGATCATGTGCGGTACCGCGATGCCGCAGGTGAACAACGACGCGAACACCCCGCCCGGTGAGCCCGCGTAGTGCATCTCCTCGCAGATGATCACCGCGTCGGCGCCGTCGCCACCGCCACCGCCGACGGCCTCGGGGAATCCCGCACCGAGGAGACCCGCCTCCCCGGCCTTGCGGTGCAGCTCGCGCGGCAACTCGCCGACGCGCTCCCATTCGTCGACGTGGGGCAGCACCTCACGTTCGGCGAACGCGCGCACCGTCTTTCGAAGCTCGTCGCGCTCGGGGGTGGTCCAGATGTTCATGTCAGGAACTCCTCCGGGATGTCCATGTGCCGGCTGCGCAGCCATTCACCGAGGCCCTTCGCCTGCGGGTCGAAACGGGCCTGATGCGCCACGCCCTTCCCGAGGATGCCCTCGATGACGAAGTTGATGGCGCGCAGGTTGGGCAGCAGCTGGCGGGTGACGCCCAGATCCGCCGTCTCCGGCAGCAATTCGCGCAGTTTCTCCACCGTCAGCGCATGGGCCAGCCAGCGCCACTGCTCCGCTGCTCCCGGGGCCCCGGCACGCACCCACACTCCCACGTTCGCATCGCCACCCTTGTCCCCACTCCGTGCTCCCGCGAGGAGTCCCAGCGGTGCGCGACGGGTCTCGCCGAAGGGGAGCGGCTGGGGCAACGCGAACGGTGCGGTCGGCTCGAGCACCTTCGTCTCGGTGGCGGCGGGGATGTCCGTGCGGCTGCCGTCGGCGTGCACAGCGACGTGCGGCACGGTGGTCGCATCGACGTAGCCGGGGGTGAAAACGCCGTACACCTGGCCATCGCCAGGGGGTGCCGTCGTCGTGAAACCCGGGTAGCTGGCCAGCGCCAATTCGACTGCGGCAGAAGAAAAGTGACGCCCGACGTTGGCGGGATCGGGGTCGCGGACCACGCACCGCAGCAACGCGCTGGCAGCTTCCTCGGTGTCGGCGTCGGGGTGGTCGGTGCGCGCCAGCGTCCACTCGAGCTCCGCAGGCTTCACCGTCAGGTTCGCCTCCAATTGGCGGCGGACGAGGTCGGCCTTGGCCTCGATGTCCAGGCCGGTGAGCACGAACGTCATCGCGTTGCGGAAGCCGCCGACGGCGTTGAGCGACACCTTGAGCGTCGGCGGCGGCGGTTCACCCCGCACGTCGGAGATGCGTACGCGGTCGGGTCCGTCGTCGCTCAACACCAGGCTGTCCATTCGCAACGTGACGTCGGGGTTGGCGTAGCGGGCTCCGCCGATCTCGTAGAGCAATTGTGCGGTGACGGTGTCGACGCTGACCAGTCCGCCCGTGCCGGAATGCTTTGTGATGACCGACGACCCGTCGGCGTGGATCTCGGCGATCGGGAACCCGGCGTGGGTGAGGTCGGGCACCTCGGTGAAGAAGGCGTAGTTGCCGCCCGTGGCCTGGACGCCGCATTCGATGACGTGGCCCGCGGCCACCGCACCGGCGAGCGGGTCGTAATCGGTGCGGCCCCAGCCGAAGTGCGCTGCGGCGGGCCCGACGATCACCGAGGCGTCCGTCACCCGGCCCGTGACGACGACGTCGGCGCCCGCGTTTAGACAGTCGACGATGCCCCATGCGCCGAGGTAGGCGTTGGCCGCGAGGGGCGCGGGATCGAAGCCGAGTTCGGCGGCTCGGCCCACCAGGTCGTCACCCTCGACGTGGGCGACCTTGGCGTCGAGGCCCAGCCGGTCGGCCAGCGCGCGGACGGCGGCGGCGAGCCCGGCGGGATTCAGTCCGCCGGCATTGGCGACGATCCGCACGCCCTTGTCGAGCGCGATGCCCAGGCACTCCTCGAGCTGCGTGAGGAACGTCTTCGCGTAGCCGCGTTCTGGTGACTTGGCCCGATCGCGGGCCAGGATCAGCATGGTCAGTTCGGCCAGGTAGTCGCCAGTGACGTAGTCGAGGTCTCCGCCGGTGAGCATCTCCCGCATCGCGGAGTGCCGATCGCCGTAGAAGCCCGAGCAGTTGCCGATGCGGACTGGCTCAGAACGTGCAGCGGTCACCCGTGCTCCCATCAATTCGGCGGCTCAACCAACCGGTAGGTTAGTCGGTACCACCGGTCCCACGCCAGGGCGGTCAGCGCGGACGCGCGCCGACGTCGCGGCGGTACCTATAGCTTGAGTTCGATCTCCACGAAGACAGCGCGTGTGTCGGTGGAGTTGATGACGTTGTGCGACGTGCCGGCGCTGCCTCGGTACGGGGAACCGGCGTCTTGTGTCATCTCACGGGTTGCGCCGTCCGAATCGACGACGGTGAACGTCCCGCCCGTCACGGGCACGACGATGTAGTCGTACTCGTGGACGTGAGGGCCGGTGGCGTCGCCGGTTGCGTCGAAGGTCCAGGTCGTGACTCGGACTTGCTGGTCGTCGATGACGACGGTGGGTTGCGCGGTGTTGACGGGATTGTTCACGGATGGCCATCGTTCCACCCTGCCGAGCGAACCTGCCCCGCGCCGGCTCGCCGGTGAACTTTGACGGTCGGTCATCCGAGAGAACCAATGGCAGGTGATCATGGTAAGCCGGCCTATATAGTCCGACTATGATTCGCCGATTCGCTGCCTGTGCAGGCGTCGCCGCGACGATGCTCGCCATCGCCACTCCAACCGCCGCGGCTGACTCGTCTGCCATGGCCGCCGAGTTCCCGGTCGGGACGTGCATGGACTACCGAAACGACCACTTGGCCTTCGACACCGAGGACCTGCAGTACGTCACGGCTGTGCCGTGCACCGCTCCTGGCCGCGACTATCGGGTCGTGGCGCAGGTCGCCAACGTCACCCAATGCGGTCCCGCGATCAACTACGAATACACGACCCGCGACATGGTCGTGCTGTGCGTCGTGCAGGACCCGCCACCGCCTGCCGCGCCCGTTTTTGGAGGCTGAGCAGCCCACGGGCTATCCTGAAGGGCAATTGCCGACGCCTGCAGCTTTTGTGCGCGGCTACCAGATTTCGATCCCGTTGAAGAGGAGAGCCGATCATGGCTGTGCCCAAGCGCAGAATGTCGCGTTCGAACACCCGTAGTCGGCGTTCACAGTGGAAGGCCGAGGCCCAGGGCCTGGTCAACGTCACCGTGGCGGGTCAGCAGCACAAGGTGCCGCGTCGCCTGCTCAAGGCCGCGCGTCTCGGCCTGGTCGACCTCGACCGCCGCTAGATCGTTTCGCCGCACCAGCGGCGCGCCTCTCAGGCCACTCTCAGACATTGGGATGACACTGTGGCAGTGCGCATACTTGTCGTCGACGACGATCGCGCGGTGCGCGAATCCCTGCGCCGGTCGCTTGCCTTCAATGGCTACTCCGTCGAGCTGGCCCAGGACGGCCTCGAAGCCCTCGAGCTGATCCGTAGCGATCGGCCCGATGCCCTGGTGCTCGACGTGATGATGCCGAGGCTGGACGGTCTCGAAGTGTGCCGTCAGCTCCGCAGCACCGGCGACGATCTCCCCATACTCGTGCTGACCGCCCGGGATTCGGTGTCGGAGCGGGTGGCCGGCCTCGATGCCGGCGCCGACGACTACCTGCCCAAGCCGTTCGCGCTGGAGGAGTTGCTCGCCCGCATGCGGGCGCTGCTGCGGCGCAGAACCGTTGACGATCGCGCCGAGTCGGCGGCCATGACGTTCTCCGACCTGAGCCTCGACCCGGTGACCCGCGAGGTCACGCGCGGCGACCGCCAGATCAGCCTGACCCGAACCGAATTCGCGTTGCTGGAAATGCTGATCGCCAACCCGCGGCGGGTGCTGACCCGCAGCCGCATCCTCGAAGAGGTGTGGGGATTCGACTTCCCGACATCGGGCAACGCCCTCGAGGTGTACGTCGGATACCTGCGCCGCAAGACCGAAGCCGAGGGAGAGCTGCGACTGATTCACACCGTGCGAGGTGTGGGTTACGTGCTGCGCGAGACACCACCCTGATGTCGGTCGGCAGAACATCATTGGTGAGTACGTGGAAGGCGCCCTTCCGCAGACCGGTCACGGCTCCGCCGTCCATGCACGACGCCAGTTCCGTGTCGCTGCGGTGGCGCGTGATGTTGCTCGCCATGTCGATGGTGGCCATGGTCGTGGTGCTGATGGCCCTCGCGGTCTACGCGGTCGTGTCGCGAGCGCTCTACGACGACATCGACAGCCAGCTGCAGAGCCGGGCGCGGTTGCTGATCGAGAGCGGGTCGTTGGCGGCCGATCCCGGCAAGGCCATCGAGGGCACGGCGTACTCCGACGTCAACGCCATGCTGGTGATCCCGGAGCGCACCACGTTCACGGCGAACCAGGAGGGTCAGCATCTGCCGCTCGGCGATCCCGAGAAGGACGTGATCTCGGGCCGGCTGTTGATGTCGTTGCGCACCGCGAACCACCAGCGCGTGCTGGCCGTCCACCTGTCCAACGGCAGTTCACTGCTGATCTCGAAGAGCCTGGCACCCACGGGCGAGGTGCTCAAGCGGCTCGGGTCCATCCTGCTGATCGTCGGCGGTCTTGGCATGGCCGTCGCGGCGATCGCGGGTGGAACGGTTGCCCGCACCGGATTGCGACCGGTGGCGCGGCTCACGGAAGCCGCGGAGCGGGTGGCGCGCACCGATGACCTTCGGCCCATCCCCGTCCATGGCAGCGACGAACTCGCCCGGCTGACCGAGGCGTTCAACATGATGCTGCGGGCTCTGGCCGAGTCCAGGGAACGCCAGGCGCGGCTGGTGACCGACGCCGGTCACGAGCTGCGCACGCCGTTGACGTCGCTGCGCACGAACGTGGAGTTGTTGATGGCCTCGATGGCGCCGGGCGCGCCGCGCCTGCCGGACAACGAGATGGCGGACCTGCGAACGGACGTCATCGCCCAGATCGAGGAATTGTCCACGTTGGTAGGGGACTTGGTCGATCTGACCCGCGACGACGCGGGTGTGACCATTCACGAGCCCGTCGACATGACGGAGGTCCTCGACCGCAGCCTCGAACGGGTTCGGCGGCGCCGCAACGACATCGGGTTCGACGTGAACGTCGAGGGCTGGCAGGTGTACGGAGACGGCGCCGGGCTTTCGCGGGCCGTGCTCAACCTGCTCGACAACGCGGCGAAGTGGAGCCCTCCCGGTGGCAGGGTCGCGGTGCGGTTGACGCAGGTCGACCCGGTCAACGCGCAGCTCGTCGTGTCCGACCACGGCTCCGGGATTTCGCCCCAGGAGCGACGGCTGGTGTTCGAACGGTTCTACCGCTCCACCGCGGCGCGGGCCATGCCTGGTTCCGGCCTCGGCTTGGCAATCGTGAAGCAGGTCGTGCTGAAACACGGTGGGACGCTTTGGATCGAGGACACGGTGCCCGGTGGAAATCCGCCGGGGACGTCGATCCACGTGGTCTTGCCGGGTAGGCCCGCCCCGACACGCATGCAGAGTCCGGTGGACGGGGCGGACGCCAACGCAGAGAATGGATGAACTCGGGTGGGGAAGATCCGGGTGGGAAACCACTACAAAGTCTGGGGATGTGCCGAACGTTCTCTAAGTGGATTCTCAGACCGCAGGGGCACTGTCAGGTTGCGCCATTCGTTCTACCTGTGACGGACAGACGCCGGAACTACTACTCGTAGGAAGAGCACCACCTGCAATGACGAATCATCCGAGGTATTCGCCGCCGCCACCGCCGGGCCACCGGCCGGGCCCCTATGACGGCATGGCGCCGGGTTACCCCGCCGCGCCGCGGCAAGGTGCTCCACAGCAGCCGTATGACTGGCGTTATGCCACGCAGCAGCAGGCCTACCGCGGTCCGCACGACCCGTACCGCGGCGGGCCGCAGCAGCCGGGCATGCCCGGGCAGCAACATCCGCAAGCGCCTCGAAAGCGTTCCCGCGCAGGGTCTTTGACGATCGGCGCGTTGGCGATCGCCTTGGTTTCCGCTGGCGTCGGCGGCGGCGTTGCGACGTTGGTGAAGCCCGACCGTCCTGCGGTCACCAGCAGCGCGTTGGGCGCTGCGCCGAGCGAGCCCGCGGCCAGCCTGCCCGCCGGTTCGGTCGAGCAGGTCGCGGCCAAGGTAGTGCCCAGCGTGGTCAAGCTGGAGACCGACATGGGTCGGCAATCGGAGGAGGGCTCGGGCATCATCCTGTCGTCCGACGGCCTGATCCTGACCAACAATCACGTGGTGGCGGCGGCCAAGGGCGGGCCGGAGGTGCCGGGCGCACCCGCCGCCACGCAGACCAAGGTGACCTTCGCGAACGGCAACACCACCTCGTTCACCGTGGTGGGCGCCGATCCGAGCAGTGACATCGCCGTCGTCCGCGCGGAAGGCGCTTCCGGTTTGACTCCCATCACCCTCGGCTCGTCGGCCAACCTGCGGGTGGGCCAGGACGTCGTCGCCATCGGATCGCCGCTCGGGCTCGAGGGCACCGTCACCACCGGCATCGTCAGCGCCCTGAACCGGCCGGTGGCCGCGGGTGGTGACGCGCAGAACCAGAACACGGTGCTCGACGCCATCCAAACCGACGCCGCCATCAACCCTGGCAACTCCGGTGGCGCGCTGGTCAACATGAACGGCGAGCTGGTGGGCGTGAACTCGGCCATCGCGACGCTCGGCGGCGAGTCGGCGGATTCGCAGAGCGGCTCCATCGGCCTCGGCTTCGCCATCCCCGTCGACCAGGCCAAGCGCATCGCCGATGAACTCATCCAGAACGGCACGGCGGCACACGCCTCGCTCGGCGTGCAGGTCGGCAACGACGCGGGCGTCGACGGCGCGAAGATCGTCGACGTGACGGCCGGTGGCGCCGCTGCTGCGGCCGGACTGCCCAGCGGCGTCGTCGTCACCAAGATCGACGACAGGGTGATCAGCAACGCGGACGCTCTGGTGGCCGCGGTCCGGTCCAAGGCGCCCGGCGACCAGGTGACGCTGACCTACCTCGACCCGGCGGGCAAGCCGCAGTCGGTGCAGGTCACCTTGGGCAAGGCGGCGCAGTGACGATCGCGCCCGGACGTCCGACCCTCGTTATGGCTTCGCCGGCGTCGGCGGCGGGATATACGGTTGCAATCATGGAACAGCCTGCGGAACTGGTCGGCCGAGCACTCGTCGTCGTCGTCGATGACCGCACCGCGCACGGTGACGAGGAAGACCACAGCGGACCCTTGGTCACCGAACTGCTCGGCGAGGCCGGGTTCGTGGTGGATGGCGTCGTCGTGGTTTCTGCGGACGAGATCGAAATCCGCAACGCACTGAACACCGCCGTCATCGGCGGCGTCGATCTGGTGATCTCGGTCGGTGGCACCGGCGTCACGCCGCGTGACGTGACGCCGGAGGCCACCAGGACCATCCTCGATAGGGAACTGCTCGGCATCTCCGAGGCGCTGCGCGCGTCCGGCCTCTCGGCGGGCATCGTCGACGCTGGCGTGTCCCGTGGGTTGGCCGGGATCTCGGGCAGCACCCTGGTCGTCAACATCGCTGGATCCAGGGGCGCGGTTCGCGACGGCATGGCCACGCTCGGCCCTCTGGCGACCCAGGTAATCGGTCAGCTATCGAGTCTGGAGATCTGACCCGTTGCATTCACCTGCGCCGCGCAACCGCTCAATGGGCTGGTCTGCGCGGCAATTCCGGCTGTCGTCAACGCTTGACACCGCCGCCCGCGTTGGGTTAACGGCGTATGAACAGCAACGCGGGCGCATGTGTGATCTTCGTCACACTCGAGGTCGCTCGTGAACGAACCGACGCCACCTTCGCGGGATGTAGTTAACAAGATTTTCGGTGATTCGATTCCCGACACGACGCGCGACGAGCGCGACGACGCCGCATCCGCCGACGAGGCCGAGCGTGAGCGTTGGTTGCGGGACAACGTCCCACCCCACCATGCCTGAGCTGTGATTTCGCATTGACGGCGGGAAACAGCAGGTCCCACCGCACAATTGGGTAGTCGCCGCGCTATGCGGGACGGACGTCCAACTTTCCGCTCGCGCTAACACCACGGCGGTCCCACTGGTCCTCCGCTCGTAGCGGCAGCAAAGTCCGCTCACGACCTGACACTGCGCCATGCGCCGACCCGCTTGCGTTGCCGCGTGGATGCCTCCCCGTTATGTTTCTGCTGTCAACGATGAGCAATACGTAAGAACAGCATGTGGGATTTCTAATTCCGCTCACATGGACGTCTTGCGCGGTGTGTGGTTTAGCGACAGAGTCACATGCCACGGAAACATGGTGAACCTTCGGGTGAGCCGTACTACAGAGCTAGGGAGAACATGAAGGCATTCAGTCGGGTGCTGGTCGCACTCGTGGCGGCCATTGCGGCTCTGTTCGCGAGCACGGGCACGTCACACGCAGGTCTGGACAACGAGCTGAGTCTGGTGGACGG
>NZ_JIAW01000027.1 GCF_000620625.1 Mycobacterium sp. URHB0044 | reverse complement strand
CAATCACCGCATCCAGGTGGCCGACTTCTCTTCCAGCGACCTCGAACAGCTCTACGCCACCCGACTGGTCTTGGAACCGCTGGCGCTGACCGTGCGGGTGCCGTTGCTGACCGCGGCCGAACTCGACGAGATGACCAGTGTGCTCGACGAGATGCGCCGCGCCGCCGACGCGCGGGACTACGACCGCTTCACCGTCCCGCACGAACGGTTCCACGAGTTCTTCCGCCCCGACGCCGACGGCGGCCGCCTGGAGTTACTGATCCGCCAACTGTCCGATCACGCCCGCCGCTACCGACGCGTCTACACCACCCAAACCCCCAGCGCCTGGGACGTCGTCATCGGACACGACACCAAGATCCTGCAAGCCGTCCTACGCGGCGACACCACCACCGCCGGCGCCGAACTCGCCCGCCACCTCGCCGGCACCGCCCTCTCCATGATCGCCCTCATGGACCCCCTCCACGACCCACGCCTGCTGCGCACCGCACTACACCAGGCCTGCCACACCGACGAAGGAATCAGATGACTCAAACGGAACCGACCACCTACGAACGGTCGACGCTGAGCTACGAGACGGCTCGCCGACTGCTCGAGGCCGCCGTCGGGACCGCCGGCGAGGCGGGCATGCCGGCGGCCATCGTCGTCAGCGACGTCGCCGGTGAGCCGATCGCGATGGCCCGCACGGACGGAGCGGGCCTGTTGCCGTTGAAGGTGGCGGCCGACAAAGCCTGGACTGCGGCCAATGCCGGTGCTCCCACCGAACAGGTGCACGCCTTCGTCGCTTCGGATCCGGCGGCGCTGGCGTACATGCCCACTGTGCCCAGGTTCACCACGGTTGCCGGCGGTCTTCCCATCGTTGGTGGCGGTCACGTCATCGGTGCGATCGGAGTGAGCGGCGGGACCGGCGCTCAGGATGCCGCCGTTGCCGGCGCCGCCCTTGCTGCCCTCGGAGAGCTGTAGATGTTCGGCGTCAACTGGCGAACATCGCCGCGGCAGTACGACGTTCGCGTCGATCGGCACGTCCGCATCACGATGGACGACGGTGTCGAGATCGACGCGCAGATATACCGGCCAGACTGCGACGACGCCCAATTCCCTGCCCTGCTCGGAGTGCACGCCTACGACGCGGCCATGCAGTCGACGCCGTCGAGCCCTCGCGCGATGAATCCGGTGAATGCTCAGGCCGAGGCCGGCGATCCCTACTTCTACGCTCGGCGCGGGTATGCCCATGTGATCGTCAACGCGCGAGGGACGGGCGCCTCGGGCGGCCGCTACAGCCACTATGGACCGCGCGATGTCGACGACACGGTCGCCGTCATCGAGTGGATGGCGAAGCAGCCGTGGTGTTCCGGCGCGGTCGGGATGTTCGGCGTGTCCTATTTCTCCGTTGCGGCGAAACAGGTCGCAGCCCGCAACCCGAAACCGCTCAAGGCCGTGTTCGCACCGTTCGGCTACACCGACTTCTATCGCGACAAGTTCTATCACGGAGGCATCCTCGCCCGGTTCTTCCTCACGTCGTGGACCAAGCACGTGGCGAACGCCCGGGTCGATGGATGGAGCAAAAGGGCACTGGGAGAACAGGAGTACGTCCGCCGGTTGGAGCAGCTGCGCGCCGACCCGGACATCATGGCCGTGCCCGAGCTCGCCGCTGCGGTGGCCGCCCCGGACTACAAAGCGCACCCGTTGGTCATCGACGTGCTGATGAACCCGGAAGATGGCCCGTATTGGCACGAACGCAACCCCGACCTCGCAGCGATCCGGGTGCCCATCTTGCTGGGCGCGTGCTGGGGTATGTACGGACTGCATCTGCCCGGCGAGTTCCGGGCATGGAAGCAGATCAGTGCGCCGAAGAAGCTCATCGTCGGGCCACCGATCTACCTCGATCGACCGGTCTACCAATACGCGGAGCAATCCTTGCGCTGGTTCGACCACTGGCTCAAGGGAAATGACACCGGTTACCTCGACGAGCCGAGCGTGCAGCTGTTCGTTCCCGGCGACAGTGGCAAGGGCGCCTGGCTCGACGCCGACGAGTGGCCGCTGCCGCAAACCGCGTGGCACAGCTTCTACCTGCACCGCGAAGGGCTGCTGTCCGAACACGAGCATTGGCCCTACGAAGGGGCATCCAGCTACGAGGACAACACGTACAACGGCCGTGGCGCCGTCACCTTCACCACGCCTCCCTTGGTCGAACGCACCGAATTGATCGGGCCTGCAACGGCGACGGTGTACGCCGCCACTACCGACGAGGAATTGTTGCTGTTCCTCTCGCTGTGGGTGGTCGAGGTCGACGGCAACCGGCATCTGCTCACTCGCGGCTGGCTGCGCGGAAGCCTGCGCGAGGTCGACGAGGCTCGATCTGAACCGTGGCTACCCGAGCACCCCTACACCAACCCCAAACCCGTGACACCCGACGAAATCCACCGTTACGAGATCTCGTTGGCGCCGACGGCCTACGTGTTCACACCCGGCCAGCGGATCGAACTTCAGGTCAGTTCCGCCGATCTCGAACGACCCGAGAAATTCATCGATCTGGTGGGTCAGGGCCATCTGCTCCGGCAGAGCCCGTCGTGGGTCAGCATCCTGCACGATGCCGAACATCCTTCTGAGCTAACGCTTCCCATCACGAATGGCAACCGCATCGGCACGTATCTGTCGGGCGGAACCGACGACTTCACGGCGCCAGGGTGAGGAGCCGCGTCGACGTCCAACCTGCAGCATTCTCTTGATCCCACGAAACCCCCAACGACGGAGGCAAAATGATCACCCCTTGGCTGTTCGACATCTTCAACTACCCCTGGGCCCCTGACGCCGCAAAGTTCGACGCCGAGGCCACGCAAGAGCTCTACGACTGGCACCTCGAGTCGTGGGAGCTGGCCGAGAAGGTCGGATTCGAGGGCCTGTTCCTCAGCGAGCACCATTACACCCCCTACGCTCTGAGCCCCTCGCCCAACCTGCTGATCGCCGCAATCGCCCAGCGAACCCAGCGGCTGAAGCTCGGCGTCATGGCGAACATCCTGCCGATGCACAACCCGCGACGGCTGGCCGAAGAGTTCGCGATGCTGGACTATCTCACCCACGGGCGGCTCGAGATCGGCGTTGGCAGAGGTGTCGACGAGAACGAGTTCTCCCGTGAAGGCATTCCGCTGAAGGAAACGCGACCCCGATTCCAAGAAGGGCTGCGTCTGATCGAAGAAGCACTCTCGAAACCGGTCTTCACCCATTCCGGTGAGTACGCGAACTTCGAGGAGACGTCGCTGTGGCCGCAACCGCTGCAGCCCATGTCGAAGCGGCCGCCGATCTGGATTACCGCGCTCAGCCCTGAGACCATCGACTGGTGTGCCCAGCAGGGTTATCACATCTCTACCGCGTTCCAGCCGACAGAGAAACTGCGGGAAGCGCACGACAGGTATCGGGCCGGGGCACGCAAGGCGGGCCACGCCGCGGGGCCGGACACCGTGATGGCGCTGCGGAACGTCTACGTCGCGGAAACCGACGAAGAAGCCCGCGCCATAGCGGAACCCGCCCTCAATTACATGTTCGGGCTGTACAAGGAGTCGGTCGTCTGGAAGGACATCGAAAACACCGTCCCCGAGGGCTACAACACCGAGTTCTACCAGTCGTTCTTCCGGCCCTTCGCCGGCTCCGGGCCGGTTGATTGGCAGACCCTCATCGACCTCGGAATCTTCATCGTCGGATCGCCGAGCACGGTCCGCGACACACTGCTGAAGCAGGCGCACGAGCTCGGCTGCTCGAACATCCTGATGTGGGCCTCGTTCGGGACATTGACGAAGGAGGAGACGATGAGCTCCTTCGAATTGATTGGGCGCGAGGTCATTCCCGCGCTGCGCGAGGAGTCCATCGAGTAGCACGGCCGCCTCGATTCGATGACACAGCCAGCCATCCTGGCAACGTACTAGTAAGGAAATTAACGAATGACTTCCCTGTGGTCCCAGTACAAGCTGGGACAGATCACGCTGGACCACCGGCTCGCGATGGCGCCGATGACCCGCAGCCGCGCGCTCCCCGATGGCACGCCCGCGCCGCTGGCGGCCGAGTACTACGCCCAGCGCGCGTCGCTCGGACTGCTCATCACCGAGGGAACGCAGCCGAGTGCGGACGGCCAGGGCTACCTGACGACGCCCGGCATCCATACCGACGCGCACGTCGAAGGCTGGCGGACGGTGACCGATGCCGTCAACGCGGCAGGCGCGCACCTCTTCATCCAGCTGATGCACGTCGGCCGGGTCAGTCACCCCGACAACACGCCCCACGGCCGGCAGCCGGTCGCACCGTCGGCGATCGCGCCGGGTGCGCCGATGTTCACCGCGTCCGGCATGCAGGACATCCCGACGCCGCGTGCGCTGACCACCGAGGAGGTCGTGGCCACGGTGGACGACTTCCGCACCGCGGCGGCACGGGCGGTCGAGGCCGGCGCCACGGGCGTCGAGATCCACGGCGCGAACGGTTACCTCATTCAACAGTTCCTGTCCCCGAACGCGAACCACCGCACGGACGCCTACGGCGGTTCCGTGGCGGGCCGCATCCGGTTCGCGGTGGATGTCGCCAAGGCGGTCGCCAATGAGATCGGGCCCGAACGTACGGGCATGCGCATCTCGCCGGGATCGCCGTTGAACGGCATCGACGAGGGGTCTCACACCGCAGAGACATACCGCGCTTTGGTCACCGAGTTGGCTCCGCTCGGCCTGGCCTATCTGCACGTAATGCACGGCGGGGACGACGACCTGCTACGGGAGATCCGGGACCTCTGGCCGACGGCGCTGTTGGTCAACCGCGGCAACCGCACTCGGGAAGAGCTCGCAGGCGACTTGGACGGCGGGCTCGCCGACGTCATCCCCGTCGGACGCTGGGCACTGGCGAACCCAGATCTGGTCGAGCGGCTGCGCCGTGACGCACCACTGAACGAGGCGGACCCGGCCACCTTCTATGCCGGTGGCGCACAGGGATACACCGACTACCCCGCGCTCAACGGGAGCCAATCATGACCATGAAGATGAGCGGGACCCCCGACCACAGCGTGATTTTGAAGCCGGTTCCCTTCGAACGGCTGGATCTGTCGGGCGAGCGATTGGCCGTGATTGGTGGCACCGGCGGACTGGGGCGTGCCATCGCTGAGCACGCGTTGGACAAAGGCGCCGAGGTCACGGTCGTCGGCCGAACGTTCCGCGGCGCCCCGTCGAGTCGCCTCACGTTCGTGGCGGCTGATTTGTCGTCCATGCGCGAAGCGGCGCGACTGGGCCGCGAGCTGCCGGCCGAGTCGCTCGACGTCGCCCTCTTCACCGCCGGGATCATGGCCGCCAAGTCTCGTGAAGAGACCAGCGAGGGCATCGAACGGGACCTTGCGGTCAGCTACCTGAACCGGTACGCAATATTGCAAGGGCTCAGTAGTCGGATCGGGACCGCGCGACCGAGCGGCGCACCACCGGCGCGGGTATTCATCATGGCCGCTCCCGGAACCGGAGCCCTCGGAAATCCCGACGATCTCAACGCCGAGCAGAAGTACGGCACTCTCAGCGCGCATATGAACACCGTCGCCGCCAACGAGGCGTTGATCCTCGCAGGGGCCGACATCCTGCCTGGACCGGACTACTTCGGGCTCAACCCCGGACTCATCAAGACTGACATTCGGTCGAACACCCTTGGAGCTGGCAGTCTTTCACACAGGTTGACCGAAACCGTCATCGGTCTGTTCTCGCAGTCGCCTCAGCAGTATGCGAAACGCATCGTGCCCCTGTTGTTCGCCAAGGAACTCGACGGGCGGACGGGTATTCACTTCAACAACAAGGCCAGGCCCATCCTGCCGTCGGCTGGCATGACAGGAGACTTCGTCGATCGATTCATCGCGGCATCGGACAAGCTTCTGCAACGCGCGGTCTCATGAGGGCCTAGCGCTACTTGCCGTGGCGACCACCACGGCAAGTAGCGCTAGGCGGCGGCTTCCGCCACCACCGGGTTGTCGATCGTCCCGATGCCCTCGATCTCGACGCGCACGCGCTGACCTGGCCGCAACATGTTGCCCGAGAACACACCTACTCCACCAGGGGTGCCCGTCGCGACGAGATCACCAGGCTCGAGCGTGCAGATGCGTGACAGCGCAGCAATCATCTCACCGACCCCGGTCACCATCTCCTTCGTCGAGCCGTCCTGACGCAGTTCGTCGTCCACCCACGTGCGGATCCTGAGGTCGGCCGGATCCACTTCGTCGGCGGTGACGACCCACGGACCGATCGGCCCATGGGTGTCAAAACTCTTGCCCGGCCACATCGTTGGCGTGTCCTGTTGCCAGTCGCGCACCGACACGTCGTTGCCGACCGTGTAGCCGGCGACCGACGCCAGCGCAGTCGCGACATCTGCACGTCGCACACGCCGACCGATGACGGCCACCAGCTCGCCTTCGTAGTCGAGCATCTGCGAGTCGTGAGGGGCAAGAATCGGGTCGTACGGCCCGGTGATGCAGGAAACCTGCTTGTTGAAGAAGGTCGGAATCTTCTGGTCCGGGAAGGCCTGACGCAAGTGAGCGAAGCGTTCCATCGCCTCGGCGTACTCCGGCTGCTCCGCGGCCCTGCGGATCTCGTCAAGGTGTGAGCTGAAGTTGAAGCCGATGGCCAGGTACTTCGAGGGTCGCGGGACAGGCGCCTGCAATGTCACCTCGGACAGCGGTGTGCGTGCCGAGACGCCGGCGCTCTTGCGCGCGATGTCGGCGAGTACCGCCGGGCCGGCGGCCAGCAGTTGTGTGACATCGGTTGGTGCGCCATCGATTGCGTGCAACGGCACGACGTCTTCATCGACCACGACACCGGCCGCAACATTGTCACCGTGGCGGTAATTGACGAGCTTCATGGTGTGTCCTTCCCTGCGTAGAGCGCTTCGATGTGCGCGGCATACTTGGACTCGATGGAGCCGCGCTTGAGCTTCATGGTTGGTGTGAGTTCATCGGAGTTCGGCACCCACGGATCGGGCAGGATCGCGAAGCGCTTGATCTGTTCCACCCGTGACATCCGGGCGTTCGCGATCTCCACGCAGCCCTGTACGGCCTGCCGCAACTCCGCGGCCGTGCGGTAACTACTTGCGAGCCCTGCCTCCGGCACGATCAGCGCAACGTTGTACGGCCGCGCATTCCCGACGACGCACGCCTCTGCGATCAATGGTCCGCTTTCCTTCAGACACGCCTCTATATTGTTGGGCGACATGTTCTTTCCGGATGCGTTGATGATGAGTTCTTTCTTGCGACCCACGATCTGCAGCTGGCCATCGGGGGCGATGCGCGCGATGTCGCCGGTGTGCAGCCAGCCGTCGGCATCGATCGCCTCTGCCGTCGCTTCCGGGCGGTTCCGGTATCCGGCCATCACCATCGGCCCGCGCACCAAGAGTTCGTCGTCGTCGGCCAAGCGGACCTCGTAACTGTCCAGCGGCCGACCTGCCGCGCCCGGTCGATTGTCCTGAGCGGTGGACTGCGATATCACACCGACGGTCTCCGAAAGCCCGTAAACCTCGAGCAACGGGATCCCGACGTCAGCGTAGAACTCGGCCAGCTCGGGCGAGCAGGGCGCGGCGCCTACGACTGCGACCTCGAGATTGCCGAATCCCAGTCGTCGCAGCACCTCGTGACGGTCTCCCCCGTCCTCGAGCTCCGCAGCGATCAGATTGCGCAGCTTTTCCCACAGGCGTGGGGGCGAGAAGAACACTTCCGGCTGCACCCGCGGCAGAAGCTCGATCACTTGGCTCGGTTGCGGGCAACACACCACGCTGTTACCGACGGCCAGCGGAAGGTAGTGCGAGCAGAGGCGATCGGCGATGTGCGCCAACGGCAGATGCGAGATCACGCGGTAATGGGGCTGCACCTCGAGGCGGACCGCCACCTCGGTGGTCATCGCAAGGATGTTCCCGTGGGTCAACTGAACGCCCTTCGGCGGTCCGGTCGTGCCAGAGGTGTAGATCAGGGTCGCCAGATCATCGGGTCCCACGGCGGCAGCCTGGTCGATCTGCCCGGAGGCGAAGAGTTCCGACCATGACGGCGAATCGACGACCACGACGTGTTCGACGGCGCCTTGCCGCTGTTCGAGGGCGGCAGCCAGTGCGGGCAGTAGAGCGGCCTCGGTCACGATGATTCGGCAGCCGGCGTCGGACAGCAGGTGAACGAGCTGCTCCGGCGCCGAGGTGTTGTACATCGAGAACGGCACCGCGCCCAAGAGCAATGCGGCGGTATCGACGAGGTAGAACTCGGGCCGATTGGCCAGCAGCAATCCGATCGTCTGCTGGTGGCCGAGCCCCAGCGCCGACAATCCCGCTGCCGCGCGGCGTGCCTGTTCGCCGTATTCGTGCCAAGAGAGCACCGTCTGCCCGTCGGCGTTGCAGATCGCCGGGGCGGCGCCACGAGTGGCGACGGTTGCCAGGAACGTTTCCCCGAGGGTGGTTGCGGTCCGCGCATCGACGCTGCTCATGGAAGACAGCGTACGAATATAATGTGTCGTCCGTCAAGATAATTCTTGACATTCATCACAGTTAGTCGATATCGTCGGCGCATCGTCGCGGTGCCGCGACACCGCAGGAGGAGTCCGGGCCATGACACAACTGATCGAGACCCCCGTCCTGATCGCAGGCGGCGGGCCGACGGGCTTGGTGCTTGCTGCAGTGCTCGCAAATGAAGGCATCAAAAGCGTTCTCGCCGAGCGCAATACGCACACCACGCAGTTTCCGAAGATGGACATCACCAACGGCGTGAGCATGGAGTTGTTGCGCCGGCTAGGCATCGACGAAGAGCTACGGCAGGTGGGCGTTGCGTCGCAGCACTCTTTCGACGTCATCTTCGCCCCCAGCCTCGACGGGCCCGAGATCGCCCGCTGGTCGCTTCCGTCCGCCGATGACCAGCGCACGATTCTGCGCGGCCTGACCGACGGGTCGCGCCCCGGTCAACCGTGGCAGCGCTGTTCCCAGGCGTTGTTCGAGGCGATGATGATGGACCGCTGCAAACGGGACCCGCTGATCGATGTGAGGCAGGGCTGGCGACTGGAGACGTGCGAGCAGGTCGACGACGCCGTCGAGACAACCCTGGTCGACGATCGCGGCGAGGCTTTACACGTCCGGTCGGACTATCTCGTCGGATGTGACGGCGCGTCGAGTCGGGTCCGCGATGCGCTGGGCATCGGCATGGAGGGCCTGCGGGACGTCGTTTGCTTCGGGCTGGTGCACTTTCGGTCTACCGATTTGGCGAACCTACATGCGCTGGGACAGTTCTGGCACATCTACACGCCTGGAGGATCGATCCTGATCGCCCAGGACGAGGTCGACACCTGGACCGTGCACAGTGGCCTGGGGTC
Organism: Mycobacterium sp. URHB0044; assembly: GCF_000620625.1. Taxonomy (GTDB): domain Bacteria; phylum Actinomycetota; class Actinomycetes; order Mycobacteriales; family Mycobacteriaceae; genus Mycobacterium. The sequence continues at coordinate 80,071 of NZ_JIAW01000027.1, read as the reverse complement.
CGAGGTCACCGATCCCGATCCGATCGGAGACCCGCGGGAATTCGTCGCCCGCGCGCTGGGACGGCCGATCGCCATCAGCGAGATCCTTGCGTCGAGCGCATGGTGGCCCAACGCGCTGCTTGCCGACGGTTACGGTCACGGCCGCATCCTGTTGGCGGGCGACGCCGTCCACACGATGCCCCCAACTGGCGGCCACGGCATGAATACCGGTCTCGGTGACGCGTTCAACCTCGGCTGGAAGCTGGCGGCCATGCTCCACGGATGGGGAGGGCCAAACCTCGCGGCCAGTTATGAGGCCGAACGCCGCCCGGTCGGTGAACGCAGTCGCAATGCGGCCCTGGAAAACATGGGCGTCATCTTGCAATACCACGGCATGGTCGACCACGACTTGGTCGGCCAGTCCAGCGCTGAAGCCGCCGCACACCGCGCCGCGGTGGCAGACTTCCTCACCGCCAATGACGCCGAAAACCTCAGCCTCGGCATCGAACTCGACGTGCGCTACGACGACTCCCCCATCGTGTGGCCTCCCAGCACCGAGGCGCCCCCGTGGAATCGCCGCACCTTCGTGCCCGCGGTCCGCGCCGGGCACCGCGCCCCCAATGTCGTTGTTTCCGAGGACGAGACGTTGTTCGACCGGTTCGGTCCAGGCTTCACGTTGATCGATGCGATCGGCGGGGCAAGCGACGCCAAGCGGTTGTTGGATGAAGCCGATCTTGTCGGCCTGCCGATACACCATCTTCCGCTCGACGACCCGCGGTTGCGCCAGCTCTACCGTCATCAGCTCGTCCTGGTACGGCCCGATCTGCACATCGCGTGGAGCGGAACATCGGTCAGCGACGCCGCCGACATCATCGGCCGCGTCCGCGGCGCGTAAACCAAGCACTTCCAGTCATTTTCGAAAGGATCACCATGTACATCGCAACCATCGTCCTGAGCGCCCTGCTGGCGCTAACCTTCCTCGGAGCGGGCGTCCCCAAGGTCATTGGCGCCAAACAGTCGCTGCAAATGCGTGACCAACTGCGCCTCGGCACTGACCTCTTTCGTGTCATCGGTGCACTCGAGATCGCGGGAGCTGTCGGGCTTGTCGCGGGAATAGCGGTGCCCGTGCTGGGCATCGCGGCCGCGATAGGGTTGGCCTTGCTTCTCATCGGTGCGGTCGTGACCCATGCGCGCGTCGACGATCTGAAGGGCGCCGCGCCGGCCGCCATTCTGTTTGTCGTCGCGGTAGCGACGGCAGTCGTCCGCTTCCTGTCGATGTGACGCCGTGACCCCGGTGAAGATCTTCAACGGGTTGGGCGAGTTCGTCGCAGCCGAAGGCACGGAGCTGGGTCCCACCGAGTGGCTGGAGGTTGCGCAGGACAGGGTGGACTTGTTCGCCGACGCCACCGAAGACCATCAGTGGATCCACGTCGACCCCGAGCGGGCAGCCGATGGCCCATTCGGCGGCACGATTGCTCACGGCCTGTTGACTCTGTCGTTGCTGCCGTACTTCATGCAGGAGCTCTACCGCGTCGACGATGTCGCGATGGCGATCAACTACGGCTACAACAAGGTTCGCTTCATCACGCCGGTTCACGTCGGCGCCCGGATGAGGGCGCGGGCCGTCATCGGCGCGATCACGAAGCTTGACGGAGCGGTGCAGGCGGTGGTGACCATCAGCGTGGAGGTCGCGGGATCCGAGAAGCCAGCAGCGGTCGCAGAGGCCATAGTGCGCTACCTCCCTTGACGGCCCACCATCGAGGACCAAGGCGACGGTGGTCGACTCCAGACGTACGGGTCAAACCGCGTCGGCCGCCTTCCGGCAGATGACGAGGGCCTCGACGTAGTCCCAGCGATAGCGGTCGGGTGCCTGCGCGACGCGGTCCTCGAGCTCTCCGAGGAAGTCGGCAAGCAGACCGGCAGCGCGCGCCTCGCCCTCGCGCGCGAAGGCGCGGAGGAGGAGCGGCGTTCCCCAGGCTGTCACGCTCCGCACGTAGTTCCGCGCGAACACCGCGGGATCGTCGTGCCAGTAGGGATTGTCGAGACGGAAGAGCTCGGCGCTCTCGAGCTCGAGGCCGGCGAAGCACCCGCCGCCCGCGTCGAAGGGAGCCCTCAGCTCGCCGATTGTCCGCGACCACACCGGAACGACGGCCGCGGCCACCGTGGCGCCGCCGATGCGCCCTGCGCGTTGCCAGTCGGCGAGCAACAGGTTCATGTCCCCCACGATCTCGACGTACAGCCCGGTCCTGTCCGGGCACGGAGCGGGAGACGCCGGGATGGCCGCGACGAACCACCCGCCCGGCGCCAGCTCGACGGCGCGCATCTCCAGCATTCGCTCCCACTGCCGCTCCGCGGCGACGCTCCAGGCGCGTCGCTCGTCGGCGTCCACGTGATCCGGGTATCCGGGAAACACCGAGCCGCTCGAGGCCAGTCCGGCAGCGTCGGCGATCCAGTGCATGGTCGTCCCAGTCACCGCGATGTGCACCGTGCCTCGTGGCAGGGCGGGCGCTTGATGAAGCGGGATACCGGCCATGGAGACGACCGTGGCGGGAGGCGGGTCGAGATCGAGCGCTCGCCGGCACGCCTCACCATGGGCCTCCGGCGAGACGTAGTGAGCGCCCGTGCCGACGTCGGCGACCCCGGGTCCTGACTCGGCCGGCCCGGGGATCACGACCATCGCGCCACCATCCACCGTTGGGCCGAACGCATCCCGCACGTGGGCGGCGGCGACCCGCCACACGTTCGTCGGAAGGTCAACGAGTGCGTAGATCATCGGGCGGCCGGCGCGTTGCGCCACGAGATCGCGGATGAGGCCATGTGAGTTGACGCCGTCGGCGGCTCCCAGATCGACCACCCGGAGCACGGGCTCGCTCGCCAGCTGCTCCGCGGCAGCCATGACGGCCGGGTGCGTCGCCTCGAAGGCGGCGCGCTGAGAGAGGGCGTTCCGCGCGTAGTCGTCCGCCATGCTCAACAGTTCCGAGCGACGTGACGGCGTGATGCTCCCCTCCCGGGCAGCGCCGCCGAGTGCGGACGGCGTTACCTGGGCTCATGGTCCCACAGCAGGGACGTCCTCGAGCCAAGCGCGACAAATCAGCGGCCAGGGCGAGCACTGCGCCGGGTCAGCGTGGGCCGACGAGGTCACCAACCAATCGACTGAGCTCCACCGCAACCCGGTCGAGCGGTTCGATGCTCCGCTCGGCGCGGCACATCGCCACAGTCCCCTCCACCGCAGCGACGACGAGCGTGGCGACTCGGCCGGCAGCGTCATCGGCTGCGCCGTGCTCGCGGAACGACTCCGCGAGGATCGCGGTCCAGCCTTTGAAGGCCGCGGCGGCGGCCTCGCGCGGGGCGGCCTCGTTCTCGGGTAGATCCTCGACCGAGACGGCCAGCACTGGGCATCCTGCATGAAAGTCGCTGTCGACAACGACTTTTCGCCACATCTGGAGGAATCCCTCCAGGCCGGCTAGCGGTCCGGCACCCAATTCGCGGGAAAGTGTGCGGGCGGTGATGTCGTCGGCCCAGCGCACCGCTTCGGCGGCAAGCTCGTACTTGCCGCCGGGAAAGTAGTGATACGTGGAGCCCAGGGGCGCCGATGTGTGCTTGGCCAGCTCGCGCACGCTGGTGGCGTTCAGCCCGCGGCGGCGGATCATGTCGGCGGCGCCCATCACCATTTGCTTGCGCGAATCCGTCGTGTCCTTCGGCACCGTGCGACCTCCTTGCTATGACGATTGTTATAGCATACGGTTCGTTTTATAACAGTCGTCATAAGGAGTTCTTCATGCCAATGATTCAGCTGACCGTGCCTGCAGGCGTGCTCACCGTGGAAGCCCGCCGCGGTCTACAGAAAGCACTCGCCGCGACATTGTTGAAATGGGAGGGCGCGCCCGATACGGCATTCTTCCGTGCCCAGGCGTGGAGCCGCATCGACGAGGTGAGCGGGGACGGGTTCACTGCCCTCGAGGATGATGCGCCGCGCTTCCGACTCGACGTCACGGTGCCCGAGGGCGGACTGTCGCAGCGCCGCAAGGACGGACTGGTCAAGGAAGCCACCGAGCAGGTGCTGGCCGCCGCGGGACTGGCGGAAAGCGACGCGCTGCGAGTGTGGGTGCTGATCCACGAGCAGCCCGAAGGGACGTGGGGTGCGGGAGGCAACGTGATCCGATTCCAGGAACTCGCCGCGCTGGCCAAGGCGGAACGCGCCAATGCGTGAGCTGCACGTGATCCGCGCGGGCCACCTCGACTGGCGGGAACGGCCCGCGCCCACGTTGCAGGACCCCCGCGATGCGCTGGTGCGCCCGTTCATCGCCAGCCGTTGCGACGGCGACACCATGCCCATCCACCGGCACGTCTCACGCGCCATGCAGATCGGCCTGCGCGTCGGGCTGATCGATCCGGTCGTGGGCAGCATCTGCGGGTCGGTTCCCTTCAAGGGGCCCTTCGCCATTGGCCACGAATGCATCGCCGAGGTCGTTGAGGTGGGTCCCGAGATCACCGGTCTGCGCCGTGGAGACGCCGTCGTGGTGCCGTGGTCGGTGTCGTGCGGTGACTGCCTCGAATGCCGGCGCGGGCTTACCGCAAAGTGCACCACCACTCGGGAAGGCACGTTGGCAGCCTTTGGTTTCGGTCCATCGAGCGGCCCGTGGGGAGGGATGGTTGCCGACCTGCTGCGGGTCCCGTTTGCCGACCACATGCTGGCGCGCGTTCCCGATCGCGTCGACCCGCTGCGCGTGGCCGCAGCGAGTGACAACCTGTCGGATGCCTGGCGATGTATCGTGCCCGGACTTCAGCGTCGGCCCGGTGGTCGCGTGCTGATTCTCGGCGGCGTTGCCCAGAGCATCGGTTTGTACGCGGCGGGCCTCGCCGTCTGGCACGGGGCCGAAGTGGTCGACTACGTCGACGATCGGCCCGAAAGACTGGCCATCGCCGAGCAGCTCGGCGCGCGTGTGCATGCCGTCAAGAAGGGCAAGCGGAGTGCCACCGACATTCCGCGGCGTGACTACGACATCGCGGTGGAGGGCACCTCGAGCGCTGCCGGCGTCGATGCGGCACTGCGGTCGCTCGCTCCCGGCGGCGTGTGTCGACCCGTCGGCTACTACCTTCCGCCGGGAACCAAGGTGCCGCTCATGCACATGTACGCCAACGACGCTGCGCTCGAGATCGGCGTCTCCAGCGTTCGACCGATTCTTCCCGAACTGCTCGACTACGTTGCCCGCGAGGACTTTCCGGCTGAGGTCGTCACCACCATGCTGGCGGATTGGGACGACGCCCCCGAGGCGTACAAGGCGCACACCACCAAACTCGTGCTGCGCCGGCCACGACTAGACATCACTTCATGAGCCGCCCGCCCCGTCACGCCGTTGGCGTACGCGTGGGAAACGGATCGTTGGCGAAGTCGATCTGCGCCGCGGGATTGCTGACGGCCGTCACCGTGCCGGTGCCGAACGCGCCGGCGTGATCGAAAAGCGTTGCCGTGCCCACTGAGACGCCGTCGGCCACCCAGTGCGAATCGCCTTGCGCGCCCACCCACTCGTCCAGCGGCAACCGCGCCAATGCCACGGTCAAGTCGCCGTTGATGTAGCCCACCCCCGCCGAGCCGAGATTGGTGACGAGGCTAGTGCCCTCGGCGGCCATCGCCGCGTTCACGAACGGGGTGTTCTTGACGCCCGCAACGACGTCGACGGAGCGGTTGATGAACCGCTTGCGGGAGGTGTTCTGGTGATCTGCGATCGATTGGGACCAGCCGCCGTCGTCACTGCCGATGTACATGTGGCGGGCATCGTCGACGTTGGGTGGCGGCGTGAAATCCATGGTGGCCGACCACTCTTCGCCCCGGGGGGACTCCGAGCGCCGGTACTGCACAAGTACGGCCCTGGCCACGACGACGCCGTCCTGGATCAGTTCGCACTCCGAGTTGCGGACGCGCCTGCCGTCGCGCACCAGCCGCATCTGGGCGACGGTCTCGACGCCGCGGGCGGCCTTGAACAGATCGACCGTCAGACGTGCGGGCATGAACTCGTCGAGGCCATATTGCTCCTCGAGCGCCCGCGCCACCAGACCGACCACCGCGGGGCCATTCAGATGGTCCTCGCCCCAATGGCTTTGCGCGTTCGACGTCGGCAGGAACCGGTCGGGAGCAAGCTGGGTGAAGTGTGCCGGGCGCGCGGTCATTCTCGCATCGTCGCACAGCGCTAATCGCAAGCGTGCACCGCCGTGGCGACCGCCTGCAATAGCCGCGCGAGTTGGTCGGCGTCGTTGATGGTGCGGTCGCCCACCAGGAGCCGAGTGAAGACACCGGCGATGAAGGTGGTGACGGCGGTCGTCTGTGCTGCGAGCAGAGCGCTATCGGTGACGCTGGGGTTCAGGTAGGTGATGGCGTCTTGGGCCATGGCGAGGATCCGCCCGACGAACTCCTGCGATGTCTCAGCGAGATCCGGATCGCGTGCAATGCCCAGCAGCAGCTCGTGTCGCGCCCTGTTGAGCGCCAAGCCTTCGCCGTCAGCCTGCATCATCACCAGTCGGGCTAGGTGCGCGAACGGCGACCGTGGATCGAGCGGCTCGTCGCTCACCGAGTGGAGGTTGGCCATGTCGATCTCGGCGACGCGCTGACCGACGCCGCGCAGCAGGGCGGCGCGGGTGCGGTAGTAGTACGACGTGGTGCCATTGGGCACTCCGGCGTAGCGGTCGACCTTGGCGTGTGTCAGCCCGCGGGAACCATGTTCGGCCAGCACCCGGATTCCCGCGTCGCACAGGTCACGTCGCCGTTCGTCGCCATTGCGTTTGCGCGGCGAGGAAATGGCCATGACGTCGTCGGTGCGGGTCATCGCAGGATGGTGCCGCCGTCGACGTTGACGACCTGGCCGTTGATCCACTCGCCCTCGTCCGAGAGCAGAAACGCCACCAGCGCCGCGACGTCGTCGGGTGCGCCGACACGGGGTCCGCGGATGCGCTTCAGTGCGGCGGCTTCCAACTCTGGCCATTGCGGCGCGGATTGAATGGCCTCGGTGGCGGTGAAGCCCGGTGCGACGGCGTTGCACCTGATGCCGTCCTTGCCCCATCGTGATGCGACATGCCTTGTGAGAGCGCCGATTCCGGCCTTGGCGGTGGCGTAGGCCGGTCGCGTGGGCTCACCCTGAAATGCCGCCGCCGACGACATGTTGACGATCGCCCCACCGCCGCCGTCGAGCATTCTCGGGATGGCGTGCTTCATGGCGGCGACGTAGCCGCGCAGGTTCACGGTCATCACGCGGTCCCACACGTCGAGGTCGATGTCGACCACGTCGGAGTCCGCCCGAATGGCCCTCATGTCCGCACCGACGTTGAACAGCGCATCGACGCGGCCGTACGCGTCGGTTGCGGAGCCCATGAGCGCGGCGATCGAGTCGGGTTCCGCGAGATCGCATGCGACGGCGACCGCCGTGCCGCCGGCGGCAACGATGCGCTGGGCCGTCGACTGGGCGGCCTCGGCCGCCAGGTCGCCGACCACCACGTGACAGCCTTCCTCGCCTAGCCGTACTGCGGTCGCTGCGCCGATACCGGTCGCACCCCCCACCACGACCGCAACCCTTCCGGCCAAGCCACGCAAACCCATGAGCTCCTCTTCCACGGACACATTGACATCAGCTCTACGGCCGTAGAGTATCACCTCTAGAACTCTAGAGTTCGAGTCGAAACCCGTACCCGACAAGGAGACTTCGATGAAGGTGTCCATGGTGACGGGGCCCGACCAGGCCGAAGTCGTCGACGCACCGAGACCCGACGTTGGTGCCAACGACGTCTTGATCCGCGTACGGGCGTGCGGGATCTGTGGATCCGACGCCTTCTACATCGCCATCGGCGGCATTCCGCCCCGCCAGAATCACACGCCGCTTGGCCACGAACCCGCCGGCGAAGTCGTCGAAGTCGGCGCCGCCGTCACCGGCATAGAGGTTGGTGACCACGTCGTCGTCAATCCGATGGCGGCACCCAGCGGCATCATCGGCAACGGCGGTGCAACGGGCGCCCTCGCCGACTACCTGTTGATCGAAGATGCCGTCCGTGGAACCAGTTTGGAGGTCATCCCCGACCACATCCCGTTCAAAGTCGCCGCACTGAACGAGCCGATGGCGGTCGCCCGCCACGGCGTCAACCGCTGCAAGCCACGACGTGGCGACAAGGTCGTCGTGTTCGGCGCTGGCCCGATCGGGCTTGGCGCGGTCTTGGCGTTCCGGTCGCTGGGGGCGAGCCACGTGGTGGTGGTCGACCTGGTCGCTGCCCGCCTCGAGAAGGCGCTGAAGATCGGCGCCGACGCCGTCATCAACTCCGCGGAGGAAGACGTCGTCGCCCGGCTCGTCGAACTGCACGGCAATGGAGACTCCATGCACCCCGGCAGGTCCGGCACCGACGTCTACCTCGACGCCGCCGGCGCAAAGGCCGTCATCGACACCGTGCTCGGTGCGGCCAAGAAGGGCGCCACCCTCGGCGTCGTCGGCGTGCACAAGGAACCGGTCCCCGTGGATTTCGTCAACGTCATGAGCAACGAAATCACGGTCGTGGGATCCATGGGTTATCCCGACGAGATCTTCGAAGTGACAAAGGATTTGGTCGACGACTGGGAGAAGTACGCGCTGATCATCAGCCACGCCATCCCCTTCGCCGACGTCGGCCACGCACTCGAGCTGGCCAGCACGCCCGGTGCTGCCGACAAGGTCGTCGTCGTGTTCCCCGACCTCGATTGACCGAGCATGTTTGAGTGCTAGCGTCCAGGGGTGACTGGAAGTCCCGCCGCGCCCGTGCGGATCGGCATCCTCGGGGCAGCTCGCATCACCCCGATGGCGCTCCTCAATCCGGCCAAGACGAACGGCGAGGTCGTCGTCGCCGCCGTCGCGGCGCGCGACGCTTCGCGTGCACGGGCCTTCGCGGCCAAGCACGACATCGCGCGGGTACATACGGGCTACGAGGCGCTCATCGCCGACCCGGAGGTGGATGCCATCTACAACCCGCTGCCGAACAGCCTGCACGGGCGCTGGACCCGGGCCGCATTGGCCGCCGGCAAGCACGTCCTCTGCGAAAAGCCGTTCACCGCCAACGCCGCCGAAGCGCGCGAGGTGGCCGAGGTTGCCGCGAAGTCCGGCCGGGTCGTGATGGAGGCGTTCCACTACCGGTACCACCCGCTGGCGCTCCGAATCGAGGAGATCATCGGCTCGGGTGAGCTGGGCAAGCTCGAACGGGTCGAGACGGCCCTGTGTTTTCCGTTGCCCAAGTTCTCCGACATCCGCTACGACTATTCGCTCGCTGGCGGCGCGACGATGGACGCCGGCTGTTATGCGGTCCACATGGCCCGCACGTTCGGCCAAGGCACCCCCGAAGTCGTTTCTGCGCAGGCGAAACTACGCAATTCGAGAATCGACAGGGCCATGACGGCGGAGTTGCGATTTCCGGGCGGGCACACGGGCCGGGTGCGGTGCTCGATGTGGTCGGCGAACCTACTCCAGATGAGCGCAAGAGTGGTTGGCGACCGCGGCGAACTCCGAGTGCTCAACCCCGTCATGCCGCAGTTGTACCACCGGCTGTCGGTCCGATCCGCCGACGGCAGGCGGGTGGAGCGGTTGTCGCGCCGCGCGTCCTACGCATATCAACTCGACGCATTCGCCGCCGCCGTCCTACGCGGTGAACCGGTGAAGACGACGCCCGCGGACGCCGTCGAGAACATGACCGTCATCGATGCGATCTATCGGGCTGCCGGACTCCCACTCCGCGAGCCCAGCTGAACGCGAGTGCCCGCCGTTCCGCCGACGATGTCGGCGATGTCGGATAGCGCCCCGATGACGGCCGCCCTCCCGGTGTGACGAGCGAAGCGTGATGCGGCGTCGACCTTCGGCCCCATCGAGCCTGCCGGCAAATCCAGCCCGGCAAGCTCGTCGGGAGTGACACGGCCCAACCGGGCCTGCTCGGCAGTTCCCCAGTCCGTGTAGACGCCGTCGACGTCCGTGGCGATGACGAGTAGATCGGCGTCCAGTTGCTCGGCCAGCAGAGCCGATGCGAGATCCTTGTCGATGACGGCCTCCACACCATGCAGCTGGCCCTGTTCGTCATAGACCGTGGGTATCCCGCCACCACCGGCACAGATCACGATGGTGCCGTCCTCCACGAGGCGCCGGATGGGTCCAATCTCGAAGATTCGCTTGGGTTCTGGGCTCGCCACCACCCTGCGGAACTTGTCGCCGTCGGGAGCGATGACCCAGCCGCCGGCGGCCCCGAGGCGCTCCGCGGTCTCCCGGTCGTACACCGGCCCGATCGGTTTGGTGGGGTGCCCGAATGCGGGGTCGTGTCGATCCACCTCGATCATCGTGAGCAGTGTGGCGATGTGCTGTTCGCGTGGCAGAAGGTTGCCCAATTCCTGCTCGATGACGTAGCCGATCATCGCCTCGGTCTGAGCACCGAGCACGTCGAGTGGATACGGTGCGACGTCGACGTAGGCCGCCGACTGCAGCGCCAACAGTCCCACTTGAGGGCCGTTGCCGTGGGCGACGACGATTTCATTGCCAGGTGTCACCGCGGCGATGCACTCGGCGGCCGTTCGGATGTTGGCGCGCTGGTTTTCCGCCGTCATCGGTTGCCCGCGCCGCAACAATGCGTTGCCGCCCAAGGCGATTACGATCCGCATGGTGGTCTTGATTCAGCTCAGAGCGGCCACGAGGACGGCCTTGATTGTGTGCATTCGGTTCTCCGCCTGATCGAAGGCGATGTTGGCCGGACTCTCGAAGACGTCGTCGGTGACCTCGATGCCGTTGGCGAGGTGCGGGTACTGCTCCGCGATCCGTGCACCGATCGTGGTCTCCGAGTTGTGGAATGCCGGCAGGCAGTGCATGAACTTCACTCGCGGGTTGCCGACGGCCGCGATCAGCTCGGCGTTGACCTGGAAGGGCAGCAGCATGTCGACCCGTGCCCCCCAGGTCTCCAGCGGCTCCCCCATCGACACCCACACATCGGTGTATACGAAGTCGACGCCGCTGACCGCCTTGACCGGATCGTCGGTGACGGTGATCCGCGCGCCGGCCGACGCGCCGAAGTCCTGGCACATCGCCACGTGCTCATCACTGGGCCAAAGCTCTTGAGGGGCACCGATCCGGACGTCCATGCCGAGTTTGGCGCCCACCAGCAGCAGCGAGTTGGCAACGTTGTTGCGTCCGTCGCCGACGAACGCGAAGGATATGTCGGTCAGCGGTTTTGGGCAGTGCTCGGTCATGGTGAGGACGTCGGCCAGCATCTGCGTGGGATGGAACTCGTCCGTCAGCCCGTTGAACACCGGCACACCGGCGTAGGTGGCCAACTCTTCGACGATCTCCTGCCCCGCGCCACGGTATTCGATTGCGTCATACATCCGGCCCAGCACGCGCGCCGTGTCCTTCATCGACTCCTTGTGGCCGATTTGCGATGACGTCGGGTCGATGTAGGTCACGTGCGCGCCCTCGTCGAACGCCGCCACTTCGAACGCGCAGCGGGTTCGAGTGGAGCTCTTTTCGAAGATGAGGGCGATGTTCTTGCCCGCCAGGCTATTCCGACCGAGACCCGAGTACTTCGCCCTCTTGAGGTCGCGGGATAGGTCGAGCAGGTAATGCAAATCGCGATCGGTGTGATGGACCAGACTGAGCAGGCTGCGGTTGCGGTTGTTGAAGGCCACGATGAGGATTCCCTTCGTCGTCCGGATCAGGTGTAGAGCGGGTCGCGCAGGATTGGACAGGTCATGCATCGTCCGCCGCCCCGACCGCGCCCCAGCTCGCTGGCATCGATCGTGACGACTTCGACGCCTGCTTTCCGCAGCGCCGTGTTGGTGAGGATGTTGCGGTCATAACCGATGACCACCCCCGGTTCGAGCGCGACAACGTTGTTCCCGTCGTCCCACTGCTCACGCTGAACGCCGTAAACATCGCCGGCGGTGGTGATCACGCGGAAGTCCACGCCGAGGGCCTCACCGAGGGTGGGAACCAGTCCCTTCGGTTCCCGCTGGATGTCCAGACCGGTGGGCGATGTGTCGTCGGGACGCAGACTGAACGGCACGATCCCGTCGACGATCGGTGCATACGCCGTCACGACGTCGTAGTCGCAGAAGGTGAACACGGTGTCCAGGTGCATCGCGGCACGACTCTTCGGCAGGCTGGCGATGATCACTCGCTCAGCAGCGCCTGCTTCGAACAGGTTTCGCGCCACCTGCGTGATGGCCTGATGCGATGACCGTTCCCCCATGCCGATCACCACGATTCCCCTTCCGATCGGCATGACGTCGCCGCCTTCGAGGGTGGCCGCGCCGTTGTCCCGGGCAGCACCTTCCGCATCGCCCAGCCAGACATCGAATTTCTGATCGGCGAAGGCAGGGTGGAACTTGTACACCGCCGTGGTCAGCAGGGTCTCCTGACGCCGGGCAGGCCAGTACATCGGGTTCAGCGTGACACCGCCGAAGATCCACGACGAATTGTCGCGCATGAACTGGGTATTGGGCAGCGGACGGATCACGAACCCGGCCGCGTCGAGCTCCCGGAACGCCGACAGGAAGCCGCCACCGAGCTCACTGGGCACGTCCTGGTACGCCACCCCACCAATGAGGAACTCCGCCAAGCGATCCGGCGGCAGCTCCGTCAACCAGGCCCGGATCTCGTGGCGCAGGCCCAAGCCGACCAGGTCGTCGGTGATCTTGCGGTCCAGCAGCCAGTCCCGGCCCTCGGGCACGGCCACCACGTCGGCGAGCAGATCCTGCAGCTCGAGTACCTCGACGCCACGATCGACCATCTTGGCCACGAAGTCGAAGTGATCGCGCCGCGCCTGCTGCAGCCAGACGACGTCGTCGAACAGCAGCTCCTTGCACGTCTCGGGAGTCAGCCGTTGATGCGCAAGTCCGGGCGCGCACACCAGGACTCGTCGCAGCCGACCCGCCTCGGACCACACCCCCAGCCCGGGTTCGTTCGTACTCACGAGCTCACCTCTTCGATCGGTCACAGGACGGACAGGTTGCCGGTCGCCATCAACGCCACCGCGACCACGGAGGCCGCCGTGATGACGGCGAAGACTGCCCACTCGGGCTTGGTGAAGGCCGGTAGGCGGTTTTCCCTGCGCGCCCAGAGGTAGAGGGTGGTCCCGGCGAGGTAGAACACCGCAGCGATCAGCAGGTACTCCAAGCCGCCGGCGTAGACCAGCCAGATCGCGTAGGCCAGGCCCACCAGTCCGACGAGGGCGTCGCGCGTCCGACCGTGCCCCGATTCGTAGGTTTCGCCACGCACCGCGAGCAACACCTGGTACGCCGCCGACCAGAGGTAGGGCAGCAGGATCAGAGAGGTCGCCAGATAGACCAGATTGAGGTAGGTGCTGTCATTGACGAGGGTCCACAAGAGCATCGCCTGGACGCAGATGTTGGTCAGCCACAGCGCGTTCGCGGGTGCGCCGTGGGCGTTTTCCCGGGCGAGCGCCTTCGGCATCACGTTCTCCAGTGCGGGCAGGCGCAGGATCTCGGCGCACAGCATCACCCATGCGATCAGAGCGCCGAGCAGGGACACGATCAGCCCGATCGAGATGAAGCCCGCACCCCAGCTGCCCACCTGGCTCTCCAGCACACCCGCCATGGAGGGGTCGGCCACACCGGCGAGTTCCGCCTGCGACATCAGGCCGTACGACAGGAGATTGACCAACAGCAGAAGGGCGAGCACTCCGGCGAACCCGAGCACGGTGGCCCGTCCGACGTTCTTGCGTTTGGCCGCGCGGCGCGAGTAGACCGCGGCACCCTCGATGCCGATGAAGACCCATACGGTGACCAGCATCATGTTCTTGACCTGAGACATGGTGTCGCCGAGCGGAACCCCGTCGATCTGCGTAGTCCGGCCCCAGAAGTCGGCGGTGAAGAGACCCGCCTTGAAACCGACCACGGCGATCGCGATGAACACTAGGATCGGCACGATCTTGGCGATGGTCACCAAGGCGTTGACCAACGCCGCGGTCTTGACGCCGCGCAGAGTCATCGCGTGCACGATCCACAGCAGGATCGATGCGCCGATGATCGCGGGCACGGTCGCACCGCCCTCGAAGGGACCGAAGAAGTAGCCGAGCGTCGAGAACAGCAGCACCAGATACGCGACGTTGCCCACCCATGCCGACACCCAATAGCCAAAGGCGGACGTGAAGCCGACGTAGTCGCCGAAACCTGCCCTCGCGTAGCCGTATACGCCACCGTCGACCTGCGGCTTGCGTGACGCCAGCGTCTGGAAGACGAAGGCCAGCATCAACATGCCCACGCCCGTGATCGCCCAGCCGATGAGTAGGGGCCCGGGAGCGGCGCTCCCCGCCATCTGCGACGGCAGCGCGAAGATGCCGCTGCCGATCATCGACCCGACCACGATCGCCGTCAGGGCGCCAAGGCCAAGCCCCGCCTTCGCTCCCACGGGAGGCGGCTCGGTTGGGTGCGGCGAAATAACCGTATTCGACATCGTTGTCTCCCAGGTCGAAGGGCACGACGGTGATCGTGTGCCCTGCGAAACTGACGCTATGGGCACTTCTCGTCGCGCTGAGGAGGCTTTAGTCCTCAGTCACACGCCGTAAGACCTTCAATCCCCATCGGCACAGCGGACCTGACAGCGAGCGCCTCTGCCTGGAATATTGGCGTCATGATCGAAAGTGCCTCCCAGGAACGCATCAGCGCGGCTCGCCACACCTTCGCCGTCGGAGTGGTCGGTGGTCCCACCGTCGTCATCGACTACGCGGGAACGCGTTTCGTCACCGACCCGACGTTCGACGAACCTCGCGACTACGGCAACATGGCGAAGCTGACAGCGCCTGCCGTCGCCCCGGCCGAACTTGGAGACGTCGACGCCGTTCTGCTCAGCCACGACGATCACAACGACAACCTCGACGTGGCCGGTCGGCAATGGGCCACGACCGCGGCGCCCCGCATCCTCACCGGACCGGGCGCCGCCGAACGGCTCGGTGAGCGCGCCGTCGGACTGCCATCCTGGCAAGCCACCCAGCTCGACCGGCACGACGGCGCTGGGCACATCTCCGTCACCGCCGTTCCCGCGGTGCACGGCCCGCTCGACGGCACCCGCGACGCCTCCGGACACGTCAATGCCGAGGTCACCGGATTCGTCCTGCAAGCCGACGCGCTTCCCACGGTGTACGTCAGCGGCGACAACGCCTCGATGGTGCCCGTCGCGCAGATCGCGCAGCGGTTCCCGACCATCGACGTCGCGGTGCTGTTCGCAGGCGCATCACGCCTGTCCACCAAGAACCGTGGCCGCCCACTGACCCTGACCGGACAGCGAGCCGCCGACGTCACCGCCGTGTTGGGCGTCCCACGGGTCGTGGTCGCGCACATCGAAGGATGGTCGATCTACAGCGAAACCATCAACGACGTCCGGACGGCGTTCGACGAGGCGGGCATCGCCGACCGCCTCGTCGCCACCGATGCCGGATTCTGGGCACAGGTCGACGCGGACGGCTGAGACGACCGTGCCCGTCAGCGCCCCGGCAGGCGGCTCGTGATCTCCTGCAGCACCCAGCCGTTGCCATCCGGGTCGCTGAACGAGGCGAATGAGCCATAGCTGGTGCGTTGTGGATCCGGCCCGGGTTCGCGGCCGGTGGTGCCGGCACGGTGGAACACCCCGCCGGCATCGTGGAAGACCTCACTCACCTCGACGCCCCGACTGGCCACTTCGGCGCGGGCGGCCTCGATGTCGGTCACCACGAGGTGTAAACCCTCGACGGAACCCGGTGTCGCGGAGGATATTCCGGTACCGAAGATGACGGAGCACGGCGACCCGGGAGGCGTCAGTTGGATTACCCGAAAGTCGTCCCCGGTGGCGAAATCCGCGTCCAGCCGCCAGCCCAGCGTCTCGTAGAACGCCTTGGCTCGATCCACATCGGAGACGGGTATCACCACGACTTCCAGCTTCATGTCCACCACATCGGCTCCCTTGTCTCTCTTTGAATGTCGACCACATCAAACCCCACGGCGACGCGGGGCGGGCGCGAGACGACGAAGTCGGCGTAGCGGCGCCAGAGTTCGTGGACAATAGCGAGGAATACGAAACCAGCAGATGACGAGGCGCCCATGGCGTTGCCGTGGCTCGGGCCAATGACGGTGTCGGGATTCCAACATCCCGGGTACTTCCTGTTCCTATTCGTCGTCATCGGGGTGATCGGGCTGTACGTCGTCGTGCAGATGGCACGGCGCAGCCGGGCGACGCGGCCGACGCGCTGGCGCCACGTGCCGGCGAGCCTGCTGGTGCTATCGCTGGTGTTGTTCACGATCGCGATGGCAGGCCCGACGCACGACGTCCAGGTTCCGCGCGACCGCGCCGTCGTCATGCTCGCGATCGACGTGTCGCAGTCGATGCGCACCACCGACGTGTCCCCCAGCCGGCTGGCCGCTGCGCAAGAGGCCGCCAAGCAGTTCGCTTCCCAGCTCGCGCCAGGCATCGATCTGGGCCTCGTCTCCTACGCAGGCTCGGCCACGGTGTTGGTGTCGCCGACGACCGACCGCGACGCCACCAAGCACGCGATCGACGAGCTCGAACTGGCCGATCGCACCGCGACGGGTGAGGCCATCTTCACCGCGCTGCAGGCCATCGGTGACGAGGCGCCCGCTCGCATCGTGGTGTTGTCCGACGGCGACACAGTCCCGGCCGACCCGAACGATCCGAAGGGCGCCTACACCGCGGCGCGCGCCGCCAGGGATGAGGGCGTGCCGATCTCGACCATCTCGTTTGGCATGACGTACGGCTTCGTCGAGGTCAACAACGAGCGCCAGCCGGTACCCGTCGGCGGCGACGAGATGCTTCCCAAGATCGCCGAATTGTCGGGCGGCGAGTCGTATTCCGCGTCGAACCTCGGGCAGCTCGAGGGGGCCTTCAGCGACATCCAGGAGCAGTTCGGCTACGAAACCATCAAGGCGGATGCCAGCGCGGGCTGGCTGCGGCTCGGCGCGGTGGTGCTCGCGGTGGCGGCACTGGCCGCACTGCTAATCAACCGGCGGTTGCCCAACTGAGGTGCCGGCCGCTAGCCCTTGGCGTGCGCCGACCCGAAGTGATGCTCCGCCCGCTTGTCGGCTTCCTTCTGCTCCTCGGGCGTGTTGACGATCGCATCCGGGCCGGGAAACACGGTCGCGACGTGGTCGCTGTTCAGCCACTTGACCACGTACGGCGGTGAACCGTCCGACGAGTGCACCTCGGTGATCACGCCCCGCTGATCGTGCCTGTCTACCGTCGTCCCCTTGACTACCAACCAATCGCCGACCTTGGCCTTCATTGCCCACTCCCTTCGTCGACCTCCTCCAATCGTGCGCGCGAAGCCCAATCGAGGGAAGGGCGGCGGGGCAACGATTCTGCAGAACTCGCGAAGATTCCGCCGAGATCTGCACGCGCGTCGTGACTCTGGCCCGAGCGCAACGCTCACGCACACGTCGGCGCACGAGACGCGAGATCTGCACCACCGTCGCACGATCTTGATCGATCACAAGCCATTCGTTCAGCGATCGCGGACAATGCCTGAGTGGACACCCGACGGCTGCAACTCCTGCTCGCGCTATCCCGGATGGGATCGATGCGCGCGGTCGGCGAGGCGTACCACCTGACCACCTCGACGGTGTCACAGCAGATCGCGGCACTGGCAAAGGAAACTGGTACGCCACTGATCGAGCCCGAAGGCCGGCGCGTGCGGCTGACCCCCGCTGGACGCCGGTTGGCCGATCACGCCGTCACCATCCTCGCCGCCGTCGACGCCGCGCGCCTCGACCTGAACCCGGACGCCGAGCCCGCCGGCACGCTACGCGTCGGTGGGTTCGCCACCGGTATCCGGGTCTCGCTGCTGCCGATCCTCGCCGAGCTGGCAGCCACCCATCCCAAGGTCGACGTCGTGATCAGTGAGTACGAACCGATCGAGGCATTCCGGCTGTTGACCGACGACGATCTCGACCTCGCTCTGACCTACGACTACAACCTGGCACCCGCCGCCCCCGGCCCGCTACTGGAAAGCGTTCCGCTATGGGCCATTCCATGGGGTCTCGGCGTGCGCAGCGAGGAACCCGACCGGCCACCCGGCGTCTCGGCCTACGCCGACCGCACCTGGATCGTCAACTCGCGCAACACCGCTGACGAAGACGCGGTCCGCACGCTGGGCGCACTCGCCGGCTTCGCGCCGCGCATCGCGCACCAGATCGACAGCCTCGAGCTGGTCGAGGACCTCATCGTCGCCGAATACGGCGTGGGGCTGCTGCCGGTGGGCAGGCCCACCGGCAGCGGCGTGAAGGTCGTCCCACTGGCCGATCCCACGGTGGTCCTCACCGCATATGCCGTCACTCGTACCGGTCGTGCGACGTGGTCGCCGCTACGTGTGGTGCTGGACCGACTCCGACCACTGCCGGGACCCCTGCCCCGGCCGAGCTGGCCGCGCCCTACCCCTGGCTAACGCTGTAGTTCGTTTCCTTCAACCACGCCTGCAGATTCCAGAGATCCGGATCGATCTTGCGCACGGCGGCGATGTCGGCTTGATATGCGGGCGTATCCGCGAACCAGCGAAACATCTTCTGCAGGTCGTCCTGACCGTCGAGCACCTCGACCGGCAAGGCCTCATACCGCGCCGACAAACCCACGTGTGCGCCGAAGGTGGCGGCGATCTCACCGCCCGTCAGCTCGTCGCCGGCGATCTCGATCGTCGCAGGAACCGCCGCAGGGTCGAGAAGCGCCGCAGCCACGACGACGCCGATGTCGCGGACGGCGACCGTCTGCAACTTGATGCCGTCCGGAACCGGAAGCCGCAGGACGAGTTCGTCACCTTCGACCGTGGGAGCCATCGACAAGAAGTTGTCCATGAAGAACACCGGACGAACGATCGTCACCGACAGGCCACGCCCCAGTAGGTGCTCCTCGACCCGGCGCTTGGAGTCGAAGTGCGGCACGCCGGAGCTGCGCTCGGCGCCTCCGACGGAACTGAACACCACGTGCGGGACCCCGGCAGCAGCTGCTGCGTCGGCGAAATCGACGCCTTGCTGGATCTCACCGTCGATATCGGGGTTCTGCGAGACGCCATACGGGGTCGTCATGAAGAAGAAGGCGTCGACCCCTTGCAGCGCATTGCCAAGCGACGCCGGATTTTTCACATCGATCTGCACGAGTTCCACCCCGCGACTCGCGAGGTTGCGGGCACGTTCCGACCCGGTGTCGCGGACCAGCGCACGCACCGATGCGCCGTGCTCGCGCAGCGCGTCGACGACTGCGCCACCCTGGGCACCCGTCGCCCCGGCGACCGCGATCGTCCTCGTCGTCGATGAAGTCATGTCAAAGTCCTTCCGGTGAATGTACGGTTTAGCCTTAGCCGGCTAACTATCGCCCCGTACAACCCTTAGCCGGCTAAAGGTATTCCGGAAGGTGCGAATGAACCCCCAAAAGACCGGACCAGCCGGGCAGGACCGCGCCCGGTCGGCAACGATCAGCCTGCGGATCTCTGCCGTGGCGCGACTGCATCGCCAACATGCCGGGGCGCTACTCCACGGGCTCGGGCTTTCCGCGGGGCAGGAACTGTTGCTGATGCTCCTCTGGGACAAGGAGCCGCGCACCCAGGCGGAACTGACGCGCGAGATGTCCATAGAGGCGCCAACGACGTCCAAGATGATCTCGCGCTTGGAAAGAGCGGGGGTGATCGTCCGCAATCGATCCGAGGCGGATCGTCGGACCGTCCTCGTGACCCTGACAGACGCGGGCCGGGCTCTGGAGGGTCCCGTCAACGCCGCGTGGCGCACACTCGAGGAGGACACGGTCGGCGATCTCACGGCGAAGGAACAGGACACCCTTCTGGACCTGCTCGGACGAATTCTCGAATCCCTCGCAGCCAAACGCCGGACGTGAATCGCCACCCCCGGCTAGCGCGAAATCCTCACTGCCCCACGGTCAGCGACTGCACGCTGTGGTACCGCTCGACGACATCGGGGGTCGGGTCGGCGGTGTAGGACGCCGTCACCCCGAACGACCACGCCGGCGGCGCATCGGCTCCGGACAGCGTCCACGCCGCCTGCCGCGCCGCACCGAGCGCGACGTACTCGGCGGGTGTCGGCACGTGCACGGGCATGCCGAGAATCGCCGGGGCGATGCGCCGGATCGCCTCCGAGCGGGCGCCGCCACCGACGAGGATCACGCGCTCGACGTTCACGCCCTGCTCGGCGATCCGGTCGATGCAGTAGGCCATCGAGCTCAGCAGGCCCTCTACCGCGGCGCGGGCCACGTTGGCGGGCAGCAGGTTTCGCGTCGTCACACCGTGCAGCGCACCCGCAGCATCGGGCAGGTTCGGCGACCGCTCCCCGTCGAAGTACGGCACCAGCACCAGCCCGTCGGCACCCACGGACGCCGACAGCGCCAGCCTGTCGAGCTCGTCGAAGTCCACCGACAACATCGCCGCGACGGCCGCCAGCACCGGAGCGCCGTTGAGCGTGCACACCAGCGGCAGCTGCCTGCCCGTCGCATCCGCGAACCCCGCCACCAACCCCGATGCGTCGTGCGCGGCGGCGTCCCCGACCGCACTGACCACTCCGGAGGTTCCCAGCGACACGATGCAATCCCCCGGCCCAGCGCCGATGCCCAGCGCCGCAGCGGCGTTGTCGCCGGCACCGGGTCCCAGAACGGCCCCGCCGGCGGTATGTCCAGCCGCCTGATTCGGGCCCAACACCGTCGGCAGATGCGGGTTGCGGCCCCGCAGCGCGAGCATCAGCAGGTCGGGGTGATAGTCGCCGGCCTCGGCGTCGAAGTACCCGGTGCCACTGGCGTCGCTGCGGTCGGTGCGTAGGTCCGCGAGATCGCCGGCGCCGGCCAGCCGCCAGGTGAGCCAATCGTGCGGCAGACACACCGCGGCCGTCGCATCGGCGTTCCTCGGTTCGTTGTCGGCAAGCCAGCGCAACTTCGCGGCGGTGATCGATGCGACCGGCACCACGCCGACCCGCTTGGCCCACTCGTCGGGCCCGCCGAGTTCGGTGACCAGGTCGGCTGCCGCCCCGCTCGACCGCGTGTCGTTCCACAGCAGGGCGTCGCGCACCACGGAACCGCCCGCGTCGAGGCAGATCATGCCGTGCTGCTGGGCCCCGACGGAGATGGCCTCGACGTCGTCCAGGCCACCGGCCGCGGTGATGGCGGCCTGCAGCGCCGACCACCACAGCCTGGGGTCGACCTCGGTGCCCGCCGGATGCGGTGTCGATCCCGAACGCACCGTCTCGCCGGTGTCGGCGTCGCAGACCACCACCTTGCACGATTGGGTGGACGAATCGATTCCCGCGACGAGAGCCACGCTGACCTCCTCGGATGCCTGAGTCGTCTCAGCTTAATGCGAAGCTGGTGCGGTGAGATGCCGGCTCGTCGTCGCCCTGATGGTCGCCGTTGTCGTGACTGCCGCGGTTCCGACGCCCCTCGCGGGGGCGGACTGCGCACCAGAACTGGCACCGTCGGACTGCGACCTACAGAACCGCGTCGCGGCCGCCGACGCGTACCTCGGTACCCGCCCCGGCACGGTGGGCTACGTGCTCCGGGACCGCAAAACCGGTGCGACTTACCGCAATTCGCACGCCGGCGAGCTCGTCTGGACGGCCTCGACCATCAAGCTGGCCATGGTGGTCGACCTGCTCACCCGCCAGCGGGCCGGGACGGTGTCGCTCAGCGCGGACGACCGAAGCCTGATGGCAGCGATGCTGCATTCGTCCGACGACGATGCCGCCGACGCGCTGTGGGCGCGCTACGGAGGTCGCGACCACCAGGCCTTCAACGCCGACTTTCCGCGGTACGGAATGACGGACCTGACACCGCAGCGCGGATTCAGCAACATCTTCCCGTACTGGGGTTTCCAGAAGTCGACGGCCAACGACCTCGACCGGCTGATCAACTACGTGCTCACCGCGCTGGATCCCAGCGACACCGCCGCCATCGTCGATGCGCTGCAACACGTTGCGCCCAATCAGCAATGGGGGGTCTGGGGTGCGGGCCCCGCGATGACGCCGGGCAACAAGGACGGCTGGTCACTGGAGCAGGGCGGCTGGGTGGTGAATTCGGTCGGTTTCGCGGGAGGAGGCCAGCGGTACACGCTGGCGGTGATGAACTCACTCGGCGGCGCCGGCGGCTACGACGACGGCGTGGCCACCACCACCCGGTTGAGCCAACTGCTGCTGCAGGGCCGCGACGCCGGGTAGCCGAGTACGCCCATCGGTGATGGGTTTGTGACCACGTAGGCCTGGGAATCCTGGCGCCATGTTGATCAGACGAATCGCCCGTCCCATGCTGGCCGCCACCTTCATCGGGCGCGGCGTGGAGGCGTTGCGCAGCCCCAAGCCGGCTGCGGACGCTGCGCGCCCCACGCTCGAAGGTCTGGCCAAACTACCCGACCCCGTGGGGACGAACGTTCCCACCAACGCCGAAACCGTGGCACGCGTGAACGGCGCCGTGCAGATCGGTGCGGGACTGTTGCTCGCAACCGGCCGCCTGCCCCGGTTCGCCTCCGCGGCACTCGCCGTCAGCGTCGTACCAGGAGGCCTTGGCGGACATACCTTCTGGACTGAGACGGATCCCGCGCGCAAGGCAGACCAGAGACGTGCCTTCATGGCCGACGTCAGCCTGATCGGCGGGTTGATCATCGCGGCGGTGGACACCGAGGGCAAACCCTCGCTGGGCTGGCGCGGACGCCGGGCCGCCCGCAAGGTGTCCGGCGCAGTGGTCACCGCACTGCCCGTCGGCGCCGCGTCGGGTGGCGCGCTGGCCGACAGCGCCCTTGCCGAAAAACTCGGGCACGGACTACAGGTCGGAGCCGAACGAGGCCGTGAGTTCGCGCATCTCGCGCTGGAACGGGGCAGCGAGCTCGCCGAAGTGGCCCGCGAGAGGGGCTCCGAGTTGGCCGACGTCGCGCTCGAGCGAGGCTCGGAGTTGGCCGAGGTAGCACGCGAACGCGGACCTGAGATTGCCAAGCTCGCACGCGAACGCAGCGCCGAACTGGCCAGCGTCGCACGCGAACGCGGGCCCGAATTCGCTGACGCCGCCCGCGAACGTGGACCCGCGATTGCCAAGTTGGCGCGCGAACGCAGCGCCGAGCTGGCCGACACGGCCAAGGGCGAAGTGCGCAAACGCCGCTCGCGGTAGCCTGTCGCCAGCGTAGATTGACCGCATGACTGCTGGCGGTTACGACCCACAACCCGGTCCGATCGATGGGCCCTACTCAACGCACGCCGAGCCGGGCGGCCTTCTCCCCCGGTTCCTCGCTCGCCTGATCGACGGAATCATCGTCGGGATCGTGGGCTACATCGTGGTGTTCGCACTGCACTTCCAGTCGAACATCATGATCACCGGATTGTTCACCGGGCTTCTGACCTTCGCCTACTTCCTTGCGTTCGAGGTGACCCAGGGCTGGACGCCCGGCAAGAAGATCCTCGGCCTCAGCGTGCACGGACCGGGCGGCTCCGCCAAACCCGATGCGCGCCAGTCGGCCATCCGCAATGCCTTCACGCTGTTGTCGATCATCCCCTTCGTCGGTGGCCTGCTTGCCTTCGTCGCGATGATCGTGATCGCCGTGACGATCAACGGCAGCCCCACCAAGCAGGGCAAGCACGACGAACTCGCCGGCGGCACCCAGGTCCTCAAGGGCTGAGCAGGCCCGGCGCGAGCCGGGTCAGATCACCAAGTCCAGGAGCAGGACGACGATCAGTCCGCTCACGGATAGCACCGTCTCCATGATCGACCAGGTCTTGATGGTCTGACCGACGCTGAGGCGGAAGTACTGGTTCACCAACCAGAAGCCGGCGTCGTTGACATGGGAGAAGAACAGCGACCCGGCGCCGACGGCCAGCACGACGAGTGACGTCTGCCCGGTGCTCATACCTTCGACGAGACCGACCACGAGCGACGATGCGGTGATGGTCGCGACCGTCGCCGAACCCGTGGCGAGGCGGATGAGCACGGCCAGCAGCCATGCCAGCACCAGCACCGAGATGCTGACGTCCTCGGCCCACCGGGCGAGCAGCGTGCCGATGCCGCTATCCACCAGGACCTGCTTGAAACCGCCGCCGGCAGCGACGATGAGGATGATGCCGGCGATCGGCGGCAGCCCCGACTCGACGCACTTGGTGATCTGGTCGCGGTTCATGCCCGCGCCACGGCCGAGCGTGAACAGGCCGACGATGACCGCGATCAGCAGCGCGACGATTGGCGTACCGAGACCGTCGAAAATTACCCGGAACCACTGGTTTTCGTCCTCGATGAAGATGTCGACCAGCGCCTTGCCCAACATCAGGACCACGGGCAGCAGCACGCTGAACAGCGTGACGGGGAACGACGGCCTGCGGAGGTTCTCGGCGTTGGCGAACTCATCGGCGTCGAAGGTGTCGGGGGCACCGACGACGACCCATCGTCCCGCCAGCTTTCCGAACAGCGGGCCGGCCACCACGATCGTCGGTATCGCTACCGCCACGCCCAGCGCGAGGGTGATGCCCAGGTCGGCACCCAGCAGGTCGATCGCGGTCAGCGGGCCGGGGTGCGGTGGGACGAAGCCGTGCATGGCCGAAAGGCCTGCAAGAGCGGGGATTCCGACGGTGATGAGCGACAACTGCGACCGGCGCGCGACGAGGTAGATGACCGGCATGAGGAGAACGAGGCCGATCTCGAAGAACATCGGCAGACCGATGATCGCGCCGACCAAGGCCATTGCCCATGGCAACGCCCGCGGTGACGCGTGACCGACGATGGTGTCGACGATCTCGTCGGCACCGCCTGAGTCGGCGAGGAGTTTGGCGAACATCGCACCGAGCGCGATGAGAATGCCGACACCCGCTGCCGTCGTACCGAATCCGGACGTGAACGACTTCAACACCGTGGTGAGGTTCTCGCCCGCTGCGAAACCGACCGTCAGGCCACCGAAGATGAGCGCGAGGAACGGATGCAGCTTGACCACCGTGATCAGCACAACGATCACGGCTATGCCTGCGAGGAACGCCAGGATCAGCTGCCAACCGGCGGCTACCGGCTCCGCGAGTTCGGGGGCATCCGCCAGGAAGGCGACTCCGGTGTTCATTCGTTCTCCTGTTCGGTCAGCGAAACATATTGGTCCACAATGGAATCGATGTTCTGATCGACGTCGATGGCGACGCCGTTCTCGTCGGCCGCCAGGGGCTCCAGCGTCTCGAACTGCGACGCGAGCAGCGAGGCCGGCATGAAGTGTCCTGGCCTGCTGGCCTGCCGCCTGCCGATCACCTCGGGCGTTCCCGAAAGGTGGAGGAACTCGACGTCGGGGCAGTGCTCACGCAGCTGGTCGCGGTAGGCGCGCTTGAGGGCCGAACAACTCATCACGCCACCGCCGGGATGCTGGGCCAGCCACTTGCCGATCGACTCCAGCCAGGGACGCCGGTCGTCGTCGTTCAACGGGTGACCGGCGGTCATCTTCGCGATGTTCGCGGGAGGATGGAAGTCGTCGGCGTCGGCGAATGGGACACGCAGACGCTGCGCCAGCGCCGCGCCGACGGTCGACTTGCCCGAGCCGGACACGCCCATCACGACCACTGGTGACGCCACCGCTCCACCTCCCCGGCATGCCTACCCACTTGGCGGACGCCTTACCCGCTTGTGCTTGCCGTCACATAGTTTGCATCAATGATCTGATCATTGCAAGCAGATCCCACAAAGATATGTTTTTAATAACGTTAGCTGCGGGTATGACAGGATGTATGCGTGGTGCCGCAAGCAAACGTCAGCGCTCTGCACGAGAACGTGCTGACTGCGCTCGGCGCCCAGATCGTGTCTGGCGGCCTACTGCCGGGCCAGGTGATCACGCTCGACGACGTCAGCGTCCAGCACGGCGTGTCCCGCAGCGTCGCGCGCGAGGCCATCCGGGTGCTCGAATCGATGGGCATGATCGCCTCGCGGCGCCGCGTCGGCATCACCATCCAGCCGTCCGCGCAATGGAACGTTTTCGATCCCAGGGTGATTCGCTGGCGCCTCGAATCCGGCGACCGAGCGGCCCAGTTGATCTCGCTTTCCGAGCTGCGCCGCGGCTTCGAACCGGCCGCCGCGGCCTTGGCCGCGCAGCGTGCCGACCCGCACCAGTGCCGCATCATGGCAGCCGCGGTGTCGGACATGGTGATGCATGGTCGGTCAGGTGACCTCGAGTCGTATCTCTTGGCCGACAAGGTCTTCCACCAGACCCTGCTCGAAGCCAGCGGCAACGAGATGTTTCGCGCCCTCAACGGTGTGGTGGCCGAGGTTCTGACCGGCCGCACCCATCACGGGTTGATGCCGGAGACCCCGAACCCGGTGGCCATCGCGCTGCACGACGAGGTCGCCCGCGCGATCCGGCTGCGTGACGACGCCGGTGCAGAACGGGCGATGCGCGCCATCATCGACGAAGCGAAGGACGGCGTCACTCAGACGACAGATTGAAGTTCATCGTTAGCCCCGACACGTCGGTCACCCGCACGGTGCGGCGGGCCTTCCCTCCGCCCGCGTCGACGTCGCAGCGCGCCGTCGCATCGACCTTGCCCTCCAGGCCCGACTCGCACGCGACCGAATCGACCCGGTCCCCCACGTTCTCGGCGACGAGACCGGCGACCGCCTTCTCGAGCTGCGCCTGCGAGAGCGCCGGCGTCAGTTCGTAGTCCACCGTGATGCCATCCACCCGGGTGACGGTCGCGACCGGCTGGAAGCCGTTGGCCGCACTCATCGCGACGTCGCACCGGGCCGTCCTTCCGATCTCGCCGACCAGATCCTCCTGACAGACAACCGATTGCGGTGGATCACCCGCCTTGGCGAGCCGGTCGGCGACGTCGGTCTGCAACGTCTGCCGGGACACGACCGGTGTGCCGGGACTGTCCGTGGATGCGCTGCATCCGGCGACCGCCGCGACGACCATCACCGCGCCGATCACCGTCCACCTCATGGACCGGACCCTAACAATCCAGCGGCGCGCGTGATGATTGACTGCAGAAGTGACCAGGACACCGACGACCGCGCGGCGACTCTTCGACCGCTTCGAGCCGGTCCATGCACTCACCTACTTCTCCCCGGAGGCCCGGGCGGCCTACGAAGCCGCCGGCTTTCGTGGTTTCTGGGGCGGTTACTTCGCCGCCCGCTCCGCCCCGCTCGGGTTGGTGCCGCCCGAGGTGGTCGCCGCGATCTTCTACAACTTCTCGGCGTCCCACGTCGCGCAGGCCCTCCCGGCGGCGTGGGAATTCGCCTCGCCCGCCGATGCCCTGCGGGCGCGCGAGACGTCGGCCGTCGCGGCGTTGCGCCGCTGCGGCGTGACCGACGGCAACGTCGAGACGGCCGCAGCGCTGTTGGCGAAGGCCGCCCGCAGCGCGACGCTGGACGGCCGCCCCCTGTTCGCAGCGAACCGGGCCCTGCCGTGGCCGGACGAGCCGTTGGCCGCGTTGTGGCATGCCACCACCCTGCTGCGCGAACAGCGCGGTGATGCTCACGTCGCAGTCCTCGCGTCGTTGGGGGTCAGCGGTCGCGAGTGCAACGTGCTGCATGTCGTCGCCGACCGGGTGCCACGGGACTTCATCATGCGCAGCCGTCGGTACGACGAGGACGAATGGGCCTCGTGCACAGCGAAGTTGGCGGCCCGCGGCGTTCTGGACGACACCGGGGCACTGACCGACGCGGGCGTAGCGCTCAAGCAGGACATCGAGGACACCACCGACCGGCTGGCGTTGGCAGCCTTCGACGCACTCGACGACGCGGAACTCGAAGCGCTGTTCCGCAGCCTGACGCCGATCACCCGCACGGTGATCGCGGCAGGAGACATCCCCGCCACCACGCCGATGGGTTTGCGGCGCGACGAGCTCGACGACGACAGCGCGCACTTGGGCTGACCGGCCCCGTCAACGCGGCGCGTACATGATCAGGCCGACGCCGACCAAGCACACCACTGCTCCCGCGACGTCCCAGCGGTCGGGCCGGAAGCCGTCGGCGACCATGCCCCACAACAACGAACCCACGATGAACACCCCGCCGTAGGCCGCCAACACACGGCCGAAGTGCGCGTCGGGCTGGAATGCGGCGACGAAGCCGTACGCGCCGAGCGCGAGCACCCCGACGCCCGCCCACAACCAGCCGCGGTGTTCCCGGATGCCCTGCCACACCAGCCAGGCGCCGCCGATCTCGAACACTGCGGCGAGCACGAACAGCGCGATCGACTTGACCAGCGTCACGACTGGTGGCGATTCCACTCGACCCACCCGACACCGCTGCGGCCATCGCCGGTGGTCACCGTCGCCCAGGCCCGTGGGAAGTGGCTGACCTTGCCGTCCCGCGAGACGAGCCGAA
The DNA here is from genome assembly GCF_000620625.1 of Mycobacterium sp. URHB0044. Taxonomy (GTDB): domain Bacteria; phylum Actinomycetota; class Actinomycetes; order Mycobacteriales; family Mycobacteriaceae; genus Mycobacterium. The sequence goes on along the minus strand of NZ_JIAW01000027.1, from coordinate 51,809 downwards.
CCGGTGCGTGCCCGCGGACGTCGATCGTGGCAGTGAGCCCACCCGGCTCGAGTTGGAGGACGGTGCCCAGCGGTAAGTCGTTGTCGCCAAACGTCTCCCGCGCAGTCACCGCCTCGAGTTCGACGAGCGGCTCCCCCGCCCGCTGCACGTACCCGATGCCCATCGGCGGTATGCCGGGAATGCGCATGTCGACGGCGTGCACGTGCGTGCCGTCGTCGAGGTGCAGCGCGCTCCACACCCATTCCATGCCCCACCAGTCCCTAGACGCCCACGAATGGTCGCGCTGGCCGGGCACGCCGTCGAATGCGTACGTACGGTCGTCGACGGTTACGGTGCCCGTGACCGTGCACGGGATCTCGTAGCGCGTGGTGATGCGGTACTGGTACGGCGTACCCGCGGTGGTCCAGGTGAGGTCCATCGTCACGTCGACCGGACGGCCGGATTCGCCGTGCAACAAGCCGGCCGGGTCGTCGAAGGCCTGCCCGCGCCCACGCAGCGCGACGCGGTAGGTCCGTAGCGGTTCGGACGCGTCGAGGCTGAGATCGATCTCGTCGGTGCTGACGTGGGTGTGGCTCTCGGGCAGGTCGGCCTCCCAATCCAGCACGGCGACGGTGGGCATGTCCGGGCCGCACAGCAAGGCGTTGATCCAGGTGTGACCCTCATTGGGGATCAGCCCGAGCCGGAACCACCCCCCGACGCCTTGACGCTGATCGGCGAAGTCGAAGTACCAGCTCTCACTCCAGAGCGGTTCGCCCGACGCAAGATGCGCACCTTCGTCTTCTGCGTTGGGCTGCAAGGGTTCCGGGGCCGTCGGAGCGGGCAGGATGGTCATCGCGTCGGTGTCGATGACGTGTTGGCAGTGCCGCTCGAGCATCGTCATGAACATCTGGTCGCCACGCTCGGTGCGCGCGACGAGCATCGGCGACACGATCGCCATCACGACGCCGAAGAAGGTCGCCCGGCGCACGCCTTCGCGGACGTCGTCCAAGCTGAGCGGCGAGTCGGGCCCCAGCGCAACGTGATACGCGCGCAGCAGGTCGTCGTAGTGGTCGCGGCGGAGCTGCACCGGTAGTGCGCAGCCGAGGAAGTAGGCGACGTCGGTCTGCGCGGGACCCCAGGTGACCGTCTGCCAGTCGACGACGGTCAGCGGCCGATCGGCGCCCGGCTGCCCGAACAGCATGTTGTCCAGGCGGTAGTCGCCGTGGACGAGGCCCTGCGCGCGACCGGACTCCGCCTCCTGCGCGAGGTAGGCGTCGAGCGTGGCGACGAGGCGTTCACACACGTCACGGTGAGCCGGCGCGATCTGCTCGGAGTAGCGGTCCACGAACCCGGCGTACAGCGCGGCCATCAGTCCTTGATTGAGCGGCGATTCTCCATTGAGCCACGGCGTGTCCGCCAGGGCCGGATCGCCAAGCAGCGGCCCGTGCACGTGTCCCAGCTGGGTGAGCGCGAGAGTGGCCTGTTCGACTGTGGCGCCTCGGATCTCGTCGCCGACCTCTGCCGGCGCGGCGTCGCCCAGCAGCAGGTCGAACGCGCCCGTCTCGGGGTCGTAGGCCGCGTGCCGACACGGCGGGAGGGGCCCCGCGAGGCGTGGCGCAATCTCGGCGTAGAACCGGACCTCGCGTTCGTAGAGGCCCATGGCGAGCCCGGTCTGTCTGCTGCTCTGGTCGGCGGCGGCGACCTTGAGCACGACCGACGCCGGGCCCGTGCCACCGTCTGCGTAGGTCAAGCGCACGCGGTAGCACTCGCTCATCTGTCCGGTGCCGATGCGCTCGACCGTGAAGTCGGTGACGGTGCCCGTTCCCATGACGGACGTCAGCCAGTCGGCGGTCAGGTCGGCAGGGCGTTCGATGAGCGTGGTCGTCTGCGGCACGCGACCAACGTAAGTCACAGCGGCGCGCGATTCCGCGTTTTCGGCCGGCGAGTTGACGGGTGTCAACTCGCGGTCAGTGCGCGGCGAGCGAGAAGCCCTCCCAGGCTTGGCGGCGCTCGGCGTGCGGGTCGTGCTCCAGATGCGAGCGACGGTCGAACACCATGACCGCGCGTTCCGCGGCGGTGTACGCGGGCCAACCCTCACCCGGTACGCCGCTGCGGCTGAAGGCCCGCCACCGGCGTTGTACGTCGTTGCTCACCCGCCGAGCCGAGCGCCGATCGGCCGCCGCAGTGAGCACCGACCCGAACCGGGTTCGGTACACGTCGAAGACGGCGAAGAGTTCGGTGCCGTGGGTGGCGCCCAGCCCCGACCAGTGAAAGGTGCGCGGCGCGTAGTCATATCGGTAGACGTATGTCGGCGCGTGCCGGCCGTGCGCGTCGGCGATCTGCCATGCTGCGGTGCCGAACGCGAAGTCGCCGCCCAGCTGGACGCACGCACTCGGACTCGGATACCCGGGATAGGCCTGCGTGATCCGGTTGCGCATCTCGACATCAGTGTCGGCGAGTAGCGCTTCGATCATCGGCTCCGACGTCGGCAGCAGCTGCAGGAACCGGGTGAACAGCCGCCCTTCGTCCGCATTCGTGCCCACGATCAGAGGGACCCGGTGTGCGGAACCGTCGCGCATGGCCTGAAGCGGATCTTGCGGCAGGTATTCGGTGTCGAAAGTCGGCCCCACGACGAACGCGCCACGCATTTCCTTCATGCCGCGGCGCATCACCTTCTCGAGCGCGTCGACCAACTCCGCGGGTCGCGCCGCCATCACCGCGGCGGCGGCGTCCTGCTGCGCCACGCCGAGGACGCGCGCGAGGTCGGTGGCGAACGCCGCCGCTACTTGCGGGGGCCCCGACATGCCGCTTGCCGGACTCTCCGAAATTGCCCGCGTGAAAAGACCTTTGGCCTCGGGCACGGCGAGCAGTGTGGCGACGGCGTGCGCACCCGCGCTCTCGCCGAAGATCGTCACGTTGTCCGGGTCGCCGCCGAACACCGCCGCGTTGTCGCGGACCCATTTCAGCGCCATCACGAGATCGCGCAAGAACAGGTTGTCCTCGATGGGATTCTCGGGGGTCGACAGCGACGACAGGTCCATGCAGCCCAGCGCGCCGAGCCGGTAGTTCACCGAGACGTAGACGCAACCCCGCCGGGCGAGTGCCGCCCCGTCGAAGATCGGTGTCGCCGAGCTGCCCAGGATGTAGCCGCCACCGTGGATGAAGAACATCACCGGCAGCGGGCCGTCGGACGGCTTCTCCGGTGCCACGACGTTCAGCGTCAGGCAGTCCTCGCCCATCGGCTGGTATTTGCCAACACCCACGAGCGTGTACTTGCGCTGCTGCGGCGCACAGTAGGTATATCCGTGGCAGTACCGGACGCCCGGCCATGGTTGGACCGGCTGCGGCGCGCGCAAGCGCAGCTTGCCCACCGGCGGGCGCGCATACGGCACGGAGCGCCAGCGATGCACACCATCACGGGTGAAACCCTCAATCGTTCCGCTGTCGACGGTGACGCGAATGGTGCGATCGTGCATGAACCAGACGGTAGCGAAGAATGCCCATGCTCGACGCGCCTGACGGAATGTCACCGGTTCGACCGCTAGCCTGGCCGGATGCGGATGGTTCTGATCGTGGCGACGTCTGCGCTGGTGGCGGGCTGTTCGGCGACCGCGGGAGACGAGCAACGGCCCTCGTCGGCGCCCACCACGTCCTCGCCCTCCGCCACGGTCTCGACGATCTCGAAGGCGCCGGGCACGCGCACGTCCGCACCCAATACGCCGCCGGCCACGGGGACGGCGATCGCCGACGTCATCCGCTGGATCGAGGCGGCCCGGCCCGCCGACGTCGGCGCCTACCACTCGGTGACGCGCGACGGCGTGACGACGGACCTTGGCGATCAGGTCGCGTTCATCACCGCGGGCACCGAGACCAACTGCCTCACCAACCGCTACCAGGACGGCGCACTTTCGTGCCTCGTGAAACTGACCAACCCACCGCCCCGTCCGCCCGGCATCGAAACCGGATGGAAGAACAACTGGGTGGACTTCGTAGGCACCAGCGTCGACGTCGGATCGCCACACGGTGATCCCGGGCCGTTCGGCGACGGCACGGGCGCCGAACTTCCGTCCGGCCAGTCCCTGGCGTTCGGCGACTACCGCTGCCGCGCCGACGCGGGCGCGGTGTTCTGCGTCAACTATGCGCACCAGACGGCGGTGAAGCTGTCCGCGGCGGGTGTCGGGGGTTTCGGATGCCTTCGGGAGGCCACACCGCCGGCCGGCATCGGCCTGCGGCTCAGCTGCTGACGGCCCCGTCGGTCGGGTGGATGCGTGCGCGGACCCGCGCCGGGTAGGACTGCGTCATCCCCACCGCGCCGACGAGCACGACGATCGGGACCACCCAGTTGGTCCAGTCCCGGGTCTCCGGAGCCTTGGCGGCCGCGAAGCCGAGCACAGCGATCAGGGCGAACACCAGCGCCCACATCAGCGTCAGCACACGATTGGTCTGCCTGAATGCTGGCTTCTCCCAGTCCTCCAACGGCGGCGACAGCCGGGCGTACTGCTCGGTGAACGGCGTGAACGCGAGCGAACCGAGGGCCATCGCCGCCAGCACGCCGCTGGACAGGGTCGTGGAGTACGTGTCCATCCAGTCCCGGTCCACGGCGCCGACGATCATGGCCACGGCCGTCACGCCGACGAAGAATATGACCGTCACCATCTCCAGCAGCCGCGGCCCACCGAAGCCCATCGACACGCCGAGGATCACCGCCGACAGCACCGCGCACAGCGAGCCGTACAGCCACGTGCTCGGCCCCTCTGCCACCACCCAGTAGATGATCCACGGGGCGAATCCCACCACGGGGCTGCGCTCGAACCAGTCGTCCACGCCTCAGCTTGACATCCAGACCGCCCAGTTGGTTAGGCGACACCCTTCTGCTTGAGCAGCGGGAGCACGCCCTCGGCGAACCAGTACGCCTCCTCGAGGTGCGGGTAGCCAGACAGGATGAACTCGTCGAATCCGACCGAGTGGTATTCGTAGATCAAATTGGCCACCTCTTCGTGGCTGCCGACCAGCGCGGTGCCCGCGCCGCCGCGCACCAAGCCGACACCGGCCCAGAGGTTGGGGTAGATCTCGAGTTTGTCCAGCCGCCCGCCGTGCAGCGCCGTCATCCGACGTTGTCCCTCGGATTCCGACTTCGAGTGCAGCGCAGTCGCCTTCGCCACCTGATCTTCGGTGAGCTCCCCCACCAAGTCGTTCGCGACGGCCCACGCAGCGGCCGACGTGTCGCGACTGATGGTGTGCAGCCGGATGCCGAACCGCACCGTGCGGCCGCGCGCTTCGGCGAGCTTGCGCACCTGGTCGATCTTCGCCTTGGCGGCCTGCGGCGGCTCGCCCCAGGTCAGGTACACGTCCACGTACTCCGCCGCGACGGGCAATGCGGCCGGCGACGAGCCACCAAAGTAAATGGCGGGCAACGGATCCGGCGGCGCCGACACGCGGGCGTCCTCCACCGTGTAGTGGTCGCCCTTGAAATCGACGGAGTCCTGGCGCCACACCGAGTTCACGACGTGTAGGAACTCGGCCGTGCGGGCGTACCGCTCGTCGTGGCCCAGCCAGTCGCCGAAGCGCCGCTGCTCCACGTCGTCGCCGCCGCTGACGATGTTGAGCAGCACCCGCCCCTCCGAGAAGCGTTGCAGCGTCGCGGTCTGCTGCGCGGCCAGCGTCGGCGGCACCAGACCGGGCCGGAACGCGACGAGGAACTTCAGCCGCTCGGTCTCGGCCAGCAGCGCCGCCGCGGTCAACCAAGCGTCCTCGCACCAGGTTCCGGTGGGCGTCAGCACGCCCTCGTACCCCAGCCGGTCGGCAGCGCGGGCGACCTCCGCGAGGTAGCGCCGGGTGGGAGCGCGGTAGTTGTCGGGCAGGGTGTGGTGCGACGAGGCGTGTGACGCGCCGACGATCGATCGGCTGTCACCGTTGGTGGGCAGGAACCAGAAAAATTTGGCAGGCACGAATACTCCTAGTTGGCGCTGATCAGCAGGGGACGCAGTGCGTCGTTGTAGCGGCGGTCGACCCAGTCGGCGAATTTCGGCGCTGCGGCGATCTGACCGGACTCGGCGAACAGGTCGGCGATCTTCTGCTCCGAGGCCACCACCGCGTCGTTGAGTTCGGTGGGCTTGCGCAAGCTGCGGGACTGAGCCACCTGGGCCACCTTGAGGTCAAGACCCACGGCGGCCGCATAGCTCTTGGCCCACTCGTCGGGATGGTCCTGAGCCCACCGGGCGGCCTTCTCGAACCGAATCAGGAAGTCCTCCAACGCGGTGTTGCGCTTGGCGTCGGCAAGCGCCTGGTCCGACGCGATGCCGAACCAGTAGCCGTTGGTGACGTCCTTGGCCTGCCCGATGCTGCGCACCGGGAGCTGCGCGGCGGCCTGGGCGGTGTAGGGATCCCAGATGGCCCAGGCGTCGGCCTCCCGCTGGGTGAACGCCGACAACGCGTCGGCGGGCTGCAGGAACACCAACTGGACGTCGGCGGGAGTGAGTCCCGCGTTCTTCAGTTGGGCCAGGATGTGGCCGTGCGCGGAACTGCCCTTGCCGACCGCGATGCGCTTGCCACGCAGTTCGGCGATGGACGTGATGGGTGAATCGGCGTGCACCAGCACCTGGTCGCCGTTGCCCCCGCCGTTGTAGGCGGCGACGACCTTTACCTTCGCGTTGGACGCGGCGCCGAAGATCGGCGGCGTGTTGCCGGTGATCGCGAAGTCGATCTTGCCCGCAGTTGCGGCCTCGACCTGGGGCGGGCCGGAGGTGAACGTCGAGAACGCCACCTTGTAGGGCAGACCGTCCAACGCCCCGGCGGCGCGCAGCAGCGCTTCCGTTCCGCCCTTCTGATCACCGACTTGCAGTGTCAGGTCGGACAATTCGGTCAACGGCACGGTCGCCGGCGCCTCCTTGGCGCCCGAACTGTCCTGCCGTGACACACATCCGGTCAACAGCAGGGCGAGCACGGCGATTACGGCGGCGAAGGTTCGCCACATTCGGGGCATGACTGTCCTCGTGGGTCTTGTTATCTCGGTTTAAATCTGGACGCCGAGCTTGTCGAGTAGTTCGGCGCGGTAGCGGCCGGTGTCGGCCGACGGATCCGATGGCGAGCGGCGCGGATCGTCGATGGTCAGCGTATGCACGACACGGCCTTCGTCGAGCACCACCACCCGGTCGGCAAGTGCGACCGCTTCGTCGACGTCGTGGGTGACGAGCAGCACGCCGAACCCGTGTTCCCGCCACAGCTCGAGCAGCAGCGCCCGCATGCTCAGCCGGGTCAGCGCGTCGAGCGCACCGAACGGCTCGTCGAGCAGCAGCAGTTCCGGCTCGGCGACCAACGCCCGGGCCAACGAAACACGTTGAGCCTGACCGCCGGACAACGTGAGCGGCCAGGCATTCGCGCGGTCGGCCAGACCCACGTCGGCCAGTGCACGGTCCGCGCGGGCCACGGCTTCCGACTTCGACAGGCGAATGCGGGTCAAGCCGTAGACGACGTTGGTCCGCACGTCGCGCCACGGAAACAGCCGCGGCTCCTGGAACGCCAGTGCGGGCGACCCGGCCACCACCCGTTCGCCGGTGTGGTCGGTCGACAGGCCAGACAGCACCCGCAGCACCGTCGACTTGCCCGAGCCGCTGCGGCCGATGAGCGCGACGATCTCGCCCTTGCCGATCTGCACGGACACGTCGTCCAGGACGTGATGCCCGCCGTACCACTTGTCGACGTGGCGCAGCTCGCCCGCGGAAGCGGTCCGGCGTTCGGAGGTGATCGTCATGAGCGGTACCTCAGGGCTCGTCGTTCCAGGGACCTGACGACGGCGTCGGTGCCGATGCCCAGCAGGGCGTACACGATCAGGCCGAAGATGATGACGTCGATGCGCAGGAAGTCGCGGGCGTTGTTGATCAGGAAGCCAATCCCCTTGTCGGCGTTGATCTGCTCGGCGACGATCAGCGTGAGCCACGCGATGGCCAGCGACTGACGCAGCCCGACCAGGACCTGCGGCGCGGCACTCGGCACGATGATGGTGCGGAACCGCTGCCAGAACGAGAAGCCAAGTACCTGAGCGGTTTCGAACAGCTTGGGATCGACCTGGCGGATCGCCGAGAACGTATTCAGGTACAGCGGAAAGCTCACCCCGAGCGCCACCAGCAATACCTTCGGCAGCTCGCCGATGCCGAACCACAGGATGAACAACGGAATCAGGCCGAGGTGCGGTAGCGCGCGAACCATCTGCATCGGCGGGTCGACGGTCGCCTCGAACCAGCGGGACAACCCCACCGCCGTGCCGAGCGCGACGCCGATCAGTCCGCCGAGGACCAGGCCTTCGACGACGCGGACACCCGACACGCCCAGCGCGTCGGCGAGTTGGCCGTTCTCGATGAGCTCGACTCCAGCCGCCGCGATGAGCGACGGGGCGGGCAGGACGTCTTGTGAGATCAGACCGATCGCGCTGCCCAGCTGCCACAGTGCTAGCAGCACGATCGGCGACGCCAGTCGGATCAGGGCCCACTTGCGATGCCGCAGGCCGACTTTGGCCGTCGGCGAGGCCACCGTGGTCACGGCGGCGGATTCGACGGGAGTGGTCACGATGCAGCGACGCTACGCAGCGGGGCGCAGGGCGGGAAGGGTTCGACTCTCGCTGATGCAAACGGAACAGCCCTGCCGGCGTAGCGCCGGCAGGGCCGTTTGTGGTGCGGTGGTGGTTAGCCGAACCGCGTGTTGCCCGTCACCAGGTCAGCGGTCACCTGCTTGCCGTTGATCTTCGATGTGAGCTTGCGGTTGGAGAGATTGACCGACTGGTCGGCCTGCTGCAGGATCCGCTTGTTGCGGATCTGGTTCTGGAACTGAATCGCGTTGAGCTGCTGGAGTTCGGCCTGCTCGAAGTCGCGGCCGGTGATGCCGCCGTTGAACTGCACGCCGGTGACGGAGCCGTCAGGCCGCACGATCCAAGAGGCGCGCACGCCGTCGAGGGCAGCGGTGTACATGCCCGCAGGATCGGAGACGGCCGAGGCGGTGAAGGTGTAGTCGACACCGTTCATCGTCAAGTCGCCCTTGACGTCCGAGCCGGTGAACGAGGCCTTCAGGTTGTCGCGGAACTTCGAGGTGATGTCGATCGCGCCGTCGGCCTGGTTGCCGAAGAACCACGCCTCGTCGTCGACGCCGTTGCAGGCGTAGGCGGTGATCTTGTCGCCGTCGACGGAGATGCCGATCGTCATCTTCTTGCCGTCCTTCTCCGTGTCGGCCATGTAGCGGGCCGTCTCGGGGAAGGGCGCAGCCGTCGCGGGCGCCTCCGAGGACGACGCCTGCGATGACGTCGCCTCGGTGGACGTGCCACTCGAGCAAGCGGAGAGGGCGCCCAACGCGATCATCGCGCTAGCACCGATGAGCAGGGTGCGGAGGTGTTTTCTCATGTGACCAGCATGGATGGCGGCAAGCCCCGGCACATGAAGATTGTGTGGAGATTGCATGGAGATCCGAAGTGCGCGCGCTCAGGCGGAGAGGAACGTCTCGAGTTCGGCGGAGAAGACCTGCCACGCCGGCTCGACCTCGGTGAGCAGATGGTTGTTGCTGGACAACGCCACCAGCCGGGAATCGGGGATCAAGGCGGCCAGCTCCTCGCCGTACCGCATCGGAACCCGGTGATCGTCACGCGAATGCATGATCAGCGTGGGGCACGCCACCTGTTCGGCGAGATCGCGCACGTCGATGCGCGCGAACTCCTCGAGGAACCGGACCGCGTTCTCCGGGGACGTGGTGCGGCGCTGCAGATGATCGAACGCCTCCCAATCCGCGCGGGTGCCGTCGGGCAGGAACTGTGCGGCGAACACCTGCCGGAACGCGGGATCGTCGCGACCCCACCCGACTCGGGCGAGGTCGAGATCCAATGCGGCAGCACGCTTTTCTGCGTCGTCGACGGCGCGCACCAGGCGCCCCCGGGCATACGCGCCGCACAGGATCAGCTTCGTCACCCGTTCGGGGTGGCGCGCCGCGTACGCGACCGCGACCGCTCCGCCCTGCGAAACCCCCAGCAGCGGGAAGCGATCGAGTCCCAGTGCCTCGACCACCGACTCCAGGTCGGTCACCCAGTCGTCGAACGTGAAATCGTTTGCTTCCCAATCGGATAGCCCGCAGCCGCGCTCGTCGTAGCGGATGAACGTGTGGTTGGCGGCCAGGTCGCGGACCCAGTGCCGCCAGACGGGACTCTCGATGTCGTAGCCGAGGTGGGTCATCCAGTTCGCGGCGCGCACCAGCGGCGGCCCCTCCCCCGCGACCGCGTACGCCAACCGCACGCCGTCGGCCGCCCGGCAGAAGGCGATGTGCTGACGTGGCAGCGGCGCGGGTTCCGGCACCGTGGGCGGCGGCGGCGGGGCGTCGGCGGCCAGGGTGCCGACGAATTGGTAGCCGCGGCCGCGGACGGTCCGGATGTAGCGCTGCAACTCGCCGTCGTCCCCCAGCGCGTGCCGCACCGCCTTGATGCGGCTCGTCAGCGCCGCCTCGCCGACGAACCGGCCGCCCCACACCGTGTCGAACAATTCTTCCTTGGTGACGAAACGGTCGTGGTTGCTGACGAGGTGGGTCAGCACGTCGAAGACCTGCGGCTCCACCCGGATCGTCTCGCCGTCGCGACGTAGTTCGTAGCGGGCGGTGTCCAGCACGAAGTCGTCGAACCGCCACACCCGTCCCGACGGGGCGCGTTCGGGGGTTGACTCCGTGGGCGACAGGGTCACGTCGTTCCGATCTCGTCGGTTGGCTTGGCCATCATCCTAGCTGTGAGGGCACTGTGCAGCGGCGATCCCGGCAGGTCAGCGCCAGCCGTCGGCCGCCTTGGCCGCACGGATCAGCGCGTCGCACAGTTTCTCGAGTTCCTGACCGTCGGCGCCCTCGGTGACGGCCGTCGCGACGTCCTCGGCGGCGCACCGGACCTCGAAGACCCGGTCGGACAGCGCGGCCGCCTCTTCGGCGCTGAGCACCACGGAATCGGGTGCCAGTGACGTGCCCTTGACCACGGCCCGCTGCTCGTAGGCGCGCTGCCGACACGATTGGCGGCAGTACTGCCGCCGCCTGCCCACGCCTGCGTCGGATACGTCGCGGCCGCACCAGCGGCAGGGCTGCGTCCGACTGCGTCGTCTGGTTCCGGCTTCCACGGGACCCGACTCTAAACCGCTGGCAGCGTCGTTCCCGGTATCATGGGGTTCGAGTCGGGAACTTCGCGTGGATCGAACGCGTTGTTTCCCCGGACCAATCGCATGACGAGGAGATGTTGACGATGGCTGATCGTGTCTTGAGGGGTAGTCGCCTCGGAGCCGTGAGCTACGAGACCGACCGCAACCACGACTTGGCGCCGCGTCAGGTCGCCCGCTACCGCACCGACAACGGGGAGATCTTCGAGGTTCCGTTCGCCGACGACGCGGAGATCCCGGGTACGTGGCCGTGCCGCAACGGCATGGAGGGCGCCCTCATCGACGGTGACGTGCCCGAGCCCAAGAAGGCGAAGCCGCCGCGCACCCACTGGGACATGCTGCTGGAGCGCCGTTCGGTCGAGGAGCTCGACGAGCTGCTCAAGGAGCGCCTCGACATCATCAAGACGCGCCGTCGCGGCTAGCGGACCACGCCGCGGGCGCGATCGAGGCGCCCGCGGACACCCCACTCCGCGACCTTGAAGATCGCCTCGCGGATGTTGGATCCACTCATCTTGGATTGACCAAGCTCACGCTCGGTGAACGTGATGGGCACCTCGGCGACGACGAACCCGGCGCTGATGGTTCGCCAGGTCAGGTCGACCTGGAAGCAGTAACCCTTCGAATCCACGGCGCTCAGGTCGATCTTCTCGAGCACCTCGCGCCGGTAGGCGCGGTAGCCCGCGGTGATGTCGTTGACCTTCACGCCGAGCAGGATCCGCGAATATCCGTTGGCCGTACGCGAGAGCACCATCCGCCGCCTCGGCCAGTTGCGGACCGCGCCGCCCGAGACGTAGCGCGAACCGATCGCCAAGTCGGCACCCGCGTCGACGGCGTCGAGCAGCCGGTACAGCTCCTCAGGGGCGTGTGAGCCGTCCGCGTCCATCTCCACCAGCACGGTGTAGCCGCGGCCCAGCCCCCAGGTGAACCCGGCGAGGTAGGCGGCGCCGAGACCGGCCTTGCTGACGCGGTGCATCACGTGCACCCGGTCCGGGTCGGCCAGCGACAGTTCGTCGGCCAGTTCACCCGTGCCGTCGGGGCTGCCGTCGTCGACGATCAGGACGTGGACGTCTGGGCGCGCGGCGTGCACGCGGCCGACGATCAGCGGCAGATTGTCCCGCTCGTTGTAGGTCGGAATGATGACCAGCGTGCGCTGACTCGGGCAGTCGCCACCCATGGTCATGTCGCTCCTTCGTCGCAGCCATCGCCGTTGGTCGCCTTCTTCCGGCGACGCACGAAGCTCCCATTGTGCAGCATCGCCGCGAACACGGACGCAACACCGATGCCGACGAGTAGTCCTTGCACGATCGGACCCCACTTCGTTGCCGGGGTCAGCCCGGACTTCAGCCGGACCTGATTGTCCAGGTAGGCGGGTTCGAAGAACGCGGTTCGGGCCAGCTCGTGGCCGTCCGGTGCGATCACCGCGCTGATGCCTGTGGTACCCGCCACCACGGTGTAACGGTCGTGCTCGACGGCGCGCAACCGCGCGAAGGCGAGCTGCTGCGCGCTCATCGCCTCATCGAAGGTGGCGTTGTTGCTCGGGACCGCGAGCAATTGCGCACCGTTGAGAACGGATTCCCGCGCGGCCCGGTCGAAGATGACCTCCCAGCACGTGGTGACCCCGATCGGGACGTCGGCGGCGGTCACCACGCCACTGCCGGTGCCAGGCACGAAGTAACCCGCCCGGTCCGCGTACGACGACAGGTGCTTGAAGAAGCTGCGCCACGGCAGGTACTCGCCGAACGGCTGCACGATCTGCTTGTCGTGCCGCTCGCCAGGGCCGTTCTGGCCGTCCCACACGATCACCGAGTTGGTCGACACCGGGTTGTCCGGGCTGTATCCGGGTGCGGCGAGCACCGCACCGACGAGGATCGGCGCATGCACCGCGGCGGCGGCCCCCGAGATCAGCTCGGCCGCGTCGCGGTTGCGGATCGGGTCGATGTCCGACGAGTTCTCCGGCCAGATCACGACCGCGGGTTGCGGCGCCCGCCCCGCCCGCACGTCCTCGGCCAGCCGCATGGTCTCGCGAACGTGGTTGTCGAGCACCGCCCGCCGCTGGGCGTTGAACTCCAGCCCCAGCCGCGGCACGTTGCCCTGCACCACCGCGATGGTGACGCCCGGGTCGTCGCCCGCTCCCAGCCCCGACCGACGCACCGCGGGGCCCGCCAGCGCCACCGTCAGCAGGACGACCACGATGCACACGCCGGGCACGACGACGGCGGGCGGCGCGTGGGTGTGGGCAGGCCGGCCCCACCAGCGCACGACCTCCATCACGATCGCCGTCGCGCTGAACCCGATCAGCACCACGGCGAACGACACCAACGGGGCGCCGCCGAAGTGTGCGATGGACAGCAACGGCCCGTCCGCCTGACTGAATCCGACTACGCCCCAAGGGAATCCACCGAACGGCACCGTCGACTTCAGCCATTCCGCGAGCGCCCACACTCCCGCGAACCACAGCGGCCAGCCGGGCAGCCGCCGCACGGCGACGGCCGCGATACCGAACAGGCCGGGGAAGAGGGCTTCCATGGCCGAAAGGGCGAGCCACGGGAACGCCCCGACCAGCCCGCTGATCCAGGGCAACAACGGAACGTAGAACGCCAGACCGAAGAGGAACCCGTAACCGAAGCCGCCCGCCGGCCGGGTGTCCGGGTGGGTGAACACCCACGCCAGCAACGCGAAGGCGACGAACGACAGGTACCACCAGCCGAACGGAGGAAAGCTGAGGCACAGCAGCAGGCCCGCGCCGATCGCTGCCGACAGGCGCAGTGCCCGGGGCTCCAACACCTTCCGCAGCCGTGCGGTCACCCGAGCGGCCCGGCTGGCGGGCACCGCGGCGTCGGTCTCGGCGGCGTCGGTCTCGGTGGCGTCGGTCTCGTCCGCGTCGGGCTCCTCGACGTCGGAGCGGTGGTGCTTCGCGTCAGCCATGGACGACGGCACCCCGGTGCACCGTCTGGCGGCACGTCGGCAGCGCATCGTCGGCGCCGAGTCGGGGCAGTGCGGGTACCCGGGACCGCGGATCGGTGGACCAGCGCTGCACGGTGTCGGCCGGTGCGGCGACCTCGAGGCCCTCGGGGCCGCCGGGAAGATCCCACACCGCGTAGGAGGCCGGCGCGCCCGGCGCCAGGGTGCCGGTGACGCCGTCGTGCACGCCGGCGGCGCGCCAGGAGCCGCGGGTGGCGGCCGCGAACGCCGCCCGCGCCGAGATCGCGCTGCCCGTGGTCTGGTGCCGTATCGCCGCGCGCACGGTTGCCCACGGATTCATGCTGGTCACGGGGCTGTCCGAACCGAAGGCGAGTGGCACGCCTTGGGATGCTAACAGGGCGAACGGGTTGAGCAGCCGAGCTCGGTCGACACCCAGGCGCTGGGCGTACATGCCGCCCGCGCCGCCCCACGTCGCGTCGAAGTTCGGTTGCATGCTGGCCACCACGCCCAGCGCGCCGAGGCGGGCGGCCTGTTCGGCGGTCACCATCTCCAGATGCTCCAGCCGGTGGCCACACCGGGCGATCGCGGGTGGGCCGAACCGTTCGGCGACGCGGTCCAGCGCGTCGACCACCGCCGCTGCGGCGGCGTCGCCGATGACGTGGAATCCGGCCGTGATCCCGGCCTCCGTGCACGCGCCGAGGTGCGCCTCGACGGCGTCGCCGTCCAGATAGGCGTTTCCGCACGTGTTCGGGGCGTCGGCGTAGGGCTGGTGCAGCCACGCGGTGCGCGAGCCGAGCGCACCGTCGACGAAGAGATCGCCCGCCAACCCGTGCGCGCCGGTCTCGGCGAGCAGGGCCCGCGCGTCGTCGGCCGTGCGCACCGCCTCGCCCCAGTAGCCGACGATCTCGACGCCGTGCTCGAGGGTACGCAGCGCGTGCCAGTCCTCGATGCCGCCGATGTCGGGGCCGGCACACTCGTGCACCGCGACGATTCCCGAACGCGCCGCGAGGTCCAGCGCGGCGACACGCGCTTGACGTAACTGATTGGGCGTCAACATCTCTCGAGCCGCGGCCCGGACCAGGTGATGGGCATCCGCGGTCAGCGGAAGCTGGTCGACGTAACCGCTCGCGCTCGCCAGGCCCGGTACCAGCCGCCGCAGGCCGGTCGACGCGACCGCGGAGTGGACGTCGATGCGGGCCAGGTAGGCAGGCCGCCCGCCGAGCACCGCATCGAGCTCGTCGGTGGTCGGGGGCACGCGCCGCGGCCAGTCGGTTTCGTCCCAACCGTGCGCCCAGACGGGGCCGTCGGGATGGCGTCGCGCGTAGTCGGCGACGAGGCTCAGCAGATCCTCCAGCGAGGCGGCGGCGCGCAGGTCGAGGCCGACCACGGACAACCCCGTCGCGGTGACGTGGACGTGGCTGTCGACGAATGCGGGGGCGACGAAGCCGCCTTCGAGGTCGACCACGTCGGCGTCGGGAAACTGCGCCCGCCCGACGTCGTCGCTGCCGAGCCACGCCACGACGCCATCTCTGACGGCCATTGCCGTCGCATCGGGCATGGCCGGACTGTGTATCCGGCCGTTGGCCAGCAGCGTCGTCAAGCTAGTCGGTGTGCCGCGGCAAGGGGCGCGGGTCGACCTCGGTGACGTCGTCCGTCACGTCCAGGACTTCGCCGTCGATGTAGTCGCCCCGCCCGGGCCGGTTCGGCATGGCGCCCACGGTCGTGACGACCATCGGCATCCGGAGCAGTCCGCGGGCGGCCAGCGCCGCAACCGCAGGCCGTGCCAGCGCGCGGGTGGGCGGCAGCAGCAGCACGACGCCAAGCGCGGAGGTCACCAACCCGGGGACGACGGTCAGGACGGTGCCCAGCGCGACGAGGAAACCGTCGGACAGGGCGCCGCGGGGCGTGGCCAGCCCCGACTGCAGCCGTTGGACCTGCCGCTTCACCTGCGAACCGGCCAACGCCAACCCGAGGGCAAACGTGCCAACCAGAAGCAGCACGGTCCAGCCGAAGCCGAGGGTGGACGCGAGTGCCACCACCACCGCCAGTTCGACGAGGACGTAGACGAGGAACAGCCGCATAGCCATGTGGTTTCAACGCTCGAGGGGGCGCACGGGTTCCTAAGACCCCGATCGCTCAGCTCACCGGCTCGAGCTGCACCGTCACGTTCTTCTCCATCCCGCCGCGGAGCTTCGAGAAGAGGTTGAACGTCTTGCCGAGCAGGCCGTAGCGCTTGCCGATCGCGTCGTAGGTGGCGCCGTTGGCGGACTTGTCCAAGATCGTTGCCTTCGCCTCGACCGCCTCGCCGGTGGGCTTGCCGGCTCGAGTGCACGTCGCGATGGTGACGCGTGGAGTGTTGCGGATCCGCTTGACCTTCCAGGACCCCTCCTGGGTGATGGCCACCAGCCGGTCACCGTCGGGGGCGGCCCAAATGGCGGTCGGCTTGGGCCTGCCATCCTTGGTGAACGTGGTCAACAGGATGTACTCGGACTTCGCGACCTCGGCGAACGTGACGGGCATGCGGCCCAATGTAGCGTCCACGGGCGGCGTCCCAGTAGCGGCCGGATGACCATGGTTGAAATTGCCCGGCTCTCAGCGACTTTCCCAGATGTCGCGGGTTCGCGACGCGAGAAGTCGCGGCAAGGTGGGCAAACGTGGGTGCCTCTGCTCGGGTGACGGGTGTGGCGCCAGCCTCAATCTCGCGACGATGCACCCCGGGCGGCACGGGCGATACGGCCCCGGGCAACCAGTTCGCCGGTCACCGCGACACCGCAGACCTGAGCCAACAGCAGCGAGGCGAGCACCAAGACCTGTACCGCCCCGGCCTGCGCCGCCGACCCCGTTGCCAGCAGCACCCCGACGAACGCACCCGGCAGGGTGACGAGACCGGCGGTGCGGGTTTGGTCGAGGTTGGGCAGCAGCGCGTCGGACAGCGGGCGTTCGATCACCTCCATCCGCGCGTCGCGGTCGGAGAACCCAAGGCTCAGCGCGGCTTCGACCTCGCCGGCGCGAAGGCTCAGTTCATCGAGGGCACGCCGGGCGGCGATGGCCGCGGCCGTCATCGTTCCCCCGAGGACGATGCCAAACACCGGTACCAGCGCGACACCGGTCATCGGCACGACGCGGGACAACAGCAGCAACGGTATGACGGCGACCATCCCGACCGCGAGAGCCGCGGCCAACCAATACGCGCCACGCGTGGCCTGACTGCGGCGGCCCGCGGTCAGCGCTGCCACCGCGAACATCACGGCGAGCACCAGGGCAGACGACCACAGCCGCGACATCGCCGCAGCGAGCACCGTGGCGATCGCCGCCAGTTGAACGGCCGCGCGAATGGCCGCCACGGGGGCCGGCCACAGCGAGCCCCTCAGGGCGAAACGCGAGACGAGGCCCGCCGCCACGGCCATGACCACACAGACGACGACGAGCGTCGGGCTCAGCAGTGGTTCGGAGTTGGTCAGCCTTCCAGGTCCCCTTCCGTTTCCAGCAGGACCTGACGCAATCCGTCCAGCGTCGCCGGGTCCGGCTCGGCCCACATGCCGCGGCCCGATGCCTCGAGCAGTCGCTCGGCCATACCGTGCAGCGCCCACGGATTGGATTCGGCCATGAACTTGCGGTTCTCGTCGTCCAGCACGTACTCACCGGCCAGCCGCTCGTACATCCAGTCGGCCATCACGCCCGCCGTCGCGTCGTAGCCGAAGAGGTAGTCGACGGTGGCGGCCATCTCGAACGCACCCTTGTAGCCGTGCCTGCGCATGGCGGCCATCCACCGCGGGTTGACCACGCGCGCACGGAACACCCGGGTGGTCTCCTCGGACAGCGTGCGGGTGCGCACAGCGTCAGGACGCGTGTTGTCACCGATGTAGGCGGCCGGGTCGCGGCCGGTCAGCGCGCGCACGGTCGCCACCATGCCGCCGTGGTACTGGTAGTAGTCGTCGGAGTCGGCGATGTCGTGCTCGCGCGTGTCGGTGTTCTTGGCCGCCACGGCAATTCGGCGATATTGCCGGTTCATGTCGTCGGTCGCTGCCGCGCCGTCGAGGCCGCGACCGTAGGCGAAGCCACCCCACGCCGTGTACACCTGCGCCAGGTCGGCGTCGTCGCGCCAGTTGCGGCTGTCGATGAGCTGCAGCAGCCCGGCCCCGTACGTGCCGGGTTTGGACCCGAAGATCCTCGTGGTCGAGCGCCGCTCATCGCCATGCTCGGCGAGGTCGACGTGAGCGTGCGCGCGGACGTAGTTGACGTCGTCGGGTTCGTCGAGTCCGGCGACGAGGCGAACCGCGTCGTCGAGCATCGTCACCACGTGCGGGAAGGCGTCGCGGAAGAAGCCGGAGATCCGCACCGTCACGTCGATGCGGGGGCGGCCAAGTTCGGCCGGTTCGATGGCCTCGAGGTCGACGACGCGGCGCGACGCTTCGTCCCACACCGGCCGAACACCCAGCAGTGCAAGGACTTCGGCGATGTCGTCACCGGCGGTCCGCATCGCCGACGTGCCCCACACCGACAGTCCGACCGAGGCCGGCCACTCACCGTGATCGGCACGGTACCGCTCGAGCAGCGAATCAGCCAGGGCCACACCGGTTTCCCACGCAAGCCGGGACGGCACCGCCTTGGGGTCGACGGAGTAGAAGTTGCGTCCCGTGGGTAGCACGTTGACCAGACCGCGCAACGGCGAGCCCGACGGGCCCGAGGCGATGAAGCCACCGTCGAGGGCCCGCAGAATCTGGTCGATCTCGCACGAGGTACCCCGAAGTCGCGGCACCACCTCGTCGGCGGCGAAGCGCAACACCGACGCCACTGCGGGATCGGCGGTGATGCGGTCGACGGCCGCGGCGTCCCACCCGCTGTCCTGCAGGGCGGCGACCAGCGCACGGGCACTCTCCTCCGCGGCGTCGACGGCACCCCGGGCGTCCGAGCCGTCCTCCACCAGGCCCAGCGCCTGCCGCAGACCCGGCACCGACTGTTCACCACCGAAGAGCTGGCGCGCCCGCAGAATGGCCAGCACCAGGTCCAGTTCGACGTCATCGCGAGGCGCCTGACCCAGGACGTGCAGCCCATCGCGGATCTGGACGTCCTTGATCTCGCAGAGCCACCCGTCGACGTGCAGGAGCATGTCGTCGAACGTGTCCTCGTCGGGACGGTCCTCGAGGCCGAGGTCGTGGTCCATCTTGGCGGCGCGCATGAGCGTCCAGATCTGCTGACGGATCGCGGGCAGCTTGCCGGGATCGAGCGCGGCGATGTTGGCGTGCTCGTCGAGCAGCTGTTCCAATCGTGCGATGTCGCCGTAGGTTTCGGCGCGCGCCATCGGCGGGATGAGGTGGTCGACGAGGATGGCGTGCGCCCGCCGCTTGGCCTGCGTGCCCTCACCGGGGTCGTTGACGAGGAACGGGTAGATCAGCGGCAGGTCTCCGAGCGCCGCGTCGGTGCCGCAGCTTGCGGACATGCCGAGGGTCTTGCCGGGCAACCACTCCAGGTTGCCGTGCTTGCCGAGGTGCACCACGGCGTCGGCCCCGAATCCGGCGTTCAGCCAGCGGTAGGCGGCCAGGTAATGGTGACTCGGCGGCAGGTCCGGATCGTGATAGATCGCGACGGGATTCTCGCCGAAGCCGCGCGGCGGCTGGACGAGGATCACGACGTTGCCGGATTGCATTGCGGCGATGACGATCTCGCCGTCGGGGTCACGGCTGCGGTCGACGAACAGCTCCCCCGGCGGCGGCCCCCAGTGCTTCACCACCGCGTCGGTGAAGTCGCCGGGCAGCGTCGCGAACCACGCCCGGTAATCCTTGGCCGACATCCTGATCGGGTTTCCGGTCAGCTGACCCTCGGTCAGCCAGTCGGGATCCTGACCGCCGCGTTCGATCAGCGCGTGCACCAGAGCGTCACCGTCCTCGGCGTCGACGCCCGGGACGTCACCGATCACGTAGCCGGCGTCGCGCATCGCCCGCAGCAGCGCCACCGCGCTGGCAGGGGTGTCGAGGCCCACGGCGTTGCCGATCCTGGCATGCTTGGTGGGATAGGCCGAAAACACCAGGGCGACACGCTTGTTGGGGGCAGCGATCTGCCGCAGGCGGGCGTGCCGGACCGCGAGGCCGGCCACCCGTGCGCAGCGCTCCGGGTCGGCAACGTACGCGATCAACCCTTCGTCGTCGATCTCCTTGAACGAGAACGGCACCGTGATGATTCGGCCGTCGAACTCCGGAACCGCCACCTGGGTGGCGACGTCGAGCGGACTCATGCCGTCGTCGTTGTCGCTCCACTGGGCGCGTGAACTGGTCAGGCACAGCCCCTGCAGGATCGGGATGTCCAGCGCCGCGAGATGCGCGACGTTCCAGGTGTCGTCGGCTCCGCCTGCCCCCACCGCGGCCGGTGTGGCACCGCCCGCCGCCAGCACGGTGGTCACCATCGCGTCGACGGTGCCGAGAAGCTCGAGGAGTTCGGGCTCGGCGGTGCGCAACGACGCGCAGTACACCGGAACCGCGACGCCCCCCGCGTGCTCGATGGCCCGGCACAGCTCCTCGACGTAGCCCGTATTGCCCGCGAGGTGCTGAGCGCGGTAGAAGAGCACCGCGATGCGCGGTCCGTCCGTGCCGCCCCCGGCGCGCTCCAGCACACCCCACGTCGGGGTCGTCACCGGCGGACCGAAACCGAAGCCGGTCATGAGCAGGGTGTCGCAGAGGAAGCCGTAGAGCTGACTCAGGTTCGTCACGCCGCCCTGCGCCAGATAGACGTGCGTCTGCAGTGCCACGCCTGCCGGGATCGTGGAATGGCTCATCAGCTCGGCGTCCGGCGTCACCTCGCCGCTGACGACGACGGTCGGCATGCCGGAGGCGACCACGGCGTCGATGCCGTCCTGCCAGGCCCGGTAGCCGCCGAGGATGCGCACGACGGCGACGTCGGCCCCGTCCAGCAGCTCCTCGAGTTCGCCGGGCACCAGCCGCGACGGGTTCGCCCACCGGTAGCCAGTCCCGGCAGCGCGGGCGGTGATCAGGTCGGTGTCGGACGTCGACAGCAGCAGGACGGTGGGATCTGGCACCCACCATTCGTACCGCACCCGCGATGCGGCGCCGCGGACTAGCGTCGGGACGGTGAGCGCGACGTTCGCAGCGGGCACACCTCACCCGTCGCTACGCGACGTGGTGCTGCGCTACGTGGGCTTCGAGGAACGGACCGCCCAGCCCGTCGTCATGCGCGAGCTGCCGTGTACGTTCGTGCCGATCATCATCGACCTCGATGCGGGCTGGACCGTCGACCACGGGCCGCAGCCGATGCGACTCCGGTCGTTCATCGCGGGCATCACCGATGGGCCGGTGCTCGTCGGTCACGACGGTTCGGCGCGCTGCCTGCAGGTCGACCTGACGCCGCTCGGTGCCCGCAGGCTGGTCGGGATTCCGATGAGCGAACTGGCGAACCGGACCGTGCCGATCGACGACGTCCTCGGCAGGTTCGGTCGTGAACTCGTGCAGCGGGTCGGCGAGGCGCCCGACTGGCCGACCCGGTTCGCGTTGCTCGACGACGCGCTCCTGGCGCGCCTCGACGAGGTGCCGGCCGTCGACCCCGGTGTCGCATGGTCGCTGCGCCGGATCACCGACAGCGGCGGCGCGGCGACGATCGGCGACCTCGCCGACGAACTGGGGTGGAGTCACCGACGGCTGATCGCGCGCTACCGCGACACGGTGGGACTACCGCCGAAGCTCGTCGCACGGATCGTGCGGTTCGAGCGGCTGACCGCTCGACTGACGGCGAGCCCGGCGATCGACTGGGCCACGGCCGCCGCCACGTGCGGCTACTTCGACCAGGCCCACCTGGCCCGTGAGGTGCGCGAACTGGCCCGCATCACGCCAACCGAGTTGCGCGCGCAGAGAGTAAATTCCGTCCAAGACAGCCGAGTGCCGTCGGCCTAGCGTCGACCGCATGACCGAGACAGTGACGCTCAACGGAGCGGTACCGATACTCCCCTACTCCGAACCCCGCACGGCGATCGGCTGGCTGGAGCGCGCCTTTGGGGCCGTCGCGACGGCCGTCCATCCTCCCGACCCCGACCAACCGCTGAAGCACGCCGAGGTCAGGATTGGCAACGGCCTGGTGATGATCAACGACGCCGACCGCGACGCCGGCAGTCCCTTCGCGTTGCCCGGGCCGGTGTTGTTGTACGTCGTGGTCGACGACCCCGACGCGTTGCACGACCGCGCCGTCGCGGCGGGCGCCGAGATCGTCATGGGACTCACCGATCAGGACTACGGCTCCCGCGAGTTCGCCGCACGGGATCCGCACGGCAACGTGTGGAGCTTCGGCACGTACCGGCCGAGCCTTGGCTAGTTGGAGCCCCAGCGGTCGTGCCAGGTCTGCGGGTAGGGCAGGCCGGCTGCCGCGATGAGCAGCGCCACCAGAACGGTGAATGCGATCAAGGTGAACATCGTCGTTCCCTTCTTGTGGTGTCTTGTTTGACACACGTCGAGTAGTCCTGAAGCTACGTCCGAACGGTCCCGCTGTGATCGATTCGTGTGACAAGGAACACTGTGGTGCGCAGTGTGACGCCGGTCACTCTGGTTCGAATCGCAGGCATTTAAACCGTGGTTGCGGGCCCGCCGATGCTCCACCATGCAATTCGTGGCCAACTTCCCCAGCATCGTGAAACTCGGCGCGAACATCGGCGCCCGGATCGACGGAGTACGCCTCGGCGGCGACCTCACGGACGCGACCGTCAAGGTGATCAATGACGCCCTGCTGACGCACAAGGTGATCTTCTTCCGCGACCAGGACCATCTCGACGACGACGGGCAGGTCGCGTTCGCCAGACGCCTCGGCATCCCGACCACCGCACACCCCACGGTGACGTCGCGGGGCGACCGGGTGCTGCCCATCGACTCCAGCTACGACAAGGCGAACAGCTGGCACACCGACGTGACGTTCGTCGACCGGATCCCGAAGGCATCGCTGCTGCGCGCGGTGACCCTGCCCGAGTACGGCGGCACCACCACGTGGGCGTCGACCGAGGCCGCGTACGACCAGCTGCCCGCGCCGCTGCGCGCGCTCACCGAGAACCTGTGGGCGGTGCACACCAATCAGTACGACTACGCAGGCGGCTACTACGACGAGAAACTCGCGGATCTGACCGCGGAGGAACGCAAGTACCGCGACGAGTTCGTCTCGGAGTACTACGAGACCGAGCACCCCGTGGTGCGCGTGCACCCCGAGACCGGCAGGCGGGTCCTGCTGCTCGGCCACTTCATCAAGCGGTTCGTCGGACTGGGGAGCACCGAGTCGACGGCGCTGTTCCAGCTGCTGCAGAGCCGGGTCACCAAGCTGGAGAACACCATTCGATGGTCCTGGCTGCCCGGCGACCTGGCGATCTGGGACAACCGCGCCACCCAGCACTACGCCGTGGCCGACTACGACGACCAGTACCGCAGGCTCAGCCGCGTCACGCTGGCTGGCGACGTTCCCGTCGACGTCTACGGCACGCCGAGCCGCGTGATCGCGGGCGACGCGTCCCACTACTCCGACGTCGTCGTGCCGTTGGCGGGTTGACCGCCGGACATCACAGCCGGGACATCTCGCGACTCATCGCGGCGTACTCCATGAAGGAGTTGCGCCGCTGCGGGTAGTGCCGCGGCGTGCGCCGGTCGTCGCCGGAGGTGTCCGCGTCCTTCGCGGTCGCGAAGATCCGCCCGATCGCCGTCCACCACCGCGTAGCGCTCCGTCGCGGCAGTACGGCGGCGGCGGTCGCGAACATGACCTCTTGCTCAGTGATCAGAACGGGTGCGGCCCCCTCGACTTCCGCACCCGTTCTGATCACGTCTTGGTGCGCCAGTTCCGGCGACAGGATCAGTTCAGTCATCGTTCTCTCCTTGCCCTCGTGTCGATCACGTGACCGCTGGAGCTGCTGTCCGACTGATCACGGAGCAAACGTATTTCTAGGGCTGCGCCCGGGCACGCGTAGTGCGCTACTCGAATCACGGGTAGGCGACTACTACTCCTATGCTCGGAGACGACATGACGAGGGTTCGCGACGACGACGCCTGCCCTGGCGCACTTCAGGTGCACCAGGCGGCCGACGGGGCGCTGGCGCGGATCCGGCTGCCCGGCGGAATGATCTCGGCAGGCCAGCTGAGCGCGCTGGCCGTTGCTGCGACCCGGTTCGGTTCGCAGGCAATGGAACTCACCTCCCGTGGCAACGTCCAGATCCGCGGCCTGACCGATCCTGACGCGCTGGCCGACGCGGTGGCGACCGCGGGGCTGCTGCCGTCGCCGAGTCACGAACGGGTGCGCAACGTCGTCGCCTCCCCACTGACGGGGCGTTCGGGCGGCAACGCGGACGTGCGGGATGCGGTGCTCGGCCTCGACGCGGCAATCCAGGCCAGCCCGAAGCTGGCCCACCTCCCTGGCCGCTTCTGGTTCGCCGTCGACGACGGCCGCGGTGACGTGTCCGGGATGGGCGCCGACGTCGGTGCCCACCTGCTCACCGCTGACCGGGCCGCCCTGCTGGTGGCCGGCGTCGACACCGGTGTCCGGGTGCCTTCGGCGGACGTCGTCGAAACCCTCATCGGCATCGCCGAGACCTTCGTGGACATTCGCGGAAGCGCCTGGCGGACCACCGAACTCGCCGACGTGGAGCCGCTGCTGACCGGATTGACCCGCTCCGCCGACCCCGGAACCCGGTGGCCGGCGGTGACGACGCCTCCAGTCGGCTGGATCGAGCAGGACGACGGCCGGGTGTCGCTCGGCGCTGCGGTGCGACTCGGCGTGCTCGAGGCCCGCGTCGCCGAGTTCCTCGCCGCCATCGAGGCGCCGCTGGTGATCACGCCGTGGCGTTCGGTGCTGGTCTGCGACCTCGACGAGGGCGTCGCCGACGTCGCCCTTCGCGTACTGGCGCCACTGGGGCTGATCTTCGACGCGGGCTCGCCGTGGCTGTCGATCAGCGCCTGCACCGGAAGCCCCGGCTGCCAGCACGCCGTCGCCGACGTCAGGGCCGACGCGGCGCGCGCGGCCACCGACGGAGCCGCGTCGGGACACCGCCACTTCGTCGGGTGTGAGCGGGCGTGCGGCAGCCCGCCCGACGGCGAGGTGCTGGTGGCGACCCCGGACGGCTACCGGCCACGTCACCCGTAGGGTGATCGCGTGCTCGACTACATCCGCGACGCCGCCGAGATCTACCGGCAGTCGTTCGCGACGATCCGCGCGGAGGCGGATCTGACGCGCTTCCCCGGCGACGTCGCCCAGGTCGTGGTCCGGCTGATCCACACGTGCGGGCAGGTCGACGTCGCCGAACACGTCGCCTACACCGACGACGTGGTCGCCAAGGCACGTGCCGCACTGGACGCGGGGGCACCAATCCTGTGTGACTCGTCGATGGTGGCTTCGGGCATCACCCGCTCCCGTCTGCCCGCCGACAACGAGGTGGTCTCGCTCGTCGCCGACCCCCGCGCGGCTGACCTCGCCGTCCGGTTGGGCAGCACCCGGTCGGCCGCCGGCGTCGATCTGTGGGCCGACCGCCTCGGCGGCGCGGTGCTGGCGATCGGCAACGCACCGACCGCACTGTTCCGGCTACTGGAACTGCTCGACGACGGCGCGCCGGCCCCGGCCGCCGTACTCGGCGGCCCGGTCGGCTTCGTCGGATCCGCCCAGTCCAAGGAGGAGCTCATCGCCCGGCCGCGCGGAATGTCGTATCTGGTGGTGACCGGCAGGCGCGGGGGCAGCGCGATGGCCGCCGCGGCCGTCAATGCGATTGCGAGCGAACAGGAATGATGTCTCGAGGCACGCTATGGGGCGTCGGGCTGGGGCCTGGTGACCCCGAATTGGTGACGGTCAAGGCCGCGCGGCTGATCGGCGCGGCCGACGTCGTGGCCTATCACAGCGCTCGGCACGGACGCAGCATCGCCCGCACCATCGCCGAGCCCTATCTGCGGTCCGGCCAACTCGAAGAGCACCTCGTCTATCCGGTGACCACCGAGACCACCGACCATCCCGGCGGCTACGCCGGCGCGCTCGAGGACTTCTACCGCGAGGCAGCGGACCGCATCGCCGTCCATCTCGAGGCCGGCCGCAACGTGGCCCTGCTCGCCGAGGGTGACCCGCTGTTCTACAGCTCCTACATGCACATGCACAACCGGTTGACGTCTCGGTTCGACGCGGTCATCGTGCCGGGGGTGACGTCGGTGAGCGCGGCGTCGGCCGCCACCGGGACGCCGCTGGTGCAGGGCGACGAGGTGCTGACGATCCTGCCGGGGACGCTGCCGCCCGACGAGCTCCGGCGCAGGCTCGCCGATACCGACGCGGCGGTGGTGCTCAAACTCGGCCGCTCCTATCCCGCCGTGCGAGAAGCACTTTCCGCCGCCGGACGGTTGGATCAGACGTTCTACGTAGAGCGCGCCAGCACGGCCGCGCAGCGGGTGCTGCCCGCAGCCGACGTCGACGACGCCTCAGTGCCCTACTTCTCGCTGGCGATGCTGCCCGGCATGACGCAACGTCGTGCAGAGTCCGTCGGCAGCGTCGCCGTCGTCGGCCTCGGCCCCGGCGACGTCGAATGGATGACGCCGCAGTCCCGCCGAGAGCTCGCCGCCGCCACCGACCTGATCGGGTACGGCCCGTACCTCGACCGGGTCGGCGCCCGCGACGGCCAGACCCGGCACCCGAGCGACAACACCGATGAGCCTGCCCGCGCACGGCTGGCCTGCACGCTGGCACAGCAGGGGCATGCGGTGGCGGTGGTGTCATCGGGTGATCCCGGCGTGTTCGCCATGGCGACGGCCGTGCTAGAGGAGGCCAAGCAGTGGCCCGGCGTCGACGTGCGGGTGATCCCCGCGATGACCGCCGCGCAGGCCGTCGCAAGCCGCGTCGGCGCGCCGCTCGGCCATGACTACGCGGTGATCTCGCTGTCCGACCGGCTCAAGCCGTGGGACGTCATCGCCGCCCGGCTGACTGCGGCCGCCACCGCCGACATGGTGCTGGCGATCTACAACCCCGCGTCGAAGACCCGAACCTGGCAGGTCGGCGCCATGCGCGACCTACTGCTGGAACACCGCGACGCCAGCACGCCGGTGGTCATCGGCCGCGACGTGGCGGGCCCCGGCGAGCGGGTCGAGGTGGTGCGCCTGGCCGATCTCGATCCCGCCAAGGTCGACATGCGCTGCCTGCTGATCGTCGGCTCGTCGCAGACGCAGTGGCACTCGAGTGACGGCGGCGACCGCGTCTTCACCCCGCGCCACTACCCCGGCTGAGCGTTGCTCTGACCGCCGTCGAACATCGTTGACAGGTGTCAGCACGGCGGTTAGCGTTCCGCCTCATGACTGCGGCCGTGTCAATCCCCCGAAGCCCGGCGGATGTGACACCTCAATGGTTGAGCACCGTGCTGGGCACCGAAGTTCGGGCCGTCGACGCCGCGCCCATCGGCACCGGCCAAACCGGCGCCACCTACCGGTTGACGGTGAGCTACGCGAGCGACCGCACAGACCTGCCCGCGACATTCGCGGTCAAGCTGCCCTCACAGGATGAGACCGTTCGGGAGCGCGTTGCACTGGGCTACCGGTCCGAACACGCCTTCTACACGCACGTCGCGAACTTGGTCCGCGTGCCGATACCCGAGCACTTCTACTGCGAGATCTCCGAGGACGGCGGCGATTTCGTGCTGCTGCTCGCCGACATGGCGCCAGCTGTCCAGGGTGACCAGATCGGGGGCTGTACCCCCATCGAGGCGGAGCTGGCCGTCCGGGCGCTCGCGGGCCTGCATGCCCCGACGTGGTGTGACTCGAAGTGGGCGAACTTCCCCGGCCTGGCCATGTCGATGCCGAACGAGGACGCGGCCAAGGGATTCGGCGACGTCGCGGTGATGGCCACGCAGATCACGCTCGACCGGCTCGGCGACCGGATGACCGCAGCGGATCGCGATACCGCGACCGAGTCCATGTCGATGGTGACGCCATGGCTGCTGGCCGAGCCGGGCCGGTTCGCGCTCATGCACGGTGACTACCGCCTCGACAACATGCTGTTCGACCCCGACCGGACGAGGATCACCGTCGTGGACTGGCAGACGCTCGGATCGGGGCTGCCGGCTCGCGACCTCGCGTACTTCACCGCGACGAGCCTGCTTCCCGAGGTCCGGGCCGCGGCCGACGACGCTCTGGTCGACGCCTATCACGCCGAACTGCTCTCCTATGGCATCACCAGTTACGACCGCGAAACCTGTTGGCGTGACTACCGTCTCGGCATGTTGCAGGCACCGCTGCTCACCACCCTCGGATGCGCGTTCGCCAGCACGACGGAACGCGGTGACGACATGATGCTGGTGATGTTGCAGCGCGGCTGCCAGGCGATCCGCGACCTGGACAGCCTCGATCTCGTCAAGCGTCTCTGAACCCAGCGCGTACCCAGGCGACGGCCCCGTCGACGCTAGCCACGGTCGCAACCCCCTGCGGTAGCGGCGGCCGGTCCACCATGACCACCGGCACGCCGAGCGCGTCGGCGGCCTCCACCTTGGCCCGCGTCATGTCACCACCGCTGTTCTTCGTCACCAGCGCGTCGATGTGATGCTCCCGCAAGAGATTCAACTCATCGTCGTACCGGTACGGACCCCGCGACAGCAGCAGTTCGTGCCGCAGTGGCAGGGCATTGCCGTCGGGGGGCGTCACCGCGCGGATCAGAAACCACGCATCGAGACCGGCGAACGCGCCGACCCCGGTTCGGCCGGTGGTCAGAAAGACACGGGAATAGCCGTTCGCGGCAACCACTTTCGCGGCCATCGTGTCGGAGCCGACCACGATCGCGCTACCGTGCGGCCAGGCGGGCCGGGCCACCACGACGTGCGGTAGACCTAGTTCTCGACACGCGCTGGCGGCGTTGGCGGTGATCGTCGCGGCGAACGGGTGCGTCGCGTCGACCACGGCGTCGACACCGGACTCGGCCAGCCACCGCCGCAAGCCGTCGACGCCGCCGAAGCCGCCGATGCGCACTGCACCGACGGGCAGCGCCGGATTGGGCACCCGTCCCGCCAACGAACTGATCACTTCGACGTCCGGGTGCAGCCGAGCCGCCAGCGCGCGTGCCTCGGCGGTCCCGCCCAGCAGCAGCACACGCATTAGTGCCTGCTCCCCCGGCGCCGACCGGCCGAGTACAGATAGCTGTCGGTGAACCCCTCCGCCGCCAGCACGTCACCGACGACGATGACGGCGGTACGCGTGACACCCGCCTCCTGCATCCGCTCGGCCAGCTCGCCGAGGGCGCACTTCAGCACCGTCTCCTGCGGCCAACTGGCGAATGCCACCACAGCACAAGGCGTTTCGGCCCGGTAGCCGCCCGCGATCAGTTCGGGAACCATGGCGTCGACCTGCGCGGCCGCCAAGTGCAGCACCAGTGTGGCACCCGGCGCGGACAGCGTGCGCAGATCTTCACCGGCGGGCATGGCCGTCGACAACGTCGCCACGCGCGTCAGAGTCACCGTCTGCGCCACCCCGGGAACGGTCAACTCGCGGCCGAGCACGGCGGCCGCGGCAGCAAAGGCCGGTACGCCGGGCACGATCTGATAGTCCACGCCGAGCGCGTCGAGGTGGCGACACTGTTCGGCCAGTGCGCTGTAGATGGACGGGTCGCCGGAATGCAGCCGCGCGACGTCCAAGCCGGCGGCATGGGCCTCGGCGAGCTCGGCGATGATCTGTTCGAGCGTCAGGGGTCCGGTGTCGATCACCTTGGCGCCGTCCGGACACAGGGCCAGGAGGTCATCGGGCATGATCGAGCCGGCGTACAGGCAGACCGGGCATCGCTCGAGCAACCGTTGTCCGCGCACCGTGATCAGGTCGGCGGCACCTGGCCCGGCGCCGATGAAGTAGACGGTCACGGCTTGGTCACCGCCCACTGCGTGACAGGCATCGCGGGGCGCCACCCGGTGAAGCCGCCGACCGGCTCACCGAGATAGTGCTGGTAGCGCCGGAGTCTGCCACCGAGACGCGAATAGTAATCCAAGACAACGGCTTCCGACTCAGCGGTGACTGCGTTGGCGACCAGCCGGCCACCGCTGGGTAGCCTCCGCAAGCAATCGTCGACCAGTCCGGCGTGCGTCAGGCCGCCGCCGATGAAGATCACCGACGGCGACGGTACGCCGGTGACACCGCCGTCGGTCAGTTCCGCATCGCCGAAGGCGTCCGGTGCGGCGCCGCGGACGTCGACGTGAGCGCCGAAGGCCAGAGCGTTGGCGGCGATCCGCTCACGGCGGTGCTCGTCGCGTTCGAATGCCACTGCCGTGCAGCCGGATCCGCTGCGGCACCACTCGATCGCGATGCTGCCCGAGCCGGAACCGACGTCCCACAGCAGTTCCCCGGGTCGTGGCGCCAGCGCCGCCAGCGTCACCGCCCGCATGGCTTGCTTGGTGATCTGCCCGTCGTGGTAGAACGCATCGTCGGGCAGCACCTGCAAGACCCGGTCGTCGGGCAGATAGCGCACCGCGACGACGTTCAGGTCGTCGACGTCGGTGGACGGATTCGCCGCCCAGTCACGGGCCGTCGAGTCCCGGCGTCGCTCGCCAGGACCGCCGAGCTGCTCGAGCACCGACATCTCGGAGTCGCCGCGGCCCGCGTCGGTGAGCAATCTGGCCAGCACCGCAGGCTCGGAACCGTTTCGACACAACACGATTCCCCGGCCGCCACGGCGCACCGCCGTCTGCGGTCCGGCCGTCATCAGGCTGATCACCTCGGTGTCCTGCACCGCCCAGCCGAGCCGGGCACACGCCAGCGTCACCGACGACACGTGCGGCAGCACCGTCACCCGGTCGGGCCCACATACCCTCATCAGGGAGCCACCGACGCCGTGCAGCATCGGGTCACCGCTGGCGACCACGTGCACGTCGCCGGAGGAGTCGCGGATCGCGTGCAGGGCGTCGAGCATCGGCGACGGCCACTCCCGGCGCTGCCCGCTCACCGTATCGTCCAACAGCTCGAGCTGCCGGCGCGAGCCGTAAATCACGGTGGCGCGCTGCAATTCGGCCTTCGAGGCGGGCGCCAACCCGCCCATTCCGTCGGCCCCGATGCCGACCACGAAGATGCTCATCACCGCGGCATCCTGCGCCATACCGCCCGCGGCAGCAGCCGCAGCCCGAACACCAGCGGTCCGAGCAGGCCCGGCACCCAGATCTCCGTACGACCCTTGGCCAGTGCCTTCGCTGTCGCGTCGGCCACCTGCGCCGGTGTGCTCGACAACGGTGCCGGCGACATCCCCTCCGTCATGCGGCCGATGACGAAGCCGGGCCGGACCAACAACAGCTGGACCCCCGAACCGTGCAACGCGTCGGCAAGCCCGCAGGCGAAGCCGTCCAGCCCGGCCTTGGCCGAGCCGTACACGTAGTTCGCCCGGCGCACCCGGGCGCCTGCCACCGACGAGAACACCACGATGGCGCCCCGCCCCGCCGAGCGCATGGTGGCGGCCAGGACGGTCAGCAGGCTCACCTGGGCGGTGAAGTCGGTGTGCACGATGGCGGCAGCGTGCGCGGGGTCGGATTCCGCCCTGGCCTGGTCGCCGAGGATGCCGAACGCGAGCACAGCGGTGCGGATCGGGCCGTGGTCGGCCTCGATGGACGCAACCAACGGGGCGTGGGAGGCGAGGTCGTCGGCGTCGAATTCGCGCACGTGCACGGCGGCCGCACCTGCGGCGGCGACGGCGGCGACTTCGTCGGCGAGGCGGTCGGCTCCCCGCGCCGCGAGCACCACGGTCGCGCCGCGCGCCAGCCGCGTCGCCAGTTCGACGCCGATTTCGCTGCGTCCGCCGAAAATCACCACCGGCGGAGTGTCAGCCGTGTCCTTCATGGCTGCGATTATGTCCTGCGCTAGGTTGGGCCTTGATGGCGAAGGCAACCACACGGCTCACCAACGACGCGCTCGCGTTCCTCACCGAGCGCCATCTCGCCATGCTGACCACGCTGCGGTCGGACAATTCGCCGCACGTCGTCGCGGTCGGCTTCACCTTCGATCCCAAGACGCACCTGGCGCGGGTGATCACGACGGGCGGCTCGCAGAAGGCCGTCAACGCGGGGGAACGCGGCGTGGCCGTGCTCAGCCAGGTCGACGGCGCCCGCTGGCTCTCACTCGAGGGCAGCGCGACCGTGAACACCGACATCGATGCCGTGCGCGACGCCGAGCTGCGCTACGCCCAGCGCTACCGGACGCCACGGGTCAACCCACGGCGGGTGGTCATCGAGGTCCGGATCGAGCGTGTGCTCGGGTCATCCGATCTGCTGGACCGCGGCGACTGACGACCGTCACCCGACCGGAACCACGACCAGGTCGTGCGGCCGCTGGTTGACCGACATCGACCCGTCACCGGTCACGACGACGATGTCCTCGATGCGCGCACCCCAGTGGCCGGGGAAGTAGATGCCCGGCTCGACGCTGAACGCCATGCCCTCCTCGAGCGGCAGATCGTTGCCCGCCACGATGTAGGGCTCCTCGTGCACCGAGAGACCGATGCCGTGGCCGGTGCGGTGCACGAATGCCTCGGCGAGACCCTCGGCGGCCAGCACGTCGCGCGCGGCTGCGTCGACCTGCTCGGCGGTGACGCCGGGCCGGACCGCGGCGACGCCCGCTTGTTGCGCCCGTTGAAGGACCGAATAGCGCCGCGCCACTTCAGGATCCGGCTCACCGATGCTGTAGGTCCTGGTGGAGTCCGAGTTGTAGCCGGGCTCGTACGGCCCGCCGATGTCG
Organism: Mycobacterium sp. URHB0044; assembly: GCF_000620625.1. GTDB lineage: Bacteria > Actinomycetota > Actinomycetes > Mycobacteriales > Mycobacteriaceae > Mycobacterium. Next base: position 19,078 of record NZ_JIAW01000027.1, on the reverse strand, counting down.
ACGACGACAACGTCACCGGCCCGTAGTTCCCGATCGGAGCACTCGTGGTGGGGATCGGCGCCGTTGGGCCCGGATCCGACGATGATGAACGCCGCCTCCGAATGGCCTTCCGCCACAATCGCTTGCGCGATATCTGCTGCCACCTCGGCTTCGGTCCGGCCGGGCACCAGGAACCCTGGCACGCGGGCGTGCACCCGGTCGATCGCGGCTCCGGCCTTGCTCAGCGCGTCGATCTCCGCGGCGTCCTTGACCATCCGGAGCCGGCGCAGCACGTCGGTGGCGAGCACCGGCACGACGCCGAAGACGTCGGCAAGGGGCAGCAGATGCAGAGCAGGCATCGAATCGGTGACGGCGGTGGCGACGGGCGCCGAACCCAGCGCGTCGAGCACCATCCGGTACGGGTCCTCGCCGTCCACCCAATCCCGCACGGCCAGCCCAAGATCCGGCACAGCGGACTCCTTGAGCGTCGCCAGTTCCATCCGCGGCACGACGACGGTGGGCTCGCCGTCCGCGGGTAGCACCAGCGCGGTGAGGCGTTCGAAGGTCTGCGCCCGCGACCCCAATAGATAACGCAGGTCGTAGCCGGGGGTGATCACCAGGCCGGCCAGCCCGGCCGTCGCGGTGGCCTCGGCTGCGGCCTTCAGGCGGTGGGCATAGACGTCGGTGCCGAAGCGGCCGTTCTCGGTGGCGGAACCCATGGCGTCGAGGCTAATCCGCGCGCCGGTAGCTGGCGACCTCGACCAGGTTGCCGTCCGGATCGCGGCAGTAGTGCGACGTCATCGGGCCTCGTGCACCCGTCTTCTCAACCGGCCCCTCGGTGACCTCCACACCGCACGCCCGCAAGTGGGCACCGATCGCGTCGGGTTCGGCGTCGGCGATGAAGCACAGGTCGAGTGAGCCGGGCGCGTCGACCGCGCCGGTCACCCAGTTGGGCGCACCGGTGGGACGCACGTTGATCTTCTGGTCGCCGAACGCCAGAGCGTGGCGGCCACCGCCGAACACGTCGTGCCTCATTCCCAGCACCCGCACGTACCAGCCGACCGTGGCGTCGACGTCTCTGCAGTTGAGCACCACGTGGTCGATGTGATCGATCGCAAACGGCATACCTCACGCTACTGTCACTCGAATGTTGCGCGATATTCGCGATCTCGCCGACCAGCAAGAGGCCTATGCCGACGAACTGCGGCGGCGGTGGGGCGGCCTGCTGAGTTACCGCTACATCGGGCGCAGGTACGCGTCCATGGACCCACGTTCGGTCGAGGACACCGTGACGCTGCGCCACGACATGCGCAATCCGACGGGTGGCCTGCTGCTCTCCGTGCTGGGCATCTCGGCACCCGAGAGCGGACACATGTCGGACCTGGAAGCGGTGCCCAACCCGGTCATCCACTCCTGCCAGATCCTCGACCCCGGCCACGACGTGCGCTGCATCCGGATCGTGTCCGAGGAACTCAAACGCGGCAGGCAGATGGGGTACAGCCGAGCCAAGATCGTCGATGCCGATCGACCGGACCGGGTGCTGGCGCTGATCGAGGGGCAGGGCGTCAGCATCGGGACGCCGCCCGGCGGGCTGCCGAAGATGGAGGTCGACAACATCGACGTAGTCGATTCACCGGATCTGCCTCCGCTGTGGCAGGTGTTCGGCGGCCATCGCCGACCCGACGGACAGTGGGCACTGCCGGAACTGTCCGCCGAGGTGGCCTCACCGGATGCGGCACTGCACATCGGGCCGCAGTTCGTCGTCCTGGAGACGGCCGCCGCCGACTCGGCCGCCGAGGCCGCAGGCACCGACGCGTTGCAGGGCGTGTCGTCGCACGTCATGTTCCTGGCGCGCGGCAAGGTCGGCCCGTTCCGGGTGGAAGCCGAACCGATCACCGGTGCGGACGGTCGCTACGCCGCCCGGGTGGTGCTGCACGACGAGGGCAACGACGACAAGGCCATCACCGCCGGTTCGTACGTGTTCACGAGCCGCCGATGACCGCCCCGGTACTGCTACTCGACGGCGCCAGCATGTGGTTCCGTTCCTACTTCGGGGTGCCGTCGTCCATCACCGCGCCGGACGGCAGGCCGGTCAACGCCCTGCGCGGCTTCCTGGACACCGTCGCCACGCTGGTCACCCGGGAGCGGCCGACCCGCCTGGTGGTCTGCCTGGACCTAGACTGGCGGCCGCAGTGGCGGGTGGATCTGATCCCGTCGTACAAGGCGCACCGCGTCGAGCAGCCGAACCCGGACGGCGTGCCGGACGTCGAGGAGGTTCCCGACGAGCTCACCCCGCAGGTCGACATGATCATGGAGATGCTCGACGCGTTCGGCATCGCCACCGCCGGCGCTCCCGGCTACGAGGCCGACGACGTGCTCGGCACGCTCGCGGTCCGGGAACGGCGGGATCCCGTCGTGGTCGTCAGTGGTGACCGCGACCTGTTGCAGCTCGTCGGGGACGAGCACGTTCCCGTTCGGGTGTTCTACATGGGCCGCGGACTGTCCAAGGCGACGCTCTACGGTCCCGCCGAGGTGGCCGAGCAGTACGGCGTGCCCGTCGACCGTGCTGGAGACGCCTACGCCGAGCTGGCGTTGCTGCGCGGTGACCCGTCCGACGGGCTGCCCGGCGTGCCGGGCATCGGCGAGAAGACGGCGGCGACGTTGCTCGCGCGGTACGGCTCGTTGGAGCAGATCCTCGCCGCGGCCGACGACAAGGCGTCGAAGTTGCCCCTCGCACAACGCAAGAAGCTGCTGGCGGCCACCGATTACATCGCCGCCGCGCAACCCGTGATCCGGGTGGCCAGGGATGCACCGGTGACCATGTCGACGGATTCGGATGCGCTGCCGTTGGCCGCACGCCATCCCCGAAAGGTGGTCGAGTTGGCCGGAACCTATGGCGTGACGTCGTCGATCGCACGCCTGCAGAAGGCACTGGACGGTCTACCGTGAATTTCTTGAGAACGATCGTCGTCGCCGTCGCGGCGGTAGTCCTGGCGGTCGCGGTTCCGTCGTGCGGAGACATTCGGGCGGGCTCGGCCACCGCCAAGACGGCGGCCTCCGGGCCCGATGTGCCGGAGACGCTTTCGGCGGCCACCGCCGCTGCCCAGGCGGACATCGACCGCTTCACCTCGGGCGACTTCGCCGGCGTTTGGCAAAACATGTCCCGCGACGTCCGCGATGCGATCTCCGAGAAGGACTTCGTGACGTTGTACGAGACGTGCAAGACGGTGGGCCCCAAGATCAGCGTCGCGCCAGTGAGCTTCGCCGACGGTGAGGCCACCGTGCGCATCCGGATGCCCGGCGGGGACCGATATCGGACGATGCGCTACGAGGACGACCACTGGGTCATGGCGCCCACCCCCGAGTTCGCGGCGCGTCTCGGCAAGCCCGTGGGTCAGATCATCGCCGAGGAGAAGGCCGCGGGGCTCTGCTCCCGTTGACGGGAACGCCGGTTACTTGGGCCTGCCGACCTCGTAGGTGCCGTTGTCGTCCTGGAAGGTGACAGTGACCTGACGCTTGGTGCCGTCGATGCTCACCTCGCAGTCGAAGGTGTCACCCTTCTTCACGGTCGGGCTGGCACCGTCGTTGCACTTGACGTCCTTGACGTTCTTGGCGCCGTAACCGTTGGCCTCGTCGGACAGGATCTTCGCGACACCGGTCTGCGCCGCGTTGACGTCGAGCTTGGTGGTGACGAAGAAGCCGGGCTTCCAGAAGCCGAGCACCAGGACCACGGCGATGACGATGACGGCGAGTAGGCCGACGATGCCGCCGATGAGCGCCATCGACTTCTTGGAACCCTCCTCGGTGCCCGACGAGCCGTACGGCGAGAACTGCTGGCCGGGTTGCTGGCCGTACTGACCCGGCTGGCCGTACTGGCCCGGTTGTCCGGGCTGGCCGTACTGACCGGGCTGCCCGTACTGGCCCGGCTGTCCCGGTTGCCCGTACTGGCCAGGCTGGCCGTACTGACCCGGCTGGCCATACTGTGCGGGCTGCTGCCCGTACTGGTCGCCCTGCGGGTACTGCGGCGGCGTGTACGTCGGCGGCTGCTGGCCCGGCTGCTGGTAGCCCGGGTACTGCGGCGGGGAGTATGCGGGCGGCGCCCCCCAGGCCGGCGTCTCGGTGGTGGGCTGATCGGGCGCCGACGGCTGCTGCCACGCCGGCTGATCGCTCGGCGGCTGACCGCTCCACGGCTGCGTGGGGTCGGATCCCTGCGGTCCGCTCATGGTCTCTCCTTTGGTGCTCGTTCGCTGTAACCGAAGCGCTGGGGCCACACTACCCTGCGTCAACTGCCACGACGCCGCGCCGAATCTCCCCGATTGCGCGTTTCGCGGCGGCCCGCAACGCGGGTGTGGGCGCGGCGATGCGGACCTGATCCAGCAGGTCGAGGACCTGACGGCACCAGCGCACGAAATCACCGGCCGACAAAGGAGTTCCGCTGCCCGTGGCGTCGGACGCGGCCAACGCGGAGGTCAGGTCACCAGCCGTCGCCCAGCGGTGCACGGCGGCGACGAAACCGGGGTCGGGTTCACGGCTTGCCGGCAGCCGGTGGCGTTGCTCGTCGGCCCTGATCTCGGTCCAGAGCCTGCGGGTCTGGGTCAATGCCTTCCGCAGCGGCGGGGTCACGGCGTCGACACCCGGTGCCGGACCGGGCGTGTCGCCGCGCGACTCGTACAGCACGGACGAGACCACCGCCGCGAGCTCCGCGGCCTGCAGGCCGTCCCACGCGCCGCGGCGCAGGCATTCGGCCACCAACAGGTCGCTCTCGCTGTAGATCCGCGCGAGCACGCGCCCGTCGTCGGTCGCCGCCGGGCTTCCGTCGTGCTCCTCGATGAAGCCACGCTCGGTGAGCAGCACCACGATTCGGTCGAAGGTCCGGGCCAGCGAGTTGGTGGCCGACGCCACCTTCTTCTGAATCTGCGCGTTGTCGCGTTCGATGCGCAGATACCGCTCGGCGGTCCGCACCCGCTCCTCCCTGTCGGGCTCCTTGTGGCCCCGGTGGTTTCGCATCTGCTCGCGCAGCACGGCCAACTCGGGATCGACGTCCGGTTCCTCGGCGGTGCCGCTTCGCTTTCGCGACGGCACGTCGAGGCCGGCCGCTGCAGACCGCAGCGCTGAGGCGAGGTCCCTGCGCACCCGTGGTTGGCGATGCTCGACGCGCTTCGGCAGCGTCATCGAACCCAGCTTCCCCGAAGCGCCCGAGTAGTCGGCCGAGGAAATCCTTCCGGCCCAACGATGTTCGGTCAGGACGAGCGGCCGCGGCTCGTCGCTGTCGTCGGCGGGCTCGAGCACGACGGCCAACCCGCCGCGCCTGCCCTGACCGATGTTGATGATGTCGCCTCGACGCAATGCGGCCAGCGCGTCGTTGATGGCGCGGCGGCGCTGCACCCTGGACGCGCGGGACTGCGCGCGCTCGCGGTCGGAGATCGCCGCGCGCAACCGCGCGTAATCCAGGATGGCCGCGTCCTTGCCGCCGAGTTCGTCGGCGATCTCGGCGAGCATCTTCTCGCCGCGCGCGACGCCCTTGACCAGGCTGACGACGGACCGGTCGGCCTGGTACTGGGCGAAGGACCGCTCCAGTAGCCGGTGCGCCTGTTCCGGTCCCATGTGCTGGACCAGGTTGATCGTCATGTTGTACGACGGTGCGAACGAACTGCGCAACGGGAACGTGCGGGTGGACGCCAACCCGGCCACGTCGGCGGGATCCACGGACGTGTCGTTGGGTTGCCACAACACGACGGCGTGCCCCTCGACGTCGATGCCCCGACGCCCAGCCCGGCCGGTCAACTGGGTGTACTCCCCCGGCGTCAGCGGCGCATGCTCTTCACCGTTGTACTTCACCAACCGCTCCAGCACGACGGTGCGGGCGGGCATGTTGATCCCCAAAGCCAGTGTCTCGGTGGCGAACACGGCCTTCACCAGACCGGCGGTGAAGAGCTCCTCGACGGTGTGACGGAACACCGGTAGCAGCCCGGCGTGGTGGGCCGCGAGACCACGGAGCAGACCTTCGCGCCATTCGTGGTAGCCGAGTACGACGAGATCGGACTCCGGCAAGTCCGCGCAGCGCCGGTCGATCACCTCGGCGATGCGGGCGCGTTCGGCGTCGCTGGTGAGCCGCAACGGTGACCGCAGGCACTGCCGGACCGCGGCGTCACACCCGGCCCGCGAAAACACGAACGTGATGGCAGGAAGCAGACCCTCGGAGTCCAGCGTGCCGATCACGTCGGGACGCGACGGCGGCCGGTAGATGGTCGGCCTGCCACCCCCCTGATCCCGACGGCCGGGCCGACCCCGTCCCCTTGGTTGCCAATCGGCCAGCCGGTCGGCCTCCTTGCGCAGCGAGATGTGCCGCAGCAGTTCGCGATCCACCAGCACGCGATTGTCTGCCCTCTGGTCACCCTCGAACAGATCGAACAGACGCTTGCCGACCATCATGTGCTGCCAGAGCGGCACCGGCCGATGCTCGTCGACGACGACGGTGGTGTCACCCCGCACCGTCTGGATCCAGCCGCCGAACTCCTCGGCGTTGCTCACCGTCGCCGACAGGCTGACCAGCCGCACGTCCTCGGACAGGTGCAGGATCACCTCCTCCCACACCGCGCCACGCATCCGGTCGGCGAGGAAGTGCACCTCGTCCATCACGACGTGCGAAAGACCGTGCAAGGCATGAGAGTTCGCGTACAACATGTTCCGCAACACCTCGGTGGTCATCACCACCACGGGGGCGTCGCCGTTGATCGACTGGTCGCCGGTGAGCAGCCCGACGCGCTCAGGGCCGTAGCGGCGGACGAGGTCGGTGTGCTTCTGGTTGCTCAACGCCTTGATGGGTGTGGTGTAGAAGCACTTTCGGCCCGCCGTCAGCGCCAGGTGGACGGCGAATTCGCCGACCACGGTCTTGCCGGCCCCTGTCGGCGCGCATACCAGGACGCCGTGGCCGTTCTCCAGGGCGGTGCAGGCGCGCAGCTGGAACTCGTCGAGGGTGAATGGGAGCTCTCCGGCGAAGCGGGTCAGCTCGGCAGGCAGGTCAGGTGGCTTGGTCATCGACCGTCAGTCGCGACGGAGTGGGCACGGCGGTGGGTGCCTCGACGGGCTCGGCGGTCCCGATCGGGGCGGCCTCGTCGTCGGGCACGTCTTCCAGCGCAGCCCGGCGGGCCTTGCGCCGGTCGTTCATCCTGGCCACCTGGATGGCGAACTCCAGCAGCACGGTCAGCGCCATCGCCAGCGCCAACATGGAGAACGGGTCCGAGCCGGGGGTGGCGAACGCCGCAAAGACGAAGAGACCCATGATCAACCCGCGCCGCCAGCTCTTCAGCCGCTCATAGGTGAGCATGCCGACCAGGTTCAGCATGATGATCAGCAGCGGGAACTCGAAGCTGATGCCGAACACCAGCAGCAGGTTGATCAGGAAACCGAAGTATTGGTCACCCGACAGTGCGGTGATCTGCACGTCGCTGCCGACGGTGAGCAGGAAGCTCAACGCCTTCGACAGCACCACGTAGGCCAGCACGGTGCCACCGATGAACAGCGCCGCCCCGAACACGACGAACACCGATGCGAACCGGCGCTCCTTCTTGTACAGACCCGGTGTGATGAACGCCCACAGCTGATGCAGCCACACCGGGCAGGCCATCACGACACCGGCGACGAGGGCGACCTTCAGCCGCAGCATGAACTGGTCGAACGGCGCCGTGGCAAGCAGTCGGCATTCCCCGTCGGGCGCGATGGTGGCCCGCGCCGACGCCGGCAGCGAGCAGTACGGACCACGCAGCCAGTCGCCGAGGCTGGGCAGTCCGAAAGCGCCATGGGTGTACCAGAAGAATCCGACGGTCGTGGTGACGACGATCGCCGCCACCGCGACGAGCAGCCGGTTGCGCAGCTCGTGCAGATGGTCGACGAGCGACATGGTGCCGTCGGGATTGACCCGCGACCGTCGACGGCGCGGGTTCAGCTTCTTGAGGATTCCGGGGGTCTGCACGGGTTCTTCTGCGGGCGCCACTCAGCGACGCGACAGCGTGTCGCGGTCGGTGAATGCGTTGATCAGGCCGGGTGCTTGTCGGACGACTGCTCCGGCGCGGGGGCCGGCGGGGCCGGGTCGACGCGCTCCGAGGCGATCTGAGTCGGCGGCGTGGTGCCTTCCGGCTTCCCGTCGGCCTGCATCTCCTTGATCTCGGATTTGAAGATGCGCATCGACTTGCCCAGTGAACGCGCCGCATCCGGGAGCTTCTTGGCTCCGAACAACAGCACGAACACGGCGATCACGATCAACCAATGCCAGGGTTGTAGACCACCCAATTCGGTCACCTCCAGAAGTCTCGCCCGAGTCTACCCGTCGCGGGCGCCGTCACCGTCCTCGTAGGCCTTCAGCGCCGCCACGGCGATGTCGCGCACCCGGTCGGCAAGCGACTGCGGCTCGAGCACCCGCACCGCGGCGCCGAATCCCAGCACGAACCGCGCCATCCACTCCTCCGACGCAAAGGTCATGGCCGCTTCGCACGCACCGTCGCCCAGCTCACGCACGACGCGCAGCGGGTAGTAGTCGAACATCCATGCCGCCGTCCGATCGATCAGCAGCGTCGCCGACGGCAACGACGGATCCGCGTCGAACAGCGATGTGTCCGGTCCCGCCTCGACGGCGGGCTCCGGCGGCACCGACGGCTCGTCCAGCACCTGCGCGTCGACGATGCGGTCGAACCGGAACAGCCGTACCGCTTCCGCCGTGCGACACCATGCCTCGAGGTAGCTGTGGTCGGCGACCAGCAACACCCGGATCGGGTCCACGGTCCGCGTCGACAGCGTGTCGTGGGATGCGGAGTAGTAGTCGATGCTCAGCGCGCGGCCGTCTCGCACCGCGGCGCGTACCGCAGCGGCCGCCCGGCTCTCCACCGGCGCAGGCTCGTCGACAGCGGTCCCTGCACCTTCCTTGGCCGTTCCCGCCGCGGATTCGATCTTGGCGATCGCACTTCGCGCGGCCTCGGGGTCGACCATGCCCGGCACGTCGAGCAAAGCCCGCAACGCGACCGAGATGCCCGTCGCCTCGGGCGACGTCAGCCGCAGCGGATGGTCCATGCCTGCCGAGAAGGTCACTTCGATTGTCTTGCCGGACATCTCGAAGTCGATCAGGTCACCGGGGCTGTAGCCCGGAAGGCCGCACATCCACAACTGTTCGAGATCCTCGCGCAGTTGCTTGACGCTGACGCCGAGGTCGGTGGCGGCCTCGTCGAACGTGATCCTGGGATTGGCTTGGAAGTACGGCACCATGTTCAGCAGCCGGACCAGCCGGGTCGAAACGCTACTCACGAACCCTCCACCTGAGCACGATGCCTGGCCACCACGTCGTCACGCAGCGACTGCGGCTCGAGCACCACGGCGTCCGCCCCGTAGCCGGCGATCTCGCGGGCCAGCCGGTCGTGCCATCCGATGTCGATGGCGATCTCGTCGCCCGCTCGACCCGCCAGCGTTCGTGCCGCCATGACCGTCGACTGACGTCGCAGCGCGGTGGCGCGGCCCTCGGCCACCCACACCCGGGCCTGCGCACCCTGCGGCCACTCGGACACCACGCGGCGCACGATCTCGCGCAGGTCGACGCCCTCGGGCCGCCGCACCGCGCCGCGCGGACCGACCGTCGCGACGTCCGCCCCGATTCGCGACAACCTGAAGGTCCGCACGTCGTCGCGGTCACGATCGTGACCGACGAGGTACCACCGGCCGCGGTGCGTCACCACACCCCACGGCTCGACCGTCCTGGTGGTGTACGGATCGCTGCGCGACGGGCGATGCTGGAATTGGACGGCCTGGCCGGAGTCGATGGCGGACAGCAGGATGCCGAGCACCTCCTCCGAGCCGCGCACGCCGGGCATGGCGGCGGCCGTGGAGATGGTGACACCGGATTCGGGAGTGTCGACGTCGATGCCCGCGGCGCGCAGCTTGAGTAGCGCGCCCTGGGTGGCGGTGACGAGTTCCGGGGACTGCCACAGCTGCGTGGCCACGGCGACCGCCGCCGCCTCGTCGGCCGTCAGCTCCACCGGCGGCAGCGCGTAGGCATCCCGGTTGATCCGGTAGCCCTCGGTCGGGTCCAGCGACGAAACGCGGCCCGTCTCCAACGGGATGCCGAGGTCGCGCAACTCGTTCTTGTCTCGCTCGAACATGCGCGAGAACGCCTCGTCGCTGGGGCTGTCGGCGTAGCCATAGACGGTGGCACGGATTCGCTCGGCGGTGATGAACGTGCGGGTGGACAGGAGTGCGATGACCAAGTTCATCAAGCGCTCGACTTTGGAGATCCCCACTGCCCAACCTTAATCCCGAGTCGCTTCGCTCCTGCCCGCCGGAGAAGCTTAAGCGCTACATGCTCGCGATCAGCCGCTTGACCCTCTCGTCGACCGCACGGAACGGGTCCTTGCACAACACCGTTCGCTGCGCTTGATCGTTCAGCTTGAGATGCACCCAGTCCACGGTGAAGTCGCGGCCAGCGGCCTGCGCGGCGCTGATGAACTCGCCGCGCAGCTTGGCGCGGGTGGTCTGCGGCGGTTCGTCGACCGCGGCCTCGATTTCCTCGTCGGTGGTGATGCGTGCTGCCAGACCCTTGCGCTGCAGCAGATCGAACACTCCTCGGCCACGCTTGATGTCGTGGTAGGCGAGGTCCAGCTGCGCGATCTTGGGGTCGGAGAGTTCCATGTCGTAGCGATCCTGGTAGCGCTGGAACAGCTTGCGCTTGATCACCCAGTCGACCTCGGTGTCGACCTTGGCGAAGTCCTGGCTCTCGACCGCATCTAGTTGGCGGCCCCAGAGGTCGACGACCTGCTCTATCTGCGCGTTGGGTTCCCGCGTCTGTAGATGCTCGACCGCGCGGCTGTAGTACTCGCGCTGAATGTCCAGTGCGCTGGCTTGCCGTCCGCCTGCCAGTCGCACCGGGCGGCGGCCGGTCAGATCGTGGCTGACCTCGCGGATGGCGCGGATCGGGTTGTCCAACGAGAAGTCGCGGAACGGTACGCCGGCCTCGATCATCTCCAGCACCAGCGCCGCCGTGCCGACCTTGAGCATCGTGGTGGACTCGCACATATTGGAGTCCCCGACGATGACGTGCAGCCTGCGGTACTTCTCGGCGTCGGCGTGCGGTTCGTCGCGGGTGTTGATGATGGGCCTGCTGCGGGTGGTGGCGCTGGAGACGCCCTCCCAGATGTGCTCCGCACGCTGGCTCAGGCAGAACGTCGCCGCCTTCGGCGTTTGCAGCACCTTGCCCGCGCCGCAGATCAACTGGCGCGTGACCAGGAACGGCAACAGGACGTCGGAGATTCGGGAGAACTCCCCCGCCCGCACGATCAGGTAGTTCTCGTGGCAGCCGTAGGAGTTGCCCGCCGAGTCGGTGTTGTTCTTGAACAGGTAGATGTCGCCGCCGATGCCCTCGTCCGCGAGTCGCTGCTCAGCATCGATCAGCAGATCCTCCAGCACGCGTTCGCCGGCCCGGTCATGGGTGACCAACTGGATCAGGCTGTCGCATTCGGCCGTCGCGTACTCGGGGTGGGACCCGACGTCGAGGTAGAGACGCGCACCATTGCGGAGGAACACGTTGGAGCTACGCCCCCACGACACCACCCGTCGGAACAGATAACGCGCCACCTCGTCCGGACTCAGCCTTCGGTGACCGTGAAAAGTGCACGTCACACCGAATTCGGTCTCGATGCCCATGATTCGTCGTTGCACGTCACCGAGCTTACGGGGTGTCCGACCGCCGCGTATTGACACGCGGAAGCCCCTCCGTAACGGTTTGGGCATGGCCGCGGCCGCGCGGGGGCCGGACCCGGCCGCAACGCCGCGACCTCGGGCTGTGGATAACTTCCGCACGAGTCGCAGCCGGCCTGTCAGCGTGGGGCATGGGAGCGAACACCGAAGTAGACCTGACCCGACTGCGGTCGGTTGCTGATCAAGTCACGTCAGCCGCCGACGGGATCGCCGAAATGCGGTGGCCGGAGTTGGATCCTCACGACTTGCCTGGCTCTGCCGTCGGCCGTGTCGCCGCGGCGGACCTGATCGCGGTGCGGCTCGACGACGTCGTCGCCAACATGCGTGGCTGGGCGGTTGCGGCGCACCTCGCTGCCGATGCCCTCGAGCGGGCCGATCGCGGCAACGCCAGCCGGTTCGGCGTGCCGTGACGCAACCGACCGTCGGGCAGGCGCAGGCCTGGCGGCCGGACGCGTTGCGCCGGATCGCGGACGGCTGGGCGGATGCGGCCATCGATCTGCAGGCGCGGATCGACGGTGCCACGAGGTCGGTGATCGGCAGCCGCGACTTCTGGACCGGCTCTGCCGCGGACGCGGCCCGCGAAGGCGCCGTGACGTTGTGCGCATCCGGTGCCGCGCTGACGGGGGCGCTGGCCCGTGCGGTACTGGCGGCCCGCGAAGGCGCCGACCGGATCGCCCGCGCCCAAGCCGATGTGGCCGCCGGGGTCGGCGCGGCCCTGGCCGAGGGGTTCGAGGTTTCCGACGACGGCAGCGTTTCCGCGACGGATCCAGTGCCACTTCTCGTCGCCTTGTCCGGCGGAAGTGACAGCGTTGCAAGGGAATTCGTCGCCGTGCGGGCGAACGAGTTGAGCCGCAGGATTATGGGCGGGCTCGAGACCTTGGGTAGCGCCGATGGCGATGCGGCTCGCGGCATCGGTGACGCCTTCGCCGCAACGCCTGCCGACGGCACCGTGCCGACGACGCCCGCAGCGGCATGGCCGGTACGGGCGGACGACATCCTCGCGGGTTGGCCCGCCATGACCCAGCTCCGGATCGCCGATCAGATCGCGGCGATGACGCCGGAACAACGTCAGGAATTTATCGGCGTGGCACCGGCGATCGTCGGCAATACGGACGGGGTGCCGTGGGACATGCGCGTCGCGGCCAACCGGATCAACATCGCTCGCGCGATCGTCGAGGAGACCGGTACTGATCCAGATGCCAAGCGGCGCATCGGTTTCTATCAGGACCTTCTGGCCGAAGTCGAAGATCCGGCCACCGGCCGGCGCGTCCACCGGCAGATTCTGGGGTTCGACCCCGCACGATCCACGCTGATCGAGTTGAACGGCGATCTCGACACCGCCAAGAGCGTCGCGGTGCTGGTGCCCGGCATGAACACCACGCTCGAGGGATCGGCCGCCGATACGACTGACGCGCGTCGCTTCGTCACCGCAACCCACGGCGAAGTCGCCGCCATCACGTATCTCGGTGGACCGTTTCCGGCGGGTGGCAACGTCCTTGCGTCACTCCTGGAGGCGACCGATACGCACTTCGCGCTCGAGATGGCGCCCCGGCTGGCGGCTTTCAGCGCCGACGTCGACCGCACGGTCGACGCGATGGACCGTCAGGTCGCCGTGACGTACGTCGGCCATTCCTACGGCGGGTCCATCCTCGGCACCGCCGAGGCGTTGGGATTGACGGCCGACCGCACGCTGTACCTCGCGGCCGCGGGTGCGGGTGTCGGCGTCGACGATCCCGGTGACTGGCACAACCGCAACCCCGACGTGCTGCGGTTCTCGATGACTGCTCCGGGCGACGTCATCCAGCTCGTGCAGGGCTTGCCTGGCGGCCTGTATGGCGCCGATCCCGACGAGATGCCCGGCGTCATCCGGTTGGCCACCGGGTACTACGACGACGGCAGGCTGATGGCCGGACCGCGGGCGCATACCGACGTCATCGACTGTCCGGCGTCCGACTCGTGGCGCACCATCCTGGGCGTCATCACCGGCAACAGGGAACTCATTCAGGTGGCGCGCCAGGCCGCTCAGTCCTCACGGTAGCCCAGCGCCGCCGAGATTCGGCCTGCCGCGCGACGGACGACCGGTACGAGGCCACGCATGCGCGCGGCAGGCATGTAGGGGCTGGTTGCCGACACACTGATCGCGCCGACGATGGCTTGGGACATGTCGCGCACGGGCGCGGCAACGCACCGGATGCCGGGTTCGTTGTCCTCTACGTCCATTGCCGCGCCGGTTCGCGCATAGCTTCGCATCCGGGTGCAGAACTGCTCCACGTCGGCCTTCTTCGCGCCGGGCGACAGCTTGGGGATCGACTCGTCGACCGCGTAGAGGGCCTCCCAGCGGTCGGGCGAATCCAGCAGCAAGGCCTTGCCCACCCCGGTGCGGGTCATCGGCATGCGATGGCCGATGCGCGATCGCATCTCAGCGCCTCGCGATCCTGGCAACTTGTCGAGATAGAGGACGGAGTCGCCGTCCTCGACGGCCAGATGCACCGTGTCATGTACGTGTGCTGAAAGGTCCTCGAGGATCGGGCGCGCGACGACCGGCAGCGGATTGCCATGCAGCGCTTTGAATCCGAGCTCGATCAGCGCCGGACCCAGGGTATATCCGTCGCCTCCGACACGCAGAAACCCTTCGCGCAACAAGAGTTGGATCAACCGGTGTGCCGTGCTGCGCCCCACGCCGGTCCGATCGACCACTGCACGCAGATCGCGCGCATCGTCGGCGACCGCGCGGATCACCGCAAGCCCGCGTGCGAGCGTCTGGGTCCCGGCGGGAGTTTCTTCGGCGGAGCCAACCATGCCGCAACTATCCCACATATAGGGACATGAGTTGTGAATGTGGGACGACGGGATCACAGTGATTTTCGTGATCGCCGTCACCCCTGACACCCCGCAACCCGGGCTAGTGGCGCTCGACTGGGGCACCACGTCGCAGCGTGCCTGGCTGCTCGGCGACGACGGCCGGATACTCGAAACCCGACGACGCGACCGGGGACTGCTGAGCACGGCCGGCTCGGAGCGGACCCGGGACCACGAGATCGCGTTCATCGACGCGTGCGGCGATTGGCTGCGCGCGAACCCCGCGCTGCCAGCCATCGCGTGCGGAATGGTTGGGAGCGCGCAAGGTTGGGAGGAGGCCGGATACCTCACGGTGCCAACCGATCTCGTCATCGACGCCGTGGATCTGAGCACGGTTCCCCATGACCTCGGGACATTGCATCTCGTGCCCGGCTTGCGGATGCCTCCCCACGGCACATTTCCCGGTGACCTCATGCGAGGTGAGGAGACGCAGCTCATCGGGGTACTCGACCTCCTGCCGGAGGCCGACGGCCCGCTCACCGTGGTCCTGCCAGGAACCCACACCAAGTGGGTGCGAATGGACAACCGCAAGGTGATCTCCTTCACCACCGCCATATCAGGCGAGCTGTACGCGCTGGTGCTGCGGCACGGCATCCTCGCCCTGACCGCAGCCCAGGGCGAGCCGGACGACGTTGCCTTCGCGCGTGGGCTCGCTGCGGGGTACGCCGACGACGCACGGGGGTTGCCCGTGGAACTGTTCGGGGCGCGGGTACTCGTCCTCGAAGGGCGTCTCGCTCCGGCGTCCGTGCCGGACTACGTATCGGGCGTGATCATCGCCGACGAGGTGCGCCACCAGCTACCTCGCCATCCCAAGCCCGGCCGAATCATCCTGTGCGGCACCGCAGATCTGTGCCGGCGCTACGCCTCCGCGTTGGGGCAACAAGGCGTGCAGACGCACGTCGTCTCCGAGGAAGCGACTGCACGCGGACTGTGGGCGATCGCCACCCGCGCGGGCCTGATCGAAACAGCAGAAAGGACGACCTCGTGAGCACCGCATGCACCCGCGGCACCGGCTTGGTGGCCATCCTGCGGGGCATCACCCCGCCCGAGATCGTTGCCGTCGGCAGCGCTTTGGCCGAGGAGGGCTTCCCCGCCATCGAGATACCGCTGAACTCGCCGGACCCGTACCGCTCCATCGAACTGTTGGCCGCCGCGGTCGGCGACGTCTGTGCCGTCGGGGCCGGCACGGTGCTCAGCGTCGACGACGTGATCCGCTCCGACGCCGCTGGAGCACGGATCATCGTGGCACCCAACACCGACACCGACGTCATCTCCTGCGCCGTCAGCCGGAATCTGCGGCCCTATCCCGGAGTGGCGACGGTGACCGAGGCATTCCAGGCAGTGAATGCGGGAGCACGCAGCCTCAAGTTGTTCCCATCCGACGCGGTCGGCATTGCCGGGATGAAGGCGTGGCGGTCCGTCCTGCCACCCGACGTCGAACTGCTACCCGTCGGTGGTGTTGGCCGGTCCAACCTCGCCGAATGGGCGGACGCGGGCGCGGGCGGTGCAGGGCTCGGCACGTCGCTGTACCGACCGGGAGATTCCGCCGACAAGGTGCGCGCCGAAGCCCGCATCCTGCTGGACATCTGGGCCTCTGATCACGTTGACACAGAAAAGGACGCGCCATGAAAATCACCTCGCTGACGACCTACGCCGTCCCGCCACGATGGCTCTTCCTGCGCATCGAGACCGACGACGGCATCGTCGGCTGGGGCGAACCGGTCCTCGAGGGCCGTGCCTCGACCGTCGCCGCAGCCGTCGAGGAACTCTCCGACTACCTGATCGGACGCGACCCCACCCAGATCGAAGACCTGTGGGCGGTGATGTACCGCGGCGGCTTCTACCGCGGCGGAGGCATCCACATGAGCGCATTGGCCGGAATCGACCAAGCGTTGTGGGACATCAAGGGCAAGGCGCTCGGGATGCCCGCGTACGAGCTGCTCGGCGGTCGGGTCCGCGACCGGATCAAGGTCTACTCCTGGGTCGGCGGCGATCGACCCGCCGACACCGCCAAGGCCGCAAGCGAAGTGGTTGAACGCGGCTTCACGGCCGTGAAGATGAACGGCACCGAGGAACTCCAGTACCTCGACAGCTGGGACAAGGTCGACCGCTGCCTGGCCAACGTTGCCGCGGTGCGCGACGCGGTGGGCCCGGACATCGGTATCGGGGTCGACTTTCACGGTCGCGTGCACAAGCCGATGGCCAAGGTGCTACTCAACGAGCTCGTGCCGTTTCGGCTGATGTTCGTCGAGGAACCGGTGCTCTCCGAGCACGTGGACGGATTCGTCGACGTGCTGCGACAGTCGCCGATTCCGATCGCACTTGGTGAAAGACTGTTTTCCCGTTGGGATTTCAAGACGGTCATCGCCAGTGGCGCGGTCGACATCATCCAGCCCGACCCGTCGCACTGCGGCGGCATCACCGAAGCCCGCAAGATCGCGCACATGGCCGAGGCCTACGACGTCGCGCTGGCATTGCACTGTCCGCTCGGGCCGATCGCCCTGGCCAGCTGCTTGCAGATCGATGCCGGCTGCTACAACGCCGTCATCCAGGAGCAGAGCCTTGGCATCCACTACAACACCACCAACGAGTTGCTCGACTATCTCGTCGACCCGTCGGTATTCGACTACACCGACGGACTCGTCCAGATCCCGTCGGGCCCCGGCCTCGGCATCGAGATCAACGAGGCGTACGTGACCGAGCGCGCAGCAGAAGGACATCGCTGGCGAAACCCGCTCTGGCGACACAGTGACGGATCAATAGCGGAGTGGTGAACGACATGAATTCGATCAGACAAACCAAATCAGCGCCGACCCTCGCCACCCAGGCGTCCCGGGCGCGACTGCTCATTGCGGTGATGCTGTTCATCACCGTCGTCATCAACTACATGGACCGGGCCAACCTGTCGATCGCCATGCCGGCGATCGCCGATGAGATGGATCTGTCGAAGGCTCAACAAGGTCTGCTGCTGTCCGCGTTCGGATGGACCTACGCCGCGTTGCAACTGCCGGGCGGCTGGCTCGTCGACCGGGTGCCTCCGCGAGTGCTCTACCCCGCGTGCCTGGTGCTCTGGTCGGTCGCGACGATGTTCATGGGCGTCATCGGTGGCTTCGTGGCGCTCATCGCCCTGCGCCTGCTCGTCGGTGTGTTCGAGGCGCCCGCGTACCCCATCAACAACCGGGTCGCGACCGCATGGTTCCCCGAGCGCGAGCGCGCGTCGGTGATCGGGTTCTACACGTCCGGCCAATTCATCGGCCTGGCCTTGCTCACCCCGGTGCTGTCCTGGCTGCAGTCGGTGCTGTCCTGGCATTGGGTCTTCATCGCGACCGGCGCCGTCGGCGTGGTCTGGGGCCTCGTTTGGTACGCCCGCTATCGCGAGCCCAAGGACTCGAACGCCAACGACGCCGAGATCGCGATGATCCGCGACGGCGGCGGACTCGTCGACATCGACGAATCGCGTCCGAAGCGAGCCGCCGTGACCCGCGGGGACGTCGCGACCGTACTGGGGCGCCGCAAGCTGTGGGGCATCTACCTCGGCCAGTTCTGCCTCACCTCGACGCTGTGGTTCTTCCTCACCTGGTTCCCGACCTACCTCGTGAAGTACCGCGACATGGACTACATCAAGTCAGGCTTCCTGGCGTCACTCCCCTTCATTGCCGCCCTGATCGGAGTGTTGTTCTCGGGCGCCTTGTCCGATTTCCTGCTGCGACGCGGAGTTTCCCTGGGTGCCGCGCGCAAGGGACCGATCATCGCGGGCCTGCTGCTCACCACCGCGATGCTCGGCGCGAACTTCACCGATTCGACGGCGATGGTGATCGTGTTCCTGTCGATCGCCTTCTTCGGGAACGGATTGGCCTCCATCACTTGGTCTTTGGTGTCCGCACTCGCACCCGAGCGTCTGATCGGGCTCACCGGAGGCATGTTCAACTTCATCGGCAACCTCTCGTCGATCGCCACGCCGATCATCATCGGGCTGCTCGTCACCGACGCCAGTTTCGCTCCTGGCTTCGTCTACATGACGGTCGTGACGGCGATCGGGATCTTGTCCTATGTGTTCCTGGTGGGAAGAGTCGAGCGCGTGTCGGACCCCGAAACGCGCAGTCCGTCGAGCACGAACGCGAGGTGACGGCGCCACACCGCGGTCTAACTCGGCAATCGTGTCGGACCCGGCTGGCATAATCGCACATGTGTTCGATGGTTCGGAGTGTGAGCTCATCGAGGTGATGGGTGAGGCGACGCGTGATGAGTCGACGGCGACCGCGCAGCGGTTGCTGGCGGTGGGCAGGTTGTATGCCCGTCGGGCGGTGGAGTTGGCGCAGTGGAATACGTGGCGTACCGATGTGACCGCCGAGGTGGCTGCGGAGGTGTCGGCGGCGCAGAACGTCAGCCATGCCCGCGCGGTGGGCCAGATCAACTATGGGCGCACCTTGTGTGAGCGGCTACCGATGGTGGCGACGGTGTTCCTGCGGGGCACGATCGACTTTCGGATGGTCTCGACGATCATCGC
>NZ_JIAW01000026.1 GCF_000620625.1 Mycobacterium sp. URHB0044 | reverse complement strand
TGGTCGTCTCGCGCCACAATCACCGCATCCAGGTGGCCGACTTCTCTTCCAGCGACCTCGAACAGCTCTACGCCACCCGACTGGTCTTGGAACCGCTGGCGCTGACCGTGCGGGTGCCGTTGCTGACCGCGGCCGAACTCGACGAGATGACCAGTGTGCTCGACGAGATGCGCCGCGCCGCCGACGCGCGGGACTACGACCGCTTCACCGTCCCGCACGAACGGTTCCACGAGTTCTTCCGCCCCGACGCCGACGGCGGCCGCCTGGAGTTACTGATCCGCCAACTGTCCGATCACGCCCGCCGCTACCGACGCGTCTACACCACCCAAACCCCCAGTGCCTGGGACGTCGTCATCGGACACGACACCAAGATCCTGCAAGCCGTCCTCCGCGGCGACACCACCACCGCCGGCGCCGAACTCGCCCGCCACCTCGCCGGCACCGCCCTCTCCATGATCGCCCTCATGGACCCCCTCCACGACCCACGCCTGCTGCGCACCGCACTACACCAGGCCTGCCACACCGAGAACGGATCCGGGGACGTCGGCCGGTGACAGTGACACCTTCTCGTCTTGCCATCCCCGTGCGTGCAGCGGGCGGTTTCTTTGCGATGTGTCTGGACACATTCGTCGTGATGTGGCGACCGCCCTGGGCGTGGCGGGAGTTCCTCTTGCAAGCCTGGTTCGTCGCACGGGTGTCGATCGTGCCGACGGCATTCCTGGCGATCCCGATCGTCGTCCTCGGTACCTACACCCTGAACGTTCTGCTCATCGAGTTCGGCGCGGCAGATCTATCCGGGACCGGGGTTGCGGTGGGGGCCGTGACACAGGGCGGTCCCATCGTGACGGTGTTGGTGATCTCGGGCGCTGCAGCCACCGCAATGTGCGCGGACCTCGGCGCCCGTACGATTCGTGAAGAAATCGATGCGATGCGCGTGCTGGGCATCAACCCGATCCAGGCGCTGGTGGTGCCCCGCGTGCTCGCGGCGACGTTCGTCGCGGTCTTGCTGACGTCGATGGTGACGATCGTCGGGATCACCGCCGCCTACTTCTTCTCAATCTTCCTGCAACACATCACACCTGGGGCCTTCGTCGCCGGCCTGCCACTACTCGTCGGCGTGCCGGAGCTCGTCATCGCCCTCATCAAAGCGGCACTCTTCGGCCTCGCCGCCGGTCTGATCGCGTGCTACAAGGGTCTGACGGTCGGCGGAGGGCCTGCGGGTGTCGGAACTGCCGTGAACGAAACCGTGGTGTACACGTTCCTGGCGCTGTTCGTCATCAACGTCATCGTCACCGCCGTCGGCGTGAAGGCAACGTTGTGACCCGCTCCGTGCCGAGTGTGCTGCATCCCGGGCTTCGGCGACCGGTCGCCGACGTCGCAGAGAGCTGGAACCGGCTGGGACGCCAAGCCCGCTTCTATGCCGAGACGATCGGTGGTGTAGGTCCGGCGATCACCCGGTATCCCGGTGAATTGCTAAGGCTCGTCGCGGAAATGAGCCTCGGAGTCGGGGCGCTCGCGCTGATCGGCGGAGCGATCGTCGTGATCGGTGCGCTGACCATGTCGGTCGGCTCATTGCTCGCCATCCAGTTCTTCCCGCAGCTGCAGCAAGTCGGCGTCGACGCTTTGGCAGGCTTCACTTCCGCCTTGATCAACACCCGCTACTTCGGGCCGATCATGGTCGGCATCGGGGTGTCGGCGACGATTGGTGCGGGCGCCACGGCGCAATTGGGCGCGATGCGGATCAACGAGGAGATCGATGCGCTCGAGACGATGAGCATTCGGGCGGTGCCGTACCTGTGCTCCACCCGGCTGGTGGCTGGTGCGGTCGTGGTGACACCGCTGTTTACCGTCGCGATGCTGCTGGCCTACATCGCCACGCAGTCCCTCACGACATTCGTCTACGGCCAATCGAGCGGTGTATACGACCACTACTTCTATACGTTCCTCAATCCCACCGACCTGCTCTGGTCGTTCCTCCTGGCGGAGATTGTCGGTCTCGTCGCGATGCTCGTCCACACCTACTACGGCTTTACCGCATCGGGCGGTCCGGCCGGCGTCGGTGAAGCCGTGGGGCGCGCTGTACGCACTTCGATGATCGTGCTCTGCGTCGTCGTGTTGCTGGTGACGATTGCCATTTACGGTCCGTCCGGCGACTTCCACTTCTCGGGCTAGCGCGATGACGTCGAGATCGGATCGCAGACTCCACTCCGCATGGTGGGCCCTCATTCTCGTTGTCCTGGTTGCGGTGTTCGTGTTCGTCACGACGGCCCGTTTCACGGGGACGTTCGACTCATCGCTTCCCGTCGTGGTCACGTCGGATCGGATCGGCCTGGTCATGGACCCTGGGGCTGCGGTGAAGCTGCGCGGCGTCAAGGTCGGGGAGGTCAAGGACGTGCAAAACCGTTACGGGTCAGTGCGTCTGGACATCGGGATCGACCGTGACCAAGTGCAGTTCATTCCCGCCAACGTGGCGGCTCGAATTCGGGCGACCACGCTGTTCGGGGCCAAGTACCTCGACCTGGTCTACCCTCGTGATCCGAGCCATGAACCCCTTGGCGCCGGCGCCGTCATCGCATCGCAGAACGTGTCCACCGAGGTCAACACTGTCTTCGAAAACCTGGTCGACCTCCTGCAACAGATCGATCCGGCCAAACTCAATGGCGTGCTGACCGCGCTCTCGGAGGGCTTCCGGGGACAAGGCCCCCGCATGGGTGAGGCAATTTCGGCCGCGAATGACGTTCTGCTCGAATTGAACCCACGCGCCGAGACGTTCCGACGCGACTGGCAGTCGCTGAAGGGATTCAGCGACACCTACGCTGGCGCAGCCAAGGACATCGTTGCGATCCTCGACGCCGCGAGCACCACCAGCGCCACCGTCGTCGACAATGCCTCGACCTTGGATGCGTTGTTGGTCAACCTCACCGGCCTGTCACACAGCGGCATCGACCTGTTTGGCCCAAGTAAGGGCGACTTCATTCAGGGAATCAACGATCTCGAACCGACGACGGCCCTGCTGTTGAAGTACAACCCCGAGTACACGTGCACGCTGACGGGCGGCTACAAGACCCTGACCGACTATCCGCTGAAGAACACCGCTGCTGCGAATGGCTATGGCGCCGTCGCGTCGGGCGGGTTCCAACTCGGGAATGACCCGTACAAGTACCCGGACAATCTGCCCATCGTCGGTGCCAAGGGCGGACCGGGTGGCAAGCCGGGTTGCGGATCCCTGCCGGACGTGGAAAAGAACTGGCCGGTACGGCAATTGGTCACGAACACCGGGTGGGGCACCGGACTGGATTGGCGACCCAACCCCGGTATCGCGTTTCCCGGCTGGGCCAATTACTTCCCGGTTACCCGGGGGGTGCCTCAGCCACCAAGTATCCGCTACCCCGGCGGGCCTGCTCCCGGTCCCGCGCCGGCCTTCCCGGGCGGTCCGCCCTACGGCGCTCCGTGGTATGCCCCGGACTGCGCCCCATTGTTTCCCGGCTTGCCACCGGGCGTGCCGTCGAACTCACCGCCACCCGACCCCTCCAAACCGCCTCCCGGCGCGGAGCCGTCCGCGCCCGACGCAGTCAACGGACCGCGATGAAGGGCAAGAGCCTCATCGGCGTGCTGTGGCGGCTGGGCATCTTCTCCGTGGTGTGCCTGTTCTTCCTTGGGGCCATGTTCGCCATCTTCGCTCAGCTGCGTTTCGAGCCACAACTGATGTACCGGGCAGACTTCGCCGACGTGTCCGGGCTCGAGGAGGGTCAGTTCGTCCGGATCGCCGGAGTGGAAGTCGGCAAGGTCACCAAGTTGACGCTGCGCCCGGATACGACTGTTTCCGTCGAATTCAGTACCGACGACTCGGTCGTGCTGACCCGCGGTAGCCGGGCCGTCGTCCGGTACAGCGACTTGGTTGGCGGCCGCTACCTTGCGCTCGAGGAAGGCACGGGCAGCACGGCGGCCCTCAAGCGCGGCGACACGATACCGCTGGCGAACACGTCGCCGTCGTTGGATCTGGATGCAGTGATCGGCGGTTTCCGGCCGTTGTTCCGGGCGCTGGATCCCGATCAGGTGAATGCGTTGGCCAGTCAACTGATTGGAGCATTCGAAGGCCAAGGGGAGACCATCAGCTCGTTCTTCAGCCAGACCGCTGCGCTGACGAACATGCTTGCCGACCGAGACCAGCTGATCGGGCAAGTGATCGTCAACCTGCATGGCGTGCTGAGCTCGCTGGGGGACCAGAACACGCAGTTCGCCATGGCGGTCGACTCGTTGTCACAACTCGTCTCGACGCTGGCCAGCCGAAAGCAGGACATCACCGACTCCGTGGCATCCTCCAACGCCGCCGCGGCGTCGGTTGCCGATCTGCTGTCGCAGTCACGTCCGGCCATCAAGAAGGTCGTCGACGAAACCGACCGCACCTCAGGGATCGTCGTCGCCGACCACGACTACTTCGACAACCTCTTGGCGACGCTGCCCGATGCGTATCAGGCGCTGAGCCGCCAAGGGCTATATGGCGACTTCTTCACCTTCTATCTGTGCGACGTGCTGTTCAAGGTCAACGGCAAAGGGGGACAGCCGGTGTACATCAAGATCGCTGGCCAAGCAAGCGGGCGGTGTACCCCACGGTGAAGTCCTTCGAGGAACGCAATCCCGTCCTGATCGGGGCGATCGGGATCGGGTTGACGGTCGCCGTCGTCGTCGCAGCGACGAACTACGACAAGCTGCCCTTGATCAACCAGACCCGGGAGTACTCGGCGCAATTCGCCGAGGCCGGTGGACTGGCTCCTGGCGCGGCCGTGCAGATCTCGGGCATGCGCGTGGGTCAGGTGCAGAGTATCGACCTGGACGGACCGCGGGTGGTGGTCGACTTCACCGTCGACAAGGGAGTACACCTCGGCGAACGCAGCGAGGCCGCGATCAAGACCAAGACCGTCCTGGGCGCCAAGATTCTGGTGCTCTCCCCGCGGGGCGACGGCGACTTGAGGGGTCCCATCCCGATCGACCGAACGATGTCGGCCTATCAGCTGCCCGATGCCATAGGTGATTTGACGATGACCATCAGCGGCCTGGACACCAACGAATTGTCGCGGTCGATGGACGTGTTGTCGAACACGTTCAAGGACACGCCACCGGCGCTGAAGGTGGCGCTGCAAGGGGTATCCCGATTCTCCGACACCGTGAACCGACGTGACGACCAGCTGCGCCAGCTGCTGGCCAATGCCAGCAAGGCGACTGCGGTGCTAGCCGAGCGCAGTGATCAGGTGGTCGGCCTCGTCGCCGACACCAACGCCCTGCTGGCGACGCTGCGAGAACAGAGCGCAGCACTGGACGAGATTTCGACCAACATCTCGGCATTCGCGCGGCAACTCAAGGGCTTCATCGCCGACAACCGCGACACGTTCAAGCCTGCCATCGACAAACTCAACGGCGTCCTCACGATCGTGGACAACCGCAAGGCAGAGGTCCAGAAGACCGTCAAGCAACTCAATGCCTACCTCATGTCATTGGGCGAATCCGCCTCCGCGGGACCATTCTTCAAGTCCTATATCTCCAATCTGCTGCCCGGGCAGTTCGTCCAGCCCTTCGTCGATGCGGCGTTCTCCGATCTCGGGTTGGATCCCAATGTCTTGTTGCCGTCGCAGCGCACCGACCCACAGGTCGGCCAGCCGGGCACCCCTCCGTTGCCGGTGCCCTATCCGCGCACCGGCCAGGGCGGCGAACCGCGGATGACGATTCCGGATGCCATCACCGGCAACCCGGACGACCAACAGTGCGGCCCGCCCGGCGTACCGTTGCCGGGTCCTGGTTGCTACCCCTACCGCGAGCCGCCGCCCGCACCCCCGCCGGGTGGACCACCGCCAGGGCCCCCGGCCGCGTCATCCCAACCCGTGCCGTCGGTGCCCGAAGGTGAAGGACAGTGATGAAACGACGCCTCCGAATGGGTTTGGCGGTCCCTCTCGTGCTGGTGGCGGTCGCTGGATTGGTCGTCGCGATGCGGCCCACCCAGTTCAACCGCATCAACGTGATTGGCTACTTCGCGAACAGCTCAGGGCTGTTCGTCGGAGACGACGTGCGGATCCTCGGGGTTCCCGTCGGCAGGATCGATCGGATCGAGCCGCAGGGCACGCGCGTCAAGATCTCGTTCTCCTACGACGAGAAATACCTGGTGCCCGGCGACGCGAAAGCCGTCATCTTATCGCCGGCCCTGGTGACGGCACGTGCCATCCAATTGACGCCCGCCTACACCGGCGGCCCCGTCATGGCCGACCACGCCGTGATCACCCAAGAGCGCACCGCGGTTCCCGTCGAGTTCGACGACTTCCGCAAGCAACTCGAACGGCTCGCGGACACCCTGCAACCCACCGAACCAGGCGGCGTCAGCACCCTCGGTGCGTTGATCAACACCGCCGCCGACAACATGCGCGGTCAGGGCGCCAGCCTGCGGCAGACTCTCATTGAACTATCCCAGGCGATTTCGGCGTTGGGCGATCACAGCAATGACATCTTCAGCACCGTCAAGAATCTCTCGATCCTGGTGTCCGCCCTTCAGAACAGCACCGGCGTCATCCGCCAGTTGAACGGGAACCTGGCCAACGCTACGGCGCTGCTCTCCAACGATCCCGACGAGATCGGCAATGCGCTGCGCGACGTGAACGCCGTGGTCGGCGATGCCCGAACCTTCGTGGCCGCCAACCGCGAGACCCTCGGCACCGCCTCGGACAAACTGGCATCGATCAGCACGGCTCTCGTACAGAGCCTCGACGATCTCAAGCAGACACTGCACGTCGCCCCGAACACCGTCCAGAACTTCATCAACATCTATCACCCGGCGCAGGCATCGACCTCCGGCGCCTTGGTGTTGACCCAGTTCGCGAACCCGATCACCTTCCTGTGCGGGGCCATCCAGGCCGCCTCGCGCATGAACGCCGAGCAGTCAGCCAAACTGTGCGTGCAATACCTGGCTCCCATCGTCAAGAACCGCCAGATGAACTTTCCGCCGATCGGCGTCACTCCGTTCGTCGGGGCAACGGCGCGCCCGAATGAGTTGACTTACAGTGAAGATTGGCTGCGGCCGGATTACGTGCCTCCCCAAGTCCCGCCGCAGGCGACGTCGCCGGCGACACCCGAGGCGACGGCACCGCTGGCTGCCGAGGCGCCAGCAGACGCGGAGACGCATCCGACAGATCCGGCGCAGGGGTTGCCGGGATTGATGACACCCTCGGGACCACCACAGTGAGCCGGCACACCGGCGTCGGCGTGCTTGCGCTCGCGATGGTGATGGGCCTCGCCGCCTCGGGATGTGGCTGGCGCGGGGCGAACTCACTGCCGCTGCCAGGAACCGAGGGGCATGGTGCGGATGCCTACACCATCCAGGCGCAACTTCCCGACGTCGACACCATCGAGCGCAATTCCCGGGTTCGGGTGGGAGACGTCACCGTCGGCAACGTCGAGAACATCGAACGGCAGGGCTGGCATGCACTGGTGACCATGACCGTCGACGCGGACGTAAGGCTGCCCGCCAACTCGACCGCCAAGATCGGTCAGACCAGCCTGCTGGGTTCCAAGCACATCGAGCTGGCCCCACCCGTCGGGACGCCCCCTCAGGGCACCCTTCACGACGGATCGTTGATTCCGTTGGCATCCGGAAGTGCTTATCCCACAACGGAACAAACTCTCGCAGCCGTATCGTCGGTGCTCAACGGCGGTGGGATCGGGCAGATCCAGGACATCACGCAGTCGCTCAGTACCGCATTCGCCGGCCATGAGGCCGAGTTACGGAGTCTCACCGACCAGTTGAACGTGTTCGTCGGCAACCTCAACGGCCAGATCGACGACATCATCGCCGCCACGGATTCGCTGAACAATCTGGTCGGTCAGATCAATGATCAGAAACCGGTGCTGGACAAGGCCCTTCGGACCATTCCCGATGCGTTGGCCGTGCTCAACGACCAGCGCCAGCATCTGGTGGAGGCCTTCGACTCGCTGGGCAAGTTCAATGCCTTGACCGCCGAATCCGTAGAGCAGACCAAGGCCAACCTCGTCAAGGAGTTGCAAGATCTGGGGCCCGTACTGCAGTCGCTCGCCGATTCCGGTCCCGCGCTGACGCGCTCGCTGAGTTTCTTCTCGACGTTCCCGTGGGTGAAGGAGAACGTCAAGAACTTCTTCCGGGGCGACGCGGCGAGTCTCGTGGCGGTCTTCGACTTCACGCTGAGCCGCATCGACTCGGGATTGTTCACCGGCACTCGCTTCGAGGGAGACCTCACCGAACTCGAGTTGCAATGGGGCCGCACGATCGGCCAGATTCCCAGCCCCTACACCGCTGCGAACCCGTTGCTTACTCCCTACCGCCACGATCAGGGGCCCTAGATGCGCCGAGTTCATCTGAGAAAACGAACCGTCATTCAACTGGCGGTGTTCGCCGTCGTCACGGTCACCGCCTCGTCGGTGCTGTGCCTGACGTACCTGCGGCTACCCAGCCTGGTGTTCTCTGCCGGCCAGTACGACGTGACGGTGGAACTGCCGGTCGGCGGCGGGCTCTACGCCCGGGGAAACGTCACCTATCTTGGCGTCCAAGTCGGTCAGGTGAAGGACGTTCGGCTGACAAGGGAAGGCGTCGAAGCGAGGTTGTCGCTGCAATCAGACGTGAAGATTCCCTCGGATCTCGATGCCCAGGTGCACAGCCAGACGGCCGTGGGCGAGCAGTACGTAGAACTGGTTCCGCGTGAAGCGAATTCGACACCGTTGAAGAACGGCGACGTGATCCCACTGGACAGGACCTCGGTGGCGCCGGACATCAACGAACTGCTCGATGCGACGAACCGCGGACTCAAGGCGATCCCCGGAGACAACCTCAAGACTGTCATCGATGAGTCCTACACCGCCTTCAACGGCCTCGGCCCAGAGCTGTCTCGGCTGGTGCGAGGATCGTCAACCCTGGCGATCGACGCCCGAAACAACCTGACGGACTTGACGAATCTCGCGGACAACTCGGCGCCACTGCTGGACACCCAGACCGACACGTCGGATTCGGTCCGCGCGTGGGCCTCTCACCTGGCGACCATCACTGGTCAACTTCGAGATCACGACGACGACGTCAGAGGAATACTGCGAGACGGTCCGGCGGCGGTCGCCGAAACCCAGCAGCTGCTGGACCGATTCCAGCCGACATTGCCGGTGGTGTTGGCCAACCTCGTCAGCCTCGCGCCGGTCTTGGTGACCTACCAAGCAAGCCTCGAGCAGTTGTTGGTGCTGTTACCCATTGGTGTGCAGATCGTTCAAGGGGCGCTGCTCGCCGACAAGGGAAGCAACAGCCCGTACGCGGGTCTGAACTTGAACTTCAACTTGAACTTGAATTTGCCGCCACCGTGCACGACGGGATTCCTACCCGTTCAGCAGATGCGGGCGCCGAGCGAGGTGGACTACCCGGAGAGGCCGGCGGGAGACCTGTACTGCCGGATTCCTCAGGATGCGATGTTCGACGTGCGCGGCGCCCGCAACCTGCCCTGCGTGACCCGTCCCGGGAAGCGCGCGCCCACGGTGAAGCTGTGTGAAAGCGACGAGAACTACGTGCCACTCAACGACGGCTTCAACTGGAAGGGTGACCCGAACGCGACGTTGTCCGGTCAGAGCATTCCGCAGCTGCCACCGGATGCGGCCGGCCAGCCGGCAACCCGATCCGCCGCCCCGCCGCCAGTTGCGGTCGCGCAGTACGACCCGGCGACTGGGCGTTACGTCGGGCCGGACGGCAAGGTGTACGTCCAAGGCGATCTCAACCAGGGCGCATCGCATGACAAGACCTGGCAGAACATGCTCCTGCCGCCCCCCGGCTAGCAGCGGCAGGCTGACGTTTCAATGGTCGTCTGCAACGGGTGGAGCCGGTCTACGCTTGCGTGGAAGTCCGGCGACCACCAAGTGATACGCGTTGACGATCAGGTCTTCGACGAGGTCCGCGGTGATTCGTTCGCCGGGGCAGATTGAGATCCAATGGCGCTTGTTCATGTGATAACCCGGGGTTATCTCCACATAATCGCGAGCAAGCGCTTGAGCATACGGTGGTTCGCATTTGAGTGTGACGACGTCGTTTCCCCGCACTTCGGTCAGCATGGCGAAGACTTTGTCCACGACCTTGAACACCTCGTAATTCGGTCCGAAGGGAAAGGTCCTCGTGGCCGACGGCATACCCATGGCGGTATCCGTGACGGTTTGGATCAGAGCGTGTCCATCCACAGTTGGTGTCCTCCGTTGCTCGAAAACATCCGGCTACATATCGTCGGAGCAGCGATTCAGCGCTGATCGTATGATCGACGGCCAAACGCTTAGAGCCGACCCATCCACGCGTGGAATCTCCCGTGCGGGTCGTACTCGGCGCGCACCTTGTCGAGTCGAGCCATGGCGGCGTCGGTGGCGAACTTGGCGGGTCGTTGGCCAAGGTTCTCATCGGCGAGCTGCGTGCCACTAGCAAGGTGCTCCATGGCCGCCATGTTCGCCCGGGGCCAGTTGGCGTACTGGTCGTCTTTGAAGGAATCCTGCCAGCCGGCGTAGATGGCAAGAAAGACGTTGTCTTCCAAGCTGAACGCCATGTCCTGGCGGACCGGCGAAGGCCCCCAGTTCACCAGCACGAGCTGCGACGGGAACGGCGGCATGGTCTCGATCATGTGTCGGATCCCTGGCAGCAGTTCTTCGCCCGTCGCCGAGGTCCACATGTTGTCGGCCGCATAGCGGTACCCGGCAGGCGTCGCGGAGTTGACCACCTCGTACCAGGCGGCCAGGCTCATCGGCGCAAAGGGAACCCGGACGACGGCCTGCTCGATCACCGGACAGCTCTCCAGCAACGCGAGCGCCTTGAGCGCCTCGGATTCGGACTCGGCGAAAACCGGTGAAAGCACAACGATCCCGGGGTGGTCCAGGCCAAAGGCAGGTAGGGCGCCGGTGGCAATCACCTGCATTTCGACGCGCCGGTCGACGTCCGAGCCGATGTCCCGGGCCCACGTGAACACTTCGCTCGCCAGTTGGATGGGGTAGACGTAGATGCTGCCGCCGGTCACGGCTGGCCGTTGATAGAGCCTGAGGTGAAACGCGGTGATGACACCACAGAAGCCGGGTCCAGCACCACGCGCCGCCCAGTAGAGGTCCGGATGCTCATCTGCGTCGCAGTAGATCCTCTGGCCATCCGCGGTGACGACGTCGACCCCAAGGACGCTTTCGCACGCCGGCCCCAACACCCTGCTATTCCAGCCGTATCCGCCCTGCAGGAGGTAACCACCTAGTGCCACACCAGTGCAATGCCCAGTGGGGAAGAACATGTCCCGGGAGTCGAGCTCGGCGGCCAAGAGGCTGCCCGCCATGCCGGGCCCGACGACCGCGACCCTCGCATCGGCATCGATGGTGAGCTGGTCGAGCCGTCCGACGTCCAGCAGTAGCCCGCCGTCCCGTAGGTGGTTCGACGACCAGCTGCGTCCACCCGAACACACGCCCACCTGAAGCTGATGGGCCTCGGCGTAGCGAACCGCGGCGACGACATCGTCGGTGTCCTCGGCCTGAACGATGACGTCGGGGAAGCGCGGGGGAATCCTGGCATTCCACACCGTTGCGCGCCGGGCCGCTTCGTACCCGTCGTCACCGCGGAAGAATTGCCGTGTCACCTCGATGATGTCATCCCGCCATCGATTACGATGGCCGCTCCGTTGGTGTAACTTGCAGCGTCGCTAGCCAGATACAGTGCGGCGCCCACGATCTCATGAGGTCGGCCGCCACGCCGCAATGGGATTCCGGTTTGGGCATACTGTTCGAAGGCGTCCATGTCCCATGCCTTGCTGATGTCTGTCAGGAACGGACCCGCCACAATGGTATTGACCCGTACACTCGGGCTCAGCGCCCGCGCGAGTCCCGCGGCGAGCGTGTTCAACCCCGCCTTGGCCGCCGCGTACGGCAGCTCGTGCGCAGACGGAGCGATCGAGCCGACGCTGGACATGTTGATTATCGAACCGCCGCCCGTTTCGGCCATCCGCGTGCCGATCAGCGCCGAAAGGCGAAACGCCCCCTTGAGATTGACGGCGATGATCTTGTCCCACAGTTCCTCGGAGATGTCGACGAGCGATGGGTACAGCGGCGAGGCCCCGGCATTGTTGACGAGCACGTCGACACGACCGAAGCGTTCGTGAACGGCGTTGGCCAGCGCATCGCACTGCTCCCAGTCGCCGACATGGCAGCCGAGACCGACCGCCTCGTTTCCGGTCTTGCGGGTGATCTCCTCAGCCGCTGCTGCGCACGCCTCGGCCTTGCGGCTGGCCACGACGACCGTGGCGCCGTGCTCTGCGTAGGCGAGCGCGATCTCACGCCCCAATCCTCGACTACCGCCCGTGATTACCGCGATCTTTCCCGTCATGTCGAAGTCAGGCATTGGCCGGCGCTCCCAGCTTCTCGAGGGCTTCCTCGCGCAGGCGGGGTAGATGCCCGCTTCCCCAGACATCGGGGTGCGGCGAATAGTCTGCGAGAAGTTGTTTGGCCACGGTGATCTCGTGGACCTCGCTAGGGCCGTCGACGATCGCCAGCCACTCGGCCTCGACGAGCATCCTGCCGAACGGCATCTCCTCGGAAACCCCCAGGGAACCGTACAGATGCATGGCGCGCTGCACGACGTTGCGCAGCACCTGCGGCATCGCGGCCTTGACCGCGGCGATGTCCTTGCGCACGACCTTGTAGTCGTTGTGCTTGTCGATGAGCCACGCCGTGCGCAGCACGAACAGCCGGAACTGCTCGAGCTCGATCCAACTCTGGGCGATCTTCTGCTTCGTGATGCCGAGATCGGCCAGCGTGCCGTCGAAGGTTCGCCGCGACACCGCACGCTCGCACATCAGGTCAAAGGCCTTCCGCGCCTGGCCTATCGTGCGCATCGCGTGATGGATGCGGCCACCGCCCAGCCGGGTCTGGGCGATTGTGAATGCCCTTCCCTCCTCGCCGAGCAACGCGTCCCCGCCGACGCGCGCGCCGTTGAAGCGCAGGTAGCCGTGGCTCGGATGGCCGGGCTTCTCGCCGGCAACCTTCACCTCGCGAACGATCTCCAATCCTGTTGTTTCGGACGGGATCAGGAACATCGACGCACCGCGATGCACCGAGACGTCGGGGTCGGTGATGAGCATGACGACGAAGAACGCTGCGTCGCAGGCGCTGCTGGCGAACCACTTCTCACCGTCAATCACCCACTCGTCACCGTCGCGCCGGGCGCGCGCGGTGAACAGGCGTGGATCCGATCCGCCCTGCGGCTCGGTCATCGCGTAGCACGACACCATCTCACCGTCGAGGAGCGGCTTCAGGTAGCGCGCCTTCTGGTCAGGCGTGCCGAAGTGGGCGATGATTTCCGCATTGCCCGAATCGGGCGCCTGGCATCCGAAGACCACCGGTCCCCACGCCGATTGGCCGAGAATTTCGTTCAGCAACGCGAGCTTGACTTGTCCGTAGCCGGGACCG
The DNA here is from genome assembly GCF_000620625.1 of Mycobacterium sp. URHB0044. Taxonomy (GTDB): domain Bacteria; phylum Actinomycetota; class Actinomycetes; order Mycobacteriales; family Mycobacteriaceae; genus Mycobacterium. The sequence goes on along the minus strand of NZ_JIAW01000026.1, from coordinate 77,178 downwards.
CCCAGTTCGGGACCTAGGTGGCAGGCCCACAAGCCCTGCTCGCGGACGCGGTCCATGAGCGGACGGACGATGGCCATCGCAGCCACATTGCCGCGGTCGAACGGGTTGGGGAAGACATGGTCGAGCGGTTCGACCTCGGCGGCGACGAACTGGGCTGCCCAGTCGAGCTTGGCTTGATAATCGGGATCGGTTTCGAAGTCGTACAACGGTTTTCCTGTCAGTTGCAGCGGTTGTCGGCGGCGATGAAGAGGTTGGTGGCGAACGTCCGGAAGCGCTCGCCAAGCTCAGGGGGGACCTTGCCTGCGAGGGCGCGGACGTAGGTCTCCTCGAGGACCACGCCGAGCCGGAAACCGGCCAGCACGTAGAACCAGTTCAGATCACCGAGGTCCCGGCCGGAGATGGCGGCGTAGCGTGCAATCAGCTCGCCCCGGGGCGGCAGCTGCGGCAGCGCGTCGAACAAGCCTGCACCGCCGGGCGTTGGCCAGGTCACCAGCAGTTGGCCCAAATCCAGTAGAGGGTCGCCGATGCTGGCAAGCTCCCAGTCGACGATTGCGGTTAGCCGCCCCGTGCCGGGGTCGGCCATGACGTTGCCGATGTGGTAGTCGCCGTGGACGAGCCCCTGTCGCCACGTCCTTGGGCGGTGCTCATCGAGCCAATCCGCGATCTTCGCGGTGATGGCGCCGCCAGGCGGCGTGTAGCCCGGCGTGTCGGCATAATTCAGCAGCCGGCGCGTCCATCGCGGGACCTGGCGCTCCAGCCAGCCGTCACGGCGCCCAAGGTCGCCAAGACCCGCGTCGTCGACATCGATTGCGGCAAGCGCGACTAGGGCATCGACCATCGCCATCCCGAAATCACGCTGAACCGAAGGCTCCGGGGGATGTTCGACGGGATTCTCGCCGTCGACCGGCTCCATCAGATAGAACGCCGCCCCGAGGACTCGCTGCTCGGGGCACGCGGCGACCAACTGGGGGTGGGGTACCGCAGTTCCACTGAGCGCGGCCAGGATTCGGGCTTCGCGGCGCATCGTCTCGTCGTTTCCCTCGCGCTTGTGTATCGGTGGCCGGCGCAGCACGTAGTCGCGGCCGGCCTGAGTGAACCGCAACACGATGTTCTGCGTTCCGCCACCCAGCCGGCGGACGTTGGTAATAGGGCCCGCGCCGATGCCCCGCTCGTACATCCAGGCGCCGAGTGCAGGGATGTCGACCGGCGATTCGAGATGCTCAGCTGTGCTCATGAACCGTTCCCTTGGCAGTGATTTCGGTGAGCCGGTGGGCGGCCGCCAGTGCAGCAACCCACGTCGACTTGACGGTGCGACCGGTCACGCTCGCGACCGCGACGCAATCCCGATGTTCGGGCGCGACGTTGACCACCTCGTCGTTCAACACTCCGAGCTTCACCCGCAACGGGTGCCCATCGACCTCGACGGTGACGAAGGTGCGCGCCAACTCACTGCGGTGGTCGGCGCGCGAAATGCGCACACCCAGCGCTGAGGTGTTGTGCAGCATGGCCCGTGCGACGGAGTCCTCGTCGCGCGGGCGCGCGATCGCCGACAGGACGAAGCCGGGGCGACCATGCTTCATTCCAGCGGGCACCGTCCACACGTCGAGAGCTCCCGCCGCGAAACACGCCTCGACCGCGTCCGGCACCAGCTCGGGCAGTAGGTCGTCGAGATTCGTCTCGATGACCGATGCCTGTCCCTCCCTCAGTTTGCCTGTGCGCTCGCCGATTAGGGCACGCACGACGTTGGGCACATCGCTCGGATCCCGTCGCCCGGCACCGGTGCCGATAACCCCGAGATTCATCGGTGGCATGGGGCCGAACGAGCTGGCGAGGGATGCCACCAACGCCGCGCCGGTCGGTGTGACGGTCTCGCCGTGACCGGCCAGGCCGTAGACCTCGACGCCGCGCAGCAACTCCAAGGTCGCGGGGGCCGGCAACGGCATCACGCCATGGGCGCCAATGGTCGTGCCGCGCCCGAGGGGGAGTGGTGAACAGACGACCTCGTCGACGCCCAGCAACTCGAGAGCCATTGCCACCCCGCAGATGTCGGCGATCGCATCTACTGCGCCGACTTCGTGGAAGGTGACTTCGTCGGGTCTCATACCGTGCACGCGGCCCTCGGCATCCGCCAGAAGCGTGAACGCGGCGTGGGCGCGATTGCGTGCGGCCGGGGGCATGTCGCCGGTGTCGACAAGCGTGAGAACGTCGCGCAGTTTGCGATGTGCATGCTGGGGAGGGCAGGCGACCGTCAGCATGGTCGCGTCGACGCCGCAGCGCTTGACGCGTTCGACATCTAGCCGCAGCCCTTCGACCGGTGGCAGTCCGGCCTGTATTGCCTCTAGTGGCGCACCCGCGTCGACGAGCGCCGCCAGGAGCATGTCCCCGGCAACTCCGCCGATTGCGTCTAGATACAGGGTCTTCGCCATCGTCAACAAAATAGTATGGATATTATTAAAACTCAAGCGCGCATCAGACCGGGCCATAACAGGTGGTCAGGCGCATCACGTGCGCCGCTGAGGACGATGATCGCGGTCAGCCGGCTAGATGCTTGCCCGACCAGGGCCACGTCGCACCTGTGGCAGAAGATGGTCTACCGCCGGGGCGCGCCGACTCGGGGATGCGCTGTGGCGTTGGCGAAAGATAATAGTCGCGTTATCATAAGGCGGTGATTACTGACAAGGCCGCTCAGCCTCGTCGCCGGGCTAGCTCGCGGAATCGTGGCCGCACCGACGGAGCAAGTGGGCGTGCGCCAGCCGAGGCCATTCGCGCCACCGAACCCAAACAGGCGCGAGCACACGCCACACGGGAGCGGCTCCTCGATGCATTCGCCGACCTTCTCGACGAGCGGCCATACAGCGAGATCAGCGTCGCCGACATTGCCGCTGCCGCCAACGTGACGACCGGCGCAGTCTATGCGCGATTCGGCGACAAACACGGCGTCGCCGTTGCGCTGGCCGACCGCTTCGTGTCAATGTCGTTCGAGCTCATGGATTCCTGGTACTCCCAGGACCGCTGGGCCTCGGCCACGCCGCGGGAAATCGTCGATAACTGGACGCGCGGCGCCATCAACTATGGCCGGATGTACCGGCCGTATCTGACACTCATGCTCGACGACCACTCGCTGCGCTCGCAACACACCGCACTCATCGACCATTCATCTCGACATCTCGCCGAATTGCTTCGCGACGCGGTAGGGGAGCCGGTCGACGAACATTTCGACGGCGATGTACAGTTCGCCGCGCGAGCGATACTCGAACGCTTCGAGATTCAGGATGACGACGAAAGCCACGCACGGATAAGCCGTCTCATCCGCCGCATCACCGGTGTCGCCGAGTGAGCGCCCCGGAATGGAACCTGCTCGAGAAGACCGAATTGCGTATCGAACGCATCGGGCTCGACGGTGCGGATCTTTCCGTGATTGCCGCGACGGTCGCCGATGAACTCGGCATTCCACGTGATGAAGTCCTGGTCATCGACGCACGCGATGACCTCCTCGCCCTCGACATTTTGCGCCGCACCATCGATCCGTATGTCCTCGTCGGCCGACGCGAAGCACTACTTCGTGCACTGGGTCGGGTTGCCGGCGTGTGCGTCACCGAAGAGACCGACGTGTGCTCGGAGGGCATGCTCGGCTGGATCAGCGCCGACGCCACCGAAGCCGTCGCAGCACTCGACCGCTCGAGGGAGATGGCGGCCGAGATCGGGCGCAGGATTGCCGCACGCGCCATCGTGTTTTCGACTGGCCCCGAGGTCATTTCGCGCCAGATTCGCGACACCAACAAACCATGGATCGTGCACCGTCTGCAGGAGGACGGTTTCGCTGCCATGCCGGGGGAGGACCTGCCCGACGATCGTGACACGATGGCCGCGGCCATCCGGGAAGCCGTCGAGGAACGCGGCTACGGTCTGGTGATCACCACCGGTGGCGTCGGCGCGGAGGGCAAGGACGGGACGGTCGAGGCGCTCCTCTCCATCGACCAGAACGCCGCGACGCCTGCCATCTTCGAGGTGGAGCCCGGGCACGGCCGTCATGTCAAGGCGCGGGTGCGCATTGGCGTCGGCACCATCGGCGATGCGGTCATCACGTGTCTGCCAGGGCCGCACGTCGAAGCACGGCTCGGCCTTGAGGCGCTGCTCGCCGGCCTGGCGAGCGGCGCCGATAAACGGCAGCTCGCCGATGGCATCGCGGTTCGGCTGCGGGAGCGGCTGCGTCGTACGCACGCGAACTGAAGTGACGCCCGAGCCGGTCGACGACCTAGAGGAGTCCAGATGGGACCGAACTTGCCCGCCGTAGACCCCGAAGGTCTTCTGCGGCTGAAGATGTCTGATTCGATTTCAGTGGGCGTGCCACCGGACGAGTTGTATGCGTTGGTGTCGGACGTGACCAGGATGGGGGAGTGGAGTCCGGTTTGCGTGGGCTGCTGGTGGGATGAGGGTGAAAGCCCGCAGGTCGGCGCCTGGTTCACCGGACGCAACGTAACGCCAAAGTTGACGTGGGAGGCGCGCTGCCAGGTTGTGGCCGCCACGTTCGGTCGGCAGTTCGCCTGGGAGGTCAACAACGGCTGGGTGTACTGGGGGTACACCTTCGAACCCGAAGGCAGCGGCACCCGACTCACTGAGTCGTGGGAGTTCCTGCCCGCCGGTGTCGCCGGCTTCCGCGAACGGTATGGCGCGAACGCGGATGCCGCGATCGAAACGATGCGCGAGGCGGCGAAGAGTGGGATCCCCGCGACACTCGCGGCGATCAAGAAGGCCGCCGAAGCTTCGTAATCACCGCTGTGGGTGGGCATTCGCGTACAGAAGGCCGTCACGCCCGTCCGCGGTGAATAAACCCTTGACATAAAAATAGTAATGACATTACTATTTATTCATGTTCGCAACGTCCGCGATCGTCCGGATCAATGACGAGGCCTGCGTCGGATGTCGGCGGTGTGTCAACGTCTGTCCGTCGGATGCCCTCGCGATGGACGGCAAGCTGGCCGTGCTCGACGAGCCCAAATGCGTCGGCTGCTTCAAGTGTGTCGAGGCCTGCATGCCGTATGACGCGATCTCGGTCCGTCGCGACCCGAATCCGCGTGAACTTGGCGTGCCGCCCGAGCGGTGGGACCGGCCCGCGGTTCGCGAGCTGTGCGCCAAGGCCCGCTTCGATCCGCAACAGGCCATCTGCATGTGCACCAGCACAACCGCCGCGGAGGTCGCCGCCGCGATCCTCGACGGCGTGCGCGAACCGGAGGAGCTGACTCTGGCGACCGGGGTCCGAGCGAAGTGCGGAATGTGGTGCCTTGCACCAACAATGCGACTTCTTGCGGCGCACGGCATCGAGATCGACCGATCGTCGAAGGATCATCGCATCTACGGCGACGGTGACGGAACCGACGTTGCGATCTGGACGATTCCCGGCGACGTCGCCGACCGGTATCCCGAGTATCGGCTACGCGAAAGCCTCGAGGCCGTCGAGAGCGGTCAGAACCTCAACAGTCCAACGCCGATGTTCCCGGACATCCAGCCGAAGAATCCGGAGATCGAGTCATGATTCACCCCGCTGCGACGCCGCCGCCACTCGGTAGATCGAAGTTCGCCTACGGCGGCAAACCCCCCGCGATGCGCGCCGCCGAGCTTCCAGACATCTGTTCTGTGCGTGTGCAGGACCTCTTCGGCGACATCCCCGATCCCATCCACCGGGCGGGGGAGGACATCACGCCCGTGCGCGAGGCAGCGGTGGCCGCGCTCGACCGCGTCGACATGTCGATGATCAAGCCCGGCGATTCGGTGAACGTACTGTGCTCCGAGCATGGCTTCGGAATGATGGGCGGTCACGCCTACGCGGAGCTGTTACGCGCCGTGCACGACGAGGTGGTACGCCGTACCGGCACCGAAAACATCCGGCTGGCAATGAGTTCCGCGAACAGCAAGTTCGAGCAGATCGAGATCGTGCCGCAGTTCGGACTCGACGAGCACTTCCGCAAGGTATACAGCTTCGGTCCCTACGACAACGGCGTTGCGATCGACACCGAGATCGGCAGGCTCTACGGCATCCAACGCGCCTATGCCGCCAAGTGGCTGATCCACGTGCACTACGACGATCCGCGCGAGGTCCACTTCCATCACATGAACGGCCGGCTGCTGAAGGCGTTCACGATGAGCTACGCGCGTATGGAGACGCGCTCGATCTTCCACAACAACTTCCCGACCAGAAGCGCCAACATCGTGCCGCGTGCGGTGTACGAGTCGCCGTTCATCCGCCAGCGCTGGGCCTTCTCGGCCGTGCTGTCGACCTCGCCGACCGGAACCATGGGCGTCGACGCCGACAACGACCTCATCGCCATGGACCGCCGCGTCACCGCCGACATGCTGCGCCGCTACGGCAAACTGATCGAGCTGTTCAGGACCATCGACGCCTGCTACACGGTCGCCGATGACACGCGGTGGCTGCCCTACCAGCACGCCGGCGGCCTCACAGCCACCGCATTGTTCGAGTCCAGTGAAGACCATCTGGATCTCGATTACCCCAACACGCCACCAAATCCGAAGCCGGACAAGAGTTCTGTCGAAGTGACCAAGGGCGCCGTGCGCGCGACGGTGATGAACTACGCCTGGAAGTTGTTCAACACAACCAAGATCACCGTGGCGGCGGACCCGGACGTCGGCAAGGACATGAAGCGCATCCACCCGGATCGCGAGATCTTCGTTGCTGCCGATCTGCCAGAGGCGATGAAGATCGCCGCCGAGAAGGCCGGCACTGACAAGGCGATCGTCTTCGATGGCTGCTACGGCGCGATCAACATGACGCGCCCGCTGGCGGAGTACCTGATAACACGGGCGCCCGAAGTGGCCCGCCGAGTGGACGAGGAGTTGATGCCAAAGTGGCTGCGCCAACGCAACCTCAGCCCGGCAGCGTAGACCGGCCGGCGCGTTCGCGGCACCGCGCCGCGTTCACACCGCTGTCCGTCGGGCCCGGCGCCGTGCGCAAGATGCTCGAACAAACGCTATGGGCGGAGTCCATTGGCTACGAGGACGTCTGGCTGGCCGACGCAGGCGGAGTAGACGCCCTAACGCTGGCAGCCTTGCTGCTCGACCGCACCGAGCGGATGCGCGTCGGCATCGCCGTATCACCGGTGTACACCCGCACACCCGCCGTGTTCGCCGCAAGTGTCGCAACCCTCGCCGATATCGGCCCCGGCCGGTTCGCGCTCGGCTTGGGCAGCGGCTCGGAGACGATGATCAACGGCTGGCACGGCCTGCAGTTGCGCAAGCCCGTGGCCCACGTGCGTGAGACCGTGACGCTGCTGCGCCAGATGCTCGCGGGGGAGAAGACGTCCTTCGAAGGACAGGCGCTGCGTAGCGAGGGCTATCGGCAACCCGCGCTCGACGCGGACGTCCCCATCTTCTTGGCGGCGTTGCGGCCGCGAATGATCGAGCTCGCCGCCGCGATCGCCGATGGCATCATCCTCAACCTCTTCCCGTTGCAGTCGCTGCCCCGGATCATGGAGACGATCCACTCCGACCTCGCGCTGGCGGGCCGCGAGCCCGGCTCGCTCGAGATCGGCACTCGACTGCAGGCGATGGTCACCGACGACGTCGAGACCGCACGGACGCTCTTTCGCCGACTGTTCGGCCCCTACTTCACCAACCCGGTCTACAACGCGTTCCTCGCGTGGGCGGGGTATGAGACGGAAGCCGCGGAGATCCTGGATGCCGGCTCTGTCGGTGATTGGCGCCGCGTCCGAGCCGCGCTGACCGATGAACTGGTCGACGGCATCGCGGTCATCGGCGCTGCAGAGCAGTGCCAAGAGCGGCTCCTCGCGCTGGCAGAGGGGGGCATCCAGACACCGATGCTGTTCTGCCTTTCCGATGACCCCGACGTGCAGCGGGACACGTACGCTGCGCTGTCGCCCGCGGAGATGAGCGGAAAATGACTACGGTCCAGACTGATCCGCGGGAGACCATCTTCGCGGGTATTGCCGAACGCGTGTTTACGGCCGCACTCATCGCCGACGACGAAGGCATCGTCAGCCCCGTCGCGGCAGCCGCGGAGTCGTTACAGGACCTCGGTTTGCGCATCGACTTCGCTTTGCGAGAAGCCGATCACGTGCGACCCGGCGACGAGATCATTCGCTTCCGGGGCACGCCCATGCAGATCGCCCTTGCGGAGGAGCGAGTCGTCGGACTTCTCGCCAAGGCTTCCGGCATCGCCACGGCGACGCGACGCTTCGTGGACCGTGCGAACGGCTCACCCAGGATCGTCTCGGGTGCCTGGAAGAAGCTACCCGTTTCGGTGAAGGACACCATCCGGTCCGCGATCATGGCTGGAGGTGCCGAGCCGCGCATCGCGACGTGGCCGTTCGTCTATCTCGACAAGAACTTCGTCACGATGCTCGGCGGTGTCGACGCCACGCTTGCTGCGGTCGCCGAAATGGCCGGCCATCGCAAGGTGATTCAACTCGACGACCCTGAGTTAGTCGTTGCGGCCGTACACGGCGGCGCCGACGTCGTCTTCATCGACACCGGCAAGTTGGGCGACGCTGCGATCGCCTCGCGCGAGCTGTGTGGCGCTGGCGTGCGCGGCCGCGTCGAGCTCGCCTTCGGTGGCGGCGTTCGTCTCGAGGACATCGACGAACTCAAGCGTCTCGAGGTCGACACCGTCGATGTCGGACGGGCGATCGTGGACGCCCCGCTGCTGGACATGCACGTATGGGTGCGGCCGTCGTGACGGTGACGACGAAGCGCCGCGAGGTCGTCCTCGACACGAGCCGCGAGCGACGGATCGGTTTCGGAGAGGCAGTCCTCGCAGGCACCAAGACCGTCGAGCAGCTCGTCGAGGTATTGGACCAAGCCGATGCGCAAGGAATGGCGCTGTTGTTGACGCGGCTGGAGCTCGACCAGTTCAACGGGCTGCCCGGTCGCCTCCGGGGGCGCCTCGACTACGAACCCGGCTCCCGCACAGCGTATTTCGGCGCCGGCGTGGCGTTCCGCGGCTCTGCCCGTGTGGCGGTGGTGACCGCAGGCACCTCCGATTCGGCCGTCGCACGCGAAGCGGTTCGCACATTGGCGTTCCACGGGCTGGCATCGGTAGAGATCAGCGACGTCGGTGTCGCAGGTCTGTGGCGACTGCAGCAGCGGATCGACGAGATCGCCTCACTGCCCGTGGTGATCGCGGTGGCCGGAATGGATGCCGCGCTGCCGACGGTCCTCGGTGGGCTCGTTCCGGCCCTCATCATCGCCGTGCCCACGTCCGTCGGCTACGGGATTGCCGAGGGAGGCAAGACGGCGTTACACGCGCTGCTGGCCAGCTGCGCGCCGGGCCTCGTCACGGTGAACATCGACAACGGCTACGGCGCGGCCTGCGCGGCGATGCGGGCCCTGCATGTCGAGGGTTCACGCGATGCCTGAACTCGCCTCGGTGTTGCAGCGTCTCGGGACTGTTGCGGTGGCCGTCTCCGGTGGCGTCGACAGCATGACGCTTGCCGTCGTCGCACACCGTACTCGAGGAGTACGGACCGAGATGTTCCACGCCGTCTCTGCGGCGGTGCCACCGGAGGCGACCGAGCGCGTGCGTCGCTGGGCGGCACAGGAGGACTGGAACCTGCGAATCATCGATGCGCAGGAGTTCGCCGATCCCGACTATCTGCGCAACCCCGTCACGCGGTGCTTTCACTGCAAGTCCAACCTCTACGGCACGATCGCCGGGATGACGGCAGCGCACATCGTCTCCGGAACCAACACCGACGACCTCTCGGACTTCCGGCCGGGGCTGGCCGCCGCCGGCACGCGCAACGTTCGGCACCCGTACGTCGATGCGGGCGTCGACAAGGCAGGCGTACGGCGGATCGCCCGTGCGTTTGGCCTCGATGACCTCGCCGAATTACCCGCTGCACCATGTCTTTCCAGCCGCATCGAAACGGGCCTGGTTATCGACCCGTCGGTATTGAGACTCGTCAACGACGTGGAACGCCACCTCACCGACACCATCGCGCCGAAGGCAGTTCGCTGTCGCGTGCGCGCCGGACGCGTCGTGGTGGAACTCGACGAGGCGACGCTCGACCAACTCGGGTCAGCCGATCGTCAGCGCATCCTCACCGAGGTGGCCAACCGATGGGAACGCGGTGGTCACCCACGACACGTGGACCTAGCGCCGTACCGGCGCGGCAGCGCCTTTCTTCACTCAATCCGTCACACCACTCAACAGGAGGTAACCCCTTGACCACTGCGACCGATACCCAAGAGGCAGTAGGGACTTCGAACCTGCGGTTCGACTTCACCGGCCGCACGGTCATCGTGACCGGCGCGGGGAAGGGCATCGGCCGGTCGCTGGCCGAGGCGTTCGCCGGCGCCAATGCCGACGTCGTGCTCGTCGGGCGCAGCGCCGAAGCGCTCGAGGAAGTCGCTGCGACGACCGGAGGAACCGCTGTGACCGCCGATGTCGCGAAGACAGCGGACGCCGAGCGGGTGGTCGCCGAGACGATGGCACGCACCGGGCGCATCGACGTACTCGTCAACAACGCCGGCTTCCTTCGGGACAGCATGGTGTGGAAGATGGACGACGACGCGTGGGACGACGTACTCGACGTCCACCTCGGTGGCACCTTCCGATTCATCCGCGCGTGCGCTCCACACTTCCGCGCCCAGAAGTACGGACGCATCATCAACATGACGTCGTACTCCGGCCTGCATGGAAATCTGGGCCAGGCCAACTATTCTGCCGCCAAGGCTGGCATCGTCGGGCTCACCAAGGCCGCCGCAAAGGAGCTCGGCCGCTCCGGTGTCACGGTCAACGCAGTCCTGCCGTTCGCCGACACCGGCATGACCGCCTCGATCCCCGAGGACAAGAAGGCCGCGCTGGTGGCCTCAGTGCCGTTGGGTCGTGTCGCGGCGGCCGACGAAATGGCCGCCGTAGTGGCCTTCTTGGCCTCAGCCGAAGCGGGCTACGTCACCGGAAACGTCGTCAACGTCGACGGCGGTATCTCGATGTAGTTCGACTGCGGTCACGCCCGCTGCCGACATGGGGTGGGCGTGACCGCACATTTCGTCCAACGCCCACCGGTGCAGACGTCGTTGACCGACACGCACCCAGTGTGGACGTATGCGCATGTCCCGCATGGCTATCAAGGTGACGCTACCGAGGCGATCATCGCCCAGACCGAGCGGTTCGCCCCCGGTTTCCGGGAGCGTGTCGTCGGACGGGCGGTGCGCACGACGACCCAGATGGCGCGCTATAACCCCAACTACGTCGGAGGTGACATCGTGACAGGGGCGAAGGATGCTCGGCAGCTCGTTCTTGGTCCGCGCACGACGCTCAATCCGTACCGGATCGGGATAGCAGGCATGTACATCTGCTCGGCCGCTACGCCGCCGGGACCGGGTGCGCACGGCATGTGCGCCGCCAACGCCGCGAGATCGGCGCTGAAGTTGCACCACGTGGTCCGATGATTTCGCGTTTCGAGAGCATCCAGGTGGACCAGCCGCCTCGCTGATCAACGACGAGTACCGTCAACCCAGGTGGATGAGCCAGCTGACTAGAGCGTTGAAGCGAGGATGCTCCGCGACGTCTGAACACAGGACCATGGCAAGCGAAACCGAAAGCGACGCGGCAGCGATCAGTTTCGCCAATCGCGATGCCCTCAAACCTTCGATCGAGGACGTCAGCGACACCGCGGCAGAAAGAAGGACGCGGAACTGCTCGTCATCCAGCACCAACTGTGTGAGCATTTCACTTTGTTCCTTGATCATCAGCTCGGTCGTATTGACTGGAGTCTGCGGCGATACCCAGGGCGCGGTTACGGTGCACCACGAATCATCTCGGGAGAAGAGTCCGGATTCGTTGAATTCCTTGATGTCCCGCTCGAGGCTGCCGACGTTCAGGCTCAACACGAGCAAACTCGTGCGGAGTTCCTCGAGGTGCTTGGTGTGAAACAGGCCACGCCGGTTTCGTGCACTGTCTCGCATGTCCGCGTACCGGGCGTGGTAAACGGACAGCAACTCTGAGAGGGCCAACCGGGTGAGGTGGTTTCGCACTCCCGCTCCGATGTAGTCGACTATGGCTTGCTCATCGTCAGGGCTCCGCACATCGAAGTCGATTGCTTGGTCGACGATTTCGTGGCGCTGGCCCCACAACGCCCACGTGCGCACACCATCGACGTAACTGTGCGACGTGCGGGGCGCTCTTTCCAAGGTCATGGCTGGAATGTTGGACGACGTGTGTATAACGTGTCGGTCGGTCAAACCGAGTGCGCGATAGGACGTTTCGTCAGGTCGGGTTGGTGATTCGTCAAGCGTTGCACGTCTACGCGTGAATAGCATGAGGTCGATCAGCGGCTGGGGCTCGTCATTCGCCGCGAAGAACCCCGGGCATGTTCGGGCAAGCCAGCGCCGAGCGGCGTCGTGCATCGACTGCCGGGCGATCTGCGTACGACGAACAGCGACGGACTGGGCGGCTTCTGACCTCGGCCGCTCGCCACGGCCGCGCACGATCTCCGGTTGATGGTCGCGGTGCCAGACATCGGACACATGGCGCGCAGCGGCGTCAGTCATGTGAAAGGCCGCGACCACGGCGGTGATTCCTTCGCCGATTTGGACCGCGGTCAGCGTGATCTCGTTGAACTCGCGAGGCAACTTCGCCTGCCGCGTATGCGGTCCGCTGACTACACGTCGCGTTGCCGCAAATGTGCCCAGGTTCCATTGTCGCTGGGAGCGCACGTCGGTCGGTGGATCCGGCCAGCCGTGGCGTTGGGCAGCGTGCTGGAGTTGTCCTGATTCACTCGGAGGAAAGAGTTCGACGACGAAAAGACCTGGGATACGGACTGATTCGCCAAAAGGGACTGCGAAGGCGCTCTGTGCAAGCCCGGTCGCGTCCGCAAGGCGCTGTCGGTGCACGATCTGCGCGTTAACGTGCGCAATCGCCCAATCCAAGCGGTGGTTGATCGAGATGTGGGCTCGAGTCCCCAGCCAGGACCATCGCAGCCATTCCAGCACTGATTTGGTGACGACGTATCGGCGCCGTGTGCCTCGATTCGGTTGTGGAACCGCGCCTTCGGCAGGACTCGTGCTGACCGTAGCCGGTTCTGAAACGGCGTTCCTCATCGCGGTTCCTCGTCTTCACCGGCGTCTGCGTGCGGGCGGGTGGCTCTGCGCAGGAGGACCACCAAGAACAGGGCGATGGTGACGGCGGCGATCGCCGCGGTGAATGAGACTCGGAAGCCGTTGATGGTAGGGATCTCGACTCCACCCACGGTGTGAGCGGTTGCCGCAAGCACGGTAGCGATGACGGCGCTTGACACCGTCATGCCGACGTAGCGCATCAGGGTGTTGAGGCCATTGGCTGCGCCGGTCTCCGACGCGTCGACTGCGCCGACGATGAGTGCCGGCAGCGCGGCGTAGGCCAGGCCAACGCCCGCACCCACGACGATTGAGGTCACGATGGTCTGCCACGCCGCACTCAACAGGGCGATGCCGGCGACGTAGCCGATCGCGATGACCGCCAAGCCAATTGCGAGGGTGGTGGTCGGGCCGAGCCTGGCCGACAGACGGGCGTAGATGGCACTCATGCACATGATCGTCAGGCCAAGTGGTGCCATATACGCGCCAGTGGCCAGTATCGAGAGGCCGAACCCGTAGCCCGTGGCTGTGGGCAACTGGAGCAGCTGCGGCATGACAAGGGTGATGACGTAGAAGGCGAAGCCGACCATCAGCGCCACGAGGTTGGTCAATAGCACCTCGCGGCGGGCCGCGGTGCGGAGGTCGACCAACGGAGTGCGCATACGCAGTTCCATTGTGCCCCAGAGGATTAGTACCAGTGCAGCAGCGGCGAACAGTCCAAGGGTGGTGCCCGACGACCAGCCCCAACTGGCGCCTTTGGTGATCGGCAACAACAGGAGAACCAGCCCTACGGACAACCCAAGAGCGCCCAGCAGGTCGAAGCGGCCCTCGGCGCGCACTGGAGACTCCGGGACGACCAGCAGGGTGAGGACGATGGCCAACAGCCCGAGGCCAGCGGCGCCGTAGAAGAGGGTGTGCCAGTCGGCGTACTGGGCGACGAGGGCCGCTGCGGGTATTGCGAGCCCCCCGCCGACGCCCATGGAGGAGCTCATCAGCGCCATCCCGGAAGGGAGCTTTTCGGGCGGCAGTACGTCGCGCATCAGGCCAATGCCCAGCGGTACCGCGCCCATGGCGAAGCCTTGAAGGGTGCGACCCACGATCATTGTCAGGAAATCGCTTGTGAGCGCGCTGATTAGGGCGCCGACGACCATCACCGCGAGACTCGTGATCAGCAGGCGCCGCTTCCCATAGAGGTCGCCGAGGCGGCCCATGATGGGCGTGGCCACGGCGCCGGCCAACAGCGTCGAGGTCAGCACCCAACCCGCGTTGCCGGGCGTGGTGTCTAGATGTGCTGGCAGATCCCCGATGACCGGTACGAGCAGGGTTTGAAGTACCGCGACGATGATGCCCGCGAAGGCGAGCACCGGGACCATGGCCCTTGGCGCTGTCTGTCTGGGCTGGTCGTCAGTCGGTGCGTCGATGGTCGGATGTGTCATGGCAAGGGGTCTCCAATTCGAAACAAGCAAGCAGACGCCACCGACCGCGCAGCAGCGGTCGGTTGACGGGGGGAGGGAAGCGGTTAGGGAGTCGGTGCGCCCGGCACCACAGTCGTCCGGCGGCGGCGTGCGAGCGTCGTCTCGGCGAATCGCAGGAGATGCTGCTCGAGGTCGGCGTCGCCGGCCTCCGGGAACATGGCCGGCGCCGTGGCGAGGCCACGGATGGCCGCGCCAAGGTAGATGCGCTCGCCCAGATCGGGTTGGCCGCCCGCCAAGAGTTGGGTCAACTGCTCGGCGGCGGACGGCCATCGAGCGAACCCAGGTTCGGGGCGGTCCCGATCGCCTTCCTTGGCCAGGAATCCGAGCAGAGCGCGGTGCTTGACCGTGAGCTGCACCCATTCGGTGATCGCTTCGCGGCGCCGCACCGGCCGCAAGGGTCCGGTGCCGAACTTCTCGAAGTACGCGTCAAGGTCACAGACTGCGGGCTGCATGACAGCGACGAGTAAGTCCTCTTTCGTGCGGAAGTGGTACGAGACTGCGGATTTCGCGACCCCAAGATTGGAAGCGATCATCCCGATTGATGCACCGTCATACCCACGCTCGGTGAATAATTCGAGTGCGCAGCGGATCATCCGCTCACGCGTCCGCTCGACTTCCACTACTCCGGGCATCGCGTCCTCCTCTGGCATGTGTCGTGATCTTCTCAGAAACTCACTGAACGAGCGTCCAGCATTTGTCGCGTGTCCCCGCCCTTGGGTCCGACATCGTCGGCGGACCCCAGGGAGTACTGGGACAGCGCTACGCGGATGCAGGCGCCAAGATGGACTTCACCTGGAAGTACGGCATCAGGCCCTCGGGGCCGAATTCGCGGCCGAGGCCGCTGGCCTTTACGCCACCGAAGGGCGCAGCGTTGTCGATCCGGAAGCCGTTGATCCCGACGCTGCCGGTGTTGATTCGCCGAGCCACCGCCGCGCCGCGTTCGGTGTCGGTGGTCCACACGCTGCCACCGAGGCCGTATTCGGAGTCGTTGGCCAGCGCGACGGCGTCGTCCTCGTCCCGGTAGGGAATGACGACCACGACCGGGCCGAAGATCTCCTCGCGCGCGATGGTCATGTCGTTGCGGACGTCTCCGAAGACCGTCGGCTCGAGGAACCAGCCCCGCTCCAGGTGTGCGGGACGCCCGCCACCCGTCGTGAGCCGGGCGCCCTCACGTTGGCCGGTTGCGATGTACCCCTCGATCCTTTCCCGCTCCCGGGCGGAGACCACCGGTCCGATGGCAGTCGCCGGGTCGAAGGGGTCGCCGACTGCCAGCGAGCCGGCCATGTCGGTGACTGCATCGAGGATCTCGTTGTACCGGTGGGCAGGTGCCAGGATCCGCGTGCTGGCATAGCAAGTCTGTCCGTTGTTCGGGAACGACACGTCGGTCAAGCCGGCGGCGGTCGTCACGGCGTCCGCGTCGTCGAGAACGATCGCTGCCGACTTGCCTCCGAGTTCGAGGGTGACCGGCCGCAGCAACCGGCCGCAGACCTCGCCGATGATGCGGCCGGTTTGCGTCGAACCGGTGAAGGCGACCTTGTCGACGCCGGGATGACCCACCAAAGCCTGCCCGGCCTCGACGCCGCCCGGCACGACATTGAACACGCCGGGGGGAAGGCCCGCCGCGACGGCTGCCTCGGCCATGAGGTTGGCGTCCAACGCCGTCTCCAGCGCGGGTTTCAACACGACGGTGCAGCCGGCCGCCAGCGCCGGCGCGATCTTCCCCATCGCCAGGGCCTGCGGATAGTTCCACGGCACCATGGCGGCCACCACCCCTAGCGGCTCACGCCGGACCAGGATGTTGCCCGGAAGGTACCCAGGGCGCACCTCCTCCAGCGGCAACTTGCGGATCATGTCGGCGTAGTAGCGCAGAACGCTGGCGCCCGAGTATCCGTTGGCCGGAATGGACAGGGAGATGGGCATTCCGTTCTCGGCGGTGACCGTCTCGGCAATGAGGTTTGCGCGCTTTGCCATTTCGTCGGCGAACCGCTCCAATGCGTCGGCCCTTTCGGCCGGGTCGAGGTCGGCCCAGCCGGTGCCGTCGAACGCGCGACGGGCAGCGGTGACGGCGGCGTCTATGTCCGCGGCGTCAGCGAGCGGTGTCCGCCCGATGACTTCCTCGGTGGACGCCGAGAAGACGGTGTTGACCTCGGCTGCATGTGGTGTCACCCAGTGGCCGCCGACGTACAGCGAATCGTATTCGTGTTTCATGTCTACTCCTGGGGTGTGGGAACTTTGGGCGCTGGTCATTGGTTTCCATGGGATCGGGTGATGCGAGGGGTTCACTCCGCGTCTTGGCCTGCTGGTGTTGCACATTCAGATGCCTGGACCGCACGCTCTTGAGCGATCTCCATCTTCCTGTGCCTCGATCCATGCGGATCCATTCGCCAGCGTTCTGTGAGATGGCCTGGGATCGGTTGAGTCGCTCGGGAATTGCACGCTCCGGCCGCAATCTCGGGACCGGAGCAGACCTCCTGAGGTTCTGCGACACCATGCGCTGCAGCCGACGGAGCAAGGCCGATGGTCGAGCTCGTGACTACCGCGGCCAGGCCGGCGCCGATGATGAACCGACGGAAGCCATTGGTGCGCTGCATATCTACTCCTAGTGAATCCGGTTCTCCGTGGGCTTATGCGGCCGCGTTCTTCTCGTAGGCGGTGCCGTCCTCCAGCGCTCCCTCGGCGGCGATGGCAACTGCCGTCGCGGTGAACTTCTCGAGCGTCAGCGCGGCGTTCTCTTCAGTGCTGTGCTGCAGCTGCCAGGACTGTGTGCTCGCGGCGGCGAGCAACGGGATGATCGCCGCAGCCTGGGCAGGAGGGAGCTGCAAGGAGTCGGCGAACCGGTCACCGAGGAAGTCGCGACACATCCCATGAAACAGATCACGCAACGTTGCGCGATCCATCATGGAAAGCGGGCCTGCGGCCAATTGCTCCACATTTGCATCCAGCAACGCCAAGGTGAGTTCGCGCGAGTTTTCGTCGGGTTCGGCGATGGTTGTATCGAGCAGGTCCAGCAAGGCATCGGCGTCGGCGTCAGTTCGGACGAGGGAGTAGAACCTTTCGTCCAGGCCCAGCACGTACCCGATGTACCACCAATATCGGTAACGCGTGGCTTGCTCTTCCTCAGTGAAGTCGATGCCAAGTTTGTCCCATGCCTTGGAGGCGACCCGCGTGAATGCCAACCACGTGCGTGCAATGTCCGTCTGGTTGATGGGGACACCCCAAATCCTGTGCTCCCAGCCATGGTTCATGGACGTGGCTCGCACTCGTGCGTGCAGCAGCCTGACCTGAGCCGTGCTCACATATCCGGGGGCGCCGCGCAATAGACCGCCGGGCAGCACAACCTGCTGTTTCCATAGCCCGGTTTCGGCAAGCCGCCGTGGCGCCATCTTCGCGAGTGAGCCGGTCTGGACGAGCAACTTGGCGATCGCCGGCGAGGCGTATACGTGAGACAGCTCGATGGTGCCCCCGGACGCCAGCACCTTCCACAACGGAGGCACAGACAGCTCCGATACCTCGCCGTGCTGCAGAGCGGCACGGTCAACCCACTCGGGCAAGGTCTCCAACTCGGTCAAGAACGCCGCGATTGCCGGCGGCGGGTTGTCGAGGCTGTCGAGCCCAGCGATGATCCCTTTGTTCAGCTGCCCGCTGGCCTCCTTGCCGAGCTCGTTGATCTCGGCGATTACGGCGTCGGCCAGGGGGTCGCCAATCTGAAGCATCTCGGCCATGAGGTCGACCTTGCAGCCGTGTTTGGCACGGGCTGCCTCATGGTTGACAAGCCGCTTCGGATGCTCGGAATTGTTCGTTTTCGTCGTCATTTCGCCCGCTTCTTTCGCTCGTCGTTCAGTCTTTGGGGCCGCGACCAGGTATTCCGCTCACTTGACTTGCGGGATCCACTGGACGATCGGTCAGTAAAGAAGCTATCGCGTGAATGTGGCGGCCGTCAAATAAAAACTGGACGACCGTCCAGTGATGTCCATCACTGCTGAGCCCACCTGGGAGCCTGCAGGCCGGGGGTCACGAGTACTACGCCACTTGGGCAGCACTAATCGCCTTGGCTATCACCGTTATTCACGGGATTCCTCGGTTAAGTGCGCAGACGGTAGGTGAGACGCGGCGTCTCAAGAACGCAGCGACGAAGTGCCGATCTCCAGATCGGCTAGAAGCCGTAACGAGAGTAGGTCAACTGCGTTGTTGCCGACGACCTCTCGGGGCAGCGGCCTTTGGCTCGACGGCGTCCGCCCGCAGACCGCGAACGATGAAGTCCGCACTGAGTTCGGCTTGCTCTTGAGGAGTAACGTCCCCACGCGGGTCGAGTTGAGAGAAGTGGCGGGCAAGCGGTTCCAGCGTGAAGGGACCGCCTGCGCCATGGGTGAGGATGAAATGAAATGTGCTCAGCGGCACTGGATGTATCCGCCCCTCGGCGACAAGATGGTCGAGCAGCCGCCGCATGGGCTCCATGGCCGGTGCGATGTAATTATCGAAGACATATGCGAGGCGCTCGGTGTCCCGTTGGCCCTCGATGTTCATCAGCCCCACGAGCTCGGGATGGTCGGCCGAATACAAGAGGAAGACGCGGATGAATATCCGCACCTGTTCGAGCGGGTCGGTGAGGGTGGGATCGAAGGCGCTGGCAACTCGTTGGGCAAGTGGAGCAAAGGCCCAGTCCACGGTGGCGTACCACAGTGCCTCCTTGGAGCCGAACCGTCCGTTGAGAAGGTTGTGGCTGCCGCCAAGTTCGCGGTTGAGCGTCCGTAGTGATACGCCGTCGTAGCCGAGCGTGGCGAACGCTCTCAGCGACACTTGGAAGATCTCGTCCAGCGACGCCGGAGACTCCTCGGCCCGCGGGCGGCCAGGCGCCCTGCGGGTCGCTTTCCGTACCGCCGGAGTCATCACACCAGCAAGAATACCCGCTAATTGCCAAATATTTATTTGGCGGATGGCTACACGGCGTGTCGGTGTCGTTCGTGGTGGTTAGCGCTCGCCTCGCCAGCGAAGTACCTCGAGGGCCGCTGCAACGGCTACTGGGCGCTGAGCTAGTGGGAGCGGCATCAATTCGTCGGCTCGAGCTAGACGACGAATGATGGTGTTGCGGTGCGTGTACAGCCGCTCGGCTGTCCGCGAAGTGTTGAACTGCTCGCTCGCATAAGTGGCGACCGTTTCACGGATGTCGGGGTCGGCGGTCAGCAGGTCGCCCAGCGTATCGCGGACGAATTCGTCTGCACGGGTGGAATCGGAGGTGACAAGTGCCACGAGGGCGACGTCTTCGTAGTGGGCAACTTGCTGCGGCGAGGTGAGCCTGGTCAGCAAGCGTTGGGTGGTCGCGGCATCGAGGTGGCTCCGGCGGAATCCATCGATATCGCGTCCTGGGCGTCCGATCGCGATCCGTAGCTGTGGGGCGGCCTCCAGTCGCTTGGCAAGCGATGCGGCCGTGGGCGCCACCGCGACCGGCAACCAGAGCCAGAGTGAGGCCACGCTGGCAACGATGGTCAGCCGGTCGGTGGCGTCGACTGCCTGGCCGAGTGCATCGGCGGCGTCCTCCAGCTGAGCTGCACTGGTGCTCGGGGCGCCCCACACGATCGCCGCGGTCTGCGGACCGGTAAGTCGGTAACCGAGTTGTATCTCGGCCCGGGACTGGGGAATCGGTGCGCCTTCGAGGATGAGGGTCGCCGCGGTGAGGCGCTCGGTGTTCGTATTGCGGATGAGATGGTCGCGTTCGACGTTCATCCGGCTGTCGATGGCGTCGATGGTGTCGTCGACGAACGTGTTCATCGATCGAGCGGCGACATCGATCAGTTCGCGTAGTTCACCGACGTCGGACGTGAGATCGAAGCAGGTCTGCATCCACCGCCGCCACGCGACGTACTGGCCGGTGCGGTACGTGTCAAGCACGGTCGCGTCCAGGCCGCGCCGCACCAAATCGCGAGCAGTGGCAAGCGAATCCGCGGTGACGTTCGGCGGTACGCGACGACCGGGATGCTGCACGTTGAACAACGCCCAATGCAGCAGATGGGAGAGACTATCGCGACGCAGCCCTTCCGCGAGGACGGGATCATCGGCAACGGCGCGGACACGGCCCCCGCCGAGGGCGGCGGCGTGCATCTCGGCGATCCAGGCGGCGCTCGGATCGAGCATGGTTTCGGCTCCTCGCCGGATCAATTGGCGCACATGCTTCGACGGCACTGGCCAGGAATCGTCCATGCGAACACTATGCACCGTCGACAGGCCAAAGTTGGTGCAAACTGCGCAACCATGGCGGCATCCGTGTGCGTTCTATTTAGCAACCCAACAGTCAATCAAGGAGCCCCAGATGACCAGCACCGTCAACCACAACCGCAAGAAGGTCGTCGTGATCGGCGGCGGCTACGCCGGAATCGCCGCCGCTAGCGCGCTCGACGACGTCGCCGACGTCACCCTCATCGACCGCAAGACCGCGTTCTTCCACCGCGTCGCTGCCCTGCGCGCCGCCGTCGACCCAGCGTGGACTGATCGTCCGTTCCTGCCCTATGACCGGTTGCTGCGCAACGGATCGGTAGTCCACGGCACGGTCAGCGCCATCGAGCCAGAACTCCGGCACATCACCCTCGAAACCGGCGAAGTGCTTTCGTTCGACGCCGCAATCATCGCGACCGGTAGCGAGGCTTCGGCGCCGGCGCAGTTCGGCGGGACCACAGTAAACAGCGCGGCCGCGACGATGCAGAAGCATCAACGCAACATCCGCGATGCTCGTTCGGTGGTGATCGTCGGCGGCGGCCCCGTCGGCGTCGAACTGGCCGGCGAGATTCGCACCCTTCATCCCGACAAGACGATGACGCTCGTTCAAGCGGAGGAAACCCTGCTGGCTGGTTCCACGCCGAAGCTCGGCCATCGGGCGCACGAGCTGCTCGTGAGCAAGGGTGTAACGGTCCGGCTCGGCCAGCATTTCGATGCGGCCGAGCACCCCGACTCGCTCGTTCTGTGGGCCGTCGGCAACAAGCCGAACACCGGCTGGTTTGGAAAAGCCCACGGCGACAAGCTGACCGAGCGTGGCCTCATCCGGGTGGACCGGCAGTTGCGGGTCGACGGTTGGGACGCAATCTTCGCCATCGGCGACGCCAACGACGCCGACCCCAAGAAGCTCGTGATGCCGGCAATTGCTCAGGCCAAGGTTGCCGCACGGAATGTACGAGCCGTGTTGGCGAGGAAGAAGGCCGACGCCGTCTACCAGTCTCCGCGGGGTGAGATGCTGATCGTCCCGGTCGGTCCGGACGACGGTGTGAGCGTGCTCGCGGGCGTGGTCGTGGGCCGCGGTATCACCCGCAGGCTCAAGGGCACCGACCTCTTCCTGCCCAAGTACCGCAATTCACTCAACCTGCCGCGGCACCACGAGCACGCCACGCTCGCGGTCTCGGTCACCGCTCGCGATGGCGATCAGGTCGCCAAGGCCTAGGCGACCGCGTCGCTGAGCCCTATCGAGCGGCCCTCTTGCCGTCATCCAGCGCGTACTCATCGTAGCTCGACAATGTGACATACGACAAAATAGAAATAGATGTCCGACATAGTTGGTTGTACCGTTGGTAGGCATTCCAAGTGAAAGGTCATAACCATGCCCGCGATCACCGCTGACCCGGCCGTCCTGCCCAGAATCAACCCCACACTGGAGCAGCGGGCCCACAGCAGGGAACCACTCAAGGTCGTCACGTCGCATCAACAACTCGAGGGGGGCGGGTTCAACGTCCACCGCCCGTTTCCCGGACACCTGTCCCTGGTGGACGCCGACCCGTTCCTGATGTTGGACCAGATGGGTCCCTATCTGAACGCCCCTGAGGAGGCCGTTGGTGCCCCATGGCATCCCCATCGGGGCTTCGAAACCGTGACTTACGTTCTGGATGGCGAGGTCTCGCACAACGACAGCAACGGCGGCGGTGGTCTGATCGGTGAAGGTGACACCCAGTGGATGACTGCGGGCGCCGGCATCCTGCATGACGAACTGCCCACCGAGCGGTTCTATCGAAGCGGCGGACCGTCACACGGTGTTCAGTTGTGGGTGAACCTTCCACGGCGGTTGAAGATGACCGCACCGCGGTATCAGTCGATTCTTGGCGAGGACCTCAGCCTGTTTACGAGCCACGACGCCACTGCGCTCGTCAGGCTGATCGCCGGAGACATCGCAGGAGTCCCAGGGCCCGGTGTTACCCACACGCCCATCTCGCTGGTCCACGCGACCTTGCCGCCCGACGGTTTCCTGGCCCTTCCATGGAATCCGCAGTTCAACGCGCTGGCCTACGTGCTCACCGGAGACGGATTCGTGGGATCCGGGGAGCAGCCGATCCACGCCCACCAGCTGGCACAGCTGGGACCGGGTCACAGCGTTCAGCTTCGGGCCGCCAAGCACATGTCCGACGGCACCGGCGCACTCGACGTTCTGGTGTTCGGCGGCCTGCCGATACGCGAGCCGATCGCCAGCTATGGACCATTCGTCATGAACACCAAGCAAGAGATCGCCACCGCGATAGAGGATTTCGAGTCGGGACGGCTGGGGCAAATCCCGCCGAATCAGCTGGCACCTCGTCGCTTCTCGTAACAAGCCCATGATCGGAGAACGGATGCGGCAGAAGACCGCCCCGACAGACCAGACGACCATCCACGGAGTGTGGCGGCTGAAGAGTTACTACTTGGAGAATCTGCAGACCGGAGAACGGACCCACGTATTCGGGTCCAACCCCAACGGCGTTCTGACGCTGCTGCCCGAGGGCCGCATGTTCGCGTTGCTGACGCCGGGGGAGCGGACCCGTCCCGAGACGGAGGCGGACGAAGCGAACGCATTCCGGAATCTCCTTGCGTACTCCGGTCGTTACCGCCTTGAGCCGCCTGACCGCTTCGTGACGACCGTCGACGTCGCCTCGCTCGAATCATGGGTCGGATCGGAGCAAGCCCGCAAGTTCCGGCTCCACGGAGATGCGCTCGACATCACCATCGGCCCCGCGCGGATGTCATTAACCGGCGACGCGATGGTGATGAACGTGTTGTCGTGGGTCAGGGAACGCAATGGCGCCCTGAAAGTGACTGCCTAGTGGACACTACCCATGGGTAAGTCGTACGAGTCGATCACCGTCGACGTCTCCGAGCACGTCGCGCAGGTCACGCTGATTGGTCCCGGTAAGGGAAATGCCATGGGACCGGCGTTCTTTTCGGAGATGACCGATGTGTTCGCCACGTTGGACATCGATCCCGAGGTCCGTGCCATCGTCCTCACGGGAGCCGGTCGCAACTTCAGTTTCGGGCTGGATCTGCAGGCGACCGGTGAGTTGTTCGCGCCGCTACTGGCTGACAACGTGCCGATCGGTCCGCGGGCACAGTTCCACGGCGACCTGCTGCGGATGCAGAAGGCAATCAGCGCCGTCGCGGATTGCCGGACACCAACCATCGCCTCGGTGCATGGATGGTGTGTCGGCGGCGGCGTCGACCTGATCGCTGCGGTGGACATCAGATACGCGAGCGCAGACGCGAAGTTCTCCGTTCGCGAGGTCAAGCTCGCCATCGTCGCCGATCTCGGCAGTCTCGCGCGTCTGCCGTTGATCCTTTCCGACGGACACATGCGCGAACTTGCGTTGACGGGCAAGGACATCGACGCTGTGCGCGCGGAAAGGATCGGCCTCGTCAACGCCGTGTTCGCCGATGCCGACGCAACGCTGGATGCTGCGAGGGTGACGGCCGCGGAGATCGCGGCCAATCCACCACGGGCGGTCGCAGGGGTCAAGGATGTGCTGGATCAGCAACGCACCGCGCGAGTTTCAGAGAGCCTGCGTTACGTGGCGGCATGGAATGCCGCATTCCTGCCGTCGCACGATCTCGGCGAGGGGATCTCCGCGGCGGCGGCGCGGCGGCCAGCGAACTTCACGGGCGACTAGTTCCGCGGACCCAAACTCGCGTCCGGGTGACCAGTTCCGCGCCGGATGCGAGACGGTGTCGTTCCGAACCAGCGTGTGCATGACCGCGTGAGCGCGGATTGTTCGGAAAAATCAAGTGCCCCCGCAAGTTGTTTCAGCGGGATGTCCGTTTCGCGGAGGAAGTGCAGGGTGGCGTTCTTGTAGACGTCTTCGCGGATCGCCTCGAAGGTCTCGCCTTCGTCCTCGAGCCTGCGTTGCAGGGTCCGCGGATGCATGCGCAGTAGTGCGGCAATGTCCTTCTTCTTCGAGGTGCCTGCGCCAATGGATCGCGTGAGCGCTTGACGCACCTGGTCCGCCATCGTGTGCACACGGGGTGGGCAACGCTGCCCGATGTACTCGATGGCCAATTGCCGCAACATCGGGTTCGCGGCCTTCAAGTCCAGCTGAAGCACTTCGCGGTCGACGTGGAGGCCGGCATACGGCTGCTCGAAGTGCACGGGCGCGCCGAAGAATCGTCGGTAGACGGCCTTGGTCGCGACCGGGGTGTGGGGGAGCGACACACTGCGCAGGCCGAACTGTCCCCCCGTCACGAGTCGTGAGAGGACGACCGTGTAGCCGAGGCAACCCTCGAGCAGTTGGCGCTGCTGCACGAACCCCGGTTGTCGAATTGCGAAATATATAGTGGCGCAACCCTCTATCAACGAGCTGTGCTCGTCGAGTGTGAACTCGTATGCCGGGCTGTGGAAGAACAGGTACCGCGATGCGTCGATGAGCGCCTGCTCCACTGTTGGCGCGTTCAGCAGGGCAATGGCCAGCGGCCCCAAGAGATCCCCGGTCTCCTGGCGCCCCGCCAGCCGCAGTCCGAAGTCGGGGCATTGGGTCGCTGCCGCACTGTCCTCGAGTAGCAGGCCGGTGGCGCTCAGCGAGATCATCGATTCCGCATCGTGCAGAAGATCGGGATCGATGTCGTTCCGCTCGAGTACCGGCCAAGGGGCGACGCCCAATTCGTGCATCAGCGCCTCGTAGCCATTCAGCGCGGCGGCGCGTACGACATCCGCCATGTCTCGAATTCTCAAAATTTTGGCTCGAAATGTCAAGCCTTCGCAGCGGGGCTTTCCTATCGTTGTTGGCAATCCCTAGACGATTCGAGGACACATGAGCAAGCATCACATCCTGCTGATCCATGGCACCTGGTGCAACGGCAAGAACTGGGGTGACTTCGCCGTGGAAATGGAGCGGCGTGGGTTCACGGTGCACGCGCCTACGCTCCGCCACCATGGCTCGCCGAACGAGGCCGACGTCTGGGGGAATGCGCAGAAGGTGACCAAGGTGGGCCTTTTGGACTACGTTGCGGACCTAGCCGAACTCGTCGACTCGATGGACAGCCCTCCCATCATCGTGGGCCACTCGGTCGGCGCCCTACTTGCACAGCTGCTGGCAGCGCGCCGCCCCAACAAGGGCGTGGTCCTGTTGGGTCCCGCGCCCGCCGCGGGCATGTTTGCCTTCTACCCGAGCATGGTTCGGCTGTGGATGCGTTATGTGCCGCAGTGGTTGTCGCGCACGCCGATGTATCCGGTTGCGTGGAAGCCGTGGACGGAATTGATCTGCAACGCACAGTCGCCCGAGTTGCAGCAGTCGTACTACGCCACGCTATGCGCGGAATCCGGCACGGCCTACCACGAGATGGCGCTGTGGTTCCTTGACCGCAGGCGGGCAGCGCGTGTGGACTATGGCGCCATCACAACTCCGGTGCTTGCCGTCACCGGTTCGCAGGACAAGTGCACAGTTCCCCGGATCGGCCGGGTGACAGCCAAGAAATACGGCCAACGCGGGACCTCGGTCGTGCTGGAAGGCTCGGACCACATGATGGCGTGTGGCCCTTACCTGTCGTACACGCTGGCCGTAGTCGACGACTGGTTGACGAATAACCGCCTGCACCCAAGCCGGCAGCTGGCGACCTAACCGAGTCCTACGGTCACGCGCGGGGAACTCTCAACATGCCGACCAGGCGGTTGAAATCGAATTCGTTGTGATCGCGAAGTCCGCTGACCAAACCGCGCAGTTCGTGGGGCAACGCGCGGGGGTTCATGCCGAGGAAGTCCTGCGTTGCCGGTGGGCCCCACTGCGCCAGGCCCGAGGCGGTAAACGGTGCCCAGCCGGGTTCGAGCGTGGAGTCGAACATGTCGCCGTCGGAGAAGTGCTCAACCATGAAACCGTCCGGGTCACGCCAGTAGTCGAAGATCTGGCTTCCCTGATTGTGGCGACCGATGCCCCATGACCGTTGATAGCCAAGGTCTTTGAGGTACTCACCACCGGCCGCCAGCGCGTCGATGTCGCTGACTTGGTAAGCGGAATGTATGTACCGGTTGACCGGACCCAGTGCCAGCGCAAGGGTGTGGTGGTCGGCTAGCGTCGAGCCGCGGTCGCAGCGGATGAAGCTCATGATCGGCCCGCGATCACGCTGTCCGGGATAGAACTGGAAGTCGCTGACGATCATCCCGAGGTGATCGAGGTACCAGTTCAGCGTCTGCATGTACGTGGTGGTCTGCAGCACGACATGTCCCAGCCGCTGCACGCGGGCAGGCTCGCGCGGTGGCCGCTGCGTTGCGTTGACACGCTGTAGCTCGCGTCCGAAGTTGAACACCTGCGGCGCTTGCGCGGGCAGCGGCTCGAGGGGATGCGTGCCCGCCACGACGCGCACCGGAAGGCCGCTGGGATCGGCCAAGTCGACGGCGACACCGCCGAGTGGCTCCGGCAGCGCGCGCGTGGGCCGCCCCGTCGCGTCCGCCAACCGCAAGACATCGGTGTCGTCCGCGGCGAACGCCACGCCGGCGAAGCGGGTCCGCGGTCCACTGCGGATGATCACACACGGCGACCCGGCGTCCGACCCGCGCAACTGCAGCTCACCGGGCGTCCGAGCCGCGGTGATGAAACCGAAGGCGTGCGCGAACGCCTCGGCGCGAGCCAGATCGGGCTTCTCGAACTCCAGCCACGCCACGTCACGCACCTTGGCGATGGGATTCTTCGACCGCCCCAGGTGCTCGCCTTTGCGCGCACCTTGTTCGGTGTGCATGTCCTTGTGAGCGTCGACAGTGCTGCTCATGCCATCTCCTTGTTGTGTCCGCTATTTCGTGCGCGAGGCAGGGTTGAAGTGGTTGGAGAGCTGGCGCACGCACCACTCGAGGACGATGTCGCTGTGCGTGCGAGCCTGCATCACCTCATCGATGCCGCCGGGTTCAAGGTGCACCTCCACGGGGCCGCCCGTTGCGTGCCGGACGGTTTCGGCGACGGCGTGGTCACCTTCCGCGACGACGTAGAGGATTGGCTTGGTGTTCTGCGCAAGGGGAATCGCGGCAACGACACCGCCCTGTGCTGGGCTGCGCATCAGGTCGCGAGCGGCGATTGCATCGACGACCAGAACGGCGCCGTTGAAGATGTCGGACGCTTGCAAGGCTCGATACGTCATCGCGGCGGCACGCGATGAGCCGTGGACGAACACCGGCAGTGCGCTGCTCTCGGTGATGTGGTGTCCCACTGCGACGGATTCGTTGATCGATGCCTGGAGTTCATCGCCGGCCGGTTCGGGAATTCTCCACACGTCGACGGCGCGTGCGGCGTGCCGTACGCAAAAGCCGTCAGCGGCGGGTCCGCCCATCGTCTGGTGCACCAGCAGTGCATGGTCGGCGTCCATACCTGCGAAGCGCCGTACCGACAAGTGCCGACCAAGTCGCACTTCGAATTTGGTGATCGGGGCTGTGGTGGCGGCCGTACGTGGCATGACCTGGCTCCTCTGGCGTGTCGTGAAGACGATACCGCAAAAATATGCTGAACCACAAGATAAAACTTGACGTGTGACACATTAACTTCGTAGGCTAAATGCTCGGCGAAGGGAGACCCATGTCAGTCGAGGAACGCACCATCCGTGAGCTGTTCGCCGCCTTGGATGCCGGCGACGTCGACGGAGCGCTGCAACTCATGACAGAAGACGTCGCGTTTCGGTTCGGCAGTGCGGACCCCGTCGTCGGGCGGGCTGCCTTTGCCGAGGGGGTTTCGGCGTTGGCGAGCACCATCGTGTCGCTCACGCATCGACTTCTCGCCGTCTGGACGACGGTTGCGCCGGATCCGGCTGTGATCTGCGAGATGGCCGTGACGTACCGCCGTCACGACGGCTCGGAACTAACTCTGCCTTGCGCCAACGTCTTTCGTCTGCAGGAAGGGCGCATTGCCGACTACCGCATCTACATGGACGTCAATCCCGTCTTCGTCAGCTAGGAAGTCCGCGACGACCGACGGCAGCGCGGGAATCAATGTGTCATGTGACAAGTTACTATCTCACGCACGCCATTGGGGCGTCACCTGTTGCGGAGAAGGAATGAACATGGCGCTTAATGCTTTCGGCTCACCATCACATTGGAAACGACCGTTCGGCTGGCTGGCCGTCTCGTGGTTTGCGGCCGCAGCCGTTGTCGGGTCGCCGGCCGCCGTCGCGGTAGCCGCACCAGGTTCCTGTCCGGATGCACGGGTCGTCTTCGCTCGCGGAACCAATGAGGCGCCTGGTGTCGGCGCCACGGGAGAGGCCTTCGCGGACTCGCTCCGGACTCATCTGAGTGGAAGGACCGTGGAGGTGAGCCCCGTGGATTACCCGGCGTCCATGGATTTCCATCGCGGAGTCGACGGGGTCATCGACGCGATGAACACGATTTCGACGACTGCATCGAACTGTCCCAACACGCGAATCGTCTTGGGTGGGTATTCCCAGGGGGCTGCGGTCGCTGCCTACACCGTCACCAGTTCGGTCCCGGCCGGCTTCGTGCTACCCCCGGGCGTCACCGGACCGTTGTCACCAGCGGTCGTTGATCACATTGCAGCAGTGGTGCTCTTCGGGACGCCCGCGGAATGGGTCATCAACATTGCTGACAACAGTGCTCCGCCGATCGCAATCGACTCGAGCTTGTCGGCCAAAACCGCCGAATTCTGTGCCGCGGGCGACCCAATCTGCGCTGCCGGCGGACTTGATCGCTCGGCGCACAGCGCTTACCGGGGCAACGGCATGGTCGACGAGGCCGGTGCATTCGCAGCCAACGCCTTGTCGGCGGATTGAATCGCCGTGCATTGGGCCGGCCGCGATTCAACCCCGACGTTTGACTGAGAGGGATTCAGGCACGCTGGCTGAACCCCAAAGCTGTTGTATAGAAGGAAAGTTGAGCGTCCTAGCCGGATATAATCAGACGGTTCATTGGTTTGTCTAGGTGGTCAACCGGGCGTGTGTGAGCGCAGATAGGTCATCTGATCGTCGGGTATCGCCGGTACGGTCCAGCTGACGTCTTCACACTTCCAGCTGTCGTTGTTGACCCCTGAGATGGCGAAGTCCATAAGTGACCGGGACACGTTCTTGTGGTCGTGGAACGTCAATCCGCCGAACGCGTTGATCTCGAAATCGCCGGAGAATTCCCATTGGCCGTTTCCGAGCGGGTCGAATGCGCCTTCGTAGTGGTACCACAGCGGCCATGTTCGCGGGTCGGTGCCGGCAGCTGGGATGCGTTTGAGTGCGCGAATGTTGATCGCGCAGGTGGACTTGCTCCAGTCGGAGCTTTGGTCGAGATCCTTGCTGATCGTGGGGGTACTGATCTCGCCGTAGCTGTTGCCCTGCCATTTGATTTGAATCAGGGCTTGGGCCAAGCCAGGCGCCAGGGAGGGGAACCAAAACAGGTTTCGCGTGTACGCATTGTTGGGGGCGTTGGCACCGGGCATTTCCAGTCGCGCCTGGTCGGTGAGCAGCCGTTGCTGCGAGTCGTAGGACAGCTGCAGGTTGCCTGGCGGGAAGGCCTGAGCGCCGGACTGCACGATGGCGACAGCGGCGAGTCCGATCTGGATCTGGTCGGCGATGGCGATTGCCCCTGCTGCGGCCGCGGGGTTCTGCTGGTAAGAGTATTCGCGGACTTCGCGTGAGGCTGGCACGGAAAGCACGGCGGTGTCGGCGGCGAAGAGTTCGGCTTCGGCGCGGCGCCGTTCCAGCAGCTGTTCGCTTTCGACGATCTGTCCGTTCTTGCGCAGCTTGGTCCATTTGCGCATTTCGACGGGGATCGAGGTGAGCTCGCCTGCGTCCAGGCACCGTAGCAGCGTTGAGTGCAGCAACGCGCCAGCGCCGACGCCGACACCGAAGCTGGCCAGCGCGTCGATCTGTTGTTGGTTGAGCGGCACCGGGATTCGCTCGGACAAGAACCGTTCCACGGCGCTGATCCTCTGGTCGAGCTGGGGACCGGCGGTCTCGAAACGGCCGATGAACGTGCGTCCAGCCGCCGAAACGGCCCGCGGCACCGACAGGGTCCGCGCGACTGCCCGGCGAACGCCCGTGGGTAGCACCACGGTGGTGATCAGCGCCTGCCCGGTCGATGTGCTGGTGGTTGCCGGCGGCAGGGCGTCGGAGGTGACGGTGAGGCTTCCCGCGCCGACGACTTCGGGCCTGCTGGCCTGAACGAACGACAGTGAGCTGACGTCGATCTTGTCGGCGAGGATGGCGCCCGCGATGGGCACCAGCCCAATCACGATCGCGCGCAGTGCACCGTTCATGGCGTCGATAGTGCGCCGGTAGGCCCCGGTGACGGCCGACTCGAAGGTCTGTCCTTGTTTCCAAGCGGAGAAGAAGAAATACGTGGTCGGTTCGGGTAGGTAGTTGTTCTCATGGCTGCCCGCGCTGGTGCGGGCTCCGACGTCCAGCCATGCCTGGTTCAGGCTGGAGCCGACGCAGTTCATCATGTACACCGCGCGGATGTTGAGCGGACCACCGAATTCGGTTGCCAGCGTGCGGATCTTGGCAGAGTCGATGCCGTCGACCGTCGAGATGTAGTCCTGGCGGCCGTGCGTGAGGATGATCAGGTCGATCACTTTGCCGCCGCGCGTTGCGCTGAACAGTGAGTTCTTCAGTTCGGCGAAGGAGGCGGTGGAGTCGCGCAGTACCACCACGTCGCCGTAGGTATCGGGCTTGGCAGCGGTGTAGCGGTTGAGCGCCAGTTCGGCCGACTCCAGCAACTGGTCAGTTGTCTTCTTCAGCCAGTCCTTGAGGCCGGAGACGATCTGGGCTTTGAGGTCATCGCCGATCAGTGTTGCGGCGCCGGGGATCTCGTCGATGAGCCGGTTGACGAGATCGGGTAGGCCGAGGTCGATACCGCCGTTCTCGATGAGCACGACCAGTACCCGGTCGGCGACCGTTTGGGCGCCGGCAAACCGGGACCCCGCCGCGGTGCTTCGCCGAGGGTGTGGCCGTGTGCCGTAGTACCGGTCGATCTCCAGGAAGCGGTTGGTTGGCACGGTGAGCATGAATCCTCCTGGTCAAGCCTTCTTGAGCTTCTTGCTGTCGAGCAATGCGGTCACCAGCGAGCTGATCTGCTTCTCGATCAGCCTGGCGGCGGTGTCGATGAGGCTGCTGGAAGTCGGGTCGGTGTAGGTGGCGATGGCCTGATTCACCTGGGCCAGTCCGGCGGCGGTCACCTTGGGCAGGTGGGCGAAGACCCGCTCGATGAGCGGCAGCATGTCCAATGTGGGCGCCAGGATCGCGGGGTCGAGCAGGTTGTCAACCGATTGCTGCACGGCGCGGCGCATGATGGCCAGTGTGGTGGCGTCCATGTGTCCGTCGCCGTAGAGCGTCCACTCGGGATCGCCGGCGTCGTTGCCGACGAGGACTCCTACCTCATTGAGGTGGTCGTGCACGGCCTTGACGGCGAGGTTGCCGATCTTGACGGGTTCGGCTTCGGCGGCCTGCTGCAGCACTGTGGTGAACCGGTCGGCCGAGGTGATGTTGGGGTGCCAGGGAATGCAGAAGCCCCACGCGCACACCGGGTAATTAGCTGTTTCGAGTTTGCTCATCTGGTCGGCGACGTCGCCGTGGAAGGACTTTTCGGCGACTTGTTGGAAGAACGCCTTTCCCGCGTCGTTGAGGTGGGCGCCGGTGAAAAACGTGCGCTTGAACCGGTCGAGCACGACTTCCTTGTTGACGAGGTGCCCGGATGCGAACGCGTCGGTGAGGAAGTGGTCGCCGAACGCGTTGGTGGTCATCGCGCTGGTGGGTTGCGTGGCGTTGGGATTGGCTTGCAGCAGCCGACGCATTTCGTGCGCGGCACGCGAGTGGTAGTGGATGTACTGGGCCCGGTTGTCGGGTTTGGTGGTGGGGAACGTCATTGCCAGCACCGAGGGCGGCGAGAAGTGGTCGTAATTTTCTTCGGCCAGTTTGAGGTAGCGCTTGTTGGTCGCTTGGTCCCATTCTTCGTTGGAGACGTCGTCGGCCTTGTTGACCTTGCCATCGCGGTAGTAGGCGGTGTTTCGCGCGATGAGCGCCTTGAGGTGACGTAGCTCGGCGGGGTCGGCCATCCGCAGGTCGTCGACTGTGGCGAACAGATCGGGCATCGACACCACCTGGCCATAGGACAGCAGCACGCTGCCGTCTGGGCCGACGCGCAGTTGATCGACGTAGAGGTCGCCCGCTGCCAGGACGTGTTCGCCGGTGTCGAACATCGCGGTGCTGCGTTCCGGCGCCATTGACATGGCCAATCCGGAGGGGCCGCAGGCGGCGGTTCGTCCCGGTAGCTCCGACCACGGACCGTGTTGGTCGTAGACCTCGTAGAAGGCGCGGGCGGGGATCGTGTCGTTCACCGGTGGCGTGCTGATCGATGGCGGTGATGTGGTGAACGGCGTGGCGGTGGCGGCCGGCGTTGTTGCGGGCTGGGCGCGGCGCATGTTGTCGGCGCGGTCGAACTGGTCGAAGCGCCGTTGGAGGGTCCTGGTACCCAGATCGAACTTGTTGGCGTGTTCCATGCTGAGGGCGATGGCGTCGAAGATCGAATGCTCGTTGGGCGCGTCGGGCATCGAGCCGCCGAGGTCGGGCTCCGAAAGGGTCTCGGCGGCCGGGGCCGACTGGTATCGGGTTTGCGGTGCTGCGGTGTCGTCGCGGCCTCCTCCGAGGATTGCTTGCAGGTCGGCCGCGAGGTCGGCGGTGGTCAGCGGTGACTGGGCAAGCGAGGCCGGGATGGCCGCCGCGGGTGGTGCCAAAGGCGCTGCGGTAGGTGACTGGGGCAGGGTCGTCGGCGGTTGGGGTGGCGGCGCGGCGGGGGTTCGGTCGGCCGGTGGCGGTGCTGCCGCGGCGGGCAGCGGCGTGGTCGGGGGTTGGTCGGCCGGTGCCGTCGCCGGGCTCGGTGGTGGGAGGGTCGTGCTGGCCGGAGGTGTCACTGGCGGCGGCGTTACGGGCGCCGGTAGCGGTTCGCGATCGACGACGTATTCGATGAAGCCCGGGGGTGTGGTGTCGACGCCGGGTTGCGCGATGACGTCGGTGCCGGTGTCTGCGGTCATCGTGACGGCCGGGCGGCGGTGCCTGCGCCGCGGCGGCGGGCAGGTCTGGCCGTAGCTGCCCGTGATGAGTTGGGTGAAGTCGTTGTCCCGCGTTTGTGGTCGTGCGTACACGTCAGTCACGTCCTCACGTTCACTTTGACGACGGCGTAGGGGTCGAATGTCATGACGATCTCGTTGTCGTCACGCAGCGGATGGTTCGCGTCGAGGCGGATGGTCAAATGTCCGGGGCCGCTTGAAAGGACGTCCGCCAATTGGTCGTTGACGACTGCCACCGGGGGGAAGGTGGGGTCTACCCCCAGGTTGCTGCCCTCCACCAGCAGGCACGGCTGGCCCTCCGACGCCGACATGCTGACGGCGTCGATGTGCGGCGCCGCCGAAGCGCGCCGGGATTGGCTGATCTTTCGGGCCAGGCTGCTGTAGTCGATGTCTGAGCCGGTGGCCGCTTTGAGGTCGACCTTGCGGGCTTGTAGGTCTTTGAGGTCGTCCACCGAGCTCACTCCGATCTTGCGCAGCTTGGACCGGGTCTGGTCGTCGATGTCGAGCTCGCCGAGGTTTTCGTCAGGCTCGCCCGGCCGGGTCTTGGTAGTTGCGCGCACCTGCTGATCGGTGATCGACCCCAGCTGGATGGTCAGTTTGGATGCGCCGTCCTGTCCGGGCTGGGCGGTAGTGAAGCGAACCGTGCCGCCCTCGTAGGTAGGGAAGGCGTTGACGTCGAGGGCGACTTCTTTGACCGAGTAACTCAGCGGCTTGTTGATCGCCTTGACGGCCAACGTTTCTCGGGTCTTGTCGAGTTCGACGACCAACGAGTCGACAAAGTCTTCCAGCCGCCAGGCCTGGTTGGCGTTCTCGCCGTCGGCGGTGTCATCGACGGCAGTGGGGTCGGTGTCGGTGCGGGCCATCAGCTGGCCTCGTCGCGTTCGGCCACGATGCGCAGCCCGTGGAAAACCGGCAGTGTGCTGGTGGCCAAGTGATACAGCGGCGGCGCACCACCGAGTTGTACGGAGCCGTCGGCGCGCACCATGACGGTCAGCTCGACGGGGGTGGTGACGTCGTAGCCGGTTAGCCGGGTGCGCACGCCGGCATCGGTGTCGACGATGTCGGGCAGGTTCGGGATCAGTGCGGGCACCAGCTCGTGCAGCGGCAGGAAGGCTTCGTCCATGGCGCTCACCCTTGCGCTTTCGGCAGTGGCTGGGCGGGATCGAGTCCGACGAGCTGGTTGACGATCACGTCGTAGCCGTCGAACCGGTATTGGGCGGGCGCGTCGGCGCTGCCCACGTCGGCGGCGTCGCCTCGTTCGTCGTGTTCCCGCAGGGAGCCCAGCCCGAGGACGCGCACGCTTTCGACGACGGGAAAGTGCACCGGCCGGTCCGTGGTTGCGACGACCTGGCCGTAGGGGTCGACGTCAGACGCGCTGGCCAGGGTGAAGGCGCGCAGCTTGACCACCGGTACCACCCACAGCGCTCCGCGGGTGCCGCGCTTGCCCTCCATGCGAATGTCGGTCACCGCGTCACCTCCCTGGGCAGCGCGCCACCCCGGCGCGGTGAACGCGGCCAGGTCGTCGGCGGAAAGGGGCGCCTCGCCGGGCCACAGAGGTAGCAGCTTGTTCAGCTCGGCGACATCGATTTCGATGCCGCTCTTGAGCCGGCCGCGGGTGGTGGCGCGCAGCCCGTCCTCGGCGGGCTGCTCTTTGAGCCGCGCCGCCATCAGCCCGTTGCCACGGCCACCCGGTGTGATGACCACCGAGTAGCGCAACGCGGCGACAAGCCCCCACAGCGGATTCGCTTCGTCCGCGCTGCCCTGCGAATACCACACCTTGTTCCAGAAGCTGCGGAAGCGGTTCATGTCGGTCAGTTCGACCGGACTGCCGACCAGGCCGCCGCGGTCACGCACCTGCACGCGGGACGCCACGACAATGGTTTGCGCGCAGGTGGATTGATACGTTCCCTTTCGCCCCCGCCAACGCAGGCACGCCAGGACTTCCAAATCGGTGTCGGCTGGCAGGGCGCCGAATTCGTTGGCGGTTAACGCCACCTTGATCTCTGAGCCGGGTGTGAGTCCGGTGAGTCGTTCGGTGCGCGCCATCAAGTCCTGCGCTCCGCCGGGTTCGCGCACGCAGATGTGGAGGATCGCACGCGGCAGCGGTGTTGTTGGTGCGGTGGCGCCGGCATCGAGGCGGAACCGCCAGGTCGGTGATTGTTCGCGGGCGAACACGATGCGCGGGGCGCCCAGGCGGGTGACCGGCGGTCCGGTGACCATCGCGAGTAGCGCCTTGCTGGCGATGGGCGTGTCGCTGGCTGCGGCCGGCGGGGCGTCAATACTGGCAGGGCCGGCGAATGCGGGGGTGCCGGCCGGTGAGGGGGCGCTGGCCCCCGCCGCCAACAGGGCGCCGAGTGCGGAGAGGTCCGGGGAGGTGACGCCCGGGTTGACCGGCATGTTCTGGGCGAACAAGAGCTGCTGCATCAAGGTGGTGCGGTCTACTTGAGAGAGCAGGTCGGCGATCTGCTTGTTGGTCATGGCCTGTCGGGCCAGCTTTTGTTGGTTGGCGGCGTTGAGCAGCTGTGGCAGCGACGACACGATGGGGCCGATGAGGCTGGACAGTATCGGCGCGGCCAGGGCGCCGATGACGGCGTCGTCGAGGCCGAAGATCATCGGCTGCGCATAGGGGACGAATCGGTTGACGGTGTGCAGTTCGATCGATGCGGGCCCGGCCATGGCAGGGGTCGGTGGGGCCGCGGCGGCGGGTACCGGGATGGCGCCCGCGGTGACAGGGACCGCCGCAGCGCTCATGGTGGGCGGGGGTGCGGTGGTGGCTGGGCCTGTCGGGCTGGAGGGCTTGTCGTGGGCCATCGCGCTGAGAATGGATCGGAGCAGGTTGCCGAACAGGCTGGCGATCGAGGTGTCGGCGGGACTGACGGTGGGGCCCTTGTTCATCAGGTCGGCTACCAACGGTGCGGCCTGGTCGACGATCGATCCGATCAGATCGGCGATGCTTGCCGGGCGGCTGAAGGTCTCTTCGGCGCTGCGGAGCGGGACCATTCTCGGAGGGACCAGCGCGGGCGTGGCGGCCGGCCACGCCGAGAGCGTCATCGTGAGCTCCCGCGTGGGCCGGTAGCCGGGCAAGCGCAGCGGGCGCGACCAGGCCGGGCCGCGGCCGTCGGGGTGCCGCATGGTTTCCAGTTGCGCCACGGTCGCTGGCTCGGTGACCACCGACGTGGCGAGGGTGAAACGCGTGCGGGTGTCCATGTGGCGTCCGGCCTGGGGGTTGACCTGCAGTGGCGATGACCAGTACGGGCTGTCGAGGAGCACGAATCCGTCCTCACGTCGGACCTCCTTGCCCAGATGGATGCGGTAGTGGGTACTGGTGCCGGTGTCGACGATTAGCGAATGCCCTCCGTCGGGGCCGGAGGTGTCGCTGTCGTCGAGGCGCAGGATGGCCAGGGCCATGGCACGTCATGGCCTCAACGGCTCGGGGGTGTCGGGCCGGCGGGGCCGGGTGCCGGTAGCGCCTTGACACCGCCGTCGGCGTACATCGTGGCGAAGTTGTCGAGCTTGAAATAGTCGGTCTTGAACTGGATGTTGACCTTGCCGGTCAGTTTGGCCGATAAGGTGTCGGTCGCCTCCTTCTGCGACGTGTTGACCTGAATGTTGGTGTTGGTCATAGACATTGATCCGCTGGGGCCCCCAAACAATCCGAACAGCGGTGGGTCGTACTCCATCTGCAGCGCGACGGTGTTGATGTTTGTGTCGCTGTGCATCGCGGTGCTCTTGCGATTGGCGGTGATCATGAACTCGACACCGGCTTCGATGGTGCCTTTGTCCACGACGAGCCGGGTCACCCCCATGAGCAGTACCTCGCGCAGTGCGGCGCGGTGTTCCTTGGCCATGTTGATCTTGGCCTCCAGAATGGCGCGCTTGACTTCGGAATCCTCTGTGTCGACCTTGTCGCCCTGCGGGTTGGTCAGTGCGAGCTTCTTACCGCCGTCCGGGCTGTCTTCGAGGACGACGTTGTACTGGTCGCCTTTGCTTTCGGCGAGCTTGGCGAAGGTGTCGTCGTCGTTGATCTTCTTGATGAAGTCGGCGGTGGACTTGGTGCACTCCTTCATCAATTTGATGTAGGCGTCGGTCTGCTCCTTCATGACCTTGAGGTTGGCGTTGAACACCGCTTTGAGCAGGTCGCCGACGAACTGCGGGAAGTCGACGCTGTCCACGAGCTCGTTGAACGCCTGGGTCGATCCCTGGAATCCAGGGTCGTACCCCTTGAATCCCATCTCCTTGCCGGAGTCAGTGGCCATCGTCGCCGATAGCCCGCCGAGCCGATCGACCTCCTGCGCCACGGTGTGCAAGTAGACGCTCTGCTGATCGGGCACCGACAAACTGTGGAACATCCCGCTGTCGCCAAGGGTGCGTTTGGCATTGGCCCGCGCCTGGGCGAGGATTTCGCCGTCCGGGCTCACGATTTCGGTCATCTGCGTCTCCGTACCTCGATCCCGCCCGGTTCCTCAGAAGTCCCAGTCGGAAGCCGCCGCGCTCCCATTGCCGTTCGGCGCCGACGTCGCCACGGGCGCCCCGGTTCCGGCGCCACCGCCGCCCGGCCACGGTGCGCTCACTCCCGGGATCGCAGGCATGCCTGGGAGTTTCGACAAGTCGGGCATGCCGGGCGTTGATCCGCTCCCGTAACCGTTGCTGCCGCCGTAGCCGTCATCGTGGCCATCGACGACATCACCGGAAGCCTCGCCACCGTCTGCTTCGGTAGTGGCGCCGCCGCTTTCTTCCTGCAGGATCGACTGCGTCGTGATGAACGCGTCAACATTGCTGATGAACTCCGCGAACGGCTCGTCTTCTTCGAACCGTGACGGGGTGTACTCGGCGATCGCGCGGATCAGTGAGTAGCCGATGCGGGCCTTGTTGTGCACGACCGATGCCCGGCCTCGACGGCCCTGTCCGGCCTGCAGCTTTTCCACGACCTTCCACCACGATCCGCCCGAAGGCACGAGGTGCTTGCGGACCTCGGCGTGCCCCAGGATTCGCTTGACCACGAAGTCGAGTTCGGAGTACATCAGTGGGGTCATCACAGTGGCCATGCCCACGCAGCCGGTCGACAGGTTGTATTGCAGATCCTCGACGGCCTGCATCACGTTCTGGCGCGACACATAGTTGTCGGGATGTGGGCTCGATTGGGCCTTTTCCAAGTAGCGCGCCGATTCCAGCATGAGAATCTTCCACAGCCGTGCGAAGTCCGCATTCGGGATGCCGTCGCCAGGCACGGGTTCGCTGCCTTCGTCGAACACCTGCCGGTAGAACGAGCGACGCTCGCCTGGACGAGTGCTGCGCACCATGCGCTCTTGGCCGGTGAGGTTGTCGTGGCTGGGGAACTGCTCGGAGAACACGTAGTTCTCGAGGTCGCGGCGCAGCTGCGGATCCTCGACGGCGAACCCGTCACGGAAGAGGTATCGGTGGGTGAAGTAGCGCACGGCGTCGAAGACGCCGAGTTCGTCGCCTAGCACCATCACGTAATACAACTGGGAGGCACACTTGACCGCAGCGGTGGACACCTGCAGTGATGCGCTGTCCTCGACGAAGAACTCCACGCCGAACGGTTCGTCGCTGCTGGGTCCGCTCACAACCGCGCCGCCGGCGGCGGCCTTGGTGATGTAGGTGGGAATCCAGAACGGGGCGTTGTCTTTGGTGATGGTGACCGGCGAGGTCTTGATGTATTCGATCAGTCTCGGCTTGACGTAGGACGGCAGGGTGTCGAAATCGATCTTCGCGGCCGCGACGAGTTGCTCGTACTTGGCATCGTGGGTGTAGTCGGTGACGACTTCCAGAGCCGCGCGCGGGAACGTCTCCGATGAGAAGCTAAGCGCG
Organism: Mycobacterium sp. URHB0044; assembly: GCF_000620625.1. Taxonomy (GTDB): domain Bacteria; phylum Actinomycetota; class Actinomycetes; order Mycobacteriales; family Mycobacteriaceae; genus Mycobacterium. Next base: position 37,544 of record NZ_JIAW01000026.1, on the reverse strand, counting down.
GCGCCGATCAGGTCGAGCACGACGTCGCTGCCGTCGTTGTCAATGTCCTTGACCCGCAGCTGGGTTTCTTCAATGTAGTCGCGGGCGGCGCTGATGACGCCGTAGCGGACGAACGACTGCACACCAGCCTTATGTGTGAGCACGAAGTTCATCAGGCTGGTCGGCTGGGTGATGTTGAGCCCGAGGAAGCCCGAAACCACAAGCAGGCGACGGATGTTCGGGTAGCCGAGCACCGACTTGATGTTGAAATCGAGCTCGTTCCAGCTGTCGTCCAGCGCGTCATCGAAGCCGTAACTGAGGTTGGCCAGCGTGGCGTCACCGTCGATGTAGTCGGTGAGTGTCCTGTCGTTCGGATCTTCGGCGGCACTGTGGAATCGATCGGCGAGGCTGGCGTGGGCCCATTCGCCGATGGAGTTCTGGTTTCTCGGCGGCGCGGCCGCCGGTGCACCCACCACCACTGCTGGCGCTGGCTGTGGTGCCGCGGCCGCGACGGCTCGGTGCGGCGTCAGAGTCGCGGTCACCAGGGTCTTGGCCGAGCCGGCGGCTTTGGGGATGACTTTGCGGCCGAGCAGGTTATCGAGTTCTTGCAGCCGTGCTGCGATGTGGTCGTCCACCGTCGGGCGGAATCCGGTGACCGTGGCGTTCGCTCGCCGCATCTTGAAGCCGTTGGGGCTGAACAGCTTCGCGTCGGCACTAAACGCGTTGGGTGTGTTGGCCATGAGATCTCTCCTGCGGGCAGCTGGCTGTGTTCAGTTGTTGTTCAGTTCAGTGAGTCGAGCAACGACTTCACGGCATCGGTCATATTGATGACGCCGTAGCCCGCGTGCACGGAATGCAGCCGGTCGTCGGGCTTGTCGGAGGTTTCGCGCAGGATGCGGGCGATGTCGTTGACGCCAAGGTGGGTGCCGTAATCACGTGCCAGCGACTTGAGCAGTGCTACCGCACCGGCGACACACGGCGAGGCCTGTGAGGTTCCGGAGGCCACGGCATACCGGCCGTGCGCGAAGCTGCTGAGGATGTTCACTCCCGGCGCGACGACGGTGATGCGGGCGCCGTAGGACGTGAACGGCGCGACGTCGCCTGCGTCGTCGGTGGCGCCGACCGCTACGACGCCGGGCAACGCGCCGGGGTAGTACTTGGTGTCGGTTCCATCGTTTCCGCTGGCGGCCACCACGGTCACCCCCCGCGCGAGTGCGTAGCGGATGACGTCTGCGTGGGGCAGGCCACCGCCGGTATGGCGGATGCCCAGGCTCATGTTGATCACGTCGGCGCCGCGGTCGACGGCCCACTTGATTGCGGGGTTGATGTTGTCGACGATCCCGGCGCCTTGCCTGGTCTTACCGACTTGCAGGGTGGCCAGCACTCGCACCGCCATCAGCCGGCACTGCGGCACGATGCCGGGGTCCATGTCGATACCCTCGCCGGCGATGATGCCCGCGACGTGGGTGCCGTGGCCGAGTTCGTCCTCGGGGTCGTTGTCGGCACCGAGGAAGTCACCGACGAAGGAGGAAGTGTCCAAGCCTTGCAGGTCGACGAAGTCGGCTTGGGCAACGACCTTTCCGCGCAACTCCGGATGGGCCAGATTCACGCCCGTGTCGAGAACTGCGACGCGAACATCGGTGCGCCCACGGGTCATCGCTTGGGCGAAGTCCAACCCGGGCACTTCGCGCCGTCCGCCGAGACTTTGAGCCGCCGCCACGGCAACGGTGCGCCGATCGGGAACCTCGGCGCCGCCCACCTCGAGTTGATGGGCGCTCTCCACGCTGGGCAGAGAAGCCAGTCGCAGCATCAGGTCTGCCGGCAGCGCGCCCTCGTGGTGCTGCATCACCAGCCGGTAGGTTCGCTCCAGGCCGTGCACGATCTCCACCGCCGCCCAACCGTCGGCGGCGGTGGCGTATTCGTGAGTCACCCAGAAGTCCAAACCCGCGGTGTGCAGCACCGCGTCGACGTCGGGGTCGACCGACGTGATGGGCGCCGACTTGTCGGTGATGAAGCTGACCCAGTCCGGGATGCGCGGCGGCTCGTGCAGAGCCCGTCGCATCTTCACCACCAGGTGGTGCTTCACACCGCGAATATTCGACCGCCGACACGACCGGGGCAATACGCAGAACTACTACCGTGAGGCGGCAGCCGGGAGTAGACCGAGCATTTCGGCGCGTCGGACGGCCAGAAGTCGGTCGTGGGCGTCGAGCTTGCGGTAGACGTTGCCTAGATGTTTGTGCACTGTGCGCTCGGAGACGTCCAGCCGCTGGGCGATCGATCGAGCGAGTAGGCCTTCACCGAGCATCGCCAATACCTCTTGTTCGCGCGCGGTGAGCTCGGTGGCCACCCCCGGTGGGCGGCATTCGACCGGGGCTGACAACCGGGCATGCGGCGCTGGGCGCAGCCCGTCGACAACCCGCTCGAGGACCGACAGCGAGCGGTAGGCCGCGGCCATGCGGTCACTGTCGGTGTCGGTGAAGGGCCGGTCGCGTCCGACCACGAGGATGGTGGGCCGCAAGGGATCTGGATTTAGCGGCAGCTCGGCGAGGTGTCGTTGATCCAGGCAGTCGAGAAGCTTCCGCCGGGTGGTGCTTCTCGTCCAATAATCGGGAGCACCAGGAGCGTCGATCGGCGGCTCGTCGATGTCCAGGGCGGTGCCTCCATGCTGTCGCCACACGGTGAGCCGGGCAGCGCTGTCGCCGACATCGAAGCGGGCATGGGCTGCCGCCGGCGCGTCGACCAGACGGGCAAACATGCGGCACAACGCCACCAAACCTGGCGTGCGCGCGGCTGATTGGCCGACAACGACGAGGACCTCGTCGAGGGCGTCGAGCAGTAACACATGGGCGGAGGGGCCTGCTCTGCCCTGTGGTTGCCCCAACGCGACACCCATTGGTGCCCTCGTCGTCAGGGTAGTTCGCTATGGGGTAAGTGAAACGGGGGCGCTGCGGCTTGGTTCGCGCCGGGTCTCGTATTCTGCTCGCGATATGCGTGCGGACATGCCGTCTCGTGGCCTGTCCTCTGATTCCCGCGCACATGCGATATTCCCCATGCCATCACCCCCATGTTCTGGCCTCCGCGAAGTGGTGTCACGTAACGCGGAATTACTAATGAAACACACTTTTCCCCATCGGCGGGCCGGTTATGCGAGTAGTGCAATACCCGATTCTCGTGCGCGGTTGATCCGTGTAAGGGATCGACCAATGTGTGTCGGATGCGCCGTGGGGGATGTCGGTTGGCATTCTGGTTGCCGCCAGCAGTTCGTGCAGCGGTCGCGGAGAATCCCCCGGGCATGCGCACAAACAACGCTTTGCCAGGCATTTCCTGGCTATGCCCCAATTAGCGAACTGAATGGCTTCGAAATCGCTCGTAGATTGGTAATCTGTCACGACTCAATGTCGTGGTGTAGTAGGAATAGCGAGCCTTGGCTAACCATTAGTCGGTTGCCCCAAGCCACTCCGGATGACTGGCCGCACAAACCAATGGCCGACACTCGAATGTCATGGCGACGACCGCAATGCGAGGACGTCGTCAGCCTCTTTCGCGTGGCCGGAGACAGACAGGTAGTGCACTACTCAGGCCGACAGCCGCCCGGTCCGTACCGTTACCTGACATCGAATGTCTCTCGCGCGACGACCAAGGAGTGAGTGACCATGGCGGACAACCCGATTCCCTTCACCGAACATGCCGAGCGGGTCGAGCAGCGGCGCGGTACGGGTCGTTCGGCCGAGCCCGTAGGGGGCACGCTTTTCGCGCCCGGCGAGGAATCCGAGCTACGGACCGAGCGGGCGATCGTTCCCGGTACCGACGTCGTGCGTTTCGACTATTCGATCCCCGGCCGCCGGGTCGGCGAACGGGCGTTCGCACCGCCGCCGGAGACGGTCCAACTCGATCCGCGTCGTGATCTGTACGCCGAGGCCGACCATCCCGAGCAGGTCGCCGGCTTTCTCCCAGACCATCTCGATTCTCGAGTCCGACCTGCCGAACTCGAGCCGCGGTTCCGTCCGACCCGCCGGATCGAGCACGACGTCGAACCGGGATTGGACTACGCCACCTGCCTCTTCCCGCCCGAGGACAGGTTCGTGTTCAGCGACACCTCCTTTCCGTGGTGCACCTGCGGCAAGGTCGACCCGTCTGGTGCCTCGGGTGTGATGGTCGGCCCGCGGCACCTGCTGACCGTGAGTCACGGGATCAACTGGCACGCACCGACACCCGAAGAACCGTGGGTGGCAGACTGGGTGTCCTTCACGCCGAGCTCGTTCGACGGGGACGGGCCGTTCGGTACGGCGTACAGCACGAACATCTACTGGCAGCGTCAAGTGACCGGCCCGACGCTCAACTCGACCGAGAAGCAGTTCGACTACGTGGTGGTGGTGCTCGACCAACGGATCGGCGAGCGCACCGGCTGGATGGGCTCGCGTTCCTACACCGACGATTGGGACGGGGGAGACTACTGGAGTCATATCGGGTACCCGGCCGACATGGCCAGCGGATCCCGGCCGGTGTTCATCGGCCCCGTGGCGCTCGACGGGGACGACGCGCGGGACGATGCGCACGAAACGATGCAACATCGGGGCGATGTGTGGCCGGGCCAGTCGGGGGGACCGTACTTCGGTTGGTGGGACGGCGAGCCGTGGCCACGCGTGGTCAGCGTGCAGAGCTGGGAACGATACGAGGACGGCGCGAAGACCATCCCCCTGATCAACGGGGCGTCCGGCGGATCGTCGATGGTGGATCTGATCATCCGCGCCCGCACCGACTTCCCGTGATTGGGTGCACCAACAACCCAATGAGGGATGCGTGGTCCAACGTGCGAATGTCGTGATGACCAACCGTCCACGAATCATGAACGGTATGTCCAGTTAAATCACGTGGACGCGAACGGTCCGCGTGCCGTTCAATGCAGTGATGACCACGAACCAGGTACGCACCGGTGTGCTGATGGCGACTGGGTCGATGGTGTGCGTGCAGATCGGCCTGGCGTTGTCCATCGGCTTGATGGATCGGATCGGTTCCGAGGGCGCGGCGTGGCTGCGTCTGGCCTGGGCCGGCTTGATCCTGCTCGTCGTCGTGCGGCCGCGCCGGGCGTCGTTCACCCGCTCCACGTTCCTGACGTGTGTCGTACTGGGTGTCGTCACCGCGTGCATCACGCTGCTGTTCATGGCCTCCGTCGACCGCATCCCACTCGGCACCGCCAGCGCGCTGGAGTTCCTTGGCCCGCTCGGCGTCGCGGTGGCGCAGGGCCGCGGTGGTCGCCGCATCCTGTGGCCGGGCTTGGCCGCCATCGGCGTGGTGTTGCTGACCAACCCGTGGGCAGGGTCGATCGATTTGATCGGCGTCTTGTTCGCACTGGCCGCGGCGGTCTGCTGGGGCATCTACATCCTGCTCACCCAGCGCGTCGGTGACGGCGTCGACGGCATCGCCGGTCTGGCGGTCTCGATGCCCGTCGCCGGTGTGGTGGCCACCCTGGTGGTCGGACCCTCGGTGCTCGCCAAGATGACCCCCGAGATCCTGCTCATCGGCATCGGATTGGCCGTGCTGCTCCCGGTCGTGCCGTTCGCGCTGGAGATGATGTCGCTGCGCAGACTGACCACCGCGGCATTCGGCACGCTCATGAGTCTGGAGCCGGCCTTCGCCCTCATCGTCGGCCTGATCGTGCTGAACCAGGTGCCGGGCGTCTCCGCCGTGGTGGGCATCTGCCTGGTGGTCGCGGCCGGAATGGGCGCATCGCGCAGCGGGGCCAGGTCGGCGCCCATGCCCGCCGAGGTGGCTAGCTAAGCTCGAAACATGGCATCTGGCATGTTCACTTCACCGTTGGCCCGCGCCATCAACGCGGTCTTCGTCGGGTTGATCGACGCACCCGTGGTGGGCGGATTCGTACGCCGCGGGCTGATCAACATTCGCTACGTCGGACGGCGCTCGGGCAAGACGATCGAGACGCCGGTGGGCTATCGGCGCTCCGGTGACACCATCACCATCGGCGTCTCCATGCCCGACGGAAAGTCGTGGTGGCGCAACTTTCTCGGCGAGGGCGGCCCGATCACGCTGCTGAAGCTCGACGGTCGTGACCGCACTGGGCACGCCGTCGCCCATCGCGACGACAAGGGGCGCGTTTCCGTCACCGTGCGCCTGGACGCCTGACGGCCTGCCGCGGCATCACTCTCGCGCCGGGACCGGGATCCGCGCGAGGTCCTCGGCGATGACGAGATCGCCGTCGAACACCTCGGCCGCTTCCTCACGGTGTCGCTGCAAGTCGGTGTAGCGCTGCGAGAAGTGCGTCAGCACGAGCCGCCGCACCCCGGACTCGGCCGCCACCCGCGCCGCCTGCCGCGCGGTCAAATGCCCGTAGCGCGTTGCCAACTCGGCGTCCTCGTCCAGGAACGTCGCCTCGATCACCAACATGTCGACGGCATCGGCCAGTGCGTACACGGCATCACACAAGCGGGTGTCCATGACGAACGCGAATCGCTGCCCGCGCCGTGCTTCGCTGACGTCCGACAGTTCGACCATCCGCCCATTGGCTTCGATCGACCCCGTCCGTTGCAATTCGCCGACAGTAGGGCCCGCGATGCCGAAGCGGGCCAGCAGCTCGGGAACGAACCGCCGGCCGTCGGGCTCGGTCAGCCGGTAGCCGATCGCGTCGGCCGAGTGATCGAGCGTGCGCGCCTCCAGGACCCCGAACGCTCCGGTGGCTATCGGCCCGTCCGCCGTGACGGGCACCTCGGGCACGTCCACCAGGTCGTGAAAGAGGCTGGCGTGCCGGAGCCGATCGAAGAAGTGCTGTCCGGACGCCGGGAAGTACGCGTGCACCGGGTGCTGGACACCGTCGACGGAAAGGCGTTGCACCACGCCGGGCACACCGAGGCAATGATCACCGTGAAAGTGGGTGAGGCACAACCGGGTCACGCTACTTGCCGGCACACCGGCCAACAGCATCTGCCGTTGCGTGCCCTCACCGGGGTCGAACAGCAGCCCCTCGCCGTCCCAGCGCAACAGGTATCCGTTGTGGTTTCGGTGACGGGTCGGCACCTGACTGGCGGTGCCGAGCACGACCAGCTCACGGGCTGACACAGCGCGCCGTCAGCCCTCGATCCGCTTGCGGCGGTACAGCGTTCCGACGGCCAGCAGGATCAGGCTGATCACCAGGATCGCCGTCGCCAGCACGTTGATTTGCGGTGGCACGGCAGCCTTCACGGCGGCGTTGACGAACAACGGATACGTCACGGTGGAGCCGCTGACGAAGTAGGTGATGATGAAGTCGTCGAGCGACAAGGCGAACGACAGCATGGCGGCCGCCACGATCCCGGGAACGATCAGCGGAAGCGTCACCTTGAAGAACGTCCGGGTTGGGCTCGCACCCAAGTCCATCGACGCATCCTCCAACGTCCAGTCGAAACCGCGCACACGGGCCCGCACCGTCATCGCGATGAAGCTGATCTCGAAGGCGATGTGCGCGATCAGGATGGTGCCGAAGCCCGTCGCCCAGCCGAGGTCGAGGAACAGTGTCAGTAGCGATGCGCCCATCACCACTTCGGGTGCAGTCAGCGGGAGCACCAAGAACGTCTCGACCGCCTTGTTGCCCCGGAATCGTTGGCGGACAAGCGCGATCGCGAGCAACGTACCCAGCGCGACCGCCACCAAGGTGGACAACGCCGCCACCTCGATGCTCATCTTGAGCGCCTGGGCCAGGGCGGGATACTTGAACGGATTCGCCCAGTTGTCCAGTGTGAAGCCCTGCCAGGTGTAGTTGAACTTGCCCGCGGGCTTGTTGAACGAGAACGACACGATCACGAAGATCGGCACGAAGATGTACAGCAAAACCAGGCCGGCGACCACGCGCAGCGCGATGTCGCCTGCCTTGCCCGTGCCCCTGATCGAGCGCCTGGTCTTGACCGGCGGACCGTCGAGCATGTCGACGACCGCGGTGCCTTCCTGAAGCGTCATACCAAGTCCTCCGTGCCGAGCGCACGCGTGTACGACAACACTCCCGCGAGGATCATGGCCATCAGCAGGAAGCTGAGCGCCGCCGCGCCGGGGTAGTCCTTCACCACCAGGAACTGCTTCTGAATGACGTTGCCGATCATCGTGGTTTGCGTGCTGCCCAGATAGTCGGCATTGATGAAGTCGCCCATGGCGGGGATGAACACCAGCAGGCTGCCCGCGAGCACACCCGGTATCGACAACGGCAGGATGATCTTTCGGAACGCCCGGTAACCCGTCGAATACAGGTCCTTCGACGCCTCGAGCAGCCGTGGATCGATCTTCTCCAGGCTCACGTAGAGCGGCAGGATCATGAACGTCATCGAGTTGTAGACCAGCCCGCCGATCACCGCCCAGCTGGTCGACAACAGCCGACCGTCGGACGGCAGCAGCCCGATGGAACCGAGCGTGTGCACCACGACGCCGTCGTCGGCCAGGATCGTCTTCCAGGCCAGAGTGCGAACCAGGAAGGTCACGAAGAACGGCAGGATCACCAGACCGAGCAGCAGGTTCTTGAACCGCCCCGACTTGAAGGCGATCGCGTAGGCGAGCGGGTACGAGATCAGCAGTGAGACCACGGTCGCGGTGAAGGCGTACGTCAGCGAACGCACGATCTGATCCTGGTACGCCGTCAACGCCTGCCCGTAGTTGCCGAAGTCCCACGTAAACGTCAGCGTCGGAAGGTAGATCGAGCCACCCGACGACGACAGCGACGTGCGGAACAACGACCAGAACGGGACGACGAAGAAGATGGCCAGGTACGCCAGCGCAGGCAAGATCATCAGGTACGGCGCGATCTTGCTGCGCTGGCGGTTGCTGCTCGCTGCCCCCGCCATTTAGCTACCGGTGACGCTGGCGTACGCGGTGTTGAACTGCTGGGTCTGCTCGTCGGTGAGCGCCGCCCAGGTGTGCAGTTTCGCCTTGTCGGCATCCGAGACGTTGATCAGCGGGTTGGCGCCGAGCTTCGGATCGATCTTGTTGAGCTCGTCGGTCATGTCCGACAACACGGGCACGTACTGCGTGAAGGCGACCAACTTGGCGTAGTTCACCCGGTCGTAGACGTAGTCGATCCACGCCTCGGCGGCATGCTGATTCTCGGTCGTATACGGGATCACCTGGGTGTCGATGAACCAGTCGCCGCCGGACTCCGGGATGACGAACTGCAGGTCGGGATTGTCGGCCTGCAACTGGACAACGTCACCCGAATATGCTTGCGCGACAACGATGTTGCCTGCTGCAAGGTCGTCGGCGTAGTCGTTGCCGGTGAAGCGCCGGATCTGACCCTTGTCCTTCTGCTCCTTGACCAGATCGACCGCCTTCTGGACCGCCTCCATGGTCGGGTTGGCGATGTCGCCGCCCTGCGAGGTCATGATCATGCCGAGGCCGTCCTGCATGTCGGAGAGCAGGCTGACCTTGCCCTTGAAGGCGGGATCCCACAGGTCGTCGATCTTGGTGATGGCTCGTTTCGTGGCGGCCTTGTTGTACGCCAACCCGACCATGCCGGTCATGTACGGCGCGGTGAACTTGCGGCCCGGGTCGGACTTGTCGTTCAACAGGTCGGGCCGCAGGTTCTTCTTGTTCGGCACACGGGTGTCGCTGATCTCGTTGAGCCAGCCGAGGCCCTTCAACCGAAGCGCCATGAACTGCGTCGGCACCACGAGGTCCGCGCCGATGTCCTGCTTGCGCGACAACGGATCCTTGTTCTTGGCGAACCACTCCTCGTTGTCGTTGAAGTCTTCCTTGTAGTCCACGGTGATTCCGCTGGCCTTCTGGAAGGCTGCGACGAAGCCGTCGGCCATGTACAGCGGCCAGTTCGAGATGCGCAGATTGCCCTTCGCGGGTGCGCCGTCGTCCGGCGGCGGTGCCGCCGACGAGCCGCTCGAACTCGTGGTGCTGTCCTTGGAGCCGCACGCCGCGAGCGTCGCCCCGCCGAGCGCGAGTGCCGCTGCAGCAGCGGCACTTCCGCCGAGGAACCGCCGACGGGAGGTCCGGGCTTTGGCGAACTGCGCGATGAGCTCGGGGTTGATTTCATTGGCCATGGCAGGGAGGTGCCTTTCTGAATCCGTCGGCGGGGAAGGGGTTTCGACCGCTAGGGCGTGTCAGGTGCGTCGAGCATCTCCTCGAGATCCTCGGTCGTGGGAATGTCGGCGGCGGGCAGCACCAGTGAGGCTTCGGTTGCCCAGCAGACGTACACCTCGTCACCGGGGCGCAGCAGCGGCAGCTCCTGTTCGGCACCGATGTGGGCAAGCACGGGCGAGCCGTCGGGCGCGGCCAGTGAGAGCCGCACGACCGGGCCCTGGAACGTCAGATCGGTCACGGTGGCCCGCACCGACACGACACTGCCGGCGGGCTGCTCCATCGACACCCGCACGCGTTCGGGCCGCACCATCAAGGTGGCGTGGCCGCCCGGCTCGATTCGGGTCGTTCCCGGCCGCGCCCGAATCGTCGTGCCGAGCACCTCGATCTCGGCGACGTCACCGTCGAGCCGGGTCTGGCGACCGGCCCACAGGTTGGCCTGGCCGATGAAGTTCGCGACGAACACCGTCGAGGGCTGGTCGTAGATCTCGGTGGGAGAACCGATCTGTTCGACGTTGCCCGCGTTCATGACCGCAATGCGGTCACTCATCGTCAGCGCTTCCTCCTGATCGTGCGTCACGTACACGAACGTGATGCCGACCTCGCGCTGGATCCGCTTGAGCTCGAATTGCATCGCGTGCCGCAGTTTCAGGTCGAGCGCGCCGAGCGGCTCGTCGAGCAACAACGCGCTTGGGTAGTTGACCAAGGCACGGGCCAGTGCGACGCGCTGCTGCTGGCCACCCGACAACTGGGCGGGCTTGCGCTTGGCGAAGTCCGCGAGCCGGACGATGTCGAGGATCTCGTCGACGCGACGACTGACCTCGCCCTTGTCCTTCTTCATGCTCCGCGGCCCGTACGCGACGTTGTCCCACACCGTCATGTGCGGGAACAGCGCATAGTGCTGGAACACCGTGTTGACGTTGCGCTTGTGCGGCGCGACCCTCGACACGTCCACCCCTTCGAGGCGGATCGCACCTTCGGTCGGCGTCTCGAAACCGGCGATCATTCGCAGCGTCGTGGTCTTGCCACAGCCCGACGGTCCGAGCATGGAGAAGAACTCACCCGAGGCGATGGAGAAGTCCGCATCCGCCACGGCGACGTAGTCGTCGAACCGCTTCGTGACGTGGTCTATCTCGACGACTGGGCGACCCGTGTCTCGGGTGTCCCCGTCCTTGCCCGTCGTGTGGTCGGCGGCGGTGGTGCGTGTGCCGGTCAGGGCGAAACCTCCCTCGTCCCCAGGGACGAAATTCCGATGTTCACGCCGGATGATGAGCCGGTGTGGCCGTGCGCTCGTGGATAAACTGTGGCCGATCCGGTCCGCCTTCGCAAGCGATTCCGCAACGAATTTACATCTGGACAATGGAATCCCTCGTTTTGAGTGATTCCGAGAAGCAGATTCCGCGCCGAGGTACTCAGGCGACCACCGCTCTCCGTGCGCTGGGCGCGGCCCGCGCGGGCCGTCGTGATCGAATGAGCGCATGAACAAGGCCCCCACGCCGTCCCCTCCCGCGAGCGCCCTGAACGCGCCACCGTTCAGTGGTCACATGCCCAGCGGAGCCGGCGATCTGTCGGTGGAGACGCACGGCATTGCCCCCATCGGCAACGGCCAGCGGTACGGATCGCCGAGCCGGTTGTTCACCGTCTGGTTCGCCCCGCAGGTCAACGTCACCGGCGTCTTCACCGGTGCCCTCGCGATCGTGCTCGGCCTCGGCTTCTGGCTTGGCCTGCTCGCGATGGTGATCGGCACGGTGCTCGGCTCCTTGGTTGTCGGATACCTCTCCACGTGGGGTCCGCGCACCGGAACTGCACAGCTGCCCGCGGCACGGATGGCGTTCGGCGGGGCCGTGAAGCTGCCCGCCGCACTGCAGTGGCTGTCCTCGATCGCCTGGGACGCGCTGGTCGGTCTGTTCGGCGGCGAGGCGCTGGCCGTACTGCTGGACATCCCGTTCTGGGCGGGCGTGCTGATCGTCCTCGGCGTGCAAGGCGTCGTCGGCTTCTTCGGCTACGAGGTGATCCATCGGCTGCAGGCCGTGCTGACGGTCGTCCTATTCCTGACGTTCGTCGTCTTCGCGGTCAAGTTGGTCGGCGGGCACGACGTGGTGACCCCGCCGACCGTGCAGGGCGCCGACCTGGCAGGGGCCTTCGTCCTCGAGGTGACGATCGCGTTCAGCCTGGCCGTGTCGTGGGCGACCTACGCGTCGGACTTCAGCCGCTACCTGCCCGCCGATTCGTCGCGCCGGCGGGTGTTCGGCTATACGTTCGGCGGCATCGTGCTGGCGTACACGTTCGTTCAGGGCATCGGCGTCGCCGCCGGTGAGTTGGTGTCCGAGCAGACCGCCGAGGGCGTGCAGTCCGTGATGGGTGGCGGCATCCTCGGCGGGCTGGCCCTGCTGATCATCGCGCTGGCGTCGATCGGCTCGGGCGTGATGAACGACTACAGCGGCTCGCTGGCGCTGCAGACCCTTGGCGTGCGCGTGCGCAGGCCGATGTCGTCGGTGGTGGTCACGGTGTTGGCGTTCGGATTGATCCTCTGGCTGCATTCCGCCGACACCGCGGGGCGGTTCCAGAACGTGCTGTTGGTGGTCAGCTACTGGATTCCTGCGTTCGTCGCCGTGGTCGCGGTGGACTGGCGCATCCGCAGCCGGGGAAGCGCGACGGTCGATCCGGACGTGGAGGCGACGAGCCGGCCCGACGCGGTCGCGGCAGTGGTGGCGTTCGTGGTGGCCTACGCCGCGGCGGTCCCGTTCATGAACACGTCGATCTATCAGGGGCCGATCGCCGTGGCCTGGCACGGTGCCGACGTGGCGTACTTCGTGAACTTCCTTGTCGCGCTGGCGATCTACGGTGGCTACCGCGCGCTTCGGCAGCGGCGATGAGGCGTCAGTCCCTGCCCTCGAACTGCGACATGTAGAGCCACGTCGGCCGGTATCCGCGTCGCTCGTACAGCCGGATCGCATGGTCGTTGCCGGGTAGCACCCCGAGGATCAGATCACGGGCACCGCTCGCGCGCAGATGTGTCTCGAGCCGGTCGAGCAGCACCGAACCCAGCCCACTTCCGCGGTACTCCGGAAGTACGCTGAGCGACTCGATCTCGCCGATCGACCGGCCGGTCTGCCAGGTGTCGGGAACCCAGGTGTCGTCGACCGCGAGGACGTGGGCCAGTCCGTAGCCGACTGCAGTCTCACCGTCGAAGGCGATCAGCAGCAGCGTGTCCGGTTTTGCCAACAGTTCCCGATAGAGCGCCTGGCGGATGGTCCAGGTCGCGGTGTCGCTCACGTACGGCGCCAACTGCGGCATGCTCTCGGCGTGGCGGTGGTGCACGGCCACCCACAGCGGCTCGACGAGATGAAGATCGGCGGCCGTGCCTACGCGCAATTCGGGTGCGTTGGTCATGAGCCACGCTAACCTGACCCCTGGTTTGGCCGACTGGCCCGTCGGGTACGCGGCCTGGCCCCCGAAAGGAGCGCCACATGCGCGCCATCACTCTCGCCAAGACCACGACTGCCGTGTTGCTCACCGCAGCGATCGGAGGTCTCGCGAGCCGTCCCGCCCAGTCGGACTGGTACGAAAATCTACGCAAGCCCAGTTTCCAGCCGCCCCGGCAGGCCTTTCCGATCGTGTGGCCGCTGCTCTACGCCGACATCGCCGCGGTTTCGGCAAGCACCGTCGACAAGCTCAACGGCGACGGACGTCACGATGAGGCCAGGACCTACTCGAGGTTGTTGGCGCTCAACCTGATTCTCAACGGCGGGTGGACGTGGCTCTTCTTCAGCCGCCGCAAGCTCGGCACCTCGGCAGTCGCGGCCGCCGCGTTGACGGTCAGCAGTTCCGATCTCACGCGGCGTGCGGTGCGTACCCACGGGACGGCCGCGGGCGCGCTCGGGCTGTACCCGCTGTGGTGCGCGTTCGCCACGCTGCTGTCGAGCCGGATCTGGTGGCTGAACCGCCGAGGCGGCTGAGGGACGGCGCTCAGCGCACCGTGGCGAAGAACCGGCGGACGTCCTCGACGAACAGTTCCGGTTGTTCGAAGGCGGCGAAGTGTCCGCCGCGCGGCATCGTCGTCCAATGCGTGATGTTGTAGTTGGGCTCGCACCACGACCGCGGAGGCCGGCCAATCTCCTTCGGAAAGGACGCGATTGCCGTCGGAAGCTCTACCCGACCGCCGGAACCGAACGCTGCGAAGCTCTCCCAGTACAAGCGTGCCGACGATGCGCCGGTGCCGGTCACCCAGTACAGCGTCACGTCGTCGAGCATCTCGTCACGACTGAGTGCATTCTCCGGGTGGCCGTCGCAATCGGTCCACGCCCAAAACTTCTCGACGATCCACGCCAGCTGTGCGACGGGGGAGTCCACCAAGCCGTAACCGACCGTCTGCGGTCGGGTGGCCTGTTGCTTGGAGTAGCCGGTGCCCCAGCGCCGGTGGTGGGTGATCGCGGCCAGCGCTTCCTTCTCTTCGTCGGTGGGATCGTGCAAGTCGGCGGGCGGCCTGCCCGTCGCCATGTTGAGGTGAATGCCGATGCAGTGGCCGACGTTGCGACCGATCTCGGCGGTGACCGCCGACCCCCAGTCGCCGCCCTGGGCGCCGTAGCGGTCGTAGCCGAGACGGAGCATCAGCGTCTCCCACGCCCTGGCGATCCTGCCAATGCCCCAGCCCGCCGCGGTCGGCTTGCCGGAGAAGCCGTAGCCGGGCAGCGACGGGCACACCACGTGGAAGGCGTCCTCGGCACGCCCGCCGTACGCAGTCGGATCGGTGAGGGGGCCGATGACCTTCTGGAACTCGACGATCGAGCCGGGCCAGCCATGGGTGAGGACGAGCGGGAACGCGTCGGGGTGCGGTGAACGCTGGTGCACGAAGTGGAAGTCGAGACCGTCGATCTCGGTGGTGAACTGGTCGAAGCGGTTGAGTGCGGCCTCGCGCTGGCGCCAGTCATAGACGTCGGCCCAGTACGTCGCAAGGTCGCGGGTGTACTCCAGCGGGATGCCCTGGCTCCAATCTGCGACGCACTCGGGCTCGGGCCAGCGGGTCGCGGCCAGGCGGCGGCGTAGGTCGACCAGAACGTCGTCGGGCACGTCGATGCGAAACGGGTTTACCTCAGTCACGGTGGCCATTGTCGTTGCCGCGCGGCACCGAGATCCGGGTGGCCTCCGATCGTCCACGCAGGACGACGGAATCGTGCTCCACCCAGTGCCGCCGCTCGCCATCGGCAGCGCGCTCGATCGCCGCGCCCGACGCGGCTGTTCGCCCGGGTGTGGTCTTGGCGGTGTCCGCCAGCCGAGCGGCTTCGTTGACCGGATCGCCGATCACCGTGTATTCGTAACGGTTCTCGGCGCCGATGTTGCCTGCGAACACGGCGCCCGCCGATACGCCGATGCCGAAGTCGACGACGGGCAGTGTGCGCAGGTTGGCGGCCAGCGTCCGAGCGGTGGAAAGCGCGGCGTCGGCGGCCCCGACGGTGGTGATCGGTGCACCGAACACGGCCAGCGCCGCGTCACCCTGAAACTTGTTGATCAATCCGCCGCGTTCGTCGACGGCCGCGACGACGATCCGGAAGAAGTCGTTGAGCACGTCGGCCACCTCCTGCGGGGTCCGGTTCGCCGGCAGCTGCGTGGATCCCGCGAGGTCGATGAACAGGATGGCGGCGTCGCGAACTTCGCCGGAGAGCGATTCGTCGGTCTCTTCTGCGAGCCGCACGACGTCGGGGCCGACGTGGCGGCCGAACAGGTCACGGAGCCGGTCCCGTTCGAGCAGGCCGGCCACCATGCTGTTGAATCCGCCTTGCAGCTGCCCGATCTCGGACTGCTCGTACACGTCGACCGTTCGCCCGATGTGGCCGCGTTCGACCTCGGCCATGGCCTCGACGACGTCCCTGACGGGGTCGGAGATGGACCGTGACACCAGCATCAGCGCGCGGAATCCCAGAAAGACCGACACCAGCGACAGGATGAGGACCGGGATCTCCACCGACGCCGTCTTGGGCAGGAACCAGCCGTTGGTCCTTGCGAGGACCAACAGCGCGATGGTGGCTGCGGGCAGTGCGCTGTTGAGCAGCCACATGATGCCCAGCCGCGCCGCAACCCCCGGTGCGGTCTGGCGGCCGACGAACTCCTTCGTCGCCGCCGCCACGATCGGCCGGAAGATCCGTTGGGTGAACAGCAGGGCCGTGCTGAAGCACGAGGTGCCGCCCACGGCGGCGGCAACGGCGATCAGCACCGCGGGACCCACGCCGGCGTCGCGGTTGGCGACGATGAGTACCACGCCGCTGATCGCCCAGACACCTAGCAGGATGGCGGTCTGAAACCGCACGATGTTGATGGCGCCCCGGCATTGCTCGGCGTCCGGTTCGCCGCCGACGAGGTACCAGCGCAACGACGGTGCGATGCTCCAGTAGCCGGCGATTCCGATGGCGATGGTGCCGGCCACCATCACGACCGCGAGGAGGAAGAGGTTGGACTGGTTGAGCAGAACTCTTGCGCCACCGAATGTTTGGCTGCACAGCGAGATGACGACTGCGACGACCTCGGCCGCGGTGAGAAGGTGGGCGAAGACCAGGCCCGCCGCGTAGCGGATGCCGACATGGCCCGTCAAGGGCCGACGCGGCTCACTCGGCTCGTCGTCCGGCATGCTGACGCGGTTCCCCCTTGATCGAGCGGCGCATTCCATCGGCGGTCAGCGCCTCGGTCCGTGCGCGCAGCCGCTGGGCTGTGTCGGCGAGGAAGTCGAGGATGACTGCCAGTTCGGTGTCGGAGTAACGCTCCCACACCTGGGTGGCCGCCCGTTGCCATGAGCGAAAGAACTCGTTGTCGGTGAGTTGGGAGACCTCGGCACTCAGCAGCACCCGACGACGGTCGGCTGGATCGGGCTCACGGCGCAGGAGTCCCTTGGTGACCAGCCGTTCGATCAGGTTGGTCACGGACGCTGCGGCCAGCCCGGTGTGGTGCGCCAGCTCACCGGCGCTCATCGGGCCCAGTCGGTCCAGGATGCCGAGCGCCTTGTAGTCGGTGGGGTGCAGACCGACTTCGGCTGCCAGCGTCGAGTGGAACAGCACCGTGGCGTCGCTGTGCTCACGGCCGACCCGCTGCAACTCCGCGAGAAGTTCCGAGCGTGACCGGTTTTCGGTCACGCTGCCGCCACGAGCGCCGCGAGCGTCGCCACGCACGTAACGGCGTCGAGCGGGAGACGGAGCAGACTGCGACGTGTCCACCGGACCGCATCGGCGCGCTCGATCACCGCTGGGTCGGTCTTCTCGAACACGACCGCCTTGGGCACGAAGTCGACCAGCGACCACACCCGCATCACCAGGTGGCCGGCGAGCGCGACGAGCAATGCCGTCCGCACCTCCGGCTGTCCCCAGGTGACGACGAGCGCCGCGATGAGGATCACCTCGAACGCGCTGTGCGCCGGAATCCAGAACCGCCGACGGGAGACGCCGCCGTGCGGGGCCTGAATGATCGCGGGCCTGCTGGGCCAGACCGGGTCCAGCACGAGGTGCTCGTAGATGCCGCCTCCCAACGAGGCGCAGGCGAGGAAGACGACGGTGCTCAGCAAAACCAGCACGGGGACCGACATGACTGAAGATTCTTACGGTGAACCGTAATAATCGTCAAGGCGAGGTGCGCTTGATGAGGCTGTCCCAAGCGAAAGTGGCTCTTGCCGAGGTTCTTTGACCTACGTTTGGCTCTCGCCGACGCCACAGTGTACAGTCGTTCACTGAAGTCGGGCGTCGATAGCTCGCGCCCTCGTCGCCGAGCGGACGCAACCGGCACCGGAACTCGCTGAAAGGACCAGCGCCATGTCGTTTTCGCTCGAGCCGTCCGAGGACGTCCTCCAGGTTCGGGACTGGGTTCACGAATTCGCAAGAGACGTGGTCCGGCCCGCTGCCGCGGAGTGGGATGAGCGGGAAGAGACGCCGTGGCCGATCATCCAGGAGGCGGCCAAGGTGGGCCTCTACTCCATGGAACTGTTCGCCACGCAGGCCGCCGAACCGAGCGGGCTGGGCATCCTGACCGTCTTCGAGGAGATGTTCTGGGGTGACGCCGGCATCGCCCTGTCCATCATGGGCACCGGGCTGGCCGCCGCGTCCCTGGCGGCCACGGGAACGCCCGAGCAGATGGGCGAGTGGTTGCCCCAGATGTTCGGCACCATCAACGAGCCGAAGCTGGCGTCGTTCTGTGCCTCAGAGCCGGGCGCCGGATCGGACGTGTCGGCCATCATTACCCGCGCGCGCTACGACCAGGCCAGCGACGAGTGGGTGATCAACGGCACGAAGACCTGGGCCACCAACGGCGGCATCGCCAACGTGCACATCGTCGTCGCCTCGGTGGAAGCCGAGCTGGGTTCACGCGGTCAGGCCACGTTCATCATCCCGCCAGGGACAAAGGGTTTCAGCCAGGGGCAGAAGTTCAAGAAGCACGGCATCCGGGCGTCGCACACCGCCGAAGTGGTGCTCGACGACGTGCGGATTCCCGGCAACTTGATCATCGGCGGCAAGGACAAGTTCGACGAACGGATCGCCCGCAGCCGCGAGGGCAAGAGCTCGGCGGGCCAGGCGGCGATGAAGACGTTCGAGCGGACCCGGCCCAGCGTGGGCGCGATGGCGCTCGGAGTGGCAAGGGCCGCCTACGAATACGCGCTGGAGTACGCCCAGCAGCGTGAACAGTTCGGTCGCAAGATCGGCGACTTCCAGGCGATCGCCTTCAAGCTGGCCGACATGAAGACCAGGATCGACGCCGCGCGTCTGCTGGTGTGGCGGGCAGGCTGGATGGCCCGCAACGACAAGCCGTTCACCAACGCCGAGGGGTCGATGGCGAAGCTGGCGGCCAGTGAGGCAGCGGTCTACGTCACCGACGAGGCCATTCAGATCCTCGGTGGCAACGGTTACACCCGCGACTATCCGGTGGAGCGGATGCACCGCGACGCCAAGATCTTCACGATCTTCGAGGGCACCAGTGAGATTCAGCGCCTGGTGATGGCGAGGGCCATCACCGGACTGCCGCTCAAATAGCCTGCTGCGCCTGCTACTTCGTTCCGAAGATGCGGTCGCCCGCGTCGCCGAGGCCGGGCACGATGTAGCCGTGCTCGTCGAGTTGACGGTCGACGGCGGCCGTGTAGATGGGCACGTCGGGGTGGGCGTCGTGCAGCGCGGCGATGCCCTCCGGGCATGTCAGCAGGCAGACGAACTTGATCGACTTGGGGCCGAACTCCTTGAGCCGCTCCACCGCCGCGACGGCCGAGTTGCCGGTGGCCAGCATCGGGTCGACCACGACGATGTCCCGCTCCTGCAGGTCGCCTGGCATCTTGAAGTAGTACTCCAC
The DNA here is from genome assembly GCF_000620625.1 of Mycobacterium sp. URHB0044. Lineage (GTDB taxonomy): Bacteria > Actinomycetota > Actinomycetes > Mycobacteriales > Mycobacteriaceae > Mycobacterium. The sequence goes on along the minus strand of NZ_JIAW01000026.1, from coordinate 18,194 downwards.
GGCCACCATCGTCTTCGGGTCGCGGTACAGGCCGATGTGGCCGACGCGTGCGCCAGGCACCACCGTCAGCAGCCCGTCGAGGATGCCGGTACCCGCCCGCAGGATCGACACGAACACCAGCTTCTTGCCGTCGATCACCATGCCCGTGGTTCGCTCCAGCGGCGTGTCGACGTCGATCGCGTGCATCGGCATGTCGCGCAGCACCTCGTAGGCCAGCAACGCCGCCATCTCGTTGCACAACCGTCGAAAGCTGTTGGTGGAAGCGTCCTTCCGGCGCATCAGCGTGAGCTTGTGCTGCACCAGGGGGTGATCGACCAGGTAGACGTCGTTCACGTCCTAGAACACCGTCCCGTCACTGATGATGGTCAGCGGAGGAAGTCCGCCGCGTAGCCGCTGCGCCAGCGCACGGCCCGCTGCCCACGTACCGCCCTCCAGCACGCAGGCCAGCGGCATCCGCCGAGCGTCGACGCCGAGCCGTGACCGTACCAGTGGGGCGAGTTCGTCGAGTAGAGCCACCGTCAGTGCCCGCCATTCGACCACCAACTCGTCGCCCACCGTCCATTCGTTCTCGGCCCACTCGGCGTCGTGCAGCCTCAGCACCCCGGTGTCCAGGAACAGGCCGCCGTTGCGATACTCCGGAAGTCCGGTCAGCTCATCGATCCCGTCGACGCGGACGCCACCCCATTGAAACGGTTCCAGCAAGGAGTAGGTCAGCCACTGGGACAGCTTGTGGAACGGCATCCAGCCACGCGTCAGCCCGGGGCCGTCGACGGCGGAATGCTGCCAACAGTCGCCGAGGGGCTGGCCATCAATGGCGTTGCCGGACGGCCAGATTCGGGCGAAGGAGATCAGCAGCTGCGTCAGGATGTCGCCCGCGGTGACCGAAGTCCGTCCGTGGGCAGTGAGCAGGTCGAACAACCCGCCCGGGCGGCCGTCGGGTCCGAAGACCTCCGGTCGAGCCGTCAGCGCCGCGCCGAGCCGGTGCAGCACCGCCACGCGGCCGTCCAGCCCTACCAACGGATTCTCGTGCCCCACCTGAAACGCCTCGGCCAGCCGGTCCGCGTCCAGACCGGTCAGGGCTGACGCGTCGGCGCGCAAGGGGTCGCCCGGGTCGCTGGAGAACAGCCCGCTGGTGAACGCGTGCCAACTCGCCACCCCGAGGCCCTCGGACCGGGAGAACCGCTGACCGCTGCTCGCCTCGTCGTATCGCCAATCCGGGCCGGCGCCGGCGTCGAGCAGCACGCTCACCACGGCCAGGTCGATCATCGCGCGGCCGTCCAGCCCGGCGCCCGACGTGGCCCTGCGTTCGATGCCTCCGGCCTCGAAGTGCCGCCAGCGACTGTGGAACGGGATCTGCAGGTCGGGGTATCGCTGACGCGTGAGGTCCGCGACTTGCGCGGCGGCCACGGCGAGCGCGTCGTCGTCCACGCCGAACCATGCCGAGTCGCCATTGCGTGCCCGTCGGAGCAGCTGCCTGGCGCGCTCGCGGATGGCGGTCGTACTGCGGAGGGCAGCGGCGGCGCCGTCGGGCTGGTCGGTGTCGACGTTTGGCTCGGTGCTGGTGGAGCGCACCGAACTCATCCGTCCAACCCGCGGCCCTTGGACTTCTTCAGGTCGTCGGCGTCGGGGACCGCACCGGGAGTGAAGTAGCCGGCGGCCATCTTGGCGTCGATCTCGACCCGTGCATCGGCCGGGACCAGGTCGTCGGGGATGTTGACGCGTTCGCCCACCTCGATGCCCGATCCGGTGATGGCGTCGTACTTCATGTTGCTCATCGAGACCAACCGGTGGATCTTGCGGATGCCCAACCAGTGCAGCACGTCGGGCATCAGCTCCTGGAACCGCATGTCCTGCACGCCCGCAACGCATTCCGTGCGGGCGAAGTACTGGTCGGCGGTGTCGCCACCCACCTGCCGCTTGCGCGCGTTGTAGACGAGGAACTTGGTCACCTCGCCAAGCGCGCGGCCCTCCTTGCGCGAATAGGAGACCACGCCGACGCCGCCGTTCTGGGTGCCCTGAATGCACTCCTCGATCGCATGCGTCAGGTAGGGCCGGCACGTGCAGATGTCGGAACCGAACACGTCCGACCCGTTGCACTCGTCGTGCACGCGCGCGGTGAGCTCCACCGATGGATCGGCCAGGTCGTGCGGCTCGCCGAAGATGTACACGGTCTGCCCGCCGATCGGCGGCAGGAAGACCTCGAGGTCGCCGCGGGTCACCAACTCGGGGTACATGCCGCCGGTCTCCTCGAACAGCACCCGCCGCAGATCCGTCTCGCTGCAGCCGAACCGCTGCGCCACGCCGGGCAGGTACCAGACCGGTTCGATCGCCGCCTTGGTGACGAGTGCGGCGCCGCTGGCCAGCAGCACGCGGCCGTCCGGACGCAGCCTGCCCTTCTGTACGGCCTCGATCACCTCGGGCAGGATCACGTGCGCCTTGGTCACGGCGATCGTCGGCCGGATGTCGTAGCCGGCGGCCAGTTCGGCGCTGAAGACGTCGGCCACCAAGGCGCCCCAGGGATCCAGGCTGGTGATCTTGCCGGGTTCGCTCCACTGCGGATACGGACCGATGACGTCGGTGGGGGCGGTGTTGGTGAGGTCCGCCCGATGTTCGCGTGACAGCGCACCTGCGGCGACCGCCAGCGCCCGGTAGACGCTGTACGAACCGCTGTGCGTGCCGATGACGTTGCGGTGAGCGCGCTGGATGGTGGTGCCGATCACCGGCCCGCGTTCGGCGGCCGTCGGCGCATCCCAGTGAATGGGCAGCGCGCCGGAGCCGCCGCTGTGCGAGGTCAGGCGGATGTGACCTGCGGATCGAGCCGGTGCAGGCGGCGGCACAGGGGTCACATCGGGGGACATCGGGCCTCCTCGTGGGAAGGCGCCAGCCTAGCGACTAAATCCGAATTCCGCCCGTCCCGTCGGTTAGCCCCACTCGTGGTTCATCGCACGGGTTTCAAGGAGTGCCTCGGCCGTCCGAGCGTCGGCGCTTCGACTGCGAGACAGCGCGATCAACACCATTGCGAGGCCGGCGGTGACCGCGCCCGCGAAGAAGATCACCACGAACGCATGTTCCGAAGGCATGCCCGTGACGCCGGCGGATTGCTCGAGTAGCACGGCCACTGCCGCGGCGGCGATCGAACTACCGACCGTGCGGGAGATGGCATTGACGCCGGTGGCCACGCCGGTCTCATCGCCTTTGACCTCGCTGACCACCAACGCGGGCAGCGCCCCGTAACCCAGGCTGATGTAGGCATTGACCAGGATGCCCGCGGCGATCACCTGCCATGGCAGTGAGTGGGCCAACGCCAGCCAGAGGAAGCCGACCATTCCCGTCACGGCACCGGACATCAGTACTGGCCGGCCGCCGTAGCGTTCGATGAACATGCCGGACAGTGTCGCAGTGACGAACCCGGCAATCGCGCCAGGGAGCAGGAACACCAGACTGGCGTGGAGCACGGAGGCACTGAAGCCGTATCCCGTTGCTGCGCGGTCGATCTGGACGAATTGCGTCAGGCCAAGAAAGCCGAAGTACAAGCCCGAACCGACGAACACGGTCGCGAGATTGGTCAGCAGGACGGGTCGCCGTGTCAACATCTCGGTGGACACCAACGGATGGCGCTGCCGGCGCTCCCATGCCCACCACGCCACCAGCACCACCACGCCGGCGGCCGCGGTTGCGAGTGTCGCGGGCGACGTCCAGCCCCACGAGTTCCCCTGAGTGATCATCAGGAGCATCGCCGACAGGCCGGCGGCCAAGCCCAGCGCGCCCAACCAATCGATCGTTCCTTCACCGTTTCTCGGCCGCGATGGGACGACCACCAATGTCAGCGCCAGCACGGCGGCGGTGAACCCCGTCGTCAGCCAGAACACCCGGTGATAACCGGCGTTGCCGTCCACCAGAAGGCCGGTCACGACCAATCCGGCGCCCCCGCCGACGCCGAGCATGCCGGACAAGACGGCCAACGCACGTGCTACCGCGTCGTCGGGGAGCTCGTCGCGCAGGATGGCAACACAGATCGGATACAGGGCGAAGGACACGCCCTGCAGCACGCGGGCGACGATCAGCAGGGGTAACCACGCCGTCGTTGCCGCCAGTACAGAACCGATCAGCACCACCGCTAGGACGCCAAGCAGGATGTGCTTCTTGTTGTGCAGATCGGCGAGGCGGCCGATGAGCGGAGTCGACGCGGCAGCTGCGAGCAGGTTCGCGGTGACGGCCCAGCTGACGGCGACGGGAGTGGCGTTCAACTGGTTGGCGATGATGCCGAGCACCGGGACCACCGCCGTCTGGAGTACCGCTACGGTCAGCGCCACCAGGCCCAGCGCGATGACGAGAAGCCGCGGCCGCGGGTAGGGCTCGGCGGCACGCGCCACGCTTGGTCTCCTTCATCCCGGCCGGAGGGCTCAATTAATTATGTAGCCTATGCAAACGGTACGGTGAGTCGGAGATCGTCGGGTATGCGACCCGCGGTTCCCCCGGCGACGCAGTGCACAATCCTTGAATGAACCCAGTCGTCGTCGGTATCGGCCCCACCACCATCGAGGATGTCGTGCGGGTGGCGCGCGACGACGCCCCCGTCGTCATCGCCGATGACGCCATCGCCGCAATGGCCGCGAGTCGGTCCCGCATCGAAGCGCTCGCCGACCATCCGGTACCGGTGTACGGCATCTCCACCGGCTTCGGCGCGCTCGCCACCCGCCACATCCCCCCGGAACTGCGAACCAAGTTGCAACGCAGCCTGATTCGTTCGCATGCAGCGGGCTCGGGGCCCGAGGTCGAACGCGAGGTCATCCGCGCGATGATGCTGCTGCGGCTGTCGACGCTCGCCACCGGCCGAACCGGCGTCCGCCCCGAGGTCGCCAAGGCATACGCGGCGCTGCTGTCGGCAGGGTTGACGCCGATCGTCTACGAGTACGGCAGCCTCGGCTGCTCCGGTGACCTCGCGCCCCTGGCGCACGTCGCGCTGGCGATCATGGGGGAGGGGCACGTGCGCACCGCCGACGGGTCCGTCGTGCCCGCCGCGGAAGCGCTGGCTGCGCACGGTCTGGAACCGATCGTGTTCGCCGAGAAGGAGGGTCTCGCCCTCATCAACGGCACCGACGGCATGCTCGGACAGTTGGTTTTGGCGCTGACCGACCTGGATCGGCTCCTGGTGCTGGCCGACGTGTCGGCGGCGATGAGCGTCGAAGGGCTGCTCGGCTCCGACAAGGTGTTCGCGGCCCACCTGCAGGCGCTGCGGCCACAGCCCGGGCAGGCCGTTGCCGCCGCGAACATGACCCGCATCCTCGCCGGGTCGCCGATCGTGGCCAGCCACAGCGGACCCGACTGCCCGCTGGTGCAGGACGCGTATTCGCTGCGGTGTGCACCGCAGGTCGCCGGCGCCGCCCGCGACACCGTCGCACACGCCCGCAACGTCGCAGCCTGGGAACTGGCCAGCACCATCGACAACCCCGTCGTCACCCTCGACGGACAGGTCGAGTCGAACGGCAACTTCCACGGCGCGCCGGTCGCCTACGTACTGGACTTCCTCGCCATCGTGGTCGCCGACGTGGCCAGCATCAGTGAACGCCGTACCGACCGATTCCTCGACGCCTCCCGCAGTCACGGACTCAAGCCGTTCCTCGCCGACGATCCTGGTGTCGACAGCGGTCACATGATCGCCCAGTACACCCAGGCCGCAATCGTTTCCGAGCTCAAACGGCTGGCGAACCCGGCGAGCGTCGACTCGATTCCCTCCTCGGCGATGCAGGAGGACCACGTGTCGATGGGCTGGTCGGCGGCGCGGAAACTGCGCAAGGCGCTCGACGGGCTCACCCGCGTTCTCGCCATCGAAGTGCTCACCGCGGCAAGGGGAATCGACATGCGCGCCCCACTTCGACCGGGACCCGCCACAGGCGCGGTCGTCGCCGCCGTGCGGACACGTGTCCCGGGCCCGGGTGCGGACCGTCACCTCGCGCCCGAGATCGACGCCGTCGTTCAGCTGGCGCGCGACGGATCCCTCGCCGCCGCCGCGGAATCGGTCACCGGCCCGCTGGCATGACGTGATCGAGGGCGCTTAGTCCGGGATGAGCCGGCCGAGGTCGTCGAGGAGGGGCCCCGCGGCCACGAGATCGCCACGGAGATCCCGGTCGCCGTCGTCCCATGGCAGGTCCCGGGTGAGCGCGACGGCCTCGGCGGCCACACCGGCGAAGCGGTCGTGCAGACCACGTTGGCGCAGCAGCCGTATCGCCCCAACCAATTCGCAACACAACAGCACGCGGTAGGCGGCCACCGACCGCTCGAGTTGGAGCGCGCTCTGCGAGGCGAAGGTCGCGTCCTCCTCCATGCCCCGCGACAGCACGAGCGTGCCGACGGATGCGGGTTGCGCCGCCGCGCGGATTTCGGCGATCGCCCCCGCGGCGACGTACTCGACCATCATCAGCCCGGACGATCCGTCTTCGACGTCGGCCAGAAAAGCGTTGCCGCGGTTGGTCTCCGGGTCGTTGAGCATCCGGATCCGGGAGTGGGTGATCGGCGCGGTCAATGCCATCGCGAGGGTGGTCCCGTCGAGTTCGAGTGACAGGGACGCCTGGTAGAACGCGCCGTGATGGACCACTTGGTCACCATCGGGGTCGAACAGCGGATTCTCCTGTGCGGTGTTCAGTGTTCGTTCCAGCTGCCCGACAAGGGAATTCAGCGTGGCGACGACGCTCGCCTGGGCGACTGGATAGACGCGCAGCCCGTACGGATCCTGGATGCGTGCCGGGCTGTGATCGGGCTGCCCGGCGTCGATGAACAGTGACCGCAATCGAGAAGCGACCGCGTCGACCTGTGGCGCGGCCGCGGCACGAGCGGCAGCCGCCGAGAACGCCGACGGGTTTCCGTCGAGCGCGAGGAAGCTGAGCATGTAGATGACACTCGATGCGCGTTCGAGTCTGGCCAGTTCGGCCACTGCGAGACAACTACGGCCGACGGTCAGTGCGCTGCTGCTCATGAAGGGCAGTGCACTGTCGGCGCCCCACGGCTCCATGGGGGTCAGCGGTCTGGTGGCCGGCCGCTCGCCGATCAAGGTCAGCGCGGTTCCCGCGAGGGCCGCCAGGTCACCGGTGCCGATCGATGCGTAATGGAGCAGCTCCGGCAGGGCGTCGTCGTTGAGCATCCGCTCCAGGCCACCAAGGATGCACGGATCCAGACCAGCTCCCGGCACGCACAGCTGAACGAGCCGGACCGCGAGCATTGCGCGAACCGTCCTGTCGTCGAGCGGATCGCCGGCATCGGCCGCGTGGCTGCGCAGGAGGCGCATCCCGTAGTCGGCGTCGCTGGCCAGCACCGGGGTGCTCCGGTTGGCGCCGACACCGGTGGTCCTGCCGTAGGTGGCGAATCGCGAGCTGAGGTCTTCAGCCTGTTCGTGTACGCGCGTGACGGCCTCGAGGATCTTCGGTGCCACCGAGACCTGTTCGCGCCGGTCTGCGAGCGCTACGACGTCGGCAATACTGCCCGTCCCGTTCAGCACGATCATGGAAAAATCTCCTCGTTTCTCTATCGCAGAGGAGCGATGCGCTCTATCATCACCGAAAGTCCTGCAATTCCGCTAGATGGAAATCAAATTTTACCTAGTGGCAACGCGGAGGAGGCCGGACGAAACGTGGGGACCGTAGATTCCGTCCCGACGAGAGGAGATCACGGTGGCTGAATCGCCCACCCGGACAGTGGAGCGGGCGCTGGCCCTGCTGGCGACCGTGTGTGATCGCGGGGCAGCGAATCTCGCCGACGCCGCGCGGGAGGTCGAGCTCGCACCGAGCACGGCTCTCCGGCTGCTACGCACGCTCGAGACCACCGGCTTCGTGAGCAAGGACGAGTCCGGTTTGTACCGGCCAGGTGGCCGCATCATCCAACTCGGGGCGCAGGCGCTGAGCAACGAGTCGTTGATCGACCTAGCCAGGCCGGCCATGGAAGACGTCGTCGCCGAGACCGGAGAGTCGGCGTACCTCAGCGTCGAAGGGCATGCCGGGACCGCGCTCTACATCAGCATCGTCGAGGGAACCCATTCCGTCCGTCATGCCAGCTGGATCGGTCGGACCGTACCCCTCGATACCTCCGCGGCGGGACATGCGTTGCGGGGCAAGGTTCCCGACGACGGGTACGTCGTCGTCGAACGCGGCGTCGAAGCCGACGTCACTGCGATCGCGTGCCCGGTGTACTCCGAGGCCCGGATAGTTGCCGCACTGAGCCTGGTCGTTCCGAGCTACCGGCTCACCGGGGCGCAAGCGAAACGGCACGGTCAGATGTTGCTCACAGCCGCGGCGGACGTATCCGCACGGCTGAGTCGTACCCCGAAATCAAGCCATCCAGAAAGTCCGTCATGATCACTTTCGACCAAGTCTCCAAGGTCTATCCCGACGGCACCGTCGCCGTCGACAAGCTCACCCTCGCCGCGCCCAGTGGCAAGATCACCACCCTGGTCGGCCCGTCCGGGTGCGGCAAGACCACCTCGATGCGGATGATCAACCGGCTGATCGAGCCGACCTCGGGCACGATCGAACTCGACGGCGTCGACACCCAGACCCTCGATCGCGTGGCACTGCGGCGACGGATCGGCTACGTCATCCAGAATGCCGGCCTGTTTCCGCACCGCACGGTCGTGGACAACGTCGCCGCCCTGCCGCGGCTGCTCGGCGGCAGCAAGAAGGAAACACGTTCCAAGGCAATGGAACTGCTGGAGCTCGTCGGCCTCGACGCCAAGTTCGCCGGGCGGTATCCCTGGCAGTTGTCCGGCGGTCAACAGCAGCGCGTCGGTGTTGCGCGCGCACTCGCCACCGACCCACCCTTCATGCTGATGGACGAGCCGTTCAGTGCCGTCGACCCGATCGTCCGAAGCCAGCTGCAGGATGAGTTCCTGCGTCTGCAAGCGGACATCTCCAAGACGATCGTCATGGTCACCCACGACATCGACGAAGCCCTCAAGCTGGGTGACCAGGTCGCGGTGCTTCGGGAGGGCGGAACGCTGGCCCAGGCGGCGACGCCCGCCGAGCTGCTCGCCGCGCCCAACGACGCGTTCGTCGCCGACTTCGTCGGCTCCGCGCGCGGCTACCGGGCGCTGGGCTTCCACATTTCCGATGACCTGCTCAAACTCACCGACGAACCAACCATTACCGTGGGCCAACCCGTTTCGACACTGCCCGCCGTGAACGGTCGATGGATCCTGACGGTCGACGCGAAGAACGCACCGATCGGCTGGGTCGACACGGCAAGCGTGCGTGGCGATTCCGTTCAAGACAGCGACGTCAACCTGTGCGCCACGACGGCCCGGCGCGGCGATCCGCTGCGGGACATGCTCAACTCGGCACTGTCGAGTCCGAGCGGGCGCTGCGTGGTCACCGACGAGTCGGGGACGCTGCTCGGTACCGCGACCGACCACGACGTGATCGACGCGATCAAGCGGGCGAAGGACGCGAGCAGGTCCGGCGGGCAGGTGTTGGCATGAATTGGATCTCGTCGAACATCGATCGGATCATCGAACTCACCATCAGCCATGTCTGGCTCACGCTGATCCCGACCGTCCTCGGCCTCGTCGTCGCGCTGCCGCTCGGGTGGTGGGCGCATCGGTGGGGGCGCGGTTACGGGGCCATCGTCGGAACGGCAGGCCTGCTGTACACCATTCCCTCGCTGGCATTGTTCATCATCCTGCCGGTGATCCTCGGGACGAAGATCCTCGACCCCATCAACATCGTTGTCGCACTTACCCTTTACACCCTGGCCCTGTTGGTACGCGTGGTGGCCGACGGATTGAGCTCGGTGCCGCACGACACCGTGGCGGCCGCCGAGGCGATGGGGTATCGCGGCTGGCAGCGACTGCTCCTCGTCGAACTCCCCGTCGCCGTTCCCGTGATCGCGGCTGGCCTGCGGGTGGCCGTTGTGTCCAACGTCAGCATCGTGACCATGGCTGCGCTGCTTGGCATCCCGCAGCTCGGCTCGCTGTTCACCCAAGGGTTTCAGCTGAGGCTCTACGTCCCGCTCGTCACCGGTGTGGTCCTCTGCGTCGTGCTCGCGGTGATCTTCGACGGCCTGATCATCTGGTTGAACAAGCTCCTCACCCCTTGGCGGCAAAGGACGGTCACGTCGTGAACATCGTCGGCTGGCTTACCGACCCGGCCAACTGGGCGGGCTCCGGTGGCATCCCCGCTCAGGTGGGTTACCACCTGCTGTACTCGGGCATTGCGCTTCTGGTCGCGTTGGCCATCGGGGTTCCGCTAGGAATCGTGATCGGCTACACGGGTCGCGGTGAAGCCGTGGTTGCCGGGTTCGCCAACGCATTGCGCGCACTCCCGACGCTGGGGCTTCTGGTGCTGCTCTTCCTGGTCATCTCCCCGGTCGTTCCCGGAAAGCTCGTCTACGTGCTGCCGACCATCGTCGTGCTCGTACTCCTGGCCGTCCCGCCGATTCTCAGCGGGACGTACTCCGGCATCCAGACCGCCGACCCGGACGCGGTGGGCGCGGCACGCGGGATGGGTTTCACGAAACGTCAAATCCTGCTGCGGGTGCAGCTTCCGTGTGCCCTGCCACTGATGATCTCCGGAGTCAGAAGCTCGACGCTGCAGATCGTTTCGACCGCGACCATTGCGGCCTATCTCGGCCTGCAGGGCCTCGGCAGGTTCATCCTCGACGGCAGGGCACAGGCAAGTTTCGCCGAAATGGCCGGTGGCGCCATCCTCGTCGCCGTCCTCGCACTCGCGCTCGAGTTCAGCTTCGCCTGGCTCGGTCGCATCATCGTGTCACCGGGGCTGCGGCGCACCGCGTCGAAGTCCACGTCACCGCTCGCCACGGCCGTCCCCGAGCCGGTCACCACCTAGGTGCCGTCCGGCGCCGACCCCACCCATCAGGAGAACACCATGAACAAGCGCACGACACTCTCGGTCCTTGCACTCACCTCGATACTCGCGCTGTCCGCTTGCGGTGGTGGCGGCGATCCGATGTCGGGAGGCGGCAACAACTCCGGATCCTCGGGTTCGGAGATCATCGTCGGTTCCGCCGACTTCACCGAAAGCCAGCTGATCGGCAGCATCTACTCGCAGGCATTGCAGGCCAAGGGCATTCCGGTCAAGGAGCAGTTCAACATCGGCAGCCGCGAGGTATACATCCAGGCGTTGAAGGACGGGTCCATCGACCTCGTCCCGGAATACTCCGGCGCTCTGCTGAGCTACCTCGACCCGAAGTCGACCGCAGCCACCCCGGATTCGGTGTCGAGCGAACTCAAGGGCAAGTTGCCGTCGGGCATCTCGATGCTGACGCCGTCACCGGCGGAGGACAAGGACGTCGTGGCCGTCACGAAGGCCACCGCCGACAAGTACAAGCTGAAGACGATCTCCGATCTCGCCCCGGTCGCGGGTGAACTCGTCCTCGGCGGCCCGCCCGAGTGGAAGACGCGCGTCCAGGGTGTCGTCGGCCTGAAAGACGTGTACGGACTGACGTTCAAGGACTTCGTCAGCCTCGACGCCGGCGGCACGCTGACCATGACCGCACTCACCAATGGTCAGGTCCAGGCAGGCGACCTCTTCAGCACCGACCCCGGTCTGGTCTCGAACAACCTCGTCGCCCTCGAGGACGACAAGAACCTGTTCGCCGCCGAGAACGTCGTCCCACTGATCAAGTCCGCCAAGCAGAACGACAACGTCACCAAGACGCTCGACGAGGTGTCAGCCAAGCTCACCACCGACGACCTCATCTCCATGAACGCCGAAGCCGCCAAGGGCACCAACCTCTCCGACATCGCCAAGAAGTGGCTCGCCGGAGCAGGTCTCGGAGCACAGTAAGCACCACTCGTTAAGGATTTCATCACTCATGGCAACAATCGCTGGTCCCCGTCCCGTCCGCGCCGCGCGCGGAACCGAACTCACCTGCAAGGGCTGGCAACAGGAAGCCGTCCTACGCATGCTGATGAACAACCTCGACCCCGAGGTCGCCGAACACCCCGACGACCTCGTGGTCTACGGCGGCACCGGGCGGGCGGCACGCAGCTGGCCCGCATTCGATGCACTGGTCCGCACGCTGCGCGGTCTCGAAGACGACGAGACCATGCTGGTGCAGTCCGGTAAGCCGGTCGGCGTGTTCCGCACCAACGTCTGGGCTCCGCGCGTCCTGATCGCCAACTCCAATCTCGTTGGCGACTGGGCCAACTGGGAACAGTTCCGCAAGCTGGAGGCCGAAGGGCTCACGATGTACGGCCAGATGACGGCCGGGTCGTGGATCTACATCGGCACCCAGGGCATCCTGCAGGGCACCTACGAGACGTTCGGTGCCATCGCGAAGAAGAGGTTCGGGGGCACCCTGGCGGGCACCATCACGCTCACCGGTGGGGTCGGTGGCATGGGCGGCGCGCAGCCGCTGGCGGTCACCATGAACGAAGGCGTCGCGATCTGCGTCGACGTGGACGAGTCTCGCATCGACCGTCGCATCTCCAAGCGCTACCTCGACGTCAAGGCCAAGGATCTCGACGACGCTCTCGCCCTGGCCATCGAGGCGCGAGATGCCAAGCGGGCGTTGTCGATCGGGGTGGTCGGCAACGCCGCCGAGATCTTCCCGGCCTTGCTCGAGCGGGACGCACCGATCGACATCGTGACCGACCAGACGTCTGCCCACGACCCGCTGTCCTACCTGCCCATCGGCATCGAACTCGACGACATGAAGAAGATGGCCGAGAAGGACCCGGTGTACTTCACCGAGCAGGCGCAGGAGTCGATGGCCAAGCAGGTCGCCGCCATGGTCGGATTCCTCGACAAGGGTGCCGAGGTGTTCGACTACGGCAACTCGATCCGCGACGAGGCCCGAAAAGCCGGTTACGACCGCGCATTCGACTTCCCCGGATTCGTGCCCGCCTACATCCGGCCGCAGTTCGAGGAGGGCCTCGGACCGTTCCGGTGGGCCGCGCTGTCCGGTGATCCCAAGGACATCGCCGCCACCGACAAGGCGATCCTCGAGCTGTTCCCCGACAACGCACACCTCAAGAGGTGGATCACCATGGCCGGTGAACGCGTCGAGTTCGAAGGCCTGCCCGCCCGCATCTGCTGGCTCGGCTACGGCGAACGTCACCGTGCGGGGCTGAAGTTCAACGAGATGGTCGCGTCGGGGGAGCTGTCGGCGCCGATCGTCATCGGTCGCGATCACCTCGACTCCGGTTCGGTGGCCTCGCCGTACCGCGAGACCGAGTCGATGCTCGACGGCTCCGACGCGATCGCCGACTGGCCCCTGCTCAACGCGCTGCTCAACACCGCGTCCGGTGCCACGTGGGTCTCGATCCATCACGGCGGCGGCGTCGGCATGGGCCGCTCCATCCACGCCGGACAGGTCTCCGTCGCGGACGGAACCGCCCTGGCGGCCCAGAAGCTGGAACGCGTACTGACCAACGATCCCGGGATGGGCGTCATCCGGCACGCCGACGCCGGATACGAGCACGCCACCGCCGTCGCGGCCGAGCGAGGGGTGCGAATCCCCATGCAGGAGACCGAATGACGGGGACTTCTCCTTCCGCATTCGACTCCCTCTGGGGCGCGATCCTCGACGTCGGCCAGGACAAGGACACCCGCGGCTATCGCCGATTCGCCTGGTCCGATGCCGACCTGACGCTGCGGGAATGGTTTTGCGGCTGTGCCGCCGAGCGGTCCATGGACGTCGAGGAGGACCGCAACGGCAACCTGTGGGCGTGGTGGCTGCCACCGGGATGGACCGGTGAGCCGCGCAACGCCTTCGTCACCGGCTCGCATCTGGATTCGGTGCCCGACGGCGGAGCGTTCGACGGGCCGCTCGGCGTCGTGTCCGCGTTCGCCGCGATCGACATCCTGCGGGCAAGAGGCGTGGTTCCGACGGTGCCGGTGGCCGTTGCCGCATTCTCCGACGAGGAGGGCGCGCGATTCGGCGTCGCCTGCGTCGGATCACAGCTGTCGACGGGCGCGCTGAGTGCCGACCGGGCCCGCGGGCTAACCGACATCGACGGCATCACGCTCGCCGAGGCGCTGACCCGCGCTGGGCGCAATCCCGAGCACCTCGGCGCGGACACCACCCTCACCCACCGTGTCGGCGTCTACGTCGAACTGCACGTCGAGCAGGGCCGCGCGCTCGATCTCGTCGACCGCCCGATCGCGGTGGCCTCCGCCATCTGGCCCCACGGGCGGTGGGAGTTCACCTTCTGCGGTGCGGCGAACCACGCCGGCACAACGCGTTTGGCCGACCGGCACGACCCGATGCTGGCGTTCGCGTCGTCGGTGCACTCCGCCCGCACCGCCGCGGCGCGGCACGAGGCGGTCGCCACGTTCGGGAAGGTTCTCGTTTCCCCCAACGGTGCCAACGCCATCCCGTCGCGCATCCGCGCCTGGCTCGATGCCCGCGCCGCGGACGAGGCGACCCTGACCGCACTCGTCGAGCAGATCAGCGCCGAAGCCCGCGGCCACGCGGCCCAGGACGGCATCGACCTGGAGGTGATGGCCGAATCGATCACTCCCATCGTCGAATTCCCCGAAGGCCCCCGCGCACGTCTGCAACGGGCACTGGCGCGCCTCGGCGACATCCCGGTGCTGCCGACCCAGGCCGGACACGACGCGGGCATCCTGTCCGCCAAGGTGCCGACCGCAATGCTGTTCGTGCGCAACCCAACCGGAGTATCGCACTCGCCGGAAGAACACGCCGAGCCCGACGACTGCAATCTCGGCGCCGAGGCACTGGCCGACGTCATGGCGGAGTGGGTGTCGTGACGACGTTCTGGTGCGAGCATGCCTGGCTAGGAGACAGCACCGTTTCCGACCGGGTCCTGATCACCGTGTCCGACGGACGAATCAGCGCGATCCAAGCCGGCACGGCCGCGTTGCCGTCGTCGCACCGGCTGCCGGGACTCGTCGTGCCGGGGTTGGCGAACGCGCATTCGCACGCATTTCACCGGGCCCTGCGCTCGCGGACCCAACGTGGGCACGGTTCGTTCTGGACCTGGCGGGACCTGATGTATCAAGCCGCCGACCGGCTGGACCCGGACACCTACCGGCGCCTCGCTCGCGGTGTATACGCCGAAATGGCTTTGGCCGGAATCACTTCGGTGGGGGAGTTCCACTACCTGCACCACGACGCCGACGGCACGCCGTATGCGGACCCCAACGCGATGGGCCACGCACTGATCGGTGCGGCCGCCGATGCCGGTCTCCGGTTGACCCTGCTGGACACCTGCTACCTCAGTGCCGGTGTGGACGGGACACCGTTGGCGAGCGGGCCGCAACGGCGATTCGGTGACGGCAGCGGCGACGCCTGGGCGGAGCGGGTGGAGGCACTGCACGGCGACGCGGCCACGTCGGATGGGCCGGACGTCATCGTCGGCGCCGCACTGCACTCGGTGCGCGGAGTGCCACTCGAACACATGCCGGCCGTGGTGGAGTGGGCGGAAGCGCATCAGGCCCCGCTGCACGTCCACTCGTCCGAGCAGACCGCCGAGGTGGACCAGTGCCTCGCGGTACACGGCTGCACCCCAACGGCATTGATGCGCGACGCCGGCGTCCTCGGGCCGCGCACCACCGCGGTGCACGCCACCCATCTCACCGACCAGGACCTGTCCGACCTCTCGTCGACCACGACCGGGGTCTGTTTCTGTCCTACCACCGAACGCGACCTCGGCGACGGCATCGGCCCCGCGGCGGCGCTGCTGGCCGGCGGCGGTTTGTTCAGCCTCGGGTCGGACTCACATGCCGTGATCGACATGTTCGAGGAAGCCCGCGCCACCGAACTCGACGAACGCCTGGCCCGCCGCGAGCGTGGCATCATCACCGCCGAGCGACTGCTGAACGCCGCCACCATCGACGGCCAGCATGCGCTCGGCTGGACCGACGCCGGAACGTTGACCGTCGGCGCACGTGCCGATTTCGTTGCGGTGAACCTGAATTCGATCCGCACGGCGGGCGGTGCCGCGGCCGCGGAGACCGTCGTCTTCGCCGCCACGGCCGCCGACGTCACCGACGTCATCGTCGACGGACGGACCGTCGTCGCCGACGGCCGCCACCTCGGGGTCGACGACCCCGCGGCGCAGTTGGCCGAGGCGATATCGGGGTTGATGGACGCACCTACGAGGGAGCATGCCCGGTGACAGTTCTCTACCGCGGAATCGGTGAGCTCGTTACCAACGATCCGACCCAGGGCGACGGCACCGCGCTGGGCGTCATCGAGGACGGCGCCATCGTCGTCGACGACGACCGCATCGTCTGGGTGGGGCAGCAACGGCACGCGCCCGACGCCGACATAAGCGTGGATTTCGGCGGATCGAGCGTGATCCCCGGATTCGTCGACAGTCACGCACATCTCGTGTTCGCGGGTGAACGGTCGGCGGAGTTCGCGGCGCGGATGACCGGCGCGCCCTATGCCGCGGGTGGCATCGCCACCACTGTCGCCGCCACCCGCGCCGCCGACGACGCGACCCTGGACGCCGGGGTCGAGCGGCTGGCCGGCGAGCTGCTGCGCGCGGGGGTCACGACCTTCGAATGCAAGAGCGGTTACGGGTTGACTGTTGCCGACGAAGCCCGCTCGCTGACGTTGGCCGGCCACCACACCGCGGAGACGACGTTCCTCGGCGCCCACGTCGTGCCACCCGAGTTTCGGGACGACCGGGACGGCTACGTGGATCTGGTCGCAGGGCCGATGCTCGAAGCGTGCGCGCCGCTAGCCCGGTGGATCGACGTCTTCTGTGACAAGGGCGCCTTCGACGTCGACGAAACCCGAGCCATCCTGAGCGCCGGGGTCGCCGCCGGGCTCGCACCGCGCCTGCATGCGGGACAACTCGGCCCCGGCGGGGGAATTCAGCTGGCCGTCGAACTGGGAGCGGCCTCGGTCGATCACTGCACCTACGCCTCGGATACCGACATCGAGGCGCTCGCCGCCGCGGCAGGCACCACCGTGGCGACGTTGCTGCCCGGCGCCGAGTTCTCCACCCGCGCGAAGTGGCCGGACGCAAGGAGATTCATCGACGCAGGCGCCACGGTGGCTCTCGCGACCGACTGCAATCCCGGAAGCTCGTTCACGACGAGCATGTCGTTCTGCATCGCGGTCGCGGTGCGGGACATGAACTTCAGCCCCGCGGAAGCCCTGTGGTCGGCGACGGCCGGTGGCGCCGCAGCGCTGCGACGCGACGACGTCGGGATGTTGTCCGCGGGCCGTCGTGCCGACTTCGTTCGCCTGGACGCCCCGTCGTACCTGCACCTGGCGTACCGACCGGGTGTACCGCTGGTGGGTGACGTGGTGGTCGCCGGGAGACGTCCAGCCCGAGTTCTGCCGCCGCCTTAGGCGGCTTTGCCATCCGGCGGATCTGGATCTCCGGAGTGGCGAGTCATGTTGTCGCCGTTGATCGCCGGGTCGTCGGTGGCTGTGTGATCGCTGGGCGCCGAATCGTTCAGGTCCCTGGCATCGTGGGGTGCCGTCGCCGACCGTTCGTCGCCCGCGCGCTCGTCGTCAGCCGGCGGCGCCTCGTAAACCGGCGGGTCGTGCGGACTGCAGGTCTGATCGGGTGCTGACGGTTCGTAGGCTGCCCACGCGTCGATCCAGTCCTGTGTGGTGATCGTGCGGTCGGGTGGGGTCGGTTCTTTGCGCGCGTGCTGGTCGTCATCCGGCGGCTCGTCGTAAACCGGCGGGTCGTGCGGACTGCAGGTCTGATCGGGTGCTGACGGTTCGTAGGCTGCCCACGCGTCGATCCAGTCCTGTGTGGTGATCGTGCGGTCGGGCGGGGTCGGCTCGTTGCCCGCGCGCTGGTCGTCATCCGGCGGCTCGTCGTAAACCGGCTCGTGCGGACTGCAGGTCTGATCGGGTGCTGACGGTTCGTAGGCTGCCCACGCGTCGATCCAGTCCTGTGTGGTGATCGTGCTGTCGGGCGGGGTCGGCTCGTTGCCCGCGCGCTGGTCGTCATCCGGCGGCTCGTCGTAAACCGGCGGGTCGAGCGGACTGCAGGTCTGATCGGGTGCTGATGGTTCGTAGGCTGCCCACGCGTCGATCCAGTCCTGTGCGGTGATCGTGCTGTCGGGCGGGGTCGGCTCTTCCACCTCGTGCTCATTGTCAGCTGGCTGCTCGTCGCCCGCGCGCTCGTCGTCGGGTACTGGGGGTGTCCATGCGTCCACCGGTGGTGGGCGGAGCTTTTCGGGTTGGTGGTAGTCGTTGATGCGCGCTTGTCCGGTGTCCAAGTCGGGGGGTGGGATCCACTCCACTTC
>NZ_JIAW01000025.1 GCF_000620625.1 Mycobacterium sp. URHB0044 | reverse complement strand
ATACCAGTTCCCGCGGACACCGCCGCCCGCAGATCTGCCCGCCAACACCTGCGCCCGAACGGTCAGCGCGGTGGGCAACATCGGACTGAACTCAGTCGCCTACAAGGTCGGTGCCCAATACGCCTTTCAACAGGTTCTCGTCGTCAGTGACGGCGACAACATCATCATCACCGATCTGGACGGCGAGGTCCTCGCCGAACGAACCCGACCCGCACCCGGCGTCAAATACGTCGGCAACGGCCGACCCCGCGGCCCACGCGCCAAAGACGACGAAGCGTCACCGAAGTCCTGACACACCTACTGTCACCAAAGTCCTGATACAGAACTGTCACCGATGTCCCGAGACATCACAAAGATATGTACGACTTTTCGCCTAAAAATCGAACATATGTTCACGCTCGGCGGTGGGGTTGGCGGTCGTTACCGGTCGGCGGCCGCGTTCGCGGCGAGCTGCGCGGCGGCCAGGCTGTCGGCCACGTCGCGGCGCCCGAGGAACATCTCGTCGAAGTAGGGCTTGA
This sequence comes from Mycobacterium sp. URHB0044, assembly GCF_000620625.1. Lineage (GTDB taxonomy): Bacteria > Actinomycetota > Actinomycetes > Mycobacteriales > Mycobacteriaceae > Mycobacterium. Next base: position 107,682 of record NZ_JIAW01000025.1, on the reverse strand, counting down.
TCGCCTGGAACCCGGCGGCGAAGCCGGGCCCGCCCGGTGCCGGGATACGCGGCCCGCTGAGCACCTTGAAGAACGGCGTGACGTCGACGCCACGGGACGCCCAGTACGCGAAGTAGGTCGGTTGGGCCGCGGTGACGGCGGGGATGGCCGCGCCGTTGGCGCCCAGGTACTGGTTGCCGCGCGCGCTGCCCATCCACGCCAGGACCTCCCGCACCGCCTCCGGGTGCTTGGTCGACGAATTCCCCGCCGCAGCAATGCCATTGGTGACGCTCACTCGACCCGTCGGGCCGGTCGGCAGCATCGCCACGCCCCACCTGAATTGGGCCTGATCGGCGACCGGCGCGAGGTTGTACGTGCCGGACTGGAACAGCGCCATCTTCCCGGACAGGAACTGGTTGCGGGAGAAGTCGCCGTTGTCGTTGGTGTCGGACGCCGGGGGAGCGACGTGGTCGCGGTTGATCAGTCCGACGAGGTACTCGAATGCCTGCGTCGCCGCGGAGTTGTCGAACGCGAACCGGTCGCCGTCCTGGAACACCCCGCCGGCCGAGCCGATGTAGTTGAGGTAGATGCCCTGCAGGTCGTTCGCCGCGTTGTAGCCCCACTGCCGGACTCGGCCGGGGTCGAATCCCGGTGTCCCCGGATGGTTTCCGTCGGCGTCGACGGTGAGCCGGGCCAGCAGCGGCCGCAGCGTGTCACCTGCGCCCGGCGACCAGCGCAACCGCAGCAGGTCGACGAGGTCGACGCCCGCCGCGTCGAGGAGGTCGGCGTTGAAGTACACCGCGATTCCGGCGTCGGTGAGCTGCGGAACGCCCCACAGCGCGCCACCGCGGGTGAACTGTGCGACCACCGACCGTTCCCAGGCGCGCGACGCGTCCTGCCCCAGCGTCTTGCCGATGTCGAGCAGCCTGCCGGTGTCGGCGTAGCCGGCGAAGTAGGCGTTCGACAGCCAGAACACGTCATCCGCACCGCCGCCCGCGACGTCGGTGCGCAGTGTGTCGAAGTAGGACTTGTAGGCGACGACGTTGATGCGCACCTCGATGTCGGGATGCTCACGGCTGAACTCGTCGAACGACTGCCGGTAGGCCGCCGCCACCTGCTGATCCCACAGCCGCACCGTCACCACGGTGCGGCCGTCGGCTCCGTCGGTACGGCCCAGCAACAGCGCCGCCACGAGTAGCACGGCCATCGTCGCGGCGATCCCGGCCGCCACGAGCGTGGAGCGTCTCGGCATCACTTGATCCCCGTCACGACGATCGACGAGACGATGTGGCGGCCCAGCGCCACGAACACCACGATCAACGGCACGATCGCGACCGTCGTCGCCGCCATCACCAGCGTCCACTGGCCGTCGTACTGCGACTGCAGGCCCGCGGTGGCCACGGTCAGCACCCGCCACTGGTCGCCGCTGGTGATGACCAACGGCCACATGAAGTTGTTCCATTGCGACACAACGGTGATGAGCGCCAGTGTGACGAGGATCGGGCGGCTAGCGGGCAGTACCACGTGCACGATGACGTCGAGCGTGTTCGCACCGTCGACGCGGGCGGCCCTGATCAGGTCGGCCGGGATGGTGCGGAAGTACTCGCGCAGCAGGAAGATCGCATACGGCGAGCCGAACATGAACGGCAGCACCAGCGCCCAGAACGTGTTGCGCAGCCCGGCCTCGGCCATCATCAGATACAGCGGCACCACCGTCACCGTCGCAGGAACCATCAGCGTCGCCACGTACACCCAGAACAACGCGTCACGGCCCGGAAACTCCAGGCGCGCAAACGCATACGCCGCGAGCACGGAAAACGTCAGCTGCCCGAGCAGGATCACCGCGGTCATCAACGCCGTCACCACGAGGGCCCGGCCGAATCCGGCGTCGGCCAGACCGGTGTAGTTGGCCAGCGTCGGTGGGGTCGGCAGGGACAGCGGCGACTCGGTGTTGAACTGCCGAGCGGAGGTGAACGACGTCAGCAGGCCCAGTCCGAACGGGAGCAGCGTGATCACCGCGCCGACTATCAGCAGAGAATAGATGGCGATGCCGGACGCCCGGCTGACGCGCACTTTAGACGACGTCACACATCAGCCAACGCGGTAAGGGTCAGGCATTCGCAGAGCACAGTCTTGGACGGTAGTCGGTGCATTCGAAGATCTCGACGATCGGGGATCAACACTCACCGCGGCTACCGAGAATCACCGCATGGGCCGAAGACTTCCGTCGGGCCACCACCGGGGACCACAGCTTGGCCATGCGCAGCGAACGTCCCGCACGAGTTCACCGGCACCCTCGCCGCCAGCACCGAGGACCCGTGTGGGCACGAGCGGTGCCGTGTTGGTTGGCACGCACCAGACGCCACCGCCGGCGCCGGTACCGCTGCCGCAGCCATCCGCTGAAGCTACGCCCACCGAACCAACCGGCCCGCCAAGGACGCCAGCCATCGGTGCGCCCACGATGGCCAGCGCGATGGCCGTCCCGGCCACCAAGTTGCGAATTTCCATGCGCTTCTTCTTCCCCGTGCGCGGATCAGGCGCTGCCCGCCGCCGGCGGTTGCCGTCATTGGAATCGTCCGGCGGGCTCGGAGTAAACGCACGCGTAGCCGACTACTCGTTCCGGTGGACGGCAGGGTCATTCATTAGACGAGGTCATAGCTGATCCGCCGTCGGAAGTAGAGGTGCTGGGCGATGGTGACACCGACCAGCAGCACGAACAGCACCACCGCCATGACCGCTGCCCTGCCGACCGCGGCCGCGCCGAACGCTTCGGCGTAAATGCGGTGCGCCACCAGGTCGGTGCGACCCTGGGGTCCGCCGCCGGTCAACGCGTAGACGGTGTCGAAAACCTGTGCAGCGCTGACGATCCCCGTCACCAGGACGAAGAACAGCGTGGGCCGAAGCATCGGCACGGTGATGTGCCGGAACCGCTGCCACGACGTCGCGCCGTCGGTGCGCGCCGCGTTCTGCACGTCCTTGGGGATCGCCAGGATGCCGGCGAGGAAGAACAGGGTCACGTAGCCGACGTTGGTCCACACCGTCACCGCCGAGACCACCGGCAACGCCAAGTCCGGATCGGTTAGCCATTCGATGCGCTGCCCGAGCACGGTGCCGACCGCGCCGTCGGTGGGCGCCAGGATCCAGCGCCACAGCACGGCGATCGCCAGCGGTGAGCAGATCCACGGAAGCACGTAGAGCGTGCGGAAGGCGCCGGTGCCCGGCAGGCCACGGGCGAGCATCGCCGCCGCGAACAAGCCGAGCACGGTTTGCACGGGGACCACCATCGCGATGAACAGCACCGTCACCACCAACGACGTGCCGAACGACGAGTCGGTCAGCACCGCGCGCCAATTGGACAGTCCGACATACTCGATCGGCGCGAGGAGATCCCAGTGCTGCAGGCTCAGCCACGCCACCACCAGCATCGGCAGGAGAAGGAAGACCACCACGCCGAACAGGCTGGGCGCGAGCAGGCTGTATCCGAGCGCAGTCCGCCTCAGCCCTACCCCCGACACTCTCACCCTCGACATTAAAGGCCATCCCGGCCCGTCGACGGCGATGCCACTACCGTGTAGGGCGTGACAGCGCACCGCCCCGTCGATGCCGACTTCCTCGCGCTGCCGCGCCACGAGCTTGCTGACGCCGCCCTGTCGACGGCCGTGAGCGCAGGCGCCAGCCACGCCGACGTGCGGATCCACCGCATCACCACCGAGGTCGTGCAGTTGCGCGACGGTGAGCTGGAGACCTCCGTGCTTACCCGGGAGATCGGGTTGGCCGTGCGGGTGATCGTCGACGGAACGTGGGGGTTCGCCTCGCACGCCGAGCTCGATCCTGCGGTGGCCGCCGACACCGCGCGCCGGGCCGTTCGGGTGGCCACCACGTTGGCCGCGCTGAACGGCGAGCGCATAGAACTGGCCCCCGAACCGGTCTACGCCGACGCGACCTGGGTGTCGGACTACCGGATCGATCCGTTCGAGATCGCCGCCGCCGACAAGATCGGCGTGCTCGACGAATACTCCGGGCGCCTGCTCGCCGCCGACGGCGTCGACCACGTATCGGCGGGGCTGCAGGCCGTGAAGGAGCAGGCCTTCTACGCCGACACGTTCGGCTCGTCGATCACCCAGCAGCGGGTGCGGATCCAGCCGACGTTGGAGGCGGTCGCCGTCGACGCCTCGGCAGGCACGTTCGAGACCATGCGCACCCTGGCGCCACCGACCGCGCGCGGCTGGGAGGTCGTCGCCGGCGACGACGTCTGGGACTGGTCGACCGAGCTCGCGCAGCTGCCGTCGCTGCTGGCGGAGAAGACGAAGGCGCCCAGCGTCGTGGCCGGGCCCACCGATCTGGTCATCGACCCGTCGAACCTCTGGCTGACCATCCACGAATCCATCGGCCACGCCACCGAATACGACCGGGCCATCGGCTACGAGGCGGCCTACGCGGGCACCTCGTTCGCCACGCCGGAGAAGCTGAACACCATGAAGTACGGCTCCCCGGTGATGAACGTGACCGCCGACCGGACCGTCGAGTTCGGCCTGGCCTCCGTCGGTTTCGACGACGAAGGCGTGCGCTCGCAGAGCTGGGATCTGGTGCGCGACGGGATCTTCGTCGGTTATCAACTCGACCGGGTGTTCGCCCCGCGGCTCGGGGAGGCGCGGTCCAACGGCTGCTCGTACGCCGACTCACCGCATCACGTGCCGATCCAGCGGATGGCCAACGTGTCGCTGCAACCCGGCGTCGACGACCTCAGCACCGAGGATCTGATCAGCCGGGTCAACGACGGCATCTACGTCGTCGGGGACAAGTCGTGGTCGATCGACATGCAGCGGTACAACTTTCAGTTCACCGGGCAGCGGTTCTTCCGGATCCGCGGCGGACGCCTCGACGGGCAACTGCGTGACGTCGCCTATCAGGCCACCACGACGGACTTCTGGGGCGCGATGGAGGCCGTCGGCGGTCCGTCGACGTGGCGGCTGGGTGGCGCGTTCAACTGCGGCAAGGCCCAGCCCGGTCAGGTCGCTCCGGTCAGTCACGGCTGCCCGTCCGCATTGTTCCGCGGCATCAACGTACTGAACACCCGCACCGAATCGGGGCGCGACTGATGATCAGTGCTCCGCAGGTCGTCGAGATCGCGCTGGCCGAGGCGGCGCGGCTGGGCGGCGCCGACGAGACCATCGTCCTGGTCACCGACCGTGCGGCAGCATCGCTGCGCTGGGCGGGCAACTCGATGACCACCAACGGCGAATCGTTCAGCCGCGACACCACGGTGATTTCGATTGTGCGCCAGGGTGAGAAGGCGTTCGTCGGCTCGGTGAAGTCCAGTGAGGTGGACCCCACGTCGATCGGCGGTCTGGTTGCAGCGTCCCAGGCGACGGCGCGCTCGGCGCCGGAAGCCCGCGACAGCGCGCCGGCGTTGGCCGGCACCGACACCCCGGCCGACTGGGACGCACCGATCCCCGTGACCGGTGCGGACGTCTTCGCCGACGTCGCGAAGAGCCTCGCGGCCGGCTTCCGCGGGACCGACCGGCTGTACGGCTTCGCCCGCCACGAACTGGACACCACGTTCGTCGCGACGTCGAGCGGTCTGCGACGGCGCTTCACACAGCCGACGGGCTCGGTGGAGATCAACGCCAAGCGCGACGGCGCGAGTGCCTGGGCGGGCGTCAGCACTCCCGACTTCGCTGCGGTCCCAACGGATTCCATGCTCGACGATCTGTCGACGCGGCTGGACTGGTCGCGGCGCACCATCGAATTGCCGCCCGGCCGGTACGAGACGCTGATGCCGCCGTCGACCGTCGCGGACATGATGATCTACCTCGCGTGGACCATGGACGGCCGGGGTGCGCAGGAGGGCCGCACGGCCCTGTCGGCGCCGGGCGGCGGAACCCGGGTGGGGGAGAAGCTCACCGATCTCGGGTTGACGTTGTACTCGGATCCCTTTGCGGCGGGGCTGGAGTGCGCGCCGTACGTGGCGACGACGAATTCGTCGGAGCGGGTGTCGGTCTTCGACAACGGCATGGACGTTTCGCGGGTCGACTGGATCCGCGACGGGGTGATCAACGCGTTGGCCTACCCGCGGGCGGTGGCCGCCGAGTTCGACGCACCCGTCGCGGTGCCCGCCGACAATCTGTTGATGACGGGCGGCGCGGCCAGCCTGGCGGACATGATCGCGGCGACCGAGCGCGGCCTGCTGCTGACCACGATGTGGTACATCCGCGAGGTCGACCCGACGGTGCTGCTGCTGACCGGGCTGACCCGGGACGGCGTCTACCTGGTCGAGGACGGTGAGGTCACTGCGGCCGTCAACAACTTCCGCTTCAACGAAAGCCCGCTGGACCTGCTGCGTCGTGCCACCGAGGCCGGGGTCAGCGAGGTCAATCTGCCCCGGGAGTGGGGTGACTGGGCGACGCGCGCGTCCATGCCGTCGCTGCGAATCCCCGACTTTCACATGTCCTCGGTGAGTCAGGCGCAATAATCCGGGCATGGACGATGATGTCTACGGCCTGCTGACCCGACTCATCGCGCTGTCTCCCGAAGGGGACGCCGCGCGCAACGCGCTGGTGCGCGAGACGTGCGCCCGCGCGGTGTCACTGCCTGCGCTGGCATCTGAGGCTGCGCCCGACGACGATTCGTTGCTCGCCGCGTTCGCCGAACAGTTCGCGGTCGATGTGTCGATGATCGGCGCCGAGCAGCGCGCAGCCTTCTTCGCGGCTTTGGGCGCCAACGCGTTTCGGGTGACGGCGTTGATCTTCGTGGCCGACTTCGTGCCGCGGGTGCGGGCGGGTCTCGGCGCGCTCGGCCTGCCGCCGATCACAGAGCCGACGGAGTGGGATCACGTCACCGATCCGGTCGATCTGCTGCTGAACCGGTTCGCGTCGACGGTCGGGGCGTTGCGGTCGCTGGATCCGGTGACCACCGAGGTGGTCCGGCTGCGTGGTGCGGTGCAGCACAACTGCCGGCTGTGCAAGTCGCTGCGCGAGGGGGCTGCACTGGATGCGGGTGGGACGGAGTCGATGTACGCCGACATCGAGCGCTACGAGACGTCTGCGCTGCTGGATGAGCGGCAGAAGGCGGCGCTGCGCTACGTCGACGCGCTGATCTGGACGCCGTCCTCGATCTCGCCCGACGTCGCCGCCGGGGTGCGGGCGCACTTCTCGGACGGGGAGGCCCTCGAGATCACGTTCGACGTGATGCGCAACGGGATCAACAAGATCGCCGTGGCGCTTGGCGGGGACGCGCCCCGGGTTGAGGAGGGGACGGAGCGCTACCTGCTGGGTCTGGACGGCCAGCCGGTATACAGCTGACCCGTATCTCCACGCAGTCTCCACACTTTCTCCAAGTTCGGACGTCCGCGCCCGAGCAGGCTGGTGAGCACCAGGAACCCCGACATGAGGGGTCCAGCCAAGGAGAAGCCATGAAGAAGTTCGTCGTTAGCGCCGCCGCTGTCGCCTCGCTCGCCGCAGGAGGTCTGGCGTTGGCCAGCAGCGCCGCTGCCATTCCGTTGACCGGGAACCCGGCGGACCAAGCCGTCCGCGTCCTGGAGGCGGAGGGCTACACCGTGCGGATCAACCAGACCGTCGACGTGCCGTTGTCGTCATGCAGCGTCACCGGCGTCAGCGGCCTGCGCGGAGCCGAGGAGAACGGCGTGCTGCGGGACCCCGGCAGTTTGAACGTCGCGTTCCTCGACGTCAACTGCCCTCCCCGCTCGTAGCCCACACGGCGGCGGACCCGTCTGCGGCTTCACCTCGCGACGTGGGAACATTGGTGCGCTTTCGCGCACGGGGCGGTAGCTCAGTTGGTTAGAGCCGGGGACTCATAATCCCTTGGTCGCGGGTTCGAGCCCCGCCCGCCCCACTTGAGATGTGTATTGCGTCGGGTGATGGCTGACATTTCGTCTCCGGTTGATGGGCGACAGTGTTTCGGCTGATGCTTGACACTCCCGCGATGAGGGAGCATCAAGAGTCTCCCAAGGCGCCCGTCGCGGCGGCCGCCGACGGCTTGGTAGCCGGCTTGCTCGGCGTGGCGTCCGGCGTCGACGGGTCGGGTTCGTCGGGCGCCTTTAATGATGTGGTGGGTTTGGCCGCCGTGGCGGATTCGGCTGATGTGGTGGGTTCGGCCGCCGTGGTGGGTTTGGTCGATTTGGTCGGTTCGGCGGCCGTCGTGGGCTCGGGTGATGCGGTGGACTCGGCGATCACGACACGCTCAGGGACGTCGCCGGATTTCCCGGTTATCGAGGTTTCCGCGACACCCGAAGTCCCGGCCTCCGCCGTATCGACGGCAGCCACGCGCGCCACCTTGACTGATGATCGCTGGGCAGGGGGATCGATCGCGTCGACGGCGGGTTGTGTGGCACGCACCGCGGCGGTCGACGACAAGGCGGTGACGGCCGTGGCGGGCGGCGGCGGGCGGTCGGTGATCCGATCCACGAAGTCACGGACCAGCTGTGCCCCGGCCTGGATTAGGCCCACGGTGAAGTCGACCAGGCCCCTGATCACCGATACCGTCGCGTTCACCGCGAATCGGATCGCGTCGACGAAGAGGCCGGCTACGTTCCGTGTGATCTGCGCGAGCGCGTAGGCCACCGCCTTGATGGCTGCGAGGATGGGTCGCGACGGGATCGCCCCCGGTGGCTGCGCGCCGAGGAACTCGGCGACGATCGCCGCTGCCGGCTTGGGTTGCCCGGTGTCATAGAAGAGTCCGAGTGTTTCGCTCGGTTTCGTGCTGGCGGAATTGATGTCCTTCGTGGTGTAGATGAACATGGGGCCGGTGCCGTCGACGGTGTGCCAGGAGTTCAGGAAATCCTCGGTGAAGTCGGCCTGTTGCTGAACCCCGCCTTCCGAGGCGGGCTCCCCGTACTCGGTGGCCCAGACCTTGAGGCCGCCGTCGCCGTTGAGGTCCATCAACTGCCTGATGGCCATGAGCTGACGCATGGGAGATTGCGGTACGTCCGCGCCCTCGGAGAATGGAAGCGTGTAGTGGTACGGGTGAAATGACAGCGCGTCGAAGTACCCGTGTGCACCTGCCGCGTACATGCCAGCGACGAAGTCCACCGGATTCATGGTGATCTGCCCGATGGTGAGGGTCGAGCCCACGACTGCCCCGATGACGAGCGCCGACGGATCAGCTTGCTTGATCGCCGGATAAGCGACCTTCAACAGATCGGTGTACGCGGCGGGGTCGACCGGGTCGAAGAAGAACTTGGCGTTCGGCTCGTTCCAGACCTCGTAGGCGGCAATCTTGCCCTCGTAGCGTTCGGCCACCTTGCCGACGAACGTCGCGTACGCCTCCGGTGAGTTCGGTTGCCCGTTGATGGGAGGACTGCCTGCCCACCACGGGGTGGCGTTGATCTCAGCGAGCACGCCCATGTTTCGGGCATACGCAGCGTTGACCTCGTTATCGACGTACTGCCATAGGTACGAATTGGGGCCCAGCAGTTGCACTCCCGCCCAGGGGATCTGAATCCGCACGTTCTGCACGCCCATCGCCTGGAGGGCATCCAGCGTTTCCTCGATCTGTTCGGGAGTTTCGAAGTACAGCGCCGAGTCCGCGACGCCCACCGTGGTCGGCGTCTCGCTGATCGAGGCAACGGACTGTACGGCGATCGCGACGGATTTCGGTCCCGCGACGGCGAATTGCGTGGCACCGCCGCAAACCATCGAGATGGCCGCGACAGCTATGCCGAAACGAACCCCAAACCGTCGAAACGGCCCACTAGTGAATTGCGTCATCACGCGCCCCCGGAGCCGACGCTACGTCTACGGCAGGCCGTCGGTCGGAGATCCGCCAAACCCACAGGATCAATGTGGCAAGCCGTGACAACGTTCGGATGGCCCAGACAGTGAACGCCCTGGGATATTGGGACGCGTCAGCTCTGGCGCGCTCCCACGCCAGCGAGGTAACGCCCAGTAACACTCGCCGCGGAGTGGGCGATGTCGGCCGGCGTGCCCGTGGCGACGATGGTTCCGCCCGCGGCGCCGCCTCCAGGCCCCAAGTCGACGACGTAGTCGGCGTTGGCGATCATGTCGAGATCGTGTTCGATGACGATCACCGTGGCGCCCTTCGCGCCCAAGCGGTCGATGACGCCGAGGAGGACGCGGATGTCGAGCGGATGAAGGCCGACGCTGGGTTCGTCGAGCACGAACATTGCGTTGGACTGTGTGCGGCCGAGTTCGGTTGCGAGCTTTAGTCTTTGCGCTTCTCCACCGGAAAGCGCTGGGGTGTCCTCGCCGAGAGTCAGGTAGCCCAGCCCGAGGTCGATGAGGGTCTGCAGCTTGCGGTGCACCTTGGGGAGGTCCTCGGTTGCCTTCAGGGCTTGTTTCACCGTGAGGCAGAGCAGTTCGGGCAGCGACAGCCCTCCGGGTCGTCGGATTTCCTGTGCCGCAGGGGCGTAGCGGGTGCCGTCGCAGTCCGGGCACGGGATGTCGACGTCGGGCAGGAACTGGACGTCCAGCGAGATCTGCCCCGTCCCTTCGCAGCGCGGGCATCGCAGGGAGCCGGTGTTGTACGAGAAGTCGGATGCGGTCAGGCCAAGGCGTTTCGACTCGTCGAGGGCGGCGTAGTAACGACGTAGGTCGTCCAGGACGCCGCTGTAGGTGGCGATCGTCGATCGCACGTTGGTGCCGATGGGCGTGGCGTCGACGACGTTGACCCGCTGGATACCCGACGGGTCGACCGACGCGATGTGCGCGGGCAGGCGTTCCCCGGCCGCCGTTGTTTGCAACGCTGGCACCAGGCTTTCCAGAACCAGCGTGGTCTTGCCGGACCCCGAGACTCCGGTGACCGCCGTGAGTCTGCCCTTGGGGATCTCGACGTCGAGCGCGTGTACGGTGTGCAGCGGTCGGGTGGCCAGCCGGATCCGGCCGTCTTCGAACAGCTGCCCCGAGGCGACGGTGTCTCGCACGCGGATCGGCTCGGTGCCGTCGAGGAAACCGGCGATCAACGACGACGGGTCGTCCACCAGATCTTTCAACGTTCCTTCGGCGAGGACGGTGCCGCCCTCGCTGCCGGATCCAGGCCCGATCTCGATGAACCAGTCGGCTTCGCGGAGGACCTGGACGTCATGGTCGACCAGCACGACGGAGTTCCCGTCGCGCAGCAGGTCGCGGATGACGCCGTTGAGGCCGTCGATGTTGGACGGATGCAGGCCGATCGAGGGTTCGTCGAGGACGTAGAGCACTCCGGTGGTCTGATTGCGCACGGCGCGGGAGAGCTGAACCCGTTGCCGCTCACCGGTGGACAGCGTGGAGCTCGGCCGATCCAGGCCGAGATATCCCAGGCCGAGTTCGACGAGCCGCTCCGCCATCTCGAGCAACTGCGCGACGATCGCGGTCGCCATCGTGCGCATGTCGTCGGGCAGGGTGTCGATGACCGTTGGCGCCCAGCCGATTACGTCGTCGAGGGTCTTGGCCGTCGCCTCGGCCAGGTTGATGCCGGTGACGTGGGTGGCCAGCACCCGTTCGCTCAGCCGGGTGCCGTGGCACGTCGGGCACGTGCCGGTGTGAATGAACTTGTTGACTCGGTTGACGCCGCCCTCGCTCGCCGCCTTGTCGAGCGCCTCCTGCACCGCAAGGCGGGCGTTGCGATAGACGAAGTTGACCTCGAACAACTTCCCGCTCTTCGACGGCACCGTGATGCGGTGCTTCTCCGCGGGGCCGTGCAGGACGACGTCGCGCTCCTCGTCGGTGAGATCGCGGTACGGCACGTCGGTGCGCACGCCGAGTTCACCGACCATCTGCGGCATGACGGTCAACCCCATCATCTTCCACGGCGCCACCGCCCCGTCGGCGATCGTCCGCGAGGGGTCGGGAACCAACAGCGCGTCGTCGATCTCCCGCACGACACCCAGGCCGCCACAGGTCGGACATGCCCCGTCGGAGTTGAAGGCCATCGCTTCGGCGCCGGGCGGGGTGAACGTGACGCCGCAGACCGGGCAGGTGAGGTCCAGGCCTGCCGCCACGTCGATCGTGGGCTCCTGACGGTGGCCGTTCGGGCAGACGTGTTCTCCCAAGCGGGAGAACAGCAGGCGCAGGACGTTGAGGAGTTCCGTCGACGTGCCGAAGGTGCTGCGTGCACCGGAAACACCCGGTCGTTGCCGCAGCGCCAGCGCTGCGGGGACGTGGCGGACGCTGTCGACGGTAGCCTTGGTGGCGTGCGACATCCTGCGCCGGGTGTAGGTCGACAGCGCCTCGATGTAGCGCCGGGAACCCTCCGCGTACAAGACTCCCATCGCCAGCGACGACTTTCCCGACCCGGAAACCCCTGCGATGGCGACCATTTGGTTCAACGGCACGTCGACGTCGACGTTGGCGAGGTTATGCACGCGCGCGCCGCGCACCTCGATGGTCGTGGGTGCGGCCGGCTTCTCGCCCGCGGTGCTCTCTGGACTGGACACTGCGTCGCACCTCTTCTGTCGGACGACGGAAGCCTAGCGGCAACCCCCGACAGCGGGGGTTCGTGAATGGGAACGCTGAATCGGTCGTTCAGTCGCCGCCCACACCCCGGTCGGGTGCGCTCATGTCGCCCGTCGCGGGCGTGCCCTCGGCGAGCCCGTAGCGCAGGTACACGCTGCCCTTTGGTCCGACGATCGGCGCTTCGAGGAGGGTGACGTTCGTGGGCACCGTGCCGTCTTCGAACACCTTCTTCCCGACGCCGAGCAAGATCGGGTGCACCCAGAGGTCGAGACGGTCGAACAGCTTCTCGCGCAGCAGGGTCTGCACCAGGTTCAGGCTTCCGACGACCTTTATGTGCTCGTGCCGATCACGGATCTCACGTACCGCGTCGGCCAGATTTGGCCCGAGCTGCGTGGACCCGGCCCACGACAGGTCGGGCTTGCCGCGGGACGCCACGTACTTCGGCACGCGGTTGAAGAGCGTGGCGATCTCGTTGTCCTCGCCGCCCTCCTGATGCGGCCAGTAGCCGGCGAAGATGTCGTACGTCCGCCTGCCGAGCAGGAGGGCGTCCGTGTCCTCGTACGCGGCCATGATCTGCGCCCCGGCGACGTCGTCCATCAACGGCGCCTGCCAGCCGCCGAACGGGAAGCCCTCTGGGTCCTCGTCGGGGCCGCCGGGCGCCTGCCCGACGAGGTCGAGGGTGGCGAACAGTTCGATGTGGATGAGGCCCATGGCTGGCTCCTGATGAGTCGATTGTCTCGGTCGGGAGGTAGACCAATGTGCAGCACCAAACTCATCGCTGTGATGAGATTTACGTCCGGTCCCGCGGCCGAAGGATTGGGGAGCATGCACAACGTTACCGAGGTTGTGATATCGATCGTTATGCAATTTTTCGTATACTTGCTGCGGTTCGTAGGGCGACGCGCCTCGCGAGGATGACATGAGATATCCACCGGATCACAAGGCGAAAGCGCGTGACGCACTCCTGCGCGCCGGCATGCGGTCGATGAAGATCGCTGGCTTCAACGGAGTGGGAGTGGACGGACTCGCTGCCGCAGCCGAAGTGACCTCAGGTGCGTTCTATTCGAGCTTCGCGAATAAGGAGGCGATGCTCGAGGCGATAGTCGAGGCTGGGGTCGGCGAGCCGTTTCTCTCCGATACCGAGTCTGGGAGTAAAGCCGCGCGTCGGTCTCAGCTGGAAGACTTTCTCGCGGAGTACATTAGCGCCGACCACGTTGCGGACCCGGGAGCCGGTTGTGTGATGCCCACGCTGAGCGCGGACGTTGCGAGGGCGGGGCCGCCCGCACAAGAGGCGTACGAACGCAAAATCACCGCACTGGCAGCGCGAGTAGCTGATTCGCTCGACGGCGTGCGCTCCGACCGGGACCGCCGAGCGTGGAGCATTGTGGCGCTTATGGTTGGGGCGATCTCGATCTCGCGCGCCATGCCCGACGCTGCAGCGCGGGGGCAAGTCATTGGCGCGGCGCGGCGGACGGCCGACATGCTCATGGCGCCTGCGAAACCACGCAAGTGACGCCAAGGGTATGACCTGAGTTCCCGGACCCACAGTCCGTGGCGTCTGGACCGAATCCAGAGGATCCGTCAGGGGATCCGCTCCTGCGTGAGCTCGGCGCGGTCACAGCAAGGGTGTCAGCGATTTCCGAATTATCCTGGCGGATAACGGATGCTGGCTGGCTACTACCACTTGTCTGTAGCTCAGCTGAGCTCCCTTATGCAATAACGATGGTGAGATTACGCTCGTTATTCTAAGGCTTGAGGCCCTTCCCAAGTCCTAGTCCGGCCGCGTGCACGAGTGCGCCCCGCGTTGACACGATCGACACACTCAGACGGAGGCTTCAATGTCGGTAAATCCCGGACACACCCATCTGGTCCGGCCCATCGGGGCGCTCGAGCGTCAGTTCTTCCGGTATAGCGAGCGCAATCCCCTGCATTTTCTACTGGTTGCCGAATTCGACGTCGTCGTGGACGCCGAAGACTTGCACAATGCCCTGGACGCCGTTCAGCGACGGCATCCCCTGCTATCGGTGCACGTCGAAGATGACCCGTCGATCCGCCTTGGGTTCTTTCGAGCACCCACGGTGGCTCGGATACCGCTGACAGTGCACGAGGGAATCACTGACTGGCGGTCACTGGCCGCAACGGAATTGGCCCGGCCACTCGACCGGTCGATTGCTCCTCTAATGCGTGCGGCCCTTCTGAGGGCACATGGGTCGTCGGCGATCGTGCTGACGTTCGATCACACCATCAGCGATGGCGTCTCCTCATTTCTTGTTCTCAACGACCTAGTGTCTGCGTTGAACGGTCGCCAGCCCGAGATCCGGCCGGTCCCGCCCGCCATCGAGGACTTGATCGAGCGCTCGTTGGGAGGCGCTGCCGCCGAGGCACTTCCCGAGCTCGATGAGCGAATGGCCCGCGCGATATCGCAGCGACCGTTCGACGGCACACCCCCATTTCTGCATACCTTGGCTATGACCGAGGCCGAGACCACCCGGCTGGTGGTGCGGAGCCGCGCCGAACACACCACCGTTCACGCGGCCATTATCGTGGCCGCCTGCCGGGTCCGCGGCCAGCAGGGCGGTGACACGTTCGTCCGCGCGCTCAGCCCGATCAACGTGCGCGAATTGATACACGCCGATGGTGATTGTGCGGCCTATTTCACCGGCACGTGCACGGGATTGGCGCCCGCCGACGGAAACTCGTTCTGGGACCAGGCCCGCGCGATGTCGGCCGATCTCGCCGGTGCTCGCTCTGCGGCCGGCGTCGTTGCGACCGCACAGGCAATCGGACAAGCCATGACTGTGGACGCGACGACCGAGACCGCCGAACACGTCTTCGGCAAGGTCTTCGCATGGGAAGTGTTGACCACCAATCTGGGCCGAAAGGAACTCACCGACACCGGACCCATTGCGCCATCGGCCGTCTGGGCGCCGATCGTTCACATGCAGTCGGCTGGCGAGTACGCCATCGGCATCATCACCTACCGAGGCCGGCTACGGATGACCTGCGTCGGTTACACGCCGGTCGCCGACTACCTGCAGCAGGTGGGGGACACACTGACGGCGTCGTTGGTCGCCGCCTAGACGGGATGTGCGAGACGACCGATTGGAATTCCTCTGCGCCCGGAGGTCGTTCACTCCTGTCCGCGACGCGCCCGCCAGTCACCGATCGCCGCGAGGCGCCGTCGCTGCTGCGCGGCGGCTGCCCCGTCGAGTCCGCGGCCCCGCTGCTCGAGATTCTCGATGACGCGTTCGCGGTGTTCGACGGGGTTGGCGTCGTCGTACTTGAACTTGGCCTCCACGCGCAGCACCTCCAACCGGATGCCGCGGATCCCGGCGAGCATCCGCCCGTACGGATCCTCGCCGACGGCGATCTCGGCGTGGCGGCCTTCGGGTTGGAAGTCGCCGAGTTGCGCACGCAGGATCTGCGTCTTGCCTTCGGGATCGTCGATCACCGTTGGGCGGCAAACGAATTGCACGGCTGAGTAGTAGCTGGTCGGCACGCCGTCCTCGTCGGGTCCGCCCGCCTTGGCCCGCCAGTACGTCGGGATGTACGCGTAGTCACCGATCACGGCAAGCCGCACTTCGGCGGCCGCCTCCAGATGCGGCCACACGGGATTGGGCCGGGCGAGGTGCATCAACAGTTCGTCGCCGGCGAGCGTGAAGTGCGTTGGCACGATGACGGGGGCTTCGGCTGGGGCGACGTTGTTGACCGCTAGGACGCCGAACCGGTCGGTGGCGGCCAGCCAGTTCTGCCATTCCTGTTTGTCCAGTGCGGCATCCCACGGGTGGATGAGCATGTCAGTCTCCTTGGTCGGGTGCGGGCTCGCCGGAGAGCACGCGGCGAACGATGTGGACGTCGGGCCCGAGCCGATCGAGGTGGCCGCTCAACTCGTCGGCGGCCGCGTGCAGCGCCTCGTCGGTCATCGGGTGGAGCGCGTCGAGGATGAACAACGCGCTCGTGGTGTCGTCGCGAAGTTGAGTGCGCCGAGCCTGGCGCCAGTTCCAGCGCCGGCAGGTCACGCCGGTGTCGTCGCACCACACCACTTCGCCCGGCTCGGGGTGCTCGATCACCACGGCGCCGTCGGCGGTGGTGTCGAAGGGTTCGGTACCGGTGGCGCGGATCAGTTGCGGCGCACCGACGTACCGGGCCAGGTCCTCACCGCCGAGGGGCAACTGATGCAGGACGGACACCGCGTTGTAGATGTCGGTGAGCCGGTTCACGCGTGGCAGCCCCGACTCCGCACGGCGCAGCAGCGCCTCCACGCTGTTGCGCGTGCGCTGCGGTTTGGCGCCGAATGCTCGGTACGCCTCCCGCCACGCCGCGACGTGCGGCAGCTGGTCCACGGGTTGCGTGCTGATCGCTTGGCGTGCTGTGGTTTCCGCCGTCTGCAGCAGCGCGTCGCTTCGGTCGTCGCTCGGCGCAGGCACCAGGCCGTCGACCGCCAGCAGCAAGGCGCGGTAATCGGGTCGCAACGCGAACACCGCGGCATCGACGTGCGCGTCGGCCAAAGACCCTGCGAGCTCAGTCATCACGCGCCTTCCGTCCGCGGTGGTCCCGTCCCGACACCGGGCTCGAAGACGGCCAGCGAGAACCGTGCCGGCTTGGTGTGCTGATTGGCATAGGAATGTGCGACGTCGCCCGGGAACGCGACCGCGTCGCCGACACCGAGAGTGACCGATTGGCCGGCGACCTCGACGGTGATCGAGCCCTCCTGCACGTGGATCAGTTCCTTGGTACCAGGGGCGTGCGCCTCGCTGGTGTGCTGCTCACCCGGGCACAGGGTCCAATCCCACAGTTCGACGACGTCCGGGGGAGTGGTGCCGGCAACCAGCACGCCGCGTCCACCGGCCTCGCCACTCCAGAGTGTGGCGCCCTCGCCCCGGCGGGTCACCTTCACGGACTTGGGCTCGGGTCGCTCGACCAATGCCGGCAGTCCTACGCCGAGTGCGTCGCTGATCTTGAGAAGGGTTCCCACGCTGGGATTCACGGCACCTTGCTCGACGCTGACCAACATGCGACGGCTGACCCCGGCAGCCTCGGCCAACTGGTCCAGCGTCCACACGCGTGCCTGCCGTTCCTGCTTGACCCGGGCGCCGATCGCCGACGCAAGGTCGGCGGCGCTCTGATCCATGAGTGCACTATAGCGCACTGATAGTGCGCTATAAGCCGCCGTCAGTTCGGCTTGCGTGACGCTTCGTAGCCGCTCGTCAGCCAGTACACCGTGCGATCGAGGCCCGGCACGATCTCGGTGATGTCGAGCTCGCCCACCGCGAAGCGGCCAAGCAGTCCGTAGATCACCGTCGAGAGAATCGTCTCGAGGTCACGGAGAAAGTCGTCATCGACGTCGGCGAGCACCTCCATGAAGGACGGACTGACGATGCCAAGGCCCTGGCGGAACAGCTGCTGTCCGCCCGGCGAAGCCCTCGCCCGATAGAACGCCCTGAGCATCGCCGGATGCTGCTCCCACGGCTCGAAGATCGTCCGCAGCAGGCGCATCATGCCGTCGTAGACCGACTCGCCGGGCCGGGGAGTTTGGTGGACGAGGCCCGAATATCGGTTCTCGTCCATCCAGCTCTGCAGTGCGGCGAGGATCAATTCGTCGCGGTTCGCGTAGCGTTTGTAGATCGTCGCCAGCGACGTCCGCGCGCGGCGCGCGACCTCGCGGAGCTGAACCGCGTCGTATCCCTCGGTCTCGAGCAGCTCGGCGACGATGTCGAGGATCTTGTCCCGCGGGACGGCGGTTTCTTGGCGGCTCACTTCGGCGCTGTTCATTCGCTCAACACCCCCCTTGCCGTCGCCCAGTAACCAAGTTACCGTACCTTGAGTAACACGGTTACTCACGTCACACGACACAGCGGTTGTGGCAGGCGCAACGGAGCGAGGGT
Source organism: Mycobacterium sp. URHB0044 (assembly GCF_000620625.1). Taxonomy (GTDB): domain Bacteria; phylum Actinomycetota; class Actinomycetes; order Mycobacteriales; family Mycobacteriaceae; genus Mycobacterium. The sequence goes on along the minus strand of NZ_JIAW01000025.1, from coordinate 89,411 downwards.
CAATGAGTTCTCTAGAAGGCAAGGTCGCATTCATCACGGGAGTGGCCCGTGGGCAGGGACGCAGTCACGCGGTCCGGTTGGCTGCCGACGGCGCCGACATCATCGGCGTGGATATCTGCGCCGACATCCCGTCCAACGGCTACCCGATGGCCAGTCGTGACGAACTCGACGAGACCATCGCCCTCGTCGAAGCGGCGGGCGGCAAGATGCTCGGCTCGGTGGCCGACGTCCGCGACTTCGCCGCGGTCAACGCGGCGCTCACCGCGGGTGTGGAGCACTTCGGGCGCCTCGACATCGTCTGCGCCAACGCAGGCATCGCCACGATGGCGTTTCGCGAGCTGACCATCGAGGAAGAACTCGAGCAGTGGACCGACGTGCTCGACGTCAACCTCGTCGGCGCCTTCCACACGGCGCGGGCGGCCATCCCGCACCTGATCGCAGGCAAGCGTGGCGGATCGATCGTGTTCACGAGTTCGACTGCGGGCCTTCGCGGATTCGGCGGCCAGCAAGGCGGCGGGCTCGCGTACGCCGCGTCCAAGCACGGCATCGTCGGCCTGATGCGGACACTCTCCAATGCGCTTGCGCCAGAGAGCATCCGGGTCAACACCGTCCACCCGACGGCGGTGAACACGATGATGGCCACCAACCCCGCGATGACGTCCTTCCTGGAGAACTATCCCGACGGCGGCATTCACCTGCAGAATCCCATGCCGGTCTCGCTCCTCGAACCCGAGGACATCAGCGCGGCGATCGCCTACCTCGTCTCCGACCAAGCCAAGTACGTCACCGGGGTCACGTTCCCGGTCGACGCCGGCTTCTGCAACAAGCTGTGAGCGACGCGACCGGCCGCGCCGCCGGCAAGCGGGTCCTGGTCACCGGTGCCGCCCGCGGGATGGGACGCAGCCACGCCGTACGACTGGCCGAGGAGGGCGCGGACCTCATCCTCGTCGACATCTGTGAGTCCCTGCCCGAGATCGAGTATCCACTCGCCTCGGTCGAGGACCTCGAGGAGACGGCGCGGCTGGTGGAAAAGCAAGGGCGCCAAGCCGTCACGAAGGTCGTCGACATCCGCGACGCGGCCGCACTGGCAGCTGCCGTCGACGACGGCGTCGCCCAGCTGGGCGGCCTGGACGCGTCGGTGGCCAACGCCGGCGTGCTGACCGTCGGCACCTGGGACACCACCACGCCGGAGCAGTGGCGCACGGTGGTCGACATCAACCTGATCGGGACGTGGAACACGTGCGCCGCCGCACTGCCCCACCTGGTCGAGCGCGGCGGCAGCCTGGTGAACATCAGCTCGGCTGCCGGATTGAAGGGCACCCCACTGCACACGCCGTACACCGCGTCGAAACACGGCGTCGTCGGATTGAGCCGGGCGCTCGCCAATGAACTTGCCGCCCAGAATATCCGGGTCAACACGGTGCATCCCACCGGTGTCGCGACCGGCATGCAGCCCGCATCGCTGCATTCGTTGCTCGCCGAGTCGCGCCCCGACCTCGTGCCGCTCTTCCTCAACGCCATGCCGATCGTCATGGCCGAACCGATCGACATCAGCAACGCCGTGCTGTTTCTCGTCTCCGACGAATCCCGGTACGTGACAGGGCTGGAATTCAAGGTCGACGCAGGCGTCACGCTGCGATGAACAGAAGGAATCGACTTCAATGACGACGCTCGACACCGAACGCTCCAGCCGGGGGAGGCGAGCCTTCGCCGACGTGATGACGTTCGCCGCGCCCGACGACACGACGCCCGCGAACGCCGGTCTCGTCGACTTCGTCTTCGGCGAGGTCTGGGACCGACCAGGACTCAGCCGTCGAGACCGACGCTTCGTGACGCTGCCGTGCGTCGCAGCGGCCGATGCCGAAGGGCCGCTGCGAGACCACGTGTACGCGGCGCTGAACAGCGGCGACGTCACGATTACCGAAATGCGGGAAACGGTATTGCATTTCGCCGTCTACAGCGGCTGGCCGAAGGCGTCGCGATTCAACTCGATCGTCGACGAACAGTGGGAGCGCATCAATCGCGATCGTGGGCAGACCGTTCCACCGCCGGAGCCGCTGTTGCCGCTGCCCACGCCCAGCGACCCGGAAGCCCGGCTGCTGACCGGCGAGCAGGCGTTCCGCGACGTCAACTGCCTGCCCTTCGTCCCCATTCGGGACAATCCCTACTCGGGCGCCGGGATCCTCAACTTCGTGTTCGGCGAGATGTGGCTGCGGCCGGGATTGGGCATGAAGGAACGGCGGCTGGTCACCGTGGCCTGCGTCGCGTTTCAGGACGCGCCGTACCCGATCCTCAGCCACGTCTACGCGGCGTTGAAGAGCCGCGATATCTCGTTCGACGAGATGGACGAGCTGGCCTTGCATTTCGCGGCCTACTATGGCTGGGCGAAGGGTTCGCATCTCAACGACGAGATCGAGCGGCAGAAGCAACGCGTGCTCGAGGAGTGGCGCGCCGAAGCGGGTGGGCCGGAGTGAGCACCGCGGTGTCGTTGGCCGCTGGCCTGCTGATCGGGGGAGACCTGATCACCAGCGCCTCGGGCGGAAGCCACGAGCACATCTACCCTGCGACCGGGCAGCCCAATGTGACGGTCCCGCTTGCGGGTTCGGCGGAGATTGACCGTGCGGTCGCGTCCGCGTGGGAAGCGCATCGCGCGTGGATGGCGTTGACGGTGGATCGCCGCCGCGACATGCTGATCGACCTGGCCGACGTGGTGCACGACCACCTCGACGAACTCGCCGTGCTCAACGTGCACGACTATGCGGTGCCGATCTCCTTCGCCGGCACCGCGCACATGCTCGAATGGTTCTTGCGTCACTTCGCCGGCTACGTCGACAAGCCGCACGGCACTAGTTCGCCGGTCAACGGCTCGTTCGACGTGAACCTGATCGAGCGTGAACCCTACGGGGTGGTCGGTGTCATCACGCCGTGGAACGGCGCACTGGCCGTCACCGCGTCGTGTGTGGCTCCCGCGCTCGCCGCGGGCAACGCCGTGGTCCTGAAGCCGTCGGAGTTGGCGTCGTTGGCCGCGTTGCGGTTCGGGGAACTGTGCCTCGAGGCGGGTCTGCCGGCCGGACTGGTCAACGTCGTTCCGGCCGGCGCCGAAGGCGGTGAGGCACTCGTCCGCCATCCGGGCATCCGCAAGGTCCACTTCACCGGTGGCGATGTCACCGCACGGCGCGTGCTCGCGACGGCTGCGGTCAACTTGACGCCGGTGGTGGCAGAACTGGGCGGCAAGTCGGCCAACGTCGTCTTCGAGGACGCGGACCTCGACATGGCGGCGGGAATGGCGGCCCATCAGGGACCGCTGATGCAGTCTGGTCAGAGCTGTGCGTGCGCCAGCCGCGTGCTGGTGCACGAGTCGGTGTACGACGCGTTCACCGAGAAGTTCCTCGCGGCCGTCGGATCGGCCAAAGTCGGTGACCCGCTTGACCCCAGCGTCTTCTTCGGCCCCGTCATCACCGAGGCGTCCGCCGACCGGATCGTCGGCGTCATCGACGACGCCGTTGCGCAGAAGTCCGGCGAACTGCTCCTCGGCGGCAAGCGGATCGGCGGCGAGCTCGCGGCCGGTTACTACATCGAGCCGACGGTGTTCGGCGGCGTCGACAACTCATCCCTGCTCGCGCAGACCGAAACGTTCGGTCCCGTCGTCTCTCTCATCAGATTCCGCGACGACGCCGAGGCGTTGCGGATCGCCAACGACACCCCCTACGGCCTGAACGCGTTCGTGCAGACCCGCGACCTCACCAGGGCCCACCGGTTCGCGCGGCAACTGGAGTCGGGATCGGTGTGGATCAACCAACTCAGCATCATCTCGCCGCAAGGACCGTACGGTGGCTACAAGCAGAGCGGATTCGGCCGCACCGGCGGCGTCGACGGGTTGCACGAGTTCATGCAAGTCAAGAACATTCGCATCGGAATGAGCTGACGGGAGCCCGATGAACACGACGGCCGCCACCGACGTCTACTACGACCCCTACGACATCGGTATCGTCGGTGACCCGTACCCCGTCTACGCCCGCCTGGTCGAGGAGGCGCCGCTCTACTACAACGAGCGATACGACTTCTGGGCGCTGTCCCGGCACGCCGACGTCGACAAGGCGCTGAGCAACTGGGAGACGTTCTCCAACCGGCGAAGCGACATCCTCGAACTGGTGCAGTCGAAGTTCGACATGCCGCCGGGCGTGATGATGTTCGAGGACCCGCCGCTGCACACGATGCTGCGCGGCTTGATGTCTCGAGTGTTCACACCGCGGCGGATGGCGGCGATCGAAGACCAGATCCGGCAGTACTGCGTGCGCTGCCTCGACCCGCACGTCGGGTCCGACGGGTTCGACATCGTGGCCGAGCTCGCCGCGATGATGCCGATGCGGGTGATCGGCATGCTGCTTGGCATTCCGGAGTCGGCCCAGACCGAGTTCCGCGACGCCAACGACGCCAACCTGCGCACCAAGCCGGGCGCACCGATGAAGGTCGCCAACGCCGACAAGATCGCCGACGGGCGGATGTACGCCGAGTACGTCGAGTGGCGCGCCAACAACCCGTCCGACGACCTGATGACCGCGCTGCTGAACGTCGAGTTCGAGGACGAGCACGGCGTCACGCGCAAGCTCACCCGCAAGGAAGTGCTGCACTACACCCAGGTGGTAGCCGGCGCGGGCAACGAGACCACCGGCCGGCTCATCGGCTGGTTGGCGAAGGTGCTCGCCGAACATCCCGACCAGCGCCGCGAGGTGGAGCAGGACCGCTCACTCCTCATTCCGGCGATCGACGAGACGCTGCGGTTCGAGCCGACCGGGCCGCACGTCGCCCGGTGGATGGCACGCGACTTCGAGGCCTACGGTCAGACGGTGCCCGCGGGCAGCGCGATGCTGCTGCTGTTCGGTGCGGCAAACCGCGACCCGCGGCGCTTCCCGAACCCCGACACGTTCGACATCCACCGCACCAACAGCCATCTCACGTTCGGCAAGGGCATGCACTACTGCCTCGGCGCGAACCTGGCCAGGCTGGAGGGCCGCGTCGCGCTCGACGAACTGCTCAACCGCTGGCCCGAATGGGGCATCGACTACGACACCGCACGCCTCGCCCCGACGTCGACCGTGCGCGGCTGGGAAGAGCTGCGAATCCTGTTGCCGTGATCCTCCGCGGCGGCACCAACCCGTTCCACCCCGAACTGCGTCGCATCGCGCGGGTTCTGCCGCGCACGGCCGTTACACCCCTGACGGTCAAGCTGTTTCGAGCGTTGCCGACGCCGCGCAAGTCCGGCCGTGGGAACGGCGTCGAGGTCGTGACCTTGCCGTCGGGGGTCGACGTCCGCGTCCACCGACCGCGGGGTGTCCGAGCTCAGGTCGGCCCCGCGCTGCTCTGGATCCATGGTGGCGGCTACGTCCTCGGCCACGCGGGCATGGACGACGTCCTCTGTGCTCGGCTCGCCCGCGACCTAGGTGTCACCGTCGCTGCGGTGGACTACCGGCTGGCGCCGGCGTACCCATACCCCACCCCGCTGCACGACTGTTACGACGCGCTGGCGTGGCTGGCGGGACAAGCCGCGGTCGACCCGACGCGGATCGCCGTCGCGGGGGCCAGTGCTGGCGGAGGCCTGGCCGCGGCGCTCGCCCAACTAACTCGCGACCGATCCGAAATCACCCTGGCAGCACAAGTACTGGCATATCCGATGCTCGATGACCGCACCGCTCAGCGGCCAGATCCCGCCAGGCGGAGTCGGCGGATGTGGAACGACACCAGCAATCGACTGGGTTGGCGGGCATACCTCGGCGCGGCAGACCCGAACGTCGCCGTACCGGCGCGGCGGGAGGACCTGAGCGGACTTCCACCGGCGTGGATCGGCGTGGGGACGTTGGACGTCCTGCACGACGAAGCCGTGGCGTACGCACGGCGATTGCGAGCGGCCGGTGTGCCATGTGAATTGGAGGTCGTCGAAGGCGCATTCCACGGCTTCGATGCGGTGGCGCCGAAGACGGCGATTGCGCGAGAGTTCATCGCCAGCCAGCACTCCGTGCTGCGTCGGGCCTTCGCGGCGGGTTAGCGCTGGTCCGTCGGTTCTCAGAAGCGACGCAACGCAAACGCATACGTATCGGTGCCACCGGGCGCGCCGTAGCAGCCCGCGTCGTAGGTGGTGACGATCGTCCCAGCCAATGACACGGCGTCCCAGGTGTACACGTCGTGCGACGGCAGGTTGTAGCCGATGCACCGCACGCCGTCGGGCACGTCGACCGTCAGCGTGTACTGGCCGTTGGCGAAGAACGCCGACTGCTGAAAGGCCTGGCTCTTCAACGGTCGTGGGATGGCTTGCACGTTCATGGTGTCGGTTGCTGGAGCGACGACCGGGTCCTGCAGCCAGGTACCGCAATCGGGAGCACCGCAGGAGTGCTTCACCGACCAGATGAACGAGTGGTCATTCCACCGGTCGGTGAGCACTTCGTAGTTGCCGATGTGCATTGCGGCGCTTGCTGGGGGAGCGAACGCCGTCGCCATGACGGCGAGCGCCGCGCTTGCTCCGGACACGAAAAGCCTAGCCAATCGGCTCATTTACCATTCCCATCGGTGAAGTGGACGCAGAGCGGCGGTGTCAGAGCTGGGCCCAGACCGCCTTGGTCTTCAGGTAGGCCTCGATGCCCTCTTGCCCGTGCTCGTAGCCCCAGCCGGACTGCTTGTAGCCGCCGAAGGGCACGGCGTGGTCGAACACCAACTGGCAGTTGATCGAGACGGTCCCCGCCTGGAGTCGCTTGCCGAGCCGATGTGCACGGCTGAGATCGTTGGTCCACGCCGTGGCGGCCAATCCATATGAGCTGTCGTTGGCCATCGCGACGGCTTGGTCGTCGTCGTCGAACGGCAGGATCGACACCACGGGCCCGAAGATCTCCTCCCGGTACAGCCGCATTTTGGGATCGACGTCGGTGAGCACCGTCGGGTGCACGAAGTAGCCCTTGCGGTCCAACCGGTGTCCGCCGGTGACGACCTCGACGCCCTCGGAGCGGCCCTCGTCGATGTATCCCATGACGCGGGCGAGCTGTTTGGCGCTGATGAGTGGCCCACTCGCGCAGCCCTCTTCGTCGGGCCCGCCCAGTTTCATGTTATTGGCCACGCGTGCGACGCCCTCGACCACGTGGTCGTAGACCCCGCGCTGGACGAAGATTCGCGAGCCACACACACATCCCTGGCCGGAGTGCACGAAGATGCCCATCGCTGCCATGAAGATGGCCTTCTTCAAGTCGGCGTCGTCGTAGATCAGCACAGGGGACTTGCCGCCCAGCTCGAGGGCGACCTTCTTCAGGTTGCCCGCAGATGCCCGGACGATCTCCTTGCCGATCTCTGTCGAGCCGGTGAAGGCGACCTTCTCGACGTCGGGATGTGCGGTGATCGCCGCGCCTGCGGTGTGCCCGTAGCCGGTGACGAGATTGACGACGCCGTCGGGCACTCCGGCTTCGGCGATCAGCCGGGTCAGCAACAGGGCCGAGAGCGGTGTCTCCTCAGCGGGTTTCACGATCGTGCTGCAGCCGGCCGCCAGTGCGGGAGCGAGCTTGGCGCACGCGTTGAAGATCGGCCCGTTCCACGGGAAGATCAGGCCGACGACGCCGTAGGGCTCCTTGAGCGTGTAGGTGTGCATGTCGACCCAGGCATCCGACGCAATGCCCGCGGTCTTTACGTCGTAGGCGTTGCCGCTGATCTTGGAGCACCAACCCGCGTGGTAGCGGAAGAACTCGGCGCAGTTGGGTAGGCCTAGCCGCGCCTGCATCAACGGCATGCCGGTGTTGAGGGCGTCGAGCTGGGCCAGTTCCTCGGCGTGTTCGTCGATCAGATCGGCGATGCGCCACATGATCTTGGCCCGTGCGCGTCCCGGCAGCTCGGACCACACACCCGCTTCGAAGGCCGCCTTGGCGCGTGCCACGGCGTCGTCGACCGCTTCGGCACCGCAGTCGGTGAACTCCGTGATCTGTTCTTCCGTCACGGGATTGATGATCGGTATGACGTCACCCGTCCCGGGCCGCTTCCGGATGTCGTCCAGGAGGTCTTGGACCGTCACTGTGAACTTCCAGCCGACGGCACGGCGGTGAACTCGATGTGCAGTTCGGTGAGTCCGCGCAGCAGAAACGTTGGCTCGTAGGCGTACCGGCGCTGATCGATGGAGCCGTGGTCGGCTTCGCTGATGGTGATGTCCCTCATCCGGTCCAGCAGCCGGTGCACGGTGATGCGGCCTTCGACACGGGCCAGGGGCGCGCCGGCGCAGGTGTGGATGCCGCGGCCAAAGGTGATGTGCTCGCGGACGTTCTTGCGATCCAGCTGGAACTCGTGGGGGTTGTCGAACTTCCGCGGGTCGCGGTTCGCCGCACCGAGGCACAGCATCAGGACGGTGCCCGCGGGGATGTGGACACCGGCCAGCGTGGTTGTCTTGCGCGCCAGGCGGAAGTCGACCTTCGTGGGGCTCTGTATGCGCAGGGCCTCTTCGATGAACGCCGGTATCAGGTCACGGTTGTCGCGGAGCAGCTTTTGGAACTCCGGCCGATCACCCAGGGTTTGCACCACGGCGCTCAAGAGCTTCGTGACGGTCTCCTGGCCGGCGGCGAACAGGAAGGTGGCGGGCTTGGTCACCTCCATGACCTCCGGGGTGGAGCCGTCGGGGTATGTCGCGGTGGCCATTCCGCTCAGCACGTCACCGCGCGGTTCACGACGTCGCTCGGCGATGTAGCCGCTGAACTTGTCGTCGAGGTATTCGAGGGGATTCAGGCCAACGGGTTCGCCGTCGAGCGCGCCGACCCGGTTGCCTGCCGGCTTCTCCGCCCCGAGGGCACGGCGGAACTCGGCCCGGTCCTCCTCGGGCACACCGAGCAGGTCGGTGATGGCGAGGGTGGCGAACGGTCGGGCGTACTCGGACAGGAACTCGCACTTGCCGTTCTCGATGAACTCGTCGAGTTGGGTGTCGACGAGCTGCCACATGAAGTCTTCGTTTTCCTTGAGCCGCCGCGGTGTCAGCAGCTTGCTCAACAGCGACCGTGCCCGCTCGTGTGCGGGCGGGTCCATGACGACCATGTGCTCGAAGATCGGAAACTCGTGCCGATGCGCTTCGATCTGCTCGGTGATGTCGTCGCCCGCGGGTTCGAACGGCAACGGGGGGAAGGGGCCGCCGATCGCATTGACCGCGGAGAAGGAGTCCACGTCCTTGAACGCCGCCATGACCTCTGCGTAACCGGTGACCGCCACGACGCCGTGGTGTGGTTCCTGATAGACGGGACCCTTGCTCCGCAGATATTCGTAGTAGTCGTACGGATCCTGGGCGATGGCCGCGTCGGTGAAGTAGTCCGCTGCTGCGAGATCGGTCATGTTGTCGAGGTCCTGTTCTGGGCTGATGAGTACTGCGCCAATTCGACGGTTATCGCTCCGCGCGGGCAGGCATCCACGGCGGCGGTCACCCTGTCCCACAACGCGTCTGCTGGCTCCGCTTCGCAGGTGGCGACGTCGTCGTCGGAGAGTTCGAATACCTCGGGGGCGAGGTCCATGCAGAGTGCGTGCCCCTCGCACAGCCGAGGGTCGACGCGGACGCGTCGCTGCGGCGCAGACATTGGCACCACCTCTCCAAAAACTGATCGATCGATCAAATTGTGCATTGGGTCATGGATATCACGCTTGCGACGAAGTGGTCAAGGTCGAATGCGGCAATGCCGTATATGCTTCTCGGAGGCCAAGATCGTGGAGAGATTTGAGATGACTGTCGCCAAGAGCAAGGACAAGGACGCTGGAGCTCGCCTTCGTCTGATGGAGGCAACTGCTCAAATCATGCGCGACGAGGGGTATGCCGCCGCGACGTCGAGGCGGGTAGCCGCCCTCGCGGGAGTGAAGCCCGCGTTGGTCTACTACTACTTCGACACCATGGACGAACTCTTCCTCGCGGTGTTGCGCGCCGGCGCCGAAGTCTCGCTGAACGAGATGCGCCAAGCGCTGACGGCCGACGATCCGCTGCGGACGCTATGGCAGATCAACACGGATCCCCGGCGCACCGGACTGAACACGGAGTTCATGGCATTGGCCAACCACCGCAAGGTGATTGGCGCCGAACTGAAGGCCTTTGCCGAGCGCGCCCGCGACATCGAAACGGCTGCAGCCACCGTCGCTCTGCGCGCACACGGGGTCGACTTGGACGAGTATCCGCCGGTGGTGATCTCGATGTTGGTGGCTCAGATGGCGCGCAGCATGTGCAACGAGATCGCCATCGGCGTCACGGACGGCCACGACCAGATGCGGGCCTTCTTCGACCGCTTCTTCGCCGAATACGGCCCGACTGCGTCGTCGGGCCGTATTCGGTGACTCCAGCTCGACCTACTTGAGCATGCTTCCGGCGTCGATGGTCATGGGCAGACCGGTGACGTAACGGGACTCGTCGGAGGCCAGGAACAGCACGGCGTTGCTGATGTCCTGTGGCTCGACCCACCCGACGGGCAGCACGTGCATCATCTTGGCGACGACGGCCATGTCGTCTGGGCCTGGGATTTCGAGGTCGGGGCGGAACAACTTCATCGTGCCCTCGTTCATGAACATCGGAGTGTTCACGTTGGTGGGATGCACGGAGTTGACCCGAATCGAATGCTCGCCCAGTTCGACGGCGAACGTGCGCATCAGCCCGACCACGCCGTGCTTGGCGGCGATGTAGTGACCGGTGTGCGCATAGGGCTTCAGCCCGCCCACCGAACTGGTCAGCACGATCGAGCCGCCACGGCCACCGGACAGGAGGTGCGGGACACCGGCCTTCACCGTCTTCCAGACGCCGGACAGGTTGACGTCGATCATGTCGTTCCAGTCCTGCTCGCTGGTCTTGTCCAGCGTCAGGCCGCCGTTCCCGATGCCTGCGTTGGCGATGATGATGTCCAGTCGCCCAAGCTGTTCGACACCGCTGTCCACGGAAGCCTTCAGGCCGTCGTAGTCGCGGACGTCGACCTGTGCGGTGACGATGCGACGATTCAGTCCCTTGACCAGGTCCGCGGTCTCCGCGAGATCGTCTGGCGTGGACGCTGGGATCACGGTGTTGCTGCTGATCGGGCCGCAGACGTCGATCGCGATGATGTCGGCGCCTTCCTGCGCGAGTCGCAGCGCATGGCTGCGGCCCTGCCCTCGCGCCGCGCCGGTGACGAACGCGACCTTGCCCTCTACGCGACCACTCATCATTTCCACCTTACTGACATACGTACTGATCGATTGATCAGGATGTTGTCAGCATCGATCGGCTGAGTCAAGGGACCCTTCTGTCGAGCAGACGCAAATGTCCCCTGATTCAGGGAGTTTTCCGGACATTTGCGTCTGCTCGCGGACGCGGACCGTACACACATTGGACATTTTGGTTCTTGACAAACGGCTCCGCGCGTTGCAACGCTCCTGATCGATCGATCAACACAATCGAATCAGGCAATCATCCCTACGGCACCGGAGCCGATCCCATGACCGAAGACCACTCGCCCGTCAACCCTCTGTTTGCTACACCCTCGTCGAGCGCGCCGACGAGACCTGCACCTTCTCGAAGGGCAGCCCAGCGCGCCGTGAAGTTCGGCGGATATGGGGGGATGGCGGTCGCGGCGTGGCTCGTCACGGCCATAGCGACCGGGCATGGAGTGGCCGCGGCCGACACGACCGGCACCTCCTCGGACTCGTCCACGACGAGCTCGAGCACGACGTCGGGTGGGTCGACGACCGGCACCGCGACGACGTCGACCACGGGAACGGCCCCTTCGCCCACCACGACTACTGGGTCGACGGGGACCGGCGGCGGTTCGACGTCGACCAGTACCGGAACGACTAGTACGACTGGAACCCCGACGACGTCGGGCACGACATCGTCGACCACCCAGGTCTCATCCGGTGTCACCATCAGCAGCAGCGGGGGAGCGCAATCCGGCACGCCCGAGTCGGGAACGTCGACACCTCCGAGTTCGACCACGCCCGAGCCGCCGAAAGAGACCGGTACCGTTGAGGTTCCGCCGACTTCGACCGAGCCCACTCAGCCGAGCACTGCCCCGCTGACTCCGGCACCGGCGACCGAACAGACGCCATCGAACTCCGCCAAGACCGAGTCGAACTCCACGCCGTCAGTCACGGTGAACGCCGCGACGACACCGACCCCGGCCGGCGTGGTCAATGCCGCGACAGTCACGCAAAAGACCGCGACGGTCACCGCGTCGAGCGCGGTGCCTGCGGCACAGGCGTCGACGAGCACCACCGCGAGAAACGCGCTGACGACCCAGACGGTCGCCGCGGCAACCGCACCAGTCGCGCCGACGGCGCAAGTCGCCGCCCCCAGCGTCGGATTGATCGGATTCCTCGGCGGCATCGTCAGCAACCTGCTCAACCCGTTCCTGGCCGCCCCTCCCAACACGCCGGAACCCGTCACCCCGGTCATCTGGGCGGTGCTCGGCTGGGTTCGGCGCAACCTCTTCAACGAGGCGCCGACGATCGCATACAACCCCACCACTTCGGTGCAAACCGGGCAGACGGTGACGGGCAACCTCGGCGCCACCGACCCCGAGGGTGATGCGTTGACCTACAAGGTCACCCAGGGTCCGCAGCACGGCACTCTGACGATCGATCAGGCGACGGGCAACTTCACCTACACGCCCGACGACATCGATTACGATGCAGTGCAGACTGATTCGTTCACCGTGTCGGTCAGCGACGGCAAGTTCAACCTGCTGAGCTTGTTCACCCCGCACAGTGATCAGGAAAGCCTCGGCCTCGACGTGCTCAACCCCACGGTCGAGCGCGTGATCGTCAACATGCCGGACGGCGTGACGAAGCCCGTAAATCCGCGGTTCTCCGAAGACGGAAAGTCCATCTACTTCTCCGGCACGCCGACTGCCGGAGGTCGCGGCGAGCTCTATCAGATCAACATCGATGGGACGGACGCGAAGTGCCTCACCTGTGGCCTCGTCGCCCCGGCAGTCGCGGGGACGGACCCCTCGGTGCAGATCAACATTCAGAAACCGGTTCCGTTCTACGACGGTAGCGGGCGAGTCGTGGTGCTCCTCAACAATCCGGATCCTCGCTATGCGATCTTCGAGCCGGCCGGCTACAACGGCATCGGCTCGCCGGCGCGGCTCGTGAACGTCAACACGCCCGATGGCGGCGGGGCCACACTGCCGGGCCTTCCCCCAGGTGGGATCTTGAACCGGCAGCGTGAGATGAGGCCGTCACCGGATGGCACCCATGTGTTGTTCACTCGCATCGTCTTTGGGCAAACCGGTAACTTCCAGGCTCTTCCGATCGTGGGCGAGTTGACGGCGAGCGGTGACCACTATGAGGTCACCAACGCGCGGGTGGTGTGGCCGACCGGTGAGTCCAAGCAGTGGACCCCCGACGGTAAGGGCGTCATCATTCAAGGCGGGTCGATCGATGCCGGCAGTGTCGACGACATCATGGTCGACCTGTCGGGCCAAACCGGGGATTACTTGTACCCGGGCAGCACGTTCCGCGGCACCCGGGTGACGGGCAACCTCGACTACGACGAGGACATCGACATGTCGCCCAACAAGCAGTGGATCGCGGTCGGGAGCCTGCGCGGCTTCGAGGCGCTCACGCCGATGACCCGGATCGTGCGGCAGAACTTCCTTCCGGTCTACGTCGCCGCGCCGATCTACGACCAGTATGCGGACGGGCAGGTGCGCAACGTCTCGAACCAGAACTGGGCGGTCGCCATCCAAGACGACCTCAACCGCGAGAACGGCATCCCGCTCTTCCTTCAGGACGATCCCACTACCCCCGGGGTGGACGAAGGTGACGGATGGATTTCCCGAAGCATGCCCAGCTGGAATGCCGACGGCACCGCGGTCGCGTTCTGGGAGTCCGGTAACGGCGACGAGCACGGGATTGCGCCGACGGATTCACGAATCGTCATCGCCAACCTGAAGTACACGACCAGTGTCGGAACGGTCGGGGATAAGACGACGGACTTCAACGCCTCTGCGTTCCCGGATCTGACCACCTACGTCGCCAAGACCACTCCGTTGCCGCCGACCGGAACCTACAACGGCGTGGGTGGTGGCACCGCATTGGTCAGCGAGGTGATCGACCCGACGACACACCAAACGACCCGCACGGTGCAGTACTCCAATTACGTCAATGAGGACGGATTGATCCTCAACGGAACCGAATCCGCGAAGTACGGACCCTCCCAACTCAGCGTGACGTACCTCGCCGACGTCGATGTCACGGACGCCACGGGAGCAAACCGGGGCAGTTTGGATGCCAACGCGGTTGTGACCCTGCTGCCCACCCAATCGGTGAACGGGTTCATCACGTCGACGCTCGACGGTGACACGCAGACCATCCCGGATCCGGCGAAGGTGGAGGAAGTGAAGACCGGCGCGTAACGGCGCAGTCGTCATCGACTCAACACGTGTACGCGGGGTGGGCCATCGGCTCACCCCGCGTACACGTCTGCGCTGGCAGTGACGCCTTGGGGACTACGTGCTTTTGTCGGTGCGGGCGGAGGGCACCATTTCGGCGGCGGAGTCGGGGTTGTATTCGGGTGGGGGTTGGCGCAGTCCTCGGGTGATGATGGCTAGGTAGACGACTCCGAGGATCAGCCAGGTGATGCCGAGGAGGATCGCGGTGCGGCTGAGTTGGGTGATGAGGTAGAGGTCGATTGCGGCGCCGGCTGCCGGGAGAGCGATCCAGGTGAGTATGGATCGTTCGGATCTGTTGTCGCGGTGACGGTTCCATGCGGTGATGACGCAGATGTTGACCAGGGTGAAGGCGAGGAATGCGCCGAAGTTGATGAACGATGTGGCGACCGCGAGGGACAGTTTGACGGCCAGCATGCCGACGGCCGCGATGAGGATCAGGTTGAACACGGGGGTACGGAATTTGGGGTGCAGGTAGCCGAAGATTCGGCGGGGTAGCACGTTGTCGCGGCCCATGACGAACATCAGGCGGCTGGTGCTGGCTTGGATGGCGACGCAGGAGGCGAAGCCGCCGAGGAGGCCGATGGCGTTGGTGATGTTGGCGAAGTGTTCGCCCCCGGCGAGGTTGGCGACTTCGTAACCGGCGGTGGACTCGTCGGCGAAGGTGGCGCCTGGGTGGACCCACTGCATGAGCAGGGAGATGAAGACGAAGATGGTTCCGCCGATGATCACGGTGAGCACGATGCCGCGTGGAACGTTTCGCTTGGCGTCGCGCACTTCTTCGCTGAGGGTGCTGACGGCATCGAATCCGAGGAAGGAGTAGGCGGCGATCGCCGCTGCGGCTGTGATGGCGCCGATCGAAGTGGCCGGGTTCCAGAGGGCATGGGCGACGTGTGCGGGTGGTGTCGCCGCGATGTGGTGCAGGCAGACGGTAACGATGGCAAGGAGTCCGAGAGTGGTGAGGCCAAGCAGCACTTTGTTGACTTTGTCGGCGATGACGATGCCGAGGATGTTGACCAGGGTGCTGGCTGCGATCACGACGATCAGCCAGCCCCAGACGGGCAGTACCGAAAACTGCACGTTCAGATACAGGGATTCGATGAGCCAGGCGGCCATCGGCAGGAAGAAGTAGTCGAGCAGGATGGTCCACCCGGCGAGGAAGCCGATGCGGGAGCCGAGCAGTTTTCGAGCGTAGGTGTAGACCGATCCCGATGCGGGATAGGTGCGCGACATCTTGGCGTAACTGAGTCCGGTGAGCGTCATGGCCAGGGTGGCAACGAGATACGCGGTGGGGGCCGCACCGTGTGACGTCGTGGCAATGACCCCGAAGGTCGATACGACGATGACGGGAGCCATGTAGGACAGGCCGAAGACCACGATCGAGGTCAGGCCGAGGGTGGGTACCAGGTGACCCTGCGTTTCCGACATGTCAGGCCTCCATTTCGGAGAGCAGAGCGGCGCCGTTGCCGGCGCCCCACGTGGCTGGGTCGATCTTTCCGGAGTAGATCGGGAGGTCGAGGGGAGCGTCGCCGGGGCGGAACTGGTTCCAGGGCCTGTTGAGGCCGGCGGTGCCGTACTGGCGGACGCGGGCGGCTTCGGCGAGGTCGATGACGTCGGTGAGGACGCAGTCTTCGGCGCTTGGTGCGGATGTGCGGACTCGGCCTTCGGGGTCCACGAGCAGGCTTCGGCCGACGCCGGTCGGTGCGGCGGCATTGACGCTGGCGACGAAGATTTGGTTGGTGATCGCGGTGGCGCGGGCAAGGATCACTTCTTGTTCTCGGTCGCTGCTCGGTGTCTGGACGAGGTTGACGATGAGGTCGGCGCCCATCCAGGTCAGTGTGCGGGCGATCTCGGGGAACCAGGCGTCGTAGCAGATCGAAAGACCGACCCGACCGTGGCCGTCCATGTCGAAGACCACGAAATCGGCGCCGGGGGTGGTTGTTTCGTACGGCCGCCAAGGGAAGATCTTGCGGTAGGCGGCCACTCGTCGTCCGGCGGGGGAGTACACCAGCGCCGTGTTGTAGATCTGCTGGCCGCCGCCTCGTTCATAGACGGTCCCGGGAATGAGCCAGATGCCGAGATCACCGGCGAGTTTGGCGAGGAGGCGATCTCGGGCGCCATCCAGCGGCTCCGCCAACTCCTCCGGGGTGACCGTCTCCGAGTCCCTCGCAGGCCTCGGCGTGGGGCTGCTCAGATGCAGCTCCGGATAAACGAACAACTCGACGTCGGGACGGAGCCGGGCGAGCCGCTCGACATCGGCGGCGAACGAATCGACGTCCACGCCGGGGTTGGCGGGAGTTTGAACGAGTGCGAGAGGCAAGGGTGACGCCATCAGGACCACTTTCGAGAGGCTGCGAGTTAATTAAATAAACTTTAACGAAAGAAAAACGAGGGTGTCAAGGGTCACAGTGGGCTCGTGCTTGAATGGCGCTATGCCCCGCCCTCGAAAGCAGGAGGCCCGGCGGGCACAGTTGGTCGATGCTGCGGCGCAGACCGTGCTCCAATTGGGCGCGAACGCACGGCTGCGCGACATCGCCGAGCAGGCGGGTCTGACGCCGGCGGCCGTGTCGTACTACTACCCCGATTTGCTCGAATTGCTGGCACTGGTCTTCGAACAGGGCACCGAGACCTACATCCGTCGCCGCCTGGAGGCGGTCGAAGAGTGCCCCACCGCTTGGGCGAAACTGGGTGCCTGCATCCGATCGGGTGTTCCGTTTCCCGGTGAGGCCGAGACCACGAGTCGGCTGCTCTACGAATTGCTTCCGGTCACCTTCCGCAACGCCGCTGCAGCACAACAACAAGAACGCTTCGTCGCCCAACAAACCGAGCTGTACCAACAAGTCCTCGACGAGGGTGCCCGCGCGGGCGAGTTTCGCTTGGTCGCTCCCGCCGACTTCCTCGCCCGCAGTTTCGTCGCGCTCGAGGACGGTTACGGAATGGACGTGCTCGCCGGTAGCGCGACGCCGGAAGACATCGAAGGTCGGCTGCTTCACCATGCCCGGCTGGCGACTGGGACAACCGACGGTTAGGCGGTCGTTCGCCGATCAGCGGGTTGCCGGTCTGCCTGCCTTGGAATGAGTGTGAAAGGTGGCGCTCCGCGTGGACTTCCGCGATCAGCAGCGCACCTGCGCGTTGAATCCTGGGGCGGTGGTGGTTCACGGATACGACCGGAAATCGTCAGCTTCATCCGCGGCGCGGAGTCGAGACAGGCGGAGTGCGAGGTGCGTGTCGAGGCTGCTGGGTGCGCGGCGCCAACTCTCACCCAGGATGGTGTCGATGCGGTCAATACGCTGTCGCACGGTGCTCACGTGGACGTGGAGTGCCGCAGCAGTCCTAGCCAGATGTCCACCGTTCTCGAAGTAATGCCATGCAGTTTCACACAACTGCGTGTGGCGATCCCGGTCGTACGAGATGAGCCGACCGAGGAAACGGTCGATCAGGCGGGCCACCCACTTCTGATCTCGCGCCCCCGAAATCGCTCCTGCCAGACCGAGGTCGATGACGTCGGCAGATCCCTGAGATCGGCCAAGAGTTCGCATCGCCGAGACCACTGCGCGCGCCTCGTCGTGCGCGGCCCGCACTGCGGCAACGCCGGACGCTTTCGCACTTCCGACCAGGACGGTCAGCCCCGCGGCTTTCAACGCGTCCGCGATCGTTGCGCCTCGGTTGAGCGGTTCGGTGGCCGGGCACAGCACGCAGATGTGTCCAGCGTGCACTGCGACAACGGCGGGGGTACTGGCCGTCGCGGTCTTGATCGCCGCGACCGTCGCGCTCTGCTGCACCGAAGCCGTTCCTTCGCACACGTGCACTTCGAGAGCGTCCCCCTTGTTGAAGCCGTATGACTGCAGTCGCAGTTGTAGCGCAGGCTCGTTGCGTTCGCGCATGTTCATCAGCAGTTCGATCAGTTCGAACTGTTCTCGATTGAACGAGGCCTCCAACGTCCGCTCGAACAGGTGGGCCGTGGACACGAAGACCGATGCGCGGGAGATGATCTCGCGTCGCCCACTCCCGTCCTTCGCAACGAGCGTCGCGAGATGTTCCTCTCCCGCGGATACCGCCATGACGAGCAATGAGACGCCACCGGCGTTGACGGGAACCGCGCCCTGTTCGCGATGGGAGATCGTCACCGACGTCCGCGCCTCCGGCGTGCGTAGCCATCCGTCGGCTGCTATCGCCTGCCCCACAACGAGATTGCCATCAGGGTCATGAATGCTCACCGGCTCGCCGAGGAACTCACCGAGCACGTCGATGATGCTCACCAAGGCGTTGGAGCCGCGGAGGGCCGCCATGAGACGGTCATCGAGGAGTAGCAGTGATTCCAGTTCGTGCTGGCGGCGCTCCGTCGACGACACGGTCTGGGACAACGCTGTCCGCAACCCTGTGACCTCCCGCCGAATGCGCAGGTGCTCGAAGGCAACACCAGCCTGTGCGGCGAAGTCGACCAAGGCGGCGACCGACTGTTCGGAGAACACGGATTGCCGTCGGCACGCAACGAGGAGCGCTGCCACCACCCGGCCGCCAACCCGGATCGGCGCTCCGAGGATCGACCGAACCCCTTCGCCTCGGACGATCGCGTCGATACCGGGCAGATGGTTCATGTTCGGGTCCGTGAGGTAGTCACTGGTCTGCACGGGCGCATTCCCCGCAGCGACGGCTCCGAGGATTCCCGTCCCGAGCGGCATTCGGATCGAGCGGTAGGCGTCCGTCTGCACCCCGACGCCCTCTTCGATGCACGTCTCGCCGCGCTCCAGGTCGTTGACGCTGAGATATGCCATGTCGGCACCCAAGAGAGTCCGGGCGCGACGAAGGATTCCCTGCAGTACCACTCCACGGTCCCGGACGCTGGTCAGGTCCTCCGCGCACTCGCGGAGTGCTCGGCGCACCTCGTCCGTCGAGGGAGGCGTGAGCACCGGAACCTGCATCTGTCCCCCGAACACTCCTGTGTCACCGTCTGACACCTTCACAGGCTACATATGTCACTCTGCGCCGTATGCGCCACCGAAAAAATCGGCCAGAGTGAGCGACACCACAGAAGTGAAGGAGATCGCAGTGGTCGATATGAAGGTGCACGTCCTCTCCACCGGCGTGATGGAGACCGACTTGACGTGGTTGCTGCTGAAGGGCGGCCGCACGATCCGCGACAGGAACCACAAGCATGACCCAGTGGTGTGGGGCGAATGCCCTACCCATGCCGTACTGATCGATCATCCCGAGGGAAGAATTCTGTGGGACACCGGGGTCCCACGCGACTGGGAGCAGCGGTGGGCGCCGACCGGTTTTCAGGACTTCTTTCCGGTTAGCGATCCTGCGGACGGGCCGGGATACCTCGACACGTCGCTGGCGAGCCTTGAGCTCACTCCGGACGATGTCGACATCTTGATCTTGTCCCACCTGCACTTCGATCACGCCGCCAACGCGAAGATGTTCACCAACCCGAAGACAAGGGTCCTCGCGCAAGCCGACGAGATCGAGGGCGCGCGAGGCATCACGGGGTACTCGAGCGGCGCGCACATCGTCAGCGACTACGACGGCCTCGATCTGGAGGCGGTCCACGGAGATGCCGAGATCCTTCCCGGCGTGAGCGTGATCCACACTCCCGGCCACACCTGGGGAACCATGTCGTTGCAGCTGGACCTGGAGAACGACGGCACGAAGATCTTCACCTCCGATGCGGTGTACCTCGGCGACAGCTGGGGACCGCCGGCCACCGGAGCCGCGATCGTCTGGGACAACCTCCGTTGGCTCGAGTCGGTGGACAAGCTGCGCGGTATCGCCGACCGCACCGGGGCGGAAGTCATCTTCGGACACGACGCCGCACAGTTCAAGACATTGCGGCTCGCGCCCAACGGTTACTACAGCTAGGCGAGCAGATGATCCTCTACGACTTCGGCTGCGAGAACGGACACCGTTTCGAGGATGTCCTACCGAGCATGGACTCCGCGGCACCCGACTGCGTCGTGTGCGGCAGGGCCACCAGGCGGCGAATCTCAAAGGCGCACATCGGCGGACTGGCGAAGCCGGGACCCAGCCGCGAGCACATGCCGAACACGTGGCGGGCAGTGAGGCAAGGCGACAGGGACACCGTTGCCCACTGGCACGAGCTCGCTCGTAAGCGTGAGGCACTCGAAGAGCGGTACCCCGAGCTGGCCGGCGACCGCCGCCCGGTGCTCGCTCACGAAGGGATCTTCGCGGACAACCCCCTCCGCGCCGGCGACGACATCCGGGCATCCGTTGCCAGCGCGCTCGCGACATCGAAACCCACTGCAAAGGAGAGTGATTCGGCGTGAAGATCGTGGGAGCCGTACTCGAGGAAATCGGCATGCCCCGGCCCTACGCCGAGTCCCGGCCGATCGGCATCTGTGAGCTCGAGCTGGATCCGCCTGGACCTGGAGAGCTTCTGGTCAAGATCGAGGCCGCGGGCCTGTGCCACTCCGACCTGTCCGTCGTGGACGGCAACCGGGTCCGTCCCCTCCCCATGCTCCTCGGGCACGAGGCCGCGGGGCGCGTGGTCGAGGTCGGGTCGGGAGTGGACGACCTGCGCCCAGGCCAGCGGGTCGTGATGGCGTTCTTGCCGCGATGCGGCGAGTGCGCGAACTGTCGGACCAACGGAAGGCTGCCCTGCACTCCCGGTTCGGCCTCGAACAACGCCGGCGAACTGCTCGCAGGAGGCCACCGACTGCACCGCGACGGTCGAGACGTGCATCATCACTTGGGCGTCTCCGGTTTCGCCGACCATGCGGTCGTCAGCCGCCGATCGGTCGTGCCGGTGGATGACGACGTCCCTCCGCAGATCGCGGCCGTTCTCGGCTGCGCGGTCCTCACCGGGGGCGGCGCCGTCATCAACGCCGGTGATCCGCAGGAGGGCGACACCGTCGTCGTCGTCGGACTCGGTGGAGTCGGCATGGCCGCACTGATCACCGCGGTGTCACTCAGGCGCGGCCCAGTGATCGGGATCGACGCTGTCGCCGACAAACTCGAGCGCGCCCGCGAACTGGGCGCGACCGCCGTGTATACACCGCAAGAAGCGATCGAGGCGGGCCTCAAAGCACCGATCGTCATCGAGGCGGCGGGGAATGCCCGCGCCTTCGAAACTGCGGTGCAGGTTACAGACATGGGCGGCAAGACGATCACTGTCGGCTTGCCAGCGCCCACCGCAACAGCCACGATCTCCCCGCTCGGGATAACCGCGGAAGCGCGCACCATCGTCGGCAGCTACCTCGGATCGGCCGTCCCCGCACGGGACATCCCCATCTTCGCTCAATTGTGGCGCGAGGGAAGGCTTCCGGTCGAGGCGCTCATCTCGTCGACGATCACGCTCGACGACATCAACCAGGCGATGGACAACCTTGCCGACGGCACCGCTGTCCGCCAGGTGATCCTTTTCGAGAACGGGGTAAACGCATGACCGCACAGCTCATTGGGCAGCAACCGAACACCACACCGCGCGAGCGGGAACTTCTCGCGACGACACCGACTGGGCTGTTCATCGCCGGCGAATGGCGTGAATCCTCGACCGGTTCACGATTCACGGTGGACGACCCTGCCACCGGCCAGGTGTTGGTATCGGTTGCCGACGCCGCACCGGACGACGCACGCGCTGCGCTCGCCGCGGCCGTTGCGGCACAGGGGTTATGGGCCGCGACGCCTCCCCGGGTTCGCGGCGAGTTGCTCCGCAAGGCGTATGAGGCGATCCTCGCCAGGATTGATGACTTCGCTCTCCTCATTTCCATGGAAATGGGAAAATCGTTGCCCGAGGCCAGAGGTGAAGTTACCTACGGCGCCGAGTTCCTCCGCTGGTTCAGCGAGGAGGCGGTGCGCATCGACGGTCGCTACACGACATCACCCGACGGCAATTCACGTCTGCTCGTGCTGAAGAAGCCGGTGGGGCCCTGCCTGCTCATCACACCGTGGAACTTCCCCCTCGCCATGGCGACACGCAAGATCGCCCCGGCGCTCGCAGCAGGATGCACGATGGTCGTCAAACCCTCGGAACTCACACCGCTGACGACCTTGCTGTTCACCCAGATCCTCAACGAAGTCGGCGTGCCCGCAGGCGTGATCAACGTGATACCGACGACTCGCGCGGGAGCTGCGGCGGGACCGCTGATCGCCGATCCTCGGCTGCGGAAGCTGTCGTTCACGGGCTCGACCGAGGTCGGCCGGAAACTGCTCGAACAGGCATCCGCCAACGTGCTGCGCACGTCGATGGAGTTGGGCGGCAACGCACCGTTCCTGGTCTTCGAGGACGCGGACATCAATGCGGCGATCGAAGGCGCGCTCGCGGCGAAGCTACGCAACATCGGACAGGCGTGCACCGCGGCGAACCGCTTCTACGTGCACGAGGACGTTGCCGACGAGTTCGTGCAGCGCCTGGCCGCCCGTTTCGAGGCCAAACGCGTAGGCCGCGGCACCGAGGAGGGTGTGGAGCTTGGCCCGCTGATCGACGAGAAGAGTCGCGGCAAGGTTTCGGATCTGGTCGACGATGCAGTGAGCCGAGGTGCCAAAGTCGCGACCGGCGGGTCCCCAATTCCGGGGGACGGATGGTTCTTTCAGCCGACCATCCTGACCGAGGTACCGAGCGACGCGAAGATTCTGTCCGCGGAAATCTTCGGCCCGGTAGCACCGGTCGTCACCTTCCGCACTGAGGACGAGGCCGTTGCCTTGGCCAATGCCACTCCATTCGGTCTGGTCGCCTACGTCTACACACGCGACGTGGGACGCGGGCTCCGCCTCCCCGAGCGTCTGGAAACCGGGATGCTGGGCCTGAATTCGGGTGTGATCTCGAATCCCGCCGCCCCCTTCGGTGGAGTGAAGCACTCCGGCGTCGGGCGCGAGGGCGGAAGCGAAGGAATCAACGAATACCTGGAGACGATGTACGTCGGCATCTCCGGACTGTGACCCATGTCCGGTAGAGGTGCACGCACGACAACTCAAGCCCAACAACGTTTGTCACTATCGGAAAGACGAGGAAATCCACTATGAGCGTCGACAACGAGCCGAAACCCGAGAGCGACGCCCCACCATCGGGGCTCAAGAAGGTGGTCGGCGCGTCCATGGCCGGCACCGTCGTCGAATGGTACGAGTTCTTCCTCTACGGAACTGCGGCGACGCTCGTGTTCAGCAAGGTCTTCTTCGCGGCCGGAGTCAACGAACTCGACGCGATCATCGCGGCATTCGCCACCTACGCCGTCGGCTTCGTCGCCCGGCCTCTCGGCGGCATCGTGTTCGGTCACTTCGGCGATAAGTTCGGCCGCAAGCAACTGCTCCAGTTCAGTCTCGTCCTCGTCGGCGCGGCCACCTTCCTGATGGGCTGCCTGCCCACCTACGGTCAGATCGGCTACTGGGCTCCTGTTTTACTCGTTACCCTCCGCTTCATCCAGGGATTCGCCGTCGGCGGCGAGTGGGGTGGCGCGGTGCTGCTGGTAGCCGAGCACAGCCCGAACCGGTCCCGCGGCTTCTGGGCGTCGTGGCCGCAGGCCGGCGTACCCGCAGGCAACCTCGTCGCGACCGTCGTCCTACTGATCCTGACGACGACACTGTCCGATTCGGCGTTCCTCGGCTGGGGCTGGCGCGTGGCGTTCTGGCTGTCGGCAGTGATCGTCCTCGTCGGCTATTACATCCGCACGAAGGTGACAGACGCCCCGATCTTCATCCAGGCGCAAAGGGAAGCGGAGCACGTCAAGGAGACGTCGTTCAGCGTCTTCGAGGTGCTCAAGCGTTACCCGCGCGGCGTGCTGACGGCGATGGGTCTGCGTTTCGGCGAGAACGTCATGTACTACCTCGTGGTGACGTTCTCGATCACCTACCTCAAGGTGGTGGTCCACACGGACACCGCGCAGATCCTCTGGTGGATGCTGATCGCGCACGCCGTGCACTTCGCGGTGATCCCGATCGTCGGGCGCCTCTCCGACACCATCGGCCGCCGTCTCGTCTACATGATCGGTGCGCTGACCGCAGGCTCCTGGGGCTTCTTCGCCTTCCCGATGATGAACAGCGGGCACAACGCAGTCATCCTCGGAGCGATCATCATCGGCTTGGTGTTCCACGCGTTCATGTACGCCGGCCAGCCGGCGATCATGGCCGAGATGTTCCCGACGCGCATGCGATATTCGGGTGTCTCCCTCGGCTACCAGGTGACGTCGATCGTGGCCGGTTCGCTGGCGCCGATCATCGCGACCAGCCTGCTCAGCAGGTACGACTCATCCGTTCCGATCGCCATCTACCTGGCGCTGGCCTGCGTGGTCACCGGAGTCGCCGTCATCGCCGCCAGGGAAACCAAGGGCATCTCGCTCGAATCCATCGACGAGGCCGACGCACGGCTCCTCGCCGATGAAAAGGTCGGAGCCCGTGCATGATCGAGCAGAATCTGCTCGGACAAACGGCCAGGAGTGCGCCAGCGCGGCTAGGTGGCGATCATCCGGAACTGGCGCTACGCGGTGTTGCGGCGACGGCGTTGAGGAACACTTGCCAGTCGGGAAATAGTGCGCGGTTGACGATTTCGATACGCACCCCCACCGGATCGACGAAGTAGGCGAATGTCGAGGCATCACCAGCCGGTCGCGCCTCCAGCTGGAACCCGGACCGCTCGAGATGAACGGACGCGGCTGCGATGTCGTCGACGAAGTAACCCAAGTGGTGCACCGCGCGCGCTCCGGTTGCCGTCCACAGGGTGCCAGGCACTTCTGTTATCAGTTCGATGTGCGGCGCCTGTAAGGAATAGACGAACCGAAACGGCACTCGCTGTGTGCCTGTGGCGGTGACGACGTCCATGGGGTACTCGATGACGTTCGTCCACTCGTATCCTGCGCTAGCGGTGAGTCGCTTTGCCGCGGGATCGATTTCGGGCACGACCAGCCCGATGTGGTAGCAATCCGCGGCGTCCAGGGGTGAGCCGGTCATCATGCGGTTCCCTCGAGCTCGATGTCGAATGTCGCAAGGTATTCGGCGAAGATCGGTTGCAACTCGTCAGTTGTCAGCCCGTACTGATCCAGGCTGTAGGCGTTGGGTGCGAACCGGTTCTGCGGATGTGCGTCGAGCCACGTCTGCATGCGAGCCTCGGTATCGGGTTTCAATTCGTCGCCGGCCCAGTCGTAGATCCGCCGCATGACGTCCATCGGAGCGGTCATCATGTCGTGGTAGTACATGTGAAAGAACCGGTCGTCGCCGATGCGCGCACGCGCCCGCAGCGGGCGTTCGACGTGGGCCTGCATCTGGCGCATGGCGTTGCGGCCCATCGCCTCGAGGTCCATGACGTCGGGTTTCATCACCATGCTCTTGGGGAGCTTCCAGAGGTTGCACAGTGATCCGGTCGCCTTGTACGGGTCACGGTGGGCCCAGATCAAACGGGCATCGGGGAACACCGTTAGCAGCGCGTCGACGTGCACTGCGTGCGACGGCATCTTCAGGTTCCAGGTCCCGGGTGCGTGGGCCTGCAGGACTTGCAAATACCGCTTTTGGTACTCGTAGGTGCTCGTCATGTCGGCTTCGTCGATGAGCCATTCGGCGTACCGGGATGACGACAGGTACGAATCCCAGGACAACCCTTTGAAGTCCTGGTTGTGGATGAACATGCACTCGGTTGGACCGTCGGCGTCCTCCCAATGCGGCAGCGGCATGTTGGCCTCCTTCACGAAGGCGAGCATCTGCTGTTGTTCTTCGAGCAGTGCCAGGCAGCGCGGGTCGGTTCGTAGCGTTGCGGTGGTGGCCGGGGGGACGGGATGGACGCACTCCCAGTGCAGCAACGAGCGCCGCGCCGGGTCCTGGTCGAGCAGGTAACTGATGACGGTGGTGCCCGTCCGGGGCATTCCCAGTGTGAAGATCGGGCGCTCGACGGGTGTATCGAGCACCTCGGGGTGGCGCCGGATGTAGTCGTGAACCTGGAGCCGACGGGCGAGCGCGTCGACGGAGTCATCGATGATGTGATCGCGGCCATGTGGGGTGAACGACGTTGACGTGTTGACTTCGTCGAGCAGGGCTTCGAGGCCCGCTCGCCAGGAATCGGAATCGATGTGGGTCTGCCCGGTGCGCTGCTGCGCGAGTTTGAGAACGTCGTCTGGTGTTGATACCGAATCGAATTCGCTCATGAGTCTTGCCTTCCTGGATTACGGCGGTCTAGACCGTGAGGTATCCGCCGTCGACGGCGATGCTGGAACCGGTGATGTAGGAGGCGGCTTCTGTGCACAGAAACAGGACTGCGCCAGCGCAATCCTGTGGTGTGCCCGGCCGGCCGAGGGGCGTGTGGAAACCGATTTCGACGTCGATGACTTCTGGCATGTTCATCGCCGGGTGTGTCGCACGGGTATCGATGAGGCCGGGTGCGATGGTGTTGACGCGGATGTCGTCGTTCGCCCACCGCCGAGCCAGGTTCATCGTCAGGGAGACCAGGCCCATCTTCGATGAGGCGTAACCAGGGACGAACATCGACGAGCGGAACGCCGACATGGACACGATGCTGACGACGCTGGCACCGCCGGGCGCCGCACTCGATTTGAGCCTGTCGTAACACTTCATCGTCAGACGCATGGGCCCGAACATGTTCTGCGTCACCGAGGCGATGTAGCCGTCGGGATCGTATTCATCGCCTGCCGGATACGGTCCGCCGGCGTTGTTGATCAAGATGTCGAGGCCACCCAGCGAATCGACCAGCGAGTCAATGGATTCGATGTCGCGCATTTGACACTGTCGGTAGGTGAACGCGGACAGGTCGTCGTCGTAGTCGGACGCCGATGCGCGGGTACCGGTGATCGTCACGCCGGCGCCAGCGTCGGCGAACGCGGTGGCGATGCCGTTGCCGATCCCCGATGTTCCGCCCGTCACCAAGACGTTCGCGCCGCTGAAATCAAAGCTGACGGTATTCATTTGGTCGTACCCAATTCGTTGATGGACCTGGTGAGCCATGCGCGTTCCCAGAAGTTGTCTGCGCCGGCCAGCAGCGCGGTGTGAGCGTCGAGGGCAACGGCGTGGGCCGCGACGGTGCCGGGTTCTGCGGTGAGAACCAAGTCGGTCAGGTGCAGCGCTTCGACAGGGCGACTGTTGGCGAGGTGTGTGCGGGCCGCCTCGATGAGCTGATCGGCACCTGCGGCCGACACGATGTCGGCGGCAATCGAAGTCGGTGCGACTCCGTACAGTTCGGTTGTGGAGCGGTGTTGGAACCAGCCTGCGTACATCTCCCAGATCGCGCGTACGTTCCACGAGGTCTTGCCGTAGCCCTCGCCTACGTCGAGATGCGCCGGCACACGTACGTCGCGCATCGCGGTGTAGACGTCTGCGCCCGTCACCATGAGCTCCGCTGTTCGATCGTGCACGGTCTGCATGGCATCGCGCATCGCGGTGACCTCTTCGGCGATACGGTCAGCTCCGTCGATCGGGTCGAAGTGACCGGTGATGAGTCGTTCGGGTGCGTAGGAGAGCACGGTGTTCAGCGATTCGATGTAGAGGATTGGGTCGCGGTATCGGTCACCGCGGATCGTCATCAGGTTCGGTACGTGGCCGAACAGCGGGCCGAAGAGATTGCCCGCAAAGAGAGTTCGGTCATCGGCTAGCCACACCACCATCGAGTCGGTGGTCTCGCCGCCGGGCGTCCACGCCAGTTCGAAGCGGCGCTGGCCGTATTGCAATTCGAGGCGTCGATCGACGGTCGTGGTGGGTTCAGGAAAGCTGAAGTCCATCGATGCCGGATCGATCGTCTCGAAGTGCTTCATCATGGCGATCGAGAACTTCTCGAATGCGAAGGCCGCCTTGGGCGCTCGATAGGCGGCGAGCAGTTCGTGGTCGTTGCGCCAGTACCGGTAGTTGCTGTGCATCACCACGTCGGTGTCGGACTCGCGCAGCGCATTGACCCCACCCCAGTGGTCGGCATGCCCCTGGGTGACGATGATTGCGCGGGTCCGCCCCGAGACATCGGCGAAGGCCTTCTGATGCAGGGCACCTTCGAACACCAGACCGGCGTTGACGATCACCCGGCCATCCGCGGTTCCCACAGCGTAGGAATTCGATACGCCCGCCGACATCCAGATGTCGTCGCCGACCGATACCGCCGGGTTACCCGTGGCCGCTTCGAGTGCATCGGCGCCGGGACGGTCCCGGTGAATTCCTGCCATGCGGAGCCCTCTCATCCGTCCTCTAAGTCTTTAGAGGACACACTCTAAGATGTTAGAGGTAAAGTCAATGCCGTATTCCCGCGCGATAACTCGAGAGGATGTGGCGGGTAGAGGAGGATCGACATGCCGGGGTTTGGCCGGACTTGGAGGGCTCCGCGCTGCGACGCATCGAAGCCCTCGAATCGGTATCCCCGATACACTCAGCGCCATCGCCACACCACGAAGACGCGACGGGCAGCAACGTCGCCGCGAACTATGCGACGCGGCGATTTACGTGCTGGCCGAGCATGGCTCTCACGGCCTGAGTCATCCGCGGGTCGACCGGCAGGCCGGCGTGCCGAACGGTACGACGTCCTACTACTACCGAACGCGAGCTGCGCTGTTGCGCGGCGTCGCCGAACGCGTCGTGGAGATGGACACGGCGAACCTGCGCTCCGTGACCGAAGAACCGACCACGACGGATTCGCCATTCAGCCGTATCGCTCAGCTCGTCATGATGCAGGGTGACGGGGCTGGGTTGATGCTGAACAAAGCACGTCACGAACTGCTTCTCGCCTCGACCCGCGACCCTGCGCTGGCCGAGGTCTATCAGGACTTCGTCCCGCGCATCATCACCATGTCTCGAGACGCCATCGCGCAGATACTCCCTCCCGCAGCATCGTCCGATGCGGGTCTGCTCGATGCGCAGAGCACCGCCATGTTGACCTTCATCGAGGGCGTTTACGGCCGACTGCTCGTCGGTGATCGGACGATCTCCAGCGCCCAAGAACTCGAACGGCTCCTTGGAGCCATCGTCAAGGCGGTCTCGGCAGAGTACGGCGACACCACGACGAAACGCCAGAGCCGGCGGGCTCAGCGCGGATAAGCCGCGATCACGGACTCGCCGAACTCTGCAATGGAGTCGACCGGCGCGAAATCCGCGAACCACACGTAAAAGCGTTCAGCCCCCAACTGTTCCAGGCCTGCGAAATACTCGATCAACTCACCGGCGTCCCCGCACGCCAGACCTGGCCCAAGATGGCCGAACCGCCGTCGGCTCTTGTCGACGATCGCGGCGCGGTCATCGCCCTTGCGGACGAACCCAACCATCTGCTGTACCGACACCCGTGCAGGACCGATCGAAGGCAAGTACTCCTGTAGCTTGTCGACCTTGGTTGCGGGCAGATTCCACCAATCGGCGTGTTCGCGTACCAGCTTGAGCATGCGATCGCCGGTGCCGCCGAGCACGATTGGGATCGGCTGGGCCGGGGTGGGAGCTTGCACCACGTCGCGGTTCTGGCCCGTCCCCCAATAGTCCTTCAGCATCGCCAGAGTCTCGCCGAGTGCTTCTATCCTTGCGACCGGGCCGGCGGTGCTCAAATCAAACCTGGCCAATTCATCGGGCATCGACCCTGATCCGAGCCCTAGTTCGAAACGGCCGCCGCTGGCCTGGGCGAGGGTCACGGCCTGTTTTGCGAGCACCGCAGGCTGGCGGAACGAATCACAAAGCACTAGGTGCCCCAAGGTCACTCGCCGGGTGTGCGCGGCGACCCAGGTCGCCACGGTCATCGCCTCCCAGATCGCGACGTCGGGCGCCATCGGCGTCTCGACATGGTCGAGGAACGCCACCCCGTCGAATCCGCTCGCCTCCGCGGCCTGAGAACGGTCGACGAGGTCGGTGATGCCTAGTCGGCTCTGCGGCAGGTAGAGAAACCATTCCGCCATGTGTGCGCCCCTTCCGAGTACCCTGCTACCGTGGTCGCTAATATACGGTGTCGGTTATTAGGATAGGGCCGAGGCCCGACGAAACACCAGCCCGTCGCGAGGCGGATACGGTGACGAGTCCAGAAGGGGCGGACGCGGCGATGACAAGCTGTGAGGGAAGAGTAGCGCTGGTCACCGGGACCAGTCGCGGTCTGGGCAAGGCGATAGCTCAACGGCTTGCGGCATCTGGCGCAACGGTCGCACTGACGGCCCGGACAATGGAGCCGGACCCGAAATACGATGGCTCCCTTCGTCAAACACTCTCCGAGATCATCGAGCAGGGCGGCTCGGCAATCGCGGTTCAGGCCGATTTGTCACGGCCAGAAGATCGTGAACGGCTGTTCGCCGAGGTGGTCGAACGCGTTGGGGCACCGGATATCTTGGTGAACAACGCGGCGGTGACGTTCTTGCGGCCCCTGGATGCATTCCCTGAGAAACGCGTGCGGTTGATGTTCGACATGCATGTACTGGCGCCGCTTCATCTGACGCAGTTGGCCATTCCGGCGATGCGCGAGCGTGGCCGAGGTTGGGTCCTCAACGTCACGTCCGTCGGTGGTGACCTACCGGACGGCCCGCCGTTCTCCGAGTTCGACAGCGCTGCTGGCTTTGGTATCTACGGAACGGTCAAGGCCGCGCTGAACCGGCTGACGAAAAGCCTTGCCGCTGAGCTCTATGACGACGGCATCGCGGTCAACGCCGCGGCTCCGTCGAATCCGGTGGCCACCCCTGGGGCGGGCACTCTCGACCTTGCCAAGACCGATACCGAAGACATCGAGCTCATCACGCAAACTGCTTTGACGCTGTGTACCGGCGACCCGAGGAAGCTAACCGGGCGGATCGCGCATACGCAACCGTTCCTGCGCGAGATCGGTTGGCTGGTTTGACGGATGCCGAGTTGGCCCTTCTCGAGGGCCGGCTCGCATCGAAGGGGGTCAGCGCTCTTCGCCCACTGGCCGGGGGCGCTTCGAGCCTGACCTACGCCGGGTACATCGCCGGGAGACGGATCGTCATCAAGGTGGCACCCGCCGGCGTTGAGCCCATCGCCCACCGCAACGTGCTTCGGCAGTCGCGCATCATCCGGGCGCTGGAGCGCACCAACGTCCCCGTCCCTCACATCCTGTTCGAAGACGCCGGTCGCCCGCCACAGGTTCCACCGCTGTACGCCATGTCGTTTCTGGAGGGAACCTCGACCGAGCCGTTGTTCGATCTGCACGCCCCGCATCAGTCGGGCGCGATGATCGCGGCGCGGTTTCGCAACTCGGCGCGGGCTCTGGCGCGGTTGCACACTCTTGATCCCACCACGGTGGACGTTGGTGACGAACCTACCTTGCGCCCGCACGACGAGATCGACCGGTGGTCACGCACCCTTGAGACCGTCGACCCCGCACTGGTGCCCGGTTGGCGGGATGTGAGCGCCTCATTGGAGTCACTGCTGCCCTCACCAGTGCGCCCGGCCATCGTGCACGGCGACTTCCGGCTGGGCAACCTGCTCGCCGTGGGCGAGCAGATCACCGCGGTGATCGACTGGGAGATCTGGTCGATCAGCGATCCCCGTATCGACCTCGGCTGGTATCTCATCAACAGCGATCCGGCAACGTACCAACGCGCCACCTCGTATGCCGACGCTGCACCATCGACGGATGAACTCACTGCGACATACTGCGAAGAGTTCGGTGCCGATCTGCCTGAGCTGCAATGGTTTCAGTCGCTGGCATGCTTCAAGTCCGCAGCCACCTGGTCACTCATCGTCAAACACAATCGACGCCGTCCTACACCCGATCCGGACCTGGAGGCGATGGCAACCGCCCCGCCGCGACTGCTGGGTCGCGCAGCCGAGTTCCTGAGTTCGTACCGCGGGCGCCATCACCCGAACACCGATCAGCCGTGAAACGACCATCCATTCGTGCGACAGCACCACGTCCGTGAAAAGTGAGGCACTGATGCCCGAGACCATCGCGTTGAGCCCCGAACTCGGGGCCGAACTACGGCAAGTCGACGATCTTCTCGATGAGGCGATCGTCGTTCAATGCCGCGAGGCGCTGAAGTGGCGAGGGGTGCTGCTGATCCGTGCCGGCCATCTCGACGATGACGCGCAGCTGGCATTCAGCCGGCGGCTGGGCACGGTATTGGCTCCGGGCGGGCAGGAAATCTTCACCGTGTCGTTGGATCCGGCCAAGAGCCGGTCGGCGGAGTACCTCAAGGGCACCTTCGAGTGGCACATCGACGACACCGTGCATGCCGTTCCGGCCAGGTTCACGATGCTCACTGCGCGGCACGTCGCGATGGTCGGGGGAGGCACCGAGTTCGCAAGTACCTACGCCGCCTACGAGAACCTTCCCCCCCGTGAACGCAACCGTTACGACGGGCTGCGCGTCGTGCACAGCCTTGAAGCCGCTCAACGACGCGTGTGCCCGAACCCCACGGCTGACCAACTGGCCGCATGGCGCTCAGTACCCAGCCGCGAGACTTCCTTGATTTGGCAGCGTCGCGACGGACGCCGCTCGTTGGTCATCGGCGCAACCGCGGATCACGTCGTGGGCATGGATCGCGAAGAAGGCCGCCGGCTGCTCGCCGAACTCGAAGCGTGGGCCACGCAGAAACGGTTCTGCCACCGCCACGAATGGGCGGTCGGCGACGTGGTGATCTGGGACAACACCGGAATGCTGCACCGCGCGCTGCCATACGACCCGTCCTCGGAGCGCACCATGCACCGCACGACGATCGCCGGGGACGAGGCCTGGACGTGAGGACCGCAGTCGTGACCGGTGGTGCATCCGGAATCGGTTGCGCCGTCGCGCATCGATTGCGCCGCGACGGCCACGCGGTCGCCACCATCGATCTCACCGAGGGCACCGATGAACACGGCTATGTCGCCGACGTCACCGATCCGGCGGCGATCCAGGCCGTCCTCACCCACATCCGGGCAGACCTAGGGCCGGTGACCATTTTGGTCAACGCCGCCGGACTCGAGGGCCACGACCGGTTCACCGACATCGACTTCGCCTCCTGGCAGAAGGTGATCGACGTC
This sequence comes from Mycobacterium sp. URHB0044, assembly GCF_000620625.1. Classification (GTDB taxonomy): domain Bacteria; phylum Actinomycetota; class Actinomycetes; order Mycobacteriales; family Mycobacteriaceae; genus Mycobacterium. Next base: position 56,145 of record NZ_JIAW01000025.1, on the reverse strand, counting down.
AACTTGAACGGCGTCTATCACTGCATTCAGGCCATTCTTCCAGACATGCTCGACTCCGCGTGGGGCCGCATCGTGAACATCTCGTCGTCGAGCACGCATTCGGGTGTGCAGCGCATGGCGCATTACGTCGCCGCGAAATCCGCGGTCAACGGCCTCACCAAATCGCTGGCCCTGGAATACGGGCCACACGGCATCACCGTCAACGCCGTACCACCCGGATTCATCGATACCCCCATGTTGCGCAAAGCCGAACAGCGCGGGGTACTCGGCGGGGCGGTGGAACAGATCGTCGAGCGGACTCCCGTACGCCGCGCAGGGCGACCAGAAGACATCGCCGCGGCATGCGCGTTTCTCGCCTCCGACGACGCCAGCTACATCACCGGGCAAATCCTGGGTGTCAACGGAGGCCGCAATACGTGACGCCGGCGCGCATCGCCAACGACTCCGACCGCGGATACGCAGTGGCGGCGCGTGTCCACACCGGCTCATTTGGGATCAACGGGGCAACGCACCCCGCAAGAAGAGATCGACGGCATGAGTGATGTGGCGCTGTTGGGACTTCTGGCTTCGGTAGATCCCAAACTCGGCCAATCGCGCGGGGAACGCCTCCACCATCGCGAGAAAATGCTCAGCGGCAAGTTCTACGTCGTCGAGCTCGATGGCACCAGAGTCGACGTGCCGCTGCAGCAATTCCATCAGTTGGCGCTGACGCGTGGCCCAGCCCAAATTCTCTGCGCCAACGGAGAATTCGGGAAAGCGATGCGCCTCGACACGGGCGACGAGATGAAGTCGAACGATGTCGGGGTCGAGCGCACGCTTGAGCGCACCACGGCCGATCGCGATCAATGCCGCTCTCAAGTCGTTGCCCTTGATCCTGGACACGGTGTCGTTTTCCACGGCCCGGGTGAATGCCCACGGGATCGCATCGAGAAAGACTGCACGCTTGTCCGGGTAGCGGGAATACAGCGTCCGCTTGGTGACTCCAGCCGCCTCGGCGATCGCCTCCATACTGGTTCCGTCATAACCCTTGTCGAGGAACGTCGCCAACGCGGCTTCGCGCAATTGTTGCCGGACAGCGCGAGATTGCGCCTCCGTCGGGTGCCCTCGCCGGGACTTCACCACCATCACAGACATTTTACGTTGCGGCATGGGAGTTCAGCCGCCCGGTCACTACTCTCGGGAGGCCGGTAAATGGGGCCGCCGCCGGAAACGGAGCTCTCATGGGCGCTCGTCGAGCATGCGACCGCACATTTGACTCTCCGAAAGCGCTCGGAGATCTGCATGCACATCGGCGCCGGCGACGCTCGCCTGGCCATCGAGATCGTGCTGAAGAGCTACGTCGCTGCCCAGCGTGTGCTGCCGGCCTACCTTGCGGCAGGCGCCAACGCATGGATCGACTGCTATCGCGGCAACGTCGACGAGCCACGCATCCGACGCCTCATCCACGACGCGTCAACACCGGCGACCAGCGGGGAGCACACGTGACGATCACGACGAAGTTCACCGGGCTTCGCCCGACTCAGCCGCGGGGGAGACCGAGGACGCGTTGAGCGATGATGTTGCGTTGAATCTCCGACGTGCCACCGGCGATGGTTGATGAGAAGCTGCGCGCGTAGCGTTCGAACCAACTGCCGAAGTAGTGGTCGAGATTCAGTGGCGCGTAGGGTCCGCTGTTCGCGGGATGGATGAGGCCCGGCGCGCCAGACGCTTCCAGCGCGTGTTCGGCCACCGTCTGTTCGGCTTCCGAGCCGAGCAATTTGAGAACCGACAGCCCCGCCACGTCGTCTTCCCCGCGCGCGGCGCGAGCCAGCGCGGCAGAACCCATCAACCGCAGCGCGTATTGGTCCATGACCGAGGTGGCATAGCGGTCCCGCTCCAGCGGCGTGGTCGGGATGAAATCGGCGATCAGGTTCTCCAGCCGATCGGCGTAACTCAGCCAGAGCATGGAACGTTCGTGGCCGAGCGATTTGTTGGCCACTGTCCAACCGGCGTTGAGTGGCCCGACGAGGTTCTCTACGGGCACTGCCACGTCATCGAAGAAGACCTCGTTGAGGTCCAGGTCATCGAGGCCGACGATGGAGCCCATCGGGCGGCACGTCAGTCCCGGGCTGTGGGTCGGGATGATCAACGTGCTGATGCCCGCGTGCCTGGGAGCATCGGGGTCGGTACGCACGAACGTCAGCAGAAAGTCGGCGTCGTGTGCTCCCGAGGTCCACACCTTTTGTCCGTTGACCACGAAGTAGTCGCCATCCCGGATGGCGCGGGTACGCAGCGACGCGAGGTCGGAACCTGCCCCGGGCTCGCTCATCCCGAGCGATGCGGTGATGTCGGCGCGCAGCACCGGTACGGCCCAGCGCTTCTTCTGCTCCTCGGTGCCGAATGACAGCAGGGACGCGGCAACGATGTCAACACCCTGCGGGTTGAAGCTGTGATAGATCCTGCGCCGGTTGAGCTCCTCGAGGTAGACGAAGTGTTGCAGCACAGAGGCGTTGCGGCCACCGAACTCTGGTGGTTGCTGGGGGAGCAGCCAGCCCTGATCGAACAGGAGCCGTTGCCATCGTCGCGCCCATTCCGGCATGTGCGACACCGATCGTGGACGCTCGAGCGTGTCAGCCTCCGGAGGCTGATGTTCGTCGAGGAAGGCGGCGAACTCTGCCCGGAAGTGCTCCACGCCGTCGTCGAAATGCAGCTTCACTGCGACTCCTTGATGTTCTAGCGGCGGGGAATGCCGGCCAGCTTGTCGGCGAACTTGGCTTCAGCGGCTTCTCGTAGCCGCAGCAGATGTTCAGAGGGAAAGACGTCGGGCGCTGGTTGGTACTCCTTGAGCAATAGGCGCGCCAAGGTCACCTTGTGGACCTCGGTGGGACCGTCGGCGAGTCCGAGCACGAACGACTCCGTCAGGTATTGCACGAACGGCATTTCATGTGTGGTGCCGAGTGAGCCGTGGATCTGCAATGCGCGCGCGGAAACGTCGTGCAGCACCTTCTGCATCATCGCCTTGACCGCCGAGATGTCGGCGCGTACCGCCTTGTAGTCGTTGTGCTGGTCGATCTTCCACGCAGTCTGCAGGGTGAGCAGGCGGAACGCCTCGATCTCCATCCACGAGTCGGCGACCATTTCCTGCACCATCTGCTTGTGGGACAACATCTCCCCCTGGGTGTAACGGGACACCGCTCGCTCACAGATCATGTCGAAGATGCGCCGGATCAGGCCCACCGTGCGCATGGCGTGATGGATGCGTCCCCCGCCGAGGCGGGTCTGGGCGACGACGAACGCGCCGCCACGCGGGCCGAGCATGTGGTCGGCCGGCACCCGTACGTCCTCATAGCGCACGTAGCCTTCGCGGCCACCACCCGTCGGCTGATACCCCAACCCGACATCGCGCAATACGTTGATGCCAGGAGTTTCGGCTGGCACGACGAACATCGAATGCCGTTCGTACGGCGGCGCATCCGGGTCCGTGACGGCCATGACGATCAGAAACGACGCCATCGACGCAAAGGACGAGAACCACTTCTCGCCATTGATGACCCAGTGATCACCGTCCTGAACGGCGTTGGTGGTGAACACCTTCGGATCTGCACCGCCCTGCGGTTCGGTCATCGAGAAACACGAGATGATCCTGTTGTCTAGCAGCGGCTCTAGGTAGCGCTTCTTCAACTCCGGTGTGCCGTAATGAGCCAGGATCTCGCTGTTGCCCGAGTCGGGCGCATGAGACCCGAACACGATCGGCGCGCATTCGGAGCGGCCGAGGATTTCGTTGAGCAGCGCCAGCTTTACCTGCCCGTAGCCCGGACCACCCAGGTGCGGCCCGAGGTGGGTGGCCCACAGCCCGCGTTCCTTGACGATCTTCTGCAGCGGAGGGATCAGCGCCTGACGCACCGGGTCGTTCAGGTCGTGTGATTCCTTGACGATGAGATCGATCGGCTCGCACTCCTCGCGTACGAATTCCTCGACCCACTTCAGCTGCTGTGCCCACTCCGGATCGGTGGAAAAACCCCAGGCCATTTCGTCACCCTTCTTCGTCTTGTTGTATGCCGGTGCCGCGCAAGCCGCTTTGGCGTGCGGTGCCCGTGTCGAGCAGCTTCGTCACCGCAGCCGGCTCGATGCCGATCTCGGCGAGGACCTCACGCGTGTGGTCGCCGGGGAGCGACGGCGACGCGGGGTGCCCGGGGTCGGTGCGGGAGAAGCGTGGTGCGGGGGCAGGCTGAATCACACCGTCCACCTCGACGAAGCTTCCGCGGGCGACGTGATGCGGATGGCGAGGCGCTTCACCGATACTGAGCACCGGCGCCGCGCAAGTGTCCGGAGAGTTCAGGATCTGCTCCCACTCCTCGCGTGTCTTCTCGGCGAACCGGGTAGCGAGCGTGCTGCGATGCGCGGTCCATGCCAAGTGGTTCACATCATCGTGTGGCACTTCGACTTCGAGATGTCGGCACAGTTCGGTGTAGAACTGGGGCTCCATGGCACCGACGGCGATGTGTTGGTGATCGGCTGTCTCGTACACGCCATAGAAGTGCGCAGCACCGTCGAGCAGGTTGCCGCAGCGGTGGTCGCGCCACATGTTCGCGGCGACCATGCCGTAATACGGCATCATCAGCGTTGCGGCGCCGTCGACCATCGCGACGTCAAGTATCTGGCCCGTTCCCGATTCGCGGGCCTCCAGCAGCGCACTGAGCAGCCCCACGGCCAAGAGCATGCCGCCCCCGCCGTAATCGCCGAGCAGATTCAGCGGAGGCACCGGCGCATCGGCCGGGCCGATCGCATGTAGCGCGCCCACCAACGCGATGTAGTTGATGTCATGGCCGGCGTGGTCCGCCAACGGGCCGTCCTGCCCGTAGCCGGTCATCCTGGCGTACACCAGCTTGGGGTTGCGCGGGCACAAGTCGCCCGGTCCGATGCCGAGTCGCTCGGCCACGCCGGGACGGAACACGTCGACGAACGCATCCGCCTCGGATACCAGCCGGCGCACCACATCTCGGCCATCAGGGTTCTTCACGTCCACTGCGACGGATCGCTGGTTGCGGCGCACCGTAAAGTCAACCGGCAGCGGACCGTCGACGTGCCCGATCGGGTCGACGCGCACCACGTCGGCGCCAAGATCGCCAAGCAGCATCCCGCAGAACGGGCCTGGCCCTAGCCCGCCCATCGATACCACCCGCACACCGCGCAGCGGTCCGGTCACCTTGACCACTTCTGACGGCGACCGGCGGCATCGTCGGTGGCGTGGCTCAGTACCTGATTTCGATTCTCCAGCTCCAAGGCTGCCGACAGGCTGCCCGCGTCGGTGTTGACTTGCAACGTGCGTTTGGTCAGCTGCACGCCCAGTGGCGCCAATTGCGCTATTCCGCAAGCTAACTCGATTGCCTTGTCGAGCAATTCCTCGGGTGAGACCAGCTGGCTGACCAGGCCGCGGCGATCGGCTTCGTCGGCGGTTACCGTGCGTCCGGTGAGCATCCAGTCCGCGGCGACACTGGTGCCTACGATACGAGGAAGGTGATAGCTCATTCCCATCTCTGCGCCAGAGAGGCCGAGCAGGATCGCCGCGTTTCCGAACGATGCGGCCGTCGAGGCGATGCGAATGTCGGCGGCCAGGCTCAGCGCGAGACCGCCACCCACACATGGCCCGTTGATCGCGGCGATCACCGGTTGTGGCAGCGCCTCGACGGCCAACGGCAGTGCCGCCATGGCCTCTTGAAATCGCATCCGGTCGATGGTCGGATCGGCGGCGTCCAACATGCCCGGCCCGAAATCGCGCATGTCGATACCCGAGCAGAATCCTCTCCCCGCCCCCGTGAGGACGACCACGTTGACCGTGGTGTCGACGGCCAGCGCCGCACAGGTCTGCCGCAACTCGGCGACCATGGTTTCGTTGATCGCATTGAGCCGCTGCGGGCGGTTGAGCCGCAGCACGGTCACACCGGCGTGCGGTGACTCCAGAGCGAGAGTTTCTGCCATGTCAGATCCGTTCGATGATCGTCGCGGTACCCATCCCGCCGCCGGTACACATAGTCACCAAACCGGTCTCCAAATCCCTGCGCTCGAGTTCGTCGAGCACCGTGCCGATCAGCATCGCACCGGTGGCACCAATGGGGTGCCCGAGCGCGATGGCCCCACCATTGACGTTGACCTTCTCGGGATCCAGGTCAAGGTCACGGATCGTCTTCAGCACGACGGCGGCGAATGCTTCGTTGATTTCCCACAGGTCGACGTCGGCGACCGTCATGCCGGCCTTGGCAAGACAGCGCTGTGCGGCTGGACCCGGGCCGGTCAGCATGATGATCGGCTCAGTGCCGACCGCTGCACTTGCGCGGATTCGGGCACGGGGTGACAGGCCGTGCGCCTGCGCATACGCATGGGACGCGAGCACGGCGGCGGCTGCGCCGTCGACGACTCCGGACGAGTTGCCTGCATGGTGCACATGGTCGACTCGGTCGATCTGCGGGTAGCGGTCCAAACAAATCTCGTCGAACGTCCGGCTCTCCCCGTCCACTCTGAGTAGCCCCATCTCAGCGAAGGCGGGACGCAGTGTGGCCAGCGTCCCTTCGGTGGTGCCAGGCCGGGGATGCTCATCACGGTCGAGCAATACCGCGCCGTCGCCATCCGTAACGGCGATCAGCGACCGGGCAAAGCGTCCCTCGGTTACGGCCTCGGCGGCGCGACGCTGGCTCTGGGCGGCGAACCCGTCGACGTCTTCTCGGGTGAAGCCCTCCAACGACGCGATGAGATCGGCGGATACCCCCTGTGGCACGGTCGGGTACTGGCGGCGCAGATCCGGGTTCTGGCCGTCGATGGTCGGCACGCCGACCGTGACGTCCCAACGCGACATCGATTCCACACCGCCAGCAACGACGACATCTTGTGCTCCGCTGGCGATTCCGGCCGCCGCCACGGTGATGGACTGTTGCCCGGAGCCACAGAACCGATTGAGTGTCATGCCCGGAACGGTCTCCGGCCAACCGGCGAGCAATACCGACAGTCGAGCGATGTCGTCGCCGTGGTCGCCGGTGAGAATGCCGTTGCCGACGATGACGTCCTCCACGTCGGCGGGCTCCACACCGGTGCGGGAGATCAGGGTTCGGAGACACTGCGCCAGCAGCTCCTGCGGATGGCAGTCGTGTAGCCCGCCATCGTGGCGGCCACGGCCGCGCGGGGTCCGGATGACATCGAGGATGAGTGCGTCATTGCGCGGCATGGCTCAGTGAACCGTCCTGTCGTATCGGGAAGAGTCAACCCGCTGGACCGGTCGTGGCATGGATCCTCCTGATGGCGTAGGCCCTCTACGGTGCATCGAGCTCGAGTTCGAGAGGTCGCCACAACGAGGTCATCGAGCATTGTTCTGCTGCACGCTATCGTATATTAGACAGGCTCGCGAACAGGCCGACAATCCGTCTGATCAAGGCGGGTACGCGGCTCAACTCTGCCCAATATCACTGTCTTCCATGTGCTCGCCGGGGCCGAATCGACGTTATCCATGTTGGACTCTATGATACGGCATCGTATATTAGAGCCGGTTCATTCCCTCGGCACGCATGAGAGGTGGTCGCAGTGCCCACTACCGATGACGTCGTTGAAATACAGCAGTTGTTGGCTCGCTATGCGTTGTCGCTGACCCAGAACGACATCGAGGGCCTGGTTGCCGTATTTGCACCGGACGCGACCTACAGCGCATTCGGCGACACGTACACCCTCGACCGCTTTCCAGATCTGGTGGGCGCGGCCCCGAAAGGGTTGTTCCTCGGCGGCATCCCTGTCTTGGACATCATCGGAGACACCGGAAAGGGCACCCAGCCTTACTGTTTCGTCGAGCATGCAACACACGACATGCGCATCGGGTACTACCGCGACACCTACCTTCGCACCGACGTCGGGTGGCGCCTACAGACGCGGTCGTCCACATTCATTCGGCGCAACGGCACCCACGACGCCGGGCGCCCACACGACGTCGGGCGCCCGCGCCCGTGAACATCGCCGACTTTCGCGCCCAACTGTGCTCGTGGCTCGAGGACAACGACCTTACCCGGGAGCCCGACCTGCGGATAGAAGCAGAGATCGAACATCTCAGCCACGTGCGGCGAGCGCTCTACGATGCCGACTGGATGCGCTACGGCTGGCCCAAGCAGATTGGCGGACTCGGCGGATCGGCCAAGCTGCGCGCCGTGGTCGGAGAGGAGGTGTCGCTGCGTGACCTCACCGAACCGGGCCTGTATTCGATGGTCGAGGTGATGGTGCCTTCGATGATGTCTTTCGCAGCACCGGCGTTGGCTGCTCAGATGGTGCCCAAACTGCTCAACGGTGACGAGCATTGGTGTCAGGGTTTTTCCGAACCCGGCTCAGGCAGTGACCTTGCCTCGCTGAGGACTCGGGCCGAGCTCCGCGGAGACGAATGGGTGGTCAATGGCCAGAAGGTATGGACAAGTCTCGCGCAGTTCGCGTCCCGATGCATTCTGCTGACCCGCACCGGACCGGGGCGCGAAGGCATCACCGCGTTCTTCGTGGATATGAATTCCCCTGGTGTGACGGTCCGTCCGCTGCGCACCATGCACGGCGTCGATGAATTCGCCGAGGTCTACTTCGACGATGTGACCGTGCCCGCCGACCGGATGCTCGGATCGATCGGCGATGGGTGGAAGCTGGCGATGGACCTGCTGCCCTATGAGCGGTCGACCTCGTTCTGGCACCGGATTGCCTACCTGTACAACCGGCTAGACAGGCTGATCGACCAGACCGATGAGGACGACGATGCCGCCCTCGGCGCAGCGTATCTCGCTCTGCACACGGCCCGCTGTCGATCACAACGCACCCAGGGACGACTCGATGCAGGATCGACGCTGGGCCCTGAAACCTCCGTCGACAAGGTGCTGCTGGCCACTGCCGAACAACGAATCTTCGACACGGCACGCGACCTGCTACCCGGCACGATCGAACTCGACGAATCAGCTTGGCGCTCAGAGTTTTTGTATTCACGCGCCGCCACCATCTACGGCGGAACCGCCGAAATCCAACGCAACATCATCGCCCGCCGACTGCTCGACCTCGGCAAGGAATCATAGAGAGGACCAGCATCATGACTGGTGTAGAGGACCGTGTCATCGTGGTCACCGGAGCCGGTGGTGGATTGGGTCGTGAGTACGCGCTGGCCCTGGCCCGTGAGGGCGCCAGCGTCGTGGTCAACGACCTCGGTGGTTCCCGTGACGGCACGGGTGCCGGACACAACATGGCCGACCAGGTGGTCGACGAGATCAAGGAGGCCGGCGGTCGCGCCGTCGCCAACTATGACAGCGTGGCCGAGCCCGAGGGCGCCGCGAACATCATCAAGACGGCGGTCGACGAGTTCGGCGCCGTGCATGGCGTGGTCAGCAATGCCGGCATCCTGCGTGACGGCACCTTCCACAAGATGACGTACGAGAACTGGGACGCCGTGCTGAAGGTGCATCTCTACGGCGGCTACAACGTGATCCGCGCGGCCTGGCCGCACTTTCGCGAGCAGAGCTTCGGGCGCGTCGTGGTGGCCACGTCGACCAGCGGGTTGTTCGGCAACTTCGGGCAGGCCAATTACGGTGCGGCGAAGCTGGGCCTGGTGGGCCTGATCAACACGCTGGCCCAGGAAGGCGCGAAGTACAACATCAAGACCAACGCCGTCGCGCCGATCGCCGCCACCCGCATGACGCAGGATGTCTTCGACGACGAGATCCAACGAAAGCTGGCAACCGAGTTCGTCGCACCCGTGGTCGCCCACTTGTGCACCGACGAGATCAACGAAACAGCAGCAGTATTCGTCGTCGGCGGTGGAAAGGTGCAGCGCATCACGTTATCCCAGAATCCCGCAGTCAACTTCGCAGCTCCGCCGACGGTGGAGGACGTGGCACGGCGGTGGGCCGAGATCGTGGACATCACCTCGACGGTGCCGGCGGTCTTGGACATCGGGTGAGCCGTTGAGCGAAGGGCCGCATAGCTGCACAACTCAATACGAGTACGTGGGGTGCAGTGCGAGCGCACCCCCACGTACACGTCTGTACTCCCCGCAGACGGCGGTCACCGATTCGGCTCGAAGCAGGGCCTGGTGACCGGGCCCCGTCGATGGACTCCGAGGCGACGCCGCCCCTGCCGAATGGGTTCCAGGACCAGTCAGGTGATTCGCGCCGTCAGGCCGGGCGCCCCGCGGTGGAGCCTGCGTCGACGGCAAAATCGGCGCCGGTGACGAAACGACTCTCATCGGAGGCGAGGAACAGCGCACAGTAGGCGACGTCGATGGGCTCGATGGCACCATCCAGCAAGTTGACCCACCGTGCCACGAAGTCCCTGCCTGCCTGGGGTATGGCGCTGGTGCCAGGCGTGGCGATGAAGCCGGGAGTGATCGCGTTGACCCGGACCCGTTGTGGCGCGCCCTCAGCAGCGAGTTGGCGTGTCAATGCGAGTACACCGCCCTTGGCGGCGCCGTGTGCGGCGAAACCGAAGGCCTGCATGCCGATCGATCCCACACTCGAGGCGATGTTGATGACGCTGCCACCGTGTTCGAGGAGCGCGGGCCATGCCGCCGATGTCACCGTGAACACGATCTCGAGTTCGTTGGAGAGCGTGAATCGCCATTGGTCGAGCGTCATTTCACCGAACGGTGCGACCGCGGCCGCCGAGGCGTTGTTGTACAGGACATCGATGCCGCCGAGCGTGGAGATGGAGTTCTCCACCCATGCACGGGCCGCAGTGGGGTCGGCGAGGTCAACGTCGTGGCCCTCGGCCGACAGTCCTTGCGCGGACAGCGCCGCGGCGGTGGCGGCGGCGGCGCCCGGTCGGACGTCACAGCCGATGACGTACGCGCCGTGGTTGCAGAAGAGTTCTTGCGCGACCGCACCCTGCCCTCCGCCGGTGCCGGTGATGAGGACTCGCTTGCCGGCGAGCCGCCCGCTGTTGGCGACGGCCGTGTTCAGCGGTGGTGTTTGGACGGTCATGTTTACTCGCTATCTCGGTGGTTGCAGAGGGCGGATCTTCGGAGTGGTACTACCGAACGAACGAGTTCGTTTGGCATTTCATTCCCGTCGAGAAACTCCAGCAAGGGGTGCATCTCCGGGCGCTTCGGCGACGAAGAGACCGCCACTCAGTCCACCGAAGGCGCCCGACGGGCGCGTTCGCGCGGGGTCGTAGCTCCCCAAATGCCGTGCACCTCAGGAGCTTCCATCGCATGCTGCCGGCAGCGTCGCAGCACCGGACAGTCCCGGCAGATCGCCTTCGCCCGTTCTTCGATGCCGTGCAGAGTCTCGCCGCGAATACCCTCGGGGAAGAAGTCGTTGACAGGTAGATCGCGGCATTTGCCCGCCACCTGCCAATCCCACCGGTTCCGACGCACCACTCCAGTGTGACGACCACCACAGCCGTCCGTAATGGCCCAATGGGACAATCCCATGGCCAAAGTTGTCCAACTGGGCGCTCCACCGGCGATAGCATGAACTGGCAACATGCGAACAGGCCAGCATCCTGGCGCGGTCAGGAGGCGACATGGCAATCACCCCACGCGACCTGGTCAAGGCAAAGGGTCTCGGTCTGTCATTGGCTGCCGGGAAGGGCGGCGAGGACCGTCACATCACCTGGGCGCACCCGATCGAGCTGGCGGATCCGACGCCGTATCTCTCTGGGGGAGAGCTGGTCATGACGACGGGTATCAACATCGGCACCGTCGCCTCGGAACAGTTCGAGTACGTGTCCCGGTTGTCGTGCGCCGGCATCGCCGCACTCGCGGTAGATACCGGGACCACTCTCCCGGAGATCCCCAAGGGAATTCTGGCCGCAGGCAACGAGCTCGGCCTGCCCGTCCTCAAGGTCCCCGCCTCCACGCCCTTCATCGCCATCACCCGGGTGGTGATCGACGGACTGAAGGCCGACGAACTCCGGTCCGTCCAGCAGGTCGTCGATCAACAGGAGGTGCTCGCCAGAGCCACCCTGCGGGGCAGCATCCCCGGTGTCGTCAGCACACTGGCCGATTCGCTCTCCGCCGGGGTCGTCGTCATCGGCGTCGACGGCAGAGTGCTGGCGGCCAGCGGAGCGGAGCAGGAACGCTTGATCGCGCTGATGTCCGATCCGGCGCACACGACCGGGAGTTCCCGCGGCCACGCCGGCCGCGTCATCGCGGATGGTGAGGCATTCGTCGTGGTGCAGAGCCTTCGCGCTGCGCAGGCGCTTCGCGGCTATCTTGCCGTGAGAACGCCGGCGCCGCTTCCCAACTCGGGTCGGCTGCTCGTCGCTCATGCGGTGTCGTTGGTCTCGATTGCGATCGAGAAGCCGGCCAGAGTGGCTGACGCCGAACAACGCCTGAGAATGGCCGTGACCCGCAACCTGCTCGGGGGCGCCAGCACTGACGGCAGCGTCCTGAGGTACTTCGGTTTCGACCCTCGAGGCGACGTCGTGGTGCTGATGCTGATGGGGGTGGGTCCGGTTCTGGCGGCAGAACAGCATGTTGCGCGCCTCGTCGCGAATGTGGGTCCGTATCTGATGGCGTCGCTGGGTGAGGACATCGTGATCGTCGTTCCCGCTGGAAGCAAGCGACGAATCCTCGCTCTGCACGACGAACTCGGCAGGCACCTGCACAGGAAACTCGGCGGTGGGCTGAGTCGGCCCGCCCGCCTTTCCGACGTCAACGTGGGTGTCGCCCAGGCCCGGATCGCGGCCGGTGCAGGTAACCACCCCACGTTCACCGAGTTCGACGAACTGGGCCCCTACGGCGTGCTTCTCGGCGCTCGGACTCCAGCCGAACTGCGTATCCTCGCCGGACTGCTGGAACCACTGATCGGTCAGCGCGACGATCTGATGGATGCCTTGACGGCCTTCCTCGAATACAACGGCCAAGTGGAGGCTGCCGCTGCCGCGCTCCAGGTCCACCGGCACACGATGCGCAATCGCATCCAGCGGATCGCCGAGCTGCTTCGCGACGACCTCACCTCCGCGGACACGCGTGCACAACTATGGCTGGCGCTTAGGGCCAGGAATCTTCTCGCGACGGTCTACGCCGACGATGATCGCACGTGACACGTCACCCGTGTGCACCGAGTCGCGGTGGCCCGCTGCGGTACATCGCGGGAGTCGCCGACATCGAGATCGGATTGGCGACCTGCGGCGTGGGAGATCCCGCGACGGTGACCGTGGCAGTGAGCCCGAGGCGGTCGGCGAAGGCGAACGCCTCGGACATGTCGTTGATCGGACCGACGGGGACACCCACCGCGGTGAGTTCGGTGTACCAATGGTCCGCGCCGTCGGTCTTGAATACCTGCTCGAGGACGTCGCACAACGCATCCCGATTGCGGACCCGTAATGCGTTGGAGGCGAAGCGTTCGTCTTCGGCCAAGCCGTCTAGGTCGAGGACCGTCGCGAGCAGCTTGAACTGCTTGTCGTTGCCGACTGCCACGGCGATGGGCCGGTCGGCGGTCGAAAACGTCTGATAGGGAGCGATACTCGGATGCCGGTTGCCCATGCTGGTCGGGATGCTGCCCGCGCCGAGGAACCCCGAGGCCTGATTCACCATGGACGACAACAGCACCGAAAGCAGGTTCGTGTCGACACGCTGGCCTTCGCCGGTGTGATCACGGTGCGTCAACGCCAGCAGGATCCCCGTCAGCGCGTGCATCCCCGCGAGCACGTCGACGACCGCGACACCGACCTTCGTCGGCTCGTCCGCCGAGGGACCGGTGATGCTCATCAGCCCGCCGACGGCCTGGACGAGCAGGTCGTAACCGGGTAGGTCGGCACCGCCGTCTCGCCCGAATCCGGTGATGGCGCAATAGATCAGGTCCGGCTTGAGCTCGCGAAGCACGTCGTAGCCGAGCCCGAGTTTCTCCATCGTGCCGGGCCGGAAGTTCTCGACGACGATGTCGGCGCCCGTCACCAGCTCGCGGGCGCGTGCGACGTCTACGGGGTCGGTGAGGTCCAGCGCCACCGATCGCTTGTTTCGGTTGACCGAGTTGAAGTAGGTGGCTACGCCGTTGACGTCATAGGGAGGGCCCCATTCCCGGGTGTCGTCACCGACGCGTGGCCGCTCGATCTTGACGATGTCGGCGCCGAAGTCGCCCAGCATCATCGTCGCGTAGGGGCCCGCCAGCACGCGGCTGAAGTCGACGACCACGATTCCGTCGAGCGCTGAGCGGCTCATGATCGGACGGCTCCGCCGCGCAGGTACACCGTGGTGGTGTGCGTGTAGAACTCTCGGGCCGCGCCGCCTTGCTCCTTGGGTCCGAGCCCGCTCTTCTTCGCACCGCCGAACGGCACGTGCGGGTCGGCTCCCGCCGACTCGGAGTTGACGTGCAGAACCCCGACGTCGATGTGCTCCACCGCCTGTAGGGCCCGGGTAAGGTCCTGCGTGAAAACCGCTGCCGACAAACCGAACTCGCCGTCATTTGCCAAGGAGAATGCCTCCTCGGCATCCGCGGCTCGCCGCACCGTCAGCACGGGCCCGAAGAGTTCGTCGGTCCAGATGTCGGCGGGCTGACCATTGAGCTCCATGATGGTGGGTGCGACGAAGTACCCGTCGGCCAGCGGTCCGTGCACCGGGATCTGACCACCGGCCAGCGTGGTGGCGCCTTGGTAGGTGGCCCTCTCGATCCCCGTGACAATCGTCTGGTGAGCACCCGCGCTGACGACCGGACCGATCTGCGTGTCGTCCGCGGTCGGGTCGCCGACCACGAGTGCGCGCACGCGATCCGCCAACACGTCCAACAGCCGGTCGGCGATTCCCGGGGTGACGATCAAACGCGAGGTGGCCGTGCACTTTTGGCCGGACGACCGGAAGGCGCCCAACAACACCTGTTCGGCGGCAAGGTCGACGTCTGCGTCGTCCAGCACCACGGCGGCGTTCTTGCCTCCCATCTCGGCCTGAACCGGAACGCCACGTGCTGCCGCGGTGGCGGCGATGCGACGCCCGATCCCGGTCGATCCGGTGAAGCTGATGGCGTCGACCGAGGGATGGTTGACGATTCCGTCGCCGACGCTCGTGCCACCGATGAGGAGGTTGAGCACGCCTGCAGGCAACCCCACGCTGGTCAGTGCGGACGCGAGTCGCAATGCCAGCAGCGGTACCGTGCTGGCCGGCTTCCATACGACGGTGTTGCCGTAGATCAACGCAGGCGCGATCTTCCACGCCGGGATGGCGATGGGGAAGTTGAACGGGGTGATCACGCCGACCACACCAACCGGTTTGCGGGTGACGAGGATCTGCTCGCCGCTGCGTGGTGACGCATAGATCTCGCCGGACTGTCGATCGCCCTCATTGCCGTAATAGCGCAGGATTTGAGCTGCCCGTCGTACTTCGGCGATGCCTTCGGCTCGGGTCTTGCCCTCTTCGGCGGTCAGGTCGAGTCCCCAATCCTCCGCGTTCCGCTCGAGGACGTCGGCGGCCGCGAGCAGCACGGCACCCCGCTGGTGCATCGGGGTGGCGGCCCACCCCGCCCGCGCCTGCGTGGCTGCCGACACGGCGGTGTCCACGTCGGCAGTGGTGGCCGAACCGCCGTGGGCGACGACGATGCGCGGCTGCGCTGGGTTGACGCTGCGCAACTCCTCGCCGCTGCCGAAGGTCCACTGGCCGGCGATGAGATGTTGCAGCGGTGTAGTCGTGGATGAGGTCATTGGGTTTCCAATCGAACGGCGGTTAGCGGAAGGCGGCGTGTCCGGTGAGCGCCTTGCCGATGGACAGCAGGTGCATCTCGGAGGTGCCTTCGTAGGTCAGCACCGATTCCAGGTTGTTGGCGTGCCGCAGTGGCGAGTACTCCAGGGTGACTCCGCTGGCGCCCAACAGCGTTCGGCATTCCCGGGCGATCGCGATGGCCTCGCGCACGTTGTTGAGCTTGCCCAAGCTGACCTGCTCGGGCCGCAGGCCCTCGGCGTCCTTGATGCGACCGAGGTGCAGGGCAAGAAGCATGCCCTTTCCGAGCTCCACGGTCATGTTGGCCAGTTTTTCCTGCGACAGTTGGAAACTCGCCAGCGGTCGATCGAAGACATCGCGTGACTGCGTGTAGGCGATGGTCGCCTCCAGGCTGTCCCGCGCGGCGCCCAACGCGCCGAAGACGATCCCGAAACGTGCCTCGTTCAGACACGACAGTGGTGCACTGAGGCCCGCGGCGTGTGGCAGTTGAGCGGATGCCGGCAGTCGCACGTTGTCGAGGACGAGCTCCGAGGTGACCGAGGCACGCAGCGACAGCTTGCGGTGAATCTCGTTGGCAGTGAAGCCCGGGGTATCGGTGGGCACCAGGAATCCGCGGACCCCGTCATCGGTGTGTGCCCACACGGTCGCGACGTCGGCGAGATTGCCGTTGGTGATCCACATCTTGGTGCCGTTGAGCACCCAGTCGCTGCCGTCCCTGCGGGCGCGCGTGCGCATACCGGCCGGGTTGGAACCGAAGTCGGGTTCGGTCAGACCGAAGCAGCCGATCGCGTCGCCGGCCGCCAACCGCGGCAGCCACTCGGTCTTCTGCTCCTCGGAGCCGTAGCGGTGGATGGAGAACATCGAGAGAGAGCCCTGCACGGATACGAAACTCCGAAAGCCGCTGTCGCCGGCTTCCAGTTCCAGGCAGGCCAGCCCGTAGCTGACGGCGTTGGTTCCCGCGCACCCGTAACCGTCGAGGTGCATGCCGAGCACGCCGAGCTCGCCGAACTCCTTCGCCAATTCCTTGGGCAAGGTCGCGGACTCGAACCACCCTTCGACGTTCGGCCGCAGCCGGGTTTCGACGAACTTGCGCACCGTCGAGGCGATGTCGCGTTCATCGGCGTCCAGTAGCCGGTCGGTGTCGAACAGTCCCAGTGGCGTGTACGTCTTGGCGGAGGGGGGTGCGGCGGTTGCGGTCATGGCTCTTCCTTGGGGGCGTTGGGTTGTGAGTGTCAGAGTGAGGCGAAGCCGTCGCGCAGGACGCCGAGGCCTTCGATGAGCAGATCGTCGGGAATGGTCAGCGGTGGCAGGAATCGAAGGACGTTGCCGAAAGTGCCTGCGGTCAGGGTCAGTACGCCGTTGTCATGGCAGTGCCGCGCGATCTCGGCGACCGCCTCCCGATTGGGCGTACGGGTGCCGGGCAACACGAGTTCGGCGGCGATCATCGCCCCTCGCCCTCGGATCTCGCCGATGACGGCGGTGCCTGCCGCGATGTCCTTGAGTTCGTGCGTCAGGATTTCGCCGATCACCTGTGCGCGCGTGAGTAGTTGGCCGTTCTCGATCTCGTCGAACACGCCGAGCGCGGCCGCGCAGGAGAGGGGGTTACCGCTGAAGGTGCCGCCGATGCCGCCCGGGTGCGCTGCGTCCATGATGTCGGCGCGGCCGGTGACCGCGGCCAGTGGAAGTCCGCCGGCCAACCCCTTGGCCGTCGTGATCAGATCGGGGACGATGCCTTCGTGCTCACTGGCGAACCATGCGCCGGTGCGCGCAATTCCGGTCTGAACCTCATCGGCGACGAGCACGATGCCGCGGTCGCGGCAGAAGTCGGCCACCTTCGTCAGGAAGCCTTCGGCCGGGACGATGAACCCGCCCTCGCCTTGAATCGGTTCGATCACCACGCAGGCGACGGCATCCGAGCCGATCTGGCTGTCCACCAACTGGGTGAACTGGCTGAAGGCTTCGGCCGCGCAGTTCTGCGGTCCTGACGGCCATCGGTAGGGGTAGGCCATCGGCGCCCGATAGACCTCTGGCGCGAACGGCCCGAAGCCGTGCTTGTACGGAAGGTTCTTCGCCGTCATGGACATCGTCAGCAGCGAACGTCCGTGGAATGCGTGGTCGAACACCACCACCGCGGGCCGGCCGGTGGCGGAGCGGGCGTACTTGACGGCGTTCTCCAGCGCTTCGCTGCCGGTGTTGAACAGCGCGGTGCGCTTCTCGTGTTCGCCGGGGGCGAGTCGGTTGAGTGTCTCGGCCACCTCGATGTAGGGCTCGTACGGGGTGGCGAGAAAACAGGTGTGGGTGTATTGGTTCAGCTGCGCCGACGTGCGGGAGACGACGCCGGGGGCAGCGTTACCGACGGTGGTCACCGCGATGCCGCTGCCCAGATCGATGAACGAATTTCCGTCGACGTCGACGATGACACCACCCCCGGCTGCCGCGGCGTATACACCCGCGCTACTCGTCAGACCGGCTGGCAGAGCGGAGTGCCGGCGACTGGCCAGTGCGATGGAGCGGGGCCCCGGGATGGCCGTGACCAACTTGCGCTCCTGGGGCAGGCCGGGACCGCCGACTACGGAGTCCAAGGTCATTTCGATCGTCCCTTTCCTCGATGTCACGCCAGCGTAGGAAAGCATGGTGAGGCGGTGCCATCGCCGAAGTGGACAAGCCTTGGCCGTCGCATGTCCAACTCGGCGATGCCGCGCGGGGATCGGTTTCCACGACACTGTGCATCGTGAAGGAAGGACGCCGCCATGGGCAACGTCAGCGCGACAGCTGATCGGCAAGCGCTCAGCGCCAGTGCCGAGGACGCGATCAAACACGTGCTCGCGTGGCCCACTGGCGGAGCACGCATGAGGTTCCTCGACGAAGAGGGTCCGATCGGCATCGTTCAAGCGGTGGTGGTGTGGCCGGGGGAGCATCCGTTGTTGACCGACGTCTGCGCGCTCTTCGAACGCTTCGGTCTGCGGGTTGCCAGTCAGCAGCCGCTCACCGTCACGTCTGCGCATTCCGCGGCGTTGTCGCTGTTCGACTTCGTCCTTCCGCCCCGGTGGCACCATGCATCGCCGGCGAAGATCGCCGAGGCATTCGGAGCGTCCGACACGCAGGGGTTTGCGATCGACGACTTTGCGAGCTTGATCGCGTCCGCAAACGTGACGTGGCGCGAGGTCATGCTGGTGCGCTGTGCCAGTAGGTTCTTGCGCCAAGCGGGCCTTGGGTTCTCGATGAGTTACATCATCTCGACACTCAACGACAATCCCGAGTTCGTCACCGCGCTGGTGGCGTACTTCACCGCCCGATTCGATCCCGACGTCGCTAACCGCGAATCGGTGGTGGCGGCGGCGCTGGCCGAGCTGTCCATACCGATCGAGGCGACCACCACCGTCGACGAGGACCGAATCCTTCGTGCGTTCGCCGCGTTCGTGTCGGCGACGCTGCGCACCAACTGGTTCCAGCGTGACGCCGATGGTGCGCCCAAACGGCATGCGGCATTCATGTTCGACTCGACACAGCTTCAACCACGCGGTGCCATCGTGCCGTTTCGCGAGATCTTCGTCGATTCCGAAGACGTCGAGGGCACGCACGTGCGCAGCGGCCCAGTCGCGAGAGGCGGACTGCGATTCTCGGATCGACCAGAGGATTACCGCACAGAGGTATTGGGTCTGATGAAGACGCAGACGGTCAAGAATTCGCCGATCGTCCCCGTGGGGGCGAAAGGGGCCTTCATTCGCAAGAATTCGTTGATCAGCGTCGAACACGCCTACCGGACGTTCATCACGGGCTTACTCGACGTCACCGACAACCAGGTCGACGGCCGCGTGGAAGCTCCGCGCAGGACAGTCGTCTACGGGGGCGACGACGCCTACCTGGTCGTGGCGGCAGACAAGGGCACGGCACGATTCTCCGACCTGGCCAACGAGATTGCGCTCCAACGCGGATTCTGGCTGGGTGATGCATTCGCCTCCGGCGGCTCGGCGGGTTATGACCACAAGGCGATGGGCATTACCGCGCGTGGCGCGTGGGTGTCGGTACGGCAGCATCTCGCCGACCTGGGCATCGATGTCGACACCGACGAGATTCGTGTGGTGGGTATTGGCGACATGTCGGGCGATGTGTTCGGCAACGGCATGCTGCTTTCACGCGGCATCCGGCTGGTCGCCGCCTTCGATCACCGGCACGTCTTCATCGACCCGGACCCCGATCCCGTTGCCGGCTACGCCGAAAGACTCCGACTCGCGCAGCTGCCTGCGAGCAGTTGGGGTGACTACGACACCACGAAGTTGTCGGTGGGTGGCGGCGTATGGCCGCGCGGCGCCAAGCGCATCATGTTGCCTGCGGCTGCCCGTGCAGCACTGGCGATCACGGCGGAGACGGTCACGCCGAACGACCTCATCCGGGCGATTCTGACGGCTGACGTCGACCTGCTCTGGAACGGCGGCATCGGTACCTACGTCAAGTCGGGACTGGAAGGGCACGCCGACGCCGCCGACCCGACCAACGATGCCATTCGCGTCGATGCGGATCAGTTGCGCGCCAAGGTCGTAGGCGAGGGCGGCAACCTCGGTCTGACGCAGCGCGCACGCGTCGACTACGCCTTGGGCGGGGGAAGGATCAACGCGGACTTCATCGACAATGCTGCGGGAGTTGCCACGTCCGACCGTGAGGTCAACCTCAAGATCGCCCTCGACGCCGCTCGCCGGACGAATCGCATCACTGCGTCCGAACGAAACGACCTCCTGCTGCAGTCGCACGACGAGGTGGCTGCCGCCGTGCTGGACAGCTGCGAGAACCAGGTGTCCGCCATCAGCCTGGCCGAGGCGCAAGCGCCGCAACTGCTCAATCGTCACGAGCGGTTGATCGACGATCTGGAGCGCGCGAGCGGCATCAATCGCATCGGCGAAACATTGCCCAGCCGTGCCGAATTGGTCTCGCGCACGCGGGCTGGACGCGGACTTACCCGCCCCGAGATCGCGATACTGCTGGCGCACTCCAAGAACGTCGTGCGCGACGAATTATTGGCCTCCCCAGTACCGGATTGTCCGATCTTCGGTGCCGCCCTGCGGTCCTACTTTCCTTCGCGATTCCAGCACCACCTCTCGTCCGAGATCGCCAACCACCGATTGGCCAGGGAGATCATCGCGACTCAGATCGCCGACGACCTCATCAATCACGTTGGGCCGGGCCTCATCTACCAGCTCAACGAGCGCCTCGGCGTGCCGACGCCTGCGGTAGCCGCCGCCTATGCGGTGGTTCGCCAGCTCTTCCCAATCGATGCCATGTGGCAGCAGGCCCGGAAAGAATCTCAGTTGACCCCCTCGCAACGCTGGCAAGGGCTGCATGCCGTACAGCATTTCATCGAGTACACGGCTGCACGGCTTCTGCGCCACCACGGTGGTCACTTGGACATCGCGGCGACCGTCGGCCGCTACCAGAGCGACGTCCAGGCACTTCGAGCAGACGTTTCGCAGGGTGAGTCGCATCAGAACCGGCTTCGGGTGGAGGCATTCGATCTCAGTCAAACCGCGACGCGGCTGGGTGTCGACGTCTGCGACGTGGCCAGTGTCTACGCTGCGGTAGGCGATGCACTCGACTTGAATTGGATCGTGGAAGGCCTTGGCGCGCACACGGCCTCGGGCTGGTGGGATGCCATGGCCGCGGCAGCCGTGCGGGACGAACTTGCCGACACCCATCACCGCTTGGCGGCGGCCGTGATGCGTCTGGACGATGAGTGCAAATCGGCCACGAGTGTTTGGCAACGCGATGCTGCGCCCGCGATCGCACGGTTCCTTCGCCTTCGCTCAGAACTCGGGCGAGACGGCTTGATCGACGTCGCCCGTGCCGCGACGGCGAATGCCGAACTGTTACTGCTCTGCCGGCACAGCGAATCACTCCAGCGCCAGTGTACGGAGGTCGACCCATGGTGATGACGGTGCGACGCCTAATGGCTACCCCGACACTCGGCTTGTCGCTCGCTGGTGGTGCAGCCGGTCTCGACCGTGTCATCAGTTGGGTGCATGCGATCGAACTCGCCGACCCGAGCCCCTGGCTCGCCGGTGGAGAGCTCGTCATGACCACGGGCCTGCAACTGCCCGACGACGATGCCGGGCAGCGGCGATATCTCACCCGTATCGCGGAGTCGGGATGCGCCGCAGTGGCCTTCGACACGGGTTGTCGCTTCGACCGGGTTCCGGATTCGATCTGCGCAGCGGCGGATGAGGTGGGGATTCCCGTGCTGGCGGTCGCACCGTCGATCCCGTTCACCGCGATCTCGCACGCAGTCATCGATGAGATCGCGCACGAGCGCGTCGAGCTGATGCGGCGGACGGTCCAGGGGCAGGAGAATCTCGCGCGGGCGACGATTCACGGCGGCATTGCCGGCCTGATCAAGGCACTGAGCGCCGCTCTCAATTGTTCCGCGTGCGTGATCGACCGCTCCGGACGGGTGCTCGCAGAGTCGACGACTGATCGAGGTGACCTCAGGTCCAGGGTGCACGAGCAGATCAGTAGGGACAACACCCGCAGCCGCGCCTTCGTCGACGACAACGGAAGCCTCACGATCCAACAGCTGCGTGGCTCCAGCGGAAATCAGGTGTACCTCGCAGTGGCGTCTGCGACTCCACTTGGCCCGGCCGAACGCCAGCTCGTTTCCCACACCGTCTCGCTACTCACCATCGAACTGGCCAAACCGGCGCGCGTCATCGACGCCGAACAAAGACTGCGGACGAGCGTCGCCAAATCACTCTTCCGCAACGGTCTCGAAGCAGACACGTCATTGCTCGAATTCTTCGGATTCGCGACGGACGACACGGTCACCGTGGCGGCGTTCACCGCGGTGGGGCCTTCGCTTCAAGCGCAACGGGAACTGGCGACGGCGTTGCAGCAGGAGTCGACGCCGTACCTGATGGCCGACCTGCCCGGCGGCGATGGTGTGGCCTTCGCCGTTCACGCCGAAGGCGCAACCGATCTCGTCGGTCGCGTTTACCACAAGATGCGCTCCGGATTGCGGCGGAGCATCAACGGGGGTATTGGCGGCCCGACCTCCATAGGTGGCATGAAACGGAGCCTGCAGCAGGCGATTTCAGCGTCGCGGGCGGCTGCGACGAATGGCAGGAAACTGGTCGCGTTCGACGACCTTGGTACGTTCAGCCTGCTGCTCAGCACCCAATCCGATGACGTCCTTCGAACCATCGCGACTGGTTGGCTGTGCGCCATAGAAGACCACGACCGGGATCGCGGAACACAGCTGTTGCAGTCACTGGATTCCTATCTGCATCACAATGGCCACTGGGACGCGGCGGCATCAGAACTGGGAGTGCACCGGCACACGCTGCGCAAGCGAATGGAGCGAGTAGCGGAGTTGGTCGGGCGTGACATGGATTCGGCTCACACCCGATCGGAGCTCTGGATCGCGTTGAAGGCCAGAGAGTTACTGACCTGTGGCACTGACCACGACGACCAGCCCGCCACCGGCATCGCGGGATAGCGCCGCAGCGCCTACTTGACCGGAGGGAACGGTGCGAAGGCCGGCGCATCGGCTACGGGTATCGAGCGGTATTGCGCGCGGATGCCATCGATGTAGCGGAGGCATCGTGGCGTCAGGCCGTCTGCGGTCTGCATCCGCCCCTTGGTCACCAAGATGCCGAGATCGGCCCCTCGGAATCGATAATCACCGGCCTGGTAAACGCGCAGGAAGAATGCCTCGTCTTCACCGGTGATGTCGTGCCAGTCGTTGGTGATCTGAGCGAATGTGAGCTCGCCGTCTTCGCCCAAATGCCACGTGCCGGTATGCGGACTGCTGAGAATCTGCTCGAGCGAATCCACGGGCTCCTTCATGATCAACTGCGACCAAACATCCACCGCGGCAAGGTCATGCCACCGCTCGTTGATCTCCTCGACGTTGATCGAGTACTTGACGTCCATGAACTCCAACAGGTGGAACAAGAACAACGGAACGTCCGCGTAAGCGCCCGCAGTCACGTTCGTCATCGATGAAGCGCCCGAAATGCGGGGATTGATCTCGCCCAGGTACACGTCGTCGGTGTCGAGGTCGATCAGAACGTCCACTTCGAGGAACCCGAGGTAGCCCTCCTCTGCCAGTCGATCGCCCATCTTGCGGACGTGGCTGATCGCGGTCGCGCGCTGATTCTCGGACAACGCCTCCGGGAACAAGTCGTTGCCACACCATCCGCCCTTGTAGGGGGTGAGTTCTGGGTATCCGGTGAGGTCGGTCATGAATGGACCGACGATGGTGCCGTGCCGGGTGATGCAGGCTTCGACCGCGGCGGCCTTGTTGTTGATCCGCTTCATGACCTTCAGGTCGTGGCCGATGATGTCGTCGGCGTCCTTGTCCCACCCTTCCCGCGACTTGATGAAGAACGTCGTCTTGCCCGAGTCGCCGTATGGCGTCTGCACCACGAGGTCAGTGCCAAGGCCGTGCTCGGCTGCCAATGCGGTGAGCTCGGCGTAAGTGCTTGCCACACCAATGACGTTCGGCACGGAGGGGGCACCTGCCTCGTTGCCGAGTTGCGTGGTCACGATCTTCGAATCCAGGCGCTGGCGTAGCGAATGGGGAGGCAGAATGAGGTTGTAGCCGAGTTCGGCGCAGATCTCCTCGGTCTCTTCGTTGAAGAAGACCATGGCCACCATCGGATTGCCGCCGCGCTTCTTGATGTATGCCTGCACTTCCGGGTCGCGCAGCAAGTAGTTGGTGATGTCTTCGCTCGACTCGAACTCGACGTAGGGCTTGTTCTTCGGACTGAAGACGCGCGGATGACCGCCATCCCACGAATCGAAGTAGGTGATGTAGCGGAAGTTTCGCACCCAACGGTCGATTCCCAGCAGATTAAATGCCGTCGGCCCGAAGAAGTAGATCGGCTGCTCATTGGTCCGGAAGAAGGTCCGGATTTCCGCGATCCCGCTCAACGACGTGCGCGAAAACGGCAGTGCCAGTCGCGACTTCCGGGGGGCGGCAGCACGCCGGCGACGCGGCGCTCGAGCCTTCGGTTCGGTCATTGGTGTCTCCTCTATGGTGGTGGGACGGATCTGAAGGATTGTTCGTAGAATCCAAAGAACGACAGCGCAATTCACTTACACATCTCGAAACTTCGGCGCCCGGTCAACGACGCCGTGGCGCTTCAATCCGGAGGCGATGCCGGGCGGCAATCGGTGTTCGCCCGCCTGGTCGTGGCCACTCAGTGCGCCGCCGATGTTGTCGAATGCGCGCAGCGTGTCCTCTAGGAAACGGGGGTTCTGCGGCTCGGGCCAGGTCGAGAACTTCACGCACACCGTGCGGGTGCGCCGGCTGACATGGACCATCTGGCCATGGATCCCCAGACACAGCAGAACATCTCCGAATCTGCCGGGTCGAAACCAGAACTGGTTGCGGTACCAACCACCGGGCAGCGACGTCCCGGCGGGAGAGTCGGCGAAGAGTGCGCGGGACTTCGCGTCCGCCGTGGACGACTCACGCAGCCAAGCCGGTCCGAGCACGGTACGGACTTCGCCGGCACCATCTACCGCCGTGCCGCCGTCAAGGAGTAGCTGACCGAAACGAGCGACGTCACGAGCCGTGGCGCAGAGTCCACCGTCGTGGTACGCAGTGCCCTTCGGATCAGTGAGGATCTCGGCGTCGAACTCCGCACCCATCGGCTGCCAGATCAGTGTCGACATCAACTCGGCCATGGGCAGGCCGGCCACGCGTTCGCAGACCCATCCTGCGACGTCGGTCTCGGCCGAGCGGTACAGGAACCTCTCACCGTGGGCTGCCTCTGCCCGAAGACCCGTCAGGTAGGGATAGATTCCCGACTCAGACAGTGCTAGCTGCCGGACCTCGGACGTGGGATCGGTGTAGTCCTCGCCGAACCGGACGCCGCTGCGCATGTCGAGTACCTGTGAGACCGTCGCTCCGCCGTAGCCGCTGCGCGCGAGTTCCGGAATGTAGGCGCTCACAGGAGCGCTCGTGTCGAGCACCCGTTGATCGACCAACGCGGCCGCCACACAGCTGACGATCGACTTCGTCACGGACATCAGCGCATGGGTGCGCGCATGCGTGCCTTCGTCGCAGTACCACTCCGCAACCAACGCTCCGTCATGGAGTACGACGAAGGCGTCGGTATACGTGTCGGCCAGAACCCGCCCAACCGTCGATTCGGTCCCGTCGACGCGAAGCACCGTTTGCGCCAATGGACTCGCCAGGCCATCGGGTGCTGGATGGAATCCACGTGCCGTCGTCGGAGCTGCCACTCGCGTGGTCGGCAGGATGTCCTTCACGCGCCAGAAGGCCCAGCGGTTGTAGGGTGGCAGCCGCCAGTTGTACGCCGTGACCCCGTCGGCAGAAGCCGATCTTTCGCCGCCTTGGGCCATGGCCGCAGATCATAAGCGATCCCACGGATTTCACAAGGGCAAGCGTTCCAAGAGGGTTCCTCGCACCAGATACGATGCGCGGCATGCCAAAAGACATCGACGTTCCAGCGAGCGCGCCAGACGCGGGCGCAGAAATGATGAGCGGGTTCCCGCCGAAGGCGCCGCTGCAGGTCAACGTGTCGAATTGGCAGCAACCGCCGCATCTGAGGTGGTCGTTTCGGCACATGCGTGAAATCATTCCGACGCAATTGATTTCAGCGGGTGCTCGGCAGCGGCTACTAACCACCGGCGCGTTGGAGGTCGGCGATACCGCGGTCGTCCTGGCTGATGGACCGTCGACGGTCGGCAAAGTCTTCGACGCCACGTTCACCGACGCGGTGCTGGTAATTCACGATGGCACTGTCGTGCACGAGCAGTACGTCGATGGCATGACCGCGCGCACACCACATCTCGTCATGTCGATATCGAAGTCCATCGTCGGTTGCGTGGCCGGCGTACTGGTGGACCGCGGTCAGCTCGACCCGTCAGCCAACGTGGCCGACTGCGTGCCCGAAGTCGACGACTGCGGGTACCACGGGGCGACCGTTCGAGACGTGCTCGACATGCGCACCGGTGTCATGTTCCGGGAGACGTACGCAGCCAGCGATTCCGAGGTCAGGGCCATGGAACGTTCGATGGGATGGGCACCTCGGCTCGATGGGGACCCGTGTGGTGCGTATGCCTACTTGACCGGCATCGGAACGTCCGGTCCGCACGGTGGCGGCTTCGTGTACCGATCGTGTGACACGGACATGCTCGGTTGGATCTGCGAGAGGGTGGCGGGCCGGCGGATGTCTGACTTGATCTCAGAACTGCTGTGGAAACCGCTGGGTGCCGAGTACGACGCCGACGTCACGTGCGATTCCGTCGGTACTGCGGTGCACGATGGGGGAGTTTCGACAACCCTGCGTGACCTGGGCAGATTCGGCCAGATGTTGCTCGACGACGGCATGGTCGACGACCGACGAGTTGTCCCCGCGCAGTGGCTGGCCGACGCATTCGCCCCGCCGCAAGACGTGCGGCAAGTCTTCGCGCGCACGGACAACGCGCTGATGCTGCCTGGCGGTTGGTACCGCAACCAGTTCTGGTTCTTCGAAGCCGCAACCGGTCCGGTGTTGCTCTGCTTGGGGATTCACGGCCAGCTGGTCTACGTCGACCGCGCGTCCCGCACCGTCGTGGCCAAGATGTCGTCGTGGCCGCAGGCGCAGAACCCGGTTTACCTGGCGGCAACCCTGCGTGCCTGCGGGGCACTGGCAGCCGCGCTCGACGAGCCGTGATGTGACGTGAAACGGCACTCCATGGCCTAGCCATGGACAAAATGGCGCGTCGTTGCACCTCGGCGCGACATTCTGGCAGGTGGACGGGGGTGCTCCCTACCGCATACTTGGCCGACCGGGGCGACGGCCGTCACATTCTGACTAAACCCAAACTCCCTCCATTCAGCCTGAATATCCAACGGAGGACGTATCCACGTGGTCGACAAGAAGACGTTCCACAACATCATCGGCGGTGAGATCCAGGCCGCCGCCGACGGCCAGATGATGGACATCATCAACCCATCGACCGGCGAGGTGTATGCATCGGCGCCCAACTCCTCTCCGAAGGACGTGGACGATGCATACCGTGCAGCCGCGTCAGCGTTCGAGACGTGGCGTTGGTTCACTCCGAGCGAGCGGCAGCGTGCACTGCTGAAGCTGGCGGACGTGATCGAAGAAGGTGCCGAAGAGCTCGTCGCGATCGAGAGCGAGAATACGGGTAAACCCCTGTCGCTCACGATGTCCGAAGAGATCCCGGCGATGATCGATCAGATCCGGTTCTTCGCGGGAGGGGCGCGGGTACTCGAAGGCCGTTCCCAGGGCGAGTACATGCGCGGGCACACGTCGTCGATTCGTCGGGAACCGATTGGGCCCGTCGGCCAGGTGGCGCCGTGGAACTACCCGATGATGATGTCGGTGTGGAAGTTCGCGCCCGCGCTGGCCGCGGGCTGTACGGTCGTGCTCAAACCTTCTGATACCACGCCAGCTTCGTCGTTCTGGATGGTCGAGAAGATGCAGGAGATCTTCCCTCCTGGCGTGTGCAATCTGGTCTGCGGCGATCGCGACACCGGTGCGGCGCTTGTGGCTCACCCCGTGCCGCAACTGGTTTCCATCACCGGCTCAACCCGCGCAGGCATCGCTGTGGCGGCCAGTGCGGCCAATACCGTCAAGCGCGCACATCTCGAGCTCGGTGGCAAGGCTCCGGTGCTGATCTTCAACGACGTCGACATCGAATCGGCCGTGGAAGGTCTCACTGCGGCAGGGTATTTCAACGCAGGCCAAGACTGCACCGCCGCCACGAGGCTCGTCATCCAGGACGGCGTGTACGACGAATTCCTCTCGGCGATGGCGGAATCGGTGGCCAACACCAAGACGGGTTATGACCCGCACGACGACGAAATCCTGTTTGGCCCTGTGAACAACGCGAATCAACTCAACCACGTCTCCGGACTCGTTTCGCGCGCACCCGATCATGCTCGAGTTCTCGCAGGCGGTCGGCAAAAGGACGACGTCGGCTACTTCTACGAACCCACACTGATCGCCGACCTGCAGCAGACCGACGAGTTGATTCAAACCGAGATCTTCGGTCCGGTGATGACGGCTCAGTCGTTCGTCGACGAAGAAGAAGCTCTCGCCTTCGCCAACGGCACCGTCTACGGGCTCGCGTCGTCGGTGTGGACCAAGAACGTCGACACGGCGACGCGAATGTCAGCTCGTCTGGACTTCGGTTGCGTGTGGATCAATACGCACATTCCGCTGGTGGCGGAGATGCCGCACGGGGGATTCAAGCAGTCCGGTTATGGAAAGGATCTGTCCATGTATGGGTTGGAGGACTACACCCGTATCAAACACGTCATGCAGTACCACGGCTTCGAAGGTGGTCAGCACTGATGTCGGATCTGACAACCCCCCAATCCTCGGTCGACAACGAGAGCGCTCACCTGGAAGCTCTCGGTTACACGGGCACGGACTTTCACCGGTCGATGAGCTTGTGGTCGAACCTGGCGCTCGGCTTCACCTACCTCTCACCGCTCGTCGGTGTGTATTCGTTGTTCGCCTACAGCCTTTCGCTCGGCGGTCCACCATCCTTGTGGTGGATCATCATCGTCGGATGCGGTCAATTCCTGGTGGCGCTCATCTTCGGCGAAGTGGTTTCGCAATACCCCATCGCCGGGGGGATCTACCCGTGGACCCGACGGCTGTGGGGCCGAAGGTACGCATGGATGGTGTCCTGGGTGTACGTGTGGGCGGTCATCGTCACGGTGACTGCGGTCGCGGAGTTCGGCGGTAGTTTCGTCGCCTCCCTCTTTGGGATGACCTTCAGCAAGGAGGTTGGCCTTGCCACCGCGGTGGCGTTGCTGTTGTTGGCCTTGGCATTCAACTTCACCGGCACCCGCACCCTGGCGCGGGTGGCACAGATCGGTCTTGGCGCCGAGCTCATAGGTGTCATCGCGCTGGGCCTGTATCTGCTCATCTTCAAACGGGTCAACTCGTTCTCGGTGTTCTTCGACTCGATGGGCGCCGGCGGCAGCCAATCGTATTTCCTTACCTTCTTGGGTGCTGCGCTGAGCGGTCTGTTCCTGTTCTACGGTTTCGAGGCGTGTGGTGACGTCGCAGAAGAGGTCGACAACCCGACACGCCGCATCCCCCGGGCGATGATGCTGACCATCCTCGTCGGTGGCGTTTCCAGCCTCATGTCCTATGTCGGGTACGTGCTCGCGGCGCCGAACCTCCAAGACATCGTCAGCGGCAACGATCCCGATCCGATCCCCTCCATCCTGGAGAGTTCGCTCGGCCACATCGGCGCGAAGTTGTTCCTGTGCATAGCGATTACCGCGTTCGTATCGTGCGTCCTGTCACTGCAGGCCGCCGGTAGCCGGCTGATCTTCGCGTTCGCCCGGGACAAGATGTTGCCTGGCAGCACGTGGCTGTCGAAGATGTCCGAGCGGCACGCGGTTCCCGCGAATGCGCTACTGGTGGCGTGCGTGATTCCGATCGTCATCTGCGTGTACGTGTACGCCTTCCCCGATCAGCTGCCGCGCATCACCGCGTTCGCCGTGCTGGGCATCTACATCGCGTTCCAGGCCGTCGTACTGGCCGCCCTGCGACAGCGACTCCGTGGCTGGCGTCCAGCCGGCGACTGGAATCTCGGGCGGTGGGGCATGATCATCAACATTGCTGCGCTCGGCTACGGCGTCGTGGCGATGATCCTCCTACTCAAGCCGGTGGACGGCGGAACGTTCCTGGACAAGTGGATCGTGGCGATCGGCCTCGTCGCCGTCGTCGGCGTCGGCCTCATCTACATGCTCCTGGCCCGCCCGTACCAGCATTCCGATGACGTCGGCGAGGGCGACGCGATCGAGGTTGCGGAGAAGCTCCGCATGATGCGCTCGAACACGACGCGGCATTCCGCATGACGACGCAACGGATTTGGATGCTCGTGCTGCTGTCGGCGACCGTGGTCGCAGCCGGCGGATGCGCGAAACCCGACGATCCGAAGCCGACGACGCTGCACGTGGTCGAGCATGCCGAAACGGACACGCTGCAACACGTCGGCAAACCGGACGAGAAGGACTCCCTCGGCGACATCCTTGCCTTCCTCAACCCGCTGTATGACGAGACCAATGTGAACAAGGTGGGTACCAGCAGCGGCGTGTGCTTCCGCACGAAGGTCGGCTCTGCGTATGAGTGTTTCTGGACCGCGACGGTTCCGGGGGGCCAGTTGACTGTGGAGGGTCCGTTCTACGATGGGAAGGATTCCACCCTTGCCATTACCGGCGGCACAGGCGATTTCGAGCAGGCCCGCGGCGAAATGGCCTTGCACGCCCGGAATCCGGAGGGAACGGAGTACGACTTCACGTACACGATCGTGAAGTGAGTTCGCCTCAGCCGGCGCGAATCGGTGATGCGAGTCCTGGGTCGACCCGGGCGCGCGAGCGCACCGATTCGGATGCCGCGCGCACGATCATCACGGCATCGGACTCGTGGCCCTTTGGGATCTCGATGGCGGCGCTGTCGGGATCCTCGCGGTGTGCCATCAGCCAGTCGTAGAGCAGCCAGTCGAGTGCACATGCTACGGCGAAGGGATCGGCATCAGTAGCGGACGCGGCCGCGACGCAGCCGTCGATCACCTCGCCGTGTTCGCGTCTGGCGGAGTCCTTGTTCACCCCTGAGCTATCGAACAGCATCATCGACAGCGTGAGTGGGTACCGTTGGCCGGTTTCCGATTTCAGGATCCACCGGCCACCGCGCCACGGTTCCTCCGGGTCGACGAGGACCATCTGCCCGAATCCACTGAGGACGCCGAGGGACGGTTCGGCGAGTTCACCGTCGAACGGCGCCGGGCCGAGCAGGCCAACGGGCTGACGCGCGCAAATCGAGAACAGCGCAGCGGTCCCGATGATCTTGCCCGCCCGCAGGTCGGGGACGATGGCGGCGATCTCGGCGCCCGACGCGTAATCACGCACCAAGTGATCCAGGCAACGATGTAGCGCCACCAGATCCTCGCGTTCGCGGGGATCTGGGTGCTTGCCGCCGCCGAGCAGTTCCCCGAACTGCGCAGCGGCGATGATCAACGCGTCGTCGAGCGCCTCGAGATGGGTCGCCACCAGCCGGTCGGCCTCGTCATCGCCGACGACCAGCTCGGCCAAGGTCGTGGCGACACCGTCGGGCGTCGCCCAGTAGAAGCCGATTTGTCCGTCGGTCTGAACGATTCTGGGCCTCATGGCTTTACGGCGCCAAGCCGACGATTGGTGGCCTGCAGTTGCCGTTCAGTGCTGGCCTCCAGGGTTGCGACCTGTTCGGGTGTGAGGTGATCGCACACCCTTCCCCAGTGCAGTGCGACATGATCACCCGGCACGACGTCGGCGTGTCGATTCGAATCGATGCGCGTCTCGACTCTGCGCGTCTGCCGTGGCGATAGCGACAGCGCCGAGCCGTCCCAGCACAGGCTTCGGGAAAGAACGACGGCCATGACGCCGTCGCTCGACAACACGGTGCCCCAGGATATGCGGCAGTTGTCGAGGACGAACAGGGGATGTTCGTGCGCGGCGGTCCCGAGCAACCGTGACCAGGGGTACACGGCGAACACGTGGAAGCCGTGGTCGGGTGCCGCCTCGTCGGCGAGCTCGGGGGTGAGATGACTCCAGTAGTGACCGGCCTGCGGACCGATCACGGCCAATAGCTCGGCGGTGAACGCTTCGGGGTCCAGTGCGGAACCGACTCCGCCGCCGAGCCAATACGATTCGACGATGCGATGATCCAGGGGATCGTCGATGCCGGTCATCTGGGACAGCACCCGCAGATATGGCCACGCGCCGGTGAACTGTTTGGCCGCCGCCTGGATCTGGTCGCGCGAGCCACCCACTAGCGCGGGGGAGTCAGGAGGCCCGCAGTATCCGAGTTGATTGGGAGCATGGGCGTAGCGGGCGAACATGTCCGCACCGCGAGTATCTGCGAGGGGGGCGGCTGTCACGCTGAAGTACCTTGCCCGATCAGCGTGGCGGCGTCGCGGTGTAGCCGCCCGAAGTTGTAGTACGCCGCGCACGCGCCCTCGGGGGAGACCATGCAGGTACCGATGGGGGTCTCTGGGGTGCACGCCGTGCCGAAGACCTTGCATTCCCACGGTTTGAGGACGCCTTTGAGCACCTCGCCACACTGACAGGCCTTCGGGTCGGCGACCCGCACTCCCGGCAACGCGTACCGCTGCTCGGCATCGAAGTCGGCCAGTTCATCGCGAAGCCGCAACGCACTCTGAGAGATGAATCCCAAGCCACGCCACTCGAAGTGTGGCCGCAACGCGAACACCTCGGCCATCAGTGCCAGTGCCGCCGGGTTGCCCTCTTCCTGCACCACGCGCGAGTACTGATTCTCGACTTCGCAGCGCCCCTCGCGGATCTGCCGCAGCAGCATGGCGACCGAAGCCAGAATGTCGAGCGGCTCGAACCCGGCGACGACCAACGGCTTGCCGTAGACGTCGGGTACGAAACGGTACGGCCGGTTGCCGACGACGGTGGAGACGTGCCCCGGCCCGAGGAAGCCGGACAGTCGAAGGTCGGGGGATTCCAGTATCGCCTTGATCGGCGGCACGATGGTCACGTGGTTGCAGAACACGCTGAAGTTCGCGATACCGAGCTCCCGCGCCCGAACGAGCGTGACTGCCGTTGAGGGCGCGGTCGTTTCGAAGCCGATGGCGAAGAACACGACCTGCTTGCCGGGGTTGTCGACGGCCAGCTTCAGAGCGTCCAACGGCGAGTAGACGAACCGAACATCGGCCCCGCCGGCTTTGGCGTCGAGGAGGCTGCCGTCCGAGCCGGGGACTCGCATCATGTCGCCGAAGCACGTGAAGATGACATTCGGTTGGCGCGCCAACCAGATCGCGTCGTCCACCCTGCCCATCGGGATCACGCACACGGGGCAGCCGGGCCCGTGCACCAGCTCGACGTTCTCCGGCAGCAGGTGCTCGATGCCGTGCCTGTAGATGGTGTGGGTATGCCCGCCGCACACCTCCATGAACTTGAAATGGTCGTCCGACGCGCCTGAACGTGCCAGCGTCTCGATGGCCGTCAACAGCTTTCGCGCTGCAGCGGGGTCACGGAACTCATCAACGAATCGCATGTTCTCGCCTCCAGGTCAGATGATCGATGACGAGTCGAATGCTTCGATCTCGTCGGAATAGGCTTCGCCCAGCTTCTGGACCGCGGCCAGTGTGAGCAGGGCCTCCGTTTCGTCGATCTTCGCCATCGCGAACCCGACGTGGACCAGCACCCACTCGTCGGGGTTCGGCATGTCCTTCTCGAGCAGTCGAACGCTGATGATCCTGCGCACGCCACTGACGTCCACCTTCGCCAGGCAGTTCACGGCGTCGGTGATTTCGACGATCCGTCCGGGAATTCCCAAACACATACGAGTGTCCTCTCAGCAGATCCGGGGCAATGGGTCGCCGACGAGCATGTCGACGATTCGGGTGCCGCCAAATGCGGTGCGTAGCACCACGGTGGCGGCCGGTTCGTCGGCGATGCGTCCGATTTCGGTGGCGAAGAGGCCAGCGGGGTCCGAACGAAGCGCAGCAAGCGCCGCGTCTGCCTCTTGCGGGTCGACGACGGCGAGGAACTTTCCTTCGTTGGCGACGTAAAGCGGGTCTATGCCGAGCATTTCACATGCGCCCGCGACCTCGGGCCGTACCGGCAGGCGGTCTTCCTCGATGACGACCGCGAGGCCGCAGGCCTGCGCGAGCTCGTTGCACACCGTGCCGACACCGCCGCGGGTGGGATCGCGCATCCAACGTGTCGACGGAGCCGCTTCGAGCAACCGCTCCACCATGCCGCTGACCGAGGCGGTATCGGAGCGGATGTCCGCCTCGATCGCGAGATCCCCGCGGGCCAGCATCACGGCCATGCCGTGGTCGCCGATGGTCCCGGAGATGAGCAACTTGTCGCCCGGTCGGACGTTCGCCGGGGACAACTCGCGACCGGTCGGGACGATGCCGGCGCCGGCGGTCGTGATGAACATGCCATCGGCTGCGCCCCTCGGGACGACTTTCGTGTCGCCCGTGACGATCTGGACGTTGGCGGCCACTGCCGCCGCGGCCATGTCGCCGACGATCTCGCGCAGTTCGTCGATCGGAAAGCCCTCTTCGAGAACGAATGCCGCGGTGAGCCACGACGGTACCGCCCCCGCCATCGCGAGGTCGTTGAGCGTGCCGTGCACTGCGAGGTGTCCGATCGACCCGCCGGGAAAACGCAGTGGCTGCACGACGAATGAATCGGTGGACATCGCCATTCGGTGTCCGCCGGGCAGGGCGATGACGGCTCCGTCGCCGAGTGATTCGAGGTGCGGATTGCGGAATGCCTCGACGAACACCGCGTCGACCAAAGCGGCCGACGCCTTGCCGCCCGCACCATGGGCGAGGGTGACGACGGTGTCGCGCAGTCGGGGCCGCCGCTTGCGGAACGTGTCGATGCGTTCGATCACTTCGCCCTCGCGAAATGACGGTCCGGAGTCCAGGTATTCGGTGACGTGGTCTCTCATCGCAGGCTCGTTTCCGCTTGTACCGTCGCCCATAGCTCGTATGCCAAGCGGGCCTGGGATTCCTGGATCCGGTGGACGCTCTGTGACCGGACGACCAGGCAGACGTCGACGTCGGGGTTGGCGGCGAAGTCACCGCCGTCGTACCCGGCGAACCCGACGGTGTACATCCCGCGTCTGTGTGCTTCCCGCAATCCCAGAACCAAGTCGGTCGAGTTGCCGCTGGTCGACATCGCGACCGCGATGTCGCCGGCGCCGGCCCGCGCGATCAGCTGACGGGCGAACACCAGATCGAAGCCAACGTCATTGCCCAGCGCGGTCAGAACCGCCTGGTCGGCCGTCAGTGACCACGCCGGAAGCGGCTGTCCCGTCGGAGGTTGGGCGAACAACGCGGCCAACGTGCTGGCATCCGTCGAGCTTCCGCCGTTGCCGAACGTGAAGAGGCGGCCCCCCGCGCTGAACCGGCGCGCCATCTCACCGCCCGCTCGACGGACGAGTTCTGCACAAGAGTCAAGCGTAGATCGGCGCAGCGCAGCGCTTTCTGCGGCCTTGCCCAGTGCCGACTCGGCAAGATCGGTGAGAAGCGTGCCCACGTCATCTTCATCGCCGTCGATGAACGGATACAGGAAACTGGTCGCTTCGTCGAGACGCTGTTGGTTCATCGTCCGTCCTCACCGAGCCTGCTGATCGCCATTCCGGCGTGGACGAGAACCAGATCGCCGGACGACACGGGACCGGTCAGTGCGGTGATGATGCTCTCGGTGCCCTGGGCGCTACGCACCGACGCGGTTCCATCGGCCGCAGCCGAAATGACCTCCGCAAGACGACCTTCGTCACTGCAGGTGATGCAGACCTCTTCGGTGCACTCCTGCGCCGGAGGCGTCAACAAACCCGGGTGTTCGAAGCACACGTGGCTCAGCTCCCAGAGCAGGTGGTACATCAAGACGTAGTCGCCGGTCGCACGCAGGCGCGGATCGGGATCGTCAAGCCAGAGGACGTGGTCGGCGGCACCTGCCTCGGGTCGCTCACCGTTGCCGATCCAGATCGTGGACACTCCCCACGCCGGAGCGCGCCGCATCACCGCACGTAGGTCGTGGTCGGTCGCGTCACCAACCGCGATCACTACGTCGCCGGCGCGGGCCGATACCCGTACCTGCCCAATCAGATCCGGTCCGGCCAATGCGACGGCGGGTAGGGCCCGTTTGCCGATGATCGCTGGGTGAACGAACTCCACTGCGATGTGTTGGGCGTGCGGTGAACAGCTTGGCGCGATGCACCACAGCGTTGCTCCTGCCGAGAACCGTTGCGCGAGAGCAAAGGAGGTGGTCGCGAGGTCAGCTGCCAGGTCGGGTGACATCTCGAAGCGCGTTGCCGCGGTCACGAAGCGGCCTCCTGATCGCCGAATACGCCATACTCGCGCATCGTCGCGAGCGTCTGTTGCGCGGACGCTTCATCGATGCGGGTAAGCGCGAACCCTGCATGCACGATGGTGTAGTCACCAATCTCGAGATCCGGAAGGTACGCCAGGCACGCGGTCTTGATCTGGTCGCCGAACGCGATCTTCGCGAACCGGCCCCCGGTGGGAGCGTCCCAGATCTCGGTGATCCGCCCGGGGATCCCTAGACACATTGCGTGGTCCTTCCCATCGTTGCGTCGGCTCGTGCCGACGCGTCCAGCGCGGTCAGCGCCGATATCGCGGCCTGACCAAGAGCGAGCCCGCCATCGTTGGGCGGAACCAGTCGATGGGTGAGCACTGTGAAACCCGCATTCTCTAGGAGGTCACGGCATAGCCGCAGCAGCAGCACATTCTGGAAGACTCCGCCCGTGAGACCGACCGTCCGCGTGTCGCCGGCAACGTCGCTGACCACCTCGGTGACCGCCACGGCGACCGCGTGATGGAAAGCCGCGGCAAGCGCTGCCGGTGCCGCACCGTCACGCAGCGCTCCGGCGATGGCGACGATCATCGGCGCGGGATCGAAGATTCCGTCGGCGCCGACAGCCATGCGCAGCGAGACTCCTGCGGGCTCATCATGGACCGATCCCGCGAGCACTTCGAGTTCGATCGCGGCCTGGCCTTCGTAGTCGATGTGGTGTCGCACGTCGAGCAGGGAAGCGACCGCGTCGAACAGACGACCCATGCTGGTTGTCATCACGCAGCCGCGACCTGTCGCGAATTGCGTGCGCAACAACCGCAATTCGGCCGGAGTGGCGGCTCGGACGGGGGCCATCTCGGCCGACCACAACACGCGGGCGTGCCAAAGGTGGGCCAGCGCCATGCGCCAAGGGTTGCGTACCGCGGCATCCCCTCCAGCCAACGGTGTCTCGGCGAGGTGCCCCACGCGAGTGAAGCGATGACTGTCTGCGCCCAGCCGCAGGATCTCGCCACCCCAAACGGTGTCGTCGCACCCGAAACCGGTGCCGTCGAATGCGACCCCGATGATGGGTTCACCCAGCATTCCGTGTTCCGTCAGTAGTGAAACGACGTGGGCATGATGGTGTTGGACGAGATCGAGCGGACGGTCACCGGCGTTGTGCTCGGCCCAGTTTCGCGTCACGTAGCGCGGATGCAGGTCGGCGGCCAGCCGCGCGGGGTGCCCCCGCATCTCGTAGAGCTGGCGCACCGACCGGGTAAAGGCCTTCAATGTGGCGACGGTTCCCATGTCGCCGATGTGCGCCGAGCAGTACGCCCGCTGGCCGTCGGTCAGGCAGAAGGTGTTCTTGAGCTCGCCGCCCACGGCAAGCACCGGAGGGCCGACGAATCCGAGTTCGACGGGGAGCGGTGCGTATCCCCGCGAGCGGCGGATCGGATACTCCCGGTCATCGAGGACCCGCACCACCGAGTCGTCGCACGGAAGATGGATCGGCCGGTCGTGGTCGAGGACCGCATCGGCGAGGGCGGGTAGCCGTTTGGCCACGTCGTCTTCGGTGTAGCAGATCGGGTCGTCGGAACGGTTGGCGCTCGTCAGGACTATCGCTCGGGGCGGGTCGATGCCCGAATCGGGTACGGGTGCGAACAACAGATGATGAATCGGCGAGTACGGGAGCAGCACGCCGATGAACGGGTTGCCTGGCGCCACTGCGGCATCGATGGGCGCGTCGGTTCTGCGTCGCAACAACACCACGGGCCGAGCGGGGCTGCTCAGAAGTGCGGCCTCGGCGTCGTTGATCTCGGCGTAGGCGTGCGCGGCGGCAAGCCCGTCGACCATGATGGCGAAGGGCTTGCCAAGCCGCGCCTTTCGTTGCCGCAGCTTCGCGATGGCTGTGGGATTGTCGGCCGCACATCCGAGGTGATAGCCGCCGATGCCCTTGATGGCGACGATGGCGCCGGTGGCAAGTGCCTGCTGCGTCGCCACCAGCGCCGCGTCGACCTGGGTGTTCCGGACGCCGGGGCCGGTGAACCACAACGTCGGCCCGCACTGCGGACACGCGATGGGCTGTGCGTGGAACCGGCGATCGGCGGGGTCGTCGTATTCCACCGCGCAGCGTTCGCACATGGGGAAGTCGGCCATCGTGGTCGCGGGCCGGTCATATGGAAGTCCGCGGATGATCGTGAAACGCGGACCGCAGTTCGTGCACGTGACGAAGGGGTGCCGGAACCGCCGGTTCGAGGGATCGAAGAGCTCACTGACGCAGTCTCCGCAGACTGCGACGTCCGGCGGAATGGGCGTCGGCGCCGCGTCGACGGTCTGGCTGCTGACGATGTGAAAACCCGTGTCGCCTGGCGATTGTGCGGTGACGTCGCTCCAGGAAACATCGCTGATCACTGCCAGCGGAGGAGCTTCGGTGGTGAGACGGCGACTGAACGCACTGATCGCAGCTGGCGGCCCTTCGACTTCGATGAAGACGGCCGCCGAGTCATTGCCGACGAAACCCCGCAGACCCAGCTCGGTCGCCACACGGTGAACGAAGGGGCGGAAGCCCACTCCCTGCACCACTCCGGTCACGGTGCAGCGGCGCCGCTGCGACGGCGCGAGTTGTGGCGGTGCCGGCGCGTCGATCATCGTCTTCGCCAAACGACGATGCGGTTGTTGCCCGAGTCTGCGACCGCCAAGCGGTCACCATGTAGCCACACGCCATACGGCCAACACAGGGAGTCACGAGTGACTGCGTTCCAGCGGTTTTCGCCGTTGGCCGCGAATGTCGGTTGGGCCAGGACATAGTCGGCGGCCTGCCCGTCGATCGACGGTTCGTCCCACAGAAGTACCCGGTTGTTCGCGGTGTCCGCGATCGCCAACCGGTCGCCATACTCGCCGCTGCCGTCCATGCAGGCGGCGTAGGGGAACCTGAACCGGTCGGCGCGGTGGGGGCCGTACGGCCATTCGCGGGCGGTGACCAGGTCTGGTTGGCCGAGTACCCGGTCAGCGGCACGGTCTGCGTCGGGCGCAGGTGACCAGCCGAGCACGCGATGGTCGCCGGCATCTGCGACGAGTAGCAGATCTTCGTTGCCGGTGATGTTGTGCGGCCACCGAAAACTGGCCGGCCCAACGTCTTCCCCGCGGTTTTCCTCGCGACTGGAACCGTCGGGCTGGCCGAGTACGACGTCGGCGGGCTGGCCGGGCTCCGGTAGTCCGCCGTGCCATCCCAGCACCCGTCGGTTTCCGGTGTCTGCGACCCAGAACGTCGAGCCGACGATCGCAATGCCGAATGGCCAGTAAAGCGACGACGCGGTGCACTCGCCCCCGGCATTCGGCTCGACCGCCGAGAAATCCACCTGTCCGAGCACGAAATCTGGTGGTACAGAGTTTGTTTCCGGAATCGTCGACCACACCAGGATGCGGTGATGCCAGGCGTCGGCGACGACGAGCCGCCCGTCGTGGATCAGCACGCCGGTGGGCAGGTTCATTCCGTTCTCGGGACCGCGGCCGCCCGCGGCGTGGCCCTCGGTGGTGCCGTCGGGCTGCCCGAGTACCACGTCGGCGGGCTGTTCATCGTGGGTCGGCATCCCGTGCCAGATCAGCACCCGATGGTTGCCCGAATCCGCGACCACGAAGTGATCCTGGTCGAAGAACACCCCGCGCGGGGAGTACATCCATGCCATGGTCGGGTTGGCTGGCGGCAGTGCCAATC
Organism: Mycobacterium sp. URHB0044; assembly: GCF_000620625.1. GTDB lineage: Bacteria > Actinomycetota > Actinomycetes > Mycobacteriales > Mycobacteriaceae > Mycobacterium. Next base: position 15,999 of record NZ_JIAW01000025.1, on the reverse strand, counting down.
CGCCAGGCGCGGGTGCGCCAAGCCAGACGTCCGGCGCCCAACCCCCGGAAAGGTCTTCGCCTGGCAGCGATTCGTTGCGCAAGGGGCGCGGCAACAGGCTGGACCGTACGGTCAGACCCGTCATGCCCCGACCCGGATCCAGATCTGTCCGTCGTCGACGCGCAGCGGCAACTGCTCCAGTTGCGCGGCAGGAGAAGACAGACATTCGCCGGATTCGGCGTCGTAGCAGAAGCCGTGCCACGGACATGTCAGCGTGCCGTTGGTGGCGTCGAGCACCGCATTGTCCATGGGCGCCGCTTCGTGCGCGCATTCGTTGACGTAGGCGCTCAACTTCTCGTTGAGGCTGACGATCAACACCGAGACCGCTTGGTTGGTGTTCGGCGCGGTCAGCTCGAGCACGGTCAGATCACCATCCGGCACGTCGGTGACCCGTCCGGCGTCTGCCCAGCCCTCTTCGGGGAGACGTGGAGAGGAAAACAGGCTCTCCGCCGAAATCAGCGTCGGCTCAGGCTCGTTGGGCAACACCTCGATGCCCGTGACCGACGAGACGCTTTCGACTAGTGCCTTCTCCACCAGATTGCGCAGCGTCACCGACGACATCGAGCAGCCGTTGCAGGCGCCCTGCAAGCGTACGAACGCGATGCCATCCTCGATGCGCACCAGTGACACGTCGCCACCGTGGCCTTGCAGTTGCGGTCGCACCGCATCAAGCGCCTTCTTCGCCTGCGTCATCGGGTCTGGCCGGACGATCTCGTGCAGCGAAAGCAGCAAGTGCACGACGGGGTCGTCGACGAGGTCGAAGAGTACCTGCCGAGCTGCCTCGTCGGCACGCATGCGACGGACGATCGTCACGAGACCGGCCCGATGGATCGCCTCGATGGAACCCTTGAGTTCCTCGGCGACCGCACGCGCCGAGGGATCGAGCTTCTGCAACGCTTGTGTGGCGTCGTCAACCCGCTTCGCGAGCTCTTCGAAACCGGGATCCTGCGGCGGCTCGGCGGGTTGGGGCTGTGCGACTTCGGACAGGGCGGTCGACATCACGGCGTTCCCTTCTCGTCGTTCAAAAGCACACGCTGGCGGGCAATCTCGTCGAGCACGCCGCGGACGGTGCGCACCGAGTCATTGTCGCCCAGCTCTTCGAAGAGGAAGCGTGCTTCGTACAACTTCGCCTTGGCGTCGTCGAACACACCAAGATGGGCAAGCACATTGCCCTGATTGGCGAGCACCCTGGCGCGGCCGAGCGGATCGGTTGCGCGGTCACGCGTGGCCAGAACGGCCTCGTACAGCTCGACGGCTTCTACGAGGTTCTCCTCATGATGGCGTGACGGCGTGTATACCAGTGAATTCGCCAAGTTCAGTTGGACACTTGCCCATTCCTGCGGGTGCTCCTCGAGCGTGTAGACGGTCAGGGCCGAGCGCAAGGATTGTGCCGCCACGCCAAGTCGCAACTGGCCGGACGCCTCGACCATCGGCATGGTCAGGTAAGCCGCGGCGAGACCGGCGTGTGCTGCCGCCCACAGCAATGGGGCGTCGTCGCACTTGATGAGTTGAAGCGCCGAGTGATAGTGCGGGATGGCGGCAGGAAGCAGCTCCGGACGTTTCTCTGCTTGCTCGTGCATCACCCCGGCCAGGCACAGGTGGATCTCGGCGCGAGCGACGCGCAACCCGTCGGCACCGTCAAGGGCGACTAGCGACTGTTGCAGCCGTGTCGTGCAGGTTGGGTCGCCGATGTCTCGGCCGACGGCACCCGCTGCGCTGAGGAGTGTCCCGGCCAGGGCCAGGGACACCGGCCTGGCGGCTTCGACGGCCGCGTCGAGCAATCCGATGGCGGTTTGGGAATCACCCTCTGCCAGAGCGTGTCCCGCTTGCGCGGCCAATACCGCTGCGGCGATCTCACGTTCGGCACTTCCGGCGCGCGGCGGTGCATCCGTTCGTCCCAGCATGAACAGCACGACGTCGACGAGGACCCCGAACTCGCCGAGTTCCGTTCGCAGCCCATCGGCGTCGACGCCGTCGGGGTCGAGCACGAAGCGGTTGTAGCGCGCCACCGGGTCGGTGGAGTCGCGCAGGGCGGCGATGGCCGCATCCCGGTCACCGGCGGCCGCCAGTTGATGCGCGCGCAGACTCGCCGGCCAGACGTCGGGAACTCGACCCGCCAGCATGGCCACCCGGGCGGCCTCGGTGTCGTCACCTGCCGGAATCAGCATGTAGCCCATCGGAAGTGGGAAGAGTCCCAACGGTTGCGGCGGCAGCGTCAGGCGGGAATCCGACCGATAGGTGCCCAGCTCGGATGTCGGTGTCGTCAATGCCTCAGCCATTCAGGGGTCCTCCGATGTCACGTTCTGCGGCTCGCTTGATCATCCGGGCGGACAATTCCGCGCGAGCCCTTGTCGAGTGTGTGTCTATGCGCTTGCGCACGATGCCGTCGGCGAACAGCACCACGATGTCGACGGCCCAGCGCCCACGCTCCTCGAGAACCACGGTGTCGACGCTGAGTGCCTCGTCGGCAGAGCTGTCGGCGCGTCGACGGGTCGGCCGCATGCGCAGTTCGTCGGCAGGACCGTCGTCGTCGTCGGCGTACGGGCCGACGTCGCGTTGCTCGTCCACCATCGTCACTCCCGCTGCTCCAATGGAATTCGCAACGCGCCATGGTCGTCATCCCAGAATGCCCGTCGTACACCGGTGGGGATGACGTCATCGAGCAGCTCGCGGACCAGCACGGCGCGATCGCCGGCGGGGGAGCGCTGCTTGAGCAACATTCCACCGTTGCGCGGCCCTCGCAGCGGCAGCAGCCACAGCTGGCCGTCACGGACGTCGCCGACCGTCACATGGGCAGGAAAGTGGGCATTGGACAGCGCAGCGCTAAGACGTAGGTAGCCGTCTTCGGTGAACTGCACTGTGAGGTCGTCCGGTTCGCTGGGCTCCGATGGTCGAAGCGGCGAGATGAAGTCGGCTTCGATGATGTCGATCACCTGCTCCATCGCCGCAGCGACCTCGGGGGAGAGTTCAGCCCCCATGGCGACGTTGGCCGCTTCGATCAGAAAGACCGTGATGTCGGTAGGGCATTCCTCCGCCAATGCCCACCGCGCGAACGAAATTGCATGATCCCACCGAAAGGAGTGCGTGTGCAGACCCTGCAGCGGCGGCAACTCGGCGAACTCCGCCCCCGGAACGCGGTAAATCGTTCCCGGAGTGCACCCAGTGGCCGACGCATCGACGATCACTACCCTTTCGGCGCCGCGCATCTGGAACGCGACGTCCATGCCGGCCGTGCCGCCATCGACCAGCCGGAGCCCGTCCGGCATGCCACGCTCCCACAGGTGGCGCACCATGACGGGTCCCACCCCGTCGTCGCCACGTAGGAGATTTCCACACCCCACGATCAGGACCTCACAACCCGGCGGGTCGAGATTCGGGTCCGACTCGCCGGGTTGTGTGGTGTCGTGTGAAGCGGAGGAAGTCGTTGGAATCACACCATTCCGTTGATCACGAACTTCGACAGCTCACGACCGGACTTTCCGTCGTAGGCATGGACCGTGCAGACCAGGCACGAGTCGAAGCTGCGGGCCACGTGGCCCAACTCCACCGGGTCCTCCGGATCGACGATGGGTGATCCCACCAATGCCTTCTCGATCGGGCCGAGCACCTCGGCGCCGTCGCGCGGACCGATGTTCCACGCCGTCGGGGTGACGACCTGATAGTTCTTGATCTTGTTGTCTTCGATCACGATCCAGTCCGACAGGGACCCGCGGGCGGCTTCGGTCGATCCGAAACCCATGCCCTCGGCGTGCTCAGTGGGCTTGGTGTAGAAGCTCTCCTTGAGGTCGAGCTGATTGAGCCATTCGCGTGTCCACTTGTAGTACTTCGGCGCCTCGTGCATGCGCGCCAGCTGGCGCACGAACACACTCGGCCCGATCTTGTTGAAGATGTCCACGAACAACGGGTCGTTGTCCTGATGTGCTGCGGCGCCGGGCCCACCGGCGGCCATGCGCCGCGCGAGCGGGCCGGCCTCCAGCGGGATGTGACCCTGGCCCGGCACGTCGTACCGCGGTGACTTGGCCCAGCTGTACTTGCCCTGCTTGCGGCCCTCTTCGGGGTCGACCGGAATGGTCTCGCCCTCGAACGGGTGTAGCGATCCCGTCCCCTGGTAGAAGGAGTGGGTGACGTCTTCGCGAACCCTGGCCTGGTCGAAGTCGGACCACGTACCGCCCGTGTAGATTCCGGACCGCCCGATCAGCGCCGGGTTGCGGCCGTCGATCGTCGGGTTCTCGTACAGGGACGGTTCGAAGTAGGTGCCGGTGGCGATGTAGTTTCCGACACCCTGGCCGTACTTGTCCAGGCCGACGTCGAGGCAGAAGCGGATGAAGAACCCGCAGTCGCTGTTGTGTTGCGACTCATTCTCGTCGACCCACTCGAGCACGTCCTCCCACGTCTTGTTCTCCAGCCAGCGGTCCACCGAGCAACCGAGCCAATGCTTCTCGAGCCACTGGTCCTTCCAGTGCTCGAGGATCGCGATCGACCGGGTGACGTCGGAGAGTGTCGGTGCGCACATCACACCGCCGGGCACCATGAAGCTGGAGTGCGGCCACTGCCCGCCGAAGATCGCGTACACCTCAACGGGTTTGCTCGACAGCACCACGCCGGGCTGGTAGCTCGTCCCGACATACGGCGCGAACCGGCGAACCGATTCGGCGTACAACTTCGACTTCGCGTAGTTCTTGTTGGTCAGGTCGATGGCGAACAGCGCATAGAAGTAACGCGGAATCGACTGCAGGGTCTCGGCTGCCTGACAGATGTTGCGGACCAACGTGGCGTTCTGCGGCACATGGGTGCGCCATGCGGTGTCCAGCGCGTAGGCGGACTTGTACAGGTGGCTACCCCCGCAGATGCCGCAGATGCGCGGTGTGACCACCAGCCCGGCCTGTGGGTCCTTTCCCTGCAGGATGATTTCGAAGCCGCGGAACATCGCGGCCTCGGTCCATGCCGAGGTGACGATCCCGTCTTCGATCGTGACGCGCACGTCGAGGTCGCCCTCGACGCGCCCGAGGGGGCTGACGAATAGATCTAGTGCAGTCATTCGGTGTCCTTTCAAAGACTGTTCAGGCTGGGATGTTTCGAACCGCAGTGATCAGACGACGAACATGTCTTCCTTGGACCATTGCGGCGCCGCGATGCGAGCCGCTGCCGCGTGGGCCATGTACGTTAGATGGTCGCTGCCCTCTGGAACTTCCTTCGGAATCATCCCGCTGACCTTCTGCGTTTTGAAGACGGTGCCGGGAGCCAGGTCGAAGTGAGGGAACTCGGGTTCGGTGCAGCCCAGGCACGGCATGCCGGCGCGGGTCTTCGACGATTGCCGGTTCCACAGGATCCGGTTGCACGGCGAGTGCGTCATCGGCCCACGGCAGCCGAACTCGTAGAACAGGCAGCCCGTACGGGTGCCTTCCCCGAACGACATCGTGGACTGCTTGTACTCGAAGAATTGCACACGCGTGCAACCGGTTTGGGTGAACGTCTTGAAGAAGGTCTCGGGCCTGTGCAGTTCGTCCAGGGTGATGTCACCGGCACGACCGGTGGCCAGTGCGACGATGATCTGGGTGATCCAGTCCGGGTGCGCCGGGCATCCTGGAATGTTGATGACCGGAAGGCCCATCTTGGAGCGGAAGTCGGGGCCGAGGAAGCCGCCCTTTCCGCGCTTGTGAAACTGCAGACCCGTCGACGCCGAGGGATTCGGCTCGGTCGCGGGAATGCCGCCCCAACAGGCACAGTCACCGATCGCGACGACGATCTGCGCGGCTTCGCAGAGGTCGGTCACCCAGTCCTTCATCGGCCGGTCGGCGAACATGTCCATGCGCCCGGTTCCGTTGGGCGCCTTGATGACCGAGCCCTCGAAGACGAAGATGTCCAGCGGCCGCTCGCCGCGGGCGCAGTCCCAGAACACCTTCTGGGCATTGTTGCCCAGTTCGAGGCCAAGGGACGGATGCCACAGCAAGTCCAACCCGAAGTCGACGATGAGATCGACGACGTTGGGTTCCTCGGCGTTGAGGAACGACATCGTGTTGCCGCTGCACGCCCCTCCTTGTAGCCAGAGCACGGACGCCATGAAAACTCCTCTCACTGCTTGCGGTTTGGAAGGTTTGGTCGGATTGTTGGTCGTCCGGTTACGGAGCGGAGTGGCGCGCACCCGGCTTGTCGGCTGTCTCCGGCGTGACGGCGAGGCGGCGACCGAAGGCCCGCGCGATGTGAATCATGAAGCCCAAACCGCGTGATACATCGGGGTCCTTGGTCACCTTCATGAGGGCGAAGACGCCCTTCGGGCCGCGCGGGTCGGCGGCTGCGGCTTGTTTGCCCTCGAGCAGCGCCTCGCCGACTTCGGCGAGAATGTCGGCGGTCTGGGGGTCCGTCAGCGAGGAGTGCATCAGCCTGTCGATGGCCGGGGTGGCGTCGACGAGGGCCGCGGACAACCGCGTGACGGTGTCACTGAGTCCCGCCAAGTCCAACTTCGGCCAGGGCCCAAGACCGCCAGCGCTCGCGGCCAGCTCCCTGGCATCTGCGACGCCGGATGCCAGGCTGTCGCCGATGGTGTCCGCACGCCGGATCAGACCGTCGAGCCCAACGATGAGCGTTGCCAGGAGGTCCGCGTGGTCGAGGATCAGCGAAATAGAAGAAGCGACTTTCGGGTCCTCGAGCCTGGCGATCAGCTCGTCTCCTGGCGACTCGGCGATGAACGCATCGGTGTCCAGGCTTTCGATCAGCGAAGCATGTGCAGCCACTCAGGTCCTCCTAGCCGATGTGTCAGTGGTCACAGACGCTAGCCCTGTGTGACCTCTGGGCCTATCGCATTCGCGCAGCGGCTGTCAGAATTGCGCAGACATATGCGCGCAGATGCGCGCAATGCTCCAAGGAGACTTGAATGATCGCCGAGAACCCTTCAGCAAATAGTCGATTCGCGGGGTACGGCGATGCGGGCGGACGCTGATGTCGCGCCTGGCCAGACTCGGTTTCATTGACATCCGCCGCACCGGACAACCGGTCCGGCGCAAGGTTCGTTCCCGTGGCGTACCACCGGCGCTGGCAAACAACGAAATCTTCTACACCGAGAGTGTCCGGGAAGCGGGTTCGCTGGTGAGTCGTGCGCTGGCACCCTGCCGGCTCGCCGTCCACGACGACGCGTCACCGTTCGCCGCAACCATGCACGGCATCCGGCTCCGCAACGTCAGCATGCTCTATCTCGACCTGCACGTGCGCGCAACGCTCGAAATCCCTTCCCTTGGGAAGTATTTCGCAGTGCACATGCCGATGAACGGTCGTGCTCTGTGCCAACACAACGGCCACGAGTTCGAGGCGAACACGATCAGTGCGCTCGTGACGAGCCCAGGAGCTGCGCTCACCATGCAGTTCGACGATGATTCGCCGCAGTTGTTGGTCCGCATCGAGGAACCCGCGCTGCTGCAGTACCTCACTCGGCTCCGCGGCCGACGGCTGTCACGGCCGTTGGTATTTCATCCCGAATTCGACCTGACCAGTGATGTCGCGGTGCGCTGGCACGCGGCGGTGCAACTCCTGCACACGGAGGTCTATCAGTCGGGGTCCCTGGTCCAACTCGGGCACGGCATCAGCGGCATCGAGGAGTTGCTGATGAACAGCCTTCTGCACGTGCAGCCATCGAACTACCACGAAGAGTTCATCCGCCCGGCTGCCGATCCGGCTCGCCGGGTGGTCGAGGAGGCGATCACCTTCATCGACGCCCACCTGGGGGAGACGATCACGATGGAGTCGATCGCGCGAAACGTTCACATGAGTGTCCGCTCCATTCAGCAGGGGTTCCGAGACGCGCTCGGGGTGTCGCCGATGACCTACGTCCGCGACATGAGGCTGGAGCGTGTGCACGCCGAACTTGCCGATGCGCTGCCGAGCGATGGCGTGACGGTGACCGATGTCGCAACCCGTTGGGGTTTCAATCATCTCGGAAGCTTCGCGGTCGAGTACCGGAAGCGATGGGGAGTCACTCCTTCAGAAACGCTGCGCCAGTAGCCCGCCGAAGAGTGTATGGTCGCGTCTGACTCGAGGAGGGTCGACAGTGCACGAGCTCTCGATCTGCAGTTCCATGGCGAAGATCGTGACGAAGCACGCCGCCGGAAGGGCAGTGCGCACCGTGCACGTCCAGATCGGTGCGATGCGGCAGATAGTCCCAGACACGTTGGTGTACTGCTGGTCTCTAGTGACCGAAGGCTCCGAGCTGGACGGTGCCGAATTGCTGGTGGAGCGCATACCCGCCAAGATCCGCTGCGCCGGTTGCGGCCACGAGCAGGTCCTCGACGAGGTCGCGATGGTCTGCGGATCCTGCACCGGTCACGCGGTCACCCTGGTCGAGGGAGACGAGTTCCTCATTACTTCACTCGATTTGGCGGAGGTGTAACGGTATGGGCAGATTTCACCGACACGACGGCGATCACGATCACGACCACCCTCATGATCATGGCCACGATCACGAACACGAACAGGACGCTCACGGTCACGACCACGGTGACCACTCTGGTTACGCCACCGGGACCGACCGGATCGTGGTGCTCGAGCGGATCTTCGAGGAGAACGACCACACTGCGGCCGCCAATCGAGGCGACTTCGACGCTGCGGGCGTGACGGCCATCAACTTGATGTCGTCTCCCGGCGCGGGCAAGACGGCGGTACTTCGGGAGACCCTTCTCCAGCTCGATAGTCGGCTGCGCGTCGGCATCGTCGAAGGGGACATCGAGACCAGCATCGACGCCGACCGGCTCAGTGGCCTGGGCGCCGTCATCTCGCTGATCAACACCAGCAACGGATTCGGCGGCGAATGCCACCTCGACGCGCCAATGGTGCGTTCTGCCCTCGCGCGGCTGTCCTTGACCGATCTCGACCTGCTTCTGATCGAGAACGTCGGAAACCTGGTCTGCCCCGCAGAGTTCGATGTCGGAGCGCATGCCAGTGCGATGGTCTACTCCGTGACCGAGGGGGAGGAGAAGCCGCTGAAGTATCCGGTCATGTTCCGGTCAGCCGACGTCGTCATCGTCAACAAGATGGACCTGATCCCGCACCTCGACTACGACCTGTCGGCGTTCTACGCCAACTTGAATGCCGTGAATCCCGGCGTCGCGGTGATCGAGACAAGTGCCCGGACGTCGCTGGGAATCGACAAGTGGTGCGGCTGGCTGTCCGACCTGCACCGCAACACTCGCGTCGCAACGGTGACCAGCTGATCGGGAGGCTGCCACCCAGCTGCCCACCCATAAGGGGGATGGCCGAAAGTCGGCTGCCAGACAACCTTGGAGCATGCTTGCCGATCGCACCACATTGGTTCAGTTCCTGATTGAAGAACGCCGACGCCATCCCGACGCATCAGGAGACCTGAACGGGTTGATCCTCGATGTCGCGCTCGCCTGCAAGGCGATCTCGAAACGCGTTGCGGCCGGCGCGCTCGCCGACGTACTGGGATCGGCGGACCAGACCAATGTCCAAGGCGAGGTGCAGCAGAAGCTGGACGTGCTTGCCAACAACTACTTCCTGCGCGCCAACGAGTGGAGTGGTCGCGTCGCCGGGATGGTGTCCGAGGAGCTGGACGAGCCCTACCGATTGCCCGCCGAACATCCCAGGGGGAAGTACCTGCTGTTGTTCGATCCGCTCGACGGTTCATCGAACATCGACGTGAATGTGTCGGTCGGCAGCATCTTTTCGATCCTCCGCGCACCGGAGCCGGGTTCCGATCCTGAGACGCAGGACTTCCTGCAGCCTGGAACGCAACAGGTGTGCGCGGGATACGCGATCTACGGGCCGTCGACGATGTTGGTTCTCACGGTGGGAACGGGAGTGCACGCGTTCACCCTCGACCCGAGCCTCGGAGAATTCCTGCTGACCCGCGAGTCCATCCAGATTCCGTCGACGACCAAGGAATTCGCGATCAATGCGTCGAACCAGCGATTCTGGGAGCCGGCCGTGCAGCGATACGTGCAGGAGTGTCTCGCCGGCAAGTCGGGTCCCCGGCAGAAGGACTTCAACATGCGCTGGGTCGCCTCTCTGGTGGCCGAGACGCACAGAATCCTTACCCGGGGTGGTGTCTTCCTCTACCCGCGCGACTACCGCGAGCCCGTTCGGCCTGGCCGGTTGCGGCTGATGTACGAAGCGAACCCAGTGGCGTTCCTCGTCGAGCAGGCCGGCGGCGCGGCCAGTACCGGCAGGCAACGTCTCCTCGAGGTGGAGCCCACCGATGTGCACCAACGGGTTTCGCTCGTGTTCGGGGCTAGTGAAGAGGTGACACGCATCGAGGAGTACCACGCCGAATCGTATGAGCAGGTGTCCCAGTTGCCGCTATACGGTACGCGGGGTCTCTTCCGGACAGCGGCGGGATAGGTCGACATGTCACGCAAACACCCCATCGTCTCGGTCACTGGCTCCTCCGGGGCTGGCACCACCTCGGTGATGCGCACCTTCGAGCAGATCTTCCGCCGTGAAGGAATCAACGTCGCCTACGTCGAAGGCGACAGCTTTCACCGCTTCGATCGCGTAGAGATGAAGGCGGCGATCGAAGAGGCGCACGCCCGAGGTGACCACACGTTCAGTCACTTCGGTCCGGAAGCGAACCTGTTCGAAGACCTCGAGGACCTCTTCCGTTCGTACTCGGAGGTAGGCGGTGGCAAGTTCCGCAAATACCTCCATGACGAGCAAGAAGCGAAGCCGTACGAACAGCAGCCCGGCACGTTTACGCCATGGGAATCTCTGCCGGATGACACCGACATGCTCTTCTACGAGGGACTGCACGGCGCCATCGAGACCGGTACGGTCAGCGTCGCCCAGCATGCCGATCTGCGCATCGGTGTGGTGCCGGTGATCAACCTCGAGTGGCTGCAGAAACTGCATCGAGACAAAGTCGTGCGCGGCTACACATCGGAGGCGGTCACCGACACCATCCTGCGGAGGATGCCGGACTACGTGAACTACATCTGTCCGCAGTTCTCGAACACGGATGTCAACTTCCAACGCGTGCCCATGGTCGACACGTCGAATCCGTTCGTCGCCAGGAACATTCCTACGCCGGACGAATCGATGTTGATCATCCGGTTCCGTGATCCGCACGGCATCGACTTCCCGTATCTGCTGTCGATGCTGCATGATTCGTTCATGTCCCGGCCGAACACGATCGTGTGTCCCGGCGGCAAGATGGACCTCGCGATGCAGCTGATCTTCACACCGATGATCCTGCGCCTGGTGGACCGCCGGAATGCCGAGTTGAAGGACGGGGTCTCGGCTGGCCGCTGAGCCTACGGCGGCACTTCGCATGATCGGCGGCGTACTGGGCCGCCAACAGCGACGACTAAACGCCGGGCCGCACGTGATCGTGCGACCCGGCGTTGCTCGTGTACTAGCGCGATAGCACGCGCATCACGATCTCGGTGGTGAGTTGAGCCGTGAAGTGCCGCGAGCTGCGCGGTCCTGCCAGTTCCAATAGTCGAAACTCGCCGTGAACGTGCCGCTTGCTCGCGCGGGCGGCAGCATGTGCTGAGTGTGTGCTGACCAACATGGTCGTATCGGCAGCCACTGCGGGACAACGCTTGTCGCGAATCAAGCCGCTGTCGCTGGCAACGCGTGGATGTCCACAGTCGATCACCACGAGACCCGTAAAGCGTTCGCGGTGGGCGGCGGCGAGCTTCCATGCCAGCTCGCCGCCGGCTCCATCCCCGACGAGCAGACCACCGGCCACTTTCAGCCGGTCGAGAATATCGATGACGTCCTTCGGTCTGAGGCACTTGTGCACCGGCAAGGTAACCGTGCGGAACATGGCTACGTGGAGCCGCTCGCGGACGACGTCGTAAGACTCGGTCCGATCCGGCGATCCGTCGAACATGATGACTACTCGACCCGTGTCCGGGCCGGCCAACCTCACCGGCACACGGAATCCGTCAATGGTGGGAACGTGGCGTATCGATTCGGGATGCGTGGGAACGGCTGCACTGGTCACAGTCATCCGTAACGGTGCCCGGAGGGCTTTTGAGTGGCATACGAGAACGTCGTGTAGCCGATGCGCCGGTCGGACCCTTCGGCCCGATCGAGCCGGAAGCCCGGCTCCTCGGCCGGCCGCTGCACGATGAACGAGAACGCGGTGGTCTGGCGCCCCAGATTCGAGTCATAGGCGTTCAACCGGACGTACGTACCGGGATAGGCACTGCGGCATGCATTGACCTCGAGCAGGACGCCTGCGGCATCCTTGAGGTCGAACATCGGCAGTCCCCACATCTCCCAGTACACGTTGCGCGGGTGCGGGTCGTCGGTGAACTCCACCGACAGTGGCCAGCCGTTGTCGAGCGCATAACTGATCTGAGCGGTTATCTCCTCGTCGGTGAAGTCCGGCAGGTAAGAGAAGGTGCCTTGTGTGACTCGCATGAGTTCTCCGATCGGGTTCAGGAAAGAGTGGGGGTTGCGACGACGTCGGGGGTGTCGGTGGATTCGTAGTTGAACGAGATGTCACCCCATGTGGCCAGAGCGGTTTCGAGGGGAAGGTTGGTCGATGCCGCCTTCTTGAGGATCTCCGGGCCCTCCTTGTAGAAGTCGCGACCTTCGTTGCGCGCCTTGATCATGGCCTCGAGAGCCACGCGGTTGGCTTCGGCACCAGCGGAGATTCCCATCGGGTGGCCGATGGTGCCGCCGCCGAACTGCAGGATGACGTCTTCGCCGAGATAGTGCAGCAGTTGGTGCATCTGGCCGGCGTGGATGCCGCCCGATGCAACCGGCATGACGCCGGGCATCGATGCCCACTCCTGGTCGAAGTACAGGCCCTTGACGGGATCGGCCGCCACGCTGTCGAGTCGCAGCGTGTCGTAGAACCCGGCGGTGGAGGCCGGGTCGCCTTCGAGCTTGCCGACGACGGTGCCCGCGTGGATGTGGTCGACGCCAGCCAACCGCATCCACTTGGAGATCACCCTGAAGCTGATGCCGTGAGACTTCTGCCGGGTGTACGTGCCGTGGCCGGCGCGGTGCAGGTGCAGCAGCACGCCGTTGGCGCGAGCCCAATTGGCCATCGACTGGATGGCGGTGTAGCCGATCGTCAGGTCGACCATGACGACGACGGATCCGAGTTCCTTTGCGAATTCGGACCGCTCGTACATCTGCTCCATGGTCCCTGCGGTCACGTTCAGGTAGTGACCCTTGATCTCACCGGTCGCGGCCTGCGCGCGGTTGACGGCCTCCATGCAGAAGAGGGAGCGGTCGCGCCACCGCATGAACGGTTGCGAGTTGATGTTCTCGTCATCCTTGGTGAAGTCGAGTCCGCCACGCAGGGCTTCGTAGACCACGCGGCCGTAGTTGCGTGCTGACAAGCCGAGCTTCGGCTTGGTCGTTGCGCCGAGCAGGGGTCGTCCGAACTTGTTCAGGTGTTCGCGTTCCATGACCACGCCGTGGGCGGGACCCTGGAAGGTCTTCACGTACTGGGTGGGTATGCGCATGTCTTCCAGGCGAAGCGCTTTGAGCGGCTTGAACCCGAAGACGTTCCCGATGATCGAACTGGTGAGGTTGGCGATCGAGCCTTCTTCGAAGAGGTCGAGGTCGTACGCGATCCAGGCGATCCACTGCCCGGGCGCGTTGGGAACCGCGTCGACGCGGTAACACTTGGCCTGATAGTGCTCGAAGGTGGTCAGCCGGTCGGTCCAGACCACGGTCCACGTTGCGGTGCTCGATTCACCGGCAACCGCTGCGCCGGCCTCCTCCGGCGGGACGCCGGGTTGTGGGGTTATCCTGAAGGCGCACAGCACATCCGAGTCCTTCGGGATGTAGTCGGGCTGCCAGTAGCCCATTTCGGCGTAGGGAATTACTCCAGCGTTCCAACGATCTGTCGTCATGCCGGGAATGCTGCCAGTCGATCATCAACGTGTCTATTGCGAATACGCCTCGTACTCTGAAGCATTCGCTTAACTCTCTCACCCTGCGTATCCACCATGTAGGTGAGGCCGTGGCCATCTTCAGCCCGATAACTTGCGACCGATGACTACGTACCGAAGGGCAACATTCAAATGACGACATGTCGAGAGACCGCGGCACGAATGGTGGCGCCCGGCAAGGGCATCCTGGCCGCTGACGAGAGCATCGGGACCATGTCGAAGCGTCTCGAGGAGGCGGGGGCGCAGCCGACCGCCGAGAACCGCCGCAGGTATCGCGAGCTGCTCGCGACGGCCCCGGGATTGTCCGAAAGCGTTTCGGGCATCATCTTCTGCGACGAGACGCTGCGCCAGACGTTCAGCGATGGCACGCCCTTCGCACAGGCCGTGCGCGCCCTGGGCATCCTGCCCGGCATCAAAGTGGATACCGGCGCGAAGCAGAGCCCAGGCCTGGACGGCGAGCTGGTCACCGAGGGGCTCGACGGGCTACCCGCGCGTCTAGCCGAGTATGCCGAGATGGGCGCTGCGTTTGCGAAGTGGCGCGCGGTATTCGAGATCGGCTCCGACACGCCCAGTCGCGGCTCGATAAGCGCGAACGCGAGCGCCCTCGCGCGCTATGCGGCGGCCTGCCAGGAGGCGGGCATCGTGCCGATCGTCGAGCCCGAGGTCCTCATGACCGGCACTCACAACCGCGGAGTGTGCCGCGACGTGACCGGTGAGGTTCACGCGGCGGTGCGAGCCGAATTAGCGCTCTTTCACGTTGATTTGGCGGGTATCGTCCTCAAGCCGAACATGATTCTCGAGGGCGAGGACTATGCACGGCAGTCCACGCCGGCGGAGACGGCCGAGCTCACCGTCGGCGTGCTGCGGGCGTGGCCCGGCGACCTTGCCGGGGTGGCCTTCCTGTCCGGTGGCCAGACACCCAAGCGGGCGACGGCCAATCTCGAGGCCATGCAGGCCCACCGGACACCGTGGCCGCTGACGTTCTCCTTCGGACGTGCGTTGGTGTCGCCGGCGCTGGCTGCCTGGCACGGAGATCCCGACCTCGTCACCGATGGCCAGACGGCCCTGCTCGAACGCGTGGCGGCCAACGGCGCCGCGGCACGGCTACGCGCCGAGCTTCAATCTGCCTGAATGACGCACGGGGGCAGCGCGTTTACTTTCCCTTTTCGAACACGCTGTCCCCGTGTGGCCACGCACCGTCAACGAAGAACGAACAGTGGACGTCGGCTCGGGTCGACGATTTCCCGGCCACCGTCGTCGTAATGGACGACGACGTGGCCGGGTGACGTCGAGCCGACGCGGCCGAGACGTCCTAGGACGCCCCTGGCAACGCGAATGCGGTCGCCTGTGACGGGGAAACAAGACAATGCCGTCTGCGCCGACCCGACGATGCCGATCTGGCTCATTTCCGTCCTCCGATGATGTGGGCGTCAGATCTACCTTGCCGCCGCAGACGCTGTCGCGGCACCCCTCATTGGGGGAGCGGGCGCGGGACGTGAATGCGGTTGAACAGCTCCCCATCTGGGGGATGTCGAACGACGATTGAAGGAGAACACATAGTGGCGGTTCGGGTAGGCGTCAACGGCTTCGGCCGAATCGGGCGCAACTTCTTTCGGGCTCTGGATGCGCAGCAGGCGCTGGGTGCGAACAAGGACATCGAGATCGTGGCGGTCAACGATCTGACCGACAATGCGACGTTGGCGCATCTGTTGAAGTTCGATTCGATCCTGGGTCGGTTGCCGTATGAGGTGAGCTTGGAGGGTGACGACACGATCGTGGTGGGTTCCACCAAGATCAAGGCGTTGGAGGTCAAGGCCGGTCCCGCCGAGTTGCCGTGGGGTGATCTGGGTGTTGACGTGGTGGTCGAGTCGACCGGCATCTTCACCAACGCCGCCAAGGCCAAGGGTCACCTGGATGCGGGGGCGAAGAAGGTGATCATCTCTGCGCCGGCCACCGATCCCGACATCACGATCGTGATCGGGGTCAACGACGACAAGTACGACGGCAGCCAGAACATCATCTCCAACGCGTCGTGCACGACGAACTGCCTGGGTCCGTTGGCCAAGGTGCTCAACGACGAGTTCGGCATCGTCAAGGG
>NZ_JIAW01000024.1 GCF_000620625.1 Mycobacterium sp. URHB0044 | reverse complement strand
TGCGAAGTGCTCATCGGATCCCTCGGGTGCCCGCTTGGCGATCACCCCGACCTGATCCAACGAGAATCGGCCCTCCCGCATCCCCGCCGCACACTGAGGGAACTCCTCGAGCCGGCGCGCGACGGCGACGATCTTTTGCGCCGTGTGCGGTGACACCCCGGTCTTCCAGGCCACCAACGCCGCAACCGAACTACACCCCGTAGCACCCCACAACCCGTCGCGGTCGATCTCGGCGACGACCTCCACCAGCCGACCGTCGATCGCGTTGCGCTGACCGACCAACTCCGACACCTCATCGAACAACACATCGATACGCCTGACAGAATTCACCTCAGGAGCGAAAGACTCTGCCACCGAAGACATAACACCATCAAAGCAGAAGCCACCGACAAAAAACGGACGCCAAAACCCCGCCAGCACTACGGCAATAGCGCGATCTTCCCAACGTCCGACTTCTCCAGGAACCGCCGTTGCGCCGCAACGACGCCCTCGAGCGGAAAGGTCGCCGCAATCACCGGTTTCAACCGGCGCTCGGACAAGTACCGGATGATGTTCTCGAAGACGACGTCCTCCTGAAAGGCGCAGCCGTACAGAGTCAAGTCCTTCAGATACAGGGAACGGACGTCCATTTCGACGATCGGCCCGGCGATCGCGCCTGCCGTCACGTAACGACCTCCCCGTCGCAACAACGGCAGCAATGACTTCCACTCCTCCCCCGCCACCAAATCGACCACAGCGGTGAGACTTTCGACGCCGAGGCTCTCGACCAAATCCTCACCGCGAGGGATGACCCGATCGGCCCCAAGCCCGCGCACCGCGTCTGCCTTGCCGGCGGAGGCCACCGCGATCACCTCGGCGCCGCGCAGCTTTGCCAACTGGACGGCCGCCGAACCGACCCCGCCGGACGCGCCGGTGACGAGGACCCGGTCGTTGGAACCAATGTCCGACCGCACGAGCATTCCTTCCGCGGTGCTGTACGCGCAGGGAATGGCACCCAACTCGGCATCGGTCAGGTCGCTGTCCACCCGATAGACATCCGCGTCGGGCGCGACGACGAACTGCGCGAAGCCACCGTCGCACTCCGACCCGAACGTCCAGCACTCATACGGCCGAAAGTCGACCGGCGCCCGCAGCATGGTTCGGACCAGCACCCGCTGCCCAACTCGATCTGGCGCCACGCCATGACCGACGGCGACGACCTCGCCGTAGCAGTCGGCGCCCTGGATGCGGGGGAACCGGATCGGCTGGCCGGTCCAACCGCCGTCGGTGTCGTCGGCCCCCGCGGCGGGGGCACCGGCGTTCGTCGCACCCGTGACCGACTTCGAGTACCAGGCAAGGCGGGTATTGACGTCGGTGTTGTTGATACTCGTCGCCCGGCACCGAATCAATACCTCTCCGGCACCCGGACTGGGCACCGGAACATCGGTCCGAAAATGCAGCTGGTCGAGTTCGCCGTGGCCCAAAAGTAAAGCGGCAGACATCTTTTCGGGGAGCACGCCGCCCACCGCCGTTCTTGATCTCGTCCGGATTGTTCAATGGTCCTCTTGCCAATTTCACCGATACTTAAACACTCGAACCAATGCGGCGAACGTGACCTCAGCGTTTGACGCGGCACCACAGAAGCGGTCGAATTGCTCGACTGACATTCCCAGACGGTGAAGGAGCGGCGGTCACACGCCGACACGATGACATCCGAGATCGACAAGACCCAAGAGTCCAAACAGACCGGTAGCGCGGGGTTGGTGTCGCCCACCTCCGACGTCATCCCGCACCCCGTGTTGGACGTGCCCATCGACGAGGAGGCCCAACACCGCCGGAGAGCATTGGACCGCGCGGTCTTCGGCATCACGGCCGTCATTGCCGTTGCCTTCCTGCTGTGGGGCTTCCTGAGCACGAGCTCGCTCGCGAAGGTTTCGGGTACCGCGTTGACTTGGACGATGGACAACACGGGCTGGTTGTTCGTCCTGACGGCGTCGGCGTTCGTCCTGTTCGTGCTGTGGTTGGCGTTGGGTCGCTTCGGCAACATCCCGCTGGGTCGCGACGACGAGGAGCCCGAGTTCCGCACGGTGTCGTGGATCGCGATGATGTTCAGCGCGGGCATGGGCATCGGCCTGATGTTCTTCGGCGTCAGCGAGCCGCTGTCGCACTTCGTGACGCCGCCCCCGGGTACCGGCGCCCCCGGCAATCCGGATGCCGTGCAGACGGCAATGGCGACCACGCTCTTCCATTGGAGCCTGCACCCGTGGGCGATCTACGCCGTGGTCGGTCTGGCCATCGCCTACGGCGTGTACCGCAAGGGGCGCATGCAGCTGATCAGCGCCGCCTTCGAGCCGCTGATCGGCGACCACGCCAACGGCCCCTGGGGCAAGCTGATCGACATGCTGGCGATCTTCGCCACGTTGTTCGGCTCCGCCGCATCCCTGGGCCTCGGCGCGCTGCAGATCCGCAGCGGCCTGCACATCGTCGCGGGCCTCAGCGAGACCGGCAATGCCATTCTGATCGTCATCATCGCGGTACTGACCTGCGCGTTCATCCTGTCGGCGGTCTCCGGTGTGGCGAAGGGCATCCAGTGGCTGTCCAACATCAACATGGTCCTGGCGTTGACCCTCGCCGCGTTCGTGTTCATCGTCGGGCCGACCGTATTCATCCTGAATCTCATCCCGACCACGCTCGGCAGTTACTTCCAGGAAGTCGCGATGATGTCGGCCAGGACCGGCGCCGAAGGCGGCGACGTCAACACTTGGCTGCAGTCGTGGACGATCTTCTACTGGGCGTGGTGGCTGTCCTGGACGCCGTTCGTCGGGATGTTCATCGCGCGGATCTCGCGAGGCCGCACCATTCGGCAGTTCGTCTCCGGCGTGCTGATGGTGCCGAGTCTGGTGTCCCTGGTGTGGTTCTGCGTGTTCGGCGGGGCGGCGATCGACGTCCAGAAGTCGGGCGTCGACCTGGCCGGCGAGGGCAGCATCGAGGCGCAGCTGTTCGGCCTGCTCGACCGGTACCCGCTGGCCATCGTCGCGAGCGTCCTGGTGATCGTGCTCGTCGCCATCTTCTTCGTGTCGGGAGCGGATGCCGCCTCGATCGTGATGGGCTCGCTGTCGGAACGCGGAACGATCGAGCCGTCCCGGCCAACAGTGATCTTCTGGGGCGCCGCCACCGGGGCGGTTGCCGCGGTGATGCTGCTGGTCGGCGGTGAGGATGCGCTCACCGGCCTGCAGACCATCACGATTCTGGCCGCGCTGCCCTTCGTGCTCGTCATGGTTGGACTCGCCGCGGCGCTGGTGAAGGACCTACGGCATGATCCGCTGATGGTGCGCCGCAGGTATGCCGCCGAAGCGGTGAATGCCGCCGTCGTCACCGGTGTAACCGAGCACGGCGACGATTTCGTGATCTCCGTCGAGAAGAGCCCGGACGCCTAGGCGAGAACGGCGATGCCTGCTTCGGCGTCGTCGGTGCCGTGCACCATCGACAGCAACATCACCGAGCTGAACTCGACGACTCCGATGAGCAGCAGCGGCCACACCAGGCCCCCGGCGATGGCCAGGCTGACCCGATGCGTCGCGGGGCGCCGTTCATCGACGAGGCGGCGGGTGGCGAGCAGCATGATCACCGCGGTCACGATCGCCGAGGCGATGTAGAGAAGCGTCAGATTCCAGAGCACGACTACCCCTTGGGTCAAGTGGTCGCGGTTGTTTTCCCAAGATGTGCGGAGTTCAAACCATCGAGTTGTCGCGCCTGGTCAGGACGACCCCGCGGCGGCGCGAAGCTTTTGCAGCAACGGTTCGGCCGCCTCCTTGAGGAACGTGTCCTGGCCGTCGTCACCGATTTGAACCAGGGCGATGTCGGTGAAGCCGGCTTCCCAGTACTTACTGACCGCGTCGACGATGGCGTCGAGGTCCGGCCCGCACGGAATCGACGACGCCGTGTCCTCCGGCCTGACGAACTGGGTGGCGCCGGCGAAGCCCGCCGTGGTGGGTAGGTCGGCGTTCACTGCCCAGCCGCCTGCGAACCAGCGGAACTGGTCATGGGCGCGGGTGACGGCGGCGTCTCGGTCGGGATCCCAGCAGATCGGGATCTGGCCGATGACGCGGACACCCCCCGGCAACCCGGTGGCCTTGCGCGCCGCGTGCCACGCGTCGACGAGATCCTTGTTGGGTTCGACGGCGATGAGGTGGTCGGCCAGCGGGGCGAACGTCTCGACGGAGCGCTCGCCCGATACCGCGGCGGCGATCGCGACGGGCACCTCGGGAACGTCCCACAGCCGGGCGGAGTCGACCTGGAAGTGTTCGCCCTTCCAGTCCACCAACTCGCCGGTGAAGAGTTCCCTGATGATCTGGATGGCTTCCCGCAGCATCTCCTGGCGGCGCGCGACGGTCGGCCAGCCCTTGCCGACGACGTGCTCGTTGAGGTTCTCGCCGCTGCCGACGCCGAGGGTGAACCGGCCGTCGGCAAGGATCTGCAGGGTCGCTGCCTGCTGCGCCACGATCGCGGGGTGATAGCGCATCGTCGGGCAGGTGATGTAGGTGAACAACTCCACCCGCTCGGTGGCGTGCGCGACCGCGCCCAACGTCGTCCACGCATTTGGCGCATGCCCCTGGGAGGACAGCCAGGGCGAGTAGTGATCGCTACTGACTTCGAAGTCGAATCCCGCCCGCTCTGCCGAAACCGCATAGTCGACAAGCTCTTTGGGGCCGCTCTGCTCGGTCATCAAGGTGTATCCGAATCGCGTCATGCCCGACGGGTACCCGCGCGGTGACGTCGAAAACCGGCCGTCGAAAAGCGGCTAGAGCCGATCCTTGACCGCCGCGGAGAGCCGCGCACCATCGGCTTTGCCGTCGGCGATGGCGGTGGCGGCCTTCATCACCTGACCCATCTGCTTCATGCCTGGTCGATGGCCGATCTCCTCGGCGACCTGGGCGATGGCCGTGTTGGCCACGTTGGCCAGCTCGTCGTCGTTGAGCGGCGTGGGCAGGTATTCGACGATCACGCTCGCCTCGGCGCGCTCGTTGGCGGCAAGCTCGCCCCGACCGTTGGTGATGTAGATCTGCGCAGCCTCACCCCGCTTCCTGGACTCCCTGGCGATCACCTTGAGGACGTCGGCGTCGGACAACTCACGCGCCTCCTTGCCGGACACCTCCTCGCTCTGGATCGCCGCGATCAGCATGCGCAGCGTCCCGGTGCGCAACTTGTCCTTCGCCTTCATCGCCGTGGTGAGGTCGGCGCGCAGCTTGTCCTTGAGTTCTGCCATGGCCGAGACGCTACGCCGACGACCCGGTGACCGTGGCAGGCAAGCGGTTCCAGCTTCCGATGACGCGGGCGTGTCGCTCGGCATCGAACCGGCGTCGGCGCCAGATCATGGCTCGGACCGGCGGGCAATGCGTGCACGTTGTCAATTTCCGCGGCTATCGACAGGATGGTGATCATGAGCAACGACGCCGGTGGGTTCGGTCCTGGCGGCCCACCGCCGCCGGGATATCCGCCGTCCTACGGCCCACCGCCTGGTTACGGGTATCCGCCGCCGGCCCACTATCCGCCGTCCGGCTACCAGGATTACCCACCGGCCGGTTATCCCCCGCCGGGGTACGCACCTCCGGGTTATCCGCCTCCCGGTTATGCGCCGCCGGGCTACGCGCCCCCTGGTTATCCGCCTGCGGGCTACGCACCGCCGGGCTATCCGCCGCCGGGTTATCCGGCAGCGCTCAAGCCGGGCGTCATCCCGTTGCGTCCGCTCAGCCTGTCCGACATCTTCAACGGCGCCATCGCCTACGTCCGGATGAACCCGAAGGCAACGCTGGGCCTGACCACGGTGATCGTGGTGGCCGCACAGGTCATCGCGCTCGTGCTGCAAACCGGAACGCTGTCCGCGACCGGGGGACTGACGCCGATGTTCAGCGAGTCGGGTGACGAAATCTCGACCGCCGCGCTAGTGGGATCGTCGCTGTCCGGACTCGCGGGCGCCGTCACGACCGGGCTTTCGGCGATCGTGCTGAGCGGACTGCTCACCGTCGTCGTCGGGCGCGCGGTATTCGGGGCAAGCATCACGATCGGTGAAGCGTGGCAACGAGTTCGCGGGCGCCTGCTGGCCCTGTTCGGGTTCACCGCACTCGAAGCTCTCGGCGCGGTGCTCCTCGCCGGAATCGTGGCGGGGATCATCGCGGTGATCGCAAGCGCCAGCGTCACGGCGGCGTTCGTCGTCGGTGCACCACTGGTTCTGGCACTGATCGTGGCACTGGTCTATCTCGGCACCATGCTGAGCTTCGCTCCGACGCTCATCGTGCTCGAGCGACTCGCCGTGGTCCCCGCCATCAAGCGCTCGTTCGCCTTGGTCAAGAAGGACTTCTGGCGCGTGTTCGGCATCCGCCTGCTCGCCACGCTGGTGGCAGGCATGATCGCCGGCGCGGTGTCGGTGCCGTTCAGCTTCGGCGGTCAGATCATCTTGGTGAGTTCGACTTCGACGACGACGGTCATCGTCGCGTTGATCCTGACGGCCATCGGCGCAGCGGTAGGTCAGGTCATCACGGCACCGTTCAACGCCGGCGTCGTCGTCCTGCTCTACACCGATCGGCGCATCCGCGCCGAGGCGTTCGACCTCGTCCTGCAGTCCGGTGCGGCGGTCCCCCCGGGCGTACCGGCGGATTCGACCGACCACCTGTGGCTGACGCCACATCCCTGACGTGTCAGTCGAAATCGATCGCGACGCTGCGCACGACGCCGCGCAGCGCGAGCTGTCGAAGCCGATCTACCCGAAGGCCTCGCTGCTCGACCGCCTCACCGACTGGCTCGACGAACTGCTCTTCAAGCTGTTGACCGAGGCGGCTTCGGTGCCCGGCGGCTGGTTCACGCTGACCGTGCTGTTCCTGTTGGTGGCCGTCGCGGTCGTGGTGGCGGTCCGGGTCGCCCGGCGGACCATGCGCACCAACCGCGGGAGGGACGCCGCACTCTTCGGCGCGCACGAGCTGACATCGGACGAGCACCGAGCGACCGCGGAACAGCTTGCAGCGCAAGGCAACTGGTCGGCGGCCATCCGTCACCGCCTGCGTGCCGTTGCGCGGCACCTGGAGGAGACGGCTGTGCTGAACCCGATTCCCGGTCGCACGGCCACCGAACTCGCACGCGACGCGGGTGCGGCGCTTCCCGACCTGACAGACGAATTGCAGCGGTCCGCAGAGGCTTTCAACGACGTCACGTACGGCGAGCGTCCCGGCACCGAGGCGGGCTACCGCATGGTGGCCGACCTCGACGACCACCTCCGCTTCCGCAGCAGGGCCGGCAGCGGCACCGCCGTCGCACCTGCGGCGACCGACGACTGGGCCGACGTCCGATGACCGACGTCTCCTCCGCCGTCGGGCCGACGGTGTTGCAACGCTGGCGCACGATCAGGTGGGTGTTGTTGGCGCTGTTGGTCATCGCGCTGGTGTCTGCACTGACGACCTACCTCACGGCGCCCCGGCCGGGTGGCCGGATGGATCCGCAGTCCACCTCCCCCGACGGCGCCAGGGCGCTGGTCTCCCTGTTGCGCGACCAGGGCGTCGACGTCGTCGAGGCCTCCTCCGTCGCCGACGTCCAACGCGCCGCACGTCCGGACTCACTGTTGGTCGTCGCCGAGACGTACTTCCTGACCGACGACGAGAGCCTGCGGACGTTGTCTGCGGTTCCCGGTGACCGCCTGCTTGTCGAACCGGTGTCCCGTACCCGGGCGGCGTTGTCGCCCCGCATCCGCGTCGCGGCCACGCCCAGCCTCGTCGACGATCCGGATTGCAGCATGCCGGAAGCCAACCGTGCGGGCGTCGTCCAGTTCGGTGGCGGCGACACCTACGAAGCGGTGGACGACGCCGTACTCACCCGGTGCTACGACGGCGCGGTGGTTCGCTACACCGACGCCGGGCGCACGGTGACGGTCGTGGGCAGCGCGGAGTTCATGACGAACAAGGGGCTGCTGGAAGAGGGCAACGCCGCGCTCGCGATGAACCTGACCGGCACCCGCGACAGGGTGATCTGGTATGCGCCGCAAGAGTTTCAGGGCACCTCCAGCGGTGGCTCATCGCTCACCGACCTGATGCCCGATCGAGTCGGATGGATCGTGTTGCAGTTGTGCCTGGCCGTGCTGCTGACGGCCCTGTGGCGCGCTCGCCGGGTCGGCGCACTGGTCGCCGAAGACCTGCCCGTCGTGGTCCGGGCTTCGGAAACCGTGGAGGGCCGCGGTCGCTTGTACCGTTCGCGGCGGGCTCGCGACCGCGCCGCCGAGGCGCTGCGCACCGCCGCACGTGCGCGCATGCTGCCGCGTCTGGGACTGGGGCCCGACGCGGAACCCGCCGCGGTGATTCAGGCCATCGCCGTTCGGGTCGACGTCGACCCGAACACACTTGGCCACGCCCTGTTCGGTCCGCCGCCCGCCACGGATGCCGATCTGATCAATCTTGCTCGCCAACTCGACGACATCGAAAGGCAGGTTGTCCTGTCGTGAACCAGCCCCATCCGACCGCCAACCAGACCGTTGACGAGGACGCCGCGCGGAATGCGTTGCGCGCCTTGCGCACCGAGATCGCCAAGGCCGTCGTGGGCCAGGACGCCGTGGTCAGCGGTCTGGTGATCGCCCTGCTGTGCCGGGGACACGTCCTGCTCGAAGGCGTGCCCGGCGTCGCGAAGACACTGCTGGTGCGCACTCTCGCAGCGGCTCTGCAACTGGAGTTCAAGCGCGTGCAGTTCACCCCCGACCTGATGCCGGGTGATGTCACCGGCTCGCTGGTATACGACGCTCGCACAGCCGAATTCGAGTTCCGGTCGGGCCCGGTGTTCACCAATCTGCTGCTGGCCGACGAGATCAACCGAACGCCGCCGAAGACCCAGGCCGCGCTGCTGGAGGCGATGGAGGAACGTCAGGTCAGCGTCGACGGTCAGCCGCGTGCACTGCCCGACCCCTTCATCGTCGCCGCCACCCAGAACCCGATCGAGTACGAGGGCACCTACCAGCTGCCGGAGGCCCAGTTGGACCGATTCCTGTTGAAGCTCAACGTCCCACTGCCGCCGCGGGACCAGGAGATCGCGATCCTCACCCGACACGCGCAAGGCTTCGATCCGCGGGACCTGTCGGCCGTGCAGCCGGTGGCCGGGCCCGCGGAGCTCGCCGCAGGCCGCGCCGCGGTGCGCCGAGTTCTCGTCGCCGACGAGGTGCTCGGCTACATCGTCGACGTCGTCTGCGCCACCCGGCAGTCACCGTCGCTGCAGCTCGGCGTGTCACCGCGCGGGTCGACGGCGCTGCTGGCCACCGCACGGTCCTGGGCGTGGCTGTCGGGGCGCAATTACGTGACCCCCGACGACGTCAAGGCGATGGCCCGTCCGACGCTGCGGCACCGGGTGGCCATGCGCCCCGAGGCCGAGCTCGAGGGCGCCACGCCCGACGGCGTGCTGGACGGCATCCTGGCCTCGGTACCGGTCCCGCGCTAGTGACGCTGACCGGCCGGGTTGGCCTGATCGCCCTGATCTGCGTCCTGCCGATCGGCGTATCTCCCTGGCCAGCAACGGCCTTCGTCGTCCTGTTCACCCTGCTGGTTGTTGCCGTGGTCGTGGACGTCGCGCTTGCCGGCAGCAGCCGCAAGCTGCGCTTCACCCGCGTCGGTGACACGGCGGCACGGCTGGGCCAGGCCGTCGACACCACGCTGATCGTGGAGAATCCCGGTTCCCGCCGGTTCCGCGGCCAGATCCGCGACGCATGGGCGCCGTCGGCCCGCGCTGAACCCCGCCTGCACGCAGTGAACATCGCTGCGGGACAACGGCTCCGGGTCAATACCCGGCTGCGGCCGATGCGTCGCGGTGATCAGCGTTCGGCACTCGTCACCGCGCGCTCGGTGGGCCCGCTGGGTCTCGCGGGCAGGCAGAGTTCCCACCGGGTGCCGTGGCAGGTCAGGATTCTGCCGCCGTTCCTGTCCCGCAAGCACCTTCCGTCGCGGTTGGCCAAGCTGCGGGAACTCGACGGCATGATTCCGGTGTTGATCCGCGGCCAGGGCACCGAATTCGACTCACTGCGCGAGTACGTGGTCGGCGACGACGTGCGGTCCATCGACTGGCGCGCCACCGCGCGGCGTTCGGACGTCGTGGTACGGACCTGGCGCCCCGAGCGGGACCGCCGGGTGGTCATCGTCCTCGACACCGGCCGCACGTCGGCGGGACGGGTGGGCATCGATCCGACGGCGAGCGACCCGAGCGGCTGGCCGCGGCTGGACTGGTCCATGGACGCCGCACTTCTCTTGGCCGCGTTGGCCTCTCGCGCCGGCGATCACGTCGAGTTCATCGCCCACGACCGAGTCCCGCGGGCGGGGGTGTACGGCGCGTCGCGCACCGAACTCCTCGCCGCGCTCGTCGGGGCGATGGCTCCGCTGCAGCCCGCCCTCGTCGAGTCGGATGCGGCGGCGATCGTCGCCACGGTGCGACGGCGCGTCCGGCAGCGCGCCTTGGTGGTGCTGCTGACCGACCTCAACGCCTCCGCCCTGGACGAGGGTCTGATGGAGGTCCTGCCTCGGCTGTCGGCACGGCACCACGTGCTGATCGCCGCGGTCGCCGATCCGCGGGTGGAGCAGTTGGCGGCCGGACGATCGGACGCGGCGCAGGTGTACGACGCGGCGGCCGCCGAACGGGCCCGCAACGACCGCGTGTCGATCTCCACCCGGCTGCGGCGCCACGGCGTCGACGTCGTCGATGCCGAGCCCGACGAACTGGCTCCCGCGCTGGCCGACCGCTACCTCGCGATGAAGGCCAGCGGCAAGTTGTAGACCCGGCTCATCCCGTCGGCACGACGTCGGGCGCGTCCTCGACGTCGCCCGTCTCCCCCGCCCGAACACCCTTGCGCCCGAAGTGCACGACGTAACCGAGGAAGGCCGCCTCGGCCACCACCCCAATGGCGATTCGGGCGAACGTCGGCAACGGCGACGGCGTCACCAGCGCCTCGATCAGCCCCGACACCAGCAGCACACCGACGAGGCCCACCGCGACCGCGACGACGGCCCGACCCTGCTCGGCGAGCACCTGACCTCGTGGCCGGTCACCGGGGGACACCACCGACCAGCCGAGCCGCATCCCGGCAGCCGCGGCGAGGAACACCGCGGTCAGTTCGAGCAGCCCGTGCGGCGCGATCAGACCGAGGAAGACGTCACCCTTGCCCGCGTCGAACATGAACCCTGCGCTCCCGCCGAGGTTGGCGGCATTCGAGAAGAGCAGGTACGGGATCGGGATGCCGAGCAGGACGGCGAAACCGATGCACTGCGCGGCGACCCACGAGTTGTTGATCCACACCTGCAGTGCGAACGATCCGGCCGGGTGCTCGCTGTAGTAGGAGGCGAAGTCGTGGTTGACCAATTGGTCGATCTCGCTTGGGGTCTGCAGCGACGCCTGCACCTCCGGGTTGCCGGCTATCCACACGGCGATCAACACGGTGACGACGAAGAACGCCAACGCCGTCCCCGCCCACCATCGCCACGACCGGTACGCCACCACGGGGAACGACACCGTCCAGAACCGGGCGAATTCGCTCCACAGCGGCGAGTGCGCTCCGGTGACCGCCGCTCTGGCCCTGGCCACCAGCCCCGACAGCCGGCCGACCAGTACCGAATCCGACGACGCGCTGCGCACCATCGACAAGTGCGTCGACACCCGCTGGTACAGGTCCACCAACTCGTCGATCTCGGCGCCGGTCAGCTTGCGGCGGCGCTTGACCAAGTGCTCGAGCCGGTCCCAACTGGCGCGGTGTGCCAGCACGAACGCGTCGACATCCACGCCCGGAATGCTAGTAGCGTTTCTTTGTATGGTGGCTCAGCCCGAACCGATGGTCACGGGCGACGCCGTGGTCCTCGACATCCAGATCGCCCAGGCGCCGGTCCGCGCAGTGTCGGCGTTCATCGACATCACGGTCGTATTCGTCGTATACGTCATCGGCCTCGTCCTGTGGGCAGCCACGTTGAGCAACCTGGACTCCGCCCTGTCGGGGGCGGTGCTGATCATCTTCACCGTGCTGGCACTCGTCGGGTATCCGCTCATCTTCGAGACGGCCACGCGCGGGCGCTCGCTGGGCAAGATGGCCATGGGTCTGCGCGTGGTGTCCGACGACGGTGGTCCCGAACGCTTTCGTCAGGCGTTGTTCCGCGCGCTGGCGGGCTTCATCGAGATCTGGATGCTGGTGGGTGGACCGGCAGTGATCTGCAGCCTGTTGTCGTCGAAGGGCAAGCGCATCGGCGACGTGTTCGCGGGAACCATGGTGATCAGCGAACGTGGCCCGCGATTGTCTGCGCCGCCGGTGATGCCGCCGTCGATGGCGTGGTGGGCGTCATCACTGCACCTGTCGGGCCTGTCCGCCGAGAGCGCCGAACGCGCACGCCAGTTCCTGTCCCGGGCAACGCAATTGGACGTGCGAGTACGCGATCAGATGGCCTTCCGGATCTACTCCGAGGTGACCGCGCAGATCTCGCCGCCCCCGCCGCCCGGGGCGCCCCCGCAGTTGGTGCTTGCCGCGGTGTTGGCTGAGCGGCACCGGCGCGAATTGGCGAGGATGCGGCCGCCGCCTGGTCCGCCACCGCAGTGGCCGGCGCAACCCGCGTACCCGTATCCGCCGTCCCCATACCCGCAGCCGACACCGCCGGTGCCGCCGTCGTCGGCAGACGCCGGCGGCTTCGCTCCGCCGAGCTAGCGGTAGCGCAGCCCGACCAGCAGCACGGCGGCGATCACTATGCGGTGGTGGTCACCGTCGAGGACGGCACCGACCGGTAGAGCTTGACCGACACAGGCGTCCGCGTCTTTCTATCCGCGTACCGCGCACGCCCGAGATAGCCGCACGGCATAGTGGGACATCTCTGTCCCACTATGACAAGATCGTGCTACATTTGGCTACATGTCGGTATCGCAATCGCAGGACGGCGGCGCACGCTCGCGTACCCGCCGGGCGATCCTCGACGCCGCGATGACGGTCCTCGGCGACAACCCCACCGCGTCGCTCGGTGACATCGCGACGGCCGCCGAAGTCGGCCGCAGCACTCTGCACCGCTACTTCCCCGAGCGCTCGGATCTGCTGTGCGCCCTCGCCCGGCACGTGCACGCGTTGAGCAACGAGGCGATCGAACGCGCGGAGCCGGACTGCGGCCCTGCGGTCGAGGCGTTGCGCCGGGTGGTGGAGTGCCAGCTCGCCCTCGGCCCGATCGTGCCGTTCATCTTCAACGAGCCCACGGTCAACGCCGACCCCGAACTCGCCGCGCTGCTCGATACCGGCGACGAAGTCATCGTCGACGTGCTCAACCGGGCGTCCACCCGAGGTTCCGCCGGACCACCCGAGTGGCCGCGGCTGGTGTTCTGGGCACTGCTGGAAGCCGGCTACCTGGCGCTCAAACGCAACAGCGCCCCGCGCGTCCAGATCGTCGACGCCATCATGGCCAGCCTCACCGAGGGCACCATCAACCCGAATCAAACCTGAACCAACCACCCTGAACCAAACCCTGAACCAGGAGTCCCATGTCCACCCGGCTCGACGTCGTGCCAACCCCCGCCCGCGCTTCCCGGCGCGCGTGGTGGGCGCTCGCCGTCTTGATGCTTCCGGTGCTGTTGATCTCGATCGACAACACCGTGCTCGCCTTCGCGCTTCCGATGATCGCCGAAGACCTGCGCCCGTCGGCGTCCGCCCAGTTGTGGATCATCGACGTCTACTCGCTGGTGCTCGCCGCACTGCTGGTGATGATGGGTAGCCTCGGCGACCGGCTGGGGCGACGGCGGCTGTTGATGTTCGGCGCCACCGGGTTCGCCGTGGTGTCGTTCGCCGCGGCGTTCGCGCCCACGGCCGAATACCTGATCGCCGCGCGTGCGGCGCTCGGGGTCTTCGGGGCGATGCTGATGCCCTCGACGTTGTCGCTGATCCGCAATATCTTCACCGACGCCTCGTCGCGACGGCTCGCCATCGCGATCTGGGCGTCGTTCTTCACCGCCGGGTCGGCGCTGGGTCCGATCGTCGGCGGTGTGCTCCTTCAGCACTTCGCCTGGGGGGCAGTGTTTCTGGTGGCGGTACCGATTCTGCTGCCGCTGCTGGTGTTGGCGCCCCGCCTGGTCCCCGAGTCCAGGGATCCGAACCCGGGTCCAGTGGATCCGGTGAGCGTTCTGCTGTCGCTCGTCACGATGCTCCCCTTCGTGTGGGCGATCAAGACCGCGGCCCACGACGGGTTCTCGGTTCTCGTCGCGGCGGGCTTCGTGATCGGCATCGGGTCGGGCGTCGCGTTCGTCCGTCGCCAGAAGCGCAGCGCGACACCGATGCTCGACGTCAGCTTGTTCCGCTCCGGACCGTTCTCCTCGTCGATCCTGGCCAACTTCCTGTCGATCGTCGGGCTGATCGGCTTCCTGTTCTTCGTCTCGCAGCACCTGCAGCTGGTGCTGGGCCTGAGCCCGCTGGCGGCAGGCCTGGTGACGCTGCCAGGAGCGATGCTGTCCATGGTGGCGGGAATCGGTGTGGTGCAGCTGGCGAAGCGGTACTCGCCGCGCACGCTGTTGATCGTCGGGCTGCTGCTGGTGTCGGCCGGCTTCGGCATGATCCTGCTGTTCCGTCACGATCTGACGGTGCTGGCCGTGGTGGTGTCCTTCGTGGTGCTCGAGCTGGGAGTCGGGATGTCCCAGACGATCTCGAACGACACCATCGTCGCGTCGGTGCCGCCCGCGAAGGCAGGGGCGGCGTCCGCCGTCTCGGAGACGGCATACGAAGTCGGTGCCGTCGTCGGCACGGCGACGCTGGGCACCATCTTCACGGCGTTCTACCGCACGAACGTCGACGTACCCCAAGGCCTTCCACCACGGGAGGCCGCTGACGCCGCCGAGAGCATCGCAGGCGCGACGGCGGCTGCGCAGCACCTGCCGGCCACCCTCGCCGAGCGGCTGCTCGACTCGGCCAGGATGGCGTTCGACTCGGGCATCGCGCCGACCGCGGCCATCGCGGGCCTCTTGACCCTGATTGCTGCCGCGGTCGTCGCCATCGCGTTTCGGGATGCTAGAAGTACCGAAGGCCCGTCAGCATCAGTGCCGCGCCCACGAACCCGGTCGCGGTCCGGACGTGGTTCCACACCGTCCACGTCGACAAGTAGGCCTGCCACTCGCTGGCAGCGTCGGCGACCGACAGACCCGCGGGGTCGACGCCGTCGAGATGATTGTTCAGCGGGACGTTGAACGCCATCGTCACGAAGGCGGCGCCGATCCCGAAGACCGCACCCGCCAGCAGGTACCAACTTCCTGGCTGACCGAGTCGGGTGACCGCGACGATGCCGAGGGCCACGGCGAGCACCGCCGAGCCGAGGAACATCAGCAGGAACGGCGCGTTCGCCTGAGCTTCGGCGTTGATGCCGCGCATTGCGGTGATCGCATCGACGGGGTCGGTGCGGTCCAGACCCTTCATCACTAACGTCGAGAACGCGTAGAAGAGGCCTCCTACCGCGGCGCTGCCGATCGCGGTGACGGTGGTCAGGATGACGAGTGGGCTGGTGTTCATGACGCTTAGTCAACCGCGGGCCACTGAGACGATCCATGGCTTGCAGTCTCGCTCGCATATCTGATCGTCTACCATTTCGGGGGTGGACGCAGTGGTGGGCCTACTCGACGGAGTGCGCGCCCGCGGCGCCTTCCTGCTCCGGATGAAGATGGATCCGCCGTGGTCGATGAGCATCCGCGACGAGGCCCCGCTGACGCTGATCTGCCAGACCCACGGCGAGGCCGTGATCGTCTCGGAGTCCGCCGGCACGACGCGGCTGGCGCCGGGGGACGTCGCCCTGACCCGCGGAACCGAGCACTACCTGTTCGCCGACGATCCCGCGACGAAGCCGATGGTGGTGATCAACCCCGGCCAGCGCTGCACCACGCTGTCGGGTGACGATCTGCGGTTCGAGATGTCGCTGGGCGTGCGGACCTGGGGCAACAGTGCATCGGCCGCGACGACGTCGTTGATCTGCGCGTACGAAGGTCATAGTGCGGTCAGCGGGCGGCTGCTGGATGCGCTTCCGACCGTGCTGGTGCTGCGCGCCGACGACTGGAACAGTCCCCTGGTCGGCCTGCTTGCCGCCGAGGCCGGACTGGATGGCCCCGGCCAGGAGGCCTATCTGGACAGGCTGCTCGACGTGCTGCTGATCGCGGTGCTGCGCACCTGGTTCGATCGCGACGGGAACGCGCCGACGTGGTGGCACGCCGAGCGCGACCCCGTCGTGGGCCATGCGCTCAAGCTCATCTACAACAATCCCGCACATCCCTGGACCGTCGCGAATCTCGCTGCTGCGGTTGGCAATTCCCGCGCGGTGTTCGCCCGGCGTTTCACCGACCAGGTGGGCGAGCCACCGATCGCGTTCCTCACCACCTGGCGCCTGGCCCTGGCCGCCGACATGCTGCGGTCGGGCCGCATCACCATCGCGGCCATCGCCCGGCAGGTGGGCTACGGAACGCCGTTCGCGTTGAGCAGCGCGTTCAAGCGCGCCTACGGCGTCAGCCCGAACGTCTACCGCGAGACGGCCGCGTCCTCGGCTTGACGCCCGCCCCGCTCCTCCCCTCCCCTCCCCCTTTCGCCGAGACTGCTGCTAGATCACGAATTTCACCAAAATCGCGATCTGACAGCAGTTTCGGCGAGTTTGAAGTCGCGCCTAACGTGCAGGGTCAGCGCCGCGCTGGGCTCGCTTCGCCAGCGCGCCCGCGACCGAGGTGACCGCGATGGTGACCAGTGCGCCGAGGATCAACGCCGACGGCTCCCCCGCGCCGAGCAGGCCCCGCTCGATGCCGAGAGTGGCCGCCGCGACGGGGACACCGAGCTGCGCCGCCGCGAGCGCAGCAAGAGCCAGCGGTTGGCCCAGGAGCCTGCCCACGCAGTGCGCCAGCACCGCGCCGACACCCAGTCCCATTCCAAGCACGACGAACTCGGGATGGTCGGCCAGTTCCCGAACCTGAAGTGAGGCACCCAACCACACGAAGAACAGCGGCGCGAAGAATCCCTCGGTCACGCCGAACAGTTGGCGCGCGAGCCGGCGTGGTTCACCGATCGCCGACACCACCAGGCCAAGGGCGAAGCCTGCCAACATGATCGACACGTGGGTGGCGACGGCGAGCGCAGCGAGACCGAACAGGCAGATGAGGCTGATCCGCAGCTCGAGGGCCTGCCGGTGGTCTTCGGAGTAGTGGTGCAGTCGCTTGCGGTCACCGCGGCGATCGAAGTACCACAGCACCACGAACAACACGGCCGCCCCGCCGACGATGGCCAACGCGCCGAGAGCGGCGCGCGGCGCGTGACTCGGGTCGATGACCAACGGCAACAACACGATCGACGCGGAGTCGGCAATCGCGATCTGGGCGGTGACCGACAGGACCTGCGGTCCGCCGAGCCCGAGCGAGTCGATCACCGGCAGGGCCAGCGCAGCGGACGACGACGCCATCAGTACCGCGTAGAGCGCCGCATGCCCCGTGTCGAACGCGGCGGCCAGCGCGACGCCGAGGACCGCGGCGACGGCGCCGACGAGCACGGCCCGCAGCAACGCCTTCGGCAGCGCGCCGCGAAGGGATTCGTCGCGGACCGGCACGTGGGTGCCGACCACGAACATCACCAACGCGAAGCCGATGTTGGCGAGCAGCGTGAACGTGGGGTCGGAGGCGTCGACGATGCCGAAACCCGTTCTGCCGACCACGATGCCGGCGGCCAGCTCGCCCACGACGACGGGGATGGCCAGCCGTGGCACCGCGGCCAGCAGCGGCCCCGCCATCCCGACCACGACCAGCAGAGCCAGCGTGTCGAACCCGAAGCCCGCCATCTCAGCCGGTCAGCGCGGCTGCCACGACACCAGCCGGCACGGGATCGGGGTGTTCTCGTCGGTGAGGTAGCTGGCGCATACCCTGTGGTATCCGTCGGCAATCTGTAGCGCCGTGGCGGTCTGGAAGTTGCCGCGTACCAACAGGATCGGCGAGAGCTTCTTGCCGGCGTCGATCTTGGCCAGGTCGCCCTTGACGCGCACGTTCGACTCCGTCAACAAGGCCAACTGGGCCGCGCGCAGGATGTCCTTGGCCTTGCGGAACGTCGGTTTCGCGTGCTTGAGAGCCTCAACCGTCGCGCCGACGGTGTCGGGTTCCGCGATCAGGGTGAGGTAATCGGTGGCCGCGTCGTAGTCGTGCGCTTCGGGCTCGTCCAGCCACTTGACCGCCATCCGCACACCATATGTCGAACCATGCCGGAAGCGTCAACTGTTCCGCCGACTAGGCGCCAATCCAGTTGCCGTGGAAGCCGTACGGGACGCGCTGCGGCAGTTTGATGGTGGCCACCGGCTTGCCCGCGAAGTCGGAGGCGTCGACGATCACCAGATCGCTGCCGTCGCGGTCCGGGTCGTAGACGTACCCGAGATACCAGCCGTTGCTCTCGTCGGCCGCACCGGGCGCTGGCACGAACACGGCCTCACCGGCTCCGCCTGCGCCGAGGTCATGCACGACGGCCTGCCCACTGGTCAGGTCGTGGCGCACCCAGTTGTTGGTGCCGACCGAGACCGAATAGCGCGCGGGCAGGCCCGCCAACCGATCGTCGATGCGCGGGAACTCCACGCTGCGGTCGTCGAGTTGACGCTCGGAGACGGTGCCCGCGCGCAAGTCGATCGTCCAGTTCCACAGCACGCCGTTCGCGTCGAATCCGCCATTGTCCCGCCATAATTCGGGGTAGCGGACCGCCTGCAGCACGATCGACGAGCCATCATCGGAGTCATGGGCGTTTGCGACGTGGAAGACGTAGCACGGGTCGATCTCGAACCAGCGGACCTCGCCGAACGGATCGTCGCGGCGCAGCACGCCCAGCCGCGCGCCGTACCCGTCGTCCCAGCGGTAGGGCATGTCGCCGTCACCCTTGAGCGCGACGTCCATGTTGAAGACGATCGGCAGGTCCATGAAGACGACGTGCTCTGCCGTGAGCGCGAAGTCGTGCATCATCGTCAGCGCCTTGACCTCCAACGGCCGGTTGATGATGAGCTCGCCGTTGGCGTCGGCACGGTGATAGGTGACGTGGGGTTCGAAGATGTTGCCGTAACCGAAGAAGTGCAGTTCGCCGGTGGTCGGGCAGATCTTGGGATGGGCGGTCATCGAGTCGACCAGCTTGCCGCCGAAGTCGTAGGCGCCGATGGTCTCGAGGTCGTTGGTGATCTCGTAGGGCAGCGATGATTCGACCAGCGCCAGGGTCTTCCCCGCGTGGTTGACCACGTGGGTGTTCGCGTGACTGGCACGCAGGTTGCGGGTGCCGTCGGCGTTGTACAGCGGAAACTCGTCGACGAAGCTGTCGGTGCGCACCCAGCGGTTGCGGTACCACTTCGCCTGCCGGTCCTCGACGCGGACGCCGTGGATCATGCCGTCCCCGGTGAACCAGTGCGCGGTGGCCTGGCGCGGGTTGGGGCCGTTGCGGAGGTACCAGCCGTCGAGTTCGGGCGGAATGGCGCCCTCGACGGGCAGGCCGTGTTCGGTGAGTTCGTCGGCGACGGGCGCATAGTTGCCCACCCGGAAGAAGTCGCCGGTGCTGGGCAGGCCGGCCGGATCGGTGGCCGAGAGATCCGTGGTGTCGGTCATGAGTGCCTCCTGGGGCTGTCGGCGGTGTAGGACCACGATGACATTCCACTAGTGACATGTCAAGAGTGAACTGTCATGTCCACCCGCCGGATTCGCCCAAAACGTAGGAGGATCGCTGAATGCCGGCCCGACGACATTCAGCGCTGCTGTTCAAGCTCGCGGTGAACCGCGGCGGCACGTCCCAGCAGACCATCGTCGACGAGCTTCGCCGGGTGATCCTCGACGGTGAAGTGCCGCCCGGCACGCCGATCCCCGTCGGCGACGTCGCCGAACTCTTCGGGGTCAGCGCCATCCCGGTCCGCGAGAGCCTCAAGACCCTCAGCGCCGAGGGATTGGTCCAGCATCAACCCAACGTCGGATTCGCCGTAGCCCAACTCACCGCCGAAGAGCTGGCCGAGATGTACATCGTCCGTGAGACGCTCGAGTCGGCGGCGTTGGCCGCCGCGGTGCACCTCGCCACCGACGCCGACCGCGAGCACGTCATCGAGATCAATCGTCTACTGGAAGTGGCTGTGCGCCTTGATGACCCGCAGTCATATCACCGGCAGAGCCGGCAGTTCCACATCGGCCTGACCCGGCCGTCGCGGATGCTACGCCTCATGCACATGCTCGAATCAGCCTGGAACATAACCGAACCCGTTCAGGCCATGGTGCACGTCGAGAACACCGACCGCGCCCAACTGCACGAGGACCATCAAGTGATGCTCGACGCGTTCGTGTGCCGCGATGCCGACCGCCTGCTTGCCGCGGCCGCGATTCACCACAATCACCTCAACCGGGTGGTCGCGACACTTCCCCCAGGCAGCGGACTCATCGAACCCGATGGCTAGCTGACGAAAATATATTCTCGGGGCAACGGTTACGAAATATCGCGCGGCTATTTTTCCTCCATCTACCGCACTGTTTCTGACAGGAAGCCGCTGACATGACCGAACTCAAAGAGCCGCCGCCGGGCGCCAAGGTGGGCGCAGGCGACATCGTCGAAGCCGCAGGACATCCGGTCGGTGCCGGACTGATCAAGCCCGACTACGACCCACGCCTCACCAACGAGGACCTGGCGCCGCTGCGCGATCAGCACTGGTCGTCGTACAACATCTTCGCGTTCTGGATGTCCGACGTACACAGCGTCGGCGGCTACGTGACCGCCGGCAGCCTGTTTGCACTCGGCCTCGCCAGTTGGCAGGTGCTGATCGCGCTTCTGGTCGGCATCACGATCGTCTACTACCTGTGCAACCTCGTTGCCAAGCCCAGCCAGCAGGCCGGTGTTCCGTATCCGGTGGTGTGCCGCAGCCCGTTCGGCGTGCTGGGCGCCAACATCCCGGCGATCATCCGCGGCCTGATCGCCGTGGCGTGGTACGGCATCCAGACCTACCTCGCCTCGGCAGCGCTGGACATCGTGCTGCTCAAGCTGTTTCCCGGCCTGGCGCCCTACGCCGACGTCGATCAGTACGGGTTTACGGGCCTGTCCCTTCTCGGCTGGGGCAGCTTTACGCTGCTGTGGATCCTGCAGGCGGCCGTGTTCTGGCGCGGCATGGAATCGATCCGCAAGTTCATCGACTTCTGCGGCCCCGCCGTCTACGTGGTGATGTTCATCCTGTGCGGCTACCTGCTGTGGAAGTCGGGCTGGCACGTCAGCCTGAACCTGGGTGGTGAGAAGAAGGGCAACTCGCTGGTCATCATGCTCGGCGCGATCGCCCTGGTGGTGTCCTACTTCTCCGGTCCGATGCTGAACTTCGGAGACTTCGCCCGCTACGGCAAGAGCTTCAAGACGGTGAAGAAGGGCAACTTCCTCGGCCTGCCGGTCAACTTCCTGGTGTTCTCACTGCTGGTGGTCGTCACCGCGGCCGCGACGGTCCCGGTGTTCGGCGAACTGCTCACCGACCCCGTACAGACGGTCGCCCGGATCGACAGTGTGACGGCAATCGTGTTGGGCGCCTTGACATTCAGCATTGCGACGATCGGCATCAACATCGTCGCGAACTTCATCTCACCCGCGTTCGACTTCTCCAACGTCAGCCCGCAGAAGATCAGCTGGCGCATGGGCGGCATGATCGCCGCCGTCGGCTCGGTGCTCCTCACACCGTGGAATCTGTACAGCAACCCAGAGGTCATCCACTACACGTTGGAGACGCTCGGCGCGTTCATCGGTCCACTGTTCGGCGTCCTCCTCGCGGACTTCTACCTGATCCGCAAGCAGAAGATCGTGGTCGACGACCTGTTCACCATGTCCACGTCCGCGAACTACTGGTACAAGAACGGCTACAACCCGGCGGCGGTGGCTGCGACGGTGGTGGGCGCGGTCCTGGCCATGGCGCCCGTGCTCCTCGGCGGCATCGTCTTCGGAATGGCAGGCGCGTCGCAGTACAGCTGGTTCATCGGGTGTGGGGTGTCCTTCGGCTTGTACTACGTGTTCGCGACGCGCGGCCCGTGGACGATGGCGCCGCTTAGCGAGAGCGAAACCGCAGAGGCCACCGTCTGATCTCGACACGCTGACCTCGACTCGCCGCTACGGCCCGACATTCCACAACTGGAATGTCGGGCCGTACGATTTTCTGGTGAGCCTTCGCATTGCGGCCCTCGGGCTGCTGGTCCGGCATCCCGGCAGTGGGTATGACCTGCTCAAACGGTTCCAAAAGTCGATGGCGAACGTGTGGCCCGCCACCCAGAGCCAGCTGTACGGCGAGCTGAACAAGCTCGCCGACAGCGGGATGATCGAGGTGTCCGACGTCGGTCCGCGTGGCCGCAAGGAATACCGCGTCACCGAGGCGGGCCACGCCGAGCTGCTGCGCTGGATCACCAATCCGCAGGACGACCCGCCGTGGCGCAGGCCCGATTTGTTGCGCGTCTTCCTGCTGGGGCAGATCCCGGCCGAGGATGCCCGCAAGTACGTCGCCACCTTCGTCGAGCATGCGGAGTCCGAGCTGAAAAGGCTTGAGCACCTTCGTGATTCGATCGACTGGGACAACGGCCAAGGCGACTTCTACGGTCGCGCGGCGCTCGAGTACGGGCTGCGCCACTCGGCAATGGAGGGCGAATGGGCGCGCTGGCTGATCCGGGCGATCGACGAGCGGGCCAGAATCTAGCACCACTCAGTAGTTGCATCGCGATAGCTTCCGATATATCGTTAACGTATCGGAAGCGCATTCGGCGTTTCCCGTCGAAAGAAGGACAACAGATGGACACCCCATTCAACGAAGGCCCGTTCCAGGGCCACCCCGGTTTCGGATTCACTCCCGCCGACCGCCGCGTGCTGCACGAACAGCGCAGGCAGGCCCGACGCGACTTCCGCGACCACGTACGCGAGCACCGCGGCGAGCACGGCGGCTTCGGCCCAGGTTTCGGTTTCGGCCCCGGCCGTGGTTTCGGCTTCGGTCCCGGCGGCTTCGGCCCAGGGGGCTTCGGTCCCGGTGGACCCCGTGGCGGCAGGCGTGGCGGACCGCGCGGCGGCGGACGCAGCAGGCGCGGTGACGTGCGTGCGGCGATCCTCAAGCTGCTCACCGACCGGCCGATGCACGGCTACGAGATGATCCAGGAGATCAACGATCGCAGCCAGGAACTGTGGAAGCCCAGCCCCGGCTCGGTGTACCCGACGCTGCAACTGCTGGAGGACGAAGGCCTGATCGTCGCCGTCGAAGCCGAGGGCAGCAAGAAGCTGTTCCAGCTGACCGACGAAGGCCGCGCCGCCGCCGACAAGATCGAGACGGCGCCGTGGGACGAGATCACCGAAGGCGCCGACCCCGGCGCGGTGAGCCTGCGCAGCGCCGTCGGCCAGCTGATGGGCGCGGTCGCCCAGTCGGCGCACGCCGCGTCGGCCGAGCAGCAGCAGCGCATCGTCGACATCGTCAACAACGCCCGCCGCGAGATTTACCAGATCCTCGGCGAGTCCGAATAACCCCCCGTGATTTGGGCGTGATCGGTTGCGCTGAGCGTGACCGATCACGCCCGAATCGCACGGTCGCTAGCCTGAGAGACCATGACGACGTTTCCGCTCGGTCAGTACACGGTTCACCGCGTCGGGTTCGGCGCCATGCAACTCCCCGGACCCGGCGTGTTCGGCCCGCCGCGCGACCGCGATCAAGCGCTGGCCGTGCTGAGGCGGGCGGTGGAGCTGGGCGTCGACCACATCGACACCGCTCAGTTCTACGGCCCCGACGTCGCGAACGAACTGATCCGCGAGGCGCTGCATCCCTACGCGGACAACCTCGCGCTGGTGAGCAAGGTCGGTGCGCGGCGCGACGACACGGGTGCGTGGGTTCCCGCGCACGAGCCCGACGATCTACGCGCCGACATCGAGACGAACCTCCGATCCCTCGGAACGGACCAGCTGACCGCAGTGAATCTCCGTGTGATGGACAGTGATTCGGCTGACCCGACCAGTGTCGGCACCGTCGACCGCGACCAGTTCTGCGCTCAGCTGGCCGCGATGATCCAGGCTCGCGAGGACGGCCTGATCGCAGGCATCGGGCTGTCCAACGTCAGTGTGGACCACCTCAAGATCGCCCTCGAGCGCACCGAGATCGTCTGCGTGCAGAACGCGTACAACCTCGTCGACCGCGCGTCGCAGCCGGTGCTCGACGCGTGCATCGAACACGGCATCGCGTTCGTGCCGTTCTTCCCACTGGGCTCCGGCTTCAACGCCGACAATCCAGTGCTGGGCAACGACATCGTGCGCCGAACGGCCACCGAGCTCGGCCGCACCCCGGCGCAGATCGCCCTCGCGTGGACGCTGTCCGTG
Source organism: Mycobacterium sp. URHB0044 (assembly GCF_000620625.1). Taxonomy (GTDB): domain Bacteria; phylum Actinomycetota; class Actinomycetes; order Mycobacteriales; family Mycobacteriaceae; genus Mycobacterium. Next base: position 87,283 of record NZ_JIAW01000024.1, on the reverse strand, counting down.
GCGCCCAACGTGCTGCTGATCCCCGGCACGTCGTCGGTGGCTCACCTCGAGGAGAACCTCGCCGTCGCCGACATCGAACTGCCCGCCGAGGTGAAGACCCAGCTGGACGCCCTCGCCTAGTAGCGATTTCGGCGTGATCGGTAACGCTCAGCGTGACAGCACACGCCGAAATCACTCGACGTCGACCCAATCCAGCGTCCGCGTCACGGCCTTCTGCCAGCCCGCGTAGCCCTCGGCGCGCTGCTCGTCGCTCCACGACGGCGACCACCGCGCGCCCTCCTGCCAGTTGGCCCGCAGATCGTCCGGGTCCGCCCAGAACCCGACGGCCAGGCCCGCGGCGTACGCCGCGCCCAGCGCGGTGGTCTCGGCGACGACCGGCTTGACCACGTCGACGCCGAGTACGTCGGCCTGGATCTGCATGCACAGGTCGTTGGCCGTGATGCCGCCGTCGACCTTCAGCACTTCCAGGTGCACGCCCGAGTCGGCCTCCATCGCGTCGACGACGTCGCGGCTCTGGTAGCAGATCGCCTCCAGCGTGGCGCGGGCCACGTGCGCGTTCGTATTGAATCGCGACAGGCCCACGATGGCGCCGCGCGCATCGGATCTCCAGTACGGGGCGAACAGGCCGGAGAAGGCCGGCACGAAGTACACGCCGCCGTTGTCCTCGACCTGGCGGGCCAGCGTCTCACTCTGCGCCGCGCCGCTGATGATGCCCAACTGATCGCGTAGCCACTGCACCGCCGAACCCGTCACGGCGATCGAACCCTCAAGCGCGTAAACGGGTTTCGCGTCACCGAACTGATAACACACCGTCGTCAGCAGACCGTTCTCCGACCGCACCATGTTCTCGCCGGTGTTCAGCAGCAGGAAGTTGCCCGTGCCGTAGGTGTTCTTGGCCTCGCCCGCCTTCAAGCAGACCTGGCCCACCATGGCGGCCTGCTGGTCGCCGAGGATGCCGGTCAGCGGAACGCTGCCGCCAAGGGGACCGTTGTCGAGCGATGTGCCGTAGGCGTCCGGATACGACGACGGCTTGATCTCGGGCAGCATCTGGCGCGGAATCCCGAAGAACGACAACAGTTCCTCGTCCCAGTCCAACGTCTCCAGATTCATCAGCATGGTCCGGCTGGCGTTGGTCACGTCGGTGACGTGCACGCCGCCGCGCGGCCCGCCGGTGAGATTCCACAGCACCCACGTGTCGGGGGTGCCGAAGATCGCGTCGCCCTTTTCGGCGGCCTCGCGCACGCCGTCGACGTTCTCCAGGATCCACTGCGCCTTGCCCGCGGAGAAGTACGTGGCGGGCGGCAGCCCCGCCTTGCGCCGGATGACGTCGCCGCGCCCGTCGCGGTCCAGCGCCGAGGCGATCCGGTCGGTGCGGGTGTCCTGCCAGACGATGGCGTTGTAGTACGGCCGTCCGGTGCGACGGTTCCACACCAGCGCCGTCTCGCGCTGATTGGTGATGCCGAGGGCAGCCAGGTCGCTCGAGGACAGATTCGTCTTGTTGAGCGCCGACATGATCACCGACGCGGTGCGCTCCCAGATCTCCACCGGGTTGTGCTCGACCCAGCCCGCCTTCGGCAGGATCTGGTCGTGCTCCAGCTGGTGGCGGCCCACCTCGGCGCCGTCGTGGTCGAAGATCATGCACCGAGTGCTCGTGGTGCCCTGGTCGATGGCGGCGACGAATTCGGCCACGCGTGCTCCCTCCCTTCAGATCATCCCGGGTCGCTTCGCTCCTGCCCTCCGAGAAGTGTCCGTCGTCCATCATGGACTACATGGCCACTTCGACTGTCGACATCGCCGCCATGCCCCGCGGCGGCCCGGACGCATCGTGCCTCGACCGCCTGCTGGAGACGGACCGGCAGGAATACCTCGACCGCGACGACGTCGACCCGGCGCTGAAGCGTGGCGTGGTGCGGGCGCTCGAGCGCACCGGCGAGTGGTTCGGCAACCACCAGAAGTTCGCGCAGATCGCGCTTGAAGAGGTCGCCGACGTGCCCGATCCGCGGATCCTCGAACTGGGTTCGGGCCACGGCGGCCTGACGGCCAAACTGCTGGAGATGCACCCCAGTGCGCGGCTGACGGTGACCGACGTCGAGCCCGACTCGGTGGCTGCGATCGCCGCCGGTGAGCTCGGGCGTGATCCGCGCGTCACGGTGCGCGCCATGGATGCGACCGCCATCGACGCCGAGGACGGCGCGTTCGACCTCGCGGTGTTCGCGTTGTCGTTCCACCACCTTCCGCCCGCGGCCGCGGCCGAAGTGTTCGCCGAGGGCACCCGGGTGGCCGGCAAGCTGCTGATCATCGACCTCCCGCGCCCGCCGACGCCGCTGCACCTGCTGCGGTTGGCGACGATGCTGCCGTTCGCGCCGTTCGTCCCTTTCGTGCACGACGGCGTGATCAGCTCGCTGCGGGCCTACAGCCCGTCGGCGCTGCGGGCGCTGGCCGCGCATGCCGACCCGTCGATCGAGCTCGATCTGCGCGGCGGTCTCGCCAGCCCGCAGGTGGTGGTCGCAAGCCGCGGCTGACGTCACACGGTGACCGAGGACCCGCGCTGCAGCTCGATGACACGGTCGGCCAGCCCGCGCCGCCGCATCTCCTCGAGAAAGTCGGACAGCGGAGACGCGAACACCCCGTAGTCGTTGAAGTGCACCGGAATGATGCGTGACGGATTCACCAGCTGCGCGACGTCGGCGCCCTGCTCCCCGTCCATCGTCACGGTCAGGCCGAACGGGAGATGCCGGCCGAACGGCAGCCGGGTACCGCCGAGATGCAGGATGCCGGCATCGATCGGATCGAACCGCCGCGGTATCTCGTTGAGCTCCTCGATCAGCAGCGTGTCGCCGGAGACGTAGATCCGCCGGGTGGTGCCGTCCTCGCTGGCCGCCACCACCATCGACCCCATCACCGGCGGCAGGAACCGGTGCACGGGCGACGGCGCATGGCGGCCCGGTAGCGCCGTCACGCTGGTGGTCGTGTCGCCCTTGACGAATGCGTGGCTCTGCCAGGTCGACAAGCCGAGCGCCTGCCCGAAGCCGCGACGCACCAACCGCTTGGCGGCGTGCGGTGTGGTGAGGACGGGCAGCTCGTGGTCCAGCCCGGCTTGCGCGACGCGATCCCAGTGATCGCCGTGCATGTGGGACAGGACGATGCCGTCGAGCGGGGGCAGCATGCCGACGTCGAGGGCCGGTTCCTGTAAGCGCTTCGACACCAGGCCGTAGCCCAGGTAGGCACGCTGCCCCTGGTGCAGGAAGTTCGGGTCGGTCAGCAGAGTCACGCCGCCAGCCTCGATGAGTGTGGTGGCGTTGCCGATGAAGGTGACGGTGACGTCCATCGGCTCCGTCTACCCCGTCATGTGACGGACATGCGGCGATCCGGCGATTTCCTTGCGGACGCGTCATCGAGCCTGTTGCATCGGGTTCGTGGGTGAGGACGTCACGAAGACCGAGTTCACTCGGGCGCACCGCCGCGAATACCGGCGCAAGGTCCAACTGTGCCTCGACGTCTTCGAGACGATGCTCGCTCAGTCCAGTTTCGACGTGGAACGCCCGATGACCGGCATGGAGATCGAGTGCAACCTGGTCGACGGCGACTATCAGCCCGCGATGAGCAATACCGAAGTCCTGGCGTCGATCGCCGATCCGGCCTACCAGACCGAATTGGGTGCCTACAACATCGAATTCAACGTTCCGCCGCGTCGATTGCCTGGCCGCTCGGCGCTCGACCTGGAAGCCGAGGTGCGGGCCAGCCTCAACGCTGCGGAAGCCAAGGCGAGCGAGGACGGCGCCCACATCGTCATGATCGGCATCCTGCCGACGCTGCTGCCCGAGCATTTGTCGGGCCACTGGATGAGCGAGTCGCGGCGTTATCAGGCGCTCAACGACTCGATCTTCACCGCGCGCGGCGAGGACATCCACATCGACATCGGCGGACCGGAGCGGCTCAGTCTGGAATCGGCGTCGATCGCGCCCGAATCCGCCTGCACCAGCATGCAATTGCACCTCCAGGTCTCCCCTGCCGACTTCGCCAAGAACTGGAATGCCGCGCAGGTGCTTGCCGGTCCGCAGTTGGCCCTCGGCGCCAATTCGCCGTACTTCTTCGGCCACCAACTCTGGGCAGAGACCCGCATCGAGCTGTTCGCGCAGGCCACCGACACCCGTCCCGACGAGCTCAAGACGCAGGGAGTGCGGCCGCGGGTGTGGTTCGGCGAGCGCTGGATCACGTCGATCTTCGACCTGTTCGAGGAGAACGTCCGCTACTTCCCGTCCCTGCTGCCCGAACTGTCGGACGAGGACCCCGTCGCCGAGCTCGCGGAGGGCCGCACGCCCAAGCTGCCCGAGCTGCGGCTGCACAACGGCACCATCTATCGCTGGAACCGCCCGGTGTACGACGTGGTCGGCGGCCGGCCGCATCTGCGGGTGGAGAATCGGGTGCTGCCCGCCGGCCCCACGGTGGTCGACATGTTGGCGAACTCGGCGTTCTACTATGGGCTGCTGCGCACGTTGTCCGACGACGACCGGCCGGTCTGGACGAAGCTGAGTTTCGCTGCGGCCGAACATAATTTCCTGGCCGCCGCTCAGCACGGGATGGACGCGCGGCTGTACTGGCCGGGGCTTGGCGAGGTGACGCCCGACGAACTGGTGTTGCGGCAGTTGTTGCCGATGGCCGAGGAGGGACTGCGCCGCTGGGGTGTCGCCGCCGAGGTGCGCGACCGGTACCTCGGCGTCATCGAAGGCCGCGCGAAGACGGGGCTCAACGGGTCGACGTGGCAGGTCGCGACGGTCCGCGCCTTGCAGGAACGCGGGCTGACCCGGCCCCTGGCCCTTGCCGAGATGCTGCGGCTGTACTGCCAGCGCATGCACAGCAACGAGCCCGTGCACACCTGGGACGGGCCCTCGTGAACAAGACGTGGTCGGTGGCGCTGCTCATCGGGATGGCGGTGGCGGGCTGCGGGTCGAGCCCGGTGGCAGAGGCAGATCCGGTCGCCTTCACGTGGGACCAGGCCTTCGCCCTGCCCGGCGGACGGGAAGCGACGGCGCCGGGCGGCGACCTCCTGGTGCGCTTCACCGACGTGCTGGAGGATTCGCGCTGTCCCACGGAGGTCGAATGCTTCTGGACCGGGCAGGCGCGAATCGCGATCCAGGTGCAACCCGCGGGGCGTGAACCGACCACCACCGAGTTCAACACCAACCCTGCGCCCGGCCAGAACGTCCAGACGGCCCGCGTCGGCGAGTACACGGTCAGCCTTCGATCACTCGACCCGTACCCACGGGTCATCGACGAGTCGATCTCGCTCGAGGACTACACGGCAACCTTGTCGGTGACGAAAGCCGCAGGTTGACGGAACCCTGGCAACGAGCCAGGCCAGACGTGGGAAATCAAGGCGTACTTTGTCTTTCATGAGCGATGCGATGAACACGGACATCATGGATTGGGACAGCGTCTACCGCGGAGAGGCCGGTTTCGAGGGCCCGCCACCGTGGAACATCGGCGAACCCCAACCCGAGCTGGCGGCGCTCATCGCGGCAGACAAGGTGCGCGGCGACGTACTCGACGCCGGCTGCGGACATGCCGAGCTGTCGCTGGCCCTCGCCGCCAAGGGGTACACCGTGGTCGGCATCGAACTGACCCCGACCGCCGTCGCGGCCGCGACGCAGGCGGCCAAGGAGCGCAACCTGCCCAACGCCACGTTCGTTCAGGACGACATCACGACGTTCACCGGGTTCGACGGCCGCTTCGACACGATCATCGACTCGACGCTGTTCCACGCGCTGCCCGTCGAGGCGCGGGATGCCTACCAGCAGTCGGTGTTCCGTGCCGCCGCGCCCGGTGCGGTGTACTACATCCTGGTCTTCGCCAAGGGCGCGTTCCCGGCCGAACTCGAACAGAAGCCCCACGAGGTCGACGAGGCCGAACTGCGTGAAGCGGTCGGCAAGTACTGGGAGATCGACGAGATCCGCCCGGCGTTCATCCACGCCAACCCGATCGTCGTCCCGGACGCGCCGTTCGAGATGCCTGCCCACGACCACGATGACAAGGGCCGCATCAAATTTCCCGCATTCCTGTTGACGGCGCACAAGGCCTAAGCGGCGGCAGTCACCGCGGCCAGTGCCCGGGTGAACGTCTCGAGATCCTCGGCGGTGACGTCCACGTGCGGCGACAGCCGCAACGCCGGGCGCGTCATCTCCCCCGGCGCGCGCTCAACACCGGCGTAGGTGGTGACGATGCGGTGTTCGGCAATCAACCTGGCCCGCACGGTCTGCGGGTCGACGCCGTCGGGTGGGACCAGCGTCGTGATGGCGCTGCGCTCGTCCACCGGCTCCACCACCTGCCAGCCCGTGACGTCGGCCACCGCGGTTCGTGTCATCGCGCCGACCTCGGCCAGGCGCGACTGAATTCGCGCCGGGCCTGCGGCCAGGTGCTCACCCAGCGCGAGTGAAAGCCCCACCTGTGCAGCGACATTGACTTCACTGTGATCGAGCTGGGCGCGCGTGTCGTCGCTCAGCAACCCGCCCCGTGCGGCGAGCACGCCGACGCCGCGCGGCCCGGCCGTCCACTTGCGCGACGACGAATACACCGCGTCGGCGTCGACGCCCGAACAGTCCAGGTGCGCGAACGCCTGCGCGGCGTCGACGATCAGCGGGATGCCGTTGGCGCGGCACACCGTGGCGATCGCGGCCGCCGGCTGCACGGTGCCACGATGGCTGCCCAGCGGGGTGAGGTGCACCAGCGCCGGCGGATCGGCCGCCAGCTGGCGGGCAGCGGCGTCGACGTCGAGGCGGTCGCCGTCGTCGACCGGAAGCGGTCGCACGTCGAAACCGTGCCGCGCCATGATCACCAGGTTCGGCCCGTACTCGCCGGGCAGGCAGGCCAGCGTGCGGGCGCCCCGCCAGTCGGCGAGCAACGTGTCGAGGGCGTGGTTGGAGCCGGTGGTGAATACCACGTCCCCGGAAGAGAATCCGGTGAGCGCGGCGACGGCCGCGCGGCCCGCGTCGAGCACCGGTGCGGCCGCTTCGGCGGCGACGTAGCCGCCGACCTCGGCCTCGTGCCGCGCGTGCTGGGCCGCGGCGTCGATCACTGCGACCGTCTGCCGGGAGCAGGCGGCGCTGTCGAGGTGCACCCCCGCCATCGGGGGCCTGGCATCCCGCCAGGCGGTCGCCAGGTCGGCGGTCCCGGTCATTTGACCGCGAGTGACAACCCGAAGTCCCCTGCCGAGTCGGTCCACCACTCGATCCGGCGCAGACCGGCGGCAGCGAGTTCGTCGGCGACACCGTCTGACCGGAACTTGCAGGACACCTCGGTGAGCATCTCCTCGCCTGCGGCGAAGTCGACGGTCAGGTCGAGCTCGGTGATGCGTACCCGCTGCGGAGTGCTTGCGCGCAGCCACATTTCGATGCGCTCCTCGTCGGCATTCCAACGTGCCACGTGTTCGAAGGCATCGAGGTCGAAGTCGGCGTCCAGCTCCCGGTTCACCACGGCGAGCACGTTCTTGTTGAACCGCGCGGTCACCCCGGCGCTGTCGTCGTAGGCACGCACCAGCCGCTCGACGTCCTTGACCAGGTCGGTGCCGAGCAGCACGGTGTCACCCGGCCGGAGGCTGTCCGACAACGCGGTGAGGAACTCCGCGCGCGGTCCGGTGGTGAGGTTGCCGATGGTCGATCCGAGGAATGCCACGAGCCTGCGACCGACCCGCGGGATCTCGGCCAGGTGGTGCTCGAAGTCCCCGCAGACGGCGTCGATCTCGATGCCGGGATACTCCTCGCCGATGGCAGCGCCCGCCGCCCGCAGCATGCCGGCGTCGACGTCGAACGGGATGAACCGTCGCAGGCTTCCGCCGTCACGGAGCGCGTCGAGCAGGATGCGGGTCTTCTCGGACGTGCCGCTGCCGAGCTCGACCAGCGTGTCGGCGCCGGATGTCGCGGCGACGTCCGCAGCGCGGGTGCGCAGGATCTCGGCCTCGGCGCGCGTCGGGTAGTACTCCGGCAGCCGGGTGATCTGGTCGAAGAGGTCGCTGCCGACGGTGTCGTAGAACCACTTGGGAGGCAACGTCTTCGGTGTCTGCGCCAAACCCTCGAGCACGTCGCGCCGCAGCGCGGCGGCGGCGGAGTCCTCGGCGAGGTAGTTGGACAGCGACAAGGTCATGACGATCCTTTCAGCGGTATCAGTTCAATTCCAGCAGTGTCGACGCGCACCAGGTGGCGGTCCGGGATCTCCTGCCACTGCGGGTCGTCGTCGTAGGGTTCACTCGCCAGCACCACGCCATCGCTGCGGCGCAGGACGGACAACGTGTCACCCCACGTGGTGGCCACCAGCCGAGATCCGTTGGCCGCCAGGATGTTCAGCCGGGCGTTGGGGTCGGCGGCACCGACTTCTCCGATGGTCTCGCCGAGGCGGTCCAGCCCCCGCTCGAAGATCAGCGCGGCGAGGAGCGCACTGTCGACGGTGGATTCCGCCTTCGACGACAACGGCAGCACCGCCCGGTCCACCAGACCGTTGTGGGACAACAGCCATTCGCCGTCACTGAACGGCGCCGACGCCGACGGTTCGATGGGCATGCCGACGCTCGCCGAGCGGACCGCTGCGACGATGCATCCGCTGCGCAGCGCTGGCGCGACCGATGCGAACGACGCGTCGCCCCACAGCGGGGCGGCGCTGCGCCACCGCGCGGGCCGGTCCCCCGGCAGGTCCGGTGAGAAGAATCCCACTCCCCAGCCGTCGGCGTTCATCAGGCCGTGCTTCTGTCGCCGCGGCGCGTACGACTGAACCCCGAGGCCGTACGGCGGCTCCAGGACGAGCGACGCGACCGATACCGGTTGCCCGAGCCAGCCCAGATGTCGGCACACGGGCTCAGACGTCCCAGGCCAGCCGGACGCCGGAGAAGATCTGCCTCCGGACCGGGTGATCCCAGTTGCGGAAGCTGGGCCGGATGATGCTCGACCCCACCGCCCAGGACCCGCCGCGCAGCACCCGGTAGTCGCCGCCGAAGAACGGCTGCGTGTACTGCTCGTAGACCATCGGAGTGAAGCCCGGCCACGGCCGCAGCGGGGACGTCGTCCACTCCCACACGTCACCGATCATCTGCTCGGCGCCGTACGCCGACGCGCCGGCCGGGTAGGCCCCGACGGGCGCGGGGCGCAGCGCGTCCCCGCCGAGGTTGGCCAACTCGGCGGTGGGTTCAGCCATCCCCCAAGGGAATCGGCGACGCTTCCGCGTCACGGGATCCCACGCACACGCCTTCTCCCACTCCTCCTCGGTGGGCAGTCGGGCGCCTGCCCATGCCGCGAACGCCTCGGCCTCGAAGAACGTCACGTGCTGCACCGGTTCGTCGGGCGGAACGTCCTCGACGTGGCCGAACCGGGTGCGCGTCCCGTCGGGACCCCAATACTTCGGCGCCGTCAGACCCGCCTCCTGGCGATGCTTCCAACCGCGGTCCGACCACCACCGCGGCTCGCGGTAGCCGCCGTCGTCCATGAATTCGCGCCACTCGGCGTTCGTCACGGGCACACGACCGATGCGGAAGCTCGGTACGTCGACGTGGTGCGCGGGCCGCTCGTTGTCCAGCGAGTGCGGTTCGCTGGTGGCGTCCACGCCCAGCACGAAGGGACCGCCGGGCACCAGGACCGACGTGCCTGCGACGCCGGACCGGCCGCGGGGCAGCGGCGCGCCCGAGCCGAGAATCGCCGGCCCCGACCGCAGACCGAGAGCCTGCAACATCGTCTCGTCGTGCTGGTTCTCGTGGCTGATCACCAGGCCGTAGACGAACGCGGGGTCGAAGGCCGTGCCCGCCAGACCCGCCAACTTGTCGTCGGAGAACCCGTCCAACGCGTCGAGGGCCTTGGACCGCACGGTGCCGCAGTAGGCGCGGGCGTCGGCGGGGGGCAGCAGCGGAAGGTCGACGCGGCTGGCACGCGAATGCACGAACGCGTCGTAGAGTTCGTCGACCGCGGCGGGCAGCATGCCGGGCCGGGCCGCGTCACCACCGCGCAGCAGCCACAGTTCCTCCTGCTGGCCGATGTGAGCGAGGTCCCAGACCAGCGGGCTCATCAACGGGTCGTACTGGCGCAGCAGTTCGGCGTCGTCGAATTCGACGAGACGCAGGGTGCGGTCGCGCGCGCGGGTCAGCTCCCGCGCGAGGAGTTCGCGTGTGCTCACGAGGCGCCCTGCGCCAACAGGCTCACCGCCGCGTCGACCCCACGAGCCACCACCAGATCGGAGAAGTCGTCGGCGGGACACCGGCCCAGCTCGACCTGCGCCAGCAGATCGCCCATCGCGTCGGCCAGCCCGTCGGGTGCGCGCTCCGCGGCAGCCTCCACGCATCGGACGGCGGCCTCCTGCAGCCGGTGATCGCCCAGCCCGAGCCGCGCGGCGCGGTCCCAAGCCGTGGCGACCGATTCGGTGGCCTCGGCGGCGATGTCGGCGGCGACGGGATCGTCGAGCAGGGTCGCGAGGGTGAACACGACGGCGGGCCACACGTCGTCGGGAACGCTGTCCAGATAGCGGATCTCCAGGAAACCCCTCGGCCGCACGGGCGGAAACAGCGTGGTCAAGTGGTAGTCGACGTCGGCCGCGGTCGGGCGACGCCCGTCCAGCATCGTCGTGCCGTCGGCCCAGTCGGCGAACGGCACCCAGTCCGTCATCGGTACGGCCTCGGGCGTGTGCACCAGCATCACCGGCGCCTTCAACGCATAGCGCGACCAGTCATTGGCGGGGTCGTCGCCGTTGGCGCCGAGAATCGGGCCGCACCGCGCGGAGTCGAGTTGACTCCACACCCGCTGACGCGTGCTGCGCCACCCGGAGAACTCGCCGCCCAGCAGTGGCGAGTTGGCCGAGATCGCGATCATGGTCGGCCCCAGCGCGTGGGCCAGCCGCACCCGGGAGGCCCACTGATCGCGGGGACCCGCATCGACGTTGACCTGAACCGACGCCGTCGACGTCATCATTGCGGCGCCCGCGGCGCCGGTGTCACTGGCCTCGAAGAACCGTTCCATCGCGTGGTAGCGGGCGCCGGGATTGACGCGTTTGGCGGGTCGCAGCGGATCGGCGCCGAGCAGCACCATGCCGAACCCGCACCGCGCGAAGGCTTCTCGAAGCACGGCCCGATCCGCGCTCATCGCCGCGATGGCGGCGATGGCGTCGTCGTAGGGCGGGCCGGAGAGCTCGACGGCACCGCCGGGCTCGACGGTGATCACGCTGCCGCCCGGCAGAGCCGGAACGGTGTCGATGACCTCGGTCAGCTCGTCCCAGCCGGGGCGACGCATCGGATCGGCCAAGTCGAAGCAGTGCGCCTCGATCTCCAGACCGACCTTGCCCACCGGGCCATCGCGCAGGCATTCACCGCCGATGTACTGGGCGACGTCGACGGCGCTCGGGAGTTCAACGGAGACGCTGGTGCGGCGCTGGTCCACTGCAGTGGTCGTCATCTCAACCATGCCTCTCGGGTCGGTCGCGGTCGCTCGTGATCGCCGATCCCCTCTATCTTCCAGAGGGCACCGACAAAGTCGCGCGGATTTTCCGGCCACTCATGCCGCAACGCACTCCGCCGAGCCGTTACTGACCCAGGCTGTTCTGCATCGCCCCAGCCAGAACGTTCACCGCGGGTCCGCCATTGCCAGGCTGGCAGACTTTCGCTTGCAGCAGAACGTTCTCGCGCAACCGCGTCTGGGTGAAGCACCGTCGGTCGGTACCCGCTTCCTGCTTCACCCACACGGCGTCGGTCGCCGTCGGCGGACCACCGGTGAAGGTCCACACCTCGGTGACGAAGTCGTTCAGGTGCATCGCCGTGGTCTGTCCGGCGCACCCGACCGTGCGGTCGGTGACGCGGTGAAACGCCCTTGTCGCCGCGTCAGTGGTAGCGAACACGCCGACCGCCTGCTTGGCCATGTGCGTGTCGTCGTCGGGGCCGCGCTGGCTCACCGCTCCGTTGAATGAGGCGAGATCCGGGTCGAGGTACACCTCGGGCAGCCCAATGTCGGCCCAGTTGTTGCACTCCGGCACGTCGACCGAGAAGCCCTGGAACGGCTCGGTGAACGTCGACTCCCACGTCATCGGGGCGCCAACGATGTTGCCGACCGACCCCTTGCCGAGTACGGCGTAGGACACCACGCCCGGGTCGGACGGACGTGCGTGCGCCGGTGCCGCCGCGAGTACGGCAACAGCGACGACGCCCGCCGATACGGCGGGAAACCGCATCGGGATTAGACCTTCGCCGACAGCGTGACGTCGATGTTGCCGCGGGTGGCCTTCGAGTACGGGCACACGCCGTGCGCCTTCTGCATCAGATCGTCGGCGACGCTCTGCTCAAGACCGGGCAGGTAACCGACCAGGTTGGCGGTCAGGCCGAACCCGCCCTCGGAATCCTTCCCGAAGCCGATCTGCGCGGTGATGGCGCTGGCGTCGTCGATGTCGATCTTCTCGTTGCGTGCGACGAGGCGCAGAGCACCCAGGAAGCAGGCCGAGTAGCCGGCCGAGAACAACAGTTCGGGGTTCACGCCCTCGCCGCTGCCGCCCATCTCCTTGGGCGGGCGGGTGTCGAGGTCGATCTTGCCGTCGGTGGACTTGACGTGGCCGTCGCGTCCGCCGCCGGAGGCGGTCGATTCTGCGGTGTAGACGACTTCGATGCTCATGTCTCGATCATGCCAGCCAAACGAGCTGAGAAAAGGGCCCCGGCGCGGTTACCGTTGTTCGGCCGCTAGTGAGGAGTTCAATGCGATGGACATGATCAAGTACGCGACGATCTGTGCGGCTGCCGCCGCATCGTTGACCGCTTGCGGAGGAGGCGTCTCGCACGACGCCGCAACTACTGGCCAATCGGTCGCACCCCTTGCCACGAGTGAATCCGCGTCCCCGTGCTCGTCGGCGACGGCGGATGTCTTGAAGTCGGCCACACAACGCGAGTACGGGCAACCCGGGAAAGCCCTTGACGGGCCGTTCACCGTCGAAAAGGTGCTGTGCTCCGGCGATTGGGCGAAGACCCTGATCGACGTGGAGGCTCCCCCCGACACGAATCCCGGCAGCATCGTGCTGTTCCACCACGACGGCGCTGATTGGCGCGCAGTGAATTACGGCAGTGGGTTCGATTGCCGGTATGACGGCGTACCACCATCGATCGCCGCCGAACTCGAATGCTAGGTAGCGTTCAGTAGATCGTCAGCGTGCAGTACGTGCGCGCCGGCGAGGGGTACGGCCAGGCATATTCGCCGACGTTCGACGGGCACGCCTGCTGGTCGCGGACGTCGAGGCGCTGGGTGACCTGGACCAGCAGGCCCTGCTGCTGTGCGCGCTGCGAGCAGTCGGCTAGCTGGACGACGCCGACCGGCATGTCCAAGACGTAGCAGTGGTTGGCGACGAGGTTGGGCACCAGGCATAGCCGCGACGTGGATGGGTCGGCGAATTTCGTTGGCAGATGCTGATATTCGTCGCTCGGGCAGGAACCAGAGGAATCTGTGAGTGCGCCGACGGTGTAGCTCGGGTCGGCCGTGCAGCCCACCTTGGTGGCCTTGAGGCTGTCGGGCGCGGTGGACGGAATCTCGACGCAGTCGCCGACGGTGAAAATCGGGGCACCTTCGCGCGCCAGCGGCTCACGCGGCAATCCGCAGGCGCTGACGAGCGTCAAGGCGGAAGCCAGCACGGTAAAGACCACGCAACGGATCGATGACGAACGCCTCATGGTTAACGACAGTCTCACGCGTAACGCGAAATCGCGACCCGTTGACCAAAGTTCTCAAGTTTTCCACAGAGCTCGCCAATTTCCCGGTATTGCCGGTTTCGGCGTGTCGCAGCAGCCCGGTACGACGATGCCCCGGTCACCAAGGGGGGTGGCGACCGGGGCATCGGGTCATGGGATCAGCGCGGTGCCGTCGTCGTCGGAGGCTGGCCTGGCGACTCCGATCCGCCTTGTCCACCGGGGATGCCTGGTCCGCCGGGGAATCCGCCGGGCCCGCCCGGGAAGATGAAGCCGGGGCCAGGCCGGAACATCGGGCCCATGGGCGGTCCCTGGTGGAACTCCATGCCACCGCGGCGGTCACCGAAGTCGCCACGGTGGTGCCCACCGCCCGAGTGGGCGCCGAGCATGAAACCGGTGCCGAAGATGATCGCGACGATGAACACCACGCCGGCGACGATGCCGACCCACGCGGCAACGACGTTGAGCCGGCTCGGCCGCCTGCGGTATTCGGGCGGTGGCGGCGGAGCGTAGGGAGGCCCGGCCGGCGGCGGCGGTGTGGCGTCGATGGGCCCGGTGACGGGGTCGTTGGACGTGGTTGTTTCGCTCATGTGTCCGATGATGGTCGCGGTTGTGATGCGCCAATGAAGAACCGGCTGTGAATCAGCTATGAAGGCCGCCCGGAAAGTCTGCGAAGAAAGTCCGCGAGAAAAAAGTGTGGGAATCGGCGCGGCCACTCGCTCCTAACAGGTGAACGCGGCCCAAGCGGGTCGCGACCAACCTCAGGAGAACGACATGACCGCCACCCAGCCCAACCAAAACAAGCCCAACTACTTCCGCCTTCGCACCTTCATCGCCGCCGGCGCCCTCGCCGCGGCCGCGTTGTCCATGGCATCGGGCCTCGCCCAGGCCAAGGATTCCGAGACGACCATCAAGAACGACTGCACCTCTCAGGTCGGCGGCACGTACACCACGACCGTCGACTCCAACGGGCACCGGACGTCCAAGTGCTGCTACGAGGGCCTCTTCGGCGTCACGCATTGCGACGTGTTCGTCGACGGCGAGTACGACGACGGCCAGTCCTTCCTCGAGCAGCCGCCAGTGAAGCCCCCGGTCGTCGGGCCACGGCCGGTTCCCCCGGGCGTGCTGTCCCCGCAGATCGTGGAGGTCGCGCCGTCGAAGGATCCGGTAAAGCCGTCCACGCCGAAGCCCGTGTTGGCGCAAGAGCCCGTCTTGTCGAAAGGATAGGGACGCAACGACATCCGACCCGTCGGCCCGTCACACCTCCCGGTGGCGGGCCGACCCCTATGGCTTGAACGGGTTAACCGCGAACTGGATGACGCGATACGGCGCGTTGTCGCCGCGCGCCGTGGTGTTCCACTGGCTGATGAACACCCGCAACTCGTCGAGCGTCGACCCCGGCGAGATGTAGCCGCCGTACGGCTGGGCCAGCCGGTTGTCCTCCGGCGCAGGCAACTCGTCGGCGACGTCCGGCCAACCAGCGGCGACCACGACCGTCGTCACGGGCGCAGCGCCGAGCCCGGTCGGGTCGTTCGCGACACGAACCTCCATGTTGCCGGTGCTGGCGTTGAAGTAGGACAACACGGTCTTGCCGTCGATCTGGCGGACGCTCATCTCGCCGACCTTGTCCAGCCACAGCGGCGTCGGCGGCTTGTTCCATCCGGCCACCGAGGACCACGGTTGCCAGCTGGACCGGTCGGTGAAGGACTGCGGCGTCGCCCGATACAGCTCGACCGGACCGGTGCGGTCGAAGTCGTTGGCGACGATGTACACCCAGCCGCTCGGGGAGTCCAGCGTCGGGATGGGGTCGTAGTAGCCGCTGATCTGCGACTGGCGTCCCTTCGCGTAGCCATCGGGCCGCTGCGAGTTCGGCACCGTCGGCCAGCTCCCCCGCGCCGGATCGGCCTTCACCAGCCGCGACGTCTGCGGCACCAGATCCTTGGTCGTGGTGACCATCATGTAGTTCTCGCGGTTGATCTGTACGACGCCCGCGGGCAGCTGCGAGGAGCCCGGCGGCGTCGGGTCGGCCAGCAGCGGCTGGTCCGTTCCGCTGATGCGGTCGTAACGCACCCCGGTCGGGTCGTCGATCGAGTCGGTCTCGACGTGCAGCGCGATCGGTGAGTACCAGCCGCCGAATCCCGCGCCCTGCCCGGCGAAGCTGTCACCACACACCTGCAGGATGCCGCTTGGGAACTCCATGAACTCACACAGGTCCGTCGCACCGATGCCGTAATCCGCTGTGGGCGTACCGGTTCCGGCCGTCGGGCCGATGCGGACCGCCTGCCCGGGCGCCAGCGGTGCGAGCACCGGTCCGGGTACGGGAGCGGGTGGATCGGCGCGCGCGACGGCAGGCGTGACGCTCGCCAACGCCAGCAGCGCAGTGCCGATCACCGTTCGCGCGCTCATCGCGGGACAGCGTATCGACGGATCCGACTCAGAGTTGGGCGGCCAGCAGCTCGGCGATCTGGATCGTGTTGAGTGCGGCGCCCTTGCGCAGGTTGTCGCCGGACACGAACAGCGCAAGCCCTCGACCGTCGGGCGCACCGGGATCCTGGCGGATCCGGCCGACCAGCGAATCGTCGGCGCCCGCGGCGGCCAGCGGCGTTGGCACGTCGACCAGCGTCACGCCCGGTGCGTCGGCCAGAAGCTCCCGCGCCCGCTCCGGAGTGATCGGCCGGGCGAACTCCGCGTTGATCGACAGCGAGTGCCCCGTGTACACCGGCACACGCACGCAGGTTCCGCTGACCAGAAGGTCGGGGATGCCGAGGATCTTGCGGCTCTCGTTGCGCAACTTCTGATCCTCGTCCGTCTCGCCGGAGCCGTCGTCGACCAACGACCCCGCCAGCGGGACGACGTTGAAAGCGATTGGCGCGACGTACTTTTCGGGCGCCGGGAACTGCAGCGCCGAACCGTCGTGCACCAGCTGCTCGCTGTCGTCGACCACCGCACGGGCCTGGCCGAACAGCTCCTGCACACCGGCCAGTCCGCTGCCGGACACCGCCTGATACGTGGACGCGATCATGCGGACGAGGCCCGCTTCGTCGTGCAGGACCTTCAGCACCGGCATCGCGGCCATGGTGGTGCAGTTCGGGTTGGCGATGATGCCCTTGGGTCGAATGCCTGCGTCGCGCTCGAAGTTGACCTCCGACACCACGAGGGGGACGTCGGGATCCTTGCGCCATGCCGACGAGTTGTCGACGACGATGGCTCCCGCGGCGGCGAACCGCGGCGCCTGCACGCGCGACATCGTGGCACCGGCGGAGAACAGCGCGATGTCCAGACCCGACGGGTCGGCGGTCTCGGCGTCCTCGACCTCGATCTCCTGGCCGCGGAACGGCAGCTTCTTGCCCTGCGAGCGCGCGGAGGCGAAGAACCGCACGGACGTCGCTGGGAAGTCACGTTCCTCCAGCAGGCGACGCATCACCTGACCGACCTGGCCGGTCGCGCCAACTACTCCGATGCTGACCATTTAGATCCCGCTTCCCGCGTACACGATCGCTTCCTCGTCGCCCCCGAGGCCGAACGCCTCGTGCAGCGCCGCGACGGCCTTGTCCAACTCGGTGTCCTTGACCAACACCGAGATTCGGATCTCGGAGGTCGAGATGAGGTCGATGTTGACGCCGACGGCGGCCAGCGCCTCGCAGAACGTCGCCGTCACACCCGGATGGCTGCGCATGCCCGCTCCGATGAGCGACACCTTGCCGATGTGGTCGTCGTAAAGCACTGCGCTGAAACCGATTTCGTCTTGCAGTGAGGCCAGCTTCTCCACCGCGCCAGGGCCGCTGTCCCGCGAGCAGGTGAAGGTGATGTCGGTCTTGCCGTCCTCGACCTTGGAGATGTTCTGCAACACCATGTCGATGTTGACGTCGGCATCGGCGACTGCGCGAAACACCTTGGCGGCGTAGCCAGGAACGTCGGGCAGCCCGACAACGGTGACCTTCGCCTCGCCGCGGTCGTGTGCGACCCCGGTCAGGATGGCGTCTTCCATCGGGATGTCCTCCATGGATCCTTTGACGAGCGTGCCTGGCCTATCGGTGTACGACGACCGCACGTGAATCGGAACGTCGTACCGGCGCGCGTATTCCACGCACCGCAGCATGAGCACCTTGGCCCCGCACGCCGCCATCTCGAGCATCTCTTCGAAGCTGACGGTGTCGAGTCGGCGCGCGTTCGGCACGATGCGCGGATCGGCGGTGAAGATGCCGTCCACGTCGGTGTAGATCTCGCACACGTCGGCGTTGAGTGCGGCGGCCAGCGCGACGGCGGTGGTGTCCGACCCGCCGCGACCCAGGGTGGTGACGTCCTTGCTGTCTTGACTGACGCCCTGGAAGCCGGCGACCAGCACGATCAGGCCCTCGGCGAGGGCGTCCTGCAGCCGGCCGGGCGTGACGTCGATGATCTTGGCGTTGCCGTGCGTGCTGGTGGTGATGACACCGGCCTGCGAGCCGGTGAACGAGCGCGCCTGGGCGCCCAGGGAGTAGATGGCCATGGCCACCAGGGCGTTGGAGATGCGCTCCCCCGAAGTGAGCAGCATGTCCATCTCGCGCGGGGGCGGCGCGGGGCTGACCTGACGGGCCAGGTCCAGCAGGTCGTCGGTGGTGTCACCCATCGCGGACACCACGACGACGACGTCGTTGCCCGCCTTCTTGGTCTCGACGATCCGTTCGGCGACGCGGCGGATCCGGTCGGCGTCGGCCACCGAGGATCCTCCGTACTTTTGTACGACGAGCGCCACCCGTCCGCCTTTCGTTCCGCAGGGAGTCCCATAAAGGATAAGGGGTCTGCGCACTCGGTTTTCCCTTCCGGCCCGGCGGTAGCGTGAGGCGCGTGACTGATCCAGGAGACCGGCGGGCCGACACCCTGGTTCCCATTCACGACGCCATCGCCGCGCGCTGGAGTCCCCGTGCCTTCGATCCCGACGCCGTCGTGACGGTCGAGCAGGTCACCGCACTGTTGGAGGCCGCCCGCTGGGCGGCGACGTGGGGCCAGCGTCAGCCGGTGCGATTCATGGTCGGCTTCCGAGCCGATGAGACGTTCACCTCACTGGCGGCGACGCTCAAGCGGGGCAACGCGTACGCGCACGCGGCGAGCGCACTGATCCTGGTCTGCGCCGACGAGGGCCCCGACGAGAGGACCGCCCTGTATTCGGCGGTCGATGCAGGCGCCGCGATCGCGAATCTGACCATCGAGGCGGTGTCGCGAGGCCTGATCGCTCATCCCATGGCGGGGTTCGCCGCCGACGCTGCGCGGCAGGCGTTCGGCATTCCTGACGAGGTGCGGCCGTTGGCCATCGTCGCGGTCGGCGTGCTGGCCGACTATGCGACGGCTGACCCCGCGGTCGTCGAGCGGGACGCGCGCCCCCGCGAGCGCTTGCCGTTGAGCGAGGTGGCCTTCACTCGCACCTGGGGCACGGCGTTCATTCCGGACAGGCCTTCGCCAGCTGGCTGACCTCCGCCTCGAACTGGTCGTTGAACGCCGTGACCACCATGGCCGTGGCCTGCGGCCCCGGACCTCCCGGTGCGGTCTTCGCGCTCTGGGCGTTGAAGTCGATCTTGGCCTCGACGAGACGGTCAGCGGTGTGCGCCAGCTCACGCGCCTGGTCGGCGAGACCCTCCGCCGTCACCTTGGCGGCGCGATCGGAGAGCCCGTTGGACCAGGCTCGGAAGTCCATGTCACTGGGTTCGGTCGCGGCCTCGTACGACCCCTTCTCGGGGACGTGAGTCTTGGCGTTGAGCGCGTCGATCTGAGTCTTGTTGTAGGACAGCAGCTCTCTGACCGGCGCGCAATCCGCCGACGACCGCTGGTCGCGGAAGAACACCCACCAGATGCCGCCTCCGACGACGATGGCGACCAACACCACCACGGTTGTCAGTGGCCTGGTTCGTCTCACGACACGATGCTGGCACGAGTCGGCCCCGCACCCAGCATCAGGCGGACTGTTACACGTGAGAAACATGCCGATACCGTCCACGTAACCGAAACATCGGTTACTGCGAGTGAACGGCCTGTGGGGGCCGCATCACTCCAGGAGAAATTTGATGGACGTAGTGGACACAGGCACCACAGCCTTCATGCTGTGTTGCATCATCGGCCTCACGCTGATGATTCCAGGGCTTGCGCTGTTCTACGGCGGCATGGTCTCGGTCAAGAGCTCGACCAACATGATGATGATGACGTTCGGCGCTGCCGCTATCGTCGGCGTCCTCTGGGTGCTCTTCGGCTTCTCGATGACGTTCGGCACCACCATGGGCGGCTTCGTCGGGAGCATCACCGAGTTCATGGGCATGAAGGATCTGCTGGAGTCGCAGACCACCATCTCGGGTCTTCCCGTGAGCCTCTTCGCGTTGTTCCAGGCGCTGTTCGCGGCGATCACGGTCGCCCTGATCTCGGGCGCGGCAGCGGACCGGATGAAGTTCGCGTCGTGGATGGTCTTCGCCACCCTCTGGGCGGTGCTGGTGTACTTCCCGGTCGCCCACTGGGTGTTCGCGTTCGACGGCGTCGCGACCAAGGACTCGGTCGGCGGCTGGATTGCCAACAGCCTCAAGGCGATTGACTTCGCCGGTGGTACCGCCGTGCACATCAACGCCGGTGCTGCGGCGCTGGCCGTCGCCATCGTGCTCGGCAAGTCGGCGTCCTGGGGGCAGCTGCGCAAGCCGCACAACGTGCCGCTGACCCTGCTCGGCGCCGGCCTGCTGTGGGCCGGCTGGTACGCGTTCAACGGCGGATCGGCACTGGCCGCGGGCAACTCGGCGGCGATCGTCATGGTGACCACGTTCGTGGCCACCTGCGCCGCGACGCTGGCCTGGCTCGCCGTCGAGAAGATCAAGGACGGCCACGTCACCGGTGTCGGTGCGGCCGCAGGTGCCATCACCGGCCTGGTCGCCATTACCCCCGCGTGTGGTGCGGTCACCCCGGTCGGCGCCATCATCCTCGGCCTGATCGCCGGTGCGATCTGCCCGTTCGCGGTGGGGCTGAAGGAGCGGTTCGGCTACGACGACTCGCTCGACGTCGTCGGCGTCCACCTCGTCGGCGGTGTCATCGGCACCCTGCTGATCGGGCTCCTGGCCAGCGAGAGCATGCCCAACAAGACCAACGGGCTGTTCTACGGCGGTGGGTTCGACCAGCTGTGGCGGCAGGCGGTGGCCGCAGGCGCGGTCATGGCGTACTCGTTCGTGGTCGCGTTCATCATCGCCTTCGCCATCAAGAAGACGATGGGCATCCGCGTGGCTCCCGAGGACGAGGAAAGCGGCATCGACGCCAAGTTGCACCGCGACGCGGCGTACGAACTCGCGACAACCAACTAAGAGCAGATCCCGGCCGACGCGGTTCGCCCGCGTCGGCCGGGATTTCTCGGCGCGCGGTTCGTTTCATAGCGTGATACTTTGATTCCTAACAAGAGACAAGGACTCGGATGACCACTGACCTCGCGACACTCGCCGAACAAGCGGGCACCAAGTTCATCCTCGCGTTGTTCGTGGACCTGCGAGGCAAGCCATGCGCGAAGCTGGTGCCGGTCGAGGCCGTCGAGCTGCTCGCGACCGAGGGCGTCGGATTCGCCGGGTACGCCGTCGGCGCCATGGGCCAGGAGCCCAAGGATCCGGACCTCATGGCGATCCCCGACGCCGCGTCCTTCACCCCGATCCCCTTCATCAAGGAGGGGCTGGCCATCGTGCACTGCGACCCGCACGTCGAGGGCAAGCCGTGGCCGTATGCGCCACGCATCATCCTCAAGTCGCTGATCCAGCGCGCCGCCGACGCCGGCTTCGAGCCGTGGGTGGGCGCCGAGGTCGAGTACTTCCTGCTCACCCGCAACGCCGACGGCAGCCTCGCCACCGCAGACACCGCCGACACGGCCGCGCAGCCCTGTTACGACGCCCGCGGCGTCACGCGGATGTACGACCACCTGACCACGATCTCGTCGGCGATGAACCGGCTCGGCTGGTCCAACTACGCCAACGATCACGAGGACGGCAACGGGCAGTTCGAACAGAACTTCCAATTCTCCGACGCGCTGACCACCGCCGACCGGGTGGTGACGCTGCGCTACCTGCTGTCGATGATCGCCGCGGAGCGCGGCATGATCGCCACGTTCATGCCCAAGCCGTTCGCCGACCGCACCGGCAGCGGACTGCACCTGCACCTGTCGCTCACCAGCGGCGGCACCCCGGTCTTCCAGACCGACGGTGGCGAAACCGACGATCGCGGTCTCGGCCTGTCCCCGACGGCGTATTCGTTCATCGGGGGCATCCTCGACCATGCGTGCGCGCTGCAGGCCGTTATCGCGCCAACGGTCAACTCCTACAAGCGAACCGGCGCGCTGACCACCGCGTCCGGCGCATCATGGGCGCCGAGGCAGCCCAGCTACGGCGGCAACGATCGCACGCACTACATCCGCGTGCCCGACGACCAACGCGTCGAATTGCGGGGTGGCGACGGCTCGGCAAACCCCTACCTTGCGATTGCCGCGGCCCTCGGCGCGGGCATCGACGGCATCAAGCGCAGCGTCGACCCCGGCGCGGTGGGCTCCGTCGCCGAGAATCGCCCCGCACTGCCGCCCACGCTGCTGCACGCGGTGGACGAGCTGGAGGGCGATCCGCTGATCACCGGCGTGCTCGACGCGGCCGGGGAGGGCGTGGCGAGCTACTTCGCAGGCATCAAGCGCGAGGAGTTCTTTGCCTACCACGGCTCGGTCGGCGAGTGGGAGATCGAGCAGTACCTGACCGCTTTTTAGCCATTTGTGGAGTTTGATCGGCGGTGCGCGCGGCTCAAACTCCACAAATCACAGACGAGAGGACAAGCGATGTGCGGCATCGTGGGACTACACCTGCGCACACCCGACCTGTATCCACGGCTGGGTGAACTGCTCACCGGGATGCTGTGTGAGATGTCCAACCGCGGCAGCGACTCCGCAGGGGTCGCCATATACGGCGACCCCGTGTGGACCCCGCCAGGCCAGGGTTGCGTATCACTGCTCGACGTTGGTGACGACACCGAATCCGTCTGCGCGGCAGTCGGTTCCGCGCTCGGCTCCGATGTATCGGTACGGATGGTTGGTGACACCTATCTGCTGACGACCGACGCCGGCTCCGAGTCGCTGCTCGCCGCAGCCAGGACTGCTTTCCCGGACGCGTTGGTGGCCGGCTTCGGCGCCGACCTGGCCGTGCTCAAGGGCGTCGGCGACCCCGCCACGCTGACGCGGTCGTGGGGCCTGGCCACCGCGCAGGGCTGGCAGGGCGTCGGGCACACCAGGATGGCCACCGAGTCGGCGGTCACCCCGTCGGGCGCGCACCCGTACGCGGTCGGACCCGAGCAGTGCCTGGTGCACAACGGCTCGTTCGCCAACCACGCCACCATCCGGCGCGAATTGATCGCCAGCGGTGTGCATTTCGACAGCGAGAACGACACCGAGGTCGGGGCACGGTTCGTCGCACGCCGGCTGGCCGAGGGTCGCGACGTGGAGACCGCACTGAAGGAACTGTGTGCCACGTTCGACGGCTTCTACACGCTGCTGGTGTCCAACCGCGACTCGTTCGCCGTCGTGCGCGACGCGATCGCGTGCAAACCCGCGGTGATCGCCGAGACCGAGGACTGGGTGGCGATGGGCAGCGAGTACCGCGCGCTTTCCGGCCTACCCGGCGTCGAGAACGCCGCCATCTGGGAGCCCGAGCCGGAGGTCGTGTACGCATGGACACGTTGACCAGCTACGACCTCGCCAAAACAGCTCTGCGCGAGGTCAATTCAGCCCTGCACGTTCCCGGCCTGGCCGGTGACTTCGTCATCGAGAACCCCGCAGGCGCCCACAACGTGGCCGTCGGCCTGGACGCCGAGGTCAAGGTCACCGTCGTCGGCCACGTCGGGTATTACGCCGCAGGCATGAACCAGCGCGCCGACATCACCATCGAGGGCAACGCAGGCACCGGGGTCGCGGAGAACATGATGAGCGGCACGGTATGGGTGAAGGGCAACGCCTCCCAGTCCGCGGGCGCCACCGCTCACGGCGGACTGCTAGTGATCGAGGGCAATGCCGCTGCCCGATGCGGCATTTCGATGAAGGGCGTCGACATCGTCGTCGGCGGCGACGTCGGGCACATGAGTGCGTTCATGGCACAGGCGGGCAGGCTGGTCGTGCGCGGCGACGCCGGCGACGCGCTCGGCGACTCGATCTACGAAGCACGCATCTACGTGCGCGGCGAAACCGCGTCGTTGGGCGCCGACTGCGTGGCCAAGGAGATGCGTCCCGAGCATCACGAAGAGCTGGGCCGGCTGTTGAAGGCTGCGGGGTACGAGGACGACGACACCCACGCCTACACCCGCTACGGCTCCGCGCGCAGCCTCTACCACTTCCACGTCGACAACGCATCGAGCTACTGATGACCGAAACCTCCGACGCCAGGGCACGATTGGGCCTGCGCGAATCCGCCACCTTCGACCGGACCACCATCGCCGCGATTCAGCGGGCCGCCGAGACGGGCATCTACGACATCCGGGGCTGGGGCGCCAAACGCCCACTGCCGCACTTCGACGACCTGCTGTTCCTCGGCGCGTCGATGTCGCGGTATCCACTCGAGGGCTACCGCGAACGGTGCGACACCGACGTGGTACTCGGCGACCGCAACGCGAAACACCCCTTGCACCTCGACATTCCGGTGACCATTGCGGGCATGTCGTTCGGCGCGCTGTCCGGGCCCGCCAAGGAGGCCCTCGGCCGCGGCGCCAGCGAGGTCGGCACGTCCACCACCACGGGCGACGGCGGTATGACGCCCGAGGAGCGGGGGCAGAGCAAGCACCTGGTCTACCAGTATCTACCGTCGCGCTACGGCATGAACCCCGACGACCTCCGCAGGGCCGACGCCATCGAGATCGTGCTCGGGCAGGGCGCCAAGCCGGGCGGCGGCGGAATGTTGCTGGGCCAGAAGATCTCCGAACGCGTCGCGGGCATGCGCACCCTGCCGCAGGGCATCGACCAGCGTTCCGCGTGCAGGCATCCGGACTGGACCGGACCCGACGACCTCACCATCAAGATCAACGAGCTGCGCGAGATCACCGACTGGGAGAAGCCGATCTACGTCAAGGTCGGTGCCACCCGCACCTACTACGACGTCAAGCTCGCCGTGCACGCCGGCGCGGACGTCGTCGTGGTCGACGGCATGCAGGGCGGCACCGCCGCCACCCAGGACGTGTTCATCGAGCACGTCGGCATCCCGACGCTTGCCGCGGTGCCGCAGGCGGTTCGAGCGCTTTCCGAACTGGGCGTACACCGCAGCGGCGGCGCCGGGCGAGAAGTGCAGCTCATCGTGTCGGGCGGCATCCGCAGCGGTGCCGACGTCGCCAAGGCGCTCGCGCTCGGCGCGGACGCCGTCGCCATCGGCACGGCCGCACTGATCGCGCTCGGGGACAACCACCCGCGCTACGCCGCCGAGTACGAAAAGCTCGGCAGCGCAGCAGGTTTCTTCGACGACTTCCAGGACGGCAAGGACCCCGCGGGCATCAGCACGCAGGACCCCGAGCTGGCGAGCCGGTTCGATCCGGTCGAGGGCGGTCGGCGGCTGGCCAACTACCTGCGGGTGTTGACGATGGAGGCGCAGACCATCGCCAGGGCGTGCGGCAAGGCGCACGTGCGGCACCTCGAACCCGAGGACTTGGTCGCCGTCACGATCGAGGCCGCGGCGATGGCGCGGGTCCCGCTGGCGGGCACCGACTGGATCCCGGGATCTCGTCCATGAGTAACGAGACCGCCGACGTCGTCATCGTCGGCGGCGGCATCGAGGGCGCCGCCGCGGCATGGGCCTTGGCCCAGCGCGGTGTCACCGACGTCGTCGTCGTCGAACGCAACACCGTCGGATCGGGGATGACCGGCAAGTCCAGCGGCATCGTCCGGTGCCACTACGGCGTGAGCTCGCTGGCGGCGATGGCCACCACCGCGCTGGAGGTGTTCGAGAAGCCGCAGGAGTTCCTGGGGGAACACGCCGCCGACATCGGCTTCCGGCAGACGGGCTACGTGGTCGGGGTCGGCGAACCCAACGTCGACGCACTGCGCAAGAGCGTTGCCGCGCAACGCGCCGTCGGCGTGCAGACCGAGGAGATCGACGCCGCCGAGGTGGCCGAGCTGTGGCCGTTCGCCGACCTGTCGCCGTTCGCGGCGTTCGCGTGGGAGGCCCGCGGCGGATACGGCGACGCCTACCAAACCGCACAGGCGTTCGCCGTGTCCGCACGGGCTGCGGGGGTGCGGATCCGCCAGGGCGCCGCGATGACGGATCTGCTGCTCGACGGTGACCGGGCGAGCGGCGTGCGGCTGGCCGACGGCACCGAGGTGTCGGCGGGCACCGTGGTGGTCGCCACCGGCGTGTGGACGCGAGAGCTGTTGGCGCGCCATGGGATCGACGTCCCGATCCGGGTGGTGCGCGAGCAGATCGTGCTGATCTCCCCCGGCGTGGACATCGGCCCCGTGCCGGTGTTCTCCGATCTGGTGTCGCTGCAGTACATCCGGCCGGAGCCCGGCGGCGCGCAGGAGAACACCGTGCTGTTCGGCAACAGCGACCTGTCGCACTGTCAGGTGGCAGACCCCGACGACTACCTCAACCGCGCCACCGAGTCGTTCATCGACCTCACCGTCGACCGCGTCGGCACCCGCTTCCCCGGCTTCACCGACGCCGCCATCACCGGGAGCTACGCCGGCTGCTACGACGTCACCCCCGACTGGAACCCGGTGATCTCCCGCACCGGGATCGATGGCCTCCTGGTGGCCGCGGGGTTCAGCGGCCACGGCTTCAAGATCGCGCCCGCGGTGGGCAGGCTGGTCGCCGATCTGGTGGTCGACGGCCACAGCTGCGACCCGCGCATCCCGGAGACCGACTTCAGGTTGGCGCGCTTCGCCGAGGACGACCTGTTGAGGTCGCCGTACCCGTATGTCGGCGCGGGCGAGATGCGCTAGCCGCCGGAGAGGGAAGACTGTTCACGTGACCGACGATGGGCTGCTCCGCAACAAGTCCGGCACCGCGCGCGAACGCGATCCGGGTGAGCCCGTCGACGAGCTGGAGTTCGAGGCCGCGATCGGGCGCAACGTGCGTCAACTACGCCTGCAGCACGGGCTCACGGTGGCCGAGACCGCGGCCCGCGTCGGCATCTCGAAGGCGATGATGTCGAAGATCGAGAATGCCCAGACCTCCTGCAGCCTGTCCACGCTGGCGCTGCTGGCGAAGGGTTTCGACGTCCCGGTGACCAGCCTGTTCCGCGGCTCTGACGTCGAGCGGCCCGCGGCGTTCGTCAAGGCGGGCACCGGTGCGCGCATCGTCCGCAACGGCACCCGCGAGGGCCACGAGTATCAGCTGCTGGGCTCACTGCGCGGTGAGCACAAGCGCCTCGAGTGCCTCGAGGTGACGTTGACGGAGAAGAGCAAGACCTATCCGCTGTTCCAGCACCCCGGCACCGAATTCATCTACATGCTCGAAGGCGTCATGGAGTACAGCCACAGTCGTTCGGTGTACCGGCTGCACCCGGGCGACTCCCTGCAACTCGACGGTGAGGGCGCGCACGGTCCGGTGGATCTGATCGAACTTCCGATCCGGTTCCTGTCGGTGGTCGCGTTCCCCGACTCGCAGGTCTAGCACCCGCGCCCCTGCCGAAAAGCAGGTAGCCGACTACGCGCGTTCTGCGCGCGCTCCCTCGATAGCGTCCATTTCGCTACAGCCCTTGGACGGGGGACGGCCATGGCCCACAGGAGGATTCAATGAGTACGAGGAACTTCAAGAGATTCGACGATGCACCGTTGCGTACGCGCGAGCAGATCGCGCGTGAGGTGCATGCCGTGTCGCTGCGGCGTGGGCTCGACGAGCTCGCCACCGTCATCGCGCTGATGACCATTTCGACCGAGGTCGGCGCCAACGACCGCAACGGTCAACGGCAGTGGTGGTGCCCCTTCAACCGCAAGGACCCGCAGTCCGAGCAGTTCCCGCACGACAGCGAGTCGGACGACGGCCTGTCCTCGGGCTACTTCCAACAACAGGTCTCGCGGCCCGGCGCACCAGGACGCCCATGGGGATGGGGTGGCCTGTTCGGTGACATCAACGGAAACCGCAGGCGGATGACGCTGGCCGAAAGCGCGGACATGTTCCTGGAGGCGCTATCCGACGACTACACCAGCGCCAAGGACAACCCGCGGCTGGCAGGCCAGTTCGCGCAGCGCGTGCAGGGCAGCGCGTTCGGAGACCGGTACGCGGGCAAGTGGGACGAAGCGTGGACGGTGCTGCGTCGAGCGCTCGCGGAGGGCCCCGTCCGGGCCGCGCGGGCACGCAAGGGAACCCATCGCGGGACGCACCGTGGCGATCCCACGTGGCTGGAGGAGACGCTGCGGCCCGTGTTGGGCGACCGGCTGAAGACCCTGGACGGCTGGCAGAACCGGGGCCACGGCGACTTCTTGGACATCCGCGGGGTCATGGTCCACCACACCGGCAATTCACGGGAGTCGGCCGAGTCGATCCGCAACGGCAGGCCGGACCTGGCCGGTCCGCTGGCGAACCTGCACATCGCACCGGACGGCACCGTGACCATCGTCGCCGTCGGCGTCTGTTGGCACGCGGGCAGGGGAAGTTACCCGTGGCTGCCGACCAACAACGCCAACTGGCACATGATCGGCATCGAATGTGCCTGGCCGACAATTCATCCCGACGGTACCTTCGACAAGCACGAGCAGTGGCCGGATGCGCAGATCATCTCGATGCGCGACACCTGCGCGGCGCTTGCGCTGCGGCTCGGGGTGAGCGCTGACAAGGTGATCGGCCACAAGGAATACGCCGCCATTCAGGGCAAGTGGGACCCGGGCAACATCGACATGAACTGGTTCCGCGGCGAGGTCGCCAAGGACATGCGTGGCGAGTTCAGGGACAAGGCACGGCGCCGGATGGTGCCACCGCCGGCAGCGGTCGTCGTCGATCCGTGCGACCTACGAGCGCCCGAGGAGCCCCGGTCCGATCGAGTTCTGTTGGAGGAGATCTGGACGGTGCTGCGCGGCCCGGGAGGCGACGGATGGCCACAGCTCGGCGGCAAGTCGCTCGTCGACTTCCTTTCCCTGCTTGCCGACGTGCCGCTGGATGCGGCAGTGGCCGCCGCACCTGGCAATGGGGCTCAGGCCGACAGGGCGCGCGCTGCGAAGGCACCGGCCAAGAAGTCGCCGGTGAAGAGGGCACCCGCAAAGAATGTGACGCCGGCGAAACGCTCGGCGACGAAGAAGAAGGTGCCCGCCTAGGAGCCACGTTGGTGGCTCGGGCCTGGTGCGGAACGGCGATCCGCACCAGGCCCTTCGGCGGATCACACCATCTGAAGAAAACTGAAGGAAGCGGCCAATTGCCGGAGGCGGCACGGCCAAGCGTGCGACGGTGGTGGTGGCGATCAACGTGACCGACGGGCATCGTCAAACGATCGACGAGGGGTAGCGCCATGGCCAGCGTGATCGAATTGGAGGTCACCGCCGCACCGGTGGAGGGCCAGTTCGTGGTCCGTGTCGTGCGCTCCGCCTCCGGCGAGGGCTCCACGGGGACAATGCAACTGGACCCCCAGACCTACGTCGCATCGAGGGACGCCTTGGAGACCGCGGTGCTGGCGTCGGCGGTGACGAACCGCAGGGTGCTCTCACCGGGCGAACGGCAACTGCGCACGGTCGGCCAGGAATTGTTCGATGCCCTCTTCAGCGGGCCGGTGGGCGAGGCGTACCGGAGCAGCGCCACGTCGGCCAATGCGGCTGGCGAACGGCTGCAGGTAGTGCTCCGGCTGGACGTCCCTGGCTTGGCCGCCATTCCGTGGGAATCGATGTACGACTCGCAGAACGGTGAATACATCGGGCTCGCCGAGCCGGTGATACGCCAGGTCCCTTCGACGCAGGCCGAACCACTCGCGATCGTCGCACCGCTGAAGGTGCTGGTGTTGGTCGCGTCTCCCGGGGGAATGTCGACCTTGGACGTCGAGGCCGAACGCCAGAAGCTGTCCCAGGCGCTTGCCGAACCGATGGCCGACGGCCGAATCGAGCTCAAGTGGCTGCTGCAGGCCACCTGGGATGCCGTACAGGACGAAATGCTCCACGGCACATGGCATGTGCTGCACTTCATCGGCCACGGCGATTACGATCAACGAGCCGATCAGGGTGTGATCGCCCTCGTGGGCGCCGACGGCGGCACGCACCTGGTGGACGCCGACCGGCTCGCGAGGCTGCTCAACGAGGCCAAGCAAACTCCCCAACTGGTGGTGTTGAATTCGTGCCAGTCCGGCAGGAGCGGCACGCAGGACCTGTTCTCGAGCACCGCGGCGACACTGGTGCGGCGGGGTATCAGCGCCGTGGCGGCGATGCAGTTCTCGATCAGCGACGACGGCGCCACCAGGTTCGCCCGCGGCCTGTACAGCGCGCTGGCACGTGGCCGCAGCATCGGCGATGCGATGGGAAGCGGACGCGTGGGCCTGCTGGGTACACCCGGTTCCCTGGAGTGGGTGACGCCGGTGCTGTACGTGCGTGGCGACACGTCCACGTTGTTCACCATCGCCCCAGCACCGACTCCGGCGGCCCACCCGCGCACGGGGCCAAACAAGAAAATGCTGGCCATCGCGGGTGGGCTCGCTGCTGCGGTGGTCGCGGTCGTCGTCATTCTGGTGGTCGTCCTCAGTTCGTCGAGTTCCACGCTCCCCACCGCCGGCCCGACGACCAGTTCGGCGGTCGCGTCGAGCACACCGACCACCACCTCCGACGTCGTCACGCCACCACCGAACGACCTCGACCCACTCATCCGGACACTCGCCGCTGCCGGCATAGACACCTCGTTGCCCGGCGGAAACGCCGAACTCGCAAGCTATCTCGCCAATTCCGAGTACACGCCATATCCGGCCGTCGCCAGTGCACTTCTCGACGCGATCGGCACCGACCAGCTACGCCGGCCGGTAGCCATCGACGCCATCGTCTTCGCGTACGAGGAGTTCGCAGGGGCGCCGCCGCCGAACCGGGCCGATCTGATGGACGTCGACCTGCTCAAGAAGTCGGTCGTGTCCGAATACACCAGTCGGTACGGCGGTCAGGTAGCCAGCTTCGAGTCGTTGTTGGTCAAGCGGTAGCGCGAATCAGACTGGTACGGCGGCATTTTCGTCGCTGAACGGCATCTGTGCCAGCATCGCCTTGACACCCTCGCCGTAATAGAAGATCTGCGGCTCCTGGTCCGAGTTCTCGATGGCGCCGAGGACCTCCAGCTGGAGGTCTTTGTAGCCCTTGCGATAGTCGCGGCCGTTCTTCTCCCAGACCTGCAGGAACGCGTAGGTGAACGCACCGTTGCCCGGGCCGTCCATGGACGTCTGCTCGTCCCTGCATCCGGAGATCAGGACCACCTTTGCGGGAACGTCGGCGTCAGGGAGCTGTTTCGGTGCCCACCAGCCTTGTTGGGCCTTGTAGGCCTGCTGGTTCTTCTCGTACTCGGCGGTGGTGAACTCCAGCGGAGCTCGTTTCGACTTGGGTCCGGGTTGATTGTCCACGAATGCGCGCCGTTCCTCCCTGGCGGCGATCCGCTGGATGCCTGGTCCGCGGCGGGCGACGGTTTCGCTGTGGCAACTGTCCGACATGATGAAGATCCGAACGCCCTTCTTGAACGTGCACAGGGCACCGTAGAGGGAGTCGTCGACCAGTTCGGTGTCGTAGAGACACCATGTCTCGTCGTAGCCGTCGATTTCATCACCGTTTTGATCGGGCACCTGTCCGCCGTGTCCGGAGTAGGTGAGGAACAAGAAGTCGCCGTCTTCGAGCTGAGAGGCGTACTCGTTGAGCTTGTCCCTCACTGCACCGACGGTGGCCTGGTCGTCGATGAGCTGTTCGGCTGTGAAGCCCCGGCTTTCGGCGATCTCCTTCATGGCATCGGCATCGTTGATGCAGCCCGACAGTGCACCGTCCCACCCGCCGTACTGGTCGGGGTCGACGCGGTTCAAACCGATGTGCAGCGACTTGCGTGTACTCATGATCTCTCCCTGGTGTTGGTGGATGGTCAATCGACTTGCGGCAGATTGTCGTTCGGAAAAATGCCCCTGAATCCCGTGGGGATCAGCGGCGCGGCGCGGTCATCGCTCAGCGGGATCTGCGGCAGCATGCCTGCCACGTCAACGCCGTAGCAGAAGATGCCGGGCGTCTGGTCCGGACTGTCGACGGCGGCGACGATGTCGTCTCTGAGTTCCCGGTAGCTCTTGCGGTATTCGCTGTTCCACACCTGGAGGAACGCGGCGGTGAAGACGCCGTGCTCCGGCCCGTCCAGTGACGTCTGGCGATCTTGGCAGCCGGAGATCAGCACCACGTTGGCATCGGCATCCCGTGGCACGACGTGGCGTGGTTCCCACCATGTGCTCTGCGCCGCATACACATCGCGGTTCTTGGTGAACTCTGCGGAGGTGGCTTCGTGCGGGGCCAACTTCGGCTTGTAGCCCGGCCGTTGCGCCGGCCGCAGCCGGCGTAGCAGAGCGCGGGTGACGGTTTCACTGTGACAACTGTCGGACATGACGAAGACCCGGACGCCGCGCTTGAACGTGCACAGCGCGCCGAAGAGCGAGTCGTCGACGAGTTCGGTGTCGTACAAACACCACGTCTCGTCGACCTTGTCGGGTTCGTCGCCGCTGACGTCGGTGATCTGTCCGCCATGACCCGAGTAGGTCAGGAAGAAGAAGTCACCAGCGTCGAGCTGGGCGGAGGCGTCGTCGAGACGGTCGCGGACGGCACCGATGGTGGCCTCGTCGTCGACCAACAGTTCGGGCGCGAAGCCGCGGCTGAGCGCAACGTCGCGCATGGCGATCGCATCGTTCACGCATCCCGACAAGGCACCGTCCCAACCGCCGTACTGGCCGGGATCGACCTTGTTCAGGCCGATGTGAAGTGACCGGCGTCTGGTCATGTCCCATCCCCTTCGATGGATGTGGGTGTCACCACGCGATGTCGGCGGCGCGGCGCACGGCTCGCGGCTCGACCCGCCCACGCGTCGCGGGACGCCCGCGGTGCTGAAGCTCGCGCAGCACCGGGTCGAACTCGACCCTCGCCTTCTCGGCGACCTCCTCGACGGTCTTCTCCACGGTCACGAACTCGGCGAACGGGTCGCGCGCCTTCAGACCGTCCAACGATTGGGTGACGATGAACGCGCGCGTCCGGATTTCGCCGTCCCGCTGGTAGACGAACACCTTCCAGAATTCGATGGGAATCCGAACCATCCCTCGATAGTCGGGATCGGATTCGGACAGGAAGGGTCCGCCCAGCACGGCGACCCTCGAGTTGTCGTCGTCGACGTGTTCGAGCAACGCGTTCTCGAGACGCCCCCACACACCGTGACGGGCCGACTGGTTGAAGTTGTCCATCTGCGGAGTGATGTTGGTGAAGTAGAAGGAGTCGGCGTTGGCGCGTACCGCCTCGTCGTGGTCGCCCCACAACAGATCGGCGCGCCGGGCGACGTGACCGCGGTCCAGGCGGTTGTCCTTGTAGACGTCGTCTGCGACTTGCAGGTTCTCGTCGATGCGGTCGTCAGTGGTGAATTCGAGGTCGTCGCGCCCGATCGGGTCGGCGGTTCCGGGGCCTCGAAGCGTTGACCCGTCGATGTTCCACGCCACCCAACGGCAGAGTCGCCGGCTCTTGCTGAGCTCCAGCGAGAAGTGCGTGTAGTGGACGACGGGCGACCCGTCCACGAGTACGGCGTCGCTGGCGTCGACGCCCGCGGGCACCTCGATGCGCTGCCCGACGAAGGCGGCGTCATAGCCCGTCCGCTGGCCCAATGAATCGTCGTGAGTGGTTGTCATCGTCTCCCCCGCGTTGTCGGCGTCCTGGGGATATGGTCCCGCTGTCGCGGTGACCGATCATGCGTAATCGACTACTCGAATGTCCGCGGTCAGGCGTAGAACTTCGCCGAGGCCGCAGCCACGTCGATCGCGGCGTCACAACGCCCTGGGCCCGCGGCGACCACCACCGCCGGACGGATCACCACGTCGCCGGTGGGGATCGAGGAGCCACCGACGAACTTGCGTCGCAATGCCGGGCCGACGAACGTCGCGGCCGTGCAACTGCCCTGGTCGACGAACACTTCCACCCCGTCGCGGTCGAGGCGCGTCCGGGTTTCGGTGGCCATGTCGTAGCTCTGCGGTTCCAGCGACACCCGAAGCGGCGCGGCATCGAAGCCGATGCGTTGCAGCACGAAGTCGCACTCGTATGGGCGCGAGTGTTCGACGTCCCAATACCCGACCTGGCCGTCCAATGCCGAGAGGACGTGACAAGGGTCGTGCTCGGCGACCTCGGCGGGGTAGACGGCCACCGCGTCGCGCAGTGGCACGCGCAGCGCCGCCAACCGCGGTGCGACCGCCTGCACCAGCCGCTGGACGAACTCGCAGTTGCCGTCGGCGATGAGACCGATCCGCACGAATGGCCGGTCCGCGCCACGAGCGGGCGGCGCACCGGGCAGTCGGGAGAGCTCGAGCGGCACCAGGTAGTCACAGGAGCCGGGATCCGCGTCGTACACCGGCAGGCCTGCGGCCCGAAAGACGACCGGCTGGCCGTCGACGTGGGTCCGAGTCAGCTCGACGCTGACGTAGCGGCGATCGGTCTCCCCGGGCACCTTGACGTCGACGTCACACTCATCGAACGCGAATAGCGTTCCTACGGAGCCGATTTCGCCGATCTTCACGAGATCGTCGTGCGTCAGCAGACCGCACGGATCGATGCGGCGCAGCGCGCGCAGGTACGCCAGCCCGTCGACGTCATCGGAGCTGACCGGCTGGCCGTACGTGGCGACGGCGCCTGCGAAGAAGGATGCCGGGTCCACGTCGCGCGATCCGGGCCGCGCGGCGCCGTCGACCGACTCGGCGCAGCCCGTGACGAGCGCCGCAACGACCAGGAGGCCGAACACCAGCCTGCGCACGCGGTTAGTCTGGCATAGCCGCCCGTCAGCCCAAGTTTTGGGCGCGGCGGGCCCGCGGAGTACAGTCACCCATGTGCAGCGGATGCTCCTCCTCGGACGCCGCGACGGGGTCTGATCCAGACTGGCCTCCCGTCGCGGGTGTTCACGATGCGCCGGTCTGAAGTAAATCCAGACGAATCCGGAGCCAGAACCGTGAACAACCCGAACCCCCATTCCATCGACGCTTATACGTCGGTACGCACCATCAGCACCCCGTCGGGTGCGCCGAATCCCGGCCAGCCCGCGTGGAACACCCAACGCGCCTCGCAGATGCCGGTCAGCCGGTATCGCACCTTCGCCGAAGAGGTCCCGGGCGGGAGCCCGGCATCGAGTGCAGCGCCGGTTCCGTTCGATCGCACCTGGCCCGACCGGGTCGTCGAGAATGCACCGATGTGGTGTGCGGTGGACCTGCGGGACGGCAACCAGGCACTGATCGACCCCATGAGCCCGGAACGCAAGCGTCGCATGTTCGACCTGCTGGTCCGCATGGGCTACAAGGAGATCGAGGTCGGCTTCCCGTCGGCCAGCCAAACCGACTTCGACTTCGTCCGGGAGATCATCACCCAGGGCGCCATCCCCGACGACGTGACGATCCAGGTGCTGACCCAGTGCCGGCCGGAGCTGATCGAGCGGACGTTCGAGGCCTGCGCCGGCGCGCCGAAGGCCATCGTGCACTTCTACAACTCGACGTCGATCCTGCAGCGTCGGGTGGTGTTCCGCGCCGACCGCGCGGCCGTCAAGGCCATCGCCACCGAGGGCGCCCGGCTGTGCGTCGAGCATGCCGCGCGCCACCCCGACACGCAGTGGCGCTTCGAGTACTCGCCCGAGTCGTACACGGGCACCGAACTGGAGTACGCCAAGGAGGTGTGCGACGCGGTCTCGGAGATCGTCGGGGCCACCCCCGAGGCGCCGCTGATCGTCAACCTGCCCGCTACCGTCGAGATGGCCACGCCGAACGTGTACGCCGACTCGATCGAGTGGATGAGCCGCAACCTGGCCCGCCGCGACTCGATCATCCTGAGCTTGCATCCGCACAATGACCGCGGAACCGCCGTCGCCGCAGCGGAATTGGGCTACCAGGCCGGCGCCGACCGCATCGAGGGCTGCCTGTTCGGCAACGGTGAGCGCACCGGAAACGTGTGCCTGGTGACGTTGGGGCTCAATCTGTTCAGCCGCGGCGTCGACCCGCAGATCGACTTCTCCAACATCGACGAGATCCGCCGCACCGTCGAGTACTGCAACCAACTGCCGGTCCACGAGCGGCACCCCTACGGCGGCGACCTGGTGTACACGGCGTTCTCGGGCAGTCACCAGGACGCGATCAACAAGGGCCTGGACGCCATGAAGGTCAGCGCCGATGAGGCCGACGCGGACGTGGACGACATCCTGTGGCAGGTGCCGTATCTGCCCATCGACCCGAAGGACGTCGGCCGCACCTACGAGGCCGTGATCCGGGTGAACTCGCAGTCCGGCAAGGGCGGCGTGGCCTACATCATGAAGGCCGATCACGGGTTGGTGCTGCCGCGCCGGCTGCAGATCGAGTTCAGCCAGGTGGTGCAGAAGATCACCGACGGTGAGGGCGGCGAGGTGTCCCCGAAGGAGATGTGGGATGTCTTCGCCGACGAATACTTGGCGCCGATCCGGCCGCTGGAACGGATCCGGCAGAAGGTCGACGCCGCCGAGGTGGACGGCGGAACGGACACCATCACCGCGACCGTGAAGGTCGACGGAGTGGAGACCGAGATCAGCGGTGCGGGCAACGGTCCGCTCGCCGCGTTCGTCGACGCCTTGGGCAACATCGGATACGACGTGTCCGTGCTGGACTACTCCGAGCACGCGATGTCGTCGGGCGAGGGCGCGCAGGCCGCGGCGTACGTCGAGGCCTCCGTCGGCGGGCAGACGGTGTGGGGCGTTGGCATCGCGACGTCCATCACCACGGCGTCGCTGCGGGCAGTTGTCTCCGCCGTCAACCGCGCCGCGCGCGGATAGCCGACGCGCGCGTCGTCCACGGCGTCGTCCACGGCGGCCGCACCCGCCCCCGGATCGTGGGACCCCGATTGCCCACCTTCGAGCGACTTTTCGACGTTGCCGCGATAGTGCCGCGCGAAAGTCGCTCGAAGGTGGGCATTTTCACCGTCGTCCCAGCCCAAGGACTGGTGGGCCGTGGACCGCGGGTGCGGGGCCTCGGCCGATCATGCGCGGTCGTGAAGCGTGACCTGGTAGCCGTCGGGGTCGGCGAAGGTGAACGTCCGACCGAAGGGGCCGTCAATCGGTGCGAAGACGATGGTGTGACCGTCGGCGACGAGCGCATCGTGAATGGCCTGGACGTCGGTGGCGTGCAGCCAGATCGCGGCACCGATGCCGGGCT
Source organism: Mycobacterium sp. URHB0044 (assembly GCF_000620625.1). GTDB lineage: Bacteria > Actinomycetota > Actinomycetes > Mycobacteriales > Mycobacteriaceae > Mycobacterium. Next base: position 50,304 of record NZ_JIAW01000024.1, on the reverse strand, counting down.
GCGCAACTGATCCCAGATCGGTGCCGGGAATGACGTCGCGGAGTGCGAACGCAATCGGCTTCGTCTCGAAGACGACGGCGTGCGGAGGTCCGGCTGGCGAACGGACGAGGCCGAGGTACCGCTCGTAGAACTCCTGCGAAGCGTCGAGGTCGCGCGCTTGGAGCGAGATGAAGTCGGGTCCGGTGGCGGGCATGTGCTGCTCTTTCCTGTCGTGTCAGTTTTCTGACATGGCCAAGCTATGTCAGAATGCTGACATGAGTCAAGACGGTGTCGGCGTCGACCTGGAGACGTCACTCGGCTACGTGCTGAAGGAGGCGTCGAGCGCCCTGCGCGCAGCCATGGAGGAGGTGCTGCGGCCGCTCGGCATGAGCGTGACGCACTACTCCTGCCTCGAGCTGCTGGCGCAACGGCCGGGCCTGTCGAACTCCGAGCTCGCCCGGGGCGCCTTCGTGACACGACAGTCGATGAACGTGCTGCTCCAGGCGCTGGAACGAGATGGCTACGTGACCAGGCCTGCGGCCGCGCCCGTCGGGAAGGTGCTTCCCACCCGGCTGACGCCCCGCGGCCGACGGAGCCTGGAGAAGGCGTCCGCAGCGGTCCGGTCCGTCGAAGTCAGAATGCTGGCAGGCCTGACCGAGGCCGAGCAGTCACGCGCGTTCCGGATCCTGCAGAGCATGATCCATTCCCTGCGCGACGGCGCCAACGCTGAATAGCTAGCCAAGAACGGCCTTCAACAGCCGGGCGATGACGCCCGCGGCGTCGTGGGCGCCCGGCTGGCCATCGGTGAAGGTGAGGTTGCTGTAGGCCAGACCGTTGAGCAGTCGGGCGAGCTCGCCGACCTGTCCTTCGGTCGGCTCCAGGCCTGCGGACTGCAGAATCACCGCGGCGGATTTCATTGCGGCAGCCTGGATCTCGCCCAGAGATGGGCGTAATTCCTGGCGGCGGACGCCTTCGTTGAACAACTCATACCGTGCCAATTGTCGGCGGCGCTGCGCCGGATCGGTATCCGTGACCATCCGGGTCATCAACGCCGCCAAGGTGTCTCGGGTCAGCGTGCCCTGGTTTTGCGTCAAGCCTTCCTGCAGCAGCCCGACGTACTGCCATTGCAGATCGGCCACGCGGCCCGTTGTCGCCTCCAGCAGCGCCATCCGGGTGCGGAAGTAGTTCGACGTGGTGCCCGCGGGATGGCCCGCACGGTCGTCGACGGCCCGGTGGGTCAACCCGCCGATGCCGACGTCGCCGAGGATCTCGATCGCGGCGTCGAGAAGCTGGACGCGTCGCTGCGGATTCGGCGGCATCAGTCCTCGAACCGCACCCGGGACAGCACGATCAAGAAGGCCGGGTACACCAGACAGAGCAGCAGATAGCTCAGCCAATGCCCGGCCATGTGCACGTAGAAGCCGACGTCGCGCAGCACGAAGGCGACGTACAGGTGCAGCGGAACGCTGAGCGAGATGTACGCCAGCGATGCGGTGATCACGATGCGGTGCGGCCGGTTGACGAACACCATGCGCCGATAACTCAGGATGCCGCTGATGGACGCATAGGTCATGGGCATCATCAGCAGCACGTCCGTCGTCGGCGTGACCGCGTATTGCAGCGTGAGGTCGTCTCCGAAGATCACCCGGTAGAGGTGCATGCCGAAGCCGATGACGATCGTCAGCATCGCCGCTTCGCGAAAGAAGTAACCCCTTCGGCGGTAGGTGGCCCGCCAATTGTGTACTACGTCTGTAGTGGTTGCCATGTGCCGACGGTATCACTACAGACGTAGTGGTTACAAGGGTCGGATGCCGCGCACGTAGCTCACCGGTCCGAACAGGCGAATTCGGCGCGATCCGAGGACGGCGCTCTCGAACCCGCCGGCGCGGAGCAGACCCTGGATGACGGAGCCGTTGCGCGCTGCAGCTCCGTGGTGGCCCGTGACGTCGGCGACGTGGATGCTGCCGCCCGGCCGCAGCACCCGGAACGACTCCGCGATCGCCGCCGCCTTCACGTCGTCGTCGAGATGGTGCAGCATCATCGACGACAGCACGCGGTCGAACGAGCCGTCGGCGTACGGCAGCTCCTGCGCGTAGCCCTGATCGAACTGGACGCCCGCCGCTCGACCGGCCTTGCGGCGCGCCCGCGCCAACGCCCGCGGATCGGGGTCGAATCCGGTCAGCCGCACGCCGGGATGGGCGCGTTTCGCTTTCATCGTGAGATTTCCCGTACCGCAACCGATTTCGAGTACCTTGGCACCGTCGAAGAGTTCGGCCTGCGCGACGAGCGCGTCGTAGACCGGACGCATGCCAAGCACGCGCGTCAGCAGGTCATAGCTCGGCAGCAGGAAGTCCAGCCCCGCAGCGGGCAGATAGTCGTGGCGGTTGCCCAGCGATCGTGTCACCGAGGTTGGATGATCTTTGGTCATGACCTCATCATCCACGCGAAACTACCTGGTGAATTGGGTGATATTCGGCAATAGTGGGACTATCTTCGGCTCATGACACCGTCGGCCCGCCTGGTCCGTCATCGCGACGGAATCCCCGTCTACGACTATCCGACGGACCCGGCGACCCCGCCGGTGTCGATGATCAGGCTGCACCACGGCGATCTCCCCGAGAAGCGCCGCCACATCCACGAGTTTCCGATTCTCGTCTACCAGGTGGACGTCGGATCGATCTCCGTGGTCGCGGCCGGAGAGACGATCGATCCCGCCTGGGCGGATGAGCGCGCACGCGGCGTCGCCATACTCTTCGATCCCGCGGCCCTGGACGAGGGCACGCGTTCGCCGTGGCCGACGTGGCGGAGCCATCCGCTGTTGTTCCCGTTTCTGCACGAACGCTCGGGAGGCCTGCTGACTCTGCGAGTACCGGACCAGCGAAAGAGTTTCTGGGACAACATGATCGACTCCATGGAGGTCGAACTGAGAGATCGCAGGGACGGTTACCGGCAAGCGGCGCTCGCGCATCTGACCCTGCTGCTGATCGACGTCGCGCGCATGACCGACGACGTGGTCGGCGACCTGCGCCGCAGCGGTGAGCCCCTCATCGCCGACGTCTTCGCGGTGATCGATCGCCGTATCGCCCAGCCACTCTCACTCAGGGATGTCGCACGCGAGCTCGGGCTGACCCCTGGGCACCTCACCACCGTCGTCCGCCGCCGGACGGGGCGCACCGTGCAGGAGTGGATCAACGAGCGCCGCATGGCCGACGCCCGAGCATTGTTGAGCACCACCGATCTGCCGATCTCGGAGGTCGCCCGGCGCGTCGGCATCGCGGACGCGGGGTACTTCGCGCGGCAGTTCCGCACCACCCACGGCGTCTCACCGCGGAGCTGGCGCGCTTAGAACAAGGTGAACTGGTCGCCGCTGAGGGTTGCATCGGCGAATTGCTCGAGCCCCGTGCCGCCGACCACGGAATCCAACAGGGACATGAAGTCGGCGTCGCGGACCAAAGGGATCCCCAACTCATTGGCCTGATAGCCGCGGCCTTGTTCGGGCTTCGGCTCGTCGCAGATCACCAGGGACGTCTGCTGATCGACCGCCTCGGTGTAGGCGAGGCCGGCGTGCAGGATGCGCTCGATGATCTCTTCGTAGGTGTGCTTGACCTCGCTGGACAAGGCCACCGCCATGCCCTGCACGAGCGGCCGGCCCGCGGTGAACCGACCGGGATTCTGATACGGGCACGGCAGCCGCGCCGCGACCATCTTCAGCGGCCGCAGCTCCTCGTGGGTGACCTGCCCGTTCGGCCAGGTGCGGCGCACGACCGGGCGCACCGGCAACCAGGCCTTGCGATCGTGGGCTCCGGCCAGCGCGGGCTTGAGGATCTGCGCGAGCACCAGGGCATCGTCGAGCGCGTCGTGCGGGCGCATCTGCGTGACGCCCCAATGCGCGGCCAGCGTCTCCAACCGCAGGTTCTCGACGCCAAGGTCGAGGCGGCGCGCCAGCTCCACCGTGCACATCACGGTGTCGACCGGCAGTTGGGCGCCGACGAGCTCGGCCTCAGCAGTCAGAAACGAGTAGTCGAACCCCACGTTGTGCGCCACCAGGGTGCGGCCCTGCAGGACGGCGTTGAGCGGCTCGACGATCTCGGCGAACGTCGGCTGCCCCTCCAACATCTCGGTGGTCAGACCATGCACGTGCGTGGGCCCCGGGTCGACACCGGGATTCAGCAGGCTGGAGAAGCTGTCCTCGACATTGCCGTCGTCGCCGAGGGCCAGCGCGGCGACGCTGACGATGCGAGCCTGCCCCGGGCGGAAACCCGACGTCTCGACGTCGACGACCGCCCAGCCCGCACCGGGCTCGGTCACCGGTCGGCCCCAGGAGCTGCTCACGTTTCGAGAATGGCACGGTCCTCCGACAAGCCAGGACCAGCGACGCCGCGTGTCGCCTACCTACTTTTGCGCTCCTAGACTGCCTGGGATGGTTACCACCCGTGGACGCATGGCGCTTGGCGCCGGATCCGCCGCGCGTTGGGCGTCGCGGGTCACGGGCCGCGGCGCAGGCGCGATGATCGGCGGCCTGGTGGCGATGACGCTCGACAAATCGCTGTTGCGCCAGCTGGGCGAAGGCAAGTGCTCCGTCGTCGTGACCGGCACCAACGGCAAGTCGACCACCACCCGGATGACCGCGGCGGCACTGGCCACCATCGGGCCCGTCGCCACCAACGCCGAGGGCGCCAACATGGACGCCGGACTGGTCGCGGCGCTGGCGGGCGCGCGCCGCGCGGAGCTGGCGGCGCTGGAAGTCGACGAGATGCACGTCCCCCACGTCGCCGACGCGGTCGACCCGGCGGTGATCGTGCTGCTGAATCTGTCCCGCGATCAGTTGGACCGGGTGGGTGAGATCAACCACATCGAACGCACGCTGCGCGGCGGGCTGGCCAGGCATCCCGACGCCGTGGTGGTGGCCAACTGCGACGACGTGCTGATGACCTCGGCGGCCTACGACAGCCCGCGCGTTGTGTGGGTGGCTGCGGGCGGCGGCTGGGCCAACGACTCGGTGAGCTGCCCACGCAGTGGCGAGATCATCGTGCGCGACGGCGCCGACTGGTATTCGACGGGTACCGATTTCAAGCGGCCAAGCCCGCAGTGGTGGTTCGACGATTCGCACGTCTACGGCCCGGATGGGCTGACGCTGCCCATGACGCTGGCGCTGCCCGGCACCGTCAACCGCGGCAATGCCACCCAGGCCGTTGCGGCTGCCGTCGCGCTTGGCGCAGATCCCGCCGCCGCCGTCGCCGCGGTGTCGGGCGTCGACGAGGTCGCCGGCCGCTACAAGACGGTGCAACTCGGCGCGCACACCGCACGCGTGCTGCTCGCCAAGAATCCGGCGGGCTGGCAGGAGGCGCTGTCGATGGTGGACAAGCAGAGCGCGGGCGTGGTGATCGCCGTCAACGGGCAGGTGCCCGACGGCGAGGACCTGTCCTGGTTGTGGGACGTCCGCTTCGAGCATTTCGAAGGAACGGCTGTGGTGGCAGCCGGTGAGCGCGGTACCGATCTGGCGGTACGGCTGGGCTACGCAGGCGTCGAGCACACCCTGGTGCACGACACCCTGAAAGCGATCGCGTCGTGCCCGCCAGGACACGTCGAGGTGATCGCCAACTACACCGCGTTCCTGCAACTGAATCGGCGGATCTCGTGACGGTGCGGATCGGGCTGGTGCTGCCCGACGTGATGGGCACCTACGGCGACGGCGGCAACGCGGTCGTGCTGCGACAACGGTTGCGGCTGCGCGGGATTGACGCGGAGATCGTCGAAATCACCTTGGCCGACCCGGTTCCCGACTCGCTGGACTTCTACACGCTCGGCGGCGCAGAGGACTACGCGCAGCGGCTGGCCACCCAGCACCTGATCCAGTACCCCGGCCTGCAGCGCGCAGCCGAGCGTGGCGCGCCGGTGCTCGCCATCTGCGCGGCCATCCAGGTACTCGGGCACTGGTACGAGACGTCGTCGGGTGAGCGCGTGGAGGGGGTCGGCATGCTCGACGTCACCACGTCGCCGCAGCCGAAGCGGACCATCGGCGAGGTGGTGTCGCAGCCGCTGCTGCCCGGCCTGACCCAGCGGCTCACCGGCTTCGAAAACCACCGCGGTGGAACGGTTCTCGGGCCGTCGGCCGAACCGCTGGCGCGGGTGGTGTCCGGAGCGGGCAACCGCGACGGCGACGGGTTCGACGGCGCGGTGCAGGGCAGCGTGGTCGCCACGTATCTGCACGGGCCGTGTCTGGCCCGCAATCCCGAGCTGGCCGACCTGCTGCTGTCCCGCGTCGTCGGTGACCTGGCTCCGCTGGAGTTGGGCGAGGTCGACCAGTTGCGGCAAGAACGGCTTGCCGCGCCCCGCCGGGCCTAGTCCCTCCGCGAGATTGCACTGACGCAACGGATCTCCCGCTTCAATCTCGCGTGGTGTCGGACCCGGGTGGCAGGTTCATGCCATGCGGACGGCAGTCTTCGTGGGCAGCGAGTCGGGGCTCACCCGGTACGAACTGGCGCGCCATCACCAACGGCTGCTGCCCGATGTGTACGTGCCGAAACCGTGGAACCCGACGCTGCGCGACCGAACGGTGGCGGCATGGCTGTGGTCCAAGCGCCGCGCCGTCGTCGCGGGTGCAGCAGCGGCGGCGCTGCACGGCGCCGACTGGGTCGACGCCACCGAGCCCATCGAGCTCATCTGGAACAACGGCCGTCCGCCGGCCGGGGTGATCGTCAGGAACGACGCGATCGCCGACGACGAGATCACCAAGGTGGCGGGCATCCCGGTGACGACGCGGACGCGGACGGCGTTCGACTTGGGCAGACGGCTGAACCGGGGCGACGCCGTCGCGCGCCTCGATGCGCTCAAGCGCGCGACGGCCTACCACGACGCCGACGTCCTGGCGCTGATCGAGCGGTATCCCGGATCGCGGGGCCTCAAGTCCCTGAGGAATGTGCTGCCACTGGTCGATCGGGGCGCCGAGTCGCCGCGCGAAACCTGGCTGCGACTGCTGCTCGTCGACGCCGGTTTACCGCAGCCCACCAGCCAGGTCCGCGTCTTCGATGGCCAATCGCTGATCAAGGTGCTCGACCTGGGATGGGAGGACTACCTCGTCGGCGCAGAGTACGACGGTGACCATCACCGGACCGATCGCAGGGTGTACGCCAAGGACGTACGCGGCAAGCGAAAGGTCGCGCGGATGGGCTGGAACGTCACCTACGTGATCAAGGAGGACCGCCCGAACGAAGTCGTCCGCAGCGTTCGTGACGCGCTGGTGGCCCGTGGCTGGCGACCTTGACTCCACGAGATTGGATCCACGCAACAAAAGTGCGAGTGATTAGTTGCGTGAGTTCAATTTCGCGGAATGGGGCGGGGAAGCCGGGCGCTACAGCCCTAGGTCGCGCAGGAACTCCGGCTTGTAGGCCTCGAGGATGACGTAGCTCGGGTCGGGAACGGGTACGTCGGGCGCATCGTCGGTGACCGCGCCGCCGCAGACCGGGTCGTCCCACTCCTGCGCGTCCGGATTCCAGCGCGCGATCGAGGACTCGGCGCTGACGTGGTCCTCGGCCACCAGCGTCCGGAAGGTGCGTTCCGCCTCCTGCGCGTCGCCGAGGGTGTGCGTGTAGAGCAGTATCCGATTGCCGTCGCGCGTGATCGTCACCCGGCTGCCGAGCCGCTTGCGTGCGTCGTCGTCGAGGTCGAGCGTGCGCAGCCGCTCCCAGAACGACAGGCCGTGCTCCTCGCTGCCGAGTTCGACTTCGACCCTGAATTCTTCGTCCGGCATGAGCGTCACCCTAGAACACGCCGAATCAAGCCATGGCCCGCCGGCCGGACAACGCGCGGCCCAGCGTCAGCTCGTCGGCGAACTCCAGGTCGCCGCCCATGGGCAGGCCCGACGCGATCCGCGTCACGGTGAGCCCCGGGATGTCGCGCAGCATCCGCACCAGATACGTCGCGGTGGCCTCGCCCTCGGTGTTGGGGTCGGTGGCGATGATGACCTCGGCGACGTCGACGCCGTCGACGCGCTCGCCGATCCGGTTGAGCAGCTCACGGATGCGCAGCTGCTCGGGGCCGATGCCGGACAACGGATCCAGCGCCCCGCCCAGCACGTGGTAGCGGCCGCGGAACTCCCGGGTGCGCTCGACGGCCTGCACGTCGCGTGGCTCTTCGACGACGCACACCAGCGACGCGTCGCGCCGCGGATCCGAACAGATCCGGCAGCGGTCCTCGTCGGAGACGTTGCCGCACACGTCGCAGAACTTGACGCCGTCGCGGACCTTGCCGAGCACGGCGGTCAGGCGGTCGATGTCCGGCGGCTCGACCGACAGCAAGTGAAAGGCGATGCGCTGCGCGCTCTTCGGTCCGATCCCGGGCAGCTTGCCCAGTTCGTCGATGAGATCCTGGACCGGCCCCTCGAACAAGTCAGACCCCCGGTATGCCCAGGCCGCCCAGCCCGCCAGCAAGCGGACCTAGCCTGCTCTGGGCGAGGATGGTGACCTGTTTGGATGCGTCGGCCAGCGCGCCGACGATGAGGTCCTGCAGCGTCTCGATGTCTTCGGGGTCGACGACCTTGGGGTCGATCGCGACGGCGATCACCTCGCCGCTGCCCTTCATCGTGATCTGGACCAGCCCGCCGCCGGCCTGCCCGTGCACCTCGGAGTTGGCGAGCGCCTCCTGCGCCTCCATCAACTGCTGCTGCACCTGCTGGGCCTGAGCCAGAAGCGCCGACATGTCGGGCTGTTGACCGGGTTGCATGTCGTGTCCCTTTGCGTATTGGTACCGGGTTGGTCTCGACTTGATTGCGCATGCGCGGACAAGGCGATTTGCAGTTCAAGCGTAGTCGCCCCGCGGGCTAGCGTGGCGCCGTGCACGTCCCAGTCAGCCTGCGTGTCGGCAGCCGCAAGATCACGGCCCTTGCCCTCGCCCTCCTCGTCGCGACCTCGGCATCCGCGCTTCCGGCCGCGACCGCGGCACCCGCGAACATCGCCGGGCGGATCGTCTTCCTCGATCCCGGCCACAACGGCGCCAACGACGCGTCGATCGGCCGTCAGGTGCCGACCGGCCGCGGTGGCACCAAGGACTGCCAGGCCAGCGGGACGTCTTCGAACAGCGGGTATCCCGAGCACAGCTTCACCTGGGAGACCGTGCTGCGGATCCGCCAGGCGTTGACGGCGCTTGGCGTGCGCACCGCGATGTCACGCGGCAACGACGACGCGGTGGGTCCGTGCGTCGACGAGCGGGCCGCGATGGCCAACGCCCTGAAACCCGACGCCATCGTGAGCATCCACGCCGACGGTGGTCCAGCGACCGGCCGCGGCTTCCACGTCTGCTACTCGGCGCCGCCCCTCAACGACGCGCAGGCCGGGCCCGCGGTCCAGTTCGCCCAGATCATGCGCGACCAGCTGCAGGCTTCGGGTCTCACGGCCTCCAACTACATCGGCCAGGGCGGCCTGTACCCGCGGGCCGATCTGGCCGGGCTGAACCTGGCGCAGTACCCGTCTGTTCTGGTGGAGCTGGGCAACATGAAGAACCCGGCCGATTCGGCGCTGATCGAGTCCCCCGAGGGCAGGCAGAAGTACGCCGACGCCGTGGTGCGCGGCATCGCCGGGTTCCTGGCGACACGCCCGGCGCAAACGGGATAGCCGGGGCGCCTAGGCGCCCTCGACCTGCTTCTTGAGGTTCTCCAGCACCTCGGCCTGGATCTTGCGCAGCCCGAGCGGCGCGAACGTCTTCTCGAAGAAGCCCTTCACCCCGCCGGCCCCGGTCCAGGTGGTCTTGGTGGTGACGGTGGAACCGGTACCTGCGGGGGCGACGGTCCAGGTGGTCACCATCGTCGAGTTGGCGTCCTTTTCGATGACGGAATGCCCGGCGACGTCGACTTCTGCCTTGACGTCGCGCACCCGCGACTCGGTCGCCTGCAGCTTCCACGTGGCGACGGTGCCCGCCCCATGGCCACCCTGCAGGACCTGGTATCCGCTGTAGTGCGAGGAGAGGATCTTCGGGCGGACCGTCTGGTAGTCGGCGACCGCGGCGAGGACAGCTTCTGGCGTGGCGTTGATCAAGACGGTGCTGGACGCACTGACCTGTCCCATCGGTGAACTCCTTGATAAGCAGTGTGATTCCGGTTCCGTGATGTCGCATCGGCTGCGACCGCGGACTAGCGTATATCCGTGTCTGCTGTCTTCACTGACGCACAGGCTGCTCACGCCGAAGGCGTAGAGAGGCTGCTCGCCAGCTACCGTGCCATCCCGCCGAACGCCACCGTCCGGCTGGCCAAACCAACTTCCAACCTGTTTCGCGTCAGAGCGAAGTCGAACGCGAAGGGTCTGGATTCCTCCGGGCTGACGGGCGTGCTGGCCGTCGATCCGGATGCGCGCACCGCCGACGTCGCCGGCATGTGTACCTACGAAGACCTCGTCGCCGCCACGCTCCCCTACGGTCTTTCGCCGCTGGTGGTGCCGCAACTGAAGACCATCACGCTGGGCGGCGCGGTCACCGGCCTCGGCATCGAGTCGGCGTCGTTCCGCAACGGGTTGCCGCACGAGTCGGTGCTCGAGATGGACATCCTCACCGGCGCAGGCGAAGTGGTCACCGCATCGCGCGACGAGCATGCCGATCTGTTCCGCGCCTTCCCGAATTCCTATGGGACTCTTGGCTACTCGGTCCGGTTGAAGATCGAACTGGAGCCGGTCAAGCCGTTCGTCAGCCTGCGGCACCTGCGGTTCACGTCGCTGACGGACTTGGTCGAGACGATGGAACGGATCATCGAGACGGGCGGCATCGACGGCACGCCCATCGACTACGTCGACGGCGTGGTGTTCAGCGCCGACGAGAGTTACCTGTGCCTCGGCGTGCAGACGTCGACCCCCGGACCCGTCAGCGACTACACCGGCCAGGACATCTACTACCGGTCCATCCAGCACGCGTCCGGCGAGAAGCACGACCGGCTGACCATCCACGATTACCTGTGGCGCTGGGATACCGACTGGTTCTGGTGCTCGCGGGCATTCGGCGCGCAGAACCCGAAGATCCGACGACTCTGGCCGCGGCGCTACCGGCGCAGCAGCGTCTACTGGAAGCTCATCGGGTACGACCAGCGCTTCGACATCGCCGACCGCATCGAGAAGCGCAACGGCAGGCCTCCTCGCGAGCGCGTCGTGCAGGACATCGAGGTGCCCGTCGAGCGGACCGTTCAGTTCCTCGACTGGTTCCTGGAGAACGTCCCGATCGAGCCCATCTGGCTGTGCCCGCTACGGTTGCGCGACGACGCAGGCTGGCCGCTGTACCCGATCCGGGCGCACCACACCTACGTCAACGTGGGCTTCTGGTCTTCGGTGCCCGTCGGTACCGAAGAAGGTCAGACCAACCGCGCGATCGAGAGAAAGGTCAGCGACCTCGAGGGACACAAATCGCTCTACTCCGATGCGTATTACTCAAACGAAGAGTTCGAAGAGCTCTACGGCGGGGAAACCTACACGACGGTGAAGAAGATCTACGACCCCGATTCACGTTTGCTCGACCTGTATGCAAAGGCGGTACGACGACAATGACCACCTACAAGGACGCCACCACTGGCCGAGAACCGGCCCAGCCCGAAAAGCTCACCTTGGCCGAGATCCTCGAGATCTTCACCGCGGGCGACGAGTTGCCACTGAAGTTCACCGCCTACGACGGCAGCTCGGCAGGGCCCGACAACGCCAGCCTCGGCCTGGACCTGCTCACGCCCCGCGGCACCACCTACCTGGCCACCGCCCCCGGTGACCTGGGGTTGGCCCGCGCCTACGTCTCCGGTGATCTGGAGCCGCACGGCGTGCATCCCGGCGACCCGTACGACTTGCTGCGCGCGCTGGCCGAGAAGCTCGACTTCAAGCGCCCACCCGCGCGGGTGCTGGCCAACATCGTCCGGTCCATCGGCATCGAACGGCTCAAGCCGATCGCGCCGCCCCCACAGGAGGCGCTGCCCCGTTGGCGCCGTATCGCAGAAGGGTTCCGGCACAGCAAGTCTCGCGACGCCGAGGCCATTCACCACCACTACGACGTTTCGAACAAGTTCTACGAATACGTGCTCGGCCCGTCGATGACGTACACGTGCGCCTGCTACCCGAACGCGGAGGCATCGCTGGAGGAGGCGCAGGAAAACAAGTACCGCCTGGTGTTCGAGAAGCTGCGGCTGCAGCCGGGCGACCGGTTGCTCGACGTCGGCTGCGGCTGGGGCAGCATGGTGCGCTACGCCGCCAGGCACGGGGTCAAGGCCATCGGTGTCACGCTGTCCAAGGAGCAGGCGACGTGGGCGCAGAAGGCCATCGCCGAACAGGGCCTTTCCGACTTGGCCGAGGTGCGTCACGGCGACTACCGCGACGTGCGCGAGTCCGGGTTCGACGCGGTGTCCTCCATCGGGTTGACCGAGCACATCGGCGTGCAGAACTACCCGTCGTACTTCCGCTTCCTCAAGTCGAAGATGCGCACCGGCGCCCTGCTGCTGAACCACTGCATCACCCGGCCGGACAACCGGACGGGCGCATCGGCGGGAGGTTTCATCGACCGCTACGTGTTCCCCGACGGCGAGCTCACCGGATCGGGCCGCATCATCACCGAGGCGCAGGACGTCGGCCTCGAGGTGGTGCACGAGGAGAACCTGCGCCACCACTACGCGATGACGCTCCGCGACTGGTGCGCCAACCTCGTGGAGCACTGGGACGAGGCCGTCGAGGAAGTCGGCCTCCCCACCGCCAAGGTGTGGGGCCTGTACATGGCCGGGTCACGCCTCGGGTTCGAGACCAATGTCGTTCAGCTGCACCAGGTTCTGGCGGTCAAGCTGAACGCGAAGGGCGGCGACGGCGACCTGCCGTTGCGGCCGTGGTGGACGGCTTAGTCGGCTTAGTCGGCTTAGTCGTCGACCCGGCGGGCGCCCAGCTCGCTCTTCAGTAGCTCGAGGGCCACTTCCTCGGGGTCGCGCCGCGGCGTGGGGTCGTCGCGCCCGGCTTCGGCGAGCATGCTCTCCTCGTCGTCCTCGACGGGCGGGGGTGGCGCTGCGGCGGCCGGTTGGCCGGCCCGTGCCACCGGTGGCGGCGCCGCGGCTGCGCCGGCTTCGCAGCGGACGCCCCAGTTCACGCCAAGAGCGTCCTTGAGCGCGTCGCGGATGATCTCGACGTTGTTCGCCTCGTTGAGCCGCTTCGCCAGCGGCGCGGACACGTGGCTGAGCACCAGGGTGTCGCCATCGACGGCGACCACGATCGCGCCGTCGAGCATGACGTCGGTGGTGCGCCGTCGCTCACGCACCTTCTCCCGCACCGTCGTCCACATGGTGCGCACGGCGGCGGCGTCCGGCACTCCCGTGTTGGGCGGCGGTGCCGCGACGGGCGGTGGCGCGACGGCGGGCTCCGGTGCGGCGGCAGGCTCCATGACGGGACGCGGAGGCGGCGGCGCTGCGACCGGCTTCGGCGCGGGGTCGACCCTGGGTGCCGGGGGCGATGGCGCGGGCTCCGGGGCGGCTCGCACCTCGGCTACGGGTGCTTCGACGGGCGGCGGCGCCTCGGGCGCGCGGCTCTTGCGGGTGAACTGCTTGGACGCCTCCGCGACGCCGGGCTGACCGACGGCGCCTTCCGCGGCGGGGATGGACATGTCCAGCCGGGTCTCGATGCGCTCGATCCGTTGCAGCAGAGCAGCTTCCGTATCACTCGCCGACGGCAGCAGAAGCCGCGCACACACCACTTCCAGCAGCAGGCGCGGCGCGGTGGCTCCGCGCATCTCGCCGAGACCCGCGTGCACGACTTCGGCATACCGGGCCAACGTCGCGGTGCCGAGCCGCTCGGTCTGGCCGCGCATCCGCTCGAGCACGTCGTCGGGCGCGTCGACCACACCGCGCGACGCGGCGTCGGGAACGGCCTGCAGCACGATGAGGTCGCGGAACCGTTCCAGCAGGTCGACGGCGAACCGCCGAGGGTCGTGGCCAGCGTCGATCACCGACTCGACCGCCCCGAACAGCGCCGCGGCGTCACCGGCGGCCAGTGCGTCGACGGAATCGTCGATCAATGCGAGGTCGGTGGCGCCCAGCAGCGCCAGCGCCCGCTGATACACAACCCGGTTTTGGTCGGCACCGGCGAGCAGTTGGTCGAGCACCGAAAGCGTGTCGCGTGGCGAGCCGCCACCTGCCCTGATCACCAACGGGTACACGGCGTCGTCGACGACGACGTTCTCCTGCGCGCAGATGCGTTCGAGCAGGCCACGCATGGTCTTGGGGGCGAGCAGCCGGAACGGATAGTGGTGGGTGCGCGAACGGATGGTCGGCAGCACCTTCTCCGGCTCGGTGGTGGCGAACACGAAGATCAGGTGCTCCGGCGGTTCCTCGACGATCTTCAGCAGCGCGTTGAAGCCCGCCGTCGTCACCATGTGCGCCTCGTCGATGATGAAGATGCGGTACCGCGACTGGGCCGGGGCGTAGAACGCCCTGTCGCGCAATTCCCTGGTGTCGTCGACGCCGCCGTGACTGGCCGCGTCGAGTTCGACCACGTCGACGTTGCCGGGACCGTTCGGAGCCAGCGCGACGCAGGAGTTGCACACGCCGCACGGCGTGGGCGTCGGCCCTTGATCGCAGTTCAGCGAGCGCGCCAGGATGCGCGCCGAGGACGTCTTGCCACACCCACGCGGGCCGGAGAACAGGTACGCATGGTTGATCCGGCCCGAGGAGAGCGCGGTCGACAGCGGTTCGGTGACGTGTTCCTGGCCGACTACTTCGCCGAACGTCGCCGGCCGGTACTTGCGGTAGAGAGCCACGGATGAAGGCTACCCAGACGCGGTGACGAGCCCGAGACTAGTCGCGCGCCAGCAGCGACTCAGTCGCCGAAAGCAGAGCGCACGTCGCCAGGCCGTCGATCGCCTCGCGCAGGTCCGGCATCGAGGGGAACGACGGAGCGATCCGAATGTTCTTGTCCTCCGGATCCTTTCGATACGGGAACGCCGCACCCGCCTCGGTCACCGCGATGCCTGCGTCCTTGGCAAGGGCGATGGTCTTGCGCGCGGTGCCCGGCAACACGTCCACGCTGACGAAGTAGCCGCCCTTCGGGTCGGTCCACGACGCGATCTTGGAGTCACCTAGCCGGTCGTCGAGGATCTCGGCGACCGCCGCGAACTTGGGCGCCAGCAGCTGCTGGTGACGCTGCATGTGCAGCCGCACGCCGTCGGCGTCTCCGAAGAACCGCAGATGACGGAGTTGATTGACCTTGTCCGGGCCGATCGACTTCTTGCCGGAGTACTGCAGATACCAGGCGATGTTGCCGAGCGAGCCGCCGAAGAAGCCGACGCCCGCGCCCGCGAACGTGATCTTGGAGGTCGACGCGAACACCAGCGGCCGGTGCGGGTTGCCCGCCGTCGCGGCCAGGCCGATCACGTCGACCTGCGGGGGGAAGTCGTGGGTCAACGTGTGCACTGCGTAGGCGTTGTCCCAGAACAAGCGGAAATCCGTTGCAGCCGTTTTCATTTGCACCAGCCGGCGGACGACCTCCCAGGAGTACGTGGCGCCCGTCGGGTTGGAGAACACCGGGACGCACCACATGCCCTTGATCGCGGAGTCCCGTGCGACCAGTTCCTCGATGAGGTCGACGTCGGGGCCGTCGTCACGCATCGGCACGGGAACCATCTCGATGTCGAAGGTTTCGGTGATCGCGAAGTGCCGGTCGTAGCCGGGCGAGGGGCACAGGAACTTGATTCCCGGCTCGTCCTTCCACGGCCGCGGCGAATCCACCCCGCCGTGCAACAGCGAGAACACCACGGCGTCGTGCATGAACTCGAGGCTGGCGTTGTTGCCCGCGATCAGGTTGGGCACCGGGATGCCGCCCAGCAGCTCGCCGAAGATCGCCCGCAGCTCCGGCAATCCGTGCAGGCCGCCGTAGTTGCGGGTGTCGGTGCCGTCGCGGTCGCGGTAGTCGTCGGGACCGGGAAGACCCAGCAGGTCGTTGGACAGGTCGAGCTGCGCGTTCGACGGCTTGCCGCGGGTCAGGTCGAGGCTGAGCTTCTTGGCCTGCAGGTCGGCGTAGTTGCGGCGCTGCAGCTCGTGCTGCGCGTGCAGTTCGTCACGGCCGAGGGATTCAAACGACACGGCGCGCGCCTTTCCAGCCGCTGAGAAAGTAAGGGGACCCCGCGCACCCGCCAGAGCCCATTGACCCTTGCTGCCTTCCGGCCCTGGGGGAGTTCACAGGATGGACGCCGCGCGGGGTCCGGGTCGAGTGTAGTACCCGCGGCCGCCTCGGCTGGTGGGGAGTCCACGGGCGGTCGGCTACCATTGCCCGCGGAGGATTCGCCTAGTGGCCTATGGCGCTCGCCTGGAACGCGGGTTGGGTTAACGCCCTCAGGGGTTCAAATCCCCTATCCTCCGCAGTGGCCCGGGGTGCGATCTGCTCACGGCAGATCGCGCCCCGGCCCCTCGAAACTCAAGGAGGAGCATGCGGCGCTGGATCGCGGTGTTGTGGCACTCGACGTTTCTGATCCTTGCTGCAGTTCTGTACTTCTTCTTCGTGTTGCCGCGCTGGCCCGAGCTGCTGGGCGATACGTCGCACACCCTCGGCACGGCCCTGCGCATCGTGACGGGCGCGTTGGTCGGCCTGGCTGCACTTCCCGTCGTGTTCACGCTGCTGCGGACCCGCAAGCCCGAGTTGGGCACTCCGCAGCTGGCACTGACGTTGCGGTTCTGGTCGATCGCCCTGCACGTTCTTGCGGGCGTCCTCATCATCGGCGCGGCGATCAGCGAGATCTGGCTGAGCCTGGACAGCGCAGGCCAGTGGCTGTTCGGCATCTACGGCGCGGCCGCCGCGATCGCCCTGCTGGCTGCGTTGGGCTTCCATCTCGCGTTCACCGCCGAATTGCCGCCACCCCCGCCGAAGCCGCTGAAGCCAAAGACCCAGACGCGACGCCGTGGGCGCGGCAAGGCTGCCGACGACACGGAAGACGCGGAGACGGACGAGACGGTCGACGCGGAGCCCGCAACCGACGCGGCGTCCGACACCGACGAGAAGAGCGTCGATTCCGATTCGGAAGCGCCGGACACCGCCGTGGAACTCGACGAGCCGGTCGAGGCCGAGCAGATCGACGAGGCTGGTGCGACGGAAGAGACCTCTGAGGTCACTGAGGTCGACGAACCCGCTAACACGGCCGATGCCGACGACGATAAAACTGAGAACGACGAGGAGTCCGCAGGCAAGCTGCGCAATCGACGCCCGTCGGGCAAGTCGTTGTTCCGGCGGTCACGCGGTGGTGTCGCCCTCGACGACTGATCCCGTCGAGCAGTTGTTTGTGCACGCGTCGACAGCCTGGGTACTCCCCGGAAGAATCGTGGGATACATCTAGGTAAGGCGGAGCATGGGGACGTTCGGATTCCGCTGGCGAGTCATCGTCGGCGTCTTGGCGGCCGTCGTCGGCCTAGCAATACCCGCGGTCGCACCCGCACCGGCCGTGGCGGCACCCGCCGACCTGTCCTCAGCTGTCGCGATGGTCGAACCGGCGGTGGTGCGCGTCGACACGGTCATCAACTACCAGCACGCGATCGGCGCTGGAACCGGCGTCATCATCGACCCCAGCGGCACGATCCTGACGAACTTCCACGTCGTCCAGGGTGCCGACAGCATCACGGTGACAGCGCTCGGACTCCCCTATCCCGTCGATCTGGTCGGCTACGACCGGGGCCGCGACATCGCGGTGCTGCAATTGCGCGGTACCGGCGGTGGTCTGCCCGCCGCCCAGCTGGGTGATTCGTCGACACTCGCCGTCGGCGATCCCGTCGTCGCGCTCGGCAACGCCCGCGGCAGCGGCAGTCCGCTGACCAATGAGACGGGCACCGTGGTCGGCTTCGGCCGGACGATCTCGGCCAAGGACGAACTGACCGGGAGTTCCGAGCAGGTGTTCGGGCTGATCGAGGTGGCCGCGCCGGTCAGGGCAGGCGACTCCGGCGGTCCGCTGATCAACGGTGCGGGTCAGGTCGTCGGCATCACCACCGCGGCAACGGTGAACTTCAGGATGGAGCCGGGTGGCGAGGGCTTTGCCATTCCGATCAACGACGCGCTGCCCGTGGCCAACCAGATCCGTTCGCGCACACCGTCCGACACCGTGCACATCGGGCCCCCGACCCTGCTCGGCGTCGGCGTGAGCAGCGGGGACCAGGAGAAGAACCTGCCGGGCGTGCTGCTGCGCGAGGTGCTCCGCGGCGGACCGGCCCAGGTGGCCGGCCTGCAAGACGGCGACGTGCTGCTCAGCATCAATGGCGCCCAATTGAATTCGGCCACGGCGCTGACAAGTGTGCTCGACCGGCACTATCCGGGTGACGTGGTGGACCTGGTCTGGATCGACCGGGGTGGTCAGCAGCAGACGGGGAAGGCGACGCTGTCGTCGGGCCTCGACTGAGATCACGCCAACACGAGGCGTCGACCTTCGATCTACCCCTCTTCCTCCCCCGCGCAGTGGGTCCGGCTGCATGCTGCCGCCGCTAGCCTCGGTCGAATCACCCGCTTACGCGTCCAAATAATTGTCGGGCCCGTAAAGTTGCGGGCGGTGTGTGAGCGGGAACACACTGGGACCGTCCATCGGGGTAGGGGGAAGCCGTGTTCATGACGTTGGTGTGGATCTATATGGGCGCCTGGGGGGTGACCACGGCGATCGCGTTCGCCGCGAGCCGCCGCCTCGGCGACCGGACCCGACCGCTCCTGGACAGCTTCGTGCTCAGCGTGCTCGCCGGCGCATTATGGCCGTTCCTGCTGGTCGGCGCGGCGGAACTGAGTTCGGTGGCGGCCTACACGACGGCCGAGACGTGGCTCGTCACGCCTGATCCGGAAGGTCTTCTCGACGACGTCGTCCTGACCATCTGCTAATCGCGCTTGCGGTCGGTGTCCTTCGACGGCTGTACGCGCTTTGGCTCGCCAGGCATCTTCGGGTAGTTCGGCGGATACGGCAGATCGCCCAGTCCGCGCTCCTCGTCGGCGGCGACCATGTCCAGTAGCGGGTCGATGGAGTGCGCGACGGACTCGATGTCGGCCCATGGGTCGTCGCGCTTGGCCACCAGGTCCGGCACGGTGGCGATGGTGTAGTCGTCCGGGTCGGCATTCGCCAGGTCGGCCCAGCTCAACGGGGTGGAGACGGTCGCGATCTCGGTGCGACGGACCGAGTACGCCGAGGCAAAGGTGCGGTCGCGAGCATTTTGGTTGTAGTCGATGAAGAGGCGCTCGCCACGTTCCTCCTTCCACCACGACGTGGTTACCGCGTCCGGCGCGCGGCGCTCGACCTCGCGCGCCAGTGCGATGCCGGCCCGGCGGACGGCGACGAAGTCCCAGTCCGGCTTGATCCGGATGAACACGTGCACGCCGCGACCGCCCGACGTCTTCGGATAGCCGGCCAGACCCAGCTCGTCGAGCAGCGGCTTGAGCACCTCCACCGCGATCGATCGAGCGTCGTTGAATCCGGTGCCCGGCTGCGGATCCAGGTCGACGCGCAATTCGTCGGGGTGCTCGGTGTCGGGGCAGCGCACCTGCCACGGGTGAAACGTGATGGTGCCCATCTGCGCCGCCCACGCGATCGCCGACGGGTGGGTCACCTTGAGCGCATCCGCGGTCCGGCCGGACGGGAACGTCACCGTGCAGGTCTCGAGGTAGTCGGGATGCTTTTCGGGAACCCGCTTTTGGTAGATCTCCTCACCCTCGATGCCGTCGGGGAAGCGCTGCAGGTGGGTGGGACGGTCGTGCAGCAGCGCAACCATCCGAGCGGCCACGGCCAGGTAGTAGTCCACGACGTTGCGCTTCGTTCCCCCCGATCCGAGCTTCGGGAAGTACACCTTGTCGGGGCTGGTCAGTCGAACCTTGACGCCGTCGACGTCGAGTTCCTCTGCGGGCGTGGCCATCTCAGCGCTCCAATACGTCGGACAGATCGTAGTTCAAGGGCACGTCGAGCTGGTCGAACGTGCAACTGGCAGGGTCGCGGTCCGGGCGCCACCGAACGAATTTCACCGCATGCCGGAACCGTTGACCGTGGACCGTATTGCCCTCCATCTGGTCGTACGCCACCTCAGCCACCCTCTCCGGCCGCACCGGGATCCACCGCTTGTCGGCGGCGGAGTTCCAGCGGCTCGGCTCCCCGTCGAGGACCTCGTCGCCCTTGCGCAGCGGCTCGAGGTCGGCGAGCAGTTTGATCCTGTCCTTGACGCTGAAAGATGCTGCGCCGCCGATCATCTGGAGTTCGCCGTCGTCGCGGTAGAGGCCGAGCAGGATCGATCCGACGCCTTCTCCGCTCTTGTGGATCCGGTAGCCGATCGCCACGCAGTCGGCGTCGCGCTTGTGCTTCACCTTGACCATCTCCCGCTTGCCGGGCAGGTAGTGCCCGTCCAGACGCTTGGCGATGACGCCGTCGAGGCCCGCGCCCTCGAAGGTGGTCAGCCAATGCGTACCCAGTTCGGGATCCTCGGTGGTGCGGGTGACGTGGCACCACTGCTTCTCGTCGACCAGGTCGACCAGCGCCTGCCTGCGCTCGCGGAACGGCTCCTTCAACAACGAGCGATCGCCCGTGGCCAGGGCGTCGAATCCGATGAAGTGGGCAGGGGTTTCTTCGGCGAGCATCCGGATCCGGCTCTCTGCGGGGTGGATGCGCTGGCTCAGCGACTCCCAGTCCAGCCGGGTCCGGCCGTCGATCTCCCGCGGCACCACCACCTCACCGTCGAGGACGCACCGCGGCGCCAGCTCCGCACGCAGCGACTCGACCAGCTCCGGGAAGTACCGGCCCAGCTCCTTGCCGCTGCGCGAGAGCACCACCACCTCGTCGCCGTCGCGGAACACCAGCGCACGGAACCCGTCCCACTTCGGCTCGTAGGACCAGACGCCGGGATCGTCGGGCACCTTCTCCGTGGCCTTGGCCAACATCGGCTCCAGCGGTGGCAGTACGGGGAGATCCACGCTTTCCATACTCACGTAGACCGGTGGCGCACGGCAATGTCATCGCGGCAGATCCGTCGTCTCCACGAAATCGAGTAGTGGGCTACTCACGTCATTCCATCTCGCGGCCGGGATCCTTGGACGATGTCCGGGGGTGGTCTGACGGGAAGCCGCAACGCGCGGGGGCGCGTGGGCGCAGCCGTCGCGTGTGCGACCGCGGCGGCGATCGTGTCTGGCGGCCTGGCTTGGGCGGATCCCGGGACACCAGGACCGGGGCCGCCGCTTCCCGCTGTCGATCAGGAAGTCCCGACGCTGACGCTGTCCCCGACGTCGGGGCCACCAGGCATGACGTTCACCGCCACGGCGACACCACCGACGGTCTGTCGGGGCTTGTACTTCGACGCCGGCCCCGCTCAAAGGATCGGGGTGACAATGGACACGGCGACTTTCGTCGCGCCGACGGACCCCGCCATCATTTCAGTCGATGTATCCGTGCAGTGCTACGGCGGCGCGCTCGCACACCGGACATTCACCATCGACCATCCGCACGTCGAACTCGAGCTGACCTTCTCGCCGTCCGAAGGTCAACCGGGCAGCCAGGCAACGGCGACGTTGCACGGCTGCACCGATGAAGTCGTACTGCGTTGGGGGAACCAGGCAATCGTGGTTTCTCC
Source organism: Mycobacterium sp. URHB0044 (assembly GCF_000620625.1). Taxonomy (GTDB): domain Bacteria; phylum Actinomycetota; class Actinomycetes; order Mycobacteriales; family Mycobacteriaceae; genus Mycobacterium. The sequence goes on along the minus strand of NZ_JIAW01000024.1, from coordinate 28,787 downwards.
CAGCGGTGAGTTCACCGTGCCGGCAGGCGATCCCGGCACCCGCACGATCACTGCGACATGCGGATCCGCCGGCGACGATGCCGCCGACTTCACGGTTCTTGCCGCCGCTGCTCCCACACTGGAACTCGACAGCAGCCGAGGTCCAGCCGGATCGACTATCCGGGCAATCGGCACTGACTTCGCATGCGGTGACGGAGGCGTCGACCTGTATTGGAACGGAAGCTATTTGACGACGACCGACTCCGGATCGTTCGACGAGCCATTCGCTGTTCCAGGCGATGCTCAGGCCGGCCTGAACACCGTGCGAGCAACCTGTGCCAACAACCCCGACATCGTCGACGAAGCGCAGTTCTCCGTGACGGAGACGGTGACTACCGGCGCCCCGGCCACCGTCACGACAGTCGCGCTGGATCCGGCCCGCGGTGCCGCAGGCGACCTGGTGACCGTGACCGGTGCAGGCTTCTTCTGCTACAACGACTCTCGGCAGGTGCAACTGGACTTTGATGGTCACACGCTCCAGGCCGTATCCGCGGACGGCGCCGGTGGATTCCGGACGGCATTCACCGTTCCGGAGGACGCCACGGGGACGGTCGCGCTGCGCGCCTCGTGCGTCGACGGTTCGGTCACCCGAACCGCGTCGTTCACTGTGGACGAGAGCCCGGCCGGGCCGACGACCACGGCGCTGCCGACAACCGATCCACCACCCAATGACGGTGTGATCGTGTTCATCGTCCTTCTGGTGCTCGCCGCCGCGGTGATCGTGGCCGCGCTGGTCTACCGCGCGCTGCGCAGACCGCGGCCGCCCACACCGACCGTGCGCGTTCGCGTGGTACCGCGCCCGGGCGGCCCGCCCGAGGTTGCGCTCCGGGAGGCACCGGGACAGGGCTCGCACGCCATCCGCCTATGTGTCCATCCAGGTTCGACGACCCACACGATCGAGAGAAGCGAACGATGACCACAACAGCACTCGGCGGAAGCGCGACCGCGCGCGACCTCCTATTCGGCATCTCGAGTACCAATTCCGCTGAGGTGCTGGCTGATTCGCTGCGCAGGAACGGCACTGTCGCAGCTCACGTTCGCTGTCCGGTGGGCCTCAACGCGATCGTTGAGCACGAGCTGGCAAGCAAGACCGATGAACTGCTGTCGGCTGATCTGGCCGACGTGGTCATCATGGGCTGGAAGCGGTATGACGCGCTCAGACAAGCCGCTCAACGAACACATTCCGCACCGTTGACCGAGGAGATCGTCGCTTTGGCGGCACACACGGTCGAGTCGAGTCACCGACCCGCGATCGAAGTCTTCATCGACGGCGCCTCGGTCGCCACCATCAACGTTGAACTCAAGATCGCCGTGACCATCGACGGCGCCCTCGCCGTGGTCCGGCAGGGCTGGTTGACGGGTCTGCGAACCGGGACGTTCACGGTGGGCGCTTCCCTGGCGGTCCAGCAGATCGTCTTCGCAGAACGACATTGGCCGTTCGACCTGCCCGGAGCCATCCTGTTGCGCCATGGTGTGCCTCTGTTGTCGGCCGACCTAGGCGCTGCACCAGTCGGGGCGAGGCAAGCGTGAACGCCTCGGTCACCCGGTTAAGTCATCGCCACCGCGTCGGCGACCGCCTTGCCGAGGGTGTCGGTGGTGGCCGTGCCGCCCATGTCGGGCGTGAGTGACTTGGCGCCGCGGGCCAGCACGCTCTCGACCGCGTTGAGCACCGCGGCTGCCGCGTCGTGTTCACCGAGGTGCTCCAACATCATTGAAGCGCACCAGATCTGGCCGATCGGATTGGCGATCCCGCGGCCTGCGATGTCGGGTGCGGAACCGTGGACGGGTTCGAACAGGCTGGGGTAGGTGCGTTCGGGGTTGATGTTGGCGCTGGGTGCTATGCCGATGGTGCCGGTGCAGGCTGGGCCGAGGTCGGAGAGGATGTCGCCGAACAGGTTCGACGCGACGACGACGTCGAACCAGTCCGGGTGCATGACGAAATTCGCCGCGAGGATGTCGATGTGGTACTTGTCTACGTCGATTTCGGGGTAGTTGGCGGCCATTGCCTGCACGCGTTCGTCCCAGTACGGCATGGTGATGGAAATGCCGTTGCTCTTGGTGGCCGAGGTGAGGTGTTTCTTCGGACGCGTCTGCGCAAGTTCGAACGCGAACTTCAGGATTCGATCCACGCCGGTGCGCGTCATGACGGTTTCCTGCATGACGGTTTCGCGGTCGGTGCCCTCGAAGATCTTCCCCCCGATGCTGGAGTATTCGCCTTCGGTGTTCTCCCGCACGACATAGAAGTCGACGTCGCCAGGCTTACGTCCGGCCAGCGGACTGGGCACTCCAGGCATCAGCCGGACGGGCCGCAGATTCACGTACTGGTCGAATGCGCGGCGGAACTGCAGCAGGCTGCCCCACAGCGACACGTGGTCGGGCACCACCTCGGGCCAACCGACGGCGCCGAAGAAGATGGCGTCGAACCCGCGCAGTTCATCGAACCAGTTGTCCGGCAGCATCTTTCCATGCTTGACGTAGTAGTCGGCGCTGGAGTGGTCGAAGTGCTCGCAGTCGAGCGTGAAGTCGAACGCCGCGGCAGCTGCGTCGAGGACCCGCAGCCCTTCGGGGACCACTTCGGTGCCGATTCCGTCGCCGGGGATGACCGCGATGCGATGGGTGCTGGACATGGTTACGAGGATAGGTGGGCGGTGGCGCGGTCCGGGGAAGCGGCGACGACGGGATGGCCCTCGGCGGCTGGGGTTTGATCAGCAGCGGGCGCCTCGTCCGTGTCTTCGTCGTCGATACGGAACTCGATGTCACCAGCGAGTACCTCGCGGGCGCGCTCGTCGTCGAAGCCGTTCTCCCACTTGCCGATGACGATGGCGCCGAGGACGTTGCCGAGGACGTTGATGAAGACGCGTCCTTCGTTGAGCAGGCGGTCGATGCCGACGATCAGCGCCAGCGCGGCCAGGGGGACGTGGCCCACGGCAGTGATCGTGGACGCCAGCACGATGAACGCGCCGCCGGCGATTCCGGCGGTGCCCTTGCTGGTCAACATCATCACCCCGACCATGACGAGTTGCTGCTGCCAGGTCAGGTCGATGCCGACCGCTTGGGCCAGGAACAGCGAAGCCATGGTGAGGTACACCGCGGAGCCGTCGAGGTTGAACGAGAAGCCGGCGGGGATGACGAGCCCGACGACCGAGCGTTCCACGCCGAGGTGTTCGAGCTTGCGGACCAACTGGGGCAGCACGGCTTCGCTGGAGCAGGTGGACAGCGCGATGAGCAATTCGGTCTTGAAGTAGCGCATCAGGGTGAAGACGTTCAGGCCGCACGCACGGGAGATGAGGCCGAGGATGACGACGACGTAGATGACGCACGTTCCGGTGAACAGCAGGATCAGGAAGCCGAGGTTCTGCAGGCTCGATGCGCCGTACTTGGCGACCACCGAGGCGAGTGCGCCGAAGGTGCCGATGGGTGCCAGGCGCATCACCCAGCCCACGATCTTGAACACGACGTGGGACAGCGACTCGATGAGCGCTGTGATGGGGGCGCTGTGGGACTTGGTGACGTTGAGCGCGCAACCGATCAGCAGCGAGACCAGCAGGGCCGAGAGGATGGCGTGGCCGGTGATCGCGCCGAACAGGGAGTCGGGGATGACGTTGGTGATGAACTCGACGACGCCAATCTTCTCGCCGGAGTCGACGCCGGGAATCTTGCTGGCGTCCAGCGTGCTGACGTCGATGTTCATCCCAGCGCCGGGTTTGAAGACGTTGGCGACGACCAACCCGATCAGCATCGAACCCAGGGAGAAGACCAGGAAGTAGCCCAGCGCCTTGGCGCCGATTCGCCCGGCCTTGCGCAGGCTGTCCATCGATGCGATGCCAAGCGTGACCACGCAGAACACCACCGGGACGACGATCATCTTGACCAGGCCGATGAACCAGTCGTTGAGTGGGCTGACGGCCTTGCCGACGTCGGGCGCCAGGATGCCGACGGCAATGCCGAGGACGGCGCAGACGAGGACTTGGAACCAGAGTTGGCGGATCAGGGAAGCCAACCGACTTCTCCGTGGTGGTGCTTCGGTGGTGCTCGTTGAGGTGTTCATGGCACTGGTGCTCCTGAAGGGTCTGGCGGGTCCGGACGGGCTGTGACCGTCGGTCAGTGGTGCAGTTCGCGCAGCACCTCGTAGAAGGCGCTCTTGGCCTCGAAGCCAATGCCGGGGATCTCGGTGAGACCGACCCGACTGTCGGAGACCACGGCGTCGTCGGCGAAGCCGCCGGTTGGCTGGAACTCACCGGGGTACGACTCGTTGCCGCCGAGCTTGAGGGCTGCGGCGATGTGCAGCGAGAACTGGTGTCCGCCATGGGGAATGCAACGACGCGAGGACCAGCCGTGCGCCTTCAACATCTCCTGGACGCGGAAGTATTCGGTGAGCCCGTAGCTCAGGGCTGGGTCGACCTGGATGTAGTCGCGATCCGGACGCATGCCCCCGTATCGGATCAGGTTGCGGGCATCCTGCACGGAGAACAGGTTCTCGCCGGTCGCGATCGGGCCGCGGTAATTCTCGGACAAGATCGCGTTGAGTCGGTAGTCGAGCGGATCCCCGACTTCCTCGTACCAAAACAGGCCGTACGGCTCGATTGCGCGGCCGTAGTCCAGCGCCGTCTGCAGATCGAAGCGGCCGTTGACGTCGACCGCCAGACGGGAGCCGTCGCCGTCGAGGACCTCCAGCACGGCTTCGATGCGCTCGAGGTCATCGGCCAGATCGGTGCCGCCGATCTTCATCTTGACCACCGAGTAGCCCATGTCGAGAAAGCGGCGCATCTCGTCTTGCAGGTCGGTCAATGTCTTGCCCGGCGCGTAGTAGCCGCCTGCGGCGTAGACGAACACCGAGTCATCGGGCTGTCCGTCACCGTAGCGATCGGACAGGTAGCGGTAGAGCGGCTGCCCGGCGATCTTGGAGGCTAGGTCGAACAGGGCCATGTCCAGCACACCGATCGCGACGGAGCGTTCGCCGTGACCGCCGGGCTTCTCGTTGTTCATCATGATCGGCCAGGCGAGAGTCGGGTCCAGCTCGCCGGCCTCGTTGAGCAAGCTTTCCGGTGCGGCGTCCAACAGCCGCGGGATGGCACGGCGGCGCAGGATCGCCCCCGCGCTGTACCGCCCGTTGGAATTGAAGCCATATCCAACGACGGGCTCACCGTCGACCACCACGTCGCTGACGATGGCCACGATGGAGCAGTCCATCGAGCTGAAGTCGATCCACGCATTGCGGATCGAGGAACTGATCGGGACGACGCCTTCGTGAATGGAGAGGATCTTCATTTTCCGCCCTTCTTGTATCTTATAAGATGTGAGATGTAACTGATGACCGGCAATGTTAGACTGCTTGTGACCGCGAGCACAAGGGGTTTGTTGTGACACTGGTCACTCACGGCGGAGCGAAGAGACGGGGCGCACATGACGACACCGCAGGTCACCAACGTCTTCTCCAGCAAGAGCGACGTCGCCTATCACGAACTGCGACGCATGATCCTCACCGGTGACCTGCCGGCCGGATCGAGGCTGGCCCAGTACGTTCTCGCCGAACAGCTGAACATGAGCATCACCCCGCTGCGTGAGGCCATCCGGCGACTCAGCAGCGAAGGGCTCATCGAACTCGACAACCACAAGGACGCCCGGGTTTCCACGATCAGTGCACCCGAGGCACGTGAACTGTTCGAGGTCCGGCTGGCGCTAGATCCCGCAGCGGTCGAACTGGCCGCCGAGCGGCGCACCGATGACGACATCGCGTTGATGCGCGCCACGGTCGCGCGGTTACTTCCAGTGACGCGCAAGTGGGGAGAGGACGCACTGACCGCCCACAGCGACTTCCACCGTGCGCTCTATCTGGCCTCTCACAACGACGTGTTGATCAAGATGCTCGACGACGTGTGGGCGAAGTCCGACCGCTACCGGCGGTTGGGTCTCAAACTCCCGGCAGGTGAGGAGCCACGCACCATCGACCTCAACGAGCACCACCAGATCCTCGAACTGGTGATCGCGAAGGATGCGGCCGGCGCCGCCGCGCTCACCCGGCGCCACATCGAGAAGAGCCTGACCGCGGCGGCCATCAACGCGCTGGAAGGCCAAGGCGGGCAATCCGAATCGGCCACCGCCTGACGTTTTGCCTACGCCCGCAAGCGTTTCCGGATCACATGAACAGCACCCGGTTGATGCGGATGGCGAAATCCGGGTCGAGTTCCCATGCGTGGCCCAACCTCTCCTGGATCGCAGCCGCGGCGAGGTCTCGCCGCTTCGGTGATCGCGCCGCGTCGGCTGCCGCGAGGGCGGCAGGCATCTCCTCGCGGGTGAGGTCAGTGCAGTAACACGGCGTGCCCGGCTGTTGACGCCACGATTTGGCAAGCGGCCCGGCATCGAAGGCGTCGAATCCGGTGTCCTCGACCAGTGCCATGCCGACGTGGCGTTCCCTATCACCGTCGCCGGCGACCGGGATGGCGATGCGATCTGGACTCCCTGCGGGTTTACCCTTGCGCGCGAACGAATCCGAACCGATTGCGTTCCAGGCCTTGACGACCGGGCGGCCCAATTGTTCGGTGACCCAGAGGCTCTCGACCTGTCCGCCTTCGATGGCTTCGACCCGCTGGTCGCGCGAGGGGTAGTAGTTCGACGTATCGATGACGACCGTCTCGGCTGGCACGTCGGTGAACAGCGGTGCGACCTCCGGAATGCGGTTGAGGGGGATGGAGAGGATCACGACGTCGACGCCTACTACGGCGTCGGCTGCCGTCACCGCGCGTCCACCCGAGGACAGTGTGTCGACCGCGATGGTGTCTGGCCCGCGCGAGTTGGCGACCTTCACGTCGTGTCCGGCGGCGCTCAATCTTTGGGTCAACGTCTTGCCGATGAGCCCAACGCCGAGAATGCCGATCTTCATGTCTCTCCTCGTGCTGCTCGATTACAGGGGGTGCGACGGCGTTTGGCCAAACGCTTGGACTACCGTGCGCAGGATCTTTAGCGTCGCCCTTTGGACGTCCGGGGTGTCTGAGGGAAGGGTCAGCACGATGCGGCGGAAGCCGATCGCGACAAGCTCCTCGACCCGGCGCTTGAGCGCGTCGCCGTCACGGTCATCGGGGGCCAGCGGATGGGTGATGACCGAATGATCGAGATCGTCGAATGACCGCCCGGTAGTGGCCAGATGAGCGCGCAGATCCGCCATTAGCCCAGGCATCGCGTCACCCTGATCGACCGGCACCCAGCCGTCGCCGTATTCGACGATGCGGGGAAAGGCGAACTTGCCCGAAGCGCCGATCAGGACCGGCAGGCGCGCGCCGTTGATGGGTTTGGGGCCGCTGCGCATCGGCGGGAACCCGACGAAGTCGCCGTCGAACGCGGAGACCTCGTTTCCCCAGATTTCCCGCATCGCTAGAACGTTCTCGCGCACCACTTTCCAGCGGTCCTTGAACGCCACGCCATAGTCCGCCATCTCCTCGGCGCTCCACCCGCCGCCGACACCGATGATGACGCGTCCGGCCGATATTCGATCGAGCGTCGAGATCATCTTCGCCAGCCGTATCGGATGATGTTCCGCGACGAGCAACACCGACGTGCCGAGCGTCAGACTCTTCGTGGCCGCAGCAACGCTCATCAGCGCAAGCAGAGGGTCGTACAACTCGTTGAAGGCCTCGGGGATCTCCTTGTAGCTCTTGCGCTCCGACTTGAGACCGACCGGCATGTGCGAATGTTCGCCGAACCACAGCGATTCGAAGCCGTTCGATTCCAACCAGGAGCCCAGTAGGTCCGGTGCGAGGGTGTTAGCGGTCACTGCCGTGGCGACGCCGAACGACGGTCGGTCATTGGTCATCGTTGGTCAGTAGGCGCTGAGCATGGCGAAGACGTCGTCGTAGGAGCCGTTGGCCTGAGCGTCGCGCAGGAACTTGGCCCGCTCGACGACGAGCTCTGCTGCGTCGGGCTTCTCGCGCAGGAGCTCGAGGGTCTCGGTGAGGAACTCGTCCAACGGCATGGCCTGCTCGTCGTCCTGCTGGCCGAGCAGGGTCGTACGCACGCTCGGCGGCACGACCTCGATCACCTGGACGCCGGCATCGGCACCGGCAAGCTGGACGCGCAGGGTTTCAGAGAACGAATGCAGCGCTGCCTTCGTCGCGCTGTACGTCGGGGTGATGGGGAACGGTACGAACGCCAGTGCGGACGTGACGTTCACGACGACCGCGTCGGCCTTGCCCACCAGCAGTGGCAGGAAGGCGTACGTCATCCGGATCGTGCCGAGCAGGTTGATCGTGACGTGCTCCTCCGCGACCGCGAGGTCGGCCGGGTCGAGCACGTTCTCCTTCAGCATGACGCCGGCGTTGTTGATCAGGACGTTCAAATTCGGGTGGCTCGCGGCCAAGGTCTCGCTGGCCCGGGCAATCGAGTCGGGGTCCGCGACGTCTAGGACGAGCGCATCGATGCCCGGGTGCTCGGCCGTGATGTCGTCGAGGAGCTCCTTGCGCCGACCTGCGACGATCACCTTGTTGCCGGCCTCGTGCAGGCGTACGGCCAGGCCGAGCCCGATGCCCGAGGTGCCGCCGGTGAGCAGGATCGTGTTGCCGGTCATCTTCATGGGATCTCTTGTTCCTTCGTTGTTGCGTGGTCAGCGTCGACCGTAGGGCGGCTCGAGCAACAGCGGGAGAGAAGATTTATCCATGGATTGGTGATCTCTGGATAGTTGAGCGATATGCGGAGAGGATGGGGCATGGACAACAAGGCACTGGCGGACTTCCTGCGCCACCGGCGTGAAAGTTTGCGTCCGCGCGATGTCGGGCTGGTCGAGGGGCCGCGCCGACGAACTCAGGGTCTGCGCCGCGAAGAAGTCGCACAGCTCGCCGGGATGTCCACTGATTACTACGCCCGACTGGAACAGCAGCGGGCTCCGCAGCCCTCGGTCCAGATCACCACGGCTCTCGCACGGGCGCTGCGGCTGACGCTGGATGAAAGCGACCATCTGTTCGCGCTCATCGGACACAACGCCCCGGCCCGCTTTCGGCCGTCTGAACATGTCAGCCCCGCGCTGTTGCGGGTCCTTGACCGCCTGCACGACACCCCGGCCATGGTGCATAGCGACCTGGTCGACACGCTCGCGATGAACCCGTTGGCCGTCGCGCTCCTCGGTGATCAGACTCGCCACACCGGGCTGGCCCGCAGCGCGTTCTACCGCTGGTTCATGGATCCGGCCGAGCGCCTGGTGTTTCCCGAAGAGGTCCACGAAAGCCATGGCCGCGCCCATGCGGCGCGTCTGCGGGCAGCGCTGACAACGGGCAGCGATACCGCTCGAGCCGGCCGAATACTCGCCGAACTCACGGCACACAGCCCGGAGTTCGTTCGTATGTGGGAACTTCAGGAGGTCGTTTCGCGCTACGGCGACTGCAAGATGATCCTGCATCCCGAACTCGGCCGCATCGAAGTCGACGCCCAGGTTCTGTACACGGAGAACCTCGCCCAGGCTCTCGTGGTGCTGACCACTAGCCCCGGCACGGAAAGCCACAGCAAGCTGGAACTGCTCTCGGTCATCGGAACCCAGCAGCTTGCCCTCTGACGATCGGGGCGTGCTTCCGCGAAAGACCTACGGGTAGTGTCAGCGCCCGTTCACGGCCAGGATCAGTTTGCCCATGTTTTCGCCGCGGAACAGCTTGAGCAGTGTCTCGGGGAAGTCGGCGATGTCGCCGTGTTCGACTGACTCGTGGGACCGCAACTCGCCCGTCTCCAACCACTTGGCAAGCTGCTCAACGCCTTCCGGGTAGCGCTCGGCGTAGTCGAAGATGACGAAGCCCGTCATGGAGGCGCGGGCAACCAACAGCTGCATGTAGTTGGCGGGTCCCGACCCGGGGACGTTGTACTGCGAGACCGCGCCGCTCAAGACGATCCGTGCGCCGCGGGCCAACCGATTGAGGGCGGCCTCCAGCGCCGACCCACCGACGTTGTCGAAGAACACGTCGACCCCGTCGGGCGCATGTCTCTTCAGCTCTGATCGCAGGTGGGCGCTCTTGTAGTCGATGGCCGCGTCGAATCCCAGTTCGTCGACCAGCCACCGGCACTTCTGCTCACCACCGGCGATACCAATGGTGCGGCAACCGTTGATGCGGGCGATCTGGCCGACGATGCTGCCCACCGAACCTGCGGCCCCGGACACGAGCACTGTCTGACCCGGTAGCGGGCGCCCGACGTCGAGCAGTCCGAAGTAGGCCGTCAAACCGCTGATCCCCAAGGCTCCCAAGTGCACCGGCGCCGGCGCCACCGTGGTATCGACCTTGTTCACGCCCTCACCGTCGGACACCGCGTAACTCTGGACGCCGAACATGCCAGACACCTGATCTCCCACCAGGAATCGGTCGTGTCGGGATTCGACGACGGTGCCGATCGCCACGGCGCGCATCACCTCGTCGATCTTCATTGCGGGCATGTAGGTATCTCCGGCGTTCATCCCGGTGCGCGACCCCGGATCAATCGACAGGAAGTCGACCTCGACGACGAATTCGCCGTCGCGGGCAGCCGGCAACTCCTGTTGCACGATGCTCCAGTCATCGGCGGTGGGTAGCCCGACAGGGCGGGCGGCCATCCGGCACTGGGTGTTCAGTCGGGTCATATCGTGATCTCCTTCTTCGATGGGAAGTGTTGGTAACTCGACACACAGGACAGTGCAGCCACACCACCGGGATCCTCAGCAGTAGCAGGAGCCACCGCCACGGTGTCCGCACCGGCATCCAGATACTCCCGAAGACGTGCGGTGATCTGTGCGGCGCTCCCGATCGCCGCGACTTGCGCGATGAGTTCGACGGGAATCGCCGCCGCGGTCTCCGAGCGCCGCTGCCCGGCACGTGCGCGGGTGACGAGATCGGCGAATCCCAACTCGCAGAACATCTCCCCGTATCCTGGTGGGACGAGGTATACCGCGAGCTGACTACTCATCTGCCGCAACGCTGCCCGCCCCGGTGACAGCGCGAGTGGCACCCACACCGTCAGCTGCGGCGGAGTGCGCCCCGCAGCTGCGGCGTCGGCGTCGATTTGGCAGCGCACCTCTCGGACTCGCTGGGGTGACACGAGATTGAGGACGACCTCGTCGGCCAGCCGCGCCGCGACCCGGCACATGTTCGGGCCGAACGCGCCCACCGCGATGCGTGCCTCGGGCAGTGGGTGTCGTAACCGAAAACCCGTGCTCTGAACGAATTTACCGTCATACGCTGAGCGCTCGCCCTTCAAGATCGGCCCGAGGCATTCGATCGTCTCGCGCATCCGGACGGCGCCATGGCTCCAGTCGCGTCCGTGCCAACCCCCGACGATCGGCGGGCTGGAGGCTCCGAGCGCCACATCCACCGGGCTTCCGGTGAGCGAAGCAACCGAGCTGGCGCCGAGCGCGATAGACACTGGATTGCGCACGCTGATCGGCAACGGTCCGACCTTCAGGCGCAGCCCCGGCACGCGTAAACCAATCGCGGTGGCCAGCGCGAAGCCGTCGAAAATGGCCATCTCGCCGATCCACAGCGTGCCCAGCCCGGCGTCGCGGACGGTCTGCGCGATGTCGAGGGCTTCGGCGTCGGGTCGGTCCAGCCACAACGGAAGGGCAACCTGGATCCGCTGATTCACAACTGTGCGGTATTGGTGGGCAGGCCGAGCAGAAGCCGGCCCGTCAGTTCTCGGGATGCCTCGTTGACCTGAAAGTGCGCGGTGGCGGTGAAGGCGTCGCGAAACCGGCGCTGCAGTGGGGAATCGTCGTAGATCACGCTGCCGCCGGCAAGGTCGTACATGGAACTCACGACAGTCGCCGCGGTACGGACGCCGTGCGTGGCGGCGAGCCGCAGCCGGTTACGCGCGTCGACGGGCACCGGCCCCGGTCGCTGACTGGCTTGCCAAGCGTCCTCGATGGCCTGGTAGTACAGGGCGCGAGCGCCCTCCAGCGCGGCTTCTGCGGCAGCAACCGCCGCCTGGGTGGGCGCACGCTCGGCCAGCGTGCGACTCGACGCCCCGCTCTTCTTTCCAGCGGCGAGCTCGGCCAGATCGTCGATGGCAGCGCGCGCATTGCCCATCGCCGCCGCGGCGATACAGAGAGCGAAGAACCCCAACGGCGGGAACCGATACAGTGCCCGGTCGACCAGCGGGCCACCAGTCATCGTGAACACCCGGTCAGCCGGAACGAACACTTCGTCGGCCACCGAGTCGTGGCTGCCGGTGCCACGCAAGCCCAGGGTGTGCCACGTGTCGAGCACCTGCAGGTCGGACTTGGGCACGGCCACGATGCGTTGTTGGTCGTCAAGCATGCAACCGAAGAACAGCACGTCGGAGTGGCCGATGCCGCTGCAGAACGGCCAGCGCCCCGAGACGACGACGCCGCCGGGCACGTGTCGCGCCTTGCCGCGTGGCGCCCACACCCCTGCGCCGACGCCCCGTCCGGCCCCGAACAGTTCCTGACGGCTGGACTCCGGCAGATAGGCGACCGGCAGGCCGCTGGTGATCGCGATCGACACACACCAACCCGCCGATGCATTCCCGCGCGCCACCGCCTCTGCACAGCGCAATGCCGTACCCGGTGATAGTTCGAGGCCACCCAGCTCGGTTGGCGTACAGGCCCGCAACAGCCCCGAGTTCCGCAGCAGCTCAACGAGTTCAGTCGGCAGCCGACGCTCGGCGTCGATCTGGGTTGCCATACCGCGCGCGGCGTCACCAATGCGCGTGGCGACGGCCTCGATGTCGTCGTAGCCGGCTGTAGCGGCCGACGCACTCGAGTCGGTGGTGGTCATGTGTCCTCGCTTCCCTCAGCGGACGAAAGGCCTGGTTCAATATTCTTACCACCATCGGTTCAGTTTTTGAACCGGTACATTGGGAGAACCATGGTTTCCGAGGATCTGTCGCATCGCTTCGACGGCGAATCCGTCGCACGCGCGCTCGAAGTGGTCGGTGAGCGCTGGACGATGCTGATCATGCGCGAGGCGTTCTTCGGCGTCCGTCGCTTCGGCCAGCTCGCACGCAATCTGAAAATTCCCAGGCCGACGCTGTCGGCGCGATTGCGGACGCTCGTCGACGGCGGACTGCTCGAGCGCGTGCCCTACGCCCGTGACCCCGATCGCTACGAGTACCGACTGACCGACGCGGGGCACGAGCTGTTCGCGGCAATCGTGGTCCTCATGCAATGGGGCGATCGGCACATGCCCCACCCCAAGGGGCCGCCGATCGTCCTGCGTCACCAAACATGCGGCGACATCGCCGAACCGCGCCTCGATTGCGCACGCTGTGGCCAAGAGATCACCACCCGCAACGTCACCCCCGAACCCGGTCCGGGGTTCCGGGGTGACGGGCCGAGCAGTTGACAACGCCGAAACGCAAAGAACGTACCTCAGTCGAGGACGGCCGACTGAACGAGGTCGGCGTAGCGCTGGTGGCGCTCGGTGCTGTACGAGTCCTCCATCAGACCGGCAGAGAGAAAGACGTAGGAGATCTCACGGTCCGGATCGACCCAGAAACACGTTGAGCCCGAACCGATTCCGCCGAACGTTCCCGGCGAAGACAGCACCCCGAACGGGTGCATGAAGACCCCGGATCCGCGAACATAGAAGCCCCGCCCCAGATTTGCGGGCATTTCTGGCCATCCTCGCATTTGACGCGTGTAGTCCCACAGACTGTTCGGAAGATCGCCCGTGGCAATGGTGGTGGCACACCGCACCATCGCCGGACTCAACACCCGGACACCGTCGAGTTCGCCGCCGCGCCGCAGCGCCTCGGCGAATCGGAGCCAGTCCGCCGCGGTGGTGTAAGCGCCACCCGCCGGAATCTCCACTCCCTCGATGGCGGCCGCCGCCCCCACTCCCTCCACCAATTCGGGGGCGAAGAGGGCAGGTCCACGGTCACGGACACGCAGGGGAACCGCCCGCTCAATCAGATGCGCCCTCAGTCCGGCCCCGAGTGACGTGTCGAACATGCCGAGTGGCTCGATCAAGTCGTCAGTCAAGATCTGACCGAAAGTGCGCCTGCCACCGTCCAATCGGCGCACGACCTCGGCCAGGACGCTATGGCCGAGCACCGCCGAATAGCTGATGGTGGTCCCGGGAACCGATTGCGGGACCATGTTGCACACCGCGGCGGTGGTCGCCTGAATGTCGCCCAACACTTCGGGCGGAACTGGCGCCCCCAAGGGCAACCCTGCCTTGTGCAACAGAAGATCGGCAATGGTGGTGTTGCCCTTACCGTTTGCCGCGTACTCGGGGATGATTTCGCGGACCTGCGTGGTGAAGGCGACCTGCCCGCGATCGATGCGTTGGAGCACAGCGGAGCTAGTCATCGGCTTGAACATCGACATCGTGACGAAGACCGAGTCGAGTTGAACCGGGCGCCTGGCTGCCCGGTCGGCAAATCCGATCGCCTCGTGAAGGACGACCTCACCACGGCGGGCGACCAGGACCACTGCCCCGTCGTACATCCCGGCGTCGATGTCGGACGTGATGGCCGCCGGCAGGAGCGATAGACGTTCGGCGTCGATGCCGAGCGAATGTGTGGCAGTAGTCATGGACGGGTCCCTTCGTCGTGGCATTCAGCGTGCGGTGCGCTTGACAATGAGGATGATGCCCGTCATCCTCATTGTCAAGCGCCAAATGCGGTGCCCCAGAACAAAGGAACCTCACCAATGACTCCTTCATTGACCCAGTTCACGATCACCGAGGTGTCGGCGGAATACTGGCGGGTGACGTTCAGCAATCCGCCGATCAATCTGTGTGATCCGGACACCCTGCTGGAACTCCAGCACCTGGTCGGCCTCATCGAGTCCGCCGACACCTTGCGGGTGGTCGTACTCGACAGTGCTGACCCCGACTTCTTCATCAATCACTACGACGTTTCCCGGGTGGCGGATTTTCCCTTGGCGCCCGGCCCGACTGGTCTGCCGGCTTTCATCGACGCCACGACCCGGTTGACCAACTCGTCGGTCGTGACCATCGCGTCCATCCGGGGTCGCACGCGGGGTGGTGGTTCGGAGATCGCCTTGGCATGTGACATGCGCTTCGCGAGCCTGGAGCGAGCCGTCTTCGCCCAAATCGAAGTGGGTGCAGGCGTTTTCCCGGGCGGTGGCGGGATCGAGCGCCTACCCCTTCTCGTGGGACGAGGCAGGGCGCTGGAGATCGTCCTTGGCAGTGACGATTTCGATGCGGCGACGGCCGCTGACTACGGCTGGGTCAATCGTGCGCTGCCCGACGACGAGCTCGACGCTTACGTCGACAACCTCGCGCGACGCATCGCGTCGTTCGACAAGCCTGCACTCGCCGAGGCCAAGCGGCTGATCAACCGGAGGACGCTGGCGTCCGCTGACGACCTGGTGCAAACACAGGACGCCTTCCTCGCCGCCTTCTCGTGGCCGACCGTACACGAGAGGGGCGCCAGAATCCGCCAACGAGCCGATGACGTGGGTACCGACTTCGAGGCACGCTTCAGCCACTACCTGGCCGATCTCGGCACCTAGATAGCATCACACCGATGTCGCATCGGGGTTGGAGGTTCATTCGTGGGTAGTTCACAGGCCGACAAGGCGGCGAGTCACGATCGAATCGTCGACATCGCTTCAGCCCGAATGCGCCGCAATGGCATCAAGGGTGTCGGCGTCGCGGAGCTGATGAAGGAAGCCGGCCTGACGCACGGCGGCTTCTACCGACACTTCGAATCCCGAGAAGATCTGGTCGCCGTCGCGGTGGAGCGCGCCTTGACCCAAGGAAGTGAGCGGACGGTCGATACGGCCGCCCAAGGTGGCAGAGGGGCGTTCGAGGCGATCGTCGACGACTACCTGAGTCGTGCCCACCGCGACCAGCCAGAGGCCGGATGTGCAGTGGCTGCATTGGCCGAGGACATATCGCGCGGGGATGACCGGCCCCGCGTGGCCTACGGTCGCAAAGTCGAGGAGTATCTCGAGCTTTTCGCTGGACTGGCGTCGAGTTCGGACCCTGGGGCAGATCGACGTCGCGCCTACCTCGTACTCAGCGCGCTTGTTGGCGCCATTGCGATGGCGCGAGCCGTCGGCGATGGCGACCTGTCCGATGACATCCTCGCCGAGACTGCGGCGGCACTGAAGGCTCTGTAGATCTAACGCAGGCAATGTCATCGGGGTTGTCATCGGGGTGGAACACAATGGGCCGATGAAGCTGCCCGTGATGCCGCCGGTGTCGCCGATGTTGTCCAAGTCGGTGCCCGCGATCCCCGCCGGAGCCTCCTACGAACCGAAGTGGGATGGCTTCCGGTCGATCTGCTTCCGCGACGGCGACGAGGTCGAGTTGGGCAGCCGCAACGAGCGGCCGATGACCCGCTACTTCCCGGAACTCGTCGACGCCATGAAGGCCGAACTGCCCGAACGTTGCGTCATCGACGGCGAGATCATCATCGCCACCGACCACGGGCTGGACTTCGAGGCGCTGCAGCTGCGGTTGCACCCGGCCGCGTCGCGGGTGCGGATGCTCGCCGAACAGACACCTGCGTCCTTCATCGCGTTCGACCTCCTGGCCCTCGGCGACGACGACTACAGCGGTCGGCCGTTCAGCGAGCGCCGCGCCGCCCTCGTCGACGCATTGGCCGGCTCGGGCGGCACTATCCACCTCACCCCCGCGACCACGGATCTGGCCACTGCGCAGCGCTGGTTCGACGAGTTCGAGGGAGCCGGGCTCGACGGCGTCATCGCGAAGCCGCTGGACATCACGTACCAACCGGACAAGCGCGCCATGTTCAAGATCAAGCATCTGCGCACCGCCGACTGCGTGGTCGCCGGGTACCGCGTGCACAAGTCCGGTGCCGACGCCGTCGGCTCGCTGCTGCTCGGCCTCTACAGGGACGACGGCGCCCTCGCATCGGTCGGCGTCATCGGCGCCTTCCCCATGGCGCAGAGGCGCCGGCTGTTCACCGAGTTGCAGCCGCTCGTCACCGAATTCGACGGCCACCCGTGGAACTGGGCCGCCCACATGACGGGCGAACGCACACCACGCAAGAACGAAGGCTCCCGCTGGAACGCCGGGAAGGACCTCTCCTTCGTGCCGCTGCGCCCCGAGCGGGTCGTCGAGGTTCGCTACGACCACATGGAAGGCGAAAGGTTCCGCCACACCGCCCAATTCAACCGTTGGCGCCCCGACCGCGACCCGCGCACGTGCACCTACGCACAGCTCGAGCAGCCACTCACCTTCAGCCTCGGCGACATCGTTCCGGGGCTATAGGACCGGTGTCACGGGACGACGGAAGCGTTGGCGGTACCGCCCCTCCATCGGATTCCCAGCGCTGCAGAGCGATCGGCGCGAGTTGCCGGTCTCGCGGTGAGCCGCCGGCGTCGTCGGTGATTACCAGCATGTGCTTTCCTCCGTTCATGGTCGGGTGGTTCAGCGGCGATAATCGGGCCAATGCAGGGCCGCGGCGATGAGCCATATCACCGCGACGGCCAGGAACAGCACCAATGTGGTGTTGTCGTGAAACATCCTCTACCTCCGTGGCTTTCGCAGGCCATGCCATCACGAACCCGTACTGGTGAGGTCGGCCGCATGGAGACCGTAGGGCACGGCCTTCAGGATCGTGACGGGCACGGCGGCACCGACGGCCAGTCTGTAGCTGCGGCGTTCACCGGGACGAGCCCCTGCGATGGCGGCGCCCAACGGGGATTCGATGGAATGAACCGGCATGTCCGCGAATTCGGCACCGCGTACACCCAGAAGGAAGGTATCGGTGTCACCGGTGGCGTCGTAGCGGACGGTGACGACCATGCCGGGTTCGGCGATACCGTCATCGGGCGGATCCTCGCCGACGACGGCGTTGATCAATAGGTCGTGAATCTGTTGAATCCGTATCTCCCACGCCCGTCGGACGGCGGTCGCGTTGTCGTCGCCCTCGTCGGCGATTCCGGCCGAGAACAGAAAGCGCAAGGTGTCCAACTCGCGGTGTAGGCGCTCGTGGGCCTGCGGCGAGATCCATACGCGTTGCGTAGTAGCCATTTTCATTCCTCCTAGGTGGCAGCGGCGGTGTGTCGCGAGATTCCGTAGGGCACCGCCCTGAGTAGCGTGACCGGTAGATCGGCCCCACTGGGAATGGAGTAGATCCGCTGTTCGCCGGGGCGAGCTCCTGCGATCGCCTTGCCCAACGGCGACTGCAGCGAATACACCTCGATGTCGGCGTCTTCGGCTCCCCGCACTCCGAGTAGGAACGTTTCCGTCTCGCCGGTGTCGTCGTAACGAACGGTCAGCACCATGCCGGGTTCGGCGATGCCGTCATCGGGTGGATCCTCACCAACGACCGCGTGCGCCAACAGATCCTGAATTTGGCGAATCCGAACTTGACGCGCCCGCTGACCGGCGACGAGGTTGTCGTCGAAATCAGCGACCTCGCCGGGGACTTCGTTGCTGGGTTGTGAACGCAGGGCGGCCAGTTCCATCTGCAGCCGGAGGTAGGCCCGTCTCGTCATCCAAGTACGTTCGGCAGTGATCATCTCGATCTCCTTCTCTCATGTCCTTCTCTCGAAGGTTGCCGTCAGGGGCGGGCCGTGGCAGAAGCGCCGCCCCTGACGACTGGTGAGCCCGTATAGGGCAGGGTTCGCAGCGGTGTTTACCGCCGGTGTGGTGGGTCTAGCGGCCGGTTCGGCGCAGCGGGTCGAAGTCGCGAAGGGCTTCGGGTTGCTTTCCGGTGGTGATGTACTCGGCCAGAAGCCGGCCGGTGACCGGGCCGTGCGCCAGTCCCCACATGCCGTGTCCACCGGCGACGTAGACGCCTCGGGAGGTTTCCCCGATCAGGGGGCGGCCGTCGGGGGTGACCGGCCGGGGCCCGACCCAGACGTCGCTGCGTTCGGCCCAGCGCACTCCGTCCAGCAGTGGGCTGGCAGCAGCGACGATGGCACCGACTCGCGCCGGCATCACCGGTTCGGACGGATCTCGAAACTCCATGGTGCCCGAAACACGCAGTGCACCTTGGTATGGCGTGCACGCCACCCGCACGTCGGGCAGGTAGATGGGGCCGGGGATCGGTCGGTCGACGGGCACGGTGAACGAGTAGCCACGGCCTGCCCGCACCGGAACGCGCACCCGGTTACCCGCCAGCCGTGACAACCACGCGCCGGTGGCGATCACCGCGGTGTCGGCGGTCAGCGGCTTGCCGCCGCGGGGGTAGACCGTGACTCCGCTGCCTGAGCTGAATACGCCGCCGGCCTCGCACGTCTCGATGGTCGCGCCTCTGGCCACGACCGCATCCCCAAGGGCTCGCACGAATCGGCCGGGGTCGACGAAGCGCTGGCCATGGATGTTCACGCCGGCGGTGATCGCTGGTGATGCCAGCGGCACTCGTTCTCGCAACGCGTCGCCGGTGAGCCCGGTGAAGGACATCGTCTGCCCGGCGTTCTCGAGCCGACGAAGTTCGTCCGTCATGCGCTCGGCTTGCTCGGCGGTGTGAAACAGAGCGGTGATCGGAGCGTCGGTCACCGGTGCGTCGACGCCGTTGGCGACGAGCACGTCGAAGGCTTCAATGCTTTCCTCGTTGAGCGGCACGTTGGCCCGCATCACCCGTTTCGACGACGATCGCGTGCAGTTGGCGGCGAACTGGAGCAAGAACCTGGCGAGCCCGGAGTCGGCGGTCAACGGAATGTGCAGGGGTGCGGCTGGATCCAGCAGTGAGCGCAGCCCGTAGCGCAGCACGCCCGGCGAGTTCAGCGGAAGGGTCAGTGCCGGCGCGATCCATCCGGCGTTGCCCCAGGAGGCGCCGGCGGCGACGCCGGTGCGGTCCACCACGGTGACATCGACTCCGCGCTCCTGCAGGAACCATGCCGTCGACAATCCGACGATTCCTGCACCGATCACGATCGCCGATCGCGGTCCGCCGTCAATGCGCTCGACGCCGACCATCACGCACCTCCACTGTTTGAACTTTGGTTGTTACCTCCATGGTCGAGTGGATTTGCGCAGGTGGATTGCTGGATTAGGACAACCGGACGGTGGCCCGTTGTGGGGATCCGACAAAGCGGCTGGTTGGCGTTCTAGCGCTCGTTGGTATGGCTGTCGCCGTAGCCGAGCAGGCCGTCGAGCTCGTGTTGCCAGCGACGGAAGCGGACACGGTCACAGGCCGACCGAGTGAGGGTGAACACCGCCGCTGCCGTGGCAGCCACGCACGTCCAGATGACGAAAGCGCCCAGCGCTGCCTCGACGGCGGCTCGCGTGGTCGATGGCGGCGCGGGCACCTGCGTTCCGTCGTCGTCGATCCAGATTTCCACGGCGTCGCCGGTCTCGGTCGTCGACTGCGCCTTGACCGTGCCGGTGTGTTCGCCGCCACCGGCCATCCATCGCGCCTGCGCCGTGACCTTGCCCGTTCGCAAGACCTGTTGGTGGGCGGGGACGTCGATGACCGTCGCGGTCACGGTCTGACGGGTGTCGGCCTGCGCGGAATAGGCGCGCCGATTGGAGTCATAGCTTGCGGTGCCGACTGCGGCAATGGTCGGCACGGCGAACAGCGCCACCACGGCGGCCACCACGGCGGCCAGCGCCTCGATCCGATCGATGGGCCGGACTAGAGGATCACGGCCCCGCAGCTTCAGCAGAATGGGCCAACGAGGGAGACGCACGGTGAACGTCTCCATCGTGGCGTCCTCAGCCCGCCGGTCGGCAGTCCCGCGCTGGTCGTGGTGGCCGGGATTCATCGAAATATCCTCTCTGCGAGGCGTCTTCGAATGATGACGCGAAAGCCCCCCGCATGGTTTGCCGGAATCAGACAACGACCCGCCAACGCTTTGTCGAACCTCGACAGTGCCGTCAGTGACCGTCGGTCGCCGCAAGGTCGATCAACATGGCGAGCCGCTTTCGGGCGTCCTGCAATCCTAGGTCGGTGATTTCGGCCATCTTGCGCAGCCGATATCGCACGGTGTTCTCGTGCACTCCCAACCGGTTGCCCGCCTCGGCCGGGTCGCCCTGGGCCTCGAGCCAGGCCTGCAACGTCGCCACGTATTCGGTTGCGTGGGCGCGGTCATGGCGACGCAGCTCGGCGACCGGGCCCCTGCCCGGGGAGCGCCCCGACCGCGCCGCCGTGCGCAGCCGCTGCAGCAGAATGTCGTCCCAGGACTCGTCGTACGCCGCCGGCGCGGAACCCCGCGGCGATGCCTCGTGCAGCGCCAGACATTCATCGGCCTCTCGGCGTGCCGCCGGAAGGTCGGCCACCGACGCGACGCCACTGATGCCGGCCAGCATCGCCACTCGTTCGGGTAGCGCCGCCCGTAGCCCGGCGACCCAGCGCTGCGCCGTCGCCGCCCGTTCAGCGGGCAGCAGGGTGTAAACGGTGTTGCCGGCCAGAGCGCTGCGTCCCGGTCGCGACCAGCCGAATCCGGTGGTCGCACGCTCGAATGCCAGTAGCAGCGCGGCGTCTCGTTCATCGTCGATGAACGCTTGCACGGCGACCACCCGCAACGAGCTGTGGGCCAGGCCGAGGCGGCTGGCCGCGGTGCCGGCGTCGGCGTCGCCTTCCAGCAGCCGGATCACCAGATCGGTTTCCACCTGGCGCTCGAGGTCAGCGCTGGCGCGCGACCGCAACAGGTGCAGGGCCACGGTGCGGGCGCCGTCGGTCAAGGCGGCGCGCGCGGCCCCGTCCAACGGCGCCGGACACGCCACCCATATCGAGCCCATCAGCTCTCGACCAGAACGCACCGCTACGACCATGCGTCCGGTCAAGCCCAGCTCGGCGTCCGCGGCAACGAACAACGGTTCGTCCGAGGCCGCCAGATGCGCGAAAACGCCACGGCCCTCGAAGAATGCGCTCAGCTTCTCCGGCGCTTGACGGCCCATGATCGTCGCCACCCTGGCGGGGTCGGCGTGTTCCTGCAGCTTCGAATACGCCAGCAGCCGCGACAGCCGGTCCTCGATGGTGACCGCGCCGCCGATGGCGTCGGCAAGGCTGTCGGCCAGTGCGAAGAGATCCGTTGGGCCCCGGCCCGATTCGGTCTCGCGGCCCTCCAACACCAAACCGTAGATGACGGCGGCCAGCTCACTCCACGACACCGCCGGGTCCACCACCATCACCGCGACACCGTGGTCCTCGTCGTCGAACGCAGTGTCGTCATCGCCGGGGCGAATCAACACGACGACCGCATGCGCCGAGGCCGCCCACTGCACCGCTTCGGTGACCGTCCTCGCACCGATGCCGAGCAGGACGTCACCGACGACGGTGCGATCCTGGGCAACCTCGTGCATGACGACACTGCGCAGCTCCGTGGACCGGGGTATCGGGCACAGGCGCAAGCGGACGCCGTAGCTCCCGAGCACATTGATCAGGCGGTCCAACGTGACCACGAGCCGCTCCCCCTGCCTACCGAACATCCAGCCTAGCGAGGAGCCACCAGGCGGTCGGCGAGAATGCCGGCCGTCAGCCGATGAGATCGGCGAGGACCGCGGCTTCGCTCAGGTCGGCGTTCTTCGTCGCGGTGAGCAGCGTCAGCGGTCGTTTCGCCGCTAGGTCCCGTAGGTGCGCGAGGGAGGCCGCGCGGTCAGACTCGGTCAGCTCGTCGCGGTACCGGCGAGCGAACTCCTCGAACAACGCCGGGTCGTGGCCGTACCACTTGCGCAATTCGGTGGACGGCGCGACGTCCTTGCACCATTCGTCGAGGTGCGCGCGGGCCTTGCTCACCCCGCGGGGCCAGAGCCGATCGACGAGGACCCGGGCACCGTCCTCGGGCAGCACGTCGTCATAGATTCTGCGTACCTTGACGTTTCGTCGTGAGGTCATGACATCTCCCTGGGGGCAGTCTAGAGATTCACCAGTGATCCGCGTCACGTCATGTCACATCTGGGCACTGAGAAGTGTCTTCAGGGCATGACCAATCACAACGCAACCCAGACCGAGGTCGTCGTCATCGGCGGCGGATACGCCGGGACGCTGGCCGCCAACCACCTCCGGCAGAACCCCGACATCCACATCACTCTCGTCAACCCACGTCCGCAATTCGTCCAACGGATCCGGCTGCATCAGCTGGCGGCGGGCACCGGCGACGCGACGGCCGACTACGGCACGCTGCTCGGCGACGGCATCCAGCTGGTCGTCGACAACGTCACCCGCATCGACGCGGCCGCACGAACCGTGCAGCTGGCGTCGGGTGGCGCGCTGGACTACGACTACGTCGTCTACGCGGTCGGCAGCACCGGCGCGACGCCGCCATCGGTGCCGGGCGTAGCCGAATTCGCCTATCAGATCGCTCAATTCGAGGATGCGCAACGGCTGCGCACGGCCCTCGACGGGCTGCATCCGGATGCGCCCGTCACGGTCGTCGGCGCCGGACTGACCGGTGTCGAGACGGCCGCCGAACTCGCCGAGCAGGGTCACCGGGTCACGTTGGTCTGCGGCGGACGGCTCGCGCCGTCACTGTCCGATCCGGGCCGGCGGTCGGTGGCCAAATGGCTGGCCAAGAACGGTGTCGTCGTGCTGGAGGCCGACGTCGTGACCGAAGTCCGGCCCCATGCGGTGGTCTTCGCCGACGGCGCGGTGCGCCCGAGCTCGGTGACCATCTGGACGGCGGGATTCGGCGTGCCGGACCTGGCCGCTCGCAGCGGGCTGCGTACCGACGCGCTGGGCCGGCTGCTCACCGACGAGACGCTGACCAGCCTCGACGACGACCGCATCGTCGCGGCGGGCGATTCCGCGGCACCGTCGGGCCAGCCCCTGCGGATGAGCTGCCAGGCCGCCGGCCCGCTCGGCGCACAGGCGGCGAAGACCGTGCTTAGCCGGATCGCCGGCACCGAGCCCGCCGCCGTGGACCAGAGGTTCGTCGCTCAGTGCGTCAGCCTGGGCCGCTCCGTGGCAACGTTCCAGCTCACGCACGCCGACGACACTCCCCGTCGGTTGTACGTCGGCGGGCGGATCGGTGCCGCGATCAAGGAGGCGATCTGCAAGGGCACGGTCGACCAGCTCGCGAAGGAAGCCCGCAAGCCCGGCTCGTACACCTGGCTCAAGGGCGGCAGGAACGTCGCGCATCGGATGCCCGAACCGGAGGTCGTCGCCAACCCGTGACACGTTCGAGACGCAGGTAGCCCAGTACTCATGCGGGTCACCGCGCTGGCCGCTTACGCTGTGCGTGCAATTTGCTGGCGCGCAGCCGACGCGAAAGGGGCCGTGGACTGATGGCCGATGGAGCGCTGGGCATCAGGGGTCAGGCCGAATCGGACGAGGTTGCCGAATTCTTGACCTGTGCGTCGAAGGTGCCGAGCGCCCTCGTGGTCGAGGGCGCTGCGGGCATCGGCAAGACGACGTTCTGGCTGGCCGCACTGGAGCAGGCGCGGGACCGGGGATTTCGGGTCTTGTCAGCGCGGCCCACATCCGCGGGAACCGTGTCGGCCTATGCCGTAGTGGCAGACCTGCTCACTGGCGTCGAGCCGGCGACGTGGGCGAATCTGCCAGAGCCGCAACGATTGGCGATCGACCGACTCATGTTGCGGGCGACCGATGACGCAGTTGCGGCAGACCCCCGCGCGATAGCGGCGGCGTTCCTTGCCGTCATCGAACGGATCGCGGATCAAGAAGAACTGATCTTGGCGATCGACGACCTCCAATGGGTCGATCCGTCAAGCGCCTGGGTCATCGCCTTCGCAGCACGCCGCATATCGCAACCGGTCGGCATCATCGCCGCGGTCCGTACCGAACAGCAGAAGAACCCCGGCAGCTGGCTGCAAATGTACAGGCCAGATGCCCTACGCCGGATCGACATTCGCCCGATGAGTCTCGGTAAACTTCATCGCGTCGTCATCGAACGGCTCGGGCGTTCCTTCACGCGCCCCACGATGGTCCGAATTCATCGGATCTCCGGCGGGAATCCGTTCTACGCAATCGAATTGGCTCGCGCGATCGACGACGAATCTGCTAGCCCCGGCATGCGGTTCCCGGTCACGCTGTCGGAGTTGGTGCGGGCCCGACTCGACGGCGTGGACAGCGCGACGCAGGATCTGTTGCTCGCGGCGGCGTGTCTCGGCGAGCCCACGACCGAACTGTTGGCGGCAGCAATCGGAGCCGATTCGGATGACACGGGAACGCTGCTCGAGAGGGCTGAAAAGGCAGCGATCTTGGTGCTCGACGGTCATCGCGTTCGCTTCTCTCACCCCCTCTTGAGCAGTGGCGTCTACACCAGCGCGGCTCCCGAGCGCCGTCGAGACATGCATCGACGCCTGGCCGAGATCGTCACCGAACCCGAGCTGCATGCACGCCATTTGGCGCTTGCCGCGACACATGGCGATCCCGCGACTCTCGAATCACTGGACGCCGCGGCAGAGACTGCCCGCATCCGCGGAGCACCCATTGCCGCCGCGGAGCTCCTCGATCTTGCCATCGGTCTCGGCGGTGACACTCCTCAGCGCCGAATCCTCTCTGCTGCACACCATTTCAATGCTGGCGGCGCCTCGACGGCCCGTGCCAAGCTCATCCAGATCGTCGATGATCCAGTACCGGGACCGCTGCGTGCACGGGCACTGAACCTGCTCGGCATGATGAGCCAGGTCGAGGACAGTCTGGTCGACGGTGCCGACTACCTCGAACGTGCTCTCGCGAACGTCGAGGACGACGTCGAACTGCGCATCCAGGTCTTGGTATCCCTTGCGTGGGTGCAGGTCCGGCTGGGGCGACTCGATGCATCGGCCCACAGCATCAAGGACGCCGTCGAACACGCCAAGGACCTCGGTCAACCACAACTGCTAGGCCGGGCCCTTGGCATGCGGGTCACGGTGCACATGCTGATCGGCAAGGGTTTGGACGAATCGAGCCGTCGCCGCGCGCTGGCATTGGACGATCCTCGTGCGGCGATCCCGTCGGTACTCAGACCGACGTTTCACAGTGCGATGGTCCTGGCATGGGCCGGGCAGTACGACGCCGCCAGTGACCAATTCGCAGCGGTGAGGCAGAGGTGCGTCGACGAGGGAGACGAGAGCGATCTGGTATTCGTGTCATTCCACAGCGTTCTCAACGAGATATGGCGGGCTGACTTTCCACAAGCCGCACTGATTGCTGAAGACGCCTTCGAGCGAGCGCAGCCATTGGGTGGGGCGCTTCAGCTTTCGGCGGCGTTGACGGCGCGCGCAATCGTCGCCGCCTATGGCGGACGTGTGACGGATGCACGTCGCGATGTCGGCGAGGCCATCAAACCGATTTCGCGCAGTGGCTCGCAACTGCTGACCGGATCCACCGTCGCCGTGTTGGGATTCCTGGAGCTTTCGCTCGGCAACTATCAGGCAGCGATCGATGCGCTCGAGCCGCTGCTGCACAGAGTCATGGCAGCGCCGGATGCCACGGAGATCTTCGTCGCCGGATTCCTGCCGGACGCGATCGAGTCGCTCGTTGAATTGGGCCGGCTGGCGGAGGCGGAACCCTTGATCGAAGCGCTGGAAGGCAACGGTCGTCGGTTGGACCGGCCCTGGATGCTGGCCACTGGGGGCCGCTGCAGGGCGATGCTGTTGGCGGCTCGAGGCGACCTCGCGGCGGCCACGGCCGCAGTAGAAGCGGCGATGGTCGAACACGACCGGTTGCCAATGCCTTTCGAACGTGCACGCACGCAGCTCCTGCTCGGCCAGCTACAGCGACGACGGCGCATGAAGTCTGCTGCGTCATCCACATTGCGCTCTGCGCAGCAGACATTCGAAGAGCTGGGGACACTGCTGTGGGCCGAGCGCGCCGGCGCGGAGTTAGCGCCTGTGAACATGGACCCGCGAAGCACCGGAGATCTCAATGCGGCAGAGCAGCGTGTGGCCGAACTGGCGGCTTCGGGGATGACCAATCGCGAAGTCGGGTTGACTTTGCACGTCAGTCCGAAGACCGTCGAGGCCAGCCTGAGTCGCGTCTATCACAAGCTGGGGATCCGTTCGCGTGCGGAGCTGGGCCGGCTGCTTGGCCGACTTCCGCAGTAGCGAACGGGTTGAATACTGCACGTGACTCATGCCGCGATTCTGGTCACTGGGATGTCGGGAGTGGGAAAGTCGACGGCGCTGGCTGAACTGGCGCGGCGCGGGTTCACCACGGTCGACACCGATTACGGGCCGTGGATTCATGTCGTCGATGGAGAACCGCTGTGGCACGAACCGCTGATCGACGCTCTCCTGGACCGGCCCCGCAAGACACCGCTGTTCGTTCAAGGAACCGTCGTCAACCAGGGCCGTTTCTACGACCGTTTCGATGCAGTCGTGCTGCTCAGTGCGCCCACCGACGTGCTCTTCGACCGCCTCGCCAACCGCACTACCAACCCGTTCGGCAAGACAGCGGCCGAGCGCCAACGGGTCATCGCCGACATCGCCGCGGTCGAACCGCTGCTGCGCCAGTCCGCCACGCACGAGGTCGACACCAACCGGCCCGTGTCGGACGTGGTCGACACATTGGTCAGCATCGCCGCCGGTTCCTGAGCCCCCACGGGCGTCCATTTTCCGGCGTGGTCGAATGGGCTGGTGGCTGGTCGAAGGAGATGGTTTCGGTTGACGGTCGCCGTCGTCGGCGCGGTGCTCGCGGGGGCCGAATGGGCGACGTGGCGGGCTTCCCGGGCATTCTTGGAGCAGGGGGCCACTGATTCTCGGCGAATCGTTGACGGCGAGAGCGTACTGGTGCTGGGTTGCCCCCAGCCGGCGTTGCACCAGTGGCGGGTACGGATCGCGGTGCGCTCCACTGATCCCCATCGCGCTCGGTTCGTGTTCTCCGGTGGGGCGGTGCGCACCCAGGTGCCCGAGGCTCGGATGATGGCCGACTACGCAGTGCAGCAGCTGGGTGTTCCGGCGGAGAACGTCGTCGTCGAGGATCAATCCCGGACGACGGTGGAGAATATCGTTAATTCCGCGCCCCTGATGTTGGACAGTCCGGCGATCAAGATTGCGTCGGAACCGTTCCATGCCCGCCGCGCCCGTCGGATCCTTCGCCGTGAATCACCGGAGCTTGCACGGTGTTTGGTGCGGGCGAGGGACTACGTTCCCTTCGAGTGGGGCCCGGCGCACGCGCTGCTGTTGGCATTCGAGAGCTACCTCAGCCGTCGTGCTCGGTTGGCGGGCCGAGTCAGGTAAGGGGTTCGACGTCGCCGTAGCGGCATTGCGGCGACTCCCGTCATGGTGGTGGGGCGCCGCGGCGGTATCCGCTAAACACTGCTCCTCCCGATTCATTGAGGATGTCGAGAACTGCCTGGCGCCACCGGATAGTACTGAAAGTGCCCACCTACGAGCGACTTCCGCATATGCACGCGGGCCGCCGACGCGGTATTGACCTAGCTGGGCAGTGCGTGTCTGCGCGCCTCCGCGACTGGTGTGGCTGGTGTGACGGGTGGTTCGGGTAGTTCGATTGTGCGTCCGGGGCCCGAAAGTGCAACTTTGATGCAAGCGATGACTGAAGCGAATGTGGACGGGTCTAGCACTACCCGGTCGAGTTCCTCGCGATGGGTTTGGCGTCCGTTTTTTGTCGGTGGCTTCTGCTTTGATGGTGTTATGTCTTCGCCGGCAGAGTCTTTCGCTCCTGAGGTGAATTCTGTCAGGCGTATCGATGTGTTGTTCGATGAGGTGTCGGAGTTGGTCGGTCAGCGCAACGCGATCGATGGTCGGCTGGTGGAGGTCGTCGCCGAGATCGACCGCGACGGGTTGTGGGGTGCTACGGGGTGTAGTTCGGTTGCGGCGTTGGTGGCCTGGAAGACCGGGGTGTCACCGCACACGGCGCAAAAGATCGTCGCCGTCGCGCGCCGGCTCGAGGAGTTCCCTCAGTGTGCGGCGGGGATGCGGGAGGGCCGATTCTCGTTGGATCAGGTCGGGGTGATCGCCAAGCGGGCACCCGAGGGATCCGATGAGCACTTCGCA
>NZ_JIAW01000023.1 GCF_000620625.1 Mycobacterium sp. URHB0044 | reverse complement strand
GGCAGATTCATACGGTCAGTGCAACATCCCTGGTAGCTGGAGGTTGCTGTGCCGTGTGGTTATCCGTTTTCGCGTTCTGTCCGTCGGGAGCTGTTCGATCGGGTGTGCGGGGGTGAGTCGGTTCGGGATGCAGCCGCGGGTGTGGGCGTGTCGTACAACACGGCGGGGTTGTGGTGGCGTGACGCTGGAGCGATGCGTCTTGGACGAAACAGCAAGAGTGCGACGGGTCTGCTCGAGCCCGGTGACCTGAATGGGCCGGGTGGGCGGGGCCACCGGCTCAACTTCGATGAACGCATCGAGATCATGCGCGGGCTCGACGCCAAACTCTCCTACGCCGAGATCGGCCGTCAGATCGGCCGTGACCGGGCCGTCATCTGGCGGGAAGTCGACCGAAACCGCAACCCCGACGGGGACTACCACGCCGGGATGGCCCACGCCCGGGCCACGCAGAAAGCCAAGCGCCCCAAGGAGTTCACGCTCAACGATCCGGTGTTATGCGCCCAGATCGAATCCTGGATGGATGACGGGTGGAGCCCGGGGCTGATCGCCGAGGTGTTGGCTCGAGATCACCCCGATGACAAGCTGGCACGGGTGAGCCACGAAACCATCTACAAGTGCCTCTACGTGCAGACCCGTGGCCAGCTGCGTGCCGATCTGCACAAGTGCCTGTCGACCAAGCGGTCCGCGCGAAAGACCCAGGGCCGGGCGGAGCGACGCGGCAAGTTCAATGACGTGTTCACCATCAGCGACCGCCCCGCCGAGGCCGCCGACCGCGCCGTGCCAGGGCATTGGGAGGGCGATTTGATTCTGGGCACCGGATGCACCAGTGCGATCGGCACACTGGTCGAGCGCAGCACCCGGTTCACCATCCTGTTGCACCTACCCACCGACCACACCGCCGACTCGGTGGCCGCCGCGATGATCGAGGCGATGAGCGAGTTGCCGGCCCATCTGCGTCGCACGATCACCT
The DNA here is from genome assembly GCF_000620625.1 of Mycobacterium sp. URHB0044. Classification (GTDB taxonomy): domain Bacteria; phylum Actinomycetota; class Actinomycetes; order Mycobacteriales; family Mycobacteriaceae; genus Mycobacterium. Next base: position 112,535 of record NZ_JIAW01000023.1, on the reverse strand, counting down.
GGGACCGGGGAAGTGAGATGGCCAACTGGCGTGACATCAACCTGCAGCTACAGGCGCCGGTCTACTTCTGCGATCCCCACTCACCTTGGCAACGAGGTACCAACGAGAACACCAATCGACTGCTTCGATTCTGGTTCGAAAAGAGCACCGACCTGCGCGTGCACACCAAAGCCGACCTCAAACGCATCCAAGACAAACTCAACACACGGCCCCGACCGACTCTCGACCTGGACACCCCCGCCGACCGACTCGCCGCCCTCCTCGCCCCAGCCGCTTAGCCAGGAATGCCGAATGTTGTCGTAACCGCTTGACATTGAGGGGCTCAAATCTCGTCAGGCTCACAGTCGCGACGTCACCCCATGCTCACTCGCATTCGCTACGAGCGATGAGGGGGCTGCACATGACGGCACCCCGTTTGCCCGCCTACGAGCGACTTTTCGATGGCCGGCGCGCGAAAGTCGCTCGTAGGTGGGCAATTTCACTACCGCTCTGCCCAGGCTTCGGGGTGCCGGCTCCGCGAGCTGCACGACGGCGCCGCTCGCTCACTTCGGCTCACTCACTTCGGTGCGGACAGGTCGTACACCGTCGCGCTGCCCACCTGCTCCGCCCGGAACGTGTGAGCCACCCACGCCGCGATGTCGGCGTGTCCACGACCGTTCCACTGCGGGCCGCGGCCGCGGTTGTTCGAGGCGACGTAGTACGCGACCCGGTGGTGGGCGACGTCGTCCTGGAACTGCGCGAGCGTCGGCGTCGGGTCCGTCCCGGAGAAGCCGCCGATCGCCATCACCGCTGTGTTGGTGGACAATTCGAGCCCCGCGGCGCTCGACGACCGGTCGATGGCAGCCGACCACGGCGTGCGGGTGGCCTCCAGCATCGCATCGAGTTCCGGGCTGTCGACGCCCTTGCCGCCCCACATTCCCATGCTGCGCCCACCCGCCCGCGCCGGTCCCACCGACGGGCCGCCGCCCTCGTGCGCCACCCCGACCGTGGCAACGGCGTACGCCGCGGGGCCGGCCAGCGCGCCTGCCACCGCCACGCCAACCAACGCCATCACCACACCGCGCCGCGGCATGGCCGCCCACACTCCGAGCAGCGCCAGTGACGCCACGACGGTCAGCACCAGCACCGCCCACTTCAGGCCGGGCAACCAGTCGGCGTTGCGTTCCAGCACCCACCAGCTCCACAACCCCGTCCCCAGCAGCGTCGTCGCGAGACCGATTCGGCACCACCATGATTCACGCCGTGCCCACATCTGGCCGACGCCGATTGCGAACATCGCCGCGACGGCGGGCGCGATGGACAGGCTGTAATACGGATGGATCATGCCCTGCATGTAGCTGAGCACCACCCCGTCGACCAGGATCCAGCCGCCGAACAAGATGGCGGCCGCCCGCACGGGATCGGTGCGCGGCGCGCGGCCGCGGGCCACCAGCACCAGGACGGTCGCCAGCACGGCGGCGGGGATCAGCCAGCCGATCTCGAAGCCGAATTCGCCGGAGAACAACCGCGTCCAGCCCCGCGACTGGCTGCCGAATCCACCACCGGCGAACGCTCCACCGGACCGGACGCCGACGTGCACCGGGCTGCCCGCCAGCGTGCCAAGCTCCGACGGCGGCGGCGTGAACGCCGGATGGTTGTGGCCGAGTACCCGCGCAAAACCGTTGTAGCCCAACACCAGGTTCATGAAGTTGTTGTCGGTCGACCCCGCGATGTACGGCCGTGACGACGCCGGCCACAGCAGCGTGAGCACCACGAACCAGCCTGCCGCCACCACGAAGCCTGCCGCCGCGCCCAACAGGTGCAGCAGACGCGTGCGCATCGGCACCGCGGCGGCCACCAGGTAGGCCGCGGCGAGCGCAGGCGCCACCATGACGCCCTCGAGCATCTTGGCCAGGAACGCAAGCCCCAGCGCGACGCCCGCCAACGCCAACCACCTGGCGCCGTGGTGCTGCAGCGCGCGCACCGTGCAGTACGCCGCGGCCGTCATGAGCAACACCATCGCCGCGTCGGGATTGTTGAACCGGAACATCAGCACCGCCACCGGTGTCAGCGCCAGCGCCGCGCCCGCCAGCAGCCCGGTCCGTGGCCCGCTGATCCGCGAGACCGCGGCGTACAGCAAGCCGACGGCGGCGACGGCCATCAACGCCTGCGGGATCAGCATGCTCGCGCTGCTGAACCCGAACAGCTGGCCCGACAATCCCATCACCCACTGCGACAGCGGCGGCTTGTCGACGGTGATGAAGTTGCGCGAATCCAGCGAACCGAACAGCAGCGCTTCCCAATTCGTCGCACCGGCCTGGGCGGCCGCCGCATAGAACTGGTTGCCCATGCCGTTGATGGTGATGTCCCACAGGTAGAGCACCGCGGTGCCTGCCAGCAGCACGACGAGGCCCACCCGGTTCCACGCAGCGGTGGAGATCCGGGCGGGCGATGTCGGAATGGGCTCGGAGGCCGGCGCCGTCTCGAGGGCGTTGAACGTCGTTGTCACACCGCCCAGTGACGCATCGCTACCGTGGGCCGGCCTGTGAACCGGCCGAGAGACGGCTGCGGGTTGCTCGCAGCGCGTCGGACAGCGTCCATGCGGCCACCCCGAGAAGCGCAACGTCCTTGATCAGGAACCCGCCGGTCATCGACAACGCGGGGAACCCGCCCGCAGTCGCCTCGGTCACACCGGGCGTGGTGAACAGGAAGCTGATCGTTGCCACGAACAGCACGATCGCCAGCAGGCTGCCGAGGATCGACATGCGCGGCCACCACGGCTTGACGGCCAACAGCGCCGCGGCGGCCAGCTCGAACACACCGAGCAGCGCCGAGAACGTGGTGACCGAGAAGATGCCGTACAGCCAGTTCATCATTGGGCTCTCCGACACCAGCGGCACGATGCCGTTGGCCTCGTACTCCATGAACTTCAGTACCCCGAACCACGCCAGCACCACGACGAGGCCGTAGCGGGCTAGGGCGCCGGTGACGGCGTCGACGGTGTTGACGGTCGACGGCTGCAGGTTCGGACGAATGACGGTGTGCGTGCTCATGTCGGTCTCCCTGGTCGGAATCGAACGTGTATGTCTCTTCCGTGACCAGTGAGCGCCGATCCGTTACACGCTCAGCCGACGAGCCTGACGATCGAACCCATCGGAATGGGCAACCATCCCGGTCGGTGCCTGGCCTCGTAGCCGACCTCGTACACCGCCTTGTCCAGTTCGTAGGCGGCGAGAAGGTCGGGCTGACGAGCGGGATCGGTGCCGCCGCCCGCCGTGTATCCCTCGGCGAACGACGAGCAGTTGCGTTCCACCCATTCGCGGGCGCGTGCCGCCAGCTGCTTGTCCTGCCGCGGATCTCCCCCGCGTTCGACGAGACGTTGATAGGCGGCGTACTCATAGGACCGCAGCACGCCCGCCACGTCCCGCAATGGCGAGTCGGGCCGCCGCCGTTCGTCGAGCGGCTGCCCGGGTTCGCCCTCGAAGTCGATCAGCAGCCAGCGCTCAGGGGTGCGCAGCACCTGCCCGAGGTGCAGATCGCCGTGCACCCGTTGGACGACGATGGTCTCGTCGGCGAGCTTGCGGTACTGCTCCTCGATCGTCGTGACGTACTGCTCCAGTTCGGGAACAGCCCTCGCCACCGCGTGCAGCCGGCCCAGCAGGGCGTCCATCGGGAACGGCACGTGCGACGTGCCGAGCGCCTCGGCCAAGGTCAGGTGCACCGACGCGACCGCCTCGCCGAGCCGGTACGACTCACCCGCGAAGTCGCCGCCCACCTCGTCGGCGTACAGGTCGCCCTCGGCGAACAGGTCTCGCGTGCTGGCCAAGGCCATGTCCCAGCCCTCGGCGGAGTTGCCCGCGAACTCGGCCACCATGCCGAGTGCGTAGGGCTCACCGTCGAGGACGGCCTCGTACGAGCCGAGGAGCTGGGCGACGTGCGGGTTGCCGGCTCGCGCCAGCTCACGGCCGAGCTCGATGTCGGGGTTCACACCGGGTGTGACCCGACGGAACACCTTGAAGATCGCTGCGTCCTCGAACACCACGCTGGTGTTGCTCTGCTCGGCGCTGGATACCCGCGGCGCCGCGTCCATCGGCAGTTCCGCCTCCGGCTCCTTGAGAAACCGCAGCGGCCCGACCGACGCCGACTGGTCGATCAGCGACAGCAGTTCCTTTGCTGCGCCGGGGTCGTACAGCGCGTCGTACGCCGTCCGCTCACTTTGCTCGTCCACCACGGTGCCGATGGTCGCGACGACGTTGTACTCGTCGATGGGACCGGTGTCCCAGCGGATCAGAATCTGGTACCGCTCCGACGAGCCGTCGGTGTAGTCGACGTCGAGCAGCACGACGTCGAGATCGTCGCGCAACGGCACGACCTCGCCGGGCCTGGCGTCCGCCAATTCGCGGCTGCGCCCGGCATACCAGCGTTGCGACGGCAACCATGTCGTCCATGGAAGTTGGGCCGGCGCGTTCATCGAATTTCCTCTGACTCTCTTAGGGGCTTCCTGAGCCGAAACCAGTAGAACCCATGTCCTGGCAGCGTGAGCAGGTAGGGCAGCTGCCCGATCGGAGGAAACTCGACGTGGCCGGTCATCTCGACCGGTGTGTACCCGGTCCACTGCTGCAGATTCAGTTCGATGGGCTGCGGGAAACGAGACAGGTTGTTGACGCACACCACCGCGTCCTCGTCGCCGTTGCGCTCGAGTTCGCGCACGAAGGCCAGGACCGACGGATTCGAACCACCCAACTCACGGAACGTGCCGACGGCGAACGCGTCGTGACGGCGGCGGACGGCCAGCATGGTGCGCGTCCAGTTGAGCAGCGACGTCGAACTGTCGCGTTGCGCCTCGACGTTGACGGACTGATAGCCGTAGATCGGATCCATGTTCGGCGGTAAGTACAGCCGCCCCGGATTGGCCGTCGAGAAGCCGGCGTTCCGGTCGGGCGTCCACTGCATGGGCGTGCGGACGCCGTCGCGGTCGCCGAGCCAGATGATGTCGCCCATGCCGATCTCGTCGCCGTAGTACAGCACCGGCGAACCGGGCAGTGACAGCAGCAGCGCGGTGAACAGTTCGATCTGGTTGCGGTCGTTCTCCAGCAGCGGTGCGAGCCGCCTGCGGATGCCGACGTTCGCCTTCATCCGGGGATCCTTGGCGTACTCGGCGTACATGTAGTCGCGCTCTTCGTCGGAGACCATCTCGAGTGTCAACTCGTCGTGGTTGCGCAGGAAGATGCCCCAGTGCGCCATCTCGGGGATCGGTGGCGTCTGCGCCAGGATCTCCGAGATGGGGAACCGCGACTCGCGCCGGACCGCCATGAAGATGCGGGGCATCAGCGGGAAGTGGAACGCCATGTGGCACTCGTCGCCGCCGGTGCTCGGGTCGCCGAAGTACTCGACCACGTCGGCGGGCCACTGGTTGGCCTCGGCCAGCAGCACCCGCCCGGGGAACTCGTCGTCGATCACCTTGCGGCAGTGCTTCAGGAACGCGTGCGTCTCCGGCAGGTTCTCGCAGTTGGTGCCCTCCCGCTCGAACAGGTACGGCACCGCGTCGAGGCGGAACCCGTCGATGCCCAGGTCGAGCCAGAAGCGCAGGACGTCGAGCATGGCTTCCTGCACGGCCGGATTGTCGTAGTTGAGGTCGGGCTGATGCGAGAAGAACCGGTGCCAGTAGAACTGCCGTCGCACCGGGTCGTACGTCCAGTTCGACTCTTCGGTGTCGACGAAGATGATCCGTGCTCCGGCGTACTTCTCGCTGGTGTCGCTCCACACGTAGAAGTCGCCGTACGGTCCGTCGGGGTCGCGGCGGGACTCCTGGAACCAGGCGTGCGAGTCCGACGTGTGGTTCATGACGAGGTCGGTGATGACCCGGATGCCGCGCCGGTGCGCCGCGTCGAGCAGCGTGACGAAGTCGTCGACCGTGCCGAACTCCGGGAGCACCTTGTAGAAGTCGCGGATGTCGTAGCCGCCGTCGCGCAGCGGCGAATCGTAGAACGGCGGTAGCCAAAGACAGTCGACGCCAAGCCATTTCAAGTAGTCGAGGCGATCGGTCAAGCCCCGAAGGTCACCGGCCCCGTCCGAGTTCGAGTCGTTGAACGCGCGCACCAGCACCTCGTAGAAGACCGCATGTTTGAACCAGGTCCGATCTTCGGGCAACGTGCGAGCGTGTTCGTAGTCATCGGAGGTGGGATGTTCCACCACACCGTCCTCGACGTGGCTGCCTTCCGCCGAATCGGGGTCGGCGGCTTCCGGGACACTTCTGATGTGGTCCATACAGAGTTCAAACCTACCCACGGCGACGCTAATTGAATCACCGCATTTCGCGCGCAAACTTTCACTGCCGAGGTGTCCGGCGGCCGCGCCAAATCCGGGCAGACGTAGCGGTTGTACAAGCACCGGATACGCGTTAACGTTTCGGCGTCCTGCGTCCGTCAGACTGGCACTCGAGCCATCACTGGCGAAGTGGAAAACCGAACGAGAATCGAGTGCGCGTGGCTGATTCGGCGCCGAATGACGGCGAAGCTCCAGTAATCGTTGGTCTGTCCGATGCGGCGATGCACATGTACGCCGCCGCCATCGAGTCGCTTCCCGACCCGAGCGATCCGGAGTACCCGGGGCGCGTCGGCGTCATCCTCGCCGGGCTCCGCAAACTCCAGGGCTCGCTGTCCGATGCGGCGGGTCGCAGCCGGGTCACGCCGACGGTGATCGTCGCGCTCAGTGACGTGCGGCGCCGCTACGACGAGCTGATGGAGACGGCGGCGAACGGGCCGGGCGCCACACTCGGCCAGCGCCTGTACGTCGCGCGCGGACATGCCAAGTTGTCGACCAAGGAGGCCGGCAACGGCGTCGGCCTGCGCAGGGATCTGATCGAAGCCGTCGAGGCGGAGGAGACCCCCACCGAGGACGAGTCGGCACGGATCAAGGACCTCATCGCCGCGCTCGGCGGCTAGGACCCCGACTCCGTTACGCCGCGACGGCGGCGTCCTCGGACGGCAGGCCGCCCAGCTCGATCTGGCCGGCCACCTCGTCGCGCAACGCGCTCGCCGAGGCCAGACCGTCCGCGTATCTGGTGGCGAAGTGCTTGCCCTGCCGGTTGATCTGGACCGGCCAGCGTGCCACTCCCAGCAATCTGAGGAGCAGCACCACCGGCATCGCGAGGAGTTCGAGTACCAATTCCGCGAGCGACAGCACGACGAACAGCACGATGGCCGCCGAGTACATCAGGATCTTGCCGACGCCGAGCAGGACCCACACGAGGCCGGCCAGGACGATCAGCAGCACCTTCAACACGACGTTTCGCGGTAGGCCGGAGTCGGCCGATTCCTCATCGGCGGGGGCATCGGGCGCCGGTTCCGCCGGTTCGCTCGGTGAATTGCTCAGCGTCTCGCGGAACGACAACAACCGGTGCCACGCGTACCACCGTCGCCGTACGTTCCACCGAATCCCCGCCGGATCCACGACCTCTCGCGCCGCCATCGACGAAAGTTACCACCGCAGCAGCAAACATCTACTGCAGGAAGCGGTCGGCCCCCGCGCGAAGGTAACGGCCGGAGTTGGCCTGCCGGTAACCCAGCACGCCGCCGCTCGCAGTGATCGCCAGCAGTCCGGCGAGCCCGGGCAACGCGACGACGGCGATCTCCCCGGCCCTGGCGGTGCGCAGGGTTTGCGTGAACCCCTGGCGGTACGCCGTGTTGACCGTCGGCGTCGTCGTGGAGCGCGGGGTGGCCTCACCGGCCTGCACCGACCCCTGCGTGACGGAGCCACGTCCCGCCACCGCGCGCACACCGGCAGTTCCGACGCCGAGCACCCGAGGTGACGCCGCACCCGCGGGAACGGTCTCGGCGACGGGACGCGGCGGGCCCGGCCGCACCACGGGGAAGGCCGTCGGCGCCTGCAGCACCGGCAGGTCCGCCACGTGCTCGAACATCGGTTGGACGGCGCCACTACCGCCACCGCCGGAGGAGTCGACGACGGGCTCTTCCTCCATGGTCCGCAAAGTCGGCTTCGGCGGGGGCGGCGGGAACGGGTTGAAGGGCGCGTAGGCCTCGGCCCACAGCGAATTCAAACTGGCGAACGTGTCCTGCACCGACGAGAAGGCGGATTCGGGATCACTGAGATTGATGGAGAACGTCCGCTCGGTCGTCCAGGGAATGGTGAAGAGCGGAATCGCGAGGTGCGCCGGGCCAATGGTCAACTCGGCACTGCTTCCCACCGACCGCTGCGCCGGTCGCTCCGGCTTCTTCTCGGGGATCTCGGGCTCGATGACGGGCACCTCGGGCTCGATCACCTCGGTACCGGTGCCCTCCTCCGTCGTCTCGACGGGCGGATCGGGCTTCACTTCCGGCTCGAGCTCGGGCTTGGTCCGGTCCGGCGTCTTGCTGCCGGGCTTCGTGGTCGGCTCGCCTGGAGCCCTTCCGTTTCCGAAGATGCTGAGCGGCCGCTGCAGCGCCTCGCGCAGTTGACTGAGCGGATCGGTGGGTGCGACGGGCGTTGCCACCGTCGTCGGAGGTTCGCTGACGGTGCCCGTCTCGGTGCCGGTTCCGGGATCGCCGGAGTTGCCAGAATCGTCAGGCTCGGCATATGCGATGCCCGCCGCGGCACCGCTCAAAACCAGCGTCGCCGAAAGCGCGCCGATGAATATCGCCAAGCGTCTGACCGGGGCGGGCACAACCTCTCGTTTCTCGAAAACAAAAACGCCGAAAAGCGTTTGGCCATTGTGACATAAGAAACTACGACTCCGTAAATGAATGGTTGCTCGAAAAGAATTGACCACGGAGAAAAGAATGGTTGCCCGGTGCGCGTGTAGGGTGCCGACGTGGCTTCCCGCGACCACGGTGACCCCGGTGACGCCCCCTCGGTCCCGCCCCCACTGCACCCTCCCGTCGATGCCGTGCGCCCATCGGCCGCCGAGGAAGCCCGCACCATCGCGGCGTCCACGAACGTCGGCACGCTCGCGTCGTTGACGGCGGACGGAGACCCGTGGGCCTCGTTCGTGACGTACGGGCTGCTCGGTGGCGCGCCGGTGCTGTGCGTGTCCAACCTCGCCGAGCACGGTCGCAACCTGTCAGGCGATCAGCGGGCCAGCCTGTCGGTCGTGGCGCCTGCGACCGAAGGCGACCCACTCGCCAACGGGCGCATCACGCTGGCCGGCGTGGTCGCGAAACCGTCCGGCGACGAGCACGCCGCGGCACGCCAGGCACATCTGGACGCCGTGCCCGCCGCCAAGTACTACGTCGACTACGCCGACTTCACGCTCTGGGTGCTGCGCGTGCAGCGGGTGCGCTGGGTCGGCGGCTACGGCCGCATGGACTCCGCGACCGCAGAGGATTACGCGGCGGCCCAACCCGATCCGGTCAAGCCCAGCGCCGCGGGCGCCGTCGGGCACCTCAATGCCGACCACGCGGCGGCGCTCACCGCGATGGCCCGCACGCTCGGCGGCTACCCCGACACGCAGCACGCCACCTGCACCGGCGCCGACCGGTACGGGCTCGATCTACGGGTGACCACCGACCGGGGAGTGGCGTACACCCGGATCGGCTACGGAGCACCGATCGACTCGATCGACGAATTGCGCGCCGCCACAGTCGAATTGGCGCGCCGCGCCCGGCAGGACTGACCGCTTCCCTCCCGTCCGCCCCCGGGCCGATACCATCGCCGTATGCCCGAGCGCCCCGAATCCTGGCAAGCCGCCTTCGACTTGATCCGCACCCGCGGCCACGAGCGGCGCGACGAGCCGTTCAAGCTCGTCAGCGGTCAGCTGAGTCACGACTACATCGACGGCAAGTACGCCGTCGACACCGGCGAGCGGTTGACGACCGTCAGCCGGGCCGTCGCAGACCTCGCCGCACGGTCCGGCATCGAGTTCGACGCCGTCGGCGGGCTGACCATGGGGGCCGATCCGCTGGCCCACGGCGTCGCGATGGTGACCGGCAAGGCGTGGTTCTCGGTGCGCAAGGAGCAGAAGCAGCGCGGCAGGGAGCAGTGGATCGAGGGCACCCGGCTCGAACCCGGCACCCGCGTCCTGCTCGTCGACGACGTGATCAGCACGGGCGGTTCCACCGAGTTGGCCCTCGAGCGGGTGACCGCCGTCGGCGCCGTCGTCACCGGCGTGATCCCGATGGTGGACCGTGGCGACGTCGCCGCCAAGCGCTTCGCCGCCCGCAACGTGCCGTTCGCGGCGCTGGTCACGTACAAGGATCTCGGCATCGATCCGGTTCAGGACGTCTGAGCAGGCACCACCAGAAGCGTCGTCGGCTCCACTCCCACGGTGACCGGCGAACCCGGCTCGAACGTGCGGGCCAACGCGCTTGGCAGCTGAGCGTCGATGACGGCACCGTCGGGCAGCGCGACGTACACCCGCGAGATCGGCCCGAGGAATGCCACCGACTTCACCGTCGACGTGCCCGCGGGATCGGTGGTCACCGTCACCGACTCCGGCCGCACCAGCGCGGTGCCCGTACCCGAGGCGATCGAACCGGCCAGCGTCGGCACCGACGTGCCGAGCACATGCGCCTGGCCCGAACTTACCTCCGCGGGCACCTTGTTGTTGAGCCCGACGAATTCGGCGACGAAAGGCGTTGCGGGATCGGCATACACCTTCGCGGGAGGATCGAGTTGTTCGAGCCTGCCCTTGTTCATCACGCCGACCCGGTCGGCCACGGCCAAGGCCTCCTCCTGGTCGTGGGTGACGAACAACGTCGTCGTACCGACTTCCAGTTGCACGCGGCGGATCTCGTCGCGCAGCTGCGCACGCACCTTCGCGTCGAGCGCCGAGAGCGGCTCGTCGAGCAGCAACACACTGGGCTGAATGGCCAACGCGCGCGCCAACGCAACGCGCTGTTGCTGCCCGCCGGATAGCTCGACGGCGTACTTGTCCACGTGCTCCGAAAGGCCGACCAGCTCGAGCATCTCCGCGGCGCGCTCGGCGCGGTTGCGCTTCGCCTTGCCCCGCACCTTCAGCCCGAATTCGACGTTCTGGCGCGCCGTCAGATGTGGGAAGAGGCTGTAGGCCTGGAACACCATGCCCATGTCGCGTTTGTTCGCAGGCACGCGGGTGATGTCGCGGCCGTTCACCGACACCGTCCCCGACGTCGCCTCGTCGAGGCCGGCCAGGATCCGCAGGGCGGTGGTCTTGCCGCACCCCGAGGGGCCGAGCAGCGCGACGAACTCGCCGGGCTCCATGTGCAAGGTCAGGCCGTCGAGCGCCCGCACGGTGCCATAGACCCGGGTCAGGTCAGTCAGTTCGACCGCCACGCTGGTGGTCATAGGGGGCGCCTCCGTCGTGAAATCAATGAAAGGGCAAGCAGCAGAACGAAACCGAACAGCAGCGTGGCCAACGATGCGGCCACCGAGGTCGGCCCGTCACTCTTGCCGATTGCGACGATCTGCACCTGCAGCGTTTCGAAGCCGGATAGCGAGGCGATGGTGTATTCGCCGAGCACGACGGCCACCGAGATGAACGCGGCCGACAGGATGCCCGACCAGATGTTCGGCACCACCACGCGCAGGATGGCCGTCGTCCACCCCGCGCCGAGCGACCGGGCTGCCTCGGCCAGGGTCCGCAGGTCGATCGCCGACAGCGCGGCGTCGATCGCCCGGTAGGCGAACGGCAGCACGATGACCACGTAGACGAACGTCAGTGTCAGCGCGGACTCGCCGAGCAGGTAGGTCACCCACAGGTACACGTTCTTCAGTCCGACGACGATCACCAACGCGGGGATCGTCAACGGCAACAGGCAGAGGAACTCCACGGCGCCCTTGGCCCACGGCGCGCGCAGTCGCACCCAGATCATGGTGGGCACCAACACGATCAGCATGCCCGTCACCGTCAGGACTGCGAGCGACAGCGACGTGATGATCGCCTGATACAGCGCGTCGTCGGCGAACAGGTTCGCCCATGCGGTCAGCGTGCGGCCGCCCTTGATCAGGTTGCGGGTGGAGAAGTCGGCCATGGCGTAGAGCGGAAAGAGGAAGAACGCCCCGAACAGCACCCACAGCCCCGCCCGCGTCACCCGCGTCGACGTCGAACCGTTCGGCTTCATCGCAGCCACCTCGAGGTGCGGCGCATCAGCAGGTTGTAGGCCAACATCACCACCGCGACCACGACGATCATCTCCAATGCCAGCGCGTAGGCGAAGCCGGCCTGACCGAGCACCACCTCGCTGGTCAGTGCCGATCGGATCAGCAGCGGAAGGATCGGGCTGCCCTGGCTCACCAGCGCTGCCGCCGTCGCATAAGCCGCGAAGGCGTTGGCGAACAACAGAAGTAGCGACGCGAGGAACGCCGGGGTGAGCAGCGGGATGCCCACCTCGCGCCAGTACTGCCACGTCGACGCGCCGAGGCTGATCGCTGCCTCGCGCCACTGCGAGCGCAACCCTTCGAGCGCGGGCAGGAACACGATCACCATCAGCGGGATCTGAAAGTACGTGTACACCAGGATCAGACCCGGCAGTCCGTACAGCCAGCCGGAGCCCGCCAGGTTCGCACCGAGGTGGTCAGCCACCCACAGCGTCAGCACGCCGTTCAGTCCGATGGTGGCGAGGAACGCGAAAGCCAGTGCCACACCGCCGAACTGGGCAAGCACACTGCACAGCGAGACCACCGTGCGGCGGATCAGCGACGTCGGCGGCCTGCTGACGATCAGCCACGCTAGCAGCGCACCGAACACCGCGCCCGCCACGGCGGTGCTACCAGAAAGCAGCACGCTCTTGCTCAGCGCAGACAACGCCGTCTCGGAGAACAGCGCCTCGATGCGGTCGAGCGAGAACCGGCCGTCATCGATGAACGCGCTGACGATGACGGTGATGGTCGGGACGATCAGGAAGACGGCGACGAGGACGAAGAACGGCAGTAGGGGCAGCGCGTCCCGCAGTCGGCGGAGCAGAATCAGCCGACCGCCTTCGCCCAGTTGGCCTCGAGGTACTTGGTCGCCGCCTGGTTCTGCTCGACCGAGACGAACGTCGCGGCCCCGTCCACCGGCGGCAGCTCCTTGTAGGCGGCCTGGTCGATGGTGCCCTTGGCGACCATCGTGTCGGCCCGCACCGGACGCGCGCCACCCTTCAGGTACAGGTTCTGACCCTCGTCGCTGTAGAGGAACTCCTGCCACAGCCGGGCCGCCGCCGGGTGCGGCGCATCCTTGTTGATCGCCTGGTAGTAGTAGCCGGCCACCGCGGCGTTCGGCGGGATGACCACCTTCCACGACGGCAGCTTCTTGGTCTCGGCGACGTTGAGGTAATCCCAGTCGATCACCACCGGCGTCTGGCCGGACTCGATGGTCGCCGGCGTCGGGTCGACCGGCAGGAAGTTGCCTGCCTCCTTGAGCTTGCGGAAGAACTCGACGCCGGGCGCGATGTCGTCGGGCGAGCCACCCTGGGACACCGACACCATCATGACGCCGGAGAACGCCGCGCCGGCCTGCGTCGGGTCACCGTTCAGCGCGACCTTGCCCTTGAACTCGGGCTTCAGCAGGTCGTTCACGCCGGTGACCGCGGGCACCTTCGACGAGTCGAAACCGATCGACATGTAGCCGCCGTAGTCGTTCACCCACTTGCCGTCGGGATCCTTGAAGCTGTCCGAGATGTCGCCGAAGGTCTCCACCTTGTACGGCGCGAACAGGGCCGTGTTGGCCAGCGCGACGGACTGGCCGAGGTCGAACACGTCAGGCGCGGTGGACTTGCCCTTCTGCTGGTTGGCTGCGTTGATCTCGTCCTGGCTGGCGGCGTCGGGTTGCGTGGAGTTCACCTTAATGCCGTACTTGTCGCCGAAGGCCTTCATGATCGCGCCGTAGTTCGCCCAGTCCGGCGGCAGCGCAATGACGTTGACCGCGCCTTCCTTCTTGGCGGCCTCGACCAGTTTGTCGATGCCGCCGAAGTCGCCTGCCGAGGTCGCCTCGCTCGCCTTGACACCGGAGTCGGTGGTCGCGCCCCCGTTGTCCTTTTCCGGCGGCGCGCACGCGACGAGCCCTCCTGCGACGAGGAGGGCAAGGGCGGTCACGGCGAACCGAGAATTCTTCATTGGCGAACCTTCTAACGGGCGCAAGGCGCTGCGGTGGTGGAGGCGTGACGTCAACATGACTGAACGGGTTCGTCCGGGTGAACGAAGCCGACGTCGCGTGACCTTACCGCCGGGCTCCCGACGGCGCGGCGCGTTCAGGGCAGACACTTCCCGATAGCCGCCACGCCGCGCCGATATCCGCCCCACCGCACGTTTGCCCAGGTAGCCGCATAGCATCGGGGGGTGGCTGAAAGTGAAGCCTCGGGGGAATCCGACTACACCGGGGAATTTCGCCTGGACGACCCGGTCGACACCGACCGGTTGGCCATTCAGCTGCCCGCGGCCGACCAAGAGTCCGAGCCGGTCGGTGGCGGCTTCGACTACCTCTTCGACGAACCGGACCCTGCCGACCCGCCCGGCGACATCGTCTGGGAGGACGCACATCCGGTCGTGCCCGAGACGGTCGTCCTCGACGAGGACCGCTTCGACGCGTTCAACGCCAACACCTGGAACTTCAAGCCTGCGGCACTGCCGTGGTACCGCACCCAGGGTGCCGTGACGGCAATCGTCGCGGTCGTGGTGGCCGTGGTCGCACTGGTGGTCTCCGTGGTGCTGCTCGCGGTTCGCGGACCGGAGGACACCGACGAAGCCCCCGCCCCCGAGACGTCGTCCACCCCGACCACGGCAGCCACCACCCCGGAGGACATCAGCTCGCTGCCTCCCCCACCGCCGCCCCCACCGGAGACCTCGGCTCCGCCTCCCCCACCGCCGCCCGTGTACAACCGGCCGCGCAGTGAGCCGCGGCCGAGCAAGCAACCCGAGATCGGCGTCACCCGCACGCCGATCACCCGCTCGCCGATCAGCGTCGCCCCGCAGCCACGCCCGCACCGATGACGGGATTCGACACCGCGGGATTCGACGCCGCGGGATTCGACGCGGCGGGCTCGTTCGCAACCGCTCCGGTGGCCGTGCTCGCCACGGTCGGTCCGGACGGCGCTCCGCACGTCGTGCCGGTGGTGTTCGCGGTGGACGAGAACGCCGGGGGTGCAACGATCTACACCGCCGTCGACGCCAAGCGGAAGTCCACGCAACGGCTGCGGAGGCTGTCCAACATCGCGTCCAACCCCCGGGTGAGTTTGCTCGTCGACCACTACGACGCGGACTGGACGCAGTTGTGGTGGGTGCGCGCGGACGGACTGGCCGACATCCACACCGCGGGCGAGGCAATGGCGATCGGGTACGCGCTGCTCCGCCGCAAGTACACCCAGTACCAGCGGATCGCGCTCGACGGCCCAGTGGTGACCATCGAAGTGCAACGCTGGGCGTCCTGGCGGGCGTGAGGTTGCTGACATCGAAGCGGCTGCGCGCTGGTGGTCACACCCACCGGCGCGCGGGCGAGCACGGCCCCTAGATCAATTTCTGCCATCCGTCGATCAATTTCTGCCACCGGAATTAAACCCCTGACCTGTTGGTTTGAACTCATCGACCGGGTCGGGGGATCCCCTCTGAACGGTCGAGGAAGCATCCGAACCGCGTGTCCGGCACCACGGCTCGAGAGCGGATGAAGAGGAAGAAAGAAGTCGAAACATGAAGAAGTTCGGATTTGCCACCGTCGTCGCTAGCGGTCTCGTAGCGGCCGTCCTCGGGCTCGCAGCGCCCGCCGACGCCGCACCGAGCGGTCCGGGCAACGCACAAGACACGATCAGCAAGCTCGAATCGCAGGGCTACAACGTGATCGTGAATCACGTCGGCAGCACCCCGATCGAGCAGGCGTCGGTCATCGCCGTCCGTCCCGGACAGACCTACAGCCGCACCGACTCCGGCAACCCTGGAGACGACCTGTTGACCACGGTCACCGACAAGACCGTCTACGTCGACGTGAAGTAACACCCACCATCGAAGAGGGGCACCCGAGCGGGTGCCCCTCTTTCGTGTCTGCCGACCCTTGTGCCCTCCACCGGTTTGGGTGAAAGGTGGGATTGATCGGGGCAGAGGGGATGTCATGGCAGACAAGTCGAACAATTCCCAAGGCAACGGCGCGGTGCCCGTCGCGGACACTCCGGCCGCCATCCGCAACGTGGTGCTCGTCGGGCCATCCGGCGGCGGCAAGACCACCTTGGTCGAAGCCCTGCTCGTGGCCACCGGTGTGCTCACCCGGCCAGGATCGGTCGCCGAAGGAACCACGGTGTGCGACTGCGACGAAGCGGAGGTCGAGCAGCAGCGGTCGGTTGGCCTGGCACTGGCATCGCTGATGCATTCTGGCGTGAAGGTCAACCTGATCGACACTCCCGGCTATGCCGACTTCATCGGCGAGCTGCGTGCGGGACTGCGCGCGGCGGACTGCGCGCTGTTCGTGATCGCCGCCAACGAGGCCGTCGACGAACCGACCAGGTCGTTGTGGCTGGAGTGCAGCCGGGTCGGCATGCCTCGCGCGGTGGTGATCACGAAGCTCGACCATGCCCGCGCCGACTTCGACACTGCGGTGACAGCAGCGCGGGACGCGTTCGGCGACAAGGTCCTTCCGCTGTTCGTGCCGCGCGACGGCGGTGTGGTCGGGTTGTTGTCCGCGGCCGACGACGACGCGGTGGCCGACCAGCGCGGCACCTTGATCGAGGGCATCATCGAGGAGTCCGAGGACGAGACGCTGATGGAGCGCTACCTCGGCGGTGAGGACGTCGAGACGTCGGTACTGATCGACGACCTCGAGAAGGCCATCGCCAAGGCGTCGTTCTTTCCGGTGCTGCCGGTGTGCAGCACCACCGGCGTCGGGACGCGCGAGCTGTTGGACGTCATCGTCGACGGATTCCCCTCGCCCCCAGAGCATCCGATGCCCGAGGTGTTCACGCCGTCGGGCGCCTCGCGGCGGTCACCGGCCTGCGATCCGGCAGGCCCACTGGTCGCCGAGGTGGTGAAGACGACGTCGGACCCGTACGTGGGCAGGGTCAGCCTGGTGCGGGTGTTCTCCGGCACCGTACGGCCCGACATGACGGTTCACGTGTCGGGCCATTTTTCGTCGTTCTTCGGATCCACAACTGGCCCTTCACATGGGGATCACGACGAGGACGAACGGATCGGCGCGCTGTCGTTCCCGCTCGGCAAGCGGCAGCGCGTGGCGCCGTCGGTGGTGGCGGGCGACATCTGCGCCATCGGCAGGCTCACGCACGCCGAAACCGGCGACACGTTGTCGGACAAGGCCGAGCCGGTCGTGCTGAAACCGTGGACCATGCCGGAACCGTTGCTACCCATCGCCATCGAGCCGCATGCCAAGACCGATGAGGACAAGTTGGCCGTCGGCCTGCAACGGCTCGCCGCCGAGGACCCCACGCTGCGCATCGACCAGAATCCCGAAACGCATCAGATCGTGCTGTGGTGCATGGGCGAGGCGCATGCGAGTGTCGTGCTCGACGCGCTGGCCAAGCGCTACGGCGTCAGCGTCGACGTCGTGGAGGTGCGCATCCCGCTGCGAGAGACGTTTGGCGGCAAGGCCAAGGGCCACGGCAGGCACGTCAAGCAATCCGGCGGGCACGGCCAGTACGCGGTGTGCGACATCGAGGTCGAACCGCTTCCGCAGGGGGCCGGGTTCGAGTTCGTCGACAAGGTGGTGGGCGGCGCCGTTCCTCGCCAATTCATCCCGAGCGTCGAGAAGGGCGTCCGCGCACAGATGGAGAAGGGCGTGGGCCCCGGATATCCGGTGGTCGACATCCGAGTGACGTTGTTCGACGGCAAGTCACACAGCGTCGACTCGTCGGACTTCGCCTTCCAGATGGCGGGCGCGCTCGCGCTGCGCGAGGCGGCCGCGGCCACGACCGTGAGCCTGCTCGAGCCCGTCGACCTGGTCGCCGTGGTGATTCCGGATCACCTGGTGGGCGCGGTCATGAGTGACCTTGCTGGTCGGCGCGGCCGCGTGCTGGGTACCGCGCCGGGGGATGACGAGCGGACCGTCGTCAACGCCGAGATCCCCCAGGTCGAGCTGACCCGCTACGCGATCGACCTGCGCGCCCTGTCCCACGGCGCGGGCAACTTCACCCGCTCCTTCGTCCGGTACGAGCCCATGCCAGAATCAGCCGCCGCCAAGTTGAAGGTCGGCGCCTGAAGGGACGGGACACCGACATGGCACTGCGCATCATCCAATGGGGTACCGGTGCCATCGGCAAGGAAGTGCTCGCCACCATCCTCGACACCCGGTCCGGGCTCGAATTGGCCGGGGTCAGAGTGTATTCCGACGACAAGGACGGCGTCGACGCCGGAGAGTTGATCGGCCGCGAGCCGGTCGGTGTCATCGCCACCACCGACGTCGACCGCATCCTCGCCGTCGACGCCGACTGCGTGGTGTACACACCGCGCCTGACCGACCTCGACGAGGTCTGCGCCATCCTGGCCAGCGGCAAGAACGTCGTCACCACGGCATTCCTGTTCCACCCGGACCGCCTGCCCGCCGCCGACCGCGACCGTCTGCTGGCCGCATGTCACGCCGGCGGCGTCAGCGTCCACGGCAGCGGGCTGAATCCCGGGAACCTGTCCGGCGCACTGCCGTTGGCGATGGCGGGCATGAGCCGAACCATCGACAAGCTGACGCTGCAGGAGCGGGCCGACTGGTCGGTGTACGACAGCACCGCGATCACGTTCGACAACATGCGCTTCGGCAGCCCGGTCGACGAGATCGCCGTCACCGCAAACGAATTCCTCGCGTTCAACAGCTCCATCTTCACCGAGCAGGTGTGGCTGCTTGCCGATGCGCTGCACGCAGGCATCGACGAGGTGACGGCGACCGTCGAGGCAGTCGCCGCCGAACACGACCACGAGATCTTCGACCACGTGCTGCGCGCCGGGACCACGTCCGGTCAGCGGTGGAACTGGGTGGGACGCCGCGATGGTGTGGCACTCGTCGAGATCGAGACGCTGTGGACCGTCGGCAATGAGTACCCGAAGCACTGGCCCAAGCCGCAGCACGGCTGGACGCTCACGATCGAGGGCGACCCGTCGATGCGCACCCACTTCCTGTCGCTGGCCAGTTTCGAGCGCGACGCCACCATGCTCGAGCACGTCAACTCCGCGAACGTGGCAACCGGGATGCAGGTGTTGAACGCAGTGCCCGCGGTGTGCGCGGCGGCGCCGGGGTTCGCGGCAACGCCGTCGCTGGGCCCGGTCCGCAGCATGATCGGCTTCGGCAACACCTGAGCGCCGCCTCCAGCCCCCTCCCCCCATGCGCCGCCCTCTCCGCATGCGCCACCCCTCTCCCCATGCGCCGAGACTGCTGGGAGATCGCAAATTCGGCGAAAATTGCGATCCGACAGCAGTCTCGGCGGGGAGGTTGCGGGGTTAGAGGAGGCCGAGCAGCTCCAGGTCGGTGACGTACTTGACGATCACCGCAGGCGAGATGTGCGGAATGTCCTTGTCTGGACCGATCTTCGCGTCCTGCACCGCCGCACGGAACCGGTCCGTGGGCGCCATCGAGCCGTTGAGCGGGTGCTCCGGCTTCTGGTAGTTGTGCAACAGCGGCAGAAGCGATGCGGCGCGCTGCTTCTCGGGCAGGGCCCGCAGCGTGGTCTCGAACCGCTGCAACCAGGAGCCGTAGTCGTCGACGCGCCGGATCGGATAGCCCGCCTCGATGAGCCAGTCCACGAACTCGTCCATGCCGATGCCGTCGTCGTACGGGTTCATCACGTGGTACGTCTCGAACCCCTGGACTCGATCACTTCCCGGGTCGCTTCGCTCCTGCCCTCCGAAGTTCGCGCCCAGCGTCGAGATCGCCTCCGCGATGAACTCCACCGGCAACCCGTCGTAGTGCGCCCGCTGGCGGTTGCCCTCACCGTCGAGCTCGTAGAACGACTGCGGCGCAACGCCGGTCGCAACGAGCGAAAGCATCATGCGGGTGAACATGTCGGGCAGGTTGAGCTGTCCGGCGTAGGTCGTGTCGGCCAGGATCATGTCGCAGCGGAACACCGAGACGGGCAGGCCGAACTGCTCGTTGGCCTCGCGCAGCAGCACCTCGCCGCCCCACTTGCTGTTGCCGTAACCGTTGGCGTAGCTGTCGTCGACGTTGCGGGTCGCGCTGACCACGCGGACGTCGGCGTCCTCGGTGTTGGCGCTCGGGTCGATCCCCGCGCCGACGGCCATCGTCGACACGTAGACGAACGGCTTGATCTTCGTCGTGAGCGCGATGCGGATGAGCTCGGCAGTGCCGAGCACGTTCGGCCCGAACAGCTGGCTGTAGGGCAGTACGTGGTTGACCAGGGCGGCGGGGTCGACGATCAGGTCGACGGTGTCGGCCAGCCGCTGCCACGTCGCGTCGTCGAGGCCGAGGTTGGCCTCACCCTTGTCGCCTGCGAACACCTCGAGGTGCTCGGCGGCCAGTGCACGGTAGTGCTCCAACAGCTTCGGGTCACCGCTGTCGAACGTCGCGTCGAGGCGGGCGCGCGCGGCGGCGTCGTCCTTCGCACGGACCAGGCAGATCACCTTGCCGTCGACCAGATCCATCCGCTCGAGCCACTCCAGGGCCAGATAGCGGCCGAGGAATCCGGTTGCGCCGGTGAGCAATACGGTGCGGATCTCCTTGGCGGGGCCGGGCAATGATGCCGCGGCGGAAAGGGTCTCCGAATCGAAGAACTTGTCCAGCGTCAGATCGCGGGCGTGCACCTCGGTGGCGTCACGGCCGTGCACGGCCGCGTAGGTGGGGCGCTTCGACCCGCCCGCGCGCTCGGTCTCGACGTAGGCGGCGATGGACGCCAAATCGCTTGCCGGGCTGACGATCACGCCAACGGGCACGTCCACGTCGAAGATTTCGTGCAGCAGGTTGGCGAACGTCAACGCCGACAAGGAGTCTCCGCCGAGATCGGTGAACTGGGCGTCGCCGCGCACGTCGGACGCGGCGGCGCCGAGCAGCGCGGTCGCGGCGCGGCTGACGGTCTCCAGCACCGGGCGCTCCGCGCCGCTCTTGCGCAGTGCGCGCAACTCGCCCGCCTGGTTGTCGGCGAGATCGACGTAGAGCTGCTCGAGCTGCGGGCCGTAGCGCTCCTTCAGCCGCGGCCACGCCAGCTTGCGAATCCCGGTCAGCAGACCGTTCTCGAGCGTGAAAGGCGTTGTCTCGATGATGAAGTCGCGCGGAATCTCGTAGGACTGCAGACCCGCCGCGCGGGCGGCCTCCTTCAGCGACGCGTTGATCGCGCCCTTGAGCTCGTCGGCGCCGTACCGGGACAGGGCGTCCTCGGTCGGCACGACGACTGCCAAGAGGTAGGGCCGTGCGCTGTTGCCGTACACGAAGATCTGCCGCACCAGGGGGCTGTCGCCGAACGCGGCCTCCAGCTTGGAGACGGTGACGAACTCGCCCTGCGAGAGCTTGAGCACGTTGTTGCGCCGGTCCAGGTATTGCAGCCGGTCGGGGCCGAGCTCGGCGACGACGTCACCGGTGCGGTAGTAACCGTCCGCGTCGAACACCTCGGCAGTGACCTCGGGCCGCTTGTAGTACCCGGGGAACAGTTGGTCGGACTTGACCAGCAGCTCACCGCGCGGGTGCGGCACGTCGGTGCCGAAGTAGCCCAGATCGGGCACGTCGACCAGCTTGTAGTCGATGACCGGGGGCCGCCGGATTTGCCCGTCGACGAAGACGGCGCCCGCCTCGGTGGAGCCGTAGCCCTCGATCACGTGCATGTCGAGGAACTCCTCGACCCACGCCTTCAATTCGGGGGAGATCGGCGCGGAGCCGGTGATGGCGGTGACGTACCGGCCACCGAGCAGGCGCTCCCGCAGCTCGTCGACGCCGGCGCCGCGATCGGTCTGGCTGACGTACTCCTGGTAGAGCATGTCCCAGATCCGCGGCACGAAGTTCAGCTGGGTCGGCCGGGCCAGCGCCAGGTCTTCGAGGAACGTGGACAGGTCGCTGCGGGCGGCGAAGTAGACGGTGCCGCCTGCGGCCAGCGAGCCGTACAGGATGCCGCGGCCCATCACGTGGCTCATCGGCAGGAAGCTCAGCGTGATCGCAGGCAGCACGCCCTGGTTGTCGTCCCAGCCAGCGTTCGCGGCCGACTTCCACATGTTCGCGACCTTGCCCGCGGGGTACATCGCGCCCTTGGGGGCACCGGTGCTGCCGGAGGTGTAGATGAGCAACGCCAGCGGATCGTCACCGTCGGCCGTCACTCCCTCGAAGGGCACCGAACGGCCGCGTGCGAGCACGTCGGCGAGCGTCTCGACGATCACGCCGCTGCCTTCGAGTGCTGCCTTGGCCGCCTCGAGGGCGTCGCGCTGGTCGTCGACCTCGGGCTGGAAGTCGAAGACCACCAACCGTTCTGGCGCGGGCCCTGAGGAGATGAGCTCGACGGCGTCGTCGACGTAGTCGATGCTCGACGCGATCAGCACCGGCTCGGTCTCGGCGATGATCGGCCGCAGCTGAGCCTGCGGCGCGCTGGTCTGCAACGGCACGGATACCGCGCCGAGCTGCGTCAGGGCAGTGTCGACGACGGTGTAGTCGACGCTGGTGAAGCCGAGGATGGCGACCCGGTCGCCGGGCCGGACGGGTGCGTCGTGCAGGGCGGCGCCGAAGGCGTGCACGCGTTCCCACAGCTGGCCGTAGCTGACGGTGTCGAATCGCGGCAGCAGGCGGGCCGTCGTGCGGCCGGTACCGTCGGTGACGTACTCGACAGCGCGCTGGCCGAGGGCCGGCCGGTCGGCGTAGCCCTGGATCACGGTGCGCACGACGTCGGGCAGCCGCAGGCCGGGCTGGTCGGCGGCGGCGCTGATGGCGTAGTCGGGCTTGGCGGCGGCGAATTGCTCGTCGTGGGCGTACAGGTCGGCGATGCGGCGCTCGAGGCGCGCTTCGCGGGTGTGGATCGACATGAAAATCCTCTACGAAATTCGCGGAAAGTTGGTTATTGGTGGGCCTCGCTGCCCAACCATCCGACACAACGTTAGCAAAACTAAAGATATGCCCCAAATGGCTGACCTGGGAGTTTCCTGTGACGGGAACAACTCGCCAGCTTGGTCGTTATACTGGCTAAGTAACTTCTGAGAGGTGGAGCATGACGAGGACCAACGACGACAGCTGGGATCTGGCGACCAGCGTAGGGGCCACGGCGACCATGGTGGCGGCAGCGCGAGCGATCGCGACCAACGCCGACGCGATCGACGATCCCTTCGCCGAGCCACTCGTCCGCGCGGTCGGTGTGGACTTTCTCACCCGCTGGGCCACCGGCCAACTGACCGGCGAGGACCTTGACGTCGAGGGCTCCGGTTGGGGACTGCAGCAGATGCCCACCGCGATGGCGGCGCGCACGCGGTACTTCGACAAGTTCTTCGCCGAGGCCGCCGACGCAGGCATCCGCCAGGCCGTGATCCTGGCATCCGGCCTGGACGCCCGGGCCTATCGGCTGGACTGGCCGGCGGGCATGACGGTGTTCGAGATCGATCAGCCCGAGGTCATCGCCTTCAAGACGACGACGCTGGCCGGGCTCGGCGCCGAGCCAAAGGCCGAGCTGCGCACGGTCGCGATCGACCTGCGCGACGACTGGCCGACGGCGCTGAAAGCCGCCGGCTTCGACGTCACCAAGCCATCGGCGTGGATCGCCGAGGGCCTGCTCGGCTATCTCCCGCCCGAGGCCCAGGATCGGCTGCTGGACGCCGTCACCGCACTCAGCGCGCCCGGCAGCCGGCTGGGCACCGAGGCCGTGCCCAACACCGCGGACTTCGCAGCCGACGAGGCCAGGGAGAAGATGCGGCAGGCCACGGCCAAGTGGCGCGACCACGGCTTCGACCTCGACTTCTCCGAGCTGGGGTTCGAGGGCGAACGCAACCACGTTGGCGACTACCTGGACGCGCACGGCTGGGAGTCGGTCGGCACGCCGATGAGCGAACTGTTGGCCAGCAACGGTTTTCCCGCGATCACGAAGGCCGACGACGAGGACGAGCGGATGACGATGAACGGCGTCACCTACTTCACCTCGATACTGCGCTGACTCACGCCGCGCCGCGTGCGGCCTTCATCTCGATCTCGGCCTCGTAGGCACCCTCGTCACGACCGAGCGCGACGGTGGCCGCCGTCATCGCGGCGATGGCGACGGTCAGCGCGATGGCCTCGTACCGGCCGGCATCGAGTTCCTCGCCGAGCAGGATGGCGCCGAGGAAGACCGCAACGACGGGCTCGAGCACCAACATCGTCGGCACCGACGTCTGTAGCGCACCGGCGTGAAACGCGGACTGCTGTAGCAGCGTCGCCAGGACGCCGAGTATGACGAGCGCGTACGGGGCCGGGGTGGCCAGCAGCCTCAGTGCCCCGCGCTCGTCGAACAGGTGCATGACGACCTTCGTCAGGACGGCGACGGAGCCGAACAGCACGCCGACGGCGACGGCGAGCAGCACCGCGCGTTGCCAGCCACCGATCTTCACTCCCACCACGACGGCGCCCACGATGATCACGCCGCAGACTATGGCGACGATCGTCGAGACGGGGACCGTCGCAGGGCGTTCCTGCGGACCTGGCCTGGCGAGAAGCACGAACACTGCCAGTGATGCGGTCAGCACTCCGGCCCACAACCATTCGCCGCGGGTGACGCGGCGGCCCGCCAGCCGCGCGCTCATCGGCAGCGCGAAGAGCAACGCCGACACCAGCAGCGGCTGGACGAGGATGAGGGAGCCCTTGATCAGGGCGAGCGCCTGGAAGACGTACCCGAGCACGGCCGCAGCGGTACCTGCCCACCACAGCGGGCGCCGCAGCAGCGTGGTGAACATGACGGCGCTGACGCCCTGCTCGGACGGCACGTCGATGGTCGCGCGCTGGCGGACGACGATGCCGATCGCCATGAACACCGCCGCGCACAACGCGAGGAGGACGACTAGCCCCTGGGCCACCAACGTCCTCGACATCCCTTCATCGGCGCGCGACAGGCCGTATTGGTACCTGTCGACTCCACCGTAGAGGTGTCGTCAGCTCGCTTCGACTCGAGTGTCCTGCGTGACCGGATCGATCTTGTCGGTCACCTTGGCCACGGCGTCGTCGACCCGGCTGACCGCGGCGTCGCACAGGTCGCGGACCTTGCCCCCGGCGGTATCGACGTCGTCGGCCGCACTGAGCAGGTAGGACCTGACGTTGATCCGCAGCCGCTCCCCCGCGGTCCGTAGTCGGTCGCGCAACCGGTCGTCGACCTCGACGGTGACGTAGGGCAATAGTTTGATCCGCATATCGGCAACCCCCATCGTGACGGATGCCGACCAGCGTAGCGGTCAGATCAGGTCGGCGATGGCCGCAGCCGTCTGCAGGTCCTCGTAGGCCGCCGAATACCGTTGCGCGAGAGCCAGAGCGATGTCGGGGCGCTGCCACAGTTCGCCCGCGCTGGCCGTGCACAGCCACAGCGTCAGGCCGTGCGCCACCGAGGCGCGGTAGCGCAGCCAGATCTCGTCCAGCGACGGCAGCTCGTCGGCGGGCAACCCCAGCGCGTCGCGGTACTCCTCCAGCAGTGTCCGCTCGGTGCGGCGGCGATCCTCGGTGGTCAGTGCGCCCTGCAGGAAGTAGCCGAGGTCCAGCGCGAAGTTGCCCCGCCGCGCCACCTGCCAGTCGAGGAATCCGACGTCGCCGTCGGGCAGGAGATAGGTGTTGCCGATGTGCGCGTCGCCGTGCAGCAGCGTGGGCGGGCCGACGGTCAGCGTGCGGACGTAGGGCTTCCAGAGGTCCTCGATGAGGCCGCCGATGGTCAGTGCGTGCACGGAGGCCGGGGCGTCGTCGCCGAGGCGTTCCAGCGCGGCGGGCAGCGGCGCGTACTGCATGCCGTCCCACGGCACGAAGGCCTCCAGCCAGGCGAGCTCGGGCCGGTCCACGCGCGCGCCCCAGAATTCGCCGTGCATCCGGCCCAGGGCGCGCACGCCGTTGGCGGCCTGTTCGGGAGTCAGCGGCCGGGTGGCGTCGCGCGGGTCGGCACCGCGGGCGGTGAGGTCCTCCATCACCAGCAGGAAGTCTTCCTCCGCCTCGTCGATGGGCGCAGCGTAGACCAGTGGATGTTCCAGCGGCAGAACGATATTCGAGTTGAACAGCCGCGGCTCGTGGAGCAGCCCGCTGGTCATCTTGATCATTGCCTTGTGGTCGGGGTCGACGGCCTTGACGAAGACGGTCGCCGGGCCGGAACCCGCGGAGTAGCTCAGCGCGAGCCGCGCCCGCCGGTTGGTGCCGTCGTCGCGCATGTCGACGCGCACCTCGGCCACGACGGCGTCGGGGTGAACCTGCGCCAGCGCGACGGTCATCCACTCCGGGGTGACCTCCGCCCAGTCGCTGGGGACGAGCAGGCTCGCGGTCATCGGATGAACGCCGGCATGCTGTCCCAGCCCCGCACGGTCGACGTCGGCGACAGCGCGGCGTTGTCCAGGTCGACGTCCCACTCCGGGAAGCGCTTCAGGATCTCCTCCAAGGCGATGCGCCCTTCGAGCCGCGCCAGCGCCGAGCCGAGGCAGAAGTGCGTGCCGACGCTGAACGCCAGGTGCTGGCGCGGTTCGCGGTGGATGTCGAAGACCTCGCCGTCGGGTGGGAACTGGCGGTGGTCGCGCACCGCCGCGCCGATCAGCATCATCATCGTGCTGCCCGCAGGCACGGTCTGGCCGTAGAACTCGACGTCCCGGGTGACGTAGCGGGCCACGTGTGGCGCGGGGGGCTCGAACCGCAGCAGCTCCTCGATGGCCTGCGGGATCAGGTGGGGATTCTGCGCCAGCTCGCGGCGCTGGTCGGGATGCTCGGCCAAAACCTTTCCGGCCCAACCGATCAGGCGGGTGGTGGTCTCGTTGCCAGCGCCCGCCACCACGTTGATGTAGATCAGCAGTTCCTCGCGGGTCAGCCGGCGCGTAACCCCACGGTTGTCGACGAAGCTGACGTTGAGCAGTTCGGTCATGATGTCGTCGGACGGGTTGTCGGCGCGCCAGTCGATGTAGGCCTCGAAGATCTCGCCGGTGACCAGACCCTCCTCGGCGGCCTTCATGGGTTTGCCCGCCTCCGTACGCAATTGGGCGTTGGCGTGGTCGCGGATCATCTCCTGGTCGCCCTCGGGGATGCCGAGCAGCGCGCTGATCACCTTCATCGGCATCGTGGCCCCGAGGTCGGTGACGAAGTCGAACTTGCCGGTGCCGACGAGCGGGTCCAGGCTCTCCGCGCAGTAGGCGCGGATCTTGGGTTCCAGCGCATTGATCTTGCGCGGCGTGAACATCCGCGAGAGCAGTTTGCGGTGCGTGGTGTGAATCGGCGGATCTTCGAAGATCAATGCCCCCGAAGGGATTTCGATGTTCGCCTTGATCAGTTCGATGATCGCGCCACGCGCTGAACTGAACGTCTCGTGATCGACGAGCGCCCGGTTGACGTCGGCGAAGCGGCTCAGCGCCCAGAAGTCGTACTGCTCGTTGTAGTAGAGCGGTGCTTCTTCGCGAAGTCGTGCGAAAGTCGGATACGGATCCGTGTTGATTTCGACGTCGTAGGGGTCGAAGTACACGTCACTGGTGGTTTCGAGCGT
This sequence comes from Mycobacterium sp. URHB0044, assembly GCF_000620625.1. Taxonomy (GTDB): domain Bacteria; phylum Actinomycetota; class Actinomycetes; order Mycobacteriales; family Mycobacteriaceae; genus Mycobacterium. The sequence goes on along the minus strand of NZ_JIAW01000023.1, from coordinate 85,101 downwards.
CACGACGTCCGCCTCTCCGAGGACTGCAGCATTACTTACCCGCGTAAGTTACCCCGCTGAGCGCTCGCACGGCAAGGTCGGGACGATGTCAGGTGGAGTCGCGCTGAACCAGCGTCGCCACGTTCTCACTGCTGGGCTCGTGCACCGACGGATAGCCCAGCTCCGTCATCATGGCCGCGACGGAGACGGCGACGATGGTCTCGGCGTCGAAGGAGACCGAGGTCAGCGGCGGCGCGCTGACCGCCCCGAGTGGTCTCGCGTCGACGCCCATCACGGCCAGATCCTCCGGGCAGCGCATGCCGGCCTGGCGGATGCCGTGCAGCACCACCATGGCGGTCTCGTCGCTGTCGGCGCATACCGCGGTGACGCCGTCGGCGACGAGCGCGCGGACTTCGTCGGCCGCGTTCGTCCCGTCCCTGTCGAACGTCGCGGTCGTGATGGCGGGCAGTTGCCTGGCGGACGCGGCCACCCGCAGCCCCTCGAGCCAGTACTCGCCCAGCGGTCGCAGCGGATCGAGGTCCGAGAACGCGAACGCCAGTCGGCGGTGGCCCCGCGACACCAGGTGCTCGACCCGCATGTCACCGATCGTCAGGTGCAGCGCGCCCATCGCGTGCAGTTGGGCGCTGCCCAGATGGATTTGCGGGATGCGCGCCGCCGTGACAGCTTCCAACGCAGCCCCACTGAGCGGGAACACGCTGGTCACGGCGATCGGGTTGAGATCGGCGATGGCGTCGACGACGTTGCGGCCGTCCTCCGTCTCGAACTGCAGCGACAGCACGACGCCGTGTCGCGCCAGCGCCGCCGTCAGCCGGCTGCCGACCTCGATGAGCAGGTCGCCCAGCGAGATGCGCGGCACGATGTACAACATCACGCCGCTGCCTCCGACCGCGAGGTTGCGTGCCGCCAGGTTCGGCCGGTAGCCGAGTTCGGCGGCCGCGGCGCGCACCGCCGCCCGGGTCTGCGCCGAGATGGTCTGGCCCGCGACGTCGTTCAGGACGTAGGTGACCGTCGCCGTGGAGACCTTGGCCAGCCGTGCGACGTCGGCCTTGGTCGGCCGGGCTGCTCCCTTCACTCCCATGGGGTCATGGTGGCACGGCGAGCGCACGCAGGGGCTGACCGGCGGTTTCCCGCAACGCGAACACGGTCGCGAGCGACACCGCGGCGGCGGCGGTCAGATAGAACGCGGGCGCCAGCACGTTGCCGGTGCTCGTGGTCAGCCACGTGACGACGTACGGCGTCGTCCCACCGAACCCGGCCACCGCGACGTTGTAGCCGATCGAGAACCCGCTGTAGCGCACCCGGGTGGAGAAGAGTTCCACACCCGCGGTGACGGCGGTCGACACGTAGACCGATTCGATCGCCGCCAGCATGCAGTGCGCCGTGATCGCCGACGCCAGCGATCCCGAATTGAGAAGCAGGAAAAGAGGATACGACAAGACTGCGAACAATGCGGATCCGGCGATCAGCATCGGCCGCCTGCCAACCCGATCCGACAGCGCCGCGAGCGGAAGGATCAGGATCAGCGCGACCAGACTAGCCAGGGTGACCGAGGTGAACGACGCCGTCTTCGAGTACTGCAACGTCTTGATCAGGTAGGTCGGCAGAAACGTGAAGACCACGTAGTAGCCGACGTTGAAGATCAGGAACAGCCCGATCACCTGAAGGATCGGCAACCACGACGTCGTGACCGCCTCGTGCAGCGGCCGCTTCGCCACCTCGTCTCGCGTACTCAGCTCGGTGAATTCCGGGGTGTCGTCGAGGCGCAACCGGATGTACAGACCGACCAGGCCCAGCGGCGCGGCGAGCAGGAAGGGGATGCGCCAGCCGTAGCTCTGCATCGCGGCGGCGGGCAGTGCGGCCTGCAACACCGTGACGGTGACGGACCCGAGCAGGAAGCCCACCACGCCCGACCACGCCATGAACGTGACCACGAGGCCACGCCGCTGCGGAGCCGCGTACTCCGCGAGGTACACCGCGCCGCCACCGTATTCACCACCGGCCGAGAACCCCTGCAGGCAGCGGAAGAACAGCAACAGCAGCGGCGCGCCGACGCCGATCGCGGCGTAGGTCGGCAACAGCCCGATCGCCACGGTGGCAGCGGACATCAGCAGGATCACGATCGCGAGCACGCGTTGCCTGCCGATCCGGTCGCCCAGCGGACCGAACACGAAACCACCGAGCGGACGCATGAAGAAGGCGGCGGCGAAGATGGCGAACGTGTTCAGCAGCGCCGCGGTGTCATCGCCGGCCGGGAAGAAGTTGGCGGCGACGTACGTGGCGAGGAAGCCGTAGATGGCGAAGTCGAACCACTCCACGGCGTTGCCGATCGACGCGCCGGTGATGGCCTTGCGGACGGCTGACTTGGGCGGCATGGCGACCTAGGCTATTCATCCTCCGTTTCCCTGGGCGCAGAACGGATTTGAGCGATCCGCTTAGCATCGCCGAGGGACTTATGACACGCACAGCCTCGGCGCGTAGCTTCGAGTCCATGACCACGCTTGCAGACACCAGGGTCGCGTCGGCCCTGGACAGGATGTACTCCGAGTCCCGCGATCAGATGTCGACGCTGCGGTCCCGGTTCGACGGCGTCGACATGGCCAACGCCACCGCGCAGGAGCGCGCCGATGCGCTCAGTGACTTCTATCTGCCCGTCACGCCCGAAGCCGGCCGGCTGCTCTACGCACTGGTGCGGGCAGCGCGCCCGGAAACGGTCGTCGAGTTCGGCATGTCGCTGGGCCTGTCCGGCATCCACCTGGCGTCGGCCGTGCGCGACAACGGCAGCGGACGCGTCGTCACCACCGAACTGAGCGCCGCCAAGGTCGAGACGGCGAAGCGCAACTTCGCCGACGCCGGACTTGCCGACGTCATTACCGTGCTCGAAGGCGATGCGCTGACCACGCTGACCACGCTCGACGGCCCGGTGGGCTTCGTGCTGCTGGACGGGTGGAAGGAGCTCTACCTGCCGGTGATCAAGCTTCTCGAAGCGCGGCTGACGCCCGGCGCGCTGATCGTCGCCGACAACACCAACATGGCCGACACCCAGCCGTACCTCGACTACGTGCGGGACCCGGCCAACGGCTACGTCAGCGTGAACTTCCTCGCCAGGGACTCCGACAGCATGGAGATCAGCTGCCGGGTCTGACGGACTCCGAGCCGAGACGAGCGAGATTCCGCACGGAGTTCTCGACGTCGGAACGCAGCACCCTAGCGACCAACTTCCCCAACGGTCCGCTCAGCATCGGCCCGGCAAGGTTTGCAACCAGGTGAAACGTGGTCCCCGGGCGATCGTCGCGGATGGTGAGGTTCAGGGATATCCGCACGCCGCCACGCCCGCGGCCGCGCATCCCGATGCACTTCGGCGCGTCGTAATCGGTGACTTCCCAGTGAATGGTGTTGCTGATTCCCTTCACCTTGATGCAGGAGGACACCTTGGTGCCCTTCCCGATCTCGTCCGGCACAGGGCTCTTCCAGCCGCCGAAGATGGTCAGCCACTCGTCGAACCGGTTCAGGTCCGACGCCAACGCCCAGGCCCGGTCGGGTGAGAGGTCGGAGGATACGGATACGTCGACACCAGCCATGTCCCCCTCATTACCCGTTGACGGCGCCGGGCAATCGCGGAGCTACGCCGGCGGAGCGGGCGGTGGGGGCGGAGGGGCCGGCACGCCGAGCACCCGCTGCAGATCCGGCTTCATCGCCAGCAGCTGCGACCCCCAGTAGCCCCAGCTGTGCGTGCCGTTGGGCGGGAAGTTGAACACCGCGTTGCGCCCGCCCGCGGCCAGGTACTTCTTCTGGAAGTCCTTGTTGGTGCTGATCGTGATGTTCTCGAGGAACTGGGCGCTGTACATGGTGCCGAAGTCACCGGGCGCGTCCAGGTCGGACGATCTGCCGTTGCCGCAGTAGACCCACACCGCCGTGTTGTTGGCGACCAGGGTTCCGATGTTGACCATGGGATCGTTGCGCCGCCACGCCGGGTCGCTTGCCGTGCCCCACATGTCGGTGGAGTTGAACCCGCCGGCATCCTTCATCGCGAAGCCGATCATGGTGGGCCACAAGCCTTGTGACGGGTTCAGGAATCCGGACAGGGAGCCGGCGAAGATGAACTGCGCGGGGTGCCAGATCGCCAGCGTCAACGCCGCGCCGCCCGCCATCGACAGGCCCACCACCGCGTTGCCGACCGGATCGACGCCCTTGTTCGCCGCCAGCCAGCCGGGCAGTTCCTGTGTCAGGAACGTCTCCCACTTGTAGGTCACGGTGCCCGCGCTGCCCGCCGCGGGCCGGTACCAGTCGCTGTAGAAGCTGGACTGGCCGCCGACGGGCATCACCAGCGAGAGCCCGGACTGGTAGTACCACTCGAATGCAGCGGTGTTGATGTCCCAGCCGCTGGCGTCCTCCTGGGCGCGCAAGCCGTCCAGCAGATAGACCGCCTTCGGGCCGCCGCCTTGGAACTCGACCTTGATGTTGCGGCCCATCGACGGTGACGGCACGTCCAACTGTTCGACGGGCAGGCCTTCGCGTGAATACGCCGCCGCTGTGGGCATCGATCCGGTCAGGCCGACGAGGCCGGGGACCATCGCGATGGCCGCAACGGCGACGGTCAACCGCCGCACGATCGCGCGTCGACTCCTCTGCACACCCGTCTTCAACACCGGTCAACCCCTTTCACGTGTCCTGTCGATCGCAAGCTAACAGCGGGCCGGATCGGCGCGATCCGGGCACGCCGCGCCGTAATCGCCTCGTTATCAAGGGGTTCGGCGGGCTGAGGCTCACCGCTTGGTTGTGTGCCCGCCCAATGCCAGCTGTGAGCCACACTCGGATAGCCTGTGAATCCACTTGCGTGGCACGTCGCGCGGCCGTCGTGGCGGCAAACTCAGGGCACCACACGACAAGGAGCAGTCAATGTCTTTCTCCCAACGCACCGCGCGCTCACTCGCCAGCGGAGCGATCGTCACCGGCGGCCTGCTGGGCGCGGCGCTGTTCGGTGGCATCCCCTCGGCGCTTGCCAACGAAGACCCCGCAGCCAATCCGCCGAACTGCAGCGCCGCGGATCTGGAGGGCGTCCGGGCCGGGGTGGAGGCGGCGACGTCGGCGTACCTGTTCACCCATCCGGACGTGAACGCCTACGTCTCCAGCTTGTCCGGGCTGTCGCGCGAGCAGGTCGCCAAGAAGATGCAGGTGTACGAGGCCGCCAATCCGCAGGTCAAGACCGACATGATCGGGATACGGCAGCCGCTCGCCGACCTCAAGGACCGCTGCGGCGCTCCGCCGAGCCCCTAGGCCAGGCCGAGCAGGCTGGCGGTGCGCCACCAGACCAGCGCGGCGAACAGCATCAGCGCTGCGACGCTGACGCCGACCTGGACGAGGGTTCGGTAGTCGCGGGGCGCATACGCGTAGGCCCACCCGATGGTCGCGCCGGTGATCAATCCGCCGACGTGCCCCTGCCAACTGATCGGCTGGGATCCGAGCGCGGGGGCCAGGAAGGTGAAGGCAAGGTTGATCACGATCAGCCCGACCACCCACTTCACGTCGATGTTGAGCCTGCGCGCCAGCGCGAAGGTGGCGCCGAACAGCCCGAAGATCGCACCCGATGCGCCCGCGGTGGCGGCGTTGATCGGTGACAGCAGGTAGACGAGCACCGAACCACCGAGGGCGCTGAGCACGTAGAGCGCGATGAATCGCGTTCGGCCCAACCAGCTTTCGAGCTGCGGCCCCACCACGTAGAGGGCCCACATGTTGAACAGCAGGTGTGCGATCCCGTAGTGCAGGAACGCCGACGTCAACAACCGGTACAGATCGCCGTGCGCAATGGCCGGGGTCCACAGCACCAGCCGGCGCTCCAACTCGGTGGACGTCGTCTGCACCACGAACATCGCCACGTTGATCGCGATCAATGCGTACGTGACCATCGGCGAGTCCGTCCGCCGCCCGCCGAACGCGGTCTTGGGCGCCACGACGGAGCGGGCGCCCTCGTTGACGCACTCGACGCACTGGTGGCCCACGGCGGCGACGCGCATGCACTCGGGGCACACGTAGCGCCGGCAACGGGTGCAGCTGACATAGGTCTCGCGCCCGGGATGCCGGTAGCAGCTCGGTGCCGTACCCGAAGCAGGGTTGTACGGGGTGCTCACGCGTCTACTCTCGCAGCCCCGTTCAGAACCGCCACAGCGCCTCCTGGGTGGTGCTCGCCACCAGTGCGCCGGCAGCGTCGTACAGCGATCCGACGACGAGACCGCGGGCGTCGCTGTTGTTCAGCGACCGCACCTCGTAGAGGTGCCACTGGTCCGGTCGAAACGGCCGGTGGAACCACACCGCATGATCCAAACTTGCGGCGTACCCGACCGCCGGACTCGCCGGCGCGTCTGGCGGCCGCGCGATCGGCACCGGTCCGAAGTCGGACAGGAAGGTGAGCGTGCACGCGCGGATCAACGGATCGTCCTCGATGACGTCCTTGGTTCTGATCCAGAACGGCGGTATCGCGAACGGCGACTCATCGCCCACTTTGGTGCGGATGTCGAATCGCTCCGCCACCTCGACGTCCGCGATCTTGGGCAGAGCATCGTCGAGTGCGACCCCCGGCACCATCGGCGGATGCCAGTCGGCGCCGGGCTCCTGGCGGTGAAACGAGGCGATCATCTCGAGGATGGTCTTGCCGTGCTGTCGTGCCGTCACCCGGCGGGTGTCGAAGGAGCGGCCGTCGCGCGTGCGCTCCACCTGCAGTTGGACGTCGACACCGAATTCGCCGCCGCGCACGAAGTACAGGTGCAGGGATTGCGGCAGCTTCTCGGGGTCAACGGTGGCGCCGGCAGCCGCCAGTGCCTGAGCGGCGATGAACCCGCCGAACAATCTCCCACCTGAGCCGATCCTCGGATTGGGCGCGATGAACACGTCGCCGTCACGGTCGAACTCCAGCAACCGGGCGATCCAGCTTCGTTCGTCCACGCCGGGCTCCGGGCCCACAGACTTGACACCTGTCATCGGACGTCGACCCTAGCGGAAGGCTCCTCCGACGCTTCTCGCGAAAAAGTGAGGGATTCCCGACGGCTGATCGCTCCTACCCATGAGTGCGGTCGACGGGCCGCGCCGAAACGCGCGAGCAGCAAACCCGATCACTTGTCCAAACGACCGCACGACATGGAGACGAAGACGATGATGACCTTCTTGGCACACACGAGGTGCGCTCTAGGGGTGGATCGATGACGAGTTTCGCAAGGTCGTCGGCGAGTGGTCTCGATGACGCGACGCTGGCACGCTCGGCGGCGGCGGGCGACCGCGCGGCGTTCGCCGAGATCTATGACCGGTACGCCGACCGACTGCACGACTTCTGCGTCGGCATGCTGCGCGACCGGGAGGCCGCCGCCGACTGCGTCCAAGACGTATTCGTCACCGCAGCAACGAAACTAGTTCAATTACGCGAACCCGATCGGCTGCGGTCCTGGTTGTATGCGATCGCCCGATCCGAGGCGCTGGCCCGGATCCGCGATCGCAAGCGCGAACAGCTCAGCGAGGAGCTCCCCGAAATGCCCAGCGGCGAAGCAGATATGGCAACACTGGCGGCACGCAACGAGCTGGCCGACCTCATCAGGGACGCCAGCGGTGGGTTGAGCGACCGCGATCGCGTCGTGCTCGAGCTGGCCTACCGCCAGGGTCTCGACGGTCCCGAGCTGGCCGACGCACTCGGCGTCACGGCCAGGAACGCCAACACCTTGGTCGAACGCCTCCGCGAGACCATCGCGCGTTCACTGGGTGCATTGTTGCTGTGCCGCGGCGTCAAGGCCGACCCCGACAGGTGCCCCGAGTTGGCCGCCATCCTCGATGGGTGGGACGGTCAGCTCACTCCATTGATGCGCAAGCGGGTGGCTCGCCACATCGACGGTTGCGCGGTGTGCGAGGAGGACCGGGCCAGGATGGTCAGCCCGGCCGCGCTACTCGGTGCCTCGCCGCTGGCCATTCCCGCGCCGACCTGGTTGCGCGGACGCACCCTCGACCGGGCGATCGGCGAGCTACCCGGGGCCCATGCCGTTCCTACCGGCCCCGAGGACGACGAATCCTGGTGGCCCCCGCGCGATCTCGACACCGACGGGCTCGACGAACCGAGCGCCACGGCGGCGCCTGGGCGATCCGGACGGCCGGTGGTCCGTGCGGGATTGGGAGCGGCACTCGTGCTGGTCGGCATCGGCGGCGCGGTCGCACTCGTTCCGTCGGCGGCGTTCCGCGTGGTGCCTGCCGACTCGCGCGAGTCGCTTGCGCCGCCGACGACGACGACCACGCTCGTCACCTCCGCCACACCGTCGATCGCGCAACGCACCGCGCCGAGCACTGTCCCGTCGACCCTGCCGCCTGCCGTGGTCACTACGACCACGGCCGTGGTCATCGCACCGGCGACCACGGACGAACCCGTCCCGGCCGAGGCGCCGAAACGGACGACCGAGCCGGAGTCCTCGACGAAGGACCCGATCACGACCAAGCCGAAGACCACCACCAAGACGACGCAGGAAGAAGAGGAAGAGCCGCAACCGCCGCCCATCATCGAGGAGGAGCCGTCACCGCCGCCACCGTCGCCTTCACCGTCGACCCCCAAGCCGACCAAGCCGAAACCACCGGTCGTGACCAAGGCGCCGCCCGCGGACGTCTCGCCGGATTGCCCACAGACCGATCCGACGTGCAACGGCGGCGGAGGGCCGATCTTCCAGTGACGGGTCAGCGGCTCGAGGTCAACAGCGGCTGGACGACCAGCACGTAACCCACCAGAACCGCTACCGGCGCAGCCAACGGCAACCACGGCACGCTCACCGGAATCGCCGTCGCTGCCAACCCGACGGCCGAAAGGCCCAGTGCACCAACGACCGTCGGCATCTCTACGGCGGCCTCGACGTTGCGCGCATGCCGCAGCAGCAGGTACGCGGTGGCGGACAGACCGGCGAGCGCCGCCGCCATCGCCGGTGCGTCGGCGAGGACGACGGTCACCACGCTGAACATCACCGCGGCGGTCGCGGCTGCGGCGATCCTGACGCCCAGGACCACGGCACCCACCGCGAGTGCCGCCACGACGAGTGAAGTTCCTTCTGCCGCAATGGCGGTCGCCGCGACCATCAGCAGACCGAATGCCGTTGACAGTGCCGTCGCCATCGCTGAGGGGGTCATGTCATCTCCTTCTCGCCGGGACGCGGCGACGGTGATCGGGCACCAGATGCATCACCTGATCCAGCGGGCCGTCGCCGCTCCAGGGCAGCACGTCCACGCCGATCGTGCCCATGTCGCGGTACATGAAGGAGCGCTGCAACGCCCACATCCGCGCGATCAGAGGGTCTTGCTCCTCGTCGAACGGCGGCCCGGCCAGCACGTCGACGGCGACCACCACATGGCCACGTCGGCACAGATCGATCAGCGCGAGCGCAAAGTCGGTGTCCAACAACGTGGAGAAGGCGACCACGATGGCCCCCGACGGCACGGCGGGGCGCGGCGCCAACGTTCCGGTCGTATCTTCGAAGTTGTCGCCGGCTCCCAGCACCGCGTCGAGCACCCGGTAGAACTGCCTGCGGCCGATGTCGATGCCGAGCCAGCGTGGCCGGCTGCCGAGGACGACGACGCCAGTGCGGTCGCCGCTGCGCAACGCGTGTTGGACGACCTGCACGGCGCCCCGGACGGTCCGCTCGGTCGCCTCCGTCGCCGGTCCGCGCGGCTGCAGCGACGTGTCGACGAGCACCACCACGTCCGCGGCGCGCTCACTGAGCCGTTCGGTGACGTGCAGGGCTCCGCGGCGCGCGCTGACCGGCCAGTTGACGGTGCGCAGTTGGTCGCCCGGCACGTAGGTGCGGATGTTGCCGTACTCGACGCCGCGGCCGATGTGTCGGGTGAGATGGGTACCGAGCCGGTCGAGCAGTTCGGTGCGGGGCAGCGCCGTCGACTGCGCAGGCGCAACGGGAAACACGAAGACGTCGGCCACGTCCACCGTCGCCGCCCCGATGAGCAGTCCGCCTCGCCCGAGCACGCTGACCCGCGCTTCGATGGGATATCGCCCCCAGCGTTCGGCTGATGCCACGAGCTCTAGGCGACCTGCACCATCGGTCGTCGTCTCGAGGGCCATGCCGTCGGGGACGTCGAGCACGAGCTCGACATCCGACCCGTCGTCGGCGGTCGCCCACACCGCGAGCCGCACCTGCTCGGCCTCGAAACAGCGCAGCAGACCGGGTTCTGCGTGCACGTGCACGGCGGGCGCAGGACGCTGCCACCGGATCGACACCAGGACGCCGAGTAGCGGCGCCGTGAAGGCGACCAGCTGCCACGCCGACCCGAGCACTGCGCAGGCCAGCGCCACCGCCGCGCAGCTGGCCAGCGCACGCGCCAAAGGCGAGGCCTGCCAACGCAAGTCGACCTCCGTCGACCGGGTGTCGATCACGTCGCTCCGTGCGTCCTCGGCACCGGCACGCGGCGCAGCAGGTCCGCGATCACGTCCGAGCTACGCACCTGCCGCACCCACATCTCGGGACGCAGGCTCACCCGGTGGGCCATGGCGGGCACCGCGAGCGCCTTGACGTCCTCGGGGATGACGTAGTCGCGGCCGAGCAGCAGTGCCCGGGCGCGGGCCAGTTGGACGATGTCGAGTTCGGCACGGGGGCTGGCACCGACGGCGATCTGGGGGTGCTGCCGGCTGGCCGTGGCCAGTGAAACCACGTAGCGCAGGACGTCGTCGTGCACCGTGACCTGCTCCACCGATTCCCGCATGGCGAGCAGGTCGTGCGCATCGACGATCTGGCCGACCTCCGGTTCGGGTGAACCGCGGTCGATGCGGCGGCGCAACATCGAAAGCTCCTCGCCGTCCGACAGATAACGCAGTTCGAGCCTGATCATGAACCGGTCGAGCTGAGCCTCGGGCAGCGGATAGGTGCCCTCGTACTCGATCGGGTTGTCCGTGGCGAGCACGACGAACGGCGCGGGCAGCGGGTGGGTGACGCCGTCGATGCTGACCTGGCGCTCCGCCATCGCCTCGAGCAGCGCGGCCTGTGTCTTCGGTGGGGTCCGGTTGATCTCGTCGGCGAGCAGCAGGTTGGAGAAGATCGGGCCTTGCCGGAATTCGAATCTGCCCGACTGCATGTCGTAGATGGTGGAGCCGAGCAGATCGGCTGGCAGCAGGTCGGGGGTGAACTGCACCCGCTTGAAGTCCAGGCCCAACGCCGCGGCGAACGCCCGCGCGATGAGCGTCTTGCCAAGGCCGGGAAGGTCTTCGATCAGCACGTGGCCGCGGGCCAGCACCGCGGTCATGATGAGCGTGAGCGCCGCGCGCCTGCCGACCACTGCACGTTGCACCTCGTCGAGGACGGCTTCGCAGTTCGCCGCGGTCGAGGTGGCTGCCTGCGCAGGTTCAGTCATATCCGCTCCAACCGCTCCAGCACGTCGTTGAGCACCGCCCGTCCGGGTCCGGGCTCGAGGCCACCGGATCGATCCACGTTGTCCGGATCGACCCAGGCCCACAGGTCGGCGCCGAAGACCATCAGCGCCGTCGCGTGAAAGGCCCTCGGATCCTTGGCCTTTCGTTGCCCGGAGGCCATCTCGAACTGTCGTGCCAGCATGGGCCGTAAATGCTTGTCCCAGTCCGATCGACTGGATTGCGACCGCTCGATCAGGGTTTCGGTCCGCGCCAGCCAGCGCCGCAGCGTCTCGCCGGGATCTCGGGACGTCGACTCATCGACGGCCGGGCGCACGTCGCGTGCCAGCAGCCAACGGACCGTGAACAGCGCGAACGCCGTCACCGCGCCAACCATCCACGGGACCATTCGGCGATCGGGCAGCGTCAGCGCCAGCGCCGCCACACCCGCCACCAGGCAGATGCTCCCGACCACCACGGCCTTCGTCACGAGCCCACCCGCAACTCGGTGCTCCGCAGTTCTACGAGGACCCGTTGCAGCACCCGCACCGCCGCGTCGCGGTGCTCCTCGGTCATCACGTGCGGACTGAACCGCGCCTCGTCGAACAGGTCCACCAGTTGCGTCGCGCTGTCCGGTCCCAGCGCATGGTGTGCGACGGCGCGGTCCAGCACCTCGGACGCGGTGTCGAATTCCTGCGGCATGGCGCCGGGGACACGCGACAGTTCGCCCTCCATTGCGGCGTAGCACGCGATGATCGCCTTGCGCGGTTCGCGGCTGAGGTCACCGACCTCGGCGAGACCGACTTCGGCGGCGCGCGCCAGGGATTCGGAGGCGACGTCGCCCGTGTGCGCGCCATCGTGAGCCTGCGCGGGCGGTGCGGCAGCGGTGCTCCGGCGTTTCCTGCGGGACGCGACGATCGTCGCTGCGACGAGGATGAGGAGAAATGCGACGGTCGCCCCGTAGAAGTAGCCGAAGAGGTTCGGCCCCTCGTCGGGTTCGGGGAGCCGCGGCACCGGTGCGGTGTCGGTTGCCGGAATGCCCGTGGCCGGTGGGGATTCCGGCACCGCACCTTCCGGCGGACCCACCGCAACGAGGTTGCCTAGCCGGGTGAGCACCCTGATGACCGCCACCCACACGGCCACCACAACGGCCGCGAGTGCCAGCAGTCGCCACGTCGGCCGCGATCGTTCGCGGCGCAGCCAGTCCGCCCTGTCGAAAGTGCCTGCCGCAGCGGCTCTTCGGTGGCGTAGCCGGGTTATGACGGCCACGGCGACGATCGCCACCGAGGCGAGAAGCAGGGTGATGACGAGGCCGGTGGCGACCGGACTCTCGGCCGCGCGTTCGCGTTCCGGTTGCTCGGCACCGGGAACGTATCCGCGCAGCGCCACGGCGGCGATGACGACGAGGACGGCCAGCGTCACGGCCTGCCGGGTCGCGTGCTCGGCACCGTCGGACCCGGCGGGCCGCGTCCCGTCCGTCCGGCGTGCCATCGCAGACCTCCTAGCGGCGCTGCGAGCGGCCGCTATGTGCCCCGATAGTAAGCCGATCGTCACGGCCCCCGGCCGTGATTGCGCTCAGTAGCCGCTGGCGAATTGGCGTTCGGCGCCCTTGATCAGCAGCGATGAGATGAGCAGGATCGCGCCGCGGAGAAAGGCCCGCATGATCGGTCCCGTGCCGCGGACGCCCTCGGTGAACGATCCCCGCCACCGCACGTCGGTGCCGCCCGAGGCGTTCGGGGTGAAGAGCGCCTCGGCCTGATAGTCCTTGACTGGACTCCAGGGTGCGTTCACCTTGTAGACGTGCCGACGGTCCTTCTCGTATTCGACGGTCTCCTCCAGCATCAGGATCGGCCACATCCCCACCTTGCGGACGGCGCCGACCCCGTCGGGCGCAGGATCGCCCTGCCGCTCCCAACTCGAGTGGACGATCAACGGCCTGGCCCAGTCCGACCAATTCGCCCCGTCGGTCTCCATCCGGAACAACGTGGCCGCCGGCGCAGTGCTGGTGCGGTTGACCTCGAACGAGAACGTCCGACCCGACATGCCGCCTCCCGGTGGTGAGAACTGCCGCGACCCTACCGTCCCCGCTACGCGGGAAGGCTTGTGCCCGTCTCGCGTTCGGCGAACTCCCACACCTTGGCGGCGACGTCGTAGTCGCAGGCCAGAGGCGACCGGCCGATCAGCACGGGACCGCCACGCAGCCCGAACCTGCCGTCGACGCCGACGTAACTGCCGGGAGGGATGGGCTCGCTGATGCAGTACAGCGTGGGCGCGGCGCCCTTGTCGATGTCGTTGGCGAGGGCCTTGCCCGCGATGCTGACGACCCGGTGCGCGAGCGACATCAGCGGCTTGTCGGACAGCTGCGAGAGGTTCGAGGCCACCCATCCGGGGTGGGTGAGCTGCGCAATCACCGGCGACTTGGCCGCGCGCAGCCGGCGGTCGAGTTCGAGGCCCCACAGCATGACCGCCAGTTTCGACCGCGCGTAGGCGCCCATCATCGTCCACTTGTTGAGGCGCAGATGCATGTCGTCGAGGTGCAACTTCGCCGACTTGTGCGCCTCCGACCCGACGTTGATGATCTGGGACCGCACCCGCGGGAACAGCAGATTGGTCAGGGCGAAGGGCCCCAGGTAGTTCGTGGCGATCGTCAACTCGTAGCCGTCCGCGGTGTCGGTACGGTTCTGGCTCAGCGCGCCGGCGTTGTTGACCAGGATGTCGACGTCGTCGTCGAGCAGGTCGGGAAACGCGCGCACCGACCACAGGTCGGCCAGGTCGAGCTTGAGGACCTCGGTGGAGCCGCCGATCTCGGCGGCCCGCTGCGCGCCGAGTTCGGGGTTGCGCACGGCCAAGATGACGTGCGCCCCGGCGCCGGCGAGTGCGTGCGCGGTGCCCAGCCCCACACCGCTGGTGGCTCCGGTGACGATGACGCGCTTGCCGGTCAAGTTGCCGAGTCGGGCCGGCGACCACGTTGATGCCATGCGTCGAGCCTATGGGGCCGACGGGGGCCGGCGAACACGTGTCCATGGGAATCCCGCTGATGTAAATGGATTGTTACGGCGGTGTTACCCCTATACTTTTGGCATGCGTGACAAGGTCGTTTACACCGAAGTCGAGACGCTGCGAGGGCGCGGCAAGGGGCCTGTGCTGTCCCCGCTCGCACTCGAGATCCACGTCCGCGCGGTCGACCACAGCGTGCACACCATGTGGCCGGCGTTCATCTCCGACGAAGGCCTCGACGCCATCGCACCGGCGCGGGTGACGACGATGGCAGCCTTGGAGCTGTGCCTGGCCGAGGTGTGGCACCGGGCCAAGGACGGCTACGTGATCGCGGACTTCGACCTGATCGACCACATGTCCGCCAACCCCGCGCGCCGACGCCTGCAAGCCGCATGCCGCCGACTGTGGCGCGAACTCAACAGCGAGAAGTTCGTCCCGCTGTAGTCAGTTCCGGCTCCCAACCTGACGCATCCGGTTCAGCGCCGGGCGCAGGTGCGGCGGCAGCGAACCGAGACTCCACTCGCCACGCTGCACCCACGCCCGGACGTCGGCCACGTCGGCGCGGTCGTTGATCGGGCCCACCCAGATCGCCGCGCCCACCGGCGAGCGATCGGTCGCGCACGGCTGCAACACCACCAGCGCTCCGGGGCCGTCGGGACGCGACGCGCAGGTGAGAGGGCCCAGCAGGCACCCCGCCGAGACCAGCACACCCTGCGGGCACCGTCTGATCACACCGCGCAGCTCGTCGAGCACCGAAAGATACTGTCCCGTAATACAAGCCGTGCACACCACCAAGTTGAAGGCGCGGTCCGTAACGGTCCTCGGCTTCTTCATCGTCACCCCGACGGGCGGGAGCAGTACGGCAGCAGCGCCATCTCACGCGCGTTCTTGATCGCCGTGGCCACCTGGCGTTGCTGGCGCACGGTCAGCCCGGTCACGCTGCGCGACCGGATCTTGCCGCGGTCGGAGATGAACACTCGCAGCGCTGCGGTGTCCTTGTAGTCGACCTCCGTCAGACCCATTGTCTTGAGCAGGTTCTTCCTCGTGCGCTGCGGCGCCGGTGCGGGCCGCCGGGTCCTCGTCGATTGGCCCGCCATCACCAACTCGACTTCCGGACGCCGGGGAGGTGCCCGTCGTGCGCCATCTCGCGCACGCGCACGCGTGACAGGCCGAACTTGCGCAGATGACCGCGGGGGCGGCCGTCGACGGCATCGCGGTTGCGCACCCGCACCGGACTGGCATCCCGGGGCTGTCGCGCCAATTCCCGCTGCGCAGCTATTCTTTCGTCGACCGTGCTGGCCGGTGACCGGATGATCTCCTTGAGTTCCGCGCGTCGCTCGGCGTAGCGGACCACGATTTCGCGACGCCGGTCATTCTTGACGATCTTCGACTTCTTGGCCATCGTCAGCGCTCCTCGCGGAAGTCGACGTGGCGGCGGATCACCGGGTCGTACTTGCGCAACACCATTCGGTCCGGGTCGTTGCGTCGGTTCTTGCGCGTCACGTAGGTGTAGCCGGTGTCGGCGGTGGAACGCAGCCGCACGACGGGGCGAATCTCGTTGCGCGCCATCAGATGCGCTGCCCCTCGCGGCGCAGTCGGCCCACGACCGCTTCGATGCCGTCACGGTCGATGACCTTGATGCCCTTGGCGCTGACGCGCAGCTTGACGCGCCGATCCTCGGACGGCAGGTAGTACGTCTTGATCTGGATGTTGGGCGACCACCGTCGCCGCGTTCGGCGGTGCGAATGCGACACCTTGTTTCCGAAACCGACTGTCCGGCCGGTGATCTGACATGTCGCGGACATCTCGTGACCTTCCTCTCGACGTGCGGCTTATTGACAATCGTTTTCGACAAGCCGCGATCGGGACTGTACCGTGACGGCAGGCTTAATGACAATCATTGCCAATAGGAGGGACATGCGGACTCCGGTGCTGCTGGTGTCGGGCCAAGGGGACACGGATGCGGTGACGGGCACACTGCTGCGTCGACCAGGAACGTTGGTGGTGGAGCATCGCATCGACGGTCACGTGGTGAAGCGGACGCTCACCACACTGGACGACGGCGTGCTCACCACGGCCGAGACGGCCCTGGAGTTGGCCCACGGCTGCGTGGCCTGCACCATCCGCACCGACCTGTTGGTGCTGCTGCGGACGCTGCACCGCCGCGCGGACGTCGACCGCATCGTCGTGCACCTGTCCCCTTGGCTCGAACCCGAGCCCATCTGCTGGGCGATCAACCACGTCCGGGTTCACGTCGGACCCGGCTACACCGACGGACCCGCGGCGCGCGACGTGGAGATCGCCGCCGTGCTCACGTGCGTCGACACCGTCACGTGGCTGGGACGCGCCCTCGGCGACGACGAGCTCGACGACGGGCGCACGGTCGCCCAGGTCGTCGTGGGTCAGGCCGAGTTCGCCGACGTCCTCGTGCTCACCGCGGCGGAGCCGACGACCCTGGCCGCGTTGCGGAGGCTGACACCGCGCGCCCGCATCACCGTCGGCGTCGAGCGCGTCGAACAGGCGCTGGCGCATCTCGAGCCGGACGCGCGACGTGGCCGGACCGACGATCCGCACGATGCGCTGCTGGCAGGCGAACCGCCGCTGCACGGCGACGCGCAGGTCGCGCTGGTGGAGTTCAACGCCGACCGGCCCTTTCACCCCGACCGCTTGCACGCGGCCATCGACGCGCTGCTCGACGGCGTGATCCGCACCCGCGGGCGGCTGTGGTTGGCCAGCCGCCCGGAGCAGGCCATGTGGCTCGAGTCAGCAGGTGGCGGCCTGCGGGTGAGCTCGGCCGGAAAGTGGATGGTCGCCATGACGCCGCAGGAGGTGGCTTACGTCAACCCCGAGCGCCGTGCGTTCGCAGATCTGAAGTGGCACCCGCACTTCGGCGATCGGCATACCGCGATGGCCGTGCTTGCCTGCGGCGCCGACCCCGCCCAGCTACGCGCAGCCTTGACGGGCGCCCTATTGACCGACGTCGAGATGCTCGACCCCGATGAGTGGATCCGCTACCCGGATCCGTTCGGCGACTGGCACGAAGACCCGTGTACCGACACGGCTGATACCGCCGCCGAGGCGTTGCACGACACCAACGACGGACGCCGTCCATGAAACGTGGGATCGAGCCCGCCTACCGCCCGGCGTCGGGCCGAGTCACCCGCCGGCAGGCACCGGGAACCGGTCGTTGACGTCGGCGTTGCTGTCCTTGCGGGCACAGTTCGCGCAGCAGAAGATCCCGTCGTCGGTTTCGATCCCGTGGCCCAGAATGCGGCAACCGCAATGGGCACACTCGGGTGCGACCTGAGCCGCAGCACACTCGATGCTGTCGAAGTTCGCCGTGCGCCCGTCGGGCCAGGTGACGGTGAACGCCTTGTCGTAGTCGTTGCCGCACGTCGCGCAGATCGTCATGAGCCCTCCTCGTTGTCGTCCCCAACGAGTTCCCGGTCGGCCATGCGACAAACGTCAGTCGGGTCGGGCCGTGCGCTCCACCCGCACCACCGCGATGTCGTCGCTCAGCCCGCCGTGCGCCTCGGCGCGTTTCTCGGCCCCGTCGATCAGCCTGGTCACGAACTCGGGGCCCGGCAGCGCGGCCAGCGAGCGGGCCAGGTCGAGCAGGCCCGTTTCCCCGAGGCGCTCGTTGCCGTCACCGGAATGCCCCTCGAACAGGCCGTCGGTGAGCAGCAGGCAGCCGTGCCCCTCCGGTAGCTCCAGTACGTTGAGCGGCCAGTCGGTGCCGTTGAGCCCGAGGGCGGGCCCGGCGGGCGGTTCGACCCACTCGACGGAGTTCGGCCCGTGGAACAGCATGCCGGGATGGCCGGCGCGAACGGCGGTGAACTTCAGGCTGTCTGGCGCGAAGGCCAAGCTGAGCACGGTCGCGAAGATGCCCTGACGCGGGCTCTCCGTGAGGAGTATCCGCTCGAGCTGGCGCATCCGCTCATTGCCGCGCAGGCCGGCGAAGGTCAGCGCACGCCAGCCGATCCGCAATGCCACTCCGACGGCAGCGGCGTCGGGACCGTGTCCGGCCACGTCGCCGACCATGACGTGGACGGTCCGGTCCGGCGTCTGGACGAAGTCGTAGAAGTCGCCGCCCAGCAGGGCGTTCCGGTGGCTGGGCCGGTACTGGGCGACGATGTCGACGCCCGGGTCCTCCAACAGCAGCGGCGTGGGCAGGAGTCCCCGCTCGAGGCGCGCGTTCTCCTGTGCCAACAACTGACTCGCGTGCAGTTCCACCGCAGTGAGCTCGGCACGCTTGCGTTCGATCGCGTAGAGCAACGCCCGTCGCAGCATTTCCGGGTCGACGCGACCCTTCACCAGATAGTCCTGTGCACCCGACGCCACCGCGGAGACACCGAAGTGTTCGTCGTTGCGTCCGGTCAGCACCACCACCGGGATGTGGTCGTCCCGCTTGGCGATGCGGTCCAACGCGGTGATCCCGTTGGCGTCCGGCAGGTCGAGATCCAGCAGCACGCAGTCGGGACGAGCATTCTCGAGCTCGCGTTCGGCGTCGGCCATCGACGATGCCCACACCACGTGGATGTCGGCCTCGGCGTTGGAGATCAGCTCTTGAACCACCAGGGCGTCGGCTCGGTCGTCCTCCACCACCAGTAGCGACAGCGGCACGCCAGGCGCGGCGGGGTCAGCGTCGGGTGGCAGCATGTACGTCCGTTCGGGGTGATGCGACGCAACCGTCGCCAAACACGTTCATCGAGGTGCGCACCGCGGCTCTGCCGACCTCGTTCGATCTATTTCAATGGGTAGACAATACCCAGCGGGCGTCGCGTTGGTTGCCGGTCTGGTGGTCGTCAGCGAAGCGGCTGATCGTCGCGCACGCCGCGGTAGATGCCCCGTCGCACGATCCACGGCTGTAGCACCCGGTCGATCGACCACGCGGGGAAGCGGAAGGCCCGACCGTTGGGCGCGAAGACCTCGAGGCCGTCGGGCTGTGCACCCAGCACCGACCCCCAACGCCGCTGCGGCGGCCGGTAGGTGCGCAGCGGCTTGCCCGCGAAGTGCGCGAGCACGTTGTGCACGAGCAGTTTGTCCGCGCGGTTGCGGGCGGACGCCCGCAGCGGGTCGGTCGCGGCGACGTCACCGACTGCGAACACGCCGGGGCGATCGGACACCCGCAGCTCCGGTGTGACGCACACGAAGCCGTGGTCGTCGAGCAGTTCGGCGGGCAGCCAGTCGGTATTCGGCCGCACCCGTCCCACCGCCCACAGCACGGCGGCGGCGGACGACGGCGGCTGGCCGGTGCTCCACTCGACCGGTCCTTCGGTGATCTCGTCGCACGCGAAGCCGTCGGGGATGACCGCGCGGTGTCCCGGATGCAGGCCGACGCCGAGGTCGGTGAGCCTGCCCCTGACGCGTTCCCAGGCGCGCGGGTGATGCCCGACGAGCGCACGGTCGCCGGGGTAGTACAGGTCGATTCGCTTGTGCGGCCACGTCGTTGCGAGATTGGCGGCGGTGCTGACGGCCGCCGCACCCCCGCCGATGACGATCACCGAGTCGGCCGCGGCCAGCCGATCGTGTGCGGCACGGAGGTCGGCGCCCACCTCGGCAGCGGACTGCACCGTCGGCTGACGCCAGAAGCCGTTCGACACGCCGGTGGAGATGACGAGCGCGTCGTACGCCTCGCTGAGCGTCACGCCGTCCTCCCGCTTGATGCCGACCGTGCGAGCGTCGAGGTCGACGCCGGTCAGCGTGCCCTGGACGGTGTCCACCCGGTCGAGGCCGCGGAACCGGTCGAACGCAACCCAGTAGTCGCGCGCCCAGTCGTCGGGCCGGGACAGCCGCACGCCCAGTTCCTGGCCGCTGACCAAGGCCGGCTTCGCCGAGACGCCGAGTACGTCCGTGTGACGTGCCAGCCCGATCGCGGTGAGCACGCCGCTGTCCCCAAGTCCGGCGACGATGACGCGGCGCCGCGGTTTCGCCATGGTGAGTACCCTACGGGCGTGGTCGATCTGCACCCCGACATCGCCGTACTCGCGCCGCTGCTTGGCGCGTGGGCCGGGTCGGGAACGGGTGAATACCCGACGATTCCGTCGTTCGGCTACGTCGAGGAGGTGACGTTCGGTCACGTCGGCAAGCCGTTCCTCGCCTACGGCCAGAAGACCAGGGCCGTCGACGACGGCCGCCCGCTGCACGCGGAGGTCGGGTACCTGCGGGTGCCGACCCCCGGCCGCGTCGAGTGGGTGCTGGCGCACCCGACCGGGATCACCGAGATTCAGGAGGGGACGCTGACGGTCGACGGGACGGTCATCCAGATGGAACTGACCGCCACGACCATCGGACTCACCGCATCGGCGAAGGACGTGACGGCCCTTGGCCGTTCGATCCGCGTCGACGGCGGCGAGCTGGCCTACACGCTGCGCCTCGGCGCGGTTGGCCAACCGCTGCAACACCACCTCGCCGCGACGTTGCGGAGACAACCGGCATGACGGCCGACGGCCGGATCCGCGTCCCCGCGGACCTGGATGCGGTGACGTCAGTCGGCGTCGAGGACCACTCCGGCATCGATCCCGCGGCGGTGGAACGGATCTGGCAGGCCGCACGGCACTGGTATCGGGCGGGCATGCACCCGGCCATCCAGGTCTGCCTGCGACACGACGGCAAGGTCGTGCTGAACCGTGCCATCGGGCACGGCTGGGGCAACGGCCCGGACGACCCACCGGACGCCGAGCAGGTGCCGGTGAGCACGCAGACCCCGTTCTGCGTGTACTCGGCGGCCAAGGCGATGACCACGACCGTCGTGCACATGCTCGTCGAGCGCGGCGCGTTCTCGCTCGACGACCGCGTGTGCGACTACCTGCCGAGCTACACCAGTCACGGCAAGGACCGCACCACGATCCGGCACGTGCTGACGCACAGTGCGGGCGTGCCGTTCGCCACCGGGCCACGGCCCGACGTGAAGCGCATGGACGACAGCGAGTACGCCCGCGAGATGTTGGGCAAGCTGAAACCGATCTACCGGCCCGGTCTGGTGCACGTGTACCACGCACTGACGTGGGGTCCGCTGGTCCGCGAGATCGTGTCGGCTGCAACGGGACGCAACATTCGCGACGTCCTCGCCGAGGAGATCCTCGACCCGCTGGGCTTCCGCTGGACGAATTACGGCGTTGCGCCGCAAGACGTTCCGCTGGTAGCGCCGAGTCACGCCACGGGCAAGCCGTTGCCCGCGCTGATCGCGGCGGCGTTCCGCACGGCCATCGGCGGTACGACGCACCAGATCATTCCGTTCACCAACACGCCCCGCTATCTCACCGGCGTGCTGCCGTCGTCCAACACGGTGTCGAACGCCGACGAGCTGTCCCGCTTCGCCGAGATCTGGTGCCGTGGTGGCGAACTCGACGGCGTGCGGGTGATGCGGCCCGAGACGCTGCGCGCGGCGACGCGCGAGGCCCGGAGGCTCCGCCCGGACGTCGCGACGGGTGGGGTGCCGCTGCGCTGGGGCACCGGATTCATGTTGGGTTCCAAGCGGTTCGGGCCGTTCGGCCGCAACGCCCCCGACGCGTTCGGGCACACCGGTCTGGTCAACATCGCGGTATGGGCCGACCCGTCGCGCGGGCTCGCCGCGGGCGTCGTCAGCAGCGGCAAGCCCGGCGGGCACCGCGAGGCCAAGCGCTACCCCGCGCTGCTGGACGCCATCGCCGCGGAGATCCCCGTCGCTCGCTGACCCCACCCCCACCCGCCGATCCCCCCCCCCCCCGCCGAGACTGCTGGGAGATCGCGTTCCGGGCCGAATTCGCGATCTCCCAGCAGTCTCGGCGCAGGGGATGTCGACTCCAATTCCGTGCATCCGACGGCGCCGTCGGGTGCGAGACTGACGGGGTGAGCCGAGTTGTACTAGCAATCGATTTTCCGCCGGCGCGGGACTTCGTCCTCTCCGCTGGCTTCGCGGGCGCGGCCGCGGTGGTCGCCGCTGTCATCGTGTTATGCGCTGTGCTGTTCGCGTCTCGTCAGGCCGGTAAGCGGGCTGTCGCTGAGCGTGATCAGCGAGAACGCCACTACGAGGAAGGTCGCGAGGCTGAGCAGCGCGCGGAGGCCGTGGCGCGATGCTGGGACCAGTGGTGGCAGGTGGTGGACACCGCCGCGCTAGAACCTGCGGCCAGCGAGGGCGCGACCCTGGGCCTTGGACCGGAGGTGACGTTGGAGCTCCTGCGGGGGCTGCTTCGTGATGCCGAGCGGCTCGGCGACGACACCCTCGCCAAGGCCGTGGCGGTCCACCAGGAGCAGCTTCTCCTGGTGCTGGCACAGCAGAGCGGACCACTTTCCACGCTTGCCGCGCCCGCGCAGGCACACCGCGGGCCGGTCGAGACGCCGCCACCGGACGGACAGGCATCGAGCACCGGAGAGCCCGCTCCGAGCGGGTCGGCTCCCGAGCCGAGACGGCGGCGCGCGGCGGAGCCGGCCACCGCTGCCGCCCCAGAACCGGCGTCCGGTGAAACACCCTCCGCCACGGGCGAAGAGACCGGCGGAAGGCGGCGGCGCCGGTGACGACCACGCGCCAGCACATCGAGGACCTCGACGTCGACAAGTGGGCCCGGTTGACGCGACGCGCTGCCGTGGAATCGGTCGAGTCGTCCAAGCGGTTGGGCTTGCAGCCAAGGCCAGAGTCGGTCGCGATAGCGGCGATGAGTGAGCGTGAACTCCTCGAGCATCGCCAACGCCACGGGCCTGCCAAGCCCCGTCCCTCGCTGGTGATGCAGCTCGTCGAGGCCGACCAACGAAGCCGTGAGGCCGAAAGCCGGGCACGCGACGCACACCAGGCTCGGTTGGATGCCGAGGCAGCGGCGTCGATGGCGCGGGCGGAAGCCGACGATTCCGCACGCGCAGTCAACGCAGCGCAGGAACGGATCCGCGCGGTGCAGGCCGACTCGGCGCGCAAAGACCGTCAACGAGCCAAGGAACGGGCGGCCGATCAGCAGGCAATTCAGCTGGCGCGCGCCGAGACTGAACAGGCTCGCGCCGACGCGGCCGCCGGTGAGGCAGCAGCCCAGGAACGGGTGCGCTCCGCGGAGGCGCGTGCCGAACAGCGCATGACGGAGCGCGCGGCGGAACGGGCGGCCGGCGAAAAGGCGTTGCAACTGCTGCAGGCCCAGCTCGACAAGGTTCGCGCCGATGCGGAGGCCGAGAAGGCGGCGGCCGAGGAACGGGTCCGCGCCGCGGAGGCGCGTGCCGAACAGCGCATGACGGAGCGCGCGGCGGAACGGGCGACCGGGGAGGAAGCGCTCGCTCGGGTGCGCCGCGAGTCCGAGAAGGTGCGCGCCGATGCGGCCGCGGAGGTTGCGGCCGCGCGTGGGCAGGCCACCGCCGAGGTGGCCGCCGCGAGGCAGGCCGCAGAGGCCGAGATCGAACAGGCGCGGCAGGCCGCGCAAGCCGAGATCGACAGCGCGCATGCCTATGCCGAGGATGTCGTGCGGCAAGCACAGGCCGACGTAGCTCGGGCGATGTCGGCGTCGATGACCATGGCGTCGAGATTGCTGACGATTCCCATTCCGCCGGCGGACGTCCGCTCGGACGAGCGGATCAGATCCATCGAGAGCGCCGTGGACGCGCTTTACCAGATCGACTACGCGCTGGAAATCGGTATGGCCGAGGACAATTCGTCCCAACCGCCGCCGGACGTCGAGCTGGTACGAAATCTCGTGTTGATGGTGCAGGAGCGAGCTAGGGACCTATCCCCCGAGTTTGCTCATTCGCCAGTGCAGTTCACCGATCAAGCTCAGATGGAGGCTGCCGCCTTCTATCTCGATGCCGCCGGCGGCGCTTTTCGCGCCTGTTTGCAGCGCATAGAGGAAGCAGCGCACCTACTGGCGGGCCGCAACCGGAGCCAGGATGCCGAGATCATCGAAATGGTCATGTTGATGCTCGCCGATCCGTGGGTGGGGGCAGTACGCCAGCACCGAGGGTGAAGACACCTCCCCCGCCGATCCCCTCACCTCCCCCGCCGAGACTGCTAGGAGATCGCATTCCGCGCCGAATTCGCGATCTCCCCGCAGTCTCGGCGCAGGGGATGAGCGCAGGGGATTGCGGCCCCGGTGGAAGTTGACGGGTGTCGATTTCCTATCGTGACGAGATGAGCAATGTTGCTGATGCCGACCGCGTCGCGGATCTCGCGCGCCGGGTCGTCGCCGACCACGATCCGAAGTCGGTCCCCATCCCCGAATTCCTCGCCGCGTGTTACGACGCCGGCCTGTCCTGGGTGCACTTCCCAGAAGGTCTCGGCGGGCTTGGCGTCTCGCGCGGGCTGCAGGCCGACGCCGACCGGATCCTGCAGGGGGCCGGCGGTCCCGTACCGCTGGGCCTCAATCCCATGGGCTACGGCATGGCGGCGCCGACCATCCGCGAACACGCGCAGAGCGACGACGTCAAGAAGTCCTGGCTGCGACCGCTGGCCAGTACCGAGCACATCTGGTGCCAGCTGTTCTCCGAGCCGGGCGCCGGCTCCGACCTGGCCGGGCTGGCCACCTCGGCCGTCCGCGACGGTGACGACTGGGTGATCAACGGGCAGAAGGTGTGGACCAGCCTCGCGCACCGCGCGCGGTGGGGCCTGCTGCTCGCCCGGTCCAATCCCGACGTGCCCAAGCACAAGGGGCTGACGTACTTCGTCATCGACATGCACGGCCCCGGTGTGGAGACCCGGCCGCTGCGCCAGATGACCGGGCAGGCCGAGTTCAACGAGGTCTACTTCACCGACGCCCGCATCCCCGACGCGCACCGCCTCGGTGACGTCGGCAACGGCTGGAACGTCGCCATGACGACGCTGATGAACGAGCGCAGCGCGCTCGGCGGCAGCGCCAGCCGCCGCGGTGCGGGGACCATCGCCGAGGCGGTCTCGCTGTGGGCGTCGCGCCCCGACCTGCAGACGCCGGTGCTGCGGGACCGCCTGTCCCAGCTGTGGTTGCGCGCCGAGGCCCAGCGCCTGACCTCCGAACGTTCGCGGGCCGCCGCCACGGTCGGCGGACCCGGCCCCGAGGGCTCGATCGGCAAGCTGGTCGGCGCAGAACTCAACCAGCAGATCTATCAGTTCTGCATGGATTTCCTTGGGCCAGAGGGGATCCTGTATCACGGCTACGCCATGGGCCGGGACGACGACGACGAATCCGACTGGCGGGGACCGGTGCAACAGCGCTTCCTGCGCAGCCGCGCCAACACCATCGAAGGCGGTACCTCAGAGGTGATGCGAAACATCCTCGGCGAACGGATCCTTGGGCTGCCAGGGGACCTACGGGCCGACGCAGGCATGCCGTGGAAGGAGATCCCCCGTGGCTGAGAATTCCACGTTCACGTTCACCGACGAGCAGGCGCAGCTGCGCGCCGCCGTCGCGAAGTTCTGTGCCGAGAACTTCGACGAGCAGACGGTGCGGCGGCTCATGGAGTCCGATCCGCCGTTCGACGCGACGGTCTGGACGCGGCTCGGTACGGAGCTCGGCGTGCTCGGGCTGTCCGTACCCGAGGCCGACGGCGGGGTCGGCGGCTCGCTGATCGATCAGGCCGTCGCCGTCGAGGCACTCGGCGCGTCGCTGGCCTGCGGGCCGGTGTTCGGCACCGTGTTCCTCGCAATCCCCGCGCTGGTCGCCGCGTCCTCCGGGCCGGTTCGCGACGGGCTGCTATCCGAGTTGGTGGAGGGCCGCCGCACCGCGGCGTTCGCCGTCGCCGACCGAGCGGGCGCGTTCGATCCCTCCAAAGTGTCCGTCACCGCGGCCCGTTCCGGTGAGGAGTGGACGCTGACGGGAACCGTCGAGCGGGTGGTTGACGGCAGCGTCGCCGACGACCTGCTCGTCGCCGCCGACGGACCGGACGGCGTCGCGCTGTTCGCCGTGGCGGCCGCCGGCCCCGGCGTCGAGCGCACCACGCTGTTGACACTCGACCTGACCCGGCCGCAGGCCACGATCCGCTTGTCCGACGCGCCCGCCCGGTTGGTGGCCGATCCGGGTGAGGCGCCGCGTGTGATCGAGCATGCGCTGCAAGTCGGTTCGGCGCTGCTGGCCGTCGAGCAGGTCGGCGCCGCCCAGCATCTGCTCGACCTGTCGGTCGACTACGCGAAGACCCGGCTGCAGTTCGGCAGGCCGATCGGTTCGTTCCAAGCGGTCAAGCACCGGCTGGCGGATCTGCTGGTCGACCTCGAACATGCCCGCTCGGCGGCGTACCACGCGGTGTGGGCGTTGACCGATGGCTCGGACGACCCGGCACTGGTGGCGAGCATGGCGCAGGCCGTGGCGTCCGCCGCGTTCGTCCGCGTCGCGACCGACACCATCCAGGTGCACGGCGGCATCGGATTCACCTGGGAGCACCAGGCGCATCTGTACTTCAAGCGCGCCACCACGGACGCCGCGCTGCTGGGCAGTCCCGAGCAACACCGCTCCCGGGTCGCCGAGCTGGTGCTCGACACCGCGTCCGCCGATCGGGTGCCGAAGGTGGCCGACGGCACCCACGCCTGACACCCCGCGCCCTCCCGTCCGCGCCGAGACTGCTGTCAGATCGCGATTCGATCGAAATCGACGATCTCCCAGCAGTTTCGGCGGGAAGTTCTAGTACCGGACGTCGCTCAGCAGCAGCGGCGGATACACCGACGACGTCTCGCCGTCGACGGTGGTTCCCGCGAACTGGAGCATTGCGCGCATGTCGCCGTTCAACTCCGCGGGGTAGTTCAGCGTCGGCGCCGAGACCGCGTCGAGCCTGCCGAGTTGCTCTGCGCTGAGCGAGATCTCGAGACCCGCGAGGTTCGATGTCAAGTGCTCGAGGCGCCGTGCGCCGACGATGGGCACGACGGTGCCCTGCCGCGCCAGCAGCCACGCCAACGACACCGCCGCGGACGTGGTGCCGAGCTCGTCGGCGATCGCACCGACGACGTCGATGACGCGGAACTCCGCATCGCTCGGGCCGCCGACGAACGCCGCGCGCGCCGAGTCGACGACGTCCGCGCCCCGCTGGTACTTGCCGGACAGGAAGCCGTTCTTCAGCGGACTCCACGGCACTAGCGCCATGCCCTGGTCCAGCGCGAGCGGCGCGACTTCACCCTCGACCGTGCGCGCCAGCAGCGAGTACTCCACCTGCAGCGCGATCAAGGGCGTCCAGCCGCGAAGCAGCGCCGTGGTCTGTGCCTGCGCCGTCACCCATGCCGGGGCGTTCGAGAAGCCGACGTAGCGGATCTTGCCGGACTGCACGAGGGTGTCGAGGGCCCTCATCGTCTCCTCGATCGGGGTGTGCCGATCCCAGTTGTGCAGCCAGTAGACGTCCAAGTAATCGGTCTGCAGGCGGCGCAGCGTTTGATGCAGCTGGGCGGTGATCGACGAGCGGCCGGCGCCACCGCCGTTCGGGTCGCCGGGGAACAGGTTCGTGAAGAACTTCGACGCCAGCACCACGTGCTCGCGCATACCGGGGCGTGCGGCGAAGTAGTCGCCGAGGATCTTCTCGGAATGGGTGTTGGTGTAGAAGTTCGCCGTGTCGATGAAGTTGCCGCCCAGCTTCAGGTAGGTGTCGAGGATCCGATCCGACTCCTCGATGGTCGTGCCCGCGCCGCCAGGATCTTCGCCGAACGTCATCGCGCCTAGTGCAAACGGACTGACGCGCAGGCCCGATCGTCCCAAAGTGACGTAGTCGCTCAGTGCCATTTCGTGCTCCTCGTTCATCGGAATGTGTACTCAAATCAAAGCTCCGGTGCGTTCGTGGCGGTAGACCGTTCCGCCCGACCTCTTGCACATTCCTACTCGATTCCCGATTATTGGGTCATGCGTCCCCGTTCCGAGCTGCTCGACGAGATCCGCGGTCGCATCGCCGAGCACGCACGACCGGACACGGGCACGTCCATCGACGGTCTGCTGATGTCGAAGGTGACGACGGGCCCCGCCATCCCGGAGTACTCGCTCACCGCTCCGCTGCTCGTCTTCATGGCCCAGGGCGGCAAGCAGCTCCTGCTCGGCGATCGCACGTACGAGTACCGGGCAGGTCAGTGTCTCGTCGTCACCGCCGACCTGCCGGTGACCGGCCACTGGATCGGCACCAGCGAGGCCAATCCGTCCTTGGCGCTTGCCCTCGTCCTTCGGCCAGCGGCGATCGCGGCGTTGCTGCTGGAGACCGCCACACGGCGAAGGCCGCGTCCCACTGCCGACGTATCCGCCATGGCCACCTGCGACGCCAGCGTCGACCTGCTCGACGCCGTCGCGCGGATGCTGCGGCTGCTCGACGAACCCGCCGATGCCGCCGTGCTCGCTCCGCTCGTCGAAAAGGAGATCCTCTGGCGGTTCCTCACTGGACCGCAGGGCGACACGCTGCGTCAGATCGGGCTGGCCGACAGTGACCTCACCCACGTCAGCCGTGCGATCGGCTGGATCCGGGACAACTACGCAGAGCCCATGCGGGTCGACGACCTCGCCGGCCTCTCCGGAATGAGTACGTCGGCCTTCCATCGCAATTTCCGCGCCGTAACGGCCATGAGCCCCTTGCAGTTTCAGAAGCGTATTCGTCTTCAGCAGGCACGGTCGCTGCTGCTGGCCAATCCCCGCGACGTCGCAGGCATCGGGCATCTCGTCGGGTACGACAGCCCGTCACAGTTCACCCGCGAGTATCGGCGCCTGTTCGGTGCGCCGCCCGGCCAGGACGCGGCGCGCCTGCGGACCGAACCGCACCCGGCACCCGCGCTGATCTGACCGCCCCCCCGCCGAGCGTGCGCTAGATTGCGAAAAATCGCCGAAATCTCGCACACGAGCGCACGTTGGGCGCCAACGGGTTTGGCTACCGGGTCAGCTCCGCGAGGATCGTCGCGAACCACCCCTGCTTGGTCTCGACGACGTGGGTCGCCGTCGACGTGTCCCGGCCCAGCGCACGGCCAACGGCATTCTGCCGCAGACTGTTCCAGTCGACACGCGACGCGGCGTAGCCGACTTCGGGTAGGCCCGCCAGTATCGCCTTCTCCCCCTGGTCCATATTCGTCAACGCGCATCACTCGTTGCGCCGCAATCCATTTTCTCGAGCGCACCATCCACGCCGAGACCACCACCGAATTGCCCACCTCCGAGCGACTTTTCGAGGCAGGGACGCGAAAAGTCGCTGTGAGGCGGGCAAACGGCATACGCCGGCGGCGCGCGGAACCGACTGAAACCGACGGGCGGCGGCGC
Organism: Mycobacterium sp. URHB0044; assembly: GCF_000620625.1. Classification (GTDB taxonomy): domain Bacteria; phylum Actinomycetota; class Actinomycetes; order Mycobacteriales; family Mycobacteriaceae; genus Mycobacterium. The sequence continues at coordinate 55,626 of NZ_JIAW01000023.1, read as the reverse complement.
GCGGAACCGACGGGGATCGGCGCTGCACCAAAACCAGAGCCCCGCCTACCAGAGTTCGTCGTAGTGCAGCAGCGCACCGACGGCAAGCACGATTCCGATGCCCCCAAACAATATTCGGACGGCAAGCGGCCCGTACCGGGTGAGCACGCGAACGAAGTTGCGTTGTATACGCCTGGCCCGGACGGTTCGCCGCGTCGACAATCCCAGCACGAGCAGTGACGGCACCAAGGTGAGCGCGCAGTAGCAGAATACGATCACCGGCCAGCCCGTCGGCAGCGGTTCGCGCGCCGAGAGCATCGCCAGTCCGGTCAGGTAGGGCACGGCCGTGGGGGCTTGCCCGAATCCGATGACCAGGCCGACCAGACCGAGCAGCCACGGATTGCTCCTGGCCATGTTGAGCACCCACAGTGGCGCCGCAGGCTTCCTGACCCCGGACGTCAGAAGCGCAAGCGCGATCAGCACGACGCCCAGCGCCAGCTGACCCCAGTAGCGGATCGACGGCGTCAGGTCGAAGTCCAGCCGGTCGGTCAGGAAGTTCAATCCCAACACCGTCAAGACGCCGAACGTGCTGGTCGCAGCGAACACACCGGCGACGAAGCTCAACCCCGCCGGTAGTGCAGACTTGCGGCTCAGCCGGCTGTCGTACACGACGGCCGTCGTCACCCCGAGGTTGAGGACGTTGAGCGAATCGAGAAGCGCGAACCCCAGAAGAGGCAGGAGGAGTGCGAGCATGACCTCACGAACTTACGGGAGCCGCCACGAGCGCGCCCACGACGAGGAGTACGTATGACGATCACCCTGATGAATTCCGCCGGTCTGCCGAAGGTCGACATCTACAAGCAGGTGTCCGTTGCCACCGGATCGAAGCTGGTGTTCATGGCAGGCCAGATCGCCTCGGACGCAGACGGGAACACGGTCGGCGTCGGCGACTTCGCCGCTCAGGTCGAGCAGTGCTACCTCAACGTCGCCACCGCGTTGGCCGAGGCCGGCGCCTCCTTCGACGACGTGGTGAAGCTCACCGTGTACCTCGTCGACTGGACTCCCGACAAGATGCCCCAGTTCGTCGACGGCGTCGCGCGAGCCGCCGCAAAGCTGGGTGTGACGCCGATGGCACCGCTGACGGGAATCGGCGTCGCCACGCTCGCCGCGCCGGACTTCCTCGTCGAGGTGGAGGCGACCGCAGTCATCGACTGACGCCGACGACCTACCCTGTGGGAGCGCCGTCCGGGCATGAAATCGGCGTGTCGGGGTATGCCTGCCCTGCACTTCGCCCGCCACGGAAGGACCCATGACCGCAGCACGATCGCAGCTTGACCAGCGAGAAATGGCCGAAGCCCAGCGCATCGTGAGCGCCGTAGCCGGTGCGTTCTCGGCGAAGGTGGTCGGGCAGAACCACCTCCGCGAATCGATGCTCATCGGCCTGCTGGCGGGTGGCCATCTGCTCATCGAGAGCGTCCCCGGACTGGCCAAGACCCTGGCGGCCCGCGTCATCGCCGAATCCATTCACGGTGGCTTCCGCCGCATCCAGTGCACGCCCGACCTGCTGCCCAGCGACATCATCGGCACCCAGGTCTACGACGCGTCGACGAATTCGTTCGTCACGCAGCTGGGGCCCGTGCACACCAACATCGTGCTTCTCGACGAGATCAACCGTTCCAGCGCCAAGACGCAGAGCGCGATGCTCGAGGCCATGGAGGAACGCCAGACCACGATCGCAGGCGTCGAGTATCCGATCCCCGAGCCGTTCCTCGTCATCGCGACCCAGAACCCGGTGGACCAGGAGGGCACGTACCCACTCTCGGAGGCGCAGACCGACCGCTTCATGCTCAAGGAGATCGTGCAGTACCCGTCGACGGACGACGAGGTCGAGGTCATCTCGCGGATGGACGCGGGCCTCTACGACAAGGACCACCGGACCGCGCCCGTCGTCGGGTCCGACGACATCCGCCGCGTACAGGAACTCGTCCGGGCCGTGCACATGGACCGCGCCCTCATCCACTACGCCAGCCGCCTGGTCGGCGTCACCCGCGAGCCCGAGCAGCACCTGCCTGCGAGCACCGCGCGGCTCATCGAATACGGCGCCAGCCCGCGCGCCACGATCGCGTTCTGCCGGACGGCGCGCGCCCTGGCCCTGCTGCGCGGACGCGGCCACGTCGTGCCCGACGACATCGCCCGGCTGGCGCACCGGGTCCTGCGGCACCGCCTGATCCTCGGTTTCGAGGCGGCCAGCGCCCGGGTGACGCCCGACGCCGTGGTCGACGCGGTGCTGCAGGCCGTCCGGGTGCCGTGAGGTCATGAGGTAGACGAGCACCGTGGGCAAGCACCTCGATCGTGCCAAGAAGTACTTCGGCCGCGACACCAGCGGACTGCTGGAGGGCGGGCGCTACGCGCTGGTGCACACCCGCAGCCTCGAGTTCGACGACCTGCGGCCCTACGTGCCTGGGGACGACGTCCGCGACATCGACTGGAAGGCGTCGGCCCGCTCGGGCCATGTGCTGATCAAGCGCTTCGTCTCCGAGAAGCATCACAAGATCCTGGTGGTGGCCGACGCCGGCCGGAACACCACCGCGCTCGCACCCTCCGGTGAGACGAAGGCCGACGTCGCCGCCAACGTCATCGGCGCGATGGGATTGATCACCCTGCGTCGTTCCGACGAGGTCGGCATGGTGTTCGGCGACGCCCGCGGGTGCCTCGACATCCGGCTGCGGCGCGGCGAAACGCACATCGAATACTTGTTGCACCGGTTCCACGATCAAACGACGAAGCACCCGGCGCGCAGCAACATCGTCACTCAATTGGAGTGGGTGGCAAGCCATTACCGTCGTCCGCTGCTGCTGTTCGTGGTGTCCGACGAGCCCGACGTCGACGCCCGGCTCGGTGAGGTTCTCAGCCGGCTCACCGGTCGGCACGACGTCATGTGGGCGATGGTGTCCGACCTGCCCGCGGTCGGATCGGTCGAGGACGAGCATGACGGTTACGACGTGACCACCGGCCGGTTCGTGTTGAGTGGCGCCGCGGTGGGGCCGCGGGTCATCGCCGCGTATCGCAAGGCCGAAGCCGAACGGCGGGAAGAACTTTCGGAGTTCATGACGCTGCAGGGCGTGCCACACGCACTGATTGCGGGTAGCGGTGAGATCAGGGCCGCACTGATCGAGATGACCGGGGTGTTCGCCCGTGCCGGATGACCTGCTCCGTCACGTCATCGGTCCGACGCCCTACTCGTCCTGGTGGTTGTGGATCGCGATACTGCTGTTGCTCGTCCTCATCCTCTGGTACGCGGGTGTTTTCGTCGCCACCATGCCCGAGAAGCGGCTGCACGATCTCCCGGTGATCGGTGTCGCGCGCGACAAGATGCTCAAGCGTCGCTTCGCCTCGACGGTCCGCGAGGCCGGAGATCGGTACCGGGCAGGCGAACTGGCCCCCGCCCCTGCCGGCGCCCTCATCAGCGGTGCACTGCGCGGATTCCTGCAGCAGGCGACCGGCATCCGCGTGCAGTACATGCAGCTCGAGGACATCGCCGCCAGTGAAGTCGCCTCCGTTGCACCTCTTTTGGAGAGTCTGAACGACGCGCAGTTCAACGCGGCCTCAGACGTGGACGTCGGCCAGGTCAGCGAAGACGCGGAGGAGTTGATCCGATCGTGGACCTGACGTGGTGGCCCGTGGCGATCGCCGGCTGTGTGGGTCTGGCGATCTGCATCGTCGCGGTCCTGATGCTTCGCATGGCGGCCGAACGCCGGCGGCTGCTGCCACTCGCCAACGTCGGCCGTCTGGCCCGGCTTCCCGAGTACGTCCGCGCCGCCCGCATGCGGTCGATCGCCACGGCCGTCACCATCGCGCTGCTGGTCGTCATGTTCGCCACGACGGTCGTCGCCGCTGCCCGGCCCACCGGATTGCCCACCGCGGCACGGGCATCCGCGGTCGGCCAGCCCCAGGACATCATGGTCTGCGTCGGCGGACCGGTGACCGATCCCGCCGTCAGCGCGGTGCTGAGCGACGTCGCGAGGGAGGTGAAGACGTTCACCACCGAACGCGTCGGGCTGACGTCGCCGAACCGGAGGGTCATCCCGCTGACCCGCGACTACCAGTACGCGGCAGGCCAATTCGCCGCCTATGCGCAACCACGGGGTGCCGCCCAGGCCGCGGGCTTCGCGCCGTCGGTGTCCTACTCCGACTACGCCCAGGGCGTCGAGGACGTCCTGGCGTTGTGCCTTGCCGGGTTTCCGTCGTTCGACGAGAAGGCCGCGCAACGCCGTTCGATCATCTACGTCGGCCCCGACGCGCTGCGTGCACCCGACGAGACACGACCGGCACTGTTCACCGCGGACCGGGTGCGGGACATGGCGAGAACGGCAGGCATTCAGGTCAACGTGCTCGTCACCGGCGCCGATTCGCAGAAGCTGACCGCCGTCGCCCGTGACACCGGTGGCCGGTCCGTCTCCGCGGACGCCGACGTGACCACGGGTCTCGCGGACATCCGGACCCATCCACCCGCGGCGACGGCGACGGCAGAGGCCGCGCGCACCAAGCCGACCGAGTCGCCCGACGTTCCGTTGGGGTTGGCCCTGTTGGCAGCGGTGGCGTTGGCGGCGTGGCCGGTGGTGATGCGGCGATGACCTTCGAGCCGGTGCTGCCGATGCTGCTGCTTCTTGCCGTCGCGGCGGCCATCGTCGCGGCGCGCGTCGTCGTCCTGCGCAGAATGGCACCGACTAGTCGAACCCGGACGGTGCTCTGGCGGTGGGCCGGGTTGACGCTGGCGGCGCTCCTGCTGGTCGCGGCGGCCGCCCGCCCGATGGTCGGCACCGAGGAGCAGGGCCCGACCCGCGTCGCAGGGGACACCGAACCGAACGTGTTCCTCGTCGTCGACCGCTCCCCCGACATGCGCGTCGAGGACTGGGACGGCGACCGGGCCCGGATGGCCGGCGTGCGTGATGACATTGCCGCGCTGATGGACCGCTATCCCGACGCCCGGTTCGCCGTGATCACGTTCTCGTCGCGGCCGTCCCTGGACTGGCCGCTCTCGGCGGATACCTGGAGCCTGCGCCCCGTCATGGCCGCTGTCACGCCGTACGCCGCGACGCCGGATGCGATCGACCAGGCGAACCCCGGTGCGGCGGGAAACGTGCTGCGCTATCAGCTGATCGGCGCGTCGCAGCAGTACCCGCGGGCGCAGAACCTGGTGTTCTACTTCGGTGCCGGCGCCGCAGGAGCCCAAGCGCCACAGCGCGAATTCGACCTTCCCGCGGGAACCGTCGACGGAGGAGCCGTGCTCGGCTACGGCACCGCGGCGGGCGGGCCGATCCCGGGAACGGACGCCCGGTCGGCCGTCGACGAGGCCGCGCTGCGTGGCGTCGCCGATCAGATCGGCGTCCCCTACGTTCCCCGCGACGCAACCGAATCACTGACCGCAGCACTTCCCCAGCCGGCCGAGCAAACCACCAGCGCCGACGTCGCGGCCGCCCCTGCCGGCCGCACCGAGCTGTACTGGGTTCCCGCCGTCGGCGCAGCGATCCTCATCCTCATCGAGCTGTACCTGGTGCTGCGCGAGTTCCGCCGCACCCGGCTGGCCAACGCGGACGTGGTCGTATGAACCGACGATCGCGCCTGCGGCGGCGGCTGCTGGTGTTCTCCGCACCGATCGCGGTCGTGATGGTCGTCGCGATTCTGAAGCTGTCGTCCGTCGTGATCGCCGGTGGCTTGGCTGCCTCAAACTTCGCGGAGCGCGACACCGGTGCGCTTCGTGGCAATGTCGCAATGCTCAACGTGCTCAACGTCGTCGAGCCCGCGAAGGTCTCCTTCGCCGCGGGCGGCCTAGCCGTCCTCGACAATCGTCTCGACGACGCCGACAGGGAGTTCTCCGCGGCGCTGGCGCGCAGTGCGCCTGCCGAGTCCTGTCCTGCCAGGGTGAATCTGGAACTCGTCAGGGAGACGCTCGGCGACCGGGCAGCAAGCGTCCTCGACGGCGAGCAGGCGGTTGCCAGGTATCTCAGCGCGCTGGCGGTCGTCGAGGAGGCGCCTGCCGGATGCTTCACGGGCAACACCGATTCCGACGAGGAGCGCCGCGCCGTTCGCGAGGAGGCGGCCGGCCGGCTGCACGCCAAGATCGACGCGGCGCGGGTGGCACCGCCACCTCCGCCGCCACCGGTCGCCGAACCGCCACCGCCGCCTCCACCACCGCCTCCGGTGGGAACGGCGCCGGTCGAACCGGACACCCAGCTTCGGCTGCACCCCGAGACGGGTGATCCGCTGGAACGGCTGCAGCAGATCCTGCACGATGCCGCGGGGCGCGGTTGAACGGTCTGCGACCACGGCCTGAACAGTGCCCGCCGCGATTAGGTTTCCGGTTTCGCAGCCCCTACGCTTGCCGACGGTTCTCCGTCGATTCAGGAATGAAGGCAATGGCAATTCAGCCCACCACGCGACGCGCGTCAGCCCTCCGCAATCGCAGGCTTCGCGCCGGCCGCCCCATCCCCGTTGCGACCGTTGGTCAGTGCTTCGACGTCGAAGCGAGCCGTGACGTCAGCGGCTGGCTGATCCGGATCCCCGAGATCGACGGCGTCACCCACGCCACTCGCCGCGCGGCCGTCGAACTGGCCGCCCGCAAGTGCATCGCCGCCCGCACCGGTATCCCGATCGGCTACGTCTCGGTTCTCGTCAGCGACTAAGCCGGAGGCAGATGCGGCGCAACCGTCGGGTGAGCCGCGATCACCGGGTTGTGCGCGCGCCAGCCGGCCAAGGCTCGGGCCAACACGCCGTTGGGGTCACCACGACGGATGACGTCGACCAGCCGCGCCTGCGACGCCGCAGACGCGGGCTCCTGCTGAAGCCCGATTGGTTCCACCGCCTCGGACAACCGCTCGACGGTGGGCGCCGCAGAGCCATCCGCGGGCAGCGTGATCCGCGCCCACGGGCCGGCAAGCTCGATTGACCCAGCGGCACCCGGCCTTTCGGCGTAGCAGAGCCACACCGCTGACCCGTTCGGCGGTGGTGGCCAGCGGATCGGAAGCGCTGGTGTGCGACGCAATTCCCAACCCGGCTCGGCGACGGTATCGGCCCAGGCGAGGTTCGCCTCGTACTGAACCGCGGCGACACGTCGGTTCGGATCGGCGCCGGCGGAATCGTTTCGCACCCGTCGCGCCAGCGCGGTGGCCGGGGGCGAAGCACCAAGAAGTGGCGCCGCCACCAGCCAACCCCACAGCCATGCCGGCCGCACACCACCGTCGGTCACCGTCGCAAGCAACGTCGCCGCCGCCTGCCCGATCCACAGCACACCGCCGGGAATCAGCGCCGCGAAACCCGCCGCGACCCGGCCCTCCCACGCCATGTCCGGATCACCTTGCCCCGCAACGGGATTCAGGAAGAATGCAAGCACGACGGCGACCAGCACACCGAGCGCCAGCGCGATGACCTCCCATACACCCGTCATGAGGTGAGCGTCGTCACCGTGACGCTGGTGAAGTCGTTCCGCCACCCCGAGCCGCTCTCGCCCGGGAACATCGCGTCCAGCTGGGCGTCGGCGAGCGGCCACAGGTTCGGTTCGGCCTCGGCCGCGGTCGGCGCCGCGTCACGCTCGACCACGCACTCGACGTGCCCCGAATACCGCACGTCGTGGCAGACGAACCATGCGCTGATGCGATAGAGGGCCACGCGTCACCCTAGGACGGCGTCGATGGCCCGGTAAATGCGCTGCTCGCTGACCGGTCGTGGCGTGCCGAGCTGCTGCGCCCACAGGCTCACCCGCAGCTCCTCGATCATCCGCGCGATGTCGCGCACGTCGTCGGCCGCGGCACGCGCCGGCGACAGCGCGCGGACCAGGTCGTCGTAGGCGTCCTGCACGGCGTGCACCCGCTGCATACGCTCCCGGTCGGCGGCGAGGCCGTGAGGCAGGCGCTCGAGGCGACGGCCGATGGCGGTGAGGTACCGGGCCAGGTCCGCAAGGTGGGCGACCCCGGTGGCGGTGACGAAACCCCGGGGGACGAGGTCGGCCAGCTGGGTCCGGACGTCGGCGACGGCGTCGGCCTGTGCGGGCGGCGGTTTGTCGGGCAGCGCGACCTGCACGTCGTTCCACGCGGCCAGCACCTTCTCGACGCGGCCGACGACGTCCAGTGTGGTCGGTACCAGGGCGGCGGCGACGCGGTCCCGCAATGCGGCGAACTCGGTTCGCGTCCACGCCGGTGCGGTCGCCAGGAGATCGACGGCGGCGTCGGCACAGTCGTCGAGCAGCGCGGCCAGCGAGCCGTCCGGATTGACTCCCAACTGCAGCCGCGTGCGTGGATTGAGCGCCCGCTCAACCGCTTTGGCCGGAGCCGGGGAGGACAGGCGCAGCAGCCGACGGGTGCCCGGCCGCATCGCGGCGCCCTGTTCGGCCTGGGTGGCGAACACGCGCACGTCCACGGCGGTCCCCCCGTCGACCAACGCCGGGTAGCCGCGCACCGTGTGCCCGCCGCGGGTGCTTTCCACCACGCGCGGCAACTCGTCCAGGTCGTCCGGCCACGCCCGCAGCCCGGAGCGCTCCAAGCCGCCGGCGACCGCGCCGGCGACGGCCTGCCGCACCGGAGCGGCCAGCGTGTCCTGCAACGCGTCGAGATCCTTGCCGCGGGCCACCTCGGTGCCGTCGGCGGATTCGACGGCGAACGTCACCCGCAGGTGTGCCGGGATCTTGGAGAGGTCGAACGCATCGATGGGCACCAATATGCCGGTGCGCCTGCGCAATTCGTGTTGCAGCGCCTGCAACAGCGGCTCGGATCCTGGGTCGAGGGTGGTGAGCAGCGCGCGGGCGGTGTCGGGAGCGGGAACGAAGTTGCGGCGCAGGTCCTTCGGTAGGGAGCGGATCAGTTCGGTGATCAACTCTTCGCGCAACGCCGGTACATGCCAGGCGAACTCGTCGCCGCCGAGGCGTGCCAGCACCTCCACGGGCACGTGCACGGTGATGCCGTCGTCCTCGGCGCCCGGCTCGAAGCGGTAGGTGATGGGCAGCGACAGGTCACCCGCCTGCCACCTGTCCGGCCGATCGGCGTCGACGTCGGTGCGCAGCAGATCGGCACGGGTGAACGTCAAGAGTTCGGGCGTGCGGTGGCGCTGCTTCTTCCACCACGCGTCGAAGTGCCGGGCCGAGACCACGTCGGCAGGCACGCGCGCGTCGTAGAACGCGTAGATCTCGTCGTCGCCGACGAGCAGGTCGCGGCGGCGCACCCGCTCCTCCATCTCCTCCAATTCCTCACGCAGCCGGGCGTTGTCGCGCAGGAAGTGGTGGCGGGTCTGCCAATCGCCCTCGACCAGTGCGTGCCGGATGAACAACTCGCGGGCCAGTACCGGATCGATGCGGGCGTACCCGACCCGGCGTTGCGCCACCAGCGGCAGGCCGTAGAGCGTGACCCGCTCGAAGGCCATCACCTCGCCGCGCCGTGCGCCCCAATGCGGCTCGCTGTAGGTGCGCTGGACCAGGTCGCCCGCGATGCGTTCGACGGCTTCGGGTTCGATGCGCGCGGCGATCCGGCCGTACAGCCTGCTCGTTTCGACCAGGTCCGCCACCACGATCCAGCGCGGCGGCCGCTTGGTGAGCACCGACCCGGGCGCCAGGACGAACTTCGAGTTGCGGGCGCCGGCGTACTCCCCGGTCTCGCCCTCGCGAAGGCCGATGTGCGACAGCAGCCCCGCGGTCAGCGCGGCGTGTACGCGCGCGGGGTCCGCGGGCTCGGCGTCACCCGCCTCCACGATGCCGATGTCCTTCGCGATGCTGCGCAGCTGACCGACCAGGTCTTGCCACTCCCGGATGCGCAGGTAGTGCAGGAACTCGTCGCGGCACATCCGCCGAAAGGCGTTGCCGGACCGCTCCTTCCGCTGTTCACGTAGATAACTCCAGAGGTTCAGGAAGGACACGAAGTCGGAGTGCTCGTCGGCGAAGCGGGCGTGTTTCTGGCGGGCGGCGTCTTCGCGGTCGGTGGGCCGTTCGCGCGGATCGGGGATCGACAGGGCCGCCGCCAGCACCAGCACCTCCCGCACGCAGCCCTCGGTGTCGGCCTGCAGGATCATTCGGCCGATCCTGGGATCCAACGGCAGCCGGGCCAGCCGTCGACCCAGGTCGGTGATCGCGCCGCCCGCATCGAACGCGCCGAGTTCCTGGAGCAGCTGCACGCCGTCGCGGATGCTGCGCCGGTCGGGCGGGTCGAGGAACGGGAAGGCCTCGATGTCGCCGAGGCCGAGCGCCGCCATCTGCAGGATCACCGCGGCGAGGTTGGTGCGCAGGATCTCCGGATCGGTGTAGCGCGGCCGGGACTCGAAGTCCTGTTCGGAGTACAGCCGGATGCAGATACCGGGCGCGACGCGTCCGGACCGGCCTGCCCGCTGCGCGGCCGACGCCTGCGAGATCGGCTCGATGGGCAGCCGTTGCACCTTGGTCCGCCTGCTGTAGCGCGAGATGCGCGCGGTGCCGGGGTCGACGACGTAGCGCACGCCGGGCACGGTCAGCGACGTCTCGGCGACGTTGGTGGCCAACACGACTCGCCTGCCCGTATGGGCCGCGAACACCTTCTGCTGGTCCGCGGTCGGCAACCGGGCGTACAGCGGGAGCACCTCGGTGTGCTTGACGGCACCGCGCAAAGCTTCTGCGGTGTCACGGATCTCGCGCTCGCCGGACAGGAACACCAGGACGTCGCCCGGGGGTTCGCTCTCGAGTTCGCGCACGGCGTCGACGATGGCCTCGGTCTGATCGCGCATCTCCGTGCGGACGACCTCGTGGTCCGGGTCGTCAGGATCGTCACCGTCGTCCGCGGGTGCGAGCACCTCGAGGGGGCGGTACCGGATCTCGACCGGATAGGTGCGGCCCGAGACCTCCACGATCGGTGCCCCGCCGAAGTGCGCAGCGAACCGTTCCGGCTCGATGGTCGCCGACGTGACGATCACCTTCAGGTCCGGCCGGCGGGGCAGCAGCTCGCGGAGGTAGCCGAGCAGGAAGTCGATGTTGAGGCTGCGTTCGTGCGCCTCGTCGAGGATCAACGTGTCGTACCGCAACAGCCGCCGGTCGCGTTGCATCTCTGCGAGCAAGATGCCGTCGGTCATCAACCTGACCAGCGTGCGGTCGCTGGCCTGATCGGTGAACCGCACGGTGTAGCCGATGGCATCGCCCAGCGACACCCCGAGTTCGTCGGCGATGCGCTGCGCGACGGTGCGCGCGGCCAGTCGCCGCGGCTGGGTGTGCCCGATGGTGCCGCGGATCCCGCGACCGAGTTCGAGGCAGATCTTGGGCAACTGGGTGGTCTTGCCCGAACCGGTTTCGCCGGCCACGACGATCACCTGGTTCTCGGTGATCGCCTTGGCGATGTCGTCGCGCCGGTCGCTCACCGGCAGGTCCGGGTAGCCGATCACCGGGACCGCGGCCGTGCGGGTGGCGATCAGGCCTTCGGCGGCGGCGAACTGCTCGGCGATCTTGGCGACGGCCGCCGGGTTGCTGCCGCGCAGACCCTTCAGGCGGCGCCGCAGCCGATCGGCGTCGCGGATCGTGAGGCCGTCCAGCCGCGCACGAAGGTCGGGGATGGATGGCGCGGACACTCCGGCAAGCCTAGGTGGGTGTCGAACGTCGTGACGTCCGAGGTTTGGATGACGCGTCGTCGGCAAATCTCGCGGGCATGGCAAACGAGTGGGAGTGCGTGGTCGTCGGCGGTGGCGCGGCCGGGTTGAGCGCGGCGCTCGTCCTGGGCCGCGCCCGCAGGCGGACGCTGGTGGTCGACGCCAACGAGCAGAGCAACCGTGCCGCGACGGTCATGGGAGGCGTGCTCGGCTACGACCAACGGCCCCCCGCCGAGCTGTATGCCACCGGCCGCCGCGAGCTGTCGGTCTACCCGACCGTCGAGTACCGCGCAGGCGAGGTGGTCAGCGGCGCACCCGTCGACGGTGGCTTCGCGCTGGAGCTCGACGACGGCGAGGAGGTACGCACTCGGCGGGTGGTGCTGGCAACGGGCATGCGGTACTGCCCACCGGACCTGCCGGGGGTCGACGAGCTCTGGGGCGATTCGGTGTTCCAGTGCCCGTTCTGCCACGGCTGGGAGATGCGCGACAAGCGGCTCGCGGTCCTCGCAGCCGGCGACGAGGCAGTCCACGGGGCGCTGATGCTGCGCGGCTGGAGCGACGACGTGGCGGTGCTGACCGACGGGGCCTCCCAGCTCGATGCCAGGCAACGACGGCTGCTGGACACGGCGGGCGTCACCGTCGACGAGCGGCGCGTCGTCGAAGTGATCGGCAAGGATCGTCGGCTCACTCACGTCGCCTTCGCCGACGGTGACCGCATGGAGCGCGACGGGTTGCTGGTCGAGGCGCCGCTTCGGCAACGCTCGCGATTGGCCGAGAAGTTGGGCGTCACCTGCGCACAGGGCCCCCTGGCGCCGGACGCGATCGACGTCGATTCCCTGCACCGGACCAGCGTGCCCACCGCCTTCGCGGCAGGCGACGTCTGCACCGAGCAGCCCTACGTCGCGGGCGCAATCGCGGCGGGTTCGCAAGCCGCCATGATCGTCGTGCAGAGCCTGCTTGCGGACGAATTCGGCCTGCCGTATCCGCCCTCCTGACGCCGCCGAGCCCGCGGCTGGCTCGTGCATCCCGCCGCGTTGTCGGCTTTGATGGACACGGTGAGTTCCCGAATCCCGAGTGCCTGTTTCCGATTGGTGCTGCTGTTGGCACTGAGCGCGGGCCTGGTGTCGGGCTGCACCACCCCACCCGGTGGGACCCCGGCCACGCCCCCGACGTTGCCTGCATTCACGACCGCGCCGACGAAGACGTCCGAGCCGGCGGCACCGACGGGTCCCCTGGTGGCGTACCGCGCGTCGACCGAGATCGGCGTGGTGGACGGCACGGAGATCTACGCCAAGGCGTCGGGCAACTTCTCGCCCTCCAGTGAGCCGCTGGTCACCGAAGACGGCCGGTTCGTCTTCGCGGGCTCCGCGGACGGCAACCTGGTGACCCTCGACGTGCGCAGCAAGGCCACCCGCGTGATCCCGCTGCCGCAGGCCGCCCGGTTGGGCACCGCGGGAGGCAGCACGGTCGTGTGGTGGGAGCAGCCGAACCGGCTGATGCAGCTCGACCTCGCCAACGCCTCCGCCCAGCCGACGCTGCGCCAGACCGCCGACCTTCCGCCCGTCTACGGGGTGTCGCCACCGCCGGAACCCAAGTTGCTCACCGCGCGCGACGGCACCGCCATCGTCGCGCGCGTCGAGTCCACGCCGACGTCGTTCGGCGGGCCGGACACGTTGTACGCCATACGCGGCAATGCGCCACCGACGCCGCTGGGCACCGCCGACGCCAACGCGCCGGTGGCCGACGCCGTGCTCAGTCCCGACGGTGCGAGCCTGGTGTACGCGCTGTACCGGCCCTCGAGCAACAACTGCGGCACCGCCGCCGTCGTGGTGTCCAACGCGGACGGATCCCAGCAGACGTTCGACGTCGCGGCACCGGGGCCGGCGACGGGCTCACAGGTGCTGCGGATGTGGTGGCAGCAGGCCCAGCCGATGTCGCTGTCGCTCGCGACCTGGGGATGCGACCCGCCCAGTTCCTATTCGCCGCGGATATGGGACCTCGCCCCCGATCGTCTCGTCCAGGGCGACCCGCCGACGGTGGCATTGCAGGCGGCCGAGGTCTACCCGGGTCAGCGGGCGCTCATCATTCCGCGGGGCAACCCCGAGCCCGAGGCGTCGGGGACGTTGGTCATCGAGGACAGCGAGCGCCGGTTCCCGGTCAAGCCGGACGTCGACGCGATCGACGTCATCCCCGCGCCCGCCACGGGGTGACGTCAGCCCGTCGCGGTCACCAGCTCGGCGTAGGAGGCTTCGATCGCGTCGGCAAGGCGCGCGATGTCGGGCAGCGCCTGCGGGTCGGTGCACAACCCGATGCCGAGGTCGCCGGCACAGGAGATCGCCGAGATGCGCAGCGCGTGGTGGGCGGCCGGTTCCGAAGATGAAAACAGGTGCTGCACACGGCGTCCCGCGACGCCGACGGGCACGCGTGGGCCTGGCACGTTCGAGATCGCCACGCTGAACTCGCGCGCACTCCTCGAGACCCGCTGGGCAGCGTGGCCGACGTGCTTCATCCGGCCAAGGGCGTGCAGCAGGTCGTACATCTCCCCGGCGTCGTCGAGGCGTTTGCGCTCACCGGTCTCTGCGCTGATCCGGTCGAGCCGCACCAGGGGATCGGCCTCGCGCAGCGGCAGGTCGACGTTCATGAACGAGTCCCGATTGCCCAGCTCGGCGGCTCCCTCATCACGGTGATGCAGGCTGACGGGCACCTGGGCGTGCAGGTGATGCGCGAGGCCCGTCGACTGGCCGAGCCAGGTCCGCAGGCCGCCGGTGATGATCGCGAGCAGGACGTCGTTGACCGTGGCGCGGGTGGGCCTGCTGGCGCCGATCGCCTTCACCTCGGTCAGCGGCGCGACCGTGAACGCGAGTTCGCGGGCGTTGGTGATCGGGCGGTCGAAGGGCGATCGCGAACCGGGGTGACCGAGTTCGCGCAGGACGGCGCCGGGCATCCGCAGGGTCTCCGCGAAACCGCTGGGCTGGTGGACCCCTGCAGCGGTCGCCCTGGCCGGCGGGTCGTCGTGTGCGTCCCACAGCACGGCGTGCAGGAATCGGACGGCGGCGATCCCGTCGCACATCGCGTGGTGGATGCGAACCGCGATGGCCTCGCGACCGTCGGCGAGCGGTCCGATGACGTCGAACGTCCACAGCGGCCGGCTGCGGTCGAGGTGCTCGGACATCAGCGCGCTCACGATCCGCCAGAGGTCGGCCCGGGAGACGCACGACGTCGGCTGTCTCCGGACGTGATCGCGGATGTCGAAGTCGGTCGCCTGCACCCAACGCGGTTGCGGTCCCGACGTGTCGACGCGTTGAGTGGCCCGCGGTTGGCTCGGAAGCCGCTGTGCCACCGCAACTCTCAGTGCGTCGAGGTCGAGCGGGCCGGTGCCCGGCTCGAGGACGTTCAACTTCAGGGTATGGCCGGTGATCGCCGCCGATTCCATGGCGAGGATCCGCGCATCGTCCGGCGCGAGCGCATCGGGATCGTCCTGCCGGGACATCGGCTCAGTCTACGAACTCACGCTGTGGCGAGCTGCAGATACGGCGCAATGCCGGCAGGCTTCCCTACAGCGCCAGCCCTAGTCTTGGAAGCCGCTCGGTGGGCTGGTGTCCCACCGTCGTCCGCAGGTTAGACAGGCGGCCGTCTTTTGGGTGGTCTCCACCCCGCGCCTTTCCGTGCGCTCTATTCTGTGTCCTCGTAGGCGACACCACCACGGTCCCATCATCGTGGCCGCAACTGTATGGCATTTCGACGTCGACAGTGCTCGGCGCGATGCGACTTTCGGTCAAACCACGCGGGCACAGAGTGAATCGCGGCAGCCACTCCGTCCAGTCCAGTGGTTCGAAGGTGCGAGTGCGTGCCCAAGCGGTCGAGCCATTTACGAGGTCGAGGACCACCGCCGTCGCGATAAGCAAGGACAAGCACCACCACTATCCCGGCCAAGATGACGCCCCGGGATAAGACGAGGCCGCCGGGTAAGACGGGGCCGCCGGGTAAGACGAGGTGTCATAGTTCTGGAAGCCATCCACGTCGACGACGGCTGGCGGCGAGACGTCCAGCCCATCGGCAGCTGCGGTGCCGGCACCGGCACCCATGCCGAAGCTGGCCAGTCCGACCGTCACTGCCATCGCGAACCCGCTTTTGTTCATTTCGTTGCCTCTCGTTGTCTTCGCCTGTGATCTGAGCCCTGCCATGACCGTTCCCCTTGTCGTTGACGACATTTCGCCGCTTACCTCCACGGTCGCAATCGTTGGTCATGAATCGACGATGGGTTGTTGGTGGTCCCAGATCGTCAGTCAGAACGCGTAACTCCGCGGGCCGGGGGGCGTATGGACGGGAGCCGAGCGCCGTATGTCCTTACAGCGCGGGGTATATCCCACGTGTTCTGCGGTTCATGTTGGCCGCGTGCACACTGGCGTGCGCATGATCGATCAAAGCGTGGACGTCCGTGCGCAACTGGATCGCCTCTAGTGGGCACTGCTGTGGATCAAGCGCACAGTCGCTGCCTTCTGCTCACGCGTGTCGGGCAGCTTCCTGGGCCAGTTGCACGCGGGAGGCCAGTCCGAGTTTTGTGTAGACGTGGGTGAGGTGGGTTTGGACGGTGCGCGGTGATACGAAAAGCCTTGTGGCGATGTCGTTGTTGGCGAGTCCTTCGCTCACCAGTCGGACGACGTCGCGCTCGGCGGGGGTCAGTGCGGCCCAGCCACTGGTGGGGCGTTTGCGCTTACCGCGGCCGCGCTGGGCGTAGGCGATCGCCTCCTCTGTGGACAGTGCGGCGCCTTCGCCCCAGGCGGATTCAAAGTCCTTCTGGCCCATCGCGTCACGAACAGCCGCGATCGGGAATTCGAACACGTCGAAGATCTTGAAACGGACGAAACCGCCGCGCTTCCGGAGGGCATCTGCGGCGCCGAAGAGCCGTGCCGCTTCGCGGTGATTGCCGGCGCCGACGGCAAGTGCGGCAAGGCACTCGAGAGTTTCGGAGGTGGCGCCATACGCCCCAATGCTTGCGGATGCGGCCAGCGCGTCGTGCGCGTCACGGTCAGCCTGCTCCGGCTCACCCTGGGCGATCGCTACGCCCGCGCGCGTCGTCAGCGCCAACGACAGGTGAAAGCCGTTCGTCGCCGCGACGGCGTCATCGGACAGACGCCGAGCCCCGGCCAGGTCTCCGCGCGCCATCGCGGCCTGGGCCGCGTAGGCAATCCAGATCGCCGCCTGCTTGGGCTGAATGCCGAGATAGGGCAAGCCTGCCGCAATCGCCTCGTCCGCCGCGGCAACGTCGCCCGCAGCGAGGGTCGCCGCGGTCATCCCCACATAGGCGAGGCCCGGGAAGAATCCGCCGAGATCCGCGGCGGCGGCGACGGCCGCGGTGGCGGAGCCCCTGGCCGCACTCAGCTCCCCGTGATACGCCAGCATGAGCGCCTGCATGAAAAGCGCGTTGCATCCCCAGTACCGGTCGTGAGCAGCATCGGCGTCGGCGACCACCTCACTCAACTTCGCGATGGCCCCAACCGGGTCACCGGCCATCCCTTGCGCCGTAGCGAGACTCCACCGGCATCCACGGGAGGCGTGCCCGTAACCATTGGCGTCGGCGACCTCACGTCCTTCTTCGGCGACCGCGCGAACCGCGACCGGATCGCCCTCCATTACCGCCCCGACCGCCTGCCAGCTCAGAATCTGGCTGAGCCTCCACTCGTCGCCTGTCGAGCGGGCCAGGCCGATCGCCTCGGCGAAGTAGGGGCGGGCCACGTCGGGGTCGTAGACGGCGATGCAACCGCAGGCGGTCAAGGCCCGGAGCAACAGGGCCGGGTCGTCGACTTCCCGCGCGATCGCCAGGGCCTCAAGAACGTGCTCCATGTCGCTGTTGGCACCCATGAAGGCGTCGAGCATGGCCCTGTCGGCGAGCACCGCCGCGCGCACTGCGGGCGCTACCTCGCCGGGCCGTGCATCTTGGTCGGCGAGTACCGCGTCGAACCAGGCCAGTCCATCCAGGACCCGGCCCCGTCCGAGCCACAGCTCCTGCAGCGACGAGACCAGTTGCGAGGCGAGACCAATATCGGAGTTTTCGCGGCTCCAGGTGAAAGCCGCTCGCAGATTGTCGATCTCGATGTCAGCCTGCTCGAGCAGTTGCTCATGGCCGGTGGATGTCGGAATGTCGAGCATCGCCGCCAGAGCCGTGTAGTAGTCGCGGTGACGGGCACGCACTGCGTCGGCTTGGCTTGACTCGCCGAGTTTTTCCAGAGCGTACTGGCGCACCGTCTCCAGAAATCGGTATCGCATTGCACCATTTCGGTTTTCGGCCACCACTAGGGATTTGTCGACCAGCAACGTGAGCAGATCGAGGACCTGGAAGCGTTTAACGTCGGCGCCGCCGGCAACCGCCTCTGCGGCGTCGAGATCGAAGCCGCCCATGAACACCGCCAGCCGCGCGAACAAGATGCGTTCGGGCTCTGTCAGTAGCGCGTGCGACCAGTCCACCGACGCACGCAACGTCTGCTGACGGCGCACCGCGGTGCGGGCACCGCCGGTCAGCAGACGGAAGCGATCATGCAGACCGTCACGGATCTCGATCAATGACAGGACGCGCACCCGCGCCGCCGCCAGCTCGATCGCCAGCGGCACGCCGTCGAGACGCCGGCAGATCTCGGCCACCGTGCCGGCGGTCTCGTCGGTGAGGCGGAAATCGGAGCGGACCAGTCGCGCGCGGTCGCCGAACAACTCGATCGCCTCGTCGGCCAGCGAAAGCGACGGCACCCGCCAACTGACCTCGCCCGCCACGCCGATCGGCTCACGACTCGTCGCCATGAGCGTCACCACAGGGCAGCCGGCCCGCAGGCCGACAATCAGCTCGGCACACGCGTCCAGCAGATGCTCACAGTTGTCCAGCACCAACAGCATCCGGCGGTCGCCGACGAACCGCAGCAGCATGTCCATCGTGGAGCTGCCCTGCTGATCGGGCAGGCCCAGCGCGCGCATCACCGCGACTGCCACGAGACCGGGATCGGTGATTGGCGCCAAATCGACACACCAGACCCCGCCGCCGAATCCACCCGCGACCGCCGCAGCCACCTGCACTGCCAGGCGCGTCTTACCGACTCCGCCCGCCCCGGTGAGCGTCACGACCGAGTTGTCGGCCAGGATCTGCTGGACGGCATTCATTTCGGCTTCGCGTCCCACGAAACTCGTGAACTGCCCCGGAAGATGCGCGGCGACAACGGTTTCGCGGGTGCGCAACGGCGGGAAGTCCTTGCGCAGGTCGGCATGGCACAGCTGCACTACCCGTTCCGGACGGGGGAGATCGCGCAGCTGGTGCGTACCAAGGTCGGTCAGCCAGGCGTCGACCGGCAGCCGGTCGAAAACCAGATCTTCGGCTGTACCCGACAGCACCGTCTGCCCGCCGTGGGCCAAATCGCGCAGGCGCGCGGCCCGGTTGACGGTCGGCCCGATGTAGTTGCCCTCGTTGCGCAGCTGCACCTCTCCGGTATGCACCCCGATGCGCAGCCGGATCGGCGCCAGCGGCGCCCCCTGCAACTTCAGCGCACATGCCACGGCATCGCTGGCGCGCGCGAACGCGACCACGAAGCTGTCGCCTTCACCCTGCTCGACAGGCTGCACACCCTCATGGGCCGCGACGAGCTCGCACACGGTTCGGTCGAGCCGCGCGACGGCGGCCGTCATCTCCTCGGGCTGGGTCTGCCACAGCCGCGTCGAGCCCTCGACATCGGCCAGCAGCAACGTCACCGTTCCTGTCGGAAGCTCGCTCACACCCAGGTCGCTCCAGTTCAGCGGCGTGTCCGCCTCGGGTTCGCTCATGCTAGCCAGCATGCGGCCTCCGCGTACTGCGAACATCAGCGCAACCGCGTAGATTGCCGGCCCCGCGGTTCGGACCTACGACGCCGCGCCCCGCCGATTTACGCGTGCGGCCCGACGATCTCGCGCCGCCGACATCGGATCATCGACGTGAACCAATTCAAGGAGACGACCATGACGATGCGCACCACGCCGGTGGGGACGTTAGACCGACAGGCAGCCCGAGCGGCGATCAGCGGGGTTGCTGGGCGGTTTACCAAGCTGCTGCGGGAAGCCGACGACATCGGACGCCCCGTACCGTGCACCGACTGGACGATCGCTGAGACGGCGGCCCATGTGTCCGTCGTGCTCAGCGGGTTCAGCGCGGCGATCTCCGGGGAGCGGCAAGCGCTGACCCCGGAGCAGTATGTGGATGCGGACTTCCCGACCCGGCTGGCGGCCACGAACGCCGCCACCATCGCGGTGGTCGACCACACCGACGCGCGGCAACTAGCGGCGGCGATAACTGCTGGGGCACAGAGGTTTCTGACACTCGTATCGGCAGCCGACCCGGAAACGGAATGCGAGACGCCCTGGTACGGCCCCGGCAGGACGCGCACCCCGGATTGCCTCACCGCCCTGGCGCTAGGAGAACTGACCGTGCACGGGCATGACATCGCGACCGGGACGGGCCGGCCATGGCCCATCCCCGCCGAGGACGCCACCCTCATCGTGGGCACGGTCTGCCCGGAGATGTCCCCACTGGTGGTGCGGCCCAACGCGGGCCGCGGCGCACCGTTGACGTATGAGGTCCGGCTGCGCGGTAACGGCCCGCGCTACGTCATCCGAGTCGCCGACGGCACGGCGGCGGTGCGAGCAGTGGGCGGGCCGGTGGATTGTGTGATCTCCGCGGACCCGGTGACCTACCTGCTGGTGGTTTACGGGCGGATGCCGCTCGCCCGGGCGCTGCTACGCGGCGGGATCTTCGCGAAGGGCCGCCGTCCGTGGCTCGGCCTGCGCTTCAAGAACCTGTTCTTCAACCCGTGACCCCGAAATGCGCGCTGGCGCGCGATAGCCGCCGAGGAAGGATGCGGCGAGACGTCGTCGACAACAGCGGGAACGGTGCTCCTTCACCGCTCGCACACGAATCTATGAATCGCCGTCGCGCGGTAGCCGACTCGCCGCCAATGCCACCGTCAGGTCCTCCACCACGCGCGGATTCAGCAGATCCTCGCCGAACAACTCGCGCAGCTGACCCATCCGGTAGCGCACGGTCTGCGGGTGGACGAACAGTGCCGCGGCGACGTCGTCGCGACGGCCGTGGTGCAGCAGCCACGCCCGCAGCGTCTCCACCAACTTGTCCCTTACGGCGGGGCGGACGGCGTCCAGCGGCGCGAGCACTCTGGCGCGCAGGTCGGCGAGCGCATCACCATCGGCGTTGAGGACGAGCTCGGTCAGGTACTGCTCGGTGTCGATCGGATCGCCGCTGCCACCGAACAATTCGCCTGCGCGCAGAGCACGGTCGACGGAGCGACGCGCCTGTGTCCACGGCCGTTCCGGTCCGACGACCGCGCCGGCGATTCCGATCGCCCGCAGGAGTGTCGCGCGAGCGGGGCCACCGACGTCGGCGACGAGCAGCACGGTGACCGACCGCGCCGACGGCGACAGTGCGTCGTCGGGGATCTCGAGGCTGTTTGCGCCCAGCGTCGAGATGATCCGGCGTTCGTCTCCACGGGGCACCGCCACCGCGGTCAGCGTCCGTGGCGGCGGCCACTCGGCGCGCTCCGCGGTGGCCAGTAGCTGCTCGGTGGGCGCCATTGCAAAGAGTTGGCGCGCAAGGGTTTCCCGGTGCCGCTGCCGCGCAAGACCCGTCTTGGCCAGTTCGTCGGCGTGGCCCGCCACGCTGGAGGCCGACAGCCGATCGATGTAGGCGAACATCCGCTCGGCGAACACGGCGAGCTGATCACCGGGGAGCTGGTGGGTCACCGCGACGGCGCTCCACTCGCGCCACGCCGTCCGCGCGCCGACGCGGAAGGCCGCCAGCAGCACGTCGGTCGAGCGGCCCTGGCGCGCCTCCCCCTTTCCCAGCGCGAAGGCTCCGTCGAGAGCGGGCCGCACGTTGGGCGACGTATCGGGGTCGTCGCCCTCGGCCGTCAGCCGCAGAAAGGCGGCCAGCGACTGTTCCACGGCCTGTTCGATGACCTGGCCCATCCGACCACCGAAGGCGTCGGCATAACTGGGCACGTCC
Source organism: Mycobacterium sp. URHB0044 (assembly GCF_000620625.1). Lineage (GTDB taxonomy): Bacteria > Actinomycetota > Actinomycetes > Mycobacteriales > Mycobacteriaceae > Mycobacterium. The sequence continues at coordinate 34,040 of NZ_JIAW01000023.1, read as the reverse complement.
TCGACCACGGCGGCCACGGTGCGCTCGGCCACGGACGGCAGGACCGACCACATCGCGGTCAGGACGTCATCGGGCAGCGGTGCCCACAGCGTTCGACCGTCGTCTTGACCGTCTTCCAAGTTCAATCCACCCCTCTACCTCGCGGTTCGTCGGCTCTTTGTCCTCCTCGAACAAAACGGCGGATATTTTTCACACGTTCGTGTCGAGAAATAGTCCGCGTCGACAATCACGATATAGACATGACTTCGCTTCTCGCTGGAACCGCGCGCCGTCCGCTGCGGTCCATCGCCGAAATGGTCGCGACGCCCCTGGTGCCGCGCGACTTCCTCGACCTGATCACACCGCTCAGCAGCGGCCGTGACCTTCGCGGCCGCATCGATGCCGTCGACCGGGAAACGGCCGATGCGGTGACCGTCCGCATCCGGGTGGGCCGCGGTTGGCAGGGGCACCGCGCCGGCCAGTACGTCCGCGTCGGTGTCGACGTCGAGGGCGTGCGGCAGTGGCGCACGTACTCGATCACGTCACCGGCAGCGGCCACCCGCCACATCACCATCACCGTCAAGGCGGTTCGGGACGGCGTGGTGTCCGGCTACCTCGTCCGCCAGGCCAAGCCCGGCACCCTGGTGCACCTCAGCCAGGCCACCGGCGACTTCACGCTGCCGGCGCGCCGGCCGGCCAAGGCATTGTTCGTCACGGCGGGCAGCGGCATCACCCCCGTCATGTGCATGCTGCGCAGCCACTCGGGCGAACTCGCCGACGCCGTCCTGGTGCACAGCGCCCCGACGGACGACGACGTGGTCTTCGGCAGCGAACTCCGCAGCCTCGCCGAGTCCGGCTCCATCCGCCTGCACGAACATCACACCGCCACTTCGCCGCGCATCACGGCCGCCGATCTGGACGCCTTGGTGCCGGACTGGGCCGACCGGGAGACCTGGGCCTGCGGACCCGCCGCGCTGCTCGACGACCTCGAGGCGCACTGGGCGCGGCACGGCGCGTCGGACCGCCTGCACACCGAGCGGTTCACTGCCCCGGCCGTCGGTGGTGGCGAGGGTGGTCCCGTCAGCTTCACCAAGACCGGCTCCACGGTCGACACGTCATCTACGACAACGCTTCTCGAAGCCGGTGAGAACGCCGGTGTGCTGATGCCGTCCGGCTGCCGGATGGGCGTGTGCTTCGGCTGCGTCCTTCCCCTGCGCAACGGAGCCGTCCGCGACGTGCGCAACGGTGCCGTCACCATCGGCGCGCCCGACGCCGGCGTGCTGGTGCAGACCTGCATCTCCACCGCCGCCGGTTCGTGCGAAATCGACATCTGAACCACGACAACCACATTCATCGAAGGACATCCACATGACTGCCCTGCAGAACAAGACCATCAGCCCCATCGCGCACCTGAGCTCCGACGACGTCGAGCGCCTCGGCATCGAACTGGACGCCATCCGCCAAGGTGTGCTCGACACCCGCGGCGAAGCCGACGCCCGCTACATCCGCAAGGTCATCAAGACCCAACGCGGCCTCGAGGCGGGCAGCCGCGCCGTCCTGCTGTTCTCGCTCTTCCCGCCCGCGTGGTGGCTCGGCACCGCCGGATTGTCCGCGGCCAAGATCCTGGAGAACATGGAGATCGGCCACAACGTCATGCACGGCCAGTGGGACTGGATGCGCGACCCCAAGATTCACTCGACCACCTGGGAGTGGGACAACGCGTCGACGGCCGAGCAGTGGAAGCACTCCCACAACGAGGATCACCACACCTACACCAACGTGCTCGGCAAGGACGGTGACCTCGGCTACGGCATCATGCGCGTCGACGAGGACCAGCGCTGGGCCCCGTTCCACCTCGGCCAGCCGTTGTGGAACGCGATCAACGCGATGATGTTCCAGTACGGCATCGCCGCCTACGACCTCAAGCTCGGCAAGAACCTGAAAACTGCTGAGCGCCGCGCGAACCCGGAGTTCCGGGCCAGGGTGAAGTCGACGTTGCGCAAGATCGGCAAGCAGGGTCTGCGCGACTACGTCGTGCATCCCCTGCTGTCGGGGCCCAGCGCCATCACGACGCTCACGGCCAACCTCACCGCCAACGTGGTGCGCAACGTATGGACGCACTCGGTGATCATGTGCGGGCACTTCCCCGAAGGCGTGCAGACGTTCACGAAGACCAGTATCGACGGCGAGACACGCGGTGAGTGGTACCTGCGTCAGATGCTGGGGTCGGCCAACATCAGCGGTAGCCGCTTGTTGCACCTGATGAGCGGCAATCTTTCCTACCAGATCGAGCACCACCTGTTCCCCGACCTGCCGAGCAACCGGTACGGCGAGATCGCCCCTCAGGTGAAGGACGTGTTCGATCGTTACGGCCTCGTGTACACGACCGGACCTCTGGTCAAGCAGGTCGCGTCCGCGTGGCGCAAGGTGATCCGGTTGTCGCTGCCCAACGACTTCGGCAAGCGTCCGAGTCAGTCGGCGACGCCGTTGCGGCCGCGCACCCAGCGCGCCGCCGCGTAGAGCACCGCGCCGACGACGAGCAACACGCCCGCGAAGAGCCACACCTTGCCGCTCTGCTGGGTCAGCAGCAGCACACACGACGCCACGCCCAGTACGGGCACGAACGTCCATACCCGGAAGTGTTCGTGCGCAACGCTTTCCCGGCGCAACACCAGAACGGCGACGTTGGTGGAGATGAAGACCACCAGCAGGAGCAGCACGACGGTCTCGGCGAGCGTGGACAGGTCGCCGACCAGGGTGAGCACCATGGCGACCGCGGTGGTCGCCACGATGGCCGCCCACGGTGTCCGGCGGTTGGGCAGCGTTGCCGCCAAACCGCCTGGGAGCAGCCCGTGTTCGGCCATGCCGAAGGCCAGGCGGCTCGCCATGATCATCGTCAGCAGCGCGCCGTTCGCCACCGCCACCAAGGCGATCAGGCTGAACAACCAGTTCGGCACCGCGACACCGGACGCCGCGACGACGTCCAACAGCGGGCCCGACGACCGCGACAGCTGGTCGGCGGGCAACGCGATGGCCGCCGCGATGCCGACGAGGGCGTACACCACGCCTGCCGTCACCAGCGCGCCGAACAGCGCCCGCGGATAGACCGTGCTGGGGTGGCGGATCTCCTCGGCCACGTTGGCAGAGGTCTCGAACCCGACGAACGAGTAGTAGGCGACGATCGCACCGCCCAGAATGGCCAGTGCTGGTTGGGATCCCGGCGGAAACTGGCCCACCCGGCCGAGCTCGCCCGAACCCCCGCCGACCATGATGGCCACGCACACGACCACCAGGATCAGGCCGCTGAGTTCGATGACCGTCATGACGACGTTGCTCTTGACCGATTCGCTGATGCCCCGCGCATTCAGGCAGGCCACCAGGGCGAGGAACACGACGGCGGCAGGCACCGCGGACACGTCGACGAACGTGGTCAGGTAGTCGCCGGAGAACGCCAGCGCCAGACCCGCCGCGCTCGTCACGCCCGCAGCCAGCATGCAGAAGCCGATGAGGAACGACACCACGGGCATCTTGAACGCCCGCTTGGCGTAGACCGCGGCGCCGCCCGCCTTCGGATACTTGGTGACGAGCTCGGCGTACGAGCCCGCGGTCAGCAACGCCAGCAGCAGTGCGGCCACCAGCGGCGCCCACAGCGCGCCGCCCACGTCCTTCGCGAGCACACCCATCAGTGCGTAGACGCCCGCCCCGAGGACGTCGCCGAGGACGAACAGATACAGCAGCGGACCGGTGATCCGGCGCGCGAGCTTCGACGGCGCGTGCTCGTCGGTGCGGGTTTCGGATCCGGTTTCGGCCGTCATGGCTGACCCTTTACCCGGTTCGCGGGCGTTCAATGCGTTCCGATCGCGAGGATGTCGCCGTCGCGGACCGCTGACATGGCCAGCGTGCGGTACCCGTACTCGTCGAACAGCACGGTGATGCGGTCGGCATCCCCGCTGATCACCACGCCGGGACCCCACTCGCGGTGTTGCACGGGGGTGTCGACCGGCACCGCGGGCTCGTCGACGCGCGCGGGCGCCACCGTCCCGTCGTCGTTCTCGTCGCACCGGTCGCAGTTTCCGCACGGCTCGGCCAATGTCTCGCCGAAGTAGCCGAGCAGGAACGCCCGTCGACAATCGCGGGTTTCGGCATAGCCGCGCATCATCTCGACGCGGGTGCGGTCCACCCGTTCCGCTGCGTCGGCGATGCCGACGGCCCGGCGCACCGCGCCAGCCACGTCGTCGTCGTCGTCGTCGACGGCACGGAAGCCGGTGCGGCTCGCCGTGATCGCCGCCGCCTGCTCCAGTAGGTTGACCGCTTGGGTGAGCGCGCGGCCTCCGGTCCCCAACTCCTCGCGTAACTGCTTGAGACGCTTCGGCTTCGAACCCGACAACGCGCCGAGCACCTCGGCAAGCAGTTGCTCGTCAGCGGTGTGATTGGCGAAGAACCGCGCGAGCGACAGATCCTCCGGTCGGTAGAACAGCCGGGCCACACATTCCCCGCAGTCCCGGCCGCCACGACCGATCTGCTGGTAGTAGCTGTCCACTGAATCCGGCACCGACGCGTGCACCACGAACCGGACGCCAGGTTTGTCGATGCCCATGCCGAACGCCGAGGTGGCCGCGACGACGGTGACGTCGTCGTCGTGAAAGGCGGCGTGCACGCGGTCTCGCTCGGCTGCCTTCAAGCCCGCGTGATAGGCGGCGGCCGCGACGCCACGCTCGGACAACTGACGCGCGTATTCCTCGGCGTCCCTTCGGGTTGCCGTGTAAAGCAGGCCCGGGCCTTGAAGGCTCGCCACCGCGTCGAGTACCGCGCGCCGCTTGTCGTGATCGTCGACGTGGTGCTCGACCTCCAGCCGGATGTTGGGTCTGTCGAACCCAGTGGCGATCACGGCCGGATCGCGCAGTCCGAGGTGGTCGACGATCTCGCGGCGCACCACCGGCGAGGCCGTGGCCGTGAGTGCCACGACGGGCAGCGACTCGGCGCCCAGCCTGCGGAAGGCGTCGGCGAGGCGCAGGTAGCTGGGCCGGAAGTCGTGACCCCACGCCGAGACGCAATGCGCCTCGTCGACGACGATCAGGCCGACGCCGGCGTCGCGCAGCTCTTCGATGACGTCATCCTTGGTCAGCTGCTCAGGCGCCAGGAAGACGTACTCGACTTCCTTGGCGCGCACCGCTTCCCAGCTGCGCTGGTTCTCGGCCGCGCCTTGTCGAGAGTTGATCGCGACGGCCTGTGGCGCACCTGCATCGTTCAGCGCGGTGAGCTGATCCCACTGCAGCGCGATCAGCGGCGACACCACCAACGTGAGGCCGTCGATCAGCACGGCGGGCACCTGGTAGATCGCTGACTTGCCCGAGCCGGTCGGCATCACGGCGAGCACGTCACGGCCGCGCAGCACCGCCTCCATCGCGTCGAGCTGTTCGGGGCGTAGCTGCTGCCAGCCGAACAGCCGCTCGGCCACTTTCTCCAGTTCGGCATGTCGTGTCATCGGTGCCGCTCATACCCGGTTGGCGCGCGGCCAACCGATTCCCGGATTCAAGGCGTGCCGGCTGGGTAATCCCGAGCGCGGGACGGGAACTTCAGCTCAAGGAGTCAAAATGATCGGAACCATCATCAGCGCCATCATCGTCGGTCTCATCGTCGGTGCACTGGCGCGCCTCGTCATGCCGGGCAAGCAGAACATCGGCGTGATCATGACGATCGTGCTCGGTGCGGTCGGTTCGTTCCTGGGTACGTGGGTTTCCTACAAGCTGGGTTACTCCAACCAGAACGGCGGATTCAAGATCATTCCTTTCCTGGTGGGAATCATCTTCGCCATCCTGCTGATTGCCGGCTACCTCGGCATCACGGGACGCCGAGGCGCCACCACGCGCGCGCCAAGGTAGGTCATCAGGTAGGTCATGGAGCGCAGCGGCGGCATCACCTATGCGCTGTCGCCACTGCCTCCTGCTCCTGACCCGGCGGGGGCGTCTCGAGCCCGAGCCGATCCTGAATCCTGTCGATCTTCGCCTCGAGGCGCTCCATGTCTTCGGCGTCGACCTTGAAGATCCAGTGCTTGGCGCCCAGCAGCAGGATGGCCTGGAAGACCAGCTGCAGCCATTCGCTCTGCCAGTTCTCCAGCGTGCTCGCCATGAACGAGGTCCAGTACTCCGACCACATGAACGGTTGACCGTGCATTGCTTGTTCGCTACGGAATTCACTCAACTGGCTGAGGAACTGCCCCAGCCAGGAGCCGAAGAATAGCAGTAGCAGGACATACACCGCGCCCCACCGTCGAATGTGTCGCATTTACCGTCCTTTCGTCATTCCTCGCCACGTGCCGGGGTGAAAAGCTTTGACACCGCGCGATTGATCCGCCGACGCGGCCAGCCTCGTACGCCGTCTGCTGCCAGGGCAGCCCGGGCAGCGTTGCGCCCGCAGACGCCGTGCACGCCGCCGCCGGGACTCGCGCCGGCGCTGCCGAGGAACACGTTGCGCACCGGCGTCTCCGCCCTGCCGAATCCGGGAGTGGGCCGGAAGATCAACTGCTGATACAGCTGCGAGGTGCCGCCGTTGACGGCACCGGTGTGCAGGTTGGCGTCGCTGGCTTCCAAGTCGGACGGGCGTTGGACGGTCTTGCCGATCACGTGGTCGGCGAAACCGGGCGCGTGCTCCTCGAGTACCCGGTCGACCGACTCCGCGAGCTGCTCGGCGGAGTCGTCGTCGGCCAGTCCCCGCGGCAGATGCGTGTAGGCCCAGGCACTTTCGGTGCCGGCCGGCGAGCGGCTGGCGTCTGCGGTCGTCATCTGGCCGAACAGCATGAACGGGCGCTGCGGCAACGTGGCCGTGTTGAGGTCGGCCATCCACCGGATGAGGCCGTCGTGATCGGCGCCGAGGTGGACGGTTCCTGCGTCGGACAGACTCTTCGACCGCCAGGGGATGCGTTCGTCGAGCGCATAGTTGATCTTGAGTACCGGTGTGTCCCAGACGAAGTGCTCCAAGTCGCGCAGCAAGGTCGACGGTACGGTGTGGGCCGGCAAGAGATTCCGGTACAGCTGCGGCGCGGACGTGTCGGCGATGACGGCTCTGCGGCACTTCACCTCTGCTCCGTCGGCGGTGCGCACGGCGTCCGCCCGGTCGCCGCGGACCTCGATCGACGTGACCTGTCGGCCGCACTCGATACGGGCACCAGCCGACTCGGCGCGACGAACCAGTGCCGCGGCCAGTTGTCCCGCCCCACCGACGGGCACGGGGAACCCACCGTCCTGCGCCATCATGATCAGCAGGTAGCCCATCACGCCGCTGCCGGGCGCGTCGATGGGAACGTCGGCGTGCATTGCGTTGCCCAGCAACAGCAATCGCGCTGCCTCGCCGTCGAAGAGCTGCTCACCCATCACGCCCGCAGGCAAGAGCAGCTGGTGCGCCAGGCGCAGCGCGTCGGCGGTACCGAGCTTGCGCAGCAGCCCGACCGGGCCGCGCACGGGCGGGAACGGCGCGAACAGCGTCGCCAGCAGGGGTTCCTTGATGCGTTGCCACTGCTCGAACAGGTCACACCAGCGTCGCCCGTCGCCGGGCTGAAAGTCATCGAGTTGTGCTGCGGTGCGGTCGATGTCGCGGTAGATGACGGGGGCGTCTTCGTCGGTCGCGTCGCGTGCGTGCCCGACGACGGCGGGTGCGTGCGTCCACCGCAGGCCGTGATCTTCAAGCCCGAGGTCACGAAGCGCGGGTGAGGCCACCGACAGCGGATAGAACGCGCTGTACAGGTCGCTGACGTAGCCGGGCACCAGCTCGGCGCTCTTGACCGCGCCGCCGGGTTCGTCGTGCGCTTCGAGCACCAGCACGTCCCACCCCGCGTCGGCGAGCAGCGCCGCGGCCACCAGTCCGTTGTGGCCGGCGCCGATCACGACGGCGTCGACGGCGTCGTTATTCGACGTCATCGGGCCGCCGACGTTCGGCCAGCGCCGCCAACCGCCAGGTGCATTCGCGGTTGCGCGGCACGGCAGCGGCCAGCGCGACGCGCTTGGGCAACCAACTGAAGGGTGGGCTCACCGGAACTTCCGCCATCTCGATGCGGCAGCCGCCGCCCTCGATGTCGAACAGGCGCATGGTGATTCGCGCCGCACCGAACGGTCGGCCCTTGGCGAGCATCACCAGTTCCTCGAGCGGCTTGCACGCCTCCGACACGGTCAGGTCGTCGATCACCAGCGGCCAGATACCGATGGAGTGCCGGATCGTGCTGCCCGGCGCGGGCCACTGTGGGTCGACGGCCCGCATCCTGCTGTTGCCAACCACCCACTGGGAGTAGGTCCAGCCGTCCGCGATCACGTTCCACACCTGTTGCCGCGTGGCGGTGGTGTCACGCTTCACGGTCAACGAGCTTTCAGCCTCTTCGGGAAGTGTCATCCCAACTCCTCTCGGATTCGTCACGTCAGCGGCGCCCCATCGGAGCAACGATCAATCGGTTGGCAACTGCCTTCACCGAATCCGGCAGCACCCGGCCTGCCACGCCCATCACCTTGCTGTTGATGGAGGAGGCGACGACCTTGCGATCGCCCCGCATCAGGGCGTCGTAGCCCTGCTTGGCGACGTCGGCGGGGTCGTCCTTGAACGGCATCCAACCCAACACGGTGTCGAGCATGTCGGAGCGGTGAAAGAACCACGTGTCGGTCGGTCCCGGCATCAAGGCCGTCACCGTCACCCCGGTGTCCCGGAACTCGTCATGCAGCGCTTCGGCGAACGACTGGATGAACGACTTGGACGCGTTGTAGATCGTCTGATGCGAACCCGGCATCATGGCCACCAGCGATGAAGTGAACAGCACCTTGCCCGAACCGCGGGCCGCCATGTCGCGCAGCACCAGCTTGGCCAACTGCACCGCCGACCTCACGTTCAAATCGACTATGCCCAGGTCGGTTTCGAGGTCGTCGTCGACGAACCGGCCGGCCCTGCCCGTTCCGGCGTTGAGCGCCGCCGCATCCAATGCGCGACCGCCGCTGGTGGCGGTGTCGTAGAGGCGCACCACGTCCTCGGGGTAGCGCAGATCCACCTGCACCGGCCGGACGTCGACCCCGGTCGCCGCGGTCAACTCGACGGCCGCATCGGTGATCTCGGGTTCGTCGGCCGCCACCACGAGGTCGTAGCCGTCGTCGGCGAAGAGGCGGGCGAGTTCGAATCCGATCCCGCTGGAGGCGCCCGTGATCAGGGCGAGCTTGCTGTCGACCATGGGTGCGGGCTACCCCGAGGGCACTGCGTCAAACGGCACTGCGTCAAACGCCGTCCGATCAGGTGTTGCGCCCCGTGAGCGCGTCGCGCATGCGGTCGATGAGCCCAACGCCGGGATCCAGGATCCGGTTGGCCGGTGGCCGGTCGGGCGCCGAAGGATGCGGCCGGGTGGGCGCGATGCTCTTCGCGTGGGCGAACTTCGCGCCCAATTCCCCGAGTTCGGCGGCGTCGCACGCCTCGGCCAATTGCGGCAGCAGGTCTTTCTCCTCGTCCTCGATGTGGTGGCGGACGTCCTTGATCAGCTGTTGGACCAACCCGTCGAAGGCGGGATCGTCCGCATCGGTGCCCTCGAGCTTCCGCATCACCTCCTCAGCTTCGGCATGCTCCTCGATCTCGTGCTCGGTCAGTTCCTCGCCGTTGGGCAGCATCTTGCGCGCGGCTGGGTAGACGTACTGCTCTTCGCCTACGGAGTGGCGCACCAACTCGGTGATGACGCGTTCGACGAGCGCACCGCGTAGGCGCGGATCGCCGTTGTCCTCGATCTGGCTGAAGTACTCCTCGACTTCGCGGTGATCCTCCAGGATCTCGTCGATGATGCTGCGATGCTCGGCTGCGGCCATGACGTCCTCCTCGGTGCGGATCCGCCCGGATTACCCGCGCCGCTCGAGCCGAAACTAGACGTCGCGGCTCCGTAGTCTGGACGGGGTGAGCGTCACATCCACCACCCCCGTCGTGCTCGACGACCACTTCGCCCGCGAGTTGCCGGAGATGGCGGTCCGCTGGCAGGCCGAGGGCGCACCGCAGCCGCGGCTGCTCGCGCTCAACGAGGCGCTGGCCGCGGAGCTCGGTCTCGACGCGGCCTGGCTGCGCAGTCCCGACGGGCTGGGCCTGCTGGTCGGCACGCACGTTCCCAGCGGCGCCACGCCCGTCGCGCAGGCCTACGCCGGGCATCAGTTCGGCGGCTTCGTCCCTCGGCTTGGCGATGGACGCGCGCTGCTGCTTGGCGAGCTCGCCGGTGCCGACGGCCGGCGCCGCGACCTACACCTGAAGGGATCCGGCCGGACGCCGTTTGCGCGCGGTGGTGACGGCCTCGCCGCGGTCGGACCGATGCTGCGCGAGTACGTGGTCAGCGAGGCCATGCACGCACTGGCCATCCCGACCACTCGGTCGCTTGCCGTGGTGGCGACCGGTCGCACGGTGCAGCGGGAGTCGCCGTTGCCCGGTGCCGTGCTCGCCCGCGTCGCAAGCAGCCATCTGCGCGTCGGGAGCTTCCAGTTCGCCGCGAACAGCGGGGACTTCGAGTTGTTGCGGCGCCTCGCCGACTTCGCGATCGCCCGGCACCATCCCGGTGCCGCGGACGCCGAAAACCGCTACCTGGCACTGTTCGAAGCCGTCCTCGCCGCTCAGGCGTCGCTGGTGGCACGGTGGATGCTGGTCGGGTTCGTGCACGGGGTGATGAACACCGACAACATGACGATCTCGGGCGAGACCATCGATTACGGGCCGTGCGCGTTCATGGAGGCCTTCGACCCCGTGACGGTCTTCAGTTCGATCGACTACGCCGGCCGATACGCGTACGGCAATCAGCCGGCGGTGGCCGAGTGGAACCTCGCGCGGTTCGCCGAGACGCTGCTTCCGCTCCTCGCCGCCGACGGCGAAGAGGCCGTGGCACTCGCGACGGAGTCACTCGGCGGTTTCCGCACCCGCTACGACGCGGCCTGGTGGGCCGGGATGCAGGCGAAGCTCGGCCTGCCCGAGAACGTCGACGCCGAGGAGCTGGTGGGCAACCTGCTTGCGCTACTTCGGGAAAGCCACGTCGACTACACCTCATTCTTCCGTCATCTCGGCCGGGCGGCGCGCGGCGACACCGAGCCCGCGCGGGGGTTGTTCATCGACCTCGCCGGGTTCGACGAGTGGCTGGCCCGCTGGCGCGCACTGGGCCCGGACGCCGACGCGATGGACCGGGTGAACCCCGTCTACATCCCGCGCAACCACCTGGTGGAGGAGGCCCTCAATGCCGCCACCGATGGCGATCCGGGCCCGCTCGACGGGCTCTTGGCCGCCGTCACCGCGCCGTACGACGAGCGGCCCGGTCTGGAGCGGTATGCCGAACCCGCACCCGAGGACTTCGGCAAGTACCGGACCTTCTGCGGCACCTGAGCACTCTCACTTGCCGTTGACCAGCGCGCGCGGCGGGCAGGACTCGTGATCCTGCAGTTCCTCGCCGCTGGCCAAGTCACCCGTCGCCGGGTCTGCCTCGTTGGCGAGGACGACGAAACCCGGCCGTCCGTCGGCGCCGACCGTGCCGACGACGACGAGCGTCTCGTCGCCCATGTGCGAGCGCGCGCCGGGGAGCCCGTCGGCCAGCAGCGTGAACGGGTTGACGCCTAGATCCTCGCCACTGACGGAGATCGCGTCGTAGGTGTGTCCGGCCAACGGCACGGGGAACGGCGCCCAGCCGGGACCGATCTGCGCTTGGTGGTCGGCCAGCGCCTCGTACACGTCGGCGCGGACGCAATCGATGTGGATGTGCAGTTGATTCTGTGACCGGCCCTGGGCGGAGTTGATCGCCAGGCTCATCCAGTCGCGCGGGACGGCCATCCCGGCCCGCTCGTCGACGAACGAACGCGCGTGCCAGGCCGCCGCGAAGTAGTTCGGCGCATCCGGAGCCAACAGCTGAGGGCTCTCGATGCCGTCGATGCGCTCGGTCGGGATGAGCAGGAACTGCGTCCGACCAACGAGGTCCTTGAGGACGGCGTATTCACCCGGTTGGATCTGCGCACACGGGGCGGGGTCGCCGCGCTGCTCCTGGTCGGGCACGCAGCTGCCGTCGACGATGTTCCACAGCGCATTGGGATCGGCGCCCGCCGCGCTGGGCCAAGCGGTCGACGCCGCCACGATCAGTGTCACTGCCAGGAGTGCCTTGGTCCAGCGGTTGGCCATCGGTCGATCTTCGCATTGGCACCCTCAGCGGCGCGAAATCGGCGCCCGCCCAGGCGGCTGCGGTGGCGGGTCCAGCAGCGGGGTGCGCGGATGCAGGGGGACGGTCGTCGGGGCGCGCGTAGTGAGCTCGACGTCCTCGTCGCCGTGGCGGATGGTCAGGATGCCGTCCGGCCCGTCCCGCAGGACGTAGCGCACCTCATCGTGGTTGACGTCGACGATGAGCCGAAAGTCCCTCCAGCGCAGTCGAAACCGAAGACACGAGATACCGCGCGGCAGTTGCGGATTCAGCGTCAGCACGCCCTCGTCGTCGCGGAGGCCGCCGAAGCCGGCGACCAGGGCGATCCACGCGCCCGCCAGCGATGCCATGTGCAGGCCGTCGCGGGTGTTGTGGTGCAGGTCGCGCAGATCGATGACCGCCGCCTCGTACGTGTAGTCGTGCGCGAGCTCGAGATGTCCTACCTCCGCGCACAGGACCGCCTGCGTGCACGCCGACAGCGACGAGTCCCGTGTGGTGCGCCGTTCGTAGTAGTCGACGTTGCGGGCCTTCTGCTCCGCGGTGAATGCGTGGCCCTGCCAGTGCATCGCCAGGACCAGGTCTGCCTGCTTGATCACCTGCGACGGGTACAGCCGCACGTACGGCTCGTTCAGCAGCAACGGATACACGGTGTTCTCGGCGAAGTTCCACTCCCGCAACGTGGTGAATCCGGCGCACTGCTCGTGCACCCCGAGCTCGTCGTCGTACGGAATGTGTGCGGCGTCAGCGGCATCGCGCCACGCGGCGGTTTCCTCGTTGGTCACGCCGAGTTCCTGGGCCGCCGTGGGATGGCGCCGGCACGCCTCGGCCGCGACGCGGAGATTCTGGGCCGCCATCAGGTTGGTGAAGACGTTGTCGCGCACCACCGCGGTGTACTCGTCGGGACCGGTCACCCCATCGAGGTGCCAGACGCCGTGGCGGTCGTGGTGGCCCAATGACTGCCAGAGCCTTGCGGTTTCGACCAGAACGGCCAGTCCGCACTCCGATTCCAGCGAGTCGTCGCCGGTCACCACGCGGTAGCGCTCCAGCGCCATCGCGATGTCCGCGTTGACGTGCCACGCCGCGGTGCCCGCCGGCCAGTACGCCGAGCATTCCTGACCGCGGATGGTGCGCCACGGGAACGTGGCGCCTGCGAGGTCCAGTTCGGTGGCCCGTTCACGCGCCAGATCCAGCGTCGACGCCCGCCATCGGAGGGCATCGGCCGCGGCCTTCGGAGCGGTGTAGGTCAGCAGCGGCAGGACGTAGCCCTCGGTGTCCCAGAACGCGTGCCCGTCGTAGCCGGTGCCCGTCAGCCCCTTGCCGGGGATCGCGCGCCGCTCCGCGCGTGCGCTGGCCTGCAACACGTGAAAGAGGCCGAACCGCACCGCCTGTTGGCAATCCGCGTCACCCTCCACCTCGACGTCGGCACTGTCCCAGAAGTCGTCGAGGTACGCGCGTTGCGCGTCGAGGAGGCCCTGCCAACCGGTGTAGCGGGCACCGGCGATGCCGCCGGCCACCTGGTCGCGCAGTGCGGGCTGTGACCGCAGGCTCGACCAGCCGTAGGCCAGGTACTTCACGATCCGCAACTGCTGCCCGGGGCGCAGCCCGCAGATCACCGTGGTGCGCGCCCAGTCGTCTCCGGCGTCGGTGTCCACCTCGACGCGGCCGGGGACCTCGACCAGGTGGTCCATCGCCGCGGCCATCATGAGGCCGCTGCCCCTGGTGCGGTGGATCAGCAGCGCACCCCGATCGGCGGTCTCGTAGGCTACCGGTTCCAGCGGGTTGAGCAGTATCGCCGCCACCCGGGGGTCGGCCGACGGCCGCGGTTGCGCCTCGTTGGCGACGAGCTCGGATTGCACTGTGACCCTGGTGAATTCGTCGACCGCTTCCACCACGTACTCGATGGCCGCGACGCCGCGCTGCGTCAGTGACACCAGTCGGGTCGAGCGCATCAGCACCTGCTTGCCCGCGGGTGAGCGCCAGCGCGCCACCCTCCCGAGCGTGCCCGCACGCAAGTCGAGCACGCGCTCGTGCTCGACGAGTTCGCCGTAGCGCACGTCGAAGGGTTCATCGTCGACCAGTAGGCGCAGCACCTTGCCGTTGGTCACGTCGATCAGCGATTGCCCGTCCTCCGGGTAGCTGTAGCCCGCTTCGGCGTACGGCAGCGGCCGCGTCTCGTAGAACGAGTTGAGGTACGTGCCGGGCAGGCCGTGCGGTTCCCCCTCGTCGAGGTTGCCCCGCAGGCCGATGTGGCCGTTGGACAGCGCGAACACCGACTCGGATTGGGCGATCAGGTCGAGGTTCAGCGCGGTCTCCCGCACGTGCCACGGTTCGACGGGGTAGGCGTCGTCGTCGATCATCACCGGGTGATCAGTTCCGCGAGATCGGCGACGACGACGTCAGCCCCGTTGTGGCGCAACGCTTCCGCGTGACCGACGCGATCGACGCCGATCACCACGCCGAAGTGCCCGGCGTGGCCAGCCTGTACGCCGGCAATCGCATCCTCGAAGACGGCCGCCGCCGCCGGGGGAACGTCGAGCAGCTGTGCGCCGCGCAGGAAGGAGTCGGGTGCGGGCTTGCCCTCGATGTGCTCCTCGCGCATGGTGACCCCGTCCACGCGCTGTTGCACGAACCGGTCCAGACCGGTGACCTCCAGCACCTCGCGGGTGTTGGCGCTCGACGACACCACCGCGACCGCGAGCCCCTTCCCGCACACCGCTTCGAGATACCGCCGCGAACCCTCGAACACCGTGATGCCGTCGCCGTGCAGGACCTCTTGGAACTTCGCGTTCTTGCGGTTGCCAAGCCCGCTCACCGTTTCGGCGTCCGGACCGTCGTCGAGGTCGCCCTCCGGCAGCGTGATGCCGCGGCTGGCGAGGAACGACCGCACCCCGTCCTCGCGCTTCTTGCCGTCGACGTAGGACCGGTAGTCGGCGTCGACGTCGAAGGGCACAAACGGCTCGCCGTCACGCTCGGCCCGTACGCGCAGATAGTCGTCGAACATCGACTTCCAGGCCTTGCGGTGCACGCTGGCCGTGTCAGTGAGGACCCCGTCGAGGTCGAACAGGCATGCACGAACGTGGTCGGGCAGACCGAGCGAGGGCGCCTCGCTCACGCCTTCGCCTTGCGGCGCACCCGCTCGTGGCCCTCGAACGTGGCGCGGTCGTCGGGACCGTCCCCGTAGAAGCAAAACACGCCGTCGTGGGCGGCCGACGCCACCTGGACCTGGGACACCTTCAGCCACCGCTTGCCCAACTCGTCGGCGATCTCGTCACCCTTGGTGATCTCCGTCGCCGGTACCTCTTCGGTCCTTTCCTGCACAACCATGCGGTGTGATTACCCACCGGCGACGAACTGAATCTTCATGATCAGTCGAACTGCCCGGGTCGATAGTCGCCGGCGGGCTGCTGGGTGATGACGTTGAGTCGGTTGAACGCGTTGATGACGGCGATCTGGGCGACGAGTGCCCCGAGCTGGTCGTCGTCGAAGTACTTGGCGGCGTTCGCCCATGCATCGTCGGTGACGCCACCGCCGTCGGCGATCCTGGTGCCCTGCTCGGTGAGTTCGAGCGCGGCCCGCTCCGCCTCGGTGAAGACGTTGGCCTCCCGCCATGCCGCGACCAGATTCAGCCGCACCGACGTCTCCCCCGCCGCCGCGGCGTCCTTGGTGTGCATGTCGAGGCAGAATCCGCAGCCGTTGATCTGGCTGGCCCGGATCTTCACCAGCTCCTGGGTTGCCTCCGGCAGGGGGCTGGCCGACGCCTTGCCCGCCGAGACCAGGTGCTTGACGGCCTTCATCGCCGGGCCGTTGGCGAAGATGTCGAGTCGAGCTTCCATGATGTTCTCCTTCGCTATGTGGGTTCTTACTCGTCCGACGACGCAGCCCCGCGAAATGTCAGGCGAGGCACGAACCTCACGGTTCAACGGCCTATTTCGTCGTACTGATAGACGAGGGAAGGTTGAAGACATGAGCGACGATCCGAGGTTGAGTGACGTGGTGAGCGAGCGGCGCCAGCTGCTCAACCTCACCTACCGGCTGCTCGGGTCGGTGGCCGACGCCGAGGACGTCGTCCAAGAGACCTACACCCGGTGGTACGCCATGTCTGCCCAGCAGCAGCAAGCCATCGAATCACCCGGCGGCTGGCTGACGACGGTGGCCAGCCGCATCTGCCTCGACCTGCTCGGTTCCGCGCGCGCACGACGGGAGCGCTACGTCGGCGAGTGGATTCCTGAGCCGGTGCCCGCGTCGACGGAGTGGATCGGCGGGCGGACGGGCGACGACGCCGACCCGGCGGATCGGGTGACGCTCGACGAGTCGATCAGCATGGCGTTCCTCGTCGTGCTCGAGTCGATGACCCCGGCCGAACGCGTCGCGTTCATCCTTCACGACGTCTTCCGCTACCCGTTCGCCGAAGTGGCCGAGGTCGTCGGCCGCACCCCGGCGGCCTGCCGCCAGCTGGCCTCCTCCGCCCGCCGTCGCATCGGCACGGCATCGTCTACTCCGACGGCCCAGCGTGCCGACATCGTCAAGGACTTCAAGCAGGCGTGGGAAGCCAAGGACATCAACGCCCTCGTCGGGCTGCTCGACCCCGAGGCCACGGCGATCGCCGACAGCGGCGGCCTGGTCAAGGCTCACCTGCTGCCGATCGAGGGCGGCGAGCAGATCGCCCGCGCCTACGTCGACTTCGCCGGCCGCGAGCCCCAGCTGACGCTGCTGGAGTGCACGGTCAACGGCCAGCCCGGTCTGGTGGCCCAGCTGAACGGAGTCACCGCGACGGTGTTCGCCTTCGACGTCGCCGACGGCCGGATCACCCGCATCTGGGCCATGCGCAATCCCGAGAAGCTGCGCACCTGGACCGACCCCGTCCGCGAGATTGAAGCCACGCAACAAAAGTGCGAGTGACTAGTTGCGTGGGTCCAATCTCGCGAAGCGTCAGCCGACCGGGTTGAACTCGGGCTGATCCAGTACCCGCAGCCAACTGCCATCGGCCTGCCTGCGCACCACCTGCGCGCGGGCGCCCGCCTTGTCCTTGGGCGGGGTCGACGTCAGAGCGATGTCACCCGACACCAAGGTCGGCAGCGGCGGTTCCTGCTCGAAGTGGGGCCGGCTCTCGAGAACCTTCTCCCACAGGGCCTGAATCGCGGCCCTGCCCACGGTCTGGCCACCCGGCGGGTAGGCCAGCACCGCGTCCTCCTCGTAGAGCAGAGCGACACTCTCTGCGTCGCCGGCGTTGGAGCGCTCGACGAACAGGCGAGTCAAATCCTCGGGCCGCATAGCCTTCTCACGGTTGGTCATGATCGTCCTCTCGTCTCGATTTCGTTCCACGACTCCAGCGTGCCCACGTCACAACCAGAAGTCCAAGAGATTGTTCTTCTACAAACCAGAAGCTGCGCTTATGGAACGAGGATGGTCTTGCCGGGCAGGCGGTTGGCGTCGGAGGCGTCGTGCACGGCAGCGACATCGGTCAGCGGGCGGCGGTCGGCGACGTCGATCGCCAACTGTCCGGCGTCGACGCGGTTGACCAGTTCGGCCAGCTGCGCGGCGTCGCTGCGCACGAACACGCGCTGCGTACGGACGCGCTGCTCGGGATCCTCTCCCGCCGTCATGGTGCCGACGTGGAATCCACCGTCCGCGGCGAGGCCGACGAGTGCCTCGGTCTCCTCCGGTGAGGTGCTCACCAGGTTGAGCACGAGGTCGAACGGCGCTCCGTCGACGACGATCGGGGTGGCCGCGAAGTCGATGTAGTCGATGATCCGATCGGCTCCGTAGCGGCGCAGCCGGTCCGCGCTGCGCGGCGATGCGGTCGCGGTGACGAGGGCGCCGGCTTGCTTGGCGAGCTGGACGGCGTAGCCACCGACCGCTCCACCCGCGCCGTTGATCAGGATCGTCTGGCCGGCCTGCAACCCGGCGACCTCGAACAGTGCCTGCCACGCCGTCAACCCGACGGTGGGCAGCGCAGCGGCATCGGCCAATGGCACCGACTTCGGCGCAGCGGTCAACACCTCGGCCGGCGCGATGACGTACTCCGCGGCTGCCCCGTCGCCGTCCAACGGCAGCATTCCCACGACGGCATCGCCCACGTTCCAATCCGCCACTCCCTCACCAACTTCGGCGATGGTGCCCGCGACGTCGACGCCCGGCACGTGTGGGAAGGCGATCGCGTACACCTGGGACAGGTACCCGCCGCGGATACCCGCATCGACCGGGTTGAACGAGGTCGCGGCGACCTTCACGAGTACCTGTCCGGCACCCGGCGCGGGCCGTTGCACGTCTTCGTACTGCAGAACGTCGCTGTCGCCGTAACGGTGATACTGAACAGCCTTCATGATCTTCTCCTTAGTCGGTTGCTTCGATGTCGAAGCAGTTGCACCAGGAGTAACTTGCTTCGAGGTCGAAGCAATTCCGACGCTCGGTGTGATGGTCGCCACGTTGCTTCGAGATCGAAGCATTATGCTCGTGACGTGGCCAAACCCCTGAAGCCCGCGCAGATGCGCGCCTACTTCGCCTTCACCGAGGCCGCGAGCTTGCTTCAGTACTCGGTGCAGCAGCAACTGCAGGCCGAGGGCGGCCTCAGCTACGTGCAATTCGAGATCTTGGCCAAATTGGTCGACGCCGAGCGGCCCCTCACGATGACCGAGCTGGCCGACGGTGTGGTCTACAGCCGCAGCGGCCTCACCCATCAGGCCGGTCTACTGGAGAAGGCGGGCCTCATCACCCGCGACGCCAGTCCGCACGACCAGCGCGCCACCGTCGTCGACATCACGAAGACGGGCCGCGCGCGTGTCACCAAGGTGCTGCCCGGCCACATCGAGGTCGTGCGCGAACTCCTGTACGGCGCGCTATCCGATCAGGACGTGCACGTCCTCGACGACCTCATGAGTCGCGTCCGCGACCACATGCGTGACCAACCACCCCGCTCGGCCGCCCCGCGCAAGAAGGCTCAGCGCCGGTAGAACCGATCCGGAAGTGGGCCCGTCAGAACGAGATCCGGCCACGGCGGGCGGCGCAGTACAGCCAGGGTGGCTATCACCGCCGCCGCCAGTCCGGTGATCACGCCGATCAGCGCGACGCGGTTGTTGTCAACGGCCGGACTCCACGTGACGTCACCGTCTCGGATGACGAACACACCGACCGGCGTCGCCCCGAACCGCCTCCCGACTCTGGCGACGGGAATGACGGTGGCTCCATCGACTTGCATCGGCTCGCCGTAGACGCCCATGGTGACGAGGTCGGCTGGGATGCGATCGAAGATGTCTGGACGGTTCATGCATGACCCCACTTCGTAACGGCTGTCGCCACGAACCTTAGCGATTCGCGCCCTCGCGCACGAGGTTCATCGCACCGTCGGCCAGGCCGGGGTGAACGCCCGGGATGAGGCCCGCGCCGCCGGCGATCCGTTGCAGCAAGTCGCGCAAGGTGTTTCGCTCAGCTGCCGACAGTGGCGCGGTGATCGCGTCCTCGAGTGCGCTGCCCGCCTTGTCGAGGTCGGGCAACAGGTTGCGGGCCTTCGCGGTGAGGGTGATTGCGAAGGCGCGCCGGTCGTCGGGGTGTGCCCGTCGTTTGACCAAGCCGTCGGCTTCGAGGGCGTCGACGACGGCCACCATCGCGTTGCGGTGGATCCCGAGCCGGGCCGAGAGCTGGCGCTGAGACTGGCCGTCCTCGGTGGCCAAGGCCATCAGCACTGCGTAGTGCCTGGGCTCGACGCCGACACCACTCATCCGGCGGTGGAACTCGCTCGCGAGGTGGGCACCGAGCTGCGACAGCAGGAACGGAATGCGTTCATCGAGCGCCGCGATGCCGGTCGGCCGATCCTTCATGCACCGCACACTAGCACTCCACGTGATTGTCACGTATGGTGATGATCACTATCAGTGATGATTATTTGGAGGTGCCATGAAGCTGGCGATATTCGGCGCCAACGGTCCGACCGGCCGTCTGGCTACTGCGATAGCCCTGGATGCGGGCCACGAAGTCGTGGCGGTCACCCGTCGGCCGCGCGAGTTCCCGCTCAGCGGGCCGGGATTGACGGTCGCCGAGGCCGACGCCCGCGACGCACCGGCCGTCGCCGCGGTCGTCGCATCGGCCGACGCCGTGGTCTCGACGCTCGGTGGCACGTTCACCCGCGAGCCGGTCGACGTCTACTCGGTGGGCACGGCCAACATCGTGGCCGGCATGCGCGCGGCCGGTACCCGGCGGCTGGTGGTGGTCAGCTCGTCGGCCGCGTACCCCACCCACCGAACCCGCGTTCCGCTGATGCTGCGGGTCGTCGAGCCGATCATCACGAAGACGATCGGCAAGACGGTGTACGACGACATGCGCCGCATGGAGGACCTGGTGCGGGACAGCGGTCTGGATTGGACGATCGTGCGCCCGTCGGGCTTGTTCGACCTGCCCGAGCCCACGGGCTACGTGGCAGGCGAGGTCGACGCCGTCGGCGCGTTCACCGCGCGCATCGACCTTGCCGACTATCTGGTGTCGCTGGCAGCCGACCCGTCGACCGCGCGCCGCACGGTCGTGGTCTCGACCACCGAGAGCACGCCGAGCCTGTGGGAGATGATCCGGCGCGAGGCGGCATCGTGACGAAGGCGGCAGCGGTCACGGCCGTCCTGTTCAGCGGGCTGTTCGCCGGATTCCTCCTCACCGTCCTGGTATTCGAGGCCACGCTGCGGGGTTTCGGGGCCGCCGTCTACACCCAGGTGCGCCTCGTCGAACTCGAGCACCTCGACGACCTGGCCACTGCCCTGCTGATACCTGCCCTCGTCGCCGCGGCCGTCCTCGCGCTGACCGTGCTCCGCGGTCGTGACGAGGGCCGATGGCTCGTGCTGACGGCGGTCCTCCTGTTGGTGGTGACCGTCGTGATCAGTGTGTCGATCAGCGTTCCCATCAACACCGTCCAAGCCGGCTGGTCCGTCGCGTCCCCGCCGAGGGACTGGTCGAGCGTGCGCGACCGCTGGCAACTGGCCCATGTCGTCCGTACCAGCACCAGTACGCTGGCCTTCGCGCTGCTGACCGCGGCATTGCGGGTGGTGCGATTCAGCCGCTAGGTTTCGCGAATGGATCCCGCGTGGCACGTCGGGCCCATCGCAGTGCCGGTACACGGGTTGTTCGTTGCGCTCGGCGTTTCGGCGGCGATGGTCGTGTTCGTGATCGAGGCCCGGCGCCGCGGCGCGGTCAACGAGCAGTCGGTCGTCGCGGTCACCGGCGCACTCGTCGGCGGAGCCATCGGGATGCGCCTGTCGGGCTGGGCGCAGCACCTCGACTTCAGCTCCAATCCCAGCCTGGCGCAGGCATGGGCGTTCGGCTCGCGCAGCATTCTCGGCGGGCTCGTCGGGGCGTATCTGGGCGTACTGATCGCCAAGCGGATCGGCGGCTACCGGGGCAAGACCGGTGACCTCTTCGCGCCGGCGGTGGCACTGGGCATGGCGATCGGACGGATCGGCTGTCACCTCACCGAGGCGCCGGGCCGTCCCACCACGCTGCCGTGGGGCGTCCACGCACCGGCCACGACGCCGGAGTGCCCGGGATGTCTTGCGGGCCAGGCGATGCACCCGTCGTTCCTCTACGAGATCGCCTTCCAACTCCTGGCCTTCGCCGTCCTGCTCTGGCTGCGGAACAGGATCTCCCGACCCGGCGAGCTGTTCGTCATCTACATCGCGAGCTACGCGGTGTTCCGGTTCTTCGTGGAGTTCGTCCGGGCGAACGAGACGGTGTGGCTGGATCTGACTCGGCCGCAATGGTTTCTGCTGCCCTCGCTGGCGATCCTGGGCATTCGGATGTGGTACGGCAACCGGCACGGATACTATCGCCACCCCGTCCGCGATCAGGAAGTGCGGGTATGACGCAGCCACCTTCAGAGCCGCCGAACGGCGAGACCCCCGGCAACGACGGCCCACCACCGGGATATCCACCGCCGCCCGGGTACCCGTACTACCCGGGACCGCCCCCGGGATACCCGTACGGTGGACCGCCACCTCAGCCCAAGTCTCGGATCCACATCGGCATGGTGTTCGCCGGTGTGGCCATCTACTTCACCGTCAACTTCGTCGTCGGATTTGCGGCGTTCGCCGTTGCCGGGACGTCGACGAGCGGCGACGCCACCGGCATCCTCATCGGCACCGCCGTGCTACTCGCCCTCATCGCGTTCGGTGGCGGCGGTGGCCTACTCGCGGTGCGCAGTCCCTTCGCGAAGGGCTTGGGCCTGGGCTTGATGATCGGCTGGGCGCTCACGTCGGTGTTCACCGTGGGGATCTGCACCGGCCTCAACCCCGCGATCTACTCCGGGATATGACCGGGATGGCCCTGCGGGGCGACCGGCTGCTGCGCTACGTCACGGCGTTCTGCCCACGCTGCCACGACGAAGCACCCGAGCGGCCGCTGACCGACGTCATGCGGCTGAGCGGCCGGCTCACCGAGCACGAGGGCCGCGTATGGCTCGAACGGGGCTGTGCCACACATGGATTGGTGCGCACACTGTACGACGAGGATCCCGAGATCCTGGCCTACCTCGAGGAGTGGACGGCACCCACCAAGGCCCACACCCCCGACGTGGCGGGCAACTTCGATCCGGTTCCTTCCGCCTATCTGCGCGGGCTGCCGGAGATGCAGACGCAGCACACCTGCATCCTGCTCGAAGACATCGCAGAGACCTGCAATCTGCGCTGCCCCACCTGTTTCACCGACTCCTCCCCCGATCTGCGCAACGTGGTCCCGGTAGCCGATGTGCTCGCCAACGTGGACCAGCGGCTGGCCCGCGAGAACGGCAGGCTCGACGTGCTGATGCTCAGCGGTGGCGAACCGACGCTACATCCCCACCTCCGCGAGCTGCTGACCGAGCTGACGGCCCGGCCGATCACCCGGATCCTGATCAACAGCAACGGCGTACGCATCGCCGGCGACGACGAGCTGCTGGACCTGCTCACCGAACATCGGGAGCGCGTCGAGGTCTACCTGCAGTACGACGGTCTGTCGGCAACGGCGCACCGCTTCCACCGCGGTGGCGATCTGAGCCGTACGAAGACGCATGCGCTGCAACGTTTGTCGCAGCGCGAGATCTTCACCACCCTCGTCATGACGGTCGCGCTCGGCGTCAACGACGGCGAGATCGGAGACATGGTTCGGCTCGCCCTCGAGACTCCGTACGTCGGCGGACTCACGATCCAGCCACAGTTCGGCTCAGGACGGTCGGGGCACATCGATCCCCTTCATCGACTCACCCACACCGGGGTGCTGAAACGGCTCGGGCCGCAGACCGACGGGATGGTCACGTGGCGTGACCTCACCGCGTTGCCGTGCTCACACCCGCACTGCTGCTCGGTTGGATACCTGATCCGCGACGACGGCCGTCAGTGGCGGTCGCTGGTTTCACTGATCGGCCCGGACAGCCTCAAGGACAAGCTCGGCCTGGTGGCCAACCGCATCGCCGACGCCGAGATCCCGCAGCAGTTGCGGCTGGCGGTGAAGGAATCGTTGCTCGGCCTGCTCTCGGAGCAGTCGTCGCTGTCACATCCGCAGATCGGCGACGTCTGGCAGAACATTTGCGAGAACTGCGATCTCGGCATGTCGACACTGCTGACCCTGGCCTCGTCGGCACTTCCCGGCCGGCGGCGCAAGATCCGGCGATTGCTCGGCGAGCGCGTCGTCCGGATCACCGTCAAACCCTTCATGGACATGTCCACGATGATCGAGGAACGGCTATTGCAATGCTGCGTACACGTCGGAACCCGGGCCGACCAGGATCAGTGCGCACCGTTCTGCGCGGTGCAGGCGTGGCCCGAACTCGGCAGACAGAGGCTGTCGATCGCGGCGCGACAAGCCTTGCCGCTGACCGCGGTTCGATGAGTCAGCAGGCGAACACGCCGTACGATCCGCTGCGGCTGTGCGTCTACGCGACGGTGGCACTGCTCGCCTGGCTGCTCGGCGCGTGGGCGGTTGCGGCCTTCGCGATGCTCGGCCTGATCGGTTACGTTCGCGCCCGCCGAGCGGGACTGCTGCACAGCAAATGCGCGCTGCGTGACACCCGCTTGGTGATCGGCTATCTCGGCATCATTGCGGTCGTCGCCGCCGTGTCGATCGTCAACGGCTTCTGGCCCATCATTCGGTGAGCCGTTCTACCCGCCGGAGGCGACGTCGATCGCGGCCACCGGCGGGGTGGCGTGACCGGCGAGCCGATCTGCCACGAAAGATGCTGCCTGGCTGGCCAATCCGGACTGCACGTAGAGGCTGTGTGCAGCGCGGTCGTCACCGTCGGAGCACACCGGGTCGGCGCCGTTGCACAGGTCGATGGTCTTGGCACCGTAGAGCGGGCTCAGCGACGTGAGTGGGCGGCCGATCCGGTCGGAGGGATTGCCGAACACCGCGACGGCGGCCACGTGGTCGGCGACGTTGGGAGGCATGAGATTGTCGAATCCCAGTATCGGACCGGGCGCCGCGGTGATGAAGTCCATGACGGCCGCTCCCTGCGAGTACCCGCCGAGCACAATGCTCGTGTCTGGGCAGCTGACCGTCGTGGCCTGAACGTAGGCGCTCGCATCGTTCGCGCCGTCCGCTGCCTTCAAGAAGTCGTACGACGCAGGATAATTCACCGCGTACACGTTAACGGTCTTGCCCTTGAGGTCCTGCTGGAGGGCGTCGACGAACGCCTGACCCACCCGACCGACACCGTCGGGTTCGCCGGTGCCGCGGGCGAACACCACCTGCACGTCAGGGCAAGAGGGCGCCGCTGATGCGGCCGGCGCGAGTCCGATCAGGCTCGCTGCGGCCAACAGGCTGCCGCTCACCGTGGTCAATACCCGTCCGGTCATGACTATCTCCTTGGTCGTCTGTGGCAGCCACTGGCTCAAACGTCACGGTGGCGATTTGAATTCCACACCACGACAACGAGGTAGACCATGGGGGCTAACCCGACCTTTCTCAGCCGGGTAGCCGGAAGGGCGTCAGAATTCGGGCTGGTAGGTCTGCGACGTCGGAAACCTGATGCTGAGCGCGTCAGCGAGTTGATTGATCGACACGAGTTCGGTTTCCTTCAACCGGATGATCCGGTGCAGGCGACTTATTCCGAACACGTCGCCATCGTGCTCACGCCTGGCCCGTGAAGCGCGATGCGCGGCCAACTCCGCGTTGACCTCGGCCCGCATCTCGTCGAGCAGGTTCTGGTAGTACTCCGCCTGCTGCAGATCGGCATGCCGGGCATGGGAGGCTGGACCAACCACCCTGGCCGCGCCGGTGCTGTGCATGCGCAGACGCTAAGCACCGGTTGTTGCCCGGACGAGGCCCGCGATTCACCAGGTTGTCACAACCTGTTCACACTGCGGTCGACGGCGTTGTGAGCTGTACAGCAGCACCACCGTGGCGACGGCGGCCTCGACCGCCGCGAGCGTGGTGGCAACGCTCATGGCGGTCGACGGGTGCATCGACGCCACTGCGGTGACACCGCCACCGTGGTGGTGCCCCGCCGACGCCGGCATGTGAATGGCGATCATCGCGAGGTTCATCACCGCAACCACTGTCCAGGCCCGCAGTTTCCCGCGCATCCAGAGCTCGCCCGCGCAGTACAGGCACGCCGCTGCCATCACCAGCATCAGGCCCGCGGCCACGACGGTGCCCGCATGTCCGACCGAAATTCCGTGCAGGACGGCCGAACCCGCGGCGAGCATCGCGGCTGCCCGCCGCCCGTAGACACCGGCGCGGACCCTCACCCGGCGTCACCCCGCAGCAGTTCCAGGGCCGCCGCCGACCGGGCCTTCCACTCCTCCTGAACCTCGGCGGACGCGTCGTATCCGTCGTGCCATGCCCACCACTCATAGGGCGCGGTCTGCGGATAACCCTCCGGCGAGTCCTCCCAGTTCTCCTGGCGGCCGAGTGCGGTCATGTCGAGGTAGCTCCAGGTCGTTCCCAAGGCTTCGTCACCGCGGTTGTTGATGAAGTAGGTGCGGAACACGCGGTCTCCTTCCCGTATGAACGCATTGGTGCCGTGCCACTCATCCACCCCGAAGTCGGCGTCGAAGTCGTCGGTCATCGTGTACCAGGGCACGTCCCAGCCCATCCGCTCCTTCAACCGCGCGATGTCCGGCTGCGGTGCGCGCGAGCAGTAGACGAGGGTGGTGCCGCGGGCGTTCAGATGCGCAACGTGCGGGAGATGGTCGGCGATCATCGAACAGCCGGGGCAGGCGTGGTCGGGCCAGCCGTGCACGCCGGGTTCGAAGAAGGCGCGGTAGAAGATGAGCTGTCTGCGACCCTCGAACAGGTCGAGTAGGCCAACCTTGCCCTGCGGCCCCTCGAATGCGTACGACTTCTCGACGGCCAGCCAGGGCATCCGGCGACGCTCGGCCGCGAGGGCGTCGTGCGCGCGCAGCACTTCCTTCTCCTTGACGAGCAGCTTCTGGCGGGCGGCTTCCCAGTCCTGCGGCGACACGATTGGTGGTGTCTTCATGGTGTTTTCCCTTCGGTTGGTGATGCGTTCAGGCCAGCGGTGCGAGGCCGGCTGATGTGAGCGTGTTCGCTCGGTGGTAGCGCTGCGCGCCGCTCGCGACGTCGACGACGGACTTGCCCACCTGTTGCGGGGTGAGCGCGGGACCCATGGACTGGACGAAGGCGTCGACGTCGACGCCCTGTCGCTCGGCATAGGCCCGCACGCCCGCGGCGCCGAGGTCGGTGGACGGGGTCAACTGCGGCAGGATCGACACGAAGTTGATCCCCAGCTCGGCCCGTTCCGACTCCAGGGCGGCATAGCCGGTAATGAATTTCACCGTGGCCTTCGCTCCCGCGTAGCCACCGCTCAACGGCGAGCCATTGACGGCCGCGCCGCTGGAGATCGCGATCACCGAACTGCCGGGCGCCAGCGGGCGCAGCAGCGCTTGCCGGGTCCAGTGGAACGCCTGTGACACGTCGACGTTCCAGTTGGCGCTGAAGCTCTCCCACGTCTGCTCCTGCAGCGGGCTCATTCTGGGAGCTGCGCCGGCGCACAGCACGACCGTCCGCGGCAGGTATTCGTCGACGAGCCGTTCTGCGATCAGCGGATCGGCGGCATCGGCCGCGACCGGCGTGAAAGCGTCGCCCAGTTCGTCGCGGAGTTCGTCGAGACGTTCCCTGGTGCGGGCGACTCCGACGACGTTCGCACCGGCTGCGACCAGTGCCGCGGTGATGGCGCGACCGAAGCCACGGCTCGCGCCGGTGACGATCGCGGTGGTGCCGACAAGGCCGTCGGCCTTCGCTATTTCATCCATACCAATTGAGATACGTTGGATCGCCGGAAGTCATCGGTGCGGCCGCCGATGAATTTCGTCCACCGGACGTATCTGCATTGACGTGGGGTTTTCCGCCCCGCATCTCGACAGAGGAGACCACCGTGCCGGTCCAGGAAGAGTTCATCGAGCAGGCGGCGCCGTTTCGCGCAGAACTCATCGCGCACTGCTACCGAATGCTGGGGTCAGTGCACGACGCCGAGGATCTCGTTCAGGAGACCTACCTGCGCGGGTGGCGCAGCTACGAGGCGTTCGAGGAACGTGCGGCGCTGCGGACCTGGCTGTATCGCATCGCGACGAACGCGTGCCTGCGTGCCTTGGAGAGCCGCGCCCGCCGCGTGCTGCCCGCGGGGCTCGGCGAGGGTTCCGTCGACCCGGATACGGGTCTCGACGGTGACGCCAACGCCTACCAGTGGGTGGAGCCGCTGCCCGATACCTTCACCCCGGAAACCGCACTCATCGCGCGCCAGAGCATCCGGCTGGCGGTCGTCACGGCCATGCAGGAACTGCCTGCCCGTCAGCGAGCGGTGTTGATCCTGCGGGATGTGGTGCAGTTCAGCGCCGCCGAGGTTGCCGAGCTCCTCGAAACCACACCGGCCGCGGTCAACAGCGCGCTGCAGCGGGCGCGTGCCCACCTCGACGAGGTCGCCCCGACCGAAGAACTCGCCAGCGAGCCCGAGGACGCCGCGCGAAGCGAACTGCTGGACCGTTACTGCGCGGCGTTCGAAAACGCCGACCTCAACGCGCTGACCGAACTGCTCCGCACCGACGTCCGGCTCGAAATGCCGCCCATGCCAGTGTGGTTCACCGGTCGCGATGCGGTGACTCGGTTCCTCGAGAAGCGCGCCTTCGCGAAACCAGGTGAGCTACTGCTCATTCCGACGGCCGCCAACGCACAGCCCGCCGTCGCCGAGTATCGCCGCGATGGCGACGGCGTCCTCGCCGCCCATTCCATCCACGTGATCACCACGGGCGCAGGCGGTATCAGCGCCATCACCGTCTTTCTCGAGCCGACGCTGTTCGCGGCGTTCGGCATGCCGGCCACCCGATAGGCGTGCTAGGTCACTGCGCCGTCAGGATGATGTACTGGGCGGCCAGCCGCTGCTGTGCGTCACGCAGCTGCTCGCCTCTTGCCTCGATCGCGTACCGGCCTGCCGGTGCGACGCAGTAGAAGCCGCTGGTGAACGACATGCAGAGGCTCGCAGGAAGGGCGGGCACCGCGTCGGCGGGTTTCGTGCCCTCGGCACCCACCTCCTTGCCGAACGCGTCGACGACCGTCACCGCTGCCTGCGGATCCTTCGTCTCGTAGACGTTGGTCCCCGCCATCGCCACGGCGGATATCCCGGCCTCGTCGAACAACTTGCCCGACGCGACCGGATTGCTCTGCAGGTGCATGGCCCCGCGCCGGTCGTAGACGGCGTTCTTCGCGGTGGACGAACCCGACGTCGCGGGCAGCGTCCGAGCGAGCAGGCCGGTGGGATCCAGCGGAACGGTCTCGAGTGCGGCGGGATCCGTCGCCTTGAACTGGTCGATCAGGGGACCCTGCGCGTCGATCGCCTTGGCGACCATGCCTGCCGCGGCGTCGACGCCGTCGATCGACTGGGCGAACTGCATGAGCACGTAGGGGCCGTGCGGTGTGAAGGACCGGATGGCCGCCGCGGTCTTGTCGGAGCCGTGCTTGGTGAACGGGTACGTGAAGGCGACCGCGTCGGGATGGCCCGGAATCGCCACGGCCTTCGGGGTGACACCCTGGATCGGCTGCTGCACGACGGCGTCGCCCATCTCGGGGCTGGCGGCCGCTGCGTCTTCCGGACTTGGGAAGCGCAGCACGGCGTTGATCATCGCGGCCTTGTCGGGTGCGTCGCGGGCCGAGGCGAATCCGTTGACCATGCCGTGCCGGTCTGCCGCCGCCGCAATCCCCTCCGGGCCGAGTTGTTGCATGGCGTTGGTGGCGGTGAGGACGTAGAAGCTGTTCAGGTAGGGGTTCACCAGACTGGGGTCGACCTCCCACGGCCCGATGACGAAGTCCGCCAAGTGCTGCGCGTCGACGGCCAACCCCCGTGTGGGATTGCCCGCGGTGCCGAGCGGCGCCCGGGGCGTGATCGGGTAACTACCAAAGTCGAGGAGCTTGGGGCTCACGATGGCTGGTGCCGCGGGCGGCGAGGTCGTGGTGGCGGGGGCCGCGCTGGTGGCATCGGTGCTCCCGGTCTTGGTGCACGCGACCACCGTCAACGCACAGCCAACGAGGGCAGCGAACTTCACACCAAGGCGCATCGTGTCTCCTGTCGTCGATCCGGCGTCCAACCTAGTGGGCGCTGGCCCTGGGCAGCGTAATGCTGGCGGAATCGTTCATCCGTTGCGCCGAAACAACCGCACGACACATTGGTCGCACCCTACGGAGGTGTGGATGTTTCATCTGGGTTGGTTCATGGGCAGTGGCTTCAGCGTGCAGACGTGGGCGCAGGACCCCTGGGCGGGCAACACGGGCCACGACTGGATGCGGGGCGACTTGTTCGTCGACCTGGCTGCGTCGCTGGAGCGCGCCCGCTTCGACTACCTGTTGGTCGAGGACACCAGCATGGTCGAGGACGCCTACGGCCGCTCCATGGAAACAACGCTCAAGTACGGGCTGCTGGCACCGAAGTGCGATCCCGTCCCGCTGATTCCGCTGCTGACGCAGCGCACCAAGCACATCGGCATCGCGGTGACGCTGTCGACGAGCTTCTACCACCCCTTCATGGCCGCTCGGACGATGACGACACTCGACCACCTCACCGAAGGCCGGGTCGGTCTCAACGTCGTCACCGGGAGCTCGTCACGGGCGGCGCAACAGTACGGCTACGACGCGCTGATGCTGCACGGCGAACGGTACGAGATGGCCAAGGAGTGGATGGAAGCGGTTGAGGCGCTGTGGGATTCATGGGAGGACGGCGCCGTCCTCGTGGACCAGGAAACTCCCCGCTATGCCGATCACACGAAGGTGCACCCGATAGACTTCGAGGGGAAGTACTTCCGTACGCGGGGGCCGCTCAACACCATTCCCGGTCCGCAGCGTCGGCCCGTCATCGTGCAGGCGGGAGCGTCCCCCGCAGGCCGCGACCTGGCTGCCAAGTACGCCGAATCGATGCTCGCGCACGGCACCAGTATCGAGGGTATGAAGGCCTTCCGGCTCGACATGCACCGCCGGATGAAGGAGTACGGGCGCGACCCGAGCACGCTGAAGATCCTCTTCCTCATCGATCCGATCCTCGGCGACAGCGACCGCGTCGCGCAGGCCCGTGAGGAGGACATGAAGGCCGCACGCTGGAGCGATCAGGCCATCGAAAGGGCTTTGTGGGGGCTGAGTTACACCTCCGGAGGCGAATTCGACTTCTCCACCTTCGATCTCGACGAAGAAGTCCCCGACGTGTGGGGCAACGGCGAGACGAGCACACTGCGCACCTTCGTCGAAGGCGCCCGCGGCAAGACGCTGCGCGAGGCGATCGCCACCGTCGACACCCACGCCGGGCTGGCGTTCGTCGGATCACCGGACACCGTGGCCGCCAAGATGGGCGAGGCGATGGAAGAGGTCGGCGGTGACGGCTTCCTGCTGTCGCCGACCGTCACCCGCCGCAACATCGCCGAGATCGCCGACGGTCTCGCCCCGGCGTTGCGCAAGCGCGGCCTCATCCGAGACGGCTACAACCACAGCACGTTCCGGGAGAACCTCCTCGAATTCTGAACCGGCGTAATACCAGAGGCACTGACGCGAAGCGGATGCGTCACGCGACGCCGATTCAATCGTTTCATTCCAAGCACGCCAGCGAGTGCCGTGCTCCCCGATCAAGGGTTTGAACCCCAAGCAGGAGGCATTCGTGTTCGACAAGGCGCACCCACTCAGCAACCCGTCCACCCCTCCGGCCGGATGGAACCGCCGTTCCTTCCTGAAGGCAGGTGGCCTCACGGTCGGCGGCATCGGACTCGCATCCCTGATCGCGGCGTGTGGTGGCGCCGGCAGTGGTGGTGGATCGTCCAACGGCACACTGAATTTGCGGCTGCCGTTCCTCGCCGACATGCAGGTGCCCGATCCGGACATCATGTACGAGGGCGAGGGCGTTCAGGTCATGGAGGCGGCCTACGAGGGCCTCGTCCGTTACAAGCCGGGCACGTCGACGTTCCTGCCCAGCCTGGCGAAGTCGTGGACGGTGTCCGACGATCAGCTGACGTACACGTTCGAGTTGCAGCCGAACGTGAAGTTCCACGACGGAACGATCGCCGACGCCGACGCGTGGATGAAGAGCTTCGAGCGGCGCGGGAAGGTCAACCAGGGGCCGGCGTACATGGTGACCGGCGTGGCCAAGACCGCGGCGCCAAGCCCGACGACGTTCGTCGTCACGCTCAAGGAACCCAACAACGCCTTCATGCACTACATGGCATGTCCGTGGCAGCCGTTCGCGGTGAGCCCGACGACGGTGGCGAAGTACGCGAAGGGCGACGACCTCGCCCAGGAGTGGCTGACGACCAATGACGCAGGAACCGGGCCGTACACGTTCAAGGAGATCGTCCCCGGTAGCCAC
The DNA here is from genome assembly GCF_000620625.1 of Mycobacterium sp. URHB0044. Taxonomy (GTDB): domain Bacteria; phylum Actinomycetota; class Actinomycetes; order Mycobacteriales; family Mycobacteriaceae; genus Mycobacterium. The sequence continues at coordinate 2,112 of NZ_JIAW01000023.1, read as the reverse complement.
TACACGCTGGAGGCGTTCGAGGACTATTGGGGCGAGAAGCCGGTGTTCAAGACCATCCGCATCGACATCACGCCGAGCATCTCGACCCAGAAGCTGCAGCTCGACTCCGGTGCGTTCGACATGGTGACGAAGGGGTTCGCCATCCCGGATGTGCTGCAGTACCAGAAGAATTCGAAGTTCACCGTCGTCAACTCCTTCGGTGGTGTTGGCGAGGCGATCTGGCTCAACCCGAACTCGGGCATCTTCGCCGACAAGGCGCTGCGCAAAGCAGTCCTGACGGCCTTGGACCGCAAGGCCGTCGTCGACACCTCGTGGGGTGGCCTGACGAAGGTGCAGGAGGGGATGTGGCCGGAGAACACCTTTGCCGCCGCGTTGGCCCCGTTCCCGTCCGCGGTGGACGCGGGGCCGGTCAAGGCGATGGTGCCGGGACTGGCGTCGAAGAAGATCGACCTGGCGTGGAGTGCGGACGGCGGGGCGCCGCGCCAACAGATGGCTGAGCTGTTGCAGAATCAACTGGCGGCGTTCGGGTTCGACGTCACGGTGCGTACGATGCCCGTCGCGGAGGAGTTCGACCTGGCCAACCAGCCTGCGGAGAAGCGGCCGGACATGCTGGTGTCATTCCTCGGTGGCGACGCGCTGCACCTCGACACCACGTTCCGGATCCTGCTGCGCACCGACGCCAAGCCGTTGAACTTCTTCCAGTACTCGAACCCGCAACTCGACGCGTTGATGGACGAGGCCGTGAAGAAGCCGACGACGGAGGATGCGCAGGCGATCTACCAGCGTTGCAGCCAGATCATTCTCGACGAGGCGATCTGGATCCCGCTGTGCATTCCGCCGAACTCGACGATCGCGCAGAGCTACGTGACGGGGGTAGAGGACAACTCGTTCTACCCTCCGATCTTCTGGCCGCAGTCCCTCAAGCGGGCCTAGCCCGCTTGGGCCAGTCCGTGAAACTTGCTGCGGTGGAACACCATCGGGATGACGTCTGGGTTCATCGCCAAGGCGACGATCTGCAGCACGACGATCTCGTGGTCGCCTGCCTCGATGCGCTTGAACGGCGCGCATTCCAGCCATAGCGTCGCCCCGTGCACGAACACGGCGCCGCTGTCGGTGGCCATCCAGTCGACCTCGTCGAACCGGTTGCCGGTCTTCGCCGCCAGCGACCGCGCAATGGGGGCGTGATCGCCGGCCAGCACGCTGAGCCCAAGTCGCGTGAGCGTGGCCAACTTCGGCCAGGTGGCCGACGTATTGGCGACGCACACCGACACGAGGGCCGGGTCGAGCGAGACGGAGGTGAAGGAGCTCGCGGCCATCCCCTCGGCGACGCCGTCGACGAGACCACAGAACGCCGTCACGCCACTGGGGAAGCAGCCGAACGCCTGGCGCAGCAGCGCCTGGTCGAACTGGTCGTCGACCGCCGTAATCATGACGACACCGTGACGAAGCGACGGGCGACTTCGAGCCACTTCTCGAGGTCCGGCGACGTGTCGTACTCGGAGTCGAGCAGATACAGACTCGGTGCCGGGCAGCTCGCGCCGATCTCGACGAGCACTGGGCGCAGCGTCAATTCGGGAGCGAGCGCGTGGTGGTACGAACCGCCGAGCATGAGGGGGAACGTCGTGGTCTGACCGAGTTCACCTTGGCCGAACTGGTCGAGGAACAGCTTCAGCAGGCCCGTGTAGGTGGCCTTGAACGTCGGGGAGGCGACCACCAGGAAGTCGGCGGACTTGACGATTTCCTTCGCCTCCGCCACCTTCGGATCGCCCCAGCCGAGTAGCGCTGGGCCGAGGTCGACGACGTCGATGACGTGTTGCGGCGCAACGCCGGTCAGCTTCTCGGCGACCAATTCTGCAGCGGCACGCGTCCGCGACATCGGCTTGGGATTTCCTACCACTACGACAGACATGTCCGAATCCTCCATCCGACCGGCGACAACCTCTACACCGGAGGGTAAAGCTTGTATTGCGCCGCGGCTCGGCTACCCGGGCCTGGCCCCTGCCTGGCCCCCCCCCCCCCCCCCCCCCCCCCCCTCCCCCCCCCCCCCCCCCCCCCCCCCCCTCCCCTCCCTCCCCGACCGTGCGGTGTCGTACGCAACACGCCGCCCCGGCG
>NZ_JIAW01000022.1 GCF_000620625.1 Mycobacterium sp. URHB0044 | reverse complement strand
GGCAGATTCATACGGTCAGTGCAACATCCCTGGTAGCTGGAGGTTGCTGTGCCGTGTGGTTATCCGTTTTCGCGTTCTGTCCGTCGGGAGCTGTTCGATCGGGTGTGCGGGGGTGAGTCGGTTCGGGATGCAGCCGCGGGTGTGGGCGTGTCGTACAACACGGCGGGGTTGTGGTGGCGTGACGCTGGAGCGATGCGTCTTGGACGAAACAGCAAGAGTGCGACGGGTCTGCTCGAGCCCGGTGACCTGAATGGGCCGGGTGGGCGGGGCCACCGGCTCAACTTCGATGAACGCATCGAGATCATGCGCGGGCTCGACGCCAAACTCTCCTACGCCGAGATCGGCCGTCAGATCGGCCGTGACCGGGCCGTCATCTGGCGGGAAGTCGACCGAAACCGCAACCCCGACGGGGACTACCACGCCGGGATGGCCCACGCCCGGGCCACGCAGAAAGCCAAGCGCCCCAAGGAGTTCACGCTCAACGATCCGGTGTTATGCGCCCAGATCGAATCCTGGATGGATGACGGGTGGAGCCCGGGGCTGATCGCCGAGGTGTTGGCTCGAGATCACCCCGATGACAAGCTGGCACGGGTGAGCCACGAAACCATCTACAAGTGCCTCTACGTGCAGACCCGTGGCCAGCTGCGTGCCGATCTGCACAAGTGCCTGTCGACCAAGCGGTCCGCGCGAAAGACCCAGGGCCGGGCGGAGCGACGCGGCAAGTTCAATGACGTGTTCACCATCAGCGACCGCCCCGCCGAGGCCGCCGACCGCGCCGTGCCAGGGCATTGGGAGGGCGATTTGATTCTGGGCACCGGATGCACCAGTGCGATCGGCACACTGGTCGAGCGCAGCACCCGGTTCACCATCCTGTTGCACCTACCCACCGACCACACCGCCGACTCGGTGGCCGCCGCGATGATCGAGGCGATGAGCGAGTTGCCGGCCCATCTGCGTCGCACGATCACCTGGGACCGGGGAAGTGAGATGGCCAACTGGCGTGACATCAACCTGCAGCTACAGGCGCCGGTCTACTTCTGCGATCCCCACTCACCTTGGCAACGAGGTACCAACGAGAACACCAATCGACTGCTTCGATTCTGGTTCGAAAAGAGCACCGACCTGCGCGTGCACACCAAAGCCGACCTCAAACGCATCCAAGACAAACTCAACACACGGCCCCGACCGACTCTCGACCTGGACACCCCCGCCGACCGACTCGCCGCCCTCCTCGCCCCAGCCGCTTAGCCAGGAATGCCGAATGTTGTCGTAACCGCTTGACATTGAGCCCAGATTGTCTCGTCAGATGCACACTCGCGCAGCCCCCTCAACGCTCTGAGCGACTTCCGCGCTGCGATCCCCGGATGTCCCGAAAAGTCGCTCGTAGGTGGGCAATTCGACTAGTGGTCCAGCGCCCTACCGCCCGCCGAGGGCGCCCGCGGCCGTCAAACCCGGGATGACCGGCAGCGTCGCGACCAGCTTCGGCGCCAGGGTTGTCGCCGCGGGATCCGTCCGGGCCAGGCCGAACTTGCGGACCTCCGCACCGTCACCCACCTTTCCGCTGACGAGCAGGTCCGCACCGCCCGTGGTGCTGGTGGTCGCCACCGTCACGCCCGTGCCGCCGGCGAACGGTTCGAACGACGCGATCTGTCGATACTCGAGGTTCTCCTCGTGGTGGTTGGGGTTGTCGAGGTAGATGGCCGGCTGGCCGTCGATCAGCGATCCGTTCGACCACACCCGCACAGTGCCCTTGCCACCGAGTTGACTGGTGACGATGCTCTTGGCGCCGCCCTGTGCGCCGGCCACCCATCCCGTGGACAACGCAACGCCATCGTGAAAGTTCTCGTCGTACGCCAGGAACTGCGCCGTCATCCGCGGGTCGCTCGGCTTGCCCGAATGTTCATGCGGCGTAGTGCCGTTGGCCTGGGACCGCGCAGTGGCCGTGTACAGGTCCCACCGGAACGACTTGACCAGCGGTGGCTCACCTGGCCCTGGCGCGGTCACCACGGATTCCCGGCCCGATCCAAGTTCGACCATGCCGGTGGCCAGGGTGACACCGGACTGAGATCCGGGGTAGGGCGTGAAGGCGGAGAAGACGTCCGGCGCCTTGCCAGACTCGCTCGGCAGCGTCGTGGAGAACACCTTCACCTGCGACTCCATGCCAGGACCCGATCCAACGATGATGTTGTCGGCCAGCGCATTTCCGTCGATGTCGGTGCCCGCGACTGAGACCCCGCCCGTGAAGTCTGCATCGAACGGCGCGAATCGGGTGAGCTCGGTTTTGAAGACTCCTTCGCTGGTGTCGTTGCCGTCGTAGGCGACCACCTCGGGCGAGGCACCCTTGCCGGTACCCGCCACCAGGTCCAGAATGCCGTCGCCATTGACGTCCGCCATCGCCACCGACGGCGTGCCCTCGAAGGCCGGGAACGGATACACGGTCTGTAACACCTTGTCGCCGTTGGCATCGCGGATCTGGACCGATGCCGGTTTTCCATTGCCGCCCGTTATCGCCACGGCATACGTCGACACCTCGGGAATGACGTTGATGGTCGCCATCAACCCGTTGTCCTCGTGGTTGAGCCGATGGCAGTGGATCACGTAGGTGCCGACGAACTCCAGGAACTCCTGGCGCAGGGTCAGCGTGGCGGGCGTGCTCACGACGTGCATGTCGTTGAACACCGGTGCCGGAACGTTGACGTTGTCCAGGCCCCACGGTTCCACTCCCGTCCTACCGTGGTTTGGGTCGTCGATCTCCATCACCTGAAAGTCGTTGACGTGGATGTGCATCGGATGCGCATCGTTGTTCTGGTTGGTGATCTTCCACTCCTCCACCGAGTTGAGGCGCGGCTGGATCAGTGGGACGTTCGGGAACCCGGCGGGTTCGAAGAAGTAGATGACGGCCTTGGGATCGCTATTGCTGGCCTTGTCGCCGCCGATCGTGTCGGTGATCGTCAAGTCTCGTGTGACGGCGGGCGTCATGACCGACGTGTCGACGAAGGACGTATACGCGTTCAGGTTCTGACCCTGCTCGAATGCCGTGGTTTGCCCCTGCCCGCTGGTGTCCGGCGTGGCATGGATCAGCGTCTGGGTCGGGAATACGAAGAAACCGTCGGCGTAGCTGATGTACTTCGGGTCCACGCTCAGTTTGCCGAGCACCGCGGGCGTCTTCTGTGTGCCGTTGTTCGTATACAGCACAGCGGGATCGGTGATCTCGGTGGCCTTGGAATCCGGCGGGAACTCGAGAACGAGGTCGCCCTGGGCTGGCATGGTGACCGCGATGGCGTACCGCGACCCTGGCGGGATGTCGAGCGTCGTGCCGTCCCCGTTGACGGGCTTGCCGACCTGGGTGTACGGGTTGCCGTCCTGCCCGACGATGGCGAACTTGGGATGGTTGCCCGTCGCGGTCTCGGTCAGCCGCAACGTCATGTAGGAGATGTCACTGATGTTGGCCACCGCCCAGATCTCCGTCTGGCCCGGTTTGATCTTCAGCTCGGGCTGAAACTGCCCGTTCACGGTGTATTGCACGTCGCGCTGGTTCTCCGGCAGCGCCGGGTTCTCGGCGATCTTCTGGTCCGGGCTGTCGAAGGCGATGAGGTTGGACGGCATGAACTGGGTTTGGCCGCGGTTGTTCTTCGGCGACAACGGGCCCGACCACCAGGGCGTGACGTACCGGGCACCCTGTGCCGTGTCGGCGATGTTCACCGGGGCCAGGCTCGGTGAGTACGTGCCGTCGGCCAGCTGGGAACCCTCGGGCGGCTTGAGCGTGCTCACCCACTGCGGCCAGGTCGGATTGTTGAGCTGATGCCCCTTACCGTTGCGGTCGAACACGAAGTTGTACTGGATTGCCATGTCGCGCACTGGAATCTTGTTCTGCGTGACGAGCGGTAGGTTGCCGTCGGGCCTACCGATCTCGAGCATCCCGGACAGGCCTGCGTAGGTCTGCTGGGTCGTCATCGTGTGGCGGTGACTGTGGTACCAGTACAGCCCGTTGGGCATGTTGTTCGGGACGTCGTAGGTGTAGGTGTTGCCCATCCCCGCGGGAATCGACAACAGCACGTTGTCGGCGTTACCCGACGGGCTGACGTGCAGGCCGTGGGTGTGCAGATTGAGCGGCGCCTCCGCCAGCGTGGGCGGGTAGATGGGCACCTCGCCGCCCTTTGGGGTCATTGCCGGGTCGTAGAAGTCCTTGATGGTGAGGCCCTGAAGGTCGTTGTCGTAGTGCACGATCAGCTTTTCGCCCGGATCGACACGAAGGGTCGGTCCCGGATAGACGTTGTCGCCCTTGGTCGAACCGTCCGAGCTGGTCCCCTTGATGACGTCGTAGCCGAACGTCAGGAAGTTGGACACCGGCTCCTTGACCGTGTCGAGGTTGACGGTTCCCTGGTGGGCCGACAGCCGGACTTCGAGCACGCCGTCCTTGCTGGAGAGCCGAACCGGCTCGCGGAACGGTGCCGGTTTGCCGTCAGGTCCGGCGTTGACACCGGGCGGCGCAGTGGCCGCTTCCCTCGGGTGCGACGTGCAACTCGTCAACATCGCGGCCATCGCCACGGTGACCACGAGGGCCAGCACCAATCTCATTGAGCGAACCGGCATGACGTTCCCCCGCGGCCACGGCCAGCACCAGCGCTGGGCCCTCGGCGACGTTACACAGCAAATCTCGCCGAATTTGCGTTTCCGCAGATTTCAGATCACGGTCTCCTGCGCCGCCAGCGCGAGCCAGACACCGTTCTGCAGCACGAACACGTCGATGAACCGCTCCCGGTCGAGCACCTTGCCATCCTGGGTCAGCGTGTTGATGCCGTGGATCACCGCGGTGTCCCCCGCGATGTCGACGATCTGGTCCGACGCGTTGAAGACGAGTGGCAGCGGTTCGGTGGCCGCGATCTCCTGCGCGCGGTCGAACATCTGCCCGTCCGCGTTCACGTGCCGGAAGGTCGGGCTCAGAATGTCTTCGACCGTCTCGCGATCACCGGATGTGATGGCGGTTAGCCACCGCGCCTCCTGGGCCAGGACATCCGCGCACGGCGGCGCGTCGATGGCCAACGGCACGCCGGCACCGGTCTCGGCGCAGGTGTCCGCCCAACTCGTCGCGGGCGTCGCGATGGTTGCGACGGTCACTGGGAGGGCGAGGGTGAGGGCGAGGGTCGCCGTCGTCTTCCCGAGCGCCGTTGGCAATCGCCTCATGTGTCGTCTCCTCGCCTGGACCGGGCAAGAGCGTATCCACGGTCACACCGCCAACATCGTCATTCAGCGAGAATCGCGGGGCAGCCTTGTTACGTTGGCGTGCGATGTTGACCGAACTCATCCCGCTGGCGTTGGTAGTCGCGTTGTCCCCGCTGTCGATCATTCCCGCGGTGTTGGTGTTGCACACTCCGCGGCCCAAGCCGGCCGGGCTGGCGTTCCTCGCCGGCTGGCTGGTCGGCCTCGCCGCGTTGACGTCGATCTTCGTCGAGGTGTCCAATCTCCTTGGCGGGCTGGGAAACAAGCCTCCGAGTTGGGCATCGTGGCTCCGTGTCGGCGTTGGCTCGGCGCTGATCGTGTTCGGCATCTACCGCTGGCTGACGAGGAAGCGTTCGGCGCACTCACCGAAGTGGATGAGCAGCCTCACCACCATCACACCCGCCCGAGCGGTGCTGACCGCCGCGGTGCTCGTCGTCGTCAACCCCAAGGTGCTGTTCATCTGTGCGGCCGCAGGCCTGGCGATCGGCACGTCAGGTGTCACCGGATCCGAAATCTGGCTCGCCGTCGCGTACTTCGTCGCTGTGGCCGCATCGACCGTTGCGCTACCCGTACTGGCCTACGTGGTGTCCGGCGACCGCCTCGATCAGCCGCTGGCCCGGCTCAAGGACTGGATGGAGCGCAACCACGCCGCCCTCGTCGCGGCCATTCTGGTCGTTATCGGTGTTCTGGTGCTGTACAAGGGAATTCACGGACTGTAACGACTACATCTCCGGCAACCCGAGCTCGTCTGCGTCGGCGGTCAGATAGCGCGTCAACGTCGGCGCGATCAGCCTCGTGACCTCATCGGCGCTGAGCGTCGCCAATGGCGGTATCTGCATGACGTAGCGCAGCATCGCGACCCCGACCAACTGCGATCCGGCGAGCATCGCCCGCAGCCGGGCTTGTTCGCCACCACCGAACACCCCCGACACCGCGGGCAGCACGTAACTCTGCATGAACCCGCGGAACGCCTCGTGCGCGTCGGTGTTCGACGTCGCCGACTGCAGCATCGCCCGCATGCTCGCGGCCGAGTCGGGCGTCTCCCAGATCCGGAGATACAGCCCCAGCATCCGGGTCCCGACGTCTCCTTCGCCTTCGGTCAGCGCGGCCACCAGCACCTCGGGGTCCAGGACCAGCCGCAGCGATTCCCGAAAGAGCTCCTCCTTGGAGCCGAAGAGGTACAGCACCATCGACGGGTCGACCTGGGCGTCGCGAGCGATGGCCCGCAGCGTCGTCTTCTCGTAGCCGTGGTCGGCGAACTGCCGCTTGGCCGCCTGCAGGACGGTTTCGCGGGACACCGGCTCGCCCTGACGACGGCCGCGACGTGTCGTCTTCGCTGGTGAAGCCATCCGTCGACGATATCATTTCAATGACTGTTGAAAACTGGGCCCTCACCGGGTTACGCTGACCCGAAGAATTCAACAACAGATGAAAAGGGCACTCTCATGACCGTCGAATCGCCACCGCAGCACACCCATCACGCGTCACCCACACACGAACCGCCGGCCGTCGTACGGGCAATGGGAATCGTCATCGCCCTCACGCTCGGACTTGCCGTCCTGTTCATCGCGTTCGGGCTGCCCGCGGTCCACTCGGCACCGCGCGACCTACCCATCGGCATCGCCGCGCCCCAGGCGGTGGTGAGTCAGATCGACGCCCAGCTGGAACAGAAGGCACCCAGCGGATTCGCCGTCACCACTTATCGCGACGACGCGGCGCTGCGCGCGGCGATCCTCGATCGCGAGGTGTACGGGGGCATCGTCGCTAGCCCAGGTCAGGGCACGACGCTGATGTTGGCCACCGGCGGCAGCCCGATGGTGGCGCAGCTGCTGACCCCCATCGGCGACGGCATCGCCGCACACTCCGGGACACCGCTGCACACCGTCGACCTCGCTCCGCTGCCACCCGACGACCCGCGCGGCGCCGGCCTGGCGGCATCCGCGCTGCCGTTGACGCTGGCCGGCTTGCTGCCCGCCGTGGTGCTGGTACTGCTCTTCCCACAACGAGTTTGGTTGCGGTTCGCGGCCACCGTGGTGTTCGCCGGGGCGGCGGCGCTGACCATCGCGGCCGTGCTGCGCTACGTGTTCGGTTCGATCGAGGCGAACTTCTGGGGGGTCACGGCCGGGTTGACGCTGGGCGCGCTGGCGACCGGGCTGACGCTGTTGGGCCTCGGCTCGCTGTTCGGCAAGGTCGGCCTCGGTGTCGGCACGGCCGTCGCGATGCTGCTTGGCAATCCACTGTCCGGGCTGGCCAGTGCGCCGCAGATGCTGCCAAGTGGCTGGGGCACGCTCGGTCAGGCGTTGCCACAGGGCGCCAACGGAACACTGTTGCGGTCGACGGCCTACTTCTCGGGGGCCGGCGCGACGACGGCGATCATCGTGTTGACCTGCTGGGCGGTCGCCGGGGCGGTGATGATCGTCATCGCAGGCCTGCGGCAGGAGTCCGCCGCGCGCGCGTAACTACACTCGGGCGGCGTGGGACTCGACGATCGCGACGCGCTGGGGATCTTGCGCGCCGCGGTCGACCCGCAGGGCGGTTCGGACGACCTGATCCACCGGTTCTACACCCGTTGGTTTGCCACCGACATCTCCGCTCGCGACCTCTTCCCACCCGACATGACGCACCAACGTGCGGCCTTCGGGCATGCGTTGACGTGGGTGTTGGGGGAACTGATCGACCAGCGCGCGCAGGAGCCCGTCGCCTTCCTGGCCCAGCTGGGCCGCGACCACCGCAAGTACGGTGTCACCCAACGCCATTACGACACCATGCAGGACGCGCTGCTGCGCACCCTCCAAGAAGATCTCATCGATCGGTGGGACCGCCGGCTCGCCGAAACGGCCCACGACGCGGTGACACTGATCGTCGGCGTGATGCGCGGGGCAGCCGAGGCGGAGAAGGGGCCGCCCTACCGCGACGGCACCGTCGTCGAGCACATCCGCGCCACCCGCGACGTGTCGATCGTCCGGCTGCAGCTCGACCGCCCGCTGTACTACCACCCCGGCCAGTACGTCACCGTCGAAGTGCCCCAATGGCCTCGACGGTGGCGTCACCTCAGTCCGTCGATCCCCGCCGACCGCGGCGGAGCCATCGAGTTTCACATCCGATCCGTCAGCGGCGGCATGATCAGTCCCGCCATCGTCGGCGAGACACGCCGCGGCGATCGCTGGCGCCTGTCCAACCCGCACGGCGCCATGAAGGTCGACCGCGACGGCGACGACGTCCTGATGGTCGCGGGCGGCACCGGCCTTGCGCCGCTGCGCACGCTGATCATGGACATGACCCGGCACGGCGAAAACCCGCGGGTGCACTTGTTCTTCGGCGCCCGGTACCCGTGTGACCTCTACGATCTGCAGACGCTGTGGCAGATCGCGTCCACCAACCCGTGGCTCTCGGTGACGCCGGTGTCGGAGTACTCCACCAATCCACCGTGGGCCACCGAGTATCCCGACCACGAGCCGCCCCGCGGCCTGCACGTACGCCAGACGGGCCTGTTGCCCGACGTGGTGACGAGATACGGCAACTGGGGCGATCGGCAGATCCTGGTGTGCGGCGGGCCGGCCATGGTCGAGGCCACGAAGGCCGCGCTGGTCGCGAAGGGTGCGCAGGCGCAACGGATCCAGCACGATCCACTCGCCAACTGAGCGTGCAAGAATCCAACGATGCCCGCGTTCGAAACCGTCACGCTCAAAGACCCGTCGTCCTCGGTAACCGCCACCTTCGTCCCTCGGGCGGGCATGATCGCCACCTCGCTCGCCGACGGTGACGCCGAGTTTCTCGGCCAGCGCCGCGGCCTGGACGCCTACGTGACCGCAGGCAAGACGATGGGCATCCCGATCCTCTATCCGTGGGCAAATCGGTTGAGCGCCATGAGCTATGGCATCGACGGGGCACTCGTCACGTTGACCCCGGGTACCGGCGGCGTGCGCACCGACGAGCACGGCGCGCCGATTCACGGCGTGTTGACCGGGTATCCCGGCTGGCTGGTGACCGCGCAGTCGGAGAACAGTGTGACGGCGGTGCTCGACTACGCGGGCCAGCCGCAGCTGTTGGCGTCGTTCCCGTTTCCGCACGTGCTGACCCAAGAGGTCACGCTCGCCGATCGGACGCTGACCGTCGTGACGACGGTGCTGCCGAGCACCGCGGCGTCGGTGCCGCTGTGCTTCGGTTACCACCCGTACTTCAAGATTCCCGGCGTGGCGCGTGGGGAGTGGCAGCTCACCACCCCCGACATGCGGCACCTCCCGGTGGACGGCCGGGGCATCCCGACCGGTGCCGCCGAGCAGTGGAGCGGACGGACTGAGCCGCTCGAGACCACCCAATACGACGACGGCTTCGACGGGTTGGCCGACGGCTCGGTGTTCTCCGTCGTCGGCGGTGACCATCGGATCGACATCACCTTCGAAAGCGGTTATCCGGCAGCGCAACTGTTCGCACCGGGCACCGACGACGTGATCGCCATCGAGCCCATGGCCGCCCGCACCGACGCATTGCGCAGCGGCAGTTACCGATTCGCCGCCGCGGGCACGCCCGAGACGTTCCGCTTCTCCATCAAGGTGACGTAGCGGCTATTCGCCGGCCTGTCGGCGTCTGCGCGCACCGGGCTGCCACACCACCAGCGCCGTGCTCTTGGGCACCACCGCCACGTCGCGGCGCTGGTTGGCGCGCAACCGTTCCAGCTCCTCGGCCATTTCGGCGAGGCGCGACTGCAGCGCCTCGACCTGGTTGGTCAGTTCGATGATGCGCTTGATCCCCGCGAGGTTCACGCCCTCGTCCTGACTCAACCGCTGCACTTCGCGCAGCAGGTCGACGTCGTGCTGGGAGTAGCGACGGCCACCGCCCGAACTGCGTTGGGGGCGAACCAGGCCGAGCCGGTCGTAGGTGCGCAGTGTCTGCGCGTGCATGCCGGCCAGCTCGGCGGCCACCGAGATCAGGAAGGTCCTGGCGTCGTCGGCACTGCGCCCGCCCATCATGACCCCGCCCAATTCGCGCGGGGGTCGAACCCGCTGGCCCGTTCGGCCTTGGCGTAGGCCTCCAGCGCCTCTGCCGCTTCACCTTCGAGGTTCGGCGGGACCGCGACCTTGACCGTGACGAGCAGGTCACCGTGGCCGCCGGACCGCTTCGGCACACCGCGGCCACGCACCCGCAGGATGCGTCCGTCCGACGTGCCCTTGGGTACGCGCACCCCGACCTTGCCCTCCAGCGTGGGAACGGAAAGCGTTGTGCCCAAGGCGAGCTCGTGGAAGCTGACGGGGACGGTGACCGTGAGGTCGTCGCCGTCGCGGCCGAACACCTTGTCCGCCCTGACGTGCACCGTGACGTACAGGTCGCCGGAAGGGGCGCCCCGCAGCCCGGCCTCACCCTGGCCGGCCAGCCTGATCCGCTGACCGTCCTCGACGCCCGGTGGGATCCGCACGTTGATGGTGCGGGTCCTGGTCGTCACGCCGGTGCCCTTGCACTCGTCGCAGGGCTCTTCGATGATCGAGCCGCTGCCCCGGCACTCGGTGCACGGCTCGGAGAACCCAAATGCGCCCTGGTTGCGGCTGACGACGCCGGCCCCGTTGCAGTTCGGGCACACCTTGGGGCTGGTGCCCGGGCGTGCACCGCTGCCATGGCAGTTCGTGCACGGCGCCGGGCTGGTCAGCCGCAGGGGCATGGCCACGCCTTTGGTGGCTTCGAGGAACGACAGCTCGGTTTCGGTCTCCAGATCGTTGCCGCGCCGCGGACGGCTGGGCCGTGGCTGCTGTGCGCCGCGACCGAACAGTCCGCCGAACAGGTCACCGATGTTGGCGCCACCGGTCTGACCGGCCGCGCCGAAGAGGTCACCGAGGTTGACTTCCGTGGCGTCACCACCGAAGCCGCCGAACCCGCCGAAGTTTCCATCGCCTGCGTTGTACCGGCGACCGAATCCCCCGTTGGCGAACAGCCTTCGGGTTTCGTCGTACTCCTTCTTCTTGGCAGGATCCGACAGCACGCTGTTGGCCTCGGACACCGCCTTGAACCGCTTTTCCGCGGCGGCATCGCCGGGATTGCGGTCGGGGTGCAGCTGCGAGGCCAGTTTGCGATAGGCCTTCTTGATCTCTTCGGTGCTGGCGTCAGAGGAGACGCCGAGCTCCTTGTAGAAGTCCTTCTCGACCCATTCGCGCTGGGCCATGTCGCGTCACCTCCTTACCTGTACTCAATCTCTTGCTTATTCGTTTGATTCTGCGTTCGCCGAGACGTTTTCGTCGTCACTACCGTCGGTTTGCTCGACCGTGTCGGATTCCACCACGGTGTCGACCACGCCGACCAGAGCGTGCCGCAGGATGTGGTCGCCGAGCTTGTAGCCCTGGCGCATGACCGTCCCGATCACCGGATGGGAGCCCTCGCCCTCGTGCTGCACGGCCTCGTGCAGGGAGGGGTCGAACACTTCACCCTCGGCGCCGAACGCCACCAGGCCGATGCCGTCGAAGGCGGCGGCCAGCTTGTCGGCCACCGACTTCAACGGCCCCGATTCGAGATCGCCGTGCCTGCGGGCCCGGTCGAGATCGTCGAGCACGGGCAGCAGTTGGGCCGCGACGCCGGCCTTGGCCCGTTCGGCGGCGGCCTGTTCCTGACGGACGGACCGCTTCCGGTAGTTGTCGTACTCCGCCTTGACGCGTTGCAGCGTGGCCTTCAGTTCCACGGCTTCATCGGATTCGGTGGCGGCAGCGGGAGGAGCCTCCGGCTCCGACCCACTAGGGGCCGTGCCGGAGGACTCCCGAACCTCACCCGTGACCGGATCGATGCGCCGTTTGTCGGTGAAGGTCACCGGCTCGTGCGAATCGTTCTGTGTCACTTGTTCTCCCGTTCGTCATCGACGACCTCGGCGTCCACCACGTTGTCGTCGGCCGGGGCACCGTCGGCTCCGCCCGGGCCCTGCTCGGCCTGGGTGGCCTCGTAGATCGCCTGCCCGAGCGCCTGGGACTCGACGCCCAGCTTCTCCATCGCGGACTTGATGGCCGCGATGTCGTTGCCATCGAGCGCCTGCTTGGCTTCGGCGACGGCACCGTCGACCTTGGTCAGCGTCTCCTCGGGGACCTTCGAGCCGCCCTCGGCCTCACGCTGCTCCTTGACGAACTTCTCCGTCTGGTAGACCAGCGACTCGGCCTGGTTGCGGACGTCCGCCTCCTCGCGACGCTTGCGGTCCTCCTCGGCGTGCGCCTCGGCGTCCTTGATCATCCGGTCGATCTCCTCCTGGGACAGGCCGGAGCCCTCCTGGATCTTGATCGTGTTCTCCTTGCCGGTGCCCTTGTCCTTGGCGGTGACGTGAACGATGCCGTTGACGTCGATGTCGAAGGTGACCTCGATCTGCGGCACGCCGCGCGGCGCCGGCGGGATGCCGGTCAGCTCGAAGCTGCCGAGCAGCTTGTTGTGCGACGCGATCTCGCGCTCACCCTGATAGACCTGAATCTGCACCGACGGCTGGTTGTCGTCGGCCGTGGTGAAGGTCTCCGACCGGTTCGTCGGGATCGTGGTGTTGCGCTCGATGAGCTTGGTCATCACGCCACCCTTGGTCTCGATGCCGAGGGACAGCGGCGTGACGTCGAGCAGCAGCACGTCCTTGACCTCGCCCTTGAGGACACCGGCCTGCAGGGCTGCGCCGACGGCGACGACCTCGTCGGGGTTGACGCCCTTGTTGGGCTCCTTGCCGCCGGTCAGCTCCTTGACCAGTTCGGTCACCGCGGGCATACGGGTGGAACCACCCACCAGCACGACGTGGTCGATCTGGCCGACCGAGATGCCGGCGTCCTTGATCACCGATTGGAACGGCTTGCGGGTGCGGTCCAGCAGATCCTGCGTGATCTTCTGGAACTCGGCCCGGGTCAGCTGCTCGTCGAGGAACAGCGGGTTCTTGTCCGCGTCCACGGTGATGTAGGGGAGGTTGATCGACGTGCTCTGGCTGGAGCTGAGTTCGATTTTCGCCTTCTCCGCGGCCTCACGCAGCCGCTGCATGGCCATCTTGTCCTTGGTCAGGTCGATGCCCGAGCTGGACCGGAACTTCTCGACCAACCAGTCGACGACGCGCTGATCCCAGTCGTCGCCACCGAGGTGGTTGTCACCGGAGGTGGCCTTGACCTCGACGACGCCCTCGCCGATTTCCAGCAGCGAGACGTCGAAGGTGCCGCCACCCAGGTCGAACACCAGGATGGTCTGTTCCTTCTCGCCCTTGTCCAGCCCGTAGGCCAGGGCCGCCGCGGTGGGCTCGTTGACGATGCGCAGCACGTTGAGGCCGGCGATCTGACCGGCGTCCTTGGTGGACTGGCGCTGCGCGTCATTGAAGTACGCGGGCACCGTGATGACCGCGTCGGTGATGTCCTCGCCCAGGTAGGCCTCTGCGTCGCGCTTGAGCTTCATCAAGACGCGCGCGCTGATCTCCTGCGCGGTGTACTTCTTGCCGTCGATCTCCACGGACCAGTCGGTGCCGATCTCACGCTTGACCGAACGGATGGTCCGGTCGACGTTGGTGACCGCCTGGTTCTTGGCGGGTTGGCCGACGAGTACCTCGCCGTTGCGCGCGAATGCGACGACGGACGGGGTGGTACGTGAGCCTTCTGAGTTTGCAACGACGACGGGGTCGCCACCTTCGAGAACCGCAACGACGGAGTTGGTGGTCCCGAGGTCGATACCGACCGCACGAGCCATGTTGATTGCCTCCTGATAGACATTTGTGGGTCTGAGTGGACCACGCTCAAGACTGCCTCGGATGGCACCGTGGTGTCAAACCAGAGTTGAGCCTGATTCACTCAAGTTGTCGAAGTGGTCAACGGGGGTGCTCGCGGATTTGTTCCCGGCCCTCCCGCCGGAGTCTCTTCCAGTCCAGTGCAGAAGCCCTACCCTTGGCGGATTACCGAGACGAGTGCACCGGCGGTGTGCCGGTCATGTGGCGCGGCACCCCGTGCGGGCGCCCGGTTCTGTGACGCGTGCGGTGCCTCGATTGCGGCTTCGGTCGACAAGGCCGAGTACAAGCAGGTGACGTTGTTGTTCGCCGACGTGGTGCGCTCGATGGACATCGCCGCCGCGCTGGACATGGAACGGCTGCGCGAGGTCATGACCGATCTCCTGGAGCGCTCGGCGACGGTGCTGCGCCGCTACGGCGGGACCGTCGAATACCACGGCGACGGGGTGATGGCGATCTTCGGCGCCCCTATTGCCCTGGAGGATCACGCTTTTCGCGCCTGTGTCGCGGCCCTGGTCATCCAGGAAGAAGCCTCGCGGCTCGCGGCGGTCGCTACTGGCTTTTTGGGCGGTGCGCGCACTGGGCTTGGCCGCGTACACATTGGCTGTCGGGCTGCTGAATCGGGACTCCGCGGCCGACCGTCAACGAGGGCTCGAATTGATGACGCAGGCCCGCGACATATGGCTGCGCAAACGTGCCCTCTTCCTCATCCCCGTCACCGACGTGTGGGCCGCCAGGGAAGCGGCCAGGCGCGGTGACCACGACGCTGCCATTGCGGTGATGCGCAAAGCCGTCGACGAGCTGGGCGCGGCAGGGAACCTCTTCTACGGCGTGTGGGGCACCAGTGTGCTGGCGCAGACCCTGTTGGAGCGTGGCACCCAGAGCGACGTGGCCGAAGCGCAACATGAGATCGACCGACTGACGATCCTGTGTGCCGACCAGCGTTCGACGATGCTCGAAATAGCGCTGCTACGGCTGCGCGCCTTGGTATCTCGCGCCCGGGGCGACGACGTGGCCTCCTCGGAGTTGGTGAGCCACTATTGCGCCATGGCGAAATCCCTTGGCTTCGAAGGACACATCGCGTGGGCCGAGGAGATGGCAAGCAGCCGACCCTAGCTCATTCGTCGCTGGCGTCGTCGGCACCAGGTGAGTCGTCGGGCTTGGAAGTGCTGCCGGCCGCTGGCGATGCGGTGTTCGCTGGGGACGGTGCGCTCGTCGCGTCCTCTGCACCGGCATCGGCGGTCTTGGTGATCGGCTGGTCGACTTTGAGCGAATCGCGTACCAACGGCCGGACTTTCGCCGACTGACGGGCAGGCTTCAGCGGCTCAGGCGCCGGGGTGCTAGCCGATGGCTCTGGCGTTTCCGTGGTGGACGGGTCGGCGCTCTCGGCTGGCTCGGGCACCGTCGGCTGAGTTCCCGTCGGCGTGCTGATCGACTTCGCCTGCGGGGACGCATCGGCTGTTGCTGTCTGCGTGGCCGGCGCCTCGAGAGTGATCGGCGCCGGAAGGCTGGGCAGCTTTGGTGAACCGATGGCGGCCGCGGCATTGGTGACGCCCTCACCAACTGCGTTGACGAGATCGGTTGCCACGGTTGCGGGGTTAAGTGTGGGAAGCAGCCGCGCAGGGGTGGGCTGCCACAGCGGGATGCTGCGGTCATAACCCAGTTCCACGATCACCCGGAAGAACGGCTCGACCACGTCGATCAACGCCTCGGGTACGCCCAGCTGACGCAGCGGTGCGAACAACGGCAGATCCCGGGTCTCGAAGAAGTAGTAACTGGTGTCGCCATGGGTGCCCTGGTAAGCCGGCGACGTCGTCGGATCGGCAGGCAGGCTGACGTCGAATGAGTTGGTGTGCAGGTACACGAACCCGAGAACCGCGTTCAGGTCGGCGATGAAGTTGAGCGGAAAGAGCGGGAGGTCGGATGCCCCGTCGTACTGCCGACTGATCTCAACGGTGTCGAACTGCGTATCGGTCGGCGCCGGACCGTCGAACAAAATATCGAGGATCGGAATGTAGAGGTTCGGGAACCGCGAACTAAGGCCGCCGTTGGGAAAATTCGGGTCAGCCTGTAGCACGAAGTCGATGTCGGGAGCGGTGGTTCCCGCGGGGTACTGCTCCGCCAGCTTGCGCTTCACAGTGTTGACGGGGGCCGCGGACTGCGAGACTCCGTAGATCACCAGGTGGTCGTTGCCGTGCGCGGCCATCGCCGCCTCGATATCGGCCGCCCCTGCCCTGACCGACTGAGACTCCGTGAGGTCGAAGAGTCCCGAGAGTTTCCACCATGGCTCATCCGGCCACGCTGCGCCACCGGGTCCGAAGAGGCGCGGATCCCCGACTGCGCGCCCGACGAGGCGCAACAGCCCCGTGATGGGCCAATACTCCTCTGGCGTGGTCACAGCGACCGGCGTGATGGTCTGACCTGGATGGGTCGGCCCGATGTACTGGTTCATGATGGCTTCCATGAACCAGGCGTCGGCCGTCGGGCAGGTGGTTCCGCAGACGATCAGGGCGGTCGTGTCCGCCGACAGTGTCACCGCCGGCGACACCCGTGCCGGCGCAACCGTCGCCGCCACCACCAAGGCCGCCACGCCGATCGACACCGTCATCCGGGCAAGGGTGCGTCGAACATTCCCTACTCCCAACGCGATCGCCAGTGCCCCGACGCGACCGACGTACTTTGCGTTGCTCATCGTCGTTCCCCATTCACTACTGGCGGAACGCTGGTCACCGCGCCGGGTCGAGTTCCGCAACGCGAATCGTCGGTCGCATTCGGCGGCACGACCGCAGTACTGCGCTACTGCAAATCTGCCCGGTTCGGAAGGTGGGGCGAGGTTGTCCATTCCCGAATAGGTAGCTGCCTTTGCTGATACCGTTCGTTAAGCCTGTGCACCATAGGGGAATTGAGGTGCACAGACTTAGCTGCGCTAACAAGGGGAGGCAGTGCTCATGGACAACGCGAAGTTCACCAAGACAGTCACGATGTCGTTGGTCGCCCTGGCAGCGGCGACGGGCGCCGCGGTTCTGGAGGCCGGGGTCGCAGGGGCCTCCCCCGGCTGCGACAGCTGCGACGTCGTGATCGGGCCGGGACCGGGGCCGGTGCCCATTCCGTACCCGAACATCGGAACACCGGGCTTGACCATCCCGGCTCAGAAGATCGAGCAGAAGCTCCCGGGGCTCAAGGTTCCCGCCGTCACGGCACCGGCACTCAAGATTGCGCACAAAGTGCCTGCCCTGAAGATTCCGGGTGTCATCCACGAACTCCCGCAGTCGCCCATCCTCACGGAGCAGCAGTAAGGGTCTAGCACCATCCCCTTCTGATCTTGAGGCGGGAGGCGCCGGTCGATGCAATCGATGAGCCGGGTGGCGCGGTTGTCCGGCTTGGTGGCCATCGCCGAAGGATTCGGCAAACTCCTTGCCGCGCAGGGATACACGCCAACGGGCCTGTCCAGGACACTGCAACCGTCCGCGATGGACTCGGCGGAGGCCTATCGCGTCGCGCCGGATCACTTCGAGGCCACCGTGCTGGCTCACCGGCTGGCGGGTTCGCGGTTGTCGGTGCTCGTGCGGTTGTTTCTGGCGGGATCGACAACCACCCGACTCGAGGCCGCCGACGCCTTGCAACCGCTCACGGTCGACGCGCTGGCGAGCGCGGGCTTACTGATACGAGATGACGACCGGGTGCAGGCGGCGGTACGGATCGGCTGGTGCGACGGGCTGCTGGTCTGCCACGACTGGCACGACGGACGCACCGCTCATCGGGAAGACGTCGTCGGAGTGGCGCAGGCCTCGCTGACTCTGGCCGACCTGACCGTCCGCCAACCTGGAGCCGATGTTCTGGACGTCGGAACCGGCGGCGGCGTTCAAGCGTTACTCGCCGCTGGACATGCCAAGACCGTGACGGGCACCGACATCAATCCCCGGGCATTGGACCTCGCGGCGTTCGGTGCGGCGCTCAACGGCCTGCATTCACTGGCCTGGCGCGAAGGCAGCCTCCTGGAACCCGTCGCCCAGAACACGTTCGATCTGATCACCGTCAACCCGCCGTTCATCATCTCGCCAGACAACACGTTCATGTGGCGCGACGCCACGCCGTCCGGCGGCGCAGGCACCCTGTGCGGGCTGTTGCTCCGCGACGTGGCCCACCATCTGCGCCCCGACGGCTGGGGCTCGATGCTGGCCAGCTGGTTGCACGACGCCAGCGGCGACTGGTCGGTCCCGGTGCGGGCCTGGCTGGCCGAATTGGGTTGCGACGCATGGGTTCTACGTTTCAGCAGCCAGGACCCACTCGGCTACGCACACACCTGGCTGGCTCAAACCGAACACACCAGCGCCGGCTTCGCTGCAGCGTTGGATAGGTGGCTGACGTTCTACCGCGACGAGCACATCGACGCCATCGCCACTGGAGCGATCGTCCTGCATCGTCGCGCTGACCCGGAGGTGTACACCTGGGTCGACGAGATGCCTGCCAGTCCCACCGGGCCCGCGGGCGAGCAGATCAAACGCGCGTTCGCCCAGAGACGCCGCTTGGCCGGCCTCGGCGATCGCAGCGATCTGCTGGACGAGGTGCTCGCTCCCTTGCCAGGGACCAGTCTCGATCAGACTCTGCACCGCAGCGACGGCGCCTATCACCCCGCGCCAACGCAGCTGTGGGTGCAACCGGGCCTAACCATCAGCGCTGTCATCCCTCCGCTCGCCCTCCCTGTGATGTTGGAACTCGACGGCAAGAGGCCGCTACGCGCCTCGATCCACAACGCCGTCGAGAACACCGGCTTCGGTGCGGATGAGGTCAGAGAGCAAGCGCTGGCTACTTCCACGAGGCTGGTCGAGCTCGGCCTCGTTGAGTGGCGCTGAGCGGACGACGGCGGGGCGGTTCACGCCGTCAGGTGTCCCCCGATCGGTGGACAGCGCTTTCATCCTGCGCCTCCACCACTCGCCCGACATACAGGGCGCCGCTCGCAAGACATAGTTATCTCATCGCCGGAACACACCGGCGGAGAAGCCGAAACACAAACCATCACAGAAGGATTGAAGAAATGACCACCATCGCCCGCAACTTCGCCCGCTTTGTCGCAGTGCCCGCAATGATCGGCGCTGCCGCCCTCGGACTGGCCGGCATGGCCAACGCCGCCACCAGCGGGCAGTCCCCGACCGGTCCCGGCTACTCCTACAGCCCGGACACCTACGCCAAGCCTGCCCCGACCGCCAAGCCGGGGTGGCACAACAACCACGGCCCGCAGCGCATCGCGAACCTGCAGAACCAGGCGTAACCCCCCCGAACCCACCAGGCCCTCCCGAATATCCCCGGGGAGGGCCTGGTGTTCGTCTCACGGGTCGCGAAACACGGTGTCCCCGATCACATATTGCTTGAAAGCGCACCGCTTGCGGGAGCACTATGGAGCTATGCTAACTAATCGGAGAATCATTCGATCGGTCGTCGTGGCGGGAGCCGCCGCGGCGGCCATCGTCGCCGCCCCGGCGGCCGTGGTCATCGCAAGCTCACCGGCATCCGCCGCCGATCAGGTCGTCCTGGCCGACCCCATCGGTACGCACGGCAGCGGCGGCCCCGACGGTCAGGGCGGCGGTGGCGGCTGCGGCAGCGGTCCCAACTGGAACGGCTGCGGCGGCTGGAATCCCATCCAGGGCGGCTTCGGCAGCGGCTGCATCAACGGGATCTGCGGCGGCTGGGACGGCAACCGCGGCTGGGGCTAAACAGCCCGCGCGACGCGAAGGGCCCTTCTGTCCGGGACCCGCTCCAGCCCGAGGTGCCCACGCAGCGTCGTGTGGGCGTACTCGCGGCGGAACAGTCCGCGGTCCCGCAGTATCGGGATCACGTGATCGACGAAGAGTTCGAGGCCGGACGGGAAGACGTCAGGCATCAGGTTGAAGCCGTCTACCGCGCCCGCCACGAACCACTCCTCGATGGCGTCTGCGATCTTCTCGGGTGAGCCGACCACCAGCCGATGCCAGGTGATCACCCGGTCGAGGAGTTGACGGACGGTGAGGTTCTCGCGGCGGGCGAGGTTCACCACGATGTCGCGTGCCCCCTGGGAGCCGCCTGCCGTTTCGGCGCCGTCGAGAAGCCACTTGGGCAGCGGCGCATCCCATTCGAGTTCGGCCACGTCGACGCTGATCTGGGCGGCTAGGTGTGCCAGCCGACGCTCGCCGGCCAGGTCGTTGAGTTCGCGGTTGCGCCGTTGCGCCTCCTCCTCGGTGCTGCCGAGCACGAAGGACAGCCCGGGCATGATCCGAATGGCGTTGCGCGGCCTACCGTGTGCCACGGTCCTGGCCCGCAACTCGTCGGCATTGCGCAACGCGTCGGGCAGCGACGCCTGGGCCGCGAACACGCCGTCGGCGTAGCGCGCCGCAAGGTCGAGACCGCCGGGTGAGCCGCCGGCCTGGAACAGCACGGGATGCCCCTGCGGCGACCTGGGCAGCGTCAGCGGCCCGTCGACGCGGAAGTGTTCGCCGCGGTGGTCGATCGTGCCGATCGCGCCGACCTTGCTGAACGCACCCGTGCGCGTGTCCGCCAGCACGGCGTCGTCGTCCCACGAATCCCACAGTGCCCGAACGACGTCGATGAATTCTGCTGCCCGCCCGTAGCGTTCAGCGCGCGCCGGTTGTTCGGTTGGGCGGTTCCCGCTGCCGAAGTTGTTCCAGGCGTACGGGTCGCTGCTCGTCACCACGTTCCAAGCGACCCGGCCGCGGCTGAGGTGGTCCAGCGATGCGAACCGCCTCGCCACGTTGTAGGGCTCCTCGAACGACGTCGACACCGTGGCGATCAGCCCGAGGTGCGTGGTCACCGACGCGAGCGTCGACAGCAGCACGATCGGGTCGAGCGCCAACGGCGGCGCGACCAACGGTTGACCGGGTTCCTGGAACAACGACGGACTGTCCGCCAGGAACAGCGCGTCCAGCGTGCCGCGCTCCGCCGTGCGGGCGACGTCGATCCAGTAGGCGGGATCGGTGAACCAGTGCGGGTCGGCGCCCGGGTACTGCCACGCCGCCGGGTGCATGCCGTCGGACAGAACGTTCACCCCGAGATGGAGTTCGCGGCGTCGGACCGTCACGTCGGCCGTCCGGGCAGGGCCAGCTTGCGCACTTCCGGGTCCTGGGCGATGAACGTCTGCACCCGCGGGTCGTTGAACGCCTTGATCAGATTCTGGATGTTGGGGGTGTCGACGTAGTCGCTGCCGACGGTCAGCACGGAGGCGAACTCGTCCGGTGACTTCGGCGCGTAGATCAGCTTGTCCTCGGAAACGCCTGCCGCAAGGAATGACTCGGCGTAGCCGACGATCGCGTCGAGGTCGGGCAGCGCCCTCGGCTGGGCTCCGAAGTCGAGCAGCGTGAACTTGAGGTTCTTCGGGTTGGTCGCGATGTCGCTCTGGGTGAGGGCGGTGACGTCGGCGTCGGGCTTGAGCGTGATCAGGCCGGCCTGTGCCAGGTACCAGATCCCCTGGGCGTTGTTGGCGGGATCGGCTAGCAGAGACACGGTGGCGCCGTCCGGGATCTCCTGCGGCGTGCGGTACTTGTCGGACCAGATGCCGAACACCCAGTGGAAGAACGGACCCGTCGCCGCCTCCTCCTTGAAGCCGGGGTTGGCGTCGAGCACCTGCTGCAACCAATGCCGGTGCTGGAATATCGTGCCTGCGAAGCGGCCGTCGTTGATCGCGCTGTTGATCTGTGTGCTGTCGCCCAACCCGACGGCCGCGACCTTCACGTCGTAGTCCTTGGCGATGTTCTCGCCGATGTACTCGATGATGCGCTTCTCGGCCGGGTTGGAGTCCAGGTAGACCACCTGCAGCGTCGCACCGGCCGTCTCGTTGGCAGATTTGGTTCCATCACCACGGAACACGGCGAAATACACTGCCAAAGCGACGATTACGAGCAACGCCGCCACCAGGTAGGGCCACCGCCGCCGCTTGTCGATGGTGAAACCATGCGTGCCGGTGTCGGTCGGCGTTGCTTCGTCGATGCTCATGTCGTCTGCCTTCATTCGTGTTCGCCGAAGTGTGCGTCGGGACCGCCGCGGTTCACAGATTTTCGATCAGGCTGGCGCCAATCAACCGGTCCTGTACTCGTGCTGATCGCAAAGGTGTTTCCGCGCAACCCGTTCTGGGAGCATTCGCCGGTGATCGAACTGACGAACCTCACCAAGGCCTACGGGCACGGTGACCAGCGCACCGTGGTCCTCGATCAGGTCACGTTTCGTGTCGAAGGCGGGGAGATCCTGGCCGTGGTGGGCCCGAGCGGTGCTGGGAAAAGCACACTCGCCCAGTGCATCAACCTTCTGACCCCTCCGACGTCGGGATCGGTCGTGGTGAACGGTGAAGACCTCACCACCTTGTCGGCGGGCAAGCTGCGGGTCGCGCGCAGGCGCATCGGCACCGTCTTCCAGTCCGCCGGACTGCTGGAGCGGCGCACCGCTGCCGAGAACGTCGCCCTACCGCTGGAGTACCTCGGAGTGACTGCGGCCGAAGCCAAGAAGCGCGTCGCGGAACTGCTGGACCGGGTCGGCCTGTCGCAGCGTGCGGGGCACTACCCCTTCCAGCTGTCCGGAGGTCAACGCCAGCGGGTGGGCATCGCACGTGCGCTGGCGTTGCGGCCGTCGGTGCTGCTGTCCGACGAGGCGACGGCCGGTTTGGATCCCACCACCACCGACTCGGTCGTGGAGCTGCTGCGGGAACTGCGCGACGACCTGAACCTGTCCATCGTGTTCATCACCCACGAGATGGACACCGTTCTCAAGATCGCCGACTCGGTCGCCCAGCTCGACCATGGCAGCATCGTGGAGTCGGGGCGGCTCATCGACCTGCTCACCGACCCCGACTCCGCACTCGGCTCGGCGCTTCGGCCGCAGCGTGTCGACGCCGAAACCGCTGCGGGGCAGGTGCTCTGGCGCGTGGTGTACGACGCTCCCGACGTGCCGCCGGATTGGCTGGGACGGGCGTCGCAGGACCTGGGCGTCCCGCTGTCGGTGTTGGGGGCGTCGGTGCAGGTGGTCGGCGGCGTCAGCGTCGGTGGCTTCACGCTCGGCGTCCCCGCCGAGGTCGGCGCACGCGTGCGCGACGTGCTGAACCGATACGGGCTGTCCGCCGAAAGCGATTCCGAGGCTTCCGAATTGGAGGGCGTGGCATGACATTGCTCGCGAATGCCAAGGTACCGGTCAACGAGCTGCCCGGCCTGCTCTTCCCTGCGCTGCTGGACACCCTGATCATGGTCGGCATCGTCATGACCATCGTGGTGGTCGTCGGCGTGCCGCTCGGCGCGCTGGTGCACAACTTGGCGCCGGGTGGTCTGTTCGAGAACCCGGCGCTGCATACGACGTTGAGCTGGATCATCAGCATCGGCCGGTCATTGCCGTTCCTCATCCTGATGGCGTCGATCATGCCGTTCACCCGGCTCATTACCGGCACCAACATCGGCATCGCCGCGGCCGTGGTACCGATGTCGCTCGCCGGCATCGCCTTCTTCACCCGCATCGTCGAAAACTCCCTGCGCTCGGTACCACCGGCGGTGGTCCAGGTGGCCCGCGCATCGGGTGGATCGCGGCTACAGATCATCCGGACCGCCCAGCTCAGCGAGGCCGTTCCGTCCATCATCGGCGGCTTGACCATCAACGTCATCGCGATGATCGAGTACTCCGCCATCGCAGGCACCATCGGCGCCGGCGGAATCGGCTACGTCGCAGTCACTTACGGCTACCAGCGATTCGACCAAGGCGTGATGCTCGCAACCATCGTCATCCTCGTCATCACGGTCGCGGCAGTGCAGCTCATCGGCGACGCACTGGTGCGACTGACCACACCGCACAGCCGGCTCCGAGCCGGAGCCGTCCGCCCATCACGCCGCCGCCCGGCTGCCGTCTGACCCGAAAGAGAAGATATGACAACCACACCCACTCCCGTCAGCGAGACCGACGATCATGGTTTCGAACTGAAGCGCAGACCCAAGTGGATCTGGATCGCGGCCGGTCTCGTCGTGGTCGTCGCCGCCGTGGTCGGCGTCCGATTCTTCTTCTTCGGAGACACCAAGTCGCCCAACGAGATCCCGGGCGCGACGTTGGTGGTCGCCACCAACGAGGGCAACGCCGCCGAGCAGGCACTGATCGAGTACATCGCCCGTGAGGTCGCTCCGCGGCACGGCATCAAGGTCGCCTTCCGTGGCCTTGCCGACTCCAACACCATCAACCGCGCGGTCAGCGACGGCGAGGTGGCGGGCACCGTGTACCAGCACAAACTGTGGCTGGGCCAGGTTCTCGAGGCCAACCCCGACTTCCGCGAGACGGCGGCGACGCCGGTCTTCCGCTGGGGCTTCGGCATCTGGTCGGACAAGTACACCGACCCGTCGCAGTTTCCCGACGGCGCCAACGTGTCGCTGTACTCCGATCCGGCCAACGAAGCTCAGGGGCTGTGGCTGCTCGAGCGCGCCGGGCTGATCACGCTTGACCCGTCGGCGGACAAGTGGCAGGCAACGCAGAAGGACATCGTCGCCAACCCCAAGAACCTGAAGTTCACGCTGCTCGACTTCGCCGCCCAATCCCGGTCACTCCCCGACCTCGACGCCGCGGTCGGATACACCGAGTACTACCTGGCCGCGAAGATCCCGCTGAGCCAGCAGATCTTCGCCCCGCCCGCGCCGGACGAGTTCGCCGGTCAGCTCACCATCGGCAGCAAGTGGGCGGACACCGACAACATCAAGCGACTGGTCGAGACGTTCAAGGATCCGGCGGTGCAGCAGTACCTGGCCACCGACCCGAGCGTGAAGAACATCCTGCTGCCGCTCCAGTAGGCACACACGAAAGTGGCCGTTGCCCTCCTCGGGGAGGCAACGGCCACTTTCGTTTTGGGGAAGCTGCTAGCGGCCCTTGGCCGGTTGCGCGGCGACCGAAGCCGACGACGAGGGCAGCGTGGATGGCCGCTCGATGATCGTCGAGTCGGGACCACCCACCCGGTACCGCGCGCCGCGGTGCTCGTCGGGCAGCCGGTCGCCCTTGCCGAGCAGCTTGTTGCGCAGCGAGCCGGGCTCGTAGGCCGTTTGGTACGCACCGCGTTCGGTCAGCACCGGCACGACGTAGTCGACGACGTCGGAGAATGACCCCGGCGTGATCGCGTAGGCGAGGTTGAAGCCGTCGACGTCCGTCTCGTCCACCCACTCCTGCAGCGTGTCGGCGACGCTCGCACCGGAGCCGACGATGCGCGGCCCCATGCCACCGATCTCGCCCCACTCGGCGATGTCGCGCACCGCCCACTCGCGACCGTCGGGGTCGGCGGACTGAAATGCCTTGACGGCAGAGAGAATTGCGTTGGAGTCGACGCTGCCGATCGGCTCGTCGAGGCCGTAGCGGGACAGGTCGACGCCCATCCAGCCCGACATGAACACCAGCGCGCCCTCCGGGTCCCCGTAGGAGAGGTACTCGGCGTGCTTGGCGTGTGCCTCTTCGTCGGTGTCGGCCGTGACGATCGTCGACAGGTTGAAGATCTTCGCCGAGTACGGGTCCCGTCCGGCCAGCTCGAGCTCGCGGCGGATGGTCGAAACCGTCTCGCGCAGAATGGCCTTCGTCGGCGCCGCGGTGAAGATGGCCTCCGCGTTCTCCGCGGCGAAGCGGACCCCTCGCGGCGACGAGCCGGCCTGGTAGATCACCGGGGTGCGCTGCGGCGACGGCTCGGCCAGGTGCACGCCGGGCACGCTGAAGTGCGGACCCGAGTGCCCGATGTGGTGCACCTTGTCGGGGTCGGTGAACACGCCGCGCTCGCGATCGCGCACCACCGCGTCGTCCTCCCACGACCCTTCCCACAGCTTGTAGAGCACCTCGAGGTACTCGTCGGCGTGGTCGTAGCGGGCGTCGTGGGCGGGCTGGTCGGTCTGGCCCATGTTGCGGGCCGCGGCGGGCAGGTAGCCGGTGACGACGTTCCAGCCGATGCGCCCGCCCGTGAGGTGGTCGAGCGTCGACATTCGGCGCGCGAATGGATACGGATGCTCGAATCCGGTCCCGGTCGTGATGCCGAAGCCGAGGTTCTCGGTCACCAGCGCCATCGCCGACACCAGCAGCAGCGGATCGCCCACCGGGATCTGGGCGGCCTGCCGGATCGCGGCCTCGTCGCTGGCGCCGTAGACGTCGTAGGTGCCGAGCACGTCGGCGATGAACAGGCCGTCGAATCGTCCCCGCTCCAGCAGCTTGGCCAGCTCGGTCCAGTACGTCAGGTCCTTGTAGCGCCACGACTGGTCGTCGGGATGCCGCCAGAGTCCTGGCGATTGGTGGGCGACGCAGTTCATGTCGAAGGCATTGAAGCGAATTGCACGGGTCACCCGCCCAGGTTTCCGAGTCGACGGTGATTCGTCACCGGTTGCGTTCAGCGGGATTGAATTGTTGTGAGGCTCGTCTTCGGCGCGTAAGCGCGTGCCGGTGAAGCGAGCGAGATGCCGCAGAAGCCCACTTGTCGATCAGGGCCAGGGTGTTCGACGGGCGCGAGCGCTCACTGGACGAAGCCACGCTGTCACTGTGGTGGACGAACAAGACGTCGGCGGCTCGGCATTCCCGGCCAACGCGGCTGGGCCGATGAAGCAGTGCTGCTCATCGCCACACGATCACACCCGTATCCAACCTCGCGGACGCGGCTGTATCGGCCTTGTCCCTGAGCAACGTAGAACACGCAGGACAACGACATCCGCTGATACGGTTCGGCTGATCGTTGTCTGCGAACCTGGAGACGTCTGCCGTGCCGCCGCTACTTCGTGACTTGCTACGCCCCTACCGGCGGGCCCTCGCGGTGATTCTGGCGGCAACGCTGGTCTCGATGCTGATGAGTCTGGCCATACCCTGGCCGCTGAAGGTGATTCTCGACAACGTCGTGGCCAACCATCGTCCGCCGACGTGGATCGCCTGGCTGTTTCCGTTGGTAGGCGGCGCAACCAAGCCGCACATCGCCGCGGCGGCCGGGATCGCCACAGTCGCAATCGCTGTCGTCAGCGGCGCAGCGTTCTACGTCGCCAGCTACTTCACCGAAAAGCTGGGCCAGAACATCGGAAACGACCTGCGCGTACGGCTCTATCACCACCTACAGCAACTTTCGCTGGCCTACTATGACCACAACCGGATCGGCACCGTCCTGAGCACTCTGACGACCGACGTTCAAACAATCCAGAGTTTCGCGTCGACCTCCACTCTCAATATCTTGACCGACGCCCTGACGGTCGTCGCGATGGTCATCGTAATGCTGCTGCTGCGTTGGGATTTCGCACTGATTGCACTCGCGGTGACGCCAATTCTCATCGTGTTTCTGGTGCGCATCAACAAGGCGATAAAGACGGCTGTAACCGAAGTCCGTACCAAACAGTCGGACCTGCTTTCGGCGCTACAGGAGGGTCTTCAGTCGATCGAGGTGGTGCAGGCCTACTCCCGCGAGGACTACGAAGACCGTCAGATTCGCAAAGTCAGCAAGGACACCGTGATGGCCTGGCTCACTACGCGTCGGCTTTCGGCGATCCTTTCGCCAGTAGTCAGCGTGGTGATCGCGGTATGCACAGGCCTGATCTTGTGGCGGGGCGCCCTGCTCATCCTGGCGGGCACGATGACCGCAGGCGTCCTCACCGTTTTCCTTGCCTACCTCGCGCGCTTCTTCCAACCTGTGCGGTCACTGTCTCAGATGACCAACACGTTGGCCCAAGTCTCGGTTGGCTTCCAGCGCGTCACCGCGGTGTGCGACGCCGACACCGTTATCCCCGAACGCCCCCTGCCCGCCGACCCACCGCCGTTCAAGGGTGAGATCACTTTCGAGAACGTCTCGTTCGGATACGACGCCGCCGTGCCGGTGTTACGCGACATCACGTTCACGATCGGCTCCGGGCAGATGGTGGGCATCGTCGGACCCACCGGCAGTGGGAAATCCACTCTGGTAAGCCTGATCCCACGTTTCCGGGATCCGCTGGGCGGCCGGATCATGATCGATGGTGCCGACATCGCCGACTACAGACTGCATGGCCTACGCACCCAGATCGGCTTCGTGTTGCAGAACACCGTGCTGCTGCGCGGAACGATCCGCGACAACATCGCCTTCGGGCGTCCGCAGGCCACCGACGAGCAAATCATCGCCGCGGCCAAACTGGCCAACGCCGATGAGTTCATCACCCGCATGCCTGACGGATACGCCAGCCTGGTCGGGGATCGCGGTTCCACACTGTCTGGCGGTCAGCGTCAACGGATCGGGATCGCGCGTGCGCTGATCCGCGACAATCCCATCCTGATACTCGACGAGCCAACCGCGGCACTGGACGCCGAATCCGAACACCTGGTGATCGAGGCCCTGGAACGGCTAATGGCGGGCCGCACCGTCATCACCATCGCCCACCACCTCAGCACGCTGCGCGACGCAAACAAGATCATCGTCATCAAGGACGGTGTTGTCGTCGAAGACGGTACTCAAGCCGAACTGCTGGAACTTGAAGGCGTCTACGCCGAATTGCATCATCTCCAGTTCGACCCGCCAGCCTGACGCAACGCTTTGCAAACAGTTGATGAACGGTTGATGTACCGCCCGCGTGCGTCGCCCACAGTTCCAGCCAAACACCGCGGTCGCCGTGATCGCCTTGCTAGCATCCGATTTCACCGACCGTAGGTGCTGGAGATGGCTCCATCAACGGCACAGTTAAGGAGACCATCCATGCTGACCATGCGCGATCACGGAGTGCAGGACTACGAGGCGCTACGCCACATGGATACCACCGACGTCGGCGAACTGAGTGACGATGACCGCGCCTGTCTCGACGAACTGGGCCAGTATCTGGTTTCCACCGATGCGTGGCACCGATTCGGTATCTGGTTGCTGCACAAGCACTTCGAGCCCGAACCCGACGAGGTGTTCGTTGAGCACGCCATGCGGTCGCCGCGACGGACCGAAACCGCGCCCGCCGTGCGGTCGGCCTTTTCCGTGACAGGGCTGAGTGCCACCGCCATCCGGTTCGACGATTCCACCCACGACGGTGTCCATGCCATCGGCATGGAGTTCGCCGAGCCCGACGAGTTCGGCGACGCCGAGCCGCTGAGCGACGACGACGACGCGATCCTGACCGGCATCTGCGAGCGGCTGCGGACTTTCGACAAGGTCCAGCGATTCGGCGTGCGGCTGATTCGTAACCCTCTCGGGCTTTCGGAAAACGAACTGCTTCACGAGACCTGCGACAGCGCCACGCGCACGCTGCATTGCAGCGTCGGTGACCGCCACGCGATGCTCGCCGACCAAACAACCATCCAAACCGCCTGGAAATGGCGAGTGGTGCACGACGGTGCGCACGCCGTCGTGATGCAGGACTGCGCCGCCGGCTGTGTTCGCGTCGGAGAGGGCCACGATATCGCGCACACCGCCTCGCGCACCGATGCCGACGACAACCCCATCGAAGGCGAGCCGAACCTGCCCTTCTGACCTCGAACCGCTTTGCCCGTTCGCCGGAGGTGCTACTGGTGCCGTGCGTGTAGTCGAAACGTGCAGAATTTCTTCCCGAGAACCCGGGCTCGGCGAGCATGACGGCTGCCGCCTGCGCCGTGCGGAAACTGGAACCTAGAATTGTCCGACTGCGTCCGCGGCGCGCGGGTCCGGCGCACGATGTGCGGATGAACACCGAATTGAACACCTCGGTCGACGAAATTGCCGACGGCGTCTACCGATTCTCCACCTGGATTCCCGGCATCACCGAGAACGGCTTCACGTTCAACCAGTTTCTGTTGACCGGCGACGAACCGTTCCTGTTCCACTGCGGACAGCGGTTCCTCTTCGGGCAGGTCGCGGCGGCCATCGAGCGCGTCATCCCGATCGAGAAACTGCGCTGGATCTCCTTTGGACACGTCGAGGCCGACGAGTGCGGCGCGGTGAACCTGCTACTCGACGCCGCGCCCAGCGCCGAGGTCATCCACGGCCCGCTGGCGTGCATGCTGTCGCTGAACGACATGTGCGACCGTCCGCCGGTAGCCGCCGGCGACGAGCCGCTCGACACCGGCGGGCACCGGCTGCGGTTCATCGCCACGCCGCACGTGCCGCACAACTGGGAGGCCGGGTTGTGGTTCGACGAGAGCACCTCGACGCTGTTGGCGGGTGACCTGTTCACCCACGTCGGCCACTGCCCGGCGGTCACCGAATCCGACATCTGCGAGCCGGCCATCGAAGCCGAGGGCTTCTTCCACGCCACCGGACTCACCGAGAACCTCGCCCCTACGCTCGAGCAGCTGGCCGCGCTCAACCCGACGACCCTGGCGATCATGCACGGCGCCGCGTACTCCGGCGACGGGGCGGCGCAGCTGCGCGCGCTATCCGACGGCTATGCCGCGATGGCGGGCGCGTCACCGCAGTAACCGGTCGCCATCTGCGTAGCCTGGAACGCGATGAAGGCACGGCAGATCACCGCGTGCATGCTCGCGGCAGGGGCGCTCTTGGTGGGTTGTCAGTCCACCATCACGGGCGACCCGCAGCCCAGCGCCGGGTCGCCCACCGAACCGAGCTTCCCGACGTCGCGGCCCACCCGGTCGACCACCCCGCCGTCGGCCACCACCGCCGTGCCCTCCTCTCCGACGGCCGCGCCACCGTCCGGTGAACGGTTGGCGTCCCAGAACGGTTACGTCTTCATCGAAACGAAGTCCGGCAAGACCCGCTGCCAGATCAACACCGCGGAAGTCGGCTGTGAGTCGGCGTTCACCAACGCCCCGGTGGTCAATGGCGTGCCCGCCAACGGAATACGGCTCAGCGCGGCGGGTCAGGTCCAGTGGATCGTCGGCAACCTCGGCGACATCCCCGTCGAAACCATCGACTACCGCACCTATTCCGCCGAGGGCTGGACCATTGTGGCGACCGAGGACGGCACGCGCTTCACCAACGACGCCACCGGACACGGGATGTTCCTCAGCACCACCGGCGTCGAGATCTTCTGACAAGGAGTGCCATGACCGTCGCCCAGCAGGAACGCGCCGCGCTCGTCACGACCATGCGCGGGGTGGGCCCCGACAAGCCCACGCTGTGTGGCGACTGGACCACCCGCGACCTGGCCGCCCACCTGATCGTGCGGGAACGACGGCTGGACACCGCGCCGGGCATCATGATCCCCGCGCTCGCCGGCTACACCGCGCGGGTGCAGAACCAGGTCGCCGCGGAGACCGACTGGAACGTCCTGCTCGACCAGATCGCATCGGGACCCCCGATCCTGTCGCCCTTCAAGCTGCTCGACCCGCTGATCAACGTGGCGGAGATGTTCATCCATCACGAGGACGTGCGTCGAGCCGCGGCCGGATGGGAACCGCGCGAAGTCGACGACGCTACGACCGCGGCGTTGGCTCGACAGGTCCCATTCTTGGCGCGGATGGCGCTGTCGAAGGTCCCCGGCCACGTGTCGCTGCGGACCCCGGAGGGCAAGACGTTGGCCACCGTCGGCCGTGGCCCGGCGGTGGTGGTGACCGGCGCGCCGGGTGAACTGCTGATGTTCGCGTCGGGCCGCGACGAGGCGCGGTTGACGTTTGCCGGCGACGACGATGCCGTGGCAGCCGTCCGCGACGGGCGCGGCGGTCTCTAGCGTCCGCATCTAGGCTGACGCCCATGGACTTCCGCGTATTCGTCGAACCTCAGCAAGGCGCCACCTACCGCGACCAACTCGCCGTCGCCCGTGCCGCGGAGGCGCTGGGTTATTCGGCATTCTTCCGGTCCGACCACTTCGTGGCGATGAGCGGTGACGGGCTGCCCGGTCCGACGGACTCCTGGGTGACGCTCGGTGGTATCGCCCGCGAGACGTCGACGATCCGGCTCGGCACCATGGTCACCTCGGCCACGTTCCGGTATCCGGGACCGCTGGCCATCTCGGTCGCGCAGGTCGACGAGATGAGCGGCGGCCGGGTCGAATTGGGTTTGGGCGCAGGCTGGTTCGAGGCCGAGCACAAGGCGTACGCGATTCCGTTCCCGCCGCTGGGTGAACGCTTCGACCGGCTCTCCGAGCAACTGGACGTCATCACCGGCCTGTGGACCACTCCGCCGGGGGCGAAGTTCGACTATTCCGGCAAGCACTACACCGTCGAGGATTCGCCCGCGCTGCCCAAGCCGCTGCAGACTCCGCATCCACCGATCGTCATCGGTGGCGGCGGCGCCAAGCGCACCCCGGCGCTGACGGCGAAGTTCGCCTCCGAGTTCAACATTCCGTTCGTGCCCTTGGACGTGCTGAAGACGCAGTACGGCCGGGTCGCCGCAGCCCTCGATGCGGCGGGCCGAGCCCCGGATTCTCTGACTTATTCGGCGGCGTTCGTGGTGTGCGCCGGGCGCAATGAGGCCGAGATCGCGCGCCGCGCGGACGCCATCGGCCGTGAGGTGGACGAACTGCGCAGCAACTCGCCGTTGGTCGGCACGCCGGAGGAGATCGTCGACCGGTTGGCCCCGTTCGCCGAAGCTGGGGTGCAACGCGTGTACCTGCAGGTGCTGGATATGTCCGACCTCGACCACCTGGAGTTGTTCGCCGAGGTCGTCGGCCGATTCGGCTGATCGAGTCGGTAAATGCCGGCCACGGCTACTATCAGTCCCCGTGACCGGCGACCGCGACGAGGATCCCCAGGATCCTCCGTGGCACGAGCGGACATCCACCGTGGTGGGTGCCAGTGTGGCCGGCCTTGCCCTGATCGGGATCCTGTTCCTGTTGATCAGTTACGTCGTCGGGCAGTTCACCGAACCCGATCAGGCGCCGACGTACTACATCGATCCCGGCGGATCGAGCTCGTCGCGTACCTCGTCGACGACGACAGCCACCACGACGGAGACCGTCAGCAGCACCAGTCCCCCGGTCACCACGGACATCAATCCGTCCGACGGTTCGTCGACCACCTCGAGCAGCTCGGACACGTCGACGAGTAGCAGCACGACGACGCGGACGACGCACGAGACCGAAGATGGACCGAGCAGCAGTCGGAGCCGGCCGCGCCTGAACGAGACCAGAACGTTGTACCCGAGACCGTAAACGCGCTCTACCATCGAAGCCCATGGCGCGACCTCCCGACGACCCGAATCAGTACCCGGACGACGAGCCCACCGCCTACGCCAACTACGGCGATCAGAGCGGCTACGACACCTACGGTCAACCGACCGCACCCGTGCCGCCGCCCGAGCAGCCCTGGTACCGCACGCCCGCTGCCCTGGTGGCGCTGGGCGCCGTCGCCGCGCTCATCCTGGCGCTGGTCGTCTACGCGCTGGTGAGCCTGATGGGCGACGACTCGTCGACCACCATCACGATCACCACGACGCCATCGACGTCGGCGACCACCACGTCCGAGTCGGTGGCACCCGCACCGACCGAGACGCAGACCGCGACGACGACGGAGACGACCACCACGACGGAACCGGTCACCACGACGACGACGCCGCCGACGACGACCACGACGACGACTCCGAGCGTCAGCACGAGCACCAGCACCAGCGTCGTCACCGAGACGCGGACGGAAACCCAGACGGTCACGCAGCCGCCGACGTCCGCACCGCCGACGCCGTAGGGGTTCGTGACTCGAGGCACGGGCCTCGAGTCACAGCGGCTTCGGCAGTCCCGGGCCCGGATGGTGGTGCGGTTGCCCACCTTTGAGCGACTTCGACCCCTCGCGAGACTCTCGTGCCGGGCGACCGGAGTGAGAGATCTGCAGAAGTCGCTCAAAGGTGGGCAAACGACCTACCCCTGGTCCCCTGTGGCCCATGAAATTCGGGCCGGCCGGCGCTAGGAGCCGGCGGGCGGATTCGCCTGGGGCGCAACCGTTGCCGTCGAGGACGACGGCGGTGAGGACGGTGGCGGCGGTTCCGCTGACGACGATGGCGGAGGTGGCGGAGGCGGCGGTTCGGACGACGACGAAGGCGGCGGCGGGGGCGGCGCACTGGTGGACGTTGACGAGGGCGGCGGTGGCGGCGCGCTGGTCGAGGTGGTCGTCGAAGTCGAGGTCGGCGGAGTCGTGGTGGTGGTCGTCGTCGGGGTGCTGGTCGTCGTCGTTGGCGTGGTCGTCGTCGTCGGCGAGGTGGTCGTCGTCACCGGCGCGGGCGGTGGGTTCTGCGGAGCCGGCCCGGGTGCCTGCGGAGCCGGAACCCGTTGAGCTTGCGGCGCCTGGGTATAACCGACGTTCGGCCGGCCTGCCGCGGCGAGGGTCTGCGTGACGACCGATGGCGCTGCGGCATCCGCGGTCGCCGGAACGCCGGCATCGGACATCGACGGTACCGCGCTGGCGCTCGGCAGCGGAGACGAGGCGTTCGCCGCATCGGTGTCGGTGGTGACCACCAGACCGACGGCCGCGAACACCGCCGCACACGCCGCCACGGCAAACAGCAACGCCGGCCGTTGATACCAGGGCAGGGGCGGCAGCGCCGCGGCGTCGGCGGCCGCGCTGTGATCGAAGACGACTTCGGGCCGTGCCCACGCCGGATCGTCGACGGCGTCGGCCTCCGACCAGGCCTGGGCCGCAACGGCAGGCGACACGGGCATTGGCGGGGCAGGTACGGCGGCCGGCGCCAGCAGCGTCCCGGTCTGCGACGCCATCGCGACCCGTGTCACCGCTTCCGGCTCGCGGCTCGCGATCAGCGCCGCACCGATGGCCGCGACCGACTGCGCATCGGCAGTAGTGGTCACCGGCATCCGAAGCGCTTCGGAAAGACGTTGCGTGACAAGCGGTATGCGCGCACCGCCGCCCACGGTCGCGACGGCGACGACCTGCGAGGCCCAGATGCCGT
The DNA here is from genome assembly GCF_000620625.1 of Mycobacterium sp. URHB0044. Taxonomy (GTDB): domain Bacteria; phylum Actinomycetota; class Actinomycetes; order Mycobacteriales; family Mycobacteriaceae; genus Mycobacterium. Next base: position 100,015 of record NZ_JIAW01000022.1, on the reverse strand, counting down.
TGCGCATCAGCATGTCGTCGAACGCGGCGAGCACGCCGTCGAGGGATTCGCGGACCAACGACTCGAGCTCCGCGCGGGTGAGCCGGACCGTCGTGCCCGGCTGGGGTCCGCGCAGCCCCACCGCGGACTGGAAGGACAACCGCTCCTTGGCAATTCGGACGCGGTCGCGGAACTCGGTGAGTGACGCCACCGCCGACGTACCCGACGGGTCGACGTCGACGCCCGCGAGCAGGTACGTCATCAGGGCGCGGTCGATCATGTCGCCGGAGAAGTCGTCGTAGCGGACGGCCTCGCCGACGGCACGGAAGTCCGCCGCGGCGTCGGCGAGGGTGATGGTGGTGCCGGTGGCCCCGAAGTCGAACAGCGCGACGATGCCGCGGGCGGGCAAGCCCGGATTCCTGCGCAGCGCGGTCAGTGCGGCGACGGCGTCCGACGTCACCGTCGCGTCGGGCAGCAACGCGCGCATCCGGTCGACGAGGTGCGGCTGCCAGTGCGCGGGCACCGCCACCGAAGTTCGCTCGCCGCCGCCATGAGCCCGGCTGATGTCGGCGAGCGCCTCGACCATCAAACGGTCGGCGGCGTGTACCGAGCCGTCGGCCGCCACCATCGGCACCGGGTCGCCGAACCGCTCCACGAAGCCGCTCAGGACGGTGCCACGCCAGCTGACCGCCGCCTTCCGGACGATCGCGCTGCCGTCGGCGCGGGCAGCTACCAGGTTGGTCGCGCCGACCGACAACCCCACACGTTCACGCATGCCAGATATGTCGGCGGACGGGCGCGAATCGTTAGCTGATTCCGCGTCCGCTTGCGGCGTAATCGGCGACCAGCGCCTCCGCGCTGCGCACCGCGGCCCGGCACGCCCGCGTCGTGAACGGATCGTTGAGCGGATGATCCGCCCGGCGCCGCCACCGTTGCGCCGCGGCGAACGCCGCCCGCGGCCCGTCGTAGGGCGCATCGGGTTGCAGACCGAGCCTGCTGGCCGCGTCGGTACCCGACCCGCCGATGATGCGCCGCAGCGACGCCATCTCGTCGTCGTTCAAGGTCGTTGGGCGCGAACGGAGCTGGCTCAACAGCCGCAACTCCTCGAACGCGTGCGTGTCGGCCAACAGCGGGTCGATGTCGGCCAGGATGTAGGGCGTGGCATAGATGGGGTTGGCCTCGACGAAGCGCCGCAGCGACAGCAGCGCCGTGTGGGCCTTCAGCAGGTCGGACCGCTGGGCGAATTGCTGGTCGATCACGTCGCGCAGGGCGATCAGGCCGCTGCGTTCCAGCAGCTCGTCGGCTAGGGCCACGGAATCGCTGATGCCGGCGCGCAGCACCGCGATCGAGATCCTGATGCCGAACATGCCGAACCGGTCCAGCAGCGCGGCGCGGGTGGCGGCGTCCACGGGCAGCTCGCTGTCCTCCCGCACGAACCGGTCGACGGACAGCATGGCCTTGGTGAGCTCGGCCGCGTCGACCCCGGCCAGCTTCTCCAACGCGACGAACTCGCTCTGCCGCAAGGTGCGCGCCGTCAGCGCGAGCAGACCGGACACCGGGACGACGGCCTGGCAGATGCCGGTCTTGTCCATCTCGGCGGTGAACCGGGTGGCGACGTCCTTGGCCGAGAGCATCGCGTCGATGCGGCCCGCGCCGATCTCGTCGGCGCGCGACGCGACGCCGATGACGCCGAGCGCGCCGGCGGATCCACCGACGAGGGTGCCGATCTGCTTGAGCAACGCGATGTCGGCGGCGTTCAGGGTGCGCAGCAGGAACACCACCGCGTCGACCCGCGGCACGCCGTCCTCGGGAACCAGCAGCCGCAGGGTGCGTTCGGACACGTCACGCGACAGCGACGAGGTGCCGGGGGTGTCGATGATCGTGGTGTCGATGAGCTCGGCGGCGGGCCACTCCACGTCGAGGTCGACGACGTCCTCCGGGTCGAGGCTGGCGAAGTCGAACGTCAGGCCCCTGTCGCTGGGATCGCGCGCGATCGGCACGTTGGAGCGCCGCCCGCCACGGTGATTCGCCGTCACCTTGGGGGTCGGCCCGTTGCGGAACCAGGTGACGATGCGGGTGGCCTCGGTGGCGTCGGTCGGTGCGATGTCCTCGCCGACCAACGCATTCACCAGGGTCGACTTGCCCGCCTTGAGCGTGCCCGCCAGCGCGATCCGGATCGGCTGGTTCAGCCGCCGGCCGATCCAGTCGAGCTCGTTGTGCACGTCGGGACGCATCCGGTACGCGGGATCGGCGCGGTACGCCTGGATGGTGCCACCAAGGATCGCGCGCACTCGATCGCTCGTGCTCATGTCGCGCTACCTCGGCGTTCTACTGGCGGAGTTGCCGGGGTACCAGCTTAAGCGGGCTGCGGGCTGGGCTCCGCCGGCTGGGGTGACAGCTTCACCGCATGTTCGGTGACCTGGCGCAGGATGTTGAGCTGACGCTCCAGCTCCTTGATCCGCGCCTCCCGTTGATTCTCCTCCAACTTGGCCGCGGCCAGCGCGGCCTGCAGCGATTCGTTCAGCGACCGGGTGGTCTGGTTGGCGATCCCGCGGTAGTGGTCGCGCAGCTGGCGCTGAATGCCCTTGAGCCGGTCGCGGGACTCCTTGCTCACGACGAAGGAGACGTCGTCGACGAAGCGGCGCATGTTGGCCTTGGCCTCGTTGCGCACCCGCATCATCCGGTTCTCCATGTCCTCCTTGTACGCCTTGCGGCCCAGCACCAGACCGGCTCCGAGCGACAGCGGGTTGAACATGCCGAGCCCCGCGAAGGAGGTCAGCATGCCGAACATCAGCACGCCGCCGTACGACCCGCGCATACCGGTAACGACCTTGTGGCCCTTGCCGATCGGCTTGGCCTCGAGCTTCGCCAGCGACTTCATCTCGCCCAGACCCGCACCCATTTCCCGCGCGTCGATCTGCGGCATGTCGACGGCGTCGATGCCGGCTTCCTGGAAGTTGCGCGCCACGTCTTCGGCCAACGCCTCGGCCCGCTGATACGCCCACACGAAGTTGTCGCCGACGGCGGTGGCGATCGCGTCCTCGAGTTCCGCGCCGATCTCGGCCCAGTGCTGCGTCGGGTCGCACCCGTCGATGACCTTCTCGGTGTGCTGGGTGATCGCCCGGAACCGGCCGCGCAGGTCGTGGTCCACGTCCGCGGTCAGGTCGGCGATGCCATCGTTGAGCACCTGCTGCCACAGCGCGGTCTGCGCCAGCGCGTCCATCGCCTCCTGCTTGCGCCGTTCCAGGTCCCTGGTCAGCCGGTCCCGCGCGTCGGGGTCGTTGATCGATGCCAGCTCCGAGGTCACGGCGAGCGTCAAATGCTCTGCAGCCGAACGTACTTCGGCGAGCACCTGGTCGCGCACGCGGTCGTTCTCGCCGGACAGTACCTGCTCGCTGAGGAACTTCACGATGGCCGGGAAGTTCGACTCCTCGTTGAGTTGCTTGTCATTCATCTGGATTGCATGGCTGCGCAGCATCGAAGAAACCGGGACGATGGGCGTCGTGATGCCCGCCCGTCGCAGGTGCGCCTCGTTGGCCGCGACGATCTCCCGCCAATGTGGGTAGAGGTCGATCTTCGTCGCCAAAATGACTGCCAGCGGGCATATTTCGAGCGCCTGACGGATGAACGTCATCTCGGGCTCGGTGAACTCTTGACTGGTGTCGCTGATCATCAGCATCGCGTCGGCGTCGGGCAGCAGACCCAGCGTCGCCGACAGGTGCGGCTGGCCGTGTCCACCGACGCCGGGGGTGTCGACGAACGCGAGGCCGTTCTTCAGCAGCGGGCTTGGCGCGGTCACCTCGACGCGCAGCACCTCGCGGCCACCGGCCTGGGGGGCACGCCGCAGGTCGGTCTGCACCTCGCTCGGCGGGATCTCGATCACCTCGGGTTCGGCGCCGTCGCCGCGGGCGACGATCAGTCGCGCCGACGCCTGCTCGCCGTAGCTCACCACCGTGGCCAATGCGGTGGTCTCGTCGTCGCCGACGCGGGCGACGGGCACGTTGAGCAGTGAGTTCAGCAGCTGGCTCTTGCCCTGCTTGAGCTGGCCGGCGATCACCACCCGGATCTGCGGATCCGAGATGCGTTCCTTCGCCTTGCCGAGCCGCTCCACGAGGTCGCCGCGGTCGTAGGTGGCGGCGATCCTGCTGCTGTGGTCGATCAGTTCGACGATGACCTTTACCTTGCGGGGGTCATTCGGTTGCGTCATGTGTCTCTTCTTCCCGCTGCGTTGGACCAACCGTAGGCGCGCGAAGGTGGCGGGGACCACCCCGTTGAGAGGAGGTCCCCGCCAGCTGCGCTATTCGGTTGTCTCGGATCAGAAGAGGCCGACGTCGTTGCTGACGTCCACGTGGGTCTCGACCGTCGCGTCATGGCTGTCGTGCGTCGAGTTGTCGTCGTGGCTGTCGTGCACGCTGTTGTCGGAGTTGTCCACCGAGTTGTCGTCATGGCTGGCGTCCACGCCGCCCGTGACGTCGTGGCCGGCGTTGACCGTGGTCTGGTCGCCACCGACGGTGGTGCTGCTGTCGTGCGAGGAGGCGTCGGTCAGGATGATCGACCCGCCGCCACCGCCGCCGCCGGCGTTGGCCTCGCTGTCGTTGCCGATGCCGCCGAGGAGACCGCCACCAGCGCCGGAGCTGGCGTTGCCGCCGTGCCCGCCGGACATGTCGTTGTCCTTGATGATGTTGCCCTCGTTGCCGGTGATGATGTCGCCGCCGGAGTGCTGCGAGCTGTCCGAGACCTCGGTGTCGTTGTCCTCACCGATGATGACGGGCGAGTGATCGCCTGCCTCGATGACGCCGGTGTTGGCGTTGTTGTCGTCACCGACGACGTTGCCGTCACCCTCGACGTTGGTGGTGTCGATGTCGCCGGCGGTGCCGGTGTTCACCACGCCACCGTCGGTTGCGGTGTTGGTGGTCTTGTCGCCGAACGTGATGTCGCCGAAGCCCAGGTTGAACGCGCCGTTCTGGGCGTTCGCCCCCGCAGCCTGATCCGGGCTCATGAAGTCGTTGTTGCTGGCGACCTGAGTGGCGTTGTGGCTGGCGAAGTCGGTCTGGGTCTGCGGCGCGAACGTCGTCTGCGGGGAGAACGGCGAGGCGATGCTGTGGTAGTCGGCAACCGCACGCTGCAGTCCGTGCACCGGGTCCCCACCGCCGAGGGCGACACCCGCCGGAGCGGCTGTGGCGGCGACGGAGGCGAGCTGGGCCGCGCTGACGTTCGGGAGGCCGGCATCCCGCATGGCGCCGTCGGGGTCCTGGATGAAGGACGCCGCGACGTCGGGGCTGCGGAACAGGTCGAGGATGTAGTCGATCAAGCTGGTCATCGGAGTGCCTTTCGGTTGTGTGGTCTTGAGTCTGTCGCCAGGCTGTCCGGCGAACTGATGACTACGTTATGGACCCGCGGGCGCCGCAGAAACGGGGCCGCAACCCCTCACTCCACCCTGCCATGCCGGGGTATAGGGGGATTGCTCATTAGGGGATTAGGGGGTTGCCGGGGGTAATGGCTGTCATGCGCTCTGACCTGCATGAAACGACAACAGCGCGGCCCGTGATGGGCCGCGCTGTCGCGTTGGTGCAGAGCTTGGGCTTAGCTGAAGATGTCGAATCCCTGATCGTCGGACTGCGGGAGGTGATCCTCGACCACCGAATGGCTCCAGTCGTCCTCCTGGGGGGCGTCCGGCACCGGTACGTCGTCGATGACCGGGCCGTCGAACTGCAGCGACGGATCGTCGGCGGGGGCGACCGCAGGTACGTCGTCCACCGAGAAGTCGTCACCACCATCGATGGCGGTCGACAACTGATCGTCGTCCGTATGCACGACGTTCGACACCAGCGTGTGCGCATCGTCGATGCCCTGCAGCGGCAGGTGATCGGCGAACGCGTCGAACGCAGCCGTTGCGGCACCGCTTGCCCAGACATTGCTACCCGCGTCGGCATCGAACGAGTCGAAACCCGTCGACGGCACCGCCGCGGACAGCGACTCGCTGACGACGGGGATGAGTTGGTTGACGTCTGCAGTGGTGACGTCGGTGAGATGGGCGTCGGCGATGGCCTGAGCGGGGTTCGCCGCATAGTGAGCGGCCGCGTCCGGATCGCGCACCACCGACATGACGAAGTCGAGGAGCGAGTTAGCCATGACACACCTCCCTTTCGAATCGGCGATACGTAAATGAAGCTCTTTTGGTTCGACTTGAATGCTATCGATGTGCGGAGCCGGCGTGATCGGTGCCGAACCCACCCCCGCAACGACGCCGTTAGGGGACCGCCCGTTAGGGGTTCTGGGCCGTTAGGGGGAATCCCGATGCGGGCGTTCAAGGGCGGCTATGGTGAGGGCTTGTTTTTCCAACCGGCTTCTTTTCCAACCGGCAGCAGTTCCGACCAACGTGGGATGGATGTAGATGAGCGAGGCACTGGGGTTGTCCGTCGGGACCACCAATCTAGTGGCGACCGCGGGCAACGGTGCCCCGATCACCCGCCGCTCGGTGCTGAACCTGTTCAACGACCGCGCGCCGGAGGTCGGCCAGCACTCCGGCCCGGATCAGCCGCGTCTGGTGTTGACGGGGTTCGTCGAGCGCGTGGGCGACCCCGTGCCGCTCGTCGCGTCGGACGGCTCGTCGCACCGTGGCGAACGCGTCCTCGTCGAGGCACTCGACGCCATGGCCCGCTTGGCAGGCGGGGGCTCACCGGTCACCATCGCCGTGCCTGCGCACTGGGGACCCGGCGTAGTCGGGGCCCTGCGCAGCGCGCTGCGGGTGAAGCCCGGACTGGCCGCCGACGGCATTCCGCCGATCCTGGTCCCCGACTCGGGCGCCGCGTTGTCGGGTCTGCGCTCGGGGCCGGGACTGCCGACCGACGGCGTCGTGGTGTTGTGCGACTTCGGCGCCAGCGGCACGAGCATCACGCTCGCCGACGCGAGAAACGGCCTCGCGGTCATCGGTGAGACGGTCCGCTACGGCGACTTCTCCGGTGATCTGATCGACCAGGCACTGCTCAACCACGTGATCGCCGACATCGCCGACGCCCGCGACTCCGATCCCGCGAGCACGGCGGCGGTCGGGTCGCTCACCCGGCTGCGCGACGAGTGCAGGCAGGCCAAGGAACGGTTGTCGGCCGATACGGCCACCGTCATCCCCGCCGAGCTGCCGGGCTTCTCCTCCGACGTCCGGGTGACGCGGTCGGAGTTGGAGCGGCTCATCGAGCAGCCGCTCGCGGGTCTCGTCACGGCGGTCGACCAGACTCTGCAGCGCCACCGCATTCCGCTGGCCAGCGTCACCGCGGTCGCGACCGTCGGTGGCGGCGCCGCGGTGCCGATCGTCACCCAGAGCCTTTCGGAGCGGCTACGCGCTCCGGTGGTGACGACGCCGCAGCCTGCGCTCGTGATGGCTGCGGGCGCGGCGGTCGCCGCCGCGAGTGGCTTCGGGGCCGACGCGCCCACCGGCATGGGCCCGGTGGCGGATGCTCCGACGGGGCTGGCGCCGACCATGGGTTGGGTGGCCGGTGCCACGCCGCCCGAGCCTCCCCCGCTGGATGCCACGTCGGCGGCGAACTCGCTGGCGTGGTCGCAGGATCAACCCGGCGGCGGCGAACCGGTCCCCTACGCCGGAGGCGACTACCCGTCCGACTACGTCGGCCCGACCGACGCCCGACCCGAGGTGGCGTTCGCGCACGAGGAGGAGGACGACCTTCCGGACTCCGAGCCGCTGCCCTGGTACAAGCGGCCACCGATCCTGTTCGGCGCGGCCGCGGCGGCGGCGCTGCTCGCGATCAGCGGGCTGGCCGTCACCCTGACCAGCTCATCCGAGCCGTCGACCCCGGTGACCGAGAACGTCACGTTGACCCAGACGGGGACCGACGGCTCGATCACCACGACGGTGGTCCCAGCGTCGTCGTCGTCCGAGCCGAACACCGGTGTTGGCAACACCACGACGGCCACGTCCTCCGAGTCGCCGACTAGCACGACGACCACCACCTCGCCGACCACCACGACGACGACGACGACGACCACGACCACCACCACGACGACGACCACCACCACGACGACCACGACCACCACCACGACGCCGACCACCACGACGACGACGAAGATCACGACGACGACCACCACGACGGTGGCACCGCCGCCCACGTCCGAGGCGTCGGGGCCGACGTCGGCGTCGGTGCCGTCGACGGTCACCACCATCCCGCCCACGGCGAACGCCGATGAACTGGTGACCGTCGTTCCGTGACCACCCATGACGTCGTCGCAGCGTTGACGGCTCGGGATCACACGAAACCAGGCGAACCCGCCAAGGTGCTGGTGTCCGGTGGCATCGGCACGGGAAAGACCTCGGTGCTGACCGACATCCGGTCGGCGCTGCGGGCGGCGGGCGTCACGGTGATCGCCAGACCACCGCGCGACGGCGACCCGGACGGCGCGGCGGTCGTCATCGACGACGCACATCTGCTCGGTGCACCGGAACTCGACGAATTGGCCGACTTGGTCAGCGATTCCGCGTCCACCGTCGTCATCGCCGCCGAACCGATAGCGCACGAGCCGGCCCTTGCCGCCCTGGCCACCGCGATCGCCCGACAGAGTCCGGTCGTGACCCTTGGCCCGTTGACACCCGCGGAGGTGAGCCGGGCGATCACCGAAACCGCCGGTGCGCCAGCGCCTGTCGAGTCGGTTCGTGCCGTCATGACGACGACGGCGGGGCTGCCCTTCCTCGTCGGTCCTGCGGTTGCGGCACTCGGCGCTCCCCAGGACGGCCAGTCGCCGGTGGCGGCCGTCGCTGCCGCGGCCCGGGTCGCGCTCATCGAACGGTTGCGTCGCGTCGACGACGCCGTGCTGCACACCCTGTTGATCTCGTCGCTCAGCCCGGAACTGGGTCCCGACGACGTGGCCGGCGCCTTGCGGACCGACATCGAGCGGGCCCATACCCTGGTGGACCGTGCCCGCGCCAGTGGCCTCATCGCCCCGTCGCACAGTCCGACCTTCCTGCGCTCGCTGCACGACTGCCTTTCCCAGATCATCGGCGCCACCCGCCACCACGACATCGAGATCGCGCTCCTGCATACTCAGGTCGAGAAGTCCACGCTGTCAACGGATCTCGCGCTCAGGCTCGCCGACCACGGGCTGCGCGACCCGCAGCTGGCCGACGCGCTCACGGTGCTCGCCGCGCGCAACCGGGCCCATCCGGGCCGAGCCGCCCGGCTCTACCGTGCGGCCACCGAGGTCGGCGCGTCGACGCTCAACGCGCCGCTGGCCGACGCACTTGCGCTGACCGGGGACTGCGGCACGGCAGGCCGCCTGGCCGACGAGCTGCTGACGTCGCAGGAGCCGGACGAACGCGCCGCGGCGGTCCGGATCGCCGCCAGCGTCGCCGCACACGACGGCGGCGCGGCCCAGGCCGCCGAGCTGTTCGGCTGGCTGGGCCCAAATCCCGACGCCGTCATCGGTGCGGCGGGGGTCATCGTGGCGATCGGCGTCGGTGATGTCGCAGCGGCCCGTGCGGCCATCGACGTCGAGAGCGCGGGACCACCCACCTCGACCGCCCGCGCTGCCCGCAGCCTGTCCGACGGCTTGATGCGCAGCCTCGATTCGCCGTACCCGGTCGCGATTGCCCGTCTGGCGCAAGCGATTACGCCGGATCAACCCGCTGCCGGCGTCACACCGGACACTCCGGCTGCGCTGGTGACGCTGGCGGCGCTGCACGGCGGCGACCCCGTCCGCGCCCGCAGCGTCATCGGACGCGCCGTCCGCACTGCGGGCGACGACGAGGGCTTCGTCGCGCCGCGCCACCGGCTGTTGCTCGGCTGGGTCCGGATGCAGGAGGGCCAACTCGCCGCCGCCGGGGCCGACGTGGCCGCGGCCAGAACGGCTGCAGGTGGCGAACTGCACCGCAGGGACGCGCTGTGGGCGGCCGCCCTGCAGACCGCGATCGCTCGGCGCAGCGGTGACACCGGGGCGATCCAGAAGCATTGGTACACCGCAATGGAGGTGCTCACCGAATACTCGTTGGACGTGTACTCGCTGCTGCCCCTCGGCGAGTTGTGGGTGTCCGCCGCACGCCTACGCCAGGTGGACCGGCTGCGGCACACCATCGACGAAGCCTTCAATCTGCTTGAGGCGCTTGGCAAGCCGATCCTCTGGTCGCTGCCGCTGCACTGGTCCGGGGTGCACGCCGGCATCCTGGCGAACTCGCCGGAGGCGGTGGCGCCGCACGGCCAGGCGCTGACTGCCGCTGCCGGCCACAGCCCGTTCGCCAAGGCGCTGGCGACCGCGGGCCGGATCTGGCTGCGGGTGCTGGCCAATCACGTCGACGTCGACGAGGTGACCGTCGCCGCGCGGGCGCTGGCACAGTGCGGACTCGGCTGGGATGCGACGCGGCTGGCCAGTCAGGCGGCGTTGCAGACGCCCGACGGCCGGGTCTCTGGAGCGATGTTGCAGTTGGCGCGCGACCTCAAACTCGTCGCAACCGGACAGGACGAGGACGTCGACGCGCCTGCCGCGGTGGCCTCGTCGCCACAGCGGACGTCGTCGATGCCGCCCTCGTCACGACTGTCGGATCGCGAGCGCGAGGTCGCCGAACTGCTGCTGCAGGGTCTGCCGTACAAGGACATCGGCAGTCAGCTGTTCATCTCGGCGAAGACCGTCGAACATCACGTGGCGAGGATTCGCCGCCGGTTGGGTGCGGAATCCCGGTCGGAGCTGCTGTCGATGCTGCGCGCCACCCTCGGTTCACCGAACTGAGCCACGAACCCTCGATCCCCCAACCCGCCCCCATCCCCTAATCGAAATCCCCTACGGGGCCCGCGGCCGGGGCGGGTGGCGCACCGATCCACTGGACGGTGAATCGCCATAGCGTCGATCCATGTTCACGAACCGACACGCCACCGCGCACAGCACGCTCGGCGTCTCCATCGGCGCAACCAACCTCGCCGCCGCATCGGGAACGCAGGCCGTCGTGCATCCGGCCGTGCTACACACCGCAGGCGGCGGCTGGCTCAGCGGTTTCGTCGACCGCATCGGCGATCCGGTTCCGCTGGTCGCCTCGGACGGTTCCACGCACCGCCCAGAAGCGCTGCTCAACGAAGCGCTGGACGCGCTGATCGACGCTCTGCCGCACACCGCCGCGGTGTCCGACGTAGCGATCTCGGTGCCCGCGCACTGGTCCCCGTCCACCGTCGATGCACTGCGGGCCGGCCTGCCTCATCGGCCACGCCTGATCCCGGACGCGATGGCGGCGACGTCGGCGCTGCGTGCGAACCCCGGCCTGCCGTCGCGCGGCGTGCTGGTGGTCTGCGACTTCGGCGGCAGCGGAACGAGCATCACGTTGGTCGACGCGGCCGCGAACTTCACCCGCATCGGCGAGACGGTCAGGTTCGGCGACTTCTCCGGTGATCTCATCGATCAGGCCATCCTCGGCAAGGCGATGGCCGAACTCGGTGACGCGGGGCAGACCGACCCGTCGGGAACCGCGATGGTGGGTTCACTGACCAGATTGCGCGAGGCATGCCGGATGGCCAAGCACCGGCTGTCCGCGGACACCGCGACCGGCATCGCCGTCAACCTGCCAGGGCAGCAGACCAGCATCCGCCTGACCCGCAACGAACTCGATCACCTCATCGACGAGCCGGTGGCCGGTTTCCTCGCCGCCCTCGACGACACACTGGAGCGCAACGGCGTCGCGCCGTCGCAGGTCAGCGCCGTCGCCACGATCGGCGGTGGGGCCCGCATTCCGCTTCTTACGCAACGGCTCTCGCAGCACCTGCGCACCCAGGTCGTGACGACGCCGCATCCTCAGCTCACCGCGGCAGCGGGTGCGGCACTGCTGGCCGCCCGCTCGCCCGCCGACGAGACGGCGACCGCGCTGACGCCTACCGCACCCACGTCCGCGGCACCCCTCACCGCGACGGCGTTGCACGTGCCGGCGGCGCAGGCACCAGCCGTGCAGGCAACGCCGCAGCTGGCCTGGTCGCAGGACACCGAACCCACTGACGTCGCGCCGCCCATGGAGTTCAGCCGCCCCGTCGTGGAGTTCGGCGCGCACGACTGGGACGACATGCCCCCACGCCGGCGTGGCCCGCTGATCGCCTTCGGCCTGTCCGCTGCGGCAGCGGTGACCGCTCTGGCGGTCTTCGGGATGACGAAGTTCGACGGCGAGACCGCGCCGGCGAGTGCCTCCAGCAGCATCGCGGTGTCCACCGCCCCGGCGACGTCGACGCAGCCGGCGGTCGCACCCGTCGCCGAGACGGCCACGGTCGTCGTCACGCCCGCGCCCCGGCTGGTCCCGGTGAGGCAACGCCCCCAGCAGCCGCCCCAGACGATCACCGTCGCACCCGCGCCGACCGCCACAGCAACGACTACGACGACGGCGGCCCCGACCACGACCACCACCACACCGACGACCACCACGACGCCGACGACCACTCCACCCACGACCACGACGAGCACCACGACGTCGACCTCGGCGCCGTCGACGACGATCAAGACGATCCCCGTCGATCCCGGCCCCGGGAACGGGGTCTAGCGAGTTAGGACAGCCTTCGTAGCGGTGCTGAAGTGCTTGATGCAACTATGAGCAGGCATCTAGCATAAGTTACCGACCAGTAACCACCTCAATGTTACTGACTGGTAACTTGGAACCGGGAGGCACGCGGTGGAAACCCAGACAGTGATCAGGCTCGTCATCGGCTTACTGATGACCGCCGTCGTCCTGGCCTTCGCCGCGAAGCGCGTGCTGTTCCTGACGAACCTGATCCGGTCGGGGCAACCCACCCGCGACGAGGACGCACGCAAGGACAACATCCCGACCCGCATCACCACGCAGTTCAAAGAGGTCTTCGGGCAAACCCGGCTGCTGCGCTGGTCGATACCCGGCATCGCCCACTTCTTCACCATGTGGGGCTTCTTCATCCTCGCCACCGTCTACCTCGAGGCGTACGGCGTCCTGTTCAGCCCGAAGTTCGCCATCCCGCTCGTCGGGCATTGGGACGCTCTCGGCTTCCTGCAGGACTTCTTCGCGCTCGCGGTGCTGCTCGGCATCGTCACGTTCGCCATCATCCGGATGCGCTCGGAGCCCAAGGAGTACGGCCGCGACTCGCGGTTCTACGGCTCGCACACCGGCGGCGCCTGGCTGATCCTCTTCATGATCTTCAACGTCATCTGGACCTACGCGCTGTTCCGCGGCGCCGCGGTGGCCACCGGCAACCTGCCCTACGGCTGGGGCGCGTTCTTCTCGCACGGAATCGGCGCGGCGCTCGAACCGCTCGGCCACACCGCCAACGAGATCATCGAGACCGTCGCGCTGATGCTGCACATCGGCGTCATGCTGGTGTTCCTGCTGATCGTGCTGCACTCCAAGCACCTGCACATCGGCCTCGCGCCGGTCAACGTCACCTTCAAGCGACTGCCCAACGCCCTCGGCCCGCTGCTGCCGATGGAATCCAACGGCGAGTTCATCGACTTCGAGGATCCCGCCGAGGATGCGATATTCGGCCGCGGCAAGATCGAGGACTTCACCTGGAAGGGCTACCTCGACTTCACCACGTGCACCGAGTGCGGCCGCTGCCAGTCGCAGTGTCCCGCGTGGAACACCGGAAAGCCGTTGTCCCCCAAGCTCGTCATCATGAACCTGCGCGACCACCTGTTCGCCAAGGCGCCATACATCCTCGGCGACAAGGAAACTCCGCTCGAGAACACCCCCGAGGGTGGGCTCGGCGAGGAGCTGCGCGGCGAGAAGAGCAGCGAGAAGCACTCGCACGAGCACGTTCCCGAGTCCGGCTTCGAGCGCGTCCTCGGCTCCGGCCCCGAGCAGGCCACCCGTCCGCTGGTCGGCACGGCCGAGCAGCTCGGCGTCATCGATCCCGACGTGCTGTGGTCGTGCACCACCTGTGGCGCGTGCGTCGAACAGTGCCCTGTCGACATCGAGCACATCGACCACATCGTCGACATGCGCCGCTACCAGGTGATGGTGGAGTCGGAATTCCCCGGCGAGCTCGGCGTCCTGTTCAAGAACCTCGAGAACAAGGGCAACCCCTGGGGCCAGAACGCCAAGGACCGCACCAACTGGATCGACGAGGTCGACTTCGACGTCCCGGTCTACGGCGAGGACGTCGACAGCTTCCAGGGCTTCGAGTACCTGTTCTGGGTCGGCTGCGCAGGCGCCTACGAGGACCGCGCGAAGAAGACCACCAAGGCCGTCGCCGAACTGCTCGCCACCGCGGGCGTGAAGTTCCTGGTGCTCGGCACCGGCGAGACCTGCACGGGCGACTCCGCGCGCCGGGCCGGCAACGAGTTCCTGTTCCAGCAGCTCGCCGCCCAGAACGTCGAGACCATCAACGGCGTGTTCGAGGGCGTCGAGACCGTCGACCGCAAGGTCGTCGTCACCTGCCCGCACTGCTTCAACACGCTCGGCCGCGAATATCCGCAGCTGGGCAGCAATTACACGGTGCTGCACCACACGCAGCTGCTGAACCGTCTGGTGCGCGACAAGAAGCTGGTGCCCGTGGCGCCGATCAGCCAGGACATCACCTACCACGACCCGTGCTACCTGGGTCGTCACAACAAGGAGTACTCCGCGCCGCGTGAGCTGATCGGTGCGTCGGGCGCCACGCTCACCGAGATGCCCCGCCACGCCGACCGCGGCCTGTGCTGCGGCGCCGGCGGCGCGCGGATGTGGATGGAAGAGCACATCGGCAAGCGCGTCAACCACGAACGCGTCGAGGAGGCACTCGATACCGGCGCGAAGAAGATCGCCACCGGCTGCCCGTTCTGCCGCGTAATGATGACCGACGGTGTCGACGACGTGGCCGCCGCCAAGGACGTCGAGAAGGCCGAGGTGCTCGACGTCGCGCAGCTGCTGCTGGGCTCGCTCGACAAGAGCGCGGTCACGCTGCCCGCGAAGGGCGCCGCTGCGGAGGCTGCGGCCGCACGGGCGCAGTCCGTCGCCGCCAAGGCCGAAACCGCTCCGGCCGAGGCCAAGCCGCAAGAGGACGCCGAGACCGAACCCGCCGCGAAGAGCGATACCGCGGCCGATGCGAAGCCCGTGACCGGCCTCGGTATCGCCGGCGCCGCGAAGCGCCCTGGTGCCAAGAAGGCGACGGCCCCGGCTGCCGAAAGCGCGGCCCCGGCCGCAGCACCCGCGCCGGCGAAGGGCCTCGGGATCGCGGGTGGCGCCAAGCGACCGGGTGCCAAGAAGACCGCTGCCGCCGAGCCGGCCGCATCTGTCGAGTCGGCTGCTCCGGCCGCACCGGCGGCGGCCCCGGCGCCGGTCAAGGGCCTCGGCATTGCCGGTGGCGCCAAGCGACCCGGTGCCAAGAAGACCGCGGCAGCGCCGGCGGCGGCATCGGCCCCAGCCGAGGCACCGACCGAAGCGACGGCCGAGCCCGCGCCGACCGAGGCACCTGCCAAGCCCGAACCGGAGGTGAAGGGTCTCGGCATCGCCGCGGGCGCGCGTCGTCCCGGCGCCAAGAAGACCGCGACGGCAGCCGCACCTGCCCAGCCCGCCGCCAAGCCGGCCGAGCCGGAAGCCGCACCGAAGTCCACGGAGCCGGAGCGGGCCGAACCGGCCAAGCCGGAGCCACCGGTGAAGGGTCTCGGCATCGCGCCGGGCGCCCGGCGCCCCGGCAAGAGGTAGACGAGCGGCGTCGCACGACGCCTTAAGTCCGCCCATGCCCGTTTGCTGTGCCGCCTCAGCGCTCGGCTTTCGGCGGCGTCGCGGTGAGCGGCTCGGTTTGGTGTTCGACCGGGCCGGGCGTCCCGTTCGCGGCTGCCAGCAGCCCCGTTTACGTGCACGTTCTGTTTCGGCATGGTCCCGATGTCGCCCTCGAGGGCGACACAGACGAGATTCCGTAGCCATGATCAAACGACAAAATTGACGATACTGCAAATAGCGGGTTTCCTAATCTAACCAGCTCAGGTGCATCTTTACCGTCGTCCAGCACTTGCGTTTTCAAGCAAGTGAAATATTTCTGTTCGGTAAACAAGAACACGTTATCGACGTGCCGTTACCCTGCTGTCCGCTGGCTGAGAAAAGCCTGAGGACCGTCGGAGCTACGACCCGAGATCTCAGGACCGCGTCGGTCAGCACCGACAGAATCCACCGAGGCTAAGGACTGACATGCAGGTAGCTGTTCGCTCATATCTCACAGCGGGCGTCGCGTTGATTGGCGCTGGCGCCATCGTCGCCGCGCCGATCACACCGACACCACCTGACATTCAGGTCCCAGCGATCTACTCGGCCAACGTCGCGCTCGCGGCATCGACCGGCCCCATCGAACAGTGGGTAAACGTCTTCTCCTCCGCGTTCACCAACGTGGCCCAGATTGGCGCAGCCGTAGCCGCCGATCCCGCGCCGATCCTGCGGCAGATGCTCATCAACCAGCTCGGCTACGGCCAGACGCTCGTCACCGGACTCCAAGGCACTACCGAGGGGTTCATCAACTGGGCAACGGAAAACCTGCCGCAGACGCTGAAGACCATGGCCTCAGACATCTCGCAGGGCAACATCGTCGGGGCGGCCGACGCGTTCAACGAACTGCTCGGCACACTGTTGTTCGTCGGGTTCCCGCTGTTCGACGTCTTGACGATTCCGGGCCAGATCACCGACAACCTGACGAACGCCGTCAAGGCGATCACGAGCCTCGGCACGCTGCTGCCGGTGGTCGTCGGCGTTCTGGGCCCGATGGAAGGCGTCGTCTCGGCGCTGGGTGACAGCGGCCAAGCATTCGTCAACGCGATCGGCACGGGCAATCCCATTGCCGCATTGACGGCGCTCATCAACATCCCCGCGGCATTCACCGGTGCGTTGCTGAACGGGTACACCAGCGTCGCCGGCAACGTGTTCCCAGGCCTTCTCACGTTCGATCCCGTCAACGGTGGGCTCCTACAGGCGCTGTTGGTGACCATTCCGCAGGCCATCGCGGCGGCGATCACCCCGGCGCCTGCGCCCGTCATGGCGCGCACGATGGCAGTTGCGTCGGCCGACGTCTCGGCGATACCCGAGGCAACCGCGGCCATCGTCAGCCTGGAGGCACCGTCAACTCCGGCGGTCGAGGCCGAGCCGGCGGTCGAGGCGGCGGTCGAAGCGCAGCCGGCCGTCGAGCCGAAGATCGAGGCGGTCGCGGCACCGCAAACGGAACCGGTAACGACCACCACTGTCGAGGAAACCCCCAAGGCCGAGAAGGCGGTGGACCCGCGCACCGACACCAAGGACGGCAACAAGGCCGTCCCCGGTGAGGTCAACACGGGCGTGACGGGAAGCGGCACCACGACGACCCCCACGACCACGGCGCCAACGACCCCGACGACGACGGCTCCGACCACGACGGCACCCACGACCACTGATCCCGACCCCACCAAGCCGGCCGACACCACGGGTGCGGGTGCCACCACGCCCGGATCCGGTGCCGGCGATGACGGTGGAGACGACGCGTAAACACCACCCCTGACCAGTGGGCCCCCTCTTTCCTAGCGGAGGGGGCCCACTGCTTTCTCTCGATGGGGAATTCGCTGGACGGTGATGAGACGATGAACGCGTGAGCATCCAACAGGTTCCGTGGCACACCGGCCACCAGCCACGACAGCGCACGTTCGCGCAGTCGACCAAGTTGCAGGACGTGCTGTACGAGATCCGCGGTCCGGTGCACGATCACGCGAACCGGCTGGAGGCCGAGGGCCACCGCATCCTCAAGCTCAACATCGGCAACCCCGCGCCGTTCGGCTTCGAGGCGCCGGACGTGATCATGCGGGACATCATTGCGGCGCTGCCCTACGCGCAGGGCTACTCAGACTCGAAGGGCATCGTCAGCGCCCGCCGCGCGGTGTTCACCCGCTACGAGCTGGTCGAGGGCTTCCCCCGCTTCGACATCGATGACGTGTATCTGGGCAACGGCGTGTCCGAGCTGATCACCATGACGCTGCAGGCGCTGCTGGACAACGGCGACCAGGTCCTGATCCCGGCGCCGGACTATCCCCTGTGGACCGCGTCGACGGCGCTGGCGGGCGGCACCCCGGTGCACTACCTGTGCGACGAGACCCAGGGCTGGCAGCCCGACATCGCCGACCTCGAGTCGAAGATCACCGACCGCACCAAGGCGCTCGTCGTGATCAACCCGAACAACCCGACCGGCGCCGTGTACAGCCGCGAGGTCCTGCAGCAGATGGCCGACCTCGCGCGCAAGCACCAGCTGCTGCTGCTCGCCGACGAGATCTACGACAAGATCCTCTACGGCGAGGCAGAGCACATCGCCATGGCGTCGGTGGCGCCGGATCAGCTGTGCCTGACGTTCAACGGCCTGTCCAAGGCCTACCGGGTGGCCGGCTACCGGTCGGGCTGGCTGGTGATCACCGGACCCAAGGAGCACGCCACGAGCTTCATCGAGGGCATCAGCCTGCTGTCGAACATGCGGCTGTGCCCCAATGTTCCTGCGCAGCATGCCATTCAGGTGGCCCTCGGCGGGCATCAGAGCATCGACGATCTCGTCCTGCCCGGCGGCCGACTGCTGGAGCAGCGTGACGTCGCGTGGACCAAGCTGAACGAGATCCCCGGGGTGTCGTGCGTCAAGCCCGACGGTGCGCTGTACGCCTTCCCGCGGTTGGATCCCGAGGTCCACGACATCCGCGACGACGAGCAATTGGTGCTCGATCTGCTGTTGCAGGAGAAGATCCTGGTCACCCAGGGCACCGGCTTCAACTGGCCCGCACCCGATCACCTGCGCATCGTGACGCTGCCCTGGGCGCGCGATCTGGCCAATGCCATTGAACGCCTTGGCAACTTCCTGTCGTCCTACCGGCAGTAGCGTCCTTTACGAGTGCAGTTGGGGCAGGTACTGCGGGCAGTAGGCGGTCATGGAAGCGACGATCATCGCCCGGTTCTGCTCGTAGGTCGCGAACACCCTCTTGGCAACGAAGGATGCGAGCACGCGGTCGGGGTTGGTGGTGCCTTCGTCGAGGTTTTGGCACACCGCATGTCCCGCCATGATCTCGAACTCGGGTTTGATCTGCGGGATACCGGCCTGCGCGAGGGTGGTCACGAAGCTGTCGTCGACGGATTCGGCCTGGGCCGCGCCGGTCCCGACAATCGTGGCGAGCCCGAGCGTTCCGGCAGCGAGTGCGGTCGCGGCGATGGACTTGGTGAAGCGGTTGGTGAACATGGTGGATCCTTTCCGATTGGGTTGTGTTGGTTGGAGATTCGCGATCGTGGTCATTTCGAGCCGCCTGCCGCGAGTTTGAGAACCGTCCGAGTGCCGCGGTCGACGACGTAGACGTTGCCTGCGGTGTCCACGGCCATGGCTACCGGGCGGTCGAGGCCGGTGAACGGCAGCACCGTTGACCCGTCCGAGCCGGCCGCCCACTTCAGCACCCGCTTGCGGTCGCGGTCGAGCGCGTACACGCTGCCTGCCGAGTCCACCGCAATGTCGGCGACACCCTGGATGTCGTTGAACGGCAGGGTGATTGGGAGATCCGCCCGCGCTGCTAGCTTGACCACGCGGTTGGCGTAGTTGTCGCCGGCGTAGACGGTGCCCGAGGCGTCCACCGCGAGCCCACCGAGGCCGTCGATCTGGGTGAACGGCAGAACCGTCGGGCTGTTCGGCCCGGCCGAGGTCACCACGTGGACGGGCACGCAGCACCCGCCGCCGGCGTCGACGCCGCCCCCGTTGACGCCGTACGCGGTGCCTGCGGCATCCATTGCCAGGGTGTCACCGCGCGGGCCGAGGTCGGGCAATGGCAGCACGATTTGGGGTTCCGAGCCGACTGCCAATCTCACCAACTGCTCGTCGCGGACCCACACGCCTCCGTTCGGATCGACCGCCAGCGCGGCATGGGCGAACTGCGGAAGCGTTGTTTGGGCATCGGACCCGGCGGACAGCTTGATCACCTGGCTGGTTCCGTCGGGGAAACCCTTGTCGTCCTTGAAGTCGTGCGTGTCGGCGACGTACACGTTTCCCTCGGCGTCTACTGCCACGTCGTGGGGGCTTTCCAGGCCGGTGAACGGCAACACCGTCTGTGCGCTCGCCGCCGTCGAAGTGTGCGGTGCCGTGGCCTGTATGGCCTGCGTTGCGCCGCTGCAGCCCGTGACGCCGATACCGCTCACAACGGCCAGCGCTGCCACGATGGGGCGCATCATTTCGCCGCCAACTTCACCACTTGGCCGAAGCCGCTGTCGTCGACCACGTACACGTTGCCTGCGCCATCCACCGCCACGTCTTGCGGCGCGAAGAGGCCGAAGGACGGCAGCGGACTCGGATCGTTCGACCCGGCTGCGAACTTCACCACCTGTCGGTTCTCGCCGTCGATGACGTACACGTCGCCCGCTGCGTCGACTGCCATGCCGTCGGAGCCCTCGAGTCCGGTCAACGGGAGCACCACTTGGTCGGCCGATCCGGCCGCCAACTTCAACACCCGGTTGTTCGCCCTGTCGTCGACGTAGACGCTGCCCGAGCCGTCCACCGCCAGCGAGTTGGCCGCCCCGTTACCCGAGAACGGAAGCACGGTCTGTTCATTCGAGCCGGCCGCCAACTTCACCACCGTGGTGTCGCTCAGGGTGTAGTCGGTCACGGTGTAGTCGGTGACGTAGACGTTCCCTGCGGTGTCGACTGCCACGCTGCCGGGGTGCTGCAGGCCGGTGAAAGGCAGCACCGTCTGCTGGGACGATTCGGCCGGCAATTTCACCACCTTGTCCGCGGAGGTGACGTAGACGTTTCCGGCGGTGTCGACCCCGACGCCGCGGGGATTCTTGAGACCGGTGAACGGCAGCACCGTCTGTTCGTCGGAGCCGGCCGCCAACTTCAGCACCCGGTCAGAATCCGTGTCGGTGAGGTAGACGTCGCCAGCGGCGCTCACGGCGATGCCGCTTGGGTAGGTGAGATCCGAGAACGGCAGCACGGTCGGCCGGGGCCCATTCGGCGGCGTCGTCGGCTCCTTCGAGACCGTGAAGGGCAGGTCCGCCTTGCCGATCTGCACGAGGGGATCGGGGACGACGGCGGTCGCTTGCACGCCGCCCCGGCCATCGATCATCGAAGCATCCAGCGCTGCACGGTATTTCAGGGTCACCGTCTTGCCCTTCGGCAGCTCCTGAACGTCATTGAAGCCGCCGATGTAGTCCATCCCGGTGGTGATGATCGGATGCTTCAGCTTGATCCAGCTGCCGGTGGCCGCGTCGAAGCGTTCCACGGTCCCCTGCGGGAGCCCGATTGGGGAGGTCGCGCAGCTGCACTTGTTGATGACGAAGACGACGCCGACCTTCGGGTAGTCGACGGGCGAGTCGTTGCACAGCGTCACGTCGACCTCGGTCGGTGCGTCACCGGGCTTGACGGTGCCTGACGGGATGCCGTTCAGTGCAACGGAAATCCTGGCATCCGCCGGAACCGGCTCCAACGGTTCGGCGGCCGGCATCGGCGCGGACGACGGGTTGACCTCGCAGCTGCCGGCCTCAGCGGTCGTTGACGTGCCGGGGCTGGTCGTCGGCGCGGGACTCGGCGTGCTCGTCGAGCACGCGGAAAAGGAGGCCATTGCAGCGATGCTCGCCACTGAAATCAGCGTCAGCTTCTTGAGCTGTTGGTGGCGCGGCGCTTTCGCCATGTCGTTTTCACTTTCGACTCTGTGGTGCATGTCGGACGAATGTTGCGGCGGATGCCTTGGCGAATCCTTGGACCTGCGGATCAGCTGTGAACAGTCTGTGCGAGCGGCCCGCCTGCGCACATGAGGGAAATTCCGCATATTCGCCCCTGCGGGCGCGCGGAAGCTCGAAATCTAGTGCTGGTTCGGCGGCTGTTGCAGTGCGTACGCAGCGGCTTGGGTGCGGTTGCGGACGCCGAGTTTGGTCAGAATGGCCCCGACGTGCCGGCCGACGGTCTTGGGGCTGATGAACAAGGCGGTGGCGATCTCGGCGTCGCTGTGGCCGGCCGCGATGAGTTCGAGCACTTCGCGTTCGCGTTCGGTGAGGCCCTGCGGGTCGACGATGGTGTTCTTGCGACGCGTATCCGGGTCGCGACCGCGCAGCTCTGCGAGGCGTCGTCGGCCGCGGCGGACGGCAGCGCGCGCACCGAGGCGACGGAACGTCTCCAACGCGGATTCCACGGCGGCGACGTCGCCGCCGAGCTGGGCCAGGGCGGCATCGTAGGGACACCCCAGGCGCGTCCATTCGGCGACGGCGGCCTGCCAGTCGCCGCCGACTTCGAATCGATAGGGCGTGACGGTGTCGGCGGTCGGCGGGTCGTCGACCGGCCCGCCGGCGAGGTGTGCCCACCGCCGCAGGTGACCCACCAGCCACGGGTCGGCGTGTTCGGTGGCCGCCGCCAGCCCGGCCTTGGCTTCGGCGCGCGCCGCGTCGTCGTCGCCCGCGAGCCAGGCCACTTCGGCGCGGGCGGCCCAGACCACGCCGAGGCGAGACAGGTCGTCGGCGTCGGCGGCGCGTAGGGCCTCGTCGAGCAGCGCGGCCACGGGCTCCTCGCCTCGGCGCGCACGGATCAGTGCCACACAGATCAGTGGCAAGATTCGCGGCGTCGGAGGTAGAGCCGGCCGGGTCAGAACGTCGTCGGCGCGCCCCAGCGCCGTGTCCCAGTCGCCACGATGCAGTGCCACCAGCGCGGCGGCTCCGACGGTGATCGCGTGGTACATGCCCAGGTCGTGGTCCGCACAGAACGTGGACGTTTCGCCGATGTAGCCCTCGGCGCGCTCGAGGTCGTGCTTGACGGCGGCATACCAGGAGACGAGTGACCCGTTCAGCCCCGCCGGTTCGAACAGTCCCTCGGTGGCCATGGTGTCGCGCCAGGCCGCCTCCAGCTGATCCCATCCGGTGTCGCTGCTCAGGACGGGCGCCAGCGCGGCAAAGAAGCGGCCCCGCAACACCACACCGGGATCACCGAGTTGGGTGCCCAGGCTCACGGCGCGCGCCGCGTAGTCCACGCAAGCTGGATCGAACCCGAATGCTGCCAGCCCGGCCATGGTGGACAGTGCGTAGGCCAACTGTGGGCACGGCCCGATGTCTTCGAGCAGCCGTATCGAGGTCAGGCAGGTGTCAGCGGCCTCGCTGGTGTGGCCCAGCGCGTACAACATCTGCGACAGCCAGCACAGGTCCTGGGCCTCCCCGAGGCGGTCGCCCAACGAGTGGCGCAACGTGATCGCACCCCGCCACGACGGCACGGCCGCTGCTCCAAGGCCGCCGAGCCAACAGCTGAATGCATGTTGCTCAAGCCATTTCACCTTCAGCTCGGCGGGAGCAGCGTCAGCGTGGCGCAGCGTCAACGCGTACAGTTCGGCCGCCTCGCGGTTCGCGGCAAGTTGGAGGGCCCGCTCGGCGGCCGCGGGTCCGTAGCGGAGGACGGCGTCGTAGTCGGCCGCGTGATCGGCGTGAAAGGCCAACGCGGCCATGTCATTCGGGTCGATCGGCGGTTCCGTCAGCGCCGACAACGCGCGCTTGTGCAACACCCGGCGTTCGTAGGCGGGGATCTGATCGAGCGCGGCGCGGCGGGCCAGCTCGTGGCGGAAGCCCACCGTTTCCGCGTCGGCGACGAGCACCCCCGAGCTCAGGCATTCCCCCAGCCCCTCCACCGCGGCGGAACACACCTCGTGGATCAACGTCAGATCGGCACGCGGTCCGCAAACCGCTGTCGCGTAAGCGGTCTCGCGTCCGGAGTTGGACAGCCGAGCCAGCCGGCCCCAGACCGCCTCGGTCACGCTGCGCGGCAACCCGTCATCCTGTCCCGCCGCCAAGATCTCGGTGGCATAGAACGGATTACCACCCGTGAGGCGGTGCAGCGCGGCCGCATTGACTCCGGTGCCGGCGACCAGCTTGGCCACGGCCATCTCGCTGAGCGGCTTCAGCCCAATCCGGACCACCACGGGCGACGTCGCCAGATCACCCAAGAGCACGGCCAGCGGGTGTCGGTCGCCGACCTCGTCGTCGCGGTAGGACGCCACGAGCAACAGCGGCAAGGAGTCGATGCGGCGGGACAGGAAGCGCAGCAGGTCCAGGGTGGCGCCGTCGGCCCAGTGCACGTCCTCGATGACGCAGACCCACGCGGTTTCTTGGCCGAACATGCCGACCAGCCGCGCATAGATTGCCTCCGTGTCGCCGGAGTCGATGGCCGCACGCAGTTGGGCCGCATGTTCGCCCGAGGCGTCCGCGAGCATGTCGATGAGCGGACCCAACGGCCGCGGCGCCGTCATTGGGTCACACCAGCCCCGCAACACCCGCGCCTTTTGACCCAGCCCGGCGACGAACCGGGCGATCACCGCCGTCTTGCCGACCCCGGCCTCGCCGCGCAGCAACACCACGCGGCCTGCGCCGCGGGCGGCCGCGCGTCGGCAGCCGTCCAATTCGGCCAGCATCGTATCGCGCTCGAGCAAGCGGTCAGTCGGAGCCACAGCCCTCCCGCCTCGGATCGCTCTCCACCGGCCTTGGCAAACCGTCGTGTGGTCAGGATGCGGTCAAAAGCTTAGCCCGACAGCCCCGCTCACGCCTGCAGAAGCAAACACGTGCCGCCAGCGTGGCGGCACTCGCGGACAGGACCAGACCGTGCACGG
This sequence comes from Mycobacterium sp. URHB0044, assembly GCF_000620625.1. Classification (GTDB taxonomy): domain Bacteria; phylum Actinomycetota; class Actinomycetes; order Mycobacteriales; family Mycobacteriaceae; genus Mycobacterium. Next base: position 75,532 of record NZ_JIAW01000022.1, on the reverse strand, counting down.
AACTCGCTTCGCAGCCCGCCAGGTAACCCCTCTACCCTGACCGCGTGACGCACTCGCACGCCCACTCGCACTCGCTGACCGGCCCTGCGCCGCTGGGCCCGCTGGCCGCCAAGATCGTCGTCGGCCTGCTGGTCGCCATCGGCGTCGCGGTCATCGCCGGAGCCGCCCTGCTCTGGCCCAGCCGCCAGGAGGTCGACATTCCGCTGCCGTTCCAGAACGCGACGGGCGGAGCCGTCACCACGGAGTCGGGCCACGTCCAGTCGAGCGGGTTCGCCGACTGCGGCAGCCCGTCGGTCGGCGCGGTGCTCACCGCGGCTCCCACACCGGCGCCTCCCGGCGGCGGTCGGTGCGTGCAATCGCTGGTCGTGATCGACTCCGGGCCCAACAAGGGCGCCAACACGCTGCTGGAATTCAGCGGCGGACCGGGGCAGCCCAGCCTCGCCGTCGGCGACGACATCCGGATCAGCAGGCAGGTCGACCAGAACGGCGCCACCAGCTATGCGTTCTTCGACTTCGAGCGGACCTGGCCGCTGATCGGCCTGGCCGCGGTGTTCGCGGTGGTCATCGTGGCCGTCGCGCGGTGGCGGGGACTGCGCGCGATGGTCGGCATCGTCGTCGCGTTCGGCGTCCTCGTGGTGTTCCTGCTGCCCGCGCTGCGCGACGGCGCACCGGCGATCCCCGTCTCGCTCGTCGCGTCGGCGGTCATCCTGTACGCGGTGATCTATCTGGCGCACGGGGTCAGCCTGCGCACGAGCGCGGCGCTACTGGGCACCCTGGCGTCGCTACTTCTGGCCGCCGTATTATCCTGGGGCGCAATCGAATTGGCACACCTCACCGGACTGTCGGAGGATCAGAACAACGAGGTCGCCGCGTACATGGGCAACGTGTCGATCACCGGCCTGCTGCTCGCGGGCTTCATCATCGGCTCGCTGGGCGTGCTCAACGACGTCACGGTCACCCAGGCGTCGACGGCATTCGAACTGGCCGAACACGGGGCGTCGCGCACGGCGATCTTCCTCGGCGCCATGCGGGTGGGTCGCGACCACATCGCCAGCACGGTTTATACGCTGGTGCTCGCCTACGCGGGCAGCGCCTTGCCGCTGCTGTTGTTGTTCAGCGTGGCCAACCGGTCACTCGGGGACGTGTTGACCAGTGAGAGCGTCGCCATCGAGATCGCGCGCTCGGCGGTGGGCGGCATCGCGTTGGCGTTGTCGGTGCCGCTGACCACCGGCATCGCCGCCGTGCTGGCCACGCCGCACCTCGGCCACGGTGGTCACACCAGCCCCACTACCGCTCCAGCAACTCCAGCAGATAGGCGCCGTAACCCGACTTGAGCAGGGTGCGGGCCCTCGCAGCCAGCTGATCGTCGTCGATGAAGCCGACGCGCCAGGCGACCTCCTCCGGCACACTGATCTTGAGTCCCTGGCGCCGTTCGATGGTGCGGACGTAGTCGCTGGCATCGAGCAACGAGTCGAACGTTCCGGTGTCCAGCCACGCCGTCCCCCGCGCCAGCACTTCGACCGACAGCCTGCCCTGGTTCAGGTAGGTCTGGTTGATCTCGGTGACCTCGTACTCACCGCGCGCCGACGGCCGCAACGACTTCGCGATCTCGATCACGTCGTTGTCGTAGAAGTACAGGCCGGGAACCGCGTAGTGCGACTTCGGCGTGGCCGGCTTCTCCTCCAGTGACAGCGCGGTCCCGTCGTCGCCGAACTCCACGACGCCGTAGGCCGACGGATTGGCCACCCAATACGCGAATATCGCTCCACCACTGACGTTTTGGAAGCGCTTCAGGCTGGTACCGAGGCCGGGGCCGTAGAACACGTTGTCGCCCAGCACCAGGGCCACGGTGCCGGAGCCGATGTGATCGGCGCCGATGACGAAGGCCTGGGCGAGCCCGTCGGGTCGTTGCTGCACCGCATAGCTGATGGCGACGCCGAAATCCGACCCGTCGCCGAGCAATCGATGGAAGCCAGGGGCGTCGTCGGGGGTCGTGATCACCTGGATGTCGCGGATGCCCGCCATCATCAACGTGGACAGCGGGTAGTAGATCATCGGTTTGTCGTACACCGGCAGCAGCTGCTTGCTGACACCCATCGTGATCGGGTACAGCCGGGTGCCCGATCCGCCCGCCAGAATGATTCCCCGCATCAAGAGAGCTTAGAACGGGGTGTGGCTCAGCCACCCGTCCCAGACGGCGGCGTCGCCGAATACCTCGAGCCCCGCCTCGGCGGCGGTGCGGCGCCGGGTGATGGCCAACATCAGGTCCACGGCCCGTCCCCGCACGGCCACGTCACCCTTTTGGTGGCCGTGCGACCAGTCCAGGCCGTCCTCGTCGTTGGTGATGGTCCACTCGCCGGTCGGTCCGAGCCCCTCGTCGGTGGCGTGCAGATGCAGCGTCGTGCCGCGTGCCAGCGGTGTCGACGGGTTGTCGGTCCGAGTCACCCTGTCGATCCACTCGCTGATGGCATCGGAGGCCAGTTCGAGCGGCAAGTCGTAGTCGGCGCCGAGGGCCATCGCCGCGTCGGCGCGGTGCACGGTCGCCTCGTGCAGGCGTCGCCGGATCCACCACCCTGCCGGGCGCGGTCCGAGGAACGTCCAGACCCGGCTCTCCGAGCCGACCTGGTCGACCGCATGCAGGATCAGTTGGGCACCGTCGTTGAGCCAGGTGACCGCGGCGTCGGGATCTTCCGGCGGCTTGCCGTCGATCACGGATCGCGGGTCCAGCGGCTCGTGCCGGCGTTCGGCGATGATCTGGGCGCTCCAGCGATGGCCTCGGCCAACGTGTTTGAACAGCTGGTTGAGCGTCCAGCCCGGACAACTGGGTACCGGGGTCGTCGGGTCGGCTTGGCGAATCAGATCGCCGAAGGCCTTGGTCTCCTCTGTCAGGGCGGCTCGGAAGTCCACCCTACGAACGTACCGCGCTGCGCGCCTCGCCAAGCGCGATCGGCAGGGCAGACCAGCCGCGCAGCACGCGGGTTTCGCGCCGACTTCCTTCGCCGGCCAGTGCCGCGTTCGGGTAGCGCTCGAAGAACGTGCGGAGACCGACCTCGCCCTCCGCGCGGGCTAGTGCGGCGCCGAGGCAGAAGTGCCGTCCACCGGAGAACGACAGGTGCCTTCCGGCGTTGTCGCGGGTGACGTCGAAGCGGTGCGGGTCGGGGAACACTTCGGGATCGCGGTTGGCTCCTGCGAGGTAGAGGATGACGAGTTCGCCGCGCTTAACGGTGCGGCCCGCCACCTCGGTGTCGACGACGGCGACGCGCGCGCTCATCTGCACCGGGGACTCGAGCCGCAGGATCTCCTCGACGGCGCCGGGCCACAGGTCGGGTTGGCCGGCCAGCAGGGCGAGTTGGTCGGGATGCTCGAGCAGGATCCGGATGCCGTTGCCGAGCAGGTTCACGGTGGTCTCGAAACCCGCCGCGAGGACCAGACCGGCGACCGCCCGCAGTTCGTCGTCGTCGAGCCGGGCGCCGTCGTCGCTGGCGGCGATCAGCTGGCTCATCAGGTCGTCACCTGGGTTGCTGCGCAGATGCCGCAGGTGGTTGGTCAGCCACGTGGTGAAGCCGTCGATGCCGTCGTCCACCCGCACGTACTGCTCCCAGGACAAGCCGATGTCGAGGCTGGGCGCGGCGAGTTCGCCGAATTCGAGGATGCGGGGCCGGTCCGAGTCCGGGACGCCGATGATGTCGCCGATCACGGTGACCGGCAGCTTCGAGCAGTAGCGGTCGACGACGTCGACGGTGCCGCCGGTGCCGAGGTCGTCGATCAGCGTGGCGGCCGCCTCCTCGACGCGTGCGCGCAGCGCGGCGACGGCGCGCGTCGTGAACACCGATGACACCGTCTTGCGGTAGCGGGTGTGCTCCGGCGGTTCGACGGACAGCATGGACGGCGGCTTCAGGGGATGCAACCGATCCTTGACGGCGGTCTTCGCTTCGAGCCAGCGCAGCGGTGCGGGCAGGGTGCTGCCGAGCGACGTCACGGCGAAGTCGTCGGACCGCAACAACTGGTGGGCCAGTGCGTGGTCGGCGGTGAGCCAGGCGGCGCGGCCGCGCACCATCGGGCCGAGGGCCCGGAGTTCGTCGGCGAAGCCCCCGGGATCGGCCCGCACCGCGGGATCGGCGATCAGGCGGCCTTGCATGTCGCCGCGCTTGGCTCCGATGGAGGACAGGCCGCGCACCACGCCGTGCAACGCCAGCCAGTGCAGGCGTCGGTTGAGCTTGTCCCGCAGTGGGGGTCTCATGACTCGAGCTTAAGCACGGGGCGTAGATCGTCCAACCGGTCGAACAACTGCCATATGTAGGCCGACGAGCCGTTCTCGCGGTGGGCGTGCAGGTCGGCCAGACCGGGGTCGTTGCAGTAGCCGTCGAACGCGTCCTTGGAGTCCCACTCGACGAGGATCAGCACCTGACGGGGCGCGACGTCACCGAGGATGGCTTCACGGAACTTGCCGAGCGCGACGACGCGACCGCCGTGCCTGGCGACCTCGGTCACCGACCGCTTGGAGTAGGCGAGGTACTCGTCGCGGTCGGCGACGTCGAACAGGTTCAGGGCATAGACCGTCATGGCTGCGACGTTACGACGCGCGCCTTACGGTGCCGGCCGATTGAGCTCGTCGAACCTCGCGAGCGCCGCGGCGAGGTCGGCCTCGTCGAAGAACTCGCTGCGGTTGAACCGGTCGCCGTCGATCGTCATGAGGTGAATTTCGCGCCACTCCGCCTCGAATCCGTCTCGCGAAGTGCCGTGCAACGCATGCGTGACGACAGCTCCGCGGTCGTTCAACCGATGGACGGATTCGACGCGGAAGCTGATGTCTGGCATCTGATCCCAGGATGCGCGGACGAAATCAATGAGATCACCTGGCGCCATCGCGGCTATCCGTCGGTGGTCGACGTCTATCAAGTCCGGCGTCGTCGGAGGCAGCTCGCGCCGGTTGAGCGAGGCGTAGCAGGCGGTGACCATCGACCATGTATGCGCGTACGTTGCCGCTTCGCCGGCGAGGTACCGGGCGTCGAGTTCATCGAAGGCGGCGTCGAGGTCGTCGGGGTCGAAACCGACACGCGCCACGATCCTTTCGTCGGCATCGATCTCGGCGATTCCGAGCAACTCCGTGTGGAACGCCTCGGCCCCCTCGTCTTCGCCCGAGATGCGACTGCGGCTCAGTTCAAGGCGTTCACCGCGGGTCGCGATGACGGTCGACGTTATGGTCGTGGCCCCCACTTCGGCGGCGGCCCGCATGTGCGCGATGTCGATATCCCGACCGTGCAGCATTCCCGAGCCCACCAATCGGCGGCGATCGTCATTGCACATGTCTTCGGCCAGGCTCTCGGACATGGCGGCCCAATCGCGGGTCGCGAAGCACGCCACGAACCGCTCCACGACTTGGCTTGCCGTGTTTTCGAGCCGTGGTGCCGTCCTGGTCAACTCGTCGAACCTCGCAAGCGCGGCGTCGAGGTCTGCCTCGTCAAAGAGCTCGACGCGGTTGATCATGTCGCCTTCGACCGTCGAGAGGTTGATCTCTCGCCACTCTGCTTCGAATCCCTGTTGTGAGTTCCCCCGTGCCACATGAGTGACGACCACTCCGAAGGTGCTGAGCCGGTGCACGGCTTCGATGTAGATAGTGGCGTCCGGCGCGAGCTCCCACGTGGCGTCCATGTATGCGCTCAACTCACCGGGTATGAAGGCTCTGGCGCGTCGATGGTCGACGCTTATGAAGTTCGACGTCATCTCTCCGAGTTGTTGCCTGTTCCCTGCAGCGTACGACCGCGAGACAACCGACCACGTGCGCGAGTACGGTGCCGCTTCGCCGGCGAGGTATCGGGCGTCGAGTTCCGCGAAGGCGGCGTCGATGTCGTCGACGTCGAAAAGGACGCTCGCCGTGATCCGGTCGTCGAGGTCCACTTCGAAGACGACCAGCATCTCGGCGTCGTACTCACCATGCCGTACGTCGCGGTTCGTAGAATTCACACGGGTCAGCAATAGGTGTTCCCCGCGGATCGCGATCATCGTCGACGTGATGTTCGCTTCTATCTCGGCGAGGCTACGCATGTTCGCGATTTCGACATCTCGGTCTTGTTGAACCCCGGCATTCACGACTCGACGGCGATCATCCGTGCGAATATTCTTGGCGTACGCCTCTGTCATGGCGTCCCAGTCGCGGGCCGAGTAGAGCCTCCAAAAGTGTTCGTACACACGGCTTGCTGCGTTTTCGAGCGTTGGCGCTGTCCTACTCAACTCGTCGAACCGAGCTAGAGCAGCGTCGAGGTCTGCCTCGTCGAAAAGCTCGGAGCGACTGAGGGTATCGCCGTCCACCGTCATCACGTGGATGTCCCGCCACTCGGCGTCGAAGCCCTCTCGTGATGCCCCATGCGCCACATGGGTGACGACCGCTCCGAGGTCGGTGAGCCGATGCACCGCCGCGACGTAGATCTTGGTGTCAGGCGAGTCTTCCCATGCGGCTTGGATGTACGCAATCATGTCGCCGTCGGCGAAAGCTGCGCCGCGACGATGATCGATGTTCACCCAGCCCGGCGTAATCGTAAGGAACTCGCGCCGGTTGAACGCCGCGTAACCCGCCGCGACGACGGACCACGTACTCGCATAGGCGGCCGCTTCACCGGCGAGGTATCTGCCGTCGAGCTCCTTGAACGCGGCGTCGATGTCGTCGGGATCGAACATGATCGCCGCTACGATTTGGTTCTCGATATTGATTTCGACCACATCGATTACTTCGGTATCCAGCCCCGGCCAATCGGGCGCGACGAAAGAGTGACTAGAGAGGACAAGGCGCTCCCCGCGGATCGCAATGGGGGTCGTCGTGATTTCCGTACACCCGATTTCCGCGATGCCTTTGACGTTCGCGATTTCGGAGTCCCGACCGTGTTGGACGCCGCGGTTCACCACGTGGCGACGATCGTCGGACATGACATCCTCGGCGAGTGCTTCGCCCATGACATCCCAGTCACGGGTCGGGAAGTGTGACAGGTAACGCTGGAGCACGCGGTTCGCCGTGTTGTCCAGCTGCTGCACGGGTCGGCTGAGTTCGTCGAAACGCGCGAGCGCGGCGTCGAGGTCCACTTCATCGAAGATTTCGCAGCGGACGATCCGGTTGTCATCGACCATCAAGAGGTCGATCGCCCGCCACTCGGCGTCGGAGCCCTCTTGCGAGGACCCATGGCCGTTATGGGTAATCACCGCACCGGAATTGCTGAGCCGATGCACCGTCTCAATGTGAATGCTGAGATCTGGCGTGAGCTCCCAAATAGTGCGGATGGACGGGGTCATGTCGCTGGGTTCGAACGGTGTGGCTCGCCGGCGGTCGATGGTGGGCCAGTCCACCGTGGGGACTTCGTGCCTTTTGAAGGCGGCGAAGGAAGACGCGATGACCGACCATGTGTTCCGCCACGGTGCCGCTTCGCTCCCCAAGTAGCGCTCATCGAGCACGTCGAAGGCGGCATCGACGTCGTCACGGTCGAGTAAGACATGGGCCGAAATCCGGTTGTCGGCGTTGATCTCGATAACGCTGATCCCGTCATGGGCGGAGTCAGATTCAAACCAGTCGCGGACAGACAAAAAGTCACGAACGAGGACGAGTTGTCCTCCGCGGATCGCTAGGACGGTCAACGTTATCTCCACGATGCCAATCTCAGCGAAGGCCTGCATGTTCGCGATTTCGGCAGCCCGACCATACCGAACACCGGCGTTTACCACACGTCGACGATCATCGTGCACGAACTCGTCCGCCAGAGTGTCGGCCATGGCGTCCCATTCGCGCGCGGCGAAGTGCGCAAAGTAACGTTGGAGCACTTGGTTTGCTGCGTTATCCAAAGGCCCTGCTGTAGAAGCAAGCTCGCCAAATCGGGCGAGGGCGGCGTCGAGGTCTGTCTCGTCGAATACCTCGCTGCGACTGATCAGGTCGTCATCGACGACGACGACGTTGACCATTCGCCACTCGGCGTTGAACCCCTCCTTTGAGGTTGCGGCACCCACATGGGTCACGACCGCTCCGAAGTCGGTCAACCGATGCACGGCCTCAAGGTACGTGCTGATGTGCGCGAGCTCATCGAACGTATCGCGGAGGTAAGGGATTAACTCGCCTGACTCGATCATCGCCAGTCGGCGGTGGTCGATATTCACCACGTTCGGCGCCGTCGCCGCGAGTTCGCCGCGATTGGCTGCGGCATACCCCTGGACGATAACCGACCAGATGTGCTCATGCGGTGCGGCTTCGCCGGCTAGGTACCGAGTGTCGAGCTCTTCCAAGGCGGCGCCTATGTCGTCGGGGTCGAACACCACGCTGGCGGCTATCCGGTTGTCAGCGTCGATCTCGATGACATTGAGAGCTTCGGTGTCGTACATCGAAGAACGAATTCGAATGAGAGCGAGACGTTCTCCGCGAGTCGCGATCGGGGTACGCGTGACGTCGTCGGTGTCGGTGACCACCTCTGCGAGTGCCCGTTTGTCCGCGAGTTCGGCATCTCGACCTATTTGAACTCCGCCGTTGACCACTCGGCGGCGGTCATCGCTGGCTATGTCAGCGGCCAGCATGTCAGCCATGGAGGTCCAGCTGCGTATTCCGAAGCAGGCCCAGTAACGCTCTGTCACTTGGGTTGCCGCGTTCTGTAGCTGGCACGCCCCCTGACTGAGTTCGCCGAATCGCGCGAGTGCGACGTCGAGGTCTGACTCGCCGAACAGCTCGCAGCGGATGATCTCGTCGCCCTCGACAATCGACACGCTGATTTCGCGCCACTCGGCTTGGAAACCGTCTGGCGACGTCCCTTGCGCCGCGTAGGTGACGACCGTTCCGCGGTTGGTCAGCAGATGTACGAGCTCTACGTACGGTAGGACGTCCTGGTCGAGTTCCCATGTGGCCCGGAGGTATCCGATTAGGTCACCGGACGCAATTGTCACCGCTGTGCGGCGGTGGTCGATTGTGACGCAGTCCAGCGCGATCGGTGGCAGCTCACCGCGCCTGACGGAGGCGCAGGCCTCGGCGATGACCGACCACGTATCCCGGTACGGCGCCGCTTCTCCGGCGAGGTATCGGGCATCGATCTCCGTGATCGCGGCGTCGATCTCATTAGGGTCGAACACGATGCACGCCACCACGCGTCCCTCGGAGTCGACCTCGACGAGGCGGAGAATTTCGGCGTTGAATGGCTGCGAACCACGGGCCTCGGCCCGGGTATGAACGACTGCGAGGAGGTCTCCGCGGGCCGCAATCACGCTCAACGCCATGGTCTCGATACCGAGATCGACGAGCGCCCGCACCTCCGCCAGCTCAGTGGCGCGGTCGGTGCTCTCTCGACGGAGTCCCTTGCGTCGGTCCTCTATCCGGACGTCTTCGACGAGCATCTCGCCGATCTCATCGACGCGTTTGGCCGCAAACAGCGCATTGAAGTGAGCATCGGCTCGGCTCGCGGCGTTTTCGAGCACCGGTCGCGGTCGTCGCTCCTCGAGGCGGGCATACGCGGCGTCGAGCTCGGCAACCGCGGCGTAAATGTCGTCGAGGTCGAACCACACCTCAAGCGCCATCCGGCCCTCCCGATCGATCCCGAATACCCGCAGGAATTCATCGCTCGGCGCTCCCGGGCTGACGTCTGTAGTGCTTATCGCTGTTCGAGTGAGAGCCAGCCGCTCGCCTCGTATGGCGATGACGACTTGGCTGACACGAACCCCACCGACCTGGAGAACGCGCCGGGCATACCATTCGCTGGGCGGGAGGTCGGCCGGGGTCAAGCCGACAATTTTTCGACGACTTTCGAAGTGCACGTCGGGTGCCCACAGCCGTTCTGCTTCTTCCAAGGCCTCGCGATTGATTGCGGCCATCGCCCGTTTGGCTACTCGCCAGCACTCATTGTCCATCTCGACTTGCGGCGCTTCGGGTGGCGTCGCAGCACCAGGCTCCGTCGCCATGCCGACGATGTTGCGAGCCTTCTCGAGGAGTGCCGCAGCGCCTTTCGTTTCGTAGAGGCCCACGGCCCGCTCGGCGGAGGCCCGCGCCCCTGCTGCGTCGCCAGCGGCACTCAATACTGTCGCCAACGCCAGGCAGGCATCGCCGTGATCAACCAAGAGGTCGGTGCGCCCGGCCAATGCCACAGCATCCTCGGCCACCCGCCGAGCCTCGTCGTGCACACCGGCGCGCGCCAGCAGCTGCGCCCGAACAGTGCGCCAGGCGATCGACGCCTTCAGCGCGTGGCCAGCGAGACGCTCGCTCTCCGAGCATAATTCGTCGGCCTCGGCATCCCTGTCGAGCGCGAGACAGGCTCGAGCCAGAAGGGCGGCGGTTTCGGCCGTGTCCGCATCGAGCCCCATGCGACGAAAGCCGTTGTAGGCCCGGCGCAACAGTGGCTCGGCGGATTCAGGATCGTCGGCGACCAACTCGACGATGCCTGCGAACTGGTCCACCTCGAGAATCCCGTGGCGCATACCGAGTTCGGTGAGCGAACGTCTGGCTGAGTCGATCAGCTGACGGCCCGCGCCAGCGCGTCCGCGAAACGCGTCCAGTACGCCCTGACACCTCGTCGAAGTCGCCTCCACGACTGGTGAACCCGTCGTAATGCGCAGCAGCCGCACCACATCCAGACACCGTCCGCCGGCACGGGGCACCGGGTTGGGACCCCAGAGCGCCGCGAGTGGCGCGCCCGCCAACACGGCGTTGACCCGGCGGTGGTCCTGCGCACGTCGCGCCGCCGTGAGCGCGTGGTCCAATGCCGTTTCGGCGTCGCCGATTCGCCCTAGGCGAGCAAGGCACCCGGCTCGGACGGTGTGGGCCTTCGCCTCCCCTGCGGCGTCGTCTTGTCCGGCCAGTTTCTCGGCGGCCGCGGCAAGCGCGGCCTCGATGTCGTCCAAGCGTTCGGGATCGGTGAGCATCGAGAGCTGGCCGTCGAAACATGTCCCCCATGCCGCAAGACGGGCGGAATCGCGTGTTGCCGCTTGCAGTTGGGAGACCGCGCCCGCTGCCGAGACCACGTCCCCCGCGGCCAGCAGCGCCTCACATCGAGCGATGAGTAGCTCGGCTTGCTGGTCGTTGCGGTCGGGCAGCTCCTCGTCAACCTCCTCCAATGCGTGCACGGCCTTGTCGTAGAGATCGGCCGCGCCTTCATAGGCCAGGCGGGCCATCGCCTGGTCCGCGGCACGCCTGCAGTACTCAACGGCCTTGGCCGCGTTTCCCGCCCATGCACATTCGAAGTAGTGGTAGGCCAGTTCGGCTAGTAACTCGTCATCCGCGCCCGGTTCCGCCTCGAGCGTTGCCGCGATCTTCTGATGTAGCCGCATCCGGCGGACGGATGCCAGCTCGGCGAGCAGCGACTGCCGGACGATGGCGTGGTTGAACCGGTAACGACCGCCAGGCTCTTCGATCACGATGCCCGCCGTGGACGCTTCGTCGAACGCGTCGATGAGGTCTTCGCCAACCACGCCTTCGACCAGTGCCAGCGCGAAATGGCTGCCAACCACCGCGGCGGCGGCAAGGGCCTTGTTCGTCTCCATCGGAAGCCGGGAAAGCCTGCGGCTCACCGCTTCCCGAACGCCTTGTGGCAGGGTGTTCGGATCCCAACGTCCGCCGCTTTCCTCCACGTGACGCAGCGCCTCGATGAGGAAGAACGGATTCCCACCCGTGACCGACGCCAATGCCCGAGCCAACTCCTCGTCGTCATATCCGGCCTCGGCGAGATAGGCACTCACGTCGACCTGGTCCAGACCGCTCAACTGCAGGCGCGTGGCGGAGCCGTCGCGGTTGAGATCGGCGAGCATCGCCGCCAGCGGGTGGGAGCGATCCAGGTCGGTGCTGCGGTACGTGCCCACGATTTGCACGCGGGCGTGCTCGCCGAAACGCAGGAGATGGCGCAAGAGAAGCAACGTGGGTTTGGCCGCCCAGTGCAAGTCGTCGAGAACCAGCACGACCGGTGCGCCGGCAGAAGCGACACCGAGGACGGCCACGACGGCATCGAAGAGCGCATAGCGTTCGGTGTCGGGATCCGCACGCGTCGGCGCGGCGAGATCGGGCAGGACGTCGGTGAGCCCGGGAACCAATGACAGCAGTGCTTCGACACCGCGCAGCCCACGCAGCCGCTTCGCGCCGAGGCTGGGAATGAGCGAACGCAGCGCTTCCGCGAACGGCTGGTACGGCGCCCCGAGGTCCTCGTCACACCGGCCGTATAGGACAACGGCGCCCTGCTGGTAGGCGTGTCGAGACCATTCGCCGGCCAGACGCGTCTTTCCGACGCCGGGTTCCCCCGCGATCAGCACAGCGTGCGCGCCACCGTCGAGCGCGGTCTGCCAACCCGAGAGAAGTCGCTCGAGCTCGGGGCCACGCCCGACGAAGGGCCCGGAACCGGACAACACCGTAGGCAGGCCGGGCCGTTCCATCGGTGTTTCAGTGGTGAGCGTCTGCGAGTCGTCGTCGGTTTCCAGGTGGAGTTCGAAGACGTGCTCTGGGCGCGCGAGGTTCTTCAACTGCCGCATCCCGAGATCGGCGAGGATCACGTCATCGGACAGCGAGTCGATGACGAGCTCCGCCGTCGCACCCGAACAGAGGATCTGGCCACCAGCCGCCAACGATCGCAGGCGGGCGGCGCGGTTGACCGCCCGACCGAAGTAGTCGCCGTCACGAAGCTCGACCTCGCCGGTGTGGAGCGCCACGCGGATGCGCATGGGATCGGCCAGCGCCCACGGCTCGTGAAGGATCGCTTCCTGCAGCTCGATGGCCGCGGCTGCTGCCGCCGACGGCCGGTCGAAGACCGAGAACGTCGCGTCACCCTCGCCGCGAGTCTTGATGAGCCGCCCGCCGCGGGAGGTGACGACCTGTTCGATGATCTCGTCGTGTCGGGCCAGCGCCACTGCCATCGCGTCGGCGTCTGTCTCCCATGCAGCGGTCGAACCCTCGATATCGGTGAGCAGGAAGGTCACCGCACGCGTCACTGACTGAAATTGCTGCGCCACAGGCACTTCCAGCGCAGCATCCTGGGTGACGATCGCGGCCTCGAGCCTGCGCAGGTCGGGCCCGGGGTCGACACCGAGCTCGTCCGCAAGCATCGTCCGTACACGCTGATACGCACCAAGCGCTTCGCCTTGCCTGCCGGCGCGATAGAGCGCGAGCATTAACTGTCCCCAACGCCTCTCGCGCATCGGCGCGTCGCCGACGGCGGCTTCGAGCTCACCGATGATCTCCGCGGCGCGCCCCGTCGCAAGCAGCGCGTCGGCCCGGTCCTCCACCAGAGCGGCATGGGCTTCACTCCAGCGCGTCTTTTCGGACAGGCCACGCGCGCCGTCGGGAAGTTCGGGAATGCCGCGCCAGAGGGCCAGCGCCTCGTCGAAACGGGTAATCGCTCGGCTGGTGTCCCCCGAAACGATGGCGTCGCGGCCCATCTTCGCCGCCGCCCTGTAGCGCGAGGCATCGACCTCGGTCGTCGTCAGGGTCCAGCCCGTCCCCTGCGTCACCACGAAGCCGTCGCCAAGCGTGCGACGCAGAGACGAGATGTGGGTCTGCAGTGCCTTGGCCGCGGTGCGCGGCGGACCGTCGCCCCAGAGCAGTTCCAGAAGCGCGTCGGCCGACACGGTCGAACCCGCGTGCAGCCCCAGCATCGTGAGGACGGCACGCGGTTTGGCGCCGGGAATCACGACCGGCAGGCCATACTGCCGGACCTGTAGAGGACCCAAAACCCCCAGCTCCACCGTTTGAAGGCTAGTCACACTGACATCGTCAGCGGGGCGATTCAACAGGCGGTCAAGATTTGGTAAAGAGCGCCCGCTCGGCTGGGGCAAACCAAATTACGACGCGGCGAGCTCCGGGGTCCGGCGGCCCAGCGCGTACACCCGCCACCCAGCCTGCTGCCACGTGTCGACGTCCAGGCAGTTACGTCCGTCGACAACGACTTTGGCGCGCACGGTTTCGGCGAGCTGGGCGGGATCGAGGGCGACGAACTCCGGCCACTCGGTGAGCACCAGCACGGCATCGGCCCGCTCACACGCATCCAGCACCGACGTCGCGTACGTCAGCGTGGGAAACACCCGCCGCGAGTTCTCCATCGCCTTGGGGTCGAACACGTTGACGGTCGCGCCGTTGAGTTGCAGCAGGCCCGCCACGTTGAGCGCCGGCGAGTCGCGGACGTCATCGGATTCGGGTTTGAAGGCCGCACCAAGAACCGCGACGTTCGCGCCGAGCAGCGATCCACCGCAGGCCTTCGTGGCCAACTCGACCATCCGGGTCCGCCTGCGCATGTTGATGCTGTCCACCTCGCGGAGGAACGTCAGCGCGTGGTTGGCGCCCAGTTCACCGGCGCGGGCCATGAACGCGCGGATGTCCTTCGGTAGGCAGCCACCGCCGAATCCCAGTCCGGCGTTGAGAAATCGCCGCCCGATGCGGGGGTCGTGGCCGAGCGCGTCGGCCAACAGCATGACGTCGGCGTCCACCGCCTCGCACACCTCGGAGATCGCGTTGATGAACGAGATCTTGGTGGCCAGAAAGGCATTGGCCGAGACCTTGACCAGCTCGGCGGTCTGCAGGTCGGTCACCAGGAAGGGCACGTCCTCGGCGAGCAACGGCGCATACAGCTCGCGGATGGCGGCCTCGGCGCGTTGCGAGTCCGGTTGCACGCCAAGCACGATGCGGTCCGGGTGCAGCGTGTCGTGGACGGCGAACCCCTCGCGGAGGAATTCCGGGTTCCAGGCGACCTCGACGTCGACGCCCTCGGGGGTGATGGCGCGGGCCCGGTCGGCGAGGTCGGCGGCGGTGCCCACGGGCACGGTCGACTTGCCGACGATCACCGCGGGCCGGCGCAGCCGTGGCACCAACGTGTCGATCACGGCGTGCACGTGGCGCAGGTCGGCGCCGTATTCGCCCTTCTTCTGGGGGGTCCCGACACCGAGGAAGTGCACGTCGGCGAACTCAGCGGCGTCGTCGTAGTCGGTGGTGAACCGCAGCCGGCCGGCGTTCAGGTTGTCGCGCAGCACCTTTCGCAGGCCGGGTTCGTAGAACGGAATGTCACCCGACGCCAGCTTGGCGACCTTGCCCGGATCGATGTCGACGCCGACCACCTCGTGGCCGAGTTCGGCCATCCCGGCGGCGTGCGTCGCGCCGAGGTACCCCGTGCCGAACACTGTGCATCGCATACTGCCTTGATAGGCCGCCCCGATGTTCTAACCGCTACGGGACACTTAGCGCCAGGCAAACGGCAGGTGGCCGCTAGTGGCCGCCGGTGGGTCCGCTGCAGAAGATCAGGAAGCAGTTGCCCTGGCCGCCGTTGCCCGGCGAATCGTGCGAGCCACCCGACCCGCCGCGTGAGCCATTCGAACCGCCGTTACCGCCGGACCCGTCAGACCCCGACCCGCCCGACTGCGACGGCGGCCAGGGCAGCTGCGGCTGTTGGGGCTGCGGCTGTTGCGGCTGTGGGTACTGCGGGTATTGCGGCTGCTGGGGGTATTGCGGGTATTGCGGCTGCTGCGGGTATTGGGGGTACTGCGGCGCCTGAGGCCAGTCGTCGTCGTCATGCTGGCGCGGCCACTGCTGCCACGGCGGGCGCCACTGCGGCCGCTGCTGCTGCGGCGGCTGCCAGATCGGCGGGAAGACGACCGGCGGCGGCAAGATCACCGGCGCGGGGATCACCGGCGCCGCGGGCGGCGGCGGAGGTGGCGCAGCCGGAGCGGGTGCCGGGGCCTCCGGGATCGGTGCCGGTGCGGCGGCAGGCGGTTCCACGTACACCGTGCGCGGCGGGGCGGCCGGGGCCTCCTGCACCACGGGGATGGGCGCCTTGATGGTCTCCGCGGGCGGAGGTGGCGGCGCGACGGCAGGCTGCGCCTGCTCGATCGCCGGGGCGGGCGGCGGCGCCACCGCGCTGGGCGCGATCGCCGCGCGGCCTGCATCGGGTCGCTGGTCGGCCGTCGGCCGGATGTTCACAGCCAGCGAGATGACAAGGGCGACAACGCCAATCACGAAGATCGACGTCAGCGCGCTTCCGACGAGCAGGAACGGCTTGCGCCCCTCCTCAGCGGGCAGCACCGCCCCGTCGAAGTCGAGGTCGGTGATGGGGTCGGGGTCCTCGGCCCACGCCACCGCGGCGGGACCGGACGGCCTCATCTGCGTTTCGGCGTTGGCGAGCCCGACGGACTCGTTGCCGGCCGTCGCCCCGTCGGGATCCAGCGCATACGCCAGGCCCGCGGTGGTCGCGTCGAACGCGGGAGCCGTGGCGGCAGCCAGTGCGGCGCCGCGCGCCAGCGCGAGGCCCGACTCGTCGGGAGCGTTGACCGGTATTGCGACCAGATCGGCGAGATGCGACTTGACCGACGCGATGTCGACGCCCGAACCGACCACGAACATGCCCTGCGGCGCGGAGTCCTGGGCTTCGACGGCGGCCACCATGTCGGCGAGCACGGCCATGGCGTCGGTGCTGTGCAGACTGCGGCTGAGCACCTTCACGATCGAGCCGTCGTCGCTGCGAACCACCGAAAGAGTCGCGGTGTCGCGGTCGATGAACAGCAGGGCGGTGCTGTCGTATCCGACCGCGCGTCCCGCGGCCTGAGCCAGGGCTCCGGCGGCGTGCAGTTCGGACACCAGCATGACGTCTTTGATGCCGTGGGCGGCCATGCTGTCGCGCAGGGCTGCGGCCTCGACGTGGTCACTCCATGTGACGCCGATCGCATTGAGGACGTGCCCACCTTCGGCGGCGCTCTCCTGGGTGCCGAGGATCGCGGCGACGACCTGATCGACTGCCGCCGTCGAGGTTGCTGTGCCGTCGCTCGACGACACGTCGAAGGTGTCGTGGTCGACGATGGCGCCGTCGCCCTTCTCCCCTTCGACCAGCACCATTCTCACCGTCTTAGGTGTCATTGATACACCCAGTACGATGTTCACGTGATCCTCCAAAGTGTTTGCTGCGCTATTCAGGTCCCGATCCCCGACTGATCCAACGCGAGCCGACGACTAGATGTTTCATCGCCACTACCAGGGCAGTCGTTACGTCCGGTGGGGTTAGCTGATGCATCCGCCGAAGACCCGCATTTCGAAGGTTACTCGGGTCGAGGACGAACGTCTTCAGCGATTCACGAGACGTGCTAGTCAGGCTTCTTCGGCGGGCTCCGTGCGGGGCCGGAGCGCTCCAGGGTCGCCGAACGACGCCGGGCGGCGCGAGGGCAGATGACCGTGGACGCCCTCGGCGTAGGCGGTCTCTGCATGCTGGGTGAAGTCGACGCCGGTGGTCTCGTCCTCGGCACTGACCCGGAAGCCCATGACGCGGTCGATCAGCTTGGCCAAGACGTACGACACCGTGAACGCATACGCCGCGACCACCACGGCCCCGAGTGCCTGCTTGCCGAGCTGCGCCAAACCGCCGCCATAGAAGAGGCCCTGCGGTCCGGCCGTCATGACCTCGGTGGCCAGTAGACCGATCAACAGCACGCCGACGACGCCGCCGACGAAGTGCACGCCGACCACGTCGAGCGAGTCGTCGAAGCCGAACCGGAACTTCAGCCCGATCGCGAAGGAGCAGACGATGCCCGCCAGGAGGCCGACCACCACGGCGCCGAGGGTGTTCACGGTCCCGCACGACGGGGTGATGGCGACGAGCCCGGCGACCACGCCCGACGCGGCGCCGAAGGTCGTCGGCCTGCCGTCGCGGATCTGCTCGACGGTGAGCCAGCCCAGCATGCCGAGACATCCGGCGACGAGCGTGTTGAGGAAGATCGCCGCGGCCGTGCCGTTGGCGGCGAGCGCCGAGCCGGCGTTGAACCCGAACCAGCCGAACCACAGCAGCCCGACGCCGAGCAGCACGAACGGCAGGTTGTGCGGGCGCATGGCCTCCTTGTTGAAGCCGATGCGGGGTCCGAGCACGAGCGCCAGCGCCAGCGCGGAGGCGCCGGACACGATTTCGACGACCAGGCCGCCGGCGTAGTCCAGCACGCCCATCTCGAACAGCCAGCCGCCCGGCGCCCAAACCCAGTGCGCCACCACGGAATACACGGCGATCGCCCACAGCGGGACGAAGACCATCCAGGCCGCGAACTTCGCCCGGTCGGCGATGGCGCCGCTGACCAGGGCCGCGGTGATGATCGCGAAGGTCAGCTGGAAGGTGGCGAACAGCAATTCGGGGACCGCGCCGTGGGCGGTGTCGGGGTTGATGCCGAGCATGCCGAAGTGCGACAGGTTGCCGATCAGGCCGCCGCCGCCGTCCTCGGAGAACGCCAGGGTGTAGCCGACGAGCAGCCAGGCCACCGTCACCAGCGGGATCGAGATGAAGCTCATCATGATCATGTTGAGCACACCGGTGGTGCGGACCATCCCGCCGTAGAAGATCGCCAGACCGGGCGTCATCAGCAGGACAAGCGCCGTACTGGCCAGCAACCAGGCGGTGGCCGCAGGATCGATCGATTCCACGTCGGGCTCCCTTCGGATCCCGACGAGCATAAGGTGCGGCTTAGCGGGTCTTGACGAAGTTCAGGTAGGACCGCGACGGCGTCGGGCCGCGCTGGCCCTGATACTTCGAGCCCGCCTGCGAGCTGCCGTACGGGAACTGGGCCGGGCTGGTGAGCCGCAGCAGGCACAGCTGGCCGATCTTCATCCCCGGCCACAGCGTGATGGGCAGGTTGGCGACGTTCGACAGCTCCAGCGTGATGTGGCCGCTGAAGCCCGGGTCGATGAAACCGGCCGTGGAGTGCGTCAACAGGCCCAGCCGGCCCAGCGAGGACTTGCCCTCGAGCCGGCCGGCCAGGTCGTCGGGCAGGCTGCAGAGTTCCAGCGTCGACCCGAGCACGAACTCGCCGGGATGCAGCACGAACGGCTCGCCCTCGGCGGGCTCGACGAGGCTGGTCAGTTCGTCCTGCTGAAGCGACGGGTCGATGTGGGTGTAGCGGGTGTTGTTGAAGACCCGGAACAGGGTGTCCAGCCTGACGTCGACGCTGGACGGCTGGACCATGCCGTCGTCGAACGGATCGATCCCCAATCGCCCGGTTTCGATCTCGGCCCGAATGTCACGATCGGAGAGCAGCACGCGACGAGCGTATCGGGTCGGGATGCTAATCTCCGTGATCACCGATGCCGATGTAGTTCAATGGCAGAACATCAGCTTCCCAAGCTGAATACGCGGGTTCGATTCCCGTCATCGGCTCCACGAAATGTTGCAAGACATCCGAATGGCTCTGAACCCTCGTTGGGGGTTCAGAGCTTTTTTCGTGGGCGTCCGCACGGGACTCCGCGGGGTTGATAGTCGCTGGTGGCGATATCCAAGCCTGGTGCGATGACAGCCGCCGCTCACCCCGCCGCCCAGAACGAGATCCAGGGAGTGACGCGTTGGATCCGCTCTGACGGGCGTGTTCAGAGATCAGGGATCCGGGATCAGTGGGCGGACCACGAAATCACCGTGGCCTGCCTCCGCCACGTAGTCGTGTTCATCGTCACCAGACGACCCCGCTATTGCGAAACCGCCGCAGTGAGGTCGACACATCCTTCGCCGGGGCGATCGTCAACGCGGTCGACGCCGCGAATCCGTCCGGCATCGTATACGTCGGCGGCGCCGGCTCCATGGTGATCGCCTAGTCACTCAGTCCAGCCAGGTTCAAGCCCGCGCGTACCGCTCGACGAACCGCCGCAGGATCTCCGGCGGATACGTCACGTTCCACTGCCGCGCAGCGACTTTGAGTTCCTTTGCCGATTCGGGCGCGAAGTACCCGTAGTCCTTGTAGACGTCGATTCGCGTACGGAGGCCGTCGACGTCGAGTTCCGGGTGGAACTGCGTGGCGTACACGTTGGCCTTCACCCGGAATGCCTGCACCGGGCTGTCGACCGACGACGCGAGGCAGACCACATCGGACGGCAGCTCCGACGCCGCCTCCTTGTGGCCGCCGTAGGCGTCGAACACCTCGGGCGCGTCGCAGAACAGCGCGTCGTCTCGGCCGGCGGCCGACACTGAGACCGACATCCCGCCGACGGGCTCGGGATAGGTCTTGTCGATCGTCGCACCGACGACCGTGCCGAGGGTGCCCACGCCGTAACAGCAACCGAGGAAGGGGATGTCGGCATCGACGATGCGTTCGATCAGCGGAAGCAGTTCGCCTTCGACGCGGCGCTGTGTCGGCGACTTGGTCGCCGGATCGTCGCTCACGTTGTACGGCCCGCCGCCGAGGATCACCCCGGACCAGTCCGCGAGGTCGATCTCACCCAACGGCTCGTGCGTCAACCGGATGCGGCGCATCCCTTCGCGATCCATTTCGGCGAAGCGCATCATCGCCAGGTACTCGTCATCGGCGGCGGCGTCCTCACCGCGGATCGACAGCAGTAGGAAGGGCCGCGCGTGCACGACACCCCGCGAGCTGGGTGAGCCCGCGGCTGTGGCCCCTCGTGGCAGGTCAGCGCTTGGATCGGCGCCGTTTTCGATCCCACCGCCTCGGCTCTGCGAGGTTTGCCGCCGCAACGGCCCGGGTATCTGGGACACGCCGCTCGCTTCCAGCCCCGTGGAGCACCCGTTCGGTGGACCACGGAAAAAGGGTATCTCCATGACCGCAGCCAATTCTGCCAACACACCCAGAACAATGACCACATTCGCGACGCGAGTACAGAAGGCTGCCCTCGCCGTCGGCGCCGTCTTTCTGATCGTCGGTCTGCTCGGATTCGTTCCCGGCATCACCACGAACTTCGACCAGCTCGCCTTTGCCGGTCATCATTCCGACGCTGCCCTGCTCGGGATCTTCAACGTGTCGGTGCTGCACAACTTGGTGCACCTGGCGTTCGGCGTCGCAGGGATCGCCCTGGCGCGCACCTTCAACGGTGCCCGCTCGTACCTCATCGGCGGGGGCGTCGTCTATCTGGTGCTCTTCCTCTATGGCCTCGTCGTCGATCACGACAATTCGGCCAACTTCGTCCCCGTCAACGACGCGGACAACTGGCTGCACCTGGCGCTCGCGGTCGCGATGATCGCCCTCGGTGCGGCGCTGGGCCGCACACGCGAGGACACCGGCCAGCCCGTTGGCACCGGTGACAGGGCGCGAGGCGCTACACCCGACGGGCCGCTCCGCTGAGCACAACGGGCGGCCGTCACCCATCACATCAATCGAACAACCCACTTCGATATGTCGAAACGAAGTTGAAAGGAGACTCAGTGACTGAGCACAGCAAGGCCGACGAGGCCCGCAAGGGCCTGATCGACTCGGTGAAGGGCAAGGCGAAGGAAGTCTTCGGCGCCGTCACCGGCAATGACTCGCTGACTGCCGAGGGGCAGCTCGAACAGACCGAGGCCAGGGAGCGCAAGGAGGCCAACAGCGTCGAAGCCGTGGCCGACGCCGAGGCAGCGCAAGCCCGGGCCGAGGCGGCCGAGGCGCAGGTGAAGGGTGCCCGGGAACGGATCGCCGTGGACGCGCAGACGGCGGCCGTCGAGAGCTCCGTGCGAGATCAGCAAGCCGCACAGAAGCGGGCCGCCGAGGCGGCGGGACAACAGGACGCTGCAATAGCGAAGACGCGTGCCGAGCTCGACGCTCAGGCCGAGATCCAGCAGGCCAAGGAGCGCGACGAAATCGATTCCGCGACTGAACAAGTGGTGGACGCCGCCGCCGATCATCAGGCCGCGATGCGGGGCGCATCCAGCGCCGAGGCGGAAGCCGACCGCATCAGGCGGCAGGCCGACGAACTGACCAAGGAAGCCGACCTGCCGTGAGCAGCGGCAAGACACAGGAGTCATCAATGAGAATCATCGAAGCCCCACTCGCCGTTCTGCGTCTCCAATACCGAGTCGCCCGGCTTCCCCTTCAGATCATCGAGGAACGCGTGGTCGCTCGCATGGGTTCGGAAACGCCTGCGCGATTGTTCTACGAGCGCTCCCTCGGATTGTTGGATGCGGCCGTGGGAAATGCCTTGGGCGACACCAGGCTTGAAGATCGAGGCCGTGCGCTCGCTGAGCGTAGCGATGCGCTTGGTCGGGCGAGCAAGCTCGAAGCAACTGGGGATCAGATGCGACGGCAGTCCAAAGCCGAGCTGAAAGCCACTAGCGACGAGGCGATCGAGGAGCAGCGGGAAGCGCACGCCGAGCGCAAGCATGACGTCGAAGAAGCTCGGACCTCAGCACAGGAGCGCAAGCGCGCGGCGGAAGAGGAGGCTGCGCAGCGGACCGCCGCCGCCAAGAAGCAGGCCGACGAAGCGGCACGCCGCCGGACGAACCAAGCCGAGGCGGCCAAGCGCGACGAACAAGCCCGGATTCGCAAGGAGCAACAGAAGGCAGCCGACGCGGCGACGTCGAAGCTCGACGATGCTCGAGCAAAGCGCACGGAGGCGGGCGCCAAGCGTGCGCAGGCGGACAGGGTTGAGGAGTTGGCCGACGCGGAGAAGACGAAGCGCCAAGCCGAGCGGGCGAACAACAGCTGACGGGCCGCGGGACCGCCCGGCCGTCAGCGACGGCCGGGCGCCGCTGCGCTACCGGTTGGGTGCAGGCTCCCGAAACTCCTCGATCGCCCGACACGGTCCGCGCCGCCACTGGACGGCGGGCTAGCGGAAGTAGGTTTCCCCGCCGGTGGGATAGCCGCCGCCCGTCGTGGTGACGTGGACGTGGTCGAAGTGGCCGTAGCCAGATCCCGACGGGCCAGCGGGGGTGTAGTAGGTGCCGCGCCAGATCGCGTCTTGAATCCCAAACCGCGTCGCGTTCTTCAGGACGTACGCGACGATCTCGTTGCCGAGCGCGATGCCCTCGGCCGTGCCCGGGTTGGGAATGGTCACGTCGAGCGCCAAACCGTTGGGATGCCACGGCAGCGGGTCGGGACGAACGCCGCCGATGTCGTGAATCTCGGGGAACGCCGCGCTGATGCTGCGCGACGCCAGGATCGTTCGTACCTGCAGACCCTGCTCGGGTGCCCGCCCTACGGGCAGCAGGCGCGGGACGATGGCGGCGACGGGGGCAACTCGCCACCTCGACGCCGACATCACCCGCTCGGGCTCGGCACTCGCACTCGACGGCTCGTCCGACGGCGTCCACGGCAGGGCGCTCGGCGCTGCTGCGACGAGTTGCACGCAGCACGGCACGGCTTTCTCGACTGGCGTGGCGTCGCTGTCGGTGCCCAGTGAATGGACACCTCCTGCGGCCGCGAAGAGCACGGCGGCCGGGGCGACGAGCGCAGCCAGGGCTACAGGCGACTTGCGTCGGCTCCTGGCTAATGAATGGCGCGCCACGAAAGCACCATACGAGGAATTCCGCGGATTATCACAATCTTATAAAGAACTTATAAAGAATCAGGGCTTACTCAGCACTATCCTGGCTGCTCATCGGCCATTTTGGGGGACGGAACCCAATCTGCCAATTCCGCCCGCCATTCCCGGCAGGCAACACCAGGCACCCATCTCCCGTCGTATTCAACGCGGACGTCGATTGAGTCACCGTCTCGTTGAACGTGGCGCCGCCTGAGGGGACGTTCACCGGCTTGTCGGTCACCCGGCAAACATGACTTCCGCCAATCCGAAAATGGCGCGCCGTGCCGGAGGAAGCACGAATGGACAGACGCGAAATAGCGTTCCTCTCAAACGCTTTCGGCAACTCATCAAACGCTCAGGTTCAGTTCACCGACGATGGGTACCCTCCGTTCTTCCCGAGGTGTATTGGACCAACCCACGACTTGGAAGAAGTCGAGCGATGAACGTAATTCGAAGTACGGCCCGCGTGATCACGCGGTCGGCAGACACCACCGTCGCCGCGGCCGGCGCGGTGGGCGGCGCAGCGGTCAACGGCGTGATCGGTGGCGTACAGGGCACGGTGAACGGCATCAGGAACGGCTTGGACAGCGGCAGCCATTCGACGCCGGCCGCCGTGCTGGCCATCGCCGCGGTCGGCGCGACCGGCCTGGTCGAGTGGCCAATCCTGCTGGGCATCGGAGCGACCGCGCTTGCGGTGCGGCGCCACAACCAGCAAGCGGGCAACACGGCTGCACCGACGCTGTCCGCGGTCCCCGACGAGCCACCCAAGAAGGCGCCCGCAACGGCTTCGGCACCCGCGCGCAAGACGACCAAGGCCGCGAAGTCCACTACGGCGCGCGGACCGCGCAAGACGACGGCCACCCGCCGCCGCGCCCCCGCCAAGAAGTAGCGCCGGTGAGCCTGACCCGACTGGTGCGCACGTCCGCATCGTTGCCCCTGCGCGCCCTGAACCTCGGTGTCCGTACCGCCACCGCCACCGCGGCGGTCGGCGTCGACTTCGTCGCCAATCCCGTCCGCGCGGCTTCGGAACTGCCCGCCGGTGTGGTGGCCGCCGTCACCGACGTGGCGGCCGAACTGCTCGGCGGCACGCCCGCGCGGCGCCGATGGCGCGGCGAGAGCCGCTGCTGGATCGAGGTCCGCGGCCTGGCCGACACCGCACCCGACGACGCCCTCGGCGAGCTCGTGCTGCAGTACGTCCGCGCCCAGCAGGGTGTCGAGTGGGCGCAGCTCAACTATCCGCTGTCCCGCATCGTCGTCGGCGTCGACGAGACCGCGTCGCTGACCGAACTGTGCGACGCCGTCAGCACCGCCGAGCGGGAAGCCGACGTCGAGCAACCACCGTCACCGACCACGCTGCCCGCAGACCCAATTGCGCTGGCGGGCAACGTCACCGCAGCCGCCGCGAGCGCCGTCGGCCTGGCAACAAGCCTGGTTGGCCGCGCGCTACCGTTGCCGAGGCTCGCGCCGAACCTCGCCGCCCTCGTGACGCTCGTCGACTATCAGCCGCGGCTTCGCCGGATCGTGGAGCAACGACTCGGAGCCGACACCGCCGATACCGCGCTGGCGTTGGCCGCGAGTCTCGGCTACGCGATCGCTCAGACTCCCGCATCCCTGGCCGTCGACTTGATGAAGCACGTACTCACCGCCGCCGAAACGCAATCGGCGGCGCTGGCCTGGCAACGGCACGAACCCTCGCTCGCCGAGCACGCCGACTGCCGTGACGGCGTCCGCCCCGCAGCACGTCCTCGACCGTGCCCGCCGGGCCCGATCGAGCGGCACGGCGACCGCAGTGGGCTGGCGCAAGGCGTGGGCGCCGCCGCCGTCGGCCTTGCCACCGCCAATCTCGGTGCTGCCGCCACCGCGACCCTGGTCGCCGCACCGAAGGCGGCACGCAACAGCCGCGAGGCGTTCGCCGCGACGCTCAGCCGGGGCTTGGCGGATCACCATCGGGTGCTGCCCCTGCATCCCGCCGCATTGCGCAGGCTCGACCGCGTCGACGTCGTGCTGATCGACCCGCGCGCGTTGACCACCGACGAGTTGCGCGTCGGGCGCATCCGCAAGGTGCCCGACCATCAACGCGCCGCCGCGTGGCAGTGGGCGCAGGACGAAATCGAGCGCGGCTCGGTGGGAGTGGGCTGGCACCCGGTGCCCTCGACCAACGGCCGAGACGCGTCGGGGGAGGTGCTGGTGCGCTACGCCAACCATCCGCTGGCCTCGGCGGTGGTTGGCGAAATCCGCCGCGGCGGAGCCGAGGCCGTGTCGTTGGACGTCGACGGCCTCGACGAGCTGCGCCCGGCCTTCGACGATCTGTACCCCGCCGACGGGACGCTCGACGGGGCGCTCGCCAATACCGTGTGCCGTCTGCAGGAGGACGGCCGGACGGTGGCCGTCGTGTCTCGAGCTGCGGCGCAAGCCCTTGCCGACGCCGACATGGCGATCGGCATCACGTCCGACGATGCTTCGGCCTGCTGGCATGCCGACCTGCTCGTCGACGACCTCGACGGGGTGTGGCGCATCGTCCACGCCTTGCCCGCCGCCCGCCGAGCCAGCGAACGCGGCGTCCAAATCGCTACTGGCGCATCCATTCTCGGCGCGCTACTGATGGTTCCCGGCGTCCGTGGACGCGGTCCAGGACCGGTCGCCGCGGGGGCGGGCGCCGGGCTCTTGACCGGATACCAGACCGCGCGGGAGGTGCTCGGCGCCGAGACACCTCCAGCACCGACGACACACGAATGGCATGCCCTGCCGATCGACCGGGTGCGCAGGCTGCTGCCAGCACCCGAACGCTCCGCTCCCCCACCGCCGGGACGTCCGCGGGTGAGCACGGTGGTCGAGACCGCGCGCTCGGTCGTCGATCCGGTCCGGGCCGGCCTCGGCGACTTCGCCGGCGCGATGCGCGACGAGCTGTCCGATCCCCTGACCCCGGTGCTCGCGATCGGCTCGGCGGCCAGCGCCGTGCTGGGCTCGCCGGTCGACGCCGTACTCGTCGGCTCGGTGCTGGCAGGCAACGCCGCGTTGGCGGCGACGCAGAAGCTGCGCGCCGAGCGGCTGCTGCAGCGGATGTTGGCGGTGCAGGATCCGCCGGCCCGCTTGGTCGTCGACGGCGGCTACGACACCGTGGACGCCACCGACCTGCGCCCCGGTGACGTCATCGAGGTGCGGCCGGGTGAGGTGGTCCCCGCCGACGGTCGACTGGTCGAGGCCACCGATCTGGAGGTGGACGAGTCGGCACTCACCGGGGAGTCGCTTCCGGTGCCGAAGCAGACCGCCGCCACTCCCGCGGCACCGGTCGCCGAACGCGCCTGCATGCTGCACGCGACCACCACGGTGGTGGCAGGCACCGCGGTCGCGATCGTCACCGCGGTTGGCGGGCAGACGCAGGCCCGACGCGCCGCGCAGTTGCCCGGTGCGCGCGGTTCCACCGTCGGCTTGCAGACCCAGCTGCGCGACCTGACCAACCGGGCCTGGCCGATCAGCCTGGCCGGTGGCGGCCTGGTGACGGCGTTCGGGTTGCTCCGGCGCACCGGGCTGCGGCAGGCGATCAGCAGCGGCGTCGCCGTCAGCGTCGCCGCGGTGCCAGAAGGCCTTCCGCTCGTCGCGACGCTCGCGCAGCAGGCGTCCGCGCGCCGCCTGACGAAGTCCGGGGCCCTGGTGCGCAGCCCCCGGTCGGTGGAGGCATTGGGTCGCGTCGACGTGGTCTGCTTCGACAAGACCGGCACCCTGAGCCAGAACCGGCTGCGCGTCGGACGCGTCGATGCCGCCGCAGGCAACTCCGAGGACGACGTCCTGACCCACGCCGCGCGCGCCACCCCTCCGGCCAACGGCGAGCCCCACGAACACGCCACCGACGTGGCCGTCGCCGAGGCGGCCCACCGATCGGCGGTCGACGTCGGTGGGCCGGACGTGCACCTGCCGTTCCGCTCGGGGCGGCCCTACTCGGCCTCGATCTACGGGCGCGAGCTGTCGATCAAGGGCGCCCCCGAGGTGGTGCTCGCGGCTTGCGGCGACGACGGAGCGCCGAACCCCGTGCACCAGATCGCCGCCGACGGGCTACGCGTGCTCGCCGTTGCGCGCCGACGGCTCTCCGCCCAACAGGCCCGCGCGGCGCGCGATGCCGATGCGTTCGACGCGCTGTGCCGCGAAGGGCTCGACTTCATCGGCCTGCTCGGACTGTCCGATTCGCCACGACCCGACGCGCCCGCCGTGCTCGAGGGCCTCGCCGCGAGCGGCATCGGCGTCCGCCTGATCACCGGCGATCACCCCGTGACGGCCACCGCGATCGCCGCCGAACTCGGCATGCCCGTCGGCGACGACCAGGTCATCAGCGGCACGGACTGGGAAACGTTGTCGCGCCGCGGACAGGAACAGGCCGTGCAGGACCGCGTGGTGTTCGCCCGGATGTCACCCGAGCACAAGGTGCAGATCGTGGAAACGCTTGAGCGACTGGGCAAGACGTGCGCGATGGTCGGCGACGGCGCCAACGACGCCGCGGCCATCCGGGCTGCCACTGTGGGCATCGGGGTGGTCGCGCACGGCAGCGACCCGGCACACACGGCGGCGGACGTGATGCTGCTCGATGGCCGCATTGGATCGCTGCTCGACGCTCTCGACGAGGGCAGACAACTGTGGCAGCGGGTGCAGGCCGCGGTGGCGGTGCTGCTCGGAGGCAATGCCGGCGAGGTGGCGTTCGCGATCCTCGGCACCGCGATCACCGGACACGCCCCGCTCAACACCCGGCAGCTGTTGTTGGTCAACATGCTCACCGACGCACTCCCGGCCGCCGCACTCGCGGTCAGCCCGCCGACGTCGCGGGCGGCGGGCGCGGGCAAGGGTCCCGACGAGGCCGCGTTGTGGCGCACGGTCGCGGTG
Organism: Mycobacterium sp. URHB0044; assembly: GCF_000620625.1. Taxonomy (GTDB): domain Bacteria; phylum Actinomycetota; class Actinomycetes; order Mycobacteriales; family Mycobacteriaceae; genus Mycobacterium. The sequence continues at coordinate 47,511 of NZ_JIAW01000022.1, read as the reverse complement.
CGCGGTACGGCGACCGCGGGGGCCGCGACGGCGGCCTGGGCGCTGGCCAGCGTGACCGGCAGGCAGCGGCGGGCGTCGACGGTGGCCCTCGTGGCGCTGGTGAGTACCCAGCTGGGGCAGACGCTGATCGATTCGCGCAGCCCGCTGGTGGTGGGCACCGCCGTCGGCTCGCTGATGGCGCTCGGTGCGCTGATCAGTACGCCGGGAGTGAGCCAGTTGCTCGGAAGCACACCGCTCGGACCGGTCGGCTGGGCGCAGGCGCTGACGACGGCGGCCGGTGCGACCGCGGTGGCCGCCATCGCGCCGCGGGTGTTCGGGTCAGGCGGCGACGAGCAGGAGGATCAGTCGTCGATTTCCACCACGCCGACGCGCCACAGCACGGCGTACAGCTCGCGCAATGGCACGGCCAGCACCTCGGTGACGAAATCGGTCAACGGATCGGAACCGAAACCCACAACAGAAGCTGACACGCCTGCCACGGTCGGCACACCAAGCGTCCAGACGCCCAATACGCCATGACGGGGAGTTGACGAATGGCCGAAGAGTCGCAACACAACAGCCACCGCGACGCCGTCGCCCGCGTCCGCGAGGGAGAGGGTTTCGCGGTGAACCTGCCGGTCGTCGGCCGCGTCCGCATTCCGCGTCCCGAACACGTCGCGTACTACGGCGCGCTCGGCGCGCTAGCGGCCCTGGAGATCATCGAGTGGCCGATCGCCCTGGCGATCGCCGCAGGCCACGCGCTGGCGGAGAACCAGCACAGCCGCGTCGCGGCGGAGATCGGTGAGGCGCTCGAAGACGCCTGACAGGAGTCCTACGGTTCAGGACTCGCAGGCAATGCCGTCCTGGTCGCGGTCGCCGGCAGGCCAGTAGTCGGGATCGCTCTGCGGAATGTCCCACCGGCCGTCCTTGTGGGCTGCCGTGCAATTGGCGTACGGACCATGGGCCGAGGCGATGGGCGCCACTCCAATCGACGCACCAGCTACTACGAGCGCCACAACCAATACTCGAACGATCACACCGAACTCCCGATCTTGATGCGCCCTGAACAGGCGCGACGGGAGGACGATATCGGTTCCGTGACCTCGATCACAAGCTAATGGCAAACTTCGACCGAAATTGACACGGACGTCGGCCTGAACATGGGTTTCGCTCCGCAGCTAACTCGGTGTCAGCGCGGCGGGTCACCCCGCCAGCTGAAGCTGTTCACGTACTTGGCCATGTCCATCGCCAACTGCAGATTCGCACCGGAGGGATGACCGGTGCCGAAGTCCGGGCTGAATTCGTGGTACGGACCGACGGCCGCGGCAACGAGCGCCAGGTCGTTCTTCACCGCGACCATGACCAACAGCCGCAACCGGGTGAAGGTACCCGTGGAATCCTGCGGGTATTCGTCGGCGACGACGCCGTACCCCGGCTGATATCCCACTGCGGCGTTGGGGATCTCGTACTCGACTTCGGCATCGGGATACGCCGCCTCGATGAGATCCTCGGCGATCTGCTGCGGAGTGCGGTCGCGCGCGGGCTCACCGAAAAGTTCGAGGGTGCCGGTGTCGCCGGCGATGAAGTCCAGCACCACCCCGTCCGGGTTCACCGTCGCCTCGTACGCCGTGCCGGGGCCGGGATAGGAGAAGGAGAAGTCGCCGTTGGCGGCGGTGAAGCGGGGATTCGTCGCGACCGGCGTTCCCAGCGGTGGCCTGCCGCAGTCGGGCGGGCACACGTAGCGCGGCGGCTTGGGTGTGATCAGCACCGACACGGCAACGGCCGCCACGGCCACGACGCTCAAAGTGCCTATCAGGACGGGCAATACGCCCCGGGGTGTGCTCTGACGCAGGGGTGCTGCTGCATACGTTCCTGGCGGCACGGCGTACCCGGCCCGCGTGTTGGGCACCGCCGCGTCGGCTTCGCGGTGCGGACGGTCCAGCCGCCGGGCGGTCCGGGACGTCCGCGATGCCGCCTGTGCGGCGACCCCGCAGTTCGGGCAGAACGCCGTGTCGGGGACGACGTGTTCGCAGTTCGGGCACAACACCTGCTCATCCGGGCTCGTTGCGTCGTGGGCCTCGTGGAGCAGCGCCGCCTGTATCCCGATCCTGAGCGCGAGGACCGCCAGCGCCGCGAACATCAGGTGCAGTCCCAGGTGCAATCCGTCCGGGAGCGGCAAGGATTCCAGCAGTCCCAAGCAGGCATACAGCGCAATCACGACCAGCACCCCGGTGAGGACTGCGCTCCAGACCGGCCGTCGAGAAGCGGAGCTGGTGAACCACAACGCCACACCGACCAGGCCGCCGGCGGCGGCCGCGAGAACGGGAATCGCGAGGCCTTGGATGCCCGCCTGAACCAGCAGTGCGGTGATGGGCTGGTCGTGCGCGGTGGGTCCCGTCGCCAGCTGGGGCGCCAACCGGGTCAAGGTCGCCGCGGCGGTGAACCCGATCGCGCCCAGCGCGCCGAATACGAAGCCGTCCAACGACTCTCGGGCCGAGGGGCGCAGCGCCCGCACCACGGCGACGGGGGCGAGCACGAGGAGCGCCCCGCCGGACGGGATGAGCATTCCTTCCAGGAACGTGTGTCCGATGTCCTCTCCGGTACCGAGTGCAACGTCGTACGAATGCGCGACGATGGCGCCGGCGACCAATGCCCACGCGGTGCCCAGCGCGATGCCGATCCCGGCCGCGATCGCCAGCAGTCGGACGGGCAGGTCGTGAAGAGCGTCGGTCTCGCGCAGGTAGACCACGAACAACAGCGGAAAGCCCAACGCCCCGACGGCGATCAGCGGGGCCTGCCACCGCAGGACGGCGAGGCCGACCAGGACGACGAGCAGCGCGACCAGTCCGAGCCGGAACGCCGTCCGCGACCGGTGCGGCAGTTGCGGGAAGACCGAACTCGCCAGCGTGAACCGCAGCACGTTCTCGTCGGGAGCCACCGCGTACGCGCTGGTGCGCAGCCGACCGCGTCGATTGGCACTCTCCGTAAAGGGATTCGCCCCACAGGATCCGCAGAATGCGCCCACCGGCACGTCCGCGCCACATGCGCGGCACGCCATCCTCGGCGCTGCGTCGTCGCCGCCGGGAGGGTCGGCGGGGGTCATCGGCGAGCCGTTCCCTTCTGGGCTTCGAGAAGGTTCTGCGCGAGATTGGCCACGTTGGGGCTGCCGAGTCCGGTCACCATGTCGTAGCCGGGAACCGACGGGTCGACCGCGTTCGCCCCGAGGCTCACGTCGCGGAAGCCGGGCAGGTTCGATCCGGCCGCTACCCGGTAGAGGAGCGGATTGATGTCGCCGAGCGGCTTTCCGCCGTGCGCTTCGAGGTATTGGTTCATCAACACGGTCATGGCGGCCCAGATCGGCGCCGACTGTGAGGTTCCCGCACCGATTCTCGGCTGTCCGTCGAAAACGATGCGCACGCCCGTGAACGGATCGGCGACCGCGGCGACGTCGGGTGTCAACCGGTGTTCGGAATCGCGGTCGGCGGAGACCCCGCGCTGATATGCCGGACGGGGGAACAAGGCCGACACGCCACCGCTGGTGCCCTGCGACAGCGGGCCGTCGAACCACGCCTGTTCCGAGAGCCACTGTCCGTTGGCGTCGGTGGACAAGGTGGTGCCGCCCACCGAGGTGAGCTCGGGCACCGATGCGACCGCGTCCAGTCCGACGTCATCGGGTCCAGGGGGTGACGAAAAGTCTTCGCCGCCCTTGCATTCCAGGCCGGCCGTGTCGCCGCTGGCGTCGAAGATCGACGTACCGTGCTTCTGGGCGTTGACGAAGGCGGCGCGAACCGGCGCGAGGTCGGCTCCCCGAATCAGGTTGTCGCATCCCCATCCGATCGACAGGCTCCACACGGCGCCCGGGAAGTCGCGGTCGGCGTCGTCGAACATCGCGGCGATCTTCTCGTAGGCGCCGTCGCCTTCCACGGTCGGGCGGGCGTTGACGATCACGATCCGCGCGTCAGGCGCAATCGCATGTGCCACTTGAACGTCCATCACGGTCTCGCCGTGCGACGGGCCCGGCTGCCCGCCGACCAAGACGGGCGTGAACTTCGGAAGGCCCGACATCTCGGCGAACGCCTCCAGGTCGCTCTGGTCGTAGCCGTCGAATTCGAAGAACACGATGGTGGCGCCCTTGCCGGTGAAGCCGGCGTCGGCAAGGGGTTTCGCGTTGTAGGTGGTCAACAAGGCGTCGGGAGTCAAGCCCTGACTCGGTACGTCCTCGGCGAGCATTGCGGGCCTGGCCATGTGGTGCGGGGTGTAGCCGAGGATGCGGCCCAGCGAGGTGACGCCATCGCTCAGCGGCCCGGGCACGTCCGGTTGTCGCGGCGAGGCGTAGAACACCTGGCCCTTGCGACCGCGGTAGTCACGCACGGGCACGTCGAATGCCCGGGCAACGTCGTCAGCCGCTCCCTCGACGACGGCCCAGTCCTGTGCCGGTTTCCACCGCACCGAAAGACCGTGCGCCTCAGCCCATTCGAAGAGCCCGTGGGGGCGGCCCGAATCTTCCAGGGTCACCGTGAGCTGCGCATCGACGGCCCGTGACGGACCCAGGTCGGTGGAACTGGCCAGCAGTGCCGCGTACGGACCGGCGATGTTCTGTGCGCCAAGGGGCATCGTCGTGCGCGGCAGGTCTGATGCCAGGACCAGAACGATTGCCGAAACCAAGATGGCCGGCCAGTGCCGCGCGTTCATCGCGAAGGTCCACTGGACCGCGGACCGCGGCGCCGCGTTGGGCGCCGCGGTCACGCAGGTCTAGTTGATCCCGTTGATCCCGGGGTGTTGTCCCGGCGGAACGTTCGGCGCGGGCGTCGCCGTCACCGGTGGCGTGAACAGATTGCCACCCGTGGGGTTGAGGCTCTTCTCGGTCGGCGAAGGTGCTGCGGTGCTGGCGGGCGCCGAGCTGCTCGTCGTGGCGGTCGTGGTCTCGGTACTCGACGGGCTTTCCTTGTCGGCACCACCGCATGCCGCGGTGAGCGCGCCCATCGCAACGATCGCGGCTCCGCCGGCGACGGCCGCCAGGCGGCGCCCCAAACGTCGTGAATTCATGTGCAAGTCCCTATCTGATCGATCTGTCATCGGCGCAGCCGATGGGTGAATGGCCCCGCGCCCGCGAAGGACGCGGCGACCGCGTGGTCTTAGTTGTTGCGGTGAACGCCAGGAGGCTGGGTCGGTGCCGGCGGAGCGAGCACTGGCGGGGTGAACAGGTTGCCGCCGGTGGGGTTGATGCTCTTCTCGGTGGGCGACAGCGGCGCAGTGCTACTGGTGGGTGCCGTCGTCGTCGTGGTGGTTTCCGTGGTGGACGGGGATTCCTTCTCGGCACCGCCGCACGCTGCGGTGAGCGCGCCCATGGCGACGATCGCGGCGCCGCCGACCACGGCCGCGACGCGACGCCTCAAAAGACGTGAATTCATGTGCAATTCCTATCTGCTAACCCCGACTCGGCGCGTTCGGCCGACGGCAGGCGCGGTGATCTTAACTGTGACTGCCCCCACCGTACATAAAAAACGGCAATAGTGGCGGTTTTTGTCGCCAGCGACAGTATTTGCTGTGGTGGACGCAACCGGCCCGGCACTCGGCGACGAACCGCAGTTTTAGCAACATCGGTCGACCGGATGGTCCTAGACGTACCAATTCAGATCGAGAATTCTGCAAACAGCGTCCCGGCAGCCGCCGCCGCCAGGGGCTCGGGAGTGAGACTTCGCGGTGGCGCCCCTTCCGGGCCAGGCGCGGCCACTCCCGAAGCGTCATCGTTTCCACTACGTGCCGGGTAATCGCCGTGCCTCGCCACGCCGACGATGATTGGCGTCATGACCGAACGAATTCCCGCCTATGCGGTCGGCTATCTGCGCGACGTGGCATTCGGCGACGACATCATTCGATACATGCGCGAAATCGACGACACGCTCAAGCCCTACGGCGGAGAGTTCCTCGTCCACGGCGGCAAGCTCGACGCCCACGAAGGCGAGTGGGACGGCGACCTCGTGATCATTCGGTTCCCCGACGCCGATTCGGCGGCCCGGTGGTATGACTCCGCCGACTACCAGCGCATCCTCCCCCTACGGGTGAACAACTCGAACTCGATGGTCGCCGTCGTCGAAGGCGTGAAGCCGGGCCACACCGGCAGCGACAAGGTGGACGAACTCCTCGGCCGATAGTCGGCATTCAAACCCGGCGAATTCCGAAAGATAGGGCTATTCAAGGACTTTCGCGACCGTTGCGGTGATCAAGGTTGCCGCCGTGCGATAGTCGCCCCCCGCCGGACATCGCAATTGACGCCCGCGTCCGAAGTTAGGGCACGCTTCATCGGTCGTTCGCCGGTCCGGCCGCTTGGGCATCCAGCCGATCACCCGCGAAAGGCGTTCCCCAGCAAACAGACTCGGCATGGCTGAGCGGGGGCGGAGGACTCGGTCGCACACACCGGGCAGAATCGTCACGACTTGTCGGCGCCTACGCCGAGCCGACACCTTAGGTCCATTCCTGTCGCGACGCACTCTGATAGGAATTTATTCTCTCCGAGTTGCCATTTGCCGGATTTTTTCCAAAGATGCAATGCGACCCCGTCCGAGGGCGTACAGGTTAGGGACACCTCCGGACGAATGACCAAGGGAAAGAGATGAGCAGAGTGCGCACGACCCAGAAGGTCCTCGCCATCGCCAGCGTGACGACGCTGACCGCGTTCCTAGTGGCTGCCTGCGGCGGCGGCTCCGACAGTGGCGGAAGCGGTGGCAGTGGTGGCGGCGGCGAGATCAACGTCTCGATGACGTCGTTCCCGGATTACGTTGACCCGCAACTCTCCTACACCCTCGAGGGCTGGGAGGTGCTGTACAACAGCTACACCCCGCTGCTCACCTACAAGCACGCGAAGGGCGAACCGGGCACGGACGTCGTTCCCGGCCTGGCGAAGGACATGCCGCAGCTTTCCCCGGACGGCAAGACCTACAAGTTGACGCTGCGGTCCGGCATGAAGTACTCCGACGGCACACCGATCAAGGCATCCGACTTCACGTACGCCATTCAGCGGTTGTTCAAGGCCGACTCCGGTGGGTCGGTGTTCTACGAGCCGATCGTCGGCGCCAGCGATTACGCCGACGGCAAGGCCGACAAGATCTCCGGCATCACCACCGACGACAACACCGGTGACATCACCATCGTGCTGACCGAGGCCAACGGCACGTTCGAGGGCGTCCTCGCGCTCCCGTTCGCGGCGCCCGTTCCGCCGACCACGCCGCTCGACAAGGACGCCACCAACAATCCCCCGCCCGCGAGCGGACCGTTCATGATCACCAAGGTCGAAGCGCCGCAGACCTTGACGCTGGAGCGGAACCCGAACTTCAAGACCGTCAAGGACGCCGGCGCGAGCGAGGTGGCCGACGCCCAGGTCGACAAGATCACCGTCACGCAGAACAAGAGCAACTCGGCCCAGGTGACCGGTGTCGAGCAGAACACCATCGACTTCATGACCGATCCGCCGGACGCCGATCGTCTCGGCGAGGTCAGGGCCAAGTTCGGCGATCGGTTCCGCATGGAGGACTCGATCAACACCTACTACTTCTGGATGAACACCCAGACCGCCCCGTTCAACGACATCAAGGTCCGGCAGGCCGTCAACTACGCGATCGACCCTGAGGCACTAAACCGGGTCTTCGGCGGTCGCCTGCATCCGACGCAGCAGATCCTGCCGCCAGGCATGCCCGGCTACGAGGAGTACAAGCTGTACCCCGGTCCGGACATGAACAAGGCGAAAGCCCTGCTGGCAGAAGCCAATCCGACCGACAAGAACATCACCGTGTGGACCGACGACGAGCCGGACCGCAAGCGCATCGGCGAGTACTACCACGACGTGCTGACCCAGTTGGGCTTCAACGCCACGCTCAAGGTCATCGCCGGTGACGTGTACTTCACCACGATCGGCAACCAGTCGACGCCAGACCTCGACACCGGTTTCTCCGACTGGTTCCAGGACTTCCCGCACCCCGACGACTTCTTCCGGCCGCTGCTCAACGGTGCGAGCATCCTGCCGACCAACGGCAACAACTACTCGAGGGCGAGCATCCCCGAGCTCGACGCGAAGATGAACAAGCTTCGCGAACAACAGCTCACGGACGACGTCAAGAAGCAGTACGCCGAACTCGACAAGGCCTACATGGAGCAGGCGGTGTGGGCGCCGTACGGCAACGAGGAGTTCACCACGTTCCTGTCGGAGCGGATGGACTTCGACAAGTCCTATCACCATCTGTTGTTCAACCAGGACTACTCGTCCTTCGCCATCAAGTAGATGGCGGCACCCATTGGACAGGTGGAGGCGCCCAGCGAGCCACCTCTTCCCACCGGTGTGCCAGCGGCCCAGATCCAGGCGCGCAGCCCCTGGTACCTCGCCTGGTTGCGGTTACGCCGCAACCGGGTGGGGCTGGCGTTCGGCGTTCTGTTCCTGTTGATCGTGCTGGCGTGTCTGGCAGCGCCGCTGTGGGCTGACCACGTCGCGCACACCGGTCCCAACGAGAACCACATCACCGACAAGTTCGTGGTCGACGGTCAAGAGACCTACGTGGTCTCCCCCGACGGCACCCCGATCGGGCCGGGGCTGCACGGCCGCTACCTGCTCGGTGCCGACCAGAACGGCCGCGACGTGATGGTGCGGCTGCTCTACGGCGGCCGGACGTCCATCTACATCGGCGTGGTCGCCGCAGCCGTCACCACCGTGCTTGCGGTCATCGTCGGTCTGCTCTGCGGCTATTACCGCGGCTGGATCGACGCGGTGCTGTCCCGAATCATGGACGTGGTGTGGGCATTCCCGGTGCTGCTGCTCGGCATCGCCTTGGGCACCGCACTGGCGCTGGGCGGGCTGAAGATCGGACCGCTCATCGTCGCGGGCGACTCGCTGTGGATCCCGATCCTCATCATCGCCGTGGTCTACGTGCCCTACATGGCCAGACCGATCCGCGGCGAGATCCTGGCGCTGCGGGAAAAGGAGTTCGTCGAGGCTGCCGTCGCGCAGGGCAAGGGCTCGCTCCGCATCATGTTCTCCGAGCTACTGCCCAACGTGGTGTCGACGATCATCGTGTTCTTCACGCTCAACATCGCCAACAACATGCTGCTCGAGTCGTCGCTGTCCTTCCTCGGCGCCGGCGTGCGGGCGCCCAACGCGTCGTGGGGCACGATGATCGCCGATGGCTACCAAACCATCTACACCGCACCGCATCTCACCATCGTTCCTGGCGCGTTGATCGTGCTCACCGTGTTGTCGCTCAACGTGTTCGGCGACGGTCTGCGTGATGCACTGGACCCCAGGGCCAAGATCAGGCTGGAGCACTAGACCGTGATCCGCTTCGCTGCCCGACGCGTGCTCGGGATGATCGCAGTGCTGTTCGCCATCTCCGTGGTCGTCTTCCTGATCTTCAACGTCATCCCGAACTCCGATCCCGCGGCCCGGATCGCAGGCAAGAACGCCAACCCCGCGTTGATCGCCCGCGTGACAACGGATCTCGGCCTCGACCGGTCACTGCCCGTTCAGTACCTGACCATGATGAAGCAGATCCTGACCGGCGAGCTGACCTCGTATGCCAGCTCGCAGAACGTCGTCGAGCAGATCTGGAAGGGGCTACCGGCGACGCTGTCACTGTGCATCGGCGCCGCGGTGCTGTGGATGACCTTGGCCGTGATCTTCGGTTACCTGTCGGCAGTGCACGCCGGCAAGTTCACCGACCGTGCCCTGACCATCCTGTCCTTGACCGGCATCTCGATGCCCGTGTTCTGGCTCGCCGCAATCCTGTTGTACTACTTGAGCTTCAAGCTGCAGTTGTTCCCGACGAGCAGCTACACACCCTTGACCAAGGATCCCCTGGAATGGGCGTATCACCTGATCCTGCCCTGGATCACGCTGGCCGTTCTCTTCGTCGGGTTCTATAGTCGCGTGCTGCGCTCCAACATGCTCGACGTGATGAACGAGGACTACGTCAGGACCGCCCGAGCCAAGGGCATCGGCGAGCGTCAGGTGCGGTTGCGCCACGTGCTGCGCAACTCGATGATCCCCATCGTCACCCTCTTCGGTCTCGACTTCGGCGCCGTGGTCGGCGGCGGGGCCATCCTGACCGAAACGGTGTTCAACCTCAACGGAGTCGGGCTCTACGCCGGCCAAGCCATCGGCACCCTCGATCTCCCTCCACTGATGGGTGTGACCATGTTCGGCGCGTTCTTCATCGTGCTCTTCAACACCATCGTCGACGTCCTGTACGCATTCCTCGATCCGCGGATCCGACTCGGAGAGGCGGCACCCGCATGATGCTCGAAGTCGAAGACCTCACCGTCAGCTTCGCCACCGACGGCGGCGTCGTCCGCGCCGTCGAGGGCGTCTCGTTCGGACTCGCCGCCGGCGAGGTCCTCGCCATCGTCGGCGAATCCGGCTCCGGCAAGAGCGTGACGGCTCAGACGTTGATCGGGCTCACCCGCGCACCGAATGCCACCATCACCGGATCGGTGCGGTTCGACGGTGTCGAACTCAACGGCCTCGACGACGAGGGTTTGCGCGGTGTGCGCGGCGAGCGCATCGCGATGATCTTCCAGGATCCGATGACGTCGCTGAACCCCGTCTACCGGGTCGGTGATCAGATGATCGAGATGATCCGTGCCCACCGCGACGTGTCGAAGCGTGAGGCCAGGGAACGCGCGGTCGAGCTGCTCCGGTCGGTGGGCATCCCCAATCCCGAACGGCGCGTGCATGATTACCCGCACGAGTTCTCCGGCGGCATGCGCCAACGCGTGATGATCGCCATGGCGCTGTCGCTGGATCCCGACGTGCTGATCGCCGACGAGCCGACCACCGCGCTCGACGTCACCGTCCAAGCACAGATCCTGCGGCTCCTCGACCAGCTCAACCGGGAGCGAGGACTCGCCGTCATACTCATCACCCACGACCTCGGCGTCGTCGCCGAGATCGCTGACCGAGTGGCGGTGATGTATGCCGGTCAGATCGTCGAGGAGGCGTCGCTCGAGGAGTTGTTCTACGACCCACGTCATCCCTACACGTGGGGATTGCTCGGTTCGATTGCCCGGCTTGACCGCCCGAATCCCGAGCGGCTGGCCCAGATTCCCGGCATGCCACCCTCGCTTCTCGATCCTCCGACCGGATGCCGGTTCGCCCCGCGCTGCCCGCACGAGTTCGGCAAGTGCGCGGAGCCACCACCACTCGAGCGCGACCGCTGTTGGCTCGACCTCGAGCAGAAGCGTGAGCTCCGCGAGGTCGACGGCCGCATCGGTCTGCAGAAGCCGGTCGCACCATGAAGGGCGACGAACTGCTGGAGGTCACGGACCTCGTCAAGCACTTCCCGATCAAGTCGGGCATCATCGTCGACCGCGAGATCGGCAGGGTACGCGCCGTCGACGGCGTCAGCCTCACCCTCAGGGAGGGCGAAACACTAGGTCTGGTGGGTGAATCCGGCTGCGGTAAGTCGACGCTGTGCCGAGTCATCCTGCAGTTGACGGCGCCGACGTCGGGTTCGGTGAAATTCGCAGGCGAGGAACTCGTCGGAAAGAATCGACGCCAGCTGCGACCGATCCGCCGCCAGATTCAGATGATCTTCCAGGATCCGTACGCGTCGCTGAATCCCCGCAAGCGCATCAGCCAGATCATCGGCGAGCCCATGGAGTTGCACGGCCTGGCGAATGGCCGCGACGCAGCGACGCACGTGCGGGATCTGCTCGACCGGGTCGGACTGCGGCCCGAGCACGCCGACCGCTTCCCGCACGAGTTCTCCGGCGGACAGCGCCAGCGGATCGGCATTGCACGCGCTCTCGCGCTGCGGCCGAAGCTGATCATCGCCGACGAGCCGGTTTCGGCGCTGGACGTCTCGGTGCAGGCGCAGATCGTCAACCTCCTCAAGGATCTGCAGGACGAGTTCCACTTGTCGTACCTGTTCGTCGCCCACGACCTCGGCGTGGTGCGGCACGTGTCGGATCGCGTGTCGGTCATGTACCTCGGCAAGATCGTCGAAAGCGCGAACGCCGCAGACCTTTACCAGCAACCGCTGCACCCGTACTCGAATGCGCTGCTGTCCGCGGTGCCGATCCCCGATCCGCGGCTCAACGCGCAACGCGAACGGCTGGTGCTCGAGGGCGACGTGCCCAGCCCCATCAATCCGCCGTCGGCATGCCGCTTCCACACCCGCTGCCCGTGGATGACCGAGGTGTGCCGCACCGACGAGCCCCTGTTGGCCGAGCTGCAGCCGCGACACGTGGCCGCGTGCCATCACCCGCGAAACATGGCCGAGCAGACCTGATCAGCCGCGTTCTTTAGTACGGGAACTGCGGCTGCTGCTGATATTGCGGCGGCTGGTAGAGCGGCGGCTGCTGGTACTGCGGCGTCGGGGTGGACGGCACCTGGATCGGGATGGGAACCGGCACGAACGGCACCGTGATGTAACTGGTCGTCATCGACGGTGTGGTTGTGGTGGTCGTGGTTTCCGTTGTGGTCGTGGTGGTCGGTGTCGTCGTGGTGGTCGTCGTCGTGGTCGTCGTGGTTGTGGTGGTCGGCTGCGTCGTGGTGTGCGTCGTGGTCACCGGCGGTGCCACGGTGACGGTCTCCGGCGGAGGCGGCGGGGCCTCGCTGGTGATGGTCACGATGCTCTGCGGCACCTCCGTGGTGGCGGGCGGCGGCGGTGGCGGTGCGATGCTCGAGGTCAGGGGCGTCGCGGTCGCGGGGACCGTGGTCGGCTGCGGTGCCGACTCGCCGGTCGCGCTCGTCAACGCGATCGCCACGCCGCCGACGGCCACCAGCGCCGCCACCGCGGCCACGCCGAAGACCAACTGCGGCAAGCGATGCCACGATCGCGGCTCGTCCACGTCGATCGGTCCCGTCGGCGGGACGTACTGCGAAACCGCCCGGGTGGTGCCCGTGTCGATCACGTAGTCCTCGCCCGCATACGGCATCGGGTCGTCGGCGGTGTCGTCGTCCTGCGACCACGCCAATGCCCGGAACGTCGCGGAATCGGACCCGTTGCCGGTCGGGGCCGCGGGCGGGATCAACGCCGCGGGCGCCACCCCGGTCGCGGCGTCGGACTCCGCGCCGTAGGCCGCATAGAGCACGGCGCCCACTGCGGCATCGAGGGCGGGCTGGGAGGTGGTCACCACCGGTGCCTGCGTGTGGCCGGACAAGCGCTGGGTGACAAGCGGAATGCGGGCGCCGCCGCCGACCGCCACGATGGTCGACAGGTCGGCGGGTGGAATTCTGTTGCGCAGCAAGAGATCGTCGAGCTCGGCCAACACGGCGGCAAGCGGCGCATCCATCAGCGCATCGAGTTCGGCGCGCGTGACGGGTACCGCCGAGCCGTATCCCGGCAGATCTACCGCCACCGTAGTAGCAGCCTGTTCGGAGAGCGCCTCCTTGGCCCGGCGGCATTCGTCGCGTAGCACGGTCAGCGAACCGACGGCCGCGGTGCCCGCCGGGTCGATCCCGCCGGCATCCGCGATGCCGTCGAGCACGTGGGCGAGCAGCGCCTGATCGAGCTGCTCACCGGAGAACTCGGTCAACCGAGACGTCTCGATCGGTTCGAACGTCGATGCGGCATCCGCCAGCGTGATGCTGGTGCCGCCGCCACCGAAGTCCAGCAGGGCGACGACGCCGCGCCCGGGCAACCCGGGATTGGCGTGCAACGCCGTCAACGCGGCGACCGCATCGGAGACCAGCCGCGCAGGCACGCCGTTGGGGGCGAGCCTCGGCTTGGCGCGCATGGCCAGCCGCAGAGAGCGCAACGTGGCTCCGGTCCAGTGCGCGGGTACGGCGACCGCGATTGGCGAGGACGGCGTTGCGCCCGCGGCGGCGACCATGTCGTCGAGCGCCTCGACCAGAAGTTGGTCGGCGGGGTACGACGAACCGTCGGCGGTCACCATGGGAACGGGATCGCCGACGCGTTCGACGAAACCGCTCAGCACCTGCCCGGACAGGGTCAGCACGGATCGCCGCGTGAGGGGTGGATCGCCGACTCGTGCCGCGACCAGGTTGGTCGTCCCGATCGACAACCCCAACGGGTCGCTCATAACGGAACTCACCATAGCCGCAATCAGCACACGACCGACTCAGACACTCCGATGGCTAACGCTATGAACAGCGTTCTCCCAGCTAGGTTTTGGCGCGCTCAGTCTTCCGCAACACCGCGCTACCAGCCACTCCGACCACGATCAGCCCTATTCCCACGGCATCCGGCACCGCGTCCGACACCCAGCCCACGATGCCCGTCACCAGGACGAACGGCGGAAGCCAGTCGATCAGCCGCAGCAGGGAGGCCGGCGGATCGGTCGCCTCACCGGCGGACCGTGCGAACTTCGCCGACGCATAGTCGGGATAGAACTCGGTGAACTCCACCGCGAATAGCGTGCCGGCCAGCGGCAGAATCCACGCGGTCCAGAAACCGCCACCGTCATGCAATACCGCGTCGCCAACGGCTCCGACGACCGCGGAGAAGGTGAACGCCGCGGCCCACACCCCCGAGATCGCGTAGTTGATCTTCAGGAACAGCGGGCTGTCCCAGTGCTCGCGCGGCGTCGTGTCCTTGGCGTAGGCCAACGTGAAGGGCCGTCGGATCAGCAGCGTGACGAGGGCGAACACGGCGAGGGCGACGTTGCTGACCTCCCCTGCCCACACCTCCAGCCAGCCGATGACCGCGTCGGATGCCAGCAGTCCGAGCGCGGCGAACACCGTGAAGACGAGGGCTCCGAACACCTCGAGCAGGTGGACGGGCACGCCATGCCTGGACCCCACCCACAGGGTGAGCAGCGTCAAACCGAGTGCGGCGGAGGCGGCTTCCTCGAAGCGCCCGGGACCGGAGACGACCGACAGCAGCACCCACGGCGCGATGCCGGCGAGTGGCGACTTGACGTAGCCGTCGATAAATCCCATGGGCGGACTCTATGCGGCCGCGACCGGTTGTGTTGCAATGTCGCGATGGGCGATATCGACGAGATCCAGCAAGTGAAGTACCGGTACCTCCGCGCACTCGACACCAAGCACTGGGACGACTTCGCGGCCACGCTCACCGACGACGTCGTCGGCCGGTACGGGGAGTCGATCGGCGAGGAGCATCACTTCACCGACCGCGAGTCGCTGGTGACGTTCATGCGGACCTCGCTTGGGCCGGAAGTCCTCACCGAGCACCGCGTCAACCATCCCGAGATCACCGTCGACGGTGACGAGGCGACGGGCATCTGGTATCTGCAGGACCGGGTGATCGCACCCGACTTCAACTTCATGCTGATCGGCGCGGGTTTCTACCACGACCGCTACCGGCGCACCAGCGACGGCTGGAAGATCAGCGAGACCGGCTACGACCGCACCTACGATGCGTCCATGTCGACCGAGAACATCAACTTCAAGGTGAAAGCCGGTCGGGCACTTAACATCTGACTATTGCTGCGCAAGGGCGATCACGGCGCCGGGCCGCAGCCACTGCATGATCTCCACCAGCTTGGCATCGTCGATCGCCACGCAGCCTGCGGTGGCGCCGCCATCGGTGGCGTGCAGGAAGAAGGCGCCGCCGTTGCCGGGCACGCGTTGCTTGTTGACGCCCATCACCACCGCATGCTTGTACTGCGGGATCTGAAGGTTTTCGGTGCCGCTGGCCGGGTTCGTGTCGAACGGGCACTGCGCCTTCTTGCACACCTGCATCGTGTTGTAGGTCGCGCTCTTCATGTCGCCGTCCCACCAGTGGTCGGGCCCGACCTGGACGTACTGCAGACCGGCGCCGGGATTCGGCGCGGTGCCGAACGCGAAGTCCAGCGTGAAGACGCCCATCGGGGTCTTCATCTCGCCGTCATGGGTTTCCGGCGCCATGCCGTTGGCGCCGACGTGCGCCGGGATTCCTGCCTCGACCGGCTGCCAACCCGCGCCCGTACGTTCCCAGACGTCGATCTTCGCCGACGAACCACCAACGCCCACAACGGAAATCACTTGCGTGGCGCCACCCACCGATGGGGCGAACCACGGGGTGAACTCGGCGTTGGCGACCGGCGCCGTCGCGAAATAGAGCGCCGCTGCGCACAGTAGAACCAGCAGTCGGCGCACGCCTTCCATCGTTGACAGCACGGACGCTTCAGGTCAAGTAAAGGTTTAGACACGGTTTGAGCAACGTGGGCGGCGGATACGTTGGCACCCATGGACTTGCTGCCCGCGCTGCGCCGCCGTCGAGGGATACGACAGATCGGACAGGGTCTCGGCACGCTCGACCGTGAGATCTTCGAAGCCATCGCCGAGTCGCCGAGTCCGCTGCTCGACGCCCTCATGCCGCGCCTGACCTCTGCGGCCGACCACTCCAAGATGTGGTTCGCGATTGCGGCCCTGCTCGGCGCCTCGAGGCACCGGCCTGCGGTTCGTGGCGCCACCCGCGGCGTCGCGACTCTCGCGGTGACGAGCCTGTTCACCAACCAGGTCGCCAAGCGCGTCTGGCAACGACCGCGGCCCAACCGGTTGACCGTGCCGCTTTCGCGCCGGTCGCGGCGGTCGCCGACGTCCAACTCGTTGCCGTCGGGCCACTCGGCCAGCGCGGCCGCGTTCGCCGTCGGCGTCGGGTTGGAGAGCGCACCTCTCGGATTCGGGCTGGCCCTGTTGGCGGGCCTGGTCGGCATGTCGCGGGTCGCCACTGGTGCGCACTACCCGGGCGACGTGCTGGCCGGGTTCGGCATCGGGGCGGGCATAGCGGTGCTCGGGGCGCGGATCGTGCCGCCCGTCGTCGAGCCCCGGCTGCGGCCGGCCGACCCGCTGCTGTTCGACACTCCGGCCCGGCCGGACGGTGCCGGTGTCGTGCTCGTCATCAACCCCGCGTCCGGCAGCGGCACCGGGGCTCGGGTCGTCGAGGAGGTGCGGGCAGCCCTGCCGAAGGCCGAGATCGTCGAACTCGACGAGGACGACGACGTGGCGACCGCCCTGCGCAAGGCCGCAGACCGCGCCGAGGTGCTGGCCGTCGGCGGTGGCGACGGAACGGTGTCGTGCGCGGCGGCGGTGGCGATCGAGACAGGCATCCCGTTGGCCGTGTTCCCCGGCGGCACGTTCAACCACTTCGCCAAGGACATCGGCTGCGACACGGTCGCCAAGACCGTGCGAGCGATCAAGGAGGGCGCCGCGGCGTGCGTCGACGTCGTTGCGCTGAACGAAACCGACACCGTGCTCAATACGGCGAGCATCGGCGCGTATCCGGCCTTCGTCCAAACCCGCGAGAAGCTCGAGCACAAGATCGGCAAGACGCTGGCAGGCGCCTACGCGATGTTCCACACCCTGCGGCGCAACGAACCGGTCCGCATCGCCTACGACAACAAGACCCTTCAGACGTCGATGTTCTTCATCGGCAACTCCATCTATCTGCCGTCGGGCTTCGCCCCGTCGCGTCGCACCCGCATGGACGACGGTTTGATCGACGTGCGCATCCTCGAGACCGGACGACGGTTCAGCAGACTGCGCATCCTGGTGTCCCTCGCGCTCGGCCGCCTGGAGCGCAGCCCGCTCTACACCGAACTGCAGGTGCCCGAATTCAGCTTCGCCGCGCTGGACGGGCCGACGGCCATCGCCCACGACGGCGAGTTGGGAATCGAGTGCAGCGAAGCAACTTTCACGGCCCGCTACCGGGCACTACCGGTGTTTCGTCCGCTGCCGTGACGGGTCGTCGGGTCAGCACCAGCAGGCTCGCCGTGAACCACAGGTAGCCCGCCGCCCAGCCCGCGAGCACGTCGGACGGATGGTGCACGTTGAGCACCACGCGCCCGACACCCACCAACAGCACGATGACGGCACCGCCCGCGATCACCCAGCCCCACAGTGCGCGGCGCACGAGCGGCAGCACGATGACCGTCAGCGCCAACACCGACGCCATGACACCCAGCGCGTGCCCCGACGGAAAGGACGACGACGGCGCGAACACCAACGCAGTCGACGGACGGGGACGGCCCGCGGCAACCTTCAACGTTTCCGTGATCAGTCCGCTGAGTTCGATACTGAGGACGACGAACAACGCCAGACGCAGCTGCCGGCGACGGAGTGCGACGACGATGACGACGAGCCCGACGATGCGGAATGCCGTCGGGCCAAGCACGGTGCACAACACGTCCCAGAACGTGACCCAGCCGGGGCGGTCGACACCGAATCGGTAGGACGCATCGAGCGCGCCCGAATCGATGGCGTCCAGCCAGCCCCAGTGCATCGTCCACCCGAACCACAGGCCCATGTACACCGTCAGCGCGACCACGAGCAGTCCAACGAGCCATGGTTTGCGCAGCGTCACCCGTCCACTTCCCGTCCCGGCGTGGACCCGAAGAACGGCACGCGCGTTTTTTGCAACTGTAGGGAACATCGTTGTCACGAGTTGGAAACAACCCGGTCTTAGCTTTGCTACCCATGACTCAAGAGCTCAGCAAGGAGCCGGAGGCCCCAGACGATTCTGCGGTCTCAGAGGCCGACCTAGACCAAATGACCGCCACCAAGGAGACCTTGGAGGACTACACGCTGCGCTTTGCTCCGCGCAGCTACCGCAAGTGGTCGACGCGGGTTGTCGGGATCTCGGCGCTGGGCGGCATCGCCTATCTCGCCGACTTCGCCATCGGCGCCAACATCGGCATCTCGTACGGCACCACCAACGCGCTGTGGGGCATCCTGATCTTCGCGATCGTCGTGATGGCCACCGGTTTTCCGGTCGCCTACTACTCGGCGCGCTACAACATCGACCTCGACCTCGTCACCCGTGGCAGCGGCTTCGGCTACTACGGGTCGGTGGTCACCAACGTCATCTTCGCGACGTTCACGTTCATCTTCTTCGCGCTCGAGGGCTCGATCATGGCGCAGGGGCTGAAACTCGGCCTCGGCGTACCGCTGTGGCTTGGTTATGCGGCGTCGACACTCGTCATCTTCCCGCTGGTGATCTACGGGATGAAAGTGCTTTCCACACTTCAGGTTTGGACCACCCCGCTGTGGCTGGTCCTGATGGTCGCGCCGTTCGTCTACCTGGTCGTGAGCCATCCCGAGTCGGTCGGCCAGTTCTTCGCCTACCAGGGTGAGAACGGCGGCACCGGATTCGACTTCGGTTCGACCCTGCTCGCCGCGGGCGTCTGCCTGTCGCTGATCGCCCAGATCGCGGAGCAGAACGACTACCTGCGCTTCATGCCCCCGCGCACGCCGGAGAACTCGCGCAGCTGGTGGACCTGGCTGTTCCTCGCCGGACCGGGCTGGGTCATCTTCGGTGCCATCAAGCAGATCGTCGGACTGTTCCTCGCCGTGTACCTGATCGCGAACGTCGCCGACAGCGCAGGCATCGCCAACCAGCCGGTGCACCAGTTCCTGGAGATCTACGAGAACTTCCTTCCGGGCTGGCTGGCCATGACGCTGGCCGTCGTGCTGGTGGTCATCAGCCAGATCAAGATCAACGTGACCAACGCCTACTCCGGCTCGTTGGCGTGGACCAACTCGTTCACCCGGGTCACCAAGACCTACCCGGGCCGGCTGGTGTTCCTCGGCGTCAACCTGTTGATCGCGCTGATCCTGATGGAAGCCAACATGTTCGACTTCCTCAACACCATCCTCGGCTTCTACGCCAACTGCGGCATGGCGTGGGTCGTCGCGGTGGCATCCGACATCGTGTTCAACAAGTACCTGCTGAAGTTGTCCCCGATGCAGCCGGAGTTCCGGCGCGGCATGCTCTACGCGATCAACCCGGTCGGCTTCGGCTCGATGCTGCTCGCCGCGGGCCTGTCGGTGCTGGCGTTCTTCGGCGGGCTTGGCGAGGCAATCCGGCCATACTCACCGCTGGTCGCCATCGGCCTGGCGCTGGTGCTGCCGCCCATCATCGCGATCGCGACCAAGGGCAAGTACTACCTGCGTCGCACCGACGACGGCATCGACCTGCCGATGTACGACGAGTACGGCAACCCTTCCGCCGATCACCTGAGATGCCATGTCTGCCACCACGAATACGAGCGGCCGGACATGATCAAGTCCGCAAGCACCGACGGGTACATCTGCTCGCTGTGCCTGTCGACCGACAAGACCGGCGAGGAAGTGCTCCCCGCGCAAAGCTGACCAGAGGACGGCCATAGCCACTAGTCTGCGTGGCTATGGCCGTCTTTCTGCGCAAGGCTCTCGGCATCGGCAAGTTGCCCGACGACATGCGGGCGCAGGTCGATGTCGAGGGCGTGCTCCACTTGGCGGAGTTCGTCCCGGTGACGTTCCGGTTCTCCGGACGCATCCCGGGCAAGGTCGCGAAGGCCAACATCCGCAGCTATGTCGGTTCGCTGGCGATCACCAATCAGCGTGTGCTCGGCACACTCTCGACCATTCCCAAGAAGGCAGGCCGATCGGTCGACCATCGATGGACCGACGCGGCGGGTTCGATGGTGACGGCCACGCTCGACGACGACGGGCTGACACTCGACGTACCCGACATCTCGGTCGTCGAGCCGAGTTTCACCGGATCGGTGTCACTGCACTACAAGACTCCGCTGTCACAAGAGGTGTTGATGCGGCTTCCCCAGCGGTCGTTCACGTTCGACGTGCCGCCGAAGTTCGTCTACTCCGTCTGCGGCGTGCCGCGCGGCTAGTGGTCGGCGACGGCGTCGAGGTAGAACCACCGTCCGGCACGTCGTTCGAAGCGGCTGCGCTCGTGCATGGAACCCGGTCGGCCACCCTGGTCGAAGACCGCCGTGAACTCCACCACCCCCGCGCCGTCGTCGATGCCGCCCGCGTCGGTGTCGATCACGTCGAGGCCCTTCCAGACCACGTCGGGGTGAATGGTCGCCACCGCGGGACGCGTTCGCGGATGCCAGGTACGCAACAGGTACTCGGAGTCACCGAGCGCGTAGGCCGCGTATCTCGACCGCATCAACTCCTCGGCCGTCCCGGCGAGCCGTTCGCCGTGGTGCAGCGGTCCACAGCACGCGTTGTAGACGGCGCCACTGCCGCACGGGCACCGTCGGCCGAAGTAATCGTTCATCGCCGCCATCGTTTCACCGTTCGGTAATCGCCGAAAACACACGGTGATCGGGCCGGAGCGCGATACTGACGGCGGCCGGGGGCGAAACGAGGGGAAGTACGCGATGAAGAAGCTGGTAGCGGTGCTGTTTTCGACCTCGGCGATGGCGCTTGCGCCGCTCGCCATAGCGCCGTCCGCGCAAGCCGACATCTGCGCAGGCGCAGGGGGACGCCACGTCGCGGTGGGCGGTTGCACCAACGTCGTCGGTGACGTGGCGCGGGGCGCGGCCATTGCGGCAGCCACCGACCCGTACATTCCGGGCGAGATACCGTGCTACACGGTGGAGGGCGTGCCGTATTACACGCCTCCCGGCGACCCTTGCTGACCGACGGGGCGGGTTGATCCGCCCCGGGACGCGGCGATCGTCGCCGCGCGGATAAGTTGATTCGTGATGAATCAAACGGTTGCCGGTATGCGGGACGGCCTGTTCGGTGTACTCACGATGGAGTACACGAGGTGACCGGCGACCAACGCGACAACGTGCTGATCGTGCACTGGCATGACCTCGGCCGGTATCTCGGCGCCTACGGGCATGCCGACGTGTCCAGTCCGCGCCTGGACCAACTCGCGGCCGAGGGCATCCTGTTCACCCGCGCCCATGCCACCGCACCGCTGTGCTCGCCGTCGCGCGGTTCGCTGTTCACCGGCCGCTATCCACAGAGCAACGGCCTGCTCGGCCTGGCCCACCATGGCTGGGAGTACCGCGCGGGCGTCCGCACCCTGCCGCATCTGCTTGCCGAACAGGGCTGGCGCACAACGTTGTTCGGCATGCAGCACGAGACGTCGTTCCCCGCCCGGCTCGGGTTCGACGAATTCGACGTGTCCAACTCGTACTGCGAGTACGTGGTGGAGCATGCCACCGAATGGCTGAGAAGTGCGCCGCAGAAGCCCTTCCTGCTCACAGCCGGGTTCTTCGAGACGCACCGGCCGTACCCGCGGGACCGCTATGCACCGGCCGATCCCGACACCGTGAGCCTGCCCGACTATCTGCCCGACCTTCCCGACGTGCGGGAGGATCTGGCCGACTTCTACGGCTCGATCTCGGTGGCCGATGCGGCGGTGGGCCAACTGCTCGACACGCTGGCCGAGACGGGGCTGGACCGCTCGACCTGGGTGGTCTTCCTCACCGACCACGGCCCCGCACTGCCGCGGGCCAAGTCGACTCTGTACGAAGCGGGCACGGGCATCGCGACGATCGTGCGGCCGCCGACCCGGTACGAGGCGCCGGGCCGGGTGTACGACGACTTGTTCAGCGGAGTCGATCTGGTGCCGACGATCCTCGGCTTCCTCGGACTGCCCATACCCGACGACGTCGACGGGCTTTCGCACGCGCAGAACGTGCTCGACGGCATTCACCATTCCGCACCGGTGCGTAATGAGGTTTATACGACGAAGACGTATCACGATTCGTTCGATCCGATTCGCGCAATCAGGACCAAGGAATTCAGCTACATCGAGAATTACGCGAAGCGGCCCCTCCTCGACCTGCCGTGGGACATCGAGGAAAGCGCGCCCGGTAAGGCGGTCGCGCCATTGAGCGCGTCGCCGCGTCCTGACCGCGAGCTGTACGATCTGCGCATCGATCCGACCGAGCAGAACAACTTGTTGACCGGCGTCGTTTCCAGTGAAGCCGAGGCGGTGGCGAACGACATGGCGCTGCTGCTCAATGACTGGCGTTACAAGACCAACGACGTCATCCCTTCCGATTTCGCCGGTAGCCGAATATCAGCCAGATACACCGAGACGTATTTGCACATTCACATGAGAACGCCGACGAGTCGCTCGGCATTGGCCGCCGAACGGGGAATCGAAGAAGAGGTCGGTTTCCGGCAATAGTTCGGCTCATCGTGAATTGAAGTGAGTGGGCACAGGCGGATACGCACGACCATTCCAATGCGGTTAGGCTCTCGCGCATGGCAGCCCGCCCGTCCGCGTACCTGGTGCTCGCGTCCCAGCGCAGCGGAAGCACCCTGCTGGTCGAGTCGCTGCGCGCGACCGGTGTCGCGGGTGAGCCGCAGGAGTTCTTCCAGTACCTGCCGACCACCAGCCAGTCGCCGCAGCCGCGAGAGTGGTTCGCCGACACCGGCGATGAATCCATCATGCAACTGCTCGACCCCCTCGACGAGGGCAAGCCCGACCTGGCGCCACCCGCGATCTGGCGGGACTACATCCGCACCGTCGGCCGCACCCCGAACGGCGTGTGGGGCGGCAAGCTGATGTGGAATCAGACGCCGTTGCTGCTGCAGCGCGCCGAAGGCCTGCCGGACCGTTCCGGCGAGGGCCTGTTGTCCGCGATCCGCGACGTCGTCGGCTCCGACCCGGTCCTGGTGCACGTCTACCGGCCCGACGTGGTCTCGCAGGCGGTCTCGTTCTGGCGAGCGGTGCAGACGCGCGTGTGGCGGGGTCGTCCCGATCCGGTGCGCGACGCCCGCGCCGAGTATCACGCCGGCGCCATCGCGCACGTCATCACGATGCTGCGGGCGCAGGAGGAGGGCTGGCGCAACTGGTTCGCCGAGGAGAACGTCGAACCGATCGACGTGGCGTATCCCGTGCTGTGGCGCAACCTCACCGAAATCGTCGGTACCGTACTGGAGGCACTCGGCCTGGACCCGCGTCTTGCGCCGGCCCCGGTGCTGGAACGGCAGGCCGATGGCCGCTCCGACGAATGGGTAGACCGCTACCGAGTCGACGCCGAACGAGAGGGGCTGCCGCTGTGACGATCGTCGCCGAGGACACCAGGCGTGTCGAGGAACTGCGGCTGCTGGAGGCCGAGTCCGTCCACATCATCCGCGAGGTCGTCGCCGAGCTGCAGCGACCGGTGCTGCTGTTCTCCGCGGGCAAGGACTCGATCGTCCTGCTTCGCTTGGCGGAGAAGGCCTTTCGGCCGTTCCCGCTGCCCTTCCCCGTGTTGCACGTGGACACCGGGCACAACTTCCCCGAGGTGATCGAGTTTCGCGACCGGCGACTCGCCGAGCACGGACACCGGCTGATCGTCGGTTCGGTGCAGGAGTCGATCGACTCCGGTCGCGTGCCGGACCCCGGCCCAGGGGCATCGCGCAACCGGCAGCAGACCCGCACCCTGCTCGACGCGCTCGAGGCGGGCGGTTTCGACGCCGCGTTCGGTGGCGCCCGCCGCGACGAGGAACGCGCCCGCGCCAAGGAACGCATCTTGAGCTTCCGCGACGAGTTCGGCCAGTGGGATCCGCGTGCGCAGCGGCCGGAGCCGTGGTCGCTGTACAACGGGCGGATCAAGAAGGGCGAACAGGTCCGGGTGTTCCCGCTGTCCAACTGGACCGAGTTGGACGTGTGGCGCTACATCGAACTGGAGAACCTCGAACTGCCGTCGATCTACTTCGCCCACGAGCGCGAGGTCGTCGAACGCGATGGCATTCTGCTGGCGGTCTCGGAGTACGTGCAACCGCAGGGCGACGAGACGGCGGCCGTCGAGTGGGTGCGCTACCGCACCGTCGGCGACCTCACGATCACCGGAGCGGTGCGATCCCGCGCCACCGACATCGCGGGCGTCATCACCGAGATCTCCGCGGCCACGGTGTCCGAGCGCGGTGAGACGCGCGCCGATGATCGAACGTCCGTGGCGGCGATGGAGGATCGCAAGCGGGAAGGCTACTTCTGAGATGAGCGACGTGAAGACGCAGACGCGCCAGCTCCTGCGGTTGGCCACCGCGGGATCCGTCGACGACGGCAAGAGCACGCTGATCGGCCGGTTGATGCACGACACCGACAGCCTGCCGCTCGACCACCTCGAAGCCGTGAAGGACGAAGAGGGCGTCGCCGATTTGGCCGCCCTGTCCGATGGGCTGCGCGCCGAACGCGAGCAGGGCATCACCATCGACGTGGCCTACCGGTTCTTCTCCACCGAGCGCCGCAGCTACATCCTGGCCGACACCCCGGGCCACGAGCGCTACACCCGCAACATGTTCACCGGTGCGTCCAACGCGCACGTCGCGGTGCTGCTGGTCGACGCGCGCGCCGGCGTACTGCGGCAGACCCGCAGGCACGCCCGCATCGCGAAACTGCTTGGCATCGAACACTTCGTGGCGACCGTCAACAAGATTGACCTGGTCGGCTTCGACGAGGGCCGGTTCGGCGAGGTGGAGGCGGAGCTGGCTCAGATGGCGGCCCGACTGGGCGGCGCGGAGCTGTCCGTCATCCCGATCGCCGCGAAACTCGGCGACAACGTGGTGCATCGCTCGGACAACACGCCGTGGTACAGCGGGCCGACGCTGCTCGAGTATCTGGAGGGCGTGGAACTGTCTGCGCCGCAGCCGGAGGCGACGAAGCTGCGGCTGCCCATCCAGTGGGTGTCGCGTCCGACCGCCGACGTGCGGCGGCGCTACACCGGGCGGTTGGCCTCCGGGACGCTCAGTGTAGGTGATTCCGTCATTTCGCTGCCCGCAGGCACTCGCTCCGTCGTCACGGCCGTCGACACGCTCGACGATTCGCGGTCGGTAGCCGTTGCGCCGCTGTCGATCTCCGTGGAGCTGGCCGATGACATAGACGTCGGCCGGGGTGACGTGTTGGTCAGCGGTGACGAGAACGCTACGCTGCCGGTGCTTGCGCGCGAGCTCGACGCGACCGTCTGCTGGTTCGCGGAGGCGCCACTGCGGGCGGGTGATCGGCTCGCGCTGAAGCAGACCTCCAAGACCGTGCGGGCGACGGTGCAGGCGCTGCACTCCCGGTTGGATCCCGAGACGCTCGACGAGATCGACAATCCGGTCGAGTTGTCGCTCAACGACATCGGCTCGGTGACGCTGCGCACCAGCTCGGTGGTCATTGCCGATGCCTACACCGACAACCGGGACAGCGGCGCGTTCATCCTGATCGACGAGACGTCCAACGAGACGGTCGGTGCAGGGACCATCGTGGAGCCGCGTGAGGTCAAGCCGGGCACGCAGAACCGCAACGACATCCGCTGGCATCCGTCGTCGCTGGATCGGGACTACCGGTGGTCGGCGACGCGTCAGCGCGGTGCCACGATCTGGTTCACCGGGTTGCCCGCGTCGGGCAAGTCGACGGTGGCGGTCGCCGTCGAACGGGCGCTGGTCGAATCCGGCGACGTCGCCTACCTGTTGGACGGTGACAACATCCGGCACGGGCTGTCCGACGACCTGGGCTTCTCGGCCGGTGACCGCGCCGAGAACATCAGGCGCGTCGGTCATCTCACGCGGTTGTTCGCCGACGCCGGGGTGGTCGCGTTGGCCTCGCTGGTGTCGCCGCTGAAGTCGGACCGCGACATTGCCCGTGCCCTCAACGCCGCGGCGAAGCTGCCGTTCATCGAGGTGTACATCTCGACGTCGGTGCAGGAATGTGAGAAGCGGGATCCGAAGGGCCTCTACGCCCGGGCGCGCGCCGGAGAACTCAAGGGGCTCACCGGAATCGACGCGCCCTATGAGCCGCCCGAGAATCCGGACCTGGTTCTCGACACGGCAGGCGCCGACATCGACGAGCTGGTGCAGAAGGTGCTCGAGGTGTTGAAGGCGAAGCGCGACGGCGCCTAGGGGTGGGGTCAGGGGGTCAGGCCCCGCCACGCCAATTACGCCAGCCGCACCGGTCGCCCCCGGGGACGTGGACATGCATTTGCCCACCTACGAGCGACTTTCGCGTCGGCGTCACCCCTCGCCCGGCGGCGGCCCCTCGCCCATCGATGATTCATCGGCCGTCAGCCCGTCCACTCTGCGGCCAGGGCGCACCCCACTCGCACTTTCAGACCCTGGACGCAGAATCGACCCCGCCGGCAACCCATCCGAACCGCACCCGTCATACGAGCCACACCAGTCTCCTGGGAGAGCGGACCTACGTTTGCCCACCTACGAGCGACTTTCGCGTCGGCGTCACCCCTCGCCCGTCGGCCGTCGCCCCGGAGAGCGGACCTACGTTTGCCCACCTACGAGCGACTTTCGCGTCGGCGCGGCACCCAGCACTGTGAAAGTCGCTGTGAGGTGGGCATTTGTTGTGGCGCCGGCACTGCGGGCAGGCGATCGGGAATCGACTGCCCGGTCGGCTCGCACTGCGAAAGTCGCTCATAGGCGGGCATTTCCACTACCAACCGACCCGCGCGGCACCCGGCAACGCGAAAGTCGCTCATAGGTGGGCACTTCCACTACCGTCCGGTCCAGTGACGGGCGGAACGCACGGGAGACGCGGGAGGCACGGGAGGCACGGGAGACGCGGGAGGCACGGGAGGCAACAGCCTAGTCGCCCACTCGAACCACCACGAACACCCGGCGGAAGGGAAAGAACGTGATCCCGTCGGGCCGCGGCGGGTAGGCCTCCGCCAACAGCGGAATCAGTTCCCTTCGGAATTCAGCGAATTGGTCATCAGGCAACCGGCTCTGCACCGCCGTCAACGCCGTCCCGCTGATCCAGTCAAGCACCGGCGTCTCCCCCGTCAGCTGATGCACGTAGGTGGTCTCCCACGCGTCGACGGTGCACCCCACGTCGGTCAGCATGCCCGCGTACTCGGCCGGGTCATCGACGACCTGACTGCTACGGAAGGGTAAGTCGCCCAACGCCGCTGCCCACTGCGGTTGCGCGGCGAGCGAACGCACCGTGACGTGCGACGGCGCGTCGAAGTTTCCCGGCACCTGCATCGCGATCCACGCCCCGGCGGGCAGTTGCGATACCCACCGGACCAGCAAGTCGCGGTGGTTCGGCACCCACTGCAACGCAGCGTTGCTCAGCACCACGTCCGTGTCAGCGGCAGGACTCCACCCGTCGAGGTCGCCGACGCGGGCGTCGATCCCTCGTCCGCGGGCCGCCTCCACCATCTCAGCCGACGAATCCAGCCCCTCGACCACCGCGTCCGGCCAGCGCTGCTGCAGATGCATCGTCAGGTTGCCCGGCCCGCACCCCAGATCGACCACACGGCGCGGCGCATCGGCACCCACTCGGGACAACAGGTCGAAGAACGGCCGTCCGCGATGGTCGGCGAACGCCAGGTACACGTCGGGATTCCACATATGTCCATCATCACCGACGGCCAGCGGCGCCCCGGAAGGCCCTCACTCACAGCTGGCTGGCAGACAGACCGACGACACTTGGCAGTCGTGACCGCACGGTGGCCCCGCATCGCCCTGGCCGCCCTGCTGGCGTGCACGGCGTTGCTCTACCTGTGGAATCTGTCGGCGAGCGGATACGGCAACACCTTCTATGCCGCAGCCGCCCAGGCAGGCGCCCAGAGCTGGTCGGCGTGGTTCTTCGGTGCGCTGGACGCCCGTGACTTCATCACCGTCGACAAGCCGCCGGGCGCACTTTGGGTCACCGGGTTGTCGGTTCGGTTGTTCGGCATGAACAGCTGGTCGGTCCTGGCGCCGCAGGCCGTCATGGGCGTCGCCGCGGTCGGCGCGCTCTTCGCCTCGGTGCGGCGCACGATCGCCGACCCGCGCCAGGGCGCCGTCGCCGGACTGATCGCCGGCGCCGCGCTGGCGTGGACCCCCGCGGCGGCGTTGATGTTCCGATTCAACAACCCCGACGCGTTCCTCGTCTTGCTCATCACCGTCGCGGCCTACTGCCTGACCCGCGCGGTCGCCGCAGCATCGTGGCGCTGGCTCCTGCTCGTCGGCGCGGTGATGGGCGCCGCCTTCCTGACCAAGATGCTGCAGGCCTTCCTGGTGCTACCCGGCTTCGCTGCCGCGTTTCTGCTTGCCGCCCCTACGTCTTGGCGCAAGCGCCTGCTGCACATCGCCGCTGCCACCGGCGCCCTCGTCGCGTCGGCGGGCTGGTGGGTAGCCGTCGTGCAGCTCATACCGGCCACGTCCCGACCGTACATCGGCGGCTCCACGAACGACACGGTGCTCGATCTCGCGCTGGGCTACAACGGGTTCAGCCGAATCGTTGGACAACCACCCGATGCGCGATGGGGTGGCGCGACGTTACCCAGGAACACCTCGACGGGCCTACGTCGACTGTTCACCGGAGAGTTCGGCAACGAGATCTCCTGGTTGCTTCCCGCAGCGCTGCTCGCACTCTCGTTCGGCGGATACCTCTGGGCGCGTGGCCGTCTCAGCCGCGACGAGCATGCCGCCGTCGTGTCGTGGGGCGGTTGGCTGCTGGTGACAGGGCTGGTGTTCACGCTCATGAACGGCACCGTGCATCCGTACTACAGCGTGGCGCTGGCACCCGCGGTCGCCGCATTGGTGGGGCTCGGGTCGGCATGGGCATGGCGCGCCCGGTCCGGCTGGGACGGCCGGATCGCGCTCACCGGCATGCTGGGGCTTACCGGCTGGCAATCGGTTACCCTATTGACCCGCAACGACTTCGGCCCACACTGGCTGCCGTGGATGATCGCGGCGCTCAGCGCGCTCGGAGCCGTGGTCGCGCTCATCGGCCGATGGCGCCCGGCGGCCACCGCGGTGGCACTGGGCGCGATCGGTGCCTCCGCGGGAACCGTCGTGTTCACGATCGCTACCGTGCTGACACCGCACCACGGCGCGATTCCCAATGCGGTGAGTTTGACCTCCCCGACGTCGATGCGGCCGGTCACCGCGCAGAAGGCGGTGAAGGCGTTCGCCATTGGCGGCTGGACGGGTGACGAGGCCAGCAACCGCGCCCTGGCGGACCTGCTCGCCGCCACGCATACGCCGTGGTCGGCCGCCACGAACGGGTCCCAGTCCGCCGCAGCGCTCGAGATCGCTTCGGGGACGGCGGTGATGGCGATCGGCGGGTGGAGCGGCGACCCGGTTCCCACCCTCGACCAGTTCATCGACGACGTCCACGCCGGACGGGTCACCTACTACGTCGAAGCGGGCAGGGGCGGCGCCGCCGCACCCAGCGGACGGGTCATCCGCTCGGAGAATCACTCCGCGTCGCATGCCCGCGACATCGCCGATTGGGTGGCCCAGCACTATCCGGCCACGACAATTGGAAATTCCTTGGTTTACCGCGTTAGTTAGCGGGCTACCATCGGACGTGCCTAGTTCGTCGTCGAACACTGCCGCCGCGATCGACCCGCCGATCCCGCTGCCGGACGTTCCCGGCGCGGACGCGAACGCCGGTGGCCTGCCGCGGCGTAGCGATCTGAGTCTGCGCGAGAAGCTCATCGTCGACTCCTCGGCCATCGCCGACCTGGGCCTTCGGACCATGATCGCGTCGATGGTCGGTGGCGCAATGCTTCCCAAGGTCGCGGCCACAGTGCTGCGCCCAACCGATTCCCGGGCCGAACACGACGCGCTGCGCTTCTACGCCGATCTCGGCGCCGCGCAGGACCCGAACCTGTCCTTCCCCGCGCCCACCGAGCTGCCGCGGGTGTCGTCGCGAGCGGCCAACCCGGTCGCCGAGTGGATGGCGCACGGCCGCGTGCAGAACATCAGGTTCAGGAGCAGCTTCCAGGCGATGAACCCGGCGGTGCGCGAACACCGCCTTGGCTACGAACGCAACAACGTCGTCCACGCCCAGCACTGGTTGCACGACGACGGTCCACATCCGACGCTGTGCCTGATCCACGGCTTCATGGGCTCGGCGTATCTGTTCAATGGCCTCTTCTTCTCGCTGCCATGGTTCTACCGGTCGGGCTACGACGTCCTGCTGTACACGTTGCCGTTTCACGGTCGGCGCGCCGAAAGACGCTCGCCCTACAGCGGTTACGGCTACTTCGCCGATGGGTTCGCCGGTTTCGCCGAGGCGATGGCCCAGGCGGTGCACGACTTCCGTTCGGTGGTCGACTATTTGGAGCACACCGGCGTAGACCGGATCGCACTGACCGGCATGTCGCTCGGCGGTTACACGTCGGCCCTGATCGCGGGAGTGGACGACCGGGTGCAGGCCGTCATCCCGAACGTTCCGGTGGTCACCCCGGAATCGGCGTTCGACGACTGGTTTCCGGCCAACCTTCTGGTCAAGCTCGGCAACCGCCTGACGGGCACCGATCGCGAATTGTCGACTGCTGCATCGATGTATCACTCCCCGCTGAACTACCCGCCGTTGGTCCCCAAGGACCGCCGCCTCATCATCACCGGCCTCGGCGATCGCCTGGCTCCACCGGAACAAGCCGAATTGCTATGGGAGCACTGGGATCGGTGCGCGTTTCACTGGTTCCCCGGCAACCACATCCTGCACGTCAGCCAGCCGGACTACCTGCGCCGGATGACCAAGTTCATGAGCGAGTTCATGTTCGCCTGAGGGTCAGAACAATCCACCTAGCAGCCCGCCACGGCTCGGATCGCCCTCTGGCGGATGCTGATTGGGGAAGGCGGGCCGCGGTTCGGGGCTGACGCTGATGGGCGGCCGGACACTAGGCGCAGGCGAGGTCTCCGCCCTGGTGGGCGCCGGCGCTGCGGAGGGCGCCTGCGACGGTGCGGGCGGCGGGATCAACACCGGTGCCGTGCGGACCTTCGTCGTCGCTTGAGACGGGACGGCCTCCGGCGGTGGAGGTGGCGCGGGGGCGGGTTCGAGCGCTGACTCGACGACGGGCGCGTTGGTCACGATGGGCGTCGGCACCGGCGTCGGAACGGATTGCGACGGGTCCGGCACGACGTCGGCCGGCCCCGACCACCTCAGGAAGAGGACGACGGCGCCGACGAGCACCGCGCTGATCGCCACGACGGGCAACGGCCACCACCGCCGAGCGGCTTTCTCGGATTCCGGCGCAACGACGGACCCCTCGGCCGGCACCGCGGCCGTCGTCGTTTCACCGTCCACGGGCTCGAACAGGTAGTCGAACCGGTGAGACGTGTCGTGTGCCCCCACACGGCGATCCTACAAGGGTGTTTGCTCAAATAGCGACGACTTGGGCATCTTCGCCTGCCAGAGCACTCCGACGAGCACGGCGCCGAGTAGCGGGAACCCTCACTCCTTGACGACGGTGACCAGGCTGATCGACTCGACCATCGGGCTGACGTCGGGGTCGTCGTCGGGAGCCGGTCGACCCAGCTCACGGAGGTAAGGCGCCAGCGGCGTGGTGCGAGCCGTCCACCCCTTCGCGCCGAACCAATCCTCGGCCGGGGCATGCAGCTCGTTGTAGACCAGCGTGAAGAACGTGCCGTCGGCGCCCTCGGCCCGTTCCTCCGCCCGCTTGGCCTCGAAGGCGTCCTGAGGCATGGGCCTGCCCTCCTCCACCGCCACCCGGCTGCCCGGGCTGGACAATGCGTCGATGCCGGCGAACAGCTGCTCCTGCGCGCTGGCGGGCAGGTAGATGAGCAGCCCCTCGGCGATCCACGCCGAAGGCTTCGACGGGTCGAAGCCGCTCGTCACGAGCGCCGTCGGCCAGTCGTCGCGCAGGTCGACGGGAACCTCTCTGCGTTCGGCGCGTGGCGCGTCCCCGTGGGCGGTCAACACCTCGCGCTTGAATGCGAGCACCTGAGGTTGGTCGAGCTCGTAGACGACCGTGCCGTCGGGCCAGGGCAACCGGTACGCGCGCGAGTCGAGCCCCGCGGCAAGGATGACGATCTGGCGGACACCGGCGTCGGAGGCGTCGGCGAAGTAGGCGTCGAAGTACTTGGTGCGGGCGCCCTGGAACGAGACGAAGTGCTGACCGAAGTCGCTCCGCAGGCGCCCCTGCGCCGGACCGTCGTCGTCCGCAGTGTCGTCCTGGCTGCCGTCCACCAGGTCCGACCACTCGCCGCCGACGGCACGACAGAACACCGCGGCGTACGGGTCGACGGCCAGTGGTTCGTCCCTCTGCGCCTCCAAAGCCCTTGCCGCGGCGACGAACAACGCCGTCGCTCCCACGCTCGTAGTGATGTCCCAGGTGTCATCGTCGGTACGCACGAAGGCGAGCGTACGCGGCGAACCTGACCGCGGCCCGCGCGTCAGACCAACGGCCGGCCGGTCCGGATTCGCCGGTCGACGTCCTTCAGCAACACGTTGAACGGGAACTGCCGCACGACGCGCGGCATCAGGTGATTGACCGTGCGCAGCGCGGCCATCAGGCGGTCGAACCGGCGCTGCCGCCGCTCGTCCCAGGACAGGTGCATCTCGTCGCGGAACTTCTGCGGCAGGAACCCGGTGGTGATGAGCAGCGCACCGGCGTCCGCCCAGCGCTGCAGCGGCCCCGGCAACGTCACCTTGCGCACCCGACCCGCCGCGATCGGGTACAGGTACCTGCGCACCGTGTCGTCGATGTGGACGCGCTGCAACGAGTCCTGCCAGTAGCGGTCGAACGCGGCGCGGTCGGCGGGCCACATCTCCTCGGGCACCTGCAGGGTGGTGCCGAGTGACATGCCCTCGGCGTAGTGCCGTTCGGCGGTCTCGTCGTCCATCTCGCCGATGAAGATCCGGTAGACGTCGACGGCGCCCTTGTAGAGGCACGCCGCGACCCACATCTGGAGGTCCTTGTCGAAGGCGTTGTACTTCACCGGGCTGTCGTCGGTCGAGTACACCTGAGCATGGGCGCCGTTCACCGCTCGGCGGAAGGCCGCCTTCTGGCCGTCGCTGCCCTTCGTGGCCACGGCAAGGTACGTGAACGTGGTGCGCGCCCGCTTGATTGGGTGCAGGTCGACGCGGCCGCTCTCTACCCGGCTCTCCAGCACGCCGTAACCGACACCGGGCCTGGCAAGTTGCATGATCACGTTCGCAGGGCCAGCCAGCAGCGCCACGCCCATCAGGCCATCGTCGATGCCGGCGCGACGCCCCGGGACGTGGGACCCCTTCGCAACCGCGGATGCGCTGATCGCGCGCTCGACGTGGCTGTCGCTGACCGTCATGGGTCACTCCTTCGACGGGTCAAATGTGAGAACGCCTGTTTCCTGATATTGCCTCGGCTCCTGACAGGTGTCAAGATGGTGCGCATGGTCCAGGTCCGTCCGTACGGCGGCGTGCAAGCACGCGAGCGGATCGCCGAGCGTCGGCGGCGGCTGCTCGACGCGGGACTCGAACTGCTCGGCGGTGTGGAGGATCCGGCCGAACTGACCGTCCGGGCCATCTGCACGCAGGCCGGGATCTCGGCGCGCTACTTCTACGAAAGCTTCTCCGACAAGGACGAATTCGTCGCCGCGGTGTTCGACTGGGTGACCGCCGACATCGCCGCCACCACGCAGGCTGCCGTGGCAGCAGCACCGCGCGAGGAGCAGAACAAGGCAGGTATCGCCAACCTGGTCCGCGTCATCGCCGGCGACGCCCGCATCGGCAGGCTCCTGTTCAACGCTCAACTCTCGAACACGGTGCTGGTGCGCAAGCGCGCCGGGCTCGGTGGCGTGTTCGCCCTGCTGTCCAGCCAGCACGTGACGAGCACCTACCGGCTGCCGCAGAACGAGTCGACCAACGCCTTCTCGCACTTCGTGGTCGGCGGCGTCGCCCAGACGATCAGCGCGTGGGTGGCCGGCGACATCCAACTCGACCAGGACGCGCTGGTCGATCAGATCACGCGGATCATCGACGAACTCGCGGCGCGCAAGCTGTACCGGACCTAACGCGCAGCCACCGGCGGACGGCGGTCGGCCTGGGTCTTCGGTTCCGTCACCGTGTCGTCCGCGGTGAATTCCTTGGTCCAGCAGGCGAACTCGAGCGTTATCCCGTCGGGGTCCTGGAAGTAGAACGAGCGCACGTAGACGCCGGGATGCAGGGTGGCCGAAACCTGCGCGGGGCTCTCGTCGTGGTTCAGCACGGGACCGACGCGCACGCCCTTGGCCTTCAGTTTCTGCCGGTACTCGTCGAACTTCTCGGCCGGAACGTGGAATGCGAGATGATTCAGCGACCCTACGGCGCTGAGGATCTCGCCGATTCCGGGTATGGATGCGGGCGCCGACACGCCGGGCACGCCGTCGGGCGCCTCGGCGAACCAGAAGAATGCCACGCAATCACCGTTGCCTGCATCGAAGAAGAAGTGCTGCCCCATGCCGCCGGGCAGGTCCAGCGACTTGACCAAGGGCATGCCGAGCACTTCCGAGTAGAACTCGACCGTCTTCGCCATGTCCGCACACACCAACGCCACGTGGTTGATGCCGCCGAGTTGAAACTCGGAATTGGTGTTCTGTGGCTTGATCACGTCGCGACTCCTCGAGATGCCGGACCGACGAGGTCTGGTCAAGGTTCGGATCTGAATCTAACATCAGATTCAGATCCGATCAATGAATTCGAACGGTTCGAAAAGGCTCCGAAAAGGCATCGGAAAGGCTCTGTGTGACGCTCGCGCCGCGTGAACAACTGCCGACCCTGCGGGGTAGGCAGACCCAGGCCGCGATCGACGCCGCCGCACGAATCGTCATCGCGCGCAAGGGAATCCTCGCGACCACGATCTCCGACATCGCCGCGGAGGCCGGCCGGTCGACCGCATCCTTCTACAACTACTACGACTCCAAGGAGGCGATGGTCCGCGAGTGGGCGCTGCGCTTCCGCGACGAGGCCCGCGACAGAGCGCTGTCAGCCGCAGAGCCCGAGTTGAGCAACCGGGAGCGTGTGCACCGTGCCGTGGCTGCCCACTGGAACACCTACCGGCATCGACTGGCGGAGATGATCAGCGTCTCGCAGTTGGCCATGGTCAGCGACGACTTCGCGCAGTACTGGGCCGACATCTGCGAACTGCCCATCTCGTTGGTCACGACGATGGTCGAACAGGCCCAGCGGCAAGGGTTTTGCGTCGGCGACGATCCGCATCTGCTCGCGACGGCATTGGTCTCCATGCTCAACCAGTTCTGCCACGCGCAGTTGAGCGGCGATGGTGCCGCGACAGTCGACGACGAGGCATGCATCACGACGTTGGCGGCGGTGTTCTACCGCGCCATCTACTTCGAGGAGACCTCGCCGACATGACGAAGAGTCCGAGTGGGTCCGCGACGCCGGGGGTGACCCGGGAGTTCATCGGTGTCGACTCCCCCACCGCCCGTCGGGCCGGCTCGGGCGGCCACCCCTGCCAGGGCATCTACCACCGCGGCGTGGGACGCAAGCCGAAGGTCGCGATGATCGCGACGCACTATCAGGTCGACTTCTCCGAGCACTACCTCGCGGACTACATGGCCACCCGCGGCATCGGGTTCCTCGGCTGGAACACCCGGTTCCGTGGCTTCGAGAGCAGCTTCCTTCTCGACCACGCACTGGTGGACATCGGCGTCGGCATCCGCTGGCTGCGTGAAGCACAGGGTGTGGAAACCATAGTGCTGCTTGGTAATTCCGGCGGCGGTTCACTGATGGCTGCCTATCAGGCGCAGGCCGTCGACCCACACGTGACGCCACTGGAGGGGATGCGACCCGCGGCCGGTCTGTTGGACCTCCTGCCGGCAGACGGCTACGTGGCGAGCGCGGCCCACCCTGGCAGGCCCGACGTGCTGACGGCATGGATGGACGGTTCCGTCGTCGACGAGGCCGATCCCGTCGCCACCGACCCGGCACTGGACCCGTTCAACGAACGCAACGGTCCGCCCTACACGGCCGACTTCATCGAGCGGTACCGGGCGGCGCAGACCGCACGCAACCACGCGATCACGCAATGGGCCGAAGACGAGATGAAAAGGATTCGCGCCGCGGGCTTCTCGGATCGGCCCTTCACCGTCCTGCGTACCTGGGCCGACCTTCGCATGGTCGATCCGAGCATCGAACCCACCAAACGCCCGGCCAACACCTGCTACGCAGGCGTCCCGGCGAAGGCCAATCGGTCGGCGCACGGCATCGCCGCGGCGTGCACATTGCGTAGCTGGCTGGGCATGTGGAGCCTGCGGCATTCCCAGACCCGCGCCGAACCCCACCTGGCCCGCATCACGTGTCCGGCGCTGGTGATCAACGCCGAACAGGACTCGGGCGTATATCCCTCCGACGCGCAACGCATCCACGACGCGCTGGCCAGCAAGGACAAGTCGATGCGCTCGATCGACTCCGACCACTACTTCACCACGCCGGGCGCCCGCAGCGAGCAGGCCGATACCATCGCGAAGTGGATCGCGAAACGGTGGCGGTGAGCGAACGCCTCAGAGTCCTGGCCCACTTCGTTCCCGGCGACAAGGTACGGGCACTGCTTGCCCCACAGGCCGATTGGCTCGACATCCGGTACTGCGCGGAGGACGACGACGACGCCTTCTACCGCGAACTGCCAGAAGCAGACGTGATCTGGCACGTGCTGCGGCCGCTCTCCGGCGAAGACCTGGCGCGGGCGCCAAAGTGCCGCCTGGTGCACAAGTTGGGCGCGGGGGTGAACACCATCGACGTCGATGCGGCCACCGAACACGGCATCGCCGTGGCCAACATGCCCGGCGCCAACGCCCCGTCGGTCGCCGAGGGGACCGTGCTGTTGATGCTGGCCGTCCTCCGCCGACTACCTGCCTTGGATGCGGCCACCCGGGCCGGCGCGGGGTGGCCGTCGGATCCGACCCTCGGCGAGACGGTGCGCGACATCGGCAGCTGCACCGTCGGCCTGGTCGGCTACGGCAACGTCGCGAAACGCGTCGAGACGATCGTGACGGCGATGGGCGCCCGCGTGCTGCACACCAGCACGCGCGACGACGGGCATGCCAGTTGGCGGTCACTGCCCGACCTGCTCGCCGCCAGCGACGTCGTCTCGCTGCACCTGCCCCTGACCGATCGGACCGAAGGAATGCTCGACTCCCCGGCGCTGGCCCTGATGAACCCGGAGGCCGTGCTGGTCAACACCTCGCGTGGCGCGATCATCGACGAGGCCGCCCTGGTCGAGGCGCTGCGCGCGGGCCGGCTTGCCGGTGCGGGCCTGGACGTGTTCGCGGTCGAGCCGGTGGCCCCGGACAACCCACTGCTGGCCATCGACAACGTGGTGCTGACCCCGCACGTCACCTGGTACACCGCCGACACCATGCGCCGCTATCTCGGCGAGGCGGTGGACAACTGCGAACGCCTGCGCGACGGCCGCGACCTAGTCAACCTGGTCAACCAACTCGACTGAGGTGCCAGTCGGCTCCAGCAGGTCGTCGCGGTATCCTCGGTCCCAACCCACCGGTTATTAGGGAGGCAATCATGCCCATCGCGATCACGTCCGAGCACAACGATCTGGCCGATTCGGTTCGGTCGTTCGTGGCTCGGGTGGCGCCGTCGGAGGTTCTGCACGAGGCGCTCGAGACGCCGATTCCGAACCCGCCGCCCTACTGGAAAGCCGCCGCGGAGCAGGGCCTGCAGGGCCTTCACCTGTCCGAGTCCGTCGGCGGACAAGGTTTCGGCATACTGGAGCTGGCCATCGTGTTCGCCGAGTTCGGCTACGGCGCCGTGCCCGGGCCGTTCGTCCCTTCGGCGATCGCGAGCACGCTGATCTCGGCCAACGATCCCGACGACAAGCGGCTGGAGGCGCTCGCCTCGGGCGACACCATCGCGGCCTACGCCATCGACTCCGGATTGACCGCCACGCGGCACGGCCAGGGCGATTCGGCCGGTCTCGTCATCCGCGGCGAGGTGCGGGCGGTCCCCGCCGCCGCGCAAGCGTCCATCCTGGTGCTGCCCGTGGCGATCGACGGCGGCGAGGAGTGGGTGGTCCTCGACGCCGACCAGGTCGAGATCGAGCCGGTCGCGAGCGTCGACCCGCTGCGCCCCGTCGCGCACGTGCGCGCCAACGCCGTCGAGGTCGGTGACGATCGCCTGTTGGCCAACCTCAGCCGTACGCATGCCCGCGCCCTGATGTCGACCCTGCTGTCGGCGGAGTGCATCGGCGTCGCCCGCTGGGCCACCGACACCGCGTCGGCGTACGCCAAGATCCGCGAGCAGTTCGGCAGGCCCATTGGTCAGTTCCAGGCCATCAAGCACAAGTGCGCGGGCATGATCGCCGAGACCGAGCGCGCCACGGCCGCAGTGTGGGACGCGGCACGCGCCATCGACGACGGCTCCCCGGACAGCGCCTACGAGTTCGCCGCCGCCGTCGCCGCCACCCTGGCGCCGGTGGCCGCACAGCACTGCACCCAGGACTGCATCCAGGTGCACGGTGGCATCGGCTTCACCTGGGAACACGACACCAACGTCTACTACCGGCGGGCGATCGTGCTGGCCGCATGCTTCGGGCGCGCGGCCGACTACCCGCAACGGGTGGTCGACATCGCCACCAGCACCGGGATGCGCGCGATCAACATCGACCTCGACCCGGACACCGAGAAGGTGCGCGACGAGATCCGCGCGGAAGTGGCTGGGCTCAAGGAGATTCCACGCGAGGAACGCAACACCGCGATCGCCGAGGGCGGCTGGGTACAGCCCCATCTGCCCAAGCCGTGGGGCCGCGCCGCAACGCCGATCGAACAGGTCATCATCGCCCAGGAGTTCGCGACCGGGAAGGTGAAGCGGCCTGCGATGGGCATCGCCGCCTGGATCATCCCGTCGATCGTCGCCTACGGCACCGACGAGCAGAAGCAGCAGTTCCTGCCGCCCACGTTCCGTGGCGAGATGATCTGGTGCCAGTTGTTCTCCGAGCCCGGTGCGGGTTCGGACCTGGCCAGCCTGACCACCAAGGCCACCAAGGTCGACGGCGGCTGGCGGATCACCGGGCAGAAGATCTGGACCACCGGTGCGCAGTACTCGCAATGGGGCGCCCTGCTGGCCAGGACCAATCCCAGCGCACCGAAACACAACGGCATAACGTACTTCCTGCTGGACATGAAGAGCCCGGGCGTCGAGGTGAAACCGCTTCGCGAACTGACCGGCAATGCGATGTTCAACACCGTCTTCATCGACGACGTGTTCGTCCCCGATGCCATGGTGCTCGGCGAGGTCGACCGCGGCTGGGAGGTCAGCCGCAACACGTTGACCAACGAGCGCGTCTCGATCGGCAGTAGCGAGCCGCCGTTCCTGGCCAACCTGGACCAGTTCGTCGAGTTCCTGAAGGACGGTCACTTCGACCAGATCGAGCAGCACGAAGCGGGCCGGCTGATCGCCGAGGGCTATTCCGCCAAGGTGCTCAACCTGCGCTCGACGCTGCTGACCCTGGCGGGCGGTGACCCGATGCCCAACGCGGCCATCTCCAAGCTGCTGTCGATGAAGACCGGGCAGGGTTACGCCGAGTTCGGGGTGGCGTCGTTCGGCACCGACGCGGCGATCGGCGACCCCGAGCAACCGTCGGGCAAATGGGCGGAGTACCTGCTCGCGGGGCGGGCCACCACGATCTACGGCGGCACCACCGAAGTGCAGCTCAACATCATCGCAGAACGGTTGCTCGGGCTGCCGCGCGATCCGTAAGAGGAGAAAACCTGGGGTGCCGCTGTGCGTCCACTGCGCAAACACTGTGATGAGCCGATCTAGCTATTACGCTGACTGCAGCAATCCACGGCGGCTGCGAGTGTTCGCCCCTGCAGGCGGAACCGCGGCCGATCCCTAGGGAGAACCGCATGTCGGACGCAACGGCCCCGGGCCGTCCCGCGCCGCCGTGAGCCGCCCGGCGGAGGCTCGAGCGGTCGCCGAGTTCCTTACCTCGGCAGCGGTCGAGCCCTCGGCTCTGGTGGTGCAGGGCGAAGCCGGCATCGGCAAGACGACGCTGTGGTTGGCTGCCGTCGATCAGGCGCGCGAACAAGGCTTCCGCGTGCTGTCTGCGCGAGCAGCCCAGGCGGAGTCGGTGCTCGCCTACGGCACGTTGGCCGATCTGTTGGCCGACGTCGACGAGGCAGCCTTTGCCCATCTGCCGGGACCTCAGCGCCTTGCCGTCGACCGCGTCCTCTTACGCGCCGAAGCCGACCTCGCGACCGATCAACGCGCGGTGGCGGCGGCCTTTCTGTCGGTCGTCACGGGCCTCGCGGACGATTCGCCGGTGCTGCTGGCCGTGGACGACCTGCAGTGGCTGGATCCCTCCAGCCAACAGGTGATTGCGTTCGCCGCGCGACGGCTCGTCGGACCGGTGGGCGTGCTCGGCACCGTGCGCACCGATGCCGATGGTGGCAACGATGCCTCCTGGCTCCAGTTGCCGAAGATCGACGAATTGCAACGAATAACGTTGCATCCGTTGAGCCTTGGCAGCCTGCGCGAAGTCCTGTCCGGGCGGCTTGGCCGCTCGTTCTCGCGACAGACCATGATACGAATCCATCAGGTCTCCGGAGGAAACCCGTTCTACGCACTCGAGTTGGCTCGACCGATGGACGATCACACGCCGACCCGCGAGGCGGCGTTGCCGAGCACGCTCAACGAGCTGGTGCGGGTCAGAATCGACAGCGTCGACGCCTCTGCGGAGGACGCTCTGCTCGCGATGGCCTGCCTCGCCTCGCCAACGGTCGAGCTCGTCGCGGCGGCAACCGGCACCTCTGCCGAGCGAGTCGTCAGCCTGCTCGGCGACGCCGAAAGCACGGGCATCGTCGGGATCAACGGCAACCAGCTGCGATTCACCCACCCACTGTTGGCCAGGGGCGTCTATACCGAAGCCGCGCCTGCGCGCCGCCGGGAGATGCATCGGCGCCTTGCCGACCTCGTCGACGAGCCCGAACTTCGCGCCAGGCACCTGGCCATGGCCGCCACCAGCGCCGACCCGAGGACGATCCAATCCCTCGACGAGGCGGCGCAGACGGCGCGCAGCCGGGGAGCACCCGCGGCCGCAGCCGAACTCGTCGAATTGGCGGTGGGGCTCGGCGGCGACACCCCGGAGCGCCGAATCCAGTTGGCGAGCCATCTCATGGATGCTGGCGAACCGGGACAGGCCAGGACGGTGCTCGAGACGACGATCAAGCGCCTTGGGCCGGGCACGTTGCGAGCGGCGGCGTTGTACTTGCTTGCCTTCGTTCGCCTTTTCGACGACAGCTTCCTCGATGCCGCCGGACTACTGGAGCGCGGGCTCGCCGAGACGGGCGAGGATCTCGCGCTACGCATCCAGATGTTGACGACGCTGGCTTTTGCCCACTTCAATGCGGATCAGCTCGCCGCCGCCAACCACAGGGTCGAGGACGCCATCACCGAGGCCGAGAGGCTTGGCGAAGCTTCGCTGTTGAGCCAGGCGCTGAGCATGCGGGTGATGATTCGTCTCCTGCGCGGTGACGGCCTCGATCAGGCGAACCTGCGACGCGCACTCGACTTGGAAGACCATGACGCGGCGATCCCATCGGCCTTTCGCCCCAGCGTCCAAAAAGCGCTATTGCTGGCCTGCATCGGCGAACTCGACCAAGCGCACGAAGAGATGGGCGTGATGCGTCGGCGGTACGTCGAGCGCGGCGAAGAGAGCGAACTGATCTTCATCGACTTCCACACCGGTCTGCTCGAGATCTGGCGAGGTGCCTTCGCCGAAGCCACCCGGGTCGCTGAGGACCTGGTAGAACGGGCGCTGCTCCTGGGCGGCGACCTGCCGCGGTGCGTGGCCCTGGCGGTCCGAGCCTCGCTCGCCGCCTACGCCGGGCGCCTCGATCAGGCGCGCGACGACGCCAGCGAGGCGCTCGCGGCCGGCCAGCGGAGCAGTTCGCACAACTTGTCGGGGTGGCCCGTCACGATTCTCGGGTTCGTCGACGTTTCGCTTGGCAACTACGAGGCAGCGCTCACCACGCTGCAGTCGCAGGTGGCCAGGCTCGACGCGGCCCCCGACTGCACCGAAATCATTGCGGCCGCATTCGTTCCCGACGCCGTCGAGGCGATGATCGCAGTGGGTCGCCTCGCCGACGCCGAGCCCCTGATCGATCGGCTCGAACGCAACGGCCAAAGAGTGGACCGCCCTTGGATGTTGGCCATCGGCGCCCGCTGCCGCGCCATGCTGCTGGCTGCGCAGGGCGACATCGACGCAGCCAACCGCACCGCGCAACGGGCGATGGTCGAGCACGACCGGCTTCCCATGCCGTTCGAACGCGCGCGTACTCAGTTGCTGCTCGGGCAAATTCAGCGTCGACAACGGCAGAAGGACGCCGCCGCCAAGTCCCTGCGCGAAGTGGTCGCCGCCTTCGACGACCTCGGCACGCCATTGTGGGCGGACCGTGCGCGCGCCGAACTCGCCCGCGTCAGCGTGGGGCCGAGCGCCACGGCCGTGCTCACCCCGTCCGAACAACGCGTCGCCCAACTCGCCGCCTCGGGGATGACCAATCGCGACGTCGCCGCAGCACTGTTCATCAGCCCGAAGACCGTCGAAGCCAACCTTGCCCGCATCTACCACAAGCTCGGCATCCGGTCCCGGGCCGAACTCGGCAGGCGGATCAGCCAGCTCGATGCGTAGGGAAACACCCGATTCCCGCCCCCTGCCGGACGCCTAACATTCAGCCGATGGGCATCCCGGACCCACGCCAGCCGTGCTACCTCGTCGAGTGGTACGAGCCCGAGCTCATCGACTCGGGTCTCGAACTCACCGCGGCCAGGCTCGACGAATGCGCCGCATCGATGTCTGCCGACGGATCTCCGGTGGAGTTGCTCATGACGCTCGCCGTGCCGACCGACGAGGTCGTCTTCGGCCTCTTCACGGCCGGCTCGGCGCAGATCGTCTCGCAGGCATGCCTGCGCGCCGGCGTCCCGGCCCAGCGGGTCACCGTCGCCTCCCGTCTCGCACGTTCGTCGTAGGGAAACCGTCTCAGGGAAACCCCGCCTATCTCGGCGAAGCGCCCGCCGGTTGCATATCATCGCGGCGCGGGCCTTTGGACGGAGGACACCCACGAGCAGCAAAGATGGCGTGACGCTGCGTCAGCTTCGGTACTTCACGGTGCTCGGTGAGGAGCTGAACTACCGGCGTGCGGCCGAACGACTGTTCATCACGCAGCCCGCGCTGTCGACTGCGATCAAGCAACTCGAGCATCAGTTCGGCGTCCTGCTGTTCACCCGCAACACGCGCGGGGTGGCTCTGACCGAGCCTGGTCGGGCGTGGTTGCCGAAGGTGCGCGAGGCGCTTCGTGGCGTCGACGTCGCCATCGATGACCTCATCGCGACGGTCGGGCGCGATCGGCGCATCCGGCTCGGCTACCTGATCGGCACCGGCGCCGACGTACTGTTCCGCCTGGTTCGACATTTCGAGACGGCATATCCCGAGATCAGCGTCGAGCCAAGGGAATTCGACTTCTCCGACCCGACCGCCGGCTTGGCCGACGGCAGCACGGAGGTGGCGATCATCCGCCCACCGGTGGAC
Source organism: Mycobacterium sp. URHB0044 (assembly GCF_000620625.1). Taxonomy (GTDB): domain Bacteria; phylum Actinomycetota; class Actinomycetes; order Mycobacteriales; family Mycobacteriaceae; genus Mycobacterium. Next base: position 3,654 of record NZ_JIAW01000022.1, on the reverse strand, counting down.
CTACCCGAGCACCGGATGCTGATCCTCGACGCCGAGGACTGGGTCGCCTGTCTCCCGCGCGACCATCGACTCGCCCAGCGATCCGAGGTGTCCATCACCGAACTGCTGGACGATCCCATCGTGGTGGCGCCGGGCAGCGCCGGGCGATGGCGCGACTACTGGATGGCGACCGATGCGCGCGGCGGCAAGCCCGCCACGATCGCGGCGGTCGCCGCCACGTACGAGGAGGAGACGACCACCATCGCCCGTGGCCTTGGCATCAGCTTCACCAGCGAGGCCAGCGCGCGCCTGTACGACCGGCAGGGCATCGCGTACGTGCCGATCATCGACCGGCCGCGCAACTACACGGCGCTGGCGTGGCATCCGGATGGCCTCAGCGACGACGCGGCGGCGCTCATCCGTCAGGTCCGGGATGAGTGGAGCTTCGAGGACGGACATCCCATGGAGCGTCCCGCCACTTTTTACTAATAAAGCCGATTTATCAGTAGATCAGAATTCGGAACTTCCGCCGCCCGGCCCGAAGGGGTTTCCTTCAGTGCATCCGACTACGAGGTCGTGGCCCGCTCAACCCCTCACTTGGAGCACCCGATGACCGACACCGCACCATCCGTACCCCTCACTACCCCTTCGCCCCACGACGACGAAGACGCCCGATTGGCCCACTTCGGGTACACCCAGAAGCTCGACCGCTCGGTCGGCAGGCTGGCCTCGTTCGCGATCGGCTTCGCGACCATCAGCGCGACCACCGCGGTGTTCACCGGATTCGGTGCCGGGTACTTCACCGCGGGCGCACCGTTCGTGTGGACACTGCTGCTGGCCGGCGCGGTGTTCGTCGTCTGGGTCGTCATCGCCGCCGATCTGACCGCGAAGATCCCGCTGGCGGGTTACGCATACCAATGGACCAGCCGCATCCACGGCTCCAATCTCGCGTGGTTCACCGGAGTCATGGCCCTTGCCGGCTGGGTGTGCGGCATGACCGGTGTCGGATTCATCCTGTCCGGCTACCTCGGCGGCCTGTTCGGCTTCGCGATGACGCAGACCACTCAGATACTCGTCGCCATCGGCGTGATGGCGGTCTGCATGATCGTGAACCTCTACGGGGTGCGGTTCGCCACGATGGTCAACAACATCGGCGTCAGCCTCGAACTCGTCATCACCGTCGGAGCGACGATCCTGGTGGCAATCGTCGCGTTCTCCTCGCCCGACAATCACCAGCCGATCTCGGTGTTGTTCACCGGTGGCACCTCGGACGGCAACACCGCGTACGTGCTCGCGTGGCTGGCGGCGTCGCTGGGGCCGTTCTTCGGCCTGATCGGCGTCGAAGCCAGTGCCGACGTCGCCGAGGAAACCGTCGACGCCCGCCACGTCATCCCACGCACGATGTTCTATGCCCTGGCCACCTCGATCGTCATCGAATTCCTGATGTACGTCGTCTACGTGCTGGCCATCAAGGACCAGGCTGCCGTCGCCGCCGCCTCATCGGCCCCCATCGAGGAGATCATCACCCAGCAGGTCGGCCCCGTCGTCACGAAAATCGTTGTCGCCGTGGCACTCACGAACGTGATGGCCTGCATCCTGGCCAACATCCTGGTCGCGACGCGCCTGACCTACTCGATGGCCCGTGACAACATGCTGCCGTTCTCCCACGTGTGGCGGCACGTGTCGACGAGCAACCGCACCCCGACCTACGCGGTGCTCGGCCTGTTCGGCCTCTCGACACTGCTGCTGTTGTCGGCACTGATCAGCGAGAAGGCCTTCTTCCTCATCATCGGGTTGTCCTCGCTCGCCGTATTCGCCACCTACGTGCTGCAGACCGTCGCCCTGATCATCGGCCACCGACGCGGCACCATCCCGGCCGCCGAACCGGGCACCTTCGACCTCGGCCGCGCAAGGATGCCGATCTACGTCCTCGGCATCATCTGCTTCACCCTGGTGTGCGTGGCGCTGATCTTCCTGCCGCAGTTCGCCGGCAACGGCTACGTCTTCTTGGGCCTGGTCGTGCTGGCCGGCATCTGGTCGGTGACCGGACTGCGAAGCCGGCTGAGCCGCGGCGAGGCGGGACCCAGCTTCGCCAAGACCCACCTTTCCTGACATACACATTGACACGAAGGATTGAAATATGACTCTGACAACGGATTTGGGCACCAGCAACCTGGTCCCCGTCGAACCCGGTGCAGCGATCCGCGAGGACACCCCCGCCGGCTCGGCGATCCAGTACAGCGACTACGAACTCGACACGTCGAGCCCCTTCGCAGGCGGCGTCGCGTGGATCGAGGGTGAGTACATGCCCGCCGAAGAGGCCAAGATATCGATCTTCGATACGGGTTTCGGACACTCGGATCTGACCTACACCGTCGCTCACGTGTGGCACGGCAACATCTTTCGGCTCGGCGACCACCTCGACCGGTTGCTCGACGGCTCACGCAAGCTGCGGCTGGACCCCGGCATGAGCAAGGACGAGCTGGCCGAGATCACCAAGAAGTGCGTGTCGATGTCGCAGCTGCGCGAGTCGTTCGTCAACCTCACCGTCACCCGTGGCTACGGAAAGCGCAAGGGCGAGAAGGACCTTTCGAAGCTCACCCATCAGGTGTACATCTACGCCATCCCGTACCTGTGGGCGTTTCCGCCGCAGGAGCAGATCTTCGGCACCACCGCTATCGTGCCGCGCCACGTCCGCCGCGCCGGGCGCAACACCGTCGATCCGACCATCAAGAACTACCAGTGGGGCGACCTGACGGCCGCCAGCTTCGAAGCCAAGGACCGCGGCGCGCGCACGGCGATCCTGCTGGACTCCGACAGCTGCGTCGCCGAGGGGCCGGGGTTCAACGTCGTCATCGTCAAGGACGGCAAGCTGGCCTCCCCCTCGCGCAATGCGCTGCCGGGCATCACCCGCAAGACAGTGTTCGAGCTGGCCGACGCCATGGGCATCGAGGCCACGCTGCGCGACGTGACCAGCCACGAGTTGTACGACGCCGACGAGCTGATGGCCGTCACCACAGCGGGCGGGGTCACTCCCATCAATTCGCTGGACGGCGAACCGATCGGCACCGGCGAACCGGGCCCGCTCACCGTCGCCATCCGTGACCGCTTCTGGGCGCTGATGGACGAGCCGGGGCCGCTGGTCGAGGCCATTCGGTACTAGGCGCGCCTCCACCGAGTAGGAAGCACGTCCTGCGAAAGCACGCGACTACTCGACGGGCCCGCAGAGGATAGGGAAACACCCGATTCCTTTGATGCTGACTCGCCCTACCGTCGACGCCACAGCGATCCGGCGATGGTGAGACGGCCGGTGCTTCGCTGCCTGTAGGCATGTCAAAGGCTCGGGGGCCCGCTATGACCGGCAAGCACGCACCGCCGCAACGCATTCGAATCACTGACCGCCGCACGATCGGCGCGGCGTTGTTCGCGGGCGGCCTGATTCTGAGCGCCGGATCGCTCTTTCAGCCCGCCGAGCCGACGACGACGGTTCTGTTGACGGCAGGGACGACGGGCGACACGTCCTCCTCCGGCACCACCGGCCAAAGCTCCTCCGGCGCCACCGGCCAATCCACCGGCACCACCGGCACCACCGGATCCAGCGGCCAATCCTCCGGCACCAGCGGCAGCTCCGGTCAATCCTCCAGCGGCGCCACCGGCGAAGCCAGCAGCGGCACC
>NZ_JIAW01000021.1 GCF_000620625.1 Mycobacterium sp. URHB0044 | reverse complement strand
CCCTTGACGATGCCGAACTCGTCGTTGAGCACCTTGGCCAACGGACCCAGGCAGTTCGTCGTGCACGACGCGTTGGAGATGATGTTCTGGCTGCCGTCGTACTTGTCGTCGTTGACCCCGATCACGATCGTGATGTCGGGATCGGTGGCCGGCGCAGAGATGATCACCTTCTTCGCCCCCGCATCCAGGTGACCCTTGGCCTTGGCGGCGTTGGTGAAGATGCCGGTCGACTCGACCACCACGTCAACACCCAGATCACCCCACGGCAACTCGGCGGGACCGGCCTTGACCTCCAACGCCTTGATCTTGGTGGAACCCACCACGATGGTGTCGTCACCTTCCAAGCTGACGTCGTACGGCAGCCGGCCCAGGATCGAGTCGAACTTCAACAGATGCGCCAACGTCGCATTGTCGGTCAGATCGTTGACCGCCACGATCTCGATGTCCTTGTTCGCACCCAGCGCCTGCTGCGCATCCAGAGCCCGAAAGAAGTTGCGCCCGATTCGGCCGAAGCCGTTGACGCCTACCCGAACGGTCACTATGTGTTCTCCTTCGATCTTGACGAGTGCTCCGGTGAATTGCTCGAGGCCAGCCTAGTGGTGTGCCGATCGCAGCGCGAAGGCTGGTCAGTGCGCGGCGAGGCTCTGGTCGACGTAGGGATTGCCGAGCCACTTGCGCCGGATTCGCTGCAGCGTGCCGTCGTCTTCGAGTTCGGCCTGCGCCGCGGCGATGCGCTGCAACATCGCGTCGTCACCCAGGGCCACCGCGATGGCGATTTCCTCCCTGGAGATGTTGCGCTGCACCACCTCGACGTCGGCGATGGGCTTGACGAGCTCTGTGAGCACCGGTGCCAGCTTCATGAACGCATCGCAACCGCCGGTGCTCAGGTCGGCCAGCGCGGTCCGGATGCCGGCGTAGCCGTAGACGCGGACCGCCCCCGCCTTGCCGTCGATGACGAGGCGCTCGGCGATGGGCTGGCTGGTGTTGCCCTGCTGGACGCCGATCGTCAACCCGGCCAGATCATCGATCGAGCGCACCCGCGGAAACCGTTCGGTGTCGACGGCGAGCGACTGGCCGGAGATCAGATATGGCGGCGCAAAGGCGGCCTTGCGCTTGCGTTCGGGGGTGACCGTGGTGCCGGCGATGACGCAGTCGAACTGCCGGGCGCCCAGCGCATCGAAGATGCCGTTGAAGTCCGGTCCGTCGTAGGCGACGAGTTGAACCGACATGCCCATCGCCGCGGCGACCTCGGTAATGAGATCGACGTCGAGGCCGCCGCCGTCCGCGACGCCGTTGAAGGGCGGGTCGGGGAACGCAGCACCGACTCTCAGAATCGCCACGTGATCAACCTATGCCCCGTCGGCTATTCGTCGTCGAGAAGTTCACCGTCGTGGTGGATGCGGTTGGTTCTTGGTGGACCGTCACCGATGGACCACGCCAGTCGGCCATCGGGGGTGACGGTGGTGCTGGCGTGTCCGTCGGTGACGAGCTTGTGGTCGCGTGGGCAGCCGAAGTGCAGCTTGTCGGCGTCGGTGGCCCCGTCGGGATGCCAGTCCGGTGTGTGGTGCACTTCGCAGTCGTAACCCCATACGGTGCAGTCGGGCCGGGTGCAACCCTTGTCTCGCGCGTGGCAGATGATGCGTTGGTCCGCGGTGGCGATGCGTGTGCTGCGCCCCAGGTACACCGGCCGCTCGGAATGCCCGTCGAACACGGTCAAGTAGTGAATGCCGTTGCCTGCCATCCGAATCAGATCGCGCATCGGCAGCGACGACCCGCCACCGGTGCGTGCCGGGGCGGGCATCGCGACATCGGGATCGGTCGTCGCGCGGGCGGCCTGTTCCATCTGATCCACGGTCACGGTCGCGATCACGGTGACCGGGATACCGCGATGGGCGCCCAGGGAGCCGGACTGGAGACCCGCCCGCAGGCCCCACACCAGCGCGTCGTGCAACCGCTGCGGGCCGCTGCGATCATCGGTGGCCGCGTCCACCACCGCCTGGTCGGCACCCGGAACGTGGTGGCCCGGACGCACCGCCGCCTTGAGGGCTTCGACGTAGGCCCGTCCTTCTGGCGTGACCCAGCCCGACAATCGACTCATCCCGTCCGGGCCCTGCCGGCCCAGCGTCATGGAACGACGGTTCATTCGATCGCGGTCGTCGAACAGCCCGTCCGGGTTGAGGGTGTCGGCCAGGCGACGCCCTATCTCGGCGACGAACGCGGAGTCCTGCTCGCGGGCGTGGCGAACCAGCGTGCGTTCCACCCGGTCCTTCTGGTCGGCGACCGCGGCGGGTAGGACGTCGATCGCGTCGCACACCTGCTTGATGTGATCGTCTCCGACGTCGCCCGCCTCGACTGCAGCGGCGAGCGCAGGCAACTCCGGCGGCAACGTCACCCCGATCGGGGAGCGCCGCCGCGTGATCCGGGCGGCAAGCTTGAAGCGGCGCGTCACCTCGGCGGGCACGATGCGCAGTCGGTGAGCCAGCACGTCCCGCAGCTTCACGCCAGGAGCCTGGACAGGTCGGTCGTCGCCGTCGGGTGGGTCGGCCAGTTCGGCGAACACGCGGTAGGACAAACCGCGGTTGATCCGTAGCTGCGTCTCCAGCCGGTCGGCCACCTCGACGCGAAAGGCATTGCCCACCAGGTCCGTTGACGTCGCCCGCAGCCGGCTCAACGCTGCGTCGATCGCGTCGAGGTCGGCGGCCACTCGGGAGCGGGCCACCTCGGCAGTCAGGAACGGACGATCAACGGACACACCCCCACGCTAATCGCACAAAGGTTCGAACGACAGGTCGCGAGACCTCGCCTGTGGATGAAAACGTGACTGTGGATAACTGCAGCGTCGGCGTACGAAATCAGTGAAAACTCCGGCCGCCCCACCGTCCGAGCGGTTATGGTCCCGCCTGAAGTGGGAGGCTGATTTGTCCAAGAGCGCCGTTTGCCAGTTCGGGAGCCGCACGTCGTCGGTGCAGGTGTGGCTGCGGCTCACACTCGCAGCGTTCGTGCTGGCCTTCTACACCGTCATCGCGATGGCCGGTGGCATCGCTCGTGCCGACGACGACCCGTCCGCCTCGGGTGGTGAGCCCGGTACGAAGGGCACGACGTCCCAGCAGTCAGGCCACGCCGACGAGGTAAAGCCGCCGAAAGCCGGCGCCACCGATGGTCCCGCGCCCAAGTCCGACGAGCCCGAAAAGTCCGACGAGCCGAGCACCGTCGACCCGTCGACGAAGACGCCGAAGCCAACGGGCACAACGGAACCCACTGCGCCGACGGTGACTGGCCTTCGGGACAAGGACACGACCAGTCCACCAGCCGGCACACCCGTCGAACACACCACGACCACAGCCATTACTGAAACACCCGAAACCCCACCGCTGGTCGTCCCCGACGCCGGCCCAGCCACAACCGATCCGAGCGAAGTCGACGTCGAGCCGGCGACGTCCCTGCCTGCTGGCGCCTCACACGACTCGAAGCGGCCCAGCCCAACGGCCAGCGCCGCCGCACCCGCCACCGCCGAGCCCCGGCCGACTGCGACGGTCGAATCCAACGTGCGCAGTCTCAGGCCCCAGCTCGATCCCGAGCCGGCCAGCGCAGTCGGGGCATCGATCGCACCGCCCGTTCCCGCACCCGTCAGCCCCATTTCGTTCAACCCACCACTATTCATCCAACAGATGACCGGGTTGGTCGCGGACTTAGGAACGATCACGGTGTCCGTCGTGCACACCGCCGCGACCGCCGTTGCGCAGGCATTCGGACCCGATAGCTTCCTCGGCGCGCCCTACCTGCTCGCCTCCACGGTGGCCAACGTCGCGGCCGCCGTCGGCCGATCGATCATCGGGGCGCCGATGTTCGAACCCACCACGGGACAGTTCGACGTCAACTACGGGATCCTCGATGGGCTGGCGTTCTTCAATCCGACCAAGCCGCCCGCCGGTGCCAATGACGTGACCATCAAGGTGACCGCCGACCATCCGCTGCCGATCATCCTGATCAACGGCACCACCGCCACCCAGGGCACCAACTGGTCCGTCGGGGCACCAGTTCTCGCCAACGCGGGATACAAGGTCTACACGTTCAACTATGGCAACACCACCGGGAACCCGAACTCCCCGATCCAGGCCATGGGCGACATCAGGCAGTCCAGCGCGGAACTCGCCGCCGAGGTGCAAAGAGTGCTCGACGAAACGGGCGCCCCGAAGGTCATCCTGATCGGGCACTCCCAGGGCGGCGGAATCCTGGCCGTCGACTACATCAACAACATGGGCGGCGCGGACAAGGTGTCGCAGCTCATCGGGATTGCTCCGAGCAACCACGGCACCGACATCGACGGCCTCGGCGCGCTGCAGTCGCTGCCGATCTTCGGGCAGTTGGCCGTCGGCATCGCCAACGTGATCGGACCTGCCCTCTACCAACAGGCGCTGGGTTCGCCCTTCCAACAAGAGGTCTACGGCAATGGCGACACCCGGCCCGGCGTGCTGTACACCACGATCGCGTCCGTGAACGACTGGGTCGTCACCCCGTATACGCAGCAGGCCCTCACCGGTCCGCCTGGCTCGAACAACGTCACGAACATCGTGCTGCAAGACCGCTACCCAGGATTGATCCTCGGCCACGCGAACATCTTCTTGAGCCCTCAGGTGTGGTCGACGGTGCTCGACGCTCTGGCGAGCAACCCCGCAGCCAATCCCCTACCGGCTCAGAGCACCGTCGCCGCCTGAACTAGGCCTCTTCCAGCAGATCCGGGGTGACTGCCGACTCGGTGTCGGGAATCCCGTCCTGCTTGGCCTTCCGATCGGCCATCGACAGCAGCCGCCGAATGCGCCCCGCCACAGCGTCTTTGGTCATCGGAGGTTCGGCGAGCCGGCCGAGTTCCTCCAGCGACGCCTGGCGGTGCTCGACCCGCAACCGGCCTGCCGCCGAGAGGTGATCGGGCACGGTGTCACCGAGGATCTCCAACGCCCGCTCGACCCTGGCCGCCGCAGCGACGGCAGCCCGCGCCGAGCGGCGCAGGTTCGCATCGTCGAAGTTGGCCAGCCGATTGGCAGTCGCCCGTACCTCGCGGCGCATCCGCCGCTCTTCCCACGTCAACCGCGTGTCCTGGGCGCCCATCCGGGTCAGTAGCGCGCCGATGGCCTCGCCGTCGCGGACCACGACGCGGTCGCTGCCCCGCACTTCGCGCGCCTTGGCGCTCACACCCAACCGCCGCGCGGCGCCGACCAGCGCGAGCGCCGCCTCCGGCCCGGGACAACTGACCTCCAACGCCGACGAACGCCCGGGCTCCGTCAGCGAACCATGCGCCAAAAACGCTCCGCGCCAAGCGGCTTCGGCATCACCGACACTGCCGCCGACGACCTGCGCCGGCAGGCCACGGACCGGACGACCGCGCAGATCCAGCAGGCCGGTCTGACGCGCGAGCGCTTCACCGTCCTGCGCCACGCGCACCAGATACCTGGTGCTCTTGCGGATGCCGGTGGCCGACAGCACGTGCACGACGGCGTTGTAGCCGTATAGGTCGTAGATGTCCTTGCGCAACCGTCGCGCGATGATGCCCAGGTCGACCTCTGCCTCCACCACGACACGGCCGGCCACGATGTGCAGCCCACCGGCGAAGCGGAGCAAGGAGGCTACCTCGGCACGACGGGCGCTCACGGAGTTGATCGCCAACCGACTCAGCTCGTCTTTGACCTCGGCTGTCATCGCCACGAAAACGTCACCTCTCGTCGACCGATCTCACGGCAGCAGTTGGAACCGTCGGTGGCACCGGTGCGGTGCCACGCAGGCGGACGCGCTCCAGGGCCGCCGCCAATCTCGCCGGGTCATGTAATGGTGTACCAGGTCTGGACACGTCAGCAAACTCGACCTGAGCGTTGAGTATGGCTGCGGTGCGCCTGAGCTGTTCGCGTTCGCGCTCGCCGGGCACTCCTGCCGCGTCGACGACGATGTCGTGAACGGTGAAGCCGGGTGCGTGTTGCGCCAGGACGTGAATGTGCCGTTCGGCGGAAAAGCCTGCGGTCTCCCCCGGTTCGGCCACCAGATTGAGCACCAGCGCGCGCCGCGCCGACGTCGCCTGCAGTGCCTCCGCCAGCTGCGGAACCAGGACGTGAGGTATCACGCTGGTGAACCACGACCCCGGACCCAGCACTACCAGATCGGCCGCCATGATCGCGTCGATGGCCTGCCGCGTGGCCGGCGGATTGCTCGGCAGCAGCCGCACCCGCCGCACCTTTCCCACCGTGGTGGCGATGGCGACCTGTCCGCGGATCACCCGGCTCATCCGCGGATCGGACTCGAGGCCACCCACGTCGGCCTCGATCTGCAGTGCGATCGGGCACATCGGCAGGACCCGGCCCTTGAGGCCGAGGATCCGACCGAGCTCGTCGAGCGCCGCCACCGGATCGGCCAACACCTCGTTGAGCCCCGCGAGCAATAGGTTTCCGATCGGATGGCCGGCGAGTGCGCCGTTGCCGCCGAACCGGTGCTGGATGATGGTGCCCCACAGCTGACCGTGCGGGCTGTCGGAAGCCAACGCCGCCAAGGCCATTCGGAGGTCGCCGGGTGGCACGACGTCGAGCTCGTTGCGTAGCCGCCCGGATGAACCGCCGTCGTCGGCGACGGTCACCACGGCGGTGACGTGTGGGGTCAGCCTGCGGGCGGCCGACAACGTCGCGTACAGCCCGTGCCCGCCACCGAGCGCAACGACGCGTGGGCTCATGGCTCGACTCCCACGCGCTCCGGTCCTCGCTCGTCCCTCGCTGCGATCCTCACGCGCGCTCGTCTTCGCGGACTCATTCGCGCCCCAGGTCCCGGTGCAGCACCCGGACCGTCAACTGATCGCCACCCTCGAGACGCCCGGCGAGCGCCTCGGCAATGGCAACGCTGCGATGCTTGCCACCCGTACATCCGATGGCGACGGTCATGTATCGCTTTCCCTCCCGCCGGTAGCCGTCGATGACGACGTCCAGCAGCCGATGGTAGGTGTCGAGGAACTCCGCCGCGCCTGGTTGCCCCAGTACGTAGTCGCGAACCGCGGCGTGCTGACCCGTGTGCGGCCTCAGTTCGTCCACCCAGTGCGGGTTGGGCAGGAACCGTACGTCCATCACGGTATCGGCGTCCATCGGCAGTCCGTACTTGTAGCCGAACGACTCGACGGTGATGTTGGTGTGCGCGACGGTCTCGCTGCCGAAGGCCCGTTCGATGCTTGCCCGCAACTCGGGTACCGACAGGGTCGTCGTGTCGATCACCAGGTCGGCGGCAGCGCGCACCGGCGCCAGCATCGTCCGTTCGGCGGTAATGCCTTCTGCCAGAGTCTGATTGCCCTGCAGCGGATGACTGCGCCGGTTTTGTTCGTAGCGGCGCACCAAGATCTCGTCGGATGCCTCGAGGAAGAGCACCCTCGGTGTGATCTGCCGGGTGGCGAGGTCGTTGCGCACCCAGTCCAGATCGCCGGTAAAGCCCCGTGAGCGGACGTCCATCACCACCGCGAGCTGGGTGATCCGCGACCCGGCCGCCAAGCCCAATTCGACCATGCGGGCGATGAGTTCCGGCGGCAGGTTGTCTGCGACGTACCAGCCGAGGTCCTCGAGCACCTTGGCCGCCGTCCCGCGCCCTGCCCCGGACAGTCCGGTCACCAGAACAACGTCGATGTCGCCGGTCTCGTGGTCGCTCGGCAAGCCGTCCCTCAACTCCTCGGTCACGCGCGATTCGCCTCCGGCTCCTCGCTGCACGCCATTACCCGACCCCGTCATCCCGATGCTCTACTTCGATCATCGTCGATGATCACCTCGGGCGCGTCCGATTCGGCTGGTACGCCCAGCGCTTCCAACACCGCCTTCGCGGTGGCCACGCCGATGCCCGGCACCGAGGTGATCTCCTCGACGCTGGCCTGCTTCAGTCGGGCCACCGAACCGAAGTGGGTGACGAGTGCCTTGCGCCGGTGCTGACCCAGGCCCCGGATGGAGTCGAGCGCCGACGCCGTCATCCGCTTGGATCGCTTGCTGCGGTGGTAGGTGATCGCGAACCGGTGCGCTTCGTCACGGACTCGCTGCAACAGATACAGGCCCTCGCTGTTGCGCGGCATGATCACCGGATCCGGTTCGGACGGCACCCAAACCTCCTCCAGCCGCTTCGCCAGACCGATCACCGCGACGTCGGTCACGCCGAGCTCGTCGAGCACCGCAGCGGCGGCATTGACCTGTGGAGCGCCACCGTCGACGACGAACAGGTTCGGCGGGTAGGCGAATCGGCGCGACCTTCCCTCGGCCACCAGAGGCCGGTCCGCGTCCGCGACGTGTCGCATGAACCTGCGGCGCGTCACCTCGGCGATCGACGCAACGTCATCGGATCGGCCATCGCCCGCGGCCTCCCGGATCGCGTAATGCCGGTAGTCCGACTTGCGGGGCAGGCCGTCCTCGAACACCACGAGTGACGCCACCACGTCGGTGCCCTGGACGTGGCTGATGTCCACGCACTCGATGCGCAGCGGCGCGTCGGCGAGACCAAGGAATTCCTGAATGCTCTGCAGCGCAGCAGATCTTGCGTTGAAGTCGCCGGCGCGCTTGAGCTTGTGCTGGTTGAGCGCGTCCTGGGCGTTGCGGTGCACGGTCTCGGCGAGCGCGCGCTTGTCGCCGCGGGCCGGCACCCGCAACTGAACCCGCGATCCGCGCAGCCCCGACAGCCAGATCTCCACTTCCCCGGCGTTGCCGGGCAGCACCGGTACCAGCACCTGTCGGGGCACCGGGTTGGTCGCTTCGTCCGCGGCATCTCCGAGTTCCGCCTGGGCGCCGTAGAACTGCGTGAGGAACTGCTCGACGAGCTGCTCCTGGCCGGATTCGCCTGGCTCACCGGACTTTTCGACCACCCAGCCACGTTGACCACGGACCCGTCCGCCGCGCACGTGGAACACCTGAACGGCTGCCTCCAGCTCATCGTCGGCGAAGGCCACCACGTCGGCGTCGGTCCCGTCACCGAACACCACGGTCTGCTTCTCCAATGCCCGCCGCAGGGCACCGATGTTGTCGCGCAACCGCGCCGCCCGTTCGAAGTCCAGCTGCTCGGACGCCGCGTTCATCTGCTGTTCCATCTGACGGACGAACCGATCGGTCTTGCCAGCAAGGAAGTCGCAGAAGTCCAGCACGATTGCCCGGTGCTCCTCGGCACTGACCCGGTCGACACACGGCGCCGAGCACTTGTCGATGTAACCGAGCAGGCAGGGCCGACCAATCTGGTTGTGCCGCTTGAACACCCCCGCTGAGCAGGTCCGCGCGGGGAAGACCCTGGTCAACAGGTCCAGGGTCTCGCGGATGGCCCAGGCGTGCGAGTACGGACCGAAGTAGCGCACACCCTTGCGGCGTGGCCCGCGGTAGACGAAGAGCCGGGGGTATTCCTCGTTGAGGGTGACCGCCAGCACCGGGTACGACTTGTCGTCTCGGTACCGGATGTTGAATCGCGGATCGAACTCCTTGATCCAGTTGTATTCGAGCTGCAGCGCCTCGACCTCGGTGGTGACCACCGTCCATTCGACGCTGGCCGCCGTCGTCACCATCTGCCGCGTGCGCGGCGCCAGTCCGGAGATGTCGGCGAAGTAGGAGTTCAACCTGCTGCGCAGGCTCTTGGCCTTGCCGACGTAGACCACCCTGCCGTGCGGATCCCGGAACCGGTAGACGCCGGGCTCGATGGGAATGGATCCCGGAGCCGGCCGGTACGTCGCTGGATCGGGCACGGGTTCCAGGTTAGTACCGCCGGGTGACCCGATTTGAGGAGCGCTAGGCCAAGTCGGCCCGCGTGGGTCCATCGATGATCTACCGTCGGATGATGCGGATCCCGGCTTCCGCCCCGTGGATGGCCCTGCTGGCCAGTGTCGTGTTGGTCGTCGCGGGATGCGGATCCGAGGAATCCGCACCGCCGGCCGCCGCGGGACCGTGCGAGATCGTGGCGAACGGCACACCGGCGCCGAAGACGTCGGCGGCTCCTACCACCGGGTCGGTGGCCACCTCGCGGAATCTCGGCACCAATCCCGAAGTCGCCACCGGCTACCGCAAGGACATGACCGCCGTGCAGACCGCTCGCTTCTCGGTGGTGACCGCCAATTCGCTGGCCACCCGGGCGGCGTGCGAAGTGCTTCGCGACGGCGGCACCGCCGCCGATGCGCTCGTCACCGCGCAAGCAGTGCTGGGTCTGGTCGAACCGCAATCGTCTGGCATCGGCGGCGGGGGCTTTCTGCTGTACTACGACGCCGCGTCCGGCACGGTGCAGGCCTACGACGGCCGCGAGGTAGCGCCGGCCGCGGCGACGGAGAACTATCTGCGCTGGATCTCGGACACCGACCGCACCGAACCGAAACCCGACGCGCGGGCGTCCGGACGGTCCATCGGCGTGCCCGGCATCGTGCGAATGCTGCACGACGTGCACACCCAGCACGGCAAGACAGCGTGGCGCGAGCTGTTCGGTCCCGCAGTCGAACTGGCCGACGGCGGCTTCGACATCAGCCCGCGGCTTGCCGCCGCCATTGCAGACGCCGCGCCGCAACTGCACGTCGACCCGCAGGCCGCCGCCTATTTCCTGAATTCGGACGGAAGCGCCAAGACCTCCGGAACCCGCCTGACCAACCCGGCCTATTCGAAGACGTTGGGGGCCATAGCTTCCGACGGTCCTACGGCCTTCTACTCCGGGAACATCGCCAGCGACATCGTCGAATCCGCCGCTGACACGTCGGGTGGCCGCACTCCGAGCCTGATGACGCTCGAGGACCTGTCCACCTACACCGCGAAGCAGCGCGAACCGCTGTGCACCGGCTACCGCGGCCGCGAGGTCTGCGGCATGCCGCCGCCGTCGTCGGGCGGCATCGCGGTGGCCGCCGTCCTCGGCATTCTGGAGCACTTCCCGATGGGCCAACACGAGCCCACCGACGTCGACCTCAACGGCGGCCGACCGGCCGTCATGGGCGTTCATCTCATCGCCGAGGCCGAGCGTCTGGCGTACGCCGACCGCGACAAGTACGTCGCCGACACCGAATTCGTGCCGCTGCCGGGCGGCTCACCCAACACCCTGCTCAACAGCGATTACCTCGCAGGCCGGGCGGCGCTGATCTCCGAACAGCACACCATGGGCACAGCCAAGCCCGGAGAGTTCGGTGCGCCGTCGTCGCCGGTACCGCCCGTCCCGGAGCACGGCACCAGCCACATCAGCATCGTCGACACGCAGGGCAACGCGGCCGCGATGACCACGACGGTGGAATCGGCCTTCGGCTCCTTCCACATGGTGGACGGTTTCATTCTGAACAACCAGCTCACGGACTTCTCGGCCGAGCCGGTGGGTCCCGACGCACTACCGGTTCCGAACCGGATCCAACCGGGAAAGCGGCCACGCAGCACGATGGCGCCCACGTTGGTGTTCGACCAGCCCGGTTCGGGCCAGCCCAACTCCAGGGGGCCGCTGTACGCGGTGCTCGGTTCGCCGGGCGGCTCGGTCATCATCCAGTTCGTCGTGAAAAGCCTTGTGAGCATGCTGGATTGGGGACTGGACCCGCAGCAGGCGGTGTCCGCCGTCGACTTCGGCGCGGCCAACACCCCGAAGACAAACGTCGGCGGCGAGCATCCCGTGATCGACACGTCCGCGAATGGCGACCACGACCCGCTGGTGCAGGGACTGCGCGCACTCGGACATCAGGTCGACCTCGCCGATCAATCCAGCGGATTGTCCGCGATCGTCCGCAACCAGTCCGGCCTGGTGGGCGGCGCCGACCCGCGCCGCGAGGGTCTGGTGATGGGTGACCCCGTCACAGGCGGTCGATGAAGCCGCAGAACGCGGCGGCCTTCGCCTCGTAGTTCACGAACAGGTCGTAGCTCGCCGCGCCCGGTGAGAGCAGCACGACGTCGACGTCGGGCAACCCGGCGGCCACCCGGACCGCCTCCTCCAGCCCGCCCACGACATGGGTATCCGAGGGATGCTCGCGGGCGAAGCCGCGGCCGATCACCGTGCCGTTGCTCGGTGCCTGGATGAGCGACACCCGCCGCGCGCCGCTGCATAGGTACGCGTCGATCTGGTCGTAGTTCAGCTGCCGGTCCATGCCTCCGACGATCAGTGCGATGTGGTGGTCCGGTCGCATCGCCTTCAGCGCGGCGACCACGCTCTCCCCCGTGGTGGCCAACGTGTCGTCGATCCACCTGGTTCGCCCGGTGATCCGCACGGTCTGAAGCCGGTGCGGCAGGCCCTCGAAGGTGGCGATCGCGGCGTCCGCCTGCTCCGGCGTCACCGGCCTGCCGAGCATCTCCTCGGCGGCCAGGATTGCGAGCGCACCGTTGACCACGTTGTGCGCGTAGGTCATCACCGACGTGCCCTCCGGCTGGCGCACCGCCGTCGGATCGACGAGTCGCAGCGACGGCGGGAACGAGTGGATGCCGATGCGCTCCAGTGCGGCGATCGCCTCGGGAGTGGACACCAGCGAGCGCGCACCGTTGCGGAAGACGTTCGCCTTCGCCAGGTAGTACGGCTCGGTGCCGCCGTGCCAATCCAGGTGGTCCTGAAAGAGATTCGTGACGACCGCCACCGCGGGCGACGTGGTCAGCAGCGCCGCCTGCTGACTGGACAGCTCGGCCACCACCACGGCGTCGCGATCGGGCGACAGGTCCGACAGCGGGGTACCGATATTGCCTGCGACCACCGCGTTCACCCCGAGCGTGCCCAGCAGGTGTCCGAGGAACGAGGCGGTGGTGCTCTTGCCCTTGGTGCCGGTGACGCCGACGGTCTGCGCGCTGTGCCGCGAGACGAACCAGTCGGCCGCACTCGAGATGCGCGTGCCGGATGCCCTCAGTTCGGCGAAGACGGGCTGTCGCCACGGCACGCCTGGGCTAACGAACACGATGTCGCACTGCCGCAGGCGATTCAGATGTTCCGAGCCGCGGAAGACGGTGACGCCCGCGATGTCAGCGGGCACCTCGAGCTGGCCCCTGCCGATGTCGTCGACGGCCTCGATGCGCGCCGCGCCGGCAGCCGCCGCGGTCCTGGCCATCGAGACGCCCTCGCGGCCGAAACCCCAGATCCCGACGACCTGACCGGCGAGCTCAGGCTGTGATTGCGCCATCGCGGTCATCCAGGGTGGCCGCGTACCGATCGGGCACGTAGTGCACGGTGCTTCCCGGGTCGGCCGTGGTGGCGACCGACTCCAGCTCGCCGCGGTGGGACCGGAACTGTTCGACCAGAGGCAGGCCGCGCCATTCGTCGTCGTCGAGGATCGACACCATGGCCTCGGCGGCTTCGTAGTATTCGCCGACGCACTCGAACGGCTTGTGCACGCCCAAGCCGACGATGTCGGAGAATCCAGGTCCGTTGTCGTTGTCCGCGAAGAGGTTCCGGCCGAAGATCGCCTCGACCTCGGCGCGTCCGAGGCGTGGGCCCATCAGCACGAAGACGAACAGGCACTTCGGGCAGTGGCCGCACCACGACGCACCGCGGCGGCCTTCGTCGATCGCGAACGGCCGGTTGCAGCTGATGAAGACGCGGAAGTACTCCGGGCAGGAGCGGAACCGGTCGGCAATCTGCGATTCGGACAGGCCGCGCAGCAGCGAGAAGTAGCGGTCCGGGTTCAGTCCGTAGCGCGACAACGTGTTCCGCAGCAGCGTCTCGTACGTCACGCTCTTCGACCACTGATGGTTGATGTCCCGGCCCATCCAGCTGATGTTGCCGACGTTGGAGGATCGCTCGTTGGACAACACGACGGGTCCGAACCCGTTGCCGTCGGCGACGATCAGGCCGATGACGCTGTTGATCGCCGTGACGGGCACGTGGCCGTTGTAGGCGCCTTCGCCGTTGAGCTCGATGAGCCGCCGGTCGATGGACCTCGTCACCCGCGTGCTGTCCAGCCCGCTGACCTCGATGCATCGATCGATGGGGTCGAACTTGTTGACGCTGAACAACATCGGCTGAAGCCCGTGCCGTTTGAGGGCTTCGATGGTCACCACCGAGTCCTTGCCTCCGCCGACGGGTACCAGCGGCGTACGCGCGGCGTCCCAGTCGTCGACGCCGTCGTGCGCCGCGGTGGCCTCCGGTCCAATCACTTCCGGTGTCAACGCCTCGGGCAGGTCATTGCGGTAGGCGAATTCGCCTAGGCCGCCGGCGATGAGCTCGCGCAGGTAGTCACGCTCGAAGTCGAAGGTGGGAAACGCGATTTCGATCCGCGCGGGCGCCGCCGCCTTGTAGTAGCTCGGCACGCAGGTCAACACGAGCAATCTCAGCAGCCGGTCGTCCGGCGGCTGCTGCAGTGCGGTCCCGAAATTCACCCGCTCGGAGAAGGCGAGGTCATCTTTCGCGTCGAAGCCGCGCAGCGCGTAATGGCCGGTGAACACGCCGTCGGTGATCTCGAAACCGTCGATCGTCAGCGCCCGGAAGGCCTTCGGGTCGAATGCACGTGTCATCGCAACCCCACGAAGGGTGCTGCGGCGCCGGCATCGACGTCGAAGCGCCCGTCGTCGATGCTCACCACCGGATGGGTTTCGTAGTTCGGCGAAATCCACCATGCTCGGTCGGCCCGCTGCGGCCGCTCGTCGACGCTGCGGACACCGCTCACGGCACCGCACCGCTCGAGTTGGCCGAGGATGGACGTCGGTTCCCCGGCGTCGATGCCGACCAGACCGTCGGCGCATTCGAAGACCAGGGCCCCGAGCAGCGGCGCGCCCACACGTGGCTTCGCCGGGACGGCGTCGGCGAAGCCGCCGTCGTCCAACCACCGCTGCACCTGATCGACTGGTCCCCTACTGGTCGTACGCGCCGCCATCCGCAGCCAATGCGGATCGCTGCGCCGAACCACCGGCAGCCCGACCTCACAGCTGGCGATGCGCACCGGGGTCGGGCGCACGGGGCGCACCACCGTCCCGGTGACGACGAAGTCCGGCCGACCGTCGATGTCCAGGAGGGTCACGGTCGCCGCGATGAGGGCGCGACCACCCCCGCGGATCTCGCCACCGAATCGGCCGAGTGCGGCACGCAGAGCGGCGCGCTCGGGGATCGGGAGATCGAAGAAGTCCGCCGGTTCCTTCAGGTACCGCCAGATGGCGTCGACGTCGGGCTCGACCCCGGACACCATCCCGCACACCATGGGGATGGTGATGGTCGGGTTGGCGCCCAGCCGCGCAACGACTTGCGTAGCCGAGATGAGCGGAGTATCGATTTCGTGTATCCGGTCTGCCGACGTGGGCGCCAAGGCCAGCGTCGTCGACATGCGAAAATCGGTCACTGTCAGCGAATTCTACCGTACTCGATGAACGGAGCCGTGCGACGCCGCATGAGTGCCCCACGGGTCGACCAACTGGCCGAGGCGGATTGGCGAGTGTTCGCCGAGCTGCGGCTGCGTGCGCTCGCCGACACGCTCGGCTCCGACGATCCCCAGTACCGACAGGAGACGTCGTTCACGGCGGCGCAGTGGCGCCGCCGGTTGCGCGCCCACGCCCAGTTCGCCGCGTCGATCGACGAGCGCCTGGTCGGGCTGATCGGCGCGCAACGCGAAAGCACGGAATCGGTCTACCTGTACTCGCTGTGGGTGGAGCCGGCCGCCCGCGGCCACGACCTGGCAGGCGCCCTGCTGACTGCCGCCGTTGACTGGGCCCGCGGTCAACACGTCCGCAGGGTGACGCTGCGGGTGGGTATCGCCAACGACGCGGCGCGCGCCGTGTACGAGCGTCTGGGCTTCGGCGTGACCGAGGCGAACGGGACGGCCGCCGGTCAGGTCGACGAAGTCACGATGACGTTGACCGTGGGCTGACGTCCGGGCGATAGCGGACCACCAGCTCGCGCACGCCGTCCATCGCGGCCACGGCGCGATCCTTGTCGACGGCCTGGATGGCCATCGCCGGCACGTACTCGTAGTCGGGCAGGTCGACGCGCGCCCACCGGGCCCCGGGCGGAAACGAGATGTCGACGACGTCCGACCACGGAATCAGCTTGTCGCCGAACAGGTTCCGCACCGATACGCCCGCGGGTCCGATGCGCAACCGGGGCCTGGCGAACAACAGCACCAGGCCGCCGATGATCACCCCGAGAATTCCGATCGCGACCTGATCGGCGGTCTGGAAGATCACCCCCGACGAGCCGATCTTCAGCGCAAAACCCACCGCGATGTGCGCGGCGGCGATCAAGAACGCCGCCGCGTAGGCGAAGTACGGCGTCAGGTGTGGGCGGACCTCGAGGTCCCAGGTCATGAGCCTGCGCGCAGGTCGCGCAGCGTCAGCGCAGTGGACAGGGCGGCCGCAGCGGCCTGGGCACCCTTGTCCTCTGCCGACCCGGGCAATCCCGCGCGGTCCAGAGCCTGCTTCTCGTCGTTGGTGGTCAGGACGCCGTTGGCAACGGGCGTCGAGGAGTCGAGTGATACCCGCGTCAGCCCCTGCGTGACCGCGTCGCACACGTAGTCGAAATGTGGTGTCTGCCCACGGATCACCACGCCAAGCGCCACCACGGCGTCGTGGCGCTCCGCCAAAGCCTGTGCGACGACCGGAATCTCGATGGCGCCGAGCACCCGCACGATGGTGGGCGCGGCGATCCCGCTGTCCTTGGCGACCCGCAGCGCACCGTCGAGCAGCGCATTGCAGATCTCCTCGTGCCAGGTGCTGGCGACGATGGCCAGTCTCACGTCGGACGCCTCGACGTGGGGCAGGTCCGGTACTCCCGCGCCACCGCTCACTGCGGGGCTCCCGGCTCGGAGGCCGTCGGAGGCAGGCGATCACCAAGCAAATAGACCGCTTCGTCGTAACCGTCCATCTTGACCGACTCTTCGTAGTCGTCGAGACCGGTCAGGTCGTGGCCCATCCGATCGCGTTTGGTCATCAGGTAGCGGATGTTCTCGGCGTTGGCGCGCACCGGCAACGGCACCCGCTCGATGATGTGCAGGCCGTAGCCGTCCAGACCGACCCGCTTGGCCGGGTTGTTGGTCAACAGGCGCATCGACCGGATGCCCAGGTCGACGAGGATCTGCGCACCGATGCCGTAGTCGCGGGCATCGGCGGGCAGGCCCAGCTTGAGGTTGGCGTCGACGGTGTCGTCGCCTGCGTCCTGCAATTGGTAGGCCTGCAGCTTGTGCATCAGGCCGATGCCGCGCCCCTCGTGCCCGCGCATGTAGAGCACCACGCCACGGCCCTCACGCGCGACCATCGCCATCGCGGCGTCCAACTGAGGGCCGCAATCACACCGGCGGGAGCCGAATACGTCGCCAGTCAGGCACTCCGAGTGGACTCGCACCAGCACGTCGTGACCGTCGCCCTCGGGTCCGGAGATGTCGCCCCGGACCAGCGCGACGTGCTCGACGTCCTCGTAGATGCTGGTGTAGCCGACGGCGCGGAACTCGCCGTACCGGGTGGGGATGCGCGCCTCGGCGATGCGCTCGATGTGCCGCTCGTGCTTGCGCCGCCACTCGATCAGGTCGGCGATGGAGATCAGCGCCAGGTCGTGGTCGTCGGCGAAGACGCGCAGCTCGTCGGTCTGCGCCATCGCACCTTCGTCCTTCTGGCTGACGATCTCGCAGATCGCACCGGCCGGCTGCAGGCCGGCCAGACGCGCCAGGTCGACGGCGGCCTCGGTGTGTCCGGGCCTGCGCAGCACCCCACCGTCCTTGGCGCGCAACGGCACCACGTGACCGGGCTTGGTGAACTCGTCGGCGGTGGCCGTCGGATCGGCGAGCAACCGCATGGTGGTTGCCCGGTCGGAAGCCGAAATACCCGTTCCCACACCGTTTCTCGCGTCGACGGTCACGGTGTACGCGGTGCCGTGCTTGTCCTGGTTCACCGCATACATCGGCAGCAGGCCGAGCCGGTCGCAGATGTCACCGTCGAGTGGCACGCAGAGATAGCCGGACGTATAGCGGACCATGAACGCGACCAGCTCCGGAGTCGCCTTCTCGGCGGCGAAGATCAGATCGCCCTCGTTCTCGCGATCCTCGTCGTCGATGACGACGACGGCCTTGCCCGCGGCGATGTCGGCCAGCGCCCGCTCGACGGAATCAAGCCTCGTCATCTGTGCCACCCTTGCCGGTCCCGATGGGACCCTCGTTCAATGCCCTTCAGTATGAACCACGCGAGCCGAACACTTATTGCCTGCTCATTGCGCCCCGCCTGACCTGGGCGGATGGTCAGAGGCGCCAACTCATTCGGCGGGTGTGCCATTGACGCCGAGCAGCCGCTCGACGTACTTCGCGATGACGTCCACCTCCAGGTTGACCGGCGTCCCGACCCCGGCCCGGCCCAGCGTGGTCAACGACAACGTGGTCGGAATCAGCGACACCTCGAACCAGTCGTCACCCAGGCCCGACACCGTCAACGACACTCCGTCGACGGTGATCGACCCCTTCTCCACCAGGTATCGGGACAGCGCGGCAGGCAGGGCGATGCGCACCACCTCCCAGTGCTCGGACGCCGTGCGGGCGAGGACGTGGCCCGTGCCGTCGACGTGCCCCTGCACGATGTGGCCGCCGAGCCTGCTGTTGATGGCGGCCGCACGCTCGAGGTTGACCCGGCTGCCGACCGCGACGGCCCGCAGGCTCGACCGGTTCAGCGTCTCGGCCATTACGTCGGCGGTGAACGCCCCGTCGGGCAACACCTCGACCACGGTCAGGCACACGCCGTTCACGGATATCGAGTCGCCGTGGCCGGCGTCGGCGGTGACGATCGGACCGCGGATGGCGAACCGCGCGGCGTCGGTCAGGTCCTCCTTGCCGACGACCTCACCCAATTCTTCGACGATGCCCGTGAACATGTGGTCAGACTAACCTTGCCGTGAAAGCGCAGCTCAGCACCGTCCCCGGGAGCCCGGGCCGCAGGGCCGCCCGCCTCCACCCTCTACGATGCACTCATGCAGACGCGCCCCCGCCTTGCCGTGCTCGTTTCCCTCTTCACAGCTCTCCTCGCAGCCATTGCGCTGACCGCGGGCTGCTCGTCGGAGAAGAAGGCCGATGCCGCTCTCCCCGACGCGGCGACCCTTCTGAAGGACTCCAACGAAACCACCAAGGCGCAGCAGAGCGTTCACCTGCAACTCACCGTCAACGGTGAGATCAAGGAACTGCCGATCGCCTCGCTGACCGGCGACCTGACCAACAGCCCCGCCGTCGCGGCCCAGGGCAAGGCCGACATCATCTTCCTGGGACAGAAGCTCGAGGGCGTGGACTTCGTCGTCGCCGACGGCTCGCTCTACGGGGCGATCACGGCGGGCAGCTGGCAAGACTTCGGCCCGGCGGCCGACATCTACGACGTGTCCGCGATCCTGAGCCCCGACAAGGGTCTGGCCAACGTCCTCGCCAACTTCTCCGACCCGAAGACCGAAGGCCGGGAGACGGTCAACGGCGTCGACACCGTCAAGGTCACCGGCACGGTCAGCGCCGACGCCGTCAACAAGATCGCTCCGCAGATCGGCGCCACCGGCCCGGTGCCGGGCACCGCATGGATCGTCGGGGACGGCGACCACAAGCTGATTCAGGCGAAGCTGGAGCCGACCCCCGGCAACAGCGTCCAGATGACGATGTCCGACTGGGGCAAGTCGGTCACGGTCACCAAGCCCGCGGTGTGATGGCCCACGCACCGCAGCCGCGGCCGGGAACCAACCGGCGGCTAGCCATCACCGCAGGCGGCTTGGCGGTCCTGCTCGGAGCGCTCGACACCTACGTCGTGGTCACGGTGATCCGCGACATCATGGCGGAGCCGCCTGCGGGAATCGGCATCCCGGTGAACCAGATTCAGCGGGTCGCGCCGATCATCACCGGATACCTGGTGGGCTACATCGCGGCGATGCCCTTGCTCGGGCGCGCCTCCGACCGGTTCGGCCGCAAGCTACTGATTCAGATCAGCCTGGCGGGATTCGCCGCAGGCTCCGTCGTCACCGCGCTGTCGTCCGACCTGACCATCCTGGTGATCGGGCGCATCGTGCAGGGCACGGCCAGCGGCGCGATCCTTCCCGTCACCCTGGCGCTGGCCGCCGACCTCTGGGCACAGCGCAACCGTGCTGCCGTCCTCGGCGGCATCGGCGCGGCGCAGGAACTGGGCAGCGTGCTCGGCCCGCTCTACGGCATCGCCGTGGTCTGGGCGCTGAACAGCTGGCGCGACGTCTTCTGGATCAACGTGCCGCTCGCCGCCCTAGCGATGCTGATGATCCACTTCAGCCTTCCCTCGAAGCAGAAGGGTGGGCCTCCCGAGAAGATCGACGTCGTTGGCGGAGTTCTCCTCGCGATCACACTCGTTCTGATCGTGTTCGGCCTGTACAACCCGGCACCCGACGGGAAGCAGGTCCTGCCGAGTGGCGGCGGATGGCTCCTGGCCGGAGCCGCGGTGGCCGCCGTGGCGTTCTTCACGTGGGAGCGCTTCGCGCGCACCAAGCTCATCGACCCGGCGGGCGTGCACTTCCGGCCGTTCCTGTGTGCCCTCGGCGCCTCGTTCGCCGCGGGCGCCGCCCTGATGGTCACCCTGGTGAACGTGGAACTGTTCGGCCAGGGCGTGCTCTCGCTGAGCCAGAACGAGGCCGCGTTTCTGCTGATGCGCTTCCTCGTTGCGCTGCCGATCGGCGCGCTGCTCGGGGGCTGGCTGGCGACGCGTGTCGGCGACCGGATCATCACGTTCGTCGGTCTGCTGATCGCGGCTTACGCGTATTGGCTGGTGTCGCACTGGCCAGTCGACCTCCTGGCCGCGCGCCACGACCTCGGGCTGTTCACCCTGCCCACCATGGATACGGACCTCGCACTGGCGGGGCTGGGACTCGGTCTGGTGATCGGCCCGCTGACCTCTGCGGCATTGCGGGTGGTTCCGCCGGCCCAGCACGGCATCGCGTCATCGGCCGTGGTGGTGGCGCGGATGACCGGCATGCTGGTCGGGGTCGCCGCACTCTCGGCATGGGGCCTGTACCGGTTCAACCAGTACCTGCAGGAGCGGCTGGCCGCTCAGCCGCCGGCGAAGTCCGACTCACCGCTGGGCCAACTGGCCGCCGGAGCCGCTCGGGTTCAGAAGGCGTCGATCGAAGCGTTCGCACTGCAGTACGGCGAAATCTTCGGCATCACCGCCATCGTCTGCGTGGTGGGTGCGGTGCTCGGCTTGTTCATCAGTGGTCGACGCGAGCATGCCGACGACGTCGACCCGGCGACCGAAGTGGTCGCTGCCGACCGATAGGTCAGCAGCGCTCGAGTCCCGGCCGCAAAACCTTCGGCTCGGTGTCTTCGACGGCTTCGTCGGGGGTGCTCAGCACCGCGCGCAGCGGACGGCACACCATTTCCTTGATGGCGCTCTGATCGACTGGGCGGAAACTGAGCCAGTCCTGCAGGGCAGTCATGCTCATCGTCCTCTTCTCGTGCTTCTCGCTTCGCGTAACGTCGGCGGTGAAGACGCGATTCCCGTGAGTGCGGGCATGTGGCCCGGACTCACTTACGAGTCTACGGGCGGACGGTGACCAAGATCGGTGTCCGTCGCGCCGTTGGGATTTCGAACTGGTAACGAGTCACCCAACGGATGCGTCACCGATGGTGACGGGAGTCACATTGGGCGGCAAAGGAATTCCATCTCACGCCGGCACGAGGCTGAGCCGAACGTCGGGGCCGATCGGATCCATCCCGTCGAAGCGCCACCGCTGCGCATTGGCGATGTTCAGCACACCGACGTCGTCGACCGCGGTAATCGGTCCACCGAGCAGAAGCGGCGCCACGTAGGCGAGGATGCGGTCGATCACGCCGGCCCGCAGGAATGCTCCTGCCAACGTCGGGCCGCCCTCCACGATCACGTCGGTGCGATCCGACAATGCCCGGATCACCTCCAAGGGGTCACGGGTTCGGATGATCATGGTCCGCGAGTCTTCGTTCAAGACGCGGGCCTCTGACGAGATTTCGCGCTGTCCGACGACGACGCGCAGCGGCTGCCGCTCGGCGACGCTGCCGTCGGGCAGTCGGGCAGTCAGCGTCGGGTCGTCGACGAACACGGTGCCGGTGCCCACGACGATCGCGTCGGCGACACCGCGCTTGCGGTGCACGTCTGCCCTCGCGGCCTCACTGGTGATCCATTGGCTGCTGCCGTCGGCCGCCGCGCTGCGTCCGTCCACGCTGGTGGCGAACTTCCAAGTGAGATGCGGCTTTCCGGTGCGCTGCTTGTGTAGCCACTCACGCAGCGGTCCGCCCGCCACCTCGGTGGCGAGCACACCGCGGCTCACCGCGATACCTGCCTCGGCCAGTCGCGCCGACCCTCCTGCCGCGACCGGGTTTGGATCGGGCACCGCATACGAGACGGCCGAAACACCAGCCGCGACAAGCGCATCCACGCACGGCGGGGTGCGTCCGTGGTGATTGCAGGGTTCCAGCGTGACGACGGCCGTGCCGCCCCTGGCCCGCTCCCCCGCCCGCCGCAGCGCCACCACTTCCGCGTGTGGCCCGCCCGGCGGCTCGGTGGCGCCGACGCCCGCGATCTCACCGCTGCGATCCAGGATCACCGCGCCGACGGGTGGATTGGGATAGGTGGTGCCCTTGACCTGTTCGGACAGTTCGATGGCCAGCCGCATGGCGGCTTCGACACTCACGGCGTCAGATGTTTGGCCGCTTTGGCGGCCTGCGCACGCAACGACTCGACCGCAGCGGACGGGTCGGAGGCACCGAAGACGGCGGAGCCCGCAACGAAGCAGTCGACGCCCGCTTCGGCGGCCGCTTCAATGGTGTCGGCGTTGATGCCGCCGTCGATCTCCACCACGATGGTCAGTTCGCCCGCGTCGACGAGTCGTCGCACGATGCCCACCTTGGCGAGCACCTCGGGGATGAACTTCTGCCCGCCGAAGCCTGGCTCGACCGACATCACCAACAGGGTGTCGAAGTCGCGGAGGATCTCGAGGTAGGGATCGATCGGTGTGCCGGGCTTCACGGACAGCCCCGCCTTCGCGCCTGCGGCGCGGATGTCGCGCGCGACAGCGCGGGGATCGTTGGCGGCCTCCGCATGGAAGGTGACGTTGTAGGCGCCGGCCTCCGCATATGGTGGCGCCCAGCGGGCCGGGTCGTCGATCATCAGGTGACAGTCCATCGGGATGTCGGTGACCTTGAGCAGGCTCTCCACCACCGGCAGGCCGAGCGTCAGGTTGGGGACGAAGTGGTTGTCCATGACGTCGACGTGCAACCAGTCGGCGCCGGTCACCGCGGCGGTCTCGTCGGCCAGCCTGGCGAAGTCGGCGGCCAGAATGGACGGCGCGATCAGGGGTGCTGCCATGGGCATCAGGTTACTTGCAGGGCCGCCGCGAACATCGCATCCGTCCCGTGCCGGTGCGGCCACAGCTGCACGTACGGTCCCGAACCGAGCCCGTCGACCGGATCGAACAGCGGCCGGGCGTCGATGGCCCGCACCGGATAGCGGCGCACCGCGTCGGCCACCACGCCGACGGTCTCGGCCAGATGTGGTGAGCACGTCGCGTACATCACCACCCCGCCGGGGCGGGTTAGCGCGATGGCCGCGGCGAGCAGTTCACGTTGCAGTTTCACCAGCCCCGCGACGTCGCCGGGTTGGCGCCGCCAGCGCGCTTCGGGCCTGCGACGCAACGCTCCGAGGCCGGTGCAGGGCGCGTCCACCAGGACCCGGTCGAAGGACGCAGCGGGCAGACCCGAGTCGCGGCCGTCGACGCGCAGCACCTCCACGTCGAGTCCGGCGGTGTTCCGCTCCACGAACTCCGCGCGGTGTGGCGCCGGTTCGATGGCAGTCACCTTGGCACCTGAGGCGGCTCCGATCGCGGCAAGCAGCGCCGTCTTTCCGCCCGGTCCCGAACACAGGTCCAGCCACCGGCCCGCGTCGTCGTCGACGGGTGCGAGTGTGAGGGCTCTGGCCACCAGCTGGCTGCCCTCGTCCTGCACCAGTGCCTGCCCCTGCTGGATCGGTTCCAGGTCGCCTGGGTCGCCGCCGGAGAGGTAGACCGCGTAGGGCGAGTACCGACCGGGTTCGCCGTTGACGGCGTTGGCCAGTTCCTCGGCCGTCAGCACGCCGGGACGCGCCGCCAGGTGCACCTGCGGCCGCTCGTCGTCGTTGGCGAGCAACGCGCCAAGCTGGCCCGCGTCCGTCCCGAGCGCATCGGCGAAGGCCTGGGCGATCCATCGCGGGTGCCCGTGCGCGAAGGCGATGTGGCCGACCGGGTCCGTGTCGAGTGCGGGCGCGAGTTCGGCCACCCACGACGCCTCGTCCCGCGCCGAAATGTTGCGCAGCACGCCGTTGACGAAACCGGCACGCGCCGTGTCGAATTCGATGGCGGCCTGCTCCACCGTGGTGTCGACGGCGGCGTGAGCGTCGACACGCATCCGGAGGAGTTGATAGGCGCCGAGCCGGAGCAGATCGAGCAGCACCGGGTCGATCTGATCGGTCGGCCGGTTCGCGGCCTTGGCGATCACGGCGTCCAACAGGCCGATGGCGCGGCAGGTGCCGTAGGTGAGCTCGGTCGCGAATGCGGCGTCGCGGCCGGTGATTTCGCGCGTCCTGAGCATGGCGGGAAGGGTGAGGTTGGCATAGGCGTCGCGCTCCGACACCGCACGGAGTACGTCGAACGCCGCCTGGCGGGGCGGGTCGAGGGGCTTGCGGCGTGGTCGTCGCTGCTGCGGTCTGTTCATTCGGCGTGCGCACTCTCGTCCAGTCGGGCACCGCGGGCCCAGTCCGCGGCGTTCATCTCCTTCTTGCCGGGCGGCTGGATCCGGCCAAGCAGCACGGGTTGCGATGCAGTGCCGATCAGGACACCGGCACGTTCGACCCGAATCTCGCCGGGCGCCAATGGTTTCCGGTCGGTCGCCTCGTCATCGAGTACCGAGACGGGCCCGACCTTGATGCGCAGATCCCCGATCATCGTCCAAGCCCCCGGGTTGGGCGTGACGGCGCGGATGCGCCGATCCACCACGTGCGCGGGCAGATCCCAGCGCACCCGTGCCTCCTCGACGGTGATCTTCGGCGCAACTGTGACGCCTTCCGAGGGTTGCGGTACGGCGGCCAGCGACCCGTCGGCGATGCCATCCAGGGTCGTCTCCAACAGGGCGGCGCCGGATTCCGACAGCCGCCCGAGGAGGTCGCCCGCGGTGTCGGTCGGGCGGATCGTCTCGGTGACGACACCGAACACCGGTCCGGAGTCCAGGCTCGGCTCGATCAGGAACGTCGTTGCGCCCGTCACCGCGTCCCCTGCCGCGATGGCGGCCTGCACGGGCGCCGCGCCCCGCCATGCGGGCAGCACCGAGAAGTGCAAGTTGATCCAGCCGAACCGCGGCACCGCCAGTAGGCCGTCGCGCAGCAGCGCGCCGTACGCCACCACCGCGCAGCAGTCGGGGGCCAAATCGGCCAGCTCGGCGACGAATTCGTCGCCGTTGGGCCGCTCCGGCCGCAACAGCGGGATGCCGTGGTCGAGCGCGAGTTGCGCGACCGGCGACGGCCGTGGCTTCCCCCTGCGGCCTGCGACGGCATCGGGCCGCGTCAACACGGCGATCACGTCGTGGCGCGGCGAGTCGATGAGGCGGCGCAGCGACGGAAGGGCGGGTTCGGGTGTCCCGGCGAAGACGATCCGCATCTCTATTGGGGAATCTGGTAGTACTCGCGCTCCGGTACCCGGGCCAGCGGCGCGACGAACATCCACGGGATGGTGCTGATCGTCCGGTTCAGGGTGGCCACCGCGTCGTTGTAGTACTGGCGGGCGAATGCGAGTTTGTTCTCGGTGTCGGCGAGGTTGTCCTGCAGGTTCAGGAAGTTGTTCGACGAGTTGAGCTGCGGGTAGCTCTGGCCGAGCGCGAGCACCTGCCCGAGGGCGGTGTCGAGTTCGCGTTCGGCTGCGCTGCGCTGCGCCACCGACTTACCCCCCGTGGCCGAGGTCAAGGCGGCACGGGCGTCGGTGACGTGGTCGAGGATGCCCTTCTCGTGGGCGGCGAAGGTCTGCACGGTGTGCACCAGGCTGGGGATCAGCGAGGCGCGCCGCGTCAGCTCGACGTCGATGCCCGACAGCGCCTCGGACACCCTGACGTCGGCGGACCGAATCTTGTTGTACCCCAACACGAAACCGATGAGTATCAGAACCAGTACGACCAGCACCAAGATCAGCAGGAATCTCACCACGAGCCACCTCCTCCTCCGCCGCCTCCGCCGCCGCCACCGCCGCCGCCAGAGCTGCCGCCGCTGGAGCTGCCCGACGACGACGAAGACTGTGAAGCGGTATACGCGCCGATCGACGACGAGACCGCGGAGTCGAAGCTGTCGAAGTCCGCGCCACCGGAACCGCCGGTGAAACTCGAGCCGGTGGTGGACGATGAATGGTACCAACCAGGTTGCGGCGCAACCTCTCCCGTGGACGCCTGGTACTTCTTGGCCCAGAGCGCGGCGGTGCCCGCGGCGACCGCGAACGGTACGTACGCCGAGTAAAGGTCCTTGCGGGCACCGAAGTCGAACCGGGTCTCGGCAGAATCGGTCGACAACAGCCGGTGGAACCCGCCTGCCTGCGACCACAATTGACGCCCCGCTTCGGTGCGCCGCGTCCCCACGCCGTCGGCCCATGACCGCACCGTGAATGCGAAGAACGTCGCGAACGGCAACCCCCACATGGTGGCCGGGAAGCCCCAGCGGAAGAAGCCGCACACCGCGAGGATGATGGCAGCGACGTTGGCCGTACGGATCCAGAGTTCCTTCTTGCGCTTGACCAACAGCCCGTCGTCGATCGCCCACTTCCGTACTGCCGCAGCCATGTCGGTCTTGGCGGTGCTGAGCTTCTTGCCTGCCGTCGCGGTCTTCTTGGCCTCGAACTCGCCGCCGGGCACGTTGACCTTCAGCGCATGCCCGACCGCGACGCTGACCGGATCGACGTCGGCCCAGGCGCCGCGTTCTGCGCTGCTGCGCACTTTCCAGTGCTTGTCGCTGACCTGCGTGAGCTCGACGAGCCCGCGTTCGGCGAGGTAGAACAGCGTGGCGGTCAACCCGTTGCGCGGTACCGACTCGGTGCGGATGTACTCGGTCTGCACGGGCCCGAGTCCTGGTGGCGGTGCGTACTGGATGGGGAAGCCCGGCGGTGGTTCGACGGTGGTCCGGTACAACAGATAGGCGCCAAGACCGGCGACCACGGACAGCCCCAGCATCCAGGCCGCGCCGGTGGCCGACTGACCGAGGATGCGGTCCCACTCATATGACCACGGCAGGCTGATCCGCGGCGGCGTCGGCACGTCAACTCCTGCGCGCAACGTGACCGGGGTGCGCGGGGCCAGACCTCCCGCGGAAAACTCGACGGTGTTGCCGTGAACGGTCAAGCCCGGACAAGGTTCTCCGAGGCCGAAGCCGACCGAACACTGGGCGCCGGTGACGTCGGCGGGCAGGGTCGCGCGGATGTGCGCCCGCTGAATCTCGTTGTTCCAGGACGGCGCGATGACGTTCCAGAAGAAGGTCGACGTGGAGTTGGGTTCACCGGTGCTGCTGGCAAACCGCTCGTGGTCGCCGGTGGTACCGGGATCCAGTACGCCGGGGATGGTGTAGCGGATTTCGTAGACGTGGGTGCCGGGCGACAGCGTGGTGTCCGGACTACCGATCTTGGCCACCCGGAACCGCTCGCCGTCCTCCCACAGCAGCTGGTAGGGGGCGGGTTCGCCGTCGAGCAGAAGGGAGGTGATCTCGGGCTTCTGCCGCACGCGTGGACTGTTCTGGTTGGCGACGTCCCAGTAGCGGAAGATGCCGTGCCGCCCTGACGGGAACTCACCGGTGATGGTCTCGACGGCGTCGAGCGTGCCGTCCTCGCCGACGGTGAAGTCGGCTTCGTAGTTGCTGATGACGACGGGGTCCTGGGTGACGCCCCCACCGCCACCGCCGCTGAGGACGAGTGGCCACAGCAGTCCAATGGCACAGAGCCCCAGCAGAATCAGCCAACCGAATATCCGCCGCATGCCACCTCCCGCTCGGCTCGGCGCACGGTATCGACAACCCTGCGTGTCATGAGTCCGCCCTACCCTATGTGCAAAGGGTCGATTTGCACCCGTACGGGCTGTTGGTCGTGGCGGGCACTGAGCACCCCGGTCGCCCGGCGCAGCGCGGCCGCGAGGGCCAGACCGCCGTCGCGCGGGACCCGAACCAGCATCCTCGTCACCGGACCGGTCGCCGCTGCACCGCCCGCGGGACGCCGGGCACCGGCGGGCAGGTCGACGGGGCCGAGCACCTCCGCGTCGTCCGGCAGATGCGCGGTATCCAACAGCGCCGTCGCCGCAGCGGCTTCGCCGTCGATCGCCGCCATGTGCGCCGCGGGAGGCAGGCCGACCTCCGAGCGCGCATCGAGTTCGGATTCGGCGTGCGCCACCGGATCCCACCGGATGAGCGCCTGCACTGTCGGAATTGCCGACTCGGCAACGACGGCGACGACGCCCCCGTCACCGCGATGGCGCACCAGGGCTGCCGCGGCCATCCAGCGACGCAACGCATCCTCAGCGGCGCGCAGGTCCTGCCTGCCGAGCAGAGCCCATCCGTCGAGCAGCATCGCCGCGCCGTAACCCCCTTCGGCGACGGGCTCGGCGCCCGGCGTCGCGACCACAACGGCCGGTGCATCGGGCACCGAGCCGACCACGGCGTCCCCGCCGGACGTGACGACGGTCGTGCCGGGAAATGCCCGGCCGAGTTCCTCGGCGGTGCGCCGCGCCCCCACCACGACGGCCCGCACGGCGTCGGAACCGCACCGCACGCAGCGCAGGGCGGTCTCTGTCCGGCCGCACCACCGGCACACCGCGCCGGCGTGGTCGCGGTCGGGCAGTGACATCGGACCGGTGCAATGCCTGCACCGGGCGATCGTCCGGCACCGTCCGCAGGCCAGCGCGGGCACGTAACCGCGCCGCGGCACCTGGACGAGTACGGGCCGGTGCGCCTGCAGCGCCGCCCGCGCGGCGTCAAGCGCCATCGTCGGCAACCGCGCGGTGCGGGCCGCCGGGTCGCGCTCCTGCGAGAAGCTGCTGTCGTCGATCGCGATGACGCGCGGAGTGCGCGCCCGGACCACCGGCCGCGGGGCCACGAGATCGTGCGCCCACCTGGAGCGCACCAACGCCTGCGCTTCGGCGGTACGGGCATACCCGCCGATCAGCGCCGCGCAACGCAGTTGGTGAGCCCGCAGCATCGCCACCTCGCGGGCGTGCGGATACGGCGCGCGCGGCTCGCCGAGCGTGTCGTCACCGTCGTCCCAGACCATCACCAGGCCGAGGTCGGCGACCGGCGCGAAGACGGCGCTCCTGGTTCCGATCACCAGGCGGGCCCGTCCGCGCAGCACGGCCAGCCAGCGGCGGTAGCGCTCGGCAGGGCCCAGCCCGGCCGACAGGGCTACCACCCTGGACTCGTCGACGTGTCGTACCGCGGCGGCATGCAAGGCGTCGACGTCGCGCTGGTCCGGCACGATCACGAGCGCGGCGCGGCCGGAGTTCGCCACCACCGCCCCGGCCTCGGCCAGCCGATCGGCCCACGACTCCCCCGGCAGCGCCTGCCAGACCGCGCGGGCGGCACGTCCCTCCGCGAGCGCGCCGAGGAACTGCTCACCGCGGCCGTAGGACGCCCAAGCCGTGGCGTCGACCTCGGTGGTCACCGCGGCGGGCAACTCGGCGACGACCTGCTTCTCGGCCGCTGCGTGCCGCGGCGGAACGGCCAACCGCAACACGTCCGAGCGCGTGCCCGCGTACCGCGCCGCGACGGCCTCGACGAGGCGTCGCACGTCGGGTGTCAGCACCGGCTCGGCGGACACCACCCGATCCAGCCAGCCGAGCTTGCCTGCGTGATCGGTGTCCGATCGCCGTTCGAGGATGAACGCGTCGACGAGCCGGCCGTGAAAGCGCACCCGCACCCGCACGCCCGGCTGCGCGTCGTCGGACTGCTCAGCCGCGACCAGATAGTCGAAGTCGCGGTCGAGATGCGGCACCGACAGCATCGGCAGCACGCGGGCGATCGGCTCGTGTTCGGCGGGCTGCCGGGAATGGCCATCCCCCGGTCGCTGCGCTCCTGCCCGCCGTTCGATCGTCACGCAGTCGGTGTAGCAGAGCCATCCGACGGCCCGCGACCGCGGCCGAAGAAGAACCCCGCAGTGATCAACAGCAGCGATGCCGCGTAGGCCCACCAGATCGGCACCGCCAACGCCTCGGAGCCTGATGTCGCCGGCAGCCCGGCTCCGGCCTGCAACACGAACTTGCCGATACCGATCATGCCGTCGGACACCGCGAAGCACACCGCGCCCAGCGCCGTCCAGGGTGTCGGCAGCCGTGCCAGCAGCGCGGCACACACCATCGCGCCGAGCACTGCGATGTAGAGCGTCACCGGTACCGCCATTCCCTCGGCGACGAGTCGCGGCCAGAACCAGATCAGCAGTGCGGCACACGCGGCGACGAGCACCACGGCCGCCGCCAATCGTGGGGCACTGCGTGCGGCCAAGGGCCACAGGGCGGCGAGGAAGCACAGGTGAGCGACCAGGAACGCGCCCAGCCCCAACACGAAGGACGGCTCCCACCACGGCATCGCCAGCAGGAAGTCGCCCGCTGCCGAGAAGGCCAGCGCCGCGACCAACCAGCGGCGCTCCCGCCGGATCGGATGGCCGAGGGCCGCGATCGCGAGCACGACGGCCGCGGCCGCCTTCACCACGGGCTGACCGGCGAACTGGCCGGTGAGTTCGGCACCTGAAGGCAAGCGTGCGGCGGTGCCGATCAGAAACACCCCGTAACCAGCCCCGACGAGGGCGGCGACGGCCCAGAGCAACCGGGTGACGCGCCGCGGATACGGTGTGGTCATGCCAGTCGCCGACGACCCCGCAGTCACCTCCACACCCCTGGACGCCATCGTGCAGAAGGTACTGGAAGCCGTCCCGTTCCAATTGACATCCGACGGAGGGCCCGAGGAGGCCCGGCAACGATTCCGGGATCTGCCGCGTCGGCCCGTGCACCCCGAACTCCGCGTCGAGGACCACACCGTCGACGGTCCCGCGGGCCCGATCCCCGTCCGGCTCTACTGGCCACCCACGACCGGCGGCACACCACCACCGGTGGTGGTGTTCATCCACGGCGGTGGATGGTCGGTCGGCGACCTCGACACCTATGACGGCACGGCCCGACTGCACGCGGTGGGTGCGTCGGCATTCGTGGTGTCGGTGGACTACCGATTGGCGCCAGAACATCCCTACCCGGCGGCAGTGGATGACGTGTGGGCGGCCACGCAATGGGCAGCAGAGCACGCAGCCGACTTCGGCGCCGACGCGCAACGCCTTGCCATCGTTGGAGATTCGGCGGGCGGCAACCTGGCCGCCGTGGTGGCGCACCTCGCGCGCGACGCCGGCGGGCCACCGATTCGGTTTCAGCTGCTCTGGTATCCGGCGACCACGTGGGACACCACGCTGCCGTCGTTCGCCGAAAACGCCGACGCGCCGGTACTCGCAGGGCGTTCGGTGGGCGGCTTCTCCCGGTGGTACGCCGGCGACGCCGACCTCAAGAACCCGCCGGCGACCCTGGTGCCTGCCCGAGCCAAGGACTTCACCGGCCTGCCGCCCGCTTACATCGCGGTCGCGGGCCATGACCCCTTGCGCGACGACGGGATTCGCTACGGCGAACTGCTGACCGACGCCGGCGTGCCCGTCGAGGTCCACAACGCCACGAGCCTCGTGCATGGTTACCTCGGATACGCAGGCGTCGTGCCGGTGGCCACCGAAGCCGTCGATCGTGGCCTCGAGGCGCTGCGCGCCGCGCTAACGTGACGCCCATGGCCGACGCCGAGCGGGTCCTGCTCGACGTGAAGTCCCCCGGGCAGTGGGAACAGTGGCTGGAGGTCAACCACGACACGGCGACCGAGGTGTGGTTGCGGCTGTTCAACAAGAGCGCAGGAGAGGTGCCGCTGTCGTACGCCGAAGCCGTCGAGATCGCCTTGTGCTTCGGCTGGATCGACAGCCTGGCGCGCGGTCACGACGACGTGTCTCGCATCCAGCGATTCAGCCCGCGCAAGCCCAAGAGCGCCTGGTCGAAGTCCAATGTCGAACGGGTACAACGAATGTTGGCCGCGGGACGGATGCGCGAGCCCGGCCAACGCCAGATCGACGCGGCCAAGCTCGACGGAAGATGGCCGTCCTAACGACTGTGCCGAGGAACCCCTGGTTGCCTTGAGGTCGAGGTCCACGCATGGAAGGCTTCGGTAGGTTCTGGAATCTTCCCGATCGCACAGTGTTGTCCCATTCGGCTGTCGTGTCGTCTGCGGCGCGCTACGAAGAGGAGCCGCTCGTGAATCTGATGGAAGCGCCCAAAGTTAGCGTTTGGACCGACGCGCGACCGGAACCGGCCGACCATTGGGACCGACGGCGCTACGCCGAACTGCGGGACGAGGCGCGCCTGGCCGACCAGCTCGGATTTCACTCGATCTGCACGACCGAGATCCACGGTGTCGACGAGGGCTACATGCCCACTCAGTTGCCGTTGATCACCGGTCTGAGCGACGCGACCGAGCGGATCCGGTTCATGACCAACACGCTCTTGTTGCCGCTCCATCCTTGGGATCAGGTGGTCGAGCAGGCGCTGGTCGCGGATTTGCTCTCCGCCGGCCGACTGTCGCTTGGGGTCGCTGCCGGTCGATACGCACCCGAGTACGACCTCGCCGGCGTGGACTTTCGGCGTCGAGGTGCTCTCATGGAGGACGGTCTGCGATTCCTTCAGCAGAATCTCGGTGGGGCGGATGGCCCGGATGAGGGTCGCATTCCCGTCTACGTCGGGGGTAGCACGGTCCACGCGCTAGACAGGGCGGTCCGGTTGGCCGACGGCGCCGTTCCCGTCGACTTCTTCGATGCCGACACTGCCTTCGCCGATCTCTGGGAGACCAGGCTGGCACCGGCATTGTCCGCCCACGATCGGACTCTCGACGACTTCCGCTTCACGATATGCGTACCGCTATGGGCGTCGGACGACCCGGAACGCGATTGGTTTCTGTTCTACGAGCAGGCGATCGCATACCAATTCGGTCAGTTCGAACCAGATCCATGGTGGACGCGCGAACGGATGCTCGTCGACACTCCAGAGGAAATCGCGCGCCGGCTACGCGAAATTCGTTCTCGCGCCCCGTATCACGAAATCGTATTCTGGTATCGGATACCGGGCATCGGCCACGAGCGCGCGCTCGAGCATCTCGACCTCGTCGCTCAGCGCGTACTGCCCTTGCTGGCGGCGTAGCAGCCGGCTGTGTGCGCCGGGCGGGACTCGAACCCGCATGTGTCCGGGCTCCGTATCGTCGAGCACCCCTGGAGAGAATCGAACTCCCATCCTCAGCTTCGTAGACTGGCACTCTTTCCATTGAGCTACAGGGGTTTGCAGCTTTCTTGGTGCGCTCCCCCGGCAGGACTCGAACCTGCATTCTCCGGTTCCGGAAACCGGTGCGCTATCCGTTGCGCTACGGGGGCATTGGGGCGATCGGAGGGGGTCGAACCCGTCGACTGTGGCGTCACAGACCACCGTGTTGCCGTTACACCACGATCGCCATGGGGTCGAGCCTCTGTGTACGTCGCGAGGCAATGCCGACCCATGCTTGTTGTTCTGCCGCACCCCGTGCGGGACTCGAACCCGCTCCCCCGCCTTGAAAGGGCAGGAGCCTAACCCATATCCGAACGGGGCCTTGCATCTTCCGGGCTTCAGCCGGACGCTCTGCCTGATCTGAGCTACAACGGCGTCGTAGTCCGTAGGAGAGTTGAACTCCTGCCTCCTGGCTGAAAACCAGGTGTGCTGCCATTACACCAACGGACCACGGTCATGCGCTGCCTCGTCAGGATTCGAACCTGAACTATCCGGATCCAAAGTCCGGTGGGCTACCAATTACCCTACGAGGCAGTGTGCTTCGTCGCTGACCCGCCAGGACTCGAACCTAAACTGGCTGATTCAGAATCAGCCGTGCTACCGATTACACCACGGGTCACTACGTGTTGAGGACGTGCGTGCGGAGGGATTCGAACCCCCTGCGCCCGAAGGCAGCTGCTTTACAGGCAACCGCGACAATCCTTATTCGCCTCGCACGCTTGGCATCTCGAACGCTCCCCGAGCAGGACTCGAACCTACAGTCACGGATTAACAATCCGACGGTTTACCGGTTAACCGACCGGGGACTGAAGCAACCGGGGCAAGCGGGCGGAGTACTGCCGTACTCCGCCCGCCTTCGTACAACCGTTCACACGAGCTGAGGCGGGCACCGGAATCGGTCGCGCTGCCTCGGTTCGAATGGCTCACGACTCAAGCGCATCCCGGCCTCGCCCGGTGTGCGGTTGCCCTTGAGGCCGTTGCAGGCCTGGCATGCGGCCACCAGGTTGAACCAGGTGTCCCCACCGCCGCGGGAGCGCGGCAGGACGTGGTCCACGGTGTCGGCCGCCCGACCGCAATAGGCGCATGCGCGCTCGTCGCGGCGCAACACCCCGTCGCGCGTGACCCGGAGGTCGGTCTCGTGCGGAATGTGCACGTATTCGCGCAGGGCAACCGACATTGGTAGCTCGATGACCAGCGACGGGCCGTGAATGCGTACCGCGGGATCGTGGAGGTCGATGACGTACACCGCACCCCGCAGAATCAGCCGGATCGCGTCTTGCCACGGAATCCGGGACAGTACGCGGTAGTCGGCGTTGTAGACGTCGACGTTCAGGTCGTGCATCAGAATGCTCATGGCCACATACCTCCTTTCCGTGTTGGCGCTGGGCATGGTTGCGCGGGCAGGATTCGAACCTGCGACTTCCGGGTTATGAGCCCGGCGGACTGCCGAACTGTCCTACCGCGCATCGTGTTGGCCTCGCACCAGAGCGGGGCCGGCACGGATGGACGGAATCGAACCGCCAACCTGCGGCTTTGGAGACCGCTGCTCTACCCAGTTGAGCTACATCCGTCAGTCACGCGGCACCGCTCCGGCCGCGGGTTGTTGAATCTGTGGTGCGCCGTGAGGGTTTCGATCCCCCGTCCCCAGATTAAGAATCTGGTGCTATCCCAACTCAGCTAACGGCGCAGGTATCGTGGTGGGCCGCCCGGGACTCGAACCCGGAACTCATGGGTAAAAGCCAAGAGTGATACACGATTTCACCAACAGCCCACGTTGTTGCGTACGTCCGGCAGGAGTCGAACCTGCATGCCCGTTCGGGCACCGGAGTCTGAATCCGGCACGTCTACCAGTTCCGTCACGGACGCTTGGCATTACGAAGTGCGCTCGGCAGGACTCGAACCTGCACGCCCGTTGCTGGGCACCCGGGTTTGGGCCGGGCGCGTCTACCAGAATTCCGCCACGAGCGCGGATGCCACCACTATGTAGTTCTCAAAGGTCGTACGGGGGAAGGACATTCGCCTACGCCCCGAGCACACTGGCAGGCCGGCGTGCTGTTGTGAATGATGATGCTCCGCGAAGCGCGGGATGTCGAGCGGATTATTCAGCGTAACTCGTTGCACTACAAGGCATTTAGGTGCAACGAGCTACCGGAATGTCAGGCGACGTTCCGAGCAGGGTGAACAGCGAAGCTGAGAGATATATGAGATTTTTCTTCTGCCGCTTGCTTATGGCCGGAGCACAGGCCCACTGCGAGGGCGGAAAGTCGGCATAATTGCCAGAAGAGCCTGGGTTGACTGAAGCCGCCACGCTCCGCGCGCCGCAAGGCGGCGTTGGCACTGGTGGCACCTGCGCACGACAAAGCCACCGTGGATGCGTCCCGCATCCCGGCGAGCAAATAGTCGTCGCGCAACATCGTCATGACTTCAACGGTAACACCCGGGTCTCGACGGTCCTAGCAAATAAGTCGCGTCACTCAACGGCCGCGCACGAACCCACTCGGCGACGTACCGTGCCAACGCTTGAATGCATGGCAGAACGTCGAGGTATCGGTGTAGCCCAACCGCTTTGACACTTCATCGACGGTGAGTCCCACGTTGCACAGCAGATCGACGGCCAGCGCGGAACGGGCTTCGTTCAGCAGTGCGCGAAACGACGTGCCCTCTTCGGCGAGCTGACGGCGAAGCGTCCGCGGGTGCACGTCGAGTTCCGCCGCGACGTCGGGCAGCGCGGGGAAGCGACCGGTGTCGCGGAACAACTTCGACCGCACCACGGCCGTGATCCCGCGGCGCTGCTCGTTGCGCTGCAACAGCAGGTCGCATTGGGCGATGCACACTTCGAGGGTGTGCCGGTCGGCCTGCGGCAACGGTTCGTCGAACATCGCCTTCGGAATGTGCAGCCGGTTGTGTGCCCGTTCGAACGAAACGTTCTCGACGGGAAGGACTTCCAGAAGCGGGGCGAGCACTCGCCTGTCGAGAACCACCTCGGCCGTCACCTGCGCGGCGTAGGAGGCGACCAGCGGGAACGCGAACTCGCTGACGGTCGTGACGATGCTGGCGACGTCGCGCTCGAGGAAGAACTCGCGCACGTCGGCGGGGAGATGGTCGTCGTTCAGTTCGAGCAAGCAGTGTTGGGGACCCTCGAACAACTTCACGTCGATGTTGAGCATCGTCAGCGAGAAGTAACGCATCGAGACGTCGAAGAGTTCGCGCAAGGTCGCGCACGACATCGTGGCGAAACCGAACAAGCCCAGGTGGGTCAGCCGATATCTGGTGCCCACCTGGATGCCGAGGCCGACGGTGTCCGGCAGCAGGGTCAGGAGCCGGCGTACCACCGCGATTTCGTCCCACGCCGTGACGACCCCCTCGGGGTCGTTCACGTCGGACGCCCGGATGCCCGTGCCGGTCAGCACGTCGTCCGTCGACACCCCGCGCTCGTTTGCGACCTCGCACAGGAGCCGGGTCGCGTACATCGGGTGCCGCAGGTTCGGGGCCCACGCAGTTGCCGCCATCTGTCCCAAACTCCCAACTCTCCGTCCGATAGTCCCATTCCGGATCGGCGGCCGCGTGCATACGCTCGATTCATGGCGGCACCAGCGGCACGGCTGAACACCTGGACCATGACTCGCGAGGCGATCACCGTCGGCTTCGACGCCGACGGCGGCTTCCTCGCCAGGGCACGCGGGCATGACGTCACGCGATTCCGCTGCGCTGGACGCCGTTTCGTGTCGATCGCGCACCCGGAGTACATCGACCACGTGCTGCACGCGGCACGGACCCGCTACGTCAAGTCCAACGAATACGAGCCCATCCGGGCAGCCGCGGGCATCAACTTGCTGACCGACGAGGGCGACTCGTGGGCCGCTCATCGGACGACCCTGAACCCCACCTTCGCGCGACGGCACCTCAACGAACTCGTCGACCTGATGATCGACCCCATCGAGCGGGTTGCTGCCGAACTCGCCGAACGGGGTGACGACGTCGCGTTCGACATGCACACGACCATGGTCGAGACGACGCTCCGAGTCGTCGCCAACGCACTGTTCAGTCAGGACTTCGGCCCGATCGTGCACGGCATGAAGGACTTGACGACGCGCGGCCTGCGACGCACCGAGCGTCTAGCGCGAGTCGGATTGTTGGGACTGCTGCCACGGCCGGTCTACGAGGCAATGACGTGGAGCACGTTCTCGGGCATCCCACTACCACCGCCGTTGCGGGAAGGGCAGAAGATCGCCCTGGCCTTGGACGCCGCGGTGAACGACGTGCTCGAGGACCGGCTGGCACATCCGACCGAATCCGCCGACCTGCTCAACGTGCTGTTCTCGGCCGACGGCGGAACCTGGCCGCGCAAGCGCGTTCGCGACGAGGCGCTGACCTTCATGCTGGCCGGCCACGAAACCACGGCGAATGCGATGTCGTGGCTGTGGTACCTGCTGGCGCAGAACCCGGACGCGCGGAATCGGATGCTGGCCGAAATCGACGACGTGCTCGGCGGTCGTCGGCCCACTGCCACCGACTTGACCCAGCTGCCCTGGACCACTGCCTGCGTGCAGGAGTCACAGCGCTACTTCTCCGCCGTGTGGATGATCGGCCGCGAGGCCGTCGAGCACGACGCCATCGGCGAGCACCACATCCGCCCGGGGACCACGGTGCTCATCCCCGTGCACGCGGTCCACCACGATGAGCGCTGGTGGCCCGACCCCGAAGTCTTCGACCCAGCGCGATTTCTCGGCGATGCGGCCAAGGAACGCCCGCGGTCGGCCTATCTTCCCTTCGGGGGCGGACGACGCATCTGCATCGGGCAGAGCTTCGCATTGATGGAGATGGTGCTGATGACGGCGATCATGAGCCGGCGATTCACCTTCGAGTTGCAGCCGGGCCATCCCGTCGAACTCGAGGCAACCTTGACGCTGCGACCCAAACATGGCCTCAAGGTCGTCGGACACAGAAGGGAGACGCCGTGACGGAACCCGACTGCGACACCGTCATCGTCGGCGCCGGGTTCGCCGGCATCGGCGCGGCCATCCAGCTCGACCGGGCGGGACTCGGCGACTACGTGATCATCGAGGCCGGCGAGGAGCCAGGCGGAACGTGGTACTGGAACACCTATCCCGGTATCGCCGTGGACATTCCGTCGTTCTCCTACCAGTTCTCCTTCGAGCAGAGTCCGCACTGGACACGCACGTACGCGCCGGGAAACGAGCTGAAGGCCTACGCCGACCACTGCGTCACCAAGTACGGCCTGCGGCCGAAGATCCGGTTCTCCACCAAGGTCACCGCGGCGGTGTTCGATGACGCATCCGCCACCTGGCGGGTCGACCTGGACTCCGGTACGTCCATGACGGCCCGGTTCCTGATCAACGCCAGCGGTGTCCTCACGCTGCCCAAACTGCCGGACATCGACGGCGTCGACGGCTTCGCGGGTGTCACCATGCACACCGCCCGGTGGGACCACTCCCAAGATCTCAGGGGCAAGCGAGTGGCGATCATCGGCACCGGCGCGTCTGCGGTCCAAGTGATTCCGG
The DNA here is from genome assembly GCF_000620625.1 of Mycobacterium sp. URHB0044. Taxonomy (GTDB): domain Bacteria; phylum Actinomycetota; class Actinomycetes; order Mycobacteriales; family Mycobacteriaceae; genus Mycobacterium. The sequence continues at coordinate 108,679 of NZ_JIAW01000021.1, read as the reverse complement.
AGATCGCACCGATCGTCGAGCGGCTCGTGGTGTTTCAGCGCACCCCGATCTGGTGCTTCCCGAAGATGGACGTGCCGTTACCGGCCGCGGCGCGCTTGGCGATGCGCCTTCCCGGCGGCAAGGCGATTCAGCGCTTGATCAGCCAGGCCTATGTCGAGTTGACCTTCCCGCTGTCGGCGCAGTACTACACGGTGTTCCCGCTGGCGAACCGGGCGGCGCGGCTCGGCAAGGCGTATCTGCGCCGCGAGGTGCACGACCCCGTGGTGCGCGAGAAGCTGACACCGCAGTACGCCGTCGGCTGCAAGCGACCCGGCTTCCACAACACGTATCTCTCGACGTACAACCGGGACAACGTGGAGCTGGTTACCGAGCCGATCGACAAGGTGATCGGTTCGGGAGTGGCGACCGTGGACGGCGTCACCCGCGACGTCGACGTGCTGATCCTGGCGACCGGGTTCAAGGTGATGGACGTCGACAGCGTCCCCACCTTCGCCGTCACCGGCGCCAACGGCCGGTCACTGAGCCAGTTTTGGGCGCAGCAGCGGCTGCAGGCCTATGAAGGTGTCAGCGTGCCGGGGTTTCCCAACTTCTTCACCGTGATGGGGCCGTACGGCTACGTCGGCTCGTCCTACTTCGCGCTGATCGAGGCCCAGACTCACCACATCGTGCGGTGCCTCGACCGGGCCTCCGATCGTGGCGCGACCCGCGTCGAGGTGTCCAAGGAAGCCAACGACCGCTACTTCGCCGAGATGATGCGCAAACGGCACCGGCAGATCTTCTGGCAGGACAGCTGCCAACTGGCCAACAGCTACTACTTCGACCAGAACGGTGACGTGCCACTGCGGCCCGCCACCACGGTCCAGGCCTACTGGCGCAGCCGCCGGTTCCCGATCGAGGACTACGAGTTCACCGCATAGCGTCTCAGTACGAGATGGTGCCGAAACTCTTTGCGGTGCCACGCATTTCGTCGTGCATTCCGCCATAGACCTGCACCCGCGGCAGCAGTCGCTTGTCGATCTTGGTGACGGCGCTGAAGTTGGTGTCCACCACGTTGGCGATGGGAACCTGTGAGATCTGGGTCAGCAGCTGATAGGCGTCGAGCCTGTCGAGGCCGTAGAGCTCGCCGAGCCAGCCGATCATCTCGACCTGGCCGGCCCGCCACGCCTCCTCGAGCGGCCGGCCGGAACCGATGCACATCAGGTGGGTGTCGTTCTCGATCCTCGGCCAGGCCGGTCCACCGCCCTTGATCAGATCGACGATCGCGGTGACGTTCATCGCGCCTTCCACTGCCGTGCCACACGATTCGCCTTCACCCTGGCGGTAGTGCCCGTCGCCCAGCGAGAACAGCGCCCCTTCGACGTTCACCCGCAGATAACACGTTGCGCCGGCCGCCATTTCGGGGGTGTCCATGTTGCCGCCGAAGTAATCCGGCACCAGCGAGGTGCGCACCTCGCGGCGCGCCGGCGCCACGCCCACCGTGCCGAGCATGGGATTGGCGGGCAGGCTCAGCTCGAAGTTGCTTCCCTGCGCCGAGAAGCCCAAAGTGTCCGTGGCCGAATCGTATTCGTAGATCCAGGTGCGCTCGGGTAGCGCGGGCTGCAGCGTCGGGCTGGCCGGAACGCTGGTGAGGCCGCCGAAGAACGGGATCAGCGTCGACGCACCCCAGCTGCGCGCCGGCGTCAGGTCGACCAGATGCACCGCCAACGTATCCCCGGGCTCGGCGCCCTCGATCCAGAACGGACCGGTCTGAGGGTTGAGATCGTCGGTTTGCAGGACGCTGCTGGCGACGTCGTCCGTGCTGGTGATCCTGCCGCCGTAGGCATCCTCGGCCCACAGCGTCAGCACCGTGCCCGGATTGATGCGCCGCACCGCCGGCGCCCCGCCGAACGTGTAGGCCAGCTGGTCGACGGTCGGGACGAAGGTCACGTGTTCCATGACCAACATCCTGCTGGAATCCGGCTGCGGACGCGCCGCGAAGCGACGTCCCTAGACCGAGGCCTTCAGGTCGTCGGCCTTGTCGGTCCGCTCCCACGGCAGGTCGACGTCGGTGCGGCCGAAGTGGCCGTACGCGGCGGTCGGCGCGTAGATCGGTCGCAGCAGGTCCAGGTCGCGGACGATGGCGCCGGGCCGCAGGTCGAACACCGACGTGATGGCCTTCTCGATCCGGGCCGGATCGACGGTCTCGCTACCGAACGTCTCGACGAACAGCCCAACGGGAGCGGCCTTGCCGATGGCGTAGGCCACCTGGACCTCGACGCGCTCCGCCAGCCCAGCTGCGACCACGTTCTTGGCCACCCAGCGCATCGCGTACGCGGCCGAACGGTCCACCTTGGACGGATCCTTGCCCGAGAACGCACCGCCGCCGTGGCGGGCCCAGCCGCCGTACGTGTCGACGATGATCTTGCGGCCGGTCAGGCCGGCGTCGCCCATGGGGCCACCGAGCACGAACTTGCCGGTGGGGTTGACCAGCAGCCGGAAGTCGGACGTGTCCATGGTGTCGTGATTCAGGTCGGCCAGAACGGTGTTGACGACCTTCTCGCGGATGTCGGGCGTCAGCGTGGCGTCCAGGTCGATGCCCGCGGCGTGCTGGGTCGACAGCACCACAGTGTCGAGGCGGACGGGCGTGGTGCCGTCGTACTGCACCGTGACCTGGGTCTTGCCGTCGGGCCGCAGGTAGTCGAGTACTCCGTTCTTGCGCACCTCGGTGAGCCTCCTGGCCAGCCGGTGGGCAAGAGCGATCGGCAGCGGCATCAGCTCGGGCGTGTCCTTGATGGCGTAGCCGAACATCAGGCCCTGATCGCCCGCGCCCTGGGCGTCCAGCGGATCGCCGGCTCCCTCGACGCGCGCCTCGTGGGCGGTGTCGACGCCCTGCGCGATGTCGGGCGACTGGGCCCCGATGCCGATGTTGACGCCGCACGTCTCGCCGTCGAAGCCCTTCTCCGACGAGTCGTAGCCGATCTCGAGAATGCGTGCCCGCACGGTCTTCGGGATGTCGGCGAAGGCGTCCTTGGCCAGCGTGGTGACCTCACCGACGACGTGCACCTGGCCGGTCGTGACGAGGGTCTCGACGGCGACGCGGGACCGGGGATCCTGTGCGAGCAGCGAGTCGAGCACCGAGTCGCTGATGGCGTCACAGATCTTGTCGGGATGCCCTTCGGTTACCGACTCACTGGTAAACAGCCGACCTTTGCTCACGGTGTCATTCCCTTCAGAAACTTAGTTATGCGAATCATATCTGTGCCCGGATGCAGCCAAGCGCGTGCCGTCGTCCCACGCAACCCTTAGACGCAGCGTGCCGAGTGCAAAGCGTCACCCATCGTGGTTGCGGAGGAAGTCGGCGATCGCGTCCACGATACGGCTGGACATCAAAGTCTTCGAACCGTGCTCCAATGCGGCTTCGTTGCCGTCGGCCGCCAAGAGCCATCCGTCGTTGTTGTCGACCTCGAAGGCGCGGCCTTCGCCGACGGCGTTGACGACGAGCAGATCGCAGCCCTTGCGCTGAAGTTTCGCGCGCGCGTGGAACAACACGTCGCCGTTGGCGTCCCCGGTTTCCGCGGCAAAACCCACGATCGCCCGCATGTTGGGCAGCTGTCCGTCGGCGCGTGCCCGGACGGTCCCGGCAAGGATGTCGTCGGTGCGGGTCAGGGCGATGGTGGGCGCGTCGGCGGACGCGTCGGCCGACTTCTTGATCTTGCTGGTCGCGACCTGGGAAGGCCGGAAGTCCGCGACCGCGGCCGCCATCACGAGCACGTTCGAGTCGGGGGCGTGCTTGGACACCGCGTCCTGGAGTTGGCTTGCCGAACCGATGTGCACGACCTCGACGCCCGCCGGGTCGACGAGGCCGGCGGTATTTCCGGCGATCAACGTGACGTCCGCACCGCGCTGAGCAGCTACGCGGGCCATCGCATACCCCTGCTTGCCCGAACTGCGGTTGCCGATGAAGCGGACGGGGTCGATGGGTTCCCTGGTCCCTCCCGCGGTGACGAGGACCTTCACGCCGGCCAGATCGTGCGGCAGGGCGTCAGGGCGGTCCAGGAGCAGTTGGGCGAAGGTGGTGATCTCCTCGGCCTCAGGCAGCCTGCCTGCCCCGCTGTCCGCGCCGGTGAGCCTTCCGGACGCCGGCTCGAGCACCACGGCCCCGCGTCGGCGCAGCGTCGCGACGTTGTCGACGGTCGCCGGGTGAAACCACATCTCGGTGTGCATCGCGGGTGCGAACAGCACGGGACATCGCGCGGTCAGCAGTGTCGCGGTCAGCAGGTCGTCGCCACGGCCCGCCACTGCGCGTGCGAGCAGGTCGGCGGTGGCGGGGGCGACAACGACGAGATCGGCTTCCTGGCCGATGCGGACGTGCGGAACCTCGTTGACGTCCTCGAACACTCCCGTGCGGACGGGATGCCCGGACAACGCCTCGAAGGTGGCGGCGCCGACGAACTTCAGGGCCGATTCGGTGGGAACGACGCGAACGTGGTGGCCGGCTTCGGTGAGCTGCCGGACGACCGAGCACGCCTTGTAGGCCGCGATGCCCCCAGCAACGCCGACAACGATCCGCTTGCGGTCCGTACTCACGTGCTCGGCGGCCTGGCTACTGCTCGCCCTCGGAGTGCTCGAGCAGGTCGGCGTGGATTTCCCGCATCGCGATCGACAGGGGCTTTTCCTGGAGGCCGGGCTCGACCAGCGGGCCGACGTACTCGAGGATGCCGTCGCCGAGCTGGTTGTAGTAGTCGTTGATCTGGCGCGCGCGCTTCGCGGCGTAGATGACCAGCGCGTACTTGCTCGACGCCCGATCGAGCAACTCGTCGATGGGCGGGTTGGTGATGCCCAGCGGCGTGTCGTAGGCATTTGCTGCGTCGGAGTCGAGGCTCTCGACAGGCGTGATCACTAAGAAATCTCCTGAAAGCTAGCTAGCTGTTGGGTCGATGTGCGCCGTCTTCGGCGTGTCGCCCACCAGCAAGGATACCAATTCCGCGCACGCGGACTCCAATTGGCTGTTGACGACCACTTTGTCAAAGGTATGTTGGGCGGCCAGTTCGGCCCGCGCGGTGTCGAGCCGGCGTGCCATTACTTCGGGGCTCTCGGTCCCCCGGCCGACCAATCTGGCCTCCAAGGCCTCCCAGCTCGGCGGCGCGAGGAAGACCGTCAGCGCGTCGGGCATGGCGGCCTTGACCGACCGGGCACCGGCGAGGTCGACCTCGATGAGGACGGGGCGTCCGGACCGTGCGGCGGCACGGACGGGTTCGGCAGGCGTGCCGGAACGGTGCAGGCCACCGTGTATTTCGGCCCATTCCAGGAGTTCGCCGTCGTCGATGAGCTGCTGGAACCGTTCCGGAGTGACGAACGCGTAGTCGACGCCGTCCACCTCGCCCGGGCGGGGCGCTCTGGTGGTTGCGGAGACGCTGAAGTGAAGGTCGGGAAGCCGGTCGCGCAGGCAGCGCACGACGGTCGACTTGCCGACGGCGGAGGGACCGGACAGCACCACGACGCGGCTCATCGCGCATCTCGGCTATTCGCGCAAGCGCTCATCGCTGTCCGGCCCCTCGGCCGGCGTTCACTAATCGCTGGTGAAGTCGAACTTCTCCAGCAAGGCCTTGCGCTGACGATCACCGAGACCACGCAGGCGGCGGGTCGGGGCGATCTCGAGCTCGGTCATGATCTCCTGCGCCTTGACCTTGCCCACCTTGGGCAACGCCTCGAGCAGTGCAGAAACCTTCATCTTGCCCAAGACCTCGTCGGACTCGGCGTCCTTGAGGACCTGCTTGAGGTTGGTGCCGCCACGCTTGAGCCTGTCCTTGAGCTCAGCTCGCGCTCGACGTGCGGCAGCAGCCTTCTCCAACGCTGCCGCGCGCTGTTCGTCGGTCAACTGGGGAAGGGCCACGGGTTCCTCCGTCTCTCGGTCATCTCTTTACGGCCGTCATCTTCTGTCTTGACTGGTAGGAGAACCAGCCAGCGTCGACGACCGTACCCACGCTGGCTGACGAAAGCTAACCCCACCCCCCGGTTTTGGCGTCAAAAGTCCAGCGTGTAGAGCGATTGCTCGACGCGGCCCGCCACGCGCCATCACCGCCGATTGGCGCCGTTTCCGGCCCGTCGGTCAGCGATGTGCCTGCATATCGGGGGTTTTGGCCGCCCGCGGCCGATCGCGCGCCGGCTCGAGTGATCACGCGGGTGCCCATAGGCCGCCCGACCGACCCCCTGGTTGAGAAATTTTCGCTGGTCACCGCGTGTCGGGCGTGTCGGAGCGGTCCGCGCGCACGATGACGACGTCACGACCGTCACTCCAGTTACACCTGTCACGTAGGCCACTCATAAGCAGAAGAAAGCTCCCGCACAGGTTGTCTGCATAGCGTGCGGCGGTCGGGTTGATCAGGGCGTCTCGAACGCCCCGAAAGGAAAGATGGCCATGCATCTCAAACGCATGACATGTGCCTCCGTGATCGCGATCGGCGTCGGTGCCTCCGCATTGACCGCCGGGGCCGGGCTCGCCGCCGCACAGCCCGGTCCGCCCCCGTGCGGACCTCAGGGCGTCGACTGCCAGGGACCGGGTGGTCCCGGCGGGCAAAATGGGCCTGGCGGGCCAGGCGGCCCGGGAGGACCGCCTCAGCAGCACGACAACGGACCCGGCGGACCTCCTGGCGATCCGGGCGGTCGAAACGACGGACCCGGCGGGTTCGATCGCCGCGGCGGCCCTGGCGGCGATCGCGATCAAGGTGGACCACCGTGGGGTGACGATCCGGGCCGCTCGCACTTCGGCGATCCCGGCGGGCCCCCACCGCCACCGCCGCCCGACCTGGGCTGGCGTGGGATCGACCAGGGCAGGTTCGACCATCAGCCGTTCAACTACAACGGCAGCTGGGTGCAACCGATCTTCAACCCCGACTTCAACAACTGGGGCTTCTGGTTCTTCGGCATCTGGATCCCGCTGTGACGGGTCGGTAGGAGGAAGCGAAACACCGCGGCCGGCGATGGCGACATCGCCGGCCGCGGTGTTTCTTGTTGACCTCTCGAACGGCGCAGCCCGCCACTGTGCGCGTCACGATGAATTCGCCCGCAGAATCTCGTCACGTTCACAGTCGGCGCAGATCCTGGTGGCGGTCATCGGTTTAGCAAACCGTTATCGCTCGCACAGGCGAGACACATCACCACCACAGAGCCAACCCATTTCGGCGCCATAACGTCACTGCACGTGCCGCGACGATCGCTGCATCGATGAGAAATGGAGTGAGAGAATGACTTTCAAGCGAATCTTGTGCACGTCAACGATGGCGGCCGGAATCGGAATCGCGGGCATACTCGGGGTCGGCCTCGGGACGGCAAGTGCGGAGCCGTGGCAGAACTGCGACCGCCCGGGCGCCCCGCCCTGCGGCGGGTACGACCACCACGACGACCGTGGGAACGGTCCGGTCGACTGGAACCACCGCGGCATCGACCAGGGTCGTCAGGACCATCAGCCGTTCAACTGGAACGGTCAACAGGTGTACCCGGTGCCCGCCGGCGACGGCAACGGGTGGGGTTTCTGGTTCGGCCCCATCTGGATTCCGCTGTAAGCCACAGGGAAGCAGCGCGGCGGGTCATCGGCAACGGTGGCCCGCCGCTGCGTCTATCCGGCCAGATATGCCACCGCGTCGCGCATCCGCTCCCCTGCCGCCCGCACCGCGGCCACGTCGGGACCTGCGCGCAGCACCTCGCGGGACACCGCGGGCAACACCGTTCCCGGCGCCGCACCACCCAACTCGTCGAGCGCGTCGGTCCGACCGCCCTGGGCACCGATTCCCGGCACCAACACGGGTCCGCCGAGCGCTCGCAAGTCGGGAACCTCGGACAAGGTGCCACCGACCACGACACCTACCGAACCCGTTCCCGACGACCGGTTCTCGGCGCCCGCGTCGTCGACGATGGACTGGGCGACGGTGCGGCCGTTCACGGTGGCGCCCTGCACGCTCGCACCTTCGGGATTGGACGTCGCCGCCAACACGAACACCCCGCGGCCGTGCGTTGCGGCAGTGTCCAACAGCGGTCGCAGCGAGCCGAAACCGAGGTACGGGGACGCGGTCACGGCGTCGCACGCCAGCGGCGAGTCACCGGCCCACGCCGCGGCGTACGCCGCCATCGTCGTGCCGATGTCACCTCGCTTGGCGTCCGCCAAAACCAGGACCCCGGACTCGCGCAACGCGGCGATGGTGCGCTCGAGCACCGAGTAACCGGCCGCACCATGGCTTTCGAAGAACGCCACCTGCGGCTTGACCACGGCGAAACCCGCATAGGCCTCGACACAGATGTCGCAGAATGCTGCGAGGCCGTCGGCGTCCACGGTCAACCCCCATGCCGTCAGCAGCTCGGGATGGGGGTCGATGCCAAGGCACAGCGGCCCCCGCTCTGCCGTGGCGGCGGCGAGTCGCGCCCCGAACCCCGCCACTACGAGGCGCCGAGCCTGCTGTGCAGTTCCTGCAGTGACAGCACGCCGATGTCGCCACGGATGCCCGCTTCGATGCCCTGCACTGCGGCCGATGCACCCTGCACCGTCGTGACGCACGGGATGTTCATCGCCACCGCGGCCGACCGGATCTCGTAGCCGTCGATGCGCGGCCCCGAGTTTCCGTACGGCGTGTTGATCACCATGTCTACCTCGCCTGCGCGGATCGCTTCGACGGCTGACATGGCGGGCCGGTCGGGAGTGGCCTCCTCGAAGTGCTTGCGTACCTCGTCGCATGGAATGCCGTTGCGGCGCAACATCTCGGCAGTGCCCTCCGTGGCCAGCACGCGGAAGCCGAGGTCGGCGAGCCGCTTGACCGGGAACACCAGCGAGCGCTTGTCCCGGTTGGCCACCGAGACGAAGACCGTGCCCTCTGATGGCAACGAACCGTAGGCGGCGGTCTGACTCTTGGCGAAGGCCGTGCCGAAGTCGCGGTCGATGCCCATCACTTCGCCCGTGGACTTCATCTCCGGTCCGAGCAACGAGTCCACCTGTGAGCCGTCGGCCTTGCGGAACCGGTTGAACGGCAGGACCGCCTCCTTCACCGCGATGGGGCCACGCGATGAGAAGTTCGCGCCGTCGCCGGTCTTGGCGAGAACGCCTTCCTCCCGGAGTTGGGCGATCGTGGCGCCCAACATGATCCGCGCGCACGCCTTGGCCAGCGGGACGGCAGTGGCCTTCGACACGAACGGCACGGTGCGGCTCGCGCGCGGATTGGCCTCGAGCACGTAGAGCACGTCGTCCTTGAGCGCGTACTGCACGTTGAGCAGCCCCACCACGCCGATGCCGTGGGCGATCGCCTCGGTGGCGTGCCGGACCGCGGCGATGTCCTGCCGGCCCAACGTGACGGGAGGCAGCGCGCACGCCGAGTCGCCGGAGTGGATCCCGGCCTCCTCGATGTGCTCCATCACGCCGCCGATGTACACCTCGCTGCCGTCGCACAACGCGTCGACGTCGATCTCGATGGCGTCCTCGAGGAACCGGTCGACCAGCACCGGGTGTTCGGGCGACAGTTCGGTGGCGCGGGTGATGTACCCGCGCAACGTCTCGTCGTCGTACACGATCTCCATGCCGCGGCCGCCGAGCACGTAGGACGGCCGCACCAGCACCGGGTAGCCGATGTCGGCAGCGATGCGACGGGCCTGCTCGAAGCTGGTGGCCATGCCGAACCGCGGCGCAGGCAACCCCGCGTTCTTGAGCACCTCGCCGAACTCGCCTCGGTCCTCGGCGAGGTCGATCGCCTTGGGGCTGGTGCCGACGATGGGGACGCCCGCGTCGGCGAGCCGCTGTGCCAGGCCCAGCGGCGTCTGGCCGCCCAGCTGCACGATCACACCGGTGACGCCGGGACCGCCTGCGCCAGAAGCGCACTCGGCGTAGTACACCTCCAGCACGTCCTCGAAGGTGAGCGGCTCGAAGTACAGCCGGTCGGCGGTGTCGTAGTCGGTCGACACCGTCTCCGGGTTGCAGTTGACCATGACCGTCTCGAAGCCGGCCTCGCTCAGCGTGGTGGCGGCGTGCACGCAGCTGTAGTCGAATTCGATGCCCTGGCCGATCCGGTTCGGCCCGGACCCCAGGATCAGGACCTTGGGCTTCTCGGTCTGCGGCGCCACCTCGGTCTCGGCGGCGGGGTCGAGTTCGTAGCTGCTGTAGTGATAGGGCGTCTTGGCCTCGAACTCGGCCGCGCAGGTATCCACGGTCTTGTACACGGGGTGGATGCCGAGCCGCTGGCGCAGCGCGCGAACGCCCACCTCGCCCGCGAGTTCGGTTCGCAATGCCGCGATTTGGCGGTCCGACAGACCGCTGTGCTTCGCCCTGCGCAGCAAGTCCTCGTCGAGCACCGGCGCACCGCGCAGCTCGGCCCACAGCTCCACCAGTCCGCCGATCTGCTCGACGAACCACGGGTCGACGCCGGACGCCTCGGCGACGCTCTCGACGCTGCCGCCCAGTCGCAGGGCCAGCTCGATGTCGTAGAGCCTGCCGTCGGTCGGGGTACGCAGCCGGTCCAGCAGTTCGTCGACCGTGACGTCTGGGTCCTCGCCCGTCCAGAACCCGGCCCGTCCGGTTTCCAGCGACCGCATGACCTTGCCAAGCGCCTCGATGAAGTTGCGGCCCAACGACATTGCCTCGCCGACGGACTTCATCGTGGTGGTCAGCGTGGGGTCGGCGCCCGGGAACTTCTCGAACGCGAACCGCGGCGCCTTGACCACGACGTAGTCCAGCGTCGGCTCGAAGCAAGCCGGCGTCTCCTTGGTGATGTCGTTGACGATCTCGTCCAGGGTGTAGCCGATGGCCAGCTTGGCGGCGATCTTGGCGATCGGGAAACCCGTGGCCTTGGACGCCAGCGCACTGGATCGGGACACCCGCGGGTTCATCTCGATGACGATGAGGCGGCCGTCGGCCGGATTGATGGCGAACTGGATGTTGCAGCCACCGGTGTCGACGCCGACCTCGCGCAGGATGGCGATGCCCAAGTCGCGCATGGTCTGATACTCGCGGTCGGTCAAAGTCATCGCGGGTGCGACGGTGACCGAGTCGCCGGTGTGCACGCCCATCGGATCGAAGTTCTCGATCGAACAGACCACCACCACGTTGTCGTGGTGGTCACGCATCAATTCGAGCTCGAATTCCTTCCAGCCGTAGATCGATTCCTCGATCAGCACGTTGGCACTCGGCGACGAGGCCAGCCCGTAGCCCGCCATCCGCTCGACGTCCTCGACCGAGTGCGCCATGCCGGAGCCGAGGCCGCCCATCGTGAAGGAGGGGCGAACGACGACCGGCAGGCCGAGTTCCGCGACGGTCTCGCGGACCTCGTCCATGGTGAAGCAGACCGCCGACTTCGCGGACTCGCCGCCGACCTTCGCGACGATGTCCTTGAACCGCTGCCGGTCCTCGCCCCGCTGGATGGCCTCGAAGTCCGCGCCGATCATCTCGACGCCGTGCCGCTCGAGGGCACCGTTCTCGTACAGCGCGACGGCCGTGTTGAGCGCGGTCTGACCACCGAGCGTGGCGAGCAATGCGTCGATCTTGTTGCCGCGCTCGGCTTGTTGCGCGATCACCTTCTCGACGAACTCCGCGGTGATGGGCTCGACGTAGGTGTTGTCGGCGTACTCGGGGTCGGTCATGATGGTCGCCGGATTGGAGTTGACCAGGCTCACCTGCAGGCCCTCGGCGCGCAGCACGCGGCAGGCCTGCGTGCCGGAGTAGTCGAACTCGCAGGCCTGCCCGATCACGATGGGCCCCGAGCCGATGACCAGAACGTGGTTGAGATCTTTGCGGCGTGGCATCTAGCGGTGCTCCCCTGCCATCAGGTCGACGAATTGGTCGAACAGGTAGTTGGCGTCGTGTGGACCGGCCGCGGCCTCGGGATGGTACTGCACCGAGAACGCCCTTCCGTCAACGAGTTTGATTCCCTCGACGACGCCGTCGTTGGCGCAGGTGTGGCTGACCACGGCCCGCCCGAACGGCGTGTCGAACTCCTCACCCGCCTCCCCCTCCAGCGCAAAGCCGTGGTTCTGCGCGGTGACGGCGACGCGGCCCGTGGCATGGTCCATCACCGGCACGTTGATGCCGCGGTGGCCGAACACCATCTTGTAGGTCGACCGGCCCAACGCCCGGCCCAGGATCTGGTTGCCGAAGCAGATGCCGAACAACGGGATTCCCGCGGCGAGCACTTGCTGCGTCACCCCGACCACGTGGTCGGCGGTGGCCGGGTCGCCCGGCCCGTTGGACAGGAAGACGCCGTCCGGATTGAGCTCGGCGATCTCGTCGAAGGTCACCGACGAGGGCAGCACGTGACTGCGGATGCCGCGACGGGCGAAGTTGCGGGGCGTGTTCGTCTTGATGCCGAGGTCAAGAGCGGCCACGGTGAACCGTTGCGCTCCATCGGGTTCCACGACGTAGGCGGCGTCGGTGCTGACCTCGCCGGCAAGGTCAGCACCCAGCATCGAGGACTGGCCGAGGACGCGCTCCAGCAGTTCGTCGGTCGGCGCGAGCGCATCTCCAGAGAACACGCCTGCCCGCATGGACCCGACGGTGCGCAGGTGGCGCACCACGGCCCTGGTGTCGATGCCCGCAATGCCCACGACGCCCTGACGGACCAGTTCGTCGTCGAGCGTGCCGGTGGCCCGCCAGTTCGACGCGCGCGGCGACGGGTCACGGACGGCGTAACCGGCCACCCAGATCTTGTCGCCGCGGCTCTCGGCGTCTTCGTGGTTCCAGCCGGTGTTGCCGATCTGCGGCGCCGTCGCGACGACGATCTGCCCGTGGTAGCTCGGATCGGTCAATGTCTCCTGGTAGCCGGACATGCCGGTGCTGAACACCGCCTCACCCAGGGTCTGCCCCACCGCGCCGAACGGGGTGCCCATGAAGACCCGGCCGTCCTCCAGCACCAGGACCGCCGTGCTGGCGCGCAATCCGCTTCGCGTGTCGCTGATCACGCCACGTCCTCCTCAACCCAGTTGGCCAGGTCGCGACGGTCGTCGCCGCGGAACCCGGTGTCGATTTCGGTGCCCGACGGCAGTCGCCACCTGATGGCGAGGATGCCGTCATGCGTCAGTGCCTTGCCCGCGATTCCCCGTTCCCTGCGGATGACCGTGATGGCCTCGTCGGGAATCCAGATGGGCGTCGCGCCGGTGCGCTGCACCATGATTCCCTCCGGGTAGCGGGTGAGCGTGGCCTTGCTGCGGAAACCCAAGTCGCCAACGGCGATTCGGTCCTGCCAGCTCGGTGCGATGGTGCTGCCCACGTAAAGCCCCTTGGTCGCCGGGATGAGCGCGGGCCCGACGGTGTCCGGCAGCGGCGGCAGCGTGCCGATCAGCTCGGCCTGCCGCTGGGCGCGGCGCAACCAGCCACGCATCATCTGCCGGATGAAGAACGCGATCAACACCGCCAGCACGGCCGCCATGATCAGCGACGCCACCAAGGTCGGGGTGTTCATGCCGGACTCTTCCCGTCCCGCGCCGTGACCTTGCCGCGCAGCATCGTCAACGTCACCACGGCGGGCAGCGTCATCGACTCGAACGGGGTGTTGTCCGACCGGCTGGCGAGTTCCGTTCCAGCGACGGTCCAGCTGGCATCGGGGTCGACCACGGTGAGGTTGGCCGGTTCGCCGACCTCCAACGGGCGGCCCTGATCCGGTAACCCGACGATGCGGGCGGGCTCCTCGCTCATCACCCTGGCGACGTCGCGCCACGTCAGCAGCCCGGTCTGAACCATGGTTTCGACCACGACCGACAGCGCCGTCTGCAGCCCGAGCATGCCCGGGCGGGCGGCGGCGAACTCGCACATCTTCTCGTGCTCGGCGTGTGGGGCGTGGTCGGTGGCGACGCAGTCGATGACGCCGTCGGCCAGCGCTTGACGCAGCGCCTGGGCGTCATCGGCCTCGCGCAGCGGCGGGGTCACCCGATTGCGGCCGTCGTAGCTGGCCAGCCGCGAATCGTCGAGCAGGAGGTGGTGCGGGGTGACCTCCGCGGTGATCGAGATGCCTTGCTGCTTGGCCCATCTGATGATCTCCACGGTTCCCGCGGTCGACGCGTGACAGATGTGCACCCGCGCCCCTGCATCGCGGGCAAGCAACGCGTCGCGGGCAACGATCGATTCCTCCGCGGCGCGCGGCCATCCGGACAGGCCGAGCCGCGCGGCGTTCGGGCCCTCGTGGGCAACTGCACCGACGGTGAGCCGGGGCTCCTCGGCGTGCTGGGCGATCAGCACGCCAAGGCCGCTGGCGTACTCCAGGGCGCGGCGCATCATCAGCGGGTCGTGCACGCAGATGCCGTCGTCGGAGAACATCCTGACGCGTCCGACCCCGGCGGCCATCAGGCCCATCTCGGTCAGCTGCGTGCCCGCCAGCCCAACGGTGACGGCCCCGACCGGGTGGACGTCGACCAGCCCGACCTGCTGACCACGGTGCCAGACGTGGTCGGTGACCACTGGACTGTCGGCGACAGGGCTGGTGTTCGCCATCGCGAACACCGCGGTGTAACCGCCCAGAGCAGCGGCGGCCGAACCGGTTTCGATGTCCTCGGCGTACTCCCGGCCGGGCTCCCGCAGATGGGTGTGCAGGTCGACGAATCCCGGCAGCAACACCTGACCCGAGGCGTCGATCACGTCGGCGTCATCCGGCACCGCGAGTTCCGCACCGATGCCAGCGATCTGGCCGTCCTCGACCAGGACGTCGACGGGGTCACCCTCGCCGTAGGGACGTAGGTTGCGAATTAGGACCCTCATGCGCTGATCGCCTCTCGTTCCGCGCCGACCAGCAAGTGGAACAACACGGCCATCCGCACGTGTACACCGTTCGAAACCTGTTGCAGCACGGCGGATTGCGATGAATCGGCCACGGTCGACGAGATCTCCATGCCGCGCAGCATCGGACCGGGATGCAGCACCACCGCGTCGCCGGGCAGCATCGCCTGGCGCTTCTCCGACAGCCCGTACAGCACCGAATACTCTCGGGCGGACGGGAAGAAACCGCCGTTCATCCGTTCGGCCTGCACCCGCAGCATCAGCACTACGTCGGCGGCGGGCAGTTCGGCGTCCAGGTCGTGCGACACCGTCACGGGCCAACCGGACACCCCGACCGGCAGCAGCGTGGGAGGGGCGACCAGCACCACCTCGGCACCGAGAGTGGCCAGCAACAGGACGTTGGACCGGGCCACCCGGCTGTGCAGGACGTCGCCCACGATGACGACCCGCTTGCCCTCGATCGTGCCCAGTCGCTGGCGGATGGTCAGCGCGTCGAGCAGCGCCTGCGTCGGATGTTCGTGCGTGCCGTCGCCGGCGTTGATCACCGATGGTCCGGTGCTGGCCTCTTCGACCGTCCACTCCGCAAGTTGTTGCGCCGCACCGGATGCCGGGTGCCGGATGATCAGCGCGTCGGCGCCGGCTGCCCGCAGCGTCAGCGCGGTGTCGCGCAGCGATTCGCCCTTCGCCACCGACGACCCCGACGAGCTGACGTTGATCACGTCGGCGCTCATCCACTTACCCGCGACCTCGAAGGACACCCGGGTGCGCGTCGAGTTTTCGTAGAACATCGTGATCACCGTGCGGCCGCGCAGCGTCGGAAGCTTCTTGACCTCGCGGCCGAGCAGGGCTTCGCGAAACCGGTCGGCGTCGTCGAGGATCGCGGTCGCTTCATCCCGAGTCAGGTCGGCGGCGGAAAGGAGATGTCTGCTCATCGTGGGGGCCCTCCGTGCGACGCGATCAGCACCCCGTCGCGGCCGTCGTGCTCGGTCAACAGAACCTTGATGTTGTCGTTGCGGGAGGTGGGAACGTTCTTGCCGACGTAGTCGGCGCGCAACGGCAGCTCTCGATGGCCGCGGTCGACCAGAGCGGCCAGTTGGACCGCGCGCGGCCGGCCCACGTCGCGCAACGCGTCGAGCGCGGCCCGCACGGTTCGGCCGGAGTACAGCACGTCGTCGACCAGTACCACCACTGCGTCGTCGATGCCGCCGTCGGGGATCGACGTGTCCTCGAGGGGGCGGGGTGGCTTGAAGTTGAGGTCGTCGCGGTACAGCGTGACGTCCAGCGCGCCTGCCGAGACCGTGACGCCTGCGAATTCGTTGATCTTGTCGACCAGCCGGGCGGCGAGCGTGACGCCGCGGGTGGGGATGCCGAGCAGCACGACGCGCGGTGCATCAGGACCGTCGAGGGCGGTCTTCTCGATGATTTGGTGCGCGATGCGCGAGATGGTCCGGCCTACGTCTGCGGCGGACATCAATTCCCGGTCGGGGCTTGGGGCACCCAAGATGACCTGGACCTCCTTCTCCGCCTCTCGGGACGGATCGTTAAAGGACGTCGAACTGCCGGGCAGCTTAACACTCGCGAGCCTGCGCTCGAGAGGCTGGCTAGGCTGGCCCGGTGAATCTCGACGGCAATCAGGCGTCCATCCGCGAGGTGATCGACGCGGGCCTGCTCGCCGGTGCGGTCACGCTGGTATGGCAGGGCGGCAAGGTGCTGCAGGTCAACGAACTCGGGTACCGCGACGTCCACGCGGGCCTTCCGATGCAGCGTGACACCGTCTTCCGGATCGCGTCGATGAGCAAGCCCATCACCGTCGCGGCCGCGATGACGATGGTCGAGGAGGGCAAGTTCGCGCTCGGCGACGCCGTGGCGCCGTACCTGCCCGAACTGGCGCAGTTGCGGGTGATGGCCGACCCGGCTGGACCACTGGACAGGACCGTGCCGCTGCGCCGGCCGATCACATTCGACGACCTCATGACGCACCGCAGCGGCCTGGCGTATGGCTTTTCCGTCGGTCCCCCGCTGTCGCGGGCCTACGGCAAGTTGATGTTTCGTCAGGATCAGGACCGCTGGCTGACCGAGCTCGCTGCGCTGCCGCTGGCGCACCAGCCCGGTGATCGGCTCACCTACAGCCATGCCACCGACGTGCTGGGCATCGCGTTGTCCAGGATCGAGGGCAAACCACTGTCGGAGATTCTGGCCGACCGGATCTTCGAGCCGCTCGGCATGACGGACACCGGTTTCGCGGTGACCCAGCAGGGGCGCAGGCGCGCGGCGACGATGTACAAGCTCGACGAGTCCACCGGCGACCAGCCGACGCTGCGCGACGACGTCATGGGGCCGGCCAGCGTGGCCCTGCCGACGTTCTGTGCGGGCGGCGCCGGGCTGTGGTCGACGGCCGACGACTACCTCACCTTCGCCCGCATGCTCCTCGGCGGCGGCGTCGTGGACGGCGTGCGGGTGCTGTCGGAGGAGTCGGTGCGGTTGATGCGCACCGACCGGCTGACCGACGAGCAGAAGCGCCACCCCTTCCTTGGCATGCCGTTCTGGAATGGGCGTGGCTTCGGGCTGAACCTGTCGGTGGTGACCGATCCCGCGAAGTCACGTCAGCTGTACGGGCCGGGCGGGCTGGGCACGTTCAGTTGGCCGGGCGCATACGGCACGTGGTGGCAGGCCGATCCGTCGGCGGATCTGATCATGCTGTACCTGGTGCAGAACCTGCCCGACCTGAGCGGTGACACGGCCGCCGCCGTGGCGGGCAACACGTCGCTGGCCCGGCTGCAGACCGCGCAGCCACGATTCGTGCGGCGCACCTATCAGGCGCTGGAGGCCTGAGGGTCAGCCGTCGATCCGGGTCTGCGTGTACAGCGCGAGCTTCCATCCGTCGTCGGTGCGGTGGTACGCACTGGCCATCGCCCCGACGAACGCGGGTTCTTCGCCGTCGCGGTATCCGGTTCCGGTGTAGACCAGCACCGCGTTGTCGGCGTCGACTTCGATCAGCCGGGCGTCGTCAATGTCGTAGGTGCGCCACGGCGGTGACTGCGACAGCGCCGCGACCACGGTGTCGCGGTCCATCACCATGCCGTTGGCCAGCACCATGAGCGCGTTGGGCAGCATGACGTCGCCGTAGAACTCCGAGCCGGTGGCCTGGCACAGCGAATCCCAGCCTGCGCGTTCCAGTTCGAGCAAGGAATCGAGGTCGATGTTGGACATGCGCGGCGGATACCCAGTTTCGAGGAATGGTTGCGCCATCGGGTCGTCGCCACCAATGCGTATGACATACGCTTAACGCCATGACGCAACCCACCATCCTGATCAGTGGCGCCGGTGTCGCCGGACCCGCGTTGGCCCACTGGCTTGCCGACGACGGCTATCGCGTGATGGTCGTCGAGCTGGCGCCCGGCATCCGCCCGGGCGGTCAGACGGTCGACCTACGCGGCGCCGGACGCGACGTCGTGCAACGCATGGGACTGCTCGAGGAGATGGTCGACCGCTCCCTACCGCAGCGCGGCATCGCCTGGGTTCGCGCCGACGGCAGTCGCCGGGCCGAGATGCCGGTTGAAGCGTTCGACGGCAATGGCGTGGTCTCCAAGCTGGAGATCCTGCGCGGCGATCTGGTCGACGCGCTCTACCAACACACCAAGGACCGGGTCGACTACCGCTTCGGCACCGGCATCACGGCGCTGGAGCAGGGTGACGATGGCGTCGACGTGACGCTCAGTGACGGCACCCGGCTGCGGGCGGATCTCGTAGTCGGCGCCGACGGGCCCCATTCGGCGGTGCGGCGCTTGACGTTCGGTCCCGAGGAGCAGTTCGTGAAACTGCTGGGCGGGTACAACGCATGGTTCACCGCACCCGACACCGCGGGTTTGGATGGGTGGTATCTGATGTACCAGGCCCCAGGCGGGCTGAATGCGTCGATGCGACCCTCGCATGTTCCGGCAATCGCCAAGGCGGGCCTGGCCTTTCGATCGGAGCCGTTGACCTACGACCGGCGTGACGTCGATGGGCAGCGAAAGCTGTTGGCGGACAGGTTCGCCGCCGCCGGTTGGCACGCCGGTGAGCTCGTCAAGGCGGCAGCGCAGGCCGACGACTTCTACTTCGACGCGTTCCTGCAGGTGCACATGGAGTCGTGGTCGCGGGGCAGGGTGACGCTGTGCGGCGATGCCGGCTACTGCGCGTCACCGCTGTCCGGGATGGGCACCAGCCTCGCGCTGGTCGGTGCCTACGTCCTCGGCGGCGAACTGGGTGCCGCCGAAGGCGAAATCGCCACAGCACAAGGCGGATTGACCACCGAGCGGGTGACCGACGCACTCGCGCGGTACGGGAAGATCATGCGACCCTACGTCGACAAGTGCCAGGCCCTGCCCGCGGGCCTCGACGGGTACGCGCCGGTAAAGAAGTCCGACATCGCGATCACGGCGATCGTGATGAACTGGATGCAGCGCTGGCCGTTCCGGTCGTACGCGGCCAAGAAGTTCTTCACCACGGCCGATTCGATCGAACTGCCGGACTACGCGCGAGTTAGCCGCTAGCCGGCCGTCATACCGTCGTGAAGGACGTGACGTACAGCAGGTTGTCGGCGGAGTCCGTCACGTAGAGCTTGCCGTTGCCACCCACCGCGATTCTGCGGCTGACCGCATTTGAGCTCTGATCGGTGGTGAACGTACGGATCACCTGGTTGGTGCGGGTGTCGATCATCGTGACTGACTTTCCGTCCGAATGTGTCACGTAGGCGGTGCTGCCATCGGGGCTGAACGCCACGTCGTAGGCACCGGCGGGCACGGTGATCCGTCCGATCTCCGTGTTGTAGGTGGCACTCGCCGGGTTGGTGTCGATCACCGACACCGCGCTGTAAGTGCCTGTCACCAGCCAATTGCGGCCTTGGTCGTCGGTGATGAACCAGCCGCTGGTCTGGCCGCCGACGCCGCGGTCGACGACGAGCACCCGCTCGGTGACGTACAGGCGATTGCCGTCGGGGCTGACGGCCACGTTGTACGTGCTGTCGACCACCTCGTTGTGGAAGGCGTCGGCATTCCACGCCGGTCCGACGTGCACGGCCTTGGTGACGGTCATGGTCGACGTGTCGATGACGTACACGGCGTCGTCGGTCGGAGCGCCCGCATAGAGCCGGCGCCCATCTCCGCTGATCTCCAAATCGCCGTCCCACACACCGACATTCGACGTCGAGATGACCTTGTTGTAGGTCGTGGTGTGCGTCGGATCGGTGTCGATCACGGAAATGCTGCCGTCGCCGACGGCGGCGTACGCCCGTTTGCTGTCGGGGCTGACGACCACGTCGTAGACGCCGTTGTAGCACTCGCCACACTCGTTGGGCACGTAGATCGTCGCCGCGACCGTGTTGGTGCTGGTGTCGATGACCGAAACGGAGTCGTAGTTCGCGACGTACACCCGCTTGCCGTCGGGAGCGGCAGTGGCCCGCGTCGGCGCGTATCCGACGGCGATGGTCTTGACGACCTGCCCGGAGGTCGTGTCGATCACCGACACGGTGCTGTCGGCGTTCACCACGTAGGCCTGGTTTCCGGCCACCGCCACCCCATTCGGGTTGCTTCCCACCGGGATTGGCGTCGTGGTCGGGGCGCCCCCGCTCGGAGGTGGCGGTACGGCCGCCTTCGGCGAGATCACGACGGTGACGGGAACCGCCGTAGTCGCTTGGCCGTCGCCGACGTTGACCGTAAAGTGGTCGTAGTCCTCGGTGCTGGTCTGCGCCGCTTGCTGCCGCGCCGCGTCGGTCGGCGTGTAGGTGTAGGTACCGGTGACCTCACCGTAGGTGACCGTGCCGCTCGCCGGGCCCGTGTTCGGTGCGGTGGCGAAGGTCAGTTTGTCGCCGTCGATGTCGGTGACGTTGACCGATCCCGTGACCGCCCCCGTCGTCGAATCGGTGCCGGTCACCGTCGGCAGCCCCTTGGGCGTCGGAGCGGAGTTGACGTGCGCCAACTTCAGGACGCGCACATTGCGGTCGACGGCATCGGTGACGTAGATCGTGTTGCCGTCGGCGCTCAGCGCGATGCTGTGCCCTCCCGTCTCGGCCGCGGGATCGATCGCCAGGGTGCGAGTCACTGTCGTGCTCCTGGTGTCGATCACCGAGATCGAGTCGTTCCCGTTGGCGACGTACGCGAGGCTGCCGTCCGGGCTGAACTTCACCGAACTGGGGGAAGTGCCCACCGCGACGGTCTTGCGCACGGTGTAGGCGTTCGTGGCGGCGTTCGTGGCGTCGATGACGGTCACGGTGCTGCTGCCGGTGTTGGTCGCGTAGACCGACTTGTTGTCGGGACTGACGGCGAGGCTGGTGGGCTGGGTTCCAGCCGTGATGGTGTTGGTGACGCCGTAGCTCGCCGTGTTGATCACCGACACCGTGCCACTTCCCTTGTTGGCCACGTAGAGCCGGGAGCCATCGGGGCTGACGGCGAGCCCGGTCGGCGACGAGCCGACCGCGATCGAGTCGACTGCCCACCAGGTGACCGGGTTGACGTCGACGAGGGCGTCGCTGGACGTGCTGATCACCGACACCGTGCCGCTGCCGCTGTTGGCGACGTAGACCTTGCTGCCGTCCGGGCTGACCGCCAACCCCTGCGGTGAGGAACCGACCTGGATGGTCTTGGTCACCTTGTTGGTCGACGTGCTGATCACCGATACCGTGCCACTGCCGCTGTTGGCGACGTACACCTTTCCGTTGGACGTCGCGACCACTGCGGCCGGAGACGTGCCGACCGTGATGGGATCGACCACGGTGGGAGTGGCGAGATTGGTGTCGACGAGTTGCCCAGTGCGCGTGTCGATTACCGACACCGTATTGGATCCCTGGTTGGCCAGGTATGCGTAGTTGCCGCTCAGCGCGAGCGCCGAAGGGTTCGTCCCGACGGTGGTCGGCGCGTTCAGTGACGTCTGCATCGACGAGATGGGCACCGTCACGGCGACAGGCGTGCTGGCTTGGCCGTCGCTGACGGTGACGGTGAAGCTGTCGGTGTCGGCCCCCGGAGTCTGACTCGCGGCCAGGCGTACCGCTTGCGTCGGCGTGTAGGCGTAGTTGCCCGCTCCATCGACCGTGACCGCGCCATTCGCCGGTGTGCCGGTGACGGCGTAGGTCAGCGTGCTGCCCTCGGGATCGGTGGCGTTCAGCGACCCCGTCACCTTGCCCGCGTTGACGTCGTCGGGCGCATTCACCGTCGGCGATGCGGTGGGCGCGGCGTTGACCGCCGTCGCCGCCAACGCCATCATCGGCTGGGCGCCACCGGTATCGGTGCTCGCAAGCTTCAACGAGGTTTGCGTGGAATCCGAGGCGGTCGTTGATGATTCGCCGGCCAGCGACTGCTGCGACAACCGCCGCCAGGCGCCGAGCAGCACCAACGACACCGGCGACTCCCCCGGCGTCACGGGGCCGCCACCGGCCGCCGACGGGTTCCATCCGACCAGCGACATCATCGTCGACGCCAACTGCGACACCACCGAGGACGGTGCCACGGGCGCCTCCGCGAATGCCGAGACTGCCTGCGGCGCAGCCATATCCGAGGTCAACGCCGCGGGGGGTTGAGTCGAGCGCGGCACCGACGGTGCCACCGCTCTCGTACTGACGGAGTCGGCCGCTGCGGACGCGCTACGCCTCGCCGAAGGTGGCGTCCCGGTGTCCGCATTGGACGCGCTCACGGCCGTCGACGCGCGCTTGGCCGGTTTGACCGGCGACGATTCGAAGTCCGACTTGCCAGACTTGACGCGCGCCGCAGGAGTATCGCGGTCGGTCGTGGTGTCCGTGTCCGTGCCGGCAGTGCCGTCGTCGGCCAACGCAGCGCCCGCGGAGCCAGGCGTCGTCGAGGTAATCGATCCGCCCGTCGCGTCCACCTTCATCGCACCGGCGTCGTCCCCGGCATCATCCCCGGGGTCATCGGAGCCTCCGTCCGAACCCGGAGACCCCGACGGGACCTTCGGGGCTTCGGCCGTACCCGTCGCCGACGCTCCCGTGGCAGCACCGGCAGGCGAGCCATCCGTCGTCGAGGGTTCCGTCGACGTCGCATCGGCATTCGGCGTGGCATTGGCAACGCCAGGCGTGTTTGCCACGGCTATCCCCACACCCAAGGCGACCGCTAACGAACCAACCCGGCCCACATATCGCGCGTAACCCATCGGAGTTCCCCCCACCGGCCCGTTGGGGCCAACCCGCTGAAGTCGCTATTCACCTGCCCGGCAATCCGGAGACGACGCCACCACCAACCGCGCCTTCATCGTCCTCGTCGACGGTCCGAAGCACTCGAGTAGTCGGATACTCGAATCTCAACCCGCGAAACGGCGTTACGGCCAAACGCGTGGAACCGCTGGCACGCCACAGCCGCCGTCCCGAAGGGGTCGTTGCCACCGACCCATCACCCCTCGTCATAGGTCGCTCACCCCGTTGCCATGGCGCCGGGACACCAGGTGTCGCTGCGCCGATTGACCCGACATCTTGGTAAGTAAGCACGTCCCCGTTCGGCAGTACGTCATCCAAATGAATGAGATCCAGCTACCGTTCACTCCAACGCCGGGATGAGGGGAAATCGATATGCCAGAGCATGTCGCAGACAAGGGGACGGCCCGTTGGTCACCGTCGAGGACTTCTCCCGCATAGTCTCCGGTATCTACGCCGCCGCGGTCGCTCCCCAGCACTGGGAAGCGGCCATCCGGGAGGTTCATCAGACGGTCGGCGGCATCGGCGGAGCACTCGCCACCCCCGACGGTGCGGTGTGGTCGATCGAGAACACGACGCTGCCCGATGCCACCATGAAGAGCTACGCGGAGCACTATCGCCACCTCGACCACGTGCTGGCCACCGTCCAGAGGGGCCCGGTGGGTGTGGTGCGCACCGGGACCGAACTCATCGTGCCGAACCGGTGGTCCGAGTTCTACAACTGCTGGATGCGTCCCAACGACTTGCTTGACGGGCTGTTCGTGCGGCTCACGGGTGGCCCTCGACCCACGATCTTCATCGTGGCTTCGTCGGACGATTCGGCGCCGTTCGACACACCCGAACGGGTCAAGTTCCTCAGTGGCCTGACTCCCCATCTGCAACAGGCTGTGCGCGCTCAAGCCAAGCTGTCCGCGTTCACCCAACTCAACGCCGACCTCGCCGGAGCCCTTGATGCGGTCCGGCACGGCATGATCCTGGTCGGACTGGACGGTGTGGTGATCAACGCCAACAGTGCCGCCGAACGGATGCTTCGCGCGGAGGACGGCTTGCGGATGCGATCCGGACACCTGGGCGCCATGACTACACACGTGGGCCGAAAGTTGCGTGGCGCAATCCACTTCGCTCTGCTCGACGATGAATCCGACACCTGTCGCGGGCAGTCGTTCACGTGCGACCGCCCCTCGGGAAGACGGCCCTACGTCGTTCACGTGCTACCGCTTCGCCGCGGCCCGACCGACGAAATACCAAGTGACGCTGCTGCTTTGGTGATGATCGTGGATCCCGACAACGAACCGGAGCCCACGGCAGTCCAGCTGCAACGCGTCTACGGGCTCACCAACGCGGAGGTCAAGGTGACGCTTGCCGTCGTACGCGGCGACGACCTACACCAGATCTCGGATCAGCTGTCGGTGTCGATCACGACTGTCCGCACGCACCTACAGCACATCTTCGACAAGACCGACACACACCGTCAGGCGGAGCTCGTCAGGCGTCTGCTCACACTGAGTCCGTGACTCACATCGACCGCGACAGCATCCGGCCGAACTGCAGCAGCCGCTGCATCTGGGCCAGGCCACCGTTGTCGACGGTCTTGGTATAGCGGAACGATTCGCAGAACAGATCGGTGTCGACGGCAGACTTCTGCCGCGTGCGGGTGAGCAGTTGGGTGTACATCCGCAGCCGCACTTCGGCCAGCCGGCGGGTTCCGTCGTCGAGGATCTCGAACTCGGTGGTCAGGATGTGGTCGGTGATGGTCGACAACAGGATCGTCCGGATCGACGCGTCCAGCGTCCGGCGCGGCTCGCGGCCCTCGACCGACGACAGTTCATCGTCAGCGCGCCACATGATGAGGCGGCGACCGTCGGTGAGCACGATCTCCTGCCACAGCGCCTCGCCCCAGGACTCCTCCGTTGCGCCGCGGGACATGATGAACGACTTGATCGTCGGAAAGTCCACCAGCGACCGCAGTTGGTCCAGTGCCAGTTCAGGGTCGCGCAAATAAACCCTGGCCGCTTCCTCCACGGTCGCGTACGGCGCCCAGTCCTGCGGCACGCTCATGGCTATCCCTCCGGGGCCCCGCGGACGGCAGCCGCGGCGGCACGGATCTGCGGAGTCACCAACATGATCTGGCCGAGCACGCCGTTCACGAAGTTCGGCGAATCGTCCGTGGACAGGCTCTTGGCCAGTTCGACAGCCTCGTCGACGGCCACCGCCTCGGGCACGTCGTCGGCGTGCAGCAACTCCCACACCGCAACCCGCAGGATCGCGCGGTCGACCGCGGGGAGCCGCTCCAGCGTCCACCCGTGCAGGTGCGCGGAGATCAGATCGTCGATGTGCGCCGCGTGGTCGGTCACGCCGCGGGCCACCGTCACCGTGTAGGGGTTCAGCGCGGAGATCTCGGAGTCGCCCTGCGCCAGCGTGCCGCGTCCCTCTGCGACCTCCCCAGGGGTCAGTCCGCGGGCCTCGGCCTCGAAGAGCAGGTCGACCGCACGCTTGCGGGCCTGATGCCTGCCTCGGTCGCCGCGACGGTCACTCATCCCGTCGCTCCGCTGCGCTTCGCCCGCCCAGGCTCACGCATTCACGCGGCCCAGGTAACTGCCGTCGCGGGAGTCCACCTTGAGCTTGTCGCCGGTGTTGATGAACAGCGGCACGTTGATCTGCGCGCCCGTCTCGACCGTGGCAGGCTTCGTACCCGCGCTGGACCGATCGCCCTGCAGGCCGGGCTCGGTGTGCGTGACCACCAGCTCGACGGTCGTCGGTAACTCGAGGTACAGCGGGGCGCCGTCGTGGAACGCGACCTGCACGGGCATGCCCTCGAGCAGGAAGTTGGCGGAATCGCCCACCAGCGACTCAGGCAGCGCGTGCTGCTCGTAGTCCTGGCTGTCCATGAAGACGAAGTCGCTGCCGTCGCGGTACAGGTACGTGGTGTCCCGACGGTCGACGGTCGCGGTCTCGACCTTCACGCCGGCGTTGTAGGTCTTGTCGACGACCTTGCCGGACAGCACGTTCTTGAGCTTGGTGCGCACGAACGCCGGCCCCTTGCCCGGCTTGACGTGCTGAAACTCGATGATCTGCCACAGGTTCCCGTCGATCTGCAGGACGAGCCCGTTCTTGAAGTCTGCGGTGGATGCCACGTTCGGTACTACTCCTAGAGAATGGCCAGTTCCTTGGGGAACCGGGTAAGCAATTCGGGTGTGGGTGTTTCTTCACTGCCCACGACCAGCGTGTCCTCGATGCGGACGCCGCCATGGCCGGGCAGATAGACACCGGGCTCCACGGTCACCGCAGAGCCAGGAAGCAGTGTACCGGCGGCGGACGCGCTGATTCCCGGCGCTTCGTGGATCTGCAGCCCGACGCCATGTCCCAGCCCGTGACCGAAGTTCTCCGCGTACCCGGCTTCGGCGATGACCTGGCGGGATGCGCCGTCGACGTCCTTGAGTGACACGCCGGGCGCCAGCGCGTCGCGACCGATCCGCTGGGCGGTCTCCACCAGGGCGTACAGGTCACGCTGCCACTGCGCGACCGGCGCCAGCACGAACGTCCGGGTCATGTCCGAGTGGTATCCGGCCACCAACGCGCCGAAGTCGATCTTGACGAAGTCGCCCGCGGCGAGCTCAGCGTCCGTCGGCCGGTGGTGCGGGATGGCCGAGTTCGGACCCGCCGCGACGATGGTCTCGAACGACACCCCGTCGGCACCGTGGTCGAGCATCCGCGACTCGAGCTCGCGACCAACCTCCTTCTCGGTGCGCCCGGGGCGCAGTCCACCCGTCGCCACCAGATCGGTGAGTGCGGCGTCGGCGGCTTCGCAGGCCAGCCGGAGCAGCGCGATCTCGCCGGCATCCTTGACTTCGCGCAGCGCCTCGACGATTCCCGCCGCCCGGACCAACTGGGTGTCGTCGCCTGCCACCTTCAGCAGCATCGCGTGCCCGTCGACGGTGACGACGTGACTCTCGAAGCCCAGCCGGCGCACGTCCCAGGCCGCCGCGCGGGCCACCAGATGCGGACCGCACGCCCGTTCGATGACGACCTCGACGTCCGGCGACTGCTGGGCCGCCTGCGTGCGGTAGCGCCCATCGGTGGCCAGCACCGGCGTTTCGTGTTCGGCCAGAATTAGTAGAGCGGCGTTCGAACCGGTGAAACCGGACAGATAACGCACGTTGACCAGGTCGGTCACCAACATTGCGTCCAGCTCGGCGTTGACCAATCGGCGACGCAGACGGTCCCGGCGCTGAGAAATCGTCACAGCGGTTGACGCTACTCGCTACGCTGTGCCCCCATGAGTAAGTGGTTGCTGCGCGGACTGGTGTTCGCGGCGTTGATGGTCGTGGTCCGGCTGCTGCAGGGCGCGCTGATCAACACCTGGGAAACACAGGCCCTGTTGATCAGCTCCACCCTGGTCGTGGTGTTCGCCGTATGTGCGTTCGTCTGGGGGTTGATCGACGGTCGCAGCGACGCCAGGGCCCAGCCCGACCCGGACCGGCGCGGCGACCTGGCGATGACGTGGCTGTTGGCCGGCCTGTTCGCCGGCATCGTCAGCGGGTTCGTCGCCTGGTTCATCTCGCTGTTCTACGACAACCTGTACGCCGAGGCGCTGCTCAACGAGATCACCACGTTCGCCGCGTTCACCGCGCTGCTGACGTTCCTTGCGGCGATCGCGGGCGTGGCGCTTGGCCGCTACCTGATTGACCGCAACACCCCGCCGTTCGTGCGCCAGCCAGCCGACGGCGAACGCGCCGACACCGACGTCTTCGCCGCCGTGAGCGCCGGAGGCCAGGACGAGACCACGCAGGCCACGCCGGTGACCACCGAGGGTGGCGGCACGGAGCGCGCCGAGCACCGTCCCTAGTCGAGGCTGGCCAGGTAACGCAGCGCCAACAGGTACCCCTGCACCCCAAGACCGACGATCACGCCTGTCGCCACGGCGCTCAGGTAGGAGTGGTGCCTGAACTCCTCGCGGGCGTGCACGTTGGAGATGTGCAGTTCGATCAGCGGCGCAGTCAGTTCCGAGCACGCGTCGCGCAGCGCCACCGACGTGTGGGTCAGCGCGCCCGCGTTGAGCACGACCGGCTCGCCGGCGTCGGCGGCGGCATGGATCCAACCGAGTAGCTCGGCTTCGCTGTCGCTCTGGCGGACAACGACTTTCAATCCGAGGTCGGTGGCCTCCTGCTCGATCAGCGCGACGAGATCGTCGTGCGTCGTGTGCCCGTAGACCTCGGGCTGGCGGCTGCCGAGCCTGCCGAGATTGGGGCCGTTGATCACGTTGACCGTCGGGTAGGCGCTCATCTGACTCCGATCTCCGAGTACGCGGCGGCCACCAGCGCGGGATCCGGGCCCTCCAGCCGGCCCGGCTTGGCCAACCCGTCGAGGACGACGAAGCGCAGCACGCCGGACCGGGTCTTCTTGTCGCCCGCCATGTATTCGAGCAGCTGAGGCAGGGCGTCCGCGTCGTAACTGACCGGCAACCCCAGCGACGTCAGGATCGACCGGTGCCGGTCGGCGGTGTCGTCGTCGAGCCGCCCGGCCAGCCTGCCGAGTTCGGCGGCGAACACGAGACCCACCGAGACCGCGGCGCCGTGGCGCCACTGGTAGCGCTCGCGCCGCTCGATCGCGTGCGCCAGCGTGTGCCCGTAGTTGAGGATCTCCCGCAGCGCCGACTCCTTCTCGTCGGCTGCCACCACCTCTGCCTTGACGGCGACGGCGCGCCGGATCAGCTCGGGCAGCACGTCGCCCGACGGATCCAAGGCGGCCTCGGGGTCGGCCTCGATCATGTCGAGGATGACCGGGTCGGCGATGAACCCGGCCTTCACGATCTCGGCCATGCCCGCCACGATCTCGTTGCGCGGCAACGTCTCCAGGGTCGCGAGGTCGATCAGCACGGCGAGCGGTTGGTGGAAGGCACCGACCAGGTTCTTGCCCGCGTCGGTGTTGATGCCCGTCTTGCCGCCGACGGCCGCATCGACCATGGCGAGCAGCGTGGTCGGCACGTGCACGATGTCGACGCCGCGCAGCCACGTCGCAGCGGCGAAGCCGGCGACGTCGGTGGCCGCTCCCCCGCCCAGGCTCACGACGGCGTCCCGACGGCCGATCCCGATGCGGCCCAACACGTCCCAGATGAAGCCGAGAACCGGCAGTTCCTTGCCCGCCTCGGCATCGGGGATCTCGATGCGGTGCGCATCGATGCCACCGCCAACGCCGTTGTCGGACAGATGGTTACGGATCGCCTCGGCGGTCTGGGCGAGCGACGGCTGGTGCAGGATCGCCACCTTGTGACGTCCGTCGAGCACGCGGGTCAGGTCGTTGAGCAGACCGCGCCCAATGATCACCGGGTACGGCCGCTCGACGAGGACGTCGACGGTTACGGGTTCAGTCATTGCGCGCTTCCGCTCGGCGGGCCAGCGCCGCGGGGCTGGGCGGGGCCTCATTGGTTGGGGCTGGATTCAACACGGTGGGAAGCCGCCGCCACGCCGACCTACGGCGTCGCCTCCCATGGTGGTGGTCGCCGCTGCCGCAGTCGTCGAGCCTGTGCACGATGTGGCGCACCACGGCTCCGGGATTGCGCCGGTTGGTGTTGACCCGCATCGTGGCGACCTGACGGTAGAGCGGGACCCGCGCGGCCATCAGTGCGCGGAACTTCTCGCCCGCGTCGCCGCCGGCGAGCAGCGGCCGCACGGCGCCACCGGTGGCCCGCCGAACACCTTCTGCCGCACTGATTTCCAGGTAGATCACGGTGTGCCCGGCGAGCGCCTCGCGTACCTCGGCGGAGGTGATCGCGCCGCCGCCCAGCGAGACGATCCCGTCGTGCTCGGCTAGGGCCGCCCGCACGACGTCGGCCTCGATGCGGCGGAATTCCGGTTCACCGTCGACGAAGATCTCGGCGATGCTGCGGCCGGTGTTCTCGACGATCTTGGCGTCGGTGTCGAGCAGTGGCACGTTGAGCGCCTTGGCAAGCCGACGGCCGATGGTGGACTTGCCCGAGCCGGGCATGCCCACCAGCACCGCCTTGGGCGCCATCAGCCCGACGCCTGCACTGAGGGCACCTGCTCACCGGACCGGGCGGCGATGCCGCGCAAATAGTTGTCGACGTTGGCGCGGGTCTCGGTGAGCGAGTCGCCGCCGAACTTCTCCAGCGCCGCACGCGCCACGACCAACGCGACCATCGTCTCCACGACCACGCCTGCTGCGGGCACGGCGCACACGTCGGAGCGCTGGTGGATCGCGACGGCCTCGTCGCCGGTCGCCATGTCGACGGTGGCCAGTGCCCGCGGGACCGTCGAGATCGGCTTCATCGCGGCCCGCACCCGTAGGGGCTGACCGTTGGTCATGCCGCCCTCGAGTCCACCGGCGCGGTTGGTGGAGCGGATCACGCCGTCCCGACCGGGATACATCTCGTCGTGCGCGACGCTGCCACGCCGGCGCGCGGTTTCGAACCCGTCGCCGATCTCGACGCCCTTGATGGCCTGAATGCCCATCACGGCGGCGGCAAGCTGGCTGTCGAGCCGGTTCTCGCCGCTGGTGAACGAACCCAGTCCGATCGGTAGTCCCTCGACGACCACCTCGACGACGCCGCCGAGCGTGTCGCCGTCCTTCTTGGCGGCTTCGATCTCGACGATCATCGCGTCTTCGGCGCCCTTGTCGAACGCGCGGACGGGGCTGTCGTCGATGGCGGCCAGGTCGGCGGGCTGCGGCGGCGGGCCGTCGTAGGGCTTCGACGCACCGATGGAGATGACGTGCGACAGCACCTCGACGCCCAGCGCTTCGCGCAGGAACGCCCTGGCGATGGTGCCTGCGGCGACCCGGGCGGCGGTCTCCCTGGCGCTGGCGCGCTCGAGGACCGGCCGGGCATCGTCGAAGCCGTACTTGAGCATGCCCGCGTAGTCGGCATGCCCGGGCCTCGGGCGGGTCAGCGGCGCGTTGCGAGCGACGTCCAGTTCGGCCGGGTCGACGGGGTCGGCGGCCATCACGGTCTCCCACTTGGGCCACTCGGTGTTGCCGATCTCGATGGCGATCGGCCCGCCGAGCGTGAGGCCGTGCCTGACGCCGGCCAGCACGGTGACCTCGTCGGCCTCGAACTTCATCCTGGCGCCGCGGCCGTAGCCGAGGCGGCGGCGTTTCAGCTGGCCTGCGATGTCCTCCGAGGTAACGCCGACACCCGCGACCATGCCCTCGACCACGGCCACCAAGGCGCGGCCGTGGGATTCACCAGCAGTTGTCCATCGCAACACGCGTCCCATCTTCCCATGACGGAGCCCAGGCACCGAAACCGCCGAGCAATCCGCTCATGCCAGCGAGCGCTGCAACAGGATGGTGTCGATGAACCGGTCGTGCTTGTAGCCCACGCGGGTGAGCCGCCCGGCCTCGACGAAGCCGAACCGGCGGTGCAGTTCGACCGACGCGGGGTCGCCGGTGTCGGCGATCACGGCGATCACCTCTCTGACGCCCGCGGCCAGGCACGCGTCGAGCAGATCACGCAGCAGCTCGGTGCCGCATCCCTTGCCGACGCCGGACGGGGCGACGTAGATGGAGTCCTCGACGGTCGCCCGGTAGGCGGGTCGCGTCTTCCACGGCGCGCAGTAGGCGTATCCGGCGATCGCCCCGTCACGCTCGGTCACCAGGAACGGCAGGCCGGCCTCGGTGATGGCGGCGAACCGGCGGTGCAACTCCTCGGCGTCCGGTGGTTCCAGTTCGAACGTCGCGACGCTGGTGGTGACGTAGTGGGCGTAGATCTCGGCGATGGCGTCGAGGTCGGCGGGTGTGGCGGCACGGGTCGACATGGTCAGCCCACCGTATGACTACGCGACCACCAGGGCGACCGCAGCGGCGGCGGCCACGCACATCGACGGACCGTGCGGCACGGTGGCGCTTCTGCCGCGCAACGCGACCGCGACCGCCCACAGCGCGGTCAGGACGGGAGCGCCCAGCGCCGCCAACACCCAGGCGTCCACGCCGAACGATCCCGTCAGCGCGCCGACGCCCATCGCCAGCTTGACGTCACCGGCACCCATGCCCGCCGGAGCCGCCAGATGCACGCCGAGATAGAGGAGCGTCAGGGCGACCGCACCGACGAGCGCAGGCACGCCGCGTCCCGTCGCCGCGCAGACGATCAGCACCACCGCGGCGCCCGGCAGCGTCAGCGCGTTGGGCAGCCGCCGCTGCCGGACGTCGTAAACGGTCAGTGCCGCGAACCACGCCAGCACTCCCACGCAGGCCACCCCCACCCCCATGATCGAAGGCTAACGTCGGTCCAGCGCGGCGCTCATCACCTCTTTCGGTGCCGGGAGCCCGGTGAATTGTTCGACCTGGGCGTAGGCCTGATTCAGCAGCATCCGTAGCCCGCTGATCACCCGACCACCGGCCTCCGCGACCGCGGCGGCCAGCGGGGTGGGCCACGGGTCGTAGACCACGTCGAGCAACACCGGCACGGCGGCCACGGTGCCGACGTACCTCGCGGCCACGTCAGCAGGAAGGGTGTTCACCACCACGTCGACACCACCCAGCGGCGTACCCAGCTCGACCCACCGGACGTCGAGCCCTAGCCGCTCACCCAACGACACCAGCGGCGCGGCCTTGTCGCGGCTGCGGGCGACGACCGTGACGTCCCCGACGCCGAGTTGGGCCAGGCCGACCACCGCCGCGGGCGCGGTGCCACCCGACCCCAGCACCGCCGCCCGGCCCGTCGTGGGGCCGAGCGCACCGATCACTCCGTCGACGTCGGTGTTGTCGGCGCGCCAACCGACGGCCGTGCGCACCAGCGTGTTCGCCGAACCGACGAGTTCGGCACGCGTCGTGCGCTCGTCGGCGAACTCCAGCGCGGCGAACTTGCCGGGCATGGTCACCGACACGCCCACCCACTCGGGGCCGAAACCACTTACCAGCGAGGGCAATTCGTCGGCGCTGCATTCGATGCGGTCGTAGGTCCAGTCAGTCAGGCCGAGTGCGCGGTAGGCCGCCAGGTGCAGCTGCGGCGAGCGGGAGTGCGCGATCGGCGACCCCAGTACGGCCGCGCGTCGTGGCCCGCCACCGTGCACCGGAGGGCCCTGTTCGCCTGCGCTCATCGCGCGCTGTCGAGGACCCCGTTGCGCCTGGCGAGTTCGATGTTCGCCAGGTGCTGTTGGTAGTCGCGGGTGAACAACGTGGTGCCGGTCAGGTCGACGGTGACGAAGTACAGCCAGTCACCCGGCTCGGGGTTCTCTGCCGCCGCCAGCGCCGGCTGGCCGGGCGAGCAGATCGGCGTGGCCGGAAGCCCTTCGCGCACATACGTGTTCCACGGCGTGTCCGCACCGCGGTCGGCGTCGGTGGTCGCCACCTCCTGGCGGTCCAGCGGGTAGTTCACCGTCGAGTCGAACTCCAGGCGGTTGTGCTCGGGTTCGGCGAGACGGTTGTAGATGACCCGGGCCACCTTGGCGAAGTCCTGCGGTTTGGATTCGCGTTGCACGAGGGACGCCACTGTCAGGATCTGGTACGGCGACAAGGTGGATGTCTTGCCCGCCTCCAGCAGTCCCTGCGCCACGTATTGCTGTGCGCTGGCGGCGATCAGGGTGGACAGGATCTCCTGCGCCGACGCCGACGGATCGACGTTCCAGGTGCCGGGGGCGATGAGGCCCTCGATGCGGCGGTGGTCGTTGCCGAGCACTTTGATGGGTTCGAGCGCCCAGTCCGGGATGGACAAGGCCGACGGCGCGGCCGACGCGGCAGCCTGTTTGAGGTCCTCGGGTTTGACGCACTGCTTGGTGTCGTCGAGCTGCACGCAGGTGGCCTCGGAGATCAGCGTGAAGATGCCCTGGGTGACGGCATTGGTTCTGACGTCGGCGATGTCGTCGAGCTGACGCCCTTCGGGAATCACCAACCGACCCACCCGGTTCTGTGCATCGGCAAGCCGCGCAACGGCATTGGACGCGGGAATCTCGGTGCGCATCTTGTAGAACCCGGGCTGGATCGACGAGATCGCGGTGTTGCCCGCCGCGGCCGTGACGAAGGCCTGCACGGTCGCCACCACTTCGTGGTCGAGCAGCGTCTGACCGATGGCCGTCGTGGAGTCGCCGTTGTGCACCTCGATGACGACGTCGTTGACGCCGTCGCCCTGGTAGTCGTCGCCGGCTCCGAAGAGCCCGTGCCACATCCGAGAGCCGAGGAACACCGCACCGATGACCACGACGATCAGGGAGGCGACGGCGAAACCCGTGATGGTCCGGCGTCTGCGGCGGTTGCGAGTCGCGCGTGCCCGTTCGGTCCGGCTCATGCTGCGACGCGGCCTACCGACCGACACCGGCTCGGTGCGCTGGCGTCCCCAGTCGTCAGGCATCGGCCGCTCCGGTCCGACGGGCCAGAACGGCACGCCGCAGGTCCAGCCAGGTCTGCAGAATGCCGACCGCGGCGGCCTGATCGATCATCGCCTTCTGTCCCTTCGCTTTGATGCCGGCGTCCCGCAGTGACCTCTGCGCGGTGACCGTGGTCAGCCGCTCATCGGACAGCCGCACCGGGATCGGTGCGATGCGGGCGGCGAGTGTGTCCGCGACGCCGATGGCGTCGACGGCCGATGGCCCGGTGCGTTCGGCGAGGGTGCGGGGCAGCCCGACCACCACCTCAACCACCTCCAGCTCGTCGACCAGCCTGGCCAGCCGCTTCACGTGCTTGTCGGTCCGGTCGCGCCGGACCGTCTCCACCGGGGTGGCGAGGATTCCGTCGGGATCACTGGTGGCCACGCCGATGCGGACGGTGCCCACGTCGATGCCGAGCCGTCGTCCGCGTCCGGGGTCGTCGTCGCCCCCGGGCCGGTCCGGCAGACGGTCATCGTTGCGGCCCACTCAGTCAGCTCCGCTGGCTCCGTGCCACTTCGGCACGCAGTGCGGCCAGCGCCGCGTCGATTCCCGATGCCCCGCTGCCCGAACCCTGCGCGAGGTCGGCCTTGCCGCCGCCACGGCCATTGACCGCGGCTCCCAGCGTCTTGACGAGGTCGTTGGCCGACAGGCCAAGGTCCTGAGCGCCGGTGTTGGCCGCGACCACGAACGGCACCGTGTCCCCTTCGCCCTCGGCGATCAGCGCCACGACCGAGGCTTCGGAGCCGAGTTTCCCGCGGATCTCACCGACCAGGCTGCGCAGATCGGCAGCGGAGATGCCCGCGGCCATCCGCTGCGCCACCAGGCGGACCTTGCCCACGAGCTCGGCGCCGGCGGCGGCGTTGGAAGCCGCCGCGCGGGCATTCGCCAGGCGCATGCGGTCGAGTTCCTTCTCCGCCGCGCGCAAGCGCTCGACGAGGTTGGCGACCCGAGCGGGCACCTCGTCGGAGGGCACCTTCAGCGACGACGCCAGCCCGGCCAGCAGCGCCCGTTCCTTGGCGAGGTGCTTGAACGAATCGAGGCCGACGTACGCCTCGACCCGGCGCACGCCGGAACCCACCGACGACTCGCCGAGGATCGTGACCGGGCCGATCTGGGCCGAGTTGTGCACGTGCGTACCGCCACACAGCTCGATCGAGAACGGGCCGCCGATCTCGACCACCCGCACTTCGTCGGGATAGGCCTCGCCGAACAGCGCCATCGCGCCCATGGCCTTGGCCTTGTCGAGCTTGGTGTTGAAGGTGTTCACGGCGAAGTCGGCCTCGACGGCCTCGTTGGTGACCACTTCGATCTCGTCGCGCTGCGAATCGGTCAGCGCACCCTGCCAGTTGAAGTCGAAGCGCAGGTAACCCGGCCGGTTCAAGGAGCCGGCCTGAACGGCGTTGGGGCCCAACACCTGTCGCAGCGCGGCGTGCACCATGTGGGTACCGGAGTGACCTTGGGTGGCGCCGTGGCGCCACTTCGGGTCGACGGCCGCAACGATGGTGTCGCCCTCGACGAACTCACCCGACTCCACGACGACGCGGTGCACGAACAGCGTCTTGGCGATCTTCTGCACGTCGGTGACCGCGGCCTTGGCCGCCTGACTGGACCCGGTACCGCTGATCGAACCGACGTCGGCGATCTGGCCGCCGGACTCCGCGTAGAGCGGGGTGCGGTCGAGCACCAATTCGACGCGATCGGCGGTCCCGGCCTCGCCATGCGCGACGACGGGAACGCGCCTGCCGTCGACGAAGATGCCCAGAATCCTTGCCTCGGAGCTGAGCTCGTCGAAGCCGGTGAACTCCGTCGGGCCCGCATCGACCAGTTCCCGGTAGGCGGTCAGGTCGGCGTGGGCGTGCTTGCGCGCGGCGGCGTCGGCCTTGGCGCGCTGGCGCTGCTCGGCCATCAGCCCGCGGAAGCCCTCCTCGTCCACGCTCAGCCCCGCCTCGGCCGCCATCTCCAGCGTGAGTTCGATCGGGAAGCCATAGGTGTCGTGCAGGGTGAACGCATCGGTGCCCGACAGCACCGTCGCACCCGACGACCGCGTCGTATTCGCTGCTTCCTCGAACAGCCGTGAGCCGGACGCGAGAGTGCGGTTGAACGCGGTCTCCTCGGCAACGGCGATGCGCTGGATCCGGTCGAAGTCGGTCACCAGTTCGGGATACGACGGACCCATCGCGTCGCGCACCGTGAGCATCAGGTCGCCGACGATCGGGGTGTCGATGCCGAGCAGCTTGGCCGACCGGATCACGCGGCGCAGCAGGCGGCGCAGCACGTAACCGCGGCCGTCGTTGCCGGGGCTGATGCCGTCGCCGATGATGATCGCCGCCGTGCGGCTGTGGTCGGCGATGATGCGGTAGCGCACGTCGTCGTCGTGATTGCCTGCGCCGTACCCGCGTGGGGCGCGGGCGGCAACCGTGTCGATGACGGGACGCACCAGGTCGGTCTCGTAGACGTTGTCGACACCTTGCAGCAGGCACGCCACCCGCTCGACGCCCATGCCGGTGTCGATGTTCTTGCGCGGCAACGGCCCCAGGATCTCGAAGTCCGACTTCGAGGTGCCCTCGCCGCGCTCGTTCTGCATGAACACGAGGTTCCAGATTTCGATGTAGCGGTCCTCGTTGGCGACGGGTCCACCGCCGACGCCGTATTCGGGTCCGCGGTCGACGTAGATCTCCGACGAGGGGCCGCACGGCCCGGGGATGCCCATCGACCAGTAGTTGTCGGCCATGTCCCGGCGCTGGATGCGCTCGAGTGGCAGGCCGGCGACTTCCTGCCACAATCCGATGGCCTCGTCGTCGTCGAGATAGACCGTCGCCCAAAGCGTTTCGGGATCGAAACCGTAGCCACCCTGATCCTGCGGATTGGTCAGCAGCGTCCAGGCGAATTCGATGGCGCCCTTCTTGAAGTAGTCGCCGAACGAGAAGTTGCCGGCCATCTGGAAGAAGGTGTTGTGCCGCGTCGTGATGCCGACCTCGTCGATGTCCGGCGTGCGGATGCACTTCTGCACGCTCGTGGCACGGTTCCACGGCGGGGTCTGCTGGCCAAGGAAGTAGGGGACGAATTGGACCATGCCCGCGTTGACGAACAATAGGTTCGGGTCGTCGAGGATCACCGATGCGCTGGGCACCTCGGTGTGGCCCGCCTTCACGAAGTGATCGAGGAAGCGCTTCCTGATCTCGTGTGTCTGCACGTGCTGCTGTCCTTAAGGTGCTGGTGATTTCTCGACCGCATTACAGTACCGGTCCGCCGTGGCTCGGCTGACAGGGCAACGAACGGCGCGTGCGCGGAGTGCCGTTCAGCCGTCGATGAAGCTCAGCCGGACGGAGCGGCGGGAATTGTCGCGGTTGAGATCGACGAGCACCACGCTCTGCCACGTGCCGAGCAGTGGCTCACCGCCCTGCACCGGCACCGTCACCGACGGCGACACAATGCCGGGCAAGACGTGATCTGCGCCATGGCCCGGTGAGCCATGGGAGTGCCGGTAGCGGTCGTCGCGGGGCAACAGCCGCTCCAATGTGTCGATCAGGTCGTCGTCCGACCCAGCGCCCGTCTCGATGATCGCCACGCCAGCCGTTGCGTGCGGCACGAAGACGTTGCACAGACCATCACCCCGGTCGGCACAGAACGCCCGAAACTCATCGGTCAGGTCCACCGCCCGCCGCCGCGCGGTGTCGACCTCAAGCACCTCAGTCTTCATTTTCACCGTCCACGTTTCCAACCCTACGAGCCATTGCCTCAGCAAATTCGGCGGAGGACAGTGATGAATGGACCGGTGGCGCCGCCGGGGCGCCGCCCCAACCAAAGGGGGGTGGATCGTGTTCGCACGGACTACCACAATCCAGGCGCAACAATCATCGATCGACGCGGGCATCGCCTACGTCCGCGACGAGGTGATGTCAGCGCTGCAGGACATGGACGGCTACGTCGGCCTGTCACTGTTGGTCGATCGAGAATCCGGCCAGTGCATCGCCACCAGTGCATGGGAAACCGACGAGGCCCAGCGCGCCAGCGCCGAACGGATCGGTGCGGTTCGTGACCAGGCCGCGGCGACCTTCGGCGGCACGGCGACGGTGGCGGACTGGGAGATCGGGGTCCTGCATCGGGATCACCTCTCAGCCGACGGCGCCTGCGTGCGGGCGACGTGGCTCAAGGTGCCTCAGGACCAGGCGGATCGCGCCATCGAGTTCTACAAGACGTCGGTGCTGCCGGCGCTGGAGGATCTCGAGGGGTTCTGCAGCGCCAGTCTGCTCATCAACCGCTCGACGGGGCGAGCCGTGTCGTCGACGACGTTCGACAGCCGGGAAGCGATGCAACGCAACGAAGACCAGGCCAAGGAACTCAGGAACGCGCGGACCCGCGAGCTCGGTGCCGACATCATGGACGTCGGCGAGTTCGAATTGGCGCTGGCCCACCTGCGGGTGCCCGAGATGTCCTGACCACACGCCGGGAGCGGCATTCGATTGACGGCGACGTTTATTTGAGGATCCCAAGGGTATTTCTTTCTCACCATTCGTCCCTGGAGGAAGAAATGACTATCACCGGCGTCATCACTGCGATTCTGATCGGCATCGTGGTCGGCGTTCTTGGCCGACTCGTCGTTCCCGGCAGGCAGAACATCTCCGTGCTCGTGACCATCCTGGTCGGCATCGTGGCTGCCTTCCTGGGCACCGCGCTGGCACGCGCGCTCGGCATTCCCACCGCCACCAACGGCATCGACTGGCTCGAATTGCTGGTCCAGGTCGTCGTGGCGGCTATCGGCGTCGCGCTGGTGTCGGCCATGATGGGCCGTCGCCATACGGGGATGCTGCGGCGCTAGCCGCGTCGTTGGATCCCGCGAACAACCAACGCCCCCCGAGGTCCCGGTCAGCATCGCTGACCGGGATCGTGGGCGCGCGTCAAGTTCCTCAGAGGTTCTTCAACAGCTCGTCGAGCTTCTCGTAGCCCTCACTCATGCCGCCCTCCATGCCGGAGGACAGCAGGCCGTCGCGGGCCTCGACGTTCGGGCAGATCGACCTGCCCCGCAGCCGGCTGCGGCCGCCGCCGATGTCCTCGAACCACATGAACTCGATGTTCACCATGTCCGGCGCGCCTTCGAATTCGAAGGTCTGAATGATGAATTCGTTGTCCCGGACCTTGTGGAACACGCCGTTGAAGCTGAACTCACCACGATCGGCCTTGTGCACGTAGCGGTAACCGCCGCCGGTGGTGAAGTCCCAGCGCTCGATCGTCATTTCGAGGTCGCGCGGCCCCAGCCACTGCTTGACCAGCTCGGGGTCGGCATGTGCACGGAACAGCGCCTCCACCGGAGCATCGAACTCGCGGGTGAACTCCATGGCGAGGGTGTCGACGGGAGCCTGCAAGTTGAGTGCGTTCGTCATTGTTTCTTCCCTTTCTCTCCTGTGTCGGTCATCGCCGCCAGCAGGCCGTCCAGCTGGCGGTAGTTGCGCTCGGCGTCGAGCCGGTATCGGTCGATCCAGGCCGTCAGCCGCTCCAGTGCCGCCGCGTCCAGGTGCACTGGCCTGCGCTGGGCATCCCGGCTACGGGTGACCAGGCCGGCCTGCTCGAGCACCTGGATGTGCTTGGACACCGCCTGTTTCGTGATGTCGAACGGTTCGGCCAACTCGTTGACCGTCGCCGGGCCGCGTGACAGCCGCGCCACGATGGCCCGCCGGACCGGGTCGGCCAGCGCCAGGAACGCCTTGTCCAACCCCGTCTCCGCTTCTCCATCAACGTGCATTGTCAACCTTCTGTTTGATCAACACATCGGTTGACTACAAAGTTAGGAGGGAGTGAGCCGGCCGTCAAGGGCTGTTTTCCCGCCGAGACTGCGGGGAGATCGCAAAAAAGGCGCCAGCAGCGATCTGTTAGCAGTCTCGGCGAGTTGGGTGGACGGCTGAGCTCAGCGCCTCTTGCGGATGATCGCCCGCAACTTGTCCAGCCTGCCTGCGATCTCGCGTTCGGCGCCGTGACTGGTCGGCCGGTAGTAGTCGACGCCGACGATCTCATTCGGCGGATACTGCTGCGGCACAACGCCATCGGGGTCGTCGTGCGCGTACTTGTAGCCGATCGCGTTGCCGAGGCCTGCCGCGCCGGAATAGTGGCCGTCGCGCAGGTGGGCGGGCACCAGACCGGCCTTGCCCGCCTTGATGTCGGCGATCGCCGCACCGAGCGCCGTCGTCACCGCGTTCGACTTGGGCGCCGTCGCGAGGTGCACCGTCGCATGCGCCAGCGTGAGCTGTGCCTCGGGAAGTCCGATCAACTGCACGGTCTGCGCGGCGGCCACCGCCGTCGGCAACGCAGTCGGATCGGCCATTCCGATGTCCTCGCTGGCCAGGATCATCAACCGGCGGGCGATGAAGCGCGGGTCCTCCCCCGCCACCAGCATTCGCGCCAGGTAGTGCAGGGCCGCGTCGACGTCGGAACCGCGAACCGACTTGATGAACGCGCTGATCACGTCGTAGTGCTGATCGCCGTCGCGGTCGTAACGCACGGCGGCCTTGTCCAGCGACTGCTCGATGGTCTCGACCGTGACGTTCGCGGTTGCCTCGGCCGCCACTTCCAGTGCGGTCAGCGCCCTACGTGCATCGCCCGTCGACAGCTGCACCAGCAGGTCGACGGCATCGTCGGTGACCGTCGTCTTGCCGCCGAGGCCGCGTGGGTCGTCGATGGCGCGCCGAATGACGGTCCGGACGGCGTCGGCAGTCAGTGGCTGCAGTTGCAGGATCAGCGACCGGGACAGCAACGGCGCGACGACGGAGAACGACGGGTTCTCGGTAGTGGCCGCGACGAGCAGCACGACGCGGTTCTCGACGGCGGACAGCAGCGCGTCCTGCTGGGTCTTGGAGAACCGGTGCACCTCGTCGATGAACAACACGGTCTGCTCACCGTGCACGGCGGCGCGGCGCGCGACGTCGATGACCGCGCGAACTTCCTTGACCCCGGCCGAGAGCGCCGACAACGCCTCGAACCGTCGCCCGGTGGCCCCCGAGATCAGCGCGGCGAGCGTGGTCTTCCCGGTACCGGGCGGCCCGTAGAGGATGAGCGACGCCGCGCCGGAGCCCTCGGCGAGCCGGCGCAGCGGCGAGCCCGGTTGCAGCAGGTGGTCCTGCCCGACTACCTCGTCAAGCGTCGCCGGTCGCATCCTGACTGCCAGCGGCGAGGACGCGCCGACGGGCCCGCCCGCGGTCGACCTGGGTTCACCGGGGACGTCGAACAGACCGTCGGACACGTTCTCTGCTTACCACGCCGCTACGACGGCTGTTGCGTCACGAAGTCGATGAGCTCCTCGACCCGGCCGATCAGCGCCGGCTCGAGGTCGTTCCAGTCGCGCACCCTGCCGCGGATCCGCTGCCAGGCCTGCGCGATGTCGGCCTGTCCGGCGTGCGGCCAGCCGAGCGCTTCGCAGATGCCGTGCTTCCACTCCACGGTGCGCGGGACGACCGGCCACGCCTTCAGTCCGAGCCGGCCGGGCTTGACCGCCTGCCAGACGTCGACGAAGGGATGCCCGACGACGAGGGTGTGGGCACCGCCCGGGCCGCGCCGGACTGCGTCGGCGATACGGGTCTCCTTCGAACCGGCCACCAGGTGGTCGACGAGCACGCCGAGCCGGCGGCCGGGGCCGGGCTGGAAGTCGGCGACGATGGCGGTCAGATCGTCGATGCCACCGAGGTACTCGACGACGACGCCCTCCACGCGCAGATCGTCACCCCACACCTGTTCGACGAGTTCGGCGTCGTGACGTCCCTCGACGTAGATCCGGCTGGCCAGCGCCGTGCGGGCCCGGGCTCCGGCGACGGCCACCGAGCCCGATGCCGTCCTGGTCGGCGCGGCGGGCGCCGTGCGCCGCGGCGGGTTGAGGATCACCGGCTTGCCGTCGATCAGGTACCCGGGGCCGATCGGAAAGGACTTGCGTCGACCGTTGCGGTCCTCGAGTTGCATCCGCCCGTATTCGACCCTGACCACGGCGCCGACGTATCCGGTCGCCGCGTCCTCGACCACCAGGCCGATGTCGGCGACGCATTCTTTTGAGCGGGTTCGCTTCAGGCCGTGCGGATTGCTGGCCAGTACGTCGGAGCCGTATCGATCTTTCATCCCCGCGATCCTAGGAAGGATCCGCGCGGATGCCCGGCATCGCCACGCCTTGCGCCCCTACGATCGAGCGCGTGCTGCTGAATCGGGCCACCGCCCAGGGCATCGCCGACGGCACCATCACGCTCGTGCTGCGCCGCTGGGACGCACCGCGCGCGAAACCCGGTGGTACACAGCGCACTCCGGTGGGCACGATCCGCATCGACGGCGTCACCGAGCGCTCCGGTGGCTACCGCGTCACCGTCGCCGAGGCCATCGCGGCAGGGTATCCGAGCGCCAAGGCCGCGCAGCTCGACCTCGACCGACGCCCAGCCAGGCACACCTACCTGATCGCGGTGTCGTTCCTCGGGCCCGACGAGCGTCCCGCCCTGGCCGCCGACGACGCGCTCACCGAGGACGAGATCAACGCCATCACCGCACGATTGGACCGCTGGGACGCCGCCGGATCGCCCTGGACGCGCGACTACCTCGCGATGATCGGCGCGAATGAAGCCGTCCGCGCACCGGAACTGGCGGCGCGGGTCGGTCTGGACGTGCCGCGGTTCAAGCGCCGGGTGCGACAGCTGAAGGGCCTCGGGCTGACCATCAGCCTCGACGTGGGGTACCGGCTGAGTCCGCGCGGTCGGGCCTACCTGTCGGCGACGCGACCCGATTAGCCGAACGCCACGCCGACGCCGGGGCTGACCCCTATTGGCTCAACTTGGTGTTGATGTCGAACAGCACCTGCTCGCCCTCGACCTTGAGCACCTTCATGTGGGCGGTGTAGGCGCCGTCCGGGCCGGTGAACTTGCAGTCGAACTCCTGGCCCACCTTCGCCTCGATACCGTCGGGGCACTTCACGTCGGTCGGCTTGAAGTCCGTCTTCTCGGACACCAGGTCGACGACCGACTGTGCCGCGCCCTCGGGCTTGATGGTGGAAGAGCCGCACGCCGCGAGTTGCAGCGTTGCCGCACCGATGAAGAATGCGGCGCCGAGGCGGATTCCAAGAGTTCGGGTCATTTGCGGAATGGTGCTAGACGGTTTGCAGGAGGTCAATAGACACGCCGCGGGCCCACCGAGCAGTTGAACTCGTCGGCCGCGCACGTCGTGGTAACGGGTGTGACCTAAATCCACGGCAAGGGGGCAACCATGCGACTGCGATCATCCGTCACCGCCGGCTGCGCGATGGCGACCGCCACCACACTTCTCCTCGCGCCCGCAGCATTACCCAAGCCAACAGCCGCGCCGTCCGTCGGCACGGTGCGGCTCGCGGCCACGGCCACCGCGATTCCCGCAGCTGCCCCGCCGGGCGCGCTGATCTCGCAGTTCCTCGTCAACCAACTCGAAGACTGCTCGTTGATCTGCCCGTTCATCGTCCAGCTCGCCATCGAGCCGACGATCAAGTTCGCCGTCATTCCCGCGACGTTCGCAGCGGAACTCCAATCGGGACAACCGCTTCTCAATGCCATCGCCTTGACCGACGCGACGGTGAGTGGGGCGGCCAACGCCGCCCTCACCGGCATCATCGACAACGACCTCGGCCTGGTCCTGCCACGCGCGCAGAACGCCCTGGAAGTCGCCGTGATCGGGTTGATCGGCATCGGCACCACTGCCGTCACCCAGCCCGGCGACCTCCTTGCCGCCGTCAATACCGCACGCAACGACTTCCTCACCGCCTTGCAGCAGCCACCCGGAACGATGCCGCCTCCGACGGTGCACAACGGTCTGCAGGCCGCGGCGGTGCGGACCATCGAGGTCTTCTCGGCGTTGACCTTCCAAGCGCCAGAACGCCTCCTACTCGGCGTGACGCAAGCGGCGGACGCCTTCTTCTCCACCGTCGGCGCCACCGGCAACCTCGGTAGCGGTCTGACAGCCGCTGGTGCGTCGGTCGCGACGACGATCGACGAGTCGGTCGCCTTCGTCCGTCACGCGCTCACCGAGCCGATCCCGATCTCGACCAACACGGCCGCCACAGCCCCCACCAACGCGGCCACGGTGACGGCTACCACTGCGGACCCGACACCGTCGTCAGCGGCGCAGATCCGAACGTCCACGCCGAAACCCGCCGCCACCGTCCTGAACGCGCCCCGACGAACCAGCAAGGCGGACAACGACATTCCCGCCAAACCGACAACGGAGGCCACCGCCGACAGCACCAAGCCCGACCACCCGACACACGACGGAGTCAGCAAACGCCACGACGGCGATCGCTCGGGCCCACCGCACCGCGACACCC
Source organism: Mycobacterium sp. URHB0044 (assembly GCF_000620625.1). Lineage (GTDB taxonomy): Bacteria > Actinomycetota > Actinomycetes > Mycobacteriales > Mycobacteriaceae > Mycobacterium. Next base: position 64,175 of record NZ_JIAW01000021.1, on the reverse strand, counting down.
ATCGAACCGCCAAGCCCTCCGACGGGTGACGCCGCGAATACGGTTACTCGGCCAGCTGGTTGACGACCGCGGCGAAGACGGCCGGCATCGCGGCCGCCGCGGGAACGATCGCCGAACGCATCGGCCCGATGGCGCTGGCCTGCAACAGGCCGGCCGTCAACAGCCGGTAACGGCGCGACATCCGACGCCATTGGCCGTCGTAGTCACCCGGCCGGTCGGCGGCGACGCAGCCCACCAACAGCTCCGCGGCACCGAAGGCAATGCCGAGCCCCTCACCGGTCAGCGCATCGACGTAACCCGCGGCGTCACCGACCAACAACACGCGGCCTGCCGTCCTGGCGCGCACCTTCTGTCGCAACGGTCCTGCAGCCCGGTCGCGGCCATGCGCGCATCCCCGCACGCGCGCCTCGAGGGCAGCGAAATCACCGAGGTGGCCGTCGAATCCGCCCCGACGCGACGTGAGGATCGCGATGCCCACGCAGTCGTCGGCGACCGGAGTCACGTAGGCCTCGGCGTCAGTGCCCCAGTGCACCTCGACGTGGTCGGTCCACGGCGCCGTCTGCACGTGGCGTCGCAGACCCCATCGGCGCCTTCCGCCTGACGGAATCTCCAGGCCCGTCGAGCGCCGGATGGGTGAGTGCAAGCCGTCGGCGGCGGCGAGATACCGAGCTCGAAACCCGGCCGCGTGAACCGACTCGGCGTCCTGCGTCACGTCGGCCACCTCGCCGTGGACCACGCGTACCCCGGCGGCGTTGGCGGCCTCGGCGAGCGCGGCGTGCAACACCGTCCGGCGCACGCCCCGTCCCGTGCCGGAGCGGAACGGCGCACTCGCCGACCGACGACCGTCGAGATACGTGATGCCGCCAAGCGTCCTACCCGTCGGCTCGACCCCGAGTCGCTCCAACTGGGCGACGGTGTGCGGCATCAGCCCTTCCCCGCACGCCTTGTCGATGGCGCCGCTGCGGGGTTCGATCACCACCACCTCCAGACCCGCCCGGGCCCCGTGCAGGGCGGTGGCGAGCCCGGCCGGGCCTCCCCCGGCGACGAGGAGATCGATCACGTCAGTCTTGCCAGTGCGGCGTTCTCGACCTTGATCCGGGCCATCATGAGCGCCGCGTTCAGCACAGTGAACGCCAATGCCGTGATCCAGGCGGTGTGCACCAGCGGCAACGCGACGCCTTCCGCCGCGACCGCAACGTAGTTCGGATGTGACAGGTAGCGGTAGGGGCCGCCGGTGACCCGCGCGGCGCCAGGCACGACGATCACCCGGGTGTTCCACTGCCAACCCAAAGTGGTGATGCACCACCACCGCAAGCCTTGGGCGGCGAGCACGACCGCCAGCATCGGCCAGCCGAGCGCAGGGATGAACGGCCGATGCAAGGCAATGGCCTCGACCAGGCAACACGCAAGCAGAGCGGCGTGCAGAACCACCATCACCGGGTAGTGGCCCTTCCCGAACTCAGCGCCGCCGCGGGCCCGGCTCGTCGCCAGGTTGCGTTGCGACACCACGAGTTCGGCCACGCGCTCCACCGCGACCAGGCCGATGAGCACCTCGTAGGCGAGCACCGATCAGTGCCAGCGCAGGAGCACTAGTTCTGAGCAGAAGCCGGGCCCCATCGCCATCAGCACACCCGGGCTGCCGCTGGGCGGTTGTTTGGCGATCGTGTCGCGCAGGACGTGCAGTACCGACGCGGACGAGAGATTGCCCACCTCGCTGAGCGAACGCCACGTGAGTTCGAGTGCCTCATCGCCCAGCCCGAGCGTCGAGGTGATCGCCTCGATCACCTTGGGTCCGCCCGGATGGCTCACCCAGGCACCGACCTGATCGATGCGCAGGTCATGCGCCGCAAGGAATTCGGTGACGTCGTCGCGCAGGTACCGCTCGACGACCTCGGGCACTTCGCGGCCGAGGACGATCTGGAAGCCCGAGTCACCGATGTCCCATCCCATCGTCCGCAGCGAGTCTGGATAGAGATGGCTGCGGGAGTCGAGAACGTCCGGCCCGCGGGCACCGCTGGTTTCCGCCCGCTGCGCGCCCACCGCCACCACCGCTGCCGCGCCGTCACCGAACAGCGAGCCGGCCACCAGGTTGGCCATCGACGGATCCGCCGTTTGCAGCGTGAGGGAACAGAGTTCGACCGCGACCAGTGCGGCGACGCATTCCGGTGCGCCCCGCAGATAGTCGTTCATCCGCGCGACGCCCGCAGCGCCGGCCACGCAGCCGAGGCCGAAGACCGGCACCCTGCGTACGTCGGGGCGCAGACCCACGCGCGCGGCGATGCGGGCGTCCAGCGAAGGCACCGCGATGCCGGTGACGGTAGTGGACATGATCATGTCGACATCGCTTGGGAGCAGGCCCGCATCGTCGAGCGCGCCCTGCAGCGCCGCACAGCCGAGTTCGGTTGCCTTCTCGATGAATACGTCGTTGGCCTGCCCGAAGTCCGTGAGCTTCCGATAATCCTCCAGCGGCAGCACCAGGTGGCGGCTGGCGACCTTGGAGCTTGCATGGAAGTGCCTGATCAACTCCTCGTGCGGTTCATTCACCGGTAGGTCGATCAGCGCCTGGGTGATCTCGTGTTGGATATAGCGATTCGGCGGCAACGCGCCGTGCACGCCGGCGATGACACTCGTCTGCTCCATGTCTGGGACACGAAACCCGGCGTCAGTTGGTTCAGTCCGGGCGCCTAGCCTCCGCCGCTCGCGGCCGCGAGCTTGGCTGGGTCGGAGGTGACCTCGTCGATCACGGTGTGAATGAAGCGCATCTTCTCCAGCACCTTCGCCGGGAGGACGAACGGGTAGAGGTCGTCGTGGCCCATCGACCGGTTCACCATGTTGAGCGCCCACGACAGGGGCAGCCACATGTCGATGATGGCGTCGAAGCCGCTCGGCCCCAGATTCCGTCGCTCGAATGTCGCGGCGGCCGGCGCGAACGTGAAGGCGGCTGCCGTGTCCAGGGTGTCGCGGATGTGCAGGTAGTGCGCGAAGGTCTCCGCCCAGTCCTCGGCGGGATGCATGGTGGCGTACGACGAGACGTAATCGGCCGCCCAGCCGGGCGGCGCGCCCTGGCTGTAGTGCCGGTCGAGCGCGGCCTGGTAGTCGGCTTCGGGATCGCCGAACAACTCCTGGGCCTTCGCCTGATATTCCGGCGCGGCACCGACGAGCCGGTAGTAGTAGTAATGCCCGATCTCGTGTCGGAAGTGGCCGAGCAGGGTGCGGTAGGGCTCGGCCATCGCGATGCGTAGTTGCTCGCGGTGCACGTCGTCGCCTTCGGCGAGGTCGAGCGTGATGACACCGTTTTCGTGGCCCGTGAAGACCTTCTCGGACGCGCTGGACAGCAGATCGAACGCCAAGCCGTAATTCGGGTCCTCGTCACGGCCGACGATGGGAAGTTTCAGGTCCACCAACTCGACGATCAGCCGCCGCTTGGCTCTCTCCGCCGTGGCGAACGCCGCCATGGCCGGCGTGTCGGCGTCGTTGGGCCTGGTGCGGGTGAGCGCACACGACGTGCACAGCCGCCGGACCGGCGCCACACGGACCAGCCAATTGCACTCTGCTGCATGCAGATTCGCGCACAGCTGATACTCGCTGGCGTCGACGGCCCCGCCGTGTTCGCTCTCCGCACCCGACGCGATGACGAGAAAGGCCATGTCGTCCAGCGAGAAGCCCAACCTGCTGCGGCATGACAGGCAGACCGAATTCTCGAAGGCCAGGTGCTGCCCACAGTTGGGACAGATGAAGTCACGCATGGAGGATTCCCCCCTCGAACGGGACCACGTCGACGGCGACGTCGATCACGCTGCTCTCCGAGTCGGTGTAGATGATGCCGCGCAGCGGCGGCACGTCGGCATAGTCACGGCCGAACCCGACGACGATGTAACGCTCGTCGACCATCTGATCATTCGTGGGATCCAGGCCCAGCCACTGGTTCTGGGGTGTCCACACCGACGCCCAGGCGTGCGAGGCGTCGATGCCCACCATGCGTTCCTTTCCAGGCGGCGGGGCCGTCGCGAGATAGCCGGAGACGTAACTGGCGGCGAGACCGTTGGCACGCAGGCAGGCGATCGCCAGCCGGGCGAAGTCCTGACATACCCCCTCCCGTGCCGCCAAAACCTCAGCGACCTGGGTGGACACCGTCGTCGAACCCGAGCGGTAGGTGAAGTCGGTGTAGATGCGGGTGTTCAGGTCCCGCAGTACCTCGATCAGTGGCCGTCCCGGTTCGAAACTCGGTGCGGCATAGGCGCGTACGTCGTCGGTGATCTCGGGCGGCTGCAGGTCCAGGGTGAACTCGACGGCGAGCGCACCGTCGGGTCCGACGGGACGGGCGATCTCCCACGGGGCCTTCGCCGGACCGCTGCCGTACAGCTCGGCAGGGGGCGCATCGACGTCGACGACCGAATGGCTGGTGACCGACAGCGCGCGGTGCCGCTCGGTGACGTGGAAGTACGAGCTGATGTTGCCGTATCCGTCCCGGCTGGTGGAACTGTCGGCCGCCTCGGGATCGAGGACGAGTTCGTGCGACAGGCAACGCTGACGGTTGGAGTCCCGTGGGGTGAGGAAGCCCCGGCCGTAGGAGCTCGTCACGTCGTCGGAGTACCGGTACACCGTGCGGTGCGTGATCTCGTAGCACCGGCTGGCACTGACCGTCGGCCCGTCGGAGAAGCCCTCTGAGAAGCTCACGGCATCACCCGACGCTCGTCGGGTCCCCACAGCGGTTGCATGCCACCCGGCAGGGACAGGTGAGTTGAGGTGATGATGCGCGACAGTTCACGTAGATCGGCGTGGATGCCGTCGAGCAGGTCGGCCAGCTCGGCCCGCTTGCCGTCCGGCGTGACGTCCTCGAGGTCGGCCGGATCGAGGCGCCGCAGCCGAGCGCCGACCTCGTCGATCAGTCGTTCGGGCCGCGACGAACCCGACGACGACGGCAGGGCCTTGAGGTTCGTGCGCAGCCGCTCGAACTGATAGGCCAGCGATCGAGGGTTCTCCTCGTCGAACAGCACCAGGTCCGCGACGGCGGCGACGCTCACCTTGCCCAGCGTGCGCCTGCGATAGATGACCGACGACTCGCATGCCACCAGGGCCGACTCGGTGATGGTCTGCTCGGCGCCTGCACTCCGCACGGTGGTCAGCGTGGCACTCAGGAGCGTGACCAGCCAAATCCCCCGCTCGATGCGCTTGCCGATGTCCATCACGGTCCAGCCGACGTCGTGCACCATCGACTCGGCAGCCACCCCGGACAGCGCGAGCATGCCTGCGAGCGTCTGGCTGTGGGCGTTCGCGAGGTAGGCCTCGCCCTCGTTCTTGGAGTCCGGTGGCGAACCGGACGGGTGCAGCACCGCACGCTCGACGGCGGCCAGCACCATCCAGGTGTCGTTCGACATCTGGTCGCGAACCGCGCGCGAGGTCAGGCCCAGCCGTTCGACCGATTGCGCCAGCGCGCCGGGGCGGTGCCGGTCGGCGGTGAGCGACCACAGCGTCGTCGGCGCTATCGCGACCAACTCGGCGTAGTCGCCGTCGCCACCGGCGTCGGTACCGGTGATCCGGCCGAGTGCGGTGAGCAGGACGGGAACGCACTCACTTCCGGCCAGGTCCCTGCGGTATCGGAATTCGTGGTACCGCTCGCGCGTGATGTTGAGCAGCCGGGCCATGCTCTCCGCGCGTTCGGCGTAGCGGCCGAGCCAGAACAGGTCGGACAGCACGCGCGGTGAGCTGACGGCACGGGTGGGGCTGGGGGTGATCGCCGGCAGGTCCACCGACGGCGTCGGAATCCGCTCGGCCGTCACCCGGGCCGGCGTGCGGATCCAGATGTCCTTGGCTGCAACGGTGTTCAGCTTGTGCGCGGCATGTCCCGGGGCGAGGAGGTAGCCAAGTCCGCCGTTCATCGGCGCATATCCACCACGCTGAGCGACGGTGAACAGGCGCATGCCCACGCTGCCCGACGACAGGCCGGTGGGATGCACGTCCGTTGGCGCCGAAGAGAACTGGGGCAACTCCTGACCCACCCACTGCCACGGCGTGGCACCGATCCGCGCGGCCAGTTCCTCGCGCCGCGCTGCCGACAGCGCCGGGCCGACGATCGTCTCACCACCGGTAACCGGCTTGATCAGCAGCGACGACAGGTTGGCGAGCAGGTGCGATCGCTCCACGTCGATGCCGCCCCAATAGGCAGGTGCGGTCTGCAGCAGCGGCGTCTCGCCGAGCAGCAGCTCCGCCAATTCGGGCAGGAACCGAAGCAGCCCCGGGCTTTCCAGGATGCCGCTGCCGAGTGTGTTGACCACGGTCACCGCCCCGCGCCGCAACACCTCGACCAGCCCGACGACACCGAGCCGCGAGTCGGGACGCAGATCGAGTGGGTCGGCGTAGTCCGCGTCGACTCGGCGCAGCACCACGTCCACCCGCTTCAGCGTGCCGAGCGAACGCATCCACAACTTGCCGTCGCGGACCACCAGATCGGCGCTCTCCACCAGCGGGAAGCCGAGCACGCTGGCCAGGTAGGCCTGGTCGAACGCGGTCTCGGAATGGATGCCCGGACTCAGCACCACCACGACGGGTTCCTCGGCCGACTCGGGGGCGGCGTCGATGAGCGCGAGCCGCAACGCCTGCGCCCACGGCGAGGCGGGCCGTGGGCCGATGCGCTCGTAGAGGTCGGGCATCGCGTGTGCGGCGACGCGGCGATCGGCCAACGCGTACCCGGCACCCGAGGGGGCCTGGGTCCAGTCCGCGTTGACCACGAAGTCGCCGCCCTTGTTGCGGCTGATGTCGCAGCCGTGCAGGAACAGCTGATGACGCCCCGGCACGACGATGCCACGGGCGGCCCTGACGTAACCGGGATGGGCGAACAGCAGGGCAGGAGGCAGCGTGCCGCTGGTGATCGACCGACGTGGCCCGTACAGATCCGCAAGGACGGCGTCGAGCAGCCGCGACCGCTGCACCAGACCGGACTCGATGGTGTCCCAGTCGGGCGACGAGATCACCAGCGGTAGCGCGTCGAGGTGCCACGGGCCCGGCACCGAGGTGCCATCGCCGTTCGTGACCGCTTCGCCGTGCCGATCGACCTGGACGAACGTGATGCCGTCGTTGTCGACGAGGCTTCTGACCGCCGACCGCAGCCGGTCCAGCCCGCCACGCCCCCGCTCCGACACGCATTCGGCGAGGTCTTGCCATGCGGGGCGGATGTTGCCTCCCGCGTCGACGAACTCGTCGTAACCGGTGGCCGCGCCGCCCCTGACGTCGAACAACGCCTCCTGCGCGCGTGCCGAGCGGTAGCCGGCCAGCACGTCGTCGGCGTCGCCGACCGCAGGGGGCGGCTCGGGTGAGCCGCTAGCGCGAAGAATCATCAACGCAGAACGGTACGCACCCGGCGCAGGTCCAAGATCCCCGGCGCGCCCACATCGGTGGACTGGCGGGCCTGCTTCTCGCGGATGTCGGACATGTCGACCTGTCCCGGGGTGAAACCGGCGGCTTCGAAACGCCTGCCGCGGCGGGACTCGGCCTCGACGGCGTTGACGGGCGGCGTCTCGTATGACCGTCCGCCGGGATGGGATACGTGGTAGGTACATCCGCCGCGGGACACGCCGTTGGCGGTGTCGACGAGTTCGAATCGCAGCGGCCCGTCGACGGTGATGGTCGGATGCAGGGCACTCGGCGGCTGCCACGCGCGGTAGCGCACGCCGCCGACCTGGACGTCGGGGTTGTCCGTGGCCAGCAGTGGGATCGGGTAGCCGTTTGCGGTGACGACGTAGCGGTGCCGGTCGGCGCCGATGAGCCTGACCTGGATGCGCTCCACCGATGAGTCGACGTACCGGGCGGTGCCGCCGGCGGTGGACTCCTCCCCCAGGACGTTCCACGGTTCGATGGCGCCGCGCAGTTCGATCTCCACACCGTCGAACACGGCGGTGCCGATGCGCGGGAAGCGGAACTCGGTGAACGGGTCCAGCCAACTGGTGTCGAAGTTGATTCCGTGCGCCCGCAGGTCTGCGGCGACGTCCGCGATGTCGTGAATGATGAAGTGGGGCAACAGATATCTGCCGTGCAGGTTGGCGCCGTGGCGGATCAGCGGCGCGTGCAGCGGTTCGTCCCAGAACCAGGACACCAGCGCGCGCACCAACAGCGATTGCACCATCGCCATCTGGAAGTGCGGCGGCATCTCGAAGCCGCGCAACTCCAGCAGGCCGAGGCGGCCGCGCGCGCTGTCCGGGCTGTAGAGCTTGTCGATGCAGAACTCGGCGCGGTGGGTGTTGCCGGTGATGTCGGTGAGCAGGTGGCGCAACGCGCGGTCGGTCACCCACGGCTTCGCTGTTCCCGAATCGCGTGTCAGTCTTGCGATCTCGGCAAAGGCGATCTCCAGCTCGTAGAGCGAATCCGACCGGCCCTCGTCGACGCGGGGCGCCTGCGAGGTCGTGCCGATGAAGCGCCCGGAGAACAGGTAGGACAACGCGGGGTGACGCTGCCAGTAGGTCAGCATCGAGACCAGCAGGTCGGGTCGGCGCAGCAGCGGCGACTCGGCAGGAGTGGTGCCGCCCAGCGTGATGTGGTTGCCGCCGCCGGTGCCGCCGTGCGTGCCGTCGAAGTCGAACGATTCCGTCGACAGCCGGGACAGGCGGGCCTCCTCGTAGAGCGTCTCCAGCTGCTGGCGCTGCTCGGCGAAGCTGGCCGTTGGCGCGACGTTGACCTCGATGACGCCCGGGTCCGGGGTGACGGACATGGCCACCAGGCGGGGATCGGGCGGCGGGCCGTAACCCTCGACGACCACCGGGCAATCCGCCTTGGCGGCCGCGGCCTCGATCCGGGTGACGAGGTCCACGAAGTGCTCGAGTTCCTCTGTGGGGGGAAGGAATACATACAGCACACCGTCTCGGACCTCGGCGACCATCGCCGTCGGGGGCGCGCCGTCGGCATCCTCGACCGGCGCGGTCGCATCCTCGGATCCCGCATCCGAGGACGGCATCAGCGCGCCACGGCGTCTCGAGGGGTCGGCGTCGAACGAGGGGCGCGGTGGCCGCCAGCTGACCGACTTCAGCGGCAGCCGAAGGCCGGCAGGCGAGTCGCCGTCGAGCAGGACCAGCCGTCCGCGGCGCAGCCGCCAGTCCGCGCTCGCCCACCCCGTGTCGTCGTCACGCCGGTGCAGCGGCAGCACGTAAGCCGCAGCCTCACCGACGGTCTCGTCCAGGCGCGCCAGCAGCCCGGCCCGCGCGTCGGCGGTGTCGGCCGCCAGATCCTCGTCCGCTGCAACCGGGTCGCCGGCCGGTTGCCGCACCGAGTCGGCGAGCCGGCTCAGCGCGTCCTCGTAGGCTGGGCGCACCTGGCTGGCGGGCAGCCCGAGGCCGTCCGCGAGGTAGCCGAGGAGTCGCCGTCCGGCGTCGGACGGCGCTTCGACGGTCTGCGAATCGGTCGACCATGGGTCGGCGAGCAGAGCTGCGTTGGTCCACAGGGGTGATCCGTCGGCGCGCCAGTACAGACCAATCTGCCAGCGGGGCAACGGTTCCCCGGGATACCACTTGCCCTGGTTGCGCTGCACCAGCCCCTGCGGTGCCCATTGCGCCTTCAGTCGCGCGGCCAGCGCTGACGCCCGTTCCCGTTTGAGTGGGCCGTCGGCGTCGGTGGTCCACTCCGGATCGACCTGGTTGTCGATGGAGACGAACGTCGGCTCGCCTCCCACGGTGAGGCGGACGTCATTGGCCGCCATCCGCTCGTCGACCCGGGCGCCCAGGGACTGGATGGCGTCCCAGGCAGCGTCGGTGTAGGGCAGTGTCACCCTGGGGTCCTCATGTACCCGGGTCACCAGGTTGGAGAAGTCCAGCGTGGTCTCGCACGGCTCCGTCGCACCGGTGATGGGCGCCGAGGACGCCGGGTGCGGCGTCGCCGACAGGGGAATGTGCCCTTCCCCGGCGAACAGTCCAGAGGTCGGATCGAGCCCGATCCAGCCGGCTCCAGGGATGTACACCTCGGTCCAGGCATGGAGGTCGGTGAAGTCCGCGGTGGGACCCGACGGTCCGTCGAGCGCCCGCACGTCCGAGGTGAGCTGGACCAGGTATCCCGACACGAACCGGGCGGCGAGGCCCATCTGACGCAGGATCGAGACGAGCAACCAGGCCGAGTCGCGGCAGGATCCGATGCCACTGCGCAGCGTGAAGTCGGGGGTCTGCACGCCTGGTTCCATGCGCACGCTGTAGCCGACGTCGCCGTTGACCGCCCGGTTGAGGGCGACCAGGAAGTCGATCGTGCGGGTGCCTGATGCAACCGAGAAGTCCTTCACCCACGCCTGCGCCAAGTCGCCCGGCCCTGTCCCCTCGTCGGCCTCGTCGACCGGCCGCAGATACGGCTTGAGGTCCTCTGCCAGCGCCTTCGGGTACTCGAAACCGATCCGCTCGGCGTACTCCTCGATGAAGAAGTCGAAGGGGTTGATCACCTTGAGGTCGGCGATCAGGCCGACGGTGATGGTGAGGCTACGTGTGCGCGACGGGAACACCAGCCGGGCCATGAAGTTCCCGAATGCGTCCTGCTGCCAGTTGACGAAGTGGTCCGCAGGTTCGACGGTCAGCGAGTAGGCCTCGATCGGGGTACGCGAGTGCGGGGCCGGGCGCAGCCGGACGACATGGGGATACACCTCCACCAGTCGGTCGAACGTGTAGCTGGTGCGATGCTCCAGCGCCACCTTGATACCCATGGGTTGATCCCATCACAACCGATATGAAACCGCGCACCGCAGCGGGGTTACGTCCGGTGCGCGCGGCGGTGAACCCAGAGCACCACCACCCCAGCCACCACGATGCCGACCAGGTTGACCGCCAGCTGCGCGGCCGACTTGGCGGCCACGTCCCACTCGCCGATCGTCGCGGCGACCACGGCGAACCCTGCGGCGGGCACGGTGGTGACCGAGATGAAGACCCCAACCAGCGCTGCGGATTTCGAGGAAACCAGTGACAGCATCCCAGCGGCGCCTGCGAACATCGCGACCACGAACGACAGCGGACCGACCTGGAAGATGAAGTCGACCTCGTTGAGTTCCCGCGTGCTGTTGAGGTCTATCCAGCCGACGGCCTCGCCGGCCAGCACGCCGATGCCGGTGACGAGCATCGCAACGGGAAAACCGACCAACAGGGCGATATACGCACGACGGGCGAGGTAGAGCCGGCGGCGGACGAGTGCCACTGCGAGTGCGGCCAACGGCCCGAACTCGGGACCGACCACCATCGCTCCGACCACGGTCACCGGTGAGTCGGTGACCACGCCCACCGCGGCGATCAGGCACGCCAGGCAGAGGAACATCAGGAACGTGACGTTGAGCGTGGCCTCCTCGCGGGTCCGCGCGGCGAGTTCGTCCCAGATGACGGCGTCGGCGGGATCCCCTTCGGCCTCGTCCTCGGCACGGAAGGCCGCGGTCGACAACACCGTGTCGACGACGTCGAGTGTGATCGCTCCGCGTTCGCGCACACCGAGCTGCTTGAGCCGCTCCACGATGTCGTTGCCGGCCTCCCTGGCGATGTCGGCGGTGATCTCGTCGCCGCGGGGTTCCAGCGCGGCATCGCGGTGAAAGACGAGATGAGTCACGCCCGCGTGGCCCGTCAGAAGTTCGATCACCGGCTCACGCAAGTCCGCCGGAGCGATGACCCGTAAGTGCAGCACGCGCGCACGTTAGCGCTTCGCGGCGCGGTCACCGAGAAAGTGGTGACAAGTGTGGACGTTCCACACCAGTGTGTTGTAAATTCACACTCAGCGCGTTGATTACCCGCAGCGTTGCCCGAACGGCAAACCATATTTGTGAATTTTCCACACGATTGGTGGTTCTGAGCGTGGACGCGAAGACCCGCAGGGACCGCATCGAGCAGCGCGTCCGGGCCGACCGCGAAGTCGGCTACGCCGAACTCGCCGCGGAATTCGACGTCTCCGAGATGACGATCCGTCGGGATGTCGAGGCACTGGAGACCCTCGGCGTGGTCCGACGGGTGGTCGGTGGCGCGATCGCCTTGAAGGGCAAGGACACCGAACCCTCGTTCGCGACCAGGGTCGCCGACGCCGCGGACGAGAAGCGCCACATCGCCGACGAGGTCGCCGACCTGATCGGGCCCGCGGAGACCCTCATCCTCGACTCCGGAAGCACCGCGCTCGCCGTGGCCCAGTCGCTGCGTGGCCGCCGGCTGGGACTCACCGTCGTGACCCCTAGCGTGCTGGTGGCCCTGGCACTGATCGACGAAACGGACACCACCGTCGTCCTGACCGGCGGCGAGTTGCGGCCGGGGGAATTGAGCCTGATCGGTCCTGCCGCCGTCGACACGCTGGCCAACTACAACTGCGACACCTTCGTCATGGGCGTCGCCGGCATCGACGGCGAGCGCGGCATCTCCGACTACCACCAGGCGGAGAGCGCTGTGAAGCGGGCGGCGAGCCGACGCGCCGACCGGGTGATCGTCGCCGCCGACAAGAGCAAACTCGGCCGCGTCACGTTCGTCAGCATCGCTGCGCTGGCGCAGATCGACGCGATCGTCACCGACGGCGAACCCGACCACCCCACGCTGGTTGCCGCACGCAACGCCGGTGTCGACGTCATCTGCGTCGGCCACGCCTCGACGCCGGAGGTGGAATCGCTGTGAGCACCCACACCATCGGCGTCGACGTCGGTACCACCGGCACCAAGACGGTGCTGTTCAACACGGCGCGCGGCATCATCGCGCAGGCTTCCCGCGAGACGGTGCTGCACTCCTCGGCACCGGGCTTCGCCGAGGCCGATACCGACCAGTGGCACACCGGAGTCGTCGAATCCATCCGGGAAGTGCTGTGCGCCAGCGGTATCGACGGCGCGGCCGTCGGCGCCGTCGCGGTGTCCGGGATGGTACCTGCCGTGGTGCCGCTCGACCGGAGCGGAAAACCGCTGCGCCGCGCCATTCTTCAGAACGATGCCAGGGCGCATCAGGAGGTCGGGAAACTGGCGGCGGCTCTGGCGAGCGTCGACCTGGTCGCGATGACCGGTTCGGCACTGACCCAGCAATCGGTTGCCCCCACCGCGATGTGGCTGCGCGAACACGAGCCGGACGTCTACGCGCGCACGGCCCACTACGTCGGGTCCTACGACTGGGTGCTGACGGCGCTGGGTGCCGACGTCCACGTCGAACAGAACTGGGCCCTGGAGTCCGGCCTGTTCACCATCGACGGCGAGATCGCCGAGCAGGTGCTGTCGGCCGCCGGCCTCGACGCCGCCACGCTGCCGCCCGTCCACCGGCCGGGATCGCGGGTCGGCGACCTGAGCCGGGAGGCGGCCGAGGCGACCGGCCTGGCGGCAGGCACCGCGCTGATCGTCGGCGGCGCCGACCACGTGCTGTCCGCCTTTGCCGCGGGAGTGAACGCAGCGGGCGACGCCTTGGTGAAACTCGGTGGCGCAGGCGACATTCTGGTCGCCAGCGACACCAAGGTGGTCGACGAGCGGCTCTACCTCGACGCCCATCCCATGCCCGGGCACTGGCTGCCGAACGGCTGCATGGCCACCAGCGGCAGCCTGATCCGCTGGTTCCAAGCGCTGATCGGGGGCGAGGAACTGATTCGGCTCGACGACGAAGCGGAGGCTTCCGCACCGGCCGAAGTGCTGTGCCTGCCGTACTTCCTCGGCGAGAAGAGCCCATTGCACGACCCGGACCTGCGCGGCGTCTTCGCCGGGATGCACCTCGGGCACACCAGGGCGGATGTGTATCGCTCCGTGCTGGAGGCCATCGCGTTCGGCTTCCGGCATCACGTCGACGTGTTCACCGACATCGGCATCCGGCCCAGCCGGGTGATGATTACCAACGGCGGATCCAAGTCCACGCTGTGGAAGCAGATTCACGCCGACGTGCTCGGCATCGAGATGCGGCCCGTCCGTGGCCATCCTGGCGCCTCGCTGGGCGCGGCAGTGATCGCGGCCATCGGGATCGGCGCGCTCGACGACTGGTCGGATGCTGCCCGGTTCGTCGCACTCGACCCACCCGTCGTGCCCGACCCGACACGGCGGTCGATCTACGACGACGCCTACCGGACCTGGCGCGACCTCGGCGACGCGGTGACGCCGATTTCGCACGCGATGGCCAGAAACTCCAGGGAGATCCACGTCAAGTGAAAGGAACAGTGCCGCAATGACATCCACGACACCCCGGCGGAGGCGGCCATTCCTCGTCCGCCCCGTAGTCCCACTGCTCGCCGTGCTGGCGTTGCTGATCGGCGCCTGTGCGGGCAGCGGCGGCCCCGAACAGACCGAGGCGACCGGAACCGGAACGGTCCCCAAAGACGTCTCGGGCACGGTGCGCATCCTGATGGAGAACGTGCCCGACACCGACATCGTCAAGGCCATGGTTCCCGAGTTCAACAAGGACTATCCAAACGTCAAGGTCGACATCGAGACGCTCACCTACGACCAGATGCGCGACAAACTGGTGTCGTCGTTCCAGTCGCCGTCGGCGACCTACGACCTGATCATCGTCGACAACCCGTGGATGGTGGACTTCGCGAAGGCGAAGTTCCTCCAGCCGCTGGACGCCCGCATCGACAGCACACCGGATTACGACGCGGCGGACTTCTTCCCGTCGCTCACGCAGATCACCACCGTGGACGACGTCCACTACGGCGTGCCGTTCTACAACTACGCACTCGGATACCTCTACAACACCGACGATCTGGCGCAGGCCAAGCTCGAAGTGCCCAAGACCCTCGACGAGTTGGTCAGCACGTCGAAGGCGTTGAAGGTGGGTGACCGCGCAGGCATCGCGATGCAGCCGCAGCGCGGATACAAGATCTTCGAGGAGTGGGGCAACTGGCTGTTCGCCGCGGGCGGTTCCATCTACGACGCCGACGGCAAGCCCACCCTGAACACCCCGCAGGCCAAGCAGGCGCTGAACGCCTACATCGACACCTACCGCACGGCCGCTCCCCCGAACAGCCTCAACTGGGCCTTCGACGAAGCGTTCCGGTCGGTGTCCAGCGGCCAGGCAGCGTCGATGATCAGCTACAACTGGAACCTGCCCGCACTCAACGAGCCGGGCTCGGGGCCATCGGCAGGCAAGTACAAGCTGGCCGAAATCCCCGGCGGCAAGCAGGTTTTGGGCTCATGGAGCTGGGCCATCCCCACCAATTCCGGCGCCTCCGACGCGGCATGGGCGTTCGCGTCATGGCTCACCTCGAAGGCGCATGACGTTCAGCGCACCGAGAAGGGCGGCGCCGCGATCCGGCAGAGCACGTTGAAGGATCCGGCCGTACTCGGCGGACCGCTCGGCGCGGACTACTACAGGACCGTTGAGAAACTCCTCGCCAATGCTGCGCCGCTGAGCCAGGGCCCAAGCGGCGAAGAGATGATCCAGGCCGTCGGAACCGAACTGAACGAGGCGGTGGCGGGCACCAAGAGCGTCGACGACGCATTGGCTGCCGCGCAGGCCGCCGCAGAGAAGATTCAGGGCTAACCGCATGAAGCCGACCACCCCGCGAAGGGAGCGAAGACCATGGTGAAGTTTCACCACGGCATGGTCGCCCCCCTCATCGCACTCTTCGTCGGGGTGGTCGGTTTCCCGCTGGCATACGCGTTCTACCTCAGCATCACCGACTACAAGCTGACCAGTCACGGCACACCCAAACTGGTCGGCTCGGACAACTACGTCGCGACGCTGCAGAACGGCGCATTCTGGCAGGCGTTCGGCACCACCGCGACGTTCGTGGCCGTGGCGGTCGGCCTGGAGCTGTTGATCGGGCTTGCCATCGCGCTGGCGTTGCAAAAGCAGCGCTGGGCACGCGATCTCACGCGTTCGATGCTGCTGGCACCGATGTTCATCACCCCGATCGCGGTCGGGTTGATCTTCCGTTTCCTGCTCAACGATCAGATCGGCGCCATCCCGCACCTGCTACGGGCGCTCGGTGTCGACTACGACTTCTTCGGCCCGGGTCGGGCGCTGTTCACGCTGGCGTTCATCGACGTCTGGCAGTGGACGCCGTTCATGGTGCTGCTGTTGCTCGCCGGTCTGGAGTCCATCCCCCGCGAGCCGCTCGAGGCGGCCAGGGTCGACGGCGCCCGCGGCTGGTACGTGTTGCGCCGGGTGACGCTGCCCCTGCTCGCGCCGGTACTCGTCGTGGCCATTCTGCTGCGCAGTCTCGACGCCATGAAGGTGTTCGAGTACGTCTTCGCCACTACCCGTGGCGGACCTGGCACCGAGACCCAGACGCTGCAATACTTCGTGTACCAGACGGGGATTCAGTTCTTCCGCCTCGGCTCGGCGTCGTCGATGGCGTTCATCGTCCTGCTTCTCGTGTTGACGATCATCGTGGTCGCGTTCCGCCGGCTCGAGAAGGCGAAGCAGTCGTGAAGGACTCCCGGACGCTCACCGCCTGCCGCATCGCGCTGCTGTGGGCGGCAGGCATCGCGGTGTTCTTCCCCGTGCTGTGGATCGCACTCGCCAGCCTGAAAAGCCCTGAGCAGCTTGGTGATCCGTTCCTCCTGCAGTTCACACCCCGCCTCGACGCCTGGCGCAATGTGCTGACCTCCGGCATTCTCGCGGCCGCGGGTCGCAGCGCCGTCGTGGCGTTGACGACGGTCGCCGTCAGCGTCGTCGTCGGCAGCATGGGCGCCTACGCGATCGCCCGCTACCGGGCCGGTGGCACCGCCACCCGGTTCGGCATGCTCGCCGCCCAGGTGCTGCCGCCCGCGGTGCTGGTGTTCCCGTTCCTGACCATGGCCTACGCGCTGCGGCTCACCGACACGCTGGTTCCGGTGATCTTCGCGCATCTGAGTTTCGTTCTGCCCGTGGTCACCTGGTTCCTCATCGGATTCTTCGAGGCGGTCCCCCGCTCGCTCGAGGAGCAGGCGCAGGTGGACGGTTTCACTCGATTCCAGGCGTTCCGGCTGGTGGTCCTGCCCCAGGTCCTGCCCGGCATCGGGGCGGCGGCCATCTTCGGTTTCACGTTGTCCTGGAACGACTTGTTCTACGGGCTGATCCTGGCGCCGGGCAAGGCTGCCATCCTGCCCGTGGCCATCGCCGGTTTCAACACCTTCCGCGGCGTGCAGATCGGCTCGATGAGCGCAGCCATCCTGATCGCCGTCGTGCCCGTCGTCGTCGCAAGCTTCTTCATTCAACGCAGGCTGGTGCAGGGCATCAGCGGCGGCGCGGTCAAGTTCTAGAAAGTTGGTGATGCACCGCCCATGGCCACCGTTCGCTTCTCAGGCGTGAACAAGTCCTACGGCCCGATATCCGTCGTCGACGACCTGAACCTGGAACTGCCCGACGGGTCGTTCACGGTGCTGGTGGGTCCGTCCGGCTGCGGCAAGTCGACGTCGTTGCGGATGCTCGCCGGCCTCGACTCGGTGACCTCCGGGACCATCACGATCGGTGATCGGGACGTCACGCACCTGCAGCCGCGCGACCGCGACGTCGCCATGGTGTTCCAGAACTACGCGCTGTACCCGCATCTGACGGTGCGGGAGAACATCGCCTTCCCGCTGCGCGCCTCCAAGGAACCGCGCACCGAAGCGCTCAAGCGCGCCGACGAAGTCGCCGAATCCCTCGGGCTGGCACAACTATTGGGACGCAAGCCGAAGGACCTCAGCGGTGGTCAGCAACAGCGCGTCGCGATCGGGCGCGCCATCATCCGGCAGCCGTCGGTCTTCCTGTTCGACGAACCGCTGAGCAACCTCGACGCAAAACTGCGCGTCGAGACCCGCACGGAGCTCCTGCAGATCCAGCGCAGGCTGGGCATCACCTGCCTCTACGTCACGCATGATCAGGAGGAGGCGATGACCTTGTCCGACCGCATGGTCGTGATGCGCGAGGGGCGCACCGCCCAGGAGGGCACGCCCGTCGAGGTGTACGACACGCCGCGGGACACGTTCGTCGCGGCCTTCGTCGGCAGCCCCAAGATGAACCTGCTCGACGGCGAGCTCACCGACGGGATATTCACGCTGCCAAGCGGATTCACCGTGAGCGTCGAACGGGTGAAGGCCAGCGGCACGGTCACCGTCGGCATCCGGCCCGACGACCTGGTGCCCACACCGGCCGCGGACGCCGACGCGCGGGTGAAGCTGATTGAACTGCTCGGCCCGAGGGCGATCGTCACCATCGACGCCCGCGGCACCGAACTCACCAGCGTCGTCGAAGCGGCGCGGCTCACCGGCATGGCCGAGGGCACCCCCGTCGTGCTCTCGGCCCGACCTGGCGCCGTCCACGTCTTCGACGCACAGACCGGCCAACGCGTCGTTGGCGCCATCGATGAGAACGAGACGAAGAGGAACGAAGTTCACTGATGACCAAGACAGTGGTGGTTACGGGCGCGGGTTCCGGCATCGGCCGGGCGATCGCGATGACACTGGCGCAACGGCAGTGGCGGGTGGTCGTCACCGACGTCGACGGTGACGCGGCACGTGCCGTCGCCGCGGCGCTCCCGGCGGATGACGGTGCCCAGCACGAATCCGCTGTGCTCAACGTCAGTTCGCCCGCCGACGCGACCTCGGTGGCGTTCGACGTCACCGATCGGCTCGGTCTCGACGCCTGGGTCAGCAATGCCGGCATCTCGTTCATGCACCGGTTCCTCGACGCCCCGATCGAGCGCTACGACCAGACGATGGACGTCAACCTCAAGGGCGTGTTCGTGTGCGGGCAGGCCGCAGCACGCGCCATGGTGCGCAGCGGCACGGCGGGGGCGATCGTCAACACCGCCTCCATGGCAGGCAAGCAGGGCCGGGTGCCGTTCCTGTCGGACTACGTGGCGTCGAAGTTCGGCGTCGTCGGCCTCACCCAGGCCATGGCGTACGAGCTCGGCGAGCACGGCATCACCGTCAACTGCGTGTGTCCCGGCTACGTCGAAACTCCCATGCAGTCACGGGAACTCGAGTGGGAGGCGACGTTGCGCGGCACCACCACCGATGGCGTGCGCGCGATGATGATCGACGACACCCCGCTGCGACGCCTCGAACAGCCCGAGGACGTCGCGCTCTCGGTCGCGTTCCTGCTGTCCCCCGACGCCCGCTTCATCACCGGTGAAGCCCTCGCCGTCAACGGCGGCGCCTACATGGACTAGTCCGCGAATCCGACTGTCCCACACCACACCCGAGAAAGGCACACCGTGACCACCACCTGGCTCGACGAGGTCTTCAATACCCGCAAGCCCGTCATCGCCATGCTGCACCTCAACGCCCTGCCCGGCGACCCCGGATACGACGGCGCGGGAGGAATCGCTGCCGTCGTCGATCGCGCCCGCGAGGAACTGGACGCCCTGCAATCGGGCGGCGTGGACGGCGTGATGATCTCCAACGAATTCAGCCTGCCGTACCTGACCAAAACCGAACCGATCACCGCGATCACGATGGCGAGGATCATCGGCGAACTCTTGCCGGAACTGCAGGTGCCCTACGGCGTCAATGTGCTGTGGGACGGCCGGGCCTCGATCGACCTGGCCGTCGCCACGGGTGCGAAGTTCGTCCGGGAGATCTTCACCGGGGTGTACGCCAGCGACTTCGGGCTGTGGGACACCAACGTCGGCGAAGTGGCGCGGCACCGCGTCCGGGTCGGCGGTGCGGGCGTGAAGTTGTTCTTCAACATCGTTCCCGAGTCGGCCACCTATCTCGCGGCGCGCGACCTCGGGTCCATCACCCGCACGACGGTCTTCGCGACGCTTCCCGACGCGATCTGCGTATCGGGTGCAACCGCGGGCGCACCGACGGATGCCGACGCACTGCGCGTGGTCAAGGCAGCCGCGGGCGACGTGCCGGTGTTCGTGAACACGGGCGTGCGGGCCGAGAACGTGGCCGACCAACTCGACATCGCCGACGGCGCGATCGTGGGCACGTACTTCAAACGGGACGGCGTGTTCGAGAATCCCGCGCAGCGCTCGCGCGTGGAAGAGCTGATGGCACAGGCGCGAAAGTTCCGCGAGCAGCTAACCTGACGGCGTCGCCAGGAGCGCCAACACGGTGGCACATTTGCCATTTAGGGGCGGCAGCGCAAATAGCGTCCCGAGCGGGGAATGACGGGCATACGCTCGCCCCATGATTGCGCGACACTAGGGGGAAATCATGGCTGCAATTGGCTTCGTGGTTCCGGTCCTGCCTGGAAAGGCTCAAGCAGATCGTGACTGGTTGGCAGAGATGGGGGAAGCCCGCCGGGCGGAATACGAGGCGGTCTGGAAGAAACACGGCTTGACCCGGCACATGGTGTGGCAGCAGGAAACACCCAACGGGACCGTCGACGTCGTGTTCTTGGAGGCCGACGACATACCGACGGCCATGCAGGGCATCACGTCATCCGACGACGAGTTCAGTCAGTGGTTCCGCGACCGGGTGAAGGACGTCCACGGCATCGATCTGAAGTCGGATCCAACGCCGGTGTCCACACAGATCCACGACCACGGCTTCTAGCGGCGCGTTCGGCGGCCGGGCTACTGCGCGCGGCGAGTCCGTTCGTACCGGACGGCCAGTTCGTCGAGCGGCACGCGATGGCCTTCCGCGCAACGGATCTCGACGGTTGCCTCGGCTCCACAGTCCTGGTGGGTCAGCCGCAGCTTGGTGTCGTTGAGGTGCTTGCGGCCCCACTCGAACATGGCCCACACCACCGGCATGAAGTCGGTTCCTTCGTCGGTGAGCACATACTCGTCGCGGCTGCGCTGCCCGGGCTCGCGGTAGGGCCGCTTCGCCAGCAGACCGGCCTCGACCAGTTCGGACAGCCGGGCGGACGTGGCCGCCTTGGTGATGCCGACGCGGCGCGCGAAGTCGTCGAATCGCGTGGTGCCGTAGTACGCCTCGCGCATGATCAACATCGCCGACTTGGTGCCCACCAGCGCCATCGTCTTCTCGACCGGGCAGTGGCCGACGGCGGACCAGGTGGTGCGATCGGCGAGGGCGCCCTGCAGGACTGTCATGTAGATCACTCCATCGCTGGGTTGTTGTCACTAGACCTAGGTGTTACATCTAAGTATATAGGGCAGTACTCAGCGACGAGTTCCAGGAGGATTCCATGGCCGAATATTCGGACCGCGACGCCGTCATAGTTGGCGCCGTACGCACCCCCGTCGGGAAGGGCAAGGCCAACGGAGCGCTGCACGACGTGCTGCCCGCCGACCTGCTCGCCCACAGTCTGCGCGAGATCATCGCCCGCACCGGCGTCGACCCTGCGAAGGTCGACGACGTCATCGCCGGCGCCGTCACTCAGGTCGGCGACCAGTCGGTGAACATCGCGCGCAATGCGGTGCTCGGCGCCGGGTTCCCGGAGACGGTGCCCGGTACGACCGTCGACCGCCAGTGCGGAAGCAGCCAGCAGGCAATCAGTTTCGCCGCCCAAGGTGTCCTCGCGGGCTCCTACGACATCGTCATCGCGGCGGGTGTGGAGTCGATGTCGCGGGTGCCGATGGGCAGCGCGGTATTGCCGGGCAGCGACCCGTTCGGCAAGGCGTTCGGCGAGCGATACTCCGAGGGCCTGGTGCCGCAGGGCATCAGCGCCGAGCTGATCACCGCCAAGTGGGGCCTGTCGCGCACCGAGCTCGACGAGTTCTCCGCGGCCAGCCACGAGAAGGCCGCCCGCGCGACCAAGGAGGGCCTGTTCGACAACGAGCTGGCGCCGATCGCAGGCCTGTCCACCGACGAGACCATCCGTCCCGGCACCACCGTCGAGGCGCTCGCCGGACTGCGGCCCGCCTTCTTCAACGAGGCGTACGCGGCGCGGTTCCCGCAGATCAAGTGGGACATCACGCCGGGCAACAGCTCGCCGCTGTCCGACGGCAGCGCCGCGGTGATGATCACGAGCGGAGCGGTGGCCCGCAACCTCGGACTGAAGCCGCTGGCGCGCATTCACACCATGACGGTGACGGGGTCGGACCCGCTGTACATGCTGACCGGCGTCATCCCGGCGACGGAGAAGGTGCTGGCCCGCGCCGGCCTGACACTCGCCGACATCGACCTGTTCGAGGTCAACGAGGCGTTCGCTCCCGTCGTGCTGGCCTGGGCGAAGGACACCGGCGCCGATCTTTCGAAGACCAACGTCAACGGTGGCGCCATCGCGATCGGACATCCGTTGGGGGCCAGCGGTGCCCGCATCATGACGACCATGGTCAACGCGCTCGAACAGCGTGGCGGACGGTACGCATTGCAGACGATGTGTGAGGCCGGCGGCATGGCCAACGCCACCATCATCGAGCGGCTGTAGAGCAGCGATTTCGGCGTGTTCCGTCAACCTCAGCGTTACGGAACACGCCGAAATCGCAGGGGGTTAGGCGCGGTTCAGCTCGAACAGCGGAATGACCCGGCTCGTCTTGACCTGATACTCACCGAACGCCGGCGCCGCTGCGGCGACCTTCGGGAAGACCTCTTCGCGCTCGCCCGCCTGCAGCTCACGGGCGATGACGTCGTAGTCCTCCGTGCCCAATTCGATGTGCGCCTGCGAGTTGGCCCGCAGATTGTGCACCCAATCCGGGTGTGTATCGGCACCGCCCTTCGAGCCGACGATGATGATCTTGCCGTCGATCGTCAGGTACGCCAGCGGCGACACCCGCGGTTGACCCGACTTGGCGCCGGTCGTCGTCAACAACAACAGGGTCATGCCCTCGAACGGGCCGCCAACCTTGCCGCCATTGGCGCGAAACTCGTCGGCGACGCCAGCGTTGAACGCCTTGAAGTCTGATATCTCGGTCATGGCCCGATCAACCCGCCCCGGCCCGTCGCCTATTCCGGCGCCGCCAGCGACCGCAACGCGGGCAGCAGCCCATCGGCGATCATTTCAGGGCGCGGGCCCAGCGAGCCGACCCTCAGGATCAGGTGTTGTGCGCCGGCATCGACGTAGTGCCCCAGCCAGTCGAGGCACTCCTGCACGGAGCCGCCGCGGATCGCCTGCACGTGGCGCATCACGTCGAGAGGATGGCCGTAGTACGCACGCAGATACGCATCGAGTTCGTTGTCCGCGCTTGCCTTGTCGTCGGTGATGTTGACGGTGGCATATAGCGCTGGCGTGATCTCGCGCGCGGCGGCAGAGCGGATTTGGTCCCACGCGCGGCCGTACTCATCGGCGTCGGGCAGATACGGTAACCAGCCGTCATAGGTGCTCGCCACGCGCTCGATGACCTTTGCGGAGGCGCCGCCGGCCAGCCACACCGGCGGCCCACCCGACCGCGCCGGGGGCAACGCGTCGGCGAATTCTCCTTGGCCGTCCCACGTCCGCCGCCACAGGGCAACTGCCTCGTCCAGGCGGGCGCTGCGACCGCCGAATGGCATTCCCACCGCGTCGAATTCGCGGCGACTTTCCGGTAGCGGCGCTCCGGCTCCCAGCCCGAGGATCAGCCGACCGCCGGACAACTGATCGACCGTTGCAGCCTGCGCCGCGGCGAGCAACGGGTGACGCAGCGGCGCGATCATCGCGGCCGTCCCCAGCGTCACGCGTTCGGTGACCGCGGCGACGGCGGCGAGGATCGACAACGGCTCGGCACGCGTACGCGCCAACAGCGAATCACCGATCCACACGGAGTCGAATCCGGCGGCTTCCGCGGTCCTGGCGAAGTCGACGAGACCGCGCGCGTCGTGCCTGCCCGTCATCGCGGTCTCCCGGCTGGGCAACATGATCCCCACGCGCAGCGGGACTGTCATCGCTCGACGCGCTCCAGTTCGAAGATCGGGATGACGCGGCTGGTCTTCGCCTGAAATTCCGCGAAGCCGGAGACGGCCGCGACCTTCGGAATAAAGTCCGCGCGCTCCTCGGGCGACAATTCGCGCGCCGTCACGTCAAACGACTCACGGGCCAACTCCACGTGCGCATCAGGGTTCACGCGCAGGTTGTACACCCACGCCGGGTTGACGTCCGCGCCGCCGAACCCGGCGATGACGAACAGCTTGCCGTCGATCCGCCGGCAGGACAGCGGCGACATCCGCGGCTCACCGGACTTCGCGCCGGTGGTCGTCAGCAGCAGTATCTCGCCACCGCCGAACGCGCCGACCTTGCCGTCGTTGGTGCGGAACTCCTCGACGATTCTGGCATTGAACGTCTTGATGGCCTCGGGGTCGGGTCGTTCGGTCATGCCTCTTCAAGCTGCTTCGACATGGCGTCTATTCCGGTCAGGCGCGATTGAGCTCGAACAGCGGGATGACCCGGTTGGTGTTGGCCTGATACTCGCCGAAGCCCGGTGCGACGTCGACGACCTGAGCGAACACCGAATCGCGCTCCTCACGTGGCAATTCACGGGCGATGACATCGAAGGCTTCGGTCCCCACCTCGACGTGTGCCTGCGGGTTGGCACGCAGATTGTGCACCCACGCGGGATCGACGTCTGCTCCGCCGTACGACCCGATGATCAGCATCTTGCCCTCGACCGTGAACGACACGAGCGGCGTCATCCGTCGCGTGCCCGTCTTCGCACCGGTTGCGGTCAACAGAACGACGGTGGCGGCCTCGAACGGTCCACTGACGTTGCCGCCGTTGGCGCGGAATTGCGCGACGACGTCCGCGTTCATCGCGTTCAGTTCGTCGAGGTCGGGTTTGTCAGCCACTCATCCTCCGGTCGTCGGCACTGCGTCGGCGTCCTTCTTCGGCTTGGCGTCGATTCCGGATTCCTTGCGCTGCTGCGGGGTGATCGGCGCAGGCGCATCGGTCAACGGATCCACGCCACCACCGGACTTCGGGAATGCGATCACCTCGCGGATCGAGTCGACGCCGGCCAGCAGCGCGGTGATGCGGTCCCAGCCGAACGCGATGCCGCCGTGCGGGGGCGCACCAAAGGTGAACGCGTCCAACAGGAATCCGAACTTGTCCTGCGCTTCGTCGTGGTCGATGCCCATCATCGCGAAGACGCGTTCCTGGACGTCGCGGCGGTGGATGCGGATCGAGCCGCCGCCGATCTCGTTGCCGTTGCAGACGATGTCGTAGGCGTTGGCCAGCGCACTGCCCGGATCGGTGTCGAACGTGGCCTCGGATTCGGGCTTCGGCGCGGTGAACGCGTGGTGCACGGCGGTCCATGCGCCGGAGCCGACGGCGACGTCGCCCGCTTCGGTGGCCTCGTTGGCCGGCTCGAACAGCGGCCAGTTCACCACCCAGGTGAACGCCCATGCCGCCGGATCGATCAGGTCCAGTCGCTTGGCGACCTCGATGCGGGTGGCGCCGAGCAAGGAGCGTCCCGCCTTGGCAGAACCCGCCGCGAAGAAGATGCAGTCCCCCGGCTTTGCGCCGACGTGGGCGGCGAGACCGTCGCGTTCGGTGTCGGTGAGGTTCTTGGCGACCGGCCCGCCGAGCGTGCCGTCCTCGGCGACCAGCACGTAGGCGAGACCCTTGTGGCCGCGCTGCTTGGCGAACTCCTGCCAGCCGTCGAGTGTGCGCCTCGGTTGCGATGCGCCACCCGGCATGACGACGGCACCCACGTACGGCGCCTGAAACACGCGAAACGTGGTGTCGGAGAAGTACTCCGTGCACTCGACGAGCTCGACGCCGAACCGTAGATCGGGTTTGTCGGAGCCGAACCGCCGCATTGCGTCGGCGTAGTCGATGCGCGGGATCGGGGTGGGCAGGTCGTAGCCGACGAGCGCCCACAGCGCCTTGAGCACCTGCTCCGACACGGCGATCACGTCGTCGGAGTCGACGAAGCTCATCTCCATGTCCAGCTGCGTGAACTCGGGCTGACGGTCGGCACGGAAGTCCTCGTCGCGGTAGCACCGCGCGATCTGGTAGTAGCGCTCCATACCCGCCACCATCAGCAGCTGCTTGAACAACTGCGGGCTCTGCGGCAATGCGTAGAACGATCCCGGCTGCAGCCGCGCGGGCACCAGGAAGTCGCGGGCGCCCTCGGGTGTCGACCGGGTCAGTGTCGGCGTCTCGATCTCGACGAAGTCGTGGTCGGCCAGGACACCGCGTGCGGCGGCATTCACCTTGGAGCGCAGTCGCATTGCGTTTCCGGGGCCCTCGCGACGCAGGTCGAGGTAGCGGTATTTCAGCCGCGCTTCCTCACCGGGAGTCTCGTCGAGTTGGAAGGGCAGCGGCGCGCTCTCGCTCAGCACCGTCAGCGACGTCGCGTTGACTTCGATCTCGCCGGTGGCGATGTCGGCGTTGGCATTGCCCTCGGGTCGGGTCTCGACGATGCCGTCCACCGCGATGCAGAACTCAGCACGCAGCCGGTGTGCCTGCTCGAGCACGTCGACCTCGCGGAACACCACCTGCGCCACGCCCTGCCAACTTCCCGGGTCGCTGCGCTCCTGCCCTCCGGAACCGTCGCGGAGGTCGATGAAGATCACGCCGCCGTGGTCGCGCCTGCGCGCCACCCACCCGGCCAACGTCACCTTCTGGCCGGCGTCGGTCGACCGCAACGAACCGGCGGCATGGCTGCGCAACACGAAAACTCCCTGGGAAAGGCCTGAGACGAGGACTGCCACAGTGTAGTGGGGCGGCCTTGGCCGGTATTTTGGCGATCGTGGGTACGAGCATCGCGGTCGTCGGACCGGGCGCGATCGGCGCGACCGTCGCCGCGTTGGTGCACGACGCCGGCTACCCCGTGCTGGTGTGCGGGCGCACGCCCCGTGCGTCGATCGAGGTGAGGCCGGACGACGGCGATCCGATCGTGGTGCCCGGCCAAGTGCGGACCGATCCGAGTGGCGTCGAGGGGCCGGTCGACGTGGTGCTGCTCGCGGTCAAGGACACCCAGACCGCCGACGCGGCGGCGTGGCTGGCTCGACTCTGCGATGCGAACACCGTCGTGTGCGCGCTGCAGAACGGTGTGGAGCAGGTCGAGAGGGTGGGCCGGTACTGCCCCTCGTCGACGGTGGTGCCCTGCGTGGTGTGGTTCTCGGCCGAGACGCAGCCGCAGGGCTGGGTTCGGCTGCGCACGTCGGTGCGGCTCGTACTGCCCGATGACGAGGCGTCCCGGCAGCTGGCGCAGATCCTGCGGGGGCCTCGTCTCGTGGTGGAGAACCATCCGGAGTTCGTCGACGCGGCCTGGCACAAGTTGCTGGTCAATGCCGTCGCCGGGCTGATGGTGCTGACGGGGCGCAAGTCGGGAATGTTCCGCCGCGCCGACGTCGCCCGCCTTGGCCGCGACTACCTCACCGAATGCCTGGCGGTGGCTCGGGCGGAGGGCGCCGGTCTCGACGATGGCACGGTCGACGAGATCCTCGACATGTTCAGCGCGGCGCCCGAGGACCTGACCACGTCGATGCTGACCGACCGCGAGCACGGTCGGCCGCTGGAGTGGGACATCCGCAACGGCGTCATCCGCCGCAAGGCCGCGCAGCACGGGCTGTCGACACCGATCAGCGACGTGCTGGTGCCGCTGCTCGCCGCCGCCGGCGACGGCCCCGGCTGACGGGTAGACACCTGACCCTAGGCTGTCTACCCATGGCGAAGACCCATCCTTGTGAACCCGTCGGCCTCGACTTCATCGACGACGCCCCGTTCCGATTCGTCAGCACGGTGAATCTGGCCATCAGCCCCGAGCAATTGTTTGAGGTGCTCGCGGACGCCGAGTCGTGGCCGCACTGGGCGACGGTCATCACGAAGGTGGTGTGGACCAGCCCGGAGCCACGTGGCGTCGGCACCACCCGCACCGTCAGCATGCGCGGCGGCATCGTCGGCGATGAGGAGTTCCTCGCATGGGAGCCGTTCTCCCACATGGCCTTCCGCTTCAATCAGAGCACGTCTGACGCCATCTCCGCGTTCGCCGAGGACTACCGGGTGGTTCGAACGCCCGGCGGTTGCCACCTGACGTGGGTGATGGCGATCAAGCCCAAGGGTGTGGCCGGCCGGCTCGGGATGACGCTGGGTCGGCCGTTGATGGCCTGGCTCTTTCAACGCTTCCTGCACAACCTGCGGCGGTATGGCCACGAGCGCTACGCCACCAGGGCGGCTGATCAGTAGAGGCCGCCCCACGCCTCACGCCGAGGGGCGTCGGGGTCGGCCACGGTGTCGTCGCGGCTCGATCGGATGACTCGGGTGCGGCGCTGCTCCGCGTCGTAACGCGGCCATTCCGGACCCAACTCCCCCGTGGCGAAGTTCAGCCACGTGCGCTGCATCCGCCGTCCCACCGAGGGCTGCACCCGACGCCCGAGCGGGTGAATCTTGCGGCCCAGATACGACGAGTAGCTGTGCTGAACGTGCACGATCTCACTGCCGTGGGTGGCGCCCAGCCCGAGCACGCGCAGGCTCCACGCCGCGTGGTCGAAGCGATACACGTAGGTCGGGGCGTGCGCGCTGTACGCGTCGGCGAACGCCCAGGCGGGCGCGCAGAACATGGCGTCGGATCCGATGGCCACCAGCGCACTACGCCGCGGATAACCCGGGTAGGCGGCCAACACCCGCGCCTTGGCTTCGGGGGCCGTGCGGGCGAAGTAGGCGTCGATGCTGTCCCGCGTGGTCGGCAACATGGGCGGCTTGCCCCATGCGAACATCGACGCTTCGTGCGTGTTGGCGCCGATGATCAGCGGAATCCGGGACACCGCTCCCGCGCGGGCCGCCTCGATCGGGTGGCGGGGAAGCAGATCGACGCCGTAGGTCAGCCCGTACGCCAGGGTCGGGCTGGTGGCCACGCTGTCGGATTGCAGCTGGCCCGCGGCACGACGTAGCGGGCGCTGCGGCAGCGACTTGATCTCGTCGACACCCACCCCGAGCCGCTCCACGAAGCGTCGGGCCTGCCGGGCGCGGGTCTCGCGGTCGGCGATCAGCGGCAAGGCCGGGCTCTGCGCGATCGCGCGGCTGAACAGGCCCTCGGAGGCGGGGCTCGCCAGCAACGCCAATACCGATGTCGCACCGGCTGATTCGCCGAACACGGTGACGTGGTCCGGGTCACCGCCGAACGCGGAGATGTTGTCGTGCACCCAGCGCAGCGCCGCGAGTTGGTCGCGCAGGCACAGGTTGTCGTCGAAACCGTCGCCGAGGTCGCTGAGCTCGAAACCGCCGAAGACACCGAGCCGGTAGGTCACGTTGACGACGACGACGTTGCCGTTGCGGGCCAACCGGGATCCGTTGTAGAGCTGCAACTGACCCGCGCCGTACACGAAGGCGCCACCGGGAATCCACACCATTACGGGCAACGACCCGGTCGGGTCCGGCGACCACACCGTGACCGTCAGACACGCCTCGTCACGGATCTTCGGATCATCCCTTCCTCCCCCAACGAACGACCGGCCCTGCGGGGGCAACGGCCCGTGTTCGACGGCGTCGCGCACGCCGCGCCATTTTTGCGGCGGCAGCGGCGCCAGGAAGCGGCGCTCTCCGACGGGCTGCTCGGCGTAGGCGACGCCGCGCCACACGTTGACGCCGCCCTCCGTGGTACCCCGCAGCAGTCCGCTGGAGGTCTGCGCGACGGTCGAGAGTTCGGCGGTTTCGCTCGGGGCGGCCACCCTTGAATCGTAGTGTGGGAAGCTGAACCCGGCTGGCGCCCAGCCTTGCGGCGAACTGTCGACGGACGCGGACGGAGCGGCTTGATGACCTTCAACGAGGGTATGCAGATCGACACCAGCACCACGTCGAGCAGCGGCGGAGGCGGTGGCGGAGGCCGCGGGATCGCAATCGGGGGCGGACTCGGTGGACTGCTGATCGTCGTGGTCGCATTGTTCCTCGGCGTCGATCCCAGCACGGTGCTTCCGCAGGAAGGCGCGGGCCAGTACGACTCCCAGGGCGTCGAGGCTCCCGGCTTCGATCTCAGTCAGTGCAAGACGGGCGCGGACGCCAACAACATCGTGCAGTGCCGCGTCGTGGCGACGGGCAACTCCGTCGATGGTGTGTGGTCGCAACTGCTGGACGGCTACACCAGGCCGAAGGTGGAGCTGTTCAGCCAATCGGTCAACACTGCGTGCGGCCCGGCGACGACGGACGTCGGCCCGTTTTATTGCCCTGGCGACAAGACCGCCTACTTCGACACCACGTTCTTCGACACGCTCGTTTCGCAATTCGGTTCCAGCGGTGGGCCATTCGCACAGGAGTACGTCGTTGCGCACGAGTTCGGCCACCACGTCCAAGACCTGCAGGGCGTCCTCGGCCGCGCACAACAGGGCCCCGGCGGCGCCGAGGGCAACGGCGTGCGCACCGAACTGCAGGCCGACTGCTATGCGGGCGTGTGGGCGCATTACGCGGCCATCACCAAGCAGGAGAGCACGGGCGTGCCGTTCCTGGAGCCGTTGTCGGACAAGGACATCGCCGATGCCCTTTCGGCCGCATCCTCCGTCGGCGACGATCGGATCCAGCAGTCCACGACGGGCCGGGTGAACCCCGAATCGTGGACGCACGGTTCGTCAGCCGAGCGTCAGAAGTGGTTCACCACCGGTTACCAGACGGGCGATCCGAACAAGTGCGACACGTTCTCCGCCCGCGACCTCGGCTGAGCCTGGTTCCCGCGCCGCGATGACCAACGAGGACCTGGAACCCGACACCAAGGACTGGACCTGGGTGCTGGACCGACCCTGCCCGGACTGCGGCTTCGACGCCAGTGCGATACACCCGACCGACGTCGCGGAACGCCTCCGCCATGACGCGGCCGACTGGCCCGCGCGGCTGGCGCGCCGCGGGGCGACGGACCGGCCCCGCCCCGGAATCTGGTCGGTCCTGGAGTACGGCTGCCACGTCCGCGACGTACACCGGATCTTCGACCGTCGCGTGCGACTCATGCTCAACGAGGAAGAACCGCTGTTCCCCAACTGGGATCAGGACGAGACGGCCGTGGCCGACGACTACGCCGCCCAGCACCCGGCAACCGTCGCGGCGGAGCTGGTCGCGGCCGCCGACGCCGTGGCCCACACCTATGCGACGGTTCCCGACGACGCCTGGGCGCGGCGCGGCCTGCGCAGCAATGGCAGCGAGTTCACCGTGGCGTCGATCGCGGTCTACCACCTCCACGACGTCGTGCACCACAGCTGGGACGTCACCCCGGCTCGTTGATCCGGTCGCAGGCCACGCCGGCGCGCGTCCTGCCCTTCGGACGAGCCCTGCCGTTCTGGTCGGCTCAACGACGCGACGACGGCATCATCCGATTACCCCGGGGTTCGCTGCCACCTGCGGCGGGCACCTCAGAATGGCCGTCATTGTGAGTTTGCTGACTGTTTCGCTCAGCAATCTTTCAGAACCTCTCGATGCGCATCGCCAGCACTCGGGCACATCAACCGGCCACCTACACCAGCGAACCCATAGAGATCCAACCAGCCCAGTTGGCAACCCGATGAACTGCACAGCCAGCGGAAATAACCGAACTGCAGGCAAACCATATGGCGACCGTCGAATGAACAGATAAATTCACATCGAATCCCTAGAGACACATCCGCACCACGCGTGGTAACTTCTCTGACGTCGGGTACAGAATTGCTGAAGGGAAGAAAATCATGGGCCAGCAGTACAAGAAAACGTCACGCAAGTTCTTCGCCGCAGCCACCATGGCCACCGGCACCGTGGCACTGGGTGCCGCGCTGGCGCTCGGCTCGGCCGGAACGGCGTCGGCCGATCAGAACGTCGTCACGAACACCGGTAACAAGATCACTCCCGGCCTGGTCAACCTGGGCGTCTTCGGAGGCAATGTCTTGAGCGGCCTCGGCGGTTTGCTGGGCACCGCACAGGTCAACGGCGGCACCGTAGGCACCAACGCCATCACTCAGGTCGGCACCGCGATCGGCAACGGGCAGGTCCAGGTTGGCACCGCAGGCACGAACGCCATCACTCAGACCGGCACAGCGGGCACGAACGCGATCTCGCAGACCGGCACCGCGGTCGGCAACGCGATCAATCAGGTCGCCGGAACTCCGTAACGCGGCACGAAGAAGGGACACCCCGCCCGCGAACCGGGTAGCACGTCCCCCCGAACATGGACACCGCCACAGGCGGTGTCCATGTTCGTTTCTCACCCGACCCGCCCATTGACCACTTTGAACACATGTCGCTAATGTGTTCAAATGCGTGCGACGGCGGGTCCACCCGCCAGGGCGGTATCCCCGGCACTGCTTGCCGCCGCCACCGACACGTTGCGGCGCATGGGCCCTCGGCAGTTCAGCCTCACTTCGGTCGCCGAAGCAGCGGGCGTCTCACGGGGCACGGTGCACAACGCCTTCGGAAGCCGCGACCAAGCCATCAAAATCGCGCTCGATCACCTCGCGGCGCAGTTCATCGACGCCATGCGCAACGAGGTCGACAAGGTCGAGAACCTGACCGAAAAGGTCTCCGCCGCTGCGGTCTTGATTTGCGCGCACCGTCAGAACTCGGACTCCGTCCCACCGCGCGGCATCAACGAGAGCATTGTCGTCCTGCTGCTGCGCAACATCGGTGACGACCTCGTCCACCGAGCCATCGAATTGTGGAAGCCGCTCGTACGCAGCGCCCAACGCTCCGGCGAGGTCGGTGCCAACGTCGATCCGGCCAGGGCCAGCGAGTGGATCGTGCGGATACTGCTGAGCTTCGAGTTGTTGCCGCCGGTTGGCGTCAAACTCGACAGTCCGCGATCGGTGAAGCGATTCGTATCCGACCACATCGTGGCCGGGTTGACTGGAATCCGACAGGGAAGGACCACATGAGCCAGCCCGACTACGAGGTCGCGATCATCGGCGCCGGACCCGGTGGCATCGCCGCGGCACACCTGTTGCGGCAGAAGGGCATCGAGGACTTCGTCATCATCGAACGCGGTGACGACTTCGGTGGCACGTGGCGGGACAACCACTATCCCGGCCTGGCCGTGGATATTCCCACGCTGTGGTATCAGCTGTCCTTCGCGCCGAATCCGGACTGGACCCGGTTCTTCGCACCAGGACCCGAGATCCACCGCTATCTGCGCGACACCGCGACCAAGCTCGGCCTCTACGACCGGTTGCAGCCGAATTCCGAAGTAATTCAACAACGGTGGGCCGACGCCGACGGCGTGTGGCGGCTAAAGATCGAGGGTGGGCCCGACGTCACGGCGCGGTTCCTGATCAGCTCGGTGGGTGGCTACGTCAACGCCAAGGAGTCAGTCGACATCGACGGTGTCGAGGACTTCGCGGGCACCATCATGCGACCGAATGCGTGGGACGACACCTACGAAACCGACGGCAAGCGGATCGCAATCGTCGGTACCGGATCCAGCGGCGTGCAGATCGCAGCCGCCCTCTCCGCCGACGCCGCCGTCCTCGAGGTCTACCAGCGCACACCGGCTTGGGTGTTGCCGAAAGTCGACTTCGACATTCCGCCGTTGATGCGCAAGGCATTGCGGCTGCCCGGCGTCGTCGCGGCCGTCAACGTGGCGGGCCGGGCGCTGATGGACGCCGCGATGGTGGCACCCATCGTGCACGTCTTCTCCCGCCTTCCGGAACGCGTGCTGGTTCGGCTCATGCCGTTCTACGACGCGTATTGCCGGGCGCTGTACCGCCTGCTCCTACGTACCGTCGTGCACGACCCCGCCACCCGGCGCGCCCTGGTGCCCCGTTACGGCATCATGGCCAAGCGGCCCGTCATCTCCAGCACGTTCCTTCCCGCTCTGAACAATCCGAACACCCACCTCGTCACCACGCCCATCGAGCGGATCACCTCCGACGGCGTACGAACCGTCGATGGCCGGGATCATCGCGCCGACCTCCTCGTCCTGGCCACCGGGTACGAGCTGTGGACCGACCCCGAGACCTACCGGCCGGGAACCGTGCTGGGCGCCAATGGTTTCGACCTGGCCGAGTACTACCGCGCCCACGGCCTGC
The DNA here is from genome assembly GCF_000620625.1 of Mycobacterium sp. URHB0044. Classification (GTDB taxonomy): domain Bacteria; phylum Actinomycetota; class Actinomycetes; order Mycobacteriales; family Mycobacteriaceae; genus Mycobacterium. Next base: position 30,595 of record NZ_JIAW01000021.1, on the reverse strand, counting down.
ACAGCTACGGCGGCTCGGCCCACCCGCGGCTGCCGAACCGCTGGGAGATCGTCGGGCCCCTGGGGTTCGTCGGTTTCGCGTGGCTCGACTACGTCGAGACCACGGCCGCGCATGCCGTGCGGATCATCGACGAGACCCGGCGTCGTGGCGCCGGCGTCGCCGAAGTCAGCCAGGATGCGTTCAACCGGTGGAACGAGACGATGGCACGCCGCGGCAAGACGGCCCATCTGTACTTCACGGAGTGCAGTCTCGGCCTGCGCACGTACTTCATCAACTCGCAGAACGACACCGTGTACCACCGACCCCAGACCATCACCGGGTCGCGGCGCTTCGCCCGCCGCTCACCGCTGTCCGACTACGAGTTCACCCATCGATCCGTGCGCACGACGCCCGTGCCGCTACCCAAGGAGCAACTGGCATGACCGACACCGACACTCCGCTGGCCGGCCGCGTCGCGTATGTGACCGGAGCTGCCCGCGGGCAGGGGCGTTCGCACTGCGTGCGGCTCGCGCGCGCGGGCGCCGACGTCGTCGCGATCGACGCGTGCGGACCGGTCGCGGAGCACAACGGCTACGAGCCGGCGACGCCAGAGGATCTCGCCGAGACGGTGAACCTCGTCGAGGGCGAGGGCCGCAAGATCCTGGCCAGAACCGTCGACGTGCGCGATGCCGCAGGCCAGCAGCGGGTGATCGCCGACGCGATCGAGCAGTTCGGGCGCCTCGACATCGTGGTGGCCAACGCCGGTGTGCTGAATTGGGGTCGACTGTGGGAGATCTCGGCCGAGCAGTGGCAGGAGACCTTGGATACCAACCTCACCGGGCTGTGGCACACCATCAAGGCCGCCGTCCCATCGATGATCGAGGCCGGCAACGGCGGGTCGATCATCACCATCAGTTCAGCGGCGGGCATCAAGGCGGTACCCGGTTGCGGACACTATTGCGCCAGTAAGTTCGGCGTCGTCGGGCTGACCAATTCGCTGGCAGTTGAATTGGGCGAGTTCGGGATTCGGGTCAACTCGGTTCATCCGTACGGTACCGACACGCCGATGGGCAACGACCTGTCGATGTACAAGGTGTTCCAGGATCACCCGCACTACATCCACAGTTACTCCCCCGGCGCCCTGCCGACGGATTCATTGGCCGCGCCCGACCTCATCTCCGACATCGTCGTGTGGCTCGCCAGCGATGCGTCGTCCCTGCTGACCGCGGCTCAAATCCCGGCGGACAAGGGATATTTGAAGATCTGAGCTACAGCCGCGCCGACGCGTCTATCGAGGTGTCCGTGGTGCGCAGCGGACGGATCATGGCGTCCTGAGCGAACGACGCGATGAGCTCACCGGACTCGGTGTGTACCGCGCCGCGCACGTACGACATGCCCGCCCCCACCTGTGTGCTCTCGTGCGTGTACAGGATCCAGCCGTCCCAACCGAAGGGCTCGTGGAAGCTCACCGAGATCGTCATCGGCGCGGTGGACACCGTAAGGTGCGCCTGACTGGTGCCGATGCCCTCGTGCGCACGCATCGTCGTCGAAATACCCAGGTGCCCAGTGAAGTACGCGACCAGTGCCTTGCCAAGGTCATCGCGCGACGGCGTCGGGTCGTAGTGCAGCCAGGCGAACAACTCCGGGGGGCCCACCTCGTCGGGGCTGTTGACGTCGACGACGTCGACGAGGCGCAGTTGGCGCCCGATCATCGGCATCTCGGCGTGGTTGGCGTCGGCTGGCGACGCCACGTCGGGGCGGGGCAGGTGGTGGCGAATCACGTCGCCGGACGGCACGTCGGTGAACACCGTCACGGTGATGCAGCGCTTGCCGTTCTGCACGACCGATACGACCGCGGTCGCCGTCGTGCGGCCCTCGGCGACGACGTCGACGGCGAGTTCGACCGGCGGGCCGACCACGACGGCGCGCGCGAATACCGCGGAGGCAGAACGCACGGACTTCTCCGGAAAGCGCTTGGCCACCGCCACGATGGCCTGCGCCAGCACCTGCGTGCCCTCCACGACCTGACGTTCGTCGGCGGCCGCGATGCCGGTCTGACCGATGAACCGGTCGACGCCGTCGGGTGCTACGTCGAACAGGTCGAGTAGGCCGTCGACGGTCCACTGAAACTGATCGGATTCCGTGGTCATGATGCTGGCACCTCTTTCGGTGAGTGACGTTCGTTGACGTGGTAGCCGCAAGCTCACCACAGCCTCTGCAAAAACGGTAACGTCATTCTCATGGGGAAGCCCACGGGACGCTCGACTGCCGGCGCGGCGGACGGCGGCGCGGTCGACGAGGAGTCCCGCGCCAGCCGGTTCATGCGATCGGCACTGGCGATCCTCGGCGAGACCGGCCGCACCGACTTCACGGTGCTCGAAGTGGTGGAACGCTCGAAGACCTCGTTGCGGTCGTTCTACCAGCACTTCTCCACCAAGGACGAGTTGCTGCTGGCGCTGATCGAGAAGATCATGGCGGAGTCGACGCTGAGTTGGCGCGCGGCCACGGACGGCCTCGACGCCACGACCGCGCTGCAGCGGCTGATCGAGAAGATCAGCGCGCCGGCGTCGACGTCCACGCAGGACAGCATCAATCGCGGCTTGACCTTCTACAACGACCACCTCGCGGAGTCGTTGCCACGCGAATACGCGCGGGTGCTGTCGCCGTTGCACCAGCTCATCGGCGACATCATCACCCGTGGGATCGACGAGGGCACCTTCGTCGCCGACGTGGACGTCGACACCACTGCGGCACTGATCATGCAGACCGTGCTGGGCGCCATGCGCCTGCGCGTACTCGGCGCCGAACTGAACGGGGTGCCCATCGAAGGCGGGCACATCTTCACGTTTTGCATCCGCACACTCGCAAAGTGACCGCGGACCCCCTCTGAACTGCAAGATCACCCTTCCTACCGTGCCTGCATCCAGGGTGGTGACGTCTCTGCACCCAGCGTGGTAACGTCATTACCACTTCCGCACAACACCACTCTCAGGAGGCGCACATGCCATCCCGCGAACTGTCCTATCCCGTATTCGACGCCGACAATCACTTCTACGAGCCCAAGGAAGCGCTGACGCAATTCCTGCCGGACAACCGCAAGGGCGTCATCGACTACATCGACGTCCGCGGCCGGACGAAGATCATGGTTCGCAACGTGGTCAGCGACTACATCCCCAACCCGACGTTCGAGGTCGTCGCCCGACCCGGCGCCCAGGAGGACTACTTCAAGCACGGCAGCGGCGGCAAGAGCTACCGCGAGGTGATGGGCAAGCCGATGAAGGCCATCCCCGCCTTCCGCAACCCGGCCGCACGCCTCGAGGTGCTCGACGGGCTCGGCCTGGACTACACGCTGATGTTCCCGACGCTGGCGAGCCTCGTCGAGGAGCGCCTGAAGGACGACCCCGACCTGATCCTCGACATCGTTCACGCGCTGAACCAGTGGATGTACGAGACGTGGCAGTTCAACTACGAGGACCGCATCTTCTCCACGCCCGTCATCAACCTGGGTGTCGTCGATCGCGCGCTCGAGGAACTGGAGTGGTGCCTGGAGCGTGGCGCCAAGACCGTCCTGGTCCGCCCCGCGCCGGTGCCCGGCTATCGCGGCAGCCGTTCGCTGGGCCTGCCGGAATTCGACCCGTTCTGGGACGCCTGCGTGAAGGCCGGCATCCCGGTCTCCATGCACGCCTCGGACAGCGGCTACTCCCAGTACCTCAACGACTGGGAACCCGGCGACGAATTCAAGCCGTTCGCCCCGACCTCGTTCCGCATGGTCGCGATGGGCAAGCGGCCCATCGAGGACACCATGGCGGCACTGGTCTGTCACGGCGCCCTGACCCGCAACCCCGATCTGCGGATCCTGTCGGTCGAGAACGGCGCGTCCTGGGTGCCGTACCTGTTCTACCAGTTCAAGGACGTCTTCATGAAGATGCCGGACTCGTTCCCCGAGGATCCGATCCAGGCGTTCAAGCGCTGCGTGTACGTTGCGCCGTTCTGGGAGGACGATTTCAAGAAGATGGCCGATCTGTGCGGCATCGACCGCATCATGTTCGGCTCGGACTGGCCGCATCCCGAAGGACTGTCCGACCCGATCAACCTGGTCGACGACCTCGAGCGCAACGGCCTTGACGAGGAGGGCGTCCGAAAGGTGATGGGCGGCAACATGGTCAACCTCTTCAAGGTGCCCAACAAGATCGTCCACAAGCCAGACGTGCCTGCGCTCGTCCTGACCTGAGAACCGCCCGACCGTTGCGAGCGTAGTGGTGGTAGCCACCGGTGCGCTCGCAACGGCGACGGGCCCGATTTCGAAGAGGCTGGCCAATAGCATGACCACCACCGCCGACTCACCCGAACGGTTGTTGTTCGCATCGACCGCGCAAGCCTTCCTGGAGAAGGAGGCCTCACTGAGCAGGGTGCGCGAATTACATTCGGCGGGCGCCTCGTTCGAAGCCGACTGGTGGCAACGCGCCGCCGAGTTGGGCTGGGCCAGCCTGTTGGTGCCCGAGGAGCTCGGTGGCGGCAGTGTTTCCGGCGACGGCGTCGCCGATCTCGCGTTGATCGCCGAATTGGTCGGCAAGACCGTCGCCCAGGGTCCCCTGCACCCGGTGAGCACGGTGCTCGCCGGGCTGGCCGACGCCGAGAATGCCGAAACGCATTCCGGCGTCATCGAATCGCTGGTGTCCGGAGAGCTCGTCGGATCCTGGGCGGTTTACGAGCCCACACGGCCGTGGGCGCCGCTGCAGGCCACGGTCACGGCAACGCGGACGGCGTCCGGCTTCCGGATCGACGGCGTCAAGGACCGGGTCGAAGCCGGCGCCGAGAGCGGCATCTTCCTGGTCGTCGCGCAGTCCGACGGCGTGGTCCGCCAATTCCTCGTTCCGGCAGATGCTTCCGGCGTTTCGATCGAGGCCCAGAACTCCCTCGACCTCGTCAAGCGCTACGCCAGAGTGACTTTCGACGGCGTCGAGGTCGGTGAGGACGCCGTGGTCGGCACCGCGGCCCAGACGGCGGCGCTCATCGAGCGGCAGTCCCAGATCGCCCAAGTGCTGCAGTGCGCCGAGGTGGTCGGCATTCTCGACACCGTGTTCGGCTTCACCGTTCAGTGGGGGCTGGATCGACATTCGTTCGGTCGGCCGCTGGCCTCATATCAGGCGCTCAAGCACAAGTACGCGGACATGAAGATCTGGTTGGAGGCGTGTCGGGCCACCACCGCTGCGGCGGTCGCCGCGGTCGGCGCGCGTGCGGCCAATGCCGAGATGGCGGTCAGCGTCGCCAAGTCCTACATCGGAGAACACGCGCCGGGCATGCTGCAGCTGTGCGTACAGATGCACGGCGGCATCGGCGTCACCTGGGAACACGACCTCCACCTGTACCTACGCCGAGTCACGCTGAACCGCTCGATGTTCGGCACTCCCGAAGACCACAACCTGCGTGTCTACGCGCTCACCGAGAAGCTGGAGTCCGCGTCATGACCGAGACGACGTCAGCGACCGCCACGACCACGGAGACGGTCGCCGAGTTCGCCGCCAGGGCGCGGGTCTGGCTCGCCGCGAACATGCCACGGGTCGATCCGGCGAACCCGCCGGACGCCGACCGCGGCGCCGAGGGCCCCTGGCTGCGCGCGCGTGAATTGCAGAAGAAGCTGTACGAAGGCGGCTTCGCCGGAATCTGCTTCCCGAAGGAGTACGGCGGCCTCGGCCTGCCGATCGCCTACCAGCGCGCGTTCGACGTGGAATCACGCGACTACGAGCTGCCGATCATCCTCAACACGCCGACTTTCACCATCTGCGCCGCGACGATCCTCGACACGGGCAGTGAGGAGCAGAAGCGCGACCGCATCTCGGCGGCCATCCGGGGCGACGAGGTCCTGGTTCAGCTGCTGTCCGAGCCCAGTGGCGGATCGGATCTGGCCGGCGTCATCACCCGGGCCGACCGCCGGGGCGACAAGTGGATCATCAACGGCGCCAAGACATGGAGCACCAGCGCGTTCGCCGCCGACTACGGCTTGCTGCTGGCACGCACCAACTGGGACGTGCCCAAGCACGAGGGACTCACGATGTTCCTGGTGCCCATCAAGAGTCCCGGCATCACCATGCGCAGGATCAAGCAGGTCGACGGCGGCAACGAGTTCTGCGAGGAGTTCTTCGACGACCTCGAACTCGGCGACGACGCCGTCGTCGGCGAGGTCAACGACGGCTGGGCGGTGGCGTCGCGGCAGATGTTCCACGAGCGGCGCGCCGTCGGCGGTGGTTCCGAATTCTCCAGTGGCGTAGGCGCCGAGGGTGAGACGGACCAACCCGTCGACTACGTCGCACTGCTGAACGCGACGGGCCAGACCGACAACGAGCGGGTCCGCGAGATGGCCGGCCGCGCACTGGTGCATCGTGCCGTCCAGGACCAGTTGGTCGACCACGTCTACCACGGCGTCTTGGACGGCTCCCTGCCTCCCGCGGCTGGCTCGATCATCCGGATCACGCACGCGGAGACCGTCCAGTTCGAGATCGACACCGCGCTGGCCATCGCGGCCAGCTCCGGCGTCGTCGACGACGGCAGCGGATTGTTCCGCTACGGCGAGCGCTACCCCTCGCGTCAGACCGCGTCGCTGGGCGGCGGCACCAACGAGATCGCTCGCAACATCATCGGCGAGCGCGTGCTGGGTTTCCCCCGCGAGTACGCCGCGGACCGCGGAGTGCCCTTCAACCAGGTGAAGCGCAACAGCGACTCGGCGCGCTAACCGATTGCCGCAGAGGGCTGCTGGGCGACCTCTGCTCGGGCCCGCCCGCGCAGCCGCGATTCGAACGCGCTCAGGATGTCGTAGTAGTGCGTGGGCGCCAGCCGGGCGAGGGCGTCGAAGAGATAGGCGTCGGGTCCGACGAGGATGCGCGCCTTGCCCTGTTCGACCCCCCGATGGATGATCTCCGCTGCCTTGGCGGGCTCGGTCATGGTGATCGCCGCGAACTCCTGAACGATCTGGTCGTGGCTGCGGCCGCGGCCCTCGGGGTCCTTGCGGAAGCGGGCGTTGCGCACGATGTTGGTGTTGATGCCGCCCGGGTGCACGTTGACGGCCCTGACGCCGGTGCCGCGGAGTTCTTGGCGCAGCGAGTCCGTGAAGCCACGGACGGCGAACTTCGCCGAGCAGTAGGCGCTCTGATTCGGCATGCCGACCAGACCGAACACACTCGAGGTGTTCACGATCGCCCCGGAGTCCTGGGCGACCAGGATCGGCAGGAACGCTCGGGTGCCGTTGACCACGCCGTGGAAGTTGATGTCCCACAACCAGTCGTCGTCCTCGGCGACGGAATCGAGGACGCTCGACGACACCGCGACGCCGGCATTGTTGAACACCGCGCCCAGCGGCGCGGGCGCCCAGTCCCGGACTTCGGCGGCGAAGGCGTACTGCGCCTGCCCGTCCCGGACGTCGAGGATCTTGGTCAGCGTCGGTCCGCCGATGCTCGCCTCGGTCTCCTTCAGTCCCTGCTCGTCGACGTCGGCAATTGCAACGGGGCAACCGTGCGATGAAAGCCGTTGTGCCAGAGCCCGACCGATACCGGAGGCGGCGCCGGTGATGACCACCGTGCGTCCGCTGATCACGTTCGCGGCTGATTTGCTCATGCGGTCTCCTCTGACTGGGCGGTTGAGATGGGCGAACTGTCGAGATGGTCGGCGATCAGGTCGACAATGCGGTCCCATGCGCCGGCAGGCAGGTCGTGGCCCATGCCGACGATCGTCTCCAGCCGTGCACCGGGGATGGCTGCTGCAGTGGCGGCACCACCGGTCGGATGGACCATCCTGTCCCGATCGCCATGGATCACCAGGGTCGGCACGTCGATGTTCCGCAGTTCCGCCGTGCGGTCCCCTGAGGCGAAGATCCCTGCCAACTGCCGTGCCACGCCGTCCGAGGTCGGATCGCGATCCCAAGCCAGACCGGCCTTCTCGCGTACCCAGGCCTCGTCGAACGGGAATCCGTGCGACCCGATGTGACTGAAGATCCGCACCGCGTCGTTCATCGCCTCGAGCCGATTGCGCGGCGGCCTCGCGGTCGCCATCCGCAACCACGTCGACAACGCAGGACGCCCGATGCGAGGCGCACCGGTGTTCGACATGATCGACGTCAGCGTCCGCACCCGTCCCGGATAGTGCGCGGCGACGGTCTGGGCAATCATGCCCCCCATCGAGATGCCGACGAGGTGAGCCTCGCGGTGATCGAGCGCGTCCAGCAGACCGACGGTGTCGCGGGCCATGTCGCCGAGGTGGTACTGCCGCGCGTCGCTGCCGCCGCGCAAGATCGCCAACGGTTTCGGCTTCGGGAAGCTCGCATGCGTCGATCGGCCCACGTCGCGGTTGTCGAACCGAATCACCCGGTATCCCCGGCCGGCGAGCGTCGCGGCGAATTCGTCTGGCCAGCTGTGCAGTTGCTGCCCCAGCCCCGCAATCAACAGGACCGGCGGTGCCGTTTCGTCGCCGAACGCGTCGTAGCACAACTGGATGCCACGCCCGACGGGGATGATCGACTCGCCCGTCACGCCGACACCTGCTCGGCCCCGTCGTGCACCGCACTCAGCGTCCGCGGATGACGGCGGTAGACGACCGCCACCCCGCCCTGACCGGGCGCGGTGGCCACGCCGCGCGAATGCGCCGCCTCGCCTGCCGAATAGGTGGTGCCGAACTCGAACTCCCGCAACAAGATACGCAAGGTGACCATCATCTCCATGTTCGCGAATGAGGCGCCGATGCAGCGCCGGATTCCGCCACCGAACGGAATCCAGGCATGCGTGTCGGGCGGATTGCCGACGAAGCGGTCCGGGTCGAACACCGCGGCGTCGGTGAAGTTGCGCTCAGCGGCGTGGGCCAGCGAGATGCTCACCAGCACCACGTGCCGCTCGGGAATGACCCACTCGCCCAGCCTGATCCGGGCCTTGGTCACGCGCGCAAAGGCGTTGATGACGGGCCGCGTGCGCTGCACCTCGAAGATGGTGGCTTGCAGCAGGTCCGAACCCCCGGCGTCCACTTCCTCAGTGAGCCGGGTGAGCAATCGTGGGTGTCGACGGAGCCGCTCGACGGCCCACGCCAGCGTGGTTGCCGTGGTCTCGTGGCCGGCCGCGAGCAGAGTGAGCAACTCGTCGGCGACGTGGTCGTCGGAGATCGGCGACCCATCGTCGTACCGCGCCTGCAACAGCAGCGCCAGGACGTCGTTGCGTTCGTCGAACGCGGGGTCCCTGCGTGCGTCGGCGATGAGGCCGGCGATGACGGCGTCGTACCGCCGCCGCAGTTTCTGCACGCGGCCCCACGGACTCCACGGGCCGTAGTGTCGGCGCACGGCGGGCGGCATCACCGCCAGTCGCGACGCCTTGAGCACCATCGGCGGCAGGAGTTCGCGCAGTTCCTCCAGGGCGGCCCCGTCGGCTCCGAACACGGCGCGCAGGATGGCGTTGAGGGTGATCCGCATCATCGACGGCAGCGTCGCGAAGCTCTCGCCTTCTGGCCAAGCCGCAATTTCGCGCAATACCTCTTCTTCGATGATGTGCTCGTAACCCTGCATGCGCTTGCCGTGGAACGGCGGCACGAGCAGCTTGCGGCGCTGCCGATGTGCAGTGCCGTCCAGGCTGAACGTCGAACCCGGGCCGAGCACGTCCCCGAGCGTGCCGCCGCGGGCGATCAGGTCGGTGCTCATCGTGAAGAGTTCCTTGACCAGGGCTGGGTCGCTGATCACCACGGCCCTACCGAAGATCGGGAGGTTGAGCGTGAATTCCGAACCGTAGCGACGGCCCACGGCGGCGACCGCCTTGTCGCGCGCCGTCAGAAAGCCGATGCCCTGCACCAACTTCGGGATCCGCGGCGCGGGAGGGAGCCGTACCGGGTCAGTCGTCACCTCACCCATGATGGCGTTCACCCACGAGTCTCTCCCACGCCAGCACCTCCGGTCGGTACGAATAAGTACCGATTACGGTACGTCACGGTACCGATGGATACAAGGCCCCCTTCCACACATGTCCAATAGAGGGCCGGTCCCACCGGGCTCAGCGCTGCCGGACGGGGCGCACCACGATCTCGTTGACGTCGACATCGGCCGGCTGGGCCACCGCGAAGGCAACCGCGTCCGCGATGGCCGGCGCAGGAATGGCATTTCGGCGGTAATCGGCCATGACATCCTTGGCGATCGGGTCGGTGATCGTGTTCGCGAGTTCACTCTCGACGACGCCCGGCGATACCGTCGTGACGCGCACCTCTGGCGGCGACTCCAGTCGCAGCCCTTCGGTGATCGCCCACGCCGCGAACTTCGTTCCGCAGTAGACGGCTGCGGTCGGGCTCACCTCGTGAGCGCCGATCGATGCCATCGTGACGAAGTGGCCGCCGCCCTGCGCAGCGAAATGTCCCTGCACCGAAGCTATTCCGTTGAGCAAGCCACGGATGTTCACGTCGATCATGTGATTCCACTCGTCGACGAGGCCGGCGTCGAGCCGCGACAGTGGCATCACGCCGGCGTTGGCGACGAACACGTCGATCCGGCCGTGCCGCGCGACGGCGGCATCCACCGCGGCGCGCGTCGCATCGAGGTCGGTGACGTCGAGCGCGCACGCCTCGACACCGTCGACCGTCGACGCCAACTCGTCGAGCAGATCGGTGCGCCGGGCGGCGGCCACGACGCGGTGGCCGTCGCGGGCCAGTCGCTGCGTGATGGCATGTCCGATGCCACTGCTGGCACCCGTCACGAATACGACCAATTGGGTGGTGGTCACGTCAGTTCCTCCTCGACGATGGCGGTTTTGCATCGATCACCACGCTCGCATCGTCGTCGTGACCGCGGAAGGCCGGACGTTTCCTGGGTGTGCCACACCCAGGCTGGACGGCGGCGGATTCCGTAGCCTGAATCCATGTCCGACACCGACCTGGGCGCCTTCCTGCGGGCACGACGCGCGCAAGTCACACCCGACCAGGCGGGCCTTGCCGCCGACACCCGGCAACGTCGACGGGTCGACGGATTGCGACGCGAAGAGGTCGCGATGCTGGCGGGTCTGAGCCAGGACTACTACACGCGCCTCGAGCAGGGCCGCGAGCGCAACCCGTCGGCACAGGTCGTCGAGGCGCTGGCAGCGGCCCTCCGACTGGCCGGCGATGCCCGCGACCATCTCTTCCGATTGGCCGGAACGACGCCGGCCACGCCCGTCGGCGCCGTCGGCCGGGTAGACCCGGCGCTGATCGAACTGATGGACGCGTGGCCCGACAACCCGGCATTGATCTACAACCGCGCCTATGACGTGTTGGCGGCCAACATGATCGCCGATGCACTGTTCGGCGGCTGGTCGCATTCACGCAACCTCTTGCGGGTCGTGTTCACCGACCCCGGCGCACGCACCTTCTATCGAGACTGGCCCGACGTGGCAGCCGACGCCGTCGCGGGTTTTCGCCTGGGCCATGGCCAGGATCCCGCCGACGCCCGGGTGCGCGAAGTGCTCTCCACGATGTTGGGCGACTCCGAGGAGTTCGCGACGCTGTGGAGTCGGCACCAGGTGCGCGGAAAGGGATTGCGCCAGAAGACCTTCGTGCATCCGAACGTCGGCGAGGTCACGCTGACGATGCAGACCTTCGACGTCCGCTCGAGCCCCGGGCAGGAACTCGTCGTCTATCACGCCGAGCCGGGATCCCGAAGCGCCGAGGCGCTGGCCCTGCTCGGCTCGCTGGCCGCGACCCTTCGCGAATAGACGCGAATAGCGTTGCCTCAGAACAACGTCAGCTCGGGATCGGGGACGACGGGCGGCGGGGGCGCGGCGCGAAACGACCGCTGGTCGCGGTTCAGGCCGTGTCTGGCGATCAACGGCGCCGCCCGCTCGCGCAACAGGTCGCGGTAGTCGGCCGGCAAATAGGCGCCGCGCCGGTACAACTCGCGGTACGTCGCGACCAACTCTGGATACGCACCCGCCAGCCACGCCATGAACCAACCGCGTGTCGAGCCGCGCAGGTGCAAGCCGAACACCGTCACACTCGAGGCGCCTGCGGCGGCGATCTGACCCAACAGCCCGTCGAGGTGCTCGACGGAGTCGGTCAGGGCGGGCAACACCGGCGCGACCATGACGTGGCAGTCCAGCCCCGCATCACGCACCGCGCGGATCAAGTCCAACCTGGCTCGTGGACTTGGCGTGCCTGGCTCGACCCGACGATGAAGTTCGGGATCGCCGACCGCCAGCGAGATCGCCACGCTGACGTCGAGATGTTCGGCCGCAGCCGTGATCAGCCCCAGATCGCGACGCAGCAGGGTGCCCTTGGTGAGGATCGAGAACGGCGTGCCCGAATCAGCCAGTGCCCCAATGATTCCCGGCATCAGCGCGTAACGTCCCTCGGCACGCTGATAGGGATCGGTGTTGGTGCCCAACGCGACGGTTTCCCTGGTCCACGACGGGCGCGACAGCTCCCGGCGGAGCACCTCGGCGACGTTGGTCTTCACCACGACCTGAGTGTCGAAGTCCGCACCGGGATCGAAGTCGAGGTACTCGTGCGTGGGCCGGGCGAAGCAGTATCGGCACGCGTGACTGCACCCACGGTAACCATTGACCGTGAAGCGGAACGGCAGCATGGACGCAGCAGGCACCTTGTTCAGCGCGGACTTGCACAACACCTCGTGAAACGTGATGCCGTCGAACTGCGGTGCGCGCACCGTCCGGACGAAACCGATGCGCTCCAACCCGGGCAGCGCGCCGTCGTCGACGTTGATGCCCTGACCGTCCCACCTCACCCATTCATTCGAACTCCTGTTCGAGCAGATGTCAAGGCGGCTGGGCCCGGCACGACGAAGGGAAGGCGAACAACGCCTTCCCACTCTCAATCTATAGCCGACTAGGGGGCTTGCGACAAGACCCGGGTCATGCCGCAAAATCGCTGCCTCAAGCCAGAACTCGTGAACCCGAGGTAGTGAAATGCGGATGTTGTTGACGACGTGGGGGTCGCGCGGAGACGTCGAGCCGCTGGCAGGACTGGCGGTGGCGTTGCAGGCGCTCGGCGTGGACGTGCGGATGTGCGCACCCCCGGACGAGGAGTTCAGGGTGCTGTTGCAGCGTGCCGGCGTGCCGATGGTTCCGCTGGGTCCGTCCGTGCGCTCGGTGGTCGCCGGCACGAAGCCGCCAACGGCTCAGGACGCCTTCCGGCTCGCTCCCCAACTGGTCGCCGCGCGGTTCGACACGTTCACCGCGGCCGCAGAGGGGTGCGACGCATTGCTGGCGACCGGCCTGATGCCCGCAGGCGCACGGGATGTCGCCGAGAAGCTGGGCATCCCCTATGTGCTTGTCTGCTTCCACACCCTTGGGCTGCCGTCGCGGCACTTCCCGCCCGGGGCGCGGCCGGGCACGCCATCCCCGCGAGGGGAGACCGACAATCGGGTGCTGTGGAACCAGGACGCCGAGAGGGTGAACGCCTTGTACGCCGAGGCACTCAACAGCCATCGAGCGGCGATCGGTCTGCCACCGGTCGACAACGTGCGTGACTACGTCTTCACCGAACGGCCGTGGCTGGCCACGGACCCGACGCTGTGGCCGTGGCATGACAGAACGGACCTCGACGTCGTGCAGACCGGCGCGTGGATCCTGCCCGACGATCGTCCACTCCCGGCCGATCTGGAGGCGTTCCTCGACGCCGGCTCACCACCGGTGTACGTAGGCTTCGGCAGTATCGCCTCGCACGCGCCGAGGGACGTTGGCCGGGTGGCCATCGAGGCGATCCGAGCGCAGGGCCGCCGCGTGCTCCTGGCCCGCGGCTGGGCCGGCCTGACCGCGATCGACGACCGCGACGACTGCTTCGTCGTCGGCGAGGTCAACCAGCAGGCACTGTTCGGTCGGGTGGCCGCCGTCGTGCACCACGGCGGCGCAGGCACCACGACCACGGCTGCGCTGGCCGGCGCGCCGCAGGTGGTGGTACCACAGATAGCGGACCAGCCGTACTGGGCCGGCCGGGTGGCTACGCTGGGTATCGGCGCCGCGCACGACGGTCCGACCCCCAACTTCGAGTCGCTGTCGGGCGCGCTCGCGACGGCACTGGCGACCGAGACCCGTGCCCGCGCGGCTGCCGTGGCGGGCACGATCCGGACCGACGGGGCGACGGTGGCCGCGAAGCTGCTACGTGACTTGGCAACCCGGACACCACCGGTGCCCGCATGAAGATCGTCGACTTTGGAAAACACTAAGGGGCACATGTCAACTCAGGATTACGACGACGACCTGCGGTCCGAGCGAAGCTACGTGACTGGGCTCTACACGCGGCTCGACGCCGAGCGCGCACGAGTGAAGGATAGATACGGCGCGGCACTGCGGAGTCCCATCGACGTCCAGAATGGCGGGACACTCGTCGATCGGGATGCCGAAGTGCGGGCACTGGCCAACCAGATGAAGCGCCTGGACGTGGCGGACAGCGGGCTGTGCTTTGGTCGGTTGGACACCCTTTCGGGCGAACACTTCTACATCGGCCGGATCGGCCTTCTCGACGACGAGAACGAGTACGAAACCCTATTGCTCGATTGGCGGGCGCCGGCAGCACGCGCCTTCTACGTCGCCACCGCGGCCAATCCCGAGAACATGCGCCGGCGCCGTCAGTTCCACACCCTCGGGCGGCACGTGGTCGACTTCACCGACGAGGTGCTCGGCCGCCCCAGTGGTGGCGAGCGAGGGGACGCTGCGCTGCTCGCAGCGGTCAACGCGCCGCGCGGTGATGGGATGCGCGACATCGTGGCCACCATCCAGGCCGAACAGGACCAGATCATCCGGCTCGATCACCCAGGCGTACTGGTGATCGAGGGCGGCCCGGGCACGGGCAAGACCGTGGTCGCACTGCACCGCGTCGCCTACCTGCTCTACACCCAGCGCGAGCGGATGGAGAGCACCGGTGTGCTCGTGGTCGGGCCAAGCCCGGCCTTCCTGAACCACATCGGCCGCGTACTCCCGTCGCTGGGCGAGACCAACGTGGTGTTCATGACCACGGGCGACCTGGTGCCCGGTTTGCACGTCACCGCGGAGGACACCCCCGACGTCGCGCGCCTGAAGGGCTCACTGGAGATCCTGGACGTGCTCGCGGCGGCGATCGCCGATCGGCAGCGGCTGCCGGAGCAACCACTGCCGATCAAGCTCGCGGACGTCACGGTGCGGATCGACGCCGAGGTCGCTCAGTGGGCCAGGGAGGAGGCGCGCGCAAGCGGACTGCCACACAACAAGGCCCGCGCGGTGTTCATCGACGTCGTCACGTGGGCGCTCACCGAACGAGCGATAGCCCACATCGGCCGGGGCTGGTTGAGTCGGGACGACCGCAACGCATGGGAACACCTGCGGGCCGAGCTACTCGACGAGCTCGAGGACCACGATGGATTCACCGCCGCCCTCGATGAACTCTGGCCGGTCTTGACGCCGGAAGCACTGTTGGCAGCGCTGTATTCGTCGCCCGATCGGCTGAACGCCGCGGGTGTCGATCAGGCCTTCTTGCGCACGGACGGCGACGCCTGGACGGTGGCGGACGTGCCGCTGCTCGACGAACTGGTCGACCTGCTGGGCGCTGACGAGTCCGTTGACCTGGCCGCCGAACAGGCACGGAAGGAGGAGGCCGCGTACGCAGCCGGCGTTCTGGACCTCATGGTCAGCCGTGAAGACCTGATGGACGACGAGGATCGCTTGCTCGCCCAGGACATGATCGGCGGCGAGGACCTGGCGGAACGCTTCGTCGAGCGCGACACCCGGGAGCTCGCCGAACGCGCTGCCGCGGACCGAGACTGGACCTACCGGCACGTCGTGGTCGACGAGGCTCAGGAATTGTCCGACATGGACTGGCGCGCGCTGATGCGCCGCTGCCCGGGCAAGTCCTTCACGGTGGTGGGCGACCTCGCCCAACGCCGGTCCGCCGCCGGAGCCACGTCGTGGGACACGATGCTGAAGCCCTACGTTGCCGACCGCTGGGTCTACCGGTCACTCACGGTGAACTACCGCACCCCGGCGGAGATCATGACCGTCGCCGCCGCGCTACTCGCCGAGTTCGCACCCGGGGTCAAGCCACCGGAGTCGGTTCGTGCGTGTGGCGTCCGGCCATGGTCAAGGCACGTAACCGAGGACGAACTACCAACTGCCATCGAGGAATTCGTTCGCGACGAAGCCGCACGCGTTGGCACCAGCGTCGTGATCGGGCCACCGGGAGTCCCCGGCACCGTACCGCCGTCGGAGACGAAGGGCCTGGAATTCGACGCCGTCCTGGTCGTGGAACCGGAACGAATCCTCGCCGAAGGCCCACGCGGCGCGGCCGAGCTGTACGTGGCCCTCACCCGCGCCACGCAGCGCCTCGGTGTCCTGCACCGGGGGCCACTGCCGCAGGCCCTGACCGGGCTCGTCGAAACCGTCACGCCGTGAAGCGAGTGGGCGGCCAATCGTGTTCGCTACTCCTGGGGTCGCTACGCCGTTCGGAGAGAGGATGCGGGCGGGGGCGGACGCGCTCGGGCCGGAAGCCGTAGCCGATCAGCCGGCCGCGGCGACGCCGATAGCGGAGATTGTCGAATTCGCTAGGCTCACTTAACGTTCGAATGACGTGCTTCACACGTCGAGTCCCGCACTACGAGAACGGGTTCCGTGCGTCGCTGCCCGGCCGGCCCGCCGGAGAGTACGTCGATCAGTAGTCGTACCGCATCTCGCCCCATGTCGAACGGATGCGATTCGATCGAGGTAAGCGGAACGTGTAATTCCGCAGTCAGTGCGATGTTGTTGAAGCCGATCAAGGAAACGTCTGCACCCACCCGTAAACCGTGATTGCGGATTGCGCCAGCGGCACCGATCGCAGCGAAGTCGTTGACGGCGAACATCGCCGTCGGCGGCGCGGACGCGTTCAACATCCGGTCGGCGGCGACGTGACCACCGTTGCTGTCGAGACCTGAATACACCACGTTTTCGTCGGGCACGTCGATGCCCGCCTCGCGAAACCGATCGATGAAACCCGCCGGTCTGTCGATGCCGGTACTGGCATGCGGAAGGCCTGCGATGATCCCAACCCGTCGATGCCCCAGGCTCAGAAGATGTTCGGCTGCCATGCGTCCACCGAGGTAGTTGTCACACGTGGCTGCGGGATACTCTCCAACGCTGCGATTGACGAGGACGAATGGCACCTCGCGTTCGGTGAGCTCCTCGAGCACCGTGTGATCGTCCGAGCGTGCGTCACCGAGGATGAGCCCGTCGACTCGACGGTCGAGCATCATCTCAATCCTATTGCGTTGGCCGGAGATTTCGTCCTGGGTGTTCGCCACGAAGGCCGTCACGCCCAGTTCGGCGGCGGCGGCCTCGATGCCCTCGTAGACCGTCGCCAGCACGATGTCGCTCAGCCGCGGCACCAGAACACCAACCAGGTTGCTGCGTCGGGTTCGCAAGCTGGC
This sequence comes from Mycobacterium sp. URHB0044, assembly GCF_000620625.1. Taxonomy (GTDB): domain Bacteria; phylum Actinomycetota; class Actinomycetes; order Mycobacteriales; family Mycobacteriaceae; genus Mycobacterium. The sequence goes on along the minus strand of NZ_JIAW01000021.1, from coordinate 13,245 downwards.
AGCGTGCGGATTCGGGCGATAATCGACCTCCGCCGCGCGTTTCCGGATTCGCTCGGCGGTTGCGCCGGACGCCGCTCGCTCTCCTTCCCGCATGCCGTTGAGCACCCGCGCCACGGTCGACACGTGCAGGCCCAGATCGTCGGCGATCGATTGCAATGTCGCCGGGCTTGATCGCCTCACTCCTGCCATCCCTTGTTTGCTGGTTCTCTTCATTCGCTCCGACCCTTGACAGCCCACCGAACCGAGGAGCAGTATAGCCCGAACGTTCGGCCCGAACGTTCGGGCAATCGGGTCGGACGTGTCGAACCACTCAACAACCTGTGCCCCTTCACCGGAAGCGAGAACAACATGCCTGGTCAGAGCCCATCAGCCGACGATCTGCGACACAGCCCGGCACGGGTGGCCGTCGTGCAGTTCAACCCTCAGGTCGGAGTCGAGAACCTCAAGGCCAACGCGGAGGCGGTCTATGAACGCCTCAACAAGGCCGTAGCTGCGGGCGCGAACCTGATCGTGCTCCCAGAGCTCGCCACCACCGGATACACGTTCGAGTCCCGCGAAGAGGCCTATGCCCATGCGGAGCTCGTGCCGTCCGGTGCCACGGTGGCGGGATGGGTCGACTTCGCAGCCACGCACGACGTCTACGTCGTGGGATGTCTGCCAGAACTCGACGGAGTCGAGCTATTCGACACCGCCGTGCTCGTCGGTCCCGATGGCTACATCGGCAAGTACCGCAAGACGCACCTGTGGAACGAGGAGAAGCTGTTCTTCTCCCCCGGCAACCTCGGCTATCCGGTGTTCCCCACCAAGATCGGTCGGATCGGCTTGTTGGTCTGTTGGGATATCTGGTTCCCCGAGACCGCGCGCATCGTTGCCCAACAGGGTGCAGACATCATCTGCATCCCCACCGGCTGGGTATGGACGCCGCCTCCGTTGTACGACGCCAGCGGTACCTGTATGGCCGCATATCTGACCATGACGGCAGCGCATGTCAACAACGTGTTCATCGCAACCGCGGACCGCATCGGCACGGAACGCACCTCCGGGTTCATGGGCAACTCCCTGATCGCCGGAACCACGGGCTGGCCCATCGACCGAATTGCGGGGCCAGACGAGGACACCATTCTCTACGCCGACATCGACGTCGTGGCGTCACGCGGCGCACCGATCTGGAATCAGTTCAACGACCTGCTCCGCGACCGTCGCACCGATCTCTACGATCAGCTGCTCGGCTACCGCGGCGGCGCGGCGCTTCCCCGGTAGGGGGCACCGACATGACAACGGCGTCATCAACCCGCCCACACCTCGCCAGTCTCCCGCTGTGGCCGCTCGTCGTCGCCATCTGCCTCCTCGCGGCCCTGGTCTGGAGCGGCAGCGTCGGCACTGTCGCACCGATGTTGAACGTTATCGCTTCTGCCGCAAGCGAACCCAACTTCTACAGCAGTGCGCTGGCCGGACTCGGTCTGCTTGCCGGCGGGACGGTGGCGCATTGGCGGCAGACCAAACAACGATCGTGGCGAGGGTTCGCACAAGCCTGTGGGTCGGGGTTGTGGGTGCCCATGCTGGCCAGCGCCTTGCTGGGCGTGGCCATCAGCAATCTCGCCTGGGGTTGGACGCTGGCCGATGGAAGCTGGCAGCCACTGTTCGTTCCGCTGGCATCGACATCGCCAGCGGTGGTGCTGATGTTCGGCGCCGAGGCAAAGACCGTGTTGACCGGCGGCGTACTGGGCGGTGTCGTCACTCCGCCGCTGTCGATCCTCGGCGCAGACGTCATCTCTCCCCTGGTCGGCGTACCGCCAGTCGCCGGCGTCACCGGCGGCATGGCGCTCGGCGCCACGATTGCCTTTACCGTCTGCCGGCGCCTGCCGTGGCTGCCCGTCCCGCTGCATCTGCAGCGTCGGTCCGAACAGCCAAGCCCGCCGGCGGATGGCAGGCACGGACCCGTATGGGTGTTACGTCGCGCGTTGGCCGACTTTTCGGAGGCACAGTTCTTCGGCAGCGAATGGGCCAGCCTTGGGCTAATCCTCGGAGTCGCGGTGGCCTATCTGCTCGACCCGGCGCTGCCCGCATACGGCTCGGGCCTGTTGCCGCAGATACTTGCCGCGCAAGTGGCCACCGCGGTCATCGCCGTGGCGCTTTGGCGCGGCCAGTGGGTACGGCGGCCCTTCTACCCGACGTTCGTACCGGTGGTGTCCGTCGCACCGGCCTGTGTGCTCACGTACGGGGGCACTGTGGCGTCCATCGTCGCCGGGGCGGTTCTCGGCGCGGTGTTGTGTCCCCCACTGGCGGCCGCCATCTCGTCCCGGCTACCTGCCGACTTCCATCCCTTCATCGGCAACGTCACCGCCATGGCGATCGCCACGTCGCTGATCATCCCTCCCCTACAACTGATCCCAGGATTTCAACCGTGACCGACATCACCGACACCACACTGCTGACCGGGTACTTCCGCCATCACGACATCCACTCGATCGCCGAGGATCTTCGCAACGGAAGCATCACCAGCGTCGAACTCGTTCAGCACAGCCTCGCGACGATCGAGCGGCTCAATCCGGTTCTCAACGCGTTCACCACCGTTGACGCGCGCGCTGCCATGGCTTCCGCAAGCCAGGCCGACGATGAGCTCGCGCGTGGGCATGACCGTGGCTTCCTCCACGGCATCCCCGTGTCAGTGAAGGACATCATCGACGTCGCGGGCGACGCCACCACGTCCGGATCGGCGATCTATCTGAATCGGCGCGTCCACGTGGATGCGGAGTGCGTCCGCAGATTGCGCAACGCCGCTGCCGTCATCGTAGGCAAGAACGTCCTCCACGAGTTCGCCTATGGCGCCACGGGTGACCGTTCCGTGCACGGTGCATCGCGAAATCCGTGGGATCCCACCAAGATCAGCGGCGGATCGAGTGGCGGCGGCGCCGTTGCCGTCGCGGCCGGAATGGTGCCGCTGGCATTGGGTACCGACACCGCGGGGTCCGTGCGCGTCCCGGCCGCACTGTGTGGGGTCGTCGGGTTCAAACCCGCGTTCGGAGCCGTTCCCACCGAGGGCGTCCATCCGCTCGCCGCGTCACTCGACCACGTCGGCGTGTTCACCCGAACCGCCACCGATGCCGCGCGTGCCTACGCAATCATTGCTGCGGATGCGCTTGCGCGCGACGCCGTACCGGCGCGGGTCGCCTGGCTGGATCCGAACTGCATCGGACCGACCGATCCGGCGGTGATCACGGCCGTCCGAGAGTCCATGGACCGCGCAGGCGTTGCGGTCAGCGGCACAGTGCAATTCACCTTCCCCGTAGGCGAATTGTTCTCGGTGTTGAGCACGTTGCAGTCGAGCGAAGCATATTTCGAGCACGCCGAAGACCTCGTTGATCACCGCGACGACATCGACCCCGAAGTCATCGATCGACTCGAACGCGGCCGAGACACACCGGCATGGCAATACGTTCAAGCCGCCCGCAAGCGCCAGGAATTGCGCGCAGTGACCGCCGAATTGTTCGAGCGATTCGAGGTACTGGTGCTGCCAACGGCGCCGACCGTCGCCACGGACGTCGATCAACGCGCACATGCCATCGACGGGCAAGTGGTCGAGGTTCGTTCGGCACTGCTGTCGCTGACTAGCCCATGGAACCTCACCGGTCATCCGGCGCTCACCGTGCCGGTCGGGACGGTCTCAGGTCTGCCGGTCGGGTTGCAACTGGTCGGCATGCCCGGCCGGGAGCACCTGCTCTTTGATCTGGCCGCCCGCGTGGAGCACGGCCGGCAATGAACGACTTCGCCTACACCCGACTGCTACCCACGGGACCGGACTCCGTGTCGTACCGCAGGATCGACACCGATCCGGGCGCGATCCGCACCGTGCGCGCGGCAGAACGCACGTTCATCGATATCAGCCAGACTGCACTGGAGCAACTGGCATTCGAGGCCTACCGCGACGTATCACATCTGCTGCGTACCAGTCACCTTCGTCAGGTCGCCGCCATCCTCGAAGACCCCGAGTCGTCGCCGAACGACCGCTATGTGGCTACCGAACTATTGCGCAACGCCAACGTCGCCGCCGGTGGAGTGCTGCCGATGTGTCAGGACACCGGGACTGCGATCATCCATGCCCATCGCGGTCGCCACGTGCTCACCGATGGGCACGACGCCGAGCACCTTTCGCGCGGCATCGCTCGGGCGTACACCACCCTCAACCTGCGCTATTCCCAACTCGCACCGTTGACGATGTTCGACGAACGAAACACCGGAACCAATCTGCCCGCACAGATCGAAATCCTTGCCGACGGCGACGACGCCTATCGCTTCCTCTTCATGGCCAAGGGATGCGGTAGCGCGAACAAGAGCTTTCTCTTTCAGCAGACGCCCGCCACCTTGAATCGCACGGAGCTCTTCGACTTCGTCCTTGCCAGGGCCGCCGACATCGGCACGTCGGCGTGCCCGCCTTACCACCTTGCGGTCGTGATCGGCGGCACCAGCGCCGAATTCGCTTTGAAGACGGCGAAATTGGCGTCCGCTCACTATCTCGACACCCTGCCCACGTCCGGATCGGACGCCGGCAATGGCTTCCGTGACATTCGGTTCGAGCAGGATATCCTCGACGCCACAAGGGAACTCGGTATCGGCGCGCAGTTCGGAGGGAAGTACTTCTGCCACGACGTGCGCGTGATTCGTTTACCCCGCCACGGCGGATCGTTGCCGATCGCAATGGCGGTGTCGTGCGCTGCGGATCGCCATGTAGTCGGCAAGATAACGTCCGAAGGAGTGTTCCTCGAGCAGCTCGAAACCGACCCGGCGCAGTTTCTCCCCGACGTCGGCGACGCCGCACTCGACCGAGACGTCGTCCGAATCGAACTCGATCACTCACTGAGTCACACCCGCGAGCAGTTGGCCGGTCATCCGGTGGGCACTCGCCTGTCCTTGACCGGGACCTTGGTCGTGGCTAGGGACTTGGCGCACGCCAAGATCCGCGCCCGACTCGACGCGGGTGAACCAATGCCTGAATATCTGCGCCGCTATCCCGTGTACTACGCGGGACCGGCGAAGACGCCCGATGGCTACCCGTCAGGGTCGTTCGGACCGACCACGGCAGGCCGGATGGATTCGTACGTCGACCAGTTTCAGGCTGCAGGCGGATCGATGGTGATGCTGGCCAAGGGAAACCGGTCGGATGCGGTACGGCGCTCCTGTCAAGAGCACGGCGGGTTCTATCTGGGATCCATCGGCGGACCGGCAGCGCGACTCGCCCATGATTGCATCAAGGCGGTTGAAGTCCTCGAGTACGGCGAGTTGGGCATGGAAGCGGTACTGAAGATCGAGGTTGAGGATTTTCCTGCATTCATCGTCATCGACGACAAGGGCAACGACTTCTACGGACGAAGCAATCAACCTCTGCTGACGATTGGCCGAGCGAACCACGACCGTGCGCTAATCAAGGAAGGAGCGAAGTGACACGTACGCATTCGACGAACTCCGAACTGCTCGAGTTGAATCGGGCTGGCACCGCTCTCAGTGCGCTGCGCCGACCCGGAAAGGGCGCACCCGTCCTGATCGTCCCCGGCGTCATGGCAGACGCGGCGACCTGGCGACCGGTGGTCGACTCGATCGATCTACCCAACCCCGTGGTGACGGTCAACCGCCGCGGACGCGTCCCGAGCGGCCCGCTCGGGTCGGACTACTCGGTGCGTGTCGAGGTCGACGACCTCCGCCACGTGATCGCGTCACTGGGCGGAAGGGTTCACCTCTTCGGATGGAGCTACGGCGCGTTGATCGCGCTCGAGACCGCTTTGGACCACGACGGCATCCTGTCGCTGACCGCCTATGAACCGGTGTCCCGGCCCTTCGGCCAAGATGCGGTGGCGCTGTTGCGTGACGCCATTGCCGCCAACGATCTCGACCGCGCCGTCGAACTGGTCAACACCGTTGTTTCCGGCTTCTCGGCCGACCACGTCGCCGAACTGCGCCGCAGCCCAGTCTGGCCGATACTCCTACCCCTGGCACAACCGCTGGCCGAGGAGTTGGCCGCCATCACCGATTACGAGCCAGCGCTCAGCCGATATCGACGAATCGCCGTGCCAACCACGCTGATCCTCGGCGCGCTCAACGAGGGACATCCGCCGTATGGCACCGCGTTCCCCCCGTTCGCTGCCGCGCTGCCACAGGCCGCGATCGTACGGTTGCCCGGTCAAGGGCATCTCGCGCATGCTCAGGCACCGCAGGATCTCGCACGGGCCATCACCGACGCCGTGAAGCGAGTGGGCGGCTAGCTAGACGTCACCACTGCGACAACTGGCACTGCAGGTTGTACGGAGCGTCCTGCTGCACGGCCACTTGCCCGTCGATGGCGATGTCGCAATGTGGATTCGGCGCGGCCTGCCCGCCGTGCGTGGTGCTGCTCACCGTCAGGATCGCCCACTGCGGGTCCGCGAGCGTCGTCTCGAACACCCACGGCACACCGGCGGCCACGTGCACGTTCTCCCGCTTCACGAACGCATAGGCGTCGGCGTTGTACGCCGCCTTGCTGGGAGGCTGACTCGTCAGATAGAAGAGGTCGAAGTCCCCATCGCCTGCCGAGGTGAGCGTGTACCGCACCTGGTGTCCTGCGGGCTCGGCGCTCGACGTGGCCTGGCTGAACGCCAAACCCGCGGACGCCACCAGCGCCGCCGTCCCGAGAGCCGCCCCGACCTTGCTTGTAGCTGTTCGCATGCCAGTCACATCGAGCGACCGTACCGGAGCGTTACACCGCACGGCATCCGTCACCCCGGAATCCAGAGGTCACAGCTCCAAGAGAACGGTAACGGGACCGTCGTTGACGAGCTCCACTGCCATGTCGGCGCCGAAAACCCCCGTCTGCACGTCGGCGCCGAGCAGCCGGAGGGCAGCGGCGAACTCGTCGACGAGCGGTTCGGCGACCGTGCCGGGCGCTGCCGCGTTCCACGTCGGCCTGCGGCCCTTCGTGGTGTTTGCGTAGAGGGTGAACTGACTGACCACCAGGATCGGGGCTCCCACGTCGGCGGCGCTGGCCTCACCGTCGAGAATCCTTAGCCGCCAAAGCTTTTCGGCCATCCGCTTGGCGACGTCGTGGTCGTCGGTGTGGGTGACACCGACGAGCGCCAGCAGTCCCTGACCGTCGGGCCGGATCTCACCGACGACGTCGCCGTCGACCAGCACCCGCGCCGACGAAACCCGTTGCACCAGAACCCGCACGTTCGCCGATGCTGCCATGTCGCGCGGCGGCCGTGGCAGACTCCCGGGCATGACCGCGCCCGACGAGCCGCGCATCCTCGCCGAGGTCGGTGGACTGGTGGTCGCCGAGCGGGGTCCGCTGGTGGTCGTCTTCGACCGCGGGACCGGGCCATGGGCCACCATCGCCTTCGTGCTGGGGGTGCTGGCACTCGTGTTCGGCGGGTTCGGTGCGGTGACGCTAGCACTGGGCGCAAACGGGGATGGGGGCGTGCCCTGGCAGCTCAGCGCGACGTTCCTCGTCGTCGGCATCGTCTTCGCCGGCGGGGTGTTCGCCGTGGTCGGCCGGATCCGGCGCGCCAAAAGGAAACCGCTCGGCGACTACCGGCCCGTGGCGATCTTCGACCGCGCCCGACGGGTATTGGTCGACGCCGACGGCACCGTGGTGGCTCCGTTGGATCAGGTGCGGTTCTCCAGCCGCACGCAGGTGACGTCGAGTTCCCCGATGCTGGTGGTGGTGACGCCCAGCGGTTCGCGAACCCTCAAGCGCGGCAATCCCTTCAACGGCGGCCTCGGAAACCTGGAGCACGTGCTGTCGGCGGCGGTGTTCGGTGGCGCGCGGTAGGCGCCGTCGGTAGCTGCTATCCGTCGAGCATCACGACACCGTCGCGCCATGCGCCGACGACGTCCTCGACATGCTCGTTCACTTGCGCTCGAGCCGATTCGCGGTCAACACCCGCCATGAGCAGATCGTCGTAGTCGGTGTCGACGTGGCGGACGGAGGCGACGACGGCGAGGAGTACGGCGTTGCGGTCCAGGGCTCGTCCAGCGGCGCTTCGTCCGACCCGGCCGCTACCGCGCGCCGCGGCGTGAAGTGCGATGGCCTCTGCGCGGTCGACCGGACACCCCGGGAATTGCTCGTGGATGGCGGCGGCGAACTCCCCACGGAAGCGCCGGTCCTGGTCGACCCGTCGGCTCTGATCCCGTGTTCGGCGGAGCTCGCGCGCGTCGGCGTCGGACAGGCATTCTCGCGCAGCCTGTTCGACCGCGGCCGGCTCGGCCAGGATGCCTTGGCGCTCAAAACGATTGCGTCGCGTGCTCCAGCGCACCACGACGGCAGATAGTCGGCTGGCCTTCCTGGCGCGCCGGGTGAGCGCGGCGTCGCCGGAAGGCAGAAACTCGAGGTGGCCGAGGTCGGCGCAGTCCAGACACACTGCACCTGCCTTGTCCTCGAGAAGCAAGTCACCGGCGTCGCCACACGATGCGCACGCGAATGCGTTGTGCGGAGAGATCACGGTGATCCCTCGCCGACGTGTTGGGCGCTCGACGACTGCGTCGGCGATCCGTGCCACTCGGGTTTCGATCCTTGCCATAGCGAGGTCGACGTTACGTTGGCGGTGCGACAGATTGGGCCAGCGTCAGGCCAAGCGGGCCAGCACGTCGTCGACCACGGCGTCCGCGGCGACGTCGACCTGCTCCCCCGTCGCCAGATCCTTCACACCGACGGTGCCCGCCTCGATGTCGCGGTCACCGGCCACCAGTGCGACCGACGCGCCGGAGCGGTCGGCAGCGCGCATGGCGCCCTTGAGTCCGCGGTCGCCGTAGGCGAGGTCGGCGCGCACGCCCCTGGCCCGCAGCGCCGAAACCACCTTGACCAGCTCCAGCTTGGCGGCGTCGCCGAGCGGCACAGCGAACACGTCGACGGCACTGGTCGCCCCGACCGTCTTGCCCTCGGCCTTCAGCGCCAGCAGGGTGCGGTCGACGCCGAGCCCGAACCCGATTCCGGACAGGTCCTTGCCGCCGAGTTGGCGCATCAGTCCGTCGTACCGGCCGCCGCCGCCGATCCCCGACTGCGCGCCCAGCCCGTCGTGGACGAACTCGAACGTGGTCTTGGTGTAGTAGTCCAGCCCGCGCACCATCCGGGGGTTGATCACGTACGGCACGGCCAGCGCGTCGAGATGCGCCAGGACGGTGTCGAAGTGCTGCTTGGCAACGTCGGAGAGATGATCGAGCATCACCGGCGCGTCGGCCGTCATCTCGCGGACGTGCGGACGCTTGTCGTCCAGCACCCGCAGCGGGTTGATCTCGGCGCGCTTACGGGTGTCCTCGTCGAGGTCCAGCTTGAACAGGAAGTCCTGCAACAGTTCTCGGTACTGCGGGCGGCACGTGTCGTCGCCCAACGACGTGATTTCGAGGCGGAAGCCGGTCAGGCCCAGCGACCGGAACCCGGCGTCGGCGACGGCGATCACCTCGGCGTCCAACGCGGGGTCGTCGACGCCGATGGCCTCGATGCCGACCTGCTGCAACTGCCGGTAGCGCCCCGCCTGGGGGCGCTCGTAGCGGAAGAAGGGACCCGAGTAGGCGAGCTTCGCCGGCAGCGGCCCACGGTCGATGCCGTGTTCGATCACCGCCCGCATCACCCCGGCCGTGCCCTCCGGCCGCAACGTGACCGACCGCTCGCCGCGGTCGGCGAACGTGTACATCTCCTTGCTCACGACGTCGGTGGACTCGCCCACCCCCCGCGCGAAGAGGGCGGTGTCCTCGAAGATCGGTAGTTCGACGTAGCCGTAGCCCGCCAGCCGCGCAGCCTCGAGAAGGCCGTCACGGACCGCGACGAATTGCGCCGACTCGGGCGGCAGGTAATCCGGGACGCCCTTGGGCGCTTGAAACTCAGTCACTTGGACAAGCCTTCGAGGAACGGGTTGGACCGGCGCTCGGCGCCGATGGTGGTCTTGGGGCCGTGCCCAGGTAGTACCACGGTGTCGTCGTCGAGCACCAACAGTTTTGTCACGATGGAGTCGAGGAGGTCGCGGCCGCTGCCACCCTCGAGGTCGGTACGGCCGACCGACTGCTTGAACAGGGTGTCACCGGTGAAGACCAGCTCGTCGGGTGACTGGGTCACCCGGAACACCACCGAACCCTTGGTGTGACCCGGCGTGTGGTCGACGGTCACCGTGATGCCGCCCAGTTCGATCTTGTCGCCGTCGCGGTCCAGCTCGACGACCTGACGCGGCTCGCGGAACAGTGCCCCCAAGGCGACCTGGGCGAGCCGGGGACCGAAGCCCCTGATCGGATCGACGAGCATGTGACGGTCGTCGGGGTGGACGAACACCGGGCAGCCATAGGCGTCGGCGACCTTCTGTGCCGACCACATGTGGTCGATGTGGCCGTGGGTCAGGAGCACGGCCGCGGGGGTCAGCCGATTCTCGTCGAGGATGCGCCGCAACGGACCGAACGCCCGCTGGCCGGGATCGACGACCAGGGCGTCGGCACCCGCGTGCGGAGCGAGGACGTAGCAGTTGCACTGCAACATCCCCGCAGGAAACCCCGTGAGCAACACGTCGCCCAGTTTCCCACTTCGCATTCCCGTGGGTCGCAGCGCCTACGCTCAGCAATGCCTGGCACACTCGGTGCCGATTGCGAGCATGGTCGCCGTACTGGCGATGGAAGACGATCACGAGGAGGACTGCTGCGGTGCCTACCAACGAGCAGAGGCGGGCGACGGCCAAGCGCAAACTCGAGCGGCAGCTGGAGCGCAGGGCAGCCAAGGCTCGCAGGCGTCGACTCCTCACGATCATCGGCTCCGCCGTCGGCGCCGTACTGGTGATCGCCGCCGTGGTGACCACCATCGTCGTCACCAACAAGGGCCACAACAGCAACACCGCCTCGGCTGAGACCCCCGCGCCGTCCAGCTCGGCCCTGCCGGCACCACCGGCGGACGGAAAGCTCCCGCCGTTCACCGCGCCCGCCGACCTCGGTGCGGACTGCCAGTACCCGGCAGCCGGAGCGGCCAGCAAGAAGGTCAATCCCCCGCGCACCGGCAAGGTGCCGACCGATCCACCGCAGGTCAGCGCCAGCATGTCGACGAACCAGGGCAACATCGGCCTGCAGCTGGACAACGCCAAGGCGCCCTGCACGGTCAACAGCTTCGCGAGCCTGGCTCAGCAGGGTTACTTCAACGACACCCCCTGTCACCGGCTCACCACCGGCGGCCTCGCCGTCCTGCAGTGCGGCGACCCGACCGGTCAGGGCACCGGCGGACCCGGCTACCAGTTCGTCAACGAATACCCGACCAACCAGTACCAGCCGGACAACCCCGCTCTGCAGCAGCCGGTGCTGTACCCGCGCGGCACGCTCGCCATGGCCAACGCCGGACCGGGAACGAACGGCAGCCAGTTCTTCCTGGTGTATCAGGATTCGCAACTGCCGCCGAACTACACCGTGTTCGGCACCATCGATCAGACGGGTCTGGCCACACTGGACAAGATCGCCGCGGCCGGTATCGAAGGCGGCGGCGCGGACGGCAAGCCTGCGCAGCCAGTTCAGGTCAAGTCGATCCTGCTGGACTGACACCACTTCACGCCGTGAGCCTGCCGCCTTCGCCGTACGGCGAGTACCCGCCGCCTCCTCCTGCACCGCCGTACGGCTATTACGGCGAGCCGCAGCCACGGCCCACGAACGGTCTGGCGATCGCGTCGCTGGTCTGCGCGTTCCTGTTCGCACCCCTGGGCATCGTCTTCGGCCACATCTCGTTGTCGCAGATCAAGCGCACCGGCGAAGAGGGCCGCGGGATGGCCATCGCGGGGCTGGTGATCAGCTATCTGGTGACAGTCATCACCGTGTTCGCCGTGGTGGCCGTCATCGCCGTCGCGGCACTGGCGGTCCAGCTGAGCGACAAGCTCGACAGCCCGTACGGGACCTACCCCGGCACGCCCGCAGGCCCCGAGCCGGGCACCCCGCTACCGGCCTTCAAGCCGCCCACCACACTGGGTTCCAACTGCCAGTACCCGGCCACCACCGAGCCGGCCAGCAAGCCCAACACACCGCCGAAGATCGGACGGGTGCCGACCACACCGGCGACGATCGACGCAACGATCGTCACGGGCGACGGCGCGATCGGCGTCCAGCTCGACAACGCCAAGGCACCGTGCACCGTCAACAGCTTCGTCAGCCTCGCGCAGCAGGGTTACTTCGACAAAACCCCGTGCCACCGTCTGACCACGTCGGAAACTCTCGGCGTGCTGCAGTGCGGCGACCCCACCGGTAAGGGCACGGGCGGACCGGGCTACCGGTTCCCAAACGAGTACCCCACCAACCAGTACCGGCTCTCCGATCCCGCGCTAAAGGTGCCGGTGCTCTACCCGCGCGGCACACTCGCCATGGCCAACGCCGGGCCGGGCACCAATGGGAGCCAGTTCTTCGTGGTGTACCGCGACTCGACCCTGCCGCCGACCTACACCGTCTTCGGCACGGTCGACGAGACAGGCTTGGCGGTCGTGGAGAAGATCGCCGCACGCGGGGTGCAGGGCGGCGTGGACGATGGCAAGCCCACGGCGGACGTGACGGTCGAGTCGGTCCGCCTGGACTAGGCCACGCGCTCGCGATCGCGGTGGGACGCGTGCACCGCCCGCTTGGCGCCGACGTCAAATGCGCCGTTCTTCGCTGGTGAAAGCCCTAGTCTGAGGCATCGGGGTGGACGGCCCGAGAGATCGGCGGTGCTCGATGACGGCTGGCGTGGCGTGCGAGTCGTGCGGCACGGGCGTGCGGGACAACGCTCGGTTCTGCGACACATGCGGGTCACAGCTGGTGCCGGTCGATACGGCAGCGAAGTACAAGCAGGTGACGGTGCTCTTTGCCGACGTGGTGCGCTCGATGGACGTCGCGGCTGCCTTGGACATCGAGCGGTTGCGCGAGGTCATGACCGAAGTCGTGGAGCGTTCGGCCGCGGTGATAACCCGCTACGGCGGGACCGTGGAGTACACCGGCGATGGGGTGATGGCTCTGTTCGGCGCCCCAACGGCGTTGGAGGATCACGCCTTTCGGGGATGTCTGGCCGCCCTGGCGATCCAGCAGGAGGCGAACCGGTTGGCGGCCGAGGTGGCGCGCCGCGATGGCATCGACCTCCAAGTGCGGGTGGGCCTGAATTCGGGCCGGGTGATCGCCGGTGACATGGGCTCTGGGTCGCTGGGGTACGCCGCGACCGGCGAGCCGGTCGGGTTCGCCCAGCGGATGGAATCCGTGGCGCCCCCTGGCGGGGTGATGCTGTCCGAGTCGACCGCACGGCTGGTCGAACAC
>NZ_JIAW01000020.1 GCF_000620625.1 Mycobacterium sp. URHB0044 | reverse complement strand
GGTCGGCTGGTGGAGGTCGTCGCCGAGATCGACCGCGACGGGTTGTGGGGTGCTACGGGGTGTAGTTCGGTTGCGGCGTTGGTGGCCTGGAAGACCGGGGTGTCACCGCACACGGCGCAAAAGATCGTCGCCGTCGCGCGCCGGCTCGAGGAGTTCCCTCAGTGTGCGGCGGGGATGCGGGAGGGCCGATTCTCGTTGGATCAGGTCGGGGTGATCGCCAAGCGGGCACCCGAGGGATCCGATGAGCACTTCGCAGACTTGGCCGCGTCAGCGACGGTGAACCAGTTGAGCACTGCGCTGAAGCTGCAACCGCCACCCGAACCCGAACCTGAGGCCGAGATTGACGAGGACGAGGACGAGGCGCCGCCGCCGCGGCCGGAACCGCCACGCTCGTTCAGCAAGACCTCCGACGAGCAGTCCACCACCTATCGGCTCACCCTGCCGCATGAGGAGGCTGCGATCTTCGATGCTGCGGTGGACTCGCATCGCGACGCGCTGATCACCGACTGGAAACACCACCACGACCCCGACGATGACCGTGATACCGACGGCTACGCAGACACAGACACAGACGCAGACGCAGACGGGGCGTCCGAGCAGGCGCCGCCGTTCCCGAACACCGTCGATGCGGTGATGAGCGTCGTCAAAGCGGGTTGGGACGCCGACGTGGCTCGCCGCCCGCACGGGCAGCACACCACCGTGGTCGTGCACCTCGACCTCGAGAGCCGCATCGCAGCACTGCACCTGGGGCCGCTGCTCACGGACTCCGACCGCCAATACCTGACCTGCGACGCGACCTGCGAGGTGTGGTTCGAACGCGACGGCCAGGTCATCGGATCCGGGCGCGAGACCCGCCAGATCAGCCGCCGGCTGCGCCGCGCGCTGGAGCACCGCGACCGCTGCTGCGTGGTCCCCGGCTGCGGGGCCACCCGCGGTTTGCACGCCCACCACATAATCCACTGGGAGAACGGCGGTCTCACCGAATTGGACAACCTGGTCCTGGTCTGCCCTTACCATCACCGGGCCCATCACCGTGGCGTCATCACCATCACCGGACCCGCCCAGGATCTCGTCGTCACCGACAGTCGCGGCCGACCGATGAGTTCGGGATCACTGGCCCGTCCGCCCACGACACCCCCACCCGACGTCCCACCCTGCAAGGGGCCGACCGGCGAACGCGCCGACTGGTGGTGGTACACCCCATACCAGCCGAAACCACCACCAAGTGACGACTAGGTTCGTCGCCACCGATCCCGATCAACACCGGATCGAAGCTCAAAGCAATTGGGGCGTCAAGTAATTCGTCCGCGATACGCGCAGCAATCGCATCGTGGATGTCAGGTGCGACGTGCAGCCCCGCATCAGCCAGTTCATTAGTCACGTGTGCAATGCCTATGCTGAGTCGATGAAAGCCACGTCGCAGACCACCGTCGCCGCACCGATCGAGGTCGTGTGGGACACATTGACCGATCACGTCGGGATGATGGGCTGGGGGCCCGGAGTCACGGTGACGATCGACAAGCCCGGCACGGCCGAGCCCAACGGGGTCGGTGCGGTGCGCCGCATTGCGACGCCCGGCCCGGGGCCGGACGTCGTGGAGGAGATCGTCGCCTACGAGGCTCCCAACGTGCTGGGCTACAAGGCGCTGTCGGGGACGCCGTTTCCCGGCTACACCGGCGAAGTGCGGCTCACCCCGGCCGGCGCCGGCACGCACATCACGTGGACTCTCTCGTCGACGGCATCGTTCCCGTTGGTGAAGGCGCCGCTCAAGGGGATCAGCCAGGTGCTGCTGCGTCTGCTCGCCCGCGCCGCCGTGAAGGCACACCGCGGCTAGGGACCGCCGAACGGACCCGCAACGCAAGAAGGCCCTGAACTGGACAACCAGTCAGGGCCTCTTACCTGCCAACGCGAGTCGGGGTGGCGGGATTCGAACCCACGACCTCTTCGTCCCGAACGAAGCGCGCTACCAAGCTGCGCCACACCCCGCGTAAAGCCACGACAGCGTATCGCACCGGACGCGTCGGAAGCCAAACGCATATCCGATGCCCCGGCCGCGGTGACCACCGTCACGGGTGGGCGCGCGAGGACTGGGTAGACGTCGTGAGGATGCAGGACCGGCAGCGCCCCGGGCGACACAAATCACTTCCGCTTTCGGGGATCAATTTACTTGTCGGTGGCGTTGATCATGATGACTGCAACGAATCGAACGACGAAGGGTTTCGAGATGACTGGGTTGGGAGCCGCAATCTACGGCGGATTCTTCGCCCTTGCCGCGCTGTGGCTGTTTTTGACGTCAGACGCCGGCATGGGCGGAGACGATCAGGGCCAGCGCCCGGACCGCTCGAACTCCACCAAGACCGCTGCCGGTGCCGAATCGTTCAGCCCCGACTGGTTCAGCCACTCCTCGTCGAAGTAGGTGTCGGCGTAGCGGTCGCCGCTGTCGGCCAGCAGCGTCACCACCGAGCCGCTGCGCTTTTGCGCCACCATCTCGGCGAGTAGGCCGAAGGCGCCCCACACGTTCGTTCCCGTCGACGGCCCTACGCGGCGCCCCAGCACCTTGCTGACGTGATGCGCGGCGGCGACCGAGGCGACATCGGGGACCACCACCATCCTGTCCACGACGTCGGGCAGGAACGACGGTTCCACGCGCGGCCTGCCGATGCCTTCGATGCGCGACGATTCGTTCGTGACGACGTCGCGGCTGCCCTGCGCGTACGCGGGGAAGAACGCCGAGTTCTCCGGATCCACCACGCACAACCGGGTGGCGTGGCGCCGGTAGCGGATGAACCGGCCGACGGTCGCGCTGGTGCCGCCCGTCCCCGCGCCGACGACGATCCACTCCGGAATCGGATGCTGCTCGTCGCGCAGCTGCTCGAAGATCGACTCGGCGATGTTGTTGTTGCCGCGCCAGTCGGTAGCCGCCTCCGCATACGTGAACTGGTCGAGGTAGTGCCCGCCGGTCTCCTCGGCAAGCCGCTCCGCTTCCGTATACATCTGCGACGCCTTGGCGACGAAATGGCAACGCCCACCTTGTGATTCGATCAGGGCGATCTTCGCCGAACTGGTCGAGGACGGCATTACCGCGATGAACGGGAGGCCAAGCATCGCGGCGAAGTACGCCTCGGAGACCGCCGTCGACCCCGAGGAGGCCTCGATGACGGTGGTGCCTTCACCGATCCAGCCGTTGCACAGGGCGTAGAGGAACAGCGAGCGCGCCAACCGGTGCTTGAGGCTGCCGGTGATGTGCGTCGTCTCGTCCTTGAGGTACAGCTGGACGTCGACGACGTCGCACCACGCCGACGGCAGCGGGTAGCGCAGCAGATGAGTGTCGGCGCTACGTCGTGCGTCGGCCTCGATCAGCCGTACTGCGTTGTCCACCCACTGGCGTGGGCGGGACCGGGCGGCGGTGGACGCCCGGTCGGTCACCGCGCCGAGACGGTCGGATGGGATACGCCCGCCTTCGCGCCGGCATGGCCGCCGCCGGTCGGTGAGGCCACCAGTGTCAGCAGCGTCGCCTCGGGCCGGCAGCAGAACCGCACGGGGGCGTACGGCGACGTGCCGATGCCCGCCGACACGTGCAACTGGGTGCGTGCGCCCCAGCGGGAGGGACCCTTGGCCCGCGACCGGTCCAGCTCGCAGTTGGTGACCACCGCGCCGTAGAACGGCAGGCACAGCTGCCCGCCGTGCGTGTGGCCCGCCATCACCAACTGGTAGCCGTCGGCGGCGAAGCGGTCCAGCACCCTGGGCTCCGGCGAATGCGTCAGCCCGAGGGTGAGGTTGGCCGCCGGATTGGGTGGCCCGGCGACGGTGTCGTAGCGGTCGCGCTTCAGGTGGGGATCGTCGACGCCCGCCGCGGCGATCAACTGGCCCTTGACCTCGATCTCGCGCCGCGTGTGAGTCATGTCCAGCCAGCCGCGCTCGGTGAACGCCGCCCGCAGGTCCTGCCACGGCAGCGGCTCACCGGTGATCCGGCGCGACTTGTTGAACAGGTAGTTCGCCGGGTTCTTCGGCTTGGGCCCGAAGTAGTCGTTGCTGCCGAAGACGAACAAGCCAGGCACCGACAGCAGATCGCCGAGCGCCTGCACGACGGACGGCACGGCCTTCGGGTGCGCCAGGTTGTCACCGGTGTTGATCACCAGGTCGGGATCCCAGCTGGCGAGCTCGCGCAGCCACGCCTGCTTGCGCCGCTGTCCGGGGCGCATGTGGAAGTCGCTGAGGTGCAATACGCGCAGCGGGGAGGACCCCGGGGTGAGCACGGGCATCGTCACTTCCCGCATGACGTACGCGTTGCGTTCGATCAGCGACGCGTAGGCGACGCCTGCGACCAGGGAGCCTGCGGCTGCCGCGGCTGCGTTCAATGCCAGGTTCTTGTTGACCGTCGAGGGGGCGGGCATGAACGCAGCCTACTGCCAGACGTCTGTGCATACCGAGTTCCACAGCTGGGCGCCATCAACTCCACAGTGACGGCCAGCGGTTCATCAGGGTGGCGGCGGCGGAGGCGGTGGGCCGAGCACCGGCACGGTGATCGGTGGAAGGCCGGGAATCTGGACGACCGTCGAGCCGATGGGCATGTTCGGATCCATCCCGGGGATCGGCGGCATCCCCGGGGGTGGCGGCGGCGGTGGCGGAGGAATGCCGTTGCTGGTCTGGATCGTGATGATCGACCCGGGGACCGTCTGCCCGGTGGGTGAGGTGCCGACCACGGAGCCCGCGGGCGCAGTGCTGTTGACGGGCGTGGTCTGGTCGGCGACCTGGAATCCGGCTTCCTTCAGCCGCTGCCGCGCCAGGTCCTGGGTCATCCCGGACACGCTCGGCACCCGTGAGCCCGGTGCGCCGTCGACGTAGCGCGGATCGGTCGGGGGAAGCGCAACGGTGTCGGGCGTGATCGGCTTCATCGCGGTGAACCAGGTGCGCGCGGGCTCGTTGCCGCCGAAGAGGTCGCCCGAGCCGCACTGCCGCAGGGGGAAGGAACACAGATCCGACGGCGTGGTCGAGTCGTCGTAGATGTAGTTGGCGGCGGCGAACTCGCTGGTGAACCCGAGGAAGCCCGACGACCGGTGCGCTTCGGTGGTCCCGGTCTTGCCCGACATCGGCAGGTTCCATCCCACCGATCCCGCCGCACCTGCCGCGGTGCCCGAGCCGTTGTCGTCCTTGCTCATCGCGTTGGCCAGCGTGTTGGCCAGCCCCTCGGGGACCACCTGCTCACACGTGTCGGTTGTAACTGACACCTCTTCGCCGTTGCGGTCGAAGACCTTGTCGATCGGGTTGGGCGGGCACCATGTCCCGCCGGAGGCCAGCGTTGCCGCGACGTTGGACAGCTCGAGTGCGTTGACCTCGATCGGCCCCAGCGTGAACGAGCCCAGATTCTGCCGCTTGATGAAGTCGGCCAGGCTTTCGTTGCTTTCGGGGTCGTAGTCGCGGGCGGTACCGGGCAGTGCGTACGAGCGCAGCCCCAGCTTGACCGCCATGTCGACGGTGCGTTGCACGCCGACCTGGGAGATGAGCTTGGCGAACGCAGTGTTCGGCGACGTGGCCAACGCATCGGTGACGCTCATCTGGCCGCGGTAGTTGCCGGCGTTCTGGACGCACCACGTGGCCTGTGGGCAGCCCTTGGCGCCACCGCTGCCCAGGCCTCTGGCCTCGAACCGGGACGGCGCATCCAGCTGCGCGTTGATGCCCATGCCCATGTCGAGTGCCGCCGCGGTGGTGAAGATCTTGAAGATCGAGCCCGCACCGTCGCCGACCAGCGAGAACGGCTGCGGTTGCATGGTTTCGCCGGCGTCGAGGTTCAGCCCGTAGGTGCGGTTGCTCGCCATCGCGACGACGCGGTGGGAGTCCTTGCCGGGTTTGATCACGCTCATCACGCTGGCCACGCCATTGATGTCCGGGGCGGCGATGCCATCGATGGACGACTTCACCTGGCCCTGGACGTCGGGATCGAGCGTGGTGCGGATCAGGTAACCGCCCTTGGCGACCTGTTCCTTGCTGATGCCTGCCCTGGCCAGGTACTCAAGGGCGTAGTCGCAGAAGAAGGCGCGGTCGGCTGCGGCGATGCAGCCGCGGGGCAGTTCGTTCGGCTGCGGCAGGATGCCCAGCGGCTCTTGCTTCGCGGCGCGCAGCGCCTCGGCTTCCTGCGGGACGTTGTCGATCATGGTGTCCAACACCAAGTTTCGGCGAGCCAGCGCGCCTTCCGGGTTCGTGTACGGGTTCAGCGTGCTGGTGGACTGCACCATGCCCGCCAGTAGTGCGGCCTGTTGCCAGTTCAGTTCGTTGGCGTTGACGCCGAAATAGGTCTGCGCCGCGTCCTGGACGCCGAAGGCCCCATTGCCGAACGACACCAGGTTGAGGTACCGGGTGAGGATCTCCGGCTTGGTGAACGTCTTGTCGAGGGTCAGCGCCATCCGGATCTCACGCAGCTTGCGTGCGGGCGTGGTCTCGATGGCCGCGCGCTTTTCGGCGTCGGTCTGCGCGATCACCAGCAGCTGATAGTTCTTCACGTACTGCTGTTCGATGGTGGAGCCGCCGCGGGTGTCCAGGTCGCCAGACGCGTAGCCGGCGAGGCCCGTCAGGGTGCCCTTCCAGTCGACGCCATTGTGCTCGGCGAACCGTTTGTCTTCGATCGAGACGATCGCCAACTTCATCGTGTTGGCGATCTGGTCGCTCGGCACTTCGAACCGGCGTTGACTATATAGCCAAGCTATCGGGTTGCCCCTGGCGTCGACCATCGTGGACACCGCGGGCACCTCGCCCTCGACGAGCTGGGCCGACCCGTTGGCAACCACGTCGGACGCCCGGTTGGACATCAGGCCGAACCCGCCGACGACGGGGAACATCAAAGCCGCCGCAATAACGCTGGCCAGCAGGCAGCACCACGCCAACTTGATGACCGTCACCGCGGTCGGTGGTCGGGTGGGCGGCTCGGACATGGATACAGACTAGCGACGCCGTGGTCGACGAGCCGCCGAGCGGTTGGTCCACGAGGGGGCACCTGGGCGACCCCTGCGAGCTGCCTGAACATACGCCAAGAGCCATGACGGCACGGTTGTGCCAGAAAATCGTGATTTGACTGTTGCGCAAAACCCCCCTGACCACCTAGCTTGGACACACAGTGCGATCTAGGTAACACAAAAGATCGCAATGTGGCGTAGATCGCATAAGCGTTCTACACCGGGGACTGGACCGTCCTGCAGGACGGCTGGACGAAGGGATCGCTGGTGTCAGGTATACGGCCCGCGGCGCGCAGGACAATCACCACATCTCCTGTCAACGGTGTAATACAAGGTGCTGAGGCTGAGGCCCGCATCGCATGGGTCTCACAAGCCCGTTGCAGACAAGCCGATCCCGATGAATTGTTCGTCCGTGGCGCTGCCCAGCGCAAAGCCGCCGTAATCTGCCGGCACTGCCCCGTCATCTCCGAATGCGGCGCTGACGCGCTCGACAATCGCGTCGAATTCGGCGTCTGGGGTGGCATGACCGAACGCCAGCGCCGCGCCCTGCTGAAGCAGCATCCCGAGGTGGTTTCCTGGTCGGAGTTCTTCGCCGCTCAGCGGAAGCACCGCAACGCCGTTTAGGTTGCTCGGCGCCGTCCGTTGGACGGCGTCACGCCGCGTCGCCCGTGATCTGATCGGCGATGGCGCGCAGCGCCTCCAGATCTGACACGTCGAATGGCAGCGACGGCACGCCGACGATCGCCACCGCAGGGTTGGCGCCGGTGAATCGTGACAGTAGCCGTACTTCCCGCTTGGCGGTCATCGCACGGTCGGCGTGAATCCGCAGAATCCCCGCCGTCAGCGCGTCGGCCCCGGTGTCACCGCCCGATGCCTCCAACTGCTCGGCCGCCTCGTTGGCCCGTTCGGCGTGCAGATCGCACAGCATCGGGTGGGTGCGGTTCAGAATGAGCCCGGCCAAGGGCATGTGCTCCTGGGATAGCCGGTCGACGAAGAACGACGCCTCCCGCAGCGCATCCGGTTCGGCGGCCGACACCACCACGAACTGCGTGCCCCGACGCTTGAGCAATTCGTAGGTGCGGTCGGCCTTTTCCCGGAAGCCGCCGAACGTCGCATCCAGTGACTGAACGAAACCCGCTGCGTCGGAAAGCATTTGGGATCCCAGGACGGTGGACAGCGCCTTCATCGCCAAGCCGACGGCCCCGGTGACGAGCCGACCGATACCGCGACCGGGCGCCAGCAGCAGGCGCCACAGCCTGCTGTCCATGAAGCTGCCGAGCCGCTTCGGGGCGTCCAGGAAGTCCAGTGCGTTGCGCGACGGAGGGGTGTCGACCACGACGAGGTCCCACTTGTCCTCGGCCAGCAACTGGCCGAGCTTCTCCATCGCCATGTACTCCTGCGTACCGGCCAGTGACGTTGCGACAGTTTGATAGAACTGGTTCTCCAAGATCGCGTCGGCCCGGTCCGTGCCCGAGTACTGCACCACCATCTCGTCGAACGTCCGGCGCATGTCGAGCATCATGGCGTGCAGTTCGCCGCTCACCTCGGGGGCCAGCGGCACCCGCTGCGGCGTGTTGCCAAGGTCCTTCACGCCCAGCGCCTGGGCGAGCCGCTTGGCCGGGTCGATGGTCAGCACCACGACGGTGCGGCCGTACTCCGCGGCTCGCAACGCCATGGCCGCAGCGGTCGTGGTCTTCCCGACTCCGCCTGCGCCGCAACACACTACGACGCGGTTGGAGGTGTCGGACAGGACGGCGTGCATGTCGAGCGCGCGTGGCGTGGTGCTCACTATCGGACTCCCTGCTGGGCGAGTTCCTCGGCCAGTTCGTAGAGGCTGCCGAGGTCCACGCCGTCGGGCAGCGATGGCAGCTCGAGGCGAGGCACGTCGATGGCATCGAGCTGCTCGGCGCTCTCGGCGCGTGCGGTGATGCGCGTCGCGTGCTGGATGGCCTCGGTGAGCAGGCCGGCGAAGTCGGCGTCGGACAGCTCGATGCCGGCCTTGGCCAGGCCCGCGCGCACCGCGTCGGCGTCGACGCCGCCCTCGGCAGCCTTGGCGAGGTCCTCGGCGGGGAGATACGCCGGGATGTTGCGGTTGACGATCACGCTGCCGATCGGCAACCCGAGTTCCTTGAGCTCGTCGATGGCTTCGACCGTCTCCTGGATGGGCAGCGCCTCGAGCAGCGTCACCAGGTGGATGGCCGTCAGATCGGAGTGCAGCAGCTTGACCACCCCGTCGGCCTGCGAGTGCACCGGCCCGCCCTTGGCCAGGTCGGAGACGGCCTTGGTGACGTCGAGGAAGCGGGCGATCCGGCCGGTCGGCGGCGAGTCGACCACTACGGCGTCGTAGCCGTGCTGCCTGCCCTTCTCGGGCCGCACCACGATCTCCTTGATCTTGCCGGTGAGCAGCACATCGCGTAGGCCCGGCGCGATGGTCGTCGCGAATTCGACGGCGCCGATGCGCCGCATCGCGCGCCCGGCAATCCCGAGGTTGTAGAACATGTCGAGGTATTCCATGAACGCGGCCTCGGTGTCGATGGCCAGCGCGTTGACCTGTCCACCGCCCTCGGCGGTGGCGATCTTCACCTCTTGGTAGGGCAGCGGGGGCACGTCGAACAACTGCGCAATGCCCTGGCGCCCCTCGACCTCGACCAGCAGCACCTTGCGGCCGCCGGCCGCCAGCGCCAACGCCAGCGAGGCCGCGATCGTCGACTTTCCGGTGCCGCCCTTGCCGGTCACGAAGTGCAGTCGCACCTTCGATAGTCGGGAAGGCCAGCCGACAGATCTTCGGCCGTCGGGTTCGGGAGACTGGTTTGCCACTCCAGCAGCCTAACCAAGTGGCCCTACCCGACCGATAAGCTCAGCCGCATGAGCGAAGCAACCCGGTGGGAGTACGCCACGGTTCCCCTGTTGACCCATGCGACCAAGCAGATCCTCGACCAGTGGGGCGAGGACGGCTGGGAGCTGGTGTCGGTGCTGCAGGGTCCCACCGGCGAGCAGCACGTCGCGTATCTGAAGCGGCCCAAGTGACCGGGGATAACACCTGGCTGGCCAGGCTCGCCGAGCTGGGCATCGCGCTGCCCGACGTGGTGACCCCGCTCGCCGCGTACGTACCCGCCGTGCGCACCGGGAACCTGGTCTACACCTCGGGCCAGCTGCCGATCCAAGCCGGCGCGCTGGCCGGTGCAGGCAAGGTCGGCGCCGAAGTCAGCCCCGAGGACGGCAAGGCACTCGCCCGTGTCTGCGCGCTCAACGCGTTGGCCGCCGTCCATTCGCTGGTCGGCATCGATTCCGTCACGCGCGTCGTCAAGGTCGTCGGATTCGTCGCCTCGGCGCCCGGCTTCAACGGCCAGCCCGGCGTGATCAACGGTGCCTCCGAACTGCTCGGCGAGGTGTTCGGCGAAGCGGGCGCGCATGCCCGGTCGGCCGTCGGCGTGTCCGAGCTGCCGCTGAACGCGCCGGTAGAGGTGGAGTTGATCGTCGAGGTCGCGTGAGCGACCATCGGGCGGAGGTCGCGTGACGTCCGGCGGGCTGGCACATCCCGCTTACGGGCAGCTGCGCCGTGTGACGGATACGGCGTCAGTCCTGCTGTGCGACAACCCCGGCCTCATGACGTTGGACGGCACCAACACCTGGGTGCTGCAGGGGCCGGGTAGCGACGAGATGGTGATCGTCGACCCCGGGCCCGACGACGACGAGCACATCGGCCGCATCGCGCGTCTGGGCAAGATTCCGCTGGTGCTGATCAGCCACAAGCACGGCGACCACACCGACGGGATCGACAAGTTGGTCGATCGAACCGGCGCAACAGTGCGCGCCGTCGGGAGCGGCTTCCTGCGTGGCCTCGGCGGTCCGCTGTCCGACGGCGAGGTGATCGACGCCGCGGGCCTGCGCATCACGGTCATGGCGACGCCCGGCCATACCGCGGATTCGCTGGCGTTCCTCATCGATGACGCGGTGTTGACCGCGGACACCGTGCTCGGCCGCGGGACCACCGTCATCGACAACGAGGACGGCAGCCTGCGCGACTACCTGGAGTCGCTGCGACGGCTGCACGGTCTGGGTCAGCGTGTCGTGTTGCCCGGGCACGGGCCGGATCTCGGCGACCTCGAGGCCGTCACCGCGATGTATCTGGCCCACCGCGAGGAGCGGCTCGACCAGGTGCGTGATGCACTCAAGGAGCTTGGCGACGACGCCACGGCGCGCCAGATCGTCGAACGCGTCTACACCGACGTCGACGAAAAGCTGTGGGATCACGCCGAATGGTCGGTCCAGGCGCAGTTGAACTACCTGCGCGAGTGATCTGTGGAGTCTCAGCGGCGGTGGGCGCCGGTGAGACTCCACAACTCGCTAGCGGGCGCGGCGGGCCAACCGCTCGGAGTCGCTGATCAGCACGCTCTTGCCCTCAAGCCGAATCCAGCCGCGGTGGGCGAAGTCGGCCAGCGCCTTGTTGACCGTCTCGCGCGACGCCCCGACCAGCTGAGCGATCTCCTCCTGCGTCAGGTCGTGCGTGACCCGCAGCGCGCCACCCTCCTGAGTGCCGAACCGCTGCGCCAGCTGCAGCAGCTGCTTGGCGACACGACCGGGCACGTCGGTGAAGATCAGATCGGCGAGGTTGTTGTTGGTGCGACGCAGCCGGCGGGCCAACACGCGCAGCAGCTGCTCGGCGATCTCGGGGCGATCCTTGATCCACGCCTTGAGCGCGTCGCGGTCCATGGAGACGGCGCGCACCTCGGTGATGGTGGTGGCGCTCGACGTCCGCGGACCGGGGTCGAAGATCGACAGCTCGCCGAACATGTCGGACGGGCCCATGATGGTCAGCAGGTTCTCCCGGCCGTCCGGTGACCGGCGGCCGATCTTTACCTTGCCCGAAATGATGATGTAGAGCCGATCACCGGGCTCACCTTCGGCGAACACCGTGTGTCCGCGCGGGAAGTCGACGGGGTGCAGTTGCTTGGTCAGCGCGGATACCGCGGTCGGTTCGACTCCCTGGAAGATTCCGGCCCTGGCCAGGATCTCGTCCACGTTGCCCCTCTTAAGCTGTTGGGAAATATGACACGCGCGCCACCGCTTGCTGGCTAGCGAACCAAGTCTAGTGGCAGGCGCTTCGCGACGAGCCAACGCTACACATGATCGGCATGTCGAGTCGGCTGAAATTCCGGATTACTGCCGTGGTGCACGTAGATCCTGGTGGGCAAATCCCCGTTGGCAAGGGCGGGCGCGCGGTGCACGAGCCAGGTGTCGTAGGTGTCGTAGGCCTCGTCGACGATGTGATCGTCGGGCCGCGCCGGCGGCAGTGCGCAATCGGCCTTGGCCTGCTCCACCAAGGCGTCCACGTCGGCTGGTGAGACGGTGTCGCAGTCGAGGCCTGCTTCGAGTCGGTCCAGCCCGAAGGTTGCCAGCATCAGCAACCCCGGGATGAATGCAACGAGCAACCACGACACAAGGCTGAAGTAAACACGCCGAACATCTCAGCGGGATCACGAAATGCCACCGGTCCAAGCCGATCGATGTCGGTCGCGTCAGTAGGCTTGTCGACGTGGCAGTCAAGGCGTCGGCGAACAAGTGGGACAACGAAACCCACACCGGTCTGGTCCGCCGTGCGCGGCGCATGAATCGTGCTCTGGCGCAGGCATTTCCGCATGTGTACTGCGAGTTGGACTTCACCAATCCGCTCGAGTTGACGGTGGCGACCATTCTGTCGGCGCAGAGCACGGACAAGCGAGTGAACTTGACCACGCCGGCCCTGTTCGTGAAGTACCGCACCGCGACGGACTACGCGCAGGCCGACCGCGAGGAGCTGGAGACCCTGATCCGGCCCACCGGCTTCTATCGGAACAAGGCAAATTCTCTGATGCGGCTCGGGCAGGAGCTCGTCGAGCGGTTCGACGGCGAGGTTCCCCGCACCCTCGACGAGCTGGTCACGCTGCCGGGGGTGGGCCGCAAGACCGCGAACGTGATCCTCGGCAACGCCTTCGACATCCCCGGCATCACCGTCGACACCCATTTCGGCAGGCTGGTCCGCCGCTGGCGCTGGACGGCGTTGGAGGACCCGGTAAAGGTCGAGTTCGCGGTGGCCGAACTCATCGAGCGCAAGGAATGGACCCTGCTCAGCCATCGGGTGATCTTCCACGGCAGGCGGGTGTGTCACGCCAAGAAGCCCGCGTGTGGGGTGTGCGTGCTGGCCAAGGACTGCCCGTCCTTCGGGCTTGGCCCGACGGACCCGCTGACGGCCGCTGCATTGGTCAAGGGTCCGGAGACGGAGCATCTGCTGGCGTTGGCCGGCCTCTGACCTGCGCCGTGAAGTCCCCATGAGCAGCGGCGCACGCTGGACGGCTGCGGTACTGATCGTCATCGTCGCGCTCGTGGTGGCGTTGTGGCGGGAACTGGACGACGACGGTGCGCCTGCCACGTCCACCGGTCCCGACGTCGCCCGCGACCATCGTGATGCCGACACCGCCGAGGCGCTGGCCGGCCCGCGGGCCCGCGCGGATCTGCAGCCGTGCCCGTCTCAAGGGGAAGGCCCAGGACCAGAGGTACTCCGTGGCATCGCCCTGGAATGCGCGAGTGACGCCTCGACGGTCGACGTCGCGCGGGTCGTGCAGGGCCGCGCGGTCGTGTTGAACCTGTGGGCCTATTGGTGTGGGCCCTGCCGTGACGAGTTGCCCGCCATGGCCGAATACCAAAGGCGGATGGGCCCCGCGGTCACGGTGCTGACGGTGCATCAGGACGAGAACGAGACCGCGGCACTGCTTCTGCTGGCCGAGCTTGGCGTTCACCTGCCGACGCTGCAGGACGGACGCCGTCTGATCGCGGCCGCGCTGAAGGTTCCCAACGTGATGCCCGCAACCGTCGTACTGCGCTCGGACGGTAGCGTGGCCGAAGTCCTGCCCCGGTCGTTCGCCAATGCCGACGAGATCGCGGCGGCGGTGAACCCAGGGATAGGAGTGCGGGGTTGAGCACCGAGGCCGACGGGGAGCAGCGCGCCTCCCTTGATCCCGCGGCCGCCCCGACCTGGCTAAAGCCCCTGGTCGACAAGGCTCGCGACGTGCCAAGCGCCTACCGTCGACGGGTGCCCGCCGACGTGCTGGCCGCCATCACCGCGGCGAATGCCACCGCGACGCTGACCGGCGCCAAGCGCGATGCCGCGGTGCTGGTGCTGTTCTCTGGCCCGCGGGACTCCCCGTCGGGTGGACTGCCCGACGAGGCGGACCTGTTGCTGACCGTGCGGGCGTCGACGCTGCGCCACCACGCCGGTCAGGCGGCGTTCCCCGGCGGGGCGTCGGACCCCGGTGACGGAGGGCCGGTGTTCACGGCGTTGCGCGAGGCCAACGAGGAAACGGGCCTCGACCCCAGCAGGTTGCAGCCTCTCCTCACCCTGGATCGGATGTTCATCCCGCCGTCCGGCTTCCACGTCGTCCCGGTGTTGGCCTACTCGCCAGATCCCGGGCCGGTGGCCGTCGTCGACCCGGCCGAGACGGCGATCGTCGCGCGCGTCCCGGTGCGCGCGTTCATCAACCCGGAGAATCGCTTGATGGTCTACCGGCAGCAGAACACGCGCCGCTTCGCCGGCCCCGCGTTCCTGCTGAACCAGATGCTCGTGTGGGGTTTCACCGGGCAGGTGATCTCGGCGATGCTCGACGTCGCCGGCTGGGCCAAGCCGTGGAACACCGACGACGTGCGTGAACTCGACGCGGCAATGGCCCTCGTCGGCGACGCCAGCGGTTACGGTGAACCCCAACAATGACATCGTCGCAATGGCTTGATTTGGCCGTCCTCGCCATCGCCCTCGTCGCTGCCGTCTCCGGCTGGCGTTCCGGGGCTCTGGGTTCGCTGCTGTCCTTCGTCGGGGTCGTCCTCGGTGCGGTGGCCGGGGTCCTGCTCGCTCCGCACGTGGTGAGTCAGATCGACGGGCCGCGCTCGAAGCTGTTCGTGGCGCTGTTCTTGATCCTCGGCCTCGTCGTGGTCGGTGAGATCGCGGGCGTCGTCCTTGGCCGCGCGGTGCGTGGCGCGATTCGCAACGGGACGCTGCGGACGTTCGACTCGGTGATCGGCGTCGCCCTGCAACTGGTTGCGGTCCTGGTGGCGGCGTGGCTGCTGGCCACCCCGCTCACGTCGTCGGATCAGCCCAATCTTGCTGCTGCCGTGCGTGGTTCGCGTGTGCTGGCCCAGGTGGACACCCTCGCCCCGGAATGGCTGAAGCGGGTTCCGACGCGGCTGTCGGCGCTGCTGGACACCTCCGGTCTGCCCAACGTGCTGCAACCGTTCGGCCGCACTCCGATCGTCAGCGTCGACGTCCCCGATGCCGCGTTGGCCGCCGACCCCGTCGTCGCCGCGACGCGGCCGAGCGTGTTGAAGATCCGCGGCGTCGCGTCGAGTTGCCAGAAGGTGCTCGAGGGCAGCGGCTTCGTCGTCGCGCCGAATCGGGTGATGTCCAACGCCCACGTCGTCGCCGGCTCGGAGAGCGTCACCGTCGAAGTCGACGGGCAGACCTATGACGCCGGCGTGGTGTCCTACGATCCGAGCGCCGACATCTCGATCCTGGACGTGCCCGGCCTGCCGTCGCCGCCGCTGCAGTTCGACATGCAGGAGGCGCCAACGGGAACCGACGCGGTGGTGATGGGGTATCCCGGCGGCGGCGACTTCACGGCAACCCCCGCGCGGATCCGCGAGATCATCCAGCTCAACGGGCCGGACATCTACCACACCACCACGGTGACCCGCGAGGTGTACACCATCAGAGGCACTGTGCGCCAAGGTAATTCGGGCGGTCCGTTGATAGACCGCGAGGGCAGGGTGCTCGGTGTGGTGTTCGGGGCGGCAGTCGACGACGCGGACACCGGCTTCGTGCTGACCGCCAACGAGGTGGCCAGGCAGATGGCCAGGGTGGGCAACACGCAACGCGTGGCCACCGGCACCTGCATCTCCTGAGCTAGGCGCCGTGCACCTGGGTGAGGAACCGGGACAGCTGCTGGTTGACTTCCGCCGGTGCCTCCTCGTGCGCGAAATGCCCTGCCCCGGCGACGGATACGTAGCGGCCGTGCGGCGCGTACCGCTGGGTCCGATACACCGGATCCGCCAGCACGTACGGGTCGGCGTCGCCGCGGACGTGCAGCAGCGGCACCGCCAGTGGACGTTTCATGGACTTCATGAACCGCCGGCCCTCGCTGCGTAGTTGGCTCCGCACCGCCCAGCGTTGATACTCCAGCGCGGAATGCGCAGCGGACGGAATTTGGATGGCCCGGCGCAGGTGCACCATGCTCTCCGAAAAGTCTTCCGACGCAACCCATTTGGTGCTCGCACGGCTACGAACCAGAGCTTCGAGAGCGGCGGCGTCGTGGCGCGTCAGCACGCGCTCCGGCCAGAACGGCACCTGGTAGCGCAGCATGGAGGGCAGCAGGGTCAGTCCCTGGTCCCGCCGGGTCAGCGCGGACGCACGCAACGCCACCGGATGCGGTGAACTCACCACGGCGATCGCGCGCACCACCCGCGGGTGCAGGACCGACGTCGCCCAGCAGACGAGGCCGCCGTCGGCATGGCCGACGAGCGTGGCCGTCTTGTGCCCCAGCGCGCGCACCAGGCCCGCGGTGTCACCGGCCAGCGTCCAGCCGTCGTACCCGCGCGGAGGTTTGTCGCTGCCGCCGTAGCCGCGCAGGTCGACGGCCACCACGCGTGCTCCCGTCAGGCCCCGCAGCTGGTGGCGCCATGACCACCAGAACGATCCGAACCCGTGCAGCAGGATCACCAGCGGCCGCTCGACGTCCGCCGCGCGACGGTCCTCGGTGGGCAATGCCTCGACGACCTGGAAGCGAATCCCGTTGGCGTGCACCTCCAAATGGCGCCACGGACCGTCGATGCGGGTGACGGACGGATCGGGCGGCTTTTTGATCTCGCCGCCGGGGCGGCTCCGAGGCACTTACCAGCCTGATGGATCTGCGGTCGACGAGGGCCGCCCGTCACCGCCGGCCGTGATGGCCTTGCCGTCGTGCTTGTCACCGCCGGGGGTCAGGGCGGCGCGTGTCTCCTTGACCGACTCGATGGTCTGCTGCGGTCCTCGGATCCGGCGCACCTTCAGGTACCCGAGTAGGGCCAAGAGCGCGGTGGTCACCACCATGACGCCGAAGACGATGAGGAATGCGGCCCACCGCCACAGCCAGGTGTCGAGGAGTTCGGCGGCGAAGAAGAAGAAGAAGAACGTCGAGTAGAACAGCACGACGAGCGCCAGGATGAAGTAGACGCTGCCGGTGAGCCCCTTCTTCACGTCGCGGGTGATCTCGGCCTTCGCGAGTTCGACTTCGGCGCGCACCAGGGTCGACACCTGCGTCGTCGCATCCTTGACGAGGTCGCCGATCGACGGATCGGGCTTGGGGGCGTGCGGATCGACCAGCGGAATCGAAGTCACTGTGGTCGGCACGCCGTTCTTACGGTCGCCTGTGCTCACGGCCGAGTCCTCCCCGCATCGAGATCAAATTGGGACGCCAATGCGGTTCATGTTGCCATGTCGCGGTCGACTCAAGCGTCCCGGGCAACGATAGACTCACGGCGTTTGGCAGGAATTCGGTCGGGGCAGTAGATGGGGGTGGTGTTGAGACATCGCTGGCAAGAGGCTGTCCCGGCGGGGTTGGTCGCGACGGTCCTGGCCTTCGTGTTCTCCGTCCTGGCCGCGTCGGTTGCGCACGCGCAGGAACCCGTCGGCCTGGGTGGCGGCTCCGGAATCGTGATCGACGGCGATACGTTCTGCACGCTCACCGCGATTGGCCACGACAGCACGGGCAGCCTGATCGGTTTCACGTCTGCGCACTGCGGCGGTCCCGGCGCTCAGGTCGCCGCGGAAGGCGCCGAGGATCGCGGTGTACTGGGCACCATGGTGGCAGGCAACGAAGGCCTCGACTACGCGGTGATCCAGTTCGACCCCGCCCTGGTGCGGCCGGTCCCCGAGGTGAACGGCTTCCGCATCGATGGCATCGGTCCCGACCCGGTCTTCGGCCAGGTCGCGTGCAAGCTTGGCCGCACCACCGGCTACTCCTGCGGCGTCACCTGGGGGCCGGGTGAGCAGCCGGGCACCATCGTCAACCAGGTGTGCGGGCAGCCGGGTGACTCCGGCGCGCCGGTCACGGTCAACAACCAGCTGGTCGGCATGATCCACGGTGCCTTCAGCGAGGACCTGCCGACCTGCGTGGTGAAGTTCGTCCCGCTGCACACGCCGGCGGTGACGATGTCGATCAACTCCGTGCTGGCCGACATCGCCGCCAAGAATCGGGCGGGCTCGGGTTTCGTGCCCGTCGCGTAACGGCTACTTGCTGGCTCTGATTGCTTCGAAGACGCTGGGGTCCACCAGTGTTGAGGTGTCGCCGAGTTCGCGGCCTTCGGCGACGTCGCGCAGCAGGCGGCGCATGATCTTGCCACTGCGGGTCTTTGGCAGTTCGGGCACGACGTGGATCTCGCGTGGCTTGGCGATCGGCGATATCTCGCGCGCCACCTCGGCGCGCAACTCTTCGACCATCTGGTCGTGCGGGGTGTCGGCGTGATGGGCCTTCAGGATGACGAAGGCGCAGATGGCTTGGCCGGTCTGGTCATCGGTGGCGCCCACCACGGCCGCCTCCGCAACCCCGGAATGCCCGACGAGCGCTGACTCCACCTCGGCCGTCGAGATCCGGTGGCCGGAAATGTTCATCACGTCGTCGATGCGGCCCAGCACCCAGATGTTTCCGTCGGCGTCGTAGCGGGCGCCGTCACCGGCGAAGTACCAGCCCTGTTCGGCGAACCGCGACCAATAGGTCTCCTTGAAACGTTCGGGGTCACCCCAGATGCCACGCAGCATGCCCGGCCACGGCTGATCGAGCACGAGGTAGCCGTTCGCCTGTTCCCCGTGGTCGGTGCCCGGGTCCAGTTGGTTGCCGTCATCGTCGACGATCTTGGCCGAGATCCCCGGCAGCGGGCGCATCGCCGATCCGGGCTTGCAATGGGTGACGCCGGGCAGCGGTGCGATCATCGCGGCGCCGGTCTCGGTCTGCCACCAGGTGTCGACGATCGGGGTCTTGTCACCGCCGAACGCCATGCGGTACCAGCGCCACGCTTCGGGGTTGATCGGCTCGCCGACCGAGCCCAGTAGGCGCAGGCTCGACAGGTCGTGCTCGGCGGGCAGCTGACGGCCCCACTTCATGAATGTGCGGACCAGGGTCGGCGCCGTGTAATAGATTGTGACGCCGTACTTTTCGATGACCTGGAAGTGCCGGTGCTCGTCGGGCGACGCGGGCGTGCCTTCGTAGACCACCTGCGTCACGCCGTTGGACAGCGGCCCGTACACGATGTAGGTGTGCCCGGTGACCCAGCCGATGTCGGCGGTGCACCAGTACACGTCGGTGTCGGGCTTGACGTCGAACACGCATGAGTGGGTGTAACTCGACTGGGTCAGATAGCCGCCCGAGGTGTGCATGATGCCCTTGGGCTTGCCGGTGGTTCCCGACGTGTACAGCAGGAACAGCGGGTGCTCGGCGTCGAACGCCTCCGGTGTGTGCTCGGTGGACGCCGACGCGACGGTCTCGTCCCACCACAGGTCGCGGCCGTCGGTCCATGGCACGTCGACTCCGGTGCGGCGCACCACCAGGACGTTGGTGACGGACGGCTGACCCGTCACGGCTTCGTCGACGGCATCCTTCAGCGACACCGGCTTACCCCGGCGGTACTGGCCGTCGGTGGTGATGACGACCTTGGCCTCGGCGTCCTCGATGCGCGCTTTGAGCGCGGTTGCCGAGAAGCCCGCGAACACCACCGAGTGCATGACGCCGAGGCGCGCGCACGCCAGCATCGCCACGATCGCCTCGGGCACCATCGGCATGTAGATCGCCACCCGGTCGCCCGCGACGAGGCCGAGATCGGTCAACGCGTTGGCGGCCTGGCAGACCTCGTCCTTCAACTCGGCATAGGTAATGGAGCGGGCGTCGCCGACCGGCTCACCCTCCCAGTGAATGGCCACCCGGTCGCCGTTGCCTGCCTCGACGTGGCGGTCGACGCAGTTGTACGCGACGTTGAGCTTGCCGCCGACGAACCACTTGGCGAACGGCGCGCCCGACCAGTCGAGGACGTCGGTGAACGGCGTCTCCCAGGACAGTCGGTTGGCCTGCTCGCCCCAGAAGGCCAACCGGTCCTTCTCGGCTTGGTCGTACAGGTCGGCGCTGGCGTTCGCCTGCGCGGCGAATTCGGCCGACGGAGGGTAGGCGGTGGTGATCTGAGAATGCGTCGCCGACGTATCTGTCATATTCGTGAGCCTAGTCACCTGACGTTGCACGGACGTTGGCTAATCACACCGTCGGCCACGGGCGGCAGGCGTCGCGCGACGAACGCGCCCGCAGACGGGTTCAGCGGTGCGATTAGCGTGTGGATCCGTGTCCAACTCCGATCCGCTCGCCCCGTTGGCAGCGCTGCCCGGCGTCGTCGAGGCGTGCGAGGAAGCCCGGGAGGCACTCGGTCGGGCACACCGGCACCGGTTCAATCTCAGAGGCTGGCCGACGACGGCGGCCGAGGCGTCGGTGCGGGCCGCGCGAGCATCGTCGGTGTTGGATGGGGGATCGCTGACGCTGCGCGCCGGGGAAGACGCCGATCCCGTGCTGGCCGGCGCACTACGGGTCGCGGAGGCGCTGGAAGGCGGGGCGACCTCGTTGGTCGGGGTGTGGCAGCGTGCGCCGCTGCAGGCGATCGCCCGGCTGCACGCGTTGGCCGCGTCCGACCTGACCGAGGACGACCGGCTGGGCAGGCCACGGGCGGACGCCGGCGTCGGGCGTCGCCTCGAGCTGCTCGGCGACGTCATCACCGGAGGCACGAAGGTTCCGGCGGCGGTGCTGGCGGCCGTCGCGCATGGTGAGTTGCTCACGCTGGCGCCGTTCGGCGTCGCCGACGGCGTGGTCGCGCGCGCGGTGTCACGACTCATCACCATCACCAGCGGGCTGGACCCGCATGGGCTCGGCGTGCCAGAGATCTACTGGATGCGCCAGTCGGGTGACTATCGCGCCGCGGCGCGCGGGTTCGAGTCCGGAACCCCCGACGGCCTGGCGGCGTGGATCGTCGCGAGTTGTACGGCATTGCAGGCAGGTGCCCGAGAGGCGTTGGCAATAGCCAAGGCGGCGTCGGAATGACTGCCAGCAAAACGAAGCGGGCGACGCCCCGAAACTAGTTCGGCTCGCCGCCCGCTAGCACGGACTCCGGTTACCAAGCGTGCTCGGTTGGGTTGCGTGGGATGGCCTCGGCGTTTTTGAGAAGCGCTACAACTGCTACCCCACCCAAAGGGTTGTCGTCGTTGTCCGCTTTTCGCAATTACGCAGGCCCGCAACACTTTTGCCATTATCGCGGCATGTGCTCCGCGTGGGTACCAGGTTCCGTGCTAGGTAGCCTGACTCGGGAGTTCGCGCCTTCTCTTCCGGCTCGAACTTGGCCTCACCAGGCTTCCGTGCTTCCTTTGTACTCCGTGACCGCGGTCACATCAAGTGTCAATTCGGCAGTGTCGCCGGAACGTAACGGCGCGGCTCACAGCTACCCGCCAGTAGGGGACTCAGGCGACTCAGGGAACGAAGCGCCGCAGCAGTGAGTAGGTCAGTGCCCCTGCGGCCAATGCACTCGCCCCGACCGCGACGGTGGTGGCGACGGCGGCGCCGGACGGCGCGGCGGGGAGGCGGTCACGCAATGACACCGGCCGCGAGAACGTCACCACCGGCCAGCCTCGCGCCGCCGACTCCTTGCGCAACGCGCGATCGGGGTTGACGACCGTGGGATGGCCGACGGCCTCGAGCATCGGCAGATCGGTGATCGAATCCGAGTAGGCATAGCAATGTTCAAGTGCGTAGCCTTCGCGGGCGGCGAGCTCCTGGATTGCCTCGACCTTGCCCTCGCCATAGCAGTAGAAGGCCACCTCGCCGGTGTACTTGCCGTCTTCGACGACCATCCGGGTGGCCATCGCGTGGGTGGCGCCGAGCGCGCGGGCGATCGGAGCGACGATCTCCTCACCGGAGGCCGACACCACGACGACGTCGCGGCCACATAGCTTGTGGTCGGCGATCAGGTTCGCGGCCTCCGCGAATACCAGTGGGTCGACGATCTCGTGCAGCGTCTCGCCGACGATCGACTTCACCTGTTCGACGTTCCAGCCCGCACACATCGTGGTGATGTAGGACCGCATCCGGTCCATCTGATCGTGGTCGGCGCCCGACATCAGGAACAGGAATTGCGCGTAGGCGGACTTCAAAACCGCCTGGCGATTGATTAGCCCTTGGTCGAAGAACGGTTTGCTGAAAGCCAACGTGCTCGACTTTGCGATGACCGTCTTGTCGAGATCGAAGAACGCCGCGGTCCGCACGGGGACGCCCGTCGCGCCATCGGTTCGCGACGCCGGCGAGCCATCCGCCGCTGGGTCGGATGCACTCACGGTTCTCAGCATAAGGGGCGCCGTCGTGACGTACGACGAAGGCCCGCAGGAAGTGGCAGTCCATGACACCTGTCCGTTGCTGCAACTTTCCAGGTCACAGGGTTGTCGCAGCCTGAACTATGACTTGCACCGCCCTGCTTCCGCGTGTGTATAGTGAGCATTACTCGGCTTATGGCCGAGTGTGCATCAGCCCGACCCCCCGGGGCTGATACACGACGACCTCCGCCTCCTCCCCCCCTGGCGGGGGTCGTCCCTTTTCTGGGGTCAATCAATTCTCAATTCCGTCCCGGTACACGCGTACCGCGGTCCGGTCGGCCGATTAGTTGCGGAACGACGTTTCCGTACGCTCGGCGAGCCCCTTCATCCACAGATCCGACTTCATCCACAGATGCCGTCGCGGCGGTAGCGATGTGTCGTCCCCAACACCCACAGTGGGGTGATGAAGACGAGCGGTGGGGTCCTCGCCATGGTCGCCGACGTGGACGTGCGCAGTGCGGTGGATCGGGTCGGTGCGGCCATCGGCGTGCGCGTCGTCCACGCAGCGCAGCCGTCCAGTCGACGGGTCTGGGAGAGCGCCTCGGCCGTCATCCTGGACGTCGAAACCGCCTGCCGCTGTGCCGAACTCGGCCTGCCCCGCCGAACCCGGGTGTTCCTCGTCGGGCCTGGTGAACCGCATTCCGCGCAATGGGAAGCGGCAATCGCGATCGGGGTGCAGCGCGTTCTCGTCCTGCCGGACCAGGAGGCGGATCTGGTCGCCGACCTGTCCAGCGCTGTGGAATCGCGCCGCGCGGAGCGTCACGGAGCAGTTCTCGCCGTGATCGGCGGACGTGGCGGCGCGGGTGCGTCGGTGTTCGCGACGGCGCTAGCATTCGCCGCGCCCGCGGCGTTGCTGGTCGACGTCGACCCGTGGGGCGGCGGGCTCGATCTTGCACTTGGTGGTGAGTCCGAGGCGGGACTGCGCTGGCCCGACCTCGCCTTGCAGGGTGGGCGGCTCGACTACGCGGCACTGCGCGACGCGCTCCCGACGCGGGACGGGGTGACCGTGCTGTCCGCCGGCCGCGCGTATAGCGAGGTCGACGACGTGGCGCTCGGAGCGGTCGTCGACGCGGGTCGGCGCAGCGGAACGACAGTTGTCTGTGACCTGCCCCGGCGAACTACGGCCGCGGTGGAGGCCGCGCTGGATGCCGCCGATCTGGTGGTTCTGCTCGCCCCCGCAGATCTGCGGTCGTGCGCCGCCACGACCGCCACCGGCCAATGGCTCTCGGCGACCAATCCCAACGTCGGGCTCGTCGTGCGCGGGCCGTCGCCAGGCGGGCTGCGTTCGGCCGACGTGGCACGGATCGTCGGATTGCCGACGCTGGCCACCATGCGCGCACAGCCCGGCGTGGCCACGATGCTCGAGCACGGCGGGCTGCGGCTGCGGCGTCGTTCCCCATTGGCCATGGCTGCGCGACGGGTGCTGCAGGTCGTGCACACCCAGCCCGGCGACGTCGGACTGGCGGCATGAACACCTCACTCGTCGACCGCGTCAGGGAGCGGTTGGCGGCCGAATCGGCATCACTGCGACCGAACGTGGTTGCCGCGGCCATCCGCGCGGAATCCGGTGGCGTCCTCGGCGACACCGAGGTGCTGAGGAACCTGCGGGTCCTGCAGACCGAACTCACCGGTGCCGGCATCCTCGAGCCGTTGTTGCGCGCCGACGGCACCACCGACGTGCTGGTCACCGCTCCCGACTCCGTGTGGGTCGACGATGGGAAGGGATTGCGCCGCAGCCAGATTCGGTTCGCCGACGAAGCCGCCGTGCGGCGTCTTGCGCAACGCCTGGCGCTGATGGTCGGCCGGCGGCTCGATGAGGCGCAGCCCTGGGTCGACGGGCAGCTGACGAGTCTGGGGACCGGTGACTTCACAGTGCGGTTGCACGCGGTGCTCCCACCGGTCGCGGGCGACGGAACCTGTCTGTCACTGCGGGTGTTGCGCCCGGCCACCCAAGACCTCGACGCGCTCGTCGGCTCCGGCGCCATTGCCGCCGAGGCGCTCGGACTGCTCGAGGACATCATCGGTGCGCGGCTGGCGTTCCTGGTCTCGGGCGGCACCGGCGCAGGCAAGACGACGTTGTTGTCCGCCGCGTTGGGCGCCGTATCCGGTGCGGAACGCATCGTGTGCGTGGAGGACGCGCCGGAGCTCGCGCCGCGGCATCCGCACCTGGTCCGGTTGATCGCCCGCTGCGCCAACGTCGAGGGCATCGGCGAGGTGACCGTGCGGGATCTGGTCAAGCAGGCCCTGCGGATGCGCCCCGACCGGATCGTCGTCGGAGAAGTGCGCGGTGGGGAGGTGGTCGACCTGTTGGCGGCCCTCAACACCGGCCACGACGGGGGCGCCTGCACCGTGCACGCGAACAATCCGGCCGAGGTGCCTGCGCGGCTGGAAGCGCTCGCGGCACTCGGCGGGCTGGATCGGTTGGCGCTGCACAGCCAGCTCGCCGCTGCGGTTCAGGTGCTGCTGCACGTCAATCGGGATCGTCGGGGACGGCGGCAGCTGGCCGAGATCTCGGTCCTCCGGCGCGGCGCCGACGGGCTGGTGGCGGCGCTCACCGCGTGGCACGCAGACCGCGGATTCGACGACGGCATGGCGCAGTTGGGTGATCTGCTCGCGCAGCGGGGCCGGCGGTGAGCGTCGCCGCGGTCAGCCTCGCGCTGGCACTGTTGGTGGCGCCGGGCACACCGAGGCGACGGCTGACGCAGCGGCGCATCGCGGGAGCGGTGCCGGATTCGGCGTTGATGCTCGTCGGTGTGATGGCGGCCGTCGTACTGGTATTCGCCGTGCCGGTGACCGTCGTGCTGGCCGTCGCGATCCTCGCGTCGACGTTGGTCGTGCGACGGCGCCGGGCGGTCCGCAGCAGCCGTCGCGCCGAGGAATCCGCCGCACTGCAGGGTGCGCTCTCCGTTCTGGTTGGTGAGCTGGGTGTCGGTGCGCACCCGATCGCGGCCTTCGAGACCGCCGCTTCCGAGGTCGACGGCGCCGTCGCCGGTCAACTGAGCGCGGTGGCCGCGCGGGCGCGCCTTGGCGCCGACGTCGCCGCGGGACTGAGAGCCGTTGCGGTGCAATCGATGCTGCCGGCGCAATGGGAGCGGCTGTCGGTGTGTTGGCAGCTGGCTCAGACGCACGGCCTCGCCATCGCGACGTTGATGCGCACAGCGCACCGCGACGTCGTCGAGCGCGATCGTTACGCGTCCCGGGTGACTGCGGGGATGGCCGGGGCTCGCGCGACGGCGCTCATTCTGGCCGGCTTGCCACTGCTGGGCGTCGGCCTCGGCGAATTGATCGGTGCCGGGCCCGTGCGCTTCCTCTTCTCCGATGGTCCCGGCGGCTGGCTGCTCGTGGTCGGCGTCGCGCTGGCGTGCTGCGGGCTGGCGTGGTCGGACCGGATCACCAACCGGGTGCTCGCGTGAGTTGGCCCGCGCTGCTGCTTGCCATGGCACTGCTGATCAGCGGTAGCTCGGCGCGGGCGGGGCAGCGGCTCAATCGGGATGCGACAGCCGCACGCCGGGGGTCGGTGCCGTCCGACCGCTCCCAGGATCCCCTCGCCGTCGCGTCCAGCCTCGACGTCTTCGCGGCCTGTCTGACCTCCGGGATGGCGGTGGCCAGCGCCGCCGCGGCGACCGGGCCGTCGGCACCGGACCGCCTCGCCGGTGTCCTCGTGCGCGCTGCGGATCTCCTTGCGCTCGGGGCCGACCCGGCGACCGCGTGGTCCGATCCCGCGCTGCGGGGCGATGCGCAGCTGACGGCGCTGGTGCGGCTCGCGCGACGGTCGGCGTCATCGGGCACGGCATTGGCGAGAGGCGTCGCCGAACTGGCCGAGCAGTCCCGGCTCGATGCCGGTGACGATGCGCGGGCCGCTGCCGAGCGGGCGTCAGTCCTGATCGCCGGGCCGCTCGGACTCTGTTACCTGCCGGCCTTCCTCTGCCTGGGCATCGTCCCCGTGGTCGTGGGTCTGGCCGGTGACGTGCTGCGGTCGGGGGTGTGGTGACCGGGCCGGTCAGGTCAACGCTTCGCGGAGATGCCGCGAGGCACGAGGAGGAGGAACACGAAGGTGAACAACGTCTTTCGGCGGTTGCAGGTTCGGTTGACCATGCTCGCGGTCGACGAGGCCGGGATGTCGACGGTGGAGTAGTCGATAGTCAACGATTACACCCGTAGTAGTTCTAATTCCCAGCGCACTAGGTCTATCGCTGCTCGTACGGCGGGGTCGTCGGGATTGAGCCCTTCAGCGCGAGTCGCTTCGCGTTCGTCGTCGTCCATGACTGGTTAGACGCCGCTGGGACTCGTACGGTTCCACGCGACACATCAGATCCCATACACCCGACACGCCGAAAACTCGGGACCAACACGGCTTTCTACCTGCGAATTCCAAGAATGTCGTTTAGCACATCTTGTGTGCCCTCTGAATGTCGGCCCCTAGGTGTAGTGTCAAGTCGACCGAAAGACGAAACCCTCAGCCTGGGGGATTGAGTCCCCGGGCTAAGGGTTTCGTGAGAGTGCATTGTCGAAGATGCCACAATCACGTTACACCGAAGCAGCGTCGGCATGGCAACTTGACCGATTCCTTGGACTCGCGTCGTACTTTCGGCACCAACAGAAAGTTACGAAGTGAACTACAACTACTGGGACCTCGGCCAACAGCCCGAGGGCGCCGTCGTCCGCGTCGAACTCGAAGGCAACGCCGCCAACGTGCGGCTGCTGGACAGCTCGAACTACCGCTCGTTCTCCGCTGGCCGGGAGCACCGCTTCATCGGGGGGCACTACAAGTCGTCCCCGGTGACGCTTCAAGTTCCGAACGGCGGGCACTGGTACGTGGTCGTCGACTACGGCGGCTACCAGGGCCGTGGGCGGGCGGCCGTCCAGGTGCTCGCCGCCTAGACTGCCAGCCAGAAGACGGCACCCTCCCCAGCGGGGGTGCCGTCTTTCTGTTTCAAGCAGTGTTATCGACGATCGCGATGACGTAATCGACGTAGCGGGTCCTTGGGGACGCCTTGAACTGTCGTCCAGCTCCGTCGATGGCGTATCGGTCGCGTTGCCACTCGACCTCCGACCGGGCCGAGCAGTGACGGGTAGCTGACCAGCCGTTGCTGGTAGATCGAACAGCGACACGTTGTCAGTCGAGGCCACTTGTCAGACCCGGCGATACATTGGGGCCGTGCAGTTGAGCACGGTGCAGGCAACGCTGGCCATCGTCACTGGCATGGCCGGGCTCGGGGCGGCAGTTGCCAGCTTGCCCCTGAGTCTTGCTCGATATCGGGCTTGGCGACTTCGCAAGCACATGGAGACGGTCAACGCGCTCGATGCGGAACGGCACGCGAGTCAGCGAGAGGTGCTGCTGCTTCGGGCCGACAAGCTGGCGAACAAGACCGCCGCCGCCTATCACATTCCTACGCCGTGGAGTCGTTTCGTCTGGATGGTTGTCGTTGTTGCGTGGTGGGCGGGATTCGTCGTCTCGGGAGTCGGGACCTTTACCTCTGAGGCCATCTCGCAGCCGGAAAAGATATTCATGCTCTACGTGTTACCGGGCTCGCTCGTCTTGCCCTGCCTAGCGGTTGCCAATTTGCGGCGTAGTTACGGACACACGTCATTCGAGCGCGAAAGGTTCATCAGGAGAGGTTGTCCGACTGACTACGTTGCGCGACCAGCGTTCGACAGAGCGGACATCCGTCGTCGCGCCTTTAGTCGCTGTATGAACCTGCGTGACACCCACATGATGCCCGCCGAATGGCCACCGCATTCCATCAATGCGGGGCTGCGGCGGAAGGTCTACGCATGGCGTCGGGGTCGGCCGTGGTACCGGGGTGGGTTTACCCAATCCGACCCTCGTCGTGGTCGGCCATAAGCACTCAACCGTCAGTTGGTTCCGTATTCCGCAGAATGACTTCGTTGCTATGGTGCCGCCATGCCAGACAACGGGGGCCAGCAGGCGGGTACCAAGAGGCCAAGCCAGCAACGTCTACGCTTGCGGACGGCATCAACGCGGCCGATAGAGCAGACCGATGATCCACCAGCTGATGCGCGACGAGACTGGTGGAGAACTGTATGGATTCCCATGTGGGTCCCCATAATCGTGGCGATTGTCGCATTCGGTGCCGGTTGGTTCACCAATAGCCAGACGATCCAAGCCCAGAAGGATCAAGCGGTCGATCAGTTCCGACGCGATCAGCGACGGGACCAATATTCGACGATCTTGCAACAAGCGACTCGGTTACAGAACGCGGGTACCTTCTCAACGTCGGCAGTCGCCGCCGGCATCGCATCACGCTTGTTTCAGCAATTGGGCGTACCGGGGACTGCTGGCCCGGCGAATCCCCCTGGCACTAATCAAGCCAAA
The DNA here is from genome assembly GCF_000620625.1 of Mycobacterium sp. URHB0044. Taxonomy (GTDB): domain Bacteria; phylum Actinomycetota; class Actinomycetes; order Mycobacteriales; family Mycobacteriaceae; genus Mycobacterium. The sequence continues at coordinate 125,337 of NZ_JIAW01000020.1, read as the reverse complement.
CCATATGCGCCGACTTCCTACCAGTACGCGCCGACTACCTCCCGCTACAACAACCCCTACTACACCACTAATCCGAATGGGGACAGCAGCGCGTATGCGCCGTACAGCGGTAATTCGTGGCAAGAGGCTTACACGGGGTTGGATCAAGCCATCTCCAACGCGGAGATAGCAAGCTCGCAAAACGTGATCAACTACGCCCGTGCGCTTCGCGACAGGTACCGCAACGACTTCTACCAGTCGATTCTCGCCAACATCGACATCGTCATTGCCAGCTATCCAGACCCGAAGCCCGACAGGGACAAGCTTGCCAAGGCCCTAGTCGGCGTACCCGCAGACACCGCATTACCCACGTATGACGTCGCTCTGCTCACGAAGACAACGGATCAACTGACGACGATGTACGTTGACGCCGCCAAGGCGGATCTAGGACTCAACGACCGCTGAGGACGTGGGCTCAGTCAGAATGGTTGGTCGGGTCAGCCTCCAGCGGTACCAGTCGGCAATCGTGATTCCGACTACCTCGGCCACTTTGTATGGCTCCACATCGGCAGTGGGAGCGTGACTTTCGAGCCAAGCTCCGAGTTCGTGGAAGTAGTTCACGTTGTAGACCTCGAATGTCCTGAGTTCGTTGGGCAGCCGGGCGGCTATGGCCGCAGGGTCGTTGGTCGTGATGTGTCGATTCCGTCGCCGGGTGGGTGGCAATGCCATGTCAGTCGTCCTCTGTTGCGAAGTTGAGTCGGCACAACAACTGCGCCAGTTGACCTCGGGCGGTAATGGCTTTGTCGATAATCGGGTTGATCACCTGCTGACCCATAGATCCCTTCACGGTCAACGGCTGCTTGCCCGCCTCGTCATCGAGTCGCTTGACGTAGTCGGCAATCTTGCAGGCGTCGAACAAGATTCGGAGCTTGTGCGGCTCACGATCCGGTTCGAACTCGGCTAGGACGCTTGTCCAGAGCTTCTGACCCTCGGTTCCGAGACCTCGGGGCATCCTCGGTTTCGATACCATTAGAGGGTGCCTTTCTGAGCAGTGAATTAGCCGCTGACCTGCGGCTTAGTTGAAAAATCAGCATTGTCGAATCTTCACCGGATGACACAGGCGCATTACCTGGCGGTCAGCGCGGGCGGGGGCAGGGGTGCCCCCGTGGGGTACCCGGGGGCCAGTACCCGCAGGTCAGCACCCACGGCCCACACCCAAGGCCGGCACAGCCGAGTCGCAACCCGGGCAGGCTGCACCCGCACCCAACCCTGTGCCCCTACCCCGGGCACCCCTACCCGGTACCCCACCTACCCCCCTGCGCCCTACCCACTGCCAGGCACCCCCTCCTCCCCCGGGGTACCCCACTCCTCCTGTGCTGCAGCGAGACTGACGCACACAGCTCACGTGTGCACAGTTGCGTGATACACGTTGAGCGTGTAATGTTATCGCCATGACACAGACCGCAACACGCACAGCTCTTGCCCTTGCTGCTCTCGCCTTCGCCGCTCTCGCTGGTTCGGGCATTGCTTCCGCTTCGCCTGATGACTCGGTCACCATGACCGTTGATGGCGTTGACTACCCGGTGTGCGCTATGGAGGACTGCTCTGATCAGCCCGGGCAGGTTGGCCTGTGGATCAACGATGGCCACACCTGGCTTGAACTGGGTGAGGCTGTGACACTTCCCGTCAACCGTTGATCCGCCTGACCATGAGCCCCTGGCCTTCGGGTCAGGGGTTCTTTCGTATGGTGCTCAGATGACCACTCGGTACCTGTCCCGTTCGGAACTGGCTGAGCGGATCGGAGTGAAGCCAGACACGTTGGGCAGGTATCGACTCCCCGAGCCCGATGCCTTGATCGGCACGACGAGGGGATGGCTACCCAAGACCATCGACCGTTGGAACGACTCCCGGCCCGGTCGTGGTTTTGGCGGCGGTAGGCCGCGAAAGTCAGGCTAGCTCGCCGTGCTTGAGTCGCATCATGGCGCGGTCCAACATCGCCTGCTGTCTCGCAGCGAGGGAAGTCCGCTCGCTCTCGGACTTGCACTCTGGTGAGCAGTACCGAGGTACCCGCGGGGTAGGTCGGCCCGCCGCGTGCAAGAGTCGCACCCTCGCTTGATCGGCCTTGGCTGGTTGGCTACACCCGTCCCGGTCGCACCGTTTACGGCTCGAAGGCCGCTTGCGATTGGGGCGTTGACCGGAGCGTCTGAACTGTTCGGGGTAGTCGGTCACTGCGAGCCATGCTTGATCGCCCGCCACTGATCGTGTGACATGCCCACCTTGCGGGCCGTGTTGCCGACCCGAGTGTCACTGCGGAAGTACTCGGTCACTGCGTCGTTGAGTGCGACCGCTGCCAGCCAGTGCCGGGTGTCCCCAGTCGCGGTACATACGCGCTCGGCGTTGCCCATCTCCTGGTTGACCCAGCGACACATCGGGCTGCACGTGTCGAGAGGACTCTTCACGGATACGTTGCGGCGGCACCCTTCCCGGGCACACTTCGGCCCGGTGCGCTGTCCCGTTGGCTGATCGTCCATGTGGTGTTTTCTCCTGAGTGTGGGGTGGCGGGCCGGAAGGCCCGGGGAGTGTGAGTCCCCCGGGCCTCCGGGGTTAGATCACGGAGCGTCGTACAGACGGACAACGCCTGCGGCGTTGGAGAATCCGAAGCCGACACGGGCGGTACCTCGGATCTGGACGGCGTCGTAGTCGAACGCTGCATCAACAGACTTGGTGATCTTGGTACCGGTGCGCTGGACGACGAGCACCTGAGAGCTGTCGAGACCCCACGCGTTGCCGGCTGCAACGTCGGTGCTCACCAGAACGGGAACACCAGCGAGGGTGACTCCGTCTGCTACTCCGGTGGTGTCCAGAAGGCCGACGTTCGAACCCGAAGTCAACTGCTTGGCCTTCGACAACGTGAGAGCCACGTCGGGAGCAAGAATCCACACAGACACCTCGGCGCCGTCTGCGAGTGCGGCTGCCTTCGCCTCATGGAACGGGTCAAGCGAGGTCAACGTGATGGTCCCGGTGTCGACGACGTTGATACCCGTCAGCGACAGCAAGCCACTAGGGCCGTTCGTGGTGGTGTTGGCGAAGAACGCCGCGTCGACCTTCTTGGCGATCGAGCGGGCGATTGCCCGACCGATCTGATCTGCCACAGCCGGATTCGAGTCCTCAGCAGCTTCGTTGCTCGTCTGGTTGAGAGCGGCGACCTTCTTCGGCACGATGACCAGTTCATTGGTCGTCGGGTCCGTCAGGCTGATCTGAGTGTTCTCGGCGTACCAGCCGGAAGCCGGATCGGCGGTCAGCATCGGGAAGCGGATCGTCTCCGCGCCCGTCATGATCTTGGTACCCGCCCGGAACGCAATCGACTTCTCAGCGATGACGATGTCGATGAGCTTTCCATAGTCGTCAGGGGTCCACGCCGCCTGAAGACTGGAGTTGGTTACTGCCATGTGAATTGTCCTTTCAGACACGAATGGCCCCTGGCTTAGATGCCGGGGCCGTTATTGGATTGGGAAGAACCGATCACGGATCGGATCTAGTTGCGTCACAGACGCTTACTGCGAGTGCAGAGCCATCACGGATGGCGGGAAGCACTCAAGACTGGAGTAGGTCTTGGAACGTCGGCAAGGAACGAACCGCCGTGTTGCCCCGGCCCTGAGTGGGGTCCGTCGCCAACACACGCGGACTGAGACCGGGACGTGAGGCCAGAACCTCAGCGGCCACGGCAGCGACCAGCTCGGGGTCGATGTCCCCGTCGTCGTCCAACAGGTCAGCGAGCGCCACGCCTCCCAGCGTCAGCAGATCGGCCGGCGCGCTGAGATGGTTGGCCGCGAGCCTTTCCACCTCTCGGTTCTGAAATGACGCAACCCTCGCAGCGAGTAAGTCCCGCTCGGTGCGTGCCTCGTTTCTTTCCACACGGTACCGGGCCTCTTTGTTCTGCTTGGGGGTGTCATCACCGCTGGGAGTACCCTCCGGCGCGTCTACGTGGACGCTGGGGGCCTCTAATGGGGTTTCCCCTGGTGCCTGGTCGGTCATGCTGTTAGTTCCTTTAGGTTGCGCGGTGCGGGCATATCAGCGGGTGGGGCTGGTCGCTGGAATCGGCGCATGAACAACTCGCGTCGTTCCCCTATCGAGTTGAACCACGGCGTATCTCCGTTGGCCTCGACAGCGGCGAAGTACGCAACCGTCGTTTCGAGGCACCGCTGGAACGCTGCCTCGCGGTCAGCGTCAGGCGGTGCGGTAGCCCGCCAGAGCGGTCCAGCTCCGCTGGCCGCGTCAGTCATTCGTGGCTCCACTGCGAAATCACCATTCCGTCATAGATGCCCGGTGATCCGAGCTGTACGGCTGCTCGGTCTAGGTCGACCTGCCACGTTGCTTCGTGCCCTCCGCGCTCCAGCACGGTCTCTAGGTCTCGCAAGATTGGGTCTTCGTGCATGGCGTGTTCTCCCTTTGTGAAACGACAAAGCCCGCCGGCAGGACGCTGGCGGGCGTGGTTGTGGTGCTCGGTCTCAAGTGGTTATCGGTTCGCCTGTCGTCTCGTCCACGTACGTGGTGAACGGGTCACGCAGATCGGGCAAGGGCTTGCCCGATGGCCAACGAGTGACGCTGACATAGTCGGCATTGACGAACAGGTCGTCACTCCAACCCTCGTCCGCGAGGGTTGCCGGTTCGGTTTTGATGAATGGAAGATCAAGAGCCGACTCGGATGAGTCGGCGAATGGATCATCGGGATGAGCCGTGGCCACACGGCGATCGGTTGAATCGGTACGGTTCATTTCTTCTTCCCTCGATGGGAGAGACCGCGAAGCTGTCTCGACAGAATCCACTTGATGGTTCGGTGAATACCGAACCTCTCTCGGATCTGATGGACGAGCAAGCTCGTCTACAGGATCTGATCCTTTAGGATCTGATACAGGATCTGATGGTGACCGCTGGAGCGGAACTATGGGACCCGCTGGAGCGGAACCATTGGGCGCAAAACCGGAACCATTGGGGCTCAATAGTTCCGCTGTACCGGAACCATTGGCATCACTCAAAGGTTCCGCTAGAGCGGAACCATTGGAGCAAGTCGAGCACGAACGAGACGAGCATCGGTGATCGGGATTCGGTGCGTCGGGGACGAGCTCGAATACTGACGATTGCCTCGCTCGTCCGTTGCCTCGGTACACCTCATGAATCCACCCGCGCTCCTTGAGCGCCGTCACGGCTTCTGAGATACCAGACTTGCGGTAGCCGGTCTCCTCGATCATCACGTCGATGCCGGGGTGCGACCGCTTGCCGTCCGCACCGGAGTGGTTGTAGATCGACAGCAGTACGCGAAGCTCTGATCCGGCGAACCGATGTCCGTTGGTGCGCTTGAGCCATTCGAGCTTGGAGAGCGTCACTTGCCCACTTCAGCCCTGAGCGCGGCCAGCTCGGCGCGGGCCTTGTTCCGGTCGATCCGATGCTTCGCGCACTCAGCGCGTAGCTTCTGAACCTCGACCTGAGCCTCGATCGGCCAGTCGTCAAACGATGTATTCATCGGTTACCTCTCGGTGTCGTGCGTCTCCAGGACGCAGTAAAAAACCCGCTCAGCGGGACGCTGGCGGGTCGGGTTTGGGTTTAAGGGGGCTCAGCCGGCTAGTGCTGCTTCTAACGCCATGAGCCGTCTACGGGCGTCACGGCACGATGCGCCGTAGCGCCTCGCCGCTTCTCGTTGACAGTGGGCGCAACGCCCATCAGGGCGTCGATCGCTGGGGACTCGGTGAATGTGGCGGGTACATGCATGAGCGGCCATCGGTGCTACCCCTTTCATGGGCTGTGGCTATCTGTGTTTGGGTAAAAGAGAGAGCCGTCCCGGTCATCACACCGGGACGGTTCTCATCGGTAATGCCTTTGGGACGACGACCCCTCGTCGCCCGACCCCACCCGGGGAGTGACCCACGGGAAATCCGAAGCAGGCCAACCCGGGAGTAGGTAGGCGACCTGCTAAGGGTTGGTGGCGCTCTCGGCTACCCGGAGCAGCACGCCAAGATCATGCGGAAAGGGGCGTCGGGAGCCGTGAGGCTCTACCGCTTTACCCCTTCACCCTGTTGTACATGGGAGTTTTTGGAAATCCGCCGAACCGACCGGAGGTCCTACCGCTTCACCCTCCCCTTATGTAGTAGGTGCGCTTTTTCATTGTCCAGCGTTTGTACCGCGTGTCGCGGAACTAATCGTTACCGTGTCGTTATTGGATAACGTCTCTACCTGCGACTACGTAAAACGCTAGGCGGACGCTTTCCGGCGCCCTATCCCCATATGTAGTAGGTGGGTATTTTCTCGTTTCCCCCCTAGACGCCTATATCTGTGACGCACATCACAACTCACTGGTCGGCAGGAAAGAACGTGGCTGTGGAGGTGCCATCGACATCTTGGTTGATGACCACATCGCCCTGTGCCTTCGCCCTAATCGGCTTTGGCCCCGGCTCTGCGGGATCGTCCAGGTGCCTCAACAGGGCATCGACTGCGTCACCCATTTTGTCGCTGCTCTCGTCTCCCATGCCGTTATTCCTACCTCTGCTGACGGGTTCGGGGTGTGGGGAATGACAAAGCCGGGGCGTCATGGGCCCCATTCGTCTTTACCGCTCCCATAGGTAGCCGAGTATCTTCGTGTTTCCCCAACCCTGTGACGGGAGATCACTCCCCGGTCAAAGTCACGGTGTCGTCGTTGAAGGCGGCTCCAGGGACGCCGGCCAGGTGTATCCGCTGAGGTCTGTGTGTCCGACTGGGAACCTGAGCCTCAATGAGTGCTCCGTCGAATCCGGCGACCACTCGACCGAGAACTCGTCTTCGAGGAACCCGTGTGCGATCAGCTCCTCAATCTCGTCGTCAACGAGCTCCTGGTCCAAGCCGTCCACCGTCGTTTCGCCGTTGGTCAACGCCAAAGCGACAAGTAGTGAGTTGTCGAAGAAGTTCGGGTGTGCGTCGATGGCCATGAGCCATTCGGCGGTATTGACCTCTGGCATGTTCATTTTCCCCCCTTTGTGATCTGACGTACTGCACGCTTCGCGGATTTGCCGAAGCGGAGTTGTTCCTCGAATCGTTGAAGGTCTCCGAGGTCTATGTGCCAAGCCACGACACCGTTCGGGTTGTCGAACGTGAGCCGTACGCCCATCGACCGGAGCCAGACGTTGCGACTCTCGATGCCCTGCTCGGTCCACCACTCGCCGAACTGCTCCCCGGTTGGCTGCCACGTCCACCCAGCGGGTTCGATGGTCTCAGCGGAGAGTTCAGCCTGACGAGCAGCAAGGCCCGCGATGCGCTGGTCCAGAGTGATCCGCTGGGGAGTCCCGGCGCGGTAAACCCCGGAACCGAGTAGGCCGGTGAGATCGGTCAACGTGTCATTGATCTCGGTCAACTCCACAGAGTGATCCGACCCTGAATCCCACTCCCGCTCTAGCCGTTCGGAGTCCCCGAGTAGGTCTAGAAGGCTCTCGGTCAGGATCTCGTCGGCATCGGCTAGAGATACCGAGCCGTTGCCGCACCTGTGCCGCTTGTTGGCTGTGTCCTTGGCTTTGTCGCTGGACTCGTACTGAGCCGAGGCGCACCGATACCGAGGCGATCGACCTTCGCCGCCCTTGAGTCGATACGCAGGCTCCCCGCACACTCCGCAAAAGATCACGCGGAGCAATAGCCCGGTGCTGCGCTTGGTCGGTTCCTTGCGGTTCTCTCGGTCGGCCAGTTCTACTGCCAAACGGTCGAATACCTCACGGGTGAGGATCGGTTCCGCACGGACGACGGGAGAGCCGTCGTCTGTTCGGACAACCTCGCCACGGGTAACGACGTGCCCGAGAAGCGTTGGGGACGTTAGGGATCGCTTCAGGGGGCCGGAATGCCACGCGTAGCCCTTGACCTCTCGGCCCTGGGTCTGCGCAAACCGATCCTTCGGGGTGAGAACCCCTCGGCTGGTCAGATCGTGGGCAACCGCCCGCAGCGGCTCACCGGCCAGCACGCGGGCGGCAACCTCGTTGATCACCGGGACCTGTTCCGGGTCCTGAACGAATCTCCATGTGCCATCGGCGTCCGATGGCAGATAGCCCCACGGCGGGATGCCGCCGCGATACTTGCCGGCGCGGATGTTGTGCTGTGCTGCCGAAGCGTTGCGGTCGGAGATTGCAGTCAGTTCCATTTCGGCAACCTTGCCGATCATCAACGCGATGATGTCGCCCCATTCGGAGGACAAGTCAAAGTGAGATTCGGTGGCGCTCACCAGCGTGATGGAATGCTCACGGCTCCAACTGATGAGGTCTGCGAGGTCGAACAGCCTGCGGACGATCCGGTCGGCCCTGAAGAACACCAGAACGTCGAACTCTCCAACACGGTTGGTCAGCCAGTCCCCGAGTTGAGGACGATTGAACGGCGTTGTCCGACCGGCTGACACGTCAAGATCTTCGGCTACGCCGGCCACCTCGTAGCCCCGCTGGTCGCACAACTCCCGGCATTTCTCAAGCTGGCGCTCGGGTGAGGTAGTAGCTTCGGTGACTCTGGAGAGTCGGACCGCGATTAACGCTCTGGGCACGGGTGTAAAGATAGGCTATCGCGTACGCGATCGGCACCATCGCCGCGGCGGCGTTCGGCGCCATCCTCTACACGGTCGTCACCGGCGACTCGATCGTGAGCGCGCTGACGAACATCATCACTCGGGCGCTGAACACCAACGTCTGATTTCGGCGGCGGGCCGGAGCGCAGCGACTCGGGGAATTGGCAACGCGGCGGGCGGTGCCACCGTCGAGGCCGCGTTCGCGATGGCGGCCCTCGTCGTGGTGTTGACGTTGTGTCTGGCGGGGCTCACCGCGATGGCCATGCAGGTGCGGTGCGTGGATGCTGCGCGCGAGGCCGCGCGGCTCGCGGCGAGGGGAGACGACCGTGCAGCATCCGAGGCGGCGCGCACCGTCGGTCCGGCAGGGGCCGGCTTGGACGTCCGCCGAAGTGACGGCCGCGTCGTCGCCCGGGTGGCCGCGAGATCGCCTCTGCTGCCGGGGATCACCATCGCGGCCGAAGCGGTCGCGGCGGTCGAACCGGGATCGTGACCGCGGTTCGGCGACGCTGCTCGCCGTGGCGATGATGGCCCTGATCGTCGCGGTGTTCGGCGCAGCCGTGGTGGTCGCTACGGCGGTGGTCGCGCGGCACCGGGCGCAGTCAGCGGCCGATCTCGCGGCGCTCGCCGCGGCGGGCCGGCTCGCGACGGGTCAGGACGCGGCGTGCGGGTGGGCGGTATCGGTCGCCGAACCGATGGGCGCCAGGGTCACGGCGTGCACGGTCGAGACTCTCGACGTCGTGGTCACCGTCGAGGTCGATGCGGCACTCGGTCGGTGGGGGATTGGCTCGGCGCGCGCTGCGGCGCGCGCCGGACCGGAGTGACTAGTGGCAGGGGAAGCCGAGCAGGTGGCGCGCGTCGTGCATGAACTCGTGCACGTAGGTGTTCTGCCCGAATACCGACGTGGCGCCCTGGTCAAGGCCGACGAAGTACAAGACGAGCAGCGCCAGGAACGCCGTGGCGCTCAACCACAGCGCGGCCTTCGCCACCGACAGATCCAGCGCCGGTGTGGCGACTTGGGTGGTCTGGCGTGCATTCATATGGAGGGTCCCCTTCGGTTCCAGGTCTGGCTCATCGGCGGTTCATCCGCTCGCGGATGGCGTCCATCCGCGAACGCAGTTCGTCTTCCTCGAAGACGCCGCGCTCCAGCAGTGCGTGGGTGGTGGCGACGACCGACCTGCTGCGTACGGGAAAGTCCGCGTAGAGGGTCTCGCCGAGTTCGTCCTCGACCCGTCGCCGTTCGAGGTTGTCCAAAGCCCCGCGCCAGGACAGACATTCGGCCGTGGCCTGCATGCGCGTCTCCCAGGGGTCGGGTTTGCGGTCCAACTCCGGCAGTGACGTCTCGCGGGCGACGTCGGGGTTGAGGCAGTCGCGGATGACGTCGAACGGGCCGCTCACGCGCCGACCTTCGACGGTGGGTCCGATGCCGTCCAGTCGACCTGAGGTAGTGCCACGCCGATCATGGTGTCGCGCGTGATGATCCGTGCGAGTTGCTCCTCGGTCCAGCCCTCCGTGCCCTCGGGGCGCATGGGCATCACCATGAAGCGGGACTTCTGATTGGAGTCGTGCACGCGCACCTCGACGTCTGCGGGGAAGTGCAACCCGAACTCCGCCAGCACTTCGCGGGGCCACCTGACCAGCCGGCGACGGTAGTTCGGCGTGCGGTACCAGTCGGGCGACATCCCCAGAACGGGACGCGGGTAGCACGAACACAACGTGCACACGATGACGTTGTGCACCGTCGGAGTGTTCTCCAGGACGTAGAAGTAGGTGTAGTCGCTCGGCGTGCCCTCGCCGGTGGGATCGCGCCAGTCGATGCCCACCTCCTTGCAGGCCTCGGTGCCGTCGGCCAACAACCGCGCCTTGAACTTCGGGTCGGTCCACGCCTTGGCGACCAACTTCGATCCGCCATGCGGACCTACGTTGTCCGCCCATTCGGCGAACCTGCGGTGGTCTTCCTGCGAGAAGAGGCCCTTCTCGATCGAAAGTTCACGCACCGCCAATTCGAGGATCTCGAATTCACTGACCTCCTCGGAGCCGATCGGGGCGTGAGCATCGTGATCGTGACCGTGGTCGCCGCTCAATTCAAGATCCCTTCTTCTCGGCGGGCTCCAGCCACCGCTCGGCGACTTCGGTTTCCAGGGTGTCGATGTCGAATCCGGTGTATCGGGGCCACAAATCCTTCTGCAGGAAACGGACCACGTAGAAGGGTTCGGTTCGGCCGCCCCGTTCGGGGGTGTCGCGCCCCCATGCCTCGTCTTCGGGAATGACCCAGTCGGGCCGGAATTCGACGACGGTGCCGGTGCGGCCGCGGGTGAAGGCCTGGGTGCGGGTGTGGAACATCGAGGTTGCGTCGCGGACGGTGACTCGGTCACCGATGTCGAACCGTCTGGTCATGCCTTGGCCGCCAACCGTGCGCGTACCTCGTCGAGTTTGGCCGAGAGTTCGTCGGGCGTGATGAGACCCTTGTTGATCAGCGTCTTGGCGGCGACCGTCGCCCAGCGGGCGTAGTACGGCAGGCCGAAGTAGAGGGTGGCGCCAAGGTCGTTCTCGGCCCGTCGGCGTTCCTCGGAATTCCACACCCCGCGCCAGCCGAGGCATTCACAGGTGATGTAGGTGTTCATCTCCCATTCCTCCTCGACCTTCTCCAGGAACGGCACCGGCAGATCCGGCTGGCCGCCCACGTCGTGAAGAACGTGCCGCAGCGCGGCGAACATTTGATTGGAGATCTCATAGGGGGAGTCGAGTGGATCCCGTGCGACGGGCGCGAGATCCCGCACCCGAGTTGCCACTCCGTCGAATTCGCCGGACATCACTACTCGACCCCCAGTCTGCAGGAATCACCCGGGTGCACCATTCGTGACTTGCGACCGGGCGTGCGAAACGAATGTTATCCGCGCACCACTTAGTTGTGGATGCAAACAAGGCGAATTCATTCATGGAAATGAATGCGGCGCGGCGGTGCTACTTCGTCTTTCGCGTGCGGGTCCGTCGTCCCGATTGGCGTGGTTCTGCTTCGCCCGTCGGAACCGAAGCGAGCTCGTCGTCGGTGGGCAGGCGCAGGGACAGCAGGCCGGCGAAGGTGTTCTCCTCAAGTTCGACGCGGTGCAGCGTGACGTGAATCGGCGTCCAGCCGCCACCGTGTGCACGCAGCCGCATCACCGCCGCCGCGGATCCCGACTGGAAGTCCGTCGTCATCGATGCCGCGGCCTGCTCGTCATCGGGATGGACGAGCGGTAGGCGCTCCTCCTCCTTGGCGCGCCAGTCGTAGAACGGGCAGGGATCGTCGAGCCACTTGAGCAGAGTCCACGTCTTCAGGTCGATGAGGGCGCGATGGACACCGGGTTGGGCCAGGCCATTGAGGATGCGCTGCGCGAGGTCCTTCTGCGCCACCGGCGGCTCGTCCCGCACGCTGCGCCAGTTCATCGCGCGGCAGATCAGCAGATCGCGTCCGCCGTCGTCGCTCTCGACCATCACCCGGGCGACGAAGCCGACGGTGATCGGATTGCCCGCGTGATCGGTGACGTCCCACGTGCTGGAGAAGGTGCGGCCCGGCTCCGGTTTGATGGCGACCGCCAGCACCTCGGCCTCGCTCGGGTTGAGGTCGCGGGTGGGCAGGTCCTCCGCGAACGCTCGGCCCTGGGTGGCCTCGACGGACGGGTCCAGCCCGCTGTTGAACAACGACTCCGTGGTGTCGGTGGCGATTCCGTTGGTCAAATCCCACTTCAACGGACCGGGGATGACGCGCTGCGGCGGTTCGTCGTCGGGTGGACCGACCCAGACGTGCACGCCGTGCACGCGGCCGTCCGTCATCTGCACCACCTCGGTGCGGATCACTCGGTCGTGTTTCGGCGTGATGCTGCTCAGCGCCTGGCCCGCCCGGACCGATTCGCCGATCGCCGTCCGGATCGCCATCAGGTTGGGATTGCGGCGGAGGAAGGCGCTGATGGGAACGAGGTTCTTGGTCTGCGTGCCCTGAGCCACCACGGCGGGCTCGTCGCCAAGTGTTTCGACGAGGAGCCAATCCGGGGTCATGGCGCGCAGCTTACTCGTCGGTCAGCTGCGTTCCCGCAGGTAACGGCGCGACGAAATCCGAAGGACGCCGCCGGTTGTCAGTTGCCACGTTTGATCTTGCCCCTGCCCGAGTTCGTCGAATTGGTTTGCAGGCCCCGAGGCCACAAGGTATTTTGCGTGAGCACCCGGTCGCCCGGGTTTGAGAACGGATCGCGTTGTCCGGCCGTTGTCGCACCGTCTGTGTTCGGCGAGGCTGATCGACGCCTCGACGCCGATCCGTGGACGACGACCGTCGAGGGGTAGGTCGTTCCGCGGGGCCCGTCATCCACCGTGACGGGCCAACTCGTCGAGCACCAGACGTAGCACCCGCACTGCTCCCGCCTTGTCCAGTGGATCGTTGCCGTTGCCGCACTTCGGCGACTGCACGCACGATGGGCAACCTTCCGGGCATTCGCAGGCGTCGATCGCGGCCGCGGTCGCTCCCCACCACGTGACGATCTGACGGAAACCGCGATCGGCGAATCCGGCCCCGCCGGGATAACCGTCGTAGACGAATATCGTCGGTGTTCCGTCCTCGGGACCGATCGCCATCGACACACCACCGATGTCACCGCGGTCGCAACTCGCCACCAGGGGCAATAGGCCGATCGACGCGTGTTCGGCCGCGTGCAGTGAGCCGGGCACCCGAAGCGGGTCGATCCCGTTGTGCTGCAATGCCTCCGGGGTGATCGTGCACATCACCGCGACGGTGTCCAAGGTGTGGGTCGGCATGTCGAGTTCGACGAAGTCGATCACCTCGCCGTTCAGCCGGCGCCGCAAGTAGCCGATCACGGTGTGCGACACCGACACCGGCACCAGGCCGATGGTGACCGGGCCGTACGTGCGTCGGGTGCCTGCCCCCGTCACGACGATGTCGGTGAGCTCCCGCGCCGAGGTCGTGTATCCGGGGTCCTCGGGTCGCACGAACGCGATGCCGTCCTCGAAGTCCAGTGAGTCGACGAGATAGCTCTCGCCCTGATGCAGGTACACGGCACCGGGGTGCACCGACGCGGGCGCCTGACCCGCGCCGGTGCTGCCCAGCATGCGGCCGGTGCCCGTCTCGAGGATCGCGATCTGCCCACCCGACGATCCCCGGATGTCGACGGCCGAATGCGGATCGAGGCCCGGTGCGGCGAAGTAGCCGCTGGGCCGGCGTCGCAGCAGGCCGTCGTCGACGAGGGTACTGGCCACGGCCTCGGCGTCCCACGTCCGCACCTCGGCGTCGGTGAGTGGTAGTTCCGTTGCGGCACAGAGTAGTTGGGGTCCCAGCACGTACGGATTCACGGGGTCGATGACCACCCGCTCGATCGGTTTGTCCAGGAGTGCGCCCGGATGGTGGACGAGATAGGTGTCGAGCGGGTCGTCGCGGGCGATCAGCACGATCAGCGCGCTCTGACCCCGCCGGCCCGCCCGGCCCGCCTGCTGCCAGAACGAGGTGACCGTGCCCGGAAAGCCGGCCAGCACCACGGCGTCCAGCCCCGCGATGTCGACACCCAACTCGAGGGCGTTGGTGGTCGCCAGCCCGCGCAGCCGGCCGTCGGTCAGGGCGGTCTCCAGGGCGCGACGGTCCTCGGCGAGGTACCCGGCGCGGTAGGAGGCGACCAGTTCCGCGAGCTCCGGCGCGACGTCCTCGAGGCGGGCCCGCGCACCCAGTGCGGTGAGTTCGGCGCCGCGGCGCGAGCGGACGAACGTCAACGTGCGGGCGCCCTCGGCGACCAGGTCGGCCATCACGCGCGACGCCTCCGCGCCGGCCGAACGCCGCACCGGCGCGCCGTTCTCGCCGATCAGATCGGTCAGCAGCGCCGGCTCCCACAGCGCGATCGTGCGGCCACCCTGCGGTGACCCGTCCTCGGTCACCTCGGTGACGGTGTGCCCGAGCAACTCCGAGGCCGTGGCTGCCGGGGCGGCCGTCGTCGCGCTGGCGAAGATGACCGTCGGCCCCGTGCCGTCCGGTCCGTAGCGCGCGCACAGCCGCATCAGCCTGCGCAACACCATCGCCACGTTCGAGCCGAAGATGCCTCGGTAGTAATGGCATTCGTCGACCACGATGAACTTGAGGTTGCGCAGGAACACCGCCCACCTGGCGTGGTTGCGCAGCATCGACAAATGGATCATGTCGGGGTTGGAGAAGATCCACCGCGATCGTTCCCTGGTGAAGCGCCTGGCCTCCTGGGTGCTGTCGCCGTCGTAGGCGCTGGGCCCCACGTCCGCGAGGCAAGCAACGGCGTTCGTCAAAGCTTGTGCGGCGCGCAGCTGGTCGTGTCCGAGCGCCTTGGTGGGGGACAGGTACAACGCCCTGGCGCGGGGATCGGCGGCCAGTGCCGTCGCGATCGGCAACTGGTAGGCCAACGACTTGCCCGACGCCGTGCCGGTACTGAGCACCACGTGGCGTCCCGAATGCGCCAGATCCGCGGCGGCGACCTGGTGCGACCACGGTTGCGTGATACCGCGATCGACGAACGCGGCCACCACGTCCGGATCGGCCCACCGGGGCCACGGTTGCGAGCGGGCGCGGCGCGGCGCCAAGTCCGCAACGTGGCGTACCGGATGCTCCGATGGATCGGTGCCTTCGACGGCGCAGCCGAGCAGTTCGCGACCGAAGTCCGACGCCCCACCCGACACTGTCCAACCTCCTCGAACGAGGGGACGCCGCAGCGATTACGGGCCCCAATAAATTGTTAACCACATGATCACAACGAGACTGTCGCGGAGCCCCCGAACATGCTTGACTTAGCGTGGTCGCAGCTTCTGTGTTCGTGTGTCAGCACTCGCAGGAACGTCGTTGCGATCGCGGTTCCTGCGAGGGTTGTGGGTCGGCCAGTTCCGGCGCTTCCACGAAGGTATGGCGATCGGAACGGGCCCGGCCCACCGAAGCACGGTGGACCGCACCCGCAGTAGTAGAAGGAAAGAAGTACAGATGCCTCAGGGAACTGTTAAGTGGTTCAACCCGGAAAAGGGCTACGGGTTCATCGAGCAGGAAGACGGCGGCGGCGACGTCTTCGTCCATTACAAGCAGATTCAGTCCAACGGATTCCGCACCCTCGAGGAGAATCAAAAGGTCGAGTTCGAGATCGAGCAGAGCCCCAAGGGGCCGCAGGCGCTCAGCGTCCGCGCCGTCTGACTCGACGACGATCTGACGGAAACCCCCGCACCTCCCCTCCGGACGTGCGGGGTTTTCCTTATCTACTGCAGCCGTGCGGCCCGGTGACGCCCTCGGGAGTGCACTGCTGGCCTAGTGTCGGTTTCGTGAGTCAGCTGTCGTTCTTCTCGGCTGAGTCGGTGCCGCCTGCGGTCGCCGACTTGACCGGGATCCTCGCAGCGCCGGGCCAGGCAGTCCTGGTCGGTAGCGGTGTGGAGCAGGCGGCGCGGTTGTCGGTGGTGGTGGATCGCCTGTGGCGCGCCGAGGCACTTGCCGAGATGATCGCCGAAGCCGGGCTCACGCCCGAGATCGCCCGCACCGACGAGAACAGCCCGTTGGTTCGGACCGGGATCGATCGGCGGTTGACGGCCATCGCCGCGGAGTGGACCCGCGGTGCGGTGAAGACCGTCCCGCCGCACTGGTTGCCCGGGCCGCGAGAACTACGGGCCTGGACGTTGGCCGCAGGCCTACCGGAGGCGGACGACCGGTACTTGCTGGGCCTCGACCCGCACGCGCCCGACACGCATTCGGCGCTCGCTTCTGCGATGATGCGGGTGGGAATCGCACCAACATTGATCGGCACCCGAGGGGCCCGTCCGGCCCTGCGAATAAGTGGTCGTCGAAGGCTGTTACGCCTGGTAGAGAACGTGGGGGAACCGCCGGGCGATACCGAGGCGTTCTCGCAGTGGCCACGGACTTGAGGCCCGGACCTGGGTAATCCAGTTTGCGTAGGCTCGCCTAGAGTGCGAAATTGTCAGTTGCCGTCAGGCCGGATCGACCATGGACGCTCATCGTCCGGCACCGGCCGGCGGCACGGAAGTGGAGTGTAGACAGAGTTGGCTGACCAGGAGGGCAGCGGCGGAAACGGCACAGCGCCGCGTGGACGATCGACCACGGGACCGACCGTACGGCGACTCGTCATAGTCGAGTCGCCTACCAAAGCGCGCAAAATCGCCGGTTATCTGGGCTCGAACTACGTCGTGGAGTCATCGCGCGGGCACATCCGCGACCTGCCACGCAACGCCGCCGACGTGCCGGCGAAGTACAAGTCCGAACCGTGGGCCCGCCTTGGCGTGAACGTCGACGCCGACTTCGAACCGCTCTACATCATCAGCCCCGAGAAGAAGAGCACGGTCAGCGAGCTCAAGGAACTGCTCAAGGGCGTCGACGAGCTCTATCTGGCCACGGACGGCGACCGCGAGGGCGAGGCCATCGCGTGGCACCTGCTCGAGACGCTGAAGCCCCGCGTCCCGGTCAAGCGGATGGTGTTCCACGAGATCACCGAACCCGCGATCCGGGCCGCGGCCGAAGACCCGCGTGACCTGGACATCGACCTAGTCGACGCCCAGGAGACCCGTCGCATCCTCGACCGCCTGTACGGCTACGAGGTCAGCCCCGTGCTGTGGAAGAAGGTGGCCCCCAAGCTGTCCGCGGGACGCGTGCAGTCGGTGGCGACGCGCATCATCGTGCAGCGCGAGCGGGAGCGCATGGCGTTCCGCACCGCCGGCTACTGGGACGTCACCGCTGAGCTCGACGCCAGCGTGTCCGACCCCCAGGCCGCGCCGCCGAAGTTCACCGCGAAGCTCAACCAGGTCGACGGCCGCAGGGTGGCCGCCGGCCGGGACTTCGATTCGCTGGGCGCACTCAAGAAGCCCGACGAGGTGCTGGTGCTGGACGAGGCCGCCGCGGGCGCCCTGGCCACCGGCCTGCGCGGCGCGCAGCTGGCGGTGTCGTCCGTCGAGCAGAAGCCCTACACGCGCAAGCCGTATCCGCCGTTCATGACCTCCACGCTGCAGCAGGAGGCGGGCCGCAAGCTGCGGTTCTCCTCGGAGCGCTGCATGAGCATCGCGCAGCGGCTGTACGAGAACGGCTACATCACCTATATGCGTACCGACTCGACGACGCTGTCGCAGTCGGCCATCGACGCCGCCCGCAACCAGGCCCGCCAGCTCTATGGCGAGGAGTACGTGCACCCGACGGCGCGCCAGT
Organism: Mycobacterium sp. URHB0044; assembly: GCF_000620625.1. Taxonomy (GTDB): domain Bacteria; phylum Actinomycetota; class Actinomycetes; order Mycobacteriales; family Mycobacteriaceae; genus Mycobacterium. Next base: position 107,620 of record NZ_JIAW01000020.1, on the reverse strand, counting down.
ACACCCGCAAGGTCAAGAACGCCCAGGAGGCGCACGAGGCCATCCGGCCGGCAGGCGACGTGTTCCAGACGCCGGGCCAGCTGCACGCCGCGCTCGACACCGACGAGTTCCGGCTCTATGAGCTGATCTGGCAGCGCACCGTGGCCTCGCAGATGGCCGACGCCCGCGGCACCACGCTGTCGCTGCGGATCTCGGGGGCGGCGCGCTCCGGCGAGCAGGTCGTCTTCAATGCCAGCGGCCGCACCATCACCTTCGCGGGCTTCCTGAAGGCGTACGTCGAGAGCCTCGACGAGCAGTCCGGCGGTGAAGCCGACGACGCCGAGAGCCGGCTGCCGAACCTGACCCAGGGGCAGCGCGTCGACGCCGCCGACCTGACCGCCGACGGGCACACCACCAGCCCGCCCGCGCGCTACACCGAGGCGTCGCTGATCAAGACGCTGGAAGAACTCGGCATCGGACGGCCGTCGACGTACTCGTCGATCATCAAGACCATCCAGGACCGCGGCTACGTGCACAAGAAGGGCAGCGCCCTGGTGCCGTCGTGGGTGGCGTTCGCGGTGATCGGGCTGCTGGAGCAGCACTTCGGCAGGCTCGTCGACTACGACTTCACCGCCGCCATGGAGGACGAGCTCGACGAGATCGCCTCCGGCAACGAGCGAAGGACCAACTGGCTCAACAACTTCTACTTCGGCGGCCAGCACGGCGTGGAGGGCTCGATCGCCCGCTCCGGCGGACTGAAGAAGCTCGTCGGTGGCAACCTCGAAGAGATCGACGCGCGAGAAGTCAACTCCATCAAGCTCTTTGACGACGATCAGGGGCGCGCGATCAACGTCCGCGTCGGCCGCAACGGGCCGTACCTGGAGCGGATGGTCATCGGTGACGATGGTGAGCTGACGCCGCAGCGCGCCAACCTGAAGGACGAACTGACGCCGGACGAGCTCACCCTCGAGCTCGCCGAGAAGCTGTTCTCCACACCGCAGGAGGGGCGCTCGCTCGGCGTGGACCCCGAGACCGGCCACGAAATCCTCGCCAAGGATGGCCGATACGGGCCGTACGTCACCGAGGTCCTGCCGGAACCGCCCGAGCCAGAAGATGGCGCTCCGGCGAAGAAGGGCAAGAAGCCGACCGGTCCGAAGCCGCGCACTGGCTCACTGCTGCGGTCGATGGACCTCGAGACGGTGACGCTGGAGGACGCGCTGCGGCTGCTGTCGTTGCCGCGGGTCGTCGGCGTCGATCCGTCCAACGGTGAGGAGATCACCGCGCAGAACGGGCGCTACGGCCCATACCTCAAGCGCGGCACGGACTCTCGCTCGCTGGCCAACGAGGAGCAGATGTTCACCATCACCCTCGACGAGGCCCTGAAGATCTACTCCGAGCCCAAGCGCCGCGGCGGGCAGGGAGCGGCCACACCGCCGCTGCGCGAACTCGGCACCGACCCTGTCTCGGACAAGCCGATGGTGATCAAGGACGGCCGGTTCGGTCCGTACGTCACCGACGGTGAGACCAACGCCAGCCTGCGCAAGGGCGACGACGTGCTGTCGATCACCGATGCCAGGGCGTCGGAGTTGCTCGCCGATCGACGTGCGCGCGGGCCTGCGAAGAAGACCACCAAGAAGGCTGCCGCCAAGAAGTCGCCTGCCAAGAAGGCGCCGGCCAAGAAGGCCGCCAAGCGCAGCTAGCTCTCGCGCTGCAACTCGCTCGGAACCCGGTCGGGCGAAACGAGATTCACCGGCCGCGCCAACTGGGTGGGGGCGATGCGGCCGCGCAGTTCGACGATCTCGCCGACGTCCCAGCACAGCGCTTCGGCATCCAGCGCGCCGCTGACTGCGATCGCGGACGCGAGCACGTGGCCCTGCTCCAGTTTGGCCAGCTCCGTCAGTCGGGCGGCCTCGTTGACCGGGTCTCCGATCACGGTGTACTCGAAGCGAGCCTGCGCGCCGATGTGCCCGGCGATGGCACGGCCCGCGGAGACGCCGATGCCGAACTCCGTCTGGCCCAACACCTCGATCAGTTCGTCGTGCAGCTCGCGTGAAGCCGCCAGCGCGGCGCCCGACGCGTCCGGGTGCTCGATGGGCGCCCCGAAGATGGCGAGCGCCGCGTCACCCTGGAACTTGTTGACGAATCCGCCGTGCCGGTTGACGGTGTCGACGATGACGCGGAAGAACTCGTTGAGCAGGTTCACCACCTCGGACGCCGGGATCTTCGACGCGAGTTGCGTCGAGCCAACCAGGTCGACGAACAGCACGGCGACGTCGCGCTCCTGGCCGCCGAGTTCGGTTCCGCGCTCGAGCGCGCGACGCGCGACGTCCTCACCGACGTAGCGGCCGAACAGGTCCCGCAGGCGTTGCCGCTCGGCGAGGTCGCGGACCATGTCGTTGAACCCGGCCTGCAGCAACCCGAGCTCGCTCGCGTCGTAGATCTGCATGTGGGCGTTGTAGTTGCCGCGCTGCACCTCACCCAGCGCCCAGCGCAGCTGGCGCAGCGGGTCGGCGATGGACATGGCGACGAGCACCGTGCCCGCCAGCCCGATCACCAGCGCGGCGATGGCCAGCAGCAGGATGGGCGTGTTGAGGCGTTCGGCCGGTGCGGTCAGGATCTCGAACTTGCTGGCCACCAGCGCCAGCACGATGGTCAGGATCGGCACGCCGGTGGACAGCACCCACGTCAGCACCTGGCGCTGGATGACGCCGGGCGCCCGGAAGCCCTCGGGCACGCCGCCTCGCAGCGCCGCGACCGCGACCGGGCGCAGCACGCGCTCGGACTGCAGGTAGCCGATGATCGCCGTGGCGGTAGCTCCCAGCCCGACTGCCACCGCGACGACCGGCGCCGAGCGGCTGGCGACCGGCCAGCTAGCGACGATGAACACGACGCCGCCAAGGCACCAGTTCGCGACGTTGATCACCGACCGGTAGAAGGGCATCTTCAGCGCCCGGGCCCTGGCCAACTCGGTGAGTGCCGGGTCGCCGTCGCGCAGCAGCGTGTCGCGGCGCTGCCAGCGAATCACCGGCAGCAGCAGGCGCAGGCTCAGCCACGCCAGGACGGTGAAGGAGACGAACAGGTAGCCGAGGAACATGGCCAGGTTGAACGCGGGCAGGTCCTGCAGCTGGATGCGGTCCTCCGGTGGCAACCCGAAGCGCAGGAAGCCCAGGACGAACAGCGCCCCGATGATGTCGGACTGCACCATGCCGAGGGTGAACACCGGCCACGGCGTACGCGCGACCCAACGGACGAATGCGCTGATTCGCCCAATCGGTATCGCTTCGGTCACCACACAACCGTATCGGGAGACGGCGACGCTTAGCGCCGCTGTCTGAAAGGTCGTGTCGGGTTCGCCACTAGTGTTGAGTCCCGATGAGCGGTGTGTTCTCGCGTCTGGTGGGCCAGGACGCCGTCGAAGCGGAGTTGGTGGCCGCGGCGACGGCGGCCCGCGGTGATTCCACTCACAGTGCCATGGCTACCGGGATCATGACGCACGCCTGGTTGATCACGGGCCCGCCGGGGTCGGGACGTTCGATTGCCGCGCTGTGCTTCGCGGCGGCGCTGCAATGCACGTCGGACGGCGTGCCGGGCTGTGGGGAGTGCCGCGCCTGCACGACGACCATGGCAGGCACTCACGGCGACGTGCGGCGCATCATTCCCGAGGGCCTCTCGATCGGGGTGGGCGAGATGCGCAACATCGTGCAGATCGCCTCGCGCCGGCCGGGCACCGGGCGCTGGCAGATCGTGTTGGTCGAAGACGCCGACCGGTTGACCGAGGGCGCGGCGAATGCGCTGCTCAAGGTGGTCGAGGAGCCGCCACCCTCGACGGTGTTCCTGCTGTGTGCGCCGTCGGTGGATCCGGAGGACATCTCGATCACCCTGCGGTCGCGCTGCCGGCACGTCGCGTTGGTAACGCCCCGAGTGGACGCGATCGCGCAGGTGCTCGTCGACACCGACGGCCTGTCGGAAGCGGACGCCCGGTGGGCGGCGTCGGTCAGCGGGGGTCACGTGGGCCGGGCGCGACGGCTCGCGACCGACGAGCAGGCGCGGACGCGCAGGGAGCGGGCGCTGGGCCTGGCGCGCGACGCGGCGACGCCGTCCCGGGCCTACGCCGCGGCCGAGGAGCTGGTTGCCACCGCCGAGGCCGAGGCCAAGGCGCTGACCGGCGACCGCAACGAAAGCGAGACCGAGGAGCTCCGCACCGCCCTCGGTGCCGGCGGCACGGGCAAGGGCACCGCCGGTGCGCTGCGCGGCGCGACGGGCGCGTTGAAAGACCTTGAGAAGAGACAGAAATCACGCCACACCAGGGCGTCCCGCGACGCCCTCGACCGCGCGCTGATCGATCTGGCCACCTACTTCCGCGACGCGCTGCTGGTCTCGGCGGGTGCCGGGCAGGTGCAGCCCAACCATCCCGACATGGCCGACAAGGTCGCCTCGATGGCGGCGGTGGTGCCACCGGACCGGCTGCTGCGGTGCATCGAGGCGGTGCTGGAGTGCCGGGAGGCGCTCGCCGTCAACGTGAAGCCGAAGTTCGCGGTCGACGCCATGGTCGCGACCCTGGGGCAGGCCCTGCGTCGCTCATAGCCGGCAACTTGGGCGCGCGCCTAGGCCTGCCGTAGACTCGTCCCGCCCGCACTCAGGCGCGGGCACGCCGCCTTAGCTCAGTCGGTAGAGCGTCTCACTCGTAATGAGAAGGTCAGGAGTTCGATTCTCCTAGGCGGCTCTCACTTCCCTCTTCCCTTGCGCGTGCGTGCGCGTCTGCTGCACGACACGCCGCGATCGGTGAACACTCTTCGCACCTTCGAGGCGGTTTCACCGTGCGTACACCGTCGACAGGAAGTCGTCGACCAACGGCACGACTTCGTCGAGATGCGTTTCCAGCAGCCAGTGCCCGCCACCGAGTAGGTGGATCGGGGCGTTGGGAAGGTCGCGACGGTAGGCCTGCGCCGACTTCTCGGGCATGTAGGCGTCGTGGGGTCCCCACACGATCAGCGTTGGCGGTTGGTGCTCGCGGAGGTAGGCCTGCTCCTTGCCGAACCACTCGAGGGTGTTCGGCTGGTCCTCCAGCAGGTGGATGAGGTTGGCGATGCGCTCCGGCGTCGACATCAGCGTCCAGTGCAGCGTCCACAGGTCGGGGCTGATGCGGTCGGCGACGTCGTCGGGCAGCTCGCCGCGGAACTCGCTTTCGAAGCCCCTCAGCGTGACGTGCTCGGCGATCTTGCGGCGGGCGTCGGGGCCCGGGTTGTTCCACGACTCCTTGAGGAAGTCGTACTTGGGGCCGAAGGCATCCTCGTAGATGTCACCGTTCTGGATGACGAGGCCGGCGACGCGCTCGGGTGCGTGCAGGGCGAGACGGAAGCCGAACTGCGAACCGTAGTCGTGCAGCCAGATGACGTAGCGGTCCAACTTCAGCCCGTCGACGAACGACTGCAGGAATGCGGCGTACGCGTCGAAGGTGTAGCCGAAGTCCGATGGCGAAGGCGTTGCGCTGTAACCAAATCCGGGTAGGTCGGGGGCGACGAGGCGGTATCGCCCGCCGAGCGCGGCCATGAGGTTGCGGTACACGTACGAGGATGCCGGATAGCCGTGCGGCAGAAGCACGACGGGACCGTCGGCTGGTCCGGCTTCCCGATAGAAGGTGTCGATTCCATCGACGGTGGCTCTCAGATGGCGTATCGGCGCGAGGGGCACATCTGAGCCATTGCCCCTGTGGCGCAGCGCTAAACGGTCACTTCGTGCCGAGCGCCTCGACCGCCACGTTCTTCGCGGTGTTCGCCGCGGGGAAGCCCGCGTAGCCGCTGGCGTGGTAGATGACCTCGGCGAGTTCGTCGTCGGTCAAGCCGTTGTTGCGGGCGATCTGGAAGTGGGACTTCAACTCGTCGGTGGCCCGCAGCGCGATGAGGATGCCGAGCGTGACGAGGCTGCGGTCGCGCCGAGTCAGCCCGTCGCGTGCCCAGAGCCTGCCGAACACGCTCTCGACGCCCATTTCCATCAGCTCGGAGGCGAAGCCACTGCCGAAGTCGACGTCGCCGTCGGGAAGTGTCCCGGGCAGCAACTCGCGGAAGACCTGCAGACCCTCGTCACGTAAGTTAGGCATGCTTAGTAGTTTGGCACGACATTGTTACTTGGATGGTTCCGGCCAGCCGGGCATTGGGGGAGACGTGGGAAAGGCGCTCCGCGGATGCTGGCCGTCGATGAGGAACGCTCGTCGGTCCGGTGGATCAGGGGCTTCGGCTACGCACTTCGCTAAGTCGGCCTCGTACGTCGGCCACGCTGCCGCGAATTGCGAGTCCGAATCAAACCACGAAGTAAGAAAGCTGCTGATCTGCCAAGACCCGAAGACGTCGACTGTCGGCGCGACTGCAGGGCCAGCTTGTCGGGGCAGCTGACTTTCCCCGTTCGACGGCGCAGTAAGTGTGAGACGCATGGCGTCGATGCCGTCGTCGTTGCGGAAAGTGCTTGCGACACTGGAGAAGGACCCGTTGTCGTTTTCGAGCGCCGTGCGATAGCGGTAGTTGCAGAGCGTGGCAGTGGCCGTCGCGCCGGCACGGGTCACGACTTGAATTCTGAAGAGGTTGTCACCTACCGGTGGCTTCTCGACTGGTCCGCGGTCGACGTCCGGTCGCAGATTGTTCTTCAGGATGTCACCACGGTCGTCGTCGGTCACCGGGGCTACAGCTCGATCGAAGCCGGGATATGCGTAGTCGAGATTGCCCATCGTCTGAGCATCCAGCCTCGACTCGATATAAGCGCGGATGGGGACTGCAGGCCCTGCTGTGAGATCGACGTCGGGGCCCGCGGACCATTGGTAGCTCTGCTCCGCCAAAGGACCGCTCGAACGATCGATGCTCGCCGCGTCGCCTCTGGAGGTACACGCGGCCGACGAAACGGCGATCGCGACCGTTGCTAACAGGCTCAGGCCCGCGCGACCGATCACCGCGTGACGTCCTCATACTGATCCCCGAACGGGCCAGCGGGATTGCGGCCGACGCCAACGATCTCCTCGATCTTTTGATTCAGGAGGCCTCCGTACGCGTCGTCGGTCATGCTGAGGTTGATCTTCCGGAGTTCCGCGAGGTTGCCGAGGCGAGTCGTGGGTTGTCCGGCCTCATCCAAGATGACGTTGCCGAACATGTCCTTATTCGGGACTAGGTACTTGTCGGTTCCCGGAACGTCGACACCGACCGCCAGGAGCGCGTTGGTCGCGAAACGTGCTGACTCGTCTGCGAACATTGGTTTCACGTCTCCGGAAATGTCAGAGCCGTTGCCAAAGAAGCTGTCCCCGAGGGCGCCGCCGAACATGCCGATGGCCTTGCCGTAGGGGCCCCCGGCCGCGGACAAGGCACCCACGGCTTCGCTGTATACAGATTTCTTCAGATCAATCATTTGATCTTGATGCATGCCTATGGCCGCCAAGCCTTCTGCGGTGCCGTGATCGATGAGTCCCTTCAGTGTCGCTGCTGCACTCATTCTCTCGTCATTGGCGAATACCTGTTCGTGGTCCTTTACGGCGTTCGCCCACTCGTAGCTGTTTTCGAGCGCGAGTTTGTTGGCCGCCGTATTGAACTCGCGATATGCGGCGACGTCGGTTCCCAGTACGGCGAAGATGTTCTTGGCAAGGGGACGCGTGGAATCGGACTCGAGCGGTTCGAAATCGTCGGCAGCGCCACCACTGACGCTTGCAATGTCCGCCATGTACGGGGTGAGACCGTGAGCGTAGGCCTTGACAAGCTCGGGATTGTATTGACCTAGGGTCTGATCGGCGCCGAGGCCGGGCATGTGAAGCAGTTCCGGATGCTTGCCGATGTATTCCGCGTACTGCTCGGCCGCTTGTGAGGCGATACCGGCCTCCGGAGTCCCTACCGCTTCGTTTGTCCAATTGAAGAGGTTGCCTGCCGACTTGCCGTCGTCGCGCCAGTCCATTGAATTGATGTCCTCGAGGAAGCCGTCCCGGCCACCCTCATTCCGTCCGAGCAGCTGGTCGGTAATGATCTGATGGTCGCGTCCCGCGGAATCAAAGATGTCGCGAACTGCTTGCTCGTTGGTGGGGGATGGGTTGTCCATCAACCGATCTGACAGTTCGATCATCCCGCGGTCGACTTCTGTGCCGGTCTGCAGTTCGACCCTGCCGTCCTTGAGGATCTGCGACATGTCCCTGACCTCGGTCTCGCCCGTCCGGTTGAAATCGTCCGCGATGGTTCCCAGCGTCATCATGGTCTTGACGTGTTCGGGAAGTTGGTCGCGACTTCCGGTGATCTGCTGTCCAGGGTGGTCGGGATCGTCGTATTTGACGTCGTCGTTGCTCATCAATTGCCACGAGTCGCCGATCACGTTCTTGTGATCGCCCAATTTCTGCTCTGCGGCGTGAATGTCCTGGATGGACATGTCCTTCTGCTGCACCTGCATCTGGTGCAGATAGGCCGCTTCCTCTGGGGACAAGGTCTCGTAGGGTTTGACTCCGCGTAGGACCTCATCGACGCGTGCGGCAGCCGCCGGATCGCCCGCTAGCGTCTTCTTGACGTCTTCCTCGGCGCGCTTCTCGGCCTCGTCCTTATTCTCCTCGTCACCCTTGACGCCCTGAATCTCCGGCTTGTCCTCCTTCGGCGTGAACGTCTCACCGGCGAGCTTGTCGTACTTGCCCGTTAGGCCCTGGATCGTGTTGCCGATAGTCCCGAGCTCGCTGTTGGTCTTCTGGACGATGCCCATGACGTCACCGACGCCCTTATTCGCGATCGGCAGCAGCAGCTGGTCGCGGTTCTTGCCGGGCGGAACGCTCGCTGCGGCGTCGACGACCCACTGCCGCACGGCGTCGAGTTGGGTGCGGCCGTTCGCGACCACCTCGGCGGATTTGTTGACCTGGGCGGCGAGGGTCTTGTCCAGCGCGCCGATCTCGCCGATCACCCGCTGATGGTTGGTATTCGCCGCTCCATAGGCGGACGCCGCGCCACCGGTCCACCACGACCCGGGCGCCGCCGAATCGAGTGTGGACTGCGCCTCACTGAGTGCGGGGCTGCCATCGAACTGATCACCGGTTTGCGGGGTGCCCTCACCGAAGGTGGCCTTCGCGTTCGACCACGTGGAGAAGAAGCCGTCGAGCACGCTCACCGCGCCCCCCTGAGGAACTCGAACATCTACCGATTATCTCCCGTGCGCAGCTACCTCGGTGCCACATATCCGACGGGTCCCGACGCCAGGCACACCGACAGCGCGGACGTGTTTGCGCGCGCCAGGATGGCATCGCCGGCTCCGGACAGTCGCACGAACACGCGGTTGAGGCCGGGGCGCACCTTGACCTTGGATTCGACGCCCTCGGTCAGCGACAGCGTGATCGTCCCGTCGTTGTTGGCCAGGTAGTTGATCTCGGCGGTCCAGTCCGACGGCAGCAGCGGCCCGTCCAGCGGCATCCGCACCGGGGCGTCGGGTTGCAGGAAGTAGCCACATCGCGGGTCGGGGCCGGGCCGGATCGAACGTACCCACGTCACCTGGGCCGGCAGCAGTCTGCCCGTCATGTCGAGCATCCGCAGATCAGTTGTGCTCGAAGCGAATTCGGGACGATCTCGCAGCAACGCGAACATGTGACTGACGAGGTTCTCCGGCCAGGCGACGCGCTGCAGCACCAGCGGGTCGACCTCCTGGTCGAGCATCGGGGCGTTGGACGTCGCGTTCGCCAGGGCCAGGCTCGCCTGCGCCGTCTGCAGGTAGTGCCGCGTCGGATTGTCACGCCAGATGCGGGTGAACGTCACCGTCGAGTACACGCTGCTGGCCACGAACAGCAGCACGCAGCAGCCGACCACCACGTCGCGGGCGCGCCCGGCGTTCAGCCACGTCGACCGCGCCCGGTTCGGCGCGCACAGCCCGACGGCGGCCAGCAAGGCGAGGACCGCCACCAGGTCCGGCAGGTAGCGAAGCGTCTGCGCCAGTTCCAGTGCCGTGAACCGCGACGACCGCATCAGATAGATCGGCACCTGACAGGCGACGGCGTAACCGACGGCCACCCCCCACACCGCGCCGATGCGTTCCTTGCGGACCAGCGACACGGCGAGCACCACGGCCAGCACGACCCACCCCAGGATCATCACGATCAACGGCGGTGTCGCCCACGGCGAGGCCGGCGCCCAGCGCTGCCAGTCCCACGGCCCCCCGGCCAGCCCTGGCACGATCCCGTGCGTCACCGACCGGCGCAGCAGGTCCCACGTCATGCCCAGATCGAAGCTCCACCGCTTCTGGTCCACGACGACCAGGTACAGAGCGATCCAGGCCGCCGTCAGCGCCAACGACGCCGACCACAGCCGAACACCTCGACGCCACACCGTCACCACGGCTGCACGGTCACCCGTCACGTACGCCAGCAGCGCGGCGACGGCGAACGCCACCAACGGAATCACCGCGGCCTTCTCGAAGAACAACAGTCCGCCGAGGAACGCCAGCACCCCGGTCAGGGCGTAGCGCTGACGCCCGGTGCGCACCAGCAGGATCGCATCGGCGCACACCCAGGCCATGGCGGTGATCATCGGCAACGAATTCAGCGCCGACGCCCACCAGGCGAACGCGGGCACGCCGAGCGGCGTGAACAACGCGAAGGTCAGCGGCACCAGCAGGACCGGCCGCCAACCGAGGATGACGTGCAGCACGCGCAACAACGCCAGCGACGCGACCAACTGCAGCAGGACCAGGCTGATCGCCGGACCAATCCAGTTCAACGGCGCCAGCCGGGTGATGCCGCCCGCGACGAGGAACGCGGCGGGCATGACGTGCCCGTCGTGGTCGTCGAACAGGTACGACGGCGACAGCAGACCCTGCGTCCCCGCACGTCCGGTGAGGATCAGGTCGTCCCAGTAGAAGTAGCCCTGAAACGCCAGCACCGCCCGAAGAACCAGCTGCAGCGCGATCAGCGCGACGGCGATACGGGCGACTCCTGCCCACCGGACTTTCACTCCCGACGACTGTACGGGGACGATTTCAGAACGCATCGGTATGGTGAGCCGGTGCGGACACTGGTCACCGGCGCAGCCGGATTCATTGGATCGACGCTGGTAGACCGATTGTTGGCCGACGGGCATAGCGTCGTCGGCGTCGACGACCTCAGCACGGGGCGCAGCACCAACATCGGGCAGGCCGAGAATCACGACGGGTTCGAGTTCGTCAAGGCCGACATCGTCGACGCCGATCTGATCGGCCTGCTCGCCGACACGAAGCCGGAGGCGGTGTTCCACCTCGGCGCGCAGATCTCGGTCAAGCACTCGGTGGACGACCCGTCGTTCGATTCGAGCGTCAACGTGGTCGGCACGGTGCGACTGGCGGAGGCCGCACGCAGGGCAGGCGTGCGCAAGATCGTGCACACGTCGTCGGGCGGCTCGGTGTACGGCACGCCACCGGTGTACCCGACGCCCGAGGACGTCCCGACCGACCCCGCCTCGCCCTACGCCGCGAGCAAGGTCTGCGGCGAGGTGTACCTCAACATGTTCCGCAATCTCTACGGGCTGGACTGTTCACACATCGCACCCGCCAACGTGTACGGGCCCCGCCAGGATCCGCACGGTGAGGCCGGCGTCGTCGCGATCTTCTCCCAGGCGCTGTTGGCGGGTCGGGCGACCAAGATCTTCGGCGACGGCACCGACACCCGTGACTACGTCTTCGTCGACGACGTCGTCGACGCCTTCGTGCGGGCGGCCGGCGAGGCCGGGGGAGGTCAGCGCTTCAACGTCGGCACGGGGGTGGAAACCTCGGTGCGGCAACTACATTCGGCGATTGCCGCGGCGGCCGGCGCACCCGACGAACCCGAGATGCACCCGCACCGTCTCGGCGACCTGAAGCGCTCCTGCCTCGACATCAGCCGCGCCAAGGCGGTGCTCGGCTGGACGCCCAAGGTCAGTCTGGCCGACGGCATCCCGCGCACCGTCGACTTCTTCCGTCAGGACTGAGGAGCGTCCCCGGGAGCCCGCGCCCCCTCGAGCGCGACAGCCCGAGCCAGTTGGGCGTAGCGCAGTTCCAGGTCCTTGAACCGCATGTAGGCGCTCAACGTCGTGAACAGGAAGGCGATGACGAGCGCGTACTCGATCAGGTCGGCGCCGCGGTCCACCCCAAGCCAATTCGCCACCACCGTGGTGTCATCGGGCCGGACGATCGCGTAGACCGCAGCGACCACGAAGAGCACGTAGCCGAGTTTCACCCACGCCTTCGAACGCGCGCTGCGCCGCGACCGCAGCAGGTACACCAACAGCGCGACGATCGCCGCGATCAGCAGAACCTGAATCCAGTTCATCGGCGCATCCTTCCGCGCAGCAGGCCGTCGAAGAGGATGTTGACGCCGTTGACCAGCGGCTGCCCCTTCGACATCGAGTAGTCGGTGTAGAGGATCTCGACGGGCTCCTCCGCCACTCGCCACCGGTTCTCCGCGATGAGTGCGACGAACTCGCTGGCGTGGCTCATTCCGTTCATCGTGAGGTTCAGCCCATCGGCGACGGTCTTGTTGAACACCCGCAGCCCGTTGTGCGCATCGGTCAGACCGAGCGTCCGGCTGGCCGGGCTCAACTTGGCGACGATCGGCAGCAGTAGCCGCTTGAGCTTCGGCATCCGCTCGGGCGGGCCGTCGGCGAAGCGGGTGCCGATCACGATGTCGAGGTCCTCTGCGGTGAGCCGGTCGATCATCCGCAAGACGTCCTTGACCCTGTGCTGGCCGTCGGCGTCGAACGTGGCGAACACGGCGGCGCCGGGCCTGCTGCGGGCGTACTCGACGCCGGTCTGGATCGCCGCGCCCTGGCCGAGGTTCACCGGATGCCGCACCAGGTGGGCGCCCGCGCGAAGCGCCCGCTCCCCGGTGTCGTCGCGGCTGCCGTCGTCGACGCACACCACGTTGCCGAAGACGGAGCGAACGTCGGCGATGACGTCGGCGATGACGCTCGCCTCGTTGAAGGCGGGGACGACGATCCAAACGTCGTGGTAGCGGGTGTCGATGGCGACCAAACTACACGCTCACGGTGCCGGAATCCTGCACAGAGCGACGAGGTGCACGGCAATCCCGACCAGCGGTCCACACATCAACGCCACGACGGTGCGCGTCTCCAGCGGCACCGGCAACAGCAACAGCAGGGCCGAGGCCAGCGTGGCGCCGATCCAGCCCGCGGCGTACGCCCGATGCTGGGCGGCCGCGACCGTCGCGGCGCCGGTGAGGGTGAGCAGCGCGATGGCGATGGCCGCCGCCGTGAACCACGCCAACAGCGCTCCGCCCGCACGATATTCGGGCCCGAACGCGAACTGCAGCAGCCACGGCCCGGCCAGTCCGGCGACGAGAACCGCCACCACTCCCAGCCCCGCCACCACCAACGCCGGCAACACCAGCGCCCGCAACCGGGCATCGCGCTGATCGACGAAGTGCGCGATGAGGTTGCCCTGCATCGCCGTCAGCGGCACCAGCAGCGGCGCGCGGGTCAGCGTGACCGCCAGGATCACCACGCCACCGGCGGCACCAAGATCCTGCGAGGTGGCCTTCAGCAGCACGGGGAAGCCCATGATGAGAATGGCGCTGGCTCCCGCAGCCGCGATCGAATGCGACGCGCCCCGCAGGAACACCCACGTGGTGCCGGGCGTGAGCAGTCGCGCCGCCGCCCGTGTTGCGGGCGACGCCAACAGCAGCACCAGCCACGCCATCGACCCGGCCACCGTCGCCCACAGGTAGCCGACCAGCCCCCAGCCGACCAGGAACGTCGCGATGGCCACCGTGACGCGGCCGACCGCATCGCCGACGATCAGCGAGCCGTACTGCGACCACTGGTTCACCCCGGCCAGCACGCCAAGCAGCGTCGCGTGCACGCAGAACCCCGCGATGCCCGCGGCGAGTAGCGCGACGCTGAGCAGCCGCGATTCGACGAACACGTGGCTGGACCACAGTGGCGAAGTGCCGACGACGGCCACCGCGGCGAACACGCCGACCAGGACGGCCACCCGCAGCGGATGGATCCGCGGACCCGTTCCAGGCGCGACCTGCTGCGCCTGCCGGACCTCGCGCGTCGACTCCTGCAGTAGCCCGTTGGCCGCCCCGGCCAGCAGCCCGAAGGCACCCCAGAACACGGCGAACACGGAGAAGCCAGCTGGCTCGAGGTCACGCGCGGCCAGGTACAGCACCGCGTAGCCGAACAGCGCACTGATCACGGTCGCGACGCCGACCCGGGCGAAGCTGCCCCTGGTCACCGGTCCCTGGGAGGGGACGGTCGACGCGCCGTCGGTCACAGGTCGGGGACGTCCGTCGAATACAGCCAGGCCTGCCAGAGCGGCCGCAGCGACTGGTCGGCGTAGTTGGCCGCCAACCCGGTGAAGTCGTCGGTGACGGCCGTGGCGTGCCGATGCCGGGTGGTCCAATCGCGAAGCAGGGCGAAGAAGTCGTCGTCGCCGATGGTGCGCCGCAGCACGTGCAGGACGAGCGCGCCCCGCTTGTAGACGCGGTCGTCGAACATGTCGCGCGGCCCGGGGTCGGCGAGCAGCAGGTTCTGCGGTGACGAGGCCAGCTTGTGGTGGTAGTGCTTGGCGAGCTCGTCGGCGCTGCGGCCGCCGGAGTCCTCCGACCACAGCCACTCGGCGTAGCAGGCGAATCCCTCGTGCAGCCAGATGTCACGCCAGCGCCGCGCGGTCACCGAGTTGCCGAACCACTGGTGGGCCAGTTCGTGGGCGATCAACCGTTCGGCGCTGCGCTCCCCGTCGCAGTGGTTGGCCCCGAAGATCGAGATACCTTGTGCCTCAAGGGGAATCTCCAGATCGTCGTCCGTGACCACCACGGTGTACCCGGTGGAAAGTGGGTACGGACCGAACAGCTTGACGAAGAGCTTCATCATCTGTGGCTGACGCTCGAAGTCGTACTCGAACTCGCGGCGCAACCGTTGCGGCAGAACGGCGTTCATCGGCACGGGAGTCTTGGCTAGTCGGTAACTCGTGTAGTCGCCGATCTGCAGGGTGATCAGATAGGTCGACGTCGGCTCGGCCTGCTCGTAGGTCCACGTGGTCATCGCGGCGCGTGTGCGGCGCGATATCAGCTCGCCGTTGGCCAGTGCGTAGTAAGGGTTGTCGGTGCTGATCGCGATGCGGTAGCTGGCTTTGCTGCTCGGGTGGTCGTCGCAGGGGAACCACGACGCCGCGCCGTTCGGCTGCCCGGCGACGAGCGCGCCGTTGGTCAGCTCCTCGAAACCCACTTCGCCCCAGAGGGATTGGATCGGTCGGGGCGTCCCCGCGTAGCGCACGGTGATCGTCATCGACGCGCCCGCGGGCAGCGCTGAGCTCAACGTGACGTCCAGCTTGCCGTGCGAGCACTTGAACGACGCCGGGCGACGGCCGTTGACCGACACCTTGGACACCGTCAGAGCGTCCGAGAGGTCGAGGCTGAACGTCTTCAACGACGCCAGGGTGACCGCGGTGATCGTGGCGACGCCCGAGAGCCGGTTGATGTGCACCTTGTATTCGAGTTCCAGCTCGTAGCGGGACGCCCGGTAGCCGAAGTTGCCGTTGGCCGGCAGGTAGGGATCGATGACGGGGACGATTCGTTTCTTGGAGCGCGTCACGCGGCGGTTTCCCCGGCCTTCTTCGACCCCTTGCCCGCCCGGCCACCGCGCTTCTTGCGGAAGGGATTCCACGGTGCGATCGGATTGCCCTGCCAGCGGCTCGACGCGGGTACCTCGTCGCCGCGCATCACCAGTGAGGCCGGACCGACGGTGGCTCCGGCACCGATCCTGGCGGCGGGCAACGCCACGCAGTGCGGGCCGAGCGTCGAACCCTCTTCCAGCACAACGGTGTCCATCCGCATGATGCGGTCGTGGAACAGATGGGTCTGCACCACGCAGCCGCGGTTGACCGTGGCGCCCTTGCCCAGCGTGACCAGGTCCGCCTCGGGCAGCCAGTACGTCTCGCACCACACGCCCCGGCCGATCCGCGCGCCAAGCGCCCGCAGCCACAGGTTCATCACCGGCGTGCCGGTGGCGGCACGGGCGAACCACGGCGCAGCGACCGTTTCAACGAACGTGTCGGACACCTCGTTGCGCCACACGAACGACGACCACAGCGGATGTTCGATGGCCCGAATGCGGCCGACCCACAGCCACTTCGCCACCACGGCGATCCCACCGGCCACCGCGCCCGCGACGAGCAGGACGACCCCACCCGCCAAAGCGGTCCACAGATAACCGAATTCGACCGTCACGTACTGCAGGGCACCCAACACGGCCACCCCAATCGCGAAAGTCACGACGACGGGCAGCAACCGGCACGTCTCCACCAGCGCGCGCTTCACCTTCAATTGCCGAGACGGATGGAACGTGCGCAGCACGTCGGCTGCCGTCGGCTGCCTGCGCAACCTGATCGGCGGACTGCCCAGCCACGACGAGCCGGCCTTCGCCTTGTGCGGTGTGGCACTCAGGACGGCCACCAGACCGTCGTCGGGCACGCGTCGGCCCGGCTGGGTGATGCCCGAGTTGCCGAGGAACGCCCGTTTGCCGACGGTGGCCTTGGCGATGTGGATCCAGCCGCCGCCGAGTTCGTAGGACGCCACCATGGTGTCGTCGGCGAGGAAGGCACCGTCCTCCACGACGGTGAACTTCGGGGTCAGCAGCGCCGTCGAGATCTCCGTTCCGCGACCGACTTTCGCGCCGAGCAGCCGCAACCATCCCGGCGTGAGCAGGCTGGCGTACACGGGGAACAGGTAGTTGCGCGCGGCGTCCATCAGCCGTTCGGTGGCCCACACCTGCCAGCCGACCCGACTGCGCACGGGGTGGTATCCCTCGCTCAGGCCGAGCGACAGCACGCGGACGCCGAGCACCGTCAGCACCGCATAGACCACCACCGCCACCACCGTGGCCACGGGCGTCCACAGCCCGGCAGGCAGGATCGCGTCGGCCAGAGTCTCGGTGGCGCGCACCGCCCAGCCCAGCACCGCGAGCCCCGCGCCGAGCGCGAGCAGCGGCAGGCTGCCGAGCAACACCGACGTCACCCCGTACACCGCCACCCACAGCGGGGCGCGGCGCGGCCGTTGCTCCGGCCACGGATGCCGTGCCTTGCCGGACTTCGCAGCAGGAGAGCCCTTCCAGTACTGCCCGGCCTTCACCTTGCCGACCACGCCGGATCCGGCCGCCACGTCGGCGTTCTTGCCGATCACCGCGCCGGGCAGCAGCGTGGTCCGCGCGCCGACGGTGGCGTCGTTGCCCACCTCGATGCGCCCCACGTGGAACACGTCGCCATCGACCCAGTGCCCCGTCAGATCGACCTCCGGTTCGATCGAACAGCGGTGGCCGAGTGTGAGCATTCCCGTGACCGGGGGAGCGGAGTGCAGGTCGACGCCCTTGCCGATCCGGTTGCCCAGTGCCCGCGCGTAGTAGACCAGCCAGGGCGCGCCGGCCATGTTCTCGGCGCCGCTGGCCTCACCGAGACGTTCGGCGAGCCAGACCCGCAGGTGCACGGGGCCGCCGCGGCGGTACGTGCCGGGTTGCAGACCGCCCAGCAGCATCCGCGCGCTGAGCACGGCAATGCCCATCCGCCCGATCGGGGTGACGAAGATCAGGAAGCCCGCCAGCACCCACCACCAGTTGACGGGCACTGCCCACGGCACCGCGTCCAGTTCGACGGCGAGGTTGTTGGCCAGGGCCAGCCACACCACCCACTGCATGCCCGTCAGGGTGGCCAACGGCAGCGACGCGAGCACCTGCGCCGTCTGGGTGAGCCGCGAAACCGGCTGAACCGTGCGGGTTTCGACGTGCGGTGGCGGATCGAGTTCGTCGAGGTAGCCGGCCAGCGATCCGAGTCGCGGATGGTCGTACAGGTCTGCGACGGTCACCTGCGGGTGACGGGCGCGCATGCCTGCGACCAACTGCGCCGCCGACAACGAGCCGCCGCCGAGGGCGAAGAAGTCCGCCTCGGGCCCGTCGACGGGGGCGGCGAGCACGTCACGCCACAGCCCGGCCAGCCAGCCCGTGGTGCCCCCGAGGTCCGCCGCGTCGGCGCCGGTGTCGACGGCCACCGGCCACGGCAGCGCGTTGCGATCCACCTTGCCGGACGTGCGGGTGGGGAGTTCGTCGACGAGGACCAGTCGTGGCACCAGCGCGGCGGGCAGTGAATCCGCAAGGGCGGCACGGGCCTTCACGATATCGAAGTCAGGGTCCGCGCTGGCGACGTAGCCGACGAGCAGCGGGGTGCCGCTGGGGGTGCGCCGCACGGCCGCGGCTCCACCGCTGACGCCGGGCAGATTCACCAGGGCCGCGTCGACCTCGCCGAGCTCGATGCGGCGGCCGCCGACCTTGACCTGGTCGTCGGCGCGGCCCATGAAGTACAGGCCGTCGGCTTCGAGGCGGACCAGGTCACCGCTGCGGTAGGCCCTGGCCCACTCCAGGGTGGGCATCGGCGCGTACTTCTCGGCGTCCTTGTCGGGATCCAGGTAGCGGGCCAGACCCACGCCGCCGATGACCAGTTCACCGACCTCGCCGAGGGTGACCGGCTCCCCCTTTTGGTCGACGACGGCCAGGTCCCAGCCCGGCAACGGCAGACCGATGCTGACCGGACCCTTCCCGTCGAGCGGCGCCGCACAGGCGACGACCGTCGCCTCCGTGGGTCCGTACGTGTTCCACACTTCGCGACCGTCGACGGCCAGTCGCGCGGCCAGGTCGGGCGGGCACGCCTCGCCACCGAAGATCAGCAGACGCACCGCCTCCAGCGCTTCGGCGGGCCACAGCGCCGCCAGCGTGGGCACCGTGGACACGACGGTGATGTCGCGGGACACCAACCACGGGCCGAGGTCCATCCCGCTGCGCACCAGCGACCGCGGTGCAGGCACCAGACAGGCGCCGTGCCGCCAGGCCAGCCACATCTCCTCGCACGACGCGTCGAACGCGACGGACAGCCCGGCCAGCACGCGGTCGTTCGGGCCGATCGGGTTGTTCGTCAAGAACATCTGGGCCTCGGCGTCGACGAACGCCGCCGCATTCCGATGGGTCACGGCGACACCCTTGGGCGTCCCGGTCGAACCGGACGTGAAGATGATCCACGCGTCGTCGCGGGGCAACGGCCTGCCGGCGCGCCACCCGCGCGACGAACCGTGGCCGCGGATCAGGCCGTGTTCGGTGATGACGCCGACGACGCCGGCCTCGCCGAACACCAGCGCGGCCCGCTCCTCGGGATCGTCGGCGTCGACCGGCACATAGGCCGCGCCGGTGGCCAGCGTCGCCAGGATGGCCACGTACAGCGCATAGGTTCCGGACGGCATCCGGATCCCGATGCGGTCGCCGCGGCCGATCCCGCGCGCGGCGAGCCACTCGACGCTCTCCTCGATGTCGACGATCAGCTCGGCGTAGGTGAGCTGGACCTCGCCGTCGTCGATCGCCGGTGAGTCGGGATGCCGTTCCGCGGTGGCATAGAGAATGTCGATCAGCGTCCGCGGTTCGGGCGCGGACGTTGATGAGAGGTACTGGGCGGGAATGCTGCGCCCGGGGTCCGCTGCCACGACTACAAACTACTAACCGCCGCGCTGCGCCCGCCCACGCCGCACGCGGTTCGCGATAACGATTGCGACGGCGATCACCAGGACGCCGATCACGTACCACTTGTAGTGCTCGAACGCCGAGTAGATGGCGACCACGTGTTCACCGGCCAGGAAGCCGAATCCTGCCCACGTACCCACCCACAGCACCGCGCCGAGCGCGTTGAAGCCGAGGAACTTCAGCCAGTGCATGCCGGCGATCCCGGCGAGCAGTCCGTTGACCTGGCGCAGGCCCTCGATGAACCGGGCGACGGTGACGACCTTGCCGCCGTGGGCGTCGAAGAAGGTCTCGGCACGATCCAGCCGGGCGGGCGTGAGGAACACGTAGCGGCCCCACCGCTCGGCCAACGGCCGCCCGCCCAGCCGGCCGACCGCGTAACCGATGTTGTCCCCGATGACCGCGCCGATCACCGCGACGAGGATCACCACCGCGATGTTCAGGTGACCGGCACCGGCGAAGAGTGCAGCCGAGATCAGCATGATCTCCCCTGGCACGGGCACCCCGAAGTCCTCGAGCAGCACGAACCCGCCGACGGCGAGGTAGCCGTAGTGTTCGAGCACCGGCTGAACGTCGCCGAAGACGCCGGGCAATTCGGTGTCGGTCATTCCGATCGATTCTGGCTGATCGCAACCATGGCAGCGACGTGTCGTCGGCCATAGCCTGGCCGACGTGCGGTTATTCGTGACAGATGAGACGGGTGACAACGTCACCGAGTTGACGTCGGGAGGCGGACCCGTGGTGCGGCTGACCGCCCGCGACCTGAAGCACGCCCAGCGTGGTGCGACGCGCCTGCGGGCGGAGGGGCGCGACGTCGCGGTCATCCTGGACGTCGCCGTGGCGGTGCCAGGCGACTTCCGCTCCGCAGGCACCGACGAGACAGTGCGATATGCGGGCACCGTCGACGGGCTTGCCGGGTTGATCGCCGACATCGATTCGGCCGACGTCGCCGACGGCGTCACGCTGGTTCCCGCGGCCGGCCTGCCCCGGCAGGATCTGCGCACACTCGGCCACGACGTACTTCACCGACTGGCCACCCGGGAGCAGGCAAGCGCGTGACCGCGCATTGCCCCCGTCGCTTCGCTCGCCCCAACTGATCCAATCCTTGGATTAGTTGCCACCAAATCGGTCTTGGACATGAATCGGTTGGGGTCATAGCGTTGGCCGCGTGACAGCAACGATCGCCGACGCCACGCAACTGACCGGACAGATGATCATCGCCGGTGCGCTCGTCACCGGGACGGGTGACGAGATCCGCGGATTCGATCCCGCGGCAGGCACCGCCGTCGAGCCCCCGTACCGCTACGGCGACGCCAGCCACGTCGACGCCGCATGCGCCGCGGCCGCGGAGGCCTTCCCCGGCTACCGCGCGACGACCTCCGAACAGCGCGCGAGCTTCCTCGAAGCCATCGCCACCAACCTCGAAGCCATCAAGCCCGCATTGGTCGCCCGCGCCGTGACGGAGTCCGGCCTTCCCGAGGGCCGCATCACCGGCGAGGTCGGACGCACGACCGGTCAACTGCGCATGTTCGCCGACGTCCTGCGCGAGGGCAGCTGGACCGGCGCGCGCATCGACCCCGCCCAACCCGACCGCACCCCCTTGCCACGGCCGGACATCCGCCAACGCGCCATCCCGCTGGGACCGGTGGCCGTGTTCGGGGCGAGCAACTTCCCGCTGGCGTTCTCCGTCGCCGGCGGCGACACAGCGTCGGCTCTCGCAGCGGGTTGCCCGGTGGTGGTCAAGGCGCACGACGCACATCCCGGGACCTCCGAGCTGGTGGGTCGTGCCATCACCGACGCGGTCAGCGCCGCAGGCCTGCCCAAGGGGACGTTCTCGCTGTTGTTCGGTTCGGGCCCCGGGCTCGGCGGCGCGCTGGTCACCGACCCGCGGATCAAGGCCGTCGGATTCACCGGATCCCGTTCCGGCGGAACCGCTCTGGTTGCCGCGGCCGCCGGTCGGCCCGAGCCCATCCCGGTCTACGCCGAGATGAGTTCGATCAACCCGGTGTTCTTGCTCGGCGGGGCATTGGCGAGCAGGGGGGCCGACCTCGGTCGCGCCTTCGTCGGGTCGCTGACGATGGGATCGGGCCAGTTCTGCACCAACCCCGGGCTGGTGATCGCCGTCGACGGGCCCGGCCTCGACGCCTTCATCGCGGCTGCGAGCGAGGCGCTGACGCAGTCCCCGGCCACCCCGATGCTCACGCCGGGCATCGCCGAGAACTACGCCAAGGGAGTCACCGCGCTGAGCGGGCAGGCGGAGCTCGTCGCGCGCGGTACGCCTGCCGAGAGCCCGACGAGCTGCCAGGCCGCGCTGTTCGCGACCGACGCGGCGAGCTTCCAGTCCTCCGAGGTATTGCAGGCCGAGGTGTTCGGTTCGTCCAGCGTCGTGATTCGATGCGCCGACGCCGACGAGATGAGCACCGTCGCAGCGGGTCTCGAAGGACAGCTGACCGCGACCGTGCACGCCGACGAGTCCGACTACGACGAGGCGGGCAAGCTGCTGCCCACGTTGGAGACCAAGGTAGGCCGGATCCTGTTCAACGGCTGGCCCACCGGAGTGGAAGTGGGATACGCGATGGTCCACGGTGGGCCGTACCCCGCGACGTCCGACTCGCGCACCACGTCGGTCGGAGCCCGCGCGATCGAACGGTTCCTGCGGCCGGTGGCCTACCAGGACGTACCGAACTCATTGCTGCCCAGCGCGATTGCCGACGGCAATCCCGACGGGCTCTGGCGCCGCATCGACGGCCGCCTCACCCAAGCCTGACCGAACCCATTCCCAGCTAGGAGACTCCCGACATGCACGACGGCCTCGAAGGCGTTCTTTTCTTCCCCGTCACCCCCTTCACCGAATCGGGTGAGGTCGACCTGACCCGGCTCGCCGAGCACGTCGCCAAGGGCGTCGACGCCGGACCCGGTGGTGTGTTCATCGCTTGCGGCACAGGCGAATTCCACGCCTTGGAGACCGGAGAATTCGCGGGCATCGTCCGCACCGCCGTCGAGGCGACCGCCGGACGGGTCCCGGTCTACGCCGGCACCGGAGGATCGGTGGCGCAGGCCAAGATCTTCGCGCGGGTGGCGGCCGAGGCCGGCGCCGACGGGCTGCTGCTGCTGCCGCCCTACCTGGTGCAGATGCCGCAGGCCGGACTGGTCGCCTACACCCGCGAGGTGGCGGCGGCCACCGAGCTGCCGGTGATCGTCTACAACCGCGGAAACGCCCGCTACACCGAGGCTTCGGCGATCGAGGTCGCTCACCTGCCGACCGTCGTCGGGTTCAAGGACGGCACCGGCGACGTGGACCGGGTGGCCCGGATCGTGCGCGCCGTCACCGACGCGCTCGCGCCGACCGGCAAACCGTTCCAGTTCTTCAACGGCCTGCCCACCGCGGAGGTCTCGCAACAGGCCTACCGCGCCATCGGCGTCACGCTGTACTCGTCGGCCACGTTCGCGTTCGCCCCCGAACTGGCGCTCGCGTTCTACGAGGGGTTGGAACGCGACGACGAGAAGCTGGTCGCGGCGCTGCTGCGCGAGTTCTTCCACCCGCTGGTCCGGTTGCGCGACACCGTGCCCGGCTACGCCGTCTCGCTGATCAAGGCAGGCGTCACCATGGAAGGCATCGAAGCGGGCGCGGTACGGGCACCGCTGATCATGCCGACGCCCGAGGCGCTCACCGAGCTGGGACAGATCATCGAGGCGGGCCGCGCGGTCATCGCCGACGAGCTCGCCGCCGCGCGCTGATGGGCGGTCGGATCCGCATCACGGGCGCCCGCATCACCCCGGTGGCGTTCGTCGACCCGCCGTTGCTCAACACCGTCGGCGTGCACCAGCCGTTCGCGCTGCGCGCGATCATCCAGCTCGACACCGATGCGGGTCTGGTCGGGCTGGGGGAGACGTACGCCGACGTCGTGCACCTGCAGCGGCTGCAGGCCGCAGCGGACGCGATCACGGGGCTGGACGTGTTCGCACTCAACGCGATTCGCGCGGCCATCTCCGACCGGCTGGGTGGCGACAGTACCGGCGACGGCTCAGGACTGGCGGGCATGATCACGTCGGCCAGTGTCGTGGACCGGGTGTTCTCGCCGTTCGAGGTGGCGTGCCTCGATGTGCAGGGGCACGCGACCGGACGCCCGGTGTCCGACCTGCTCGGCGGCGCGGTCCGCGACGAAGTGCCCTTCAGTGCCTACCTCTTCTACAAGTGGGCGGCGCACCCCGGGGCCGAACCCGACGCATGGGGAGAAGCGCTGGATCCGGCGGGCATCGTTGCGCAGGCCAAACGCATGATCGGCGAATACGGTTTCACCGCAATCAAACTCAAGGGCGGCGTGTTTCCGCCCGACGAGGAGATGAAGGCGATCGAGGCGCTGCGCGAGGCGTTCCCTGGGCATCCGCTGCGGCTCGATCCGAATGCCGCGTGGACTCCGCAGACGTCGGTCAAGGTGGCGGCCGGACTCGCGGGCATCCTCGAGTACCTGGAGGACCCGACGCCCGACCTGGACGGCATGGCCGAAGTCGCCGCGCAGGCGCCGATGCCGCTGGCCACCAACATGTGTGTCGTGGCATTCGACCACCTGGCACCCGCGATCGCCGAAAAGTCGGTCAGCGTCGTGCTTTCGGACCACCACTACTGGGGCGGTCTGCACCGCTCCCGGCTACTCGCAGGCATCTGCGACACGTTCGGGCTGGGACTGTCCATGCACTCCAACTCGCATCTGGGCATCAGCCTGGCCGCGATGGTGCACCTGGCCGGCGCCACGCCGAACCTCAGCTACGCCTGCGACACGCACTGGCCGTGGAAGACCGAAGAGGTGATCAAGCCCGGCGTCCTCGAATTCCGTGACGGCGCCGTGGCCGTACCGACCACGCCCGGGCTCGGCATCGAGGTCGACGAGGACGCGCTCGGCGCGCTGCACGAGCAGTACGTGCGGTGCGGCATCCGGGACCGCGACGACACCGGCTACATGCAGAGCATCGACCCCGGCTATCGCGCCATCAGCCCGCGATGGTGAGGACCGCCGTCCTACACTGATGCACGACTGCCGCATCCGGCGGCTGCAGTGATGCTAGGAGTGCATCGGTGTTCTCCCTTGCCCGACTGTCGTGCTTCATCGCCGTCGCAGAGGAACTGCACTTCGGCCGCGCCGCCGAACGGCTGCACATGACCCAGCCGCCGCTGAGCAGGCAGATCCAGCAGCTCGAGGCCGAACTGAGCGTGCAGCTCATCGACCGGACCACCAGGTCGGTCACGCTCACGCCTGCGGGAGTGGCGTTTCTTCCCGACGCGCGCCGGATCCTGCAGCTGGCCGAGAGCGCGTCGCTGACGGTGAGGCGTGTTCCCGCAGGCGACCTCGGCACCGTGGTGGTGGGGTTCACCGCCGCGTCGGCGCACGCCGTGCTTCCCCGTCTGCTCGAGCGGACCCGCGCGCAGCTGCCGGACGTGAAACTCGATCTGCGCGAGATGGTTTCGGCCGTGCAGATCGAGGCTCTGATGACCGGTGAGATCGACCTGGGGATGGCAAGGCCGCCCCTGAAGCGGCCGGGCATCGTGTCGCGGCCGCTGCTGCACGAACAGCTGGTGGCCGCACTGCCCGCCGGCCATCCCCTGGTTGGGCAGACCCGGCAGCTGACCCTCAACGACCTCGACGGGCAGGACGTGATCATGTACTCGCCCGTGCAGGCGCGGTACTTCAACGAGCTGCTGATCAGCACGTTCACCATCGCGGGCGCCACACCGCGCTACGTCCAGTTCGTCACGCAGGTGCACACCATGCTGGTGTTGGTGCGCTCGGGCATCGGGATCGCGCTGGTGCCCGCCTCGGCCGCGACGCTGCATCCCGAAGGGGTCGTGTTCCGGTCCATCGGGGCGTTCAGGGAGCGGCCGGTGGAGCTCGATGCCGCGTGGCGCGGCGACAGCACCAACCCCGCGCTACTGCGCCTGCTGCGCGACGTCCTGCCGCCGCGGGAGTGGACCACCGACGATCTGGTCGACGAGTTCGTCGGCGCCTAGACGCGGACGCTGGGCTCCACGACCGGCGTCACCAGACGCCCCGTGGTCAGAAACTCGTCCAGGTTGCGCAGCGTGAGTTCCTCCATGGCCGCGCGGGTTTCGACTGTCCCACTGCCGACGTGTGGCAGCAGCACGACGTTGTCCAAAGTCAGAAGCTCGGACGGCACGTTGGGCTCGTCGGCGAAGACGTCCAGACCAGCCCCGGCGAGCCGGCCTGCCGTCAGCGCGTCGACCAACGCCTCCTCGTCGACGACGCTGCCGCGGGCGATGTTGACGAGATAGCCGTCGGCGCCGAGCGCATCCAGCACGTCACGGTCGACCAACTGCCGCGTCCCCGATCCGCCTGCCGCGGCGACGACGAGGACGTCGACATCCCGGGCCAATTCGACCGGCGAGCCGACGTAGCGGTACACCGATCCCTCGACCTCGTTGCGGTTGTGGTAGGAGATCGTGCAGCCAAACGCGTTGAGCCGCTTGGCGATTGCGCTGCCGATCCGGCCTAGTCCGATGATCCCCACCCGGGTGTTGCTGACCTGCCGGGTCAACGGGTAGTTGCCGTCGACGGGCCAGCGCCCCGCCCGCAGGTACCGGTCGGCTGCCGAGAACTGACGCATCACGTCGATCGTCAGACCCACGGCGGTGTCGGCCACGCAGTCGGTCAGTACGTCGGGGGTGTTGCTCACCCCGATCCCGCGCGCGGCGGCGGCGTCGACGTCGGTGGTGTCGTAGCCGACGCCGAAGTTCACCACCGCGCCCAGGTTGGGCAGCGCTGCCATCAAGTCGGCGTTCACGCCGGTGCGCCCCGAGGTCACCGCCGCGGTGATCTCGGCGCCGCGGGCGGCCAGGAACGTCTCGCGCTCGGATTGCCCATCCGGCAGCACGACGGCCGCATAGGTCTCTGCGAGCCTCTGCTCCAATGACGGCTTCAGCGGTCCGACCTGCAAGACGGTCTGAGTCATGTCGACCACGGTACGGCGACCTGCGGATACCCGTCCAAGCCGGAATTAGCATCGGCTTATGCCCAACTTGCATGGGCGACGGATTGCGGGCGTCGGCAAGGTATCGGCGGCCGCATGGCGGGGTCGAATGCCCAGCTCAGCGCGGTTCTGAAGCCGGTTCGGGGAGGTCAGTGCGCCCTAACCTGAGCCTCAATCGGGCCGTTCAGGCCGGGTTGACGGGTCTCGAACCGCACTCCTACCTTGTGTCTACCGTCACAGGATTCATCCACATACGTAGACGTCACAGCTCATCCGACCGGGAGGAATTACATGGCCCCGACAGCGTCCGCACCGCGGCTCCGCCGGGCAGGGACCGCCGCCCTAGCGCTGACCGGTGCCTGTCTCATCGCCAGCGGCTGCACGGTCGCCAACACCGGCCACGGCGGCTACGACGTCAACACCCTGCGCATCGTGCTGCAAGAGGAACCGCCGACGCTCGAACCCTGCGAGAGCTCGCTGACGTCGACCGGCGTCGTGGTCCGCTCCAACATCACCGAGCCGCTCGTCGAGCGCGACCCGAACACGGGCGACCTGCAACCGCTCTTGTCGACCGGGTGGCGTCAGACCTCGCCGACCGAATGGACCTTCGACGTCCGCAAGGGCGTCACCTTCTCCGACGGATCACCCTTCACCGCCGCCGACGCCGCATTCTCCATCGACCGCGCGGTGAACTCCGACTTGCAATGCAACGTCGACGGATACGTGTTCGGCGACGAGAAGCTCGCCGTGGCCGCGCCCAACGACACCACGGTGACGGTCGGCACCGAGAAGCCCGATCCAATTCTGCCGCTGCGAATTTCGTTCGTCGAGATCGTGCCCAAGTCGACGAGCACCACGGCGAAGGTGCGCGAGCCCATCGGCACCGGCCCCTACGCGATCGACGACTGGGAGTACGGACAGAAGCTGCGCCTCGTGCGCAACGACACCTACTGGGGCAAGAAGCCCGCCTTCGCGAACGCCGAATACCAATGGCGCAGCGAGGGAAGCGTCCGCGCCGCGATGGTCGTGAACGACGAGGCCGACATCGGCACCCTGCTCGGTCCTGAGGACGGTGCAGGCGATCTCGGCGTGGCGTTCCCGAACAACGAAACCACCGCCCTGCGCATCACCGGCACCGAAGCGCCGCTCAATGACATCCGTGTCCGCCAGGCCATCAACTACGCGGTGAACCGAACCGGCATCGTCAAGGCGCTGTTCCGGGGGATGGGTGAGCCGGCCGCGCAGCTCATTCCCGAAGGGGTCGTCGGCTTCAACCCCGATCTGCAACTGTGGCCGCACGATCCCGAGAAGGCCAAGCAACTCGTCGACGAGGCACGGGCCGACGGCGTACCCGTCGACAAGCAGATCCGGTTGATCGGGCGCACCGCGCAGTTCCCGAAGATCACGGAGACGGTGGAGGTCATCCAGAACGAGCTGAGCCAGGCCGGCCTCAACGTCAAGATCGAAATGATGGACACGGCAGGTCAGTTGCAGTACCAGCTACGACCGTTCCCGGACAACAGCGGACCATTCGTGGCGTTGATCATGCACGGCAACCAGGCCGGTGACGCGGCATTCAGCGTCGACCAGTACATGCGCACGGATGGCGCGCAAAACGGCTACGGCACACCCGCTTTCGACCGCAAGATCGATGCGGCGGGGGAACTCACCGGTGAACAGCGGCAGGACGCCTACGCCAAGCTGTTCGCTGAGGAACCCAACGAGGTCGCCCAGTTCGCGTACATCGCGCACATGAACGGTGTGCTCGCCGTGTCGCCACGGGTCGACTATCAACCGAATTCCGCGACCGGCGACGAGATGCGTCTCGCCGACATGAAGTTCGCGTCCACCGACCGCACCGACCAGCAGTAAGAAGCGGGAGGCTGTAACCCATGTTTTCCTTCGTTCGCCGCCGGATGTACACCAGCGCACTGCCTTTGATCATCGTGCTGCTGGGTGTCTTCCTACTGGCCCGCCTCACCGGCGACCCGTCCAACCTTTATCTGCCCGAGTCCGCCACCCCGGACCAGCGTGCGGCGTTCGCGGAGAAGAACGGCTTCGACCAGCCGATCCTCAGCCAGCTGATCGACTACTTCAAGGGTGTGTTGCACTTCGACTTCGGCACGTCGATGCGTACCGGGGAGTCGGCGTCGGAGATGGCCTTCCGGGCCTTCCCCGCCACGCTGCAGCTCGCCGTCACCACGATGCTGCTGGCGATCGTCGGGGCCGTGATCATCGGATGCTGGGCCGCATACCGGCCCAACTCGCTGGCCGACCGGTTCTCCAGCCTCCTGTCCATGACCGCCGCCAGCATCCCCGACTTCTGGTTCGCCATCACCGGCGTGTGGCTGTTCGCCGTTCTGCTCGGTGTCCTGCCGACGTCCGGTACCGACGGCGCACTGTCCTGGATCCTGCCCATCGCCACCTTGATGATCCGCCCGCTCGGCGTGCTCACCCAGGTGGTGCGCGGCGCCATGGTCTCCGCGCTGTCGGCACCCTATGTGCGACTGGCACGCAGCAAGGGCGCCAGCGACTTCCGCGTGGTGTCCCACCACGCCCTGCGCAACGCCGCCGCACCCGCCCTCACCGTTGCAGGCGACCTGGCCGTCGGCCTGATCAACGGCGCGGTGGTGGTCGAGGCCATCTTCGGCTGGCCCGGCATCGGCAAGCTGATGATCGACGCCATCCTGCAACGCGACTTCGCCGTGCTGCAGGCCGCCGTGCTGCTCACCGCGGTCAGCATCTTCCTACTGAACATCGCCATTGACGCCTGTTACGCGCTGCTCGACGCTCGCGTGCGGGAACCGGCCAAGGTCTGAGAAGGACTGGAGAACAACGCGAATGAGCACGCAACTCGATCTGGTGCCCGTCAAGCCGACCACCGCCATCGTCGGCGAGCCGGACGCAGGGGATGCCCGCAAGTCGGGCCGCTCGGTGTGGTTCCGGCTGTTGGCGAACGACCGCGTCGCCGCCGCGGCAGCGGTGGTCCTCGGACTGGTGTTCCTCACCGCCATCTTCGGCCCGATGCTGGTCGGCAACCTCGCCACGCACATCGACCTGGACAACTCCAACCAGGCGCCGTTCACGCTGGCGCACGGCTGGGCCAACGTGTTGGGCACCGACCCGCTGGGCCGCAGCATGCTGGCCCGCCTCATCGTTGCCTGCCGCACAACGCTTTCGGTGGCCATCCCGGCGGTGGTGATCTCGGCCGTCGTGGGCTCGGTGATCGGCATGTGGGCCGGCTTCTTCCGCGGCTGGCGCGAGACCGTCGCCATGCGCGTGGCCGACGTGATCATGAGCTTCCCGTCGCTGCTGCTGGCCGTCGTCGTGCTGTACGTCTTCTCGCCGAGCGCGGCCAACATCGTCGTGGTGCTCGCCATCACCCGCATTCCGGTGTACCTGCGCACCGCCCGCGCCGAGTCGGCCGAGCTGGCCAGCCGGGTATTCGTCGACGCTGCACGAACATTCGGTGCCAGCGGGCGATCGATCATCACCCGCCACGTCCTGCCGATCGTGCTGCCCACGCTGCTGACCGTCGCCACGCTGGACTTCTGCTACGTGATGCTGGCGGAGAGCTCGCTGAGCTTTCTCGGCATCGGCATCCAGCCACCCGACGTCAGCTGGGGCCTGATGGTCTCGCAGGGCCGTACCTACCTGCACACCGCGTGGTGGCTGTCGTTCTTCCCCGGCCTGGCCATCGTCATCACGACGGTGTCGGCGACGATCCTCGCCGCCTGGGCCCGCATCGCCACCGACCCGGGACAGCGCTGGCGATTGACGGTTCCCCAGAAGCGCCTGTCCCGCTTCACCAAGACCGGAAAGGCCCTCTCATGACCGCCTCCGTCGCAGAGCACGCGCCCGACGAACGCTTGGACGCCGACCCGGCATTGCGGGTCGAGGACCTCACCGTCGACATCCGCACCATCAACGGCACCGTGCGCGCCGTCGACAAGGTGTCCTTCGCCGCACACCGCGGCCAGACGCTGGCCCTGCTCGGCGAGTCCGGCTGTGGCAAGTCGATGACCGCAACGGCGTTGGTGGGGCTGCTGGAGCCGGTCGCCGACGTCGTCGCCGGGACGGCGATGCTGGCCGACAAGGACATCCTCTCCGTGGACCGCAAGACGCGGCGCAAGCTGGCGGGTACCGAGCTGGCGATCGTCTTCCAGGACGCGCTCACCGCGCTGAACCCGCTGTACACCGTCGGCACTCAGCTCGCCGAGCCGTTCCGCATCCACCACGGCATGAAGGCCAAGGACGCCAAGCGCAAGGCCGTCGAACTGATGACGCGGGTGGGGATTCCGCAGCCGGAGTCGCGGATGAACTCCTACCCGCACCAGTTCTCCGGAGGCATGCGCCAGCGACTGCTCATCGCGATGGCCGTCGCGCTGAATCCGCGGGTGCTGATCGCCGACGAGCCCACCACCGCGCTGGACGTGACCGTGCAGGCGCAGATCATGGCGCTGCTGCGGGACCTCCGTGCCGAATACCAGATGGCGCTCGTACTTATCACCCACGACCTGGCGCTCGTCGCCGAGGAAGCCGACCGCGTTGCGGTGATGTACGCGGGCAACATCGTCGAAACCGGTTCGGTAGCAGAGGTTTTCGCCGACCCGAAACACCCCTACTCCAAGGGCCTGCTGAACTCGGTGCCGGTGAACGCCGAACGCGGCGCCGAACTCAAGTCGATCGGCGGTTCGCCACCGGACCTGCAGTCGATTCCCGAGGGCTGTGTGTACCAGGCACGCTGCCCGCTGGCCCGCGAGCTCTGCCGCACCACCCGTCCGGCCCTCCAAACCGTCGGCGCCGCACGCAAGTCCGCGTGCCACTTCCCCGAAGAGGTTCCCAATGTCTAATCAGAAAACGGATGAACCACTGCTCACCGTCCGCGACCTGCGCAAGTCCTTCCGGGTGCCCGGCGGGCGTGGTGGCAAGGCCAAGTTGTGCGCCCTCGACGGCATCAACCTCGAGTTGGGCCGCGGTGAGACCCTCGGCCTGGTCGGTGAATCCGGCTGCGGCAAGTCGACGTTGGCCCGCACGCTGCTGATGCTCGAACGCCCCGACTCCGGCACGATCCGCTTCGACGGCACCGATCCGTTCAGCCTGCGCGGCAAGGACCTGCTCAAGTTCCGGCGCCGCGTCCAGATGGTTTTTCAAGACCCCTACGCCTCGCTGAACTCCCGGATGACGGCGGGCGACATCATCGCCGAGCCGTGGCGCACCCACAAGACGCTGCACCCGTCGAAGCGCGACCGCGACATGCGGGTGCGGGGGCTGCTGGACCTCGTCGGTCTCGGCGCGAAGGCGATAGACAAGTACCCGCAGGAGTTCTCCGGCGGCCAACGGCAACGCATCGGCATCGCCAGGGCGCTCGCGCTCGACCCCGACGTCATCATCTGCGACGAGCCCGTCTCGGCCCTGGACCTCTCAGTGCAGGCGCAGGTGCTCAACCTGCTCAACGACCTGCAGAAGCAGCTGCAGATCTCGTACGTGTTCATCTCCCACGACCTGTCGGTGGTGCACCACGTCGCGGACCGGGTCGCCGTGATGTACCTGGGTCGCATCATCGAAAACGGGCCCACCGAAGCGGTTTTCGACCGGCCCAACCATCCGTATACCGCGGCGCTGATGTCGGCGGCGCCCAAGCTGGACGCGGCGCAGCGCGGCGAGCGGATCCTGCTCAAGGGCGAGGTGCCCTCGCCGCTGGACCCGCCATCGGGTTGCCGGTTCCGGACCAGGTGCCACCGGGCCACCGACGTCTGCGCCAAGGAGCGGCCGCCCGTCGCGCTCGACCTGCAGGTCGCGGGCCACAGCGCGGAGTGCCACCATCCGTTGCTCGACGAGCAATCCGCGTTGTCCCACAGCGCGTGAGCGTCCTCGACTACTCGATCATCGCGGTGGCGATCCTGTTCGCGTCGTGCCTGCAGGCGTCGATCGGCTTCGGCATGGGCATGCTCGCGGCACCCGTCGTCGCAGTCGTCGACCCGGCGCTCATCCCGGGCACGCTGATCATGCTGGCCGCCCTGCTCACCCTGCTGGTGGTGATTCGCGAGCGGACTGCGATCGACGTGTCCGGCACCGGTTGGGCGCTGATCGGACGGGTGCCGGGCACCATTGCGGGTGCCCTGCTGTTGACGGCGATACCCGAACGCGCACTGGCGATCCTGATCGCCGCAGTGGTGCTGGTCGGTGTGGCGGTGACGAGCTTCGGCTGGATTCCCGTGCCGCATCGACGCAACCTCGTGCTGGCCGGAGCCACCTCCGGGGTCCTCGGCACGGCGACCTCCATCGGTGGGCCGCCGATGGCCCTGGTGTGGCAGCGCAACAGCGGTGCGCAACTGCGTGGCACGATGAGTGGCTTCTTCCTGATCGGATCGTTGATGTCGCTCGGCATGCTGACGTTGACCGGTGAGGTCGACACGCACACCCTGCGCGCGTTCGCCGTTCTGGTGCCCGCGGCGATCGCCGGATATGCGTTGTCGCGCTTCGCCAATCGACTACTCAACCCGCAGCGTCAGCGGTGGACCGCGATCGGCGTCTCCGCCGCGGGCGCTGCCGTGCTCGTCGCCCAGCAGGCGGGGCTGCTGTGACGCCCGAACCGTCGTCGGATGTCGCCGTGCGCAAGGTGAAGTCGGCCGTTCGCACCGTCGCGCTGCTCGAGTACCTCGCCGGTCGGCAGGACCGGCCCGCGCGCATCCGTGAGATCAGCGAGGCGCTCGACATGCCGCGCAGCAGTGCGCACGCCCTGTTGCGGACGCTGATGGCGCAGGGCTGGGTCCGCGCCGATGACTCCGGGACGCTGTACGGCATCGGCATTCGCGCGCTGCTGGTCGGAACGAGCTACCTCGACAGCGACCCGTACCTCCCGATGATCACGCCGTTCCTCGAGGATCTGCGGCAACAGCTCGACGAGACCTTCCACGTCGGCAGGCTCGACGGGCCCGACGTGGTCTACCTCGCCACCAGGGAGTCGCGGCAGTATCAACGCATCACCAGCCGGGTGGGACGGCGCCTTCCCGCCTACACCACTGCACTGGGCAAGGCGCTGCTGGCCGAGCGATTCGGCGCCGATCGCGATGACCACATTCCCGAGGAGCTGACCGCGCTCACCCCGCACACCCTCACCGACCGGGCCGCGTTGGAGGAGGCACTCGAAACCGTCCGCATCCGCGGCTACGCGACCGACGACGAGGAGAACACCGCCGGGCTGCGGTGTTTCGCCGTCGCGCTGCGGTACGCCCGCCCCGCACAGGACGCGATCAGCGCATCCATTCCGATCGCGAGGTTGACTCCCGAGCGCGAACGCGAGGTCGTGGAGGCCCTGAGCAGTGTGGGCGACAAGGTGAGCAGGGTGTTGCGGCCCCTCGCGAACGGCGACAAGTGGTTCGCCCAGTGACGCCCGGGGCCAGCTCGCCGATGCGTTCGGTGGATCAATCCATGCGATTTCAGTGTTGGACCGCATCAGCGAGCGTTCGTAGGCTGATTCCATGAGTCTTGCGAGGAGCCTTGCGAGTAGCGTCCCTGTCGTCACGGAGATGCGGGTGGTCCCCATCGCCGGACACGACGACATGCTGCTGAACCTGAGCGGCGCGCACGGGCCGTTCTTCACCCGAAACCTGGTGATACTGAAGGACTCCGACGGCAACACCGGTGTCGGTGAGGTGCCGGGCGGCGCGCCCATCCAGCGCACCCTCGAGGACGCCCGCGGGATCGTCGAAGGCCGCGGCATCGGGGCCTACCACGCCGTGCTCGCCGACATGCGACGCGCATTCGCCGACCGCGACGCCGGCGGACGTGGCGCCCAGACGTTCGACCTGCGCGTCGCCGTGCACGCCGTAACCGCGGTGGAGTCCGCACTTCTCGACCTGCTCGGTCAGCACCTCGGCGTGCCGGTCGCGGCACTGCTCGGCGACGGACGGCAACGGGACCGGGTGCAGGCGCTCGGCTACCTGTTCTTCGTCGGCGACCGCACCAAGACCGACCTGGCCTACCGGTCCGCGGCCGACGAGGCGCCGGACGCCGACGACTGGATGCGGATCCGGCACGAGGAGGCGTTGACCCCGGAGGCCGTCGTCCGGCTGGCCGAGGCCGCGCGGGAA
The DNA here is from genome assembly GCF_000620625.1 of Mycobacterium sp. URHB0044. Taxonomy (GTDB): domain Bacteria; phylum Actinomycetota; class Actinomycetes; order Mycobacteriales; family Mycobacteriaceae; genus Mycobacterium. The sequence continues at coordinate 73,065 of NZ_JIAW01000020.1, read as the reverse complement.
CGCTATGGCTTCCGCGACTTCAAGCTCAAGGGCGGCGTGCTTCCCGCCCCGGACGAGGCCAAGGCCGTCATCGCGCTGGCCGACCGCTTCCCCGACGCGCGAATCACGTTGGATCCCAACGGCGGATGGTTGCTCGCCGACGCGATCACGACGTGCCGCGAACTGGCGGGCGTACTCGCCTACGCGGAGGATCCCGTCGGCCCGGAAGGCCGGTTCTCCGGCCGCGAGGTGATGGCGGAGTTCAAGCGCGCCACCGGGTTGCCGATCGCCACGAACATGATCGCCACCGACTGGCGCGAGCTCGGCCACGCCATCCGCGCCGGCGCCGTCGACATCCCGCTCGCCGACCCGCACTTCTGGACGATGAGCGGATCCGTGCGCGTCGCCCAGCTGTGCGACGCGTGGGGGCTCACCTGGGGTTCGCACTCCAACAACCACTTCGACGTCTCACTGGCGATGTTCACCCACGTGGCCGCCGCCGCACCCGGTGCCATCACCGCCATCGACACCCACTGGATCTGGCAGGACGGTCAGCGCATCACCAAGCGGCCGTACCAGATCGTCGACGGTTACCTCGACGTCCCCGACGAGCCCGGCCTCGGCGTGGAACTCGACGAGGACGCGGTCGCAGCCGCCCACGAGCTCTACCTCGCCGAGGGGCTCGGCGTCCGCGACGACGCGGTCGCCATGCAGTACCTGGTCCCCGGCTGGACCTTCGACGGCAAACGCCCAGCACTGCAACGGAACTGACGCAGTTGAAGATCATCGTCGCCGACCGCAACGTGGTACCGCACCGCGCGCGGTTCGAAGTCGCCCTGCCCGCAGAAGCCGACGTCGTGTGGTGCGTCGGCGCGGAGCCGTCGACCGTGCTCGACGAGCTGCGCGACGCCCAGGTGTACGTCGGCAGTCGATTCACCGCGGACATGGCGGGCGTCGCCGAGAAGCTGCGACTCGTCCACGTGGCAGGCGCAGGCACCGACCGCATCGACTTCGACGCGCTGCCCGCCGACGTGATGGTGGCCAACACCTTTCACCACGAGCGGTCGATCGCCGAGTACGTGCTGGCGGCCGCGATCGTGCTGCGGCGCAACTTCCTGGCCCAGGACCGATCACTGCGCCGCGAGGTGTGGGCGACGCCGGTGTACGACGACGCCATCGAGCAGCCAAAGACCCTGCGGGACACCCGAATCGGCTTCGTCGGATTCGGCCACATCGGCCAGTGCAGCTGGGAGTTGTTCCGGGCGTTCGGTTCGGCCGGCGCCGCGGTCACCGGATCGGGGCGGGTGGACGCCGTTGCCCACGGTCTCTCTTGGGCCGGCGACGTCACCAGGCTCGACGTGCTCCTACACGAGTCGGACGTCCTGGTGCTGTCCGCGCCGCTGTCGCGAGAGACCGAGGGCATGATCGGCGCCGACCAGCTTCGGGCACTCGGTCCCGACGGCGTGCTGATCAACGTGGGGCGCGGAGCCCTGGTCGACGAACGTGCGCTGTTCGATGCGCTGCGCAACGGCGACATCCGTTCCGCCGCCATCGACGTCTGGTACCGGTATCCGGCCGGCCCCGGGGAGACGAGCGCCCCGGCCACGCTGCCGTTCAGCGAACTGGCCAACGTTCTGATGACGCCACACTCGTCGGGAGTCACCTCGGACACCTTCACCGGCCGGGTCGACGACATCGCCGCGAACATCGGCAGGCTCGCCCGCGGCGAGGCGTTGCGCAACCTCGTCGCACGCTGAACGCAGACTGCGCAGCTGGCAGCAACCCCCGCCGCGGCTCGACCGCGATTGCGTGGTGAACGCCGAATGGCTGCGGGCCCCGCAGCAGTCATCGACGCGTCGATTATTAGCCAGCCATCCAAGATCACGCGATAGTGCCACTATGGTCTCGATTATGACAGCCGCTCGCGCATAGCCAGAATTTTCATTCGTGGCCACGAAAATCGATCTTGACGCCAATGTTGGCGCGGTGTTTGCCGCGCGAATTTCGGCGTGCCCGATCCGCGTACACAGCAACTTTTCTTCCGCGTTGAACTCAATTCGATATCAGACGCTTACGAAGTGCTGATAATTTGGCGTTCGCAAGGAAATGCGGGAGCATCAACGACAGAATCAACGATGTTGCCATGGGTCCGACAGCCAGCGGACGGGTGATGCTCCGGCAAAGCGGTGCTGCTTGCCGGGCACGACATCAACACGTAGAGGGACCAGTGCGTATGACCCAGGAAGCAACCAGTTCCGTCACGGCGGCAGCGCAGGAGCCTGCCATTCCCGCCCGTCGCAAACGGGTGCGAATCATCGGACTGGACGGCGTGCGCGGATTGCTGTGCCTGTGCATAGCCGTCACGCACGTGACGACGCATTATTCGCCGAAGACGGCAGCGACCTGGCAGACCAGTCTCTTCGGGTTCTCACTCGTGTACTTCTTCGTACTGAGTGGCTTTCTGTTGTTTCTTCCGTACGTCCGCAATCTCGTCGAAGAACGCTCGCTGGGCAAGATGCCCGACGTCAAGGATTACGTCGTCCACCGCCTGGCGAGAATCATTCCGGTCTATTTGGTGATCTTCCTGATCGTCAACTTCGTGTTGCGGGTGGCATACGTCCAAAATCCCGCCATACAGCCGGTTGGCACCGATGCCGGCACAGGGATGATCACCGATCCCGGCGAGCTGATCGCCAACCTCTTCCTGGTGCAGACCTATTTCCCCGCCTACATCCAGACGGGCATCAACCCGTCGTGGTCGCTGACGCTGGAATACGCCTTCTACGCATCGCTGCCGCTGCTCGGCTTCCTGCTGTTCAAGCTGCGCAAGCGCTCGACGAGGAATCCGTTCCTGCTGGCCGCTTTGGCGCCACTCATCCTGCTGGTGATCGGGCTGGTGGGCCGGGCGCTGACCCCTGTGGTGTTCTCCTTCTCGAGTACCACCGACTTCATGCTGCTGAACTGGGGCCCGAACTGGGCCGCGGTGTTCACCAAGAGCTTCCTCACCAATGCCGACAACTTCGCACTCGGCATGTTCGCCGCCATCGTGTTCGTCGCACTCGAGCACCGCGTGCTCTCGGAACGCCTCAGCAGGCGGGTGCGCATGATCTGCGCGCTGGCGATCATCCCGGTGTTCCTGGTGTCGGGTGTGCTGCTCGTCGTCGCCAACCAGTTCGCGACCGCAGGCGTCAGCGTCGTCGCCGCGCTGATGATCCTCGTCATCGTCGCCCCGCTCGGGCGCGGGGAGAAGACCAAGCTGGCGGTGTGGCTCGACGCCCGTCCGATCCGCTACGTCGGCGAGGTCTCACTGTCGGCGTATCTCTGGCACTTCCCGTTGCTGCTCCTGCTGGGCAGGATCGGCTGGATGGCCGGTGACGACCTGCCAGGAATGCTGCGCAACATCGTGGTCCTGCTATCGGTGACGATCCTCGCGGCGACCGTCACCTACTACGGCATCGAGAAGCCGGGGATGAAGTACGCGAAGAAGATGCGCGCCAAGAAGGTGGCCGTCCCGCACGATCCGAAGCTCGCACCGGTCATCGTCGGTCAGGAAAGCGCCTCGTAGATCAGCGTGGAGTAACGCGCGGTCCGCTCCGACCCCTCGATGCCCGCACCCATCTTGTTCATGACATAGGCCGTCGTCATTCGGCGGTCGGGGTTCATCGTCTCCCAAGAGCCGCCCCAGCCACCCCAGAAGCAGACCTTCTCGTCGGGGATGTAGGGGAAGGTCTGCGGCTGCGGCAAGCCGAATCCGAGGCCCCACTTGATGGGGTGCAGCGCGAGCACCAGATCGGGTCCTTCGCACTGCACCTCGAAGATCTTCTCGATGGTCTCCGGACGCAACAGTTGGACGCCATCTACCGTGCCACCCAACGAGATCGACGAGAGGATCCGCGCCAGCGCCCGCGCATTGGTGTGACCGTTGACGGCGCCCATGTCGGCCGCACGCCACTGCGGGCTGTTGGCCACCAAGGGATCCGGGGCGGGACCGGTGAACGTCTTCAGCATCGGCTCGGGCCACTGATCCATGGGCGGGATGCCCTCGAATGGATCAGTGGCAGCGATGATCTCGGCGATGCGGGCCGAGTCGTCGGGTACCGCGCCGATCTGAAAGTCCGCGCCGAGCGGCCCCGCAATCTCGTCGCGGACGAACTGCTTGAGTGACAGGCCGGTGACTCGGCGCAGTACCTCACCGATCAGGTGGCCGAAGGTGATCGCGTGATAGCCCGACGCGGTGCCCGGTTCCCACCACGGCGCCTGCGCGGCGAGCGCGGCCGTCGACCTCTCCCAGTCGAAGAGGTCGTCGACGACGACCGGCTGGTCCCATCCGGACACTCCCGAGGTGTGGGAGAGGAGGTGCCGAAACTCGATGGCTTCCTTGCCGTTCGCGCCGAATTCGGGCCAGACGCTCGCGACCGGGGTGGTCGGTTCGATCAAGCCGCGGTCGATCAGCATCAGGCCTGCCAGCGCAGTGATGGTCTTGGTCGACGACCACACGTTGACGATGGTGTGCTCGGTCCACGGCGTGGTCCTGGCGGCGTCGGCGTAGCCACCCCAGATGTCGACGACGGTTTCACCGTCGATGTCGATGGCGATGGCGGCGCCGACCTCCTCGCCGTCGGCGATCGCCCGGCCGAGCGCGTCGGCGACCTTCGCGAAGCGGGCGTCGCAATGTCCATGAAGGTCGGTCATCGCGCCATCATGCAACGTCAGAGGCCGCTGGCGTCCCACTTCTCCTGGATGCGGCGCAAGCCGTCCGGCGTGAGCGTGCCGAACAGTCGCAGCCGCGCCATCCCGCCGTCGGGGTAGATGTCGAGCCGCGCCTCGGTGACGGGACGGTCGTCGTCGATCAGGAACCGGTGCCGGGTGTCGGGTTGCAACTCCGTCGTCGGGAGCAGCTCGAACCAGTCGCCGTCACCGTCGCGCCCGGACAGCCGGGCCGCGCCCGGCGCGTTGCCGATGAAGTACGACGTGTCGAACTCGGCGGCGGTCAGCACACCCTGGCTCGCCAAATGCACCTGCACCCAGTCGTTTCCGGCGTCGCGCCGTCGCGACGTCTCCCATCCGTCGCCCATGGTGCGGGCAGTGCCCGGCAGCAGCAGGTTGTTTGGTGAGCCATAGAACATGTTGGAGCACACCGTGATTCGGCCACCGCTCTCCAGCGCGGCCAGGTCCAACGGCAGCCCGCCTGCGAACCGCGGGTCCAGCAGACCCTCGCCGTGCACGCGGAACCGCGCGATGCCCCCGTCGGGGTACATCGACAACCGGACGTGCGACCAGCGCCGATCGGAGTCGACCTCGAACGGGTTGCGGGTGTCGCCGTTGACCGAACTGCGCTGCACGATCGTCGTCCACCGAGCCTTGTCCACCAGCTCCTCGACCGACGGATGGCCCGGCAGATGGGCGGCTTCGACCGAGATCTCCGGTGGATAGTTGCCGGTGAACCAGGCGGTGTCGACCACCACGCCGCGCACGATGCCCGGCACGCCGAGCCGGACGATCGCCGAGTCGCGCGCGTCGTCCGTCGTCCCGCGCCGGCGCCGGGTTTCCCAGCCGTCGTACACCTGGCCCTTGTGCCCGAAGGTGGCAGGCCGGAACTCGGCGGCCCCGGGCTTGATCAGGTTCTCCTTCTCGGCGAACAGATCGTCGTTGGCCCACACCACCGCCGCCCCCGACGAGCGCGCCGCCAGATCGGGCAGCGAAAGGAAGTGGGAGTGCGCGCGGTTCTTCTCGGAAGGGGTGGTCGTCACTCAGACGAGCCTAGGGCGAGCTTGGCGTGTCACCAGTTCTGGTAGCCGCCCTCGGGTCCCAACATGCGCTCCAGGCGGGTCCGGTTGATCTTCGCCAGCTCGTTGCGGACGACCTTGCGTTCGGTCTCCACGTCGTTGTGCATGCGGTCGGTCACCGTGCCGAGGACGTCCGAAGCCGCAAGACCGCCGACGCACATCACGAACCCGAAGCCGAACTTGTCCAGGTATCCGTTGGCCGTCTCGGCGAGCCGGGCCATCACCGCGGCGTCGTCGTCCCACACCGAGCACTGCTCGGCCTGCGACTTCGCGCTGCGTGGCCGGCGTCCGACGTGCGGGCAGGCGTCCAGGATCTGGTCGATGGTGGACTCGGGCAGCGCGAAGAGCAGCGCGTCGGCACGACGGAACAACGCCGCGTGGTCGTCGTAGGGGCGGCCGCGGGCCAGCTCACGGGCCATGACGAGACAGTTGCAGCACTCGTAGAGCGCATGCACCGCCTTGCGCTCGGGCCACGCGTTGAACGCCTCGAGCCCGACACCCTGATGAAGGAGCACATCGCCATGATCGAAGCCTCAAGCCACGACCGCGTTACCGCGTGTTACGGCGGTGAAAAAACTTAGTGCCCGGTGGTCTTGAACCGTTCGATCGACCGCTGCAACTCGGCCTCGGCCTCTTCGCGGCCCGCCCAGTCGGCGGCCTTGACGAACTTGCCTGGCTCGAGGTCCTTGTAGTGCACGAAGAAGTGCTTGATGGCCTCGAGTTCGAACGGCGGCACGTCGGCCAGGTCCTGGATGTGGTCCCATCGCGGGTCCCCAGCGGGCACACACAGCAGCTTGTCGTCGCCGCCGGCCTCGTCGGTCATCTTGAACATCGCCACCGGCCGCGCCTCGACGATGCAACCGGGGAAGACGGACTCGGGCAGCAGCACCAGCGCGTCCAGCGGGTCGCCGTCCTCGCCGAGGGTGTTCTCGAAGAACCCGTAGTCGGCGGGGTAGCCGAACGCCGTGTAGAGGTAGCGGTCGAGCTTGACCCGGCCCGTCTCGTGATCCACCTCGTACTTGTTGCGCGAACCCTTAGGGATCTCGATGACGACGTCGAACTCCACCGCCGCGGCTCCTTCATATCTGCTGGGCATAGGGGTCGTCGGGTGACGACGCGGGTCAACCATAAACGAGCGATACGCTTCCCCAATGGGGGCTCCATGCGGGCCCGCCCGTCAGCCCATCGACCCAGGAGACTCATGCGGCCCACCCAGTGGCGTCGATCCACGCACGTGGTCGTCGGCGTTGCGGTGCTGTTGATCGTCGCCGCAGTGGTCGCCGCAGGTGCCGTCTTCACCTCGGGCGGCCAGTCCAGCAGTGAAGCCAAGGCCGTCAAACCCCAGCCGGCCGCGGCCTCTGCCGCCCCCGGTGTCACGCCGCTGGCCGACACCGCTCCGAAGCCGACACCCGACCGACTTGCCGCCACCATCGCGCCCTTCGTCGCCGACCCGAACCTCGGCGCCTTCACCGGCCGCATCACCGACGCGATCACCGGCACGCAGCTGTGGGCGCAGGGCGCGGACGTCCCGATGCAACCGGCGTCGGTCAACAAGGTGCTGACCACCGCCGCCGCACTGCTTGCCCTCGACCGCGACGCACGGCTGACCACCACCGTGGTCACCGACCCCGACACACCGGGCCTGATCATCCTCAAGGGCGGCGGCGACCCCACGCTCTCGGCGGCGCCGCCCTCCACCCCGACGTGGTACCGGGACGCCGCCAGGATCAGCGACCTCGCCGACCAGGTCCGCCGTGAAGGGCTCGCCGTCACCGCCGTCCGCGTCGATGCCAGCGCCTTCAGCGGGCCGACCATGGCGCCGGGCTGGGACCCGCTGGACATCCAGAACGGCGACATCGCCCCGATGGAATCGGTGATGCTCGACGGTGGCCGCACCCAGCCGGTCAGCGTCGAGTCACGGCGCTCCGCGACGCCCGCGCTCGACGCGGGCCGCGCCCTGGCCGCCGCGTTCGCCGTCGACCCCGCATCCGTGACCTTCCTGCCGTCACCGGTGGCAGGGGCCAAGGAGGTGGCCTCGGTGCAATCGCCGCCGCTGATCGAGCGCCTGCGGGAGATGATGAACAACTCGGACAACGTGATGGCCGAGTCGATCGGGCGGGAGGTCGCCGCCAAGGTGAACCAGCCGCAGAGCTTCAGTGGCGCGGTTCGGGCCGTGCTCGGCCAGCTCAACGGCGCAGGCATCGACACCGGCGGTGCGGCACTGGTCGATTCCAGTGGTCTGTCGGTGGACGACAGGCTCACCGCCGAGACGCTCGACGAAGTGGTCAATGCCGCCGCCGGCGGGGAGACCCCCAAACTGCGGCCACTGGTGGATCTGCTGCCGATCGCCGGTGGCAGCGGCACATTGTCCAACCGCTACCTCGACACCGACGCAGGCAAGGCCGCGGCCGGATTCCTGCGGGCCAAGACCGGATCGCTGACGGGAACCAACGCGTTGGCCGGAATCGTCACCGATGCCAGCGGCCGGGTGCTGACGTTCGCGCTGCTCTCCAACAACGCCGGACCGACCGGCCGGACCGCGATCGACGCACTCGCCGCGACGCTGCGGTCGTGCGGGTGCGGCTCATGAGCCCGGGCGACACGCCCACCGTCGGTCGCAGCGTCGACTGGGGCTTCGCGGCTTCCGTCGGCACCAAGCTGGTCCGGCCTGCGCCGCCCGCGACCGAGTACACCCGGCGGCAGGCGATCGAGCAGTTGGCGGAATCCTCCCGCCGCGCCGAACTGCCGGTGCGCGACGTCACGGGGCTCAACGAGGATGCTGACATCGCCGACGCCCGGATCATCGACCGCGGCGAATGGGTCCGTGCCGCAACGGAATCCATGCGCGTGATGACGGGCGGCGACGAGGGCAAGTCGAGTGGCTTCATCAGCGGCCGCATCACCGGCGCGCAGACCGGAGCCGTGCTGGCCTTCATCTCGTCGGGCATCCTCGGGCAGTACGACCCGTTCGCGGCGAACGGGGGTGAACTGCTGTTGGTGTACCCCAACGTGATCGCGGTCGAGCGTCAACTCCGCGTCTCGCCGGCCGACTTCCGGCTGTGGGTCTGTCTGCACGAGGTCACCCACCGGGTCCAGTTCAAGGCCAACCCGTGGTTGGCCGATCACATGGCCCGATCGCTTGCCGTGCTCACCGACGAATCGGACCAGGAGGTGAGCCAGGTCGTCGCCAGGCTCGGCGAGTTCGTCCGCTCCCGTCGCAACGGCACCGAAAACGGTTCCGCCGAACCGAATTCCGAAGGCGTGCTTGGTATCCTGCGGGCCATCCAGTCCGAACCCCAACGCGAGGCGCTCGATCAACTGCTGGTGCTGGGCACGCTTCTGGAGGGGCATGCCGATCACGTGATGGATGCCGTCGGGCCCGCCGTGGTGCCGTCGGTGGCGACCATCCGGCGCCGGTTCAACGAACGGCGCGGGCGCAAGCAGCCACCGCTGCAGCGCGTGGTGCGGGCGCTGCTCGGCTTCGACGCGAAGCTCAGCCAGTACACCCGCGGCAAGGCGTTCGTCGACCACGTGGTGTCAACCGTCGGCATGGCGAGGTTCAACACCGTCTGGACGAGTCCCGAAACCCTGCCGCTGCCAAGCGAAGTCGACGAACCGCAAAGATGGATCGACCGGGTTCTCTAGCGACGCTGCAGCGGGCGGTCGCCGAGGCCGCCCGGCTCCACCTGACCGACGGGCCGTGGTGCGTCGGGTTGTCGGGCGGCGCCGACTCGCTGGCCCTCACGGCGGTCGCGGCGCGGCTGCGTCCCACCACGGCGCTCATCGTCGACCACGGGCTGCAGACTGACTCGGCGCACGTCGCGGCCACCGCGCGCGATCACGCGCTGGCCATGGGTTGCGTTGGGGCCCACGTGCTTCGGGTCGATGTCGGCTCGGCGGGCGGTCCCGAGGCGGCCGCTCGAACGGCGCGTTACGGGGCCCTTGACGCCGCGCGTGACGGTGCACCGGTCCTGCTCGCGCACACGCTCGACGATCAGGCCGAGACGGTGTTGTTGGGGCTGGGCCGCGGCTCCGGCTCACGCTCGATCGCCGGCATGCGGCCCTGGGATCCGCCGTGGTGTCGGCCGCTGCTCGGCGTGCGACGCGCCGTCACTCGCGCCGCGTGCGAGGAGTTGGGGCTGACGCCGTGGCAGGATCCGCACAACGACGATCGCCGGTTCACCCGCGTGCGGCTGCGCGCCGAGGTGCTGCCGCTGCTGGAGGACGTGCTCGGTGGCGGGGTGGCCGAGGCGCTGGCCCGCACCGCCGCCGCGCTGCGCGAGGACACCGACACCCTCGACGACATCGCGGACCTCGCCGCGGCAGCGGTGACGACCGGGGATGGACTCGATACCGCGCCCCTGTCCGAGCTGCCCACCGCGGTCCGGCGCCGGGTGATTCGTCGCTGGCTGTTGACCGGCGAGGCAAGCGGCCTCACCGACGTCCAGCTCCGTGGCGTCGACCGCCTCGTCACGGACTGGCGGGGGCAGGGCGGCGTCGCGGTCGGGTCCCCGCTGCGCAACGAGCGGTTGTTCGTGGGCCGTCGCGCAGGCCTGCTGATCACCTACCGCGAACCGGTCTGAGCGAGCCGGTTCGAGGTCCGCATTGGTCGCAGACGCGCGAACGTGGCACGCTGTTGCCGTGCCTGCGAATTCAGCCACCGAGCCGTACCAGGGTGACATCAAGTCGGTGCTGCTGTCCGAGAGCGAGATCCAGGCACGCACCGCCGAACTGGGTGAACTCATCGCCGACAACTACCGCGACGCGGTCGCCGAGAACGGGCAGGACCTGCTGCTGGTCACGGTGCTCAAGGGCGCCGTCATGTTCGTCACCGACCTGGCCAGGGCCATTCCGCTGCCCACACAGCTCGAGTTCATGGCCGTCAGCTCCTACGGATCGTCGACGTCGTCGTCGGGCGTGGTGCGCATCCTCAAGGACCTCGACCGCGACATCAACGACCGCGATGTGCTGATCGTGGAGGACATCGTCGACTCCGGCCTGACGCTGAAGTGGCTGCTTCGCAACCTCGCCACCCGCCGTCCCCGGTCGCTGAAGGTCTGCACGTTGCTGCGCAAGCCCGACGCCGTCCGCGTCGACCTCGACATCACCTACATCGGCTTCGACATTCCGAACGAGTTCGTCGTCGGCTACGGCCTGGACTACGCCGAGCGCTACCGCGACCTGCCCTACATCGGCACCCTCGACCCCAAGGTCTACGAGCAGGGCTGACCCCGCTGCCCCGGTGGTTGGCCGTCACGGAAGGAACTGCGACATGACGGACACCCAGACGGCGCTGCGAATCTGCCCCTTCTGCGAAGCCACCTGCGGGCTCACCCTCGAAATCCACGACGGCCGGGTCACCGGCGCCCGCGGTGACCACGACGACGTCTTCAGCGCGGGCTTCATCTGCCCCAAGGGCGCCAGCTTCGCCGAGCTCGACAACGACCCCGACCGGTTGACAGCCCCGCTGATCCGCAAGGACGGCGAGTTGGTCGAGGTCGGCTGGGACGAGGCGTTCGAGGCCGCCGCGCGCGGTCTTGGCGCCGTCGTCGCCGAGAGTGGCGGGGAGTCGGTGGCGGTCTACGTCGGCAACCCGAACGCCCACACCATCGCCGGATCGCTATACGTGCCGCTGATCATCCGCGGCCTCGGCACCCATCAGGTGTATTCGGCGAGCACCCTGGACCAGATGCCCAAGCACGTCGCGTTGGGCTTCATGTTCGGCAACCCGATCGCATTCACCGTCCCCGATCTCGACCGCACCGATCACCTCGTCGTCATCGGGGCGAATCCGTTGGTGTCCAACGGGAGTCTGGCCACCGCCGCGGACTTCGGCGGCAAGCTCAAGGCGCTGCGCAAGCGCGGCGGACGGCTGGTGGTGATCGACCCCGCCCGCACCCGCACGGCGGCCATGGCGGATCACCACATCGCGCCGCGCCCCGGCACGGATGCCGCCCTGCTCCTCGCGGTGGTGCACACGCTGTTCGACGAGGGGCTCGTCGGCCTCGGCGACTTGGCGGGCCACGTCACGGGCGTCGACGACGTCCAGGTGGTGGCAAGGGATTTCGCGCCGGAGGCCGTCGCCGCCCACTGCGGGGTGTCCGCCGAGGAGATTCGTACCGTCGCACGCGAAATCGCGGGAGCATCCTCAGCGGCGGTGTACGGCAGGATCGGCACCTCCACGGTTGAATTCGGGACCGTCGGCAGCTGGCTGGTCGACGTGATCAACGTGCTGACCGGCAATCTGGACCGGGCGGGCGGCGCGATGTTCCCGCAGTCGCCGGTGGGACCTGCGGCCCGTCCGCCCAAGCCGGGCCGCGGCTTTCGGACCGGGCGCTGGCACAGCCGGGTATCCGGCTACCCGGAGGTGCTCTCCGAACTTCCGGCCGCGGCGCTCGCCGAGGAGATCGAGACGCCAGGCGAAGGTCAGGTCAAGGCGGTGATCACCATCGCAGGCAATCCCGTGCTTTCCGCCCCCGACGGCGACCGGCTCAGCCGCGCACTCGACGGCGTCGGCTTCATGCTCAGCGTCGACCCGTACCTCAACGAGACCACCAAGCACGCCGACGTCATCCTCCCGCCACCGCCGCCGTCGCAGAGCGCCCACTTCGACGTCGCGCTCGCCAACGCGTCGGTGCGCAACAACGCGCGCTACTCGCCACCGGCGCTTCCACTGGCCGACGGCCGGCCGGACGAGCCGGAGATCCTGTCGCGCCTCGCACTGATCCTCTACGGACTCGGCCCGTCCGCCGACCCCGCGCTTGCCGACGAACAGGTGATCGCGACGACGTTGGTCAAGGAGACCGCCGATCCCGATTCGCCCGTGACAGGCCGCGCGGTGGACGAGCTCACCGCGATGCTCCCGGCGGCGCGCGGTTACGAACGCCGTCTGGACATGATGTTGCGGCTGGGGCCGTACGGGGACGCGTTCGGCGCGAAACCCGAAGGGCTGACGTTGAATCGGCTCATCGAGGCGCCGCACGGAATCGACCTCGGGCCGCTGCGGCCACGGCTGACCGAGGTGTTGCGGACGCCGTCGGGCAAGGTGGAACTGGCCCCCGAGACCATCGTCGCCGACGTGGTGAGGCTACGCGCCGCGCTCGACCGCGGAGCCGACGACTTCGTCCTGATCGGGCGCCGTCACCTGAGGTCGAACAACAGCTGGATGCACAACCTGCCTGCCCTGGCGGGCGGCACGAACCGCTGCACGCTGCAGATCCACCCCGCCGACGCGGCCGATCTCGGTGTCACGGACCGCGCGCACATCAAGGGCCCCGGCGGGGAACTCGAGGCGCCCGTCGAGATCACCGACGCCATCCGGCGCGGCGTCGTGTCGCTGCCGCACGGCTGGGGCCACGACCGCAGCGGAACCACGCAGTCGGTGGCCGCCGGTCAACCAGGCGTGAACGTCAACCAGCTCAACGACGGAACGTCGATGGACCTGCTGTCCGGCACGTCGGTGTTGAACGGGATTCCGGTGCAGATCTCGGCTGCGGCGGGCAGGAGCGAAGCGACCGGGGAATGAACCCTGCTAGTTAGGTGAGCTCCCAGATGACCGTCACCGAGAAGCCGACGGTCTGCTGACCCGGTGACAGCGGCACGGCATCGGCCATGGCGGAGCGCGGCATCGGCATGGGCTGCGGCGGCTGCGGCGCACCGGCCACCTCGGAGATCGAGACGACCTTGCCGAGTTCCAGTCCGGACAACTGCGCGTACTGTCCGGCGCGGTCCTTGGCGTCGTTGAATGCCCGCGCCCTGGCGTCCTTCACCAGCTGCGAATCGTCCTCGATCGAGTAGTTCACCGAGTTGATCCGGGTGGCGTCGCCGCCCGTGCTGACGATCAGCGCGAGCGCCTGCGACGCCGAGTCCAGCTTGCGGATCTTGACATTGAGCGCGTTGCTCGCCCGGTAGCCGACGATGGTGCTGTTGTCACCGAACTGCGGCTGCAGGCTGACCTGCGTGGTGCTGATGTCCTTGCGCTCGATGCCCGCGCCGACCAGTGCGTCGATCACCGCCTGCTGACGCTCGCTGGTCTGGTTCATCGCCGTGGTCACGTCGGGTGCGAGGAACTCGATCGCGACGTCGGTGGTTAACGTGTCCGGGGTGCCCTGGACTTCGCCCTCGCCGACGACGGTGACCTGCCTGGCGGCGGAGTCCGGGCCTGCCGAGGGGGTTGGCCCCGACGTCGCGTCGCACGCCGAGAGGCCGGTGATCGCGAGTCCTGCCACGGCGGCAATGAGCAGTCGGGTGGGCATCCGCACGGCGATGGGCATATCAGGCACCCTACAGATTGGCCTTCTGTTCGACCCCGTCCCGTTGTTCGCCGTCGCTTTGTTCGACGACGTGTTCGGTGATCGCGTTGACGATGGCCTCGCCTGCGCGGCCGAGCAGTTGATCCCGCATCCCCTTCGCCCATTCGTGGGATGCGTGCGGTGCGGCGAGCTGTCCCTTGAAGTGCGGCATCACTTCTCGCGCGAACAGTTCGTATGAGTGGTAGGTGGCCGCGGGCGGCGCCCAGTCGTGGCCGAGCAGCAGCAGGGTGCCGAAGCCGCCCGACCGGTCGAGCAGATCCTGGATGTAGGTCACCGCGTCGGCTGGCGTGCCGATGCAGCAATTGCCCTTGCTTGCATAGTCTTCGACGAACTGCTGCGGGGTCTGGTTGCCCTCGACCTCGTTGTTGAGTGGAACGAAGCCCGCAGCGCCGAAGTAGTTGGCGAAGTCCTGCAGCCCGTACGTGCAGTCCTCGATGGCCTGCTCGCGGGTGTCGGCCAGATGAATGATGCCGAGCACGCGCCAGTCGTCGCGGTTCGGTGCGGCACGCCCCGACTTGGCGGCCTGTTCGCCGACGACGTCCCAGGTCGTCTCCAGCGCGGCGTAGCCACCCGGTATCGACATCGACAGCGAAAGCAGTGAGGTGCCGAGCGCGCCGGCCAGCCGCGGCCCGGACGGGGAAACCATTGCGGCCGTGGATATCTCGGGGTAGGGCCAGGTGTAGGGCCGGATGTGCAGTGCCGCATCGCGCAGCGTGAACCAGTCCGTCTTGCGGTTGATCCGCTCGTCGGGCGCCGCGCGGAACAGCGCCAGGATGGCCTCGAGTGACTCCTGCATCATCGGTCGCTGGTCCACCGGGTCGATGCCCATCATGTAGGCGTCCGACGGCAGTGCGCCTGGTCCGGTACCGAAGATGACCCGTCCGCGGGTCAGGTGGTCGAGCAGCACCCAACGGTCGGCCACCATCAACGGGTGGTGGTAGGGCAGCGACACGACGCCCGTGCCGAGCCGGATGTGCTTGGTGCGCTCGGCCGCCGCGGCGATGAACACCTCGGGACAGGCGATCAGCTCGTAACCGCCGGAGTGGTGCTCGCCGAACCACGCTTCGTCGAACCCGAGGCGGTCCAGTGCCTCGACCCGATCCATGTCGTATTGCAATGCGTGCGTGGGGGATTGGCCCACCGGATGAAATGGCGTGATGAACACGCCGAAGTTGAGTGGTCGCGTCATTGCAACTCCAATTCCCCGAGGAACTCCAGGAGCGCCTGGTTCACCTCGTCCGGTCGTTCCTCCGGCAGCCAGTGGCCGCCGTCGAGCATCACCTCACGGTAGTCACCACTGACCAGTTCGCGGACCCGATCGCGCGGGGTGTACGCGAGCGTCGGGTCCGCCGTGCCGCCGATGAACAGCGCGGGCACGGCGATCGACGACGCCGGGGTGTGGGCCGTCAGTTCCCAGTTGCGATCCAAGTAGCGGTACCAGTTCAGCGGTCCGGTGAAGCCGTTGTCGGTGAATCGGTCGACGTAGTGGTCGAACTCGTCCTGCGTCAGCCACGGCGGAATGCCCCCCGGCTCGGGCAACCTGGCGACGAAGCCCTCGGGTCCCGGCGCGAGCATCCGCGCCGCCGCACCGTGGTCGTCGGGCCGCGGTGCGGCCATCAGCCGGCGCAGCGTGGTCGCCGGATCTGAGGCGAGTTCTGCGTCCGCGGGCCCCGGTTCCTGGAAGTAGAGGATGTAGAAGAAGTTGTCCCCGAACATCCGCCGAAAAGCCTGGGTGGTCGGAATCCGGGACCGCGGCACCGGCGGAAAGCTGATGCCGACGACGCCGCAGAAGCGGTCGGGGTGCAGCAGTGGGGCTCCCCATGCCACGACACCGCCGAAGTCGTGGCCGACGATCACCGCTTCCTCTGCGCCGACGTCATCGAGCAGCCCGACGACGTCGGCCGACAACTCCGCGACGGTGTATGCGCCGACGTCGACCGGTTTCGACGAGCCGCCGTAGCCGCGCTGGTCGGGCGCGAGCACGTGGTAGCCGGCACTGGCCAGCGCGTGGATCTGATGCCGCCAGGTGTACGCCAGCTCGGGAAAGCCGTGGGCGAGGACTACGACGGGGTTGCCGCGTTCACCGGCCTCGACGACGCGCAACCGGACGCCGTTGGTGTCGACGAACCGCTCGGCCGATGTGATCACGGTCTCAGTCTTGCAAGGCTGTCAGAGTCCCCGGCTGCGCCCATGTCACCGTCGGGAACTGCGCCACGTTGTCCTAGCGGTAGCCTGAACTGACTACTTATGCGTACCGGAAGGACCTGGCCGGCGTATCCGCTCGCGGGCCGAAGACAACGATGAACCGAAAGAACGTCATCCGCACCCTGACCGCCATTGCGGTCGTCTTACTCCTCGGGTGGTCCTTCTTCTACTTCAGCGATGACACGCGCGGCTACAAGCCCGTCGACACGTCGGTGGCGATGGCCCAGATCAACGGCGACAACGTCAAGAGCGCGCAGATCGACGACCGCGAACAGCAGGTTCGCCTCGACCTGAAGAGCGGAAACGGCGACACCGAGAACAGCGACAAGGTCATCGCGAAGTACCCGACTGGGTACGCCGTGGCGCTGTTCGACGCGCTGAGCGCCAAGAACGCCAAGACCAACACCGTGGTGAACCAGGGCAGCGTGCTCGGCTCGCTGCTCATCTACCTGCTGCCGCTGCTGCTGCTCGTCGGCTTGTTCGTGATGTTCTCCCGGATGCAGTCCGGTGGGCGGATGGGCTTCGGCTTCGGCAAGTCGAAGGCCAAGCAGCTGAACAAGGATCTCCCCAAGACCACGTTCGCCGACGTCGCCGGCGTCGACGAGGCGGTCGAGGAGCTCTACGAGATCAAGGACTTCCTGCAGAACCCGACGCGCTATCAGGCGCTTGGCGCCAAGATCCCCAAGGGCGTGCTCCTGTACGGGCCGCCCGGCACCGGCAAGACGCTGCTGGCGCGGGCCGTCGCCGGTGAGGCAGGGGTTCCGTTCTTCACGATTTCAGGTTCCGACTTCGTCGAGATGTTCGTCGGCGTTGGCGCATCCCGGGTCCGCGACATGTTCGAGCAGGCCAAGCAGAACAGCCCCTGCATCATCTTCGTCGACGAGATCGACGCCGTCGGGCGCCAGCGTGGTGCAGGGCTTGGCGGCGGGCACGACGAACGCGAACAGACACTCAACCAGCTGCTGGTCGAGATGGACGGCTTCGGCGAACGCCAGGGCGTCATCCTGATCGCCGCCACCAACCGGCCCGACATCCTTGACCCGGCACTGCTGCGGCCCGGCCGGTTCGACCGGCAGATCCCGGTGTCCAACCCCGACATCGCCGGCAGGCGTGCGGTGTTGAAGGTGCACTCGCAGGGCAAGCCGATCGCGCCCGACGCCGACCTGGACGGGCTCGCCAAGCGGACCGTCGGCATGTCGGGTGCCGACCTGGCCAACGTCATCAACGAGGCCGCGCTGCTGACCGCCCGCGAGAACGGCACCGTCATCACCGGCGCCGCGCTCGAGGAGGCGGTGGACCGCGTCGTCGGCGGACCGCGCCGCAAGGGCCGCATCATCAGCGAGCACGAGAAGAAGATCACCGCCTACCACGAAGGTGGCCACACGCTGGCCGCGTGGGCGATGCCGGACATCGAGCCGATCTACAAGGTCACCATCCTGGCTCGCGGACGCACCGGCGGGCACGCCGTGGCGGTGCCGGAGGACGACAAGGGTCTGATGACCCGCTCGGAGATGATCGCGCGTCTGGTCTTCGCGATGGGTGGGCGCGCGGCCGAGGAACTCGTGTTCCGCGAGCCGACCACCGGGGCGGTGTCGGACATCGATCAGGCCACCAAGATCGCCCGCGCGATGGTGACCGAATACGGCATGAGCTCCAAGCTCGGCGCGGTCAAGTACGGCACCGAGCACGGCGATCCGTTCCTGGGCCGCACCATGGGCAACCAGGCGGACTACAGCCACGAGGTCGCGCAGATCATCGACGACGAGGTGCGCAAGCTGATCGAGGCCGCGCACACCGAGGCGTGGGAGATCCTCACCGAGTACCGCGACGTGCTGGACATCCTGGCCGGCGAGCTGCTGGAGAAGGAGACCCTGCACCGCACCGAGTTGCAGGCCATCTTCGGTGACGTGAAGAAGCGCCCGCGCCTGACCATGTTCGACGACTTCGGTGGCCGCGTGCCGTCCGACAAGCCGCCGATCAAGACGCCCGGCGAGCTCGCCATCGAACGCGGTGAGGAGTGGCCCAAGCCGACACCCGAGCCGGCGTTCAAGGCGGCCATCGCCGCCGCCACCCACGCCGCCGAGGCCGCCGCGCGGCACAACGGCACGAACGGCGCCGGCGGCAACGGTTCCCCGGTGAACGGCAACCACGGTGCTCCTTCTCAGCCTGGTTCCACCCAGCCCGACTACGGCGCCCCTGCGGGCTGGCACGCGCCGGGCTGGCCGCCGCAACATCCCGGTCAACATCCCCAGGGCTACTGGTACCCGCCGCCGCCTCCGCCTCCCTCGGGCTGGCAGCAGCAGCCACCGCCGCCGCAGCAGCAGTACCCGCCCTACCAGCCGTACCCGCAGCCCGGGCAGCACGCCCCGCAGGGAGGCGCTCCAGCGCCAACCCCGCGCGACGAGCAGAATCACGGTGACCGGTCGGACGACCGGCAAAATCCGCCGCCCCCTGGCTGATACGAACGGAGCCACCAGATGACGCGGTCGCAGATCGATCCGACCACGCTCACAGTCCCCGAGTTCGACCAACCCCGCGCCGAGGCCGCCGTGCGCGAGTTGCTGATCGCCATCGGGGAGGACCCGGAGCGGCATGGTCTCCTCGACACTCCGGCGCGGGTGGCCAGGGCGTACAAGGAGATGTTCGCCGGGCTGTACGTCAATCCCGACGACGTGCTCAACACCACGTTCGACGAGCAACACGACGAACTGGTGCTGGTCAAGGACATCCCGATGTACTCGACGTGCGAGCACCACCTGGTGGCCTTCCACGGCGTCGCGCACGTCGGCTACATCCCCGGGGTGGACGGCCGCATCACCGGGCTGTCCAAGCTCGCCCGCGTCGTCGACCTGTACGCCAAACGGCCGCAGGTGCAGGAACGCCTCACCGGCCAGATCGCCGACGCGATGATGCGCAAGCTCGATCCGCGGGGCGTCATCGTCGTCATCGAGGCCGAGCACCTCTGCATGGCGATGCGCGGCATCCGCAAGCCGGGCGCCGTCACCACCACGTCGGCCGTGCGCGGGCAGTTCAAGACCGACAAGGCATCGCGTGCCGAGGCGTTGGATCTGATCCTGCGGAAGTGAGCCCAGCCAGCCGGATGGTCCCTTCAGGGACGCGTACACGCGTGATGGGGGTCGTCAACGTCACCGACGACTCCTTCTCCGACGGCGGGCTGTTCCTGGACCGTGACCGGGCCGTCGAGCACGGTCTGAAGCTGACCGCACAGGGCGCCGCGATCATCGACGTCGGCGGCGAGTCCACCCGTCCCGGTGCCACCCGGATCGACGCAAGCGTCGAGACGGCGCGCGTGGTGCCAGTGATCAAAGCCCTTGCCTCGCAAGGGGTTACGGTCAGCATCGACACGATGCACGCCGCGGTGGCACGCGCCGCACTGGAGAACGGCGCGCGGATCGTCAACGACGTCTCCGGTGGGCTGGCCGACCCGGACATGGCCCCACTTCTCGCCGACGCGGGGGTGCCGTGGGTGCTGATGCACTGGCGCTCGGTCGGCGCGCAGCGCCCGCACCAGGCGCCCGAGTACGCCGACGTCGTCGCCGACGTCCGTGCCGAACTGCTGCGCTGCGTGGACGCCGCGGTGGCGGCCGGGGTCGACCCGGCCAATCTGATCATCGACCCCGGACTGGGGTTCGCCAAGAACGCAGAACACAATTGGGCGTTGTTGCGGGCGCTGCCGGACTTCGTCGCCGGCGGCATTCCGGTGCTCGTCGGCGCGTCGCGCAAGCGCTTCCTCGGCACGCTGCTGGCCGAATCCGACGGCACGCCAAGGGATCCGGCAGGTCGGGAGACCGCCACCGCGGTGATCTCCGCGCTGGCCGCCCAGTGCGGTGTGTGGGGCGTGCGCGTGCACGACGTTCGGGCGAGCGTCGACGCGGTCAAGGTCGTCGAGGCGTGGGGCGGAAACCTTTAATGGCGGACCGAATCGAGTTGCGCGGCTTGACCGTTCGCGGTCATCACGGCGTCTTCGAGCACGAGCGCCGCGACGGGCAGGACTTCGTCGTCGACATCACGGTGTGGATCGACCTCGCTGCCGCCGCAGCCAGCGACGACCTCGTCGACACCTTGGACTACGGCGCGCTGGCGCAGCGGGCCGCCGACGTCGTGGCGGGGCCGCCGCGCAACCTGATCGAAACCGTCGCCGCCGAGATCGCCGAAGGCGTGATGACCGACGAGCGGGTGCACGGCGTCGAGGTCGTCGTGCACAAGCCCAGCGCGCCGATCCCGCTGACGTTCGCCGACGTCGCGGTCGTGGCTCGACGTTCGAGGCGGGGCGCGCGATGAGCACCGTCGTGTTGTCGATCGGGTCCAACCTCGGTGACCGCCGTGCGCTGCTGCAGTCGGTGGTCGACGGACTCGGCGATGCCGTTCGATCGGTGTCGCCGGTGTACGAGACCGCGGCATGGGGCGGCGTCGAACAGGGCGCGTTCCTCAACGCCGTCCTCGTTGCCGACGACCGCCATCTGGACTGCCACGGGTGGTTGCGGCGTGGCCAGGAACTGGAGGAGGCGGGCGGTCGGGTTCGCGACCAGCGTTGGGGTCCACGGACACTCGACGTGGACCTGGTCACCTGCCACGACGGCCCGATCGAGGTGCGCTCCGACGACGAGGTGCTCGTGCTGCCGCATCCGCTCGCACACCAGCGCGCCTTCGTGTTGATTCCGTGGCTCGCGGTGGATCCGGCCGCGACGCTGACCGTCGACGGTCGGCCGCAGTCCGTCGCGCGTCTGCTTGACGACATCGACCCGGCCGAGCGGGCGGGCGTCCGCCGCACCGATCTGGTGCTCGACATCTGATGGGCCCGACCCGCAAACGCGACCTCACCGCCGCGACGGTGATCGCCGCCATCGCCGGCTACGTCCTGGTGATCGGTTTGTACCGGTACTTTCCGCCGATCACCGTGTGGACGGGGCTGTCGCTACTGGTGGTCGCGGTGGGTGAGGCCGGTTGGGCGTTCTATGTCCGGGCGAAGGTCAACGACGGCAAGATCGGCCCGGGTCCTGGTGGCCTGCATCCGCTCGCGGTGGCGAGTTCCGTGACAACGGCAAAGGCGTCGGCATGGGTGGGTGCGCTGGTGCTCGGTTGGTGGGTCGGCGTACTGGTGTACCTGATCCCGCGGCGCGGCGTGATGCGAGTCGCGGGGGAGGACACCGCAGGCGCTCTGGTTGCGGCGGTGAGCGCACTGGCGCTGGTGATCGCCGCACTGTGGTTACAGCATTGCTGCAAGTCCCCGCCGGAGCCGCCGGAAAACCCCGACGGAGTGCCGGAATAGGCGAAGGCGCACCTGGCACGCCGAATCGCCGTAGAGGTCGACACGCTCAGTGACCTGTGGCGGGTACAGTCGGCCCATGACCGATCCGACCCGTGCGGCACGCTCTCGGCGTGTCACTCGGAGGCCGGGTTGGGTACTGCTGACGACGTTGCTGGTGCTCGCCATCGTGGCCAGTTCTGCCCTGGTGTTCACCAATCGCGTCGAGTTGCTGAAGCTTGCCGTAATCGTCGCATTGTGGGCGGCGGTGGTCGCCGCGTTCGTCTCCTTCATCTACCGGCGCCAGTCCGACATCGACCAAGCCAAGGCCCGCGACCTCAAGTTCGTCTACGACTTGCAGCTCGATCGTGAGATCTCCGCGCGGCGCGAATACGAGCTGTCCGTTGAATCCCAACTCAGGCGTGAGCTCACCGCGGAGCTGCGTTCGCAGACGTCCGACGAGGTGGCCAGCCTGCGCGCGGAGCTGGCCGCGCTGCGCGCCAACCTGGAGATCATCTTCGACACCGACCTGCAGCATCGACCCGCCATCGAAACCGAGCGCACCAGCGTGCACACGTTCCCCGACTGGGACGCCGCGCCGGAGAATGCCGGCGGGCAGGAGCGGCGAGGGCATCTTGCGGGGGACGACCGCGGCATGGGTCCCGGCCGGGTGATCAGCAGCCGGATCGACACCGAGGACGAGGACGACACCGACCCCAACACCGAAGAGAGTCCGATCATCGACGTGCCGGTGGAACCCGAACCGCCGGAATACGATTGGGGTCCGGCTGCCGACTTCGGCGGTGCGCATCGCAGGGCGTCGGAGGCGCAGTCCGCGCAGCGCGGCTGGCAGCCCACATCCGCACCCGAGCCGACGCCTCCACCCCCCCCCCCACCACCCGCCCCGACGCCCCCGCCACCCGCACCGGAGCCGCAGCCCCAACCCGCCGCGCAGTCGCCGTGGCAGGAACCCGTCCAGCCGGCGCGGCACACCACGGGCGGCGAGGAGGGGTGGCGTCCCGCTCCCGCCGAGGGCCAGTTCATCCCCGCCGGCAACCCCGGCAGCAACTGGATTTCGCCGGTGACGACGGAGAACGGCTCGGCCGCGCAGCGGCCCACTCCACCGGAGCCCGCCCCACCAGCGACGCCTGCCCCGCCGCCACCCGCGCCAGCGATGACGCCGCCGCCTGCCGAGGTGCCGAGGGGCCGCCACGCCGACGCAGGCCCGACCGTCGAGGAATCCCCGCGACGTGCGCGGCACTCCGCTCCCTCCGACGTCGACCCTGGCAGGCACCTGCACCCGCCGACGCTGGCGACATCGCCGCCGCCCCCGACTTCCGCTCCGCCGCCGCCCCCGGCCCCGCCGTCCGAATCGGAACGTGCCGCACGTCACCGTGGCGCCGACGAGCCGACCGCGGCGGAGGGTCAGCACATCGGTGGCCAGCCGTTATCCGAACTGTTGGCGCGTTTGCAGGTCAGCTCGACGGAGGGCGGCCGACGCCGACGTCGCGAGGAATGAGTTAGTCTGATGCCGACCGTCCGGTACCCGTATCGAGGGACTGGAACGAAGTAACTCATGACGTCAGCGAGGTCGTCTGCAGTGGGGACCCCCAACGGATTCCGGCCGGCTCGGCTCGCGGTCGGCGTCATCTCCGCCGGTCGCGTGGGTACGGCACTGGGTGTGGCGCTGGAGCGCGCCGATCACGTCGTGGTTGCCTGCAGCGCGATTTCACGGGCATCACGCCAACGCGCCGAACGCCGGCTGCCCGACACCCTGGTGCTGCCCGTGCACGAGGTCGCGAGCAGGGCCGATTTGCTGCTTCTCGCCGTTCCCGACGCAGAACTCGCCGGTTTGGTCACCGGGCTGGCCGCCACGGAATCCGTGCGACCGGGCACCATCGTGGTGCACACCTCCGGCGCCAACGGCATCACGCTGCTGAACCCGCTCACCGAACAGGGCTGCGTCCCGCTCGCGATCCACCCCGCGATGACCTTCACCGGCGCCGACGAGGACATCGTCCGACTCTCGGAAGCCTGCTTCGGCATCACCGCCGCCGACGAGGTGGGCTACGCCATCGCCCAGTCACTGGTACTCGAGATCGGCGGCGAGCCCTTTCGGGTCCGCGAGGACGCCCGCACGCTGTACCACGCGGCGCTGGCCCACGCGGGCAATCACGTGATCACCGTTCTGCTCGACGCCGTCGAGGCGCTGCGCGGCGCGCTGTGGGGCCAGGAGCTGCTCGGCCAGGAACTGGTCGGCGACGCACCCGGCGGCATCGCCGAGCGCGTGATCGGGCCGCTCGCCCGCGCCTCGCTGGAGAACGCTTTGCAGCGCGGCCAGGGTGCTCTCACCGGGCCCGTCGCGCGCGGTGACGCGGCGGCCGTCGTCGCGCACTTGCAGGCACTCACCGAGGTGGATCCCGAACTGGCGCAGGCGTATCGGGCCATCTCGTTGCGCACAGCGCAGCGTGCGCACGCTCCGGCCGACGTCTTCGCCGCCTTGACCGAACCGTCGACACCTGGAGGCCAGCCGTGACCGCCCGCAGACCTCCGAAGTTCACGGCCGGAGAGCTCAACGTCTACGCCAGGCCCGACGACATGTCCGACGTGTCCCGCGCACTGCGGACCACCGGGCGCCGCGTCATGCTGGTGCCCACCATGGGTGCCCTGCACGAGGGGCACCTGGCGCTGGTGCGGGCGGCCAAGCAGGTGCCGGGCGCGGTGGTGGTGGTGTCGATCTTCGTTAACCCGCTGCAGTTCGGTCCCAGCGAGGACCTCGAAAGCTATCCGCGAACGTTCGACGACGACGTGGCGGTGTTGCGTACCGAGGGAGTGGAGATCGTGTTCGCGCCGACCGCGGCCGACATGTATCCCGACGGCCCACGCACCACGGTGCTGCCGGGGCCTCTCGGAGCGGAGCTCGAAGGTGATTCCCGCCCAACGCATTTCGCCGGCATGCTGACGGTTGTTCTCAAGCTGTTCCAGATCGTACGGCCGGACAGGGCCTTCTTCGGTGAGAAGGACTACCAGCAGCTGGTGCTGGTGCGGCAGATGGTGGATGACCTGAACGTCGGGGTGCGGATCGTCGGCGTGCCGATCGTGCGCGAACCGGACGGGCTGGCCCTGTCGTCGCGCAACCGATACCTCGACGAAGTGCAGCGCGAACAGGCAGGCGCACTGTCGGCAGCACTGCTCGCAGGCATGTACGCCGCATCGCGTGGCGCGTCCGAGGCGTTGGACGCCGCGCGCGCCGTGCTCGTCGAGGTACCCGCCATCGAGGTCGACTACCTGCAGGTGCGAGACCCGTGGCTGGGACCGGCACCGCGGGAGGGCACGGCCAGGCTGCTGGTGGCGGCGCGCCTCGGCAAGACCAGACTTCTGGACAACATCGCCATAGACATCGGCGCATCGGCCGGCATCGACGGGCATTCCCGCGTCGAGTCGGACCAGAGCCATGAATTACCTTGGAGGAATTGATGTTTCGCACCATGCTGAAGTCCAAGATCCACCGCGCCACGGTGACGCAGGCCGACCTGCACTACGTCGGTTCGGTCACCATCGACGCCGACCTGATGGACGCGGCGGACCTGCTCGAGGGCGAGCAGGTGACGATCGTCGACATCGACAACGGCAACCGGCTAGTGACCTATGCGATCACCGGTGAGCGGGGCAGCGGCGTCATCGGGATCAACGGTGCCGCAGCGCATCTGATCCATCCCGGCGATCTGGTGATCCTCATCGCGTACGCCACCATGGAGGACGCCGAGGCCAGGGCGTACCAACCGAGGGTCGTCTTCGTCGACGGGCAGAACCGGGCAATCGACTTCGGCCACGATCCCGCCTTCGTGCCTGCCGATGCCGCCGACCTGATGTCACCGCGGTAGATCCCGTGCTGTTAGCCATCGACGTCCGCAACACCCACACCGTCGTGGGGTTGGTTTCGGGTTCGGGCGACCACGCCAAGGTGGTGCACAACTGGCGCATCCGCACCGAATCAGAAGTCACCGCAGACGAACTGGCGCTCATCATCGACGGCCTCATCGGCGACGACGCGGAGCGCCTCACCGGTGCCACCGGGCTGTCTACCGTGCCGTCCGTGCTGCACGAGATCAGGCTGATGCTCGAGCAGTACTGGCCCAACGTGCCGCACGTGCTGATCGAACCCGGTGTGCGGACCGGTATTCCGCTGCTGGTCGACAATCCCAAGGAGGTCGGCGCCGACCGCATCGTCAACTGCCTTGCGGCGTTCCAGCGCTTCCACTCCCCGGCCATCGTCGTCGACTTCGGCTCATCGATCTGCGTCGACGTCGTATCGCGCAAGGGCGAGTTCCTCGGCGGTGCCATCGCGCCAGGCGTGCAGGTGTCGTCGGACGCCGCCGCCGCCCGTTCGGCTGCCCTCCGTCGCGTCGAGTTGACCCGACCGCGGTCGGTGATCGGCAAGAACACCGTCGAGTGCATGCAGGCAGGTGCGGTGTTCGGCTTCGCCGGTCTGGTCGATGGCCTGGTGACCCGGATCCGCGAGGACGTCGACGGCTTCGGCGGTGACGACGTCGCGGTGGTGGCCACCGGGCACACCGCTCCGCTGCTGCTACCCGACCTGCACACCGTCGAGCACTACGACAAGCACCTGACGCTCGACGGCCTGCGGCTGGTGTTCGAACGCAACCGCGACAATCAACGGGGCAAGCTGAAGCAGGCCCGCTAGCTCGCTGCCCCCTACGATTTGTGCGCGCAAACGCTCGCTGACGAACGAAAGCGCTCACAAGCCGCCAGGGCGGTCGCGGCGCGGCGAAATCAGGGCCTGACTTTTGATTTAAGCTGGCACGTCGTGAGCTCTGCAGATACGCGCGACTCCGCGACATCAGACCCAGACCTGCCCGAGCAGTTCCGCATCCGCCAGGGCAAGCGCGAGCGGCTCATCGCCGAGGGCCGCGACCCGTACCCCGTCGAGGTACCCCGAACCCACACGCTGGCCGAGATCCGCACGGCGTACCCCGACCTGCCAGCGGGCACGGAGACGGGGCAGAGCGTCGGCGTCGCGGGCCGCGTGGTGTTCGCCCGAAATTCCGGAAAGTTGTGCTTTGCGACGTTGCAGGAAGGCGACGGCACCCACCTGCAGGCGATGGTGAGCTTCGACAAGGTGGGCGCTGAATCCCTCGACGCCTGGAAGACCGACGTCGACCTCGGCGACATCGTCTTCCTGCACGGCGAGGTCATCAGTTCGCGTAGGGGCGAACTTTCTGTGCTCGCAGATTCCTGGCAAATCATCTCCAAGGCGTTGCGGCCGCTTCCCGTCGCGCACAAGGAGATGAGTGAGGAATCGCGCGTGCGGCAGCGATACGTCGACCTGATCGTCCGGCCGGAGGCCAGGACCATCGCCAGGCAGCGAATCGCGGTCGTGCGCGCCGTGCGTTCCGCATACGAGCGGCGCGGTTTTCTGGAAGTCGAAACTCCGATCCTGCAGACCCTCGCGGGCGGTGCCGCCGCGCGTCCATTCGTGACGCACTCCAATGCGCTCGACGCCGACCTCTACCTTCGGATCGCACCGGAACTGTTCCTCAAGCGATGCTTGGTCGGAGGTTTTGAGAAGGTCTTCGAGTTGAATCGCGTGTTCAGAAACGAAGGGGCGGATTCCACGCATTCCCCCGAATTCGCGATGTTGGAGACATATCAGGCGTACGGAACCTACGAGGATTCCGCCATCGTCACCCGCGAGATAATTCAGGAGGTCGCCGACGAGGCGATTGGCACGCGCCAGGTGCCCCTGCCCGATGGCAGCACCTACGATCTCGACGGAGAATGGGCCACCGTCGAAATGTATCCCTCGCTGTCCGAGGCCTTGGGCGAGCAGATCACACCCGAGACAACTGCAGCGCACTTGTGGTCGATTGTCGATCGCTTGGGGGTCGAGATTCCGCGGGACCGGGGTTACGGGCACGGAAAACTGATCGAGGAACTTTGGGAACACACCGTGGGCGAAACCTTGTGGGCGCCCACCTTCGTTCGTGACTTTCCCGTTGAGACCACGCCTCTCACGCGGTCGCACCGGAGTATCCCCGGTGTCACCGAAAAGTGGGATCTGTACATCCGGCGGTTCGAGTTGGCGACTGGTTATTCCGAACTGATCGACCCCGTGATTCAACGGGAACGTTTCGAAGCGCAAGCACGTGCGGCAGCTGCCGGTGATGACGAGGCAATGCTTCTCGATGACGATTTTCTTGCCGCATTGGAGTATGCGATGCCTCCGACCACCGGAACGGGAATGGGTATCGACCGCTTGTTGATGGCCCTGACGGGGCTGTCGATTAGGGAGACTGTATTGTTCCCGATAGTGCGCAGACAGGGCAGCTGATACCTAAGATTGCCTCACTTGTTGAATGGCGTGCGTTCCTATGTCAGCATTGTGGCGGGAGTCGAGATCAAACGACTGTGTGCCCAGGCAGAAGGGTCAGTGTGAGGTAATGGCAAAAAAAGTAACCGTCACCTTGGTCGACGATTTCGACGGTGAGGGAGCTGCCGACGAGACGGTCGAATTTTCGCTCGACGGTGTCAGCTATGAGATCGACCTTTCGTCCAAGAATGCCGCAAAGCTTCGAAACGAACTCAAGCAATGGGTCGAGGCCGGCCGCCGTGTCGGTGGCCGTCGCAGAGGCCGGTCGGCGGGTTCTGGCCGCGGCCGGGCATCCATCGACCGCGAGCAGAGTGCCGCCATTCGGGACTGGGCTCGCCGCAATGGGCACAACGTCTCAACGCGGGGGCGCATCCCGGCGGACGTCATCGACGCGTTCCACGCGGCAACGTAAGCGAGCGTTGCCAGCTACCCGGCGTCGACCGGGTCGGTGCGCGCTTTCGCTAGCGGCGAACTCATCGGAGCCCGCAGCGGAAACGTTTGACGTCTACCAGGCGTTGGTCTCTTGCAGCGCGGAATTCATCGCGCACGAGCCCTGGTTTAGCCAGGGACAGGAAGGGCACCCCGGCTTGCCGCCCATTAGAGTGGACGGCAGGTGCAGAGCACGGCACGCCGTGCGCAGGGCTGCCCGATCTATGGAGAGCAGGTAACCACCGATGTTCGAACGCTTCACTGACCGCGCACGGCGCGTCGTCGTTCTGGCCCAAGAAGAGGCCAGGATGCTGAACCACAACTACATCGGCACCGAGCACATCCTCCTGGGTCTCATTCACGAGGGTGAAGGCGTAGCTGCCAAGTCGCTCGAGTCGTTGGGCATCTCCCTCGAGGGTGTCCGCAGCCAGGTCGAGGAAATCATCGGCCAGGGCCAGCAGGCGCCGTCGGGCCACATTCCGTTCACCCCGCGCGCCAAGAAGGTGCTCGAGCTGAGCTTGCGCGAAGCGCTGCAGCTCGGCCACAACTACATCGGCACCGAGCACATCCTGCTCGGCCTCATTCGTGAGGGCGAGGGCGTCGCCGCCCAGGTGCTGGTCAAGTTGGGTGCCGAGCTGACCCGCGTGCGCCAGCAGGTCATTCAGCTGCTGAGCGGCTACCAGGGCAAGGAGACCGCCGAGGCAGGCACGGGTGGCCGCGGTGGCGAGGCGGGCAACCCGTCCACGTCGCTGGTGCTCGACCAGTTCGGCCGCAACCTGACCGCCGCCGCGATGGAGGGCAAGCTCGACCCCGTCATCGGCCGCGAGAAGGAAATCGAGCGGGTCATGCAGGTGCTGAGCCGCCGTACCAAGAACAACCCGGTCCTGATCGGTGAGCCCGGCGTCGGCAAGACCGCCGTCGTCGAGGGTCTCGCGCAGGCCATCGTCCACGGCGACGTTCCGGAGACGCTGAAGGACAAGCAGCTCTACACGCTTGACCTCGGTTCGCTGGTCGCAGGCAGCCGTTACCGCGGTGACTTCGAGGAACGCCTGAAGAAGGTGCTCAAGGAGATCAACACCCGCGGCGACATCATCCTGTTCATCGACGAGCTGCACACGCTCGTCGGCGCGGGTGCCGCCGAGGGCGCGATCGACGCCGCATCGATCCTCAAGCCGAAGCTGGCCCGCGGCGAGCTGCAGACCATCGGTGCCACCACTCTCGACGAGTACCGCAAGTACATCGAGAAGGACGCCGCCCTGGAGCGCCGCTTCCAGCCCGTGCAGGTGGGCGAGCCGACCGTCGAGCACACCATCGAGATCCTCAAGGGTCTGCGCGACCGGTACGAGGCGCATCACCGCGTCTCGATCACCGACGGTGCGATCGCCGCGGCGGCCACGCTGGCCGACCGCTACATCAACGACCGGTTCCTTCCGGACAAGGCCATCGACCTGATCGACGAGGCCGGCGCCCGGATGCGGATCCGCCGCATGACCGCGCCGCCAGACCTGCGCGAGTTCGACGAGAAGATCGCCGACGCCCGCAGGGAGAAGGAGTCCGCGATCGACGCGCAGGACTTCGAGAAGGCGGCCAACCTTCGGGACCGCGAGAAGACCCTGGTGGGTCAGCGGGCCGAGCGTGAGAAGCAGTGGCGCTCAGGCGATCTCGACGTGGTCGCGGAGGTCGACGACGAGCAGATCGCCGAGGTGCTCGGCAACTGGACCGGTATCCCGGTGTTCAAGCTGACCGAGGCCGAGACCACGCGCCTGCTGCGCATGGAGGACGAGATCCACAAGCGGATCATCGGCCAGGAAGATGCCGTCCGTGCTGTTTCAAAGGCCATCCGGCGTACCCGTGCCGGGCTGAAGGATCCGAAGCGTCCGTCGGGCTCGTTCATCTTTGCCGGCCCGTCCGGTGTCGGTAAGACCGAGCTGTCCAAGGCGCTGGCCGAGTTCCTGTTCGGCGACGACGACGCACTGATTCAGATCGACATGGGCGAGTTCCACGACCGCTTCACCGCCTCGCGGCTGTTCGGTGCCCCTCCGGGGTACGTCGGCTACGAGGAGGGCGGCCAGCTCACCGAGAAGGTGCGGCGCAAGCCGTTCTCGGTCGTGCTGTTCGACGAGATCGAGAAGGCGCACCAGGAGATCTACAACAGCCTCCTGCAAGTGCTCGAGGATGGTCGTCTCACCGACGGTCAGGGGCGCACGGTCGACTTCAAGAACACCGTGCTGATCTTCACCTCGAACCTCGGTACGTCTGACATCAGCAAGGCGGTTGGCCTCGGCTTCACCCAGGGTGGCGGCGAGAACAACTACGAGCGGATGAAGCAGAAGGTCAACGACGAGCTGAAGAAACACTTCCGCCCGGAGTTCCTGAACCGCATCGACGACATCATCGTCTTCCACCAGCTGACGCAGCCGGAGATCGTCCAGATGGTGGAGCTGATGATCGGCCGGGTCGGCAAGCAGCTCAAGGCCAAGGACATGACCATGGAGCTGACCGACAAGGCGAAGGCACTGCTGGCGAAGCGTGGCTTCGACCCGGTGCTGGGTGCCCGCCCGTTGCGGCGGACCATCCAGCGCGAGATCGAGGACGCGTTGAGCGAGAAGATCCTCTTCGACGAGGTCGGACCGGGTCAGCTCGTCACGGTCGACGTGGACAACTGGGACGGCGAGAGCAACAACATCGAGGATGCGGTGTTCACGTTCTCGGGTGCCGCCAGGACCACCGCCGACGCGGCAGCAGACTCCGCCCTCGCCGGCGCGCCCGCTGCCACCACGGTCGCCGAGTAACACTGCTCCAGCGAGGTCCCCGGAATCTTCGGATTCCGGGGACTTTTGCGTTGTCGGGCATGGCGGTGACGACCGCCGTGCTTATGATGCTCGGGTAATCGACGGACGACGGAATTCTGGTGCAAATCCAGAACGGTCGCGCCACTGTGAAAAGTCAGACCCGACGTACGTCATCACCCTTGGATACGGGACGCGAAATCCCGAAAGGAACGTAAACATGACCTCTTCCGACGCTCGCCGCAGCGCAGCGCCCGCACTCGATCTCTCGGTGACCCGGGCGGCCGTCTGGCTCTCGGCCACCGCCTTCCTGGCCCTTCTGGTGCTCTACTTCGTCGGCATGGACCAGGGTGCGACGTCGATCTTCGGCAGCGACACCCACGTGCACGAGTTCGTGCACGACGCCCGGCACCTGCTCGGCTTCCCCTGCCACTGACATGGAAAAGCGAATCATCGGGCGCGGTCTGCTGGCCGGCGCCCTCGCCGGTGTGCTCTCCTTCGCCTTCGCGCGGGTCTTCGTCGAACCCGTGATCGAGCGCGCCATCGCCTTCGAGGACGGACTCAGCGCCGCTCACGAGGGCGCGCACGGCGGTCACGGGCACGAACACGGGGTGGAACTGTTCACCCGCGGTGTGCAGGCCAACGTCGGGATGGGGTTCGGGGTGCTCGCGTTCAGCGTGGCGATGAGTGCGCTGTTCGCGGTCGTGTTCTGCGTGGCGTACGGCCGCGTCGCCAATGTGTCCGCGCGGGCGCTGTCGTTGTTGGTGGCAGGCGGAATGTTGTTGAGCGTCTACGTCGTTCCGTTCCTCAAGTACCCGGCGAGCCCGCCGGCGACCAGCCTGGACGAGACGATTCGGCAGCGCACGCTGCTGTACCTGCTGATGGTCGTGTTGTCGGTGGCGCTGCTGGTGGCCGCGGTCTACCTGGGCCGTCGGCTGGCGCCGCGACTGGGAGGGTGGAACGCCGGTCTGGCCGCGGCGGGCAGCTACGTCGTGGCCGTCGCGATCGTCATGCTGATCCTGCCGACGATCGACGAGACGCCCGGTCCGCTGCGCGACGACGCAGGCAACATCGTGTTCGGCGGCTTCCCCGCCGACGACCTGTACGAGTTCCGGCTGTACTCGCTCGGAACGCAGGTCGTGATGTGGGCGACGATCGGGCTGGTGTTCGGCGCACTGGTGTCCCGGCTGCTGGACACGGCTCGGCCGAAGACGGTGTCGGCTGCTACGTGAGTTTGGGCTTTGAGTGAGTGAGGTCGTCCGGCTGACCCTCGTGTCACACGCCATGACCGACGCGATGGCGGCCGGACGATTTCCCACCGACGAACCACTGAACGCCGTCGGTCATCGCCAGGTGGATGCGACCGTCGAACTCGGGCCCGTCGACGCGGCGCTGTGCGGGCCCGAGAAACGCACCCGCCAGACCGCTGAGCTACTCGGCCTGCGCGCGCGCACCGAACCTCGGCTGGCCGATCTGGACTGCGGCGCCTGGCGCGGCAACGTCCTCGGCGGAGTGCTGCCTGCGGACTTGGCGATGTGGCTGACCGAACCCGCACAGGCCCCGCACGGCGGTGAGTCGGTGGTCGACCTGATCGCCCGGGTGCGTGCTTGGCTGGGCTCGGTGAGCGGTCAGCGCGGCCGGTTGGTGGCCGTGACGCATCCGTCCGTGATCCGTGCGGCGATCCTGGTGGTGCTCGATTCGCCGCCGAGGTCGTTCTGGCGCATCGACGTGGGCCCGGCCAGCCGGACGGTGCTGCACTTCCGCGGGCAGGCGTGGACGTTGCGGTCGACGGGTTGACTCACCCAACCGGGATGAGCCCGAACGCCTGCTTTGCGATCGAGAGCAGCCACTCGGCCGCCGCCAGGCTGCGGTATTTCGGCCAGTTCAGCTGGAAGCTCACTACCCACGCCTGGCCGGTGCGGTCCTCGGCGTACCAGCTGAAGGTCAGGTCTCCTGGCAGGTTTCCGCCCTTGGCGCCGATGTAGCGCCAGTTCGCCTGGTCCAGATCGATGCCGGGGGTGGCCGACACGATGTCGCGGACCGGCGCCGCGGGGCCGACCGCCGCCGTCTGCAACGCGGCGTGCACCCGGCAGATGTCGGCGGCGCTGCCGTACCACTCGGCGCCGAATTCCGAAGCGGGCGTGTGGGTTCGGTACGGATCGGGGTCGTAGGGGTTCTCGTTGGTCATCGCGAGTACCTGCGTGCGGGCCTGCGGCCCACCGTGCTCGACGGCCTTCTTCCACTGCTCGCGGATGTCGGGATCGCCCCAACCGATGGCGAACAACTGGTGTGCGGTGGGGAACGGCGTCATGCTCGCGGGATCGTGGTGGCCGGCCCGCACCAGGGCCCTATCGACGGCGCCGGGGCCGAGCCTGCCAATGAGGAGATCGGTGGCCATGTTGTCGCTGGCCGAGATCATCTGCTGGGCGGCGTCGCGCACCGACACCTTGGCGCCGGGTGGAAGGTGGTCGAAGCCGGCCGAGCCGACGGCTTTGTCCTCGGCGGTGATGGTGAGCTGATCGGTCCAGCTCAACGTGCCTGCGTTGACGGCGTCCGCAACGGCAAGCAGCACATACAGTTTGAAGATGGACGCCAGTGGAAGTGACTGGTCGACGTTGCTGCCCGCCAACCTCGTGCACTTGCCGTCGCTCACCTTCGACACCTGGTAGGAGTAGCGGGCACCGGACTTCGTCAGCTCCGCATCGATGTCGGACCATTTCCGGATCGGGGGCGGCTGGATGGTGACCTTGAAGCGGTCCACCAAACCACCATTGCTCGTTCGCAATTCGATGTCTTGAGCCGCCCCGTAGGACGTCAGCGTGTGCAGCGTCGCCGCGCCAGCACCGACGTCGATGCTCGTCACGGTGATCGGCCGGTCCCACCACAGCCGATCAAGGGCAGCGACGACGCTGTCGACCTGAGCGGGGACGGCGAGCGTGCGGACTCCAACGGGGCCGATGGGCCAGTCGGAGTTGATCATGTCCAGGGTCTGCTTGGCGTGCAGGCCCTGCGGGGTGTTGATGTCGATGTGCACCCCGTAGGCAGCGGCCTCTGCCGGAGGCGGGCCTGCGTGGGCGCAGCCGCAAGCCAGGGCGACGATGAGCGCGAAGACGACCGGGAGCCCGGCCGCGCGGCGTCGTCCCCGGCCTGAGCTAAGCGCCGGTCCCCGCAACGTAGATCCCCAAGTCGCTACGCCCCCGACTTCTGAACGTCCAACACGACCTCGAATTCGAGGAGCGACGCACCGGTGGCGACGGGATTGGCGCGCTGCCCGGCGTGCGCCTCGACGGCGGGGCCGCTGGCCCAGGCCTGGAACGCCTCCTCGGTTTCCCACTGCGTGACCACGAAGTAGCGGTCCTCGCCCTTGACCGGGCGCAGCAACTGGAATCCGAGGAAACCGGGCTGGTTGTCGACGGCGTGTGCACGATTCGCGAACCGCTTCTCCAACTCCG
Organism: Mycobacterium sp. URHB0044; assembly: GCF_000620625.1. Taxonomy (GTDB): domain Bacteria; phylum Actinomycetota; class Actinomycetes; order Mycobacteriales; family Mycobacteriaceae; genus Mycobacterium. The sequence goes on along the minus strand of NZ_JIAW01000020.1, from coordinate 38,456 downwards.
GACCGGCGTTGGGGGGAACTTCGATCGCGTTGATCTTCACCACGGGCATGGGCATCAGGTTACCGCCCGACTCGACACCGGCGGGAAGGCAGGATGGCGGCATGCGCACCGAACTGACCGCGAGGGGCGGTAGCGGAGCGCCCATCGTGCTCGTCCACGGCCTGATGGGCCGGGGCAGCACGTGGTCGCGTCAGCTCCCTTGGCTGACGGAGGCGGGCCGGGTGTACACCTACGACGCGCCGTGGCATCGCGGCCGTGACGTCGCCGACCCACACCCGATCAGCACCGAGCGGTTCGTCACCGACCTCGCCGACGCCGTTTCCGACATTGGGCCGGTCACCTTGATCGGGCACTCGATGGGGGGCCTGCACTCGTGGTGTCTGGCGGCGGCTCGCCCGGAATTGGTGGCGGCCCTGGTGGTCGAGGACATGGCTCCCGACTTCCGCGGCCGCACCACCGGTCCGTGGGAGCCGTGGCTGCATGCCTTGCCTGCCGAGTTCACTTCGGAGCAGCAGGTTTTCGACGAGTTCGGCGACGTTGCCGGGCAGTACTTCCTTGAGGCGTTCGACCGGACGGCTACGGGTTGGCGGCTGCACGGGCCGCCCGAGCGCTGGATCGAGATCGCCGCGGAGTGGGGGACCAGAGACTATTGGGCGCAGTGGCATTCGGTGCGGGCACCGGCGCTGCTGATCGAGGCGGGCAATTCGGTGACGCCACCGGGGCAGATGCATGAGATGAACGAGACTGGCTATAGGACAACGTATTTGCGCGTTCCTGGCGCTGGGCATCTGGTTCACGACGATGCTCCGCAGGACTATCGTGATGCGGTCCAGTCGTTCTTGTCGACGCTCGCCCTTCGGTGACCGGTTGACCCAAAGGGGTTGCTACTCAAAGCGGGTGCGGATCGCGTCGACGTCGTGCGCGATGCGGAAGCCGTCCCGGTCGTCTTCGAACAGCCGGCCCAATTCCGGGGTGGACCAGCGGTACCGGTCGTAGTGGATGCGAAGCGTGCCGCTGCGGCGGGCGGTCCAGCTGAGCGCCGCTGCCAGAGCGAAGGGGGCGATCATGATGAGGAGTACCAGGGCAATGGTCATGGCAGTAATGCTGCTCTTGATGTATATCCCGCCAACAGTGGCAGGAACGACACCTTGCAGACAAATACTGCCAAAACGATCATGGGAATACCCCGGCGCCGTCGGCTTGTTCTTAGCGTCGTTCGCCCTTCACGCCTGAGACGGGCCAGGTGGGATTCCGCTCGAAGCGCGTTCTGACGGCGTCGAGATCGTGTTCGACGCGATAGTCGTCACGGTCTTCGGCCACGCCCGCCAGATACGCGCGCAGGGGATGGCGGCGGTGAGAAGCCCAGCTCAGACCGGCGGCCAGAGCGAACGGTGCGGTGAGGATCAGGAAGGTCAGCAACATGTTCATGGCAGCAATCGTTCAATGAGAAATATTCCGCCAACAGTGGCAGCACTGCCCGCCTGCGATAAGATACTGCCATGATCAAGACCGTTTCGACGTTGGTGCTGGACGGCCTCGCCGTCTTCGAATTCGGCGTCATCTGCGAAGTCTTCGGGATCGACCGGTCGGCCGACGGCGTCCCCAACTTCGACTTCAAGGTCTGCGGCCCCGAGCCGGGCAAGCCGCTTCGGACGTCGGTCGGCGCGACGATCACCCCCGACCACGGATTCGACGACCTCGTCGGTGCCGACCTGGTGGCGATTCCCGCGATCGCCAGCCAGAACGACGGCTATCTGCCCGCGGCACTCGAGGCCGTCCGGGCCGCCGCCGACTCGGGATCGATCATCCTCACCGTCTGCTCGGGCGCCTTCGTGGCGGGCGCCGCCGGCCTGCTCGACGGCAGGCCGTGCACCACGCACTGGATGCACGCCGACGAACTCGCCCGGCTGTATCCGACGGCGAAGGTCGACCGCAACGTGTTGTTCGTCGACGACGGCAATCTCATCACCAGCGCAGGCACCGCGGCGGGCATCGACGCGTGCCTGCACCTGGTCCGCCGGGAACTCGGCAGCGAGGTGACCAACAAGATCGCGCGCCGCATGGTGGTGCCGCCGCAACGCGACGGGGGACAGCGCCAGTACATCGACCAGCCGATCCCGGTGCGATGTTCGGAGGGCTTCGCCCCGCACCTCGACTGGGTGCTCTCCAATCTCGACAAACCGCTGACGGTCGCCATGCTGGCCCGCCGGGTGAACATGTCGGCACGCACGTTCGCCCGCCGCTTCGTCGAGGAGACCGGCCGCACCCCGATGCAGTGGGTGACCGATCAGCGCGTGCTGTACGCACGCCGCCTGCTCGAGGAAACCGACCTCGACATCGACCGGATCGCGGACCGATCGGGCTTCGGCACGGCGACGCTGCTGCGCCACCACTTCCGCCGGGTCATCGGTGTCACGCCGTCGGACTACCGTCGGCGCTTCTCCTGCGACGACTCCATGTCCGCCGCAACGGCTTGACGCAGGCGGTCGCGGTCGAGGGCGTAGATCCGCCACCGGCCCGGCACGCCCTTCAGTTCGTGTTCGCCATGCTCGGTGAAGGTCCGGCGTGACCCGGTCACGATCTCGCGCACGGTCGACGAGACGAGGACCTCGTGCGGTCCCGCCAACCCGCTGACCCGCGCGCCGATGTGCACGGCCATGCCCGCAACGTCGTCGCCGCGCACTTCCACCTCGCCGGAGTGCACGCCCACCCGCACCGCGATGCCAAGCGCGGCAACGGCATCGACGATCGCCTCCGCACAGTCGAGCGCCACGCTCGGGCTGATGAACGTCGCGACGAAACCGTCACCGGCGGTATTCACCTCGAGGCCCTGAAACCGCGCGAGCTCGTGGCGGACGACGGCATCGTGGTTGTCGAGTAGGTCGCGCCAGCGGTCGTCGCCGAGCGCCGCGGCATGTGCCGTCGAACCGACGATGTCGGTGAACAGGATGGTGATCAGCACGCGCTCCGCGTCCGAGCCGCCGCGCACCCCGGTGATGAACTCCTCGACCTCGTCGAGGATCGAGGTGGCATCGCCCACCCAGTACAGCGAGTCGGCGCCCGGCAGCTCGACGTAACGCGCGCCGACGACGTGTTCGGCGAGATAGCGGCCGTGCCCGACCCGCACGAACGCCGAGTCGGCACGATGCAGGACCAACGTCGGCGCGGTGATGAGGGGCAGCTTGGCGCGCACATCGGCTTCGACCAGCACCCGGCTCGACATGCGCGCCATGCTGGGTGACGCAGCGCGGTTGCCTGCGACGTCCCACCACCTGCGGAACGCGTGATCGGCGGCGACCGATGGCGCGACCATCTCGAGGACGTCGAAGCCCTGCTCGACTGCGTCCGGCGTCAACGCCACGGTCGTGTACGGATGGGCGCTCGTCGCCTGGACCCCGACTTCGTAGTCGGGCGCCCACAGTGCGCGGGCGGCACCGTTGACGATCACCAGGCTCGTCACCCGCTCCGGATGATCAGCCGCCAACAGCAGCGCGCTCAGGGCGTTGATGCCGGAGCCGAGCACCGTAGCGCGTTCGCACCCAACGGCATTCAGCACCGTGATGGCGTCCTCCGCCCAACACGACAGGGTGATGGTGTCGGCCGACCCAATCCGCGACGACATGCCCATGCCGCGGTGGTCGAACCTGATCACCCGGCAGAACGACGCCAGGCGGCGATAGAAGCGGTACATCGAGGGCTCGTCGTCGATCGAGTCGATGGGGATGAACGGTCCCGGCATGACGATCAGATCTGCCGGGCCGTCGCCGAGCACCTGGTAGGCGATGTCGAGGTCACCGCGCGACGCGTAGCGAGTTCGCGGTGGCTGCGCACCAGTTAAGGCCACCGCCACAGGCTAGTTGACCGGGACGGGCGGTGGCCCGGCTTCGCCACCTTCGCCGGCCAGTGCGAACAGTCCGTCCGCGGTCTGCTCGACCAGCCCGTCGATCAGCAGCGAGTCCAGCGCACGGTCGCGCTGCGCGGTGTCGGACAACCACGCCACGTCCAATTGCGCCCTCGTAACGGGAATCGCATTGCCGCGCAACACATCCAGCAACCGGCCGCGCACCTGGCGGTCCGTACCCGCGTAACGCTGCGGCTTGCGGGCCGGTGCGCTGGCGGCCGGGAAGCCGGCAGACCGCCACGCGCACGCACTCAGCGGGCAGAGGCCGCAGCGCGGCGACCTCGCGGTGCACACCGTCGCGCCGAGCTCCATCAAGGCGACCGAAAACCGGGGCGCGGCATCGTCATTGGGCAGCAAGGCGTCGACGTCGAGCAGGTCGCTGACGCTGGCGGGCGAGTCGGCCCGACCGTGCACGGCTCTGGCGACCACGCGGCGCACGTTCGTGTCGACGACGGGAACCCGCTGGCCGTAGGCGAAGCACGCCACCGCACGCGCGGTGTAGGCACCGATGCCCGGCAGCGTCAACAGCGTCGGGACGTCCGACGGCACCACGCCGCCGAACAGCTCGGCGATCACCCCAGCGCACTCGTGCAACCGCTTGGCGCGGCGCGGATAGCCGAGCTTGCCCCAGGCGCGCAACACGTCGGCGGCGCTGGCGGCCGCCGTCGCCGATGGCGTCGGCCAGCGTGCCACCCAGTCGCGCCAGATCGGCTCCACCCGTGCCACCGGCGTCTGCTGCAACATGAACTCGCTGACCAGGATCTGCCACGCGCTGGTGCCGGGACGTCGCCACGGCAGATCGCGCTGCTCGCGCTCGTACCAGGCCAGCAGCTCACCCGAATCGATCATCGAGCTCCGCTCCGGCACAATGATCGGCATGCCGCGTACCAGCCCAGTAACCGCATGGAAAGCACTCAAAGAGGGTAACGACCGATTCGTCTCTGGCCATGTCGAGCACCCCAGCCAGGGCATCGACGACCGCGCCCGGTTGGCGCACGGCCAGAAACCCACTGCGGTGGTGTTCGGTTGTGCCGACAGCCGCGTGGCAGCCGAGATCATCTTCGACGCGGGACTCGGCGACATGTTCGTGGTCCGCACCGCGGGTCACGTCGCCGACTTGGCGGTTCTCGGCTCGATCGAGTACGCCGTGACGGTGCTCGACGTGCCGTTGATCGTGGTGCTCGGCCATGACAGCTGCGGCGCCGTGCAGGCAACGCTCGACGCCCTCGAGAACGGCGAAATGCCCACCGGCTACGTGCGCGACATCGTCGAGCGCGTCACGCCGTCGATCCTGCTCGGCCGTCATTCGGGATTGAGCCGCGTCGACGAGTTCGAAACCCGGCACGTCAACGAGACCGTCGCGCAGCTGCGGATCCGGTCGGCGCCGATCGCCCAGCGGGTCATCGACGGCAGCGTGGCGATCGTCGGCCTCACCTACCACCTGGCCGACGGACGCGTCGTGTTGCGGGACTACATAGGCGACATCGGCGAAGGCTGAGCCGCGACACGCCGAGCCGGGTCGGACGAGTGTGCGTGACCTGGCCTTACCGTGGAGCTCGTGCTGGATCTCGAACCGCATGGCCCGCTGCCCTCCCAGATCTACTGGCGGCGGCGCGCACTGGCGATCGGCGTTGGCGTGGTCGTGGTGGCCATCGTCGCCGCGATCGCGTTCCTGGTGGTGAGCAACAGCACCGGCGACTCCAAGACCGCCTCTGCCTCCACGAGTGCCGCGCCTCCGACCCCGCTTCCCGGTGAGAACCCCGAGGTCAAGACCCCGGTTCAACCGCCTGCGCAACAAATGCCGCCGCCTACGCCCACCCCATCGGCCGCGGTGACGCCGCCGCCGGTGCTCAAGGAGGGCGACGACTGCCCCGACTCGACGCTCGCGGTGAAGGGCATCACCAGCCAGCCCGACTTCGTCGTCGGTGATCAGCCGAAGTTCACCATGGTGGTCACCAACATCGGATTGGTCGCCTGCAAGCGCGACGTCGGCGCGGCCGTGCTCGCCGCGTACGTGTATTCGCTGAACAACGAGCGGCTGTGGTCGAACCTGGACTGCGCCCCGTCCAACGAGACGCTGGTCAAGACGTTCAGCCCCGGTGAGCAGGTCACCACCGAGGTGACCTGGACCGGCATGGGTTCGGCGCCGAACTGCCCGCTGCCCCGGCAGCCGATCGGGCCCGGCACCTACAACCTGGTGGTCCAGCTGGGCAATCTGCGCTCCGCTGCGGTGCCGTTCATCCTGGCCGACCCCGCGGCTGCGCCGCCGCCCGGCGAGGAGCCGCCTCCGCCGCCTGCCGAGGGAGCACCCGCGCCAGAGGGTGGAGCGCCGGTTCCGGGCTAACCGGTCAGGCGAGCTGGTCGGCGATGGTCGACTCGGCCAGCGCGGACAAACCCTCCCGGATGTGGCGGGCCCACATCGAGCCGATGCCGTCCACCGATTGCAGGTCGCTCGCGCTGGCCGCCAGCACGCCCTGCAGCGACCCGAACGACCGAACCAATAGATCGACGTGGGCGAACTGCAGCCGTGGGATGCCCGCCATCGCGCGGTAGCCCCGCGAACTCATCGCCGAGTCCTGCGCCTCCAGCGTCGAGGGATAGCCGAAAACCCTTGCCAGCGCGGTGAAGTCGAGCAGTTCGTTGTCCGACAGCGCGTCCAGCTCTTCGAGCGTGGCCATCACCTGAGTGGCGTCGGGCGGATCGGGATTGGCGTGGTAGTCGCGCACGATCAGCTCACGGGCCGTCTCGTTGTCGCCGACGAGTTCTTCGAGCTGCAATTTGAGCTGACGTCCGTCGGTGCCGAGTTCGACGACGTCGGCGTCGATCTCCAGGCTGATCCGGCGCACCATCTCCAGGCGCTGCACCACCGTCATCACGTCGCGCAGCGTGACGAAGTCCTCGATCTCCGCGGTGGACAGCTGGCGGTTGACCTCGGTGAGCCGGGACTTGTACCGCTCGAGCGTGGCGATGGTCTGGTTGGTCCGCGACAGGATGGTCGCCGAGTCGGGCACGACGTGCCGCTCACCGGCGACGTACACCGTCACGATGCTCATCGAGTGGCTCACCGACACCACCGGATAGCCGGTTTGCACGGCGGTGCGCTCGGCCGAGCGGTGTCGGGTGCCGGACTCGTCGGTGGGGATCGACGGATCGGGGACCAGCTGGACGTTGGCCCGCAGGATCCGGGAGCCGTCGCTGGACAACACGACGGCGCCGTCCATCTTCGACAGCTCCCGCAGCTTGGTGGGGGCGTACCGGACGTCGAGCTCGAAGCCGCCGTCGCAGATGGCCTCGACGCTGTCGTCGTAGCCCAACACGATGAGCGCGCCGGTGCGGCCACGCAGGATGCGCTCGAGGCCGTCGCGCAGCGCGGTACCGGGGGCCAACCGGCCCAGCGTCTCGCGCAGTGTCGGCCGGGTGAGTTGCACGACGGTGCTGCGGGCGGTCCTGCCGCCTGCCTTCACAGCCATCTCGTCTCCTAGGATCGGCCGCCATTGTCCGCGATGCGCTGCACGCCTTGCAACAGTCTGCCGATGTCCTCGCAGGTAATGGTCTGCAGGCCCGCGGGCACATCCTTGACGCCGGGCGGCACCATCGCCCATCTGAAGCCCAGCCGTGCAGCCTCGGCGAGCCTGCGATCCATGCCCGTGACCCGCCGAATGTCGCCGGCGAGCCCCACCTCGCCGATGAAGACCGCGTCGGCGGGCATGGGCACGTCCCTGGCGGCGGACGCGATCGCGGCGGCCAGGGCCAGGTCCGACGCAGGGTCACTGAGTCGCATGCCGCCGACCGTCGACAGGTACACGTCGCACTTGCCGAGTGGCAACTTGGCCCGCTTCTCCAGCACGGCCAGGATCATTGCCGCGCGGGAGGAATCGATGCCGCTGGTGGCCCGGCGCGGGATGCCGGCGGTCGCTTCGGCGACGAGCGCCTGCACCTCGCCGATCAACGGTCGCTTGCCGTCCAGCGTCACCGTCACCGCGGTGCCCGCGACCGGTGTCGGCCGTTGATCGCGGAACAGTCCGGAAGGGTCGGCGATGCCCTCGATTCCGCTGTCGTGCAACTGGAAACAGCCGACCTCGTCGGCGGCGCCGAACCGGTTCTTGACGCCGCGCACCATGCGCAGCGTGGACGCCCGGTCACCCTCGAAGTGCAGCACGACGTCGACCAGGTGCTCGAGCGAGCGCGGCCCCGCGATGGCGCCGTCCTTGGTGACGTGGCCGACCAGGACCATCGCGATGCCAGTGGTCTTGGCCGCCATGGTGAGCGCCGTCGTCACCGCACGGACCTGGGTGACGCCACCGCTGACGCCGTCGGCTTCTGCGGTCGTCATGGTCTGCACCGAGTCGACAACGACCAATGTGGGCCGAACCGCCTCGATGTGGCCAAGCGCGGTCTGCAAGTCGGATTCGGCGGCCAGGAACACATCGTCGTGAGTGCATCCGGTGCGCTCGGCCCGCAGTCGGATCTGTCCGGCCGACTCCTCACCCGACAGGTAGAGCGCCCGGCGGCCCGATTCGGCCCAGCGGTGGACGACCTCGAGCAGCAGCGTCGACTTGCCGACCCCCGGATCGCCCGCCAGCAGTGTCACCGATCCGGGGACCAGGCCGCCACCAAGCACGCGGTCCAATTCGCTTATCCCCGTACGGAAGTGGCGCGTCGCGCCTGGATCGATGGAACTGATCGGGACGGCAGGGGAGGCGGGGGCGAGCGCACGGCCCGGTGTGGAGCTCAGCGACGTGAGGACCGCGACCTCGTTGACCGTGCCCCAGGTGTTGCAGTCCGGGCAGCGGCCCACCCACTTGGCGGCGACGTGCCCGCATTCCGAGCAACGGAATTGCGAACGTGCCTTGGAACCCGATCGAGCCACTCAGTGACGGTATCCGTCGTGGCCGACAGAACGCCGTAGCGACCTAGTGTGCTTCGCCCGTGTCCTGCTCGGCCTTGGCCTCGGCCTCGCGACGCTGGTTTTCCCCAGCGGAGATCGGCACCTCGACGGTGACCTCGCCGGACCGCTGGAACTTGAACGTGAAGGGGTAGGTCAGGCCGTTGGTGATCGGCTTGGTCAACGTGACCTCCGCCTGCACGGTGTCGGCACGCTCGGTCGCGTCCAGTGGGCTGGGCTGGCCGTCCGGCGTGCCGACGACGAGCGTGCCGCCGGGCGGCACCGTCGGGTTCCCGGCCACCGTCACGGAGGCGACGTCGGACGTGATGGACACCAGGCGGTCCGCCTCGGCGGGAGATTCGTTGACGGCGACGAACAGCAGCTCGACGTTGCTGCCGGGCCGCACGTAGTCGCTGGTTTGAGGAGCGCGGAGGTGAACGTTGCGCAACGCCACCCCGGAGGTGGGCTCGCCGGCCCAGGCCGCGGTGCCGTTGATGGCGGGCTCCTGGACGGCGGTCTGGGAGACCTGGCCCGCGCCGCAGCCGGACAGTAGGACCGCTGCTGCCAGCCCGCAGGCACTCAGGCCAGGGATGACGGCGAAGGCGCGGGATCTTTGGCGGTTCACTCAAGCCTCCTGCTCGGCCCACGCGACGACCGTGGCGTCGTCGGGGTGTGTCGACTATGGAGAGTAGTAGGTGACGGTTGAGCGCGGTAGCCGAGGGCGCCCGGCGGCCGAAACCGGTTCCGGCGGGGAGTCCACCGTGCTTGCTCAGCGCTTCGCGGCGGCCCGAAAGCCCCGCCGGAGGTAGCCTCGCAACCACTCCCGAGGGTTCGCTGGTGAGGCGCTGCGTTGCACGTAAACACCACCCTGTCAACCCCTAGTCTTCACCCACGGTGCCCCTGACCTGCATAGTTGATCCGCACGTGTCTGGGCCCCGTGCTAGCATTAGGGGGTGAAAGGGGCTCTAATCTGATGATTTTCAAGGTCGGAGACACCGTTGTCTATCCACATCACGGTGCTGCGTTGATCGAGGCGATCGAAACCCGAACCATCAAAGGCGAGCAGAAGGAATATCTCGTCCTGAAGGTTGCCCAGGGCGATCTCACCGTTCGAGTTCCTGCAGACAACGCCGAGTACGTCGGTGTCCGTGACGTCGTGGGTCAGGAAGGCCTGGACAAGGTCTTCCAGGTGTTGCGGGCCCCGCACACCGAGGAGCCGACCAACTGGTCGCGCCGGTACAAGGCCAACCTCGAGAAGCTGGCGTCCGGAGACGTGAACAAGGTCGCCGAGGTCGTTCGCGACCTGTGGCGTCGCGATCAGGAGCGTGGCCTGTCCGCAGGCGAGAAGCGCATGCTGGCGAAGGCGCGGCAGATCCTCGTCGGTGAACTCGCGCTTGCCGAGAACACCGACGACGAGAAGGCCGAGACCATCCTCGACGAGGTGCTGGCTGCCGCCTCCTGACGCGGCATGAATCGATGACGGAAGCGGTGCCTCGAATTGGTCTTGGCACCGACGTGCATCCGATCGAGCCAGGCCGGCCGTGTTGGCTGCTGTGCTTGTTGTTCGACGACGCTGACGGCTGCGCCGGGCATTCCGATGGTGACGTCGCAGCGCACGCACTGTGCGACGCGTTGCTGAGTGCAGCCGGCCTAGGTGACCTTGGCGACGTGTTCGGCACCGATCGCCCGGAGTGGCGCGGCGTTGGCGGCGCCGACATGCTGCGCCACGTGCATTCGTTGCTGGCTGCCGAGGGCTACCGGATCGGCAACGCGGCGGTCCAGGTGATCGGCAACCGACCGAAGATCGGGCCGCGTCGTGCCGAGGCGCAGAACGTGCTCTCCGAATTACTCGACGCGCCGGTTTCGGTGTCGGCCACCACCACCGACGGCCTCGGGCTGACCGGTCGCGGAGAGGGGTTGGCCGCCATCGCCACCGCGCTCGTGATCCTCTCGTGATCGAGGATGTGGTCGGTGTTGTCGGGTGAGCACGAATGGGCCGGTAAGCTGGCCCGTCGTGACCGATCGCGGGGGCCTGAGACTCCACGACACCATGACGGGTGGCGTGCGTGAGTTCGTCCCGTTGCGCGACGGCCACGCGTCGATCTACCTGTGCGGCGCAACCGTTCAGGGCCTGCCCCACATCGGACATGTGCGCAGCGGTGTCGCGTTCGACGTGCTGCGGCGCTGGCTGACCGCCAAGGGCTACGACGTCGCCTTCATCCGCAACGTCACCGACATCGACGACAAGATCCTGAACAAGGCCGCCGACGCAGGCAGGCCGTGGTGGGAGTGGGCCGCGACCTTCGAGCGGGCGTTTTCGGCGGCCTACGACGCGCTGGGGGTGCTGCCGCCGTCGGCAGAGCCGCGGGCCACCGGGCACATCACCCAGATCATCGAGCTGATCGAGCGGCTGATCGAGCGGGGTCACGCATATGCCGGCGGCGGTGACGTGTACTTCGACGTGCACAGCCTCGCCGACTACGGAAAGTTGTCGGGCCACAGGATCGACGACGTGCACCAGGGCGAGGGCGTCGCCACCGGCAAGCGCGACCAGCGCGACTTCACGCTGTGGAAGGGCGCCAAGCCGGGTGAGCCGTCGTGGCCGACGCCGTGGGGGCGCGGGCGGCCGGGTTGGCACACCGAATGCGTCGCGATGTGCGAGGCGTACCTCGGTTCGGAATTCGACATCCACGCCGGCGGCATGGATCTCGTGTTCCCACATCACGAGAACGAGATCGCGCAGGCAGAAGCCGCGGGCGATCGCTTCGCGCGCTACTGGCTGCACAACGGCTGGGTGACCATGGGCGGCGAGAAGATGAGCAAGTCGCTCGGCAACGTGCTCTCCATTCCCGCGGTGCTCAGCAGGGTGCGGCCCGCCGAGCTGCGCTACTACCTTGGCAGCGCGCACTACCGGTCGATGCTCGAATTCTCCGAGACCGCACTGCAGGACGCGGTGAAGGCCTACGCGGGGATCGAGGACTTCCTGCACCGGGTGCGCAACCGCGTGGGGACGGTCGTGCCGAGCGAGCCGACGGAGAAGTTCGCCGCCGCGCTCGACGACGACCTGTCGGTGCCCATGGCGTTGGCCGAGGTGCACGCCGCTCGCGCCGAGGGCAACCGGGCGCTCGACGCAGGCGACCACGAGATGGCGATGACGCAGGCACGGTCGATCCGGGCGATGATGGCGATCTTGGGTTGCGACCCGCTCGACGAGCGCTGGGAGTCCGGGGACGAGACGTCGGCGGCGCTGGCCGCGGTCGACGTGCTGGTGCAGTGGGCGCTGACGCAGCGGAACGAGGCCCGCGAAGCGCGGGACTGGGCGCAGGCCGACAAGATCCGCGACCAGCTCAAGGAAGCGGGCATAGACGTGACTGACACTGCCGATGGACCGCAGTGGTCGTTGCTGGACGGGAATACGAAGTAATGGCTGGAAATTCACAGCGGCGCGGCGCGGTGCGCAAGGCGGGCACCAAGAAGGGGCCGACGGTCGGTTCGGGTGGCGTCCGGCGACGCGGCCTGGAGGGCAGGGGCGCTACGCCGCCCGCGAGTCAGCGACCGCACCATCCGGCCGCCAAGCGCGCGACGAAGGCCGCCAAGCAGCAGCGTGGCAGGGCTCCCCGCAAGACGGACGAGACCGAGATCGTGCTTGGCCGCAACCCGGTGGTGGAATGCCTCCGCGCCGGAGTGCCCGCCACGGCGCTGTACGTCGCGCTCGGGGCCGAGACCGATGAGCGGATGACGGAGGCGGTCACCCGCGCCGCCGACTCCGGGATCGCCATCCTTGAGGTACCGCGCACCGATCTGGACCGGATGAGCACCAACGGTCTGCACCAGGGCATCGCGCTGCAGGTGCCGCCGTATGACTACGCGCACCCCGACGACATGCTGCGGGAGGCCAAGGCAGAGGCGTCGCCCGCGCTGCTGGTCGCGTTGGACAACATCTCCGACCCGCGCAACCTCGGCGCCATCGTGCGGTCGGTCGCTGCGTTCGGCGGTCACGGCGTGTTGATCCCGCAGCGCAGGTCGGCCTCGGTGACTGCCGTCGCATGGCGCACCAGTGCTGGCGCTGCGGCCCGGCTACGCGTCGCGCGTGCCACGAATCTGACTCGGACGCTGAAGAGTTGGGCCGACGGCGGTCTGCAGGTGGTTGGTCTCGATGCCGACGGTGACACCCCGCTCGACGAGATCGACGGCACGGGACCGATGGTCGTGGTGGTCGGTTCGGAGGGCAAGGGGCTCTCGCGGCTGGTCCGGGAGAACTGCGACGCGATCGTGTCGATTCCGATGGCCGGACGCACGGAGTCGCTGAACGCCTCGGTGGCCGCGGGCGTCGTGCTGGCCGAGATCGCCCGCCAGCGACGGCGTTAGAGCCCGAACAGCCGGATACCCAGCCACAGGCCCAGCACGGAAACGATCAACGTCACCGGCACCGTGCACGCGCCGATCCGGCTGAACTCACCGAACCCGGCCGGAAGGCCTTCGCGGTGGACGACGCTGCGCCACAGCAGATTCGACAATGAACCTGGGTAGGTCAGGTTGGGCCCGACGTTCACGCCGATCAGTACGGCCAGCACGGCGGCGGGACCTGCGCCTGCGACGAGCGGCAACAGCACCAGCACGGCGGGTAGGTTGTTGACGACGTTCGACAGGAGCGCGGCGGCGACGGCGATGCCGAGCAGCGCAGGCAACGTGGTTCCGGTGGGCAGGACGTCGCGCATCGCGCTCGCCAGGCCATGGTTCATCACCGCGGTCACCACCACGCCGAGGCAGAGCACGAACGCCAGGAACGGCACGTTGGCGGCGCCGGCGATGCCGGTGATCGTGCTGCGGCCGCGCACCAGGCCGCGGATTCCCAGCACGACGGCGCCCGCCAGCGCCGCCCAGGCCGGGGCCACGCCGAGCAGTGACGTGCCTGCGAAACCGGCCAGCGTCAGGGCGAGCACGACGAGCACGACGACGGGCATGTCGATCGGTGGCGGCGGCTCGGCATTGCGGGGGCCGTCGGCCAGTTCACGCCGGAACACCACGCGCAGCACGACGTACTCGGCCGCGATGGCCAACAACCACGGCGCCGTCATGACGGCGCTGAAGTGCTCGAAGCTCAACCCCGCAGCGGTGAAGGCCAGCAGGTTGGTCAGGTTCGACACCGGCAACAGCAGCGACGCACTGTTGGACAGATGCGCGGTGGCATAGGCGTGCGGCCGGGACGGGATGCCCAGCGTCCGTGCCGTCGCCAGCACCACCGGCGTCAGCAACACGACGGTCGCATCCAGGCTCAGGACGGCCGTCGTGCAGGCGGCGGTGACGAACACGGTGCCCAGGAGCTTGCGGGGCTCACCGCCGCTGCGCCGGGCCATCGCAACGCCGGCGGCCTGAAACAGGCCCTCGTCGTCGCACAGCTTCGCCAGCACCAGCACCGCCGCGAGGAAGCCCACGACGGGCAGCAGCTGGTTCACCTCTGCCAGCGCGTCGTCGGTCGAGACAACCCCGGTCGCGATCAACAGGCCGGCGGCGGGCAGCGCGGCGACGGCCTCCGGCCAGCCGCGGGGACGGAACATCGCGAATCCCAGCACGACGGCCAGCGCGACGAGCGCCAGCGTCAGCTCCACGGGTCGGCGCGCTCCCACGGTGTCGGAAGATGAAGGGCCACACCGTCTTCGCGCGCGAGGCGGGACAGCACCCGCATCGACACGTCGAGATCGTCACCGGCGTAGGGCAATGCGCGCAGCGGCTGGTGCAGCGGCCGGAAGAAGTCGTCCCAGTGGATGAGCACCACGCGTCGCGCGCCGACGGTACGGACGGTCTCCGACCAATACTCGACCAGATAGCGCTCCGGCTGCAGTCCGAGTTGTCCGATGCCGAGATACACCACGTCGGCGCGGTGTTCGGCCAGTGCGCCTGGAACGTAGCCTGCGCTGCCGACGATCAGCAGGCGACGACCGCTGGGCCGATGCGCGATCATGGTGGACCACGCCTCGCCGCACTTGTAGGCGGCAGCCTTGACCGGCGGGACGACCGGCGCGGTGATGGGGCCGGGGAACCGGTCCGGCGGACAGTGGTCACCTTCGACGAGGGTCACGTCGAATGCGCCTAGCGTCAGCGGAGATCCGGGCGTCGCGACGACGAGGCGATCATCCGGCAGGCCCCCACCGCGACCGACCTGGGCGGCCGACACCCCGCCGACGAGTGCGGCCCCGGTGCGCTCGGCGACCACCGCGGAATCCATCGCATGGTCGAAGTGAGTGTGCACGGGCAGCACCGCGTCCAGCCGGTCCACCTTCAGGCGGGCCAGACAGCCGTCGATGCGCGGCAGCGACGGCGACAGCGCACGCGTCCCGACCGTCAGCAGACCGGGCCGGGAGAAGAAGCCGTCGGTCATCACCGCGGACTCGCCGTCGTCGATCAGCAGTGTGGTGACGCCCGCCCACGTCACCGTCAGCGGCGAGGAGTCGGTGGCGGCGGGCTGGTCGAAATAGGCCGCGTAATCCGCCAGATCGGGGCGGCCGAACTTGATCCGCATCAGGTGAACGCCTCCAGCGTGACGCCATCGGCCACCAGCCGCGAGCGCACCGCCGTGGCGATGTCCACGGCGCCGGGTGAATCACCGTGCACGCAAACCGATTCCACGGTTATCGGGATGGTGGATCCATCGACCGCGGTGACCTGTCCGCGCCCGATCATCGATGCCACCCGCTCGGCGATCTTGTCGACGTCGTGCAGCACGGCATTGCGTTCCCGACGCGACACCAGCCGTCCGTCGGGGCGGTACGCACGGTCGGCGAAGGCCTCGGGCACCGTGCGCAGGCCCAGTCGTTCGGCGGCCTGGAAGAACGCCGAACCGGCGAGGCCCAGCACCGGCAATGCCGGGTCCACGGCGTGTACGGCCTTGGCGACCGCCTCGGCCTGGTCGCGGTCGGTCACGATCGTGTTGTACAGCGCGCCATGGGGTTTGACGTAGCCGACCGTCGAGCCGGCGACGCTTGCCAGGGCCTGCAGCGCGCCGATCTGGTAGATGATCTCGGCGGTCAGTTCACCCGCCTGCACGTCGATGAAGCGGCGGCCGAACCCCGCGAGGTCGCGGTAGCTGACTTGCGCGCCGATCCGAACGCCCCTGTCGGCGGCCGCCTTACACGTCCGCAACAGCAGCGACGGGTCGCCGGCGTGGAAGCCGCACGCCACGTTGGCGCTGGTGACCACGTCGAGCATGGCGTCGTCGTCGCCGAGACGCCACACCCCGAAGCCCTCGCCGAGGTCGGCGTTCAGGTCGACGGTCACGGTCACGACGGCACACCCACGGCCGGCGCAGGCCAGCCGTTCTCCGAGACGAACTCCGCCAGCGGCCGTCCGAACGCCCACTGGTCGAGCTCCAACGCCGGCCGGTCGGGGAACGCGGGCACCGGGCCGAGGCACAGGATCGCCACGGGCTCCGCGTCGTCGGGCATGCCGAGCAGCCGGCCGAGCCGGACCGGGTCGAAGATCGACACCCAGCCCATCCCGAGACCTTCCGCGCGCGCGGCCAGCCACAGATTCTGGATGGCGCAGGACACCGAGGCCAGGTCCATCTGCGGCAAGGTGCGACGGCCGAACACGTGGTCGCCACGGCCCTCACCGAGCGCGACGACGAACAGTTCGGCGCACTCGAGGATGCCCTCCACCTTCAGCGCAAGGAACTCGTCGCTGCGCGAGCCCAGCGCACGAGCGGTCTGCACCCGTTCCTCGTCGACGAGCCCGTGGATGTTTCGGCGCAATGCGTCATCGGTGATGCGGATGAACCGCCACGGCTGCATCAGGCCGACACTCGGAGCGGCGTGCGCCGCGCCGAGCAGCCGGGCCAGCACGTCGTCGGGCACCACCGCGCCGGGCACGAACCGGCGCATGTCCCGGCGTTCCGAGATGACCCGGTAGACGGCCTGCCGCTCTGAAGTACTGAACCCGTGCTCGCCCACGCGGGCAAGCGTAAGCCTTTGAACCGTAGGCCTTTGAAAAGTGGGCCTTTGGAATCATGAGACGAAAAGGAAGGACGAACATGGACGAGCGTGCCGAGGTGCTGGTCACCGCAACCGAACTCGAACGACTCCTGGCGAAGGGCGGACCGGTGGCGATCCTGGACGTGCGCTGGGAACTCGCTCACCCCGACGGCCGCGAGGCGTATGAGGCGGGCCACGTCCCCGGCGCGGTCTACGTGTCGCTCGAGGACGATCTCACCGATCACACCGCGCCCGGCCGGGGCAGGCATCCGTTGCCCTCGGGAAGGGCCGTCGAGGCGGCCGCTCGGCGGTGGGGGATCGGCAAGGACAGCACGGTCGTGGCATACGACGACTGGAACCGCGCCGGCTCGGCACGGGCGTGGTGGGTGCTCAAGGCCGCGGGACTGCCCGACGTGCGGATCCTCGACGGCGGGCTGGCGGCGTGGACCGCAGCGGGTGGAGCGCTGGAGACGGGCCGCGTCACCCCCGAGCCCGGAGACGTCACCGTGGCGCACGACGACCTGTACGCGGGTGCCATGCAGACGCTGAGCGCCGACGACGCAGCGGCGCTGAGTGCCCGGCTGGTCGACGCGCGAGCGCCCGAACGCTTCCGCGGTGACACCGAACCCGTCGATCCAGTCGCCGGGCACATCCCGGGCGCCACCAACGTCCCCAGCACGGCGCTGCTGGCCGACGGTGCCTTCCTTCCCGAACCAGAGTTGCGGCGGGCGTTGGGTGATGCGGTGGGGGCGTATTGCGGGTCCGGTGTCACGGCGTCGGTGGTCGTCGCGGCGGCGGCCGCTGCCGGGGTGGATGTGGCCCTGTTTCCGGGATCGTGGTCGCAGTGGTGTGCCGATCGCGCGCACCCCGTGGCCACCGGCGACTGACATGCCAAGGAGGGTCCGCTGTACGGGCCCTAATGGAAACGGTTATCGTTATCGTCGTGATGCAAAAGTCTGCGCTGCGTGCCGTCGCGGCCGCCGCCCTGTTGGCCACCCCCTTCGGTGTCGCGTCGTGTTCCAGTGGCGGTGACCAGCCGTCGGCCTCGTCGACGGCGCAGGCCGGAGCCTGCCCGACCACACCCGTCGACGTGGTGGTCAGTGTCGATCAGTGGGGCGACATCGTCTCCGAACTGGGTGGCAGCTGCGCTCAGGTCAAGACCGTGCTGGCCAGTTCATCGGTCGACCCGCACGACTACGAGCCGTCCCCCGCGGACGCCGCGACCTTCGAAGGCGCCAAGCTGGTGGTCGTCAACGGCGCCCACTACGACGAGTGGGCCAGCAAGCTCGCCGCCGGATCGGCCCCGGACGCCGCCACCATCGACGCCGCCGAGGTTGGCGGCGACACCGCGAATCCGCACGTTTGGTACAACCCCGCCACCGTCACTGCCGTCGCCGACGCGGTGACCGCGGAACTGACCAAGCTGGCCCCGGAGGCAGGCGACTACTTCGCCAAGCAGCGCAGCGCGTTCACCGACGCCATGAAGCCCTACACCGACGAGATCAGCGCCATCAAGGCCGGTGCGTCCGGCAAGACCTACGCCACCACCGAGAGCGTCTTCGATTACATGGCGACCGCGGTGGGCCTGCAGAACAAGACGCCCGATGGCTACCAGGCCGCCGCGAGCAACGAGGCCGACCCGTCACCGGCGGATCTCGACGCGTTCCTCAAACTGCTCGCCGCCAAGGGCGTCGACGTGCTGATCTACAACACCCAGACCGAGGGATCGGTGCCCGAGCAGATCCGCAGCGCGGCCGAGAGCGCGGGCATCCCGGTGGTCAACGTGACCGAAACGGTGGCGCCGGACGCGAAATCGTTCGAGGCTTGGCAGGTGGACCAACTCACCGCTCTAGCCAAGGCCCTCGGTGTCAGAGCCTGAACACCTCGCGGCGCCGGCACTGTCGTTCGACGACGTCAGCGTCGTCCGCGGCGGCAGGTTGATCTGGTCGGAGGGCACCTTCAACGTGCCGTCCGGCGGGGTCTTCGCCATCATCGGGTCGAGTGGCTCGGGCAAGACGACGCTGCTGCACGCCGTACTCGGCATGATCCCAACGGCGTCCGGTGAGATCAGGGTGCTCGGCAAGGCACCAGGCGCGGCGACCGGGCTGATCGGCTACGTGCCGCAGAACTACGCCGTCGCGGCGGGCAATGCGATTCGTGCCTGTGACGCGGTGCTGCTCGGATTGACCGGCAGCCGTTGGGGTTTCGGCCGTGCGACCGCCGAGCAGCGGCGCCGCGTGGCGGAGATCCTCGAGGCGGTCGACGCCGGCGCGTTCGCCCACCGACGACTGTCCCAGCTGTCCGGTGGACAACGCCAGCGCATCGCCATCGCCGAGGCGCTCGTCGGGCAACCCCGCCTGCTCATCCTCGACGAACCGCTGACCGCGCTCGACGTGCGCAACCAGCGCGACATCGTCAAGCTGCTCGCGAAGATCAGGGAGGACCTCGGCGTGACGATCATGGTCGTCGCGCACGACCTCAACCCATTGCTCGGAGTGCTCGACGGCGCCATCTACCTGCTCGACGGCCACGCCCACTTCGACACCATGGACGAGGTGGTCAGCGAGGACCTGCTCAGCCACCTCTACGGCACCTCGATCCAAGTCGTGCACACGCCGCAGGGCGATCTCTACATGCGGAGCGTCTGATGCGGGCGTCGGTGCTGGCCCTTGGCTACCAGGACAATTGGGTGCAGATCCTGACGTCGTCGTTCATGCGCAACGCCTTGGTGGGTGGCACGCTCGTCGCGCTCGCCGCAGGTCTGATCGGCTACTTCATCGTGGTGCGCAGCAGTGCGTTCGCCGCACATGCATTGGCGCACATCGGCTTTCCCGGTGCAACGGGCGCGGTGCTCTTCGGGCTGCCGGTCACCGTCGGCCTCGCCACGTTCTGCATCGGCGGTGCGCTGATCATTGGAGCTTTGGGAAAGCGCGCCGACGAACGCGAGGTCGCCACCGGAACGGTGCTGGCCGCCGCGACGGGGTTGGGCCTGTTCTTCAGCTCCCTGGCGACCAAGAGCAGCAGCACCGTCACCAACGTCCTGTTCGGGAACCTGCTCGCGGTGACGAGTGACCAATTGATGATCTTTGCCGGGGCGGTGGCCGTCGTCGCCGTCGTCGTGGCCTTCGTCTACCGGCCGCTGCTGTTCGCGTCGGTCAATCCAGAGGTAGCCGAAGCCAAGGGCGTGCCGGTGCGTGCGCTGTCGGTAATCTTCATGGCGCTGTTGGGCCTCGCGGTGACGATGGCGGTGCAGGCCGTTGGCACCCTGTTGCTGTTCGCGTTGGTGGTAACACCGGCCGCGACGGCCATCATGCTGGTCGCCCGGCCGGGACTGGCGATGGCGGTGTCGACGGTGCTCGCCGTGTTCTCGGTGTGGGCGGGCCTCGCGGTTTCGGCGATGTTCAACGTGCCGCCGAGCTTCGTCATCGTGAGCATCGTGTGCGTCGTGTGGCTCGCGGTGTGGTCCGTCGCGCAGCGCACCGGAACCGATCGCAAGATCCCGACGGCGAGCCACGGGGCGGTTGGCGCCGATGACGGACGTCACATCCATTAGCCTCATGGAGCATGTCCAGAGGTCCTGCTCCGCGACGGCGCGCGACCCTGGCCTCGTTGGCCGCCGAACTCAAGGTTTCGCGCACCACGATCTCCAATGCCTACAACCGGCCGGACCAACTCTCGGCCGATTTGCGGGAGCGCGTGCTGGAGACGGCCAAGCGGTTGGGTTACGCCGGACCTGACCCGGTGGCGCGTTCCCTGCGCACGCGCAGGGCAGGCGCCGTCGGCCTGGTGATCACCGAGCCGCTCAACTACTCGTTCAGCGACCCGGCCGCGCTGGACTTCGTCGCCGGCCTTGCCGAGTCGTGTGAGGAGGCGGGGCAGGGTCTGCTGCTCGTCGCGGTCGGGCCCAACCGCACCGTGGACGACGGCACCGCAGCCGTCCTGGCCGCTGGCGTAGACGGATTCGTGGTCTACTCGGCCTCCGACGACGACCCGTACCTTCCGGTGGTGGCGCAGCGTGCCCTTCCCGTCGTGGTCGTCGACCAGCCCAAGGACGTGCCGGGCGCCTCCCGCGTCGGCATCGACGACCGTGCGGCGATGCGTGCGATGGCGGACTACGTCCTCGGCCTCGGCCACCGCGAGATCGGGCTGCTCACAATGCGATTGGGGCGCGAGTGGCCGCACGGGCTGTCCAGTCCCGCGCTGGCCGATCCGGAGCGGCTGAAGACCCCGCACTTCCACGTCCAGCGCGAACGCATCAGCGGCGTCTACGAGGCGATGCTCGACGCCGGGCTGGACCCGGGATCGTTGACCGTCGTGGAGAGCTACGAGCACCTGCCCACCTCCGGTGGGGCGGCCGCCGAGGTTGCACTGGAGGCCAATCCGCGGATCACCGCGCTGATGTGTACCGCCGACGTGCTGGCGCTCTCGGCGATGGACCACCTGCGGGCACGGGGGATCTACGTACCCGGACAGATGACGGTGACCGGATTCGACGGCATCCCAGACGCTTTGGCGCGTGGCCTCACGACGGTGAAGCAACCCAGCGTCGACAAGGGCCGTCGCGCCGGGCGGCTGTTGCACAACCCGCCACGGTCCGGCCTGCCGGTGCTCGAGCTGCTCGCCACCGAGTTGGTGCGCGGCCGCACGTCGGGCCCGCCGGTCTAACCCGCCCTGGAGCAGATCTCGCGACTTCCACGCCGATTTCTGCAGGAGCGTCGTTGCGCGACACGGACCACGACTCATGTGCAGATCTCGGCAAAATTCCCGCGAAATCTGGACGAGAGTCGTTGGGGATCTAGCGACGTTGCGCCAGAAGGTATTCCAGCGCGCTCGCGACGTCCTCAGGCGATTCCACGCGGTAGCCGGCCAACGTGTCGCCGGGGCCGACCTTGACCGCGACGTCGCCGTCGCGCATCCGCCGGAACGCCTTCTCGTCGGTGACGTCGTCGCCGAAGTACACCACCGCGGTGGCGTCGTCGCGCTCGCGGACGATGTCGATGGCCTCACCCTTGTCGGTCGAGATCACCGCGAACTCCACCACCGCCTTGCCCTCGGTGAGTTCGGCATCCCACTCGCGCGCCGCGGCCCGCGCCGCGTCGAGTGCGTCCGCGCCGTCGGCCTCGCTGGCATTGCGCACGTGCAGCGCGACGCTGGCGGGCTTGGGTTCGACGGTCACGCCCGGCCGGCTCGACGCGATCGCGGTCAGGTCGGCCGTGATCCGGTCCAGCAAGTCACGGTCGATCGGGTGGGCGAACCCGCTGTCGAACTCGGCGCCGTGGCTGCCGATCAGGTTCACCGCCGACGGCATCGACGACAGCTCCCGCAACGTGGCCAGGGCGCGCCCGGATACCAGCGCGACGGAGGTGGACGGCAGCTCGGCCAGGGCCAGCAAGGCGTCGGCGGCGTGGGGCAGCGGACGGGCGTCCGCCGGATTGCTCACGATCGGTGCGAGGGTGCCGTCGAAGTCCGACGCGACGAGCAGGCGCGCAGTCGAAGCGGCGCCGTCGAGTGCGCGGACGAGGTCTGGCGGGAGTCCCACCGGTACATCCCCCGAGTCGCTGCCGCTCCTGCCCACCGGTCAGATCTTAGGGTGCTCCCCATCGCCGATGAGCAGCCGGACCGCGAGGTCCAGACGCTTGCTCACGTCGGTGGCCGATGCCCGGCGCGTCAGCCACGCCAGCAGGTTGGACAGCCACACGTCGGAGATGACCCGGGCGATGTGGAACTGGTCCTCGGTGGGTTCGCCGTCACTCATGGCGCGCGCGAACATGCCGTCCATCAACTTGCCGACGTGATCAACCTCACCTGCGGCGGACGCGTCGGCGAACACGAATGCCCGCGTCATGGCCTCGGTCAGCAGGGGGTTGCGCTGCATCGAGCGGTTGAGCTTGCCGACCATGACGTTGAGCCGCTGATATGGGGTGCCGCCCATGAGCGACGCCCGGTCGGTCTTGGCGTCGATGCGTTCGAATTCGCGGCCGAGCGCGGAGACCAGCAGGTGCACCTTCGACGGAAAGTAGCGGTACAGCGTGCCGACGGCGACGTCCGCGCGTTCGGCCACGGCACGCATCTGAACTGCTTCGTAACCACCCTTGGAGGCGATGGCGAGGGTGGCATCGAGGATGCGCTTGCGGCGCTCCCGTTGCGCTTCGGATCCGAGTTCGGACTCGGCAAGAACGGCCACGTTGATCACCTGACGCGGACCGGAGGCCGAATCGGACCCCCGACCCGGATTGGTTGCGGCTGGCAGCGACGACCCAGACATTCGGCGGGCAGCTCCTTCACATTGCGCACTGGGTGAAAACGATACGCAAGCCGAACTCTGATTTCCCACCTCCGGTGCGCCGGGACACCGGAGTGTCCTGCTGTTATGGCGGTCGACTTGACGTTCGAACGCTGTCACCATTAGAACACGTTCTAGTGGGAAGCATCGTCTTCTCGCACCAAGCCTAGGAGGCCGGAGATGCCTGTTGCATCCGCCACCATCACTGACGAACAGTTTGCCGTGCGCGACATGGTCCGTAGCTGGGCGGGGGGTTCGGGCTCGATCGCGGCCGTGCGCGCCGTCGAGCAGGGTGATCCCGACGCGTGGCGCGCCCCGTACCGGGGACTCGCCGGCCTCGGCATCTTCGGCGTCGCGCTTCCCGAGGAACTGGGCGGTGCGGGCGGCAGCGTCGAAGATCTCTGCCTCATGGTCGACGAAGCCGCCGCCGCGCTCGTCCCAGGGCCAGTCGCGACGACGGCGTTGGCCACCCTGGTCATCGCCGACGGGACGGTGCTCGAAGCGCTCGCTTCGGGGGAGCGCACCGCGGGCGTCGCGCTGAAGTCGGACATCGCCTATGAGTCGGGCACCGCGACCGGCACCGCCGAGTTCGTGTTGGGCGGGCTGGCGGATGGCGTGCTGGTGCTCGTCGCCGGTGAGCAGGTGTTGTTGGTCGACGCCACCGCTGACGGCGTCACCGTCGAACCGTTGGCCGCCACCGACTTCTCCCGCCCACTGGCGCGCGTCACGCTGTCGTCGGCACCCGCGACGGTGCTCGACGTGTCACGGCAGCGCTTCGGTGACCTCGCCGCGACGGTCCTGGCCGCCGAGGCCGCCGGGCTGGCGCGCTGGATGCTGGAGACCGCAAACGAGTACGCGAAGGTGCGCGAGCAGTTCGGCAAGCCGATCGGCAGTTTCCAGGCGGTCAAGCACATGTGCGCCGAGATGCTGCTGCGCTCCGAGCAGGTCGCCGTCGCGGCCGCCGACGCCGCAGGCGCCGTAACCGACCCGGACGAGTCACAGCTGTCGATCGCGGTCGCGGTCGCCGCTGCCATCGGCATCGAGGCGGCAAAGGTCAACGCGCGCGACTGCATTCAGGTCCTCGGTGGCATCGGTATCACGTGGGAACACGATGCGCACCTGTACATGCGCCGGGCCTACGCCTTGGCGCAGTTCCTCGGCGGCAAGTCGCGCTGGCTGCGTCGCAGTGCGGAGCTGACCAGGGCCGGGGTGCGCAGGCAACTGCACGTCGACGTCACCGGTGCCGACGACATCCGGCCCGAGATCGCGGCCATCGCCGCGGACATCGCCGTGCTGCCGCAGGAGAAGCGACAGGTCGCGCTGGCCGAGACCGGGTTGATGGCGCCGCACTGGCCCAAGCCGTACGGCCGGGGTGCCTCGCCTGCCGAGCAGCTGGTGATCGATCAGGAGCTGGCCGCAGCCGGTGTGCAGCGGCCCGACATCTCGATCGGCTGGTGGGCCGCGCCGACCATCCTCGAGCACGGCACGCCCGAACAGATCGAGCGATTCATTCCCGCCACGCTCACCGGCGAGGTGTATTGGTGCCAGCTGTTCAGCGAGCCTGGCGCCGGTTCGGACCTTGCGTCGTTGCGCACCAAGGCCGTTCGCACAGACGGTGGCTGGCTGCTGACCGGACAGAAGGTGTGGACGTCGAACGCGCACCGCGCCGACTGGGGTGTGTGCCTGGCGCGCACCAACCCGGATGCGCCAAAGCACAAGGGCATCACCTACTTCCTGGTCGACATGCGTTCACCGGGCATCGACATCCGGCCGCTGCGTGAGATCACCGGCGAAAACCTGTTCAACGAAGTGTTCTTCGACGACCTGTTCGTGCCCGACGAGATGGTGGTCGGCACCGTCGACGGCGGCTGGCCGCTGGCCCGCACCACGCTGGCCAACGAGCGGGTCGCGATGGCCAGTGGCGGCGCGCTCGACAAGGGCATGGAGCACCTGCTCGACGTCGTCGAGGGTCGCGACTTGGACGCCGTCGAACTGGACCGGTTGGGCGTGCTGATCGCAGCGGCTCAGGTGGGCTCGCTGCTCGACCAGCTCATCGCGAAGATGGCTGTGGGCGGCCATGATCCGGGTGCGGCGTCGAGCGTGCGCAAGCTGATCGGCGTGCGTTACCGGCAGTCGCTGGCCGAGACGATCATGGAGTCCTACGACGGCTCGGGGATCGTCGATTCGCCCGACGTGCGGTACTTCCTGAACACCCGCTGCCTGTCCATCGCGGGCGGCACCGAGCAGATCCTGCTCACGGTGGCAGGGGAACGGCTGTTGGGTCTGCCGCGCTAGCCGCGGGACCTGCGGAACACCGCTGACAGGAGCGCACGCGCAGCGTACGGCCGGCTGGCCACCGCCCTCAGCACGGGTGCGGGGTGGAAGTACGACCGGCGCTCCCGAATCAGGCCGTCCTCCAGAATGATTCGGTCGACGACCGTCCACTCGAGTGACTTGCGACCGAGGTGGCCGCTCAACACGAGTTCGATGAACACCCCGTCCGCGGTCTCACCCCATCGTGTGATCGTTCCGTGCAGGTCGGGCATGGCCGTGAATAGCGGTCCGAATAGCTCCTTCAACGCGCCAGGCCCTCGGGCCGGTGAAGCGATCGGCTGGACCAACACGGTGTCGGGGTGCATACGGGGGCCGAAGTGCCGGAAGAATCCCTCCGCGTCACGCGCTCCGAGTTTCCAACCCGCCGCGAAGAATTCGACGAACTCGGAGGCCGACGTCTTGGTCGCGCCCTGGACGGTCATTGCGACGCGTCGGTGTAGCGCTGAATCAAGTCTTGCATGTGAACCCCTCTCATTTGCATACAGACAGTACGTAAGTTACGTACCGACTGCATGTATGTCAACGATGGGCATGCAGCTGACGCAGGGAACGTCAAGTGTGCGGAGTCGTACGGGACGCGCCGATCTCGCGTACCAAACCGCACGGTCGCGACGCGGGTTGGTC
Organism: Mycobacterium sp. URHB0044; assembly: GCF_000620625.1. Lineage (GTDB taxonomy): Bacteria > Actinomycetota > Actinomycetes > Mycobacteriales > Mycobacteriaceae > Mycobacterium. The sequence goes on along the minus strand of NZ_JIAW01000020.1, from coordinate 12,462 downwards.
CGCTGGAGAAGAACTCTCAGGAGTACGTCGTGCGTGCGCAGGCCGTTGGCGAAGTCAGGTTGACGTTCGCGTAGACCACCTGGATGTACGAGCACACGATGAAGTCCGCATCCAGCTTCGGCTGGCCGGTGGACCAGTCGGTGGTCCAGGTGTTGCCGTTGACGGTGAACTTCTCGGGCGGGCCACCGTCGAAGTAAACGGTGCTGAGTTCAACGGGCCCAATGGATTTGAACATCCGGGTGTTGGGCGCATTGAAGTCGGTGTCCAGGTACGCGAGGCGGTCCATCGACCGCAGCGTGGTGTTCTGCCGCGCATAGAACTGGGGCGGGAAGCCCGTCGGCCCGTCCGGCGTGAGCAGGTTCGCCGCGGAGGTGAAGTAACACTGGTTGGCCGCCTTCACGCAGTTGGCGGTGGTGTGGATCTCCAGCGTGGTCACGGGGTCGACGGGGATCGATGCGGTGGCCGAATTCTCGGCGGCGGACGACACGGCCGTCGGCGTGATGAGCGCCAAGGCGAGCCAGGCCGCTGAGATCAGTGCGGCTGAGCCGGCAAACCGCTTCATGGTGCTCCCTTGCCTTCTGATCCGGCGCCTCGTGGTTCGGCGCATGTTAGCCCGCGACTCATTCGTCATACGTGACTTCGACCGAATCGGACTTGGGCTTCGCCTGGCATCCGAGGATCAGGCCCTCGTCGAGATCCGACGCCTCGAGTACGTCGTTGATCTCCATTTCCACGTCGCCGCTCTTCTTGAGCACGGCGCACGCACCGCAGTGCCCTTCGCGGCACGAGAACGGCGCGTCGAGGCCCTTGTCGAGCAGGACGTCGAGCAGTTTCGCGTTGCGCGGCCAGCTGATCTCGTGGGTTTCGCCGTCCAGCGTCACCACCGCGGTTGCCGGACCCTCGTCGCTGTCGTCGTCTTCTATGACCACGGCCGCGAATGGGTCGGACTCCAGCGACTTGAAGACCTCGATGTGGATTCGTTCGGGTGCGGCGCCCGCGGTCTTGAGGGCCTGCTCGGCGGCCGCCATGAACGGGCCCGGACCGCAGATGAACGCGTCGTGGCCGTGGAAGTGCCCGACCAGCTCGCCAAGCGCCGTCGTGGACGGCAAACCCTGCACCGACTCGAGCCAGTGCACCACGGTCAGCCGGTCGGGGTACTTGGCCGCGAGCTCGCGCAACGCCGTCGCGAAGATCACCGACTTCTCGTCGCGGTTGGCGTAGATCAACGCCACCTTTCCGCTGCCCTCCGACAGCGCGGACTTCAGGATCGCCATCATCGGCGTGATCCCGCTGCCCGCGGCCAGCAGCAGGAAGTCGGTGTCCAGGGTCTTGGGTACGAACGTCCCCGACGGCGCCAGCACGTGCAGGTGCATGCCCGGATGGGCGTTGTCGCACAGCCAGTTCGACGCGTATCCGCCGTCGGTGCGCTTGACGGTGACGGTCAGTGCATCGTCGGTGAACGGGGAGCTGCACAGCGAGTAGCAGCGGGCCACCGAGCCGGTGCGGTCGCTGGGCACCCGCAGGGTGAGGAACTGCCCCGGCGCGTACCGCAGCCGCTCGGGCGGAATCGCGGATCCGTCGGGCACCTTGAAGACCAGCGAACGCGCATCCGCGGTCTCGGCGACCACGTCTGCCAATTGCAGCTCGAGCACGTGGCTGCCGAGCGGCTCGTCCGTCACGGTCGGTGTTCCTTTCGTCGTGCTGCGGGGGCCAGAACTAGAACATGTTACAAAAATGCGCTTCCGCAGGTCTAGCCACCGTAGGAATGCCCTGCTCGACACAAATCGTAACGTGTTCTAATCTTTGAACAGTTCTGGATACTCTCGATATCTAGCCCACCGATCCTGGAGGCAACCAGTGACGTCCATTGAACAACGTGACGTGCAGTCCGTCCTAGATGGCATCGATGACTTGTTGCCATTGATCAGCAAGCGTGCGCAGGCCTGCGAGGACCTGCGGCGGCTGCCCGATGAGACGGTCGCCGAGCTCGACGAGGTCGGCTTCTTCAAGCTGCTGCAGCCCGAGCAGTGGGGCGGCCTGCAGTGCGACCCCACGATCTTCTACGAGGCGGTCCGCCGGCTCGGCAGCGCGTGCGGCTCCACCGGCTGGGTGGGCTCGATCATCGGCGTGCACAACTGGCACCTCGCACTGTTCGATCAGAAGGCACAGGACGAGGTCTGGGGTGACGACCCGACCGTGCGCGTTTCCTCCTCCTACGCCCCCATGGGCGCCGGAACCGTGGTCGACGGCGGCTACCTGGTGAGCGGTTCGTGGAACTGGTCCTCGGGTTGTGACCACGCGACGTGGGCGTTCCTCGGCGGTCCGGTCATCAAGGACGGCCGCCCGGTCGACTTCGGCAGCTTCCTGATCCCGCGCAGCGAGTACCGCATCGACGACGTCTGGCACGTCGTCGGACTGCGCGGCACTGGTAGCAACACCGTGGTGGTCAAGGACGTGTTCGTGCCGTCGCACCGCTTCCTGTCGTACAAGTCGATGAACGACCGCACCGCCGGTGGCCTGGAGAACAACACCGCCCCGGTGTACAAGATGCCGTGGGGCACCGTGCATCCCACCACCATCTCGGCGCCGATCATGGGCATGGCGTACGGCGCCTACGCCGCGCACGTCGAGCATCAGGGCAAGCGTGTGCGCGCGGCGTTCGCGGGGGAGAAGTCCAAGGACGACCCGTTCGCCAAGGTGCGCATCGCGGAGGCGGCCAGTGACATCGACGCGGGCTGGCGTCAGCTGATGGGCAACGTCGCCGACGAGTACGCGCTGCTCGAGGCGGGCAAGGAGATTCCGTTCGAGCTGCGGGCCCGCGCGCGTCGCGACCAGGTGCGTGCCACCGCCCGCGCGATCTCGTCGGTCGACCGGCTCTTCGAGGCGTCGGGTGCCACCGCGTTGAACAATGACGCTCCGGTGCAACGGTTCTGGCGTGACGCCCACGCCGGGCGCGTACACGCGGCGAACGAGCCCGAGCGGGCATACCTCATCTTCGGCAACAACGAGTTCGGGCTGCCGCCCCAGGACACGATGGTCTGATGACGTCCTACATCCAAGAGACCGAACAACAGGTCGAGATCACCTTCGAGTCGACTTCGCGGTACGCGCAGGTCCGCGACGACATGCGCCTGCACTACCACGAAGCGGGTGTCGGCAACGCCGAGACGGTGGTCCTGCTGCACGGCGGTGGTCCCGGCGCGTCGAGCTGGTCGAACTTCTCGAAGAACATCGCGGTGCTGGCACGGCACTTCCACGTTCTCGCGGTGGATCAGCCCGGCTACGGGCACTCCGACAAGCACACCGAACACGAGCAGTACAACCGGTACAGCGCCACTGCGTTGCTGAACCTGTTCGACCATCTCGGCATCGAACGCGCTGCGCTGGTGGGCAATTCGCTTGGCGGCGGCACCGCGGTACGGTTCGCGCTCGACAACCCGAAGCGCGCCGGCCGGCTGGTGCTGATGGGTCCGGGCGGACTTTCGGTGAACCTGTTCGCACCCGACCCCACTGAGGGCGTCAAGCTGCTCGGCAAGTTCACGGTCGAGCCCACGCGCGAGAACCTGGAGAAGTTCCTGCGCATCATGGTCTTCGACCAGAAGCTCGTCACCCCCGAGCTGATCGACGAACGCTTCGCCATCGCCAGTCAGCCGGAATCGCTGGCCGCCGCGCGGGCGATGGGAAAGTCGTTCGCCGGCACGGACTTCGAGCTCGGCATGATGTGGCGCGAGGTGTACAAGCTGCGCCAGCCGGTGCTGCTGATCTGGGGCCGTGAGGATCGGGTCAATCCGCTCGACGGTGCGCTGGTGGCGCTCAAGCAGATCCCCCGCGTTCAGCTACACGTCTTCGGTCAGTGCGGGCACTGGGCCCAGCTCGAGAAGTTCGACGAATTCAACAAGCTGACCATCGATTTCCTGGATGGAGCGAAGAAGTGAGCATCCGGTCACTGGGATACCTCCGCATCGAGGCCACCGACATGGCGGCATGGCGTGAGTACGGGTTGAAGGTTCTCGGCATGGTCGAGGGCAAGGGTTCGACCGATGGCGCGCTCTACCTGCGCATGGACGACTTCCCGGCCCGGCTGGTCATCGTTCCCGGCGAGCACGACCGGCTGATGTCGTCCGGCTGGGAGACCGCGAATGCCCAAGGCCTGCAGGAGATTCGGAAGCGCCTCGACGTCGAGGGCACGCCGTACAAGGAGGCCACCGCCACCGAGTTGGCCGACCGTCGGGTCGACGAGATGATCGTCTTCGACGATCCGTCCGGCAACACGCTGGAGGTGTTCCACGGCGCGGCCCTCGAGCACCGTCGGGTGGTGAGCCCGTACGGCCACAAGTTCATCACCGAAGAGCAGGGCCTCGGCCACGTGGTGTTGACCACCCGTGACGATGCGGAGTCGCTGCACTTCTACCGCGACGTGCTCGACTTCAAACTGCGTGACTCGATGAGGCTGCCACCTCAGCTGGTGGGCAGGCCCGCCGACGGTCCCCCGGCGTGGCTGCGATTCTTCGGCGTCAACCCGCGCCACCACAGCCTCGCGTTCATGCCCGGCGAGACACCCAGCGGCATCGTCCACCTGATGATCGAGGTGGGCAACAGCGACGACGTCGGGCTGTGCCTGGATCGCGCGCTGCGCCGCAAGGTGCCGATGTCGGCCACCCTCGGCAGGCACGTCAACGACCTGATGCTGTCGTTCTACATGAAGACGCCTGGCGGCTTCGACATCGAATTCGGTTGCGAGGGACGCCAAGTCGCCGACGACGACTGGATTGCCCGGGAGAGCACGGCCGTCAGCCTGTGGGGCCACGACTTCACCGTCGGCTTCAAGTAGACGGCCGCGATGAGCGCTTGCGCGAAGAACATCTGACCATGGCCGACCAGCTCGACCCGCGCACCTTCCGCCAGGTACTGGGACAGTTCTGCACGGGCATCACGATCATCACCACGGTGCACGACGACGTACCGGTCGGATTCGCCTGCCAGTCCTTCGCGGCCTTGTCGTTGGATCCTCCGCTGGTGTTGTTCTGCCCGACCAAGCAGTCGCGCTCCTGGCAGGCCATCGAGGCCAGCGGCAAGTTCTGCGTCAACGTGCTGCACGAGAAGCAGAAGGACGTCTCGGCCAGGTTCGGTTCCAAGGAGCCCGACAAGTTCGCCGGAATCGACTGGCGACCTTCACCGCTGGGCTCGCCAGTGATCGACGGCACGCTGGCCCACATCGACTGCACGGTGAACTCCGTTCACGACGGCGGCGACCACTTCGTGGTGTTCGGCGCGGTGCATTCGCTCTCCGAGGTGCCGAAGAAGAAGCCCAGACCGTTGTTGTTCTACCGCGGCGAGTACACCGGCATCGAACCGGACAAGACCACGCCCGCCCAGTGGCGCGACGACCTCGAGGCCTTCATCACGACCACGACCGCCGATACCTGGCTCTAGGCTTCTATAGGGAAACACCCTATATCTTGTGGCGCGGGCGAAAGTTACGTTCGCGGGCGTGACCCACATGAATGATCGCGTGAAGAATGCTGTGACCGGCAGGGGCCGCCATCGTAGGGGCCGCCACACTCAACCTCGCATCACCGCCGCGCTGGCAACCGGAATGCTCGTAGTGAGCGGCACCGTGAGCGCGGCCGGCATAGCTACGACCCACAGCGACTGGGACGGTTCCGCAGCCTCGGGCCCGTCGGCGCCGGCTCCGGCGCCGGCTCCGGCATTGACACCCGCACTGACCGCGGCGACCGAACCACTGGTGGCGGGGGCGAACGGCCCAGGCCCCCAGCCAATCCGGGTCTTCACCGGCGCACCGATTGCCGAAGAAGGCCCCCTTGCGTTCATGTCGGCGTCCCGAACCGATTTCACGCCGGCCGAAGTAATTCCCGGCTCCTTCTTCACGCCCACCACCACGGCACTGGCCGCGGCGCGGATTTCCGTCGGCGGCGGGGGCCAATCGACGCCGACCCTCGCCGACCCCCTGACCGTGCCCACAGCCGGTATCGGTCGCGCGCTGTCGCTCGCGCCGTCCCCGACGATGACCAATCCGATCCTCGCGCTGATCGCGGTGTTCATCAGCGACGGCACCCTGGAGCACCCCGACGCGGGCCTGCTCATCGGCAATGGCGCCAACGGCGCGGCCGGCCAGAACGGCGGCCGTGGCGGATTCTTGTTCGGCAACGGCGGAAACGGCGGCGACGGTCTGGCAGGCCAGAACGGTGGCGACGGCGGCAACGCCGGACTGTTCGGCAATGGTGGCAACGGCGGTAAGGGCGGCGCCGGCCTTCAGGGCGCGGTCGGGACAGCACCCGCTGCCGACGGATCGAAATCACCCAACGGTGCCCCCGGCGCGAACGTGATCTACGGGCTCGACGGCGCGCCGCACCCCCCGACCAACGATGCGATTGGCGGGCCAGGTGGCCCGGGAATCGACGGCGGCATCCCAGGGCGGGCCGGTGGCGATGGCGGCGCTGGTGGCGGCGGCACCTGGTTCACCTACAGCGAGGAGGGGCACGGCCTGGGCGGCGACGGCGGTGATGGCGGTGATGGCGGCGCGGGAGCTCCCGGCGGGAATGGTGGAGCAGGCGGCAACGGGACTTCACACACCTCCGGAGCGTTGGGCGGCAAGGGCGGTGACGGCGGCAACGGCGGTACCGGTGCGAACGGCGGCGACGGTGGTGATGGGGGATACGGCTACTCGCAAGTCGTCTTTTCGTTCGGCAACGACGGTGGCAATGGCGGCAACGGCGGAACCGGTGCGACCGGGGGGACCGGCACGACCGGTGGTGCTGGCGGCAAGGGCGGAAACGGTGGCCTGGTAATGGGCACCGGCGGTACGGGCGGTGCCGGTGGCACCGGCGGCACGGGCGGTACTGGTGGCAAGGGCGGCGACGCCGGAAACGGCGGCAAGGGTGGCGACGGCCTGTTCCAGCTGTTCGATCCGGGGTCCGAGGACAGCAGTGCTCCCGGCAAAGGTGGCCAGGGCGGTACCGGCGGCGCCGGTGGCAGCGGTGGAACCGGCGGCGACGGCGGAGCGGCTGGCGCGGGCGGCCACAGCGGAGTCTTGAGCGGCGGCGGCACTGCCGCGTCGGGCAGCACGGGCGGCACTGGCACCACGGGCGACACCGGCGCCAAGGGTGCCGACGGCCAGGACGGGGCCGACGGCGTCAAGCACGCGGCAGGCACCTAGCCGAACCACTCGTCACCGGCCGGGACCGTCTCCGGTGCGTTCGAGCGTGACGTCCAGCGTCAGCGCGCCGGGGCAGACGCCGGTTCGCGTGGTGCTTTGGGTACCCGTCAACTTGAGGATCGGATCCGAAACCGGTTGTGGCAGATCGAATTCACCGGTCAGCACCGACGATCCCGGGCGGCCGCTGGGGCATGGTGAGTCGACCGGTGCGCTGGTGGACGTCCACCCGCCCGACGCGAAGGTCAGCACCAGGACGGCCTTCGTCTGCGGGTCGACGAGGTAGCTCAGGCAGCGATCGACCGTGCGAAGGCATTGGGTGTTGCCGCCATAGGTGGCCGGCGGGTACACCTCGCCGGTCTGCGGGTTGGTCTGCGTCTGTCGGTAGTCGCCCCACAACGCCGCACCGGGTGAGGAGATCCGCGTCGGTTGGGCTGCGGGATCGGCGACCTGCACGTCGGGTTGGGCGTCACCCGTCCGCCTGAGCGTGACCGATTGCGACGAGCTTTGGCATGCGCCGCCGACCGAAGACCGGTTGGTGTACCTGCCGACCAGCGTGCCGTCGGGCTTGGGTTCCAGCGTGTACGCCTGCCAGCCCTGGACGTCGATCGTCTGCCCCTCGGCGGTGACGCACTGCGACGGCACCTCCCTGACCGACACCCACCTTCCGTCGATGAAGTCGAAGACCATCTTGGGCGGCCGTGGATCGCCGGGCTTCGCCGGGGTGAGTTCCGTTGCGGTAGCGACACATCCGTCGCCTCCGCACACGGAGCGCGCCACCCAGGTGACGGCGATCGTCGTATCGGGAACCTCGGTGCCCTGCACGGTGGTCCGCGGACCGAACTGGACGGCGAACGTGCCATCGAACACGTGCTCGGAGGATGGTGGGGGCGGCGGCGTATCGGTGGAGGAGCAGGCGGCCAGCACGAGGCAGGCCGCCACCGCCAGCGACCTTGATTTCACTGCGACGGCGCGACGCCGAGCACGAACTCGATCGCCGCGGCCGCCACCTCGCGGTGGGCGGTGTCGTTGAGGATGTCGTGCCGTCCGCCGGCGATCTCCTCGAGCCGGAGCGCGTCGATCTGCTCGGCGTAGGCCCGCACCGCGCCCACGTCGGCGACCGGGTCGTCGCTGCCGTGGATCGCCAGCGTCGGTACCCGCAGCTTCGGCAGGTCTGCGCCGAACCGGTCCCACGCCCGGTCCAGTTCCCGGGTCAGCGGCGCACCGTCGGCGTCGACGAAGGCCAGCGGATCGTTCTCGAGGGAATCCAGGTAGAAGGGGTCGGCGGACAACCAGCTCGGGTCGAGGTCGAATGAGCTGTCGGCATCGAGCATCCCGGCGATCGGGACCAGCGGCGCCCCCGAGATCACCCCAGCCTGATACGGGCCGGGGTCGTCGATCAGGCGTGCCAGGGTGACTACCGCGCCGAACGAATGACCTTGCGCGACAAGCGGAATGCCGGAAGTCTCGGCTTGGGCGAGCGTCACGAGCTGATCGGCAAGCCCGGCGCTTGCCTCAAGCGAGCCGAAGTCACCGCGATCGCCGGGGCTGAGTCCGTGGCCGAACTGGTCGACGGCCCACAGGTCGATGTCGGCGGCGTTGAGCGCGAAGCCGTACCGGTGGTACACGCCGGTGTGCTCGCCGAAGCCGTGCAGGAAGATCACGGCGGCGCGAGGCCGCAATGCGCCCCAGTGCCGGTAGTACGCCTTGCCGCCGTCGGTGTCCAGAAATGGCATGCCCAGACTGCACCAGGAAAACCGTGTCCGCGCAAGGGATTCGATCAGGTGTCTCCGAGGAGCACGTCACGCTGCTCCGCCATCCTGGCGCGGATTTCGTCGACGACGGCGGACACCTCCGGTCGGCGCAACGTCTCCGGCCGGGTCACCAGCCAGTAGCTCAACTGGATCGCCACCGCGTCGCGCAACACCCGGATCAGGTCGGCGTGCCGGTCGGCCATGAAACACGGCAACAGACCGAGACCGGCTGCCGCTCTTGTCGCCTCGACGTGCACGAAGACGTTGGTGGACGTGATGGATTCCCGCATCGTGGGGGCGAAGCTGCGCGCCAGGTCGAGATCGTCGACCTGCAGCATGGAGTCGATGAAGTAGACGAGCGGGTGGCCTGCGAGCTCGGCCCGCGACGCCGGTGTGCCGTGCTCGGCGAGGTAGTCAGCCGACCCGTACAGGCCCAGTCGGTAGTCGCCGAGGCGGATGGCCTCCGCGCGGTGCACCTGGGGTTCACCGACCACCACCTCGATGTCCAGGCCCGAGCGCTGCTGGGTGGCGCGACGCGTCGCGGTGACGATCTCGACCGCGACCTTGGGATGCCGGCGCTGCACGTGCGCGGCGGCAGGGGCCGCGATGTAGGCCGAGAAACCGTCGGTGGCCGAGATCCGCACCAGGCCCTCCAGGGTGCGTTCACCGCCAGGGTCGACGGTCAGCGAACGCACCGCCGATTCCACGGCCTCGGCGGCCGCCAGCGCGTCGCGCCCAAGATCGGTGAGCTCCCAGCCGCCGGCCACCCGGGCCAGGACGCGGCCCCCGATCGCCTGCTCCAATGCGGCGATGCGCCGCGAGATGGTCGTGTGGTTGAGCCCCAACTCCTCCGCCGCGGTGTTGTATCGGCCGGATCGGCCGACGGCCAGCAACACGAGCAGGTCGTCGGCGCTTGGCCGGCGGGCCGATGGCTGAATCTTCTGTGGCGGCACAACTGCATTTTTGCAGATAGCTCCTGCAGTTTTGGCCATTGCAGCACGGGGTATCTGCAGGAATACTCACGACAAGCATGTGGTGGGCATCACAATTAGAGGAGCAGCGATGAGCGTCGGCGACCAGCCACGGCCCGAGGACACCAAGCCCGGGCCCATCTCGACTGGGCTCAAACGAGTCGTCGTCGCGTCGATGGCAGGCACGGTCGTGGAGTGGTACGAGTTCTTCCTCTACGGCACCGCGGCCACCCTGGTGTTCAACAAGATCTTCTTCTCGGAGACCACCAGCGAGCTCAACGCCATCTTCCTGGCGTTCGCCACCTACGCCGTCGGCTTCGTCGCGCGTCCGGTCGGCGGGGTGGTGTTCGGCCACTACGGCGACAAGTTCGGCCGCAAGAAACTGCTGCAGTTCAGCCTGCTGCTGGTCGGCGCCGCGACGTTCCTCATGGGCTGTCTGCCGACGTTCGGACAGATCGGCTACTGGGCGCCCGGGCTGTTGGTGACTCTGCGATTCATTCAGGGCTTCGCGGTCGGCGGCGAGTGGGGCGGTGCGGTGCTTCTCGTCGCCGAACACAGCCCCGACAGGCAACGCGGGTTCTGGGCCAGCTGGCCGCAGGCGGGGGTGCCGGTGGGCAACCTGCTCGCCACCGTGGTCCTGCTGGTGTTGACGGGGACGCTGGACGACGCCGCCTTCCTGTCGTGGGGCTGGCGGGTCGCGTTCTGGCTGTCGGCGGTGGTCGTGCTGATCGGCTACTACATCCGCACCAAGGTCACCGACGCGCCGATCTTCGTTGCGGCGCAACAGGAGGCGGAGCGAATCAAGGCGACGTCGTTCAGCGTGGTCGAGGTGCTCAAGCGCTACCCGCGCGGCGTCTTCACCGCGATGGGGCTGCGGTTCGGCGAGAACATCATGTACTACCTAGTGGTCACCTTCTCCATCACGTATCTGAAGGTGCAGGTGGGCGCCAACACCAGTTCGATCCTGTGGTACCTGCTCTTCGCGCACGCGGTGCACTTCGCGATCGTTCCCCTCGTCGGGTGGCTGTCCGACCGCTTCGGGCGGCGCCCGGTGTACATGGTCGGCGCGGTACTGGGCGCCACGTGGGGCTTCTTCGCCTTCCCGATGATGAACAGCGCCAATTACGTCGTCATCACGGCCGCCGTCACGCTCGGCCTGATGATCCACGCCTTCATGTACGCGCCGCAACCGGCGATCATGGCGGAGATGTTCCCGACCCGGATGCGTTATTCCGGTGTGTCCCTTGGCTATCAGGTCACCTCGATCGTGGCGGGCTCGTTGGCGCCGCTCATCGCCGTGAAGCTGCTCGAGATCTACGACTCCTCGGTGCCGATCGCCATCTACCTCGCCGCAGCCTGCGCCATCACTCTCGTCGCGGTTTTGTTCACCCGCGAGACCAACGGAATCGACCTGAATGCCCTCGACGTGGCCGATGCCGAGGACGTGGCGAAGTCCGACGCGCGAAGGGGCGCCGCGGTATGACCGACCTGAGCGGACGCACGGCCCTCGTCACTGGCGGGGCGAGCGGCATCGGCGCGGCCTGTGTGCGCGAGCTCGCGGGGCGCGGGGCCACCGTGACGGTTGCCGACGTCGACGACGTGGCGGCCAAGGCGCTCGCTCACGAGGTCGGCGGAAAGGCCTGGGCCGTAGACCTTCTCGACGTCGGTGCGCTCGAGTCGCTTCGGCTCGACGTCGACGTGCTGGTGAACAACGCGGGCGTGCAGACCGTCGACCCGATCGTCGACTTCGAGCCCGAGCGCTTCCGGTCGATGCTCGCTCTGATGGTCGAGGTGCCGTTTCTGCTGATCCGCGCCGCGCTGCCGCACATGTACGAGCAGCGCTTCGGGCGGATCGTCAACATCTCGTCGGTGCACGGCCTGCGGGCGTCGGAGTTCAAGGTGGCCTATGTGACGGCCAAGCATGGGCTCGAGGGCCTGTCCAAGGTGACCGCGCTCGAAGGCGGGCCGCACGACGTGACAAGCAACTGCGTCAACCCGGGTTACGTCCGAACGCCATTGGTAGCCAAGCAGATCGCCGATCAGGCCCGCACCCACGGCGTGCCCGAGCAGGAGGTCGTGGAGACCATCCTGCTGTCCGAGAGTGCGATCAAGCGACTGGTCGAACCCGAGGAGGTAGCGGCGCTGGTCGGCTGGCTGGCATCACCGAGTGCTGGAATGGTGACCGGCGCGTCGTACACGATGGACGGCGGCTGGAGCGCGCGCTGACCAATGTCGGCCCTTCGCGCGCATTTTTGATGAGTCAACGCGTCGGTGGGTCCTTGTAGACTCGCACATGTGTTCGACGGTCCGGAGTTTGAGCTCATCGAGGTGATGGGTGAGGCGACGCGTGATGAGTCGACGGCGGTGGCGCAGCGGTTGTTGGCGGTGGGCAGGTTGTATGCCCGTCGGGCGGTGGAGTTGGCGCAGTGGAATACGTGGCGTAACGATGTGACCGCCGAGGTGGCTGCCGAAGTGTCGGCGGCGCAGAACGTCAGCCATGCCCGCGCGGTGGGCCAGATCAACTATGGGCGCACCTTGTGTGAGCGGCTACCGATGGTGGCGA
>NZ_JIAW01000019.1 GCF_000620625.1 Mycobacterium sp. URHB0044 | reverse complement strand
GCTTCGACGGGCTCGACTTCGGCCGTCGTGTCCTGGGTTCGAGCACCGCTGCCGGCCCGTCGGTCTTCACACGCTTACGCAACGCGTAGAACGATTTACGGGAGATGCCGTGCTCGGCGCAGAAGGTTGACACCGCACCGCGAGGGGCGTCATCGGGCCACTGCGAGATCGCAAGGCGAACGACAGGATCGATGGGTTCATTGACGGCCACCACCCGAACCTTGGGGCAGAAGTGTCACCACCAAGACCACCCGAAGTGTCACCGATGTCCTGATGCAGAACTGTCACCGATGTCTTGGGAGATAACACCCGAGGTGCCGGCGGCCGCGTCAACAAGGTCGAACATGCTTTCGAATTTACCTGCCGACCCCGACCGGAACCACCCACCGAATCCATGCCTGTGGATGAAATCCGGACTGTGCATAACTAACGCTTTCAACGCCGAAAGTGTCAGTGGCCCATGCTAAGTGAGGCCGAGTAATGTCAGCGGAGTCGAGCGTCGTCCAGCAAGTGATCCGCCAGCTGCATGTCGGTAGGGCGCTGGAGCGGCCGATCCCGAGTGAGACATCGATACCGCCCAATTCAGGCCCTGTGGTGACGCGCCGACCAATCGGCACGGGCCCGCCCTTGAGTGCTAGCACTCGCGTGTATAGAGTGCTAGATGGCAGGCGGCCAAACCCTGGTCCGGCACCCGCGACGACGGCGCGAGGGCAACGGGCGCATGCCGAACACCTGGTAAATGCTGGAAATCAGTGAAGGTCCGGGATCTACCCCGGACCGCACCCCTATCAATTAGTGGAGGGCCCATCGTGGCGAGCGTGAACATCAAGCCACTCGAGGACAAGATCCTCGTTCAGGCCAATGAGGCCGAGACCACGACCGCATCTGGTCTGGTCATCCCCGACACCGCCAAGGAGAAGCCGCAGGAAGGCACCGTCGTCGCAGTTGGCCCCGGCCGCTGGGACGAGGATGGCGAAAAGCGCATCCCCCTGGACGTCGCCGAGGGCGACACCGTCATCTACAGCAAGTACGGCGGCACCGAGATCAAGTACAACAACGAGGAGTACCTGATCCTGTCGGCACGCGACGTGCTGGCTGTCGTCTCCAAGTAAGCAACCGTGTCCGCCCCGGAGATCCCCGCATCCGCGGGCGATTTCCGGGGCGGCATGCGTTATGAGCCAGAAAGACATTCATGAGCAAGCAGATTGAGTTCAACGAGACTGCGCGCCGGGCACTGGAAGTCGGCGTCGACAAGCTCGCCGACGCCGTGCGGGTGACGCTGGGCCCGCGTGGCCGCCACGTGGTCCTGGCCAAGGCGTTCGGCGGCCCCGTCGTGACGAACGACGGTGTCACGGTCGCGCGCGAGATCGACCTGGAAGATCCCTTCGAGAACCTGGGTGCGCAGCTGGTCAAGTCAGTGGCCACCAAGACCAACGACGTCGCAGGCGACGGCACCACCACCGCGACGGTGCTCGCGCAGGCCCTGGTCAAGGCCGGACTGCGCAACGTCGCTGCAGGTGCGAACCCGATGTCCCTTGGCATCGGTATCAGCAAGGCCGCCGACGCCGTGTCGGAGGCCTTGCTTGCCGCCGCGACGCCGGTGAGCGACAAGAAGTCGATCGCTCAGGTCGCGACCGTGTCGTCGCGCGACGAGGAGGTCGGCGAACTGGTCGGCGAGGCCATGACGAAGGTCGGCCACGACGGCGTCGTCACCGTGGAGGAGTCCTCCACGCTGAACACCGAGCTCGAGGTCACCGAGGGCGTCGGCTTCGACAAGGGCTTCATCTCGCAGTACTTCATCACCGACTTCGACGCCCAGGAAGCGGTGCTCGAGGACGCGCTGGTGTTGCTGCACCGCGAGAAGATCAGCTCACTGCCCGACGTGCTCCCACTGCTGGAGAAGGTCGCCGAGTCCGGCAAGCCGCTGCTGATCATCGCCGAGGACGTCGAGGGCGAAGCCCTTTCGACCTTGGTGGTCAACGCTATTCGCAAGACGCTCAAGGCCGTCGCCGTGAAGGCGCCGTTCTTCGGTGACCGTCGCAAGGCGTTCCTCGATGACCTCGCCGTCGTAACCGGCGGCCAGGTGGTCAACCCCGACGTCGGTTTGGTGCTTCGTGAGGTCGGCCTCGACGTGCTCGGCACCGCGCGGCGCGTGGTGGTCAGCAAGGACAGCACCGTGCTCGTGGACGGCGGTGGCACTCAGGACGCCATCGAGGGTCGCAAGGCGCAGCTGCGTGCCGAGATCGAGGCAACCGACTCCGACTGGGATCGCGAGAAGCTCGAGGAGCGGCTGGCCAAGCTGTCCGGCGGCGTCGCCGTGATCAAGGTCGGCGCGGCCACCGAGACCGACCTCAAGAAGCGCAAGGAAGCCGTCGAGGACGCCGTGTCCGCAGCCAAGGCCGCGGTCGAGGAAGGCATCATCCCGGGCGGCGGTTCGGCCCTGGTGCAGGCCCGGTCCGTACTCGCCGACCTGCGCAAGTCGCTCAAGGGTGAAGAGGCCATCGGTGTCGACGTCTTCTCGACGGCCCTGTCGGCGCCGCTGTACTGGATCGCCACCAACGCGGGCCTGGACGGCTCCGTGGTGGTGAACAAGGTGTCCGAGCTGCCCAACGGGCAGGGCTTCAACGCCGCCACGCTGACGTACGGCGACCTGCTCGCCGACGGTGTCGTCGACCCGGTCAAGGTGACCCGCTCGGCGGTGCTGAACGCAGCATCGGTGGCGCGGATGATCCTCACCACCGAGACCGCGGTGGTGGACAAGCCGGCCGAGGAAGAAGACCACGGCCACGGTGGCCACGGCCACGCTCACTAGGTCGCATTGACGAGAGCGCCCCCGGTCCTCAGGACCGGGGGCGCTTCCGTCTGAGTGCGAGTTCAACGACGCAGCAGGCCGCCATCACCCACGTTGTGCAGCAGACCGGCCGGATCGAGGGCGTCCCACAGGCCGGCGTACAGCTGTTGCTTGGCGGCGAAGGCGGCTTGCTCGACGTTGAGCAGGTCGGCGATCTCGTCGTAGCCGTAGTACAGAACCGATATCGGCCCCGTCGTGAGCAGCAGTTGGTTGATGGTGAATTGGGCGCCTGCCTTGTCGCCGCCCAGCGCCTGGATGACCGCAGGGAGGATTTCGACGATCGGGACGACGGCGTTCACGAACGGCACCATCTGGCTTCCCCGGTAAACGAACTCGAAGGCCTCGCGAAAGATCGGTTCCAGGGGATCGGGGAGGGCGAACATGACGAGGTTGCGGAGCTGAAGCAGTGACTCCGGAATTCCGATGGGATCGGGGTCGTCCGGGCGGAATGGGCTCGACCCCGGGGCGTCGGTAGTTGCAGCGATGGCAGTGGTCGAGCTTGCGAGCTTGACTACCTGATCAGTCGGGGTGGACGGCGACAAGGGCAGACCCGACTGGCCTCGGTTGTGTAGGAGCGTGAAGGGGTCGAGCACGTCCCAGGTCGTCGTGTAGAACCACTCCTTGAGCGCCTGCGCCTGGTACTCGAGGTTGACGAGGTCCGCGATTTCGTCGTAGCCGTAATACAGCACCGACACCGGCTGCAGCGTCACGATGAGGTTGTTGATGATGCTCTGAGTTGCGGCCCGGACCACCGTAGGGTCACCGCTGGCCAGGTTCGGCAGCTGATCGACGACGTTGACGATCGGGATCACCGCGTTGACGAACGGGATCATCTGGCTGACCCGGAACCCGGCTTCGAAACCCTCGCGGACGAACGGTTGTAGCACCGGCACGGACTGGAAGGCCTTGACGATGGCCTGCTCGACGTTCCAGATCACAGCCGGCATGTCGTTGGGCACTGGCTCGGGTGGCATGGGCCGGAACGGGTTTGGGCTCCACGGCACCGGTCCAGCGGCAGCCTCGGGTGCGGGCTCTGCCACGACGTCGACGGCCTGCTTCGTCTCGACGACGGTCGCGAGCGGCTTGGACGACGGCGCGGTCGGCTGAGCCTCGACGTCATCGGCCGCCACGTCGACTGTGGTGTCATCCACCGTCGGGTCATCGATGGGTTCGACCTTGTCGGGTTTCTTCGTGTGAACGAGGTGGGTCGTCTTGTCGCCGTCCTTGGCTTCGGTCTTCACGTTGCCGCCGCTGGCAGCAAGCGACGTCACGGGGCTCGTAGCAGCCGGTGACGCTCCGCCGGTCGACTCGCCTGAGCTCGGCTGGTCCGCGTCATCACCCTCGGCGTCCTCGCGGTCCGATCCAACCGGGCTGTCCGGCTTGGTGTCGGGATCGCTCTTCGGCTGCGAGCCAGCATCTTTCGACGTTTTCGCTGCGGGTGTGGAGTGCGTTGCGCTCGTCGTCGATCCGTCGTCCGCCGCGGTTTCTGCATTGGCGACGCCAACTCCGTTCGCCATGGCCGCGCCTATGCCGAGCGTGACCGCGCCCGCGCCCAGCCAGGCGTACCGCTCGATCCTTGGCTCCGACCGGGCACGATGTTTGGCCTTCTTGCCGTGGGGACGATGCGCGGCCGAATGAGCTCCCATTCGCGGTCCTTTGTTGTTACAGCTAAGGAAGCTGACAGCAGGGTCTCGGCGGACGCAAAGACAGCCTTGTATAGCACGTTTCGACAGTTCGGCTGGCGGAATCCAACTCGCTGCTTGACGCGCGTGCAAATTTGCGGTGCCGCGGTTCACCGTGGCGGCGCGGGGCGATCGGTGGGTGAAACGACTTGCCGCCCAGGCAGTTGCGTAGTGGAGCGGCGCCGGCCTCTGTCGCAGTCCTACTCTGAGGATGTGAGCGAAAACACCGATTGCTCAGGTGCCCCAGAGGGAACGTCCGTCGACCCGTGTTCGTTGCGCTTCACGGGATCTGAAGGTGTTGCCAGGGAGGGAAGTGCCGTGCAGTCGACGCGTGATCGCGCGGGCCACCCGTGGCGTGAACGTCGCCGAGAGGTATTGAGCCGGATCGTCCGGGAAACCGAGGCACCTACGGGCACGTTGCCGCGGATCACCGCGTCGACGAGCGCCGACCTCGATGCCGAGTACCTCGAACGGGTCGGCGAAGTACTGGACGTGGCCGGCAACATCGGCGCCATCCTGATGGCGTCCGGAATGCCGACGACGGGCACGATGGACCAGGTCACGGCCATCATCACGGCGTACGGCATCGAGCGGTGCCAGGTCGACGTCATCAGCACGACGATCCACGTGGCCGCCTACCGCGGACCCACCTCGCCGGCAGCCACCACCCTGCACACCGTGCAGGCCCGCTCGATCGACTTCAGCCGCCTGGCCGCCGTCGACCGCCTGATCCGTCGGATCACCGCGCACGAGGTATCCCCGTCGCAGGCCCGCGAGGAACTGGACGCGATCATCATCGCGCCGCACCCGTACAAGCGCTGGATCGCCACCCTGGCCTGGGGTGCACTGGCATTCGCGACGGCGGGAACGCTCGGCGCGAGCCTGCTGGCCTGCTTGGTCAGTGCACTGAGCACCATGACGATCTACGTCGTCAACCGGCGACTCAACCGGCACGGATTGCCGCTGTTCTTCCAATATGCGATCGGCGGAGCCATCGCGACCGCGCCCCCGCTGGCGCTCTACTGGCTGAGCCCCAAGTTGGGGTTGCACTTCGAACCGACGGTGGCCATCGCCGCCGGCTTGGTCGTGCTCCTCGCCGGGCTCTCGCTGGTGAGCTCGGTCGGCGACGTCATCACCGGAGCCCCCGTCACCGCCGCGGGCCGCTTCTTCGAATTGCTCATGATGACGGCCGCGACCATCGCCGGCGTGGCGGTGGTCCTGCACCTCGCCAGCCGCTTCGGCGCGCCCTTCGTCGCCCTCGGTCCCGGCGCACCACCTGCGCTGGCAGAGCTGCCTGCCCGCGTCGCATTCGGCGCGGCGAGCGCGGCCGCCTACGCCCTGGCCTGCTATGCCGAACGCTCCGCAGCGATAGCCGCGGCATTCGGCGGTGCCGCGGGCACCATCGCGTTCCTCCTCGCCCAGGGCGCGGGCTTGGGCGCCGTCGTCGCATCGTTCGTCGCCGCGGTGCCGATCGGCTTGGTCGGCAGGCTGATGGAAAGCCGCAAACTCGCACCGCCCATGGTCGTGTCGATCGCGGGCATCGTCCCGCTGTTGCCGGGCCTTGCGCTGCTGCACGGCATCTACGCGATCCTCAACGACCAGCACGCCGTCGGGTTCGCGTCGGTCCTTGCTGCACTTGCGGTCGGGACGGCGCTCGCGGCGGGCGTCACCCTCGGTGAATGGAGCTCGCGGAAGGTGCGGCGGCACCGGCTTCTGCTGCGCCGCAGGGCTCGCCCGCCACGACCCGCCCCAGACTGAGATCGTCCGGCCAGCGCACGGGACCTGTCACACCGCCGTCGTGGTGATGTCGATCTCCGACGTCAGGGTCTGATGCACCGGGCACCGGTCGGCGATGTTCATCAAGCGTTGGCGTTGGATGTCATCGAGCTCGCCAACCAACTCGATGTCGCGATCGATGTGACTGATGAAGCCCTTGGTGGTCTCGCACGTGGCGCAGTCTTCGGCGTGAATTCGCGAGTGCCGCAACGTGACCCGTACCCGTTCGAGCGGCCAGCCCTTGCGTGCGGCGTACATCCGCACCGTCATGGAGGTGCATGACCCGAGCGCCGCCAACAGCAGGTCATAGGGTGTCGGGCCTTCGTCGTCGCCGATAGGTCGTGGCTCGTCGGCGACGAGCCGGTGGTGACCGGCGGTGATCTCCTGGGTGTAGGTCCCGGAACCCGCCTCCGTCACGGTCACCGTGCCCTCGTCCGTCGTCATGCAGATGAGTGTGCGGGACGGCCGTCGCGCGAGGAATCGAATCGCCCCACCCGGTTGTTGACCCGATCCGTGACGATTCGACACCTAGGCGAGCGAAGCGACGGGATAAAGCTCGGACTACAGATCCCGAACTTCTCCTACGACACACCAGTCGCAGACCTCTTCCCGGCCGTGAAGGCGCAGGCGCAGGAGGCCGAGGCTGCAGGCTTCGACACGGTCCTGCTCATGGACCACTTCTACCAATTGCCCAATCTCGGCGAACCCGACGAGCCGATGCTCGAGGCGTACACCGCGCTCGGCGCGTTGGCGAGCGCGACCGAGAAGATCCAGCTGTCGACGCTCGTCACCGGCAACACCTACCGCAACCCGACGCTGCTCGCCAAGATCATCACGACCCTCGACGTGATCAGTGGGGGACGGGCGGTGCTCGGCCTCGGTGCCGGCTGGTTCGAGCTCGAGCACCAGCAGCTCGGCTTCGATTTCGACACCTTCACGGAGCGATTCGAGAAGCTCGAGGAGGCCCTGCAGATCATCGTGCCGATGACCCACGGCGAACGGCCGACGTTCGCGGGCAAGTGGTATCGCACCGAGAGCGCGATCAACGAACCCCGCTACCGCGACCACATCCCGGTCATGCTCGGCGGCAGCGGCGAGAAGAAGACCTTCAGGATGGCTGCGCGCTACGCCGATCACCTCAATCTGATCACGCCAATCTCGGAATTGCCGCACAAGCTGACCGTGCTCGGACAGCGCTGCGAGGAAGCCGGGCGTGATCCCTCGACCTTGGAGACCTCGACGCTGCTAACCGCGGTGCTCGACGGCCACGGCACCCGACGCGATGTTCCCGAGGCGAACACCGGTCGCGCGGTGCGTGGCACCGCCGAGCAGGTGGCCGAACAGATCAAGGCCAACGTGCTCGACGTCGGCGTCGACGGCGTGATCGTCAACCTGCCGACCCACGGCTACACGCCGGGCGTCATTACCGAGGTGGGCGAGGCGCTGCGCCCGCTGATCAGCTAGCGGACGTGGTCTGACCAGGGCCGTTGTTGGACTTCACAGGCGATGGCAAGGTTGGTGATCATGAACCGCGTTTCGAGCAGGTTGTTGACCTTGGGAATCGCGGGGATCGCGGCGATCGGCGTGCTGACCGCATGTTCGGGATCGCCGGGCAACATGGCGCCACAGAGCGGTAGCGCGCCGAGCGCCCCGGCGGCAGGCATGAAGGACGGCGTCACGGCCGAGGCGCCGGAGTTCGGGCCGGCCCCGCCGCTGGAGACCAAGCGCGACGTCGTCAAGACGGCGTCGATGACGATCACGGCGTCCAATACGTCGGAGGCCGCGGACAAGGCTGCCGTCCTCGCGGAGAACGCCGACGGACGCGTCGACAGTCGTACCGAGGATGCCGGGTCGGGTCAGGGGCGGGCACGCACCTCGGTCGTGCTGCGCGTCCCCGTCGCGAAGCTCGACGGCGTGGTGCGCGACCTCAAGTCGCTGGGGACCGTGCAGAACGCGGAGACGACGTCGGAGGACGTCACCGCGCAGCGCGTCGACCTCGACGCGCGGATCAAGGCTCTGCAGACCTCGGTGGATCGACTTCTGGGGATCATGAGCGACGCCAAGGACCCCGAGGCGCTCATTGCCGCGGAGAACGCGCTGTCGCAGCGCCAGGCGGACCTGGACAGCCTTCGTGCCCAACGCGACCAGCTCGGCGATCGGATCGACTACAGCACGGTCAACGTCACCTTCGTCGCCGAGCAGATCGGCGGACCGTCGCCGCAGAAGTACGAAGGGTTCACCGGTCAGATCGAGCGGGGTTGGAATGGTTTGACTTCGGTGCTGAGCAACCTGGTGTTGCTCTTCGGTCTGATGCTGCCGTGGCTGGGTGCGCTCGCCGTTGCGTGCGCAATCCTCTACGGCGTCATCCGGGTGGTGCAGGCGCGCCGCTCGTAGCGGCTCACGCGCCGTTTCCGGTCAGGCCGTACGGCGGATGCCGCGCTTGAGGAGAATCTCGCGCTCCGACTCGCTCAGGCCACCCCAGATGCCATACGGCTCACCGACCGCCAGCGCATGACTGCGGCACTGTGCGATGACCGGGCAACGTCGGCACATCTCCTTGGCGCGCATCTCGCGCTGGGCGCGGGCCCGGCCACGCTCTCCGTCGGGATGGAAGAACATCGATGAGTCGACACCCCGGCAAAGGCCCGACATTTGCCAATCCCAGATGTCTGCGTTCGGTCCGGGTAGCTGCTGCGGCTGTGGCATTGGGAAAACCCCTCTCTGCGCACCCCTTTCGCATTACGCGGGAGGGCGTTGAATCGTGGAATCGATCCGAGCACGTGTCGCCAGTGACTACTCGTGCACACAACGTAGAAGGGCTCGCGAAATTCAGTCAATAGGTTGCACATGTGCTCAAGGGCATAACAGCAGCTGCAGAATTTACATCACGTTCATCCTTGCGACGCGTCCGCAACGAGAAGGGTGATGGCGAAACGGCCACCAAGTGATCTCGATACCGGTTTCCGCTGCTCGCAGCGAACGGCGTTGCGCGCCTTGTTCCTAGCGTTCAGTAGGCAGTTGATACCGATTTAACACGGCCACCATCAACTGTTAACCAATGTTGGATCGGCAACACGGCGCTACCCGTGCCCCGCGGTACCGGGTTCCCACGGTTGCGGTCGTCGCGGTGTTGATAGCGTCCGGATTCGATGAACGTCTTCGTCCGCGCCGCGTTCGGCGACGACCCCGGTCGCTGGCCGCTGCCGGTCGCGGAGACGCCCGGTGAGACTTGGCAGCGGGCGGTGGCCGCCGGTGGGCAAGGTCGATACGCCGCCGGGTTCACCGACCTGGAGTCCCTCTGTCGGTTCTCCGACTCGGGGCCGCTCGCGTCGCTGGGGCTAAGCACGTGGGCGTCGTTCCTCCGTCAGCTCGGGAGGCACGTCGACGCGCGGTCGTGGGATGGCCGCGCCTTCGCACTGTCCGGTCCCGATCCCGAAGCGGGTGCCGACGCATTGATCGGGCTGGCGGCCGACGCTCTCGGCGTCGGCCGCTTCAGCGCGTCCGCACGGCTGTTGAGTCGGGCGCGCGAGCTCGTCGGTGACGGTTCATCGGAGCGATTGCCCGTCCGGTTGGGCTGGGTGACGGCGGAGTTGGCCATGTTCACGGGCGACGGTGTCGCAGCGGTCCGCCATGCCGAGCGGGCGGTGCAGCTCGCGGAGTCGACGGGTTCGGCGCGACACGCCGTCAAGTCGGACGTCGTGCTGGCCGCCGCGCTCTGCAGCGCCGGTGACCTGGCGGCGTCGCGTCGTGTCGCCGACGCCACGCTGGCGGCCACGCAACGGCTTGGATTAATACCGTTGAGCTGGGCGTTGGGGTGTCTGTTGGTCGACATCGGCAGTGCCGTCCACGCGCCGGACCGGATCGCCGCCATCCGCGATGAATCCGCCGATACGGTACGACGTAGGGGCGGCGTGTGGGCAGCGCGCTGACGCGGCTCTTCACCGTCTGATCATTAGTCTTTACCTGACACAACCGTCGGGGTCCGCCTCATCCGTAACGCTGGAGATAAAACTCACGATGACAATTTCGGGAGATGGTCTCGATGCTGTCGTTGCTGAGGCGGTGGCAGGCGATCGAGATGCGCTCCGGACAGTGCTGGAGACCATCCGTCCGATCATCGTCCGGTATTGCCGGGCGAGGATCGGGACAGCGGACCGAAGTGGACTTTCAGCAGACGACGTGGCTCAGGAGGTTTGCTTGGCCGCCATCACGGCGCTGCCGCGCTACAAGGATCAGGGACGACCGTTCCTGGCCTTCGTTTATGGCATCGCCGCTCACAAGGTTGCCGACGCGCACCGCGCGAACGGGCGGAATCGTGCGGACGCCACCGACACGCTGCCCGACCGACCGTCGTCGGACATCGGCCCCGAGCAGATGGCGATCGACGCCGAAGCGTCCGCCCGGATGGACAAGCTGCTGGCGGTACTGCCCGAGAAACAGCGCGAGATCGTCATCCTGCGCGTCGTGGTCGGCATGAGTGCCGAGGAGACGGCCGAGGCGGTGGGCAGCACGGCTGGTGCGGTCCGGGTCGCGCAGCACCGCGCGCTGGCCCGGCTAAAGACGGAAATCGCTGGAACGAGGCACGACCATGCCTGACTTTGGTCGCTGGACGGGCAACGGGGGAGACCCGTCGCTCAACGACATCAACCGCGCCGACCGGTTCTTCGAATCTCTTTCCTCGAACCAACCGGTGTACTCCACGGATCCCGGTGAGGCGGAACTGGCCTTCCTGCTCTCGGACTGGCGCGACGAGATTCGCGACACCCCGGTCACGGCGGTCGTGACGCCACGCGACGCGATCATCGCGTTGCACGGCGGCCTCGGCGATGTCTCGCGCAAGCGCACTCGGACCTCGCTTGCCCTCGTCGGCTCGGCCGCCGCAGCGCTGCTGTGCCTCGGCGGCTTCAGTGCGGCCGTCTACGGGGCGGAGCCCGGTGACGCCTTCTATGGCATGCGGACCATGCTCTTCGGCGACCAGCCTGCACGTGATGATCAGGTGGAGCTGGCCTCGCAGCAACTCGCGCAGGTGCAGCAGCTGATCGAGCAGGGTGACTGGCAGCAGGCGCAGGACAAGTTGGTGACGCTGTCCACGACCGTGCAGAGCATCGACCAGGTCGACCAGAAGCAGGACCTCATCGAGCAGTGGAACGCCTTGACCTACAAGGTCGTCGAGCAGGATCCCGCGGCCACGCTGCCACCGCCGGGTGAGCCGCTGCCGCCGATGCCGTCCTCGCCGCTGACGCTGCTGCCGGTCCCGGTGATCGACGAAACCACGACCTCGACGTCGGACTCGTCGGCCTCGGATACCTCCACGTCGGACACATCGACATCGGGTTCAGCGACTTCGCCGTCGGACACCACGTCGCCGTCGGACACCACGTCCACTTCACCCGGAACGTCGACCACGACGACCGAACCGTCGACGTCGACCGAACCTACGACCACGACACAGCCGTCGACGGAGCCGTCCACGTCGACCGCACCGGCACCGCCACCCGCGACGACGACCACCACGACCACGACCACCACTCGTCAACCAGCGGCCTTGCCGCCCTCGACCGTGTCGTTGCCGCCGTCGACGGTGTCCGTGCCGTCATCGGTGTCCGTACCGCCGCCGGTGAGCGTGGAAGCACCGGCGGTGACGCCGGCGGAACCGCCCGCGCAGCCACGCGTCGTGCCCACTCAGGCGCCCGCATCCGAGGCGCCGAACCCGCCCAAGCAGGCCGAGCCGCCGGCAGACACCGGGAAGACCAGCGAGGCGCCGGCACCCAAGCTGGAAGAGCAAGACCCGGTGACCACGACCGTCGCCCCGCCGGGGCGCGGCGGGGGACCCAAGAACTAAGCGAAGTTAAGCGTTCAGCGATATCCGTCGGATTCCGACGTCGCCTCGTTCAGCGAGGCATCGGCGTATCCGCGGCAGTAATCCCACGTCACGTAGGCGTCGGGCTCCGGGTCGTAGGCAGGCTCGTGGGGCCGAACCGTGCCGTCGACCAGCAGTTGCAGCAGGTTGGCGCGCAACATGTCCCAGTCGTGATAGTGGTCCTGCTGGCACTCGTCGCAGCACACCACCAGGCCGCGAATCCCCTTGTGCGCCAACAACGCTTCGTACACCGCGAGGTCGGCGAGATCGGCCTCGACCGCGATGCGTTCCTGCGGATCCAGCGGCTGGCCAGGCTCGAGTTCGTCGAGGGCAGCGGAGGGATCGCAGGGGTCGTCGGCGAACGGGTCGGGCGGCAAACCCGGCGGCAGGTGGTCGCGCACGCTTCCACATTACGCAGCACGGCCGTCATCGCGCCAGCCGTCCATGCCGTAACACGCTGCTCCCACGTCGTGTGGGGCCAGCGACCGTCCGGCGTCCCGATAAGATGGACATTTAGATCTGCGCCGTCTGGAGGCCTCACCCATGTCGATCGCTGAAAGCAGCCTTCCCTTCGCCGTTCCGGTGCCGACCGGGGGTGACGATCCCACCAAGATCGCCATGCTCGGGCTCACCTTCGACGACGTCCTGCTGCTGCCTGCTGCCTCCGACGTGGTGCCCGCGAACGCCGACACGTCGAGCCAGCTGACCAAGCGCATCCGGCTCCGCGTGCCACTGGTCAGTTCCGCGATGGACACCGTCACCGAGTCCCGGATGGCCATCGCCATGGCGCGTGCCGGCGGCATGGGCGTCCTGCATCGCAATCTGTCCGTCGCCGAGCAGGCCGGCCAGGTCGAGACCGTGAAGCGGTCCGAGGCAGGCATGGTCACCGACCCCGTCACGTGCTCCCCGGAGAACACGCTGGCCGAGGTCGACGCGATGTGCGCACGATTCCGGATCTCAGGCCTGCCCGTCGTCGACGCCGACGGCGCGCTCGTCGGCATCATCACCAACCGGGACATGCGATTCGAGGTCGACCAGAGCAAGCCCGTCGCCGAGGTGATGACGAAGGCGCCGCTGATCACCGCGCAGGCCGGCGTCTCCGCCGAAGCCGCGCTGGGACTGTTGCGCCGCCACAAGATCGAGAAGCTGCCGATCGTCGACGGCCACGGCAAGTTGACGGGGCTGATCACCGTCAAGGACTTCGTCAAGACCGAGCAGTTCCCGTTCGCCACCAAGGACAGTGACGGCAGGCTGCTCGTCGGCGCGGCGGTCGGTGTCGGTGGCGACGCCAGGGAGCGGGTGATGACACTCGTCGACGCGGGTGTCGACGTGCTGATCGTGGACACCGCACACGCGCACAACCGCGGCGTGCTGGACATGGTGCATTGGGTCAAGACCGTGGTCGGCGACCGCGTGGACGTGGTGGGCGGCAACGTCGCCACCCGCACCGCGGCGGCCGCGCTGGCCGAGGCGGGTGCCGATGCGGTCAAGGTCGGTGTCGGTCCCGGCTCGATCTGCACGACGCGCGTCGTCGCCGGTGTCGGCGCACCGCAGATCACCGCCATCCTCGAGGCCGTGGCCGCCTGCAAGCCGTACGGCGTGCCGGTGATCGCCGACGGCGGACTGCAGTACTCGGGCGACATCGCCAAGGCGCTGGCGGCCGGAGCGTCGACGGCGATGCTCGGTTCACTGCTGGCAGGCACGGCGGAGGCGCCCGGCGAGCTCATCTTCGTCAACGGCAAGCAGTTCAAGAGCTACCGCGGCATGGGTTCCCTCGGCGCCATGCAGGGCCGCGGCTCCCAGAAGAGCTTCTCCAAGGACCGCTACTTCCAGGACGACGTGCTGAGCGAGGACAAGCTGGTGCCCGAGGGCATCGAGGGTCGGGTGCCGTTCCGTGGTCCGCTCTCCACGGTCATCCACCAGTTGACCGGTGGGTTGCGCGCCGCCATGGGCTACACGGGTGCGCCCACCATCGAAGCGCTGCAGCAGGCGCAGTTCGTCCAGATCACGGCGGCCGGCCTGAAGGAAAGCCATCCGCACGACATCGCCATGACCGTCGAGGCGCCCAACTACTACGCTCGCTAGAGCTCGGGGGAATTACGCATGCGTGACCTGGTCGAAATCGGCATGGGCCGAACCGCTCGCCGCACCTACGAGCTCAGCGACATCAACATCGTGCCGTCGCGACGCACCCGTTCCTCGCAGGACGTGTCGACGGCCTGGCAGCTCGACGCGTACCGGTTCGAGATCCCCGTCCTCGCACACCCGACCGACGCACTCGTGTCGCCGGAGTTCGCCATCGAACTGGGCCGCCTCGGCGGGCTCGGCGTCCTCAACGGCGAAGGGTTGATCGGCAGGCACGCCGACGTCGAAGCCAAGATCGCCCAGGTCCTGGAGGCCGCCGCCAAGGAGCCCGAACCGTCGGCGGCCATCCGGCTGCTGCAACAACTCCATGCCGCACCGCTCGACCCGGAACTCCTCGGTGCCGCGGTGGCGCGCATCCGCGACGCCGGCGTCACCACCGCCGTGCGGGTCAGCCCACAGAACGCGCAGGCACTCACGCCGGCACTGGTCGCGGCGGGCATCGACCTGCTGATCATCCAGGGCACCATCATCTCCGCCGAGCGCGTCGCCCAGGACGGTGAGCCGCTCAACCTCAAGACGTTCATCTCCGAACTCGACATCCCCGTCGTCGCGGGTGGTGTGCTCGACCACCGCACCGCGCTGCACCTGATGCGCACCGGCGCGGCGGGCGTCATCGTGGGCTACGGCTCGACCTCGGGCGTCACGACCAGCGACGAGGTGCTCGGCATCAGCGTGCCGATGGCCACGGCGATCGCCGACGCCGCCGCGGCCCGGCGGGAGTACCTCGACGAGACCGGTGGTCGCTACGTGCACGTGCTCGCCGACGGCGACATCCACACCTCGGGCGAGTTGGCCAAGGCCATTGCCTGCGGTGCCGACGCCGTGGTGCTCGGCACCCCGCTGGCCGCCTCCGCGGAGGCTCTCGGGGGTGGCTGGTTCTGGCCGTCGGCGGCCGCACACCCGTCGTTGCCGCGCGGCGCGCTGCTGCAGATAGCGCTCGGCGAGCGGCCCTCACTCGAGCAGGTCCTCACCGGGCCGTCCGACGACCCGTTCGGCGGGCTGAATCTGGTCGGTGGCCTGCGACGGGCGATGGCGAAGGCCGGGTACTGCGACCTCAAGGAATTCCAGAAGGTCGGCCTGGCCGTCGGGTCCTGAAAGCCGGTCTCCTTTACAAGTTAGGGTCCCCTGTCTAGTAGTTACCGGCCGGTAAGTTCATAATCATGGGATGCAGCCTGACTACGACGTCCTGATCATCGGCTCGGGTTTTGGGGGCAGTGTCAGCGCACTGCGGCTCACCGAGAAGGGCTATCGCGTCGGCGTCGTCGAAGCGGGTAGACGCTTTGCCGACGCTGACTTCGCGAAGACCTCGTGGAACCTGCGCAAGTTCCTCTGGATGCCCAAGCTCGGCATGTACGGCATTCAGCGCATCCATCTGCTGCGCAACGTGATGATCCTGGCCGGGGCTGGCGTGGGTGGCGGCTCGCTCAACTACGCCAACACGCTCTACGTGCCACCGGAGCCGTTCTTCGCCGACCCGCAGTGGGCGCACATCACCGACTGGCGCTCCGAGCTCATGCCGCACTACGACCAGGCGCAGCGCATGCTCGGCGTGGTGATGAACCCGACGTTCACCGACGCCGACCGAATCATGAAGGAGGTCGCCGAGGACA
This sequence comes from Mycobacterium sp. URHB0044, assembly GCF_000620625.1. GTDB lineage: Bacteria > Actinomycetota > Actinomycetes > Mycobacteriales > Mycobacteriaceae > Mycobacterium. The sequence goes on along the minus strand of NZ_JIAW01000019.1, from coordinate 150,375 downwards.
TGGGCGTCGGCGACACGTTCGTCCCGACGCCCGTCGGCGTGTTCTTCGGTCCCGACGGTGAGAAGACGCCGGGCAAGACGGTGGCCGACCCGTACTTCGGTGGTGCCGGACCCGCCCGCACCAGCTGCATCGAGTGCGGCGCGTGCATGACGGGCTGCCGCTACGGCGCCAAGAACACCTTGGTCAAGAACTACCTCGGCCTCGCGGAATCCAATGGCGCGCAAGTACATCCGATGACGACGGTCACCAGTTTCGAGCAGCGCCGCGACGGCGTGTGGGAGGTCCGCACCGCGGGCACCGGCCGGTGGCTGCGCCGTCGCAAGCGCACGTTCACCGCGACGCACGTGATCCTCGCCGCAGGCACCTTCGGGACGCAGAAGCTGTTGTTCAAGATGCGCGACACCGGCAGGCTGCCCAAGCTGTCCGACAAGCTGGGCCTGTTGACCAGAACCAACTCGGAATCCATCGTCGGCGCCGCCACGATCACGGTTCCGGCCGATCTCGACCTGACGCACGGGGTGGCCATCACGTCGTCGATCCACCCCACCCACGACACCCACGTCGAGCCGGTCCGCTACGGCAAGGGCTCCAACGCGATGGGCCTCTTGCAGACCCTCATGACCGACGGCGCAGGCCCGCAGGGCACCGACGTCCCACGGTGGAAGCAGCTCGTCGACAGCGCCAGGGAAGATCCACGCGGCATTCTGCGGCTGCTCAACCCGAGCCACTGGAGCGAGCGCACCGTGATCGCGTTGGTCATGCAGCACCTGGACAACTCGATCACCACCTACACGCGCCGCGGCAAGCTGGGGCTGCGTCGAATGACCAGCAAGCAGGGGCATGGCGAGCCGAACCCGACGTGGATCCCCGCAGGCAACGAGGTCACCCGCCGCATCGCCGAGAAGATCGACGGCGTGGCGGGCGGCACCTGGGGGGAGCTGTTCAACATTCCGCTGACCGCCCACTTCCTCGGGGGTGCCGCCATCGGTGACAGTCCCGAGCACGGCGTCATCGACCCCTATCAGCGGGTGTACGGCTATCCGACGCTGTCGATCATGGACGGTGCGGCGATCTCGGCGAACCTCGGCGTGAACCCCTCCCTGTCGATCACCGCGCAGGCAGAACGCGCTGCGGCGTTGTGGCCGAACAAGGGTGAGAACGACCTGCGGCCCGAGCAGGGTCAGCCCTACCTGCGGCTCGCGCCGATCCCGCCGAAGCGGCCAGTGGTGCCCGAGCACGCGCCGGCCGCGTTGCGCAGGCTGCCCATCGAACCGGTCGGTTCGACCGGCTGAACCTGCCGCGGAGGGAGGGGCGGCCGGCCGCCACTAGACTGGGCCGGTGGAATCGGCAGCCCGTGACTCATCCCCGCGACCCGTCTTGGTCATCGACTTCGGCGCGCAGTACGCACAGCTGATCGCGCGGCGCGTCCGAGAGGCGCGGGTGTACTCGGAGGTCATCCCGCATACGGCCACCGTCGACGACATCAAGGCCAAGGACCCCAGCGCGATCGTCCTGTCCGGAGGGCCGGCCAGTGTGTACGCCGATGGCGCACCGCAACTCGATCCCGCGCTGTTCGACCTCGACGTGCCGGTGTTCGGCATCTGCTACGGCTTTCAGGCGATGGCGCAGGCGCTCGGCGGTACCGTGGCGCGCACCGGCACCAGCGAGTACGGCCGCACCGAGCTGAACGTCACTGGGGGAGAACTGCATTCGGATCTGCCCGTCACCCAGCCCGTCTGGATGAGCCACGGTGACGCCGTCACCGAGGCGCCCGACGGCTTCGACGTCGTCGCCACCAGTTTCGGGGCTCCGGTCGCGGCGTTCGAGGACCGCGCGCGTCGACTTGCCGGCGTCCAGTACCACCCCGAGGTGCTGCACTCGCCGCACGGCCAGCAGGTGCTGAGCCGGTTCCTGCACGACTTCGCCGGTATCGGCGCGACGTGGACGGCCGCCAACATCGCCGACGCGCTGGTCGAGCAGGTGCGCAATCAAATCGGTGACGGCCGCGCGATCTGTGGCCTGTCGGGCGGGGTGGATTCGGCGGTCGCCGCCGCGCTGGTGCAGCGCGCGATCGGTGACCGGTTGACGTGTGTGTTTGTCGATCACGGCCTGCTTCGGGCAGGCGAGCGGGGTCAGGTACAGCGCGACTTCGTCGCGGCGACGGGCGCCAGGCTGGTCACCGTCGATGCCGAGGAGCGGTTCCTGCAGGCGCTCGCGGGCGTCACCAATCCCGAGGGCAAGCGCAAGATCATCGGCCGCGAGTTCATCAGGGCGTTCGAGGGCGCGGTGCGAGACGTGGTGGGCGCAGCGGACTTCGAAGTCGACTTCCTGGTGCAGGGCACCCTGTATCCCGACGTGGTCGAGTCCGGCGGCGGTACCGGGGCGGCGAACATCAAGAGTCACCACAACGTCGGTGGCTTGCCCGACGACCTCAAGTTCAAGCTCGTCGAACCGCTTCGGCTGCTCTTCAAGGACGAGGTCCGCGCCGTCGGGCGCGAGCTCGGGCTGCCGGAGGAAATTGTTGCGCGCCAACCGTTTCCGGGCCCGGGGCTGGGGATCCGGATCGTCGGAGAAGTCACCGCCGCGCGGCTGGACACGTTGCGCCGCGCCGACTCGATCGCCCGCGAGGAACTGACCGCCGCCGGACTGGACAACCAGATCTGGCAGTGCCCGGTGGTGTTGCTTGCCGACATCCGCTCGGTCGGCGTGCAGGGCGACGGCCGCACGTACGGGCATCCGATCGTGCTGCGGCCGGTGTCCAGTGAGGACGCGATGACCGCGGACTGGACCCGGGTGCCCTACGAAGTGCTCGAACGCATCTCGACCCGGATCACCAACGAGGTTGCCGAGGTCAACCGGGTCGTGCTCGACGTGACGAGCAAGCCGCCCGGCACCATCGAGTGGGAGTGACCCGAAACCCGGTCAGTCCGGATCCTTCTCGGCTTCCTTGTCGATGAAGTCGGTCAGGATCTCGCCCACCACCGACTCGATGGTCGATTCGATCGAGAAGGCCAGCGTCGCGGAGACGGCGGCTACCGCCTGAGTGCGGAACCGCACCAGCATCGTGATCAGTTCGGCCACTTCGGTATCCGGCGGCAGCGCGGCACCGGGATTGATCCGGTGCACCACTTCCTCGACGCCTGCGCGCACCAGGATGCCACTGATCTGATCGAGCAACGGGGTGACCTGCTCGTGGATGTCGATCAACTTGTCGGAGGCCACGCCGTACTGACGTATCTCGTTGAACGCCTCGATCAGCTTGGGGCGCACCACGATTGCTTCGCCGTCTTCGAGCTTGATCACGTCGAGGCCGACCATCCGCTCGAAGCCGGCATCGTCGTCGACCAGACGCTTGGCGTCGGCCACCGACATGCGCTCGGGCTTCTCCGTCGCCCAGCTACCCGCGATGGCCGACTCCAGGCCCAGCATGTCGCCGAGGTTCTTGCCCTGCTCCCAGGCGCTGAGCATCTCGTGCACGTGGGCGATGTTGTACCCGCGGTCCAGCATCGATGTGATGAGCCGCAGCCGGGTCAGGTGCGTGTCGTTGAACAGTGCGATGCGCCCCACCCGCATGGGCGGATGCAGCAGGCCGCGGTCGCGGTACACCCGGATGTTGCGGGTCGTGGTGCCCGCCAGCCGGGCCAGCTCCTCGATGCGGTACTCGCCGGACGCCTCTGCGCCGTGCGGTCGCACGGCGGCGTCGAACAGCTGTGACACCGCGTTCTCGATGACGTCCTGTGAGCCGCGCCGGACGCGCCGTGGTGCCCGCCGGAGGCCATTCAGAATCGTCGAGATGGCGCCCGCCGGTTGCCTCGGCTGTCGTGCGGACACGTCAGCCCGAAGAGGCGACGGCAGGCGCGCGCACGTCGCGCGCCACCGCGTCGTAATCGCTGAATCGGAAGTCACGCATCTGTCGAAGATACTGGGTGGCGAACCCGGGGTACATCGACGCGTTGAATCCGTCGGCCGTCAGGTACCAGCTGGTGCAGCCGCTCATCCAGGTGGTCTTCGTCAGCCGCTTCTGGATCCGCTCGTTGTGCCTGCGTTGAACGTCGGCACGGACGTCGAGGTAGCGCAGGTTGTCGCGCAGAATCGTCGTGATGCCCGCGACGGCGTACTCGATCTGACCCTCGACGTACACCAGCAGCGAGTTGTGGCCGGGACCCGAGTTGGGGCCGGTCATGATGAACAGGTTCGGGTAGCCGTGCGCGTTGATGCTCTTGTACGCCTGCGCGCCGCCCGTCCATTCGTCGGCGAGCGACCGGCCGCCGAGACCGCGCACGGGATAGGGCGGACCCGTCAGGTGCACGTCGTAGCCGGTGGCGAACACGACGGCGTCCAGGTGGTGTTCGATGCCGTCGCTGGTGCGGATCCCCACCGGACTCATCGTGGCGATGGGCCAGTCGATGAGCTTGCAGTTGTCGCGTTGCAACGCGGGGTAGTAGTCGCTGGACACCAGCATGCGCTTGCAGCCGGGGGTGAAGTCGGGCGTCAGTTGGCGGCGCAACCAGGGATCCTTGACCTGGCGGCGCAGGTGCGCCTTGCCCAGCCGGGCGACGAGGCCGCTCATCGGTGTGTTCCAGACCAGCGCCGCCGCGGTGGCCTCGTGTCCCCAGTACAGCGCCTGGCGGGCAAGGCGTTGCGTGGCAGGGACATTCGCGAACAATGTCTGCGCAGCAGCGGGGGTCGCGACGTCCATTCGGGGCAGCACCCATCCTGGCGTGCGTTGGAACACCTTGACGAACGCCGCCTTCTCGACCAGTTCGGGCACGATCTGCACGGCGCTGGCACCGGTGCCGACCACGGCGACCCGCTTGCCGGTGAAGTCGTAGTCGTGATCCCACCGGGCGCTGTGGATCTTGTGCCCCTCGTAGGTGTTCAGCCCGCGGATGTCCGGCCACGCGTGGTCGGGCAGCGGACCCGAGGCCAGCACCACGGTGCGGGCGCGCAACCGGGTCCGGCCCGTGGTCGACACCGTCCAGGTGCCCTCGGTCTCGTCGAACTCCAGGCCGTTCACCTCGACGCCGAACCGAATCCGCCTGCGCAGGTCGAAGCGTTCCACCATGTCCTCGATGTGGCGGCGAATCTCGTCGGCGGGAGAGTAGGCGCGCGACCAGGTCGGGTTCGTCACGAACGAGAACGAGTACAGCAGCGACGGAACATCGCATGCCGCACCGGGATACGTGGTGTCGCGCCAGGTGCCGCCGACCCGGTCCTCGCGTTCGAGCAGCACGAAGTCGTCGACCCCGGCCTGGGTCAGCTTGATCGCCGCGCCGATGCCGGTGAATCCGGTACCGACGATCAGGGTGTCGTACACGTGCTCTGCCGCTCGCCTTGCCATCTCAGGCCGCCGGCTCGTGCGTCAGTTCCTTGAACCAGGAGGGGATCGGCTTGAGCAATGCCTTGGGGTAGCGGTCAGAGGCCCACACGGCGGGGTTGGCCACCCAGTGGTACGGATTGCGAGAGTTGACCACCATCCGGGCGTGCAGTTTCAAAATCTGGTAAGTCGGTACCCGCCAGGTGTTCTCGGCGCGACCGCCGAGTTCCTTGAAGCGCATCATCGCCTTGTAGAGCCGCTCGGGTTCCAGCCCCATGTCGACGATGTTGTTGCGCATCCGGTTGAGCAGCGGAACGTACATGATCATGCCGATGATCAGTCCCGGCGTGGCGAAGCTCGCGACGAAGTCGATCGCCAGCTTGCGGGCCTTCGCATGGCCGATCATGTCGAGGACGTCGAAGTCGACGGCGATGTGCCGGGACTCGTCGTTGTTGATCTTCTCGAAGACCTGGTGGCACAGCGGGTCGTCGACCTCGTCGAGCAGGAACTTCAGCAGCGCACCGTCCAGCGCGACCTCGAGCATCGGAATGACGGTGCCCAGCACCGACAACGACATGTCGTCGGCGTAGCGGTCCAGCCACTCGATGGCCAACCGGATGTTGACGTTGGGTTCGGGCATCTCACCGTCGTCGAGCATGCCCCAGCGCTTCATCAGCGCCAGTTCGGCATTCGCGTGGCGCTGCTCCTCCGCGTGGAAATAGCGGTAGATCTCGGCGAGCGTCGTCGTTGGCGCCTTCTTGGCCAGCGCCGCGAACCCGCGCGCCCCGACGTTCTCGATCCAGCACAGGTCGGCCATGAAGGCCTTGAGCTTGGGCCGGAACTCGTCGCTGATGGTCTCGGCACCTGGTGCATCCCAGTCGAAGTCGGCCAGTGCCCACTGCCGGTCCTTGATCTTCGCCAGCATGGCGTCCATGTCCAATGCCATGGTTTCTCCTAGTTCGTGACGCGAGTGGTGAGCCCGACGGCACGGGTGTACACCGTCGGGGTGAGACGTTTGATGCCCCAGCCGATCCGGGCATCCGGCTGCGGCATGCAGTACAGGCCGCCACGGTCGTGGGTGTCCAGGCACGTCTTGGCGACGCGCTGGGCCGAGAAGCCGGTCCAGCGCATCAGCCGGTCGGCGAGCTGCGTGGACTGCTTTGTGATGCGGCCCGACTCCACGATGTTGGTCTTGACGAACGTCGGGCACAGGACGGTGACACCGATTCCGGTGCCGGACAATTCGGCTGCCAGAGTCTCCGAGAGCGACAGCACTCCCGCCTTGCTGACGTTGTAGGCGGCCATGTTCGGCGCCGCGCCGAAGGCGGCGGCCGACGCCACGTTGATGATGCCGCGCGAGCGCTCCGCACAGCCGGCCTCGCGCAGAATCGGCGCGAAGACGTGACAGCCGTGGATCGGGCCCCACAAGTTGATGCCCAGCACCCAATTCCAGTCGTCGAGCTCGGCCTCACCGATCGGCGTGCCACCCGCACCGACCCCGGCGTTGTTGATCACCAGACTGGGCGCGCCGGCGAACCACGACTGCGCGTGCTCCGCCAAGAGCGTTACGTCGTCGATCGCGGACACATCGCAGCGCAGCGCCGTCGCCTCGCCTCCGCCGTCGGTGATGGCTGCCGCGGTGGCGCGGGCAGCGTCCTCGTCGACGTCGCTGCACACGATCCGGCCGCCGCGCCGGGACAGTTCCAGGGCGAACGCCGCGCCGATTCCGCTGCCTGCACCGGTGATGACGGCGTCGGCCCGCTGGCTGCGCTTGGGCGACGATCCGAATCCGATCATCCGGCAGCCTGCTCAATGCCGGCCATTCGCAACGACTCTCCGACGAACGCCGCGACCCGTCGCATGGCGGGCACTGCTTCCGGGGTGAGCCGGGGCAACGCCTGGAATACGTGCACCTGGTCGGGCCAGACCTGAAGCTCACAGTCGCCGCCCGCCGCGGTGATGTCCTTCGCGAGCCTGCGGGCGTCTGCGACGAGCATCTCGGCTCCGCCCGCCTGGATCAACGTCGGCGGCATCCTGCGCCCGCCCGCAACATCGAGGGTGAGCCGCGGATGCGTGACATCGGTTCCCCTGCAGTACAACTCGATCAGCCGAGCCGCATCGGCCGCGCGCATCGCCGGATTGCGACGCAGTTCCTCGCGGGTCCGGGCCAAGCCGAACGTCAAGTCCACCAACGGCGAAAGCAATGCCAGACCCGCCGGATGTGCGACGTCGGGCTGCAACAGCAGGTCGACGGCGAGGTGCCCACCCGCGGAGTCACCGGCGACGACGATTCGCTCCGGTGCCAACCGCTGTTCGGTGCACAGCCAGTCCCAACCCGAGCGCACGTCGTTCGCGGCTGTGGGGAAGCGGTGCTTGGGAGCGAGGCGGTAGTCGATGGTGAAGACGGGCATCCCCGTCAACCGGGACAGCCACGCCACCAACCGGCGGTGGGTGCGCGGTGAGCACAGGGCGTAGCCGCTGCCGTGCAGGAAGTAGATCGCGCTGTCACCGACTGAGTCATTTCCCGGGTCGCTGCGCTCCTGCCCTCCGCCAACCCCAGCGCCGCGGACCCATTCACCGACCACCCGGCGGCCGTCGGCCAACCGGACGTCCACGGGTTCAACGTGGGTGCCTGCCAGCGACGGGCCGAAGGTGTTCATCACGCGGGCGACGATCTGGCGCGACGTCCACAGTCCCCACGCCCGTTCGGGTGGCAGGACGGCGCTGATCTGACGCAGGGTCATGGCGCTCACGCCTGCCGCGCCGCGGGACCGGATCGAGCCGCGGGTTGGGACTTCTGAGCCGGTGACGGCCGTTCGGGCGGGCATCGGAGACCTCCTCGTCGAAGCGTCCGACGAGTACAACAGCGATTGGTGACATTTGTCAATGTCACCATTTACGACTGAAAGGTCCCGCTGGCAGAGCCCGCGGGCCCGGCCTTACCGCAGCGGGTCGCCGCGCCAGCTGAAGCTGTTGACGTATTTGCCCATGTCCAGAGCGAGTTGCAGGCTGGCCGCGGACGGCTTGCCCGAGCCGAATTCCGGCCCGAATGCGTGGTACGGCCCAACGGCTCCTGCGACCAGGGCCAGATCGTTCTTCACCGCGACCATCACGATCACCCGCATCCGCGAGTAGCTCGCGGTGGCACCCTGTGGCCAGCAGTCTGCGACCATGCCGAAGCCGGGTTGGTAGCCGACCATGGCGTTCGGGATCTCGTAGGCGGTCTTGGTGTCGGGGAAGGTCTTGTTGACGAGCGCGACGGCGATGTCCCGCGGTGTGCGGCCGGCGGCCGGCTGACTGAACAACCGCATGGTGCCGCCGTCGCCTGCCTGCAAATCGGCGGTGACGCCGTCGGGTGCAGTGGTGATCTTGTACGCCGAACCCTCGGCGGGGTAGGCGACCGAGAACGCTCCGTCGGGGGAGGTGAACCGCGGATTGACGGTGACCGGCTCGCCGATCGGCGGTCGTCCGCAGTCGGGCGGGCACACGTACCGCGGCTTGGGTTTCTCCATGGCGCCCGACATCGCGACCAGGCCGGCGGCGACCGCGGCGATGGCGACCACCCAGACGACGACGAGTCGTCGGTGCGAGGTCTTGCGGGGGGTGGGCACGGTGTACGTACCGGAGTGCGTCGAGTAGCCGGGAACCACGGTGGTCACTGCTCGTCACCCCCTTGATCGGTGCGCACGGGCCTGCTTTCGCGCCGGGCCTGCCGTGACGACCGCGACGCCGCTCGGGTGGCCGCGCCACAGGCCGGGCAGAAGGCCATGTCGGGTACGACGTGACCGCAGTGCGGGCACAACAACGGTTCGTCGGAAAGGATTTCGTCGTGGGCCTCGTGCAGGAGGGCCAGTTGCAGACCGACGCGCAGGGCAAGCAGCGCGATGGCCGCCACGGCGAGATGCGTGAGCAGCTGCAGGTTCTGCGGGATGCGGGCGACGTCGACGAGCCCGAGCACCGCGTACAGCGCGATCACCGCCAGTGCGATGAGGGTCAGGGCGAGGCGGACGTAGTTGCGATGCTGATGTTTCTTGTTCGCCGGCCGGGTGAACCAGAGCGCGGTACCCATCAGGCCGCCGACCGCGGCGGCGGTAAGGGGCACCGCCACACCGCGAATGCCTGCCTCGACCATCAAACCGTCCATCGGCCTGGCCCGAGCGACCATGCCGGTGGCGAACTGCGGTGACAACCGGGTCAACGTCGCGGCAGCCGAGAACATCAGGGCACCGAGTGCGCCAAGGGCGAAGCCGTCCAACGACTCTCGGGTACCGGGGTGGATCAGCCGAACCAGCGCCGCGGGGATGAGCATGATGATCATGCCGCCGATCGGCACCCCCAGCCCGTCGCGCATGACGCGCGACGCCGCGATGCCTGCGCCCAGCGGAACACCGTACGAGCTGGCCACGGCCGCACCGGTCAACAGCACCCAGCCAACCCCGAGGCCGATGCCCAATGCGGCGGTCAGAACCAGTGTGGCAGAGGGGATGTCGCGGTGAATGTCGGATTCCTGCAGGTAGATCAGGAACAGCAGCGGCAGCCCAAGTGCGGAGACGGTGATGAGCGCGGCGGGCAGCCGGAACAGGGTGGCCGCGATCAAGGCGGCGAGCAACAGCCCAAGGCCCAGCAGGAAGGCCATCCGGGAGCGGGGTGGCAGGTGGGGGAACAGTGAGCTGACGATGTTGGGTGTCAACAGGTGTTCGCCGGGGGATGCGCTGAATGCACGGATGCGCAGCCACTGCGGGCCCTTGGCCTTTTCCTCGGTCAGGTGGCCACCGCACAGACCGCAGAATTGGCCTGCCGGGACGTCGGTTTGGCACACCGCGCACTCCATGGTGCCTGGTGTGCCGTCGGTGGAATCCGGCTCAGTGCTCATTGGGTGGCCTTCTGGAGGGCGAGGAGGTTGCGGGCCAGGTTGTCGACGTCTGGGGTGCCGAGCCCACTGACGAGGTCGAAGCCGGGGCCTGCGGTGTCGACGGCGTTTCCGCCAAGGGTCACGTCGCGGAAGGCAGGCAGCGGCGCACCCTGGGCGATGCGATACAGCTGGGGATTGATGTCGCCGATGGCGCGGCCGCCGTTGGCGATCAGGAACTGATTCATCACTGCTGCCAGTCCGGCCAGGATCGGCGCCGACTGCGACGTTCCGCCGCCGACCACGGTGTCGCCGTTGAGCACGATCTTCACCCCGGTGAACGGGTCGGCGACGGCGGAGATGTCCGGTGTCATTCGCCTGCCGCTACTGCGTTCTGGGGCAATGCGATCCGACGCACCGCGTTGCCACGGCGGCATGTCGAACAATGCCGACACCCCGCCGCCGGTGCCCTGGGACAGCGGTACGTCGAACCAGGCCTGCTCGGCAAGCCATACCCCGTTGGTGTCGGTGGACAGCGTGGTACCGCCCACGCTCGTCATCTCGGGCAGTGAGGCAACCGAATCCAAGCCGATGTCCGTCTGCCCGGGTGGGGAGTCCCAGTCGTCGCCGCCCTTGCACTCCAGGCCGGCGAGATCACCGCTGGCGTTGAATGCCGTCGTACCGTGCGAGTGCGCGTCGGACAGAGCGGAGCGCACGGGTGCCAGGTCCGCCGCGGTGATCAGCTTGTCGCAGCCCCAACCGATCGAGAGACTCCACACCGCGCCGGGGAACTGCCGATCGGTGTCCTCGAGCATCTCGGCGATCTTCACGTAGCCGCCGTCGCCCTCCACCGTTGGCCGGGCGTTGACGACGACCTTCTGTGCATCGGGTGCAATCGCGTGTGCCACTTCAAGATCCATGACGGTCTCACCCCGCGACGGGCCGGGCTGGCCACCGACGAGGGTCGGGGTGAACTTCGGCAACCCGAACGTCGTCGCGAACAGGTCGAGGTCGTTCTGGTCGTAGCCGTCGAACGCGAAGATGACGATCGTGGAGCCCTTGCCGGTGAAGCCGGCCTTCGCCAGTCCCGCCGCGTTGTAGGTCGTGAGCAACGCATCGGGCGTCAGGCCGCGGTCGGGGACGTCCTCCTTCAGGATGACCGGTCGCGACATGTGATCTGGTGTGTAGCTGAGGATTCGACCGAACCCGGCTACCTCGTCGTGCAGCGGTTCCGGCACCTCGGGTTGCTGGGGCGAGGCGTAGAACTCCTGGCCGCGCTGACCGCGGTAGTCGTGAACTTCGACTTCCAGTGCGCGCGAAACACTTTCGGGCTTGCCCTCGATGACCGCCCAATCGTCTCCTGGCTGCCAGCGCACGGACAGTCCGTGTTCGGCAGCCCATTCGGTCAATGCGTCGGGGCGGTCGTCGTGGTGCAGGGCAGCGGTGAGTTGGACGTGCTCACCGCGCGCAGGACCGAGATCGGTCGAAGCGGCGAGCAGCAAGGCGAAGGGCCCGCCGATCTCGGCTGCCCCACCTGGTCCCGGGTGAAGTCGCAGATCCGAGGCAAGCGCCAACACGGCCACTGCTACCAAGATCAGTAACCAGTGCCCGGGTTTCGTGTGCCGACCGGGTAGTGCTGCCACGTTGGGTGACGGCATCTTCGAACCGTGTCGCAGGGCCTCGGGAGTCATTGCCGCCCTTGGCTATCCCTTGGGGACGGGAAGCTTTGACTCCCGAGACCGTGCGATGTCAGTTGTCGCCGGGAATGGCCGTAGGAGCCGGCGGCGCCTTGACCGGAGGCGTGAACAGGTTGCCGCCGGTGGGGTTGATCGACTTCTCGGTCGGCGACAGCGGTGCGGTCGACGACGGTGTGGTGGTCGTGGTGGTGGTGGTGGTCGTCGATTCGGGAGCTTTTTCCGCGCCGCCACCGCACGCGGCGGTCAGTCCGACCATCGCGACGATTGCAGTACCGCCCACGGCCGCCGCAATGCGACGAGCCAGACGATTTGACCTCATGGTGAGTCCTTTACTATCCCCGAGTAGCGAACACATTGGCCTTCGGCGAATCGCGAGCGATCCCGCACGGTCCGTGATCGGCATCGAGATGCTCTTCCCACGGGCGTACACCGGCCCCATTCCGAAGTGGGTTCCGATGATCAAAACCTTAACGCACTGGTCAAACGGACGCACAATCATTGTCCAGCGGTCTCCCAGGCGCTCTCGACCTCCCAGTGTCGACGCGAGATCCGCTTGACGGTGTCAGTGGGCGAGTGTTTACTCGTCGTATCGAACAAATGTTCGAAATTACTGATGAGTCGGATGGTGTTGGAGGTGCAGCTGTGACAGCGGCTATGAGCCTTGACCAACCCGCTTCGAACCGCGCTGAGCAGGTAGAACACCTGCGCCGCAAGATGGCGATGATGTCCGAGAAGGGCGCCGGATCGGCGGTGTCCTCCCGGCGCGCAGCCATGCCGTCGAACACCCCGCTACCCGCCGCGGAATCTTTGCTGCCGATGCCGGAATCGCTGACGGATCTGCTACCGGCGTCGTTGCCCAAGGGCACGGTGGCGGTGCTTTCGGGTGCCCGGTCACTGTCACTGAGCATGGTGGCGGCTGTCACCGCGGCGGGCGGTCATGCGGCGATCGTGGGCCAACCCGACGTGGGCCTGCTGGCCGCCGTGGAGATGGGCGCCGATCTGAGCAGGCTCGCGGTCATCCCCGACCCCGGTGGTGACCCGGTCGAGGTGGCCGCGGTGCTGATGGACGGTCTGGATCTGGTGGTGCTCGGCCTTGGCGGGCGGTCGGTGCCGCCGACGAGGGCGCGAGCGGTGACGGCAAGAGCCCGGCAAAAGGGATGCACGCTGCTGGTCACCGGTGGTGACTGGCCAGGAGCGTCGGCCCGGCTGGAGGCCACGGTCTCCGGATACGAGGTGACGGGCGCTGGCAGTGGCAGGCCCATCCCGGGGTGTGGGCGGATCAGCCGGGTGCGGCTGGCCACCAAGGCAGGGGGGCGCTTCGTCGGACCCGTTCGCGCCGTGGGCGGGTGACGTGTCAGCCGCCGCCAGGGTGCTGGCCATCTGGTGCATGGACTGGCCAGCGGTGGCTGCTGCGGCAGCCGCCGAGCTGCCTGCGACCGCGCCGGTGGCGGTGACTCTGGCCAACCGCGTGGTGGCCTGTTCGGCGTCGGCTCGCGCGGCGGGTGTGGGGCGAGGCCTGCGCCGCCGAGAAGCCCAGGCCCGTTGTCCGCACCTGCATGTCGTGACCGCCGATGCAGCCCGCGACGCGCGTCACTTCGAAGCCGTGACGGCCGCGGTGGACCAGGTCGTGCCAAGGGCAGAGGTGCTCAGGCCGGGCCTGTTGGTGTTGTCCGTGCGAGGAGCGGCCCGCTACTTCGGATCCGAACAGGCCGCCGCAGAGCGACTCATCGACGCGGTGGCCGCGGCCGGAGCCGAGTGTCAGGTCGGCATCGCCGATCAGTTGTCCACCGCGGTCTTCGCCGCCCGCGCCGGACGCATCGTCGAACCGGGCAAGGACGCGCAATTCTTGTCGGCACTGTCGATCCGGCAGCTGGCCACCGAGCCGAGCCTGTCCGAGCCGGGGCGCGAAGAGCTAGCAGATCTGTTGTGGCGGATGGGCATTCGCAGCGTCGGCCAGTTCGCTGCGTTGTTGCGCACCGACGTGGCGTCCCGGTTCGGCGCAGGCGCGGTCACCGCCCACCGGTTCGCCCGCGGTGAGCCCACCCGCGGTCCGTCGGGCAGGGAACCGCCTGCGGATCTCGGTGTCGTGGTGAACTGCGACCCGCCGGTGGACCGGGTGGACGCCGCCGCCTTCGCAGGCCGGTCGCTGGCCGGCGAACTGCATCGCAGGCTGGAAGGGGCCGGGGTTGGGTGCACCCGGCTGGCCATTCACGCCGTCACCGCCAATGGTGAAGAATTGCAACGCGTCTGGCGGTGCGCCGAGCCGCTCAGCGAGGACGCGACGGCAGATCGGGTGCGCTGGCAACTCGACGGCTGGCTGAACCGTCGTAACAGGGATGACCGGCCCACCGCGCCGATCACGGTGCTGAGGCTGGATCCGGTGGAGGTGGTCTCGGCCGCCGCGCTGCAGCTGCCGCTGTGGGGTTCCTCCGGCGACGACGACCGGCTGCGTGCCCGGCGGGCGCTGGTGCGCGTGCAGGGGCTGCTGGGGCAGGAGGCGGTGCAGGTGCCGGTGCTCAGCGGCGGTCGCGGTCCGGCCGAACGGATCACCTTCACTCCCTTGGGTGACGAAACGGTGCCACGGGCCGATCCGGGACAACCCTGGCCGGGACAACTGCCCGAACCGTCGCCGACGGTGCTGCTCGACGATCCCGTCGAGTTGTTCGACACGGACGGCAACCCCGTCCGGGTGACGGGGCGTGGGCTCTTCTCCGCCGCCCCGGCGCGGCTGGTGGCCCCGACCGGTACCGATTCCCGAATCGCTGCGCTCCTGCCCGCCGGGGCACGGGTGGGCAGGTTGAGTTGGTGGGCCGGGCCGTGGCCGGTCGACGAAAGATGGTGGGACTCCGGACAGGCCAGGTCCGGTCGCACGGCCCGGGTACAGGTGCTGCTCGACGGCGACGGTGACGACGTCGGACGCGCGATGCTGCTGTGTTACCGGCAGAGGAGGTGGTACCTGGAGGGAATGTACGAGTAGTTCCTCACTTGGTTGTGCACAACTGAATTGTGGGCTACAGTTTCGTCATGGCCACTCAGGGCATCGATCGGCAGCTCTGCTTCGCGCTGTATTCCGCGTCGCGGGCGATGACTGCCGCATACCGACCGATCCTGACGGAGCTGAACCTCACCTACCCCCAGTACCTGGTGCTCTTGGCGCTCTGGGAAGAAGGGCGGGTAACCGTCGGGCGACTCTGCGAACGCCTGCAACTCGACTCGGGCACCCTCTCGCCGCTCCTGAAGCGGTTGGAGGCCAACGGATTCGTACGGCGCGAACGTTCGGCGACCGACGAACGCGTCGTCGAAGTGGCCTTGACGCCTGCCGGCCGCCGCCTCGAACGTCGCGCCGAGTGCATCCCCGAAAAGCTGTCCACGTCGACCGGCATGACCGAGCGCGAGATCTCGGACCTGCGGGACGCCGTCCATCACCTGACCGATGCACTCAACGCATCCAACCGAAGGGAAATCGCATGAAGACGCTCTACACCGCCGAGGCCCTGACCACCGGCGACGGACGCGACGGGCACGCCCGCAGCGCGGACGGCAGGCTGGACCTCGAGCTGGCCATTCCGAAGGAGATGGGTGGCAGCGGCGACGGCACCAACCCCGAGCAACTGTTCGCCATCGGCTACGCGGCGTGCTTCCATTCGGCGTTGCGGCTCGTCGGCCGCCAGGAGAAGGCCGACATTTCGGATTCCGCGGTGGGAGCACGGGTTTCGCTCGGGCAGACCGACGGCGGCGGCTTCGGGTTGGCCGTCGAACTCGAAATCACGCTGCCGAACCTCGACCACGAGACCGCGGTGGCGCTCACCGAGAAGGCGCACCAGGTGTGCCCCTACTCCAACGCCACGCGCGGGAACATCGAGGTCAACCTCGTCGTCACCGACGACTGATACTCACAGACGACTGATACTCCTCGAAACTGCTGGGAGATCGCGATTTCGGCGAAATCCGCGATCTCCCAGCAGTCTCGGCGCGGGTATCAGGCCAGCCCGGCCGCGAACGGGCCGACGCGCGCGATGAACCGGTCGAAGAATGCGTCGGGGTCGACCTCGACGCCGATGTGCGCGTTGGGATATCTACCCCAATGTCCGTTCCAGTCGGCCACGGTCATGCCGCGGGTCAGGGTGCCTGCCAACTCGACGTCGACGGTCGCCTGCCGGTAGCGCACCAGATCGGGATCCAGCGCCACGGCAGCGGCGAGCGGATCGTGTAGGTGCGCCAGGTATCCCTCGCCCTGGTCGAAGTGGAACTCGAAGTAGAACCTCATCGCGTCTTCGAGGACCCGGATCAGCGGGTTGGACGCCGCCGAGCGGGTGCCGCGATCGTCGAGCACGCTCATCGGGGTGGTGGCCGAGTCCGCCGCGGCCGCGAGCCGGCCGAGGATCGACGGTGTCATCGCGATGTTCTCGGTGACGTTGAGCCCCAACACGATCGGCAGATGCGTCGGCATGTCGAGCCCCCACGCCGCACTCCACACCGTGAACACCTCGGACGCCGACTCCGGGTCGACGCTGATGTTCCACTCGGCCACCGGCGTCGTGTTGCCGCGGTAGTCGAACGCCCCGCCCATGATGACCAGTCGCCGCAACAACCTCGGCAAAGCGGGCTCCAGCCGCATCGCCAGCGCGAGGTTGGTCAATGGCCCCGTGACCAAGCCGATCAGCTCGCCGGGATGGTCGTGGGCCGCGTGCACCCAGGCCTGCGCGGTGTCGTATTCGGTGAGCTGCCCCTCGCCCACCGGCAGCTGGGCATAGCCGAGCCCTTCTGGGCCGTGGGTGTCCTCGGCGGTGCGTAGCGGCGTGATCAGGGGCTGGTCGGCGCCCTTGGACACCGGGATACCGGTGGCATGGCACAGCTCGAGCAACCCCAAATTGTTGGTGCAGACCTGATCGACGGGCACGTTGCCCGCAGTGGAGCCGATGCCGACCAATTGGGCGTCGTCGCTGGCCAGCAGGTAGGCCAGCGCCATGGCGTCGTCCACGCCCGTGTCGACGTCGGCGAAGACCGGCAGCCGTGTCGACCGGCCATCACTCGGCAAGACGACCCCTGTCACCTCGCCAACGATAGGGCCGGCCACCTACCAGTGCACCCCGGGCACCATGCGCACCGCTTGTTTGACGGGGCGCGGCACCCGCATCTTGGCGACGGCATGGTGCGCGGGTCGCCTTGGCCTGCGGGCCGGGCGTTCCGACGTGGTGGTCTGCTGGCCGGCCGGTGCGACGCCTCTGGCCGCCGCCGAGTCCGGATATCCGAGGTACACCTGGTGCAGCACGCGACGGGACAACTTCGGCGTGAAGTAGGTGCCCAGGTCGGCCAGCGTGCCGACCGGGGTGTCGATGCGTGCGGGCTTGTCCACCAGGCCGCGCACCACCATGGCCGCCGCGTGCTCGGGCGTGATGGGCGGCATGGGGTTGAGCCGGCGCGACGGTGCGATCATCGGGGTCTTGACCAACGGCATGTGGATGCTGGTGAACGTGATGTGATCCGAAAGGGTCTCGGTGCCAACCACTTCGGCGAACGCGTCCAGGGCTGCCTTGCTCGGGATGTAGGCGCTGTACTTCGGGCTGCTGGCCTGAACGCCCGCGCTGGAGACGTTCACCACGTGCCCGAACCGACGCTCCCGCCAATGCGGCAACAACGCGAGCACCATCCGCACCGAACCGAAGTAGTTGACCGCCATCACGCGTTCGTAGTCGTGCAATCGGTCGGTGGACGCCGAGACCGACCGGCGGATGGACCGGCCCGCGTTGTTCACCAGGTAGTCGACGTGCCCGAACCCGCCGAGGATGTCCTTGACGGTGTGCTCCACCGAGTCCGAATCGGTGACGTCACACGTGAATGCGTATGCCTCGCCGCCGAATCCGCGGATCTCGGCCACCAGGTCGTCGAGCGCATCGGCACTTCGGGCCAGCGCGAACACCGTTGCCCCGCGCTCGGCGACCGCAACCGCCGATGCGCGCCCGATGCCACTGGACGCCCCGGTGATGACGACGTGCTTGCCGACCAGCGGACCAGTCGGGTCGTCGCGCCGCGCGCGGTCCGGGTCGAGGTGTTCTGCCCAGTACCGCCATAGCCTTGGGGCGTAGTCGCGGAACGGGGGAACCTCGATTCCCTTGCCGCGCAATGCCTCCGCGGTGTTGTCGGAAGTGAACGTCGGGGCGAGGTCGACGACGTCGAGGATTTCGGCAGGAATGCCGAGCTGGATCGCCGCCATGTTGCGCACGATCTTCGCCCGCCCCGACACCTTCAGGAACGGGGTCGCGACGGAACCCGGCAGCGAGCCGCGCAGCGGCGGCAGGCCGGCTTCGGCGGCTACACCGCGGTAGATGCCGCGCAGGCCCGTGGTCTTCGGCGCGGTCAGGTGGAACGTCTTGCCGTCCCATCCGTCGACGTGCACGAGCTCGACGAGGGCGTCGACCACGAAGTCGACCGGCACGATGTTGGTGCGGCCGGTGTCGGGCAACACGATCGGGGTGAACTTCGGCAGTCGCGACAGTTTCGCCAGCAGGCCGAAGAAGTAGTAGGGACCGTCGATCTTGTCCATCGCGCCGGTGCGCGAGTCGCCGACGACCACGGCCGGCCGGTAGACGCGGTAGCGCAGGCCGGGGGCGGACCGCACCAGCAGCTCGGCCTCGAACTTGGTCTGGTGATACGGGGTCGGAAGATCCTGGGCGACGTCGAAGTCCTCCTCGGTGTATTCGCCGGGGAAGTTGCCGGCCACCGCGATCGACGACACGTGGTGCAGTGTCGCATCGAGCCGAACCGCAAGGTCGATCACCGCTCGGGTGCCCTCGACGTTCGCGGCGCGCTGGGTGTCCTCGTCGACCGTGACGTCGTAGATCGCCGCGCAGTGCACGACGTGGTCGACGTCGCCGAGCTCGGCGCATGCCTCGTCGGTGAGCCCGAGGCCCTCCGCCGTCAGGTCGCCGACGAGCGGTTTCACCCGCTCACCCCACTCGCCGGCGAGGCGTTCGAAGCGCGCCAGGGACTCGCGGCGCACCAGCACCCACACCTGCGCCGGCTCGTCGTGAGCGCCCTCCCGGGACAGGATCCGGGATACGACGCGCCGCCCAATGAACCCGGTACCGCCGGTAACGACATAACGCATGCGAGCCATGGTCACCCCTGGCCAGGCAAAGGTCAACACGCTGTGACCGGATCGAGGGGACGGGTCCCGTGCCCACCGCCGACGGCGGCTATCGTCCGTGACAGTCAGCTGCACATCCGACGGAGAGACCAATGCCGATCAATCCCAACGCCATCGGTGCCAAGACCGCACCACAGCCCTTCGAGTGGACCGACCGCGAAACCCTGTTGTATGCGCTGGGTGTCGGTGCGGGAACCGCGGATCTGGCGTTCACCACCGAGAACAGCCACGACATCGAGCAGCAGGTGCTGCCTACCTACGCGGTCATCGCCTGCCCGGCGTGGGGTGCGGTCGGCGAGGTCGGCACCTTCAATTTCGGCATGCTGCTGCACGGCAGCCAGCAGATCCGCCTGCACCGGCCGCTGGCGCCGGCGGGCAAGCTCAACGTGCACTCCGAGGTCGTCGACATCCAGGACAAGGGCGAGGGCAAGAACGCCATCCTGGTGTTCAAGGGCGTCGGCACCGACCCGGATACCGGCGAGGTGGTCGCCGAGACGGTGTCCACCGCGGTCATCCGCGGAGAGGGTGGCTTCGGTGGGCAGCCGGGTGAGCGGCCTGCCGCGCCGGAGTTCCCCGACCGCGAGCCCGACGCGAAGATGGCGCTGCCCACCACAGAGGATCAGCCGCTGATCTACCGGCTTTCCGGTGATCGCAATCCACTGCACAGCGACCCGTGGTTCGCGCAGAACCTCGCCGGCTTCCCCAAGCCGATCCTGCACGGGTTGTGCACCTATGGTGTCGCCGGTCGCGTGCTGGTGGCCGAACTCGGCGGCGGCGATGCGACGAAGATCAGGGCCGTCGGAGCACGATTCACCTCGCCGGTGTTTCCCGGCGAGACGCTGACGACGTCGGTCTGGAAGACCGAACCGGGCCGCGCGGTGTTCCGCACCGAGGCAGCAGCACCCGACGGGTCGGATGCCCGGCTGGTGCTCGACGACGGCACCGCGGAGTACGACGCCTGACGCTGCGAACGCGTCACAGCCCGCTGGGAAAGGTCTCCGGCGCGTCGTCATCGGACAGCCAGCCAGCCGGCACGTCCAGCGGCTCCAGCGCGGTGGTCTCGTCGATGTGGATCATCGCGTCGAACTGGTCGGCGGGCCGGACGTCGAAGTAGTGGCTCTGGCGCTCCGTGGCCGGCGAGTAGATCACCCCGATGGCGCGATTCAGCCGGACGTCGGCCAAGGGGTCGGCCACGACTCGGCCGTCGTCGCGCATGACCACGGCGAACTCGGGGCGGCCCACGTCGTGGAAGAGTTCTTCGACGCTACCCGGCAGGCCGGGTCGGACCCGTTTGCGCTCGGCGGCCCCGCCCCAGCGGCTGGCCGCGGTCACGGTGCCGGTGTAGGTGCTGAATCCGATGAGCCGGGTCTCGCCGCCGAAGCGTTCCCTGGCCAACTGTCCCAGCGTGAGTTGACCGTCGTCGGCCATCTCGGTGGCACGGGCGTCACCGACGTGAGAGTTGTGTGCCCACACGACGATTCGCGCTCCGCCCAGATGGTTGCGTAGCGCGCCGAGGGTGTCGGCCATGTGGTGGTCGCGCAGATTCCACGTGTTGATCCGCCGCGAGAACATTGCGCGGTAGTAGACCTCGGCGTTGCGCACCACGAGTGCGTTCTGCTCGGCGTAGAAGGCCTCGTCCTCGGCGAGCAGGCCGTCTCGGGCGGCGGTGCGCTGCATCTCGACCAACTGCTCGACGGCGTTCTCCTCGCAGGAACGGCCTGCGCCGAACGCCGCCGCGCGCCCGTAGTCCTGCCCGTCGTCGTCGGCAGCGGCGTGGTCGAAGCACGCGTACCGGGTGCGGGCGCGGGCCGCTGCCTCCGGATCCACCGTCTCGAGGTAGCCGATCACTGCCTTCATCGAGCGGTGCAGGCTGTACATGTCGAGCCCGTAGAACCCGACGCGCTGCTCGTCGGTCATGGTGGCGTTGCGCTGCCGCAGCCAGTCGACGAAGTCGCGGACCGCGGCGTTGCGCCACATCCAGGTGGGGAAGCGTTCGAAGCAGGCGAGCGCCTGCTCGGCGGTGTCGTCGGTTCCTGCGCCACGGACGAACCGGTTCACCTGGTAGGCGTCGGGCCAGTCCGCCTCGACGGCCACGCCGAGGAAGCCCTTCGCGTCGATGAGCCACTTCGTGATCTCGGCGCGCGCCCGGTAGAACTCGTCGGTGCCGTGCGAGCTCTCACCGATCAGCACCACGCGGGCGTCGCCGAGCAGTCGCTCCAGCACGTCGACGCCGGGCACACCGGCGGGGGCGTCGACGGCCACCTGGCGCACCCGGTCCGCGGGATCGCCGTCCGCCGCCGCGGTGGGTGTGGCGAGTAACTCGCGGACTTCGTCGTCGGTGGTTTGACCGAAGTCCTGGTAGGACTCGCCGACGGCGAAGAAGGGCTCGGGTGTGCTCGCACAGATGAGATCGTCTGCCAGCTCGGCGAATTCGCGGTAGCTCGAGGTTGGTGCCGCAGGTACCGCGATCACGATCGCCCCGGGGTCGCGGTCGCGCAGCGCCTGCACCGCCGCCCGCATGCTCGCACCGGTCGCGAGGCCGTCGTCGACGACGAGCACCGTCTTACCCGTCACGTCGACGGGTGGTCGACCGTCGCGATACGCGGATTCTCGGCGCGCCAGTTCCCGGCCCTCGCGCTCGGCGACGCCCTGCAGCTGCTCCCGGGTGATCCGCAGGCTGCGCAGCACGTTCTCGTTGACGACCATGTGGCCGCCGGAGGCCAACGCTCCCGCGGCGTACTCCTCGTGTCCCGGCACCCCGAGCTTGCGGACGACGAATGCGTCAAGCGGTGCGCCGAGCGCGGCGGCGACCTCCCAGGCCACGGGTATGCCGCCCCGGGGCAGGCCCAGCACCACCACGTTGGGGTCGGCCCGGTAGGCATCGAGAAGACCCGCAAGCACGCGGCCTGCCTCGCGCCGATCGCGGAACATCCGCCTCGCCGTGGATGGCTTGGCCTTCCTCATGTACAGCGGGTACCCGACGGCTGCGGAGTCAGTCGATGCCCGCCCCGGAATTTCGGGCTAGCGCACGGCGCGTGCCAAGGCTGCCAGTGACTCCTCGATGTAGTCGGGTCCGAACACCGGCACGCCGACCTGGTCGCGGAACGCCTGCGACGACCCGCTCCAGTCGTAGGTGAGCGTGACGTCGGTGCCGTCACCGTTGGGCGCCAGGTCATAGCGCCACCGCCACCCGCCGGGGCTGTGTTGGCCCGACTCGTCCAGCTGCCCAGGCAGCCACTCGATGCTCCGGTCTTGATCGAAGTCGGTCACCACGTTGTGCATGACGTAGTGGCCGCCTGCGGCTTCGAGATACATGTTGACCGCGAACATCTGGCCCGTCCCCGTAATTGGCGTGCCGGTTATGGCGTCGCGTACCCAGTCACCCGGTTCGGTGTCCTGGTGACGAGTCGGGTTGGTGAGGATGGCGAAGATCTTCGCCGGGGCGGCGGCGATGCTGCGGGTGACGACGTAACGCTCGGCGGTGGTCGTGGTCATCGCGTGCCCCCGTTCGGGCCGTAGAGCCGCGCGATGTCGGGGGAGTCGAGCCAGCCCGAATACGCCGGAGACTTCGGCCAGCCCTCGGGGGAGTCCTGCCATTCCTCCTGGCGTCCCCACGGGAGCGCGTCGATCAGCGAGAAGGTGAGCGTGAGCTGCTCGACGCCGCGGCCGTTGGTGTGCCAGGTGCGGTACACGGTGTTGCCATCCCGCAGGAACACGTTGATGCCGAAACCACCGTTGGGTGGCGCGTCGACGTCGGCGCCGAAGCTGC
Organism: Mycobacterium sp. URHB0044; assembly: GCF_000620625.1. Taxonomy (GTDB): domain Bacteria; phylum Actinomycetota; class Actinomycetes; order Mycobacteriales; family Mycobacteriaceae; genus Mycobacterium. Next base: position 127,596 of record NZ_JIAW01000019.1, on the reverse strand, counting down.
TCTCCGACGACGAGTACCAGTCCATCTTGTTGCCGACCTTGGCCTTGTAGGCCAGGGCCTCGTCGATCGGCCCGTTCGTGACGATGACGAACCGGGCGTCGTAGGGCTCCAGGAAGCCGAGCCGGGTGAACTGTGAGGTGAAGCTGGTGCAGCCCCCGCACTGCCATTCCGCTCCGGGATCCCACATGTGGTTGTAGACGATGAGCTGGGAGCGGCCGTCGAACACGTCGGCCAGGCGGATGGGCCCGTCCTCGCCGATCAACGTGTAGTCCGGCATCTCGACCATCGGGAGCCGGCGGCGCTGGGCGGCGATGGCGTCGAGCTCACGGGTGGCGGCCTTCTCGCGGCGGCGAAGGTCGTCGAGCGCAGCGCGCCAGGTGTCCTGATCGACCACCGCCGGCTTGGCGGTGGCGGTCGTCGTATCGGGTCGGGTCATGGTTGCCTTCCTCCGGGTGTCTTTCGCTCTTTCTGATTGGACTAGACCTGAGAGCCGAAGTCATCGGAAATGGCTCATCGAACATTTGTTCGATAGACTGTGGGGGTGGGCTGGCACAACGGACCGCCGAGTTGGACCGAGATGGAGCGTGTCCTCTCAGGCCGGTTGCCTCGGCCCGCCGAGGGTGGCAAGCCGCGCCGCGCCGGGTCGTCGCTGGCCGAGCCGACCGGTGATGGTGGCGACAGCCCGGCCTGGTCGCGCAAGCGGGGGAGCTACGAGCCACCGGACCGGTCCGCAGGGCGCGGTTCGTCGGTCCCGTACGCCGAACTGCACGCCCATTCGGCGTACAGCTTCCTCGACGGGGCCAGCACGCCGGAGGAGTTGGTGGAGGAGGCCGCCCGGCTGGACCTGCGTGCCATCGCGCTGACCGACCACGACGGTCTGTACGGAGTGGTGCGGTTCGCCGAGGCCGCCAAGGAGCTGGACGTCGCCACTGTGTTCGGCGCGGAGCTGTCGCTGGGAAACGTCGCCCGCACCGAGGAACCCGATCCACCGGGCCCGCACCTGTTGGTGCTGGCGCGCGGACCGGAGGGGTATCGACGGTTGTCGCGGCAGCTGGCCCGTGCGCATCTGGCCGGCGGGGAGAAGGGCAAGCCCCGCTACGACTTCGACGAACTGACCGAGGCCGCGGGTGGGCACTGGCACATCCTCACCGGTTGCCGCAAGGGCCATGTGCGCCAAGCCTTCTCGACCGGCGGTCCCGATGCGGCGGAGGCCGCACTTGCCGATCTGGTGGACCGGTTCGGCGCCGACCGGGTCAGCATCGAGCTGACCCGGCACGGTCATCCGCTCGACGACGAACGCAACGATGCGCTGGCGGCGCTGGCGCCGCGCTTCGGCGTGGGCGTCGTGGCCAGCACCGCAGCGCACTTCGCGGAACCGAGCCGCGGTCGGCTGGCGATGGCGATGGGCGCCATCCGGGCGCGCAACTCGATGGACGACGCGGCAGGCTGGCTGGCCCCGCTGGGCGGCTCGCACCTGCGGTCGGGAGAGGAGATGGCGCAGCTGTTCGCGCACCGCCCGGAGGTGGTGACCGCCGCGGCCGACCTCGGCGAGCAGTGCGCCTTCGGGCTGGCGCTCATCGCGCCGCAGTTGCCGCCGTTCGACGTTCCCGAGGGGCACACCGAGGGCAGCTGGCTTCGACACCTGGTGATGACGGGAGCGCTGCACCGGTACGGGCCTCCGGAGCGGGCGCCGCGCGCCTACCAACAGATCGAGCACGAGCTGAAGGTCATCTCCCAGTTGAACTTTCCCGGCTACTTCCTGGTGGTCCACGACATCACCCGGTTCTGTCGGGAGAACGGCATCCTGGCCCAGGGCAGGGGATCGGCGGCCAACTCGGCTGTCTGCTACGCGTTGGGTGTCACCCACGTCGACCCGGTCGCCAACGAATTGCTGTTCGAACGGTTCCTGTCGCCGGCGCGTGACGGGCCACCCGACATCGACATCGACATCGAATCGGACTTGCGCGAGAAGGCAATTCAGTACGTCTACGACCGGTACGGGCGTGACTACGCCGCGCAGGTGGCCAACGTCATCACCTACCGGGGCCGCAGCGCGGTACGCGACATGGCCCGCGCGCTCGGTTTCTCGCAGGGTCAGCAGGACGCTTGGAGCAAGCAGATCAGCCGGTGGAACGGGCTGGCGGAATCGCCCGACGTCGAGGACATTCCGGAGCCGGTGATCGACCTCGCCATGCAGATTCACAACCTGCCGCGACACATGGGCATCCACTCCGGCGGCATGGTGATCTGCGATCGGCCCATCGCCGACGTGTGCCCCGTCGAGTGGGCGCGCATGGAGAACCGCAGCGTGTTGCAGTGGGACAAGGATGATTGCGCTGCAATCGGATTGGTGAAGTTCGACATGCTCGGGCTTGGCATGCTCTCGGCGCTGCACTATGCCATCGACCTGATCGCCGAACACAAGGGCATCGAGGTCGATCTGGCTAAGCTGGATCTCTCCGAGGCGGCCGTGTACGAGATGCTGCAGCGTGCCGACTCGGTCGGGGTGTTCCAGGTGGAGTCGCGCGCGCAGATGGCGACGCTGCCCCGGCTCAAGCCGCGGGTGTTCTACGACCTGGTGGTCGAGGTCGCGTTGATCCGGCCTGGGCCGATCCAGGGAAACTCGGTGCACCCCTACATCAACCGGCGCAACGGCATCGAGCCGGTGACGTACGACCACCCGTCGATGGAGCAGGCGTTGCGGAAGACGTTGGGGGTACCGCTGTTTCAGGAGCAGTTGATGCAGTTGGCGGTGGATTGCGCGGGCTTCACCGCCGCCGAGGCCGACCAGTTGCGTCGCGCCATGGGCTCCAAGCGGTCCACCGAGAAGATGCGACGGCTGCGGGACCGGTTCTACGACGGCATGCGCAACCGGCACGGCATCACGGGAGAGGTGGCCGACCGGATCTACGACAAGCTGGAGGCCTTCGCCAACTTCGGCTTCCCGGAAAGCCATTCGTTGTCCTTCGCCTCCCTGGTGTTCTACTCGTCGTGGTTCAAGCTGCACCATCCCGCGGTGTTCTGCGCGGCGTTGTTGCGCGCACAGCCGATGGGTTTCTACTCGCCGCAGTCCCTGGTGGCCGATGCCCGCAGGCACGGCGTGGTGGTGCACGGGCCGGACGTGAACGCCAGCCTGGCGCACGCCACGCTGGAGAACGCCGGGTTGGAGGTGCGGCTAGGCCTCGGCGCCGTCCGGCACATCGGCACCGAACTGGCCGAGCGTCTCGTCGACGAGCGAAAGGCCAACGGGCCGTACGCATCTCTGCTCGACCTGACCGGCCGGGTTCAGCTCTCGGTGCCGCAGACCGAGGCGCTGGCCACCGCGGGGGCGCTCGGCTGCTTCGGCATCGACAGGCGTGAGGCGCTGTGGGCTGCCGGTGCCGCCGCCACCGCCCGGCCGGATCGGCTGCCGGGCGTGGGGTCGTCCTCACACATCCCCGCATTGCCCGGCATGACGCATCTGGAGTTGGCGGCAGCCGACGTGTGGGCCACCGGCGTCTCACCGGACAGCCACCCCATCCAGTTCCTGCGGGAGCGTCTGGACGAGCTCGGCGTCGTGCCCGCGGACCGGATGCTGTCGGTACCGGACGGCACCCGGATTCTGATCGCCGGTGCGGTGACGCACCGGCAGCGGCCCGCGACGGCCCAGGGCGTGACGTTCCTGAACCTGGAGGACGAGACCGGAATGGTCAATGTGCTGTGTTCACCGGGTGTTTGGGGCAAGCATCGCAAGCTGGCGCAAACGGCGTCTGGCTTGGTGGTGCGCGGCATCGTGCAGAACGCCAGCGGCGCGGTCACTGTCGTCGCCGACCGGTTGAGCAAGCTCGACATGCGGGTGATGTCCAAGTCGAGGGACTTCCGGTAGTGCTCGGCGCCGTGTCCCCATCATGCCTAGCGCGAGGCCATCGTTAACGCCACGTCGACGATCATGTCTTCCTGGCCGCCGATCAGGCCTCGTTTGCCGACCTCGACCAGCAGATCACGCATGTCGACCTCGTAGTCGCGCGACGCCTTCTCGGCGTGCCTGAGGAAACTCGAGTACACGCCCGCATAGCCGAGGGTGAGCGTGTCACGGTCGACTCGGATGGGCCGGTCCTGAAGAGGACGGACGAGATCATCGGCGGCATCCTCGAGTGCGAACAAGTCGCAGTTATGTTGCCAACCCAGCAGGTTCGCCACTGCGATGAACGGCTCGATGGGACAGTTGCCCGCGCCGGCACCGTGTCCGGCCAGCGATGCGTCGACCCGGTACACCCCTTCTTCAACGGCCACCACCGAATTGGCGACCGACAACGAGAGGTTCTCATGGGCGTGGATACCGATCTCGGTCTCCGGTTCGAGCACCGCGCGATAGGCGCGAACGCGGTCCCGCACCCCGTCCATTGTGAGCCGGCCCGCCGAGTCGGTGACGTACACGCAATGCGCACCAGCGTCTTCCATCACTTTGGCGTTCTTGGCCAGCTCATCCGGCGGCAGGTAATGCGACATCATCAGGAAGCCGGACACATCCATCCCGAGCTCACGCGCGCGTTCGATGTGCTGAGGAGCGACGTCGGCCTCCGTGCAGTGCGTCGCCACGCGCACCGACCGCGCGCCGAGATCGTAGGCGCGCTCGAGATCCCTGATGGTGCCGATGCCGGGGATCAGCAACGTGGTCAGGCGTGCGTTGGTGACCACGGCGGCGACTTCGGCGATCCACTCGTCATCGGTGTGGCTCGCCGGCCCGTAGGTCAGCGTGGACGCCGCCAATCCGTCCCCGTGCGACACCTCGATACCGTCCACGCCTGCTGCATCGAGGGCTGCCGCGATCTTCACCAGCGGCGCGATACCGATCCGGTGCCGGATGGCGTGCATGCCGTCTCGCAGCGTCACGTCCTGAACGAAGACCTTGGTTGTCATTACGCGACTCCGCTCAGCTTGTCGGTCTCTTGCGAGAGACGGTTGGCGACCTCGAGAGCCGCTGAGGTCATGATGTCGAGGTTTCCGGCGTACGCGGGCAGATAGTGCGCGGCACCTTCCACCTCGAGGAACACCGACACCTTCCACCGGTCGCAGGGCTGCGCATCGAAGAGGGTCCGAAGCGGTTCGTCATCGGGTATCGGCGTGATCTGAACGTTCTGCTTCAGCCGGTAGCCGGGCACATACTGGGCGACCCGCTCCACCATCTCGAGAACCGAGGCAGTGATCTGCTCCGGTCTGTACTCCTCGATGATGGCGGTCACGGTGTCCCGCATCAGCATCGGCGGTTCGGCGGGGTTGAGGATGATCACGGCTTTGCCGCGCCGCGCCCCACCCACTTGCTCGATCGCCTTCGACGTCGTCTCGGTGAACTCGTCGACGTTGGCGCGTGTGCCGGGACCGGCGGATCGCGATGCGATCGAGGCGACGATCTCCGCATATGGCACAGGGGAGATCCGTGAAATGGCGTGGACGATCGGGATCGTCGCCTGGCCACCGCACGTCACCATGTTGAGGTTCTTCTCCTCGAGATGCGCTTCGAGGTTCACCACCGGGACGACGTACGGGCCGATGGCCGCAGGCGTTAGATCGAGCAATTGCTTGCCGTAGGGCGCCAGCGCCTCGGCGTTGGCAACGTGCGCCTTCGCCGACGTCGCGTCCAGGACGATGTCGACGTCACCGAACTCCGGCATCGCGATCAGCCCGGCGACGCCCTTGTCGGTGGTGGCGACACCCAATCTGCGGGCGCGAGCCAGACCATCGGAGTCCGGGTCGATGCCGACCATCGCCACCGGCTCCAGGTTCTGGTATCCCCTCAGACACTTGATCAACAGGTCCGTGCCGATGTTGCCCGAGCCGATGATCGCCATCTTCGTAGTCATTGCCTGAACTCCCAACTGTGGTCGGATATCTCAGCCACGGCCCAACAACGGCATGCGGGTCGCCATGATGGTGAGAAATGGGACACTGACGTCCGTGGGCAGCGCTGCCACGTGCGCGATCGTCGAAGCGACATGTCGAACATCGATTTTCGGCTCCGACTCGATGGTGCCGTCGGCCCGCAGGGAACCGAAACTCGCCGTCATCGCGGTGGCGGCATTGCCGACGTCGATCTGGCCGACCGCGACGTCACAGTCGCGTCCCTCCAGCACCAACGCCCGGGTCAGGCCGGTGATCGCGAACTTGCTTGCCGTATAGGGCACGGCATGGGGCCTCGGTACCTGAGCCGAAACCGAGCCAATGTTGATGATGCGGCCGCCCCGCGGATCCTGTGCCGCCATGATCCGCATCGCGGCCTTGGCGCACAGGAAGGATCCCGTGACGTTCACGTCCATGGTGTGCGTCCAGTCCTGCAGCGAGGTCTCGGTCACTGGTTTCTGCGTGCCGAACGCACCGGCCGAGTTGATCAACACGTCGAGGCGTCCGATTCGCCGCGCGATGTCGGCGAAGGCTGCCTCGACCGCCTGTTCGTCGGTGACGTCGAGCACCACTGCCTCGCCGGAACCCGCCAGATCGACGCTCTCATTCAATCTTTCGGTATTCCTTCCGCTGAACACCACGTGATGTCCCGCCTTCGCCATGGCGATTCCGGCTGCGCGGCCGATACCGCTGCCTCCCCCGGTGATCACCGACACGGGTCGGTCAGTGGCTGGCACGGGGTACCCCTGCGCCACGCCTGCCGCGCAGGAAGTCGAAGTCAGCACCGGTGTCGGCTTGGGTGACGTGCTCGAGATACAGCTGCACGTAGCCCCCTTCGATCCGCTTGCGCTCACCGGACAGCTGCGCGGTCTCGCGACGGCTGGCCAGTTCCTCCTCGGCGATGTCCAGATGCAGTCGACGCGCAGGCACGTCCAGTTCGATCACGTCGCCGTCCTGCACGTATGCCAGCGGTCCACCCGCCGCAGCCTCTGGAGCGACGTGCAGGACCACTGCACCGAACGCGGTACCGCTCATCCGGGCATCGGAAATGCGCACCATGTCAGTCACCCCTTGCCGCAACAGCTTTGCGGGTATCGGCAGGTTGCCCATCTCCGGCATACCGGGATATCCGCGTGGGCCCGCCCCCTTGAGCACGAGGACGGAGTCCTTGTCGACGGGCAACTCGGGGTCGTCGATCCGGGCCTTCAGATCGTCGATGTCCTCGAAGACCACCGCCGTCCCGCGGTGAACAAGCAACTCGGCTGTGGCGGCCGACGGCTTGATGATGGCGCCGTCAGGGGCCAGGTTGCCGTGCAAGACGGCGATGCCGGCGTCGTGCTGCAGCGGATTCTCCCGTGTCCGGATCGCCGGCGAACCCCAGGATGTGACACCCTCGACGTTGTCCTCCAACGTCTTTCCCGTGACGGTGAGCGCGTCGCGGTGCAGCAGGTCACCCAGCTCTTCGATCACCACCGACAGTCCTCCGGCATCGAAGAACTCGTCCATCAGGTACTTGCCAGACGGCACCAGGTCCACGATCAGCGGCGTGCCTGCGGCCACGCTGTCGAAGTCATCCAGACTCAACGGCACTTCGATGCGCCCGGCCAGGGCGAGTAGGTGCACGACGGCGTTGGTCGAACCGCCGATCGCGGCATTGACTCGGATCGCGTTCTCGAACGCCTCCCGAGTAAGGATATGTGACATCGTCACGTTCTCGCGCACGAGCTGGACGGCACGCACACCGGTGTCCTGGGCCAGCACCTTGCGCCTCGCATCGACCGCGGGTATGGCGGCGTTGTCGGTCAGGCTCAAGCCCATGGCCTCAACCAGAGAAGCCATCGTCGATGCCGTTCCCATGGTGTTGCAGTGCCCGTTGGAGCGCCACATGCAGGCTTCTGCCGCGACGAACTCGTCAGTGGACATGGTGCCTGCGCGCACCTGGTCGTACATGGCGTAGGTGCCCGTACCCGACGGCAACGGCATTCCCCGACGGCGTCCCGGCAGGGTCGGACCGCCGGACAGCACGATCGTCGGAAGGTCGACGCTGGCGGCACCCATCAGCAACGCGGGCGTCGTCTTGTCGCAACCACACAGCAGTACGACACCGTCAAGTGGGTTGGCGCGCAACGTCTCTTCGACGTCCATGCTGACAAGGTTGCGGTACAGCATGGTGGAGGGACGCATCAGCGTCTCGCCCATCGACGTGACGGGGAACTCCAGCGGAAAGCCCCCGGCTTCGTACACCCCGCGCGCGACGTGTTCGGCGAGCTCACGGAAATGTGCGTTGCACGGCGTCAGCTGCGACCACGTATTGCAGATCCCGATCACCGGCCTCCCATCGAACATCCGATTGGGCACGCCCATTGCCTTGATGCCGGAGCGATGAAAGAACCCGATCTTGTCGAGGCCGCCGAACCAGGTCTGTGATCGGCTCACCGCGACTCCGCCAACGCCAAGGAATCACTGACCTGACGGGCCGCCTCCACCACGGCTTTGGTGATCTGGTCCCGGGATTTCGTGAACGTGCTGCGGATCGTGGTGATGGAGATGGCCGCCACGGCCCGGCCATGCGGATCGAGTACGGGCGCCGCGACACAGCACACCTCTTCGACGAGTTCACCGTCGTCGAAGGCGTATCCGTCGATGCGTGCCTTCTCGATGCGCTCGCGCAACTCGCCAGTGGTGGTCGCGGTGAACCGCGTGTAGGGCACCGGCCGAAAGTCGCGCAGGTAGTTGTCCAGCTGGTCCGGTGGCGAGAACGCCAGCACGACCTTGCCCATAGCCGTGCAATAGGCGGGATGTTCGGAGCCGGGCATCGGTTCGATGCGGAACATTTGGCGGGAGGCGATGCTGTCGGCGTAGACGATCGAGCCGCGGTGCAGGGTCCCGAGGTTGACGGTCTCGTGGAACATCTCGGCAAGCTCGAGAAGCTTTGGCCTGGCCAGATCGATGAGTCCCGTGCGGTCCTTGATCGAGTTGGCCACCGCAACCAGCTTCATGGTGAGTCGGTATTTGCGCCCCTCTGCGACGTGCTCGACGTAGCCGCCGCTCATCAGCGTGCTGAGTAACCGGTCGACGGCAGGCTTCGAGAGCTCCAACTCGCGCGCCAGTTCACTGACACCGGAGGCGTCCACGCGGCCCAGCACCTCGATCAGGCGCATTGCGTTGGACACCGAGGCGACCTCCCGGTCGCGTCGCGCCGAGCCGCCATCGTCGACCGCGCCACTGTCTGTATTCGTCATCAGCGGGCTCCCAAAATTCGTACTGCGAATTATTGCTTCGCTGATGAACGTAAGCCAATGTGCTCGGAGCTGTCAACTACCAGCGCGGAGGTAGTAAGGCGATTTCATGTGGACTTGACTGTGAGATGTGGATCACTTTATCGTATGCGGAGTCGAACAAATACTTCGGTATACGACACAACACATTGCTATCCGAATCATGAGCTCCGTGGGGAACCCAGTTCATGGATTAGACGGGCGGCACTGCCCAGAACGGGAAACATCGGTGATTTATCACATTGCAGTTCTTCGCGGAGACGGCATCGGACCCGAGATCGTCAACCAGGCGACCAAGGTCCTCGAGGCGGCGGCACGGGCCGTGCCCGGCGTTGACTTCGATCTCGACTACCTCGACGGCGGCGCCGACTACTACGTGCGCACCCTGGAGGTCGCGCCCGCGAGCACCTGGGACACCATGCGTCGTGCCGACGCCATCTTGATGGGATCGATGGGCCATCCCGACATCCGGATGCCCGACGGCACCGAGGTACAGGGCCACTTCATCGTGAACGCGCGCAAGGCGTTTGACCTCTACGCGGGCATCCGCCCGATCAAGACCTATCCGGGGTCGCGCGGACTCCAGCCCGGGGCCGACGTGGACCTCGTCATGGTCAGAGAGAGTACCGAGGGTTTGTTCGCCTCCTTCGGCGGCGGCGCACAGGTCGGTGACGACGTCTACGCGGACACGATGATCATTACCCGCAAGGGCACTGAGCGGATCAGCCGGTACGCGCTGGGGCTGGCCCGGACACGCGATGGCCGCCCCAGCGACGGCAAGCGGCTAGTGACCTGTGTCGACAAGGCCAATATCTTCCGGTCGCTGCACTTCTTCCGCAAGGTGTTCGACGAGACGGCGGCCGAATTCCCTGACCTGACAACGGAACACGCTCTCGTCGACTCGTTCTCGATGAACCTGGTGCTGCACCCGGAGCGCTACGACGTGCTGCTCGCCGAGAACATGTTCGGCGACATCCTCTCCGACCTTGCCGCCGCGCTGGTCGGCGGTCTCGGCCTTGCACCATCGGGTGACATCGGAGACGACCACGCCATGTTCCAGCCCGCGCACGGGTCCGCTCCCGACATCGCCGGCCAGGACGTCGCCAATCCGGTTGCCACCATCGTGTCGGCCCGCATGATGCTCGATTGGCTGGCCGAGCGCCGTGATGACGACGCGCTGCGCACAGCCGCGGACGTCATCGAACGGGCGGTCGTGGCCACCATGGCTGGCGGTGGACTCACCGCCGATCTCGGTGGCACGCTGAGCTGTTCGCAATTCGGTGATGCCGTGGCAGCCGAAGTCGCCAACGTCGCCACGGACGTCGTGGTATGACCGAGCTGAGCATGGCCGTACTGTTGGCGGCCGATGGGAATCCGACGGCCACGGTCGGCGACGACCTTCTGCTCGGCCTCACCATCGGCAGCGTCGTGCTCATCATCGTGCTCATTGCGTGGGCCAAGCTGCATCCACTGATCGCACTGATCGCCGGTGCCGCCTTCCTCGGCATCGCCTCCGGACTCGGTGCCGGTGCGACGATCGAGAGCTTCACCGACGGACTCGGCGGCACCATCGGCGACGCCGGACTGCTGATCGCCCTCGGCGCGATGTTCGGCCAGTTGCTCAACGTCTCCGGTGCGGCGACCAACCTCGTCGACCGATTCGTGCATGCCGTACCGGACCGGGCCATCCCGTGGGCGATGGGGGGTATCGCCTTCCTCATCGGCTTGCCGCTGTTCTTCGAAGTGGCTCTGGTACTGATCTTTCCGATCATCGTCCTGGTGGTGCGGCGCACCGGATTACCGCTTCTCAAGGTCGCGATGCCCGCTCTCGCGTCACTGTCACTTCTGAACGGATTCCTGCCACCACACCCCGGTCCGCTGCTGGCGGTATCCGCGTTCAACGCCGACCTGGGCCGAACCCTGCTGTTCGGCATCGTCGTCGCCATCCCCACGGTGATCCTCGGTGGTCCTCTGCTGGGTAATCTACTCACCCGCTGGGTGCCATCGCCGGACGTCAAAACCTTGCTTTTCGGCGAGGATTCGCGATCCAAAGACGAGACGCGGGACGCCAAAACTCCCCGGGCTGGGGGCGCCCCGACCATAGTGGCTCCGAAGCCCACCCTTAAGACGCCGAGCATTACGGCGACCGCGGTCACGATGCTCCTTCCGGTGGTGCTGATGCTGATCCGCGCAATCGCGGAAATGGCTCTGCCGGAGGGTGATTTGATTCGTCACGCCGCCGAACTGATCGGCGAGCCGACGGTGGCGCTGTTCGCAGGATGCGTCCTGGCGATGTTCACCTTCGGGCTCGGCGTTGGCATGGGCAAGTCCAGAGTCGGTTCCGTAATGGGCTCCGGGCTTCCGCTGGTCGCAGGCATCATTCTCGTCGTCGGCGCGGGCGGCGGCTTCAAGTCCACGCTCGTCGCCACGGGAGTGGGCGACGTTATTGCCGACCTTGCCCACGGTCTCGGCATGCCCACCCTGATGCTGGGCTGGCTGCTAGCCGCCCTGATCCGCATCGCCGTCGGCTCTGGGACGGTCGCCATCGTCACTACGGCGGGCCTGCTCGCCCCGCTGGCGGCCGGCATGAGTCCCAACCAGGCAGCTCTGATGGCTTTGGCCATCGGCGCAGGGTCGCGCTTCATGTCCCACGTCAACGACGCCGGGTTCTGGATGGTCAAGGAATTCCTGAACCTGAGCGTGAAGGACACCTTCCGCACCTGGACGGTCATGGACTGCACGGTGTCAGTGGTCGCAGGTATCGGCGTACTGCTACTCGGCGCTTTCCTCTGAGTCACCCAGAATCAAGAAACGGAGACGACATGTTGATGGTACGGAAAGTGTGTCTTGGCCTTTCGGGTCTGGCGGTCGTGGCGGTGATCTTCGGACTGGTGATCGGCTCGGCGGGCATCTGGCAACCCGCCGTCCTGGTCGCGGTCTTCGGTGCCGCGATCGGCATCGGCGCCCTCGAATCTCTCAAGAGCTACCAGTACACCGGCTGGATCGTGGCCTGCGTCGTGGCGGCGCTGCTGTTCCCGCAGGCGTTCCACAGCTGGGGCGGAGTCAACTTGAGCGGCAAGTTCCTGATGACGACAATCATCCAGCTGGTGATGTTCGGGATGGCCACGCAAATGCACCTGTCCGATTTCCGCGGCGTCGCACGCCACCCCCGCGGTGTCCTGGTCGGACTGGTCGGTCACTATTCGGTGATGCCGGTCGCGGCGGTGGTGCTGGTGCACTTCACCGACCTGCCTCCGGAGATCGGCTTGGGCGTCATCCTGTACGGCTGCGTCTCGAGCGGGTTGGCCTCCAATGTGATGAGCCTGCTCGCCAAGGCCAACATCGCTCTGGCCGTGACGATTACCGCCTTCTCGACCATCCTTTCGCCCCTGATGACGCCACTGCTGATGAAGGTGTTCGGCGGCACGATCGTCAACGTCAGCTTCGTCGCGATGATGTTCGACGTCATCCGGATCACCCTGGTCCCCGTCGCCGCGGCATTACTGGTGGACTACCTGCGCCACGCGACCCCGGCCACGATTCGCAAGGTCGACGTGGCTGCCGTGATCGCCGGTCTGTGGCTCGTCGCGTTGCTCTTCGGGGTGTGGTCCTGGGCCGCTGCGCATCTGAGCGCGACGCAGCTCGGCGTGTTCCAATCACTGTGCTACGTCGCCGCAGCAATCGTCATCGCGCGGCTCTACCACCTGGCCGTCACCGGTTCGCTGTCCGCGATCGAAACCGCGATGCCGTATGCATCGATGTTCGGGATCATGTACTACAACACCATCACGACCGCGGCGGGCCGTGATGCCCTGCTCGACGTCGGGCTGATCCTCCTCGCAGTGGGCATCGTCCACAACCTGACCGGTTACCTGTTCGGCTACTGGGGCAGTCGGCTGTGTGGGCTCAATCAACGCGACGCCCGATCGGTGACGTTCGAGGTCGGCATGCAGAACGGGGGCATGGCAACGGGATTGGCGGCCTCGATGAACATGATCGGCACCGCGGGACTCGCCGCGGCGGTCTTCAGCCCGCTCGGCAACATCACCGGCTCACTGCTGGCCAACTACTGGTCACGGCGTCCGCCCGCGGACGAAGACGCCGACGAGGCCGAAAGGGTCGACGAGCCCGCCCTCAAGGAGAAGACGGCATGAGCGACCGATACGAAGTGCTTGCCGTCCGCTACGGCGTCTGGCACACGACGAAGCGGACGATCTACCACTCGTTCGACGTCTATCGGGAAGCCGACGAGCCGGTGCAGATCGACTACTACTTCTGGGTGGTTCGCAACGACGCGCGAACCATCGTCGTGGACACGGGTTTCCGCCCGGAGGTGGCTCGACGTCGGGGGCGCGAACTGGTGACACCGGTTCCCCAGGCGCTGCGGTCGGCAGGCGTGGAGCCCGCGCAGGTGTCGCACGTGGTGCTGACGCACTTCCACTACGACCACATCGGAAATCTGGACCTGTTTCCGGAGAGTCAGGTCATCGCCGGCAGTACGGAGTTCGACTTCTGGACGGGCGAGATCGCCGAACAGCCGATCTTCTGCACGGCGGTCGAAGCCGACGAGGTGGACGTCGTGCGCAAGGCGCAGGCCGAAGCCCGACTCACCCTGGTGCCCGACGATGACCCTCATATCCCCGGGGTTTCATTCCGCGCAGTCAACGGGCACACGCCGGGCCAGATCGTCGTCGAGGTTCAGACGGCAGGCCGACCCGTCGTGCTCGCCTCGGACGCCTCCCACACGTACGAGGAGTTCGAGAAGGAGCGGCCCTTCCACATCGCGTCCAGCCTGCCCGACATGTATGCCGGGCTGAAGTGGCTCAAGATGCGCAGCGACGACGCCGAGATCGTCCCCGGCCATGATCCGGCGGTGATGCATCGATTTCCGGTCGAGAACGGAATCGTTGCGCGGATCGCGTGACCGTCCGCCAGAGAGGAATGTGCCCATGCCGTCCAGCAGCGACTTCGTCGCCAACTGCACGATGCTGTACGCCCACGAACCTCCGCTCGACCGCGCGAAGGCGGCGGTCGCCGACGGCTACCGCAAGCTGGAGTTCTGGTGGCCATTCGACTCGACGGTGCCCGGGGATCGTGAGGTCGACCGTTTCGTCGACTCGGTAAAAAGCTCTGGCGGGCAGGTAATCGCTATGAACTTCACCCTCGGTGGCGGCGATGACGGTGGGCGCGGTATGGCGTCGCACCCGGCGCGTTCCGCCGAGTTCGCCGAGCACACCGAGGTTTTGGCGGGCGTCGTCGAGCAACTGGGTATTCGGCGGTGCAACGTTCCCTTCGGCGTGCGCCAGGCCGGTTGCACCGACGACGAACACCTGCGCACCGCCGTGGTGAACCTCGTCCTCGCCAGTGATCGCCTCCTCGAGGTTGGGGCCGTCCCGATGCTGGAGCCGATCAGCGGCGCGACGGACTACCCGATCGTCACCGCGGCACAGGCGGTCGACGTGATCGAGCACGTCGAGGCGGCCGCGGGCCGTGACGGGGCCGTGGGTCTGTTGGCCGATCTGTATCACTTCGCCGCCAACGGTGAGGACGTCGCAGCAGTGCTTCGTCGACATGTGAACCGCATCGTTCACGTCCAGGTCGCCGACTTCCCTGGTCGACATGAGCCAGGCACTGGGACGCTGGACATCGATTGTTACTTGAAGTTGTTGGACGTCTGGGGGTATCGAGGTGAAGTCGCGATGGAATACATCCCGTCAGGGCCCAGTCCTGCCTCTCGGCATGTTCTTTAGCGCCGTCGGCCCTCGCTGCCGGAAACTGGCCGCCTGGCTCGTCAGAGAGATCGAGGAATCTCCTGTCGGCTGCTACGCCATCGGCGAATACCACTCGCAGCACGCCGAACAACTGAGATGGCACCGCCCCAGTGGGCCGATGGCGAAGGAGAATCGACTGTGGCCACATTGATAGAACTGCCAAGAGAATGGTGGTATGGCCGCACCCACCAGCCCCGTGGCCCCGCGGTCACGTCCGCGGTCTCAGGGGCGTTGAGATGGTGACCCAACGCCTAGTCGACAGGGTGGTCATCGTCGCCGGCGGCGGTTCGCTCGGAGATGGCATGAGCAACGGGCGGGCAGCCGCGCTCACCTATGCGCGCGAAGGTGCCCGGGTTCTGGTGGCGGACGTGAACGAGGAGTCCGCGGCAGAAACGCAGAACCAAATACGCGGTGAGGGAGGGGTCGCCGAGATCTTCGTTGGGGACCTGACCAAGGCCGGCGAAGTGGCGTCCATGGTCGATCGCTGCAGGGATTCCTTCGGCGGCGCAATTAGCGTGCTGCACAACAACATCGGGATAGTGCGGACCGGTGGACCAGTCGAACTGTCTGAGGAGACATGGGACCTAGTGGTCACGGTCAATCTCAAGGCGCTGTTCTTGACCGCCAAGTACGTGCTGCCCATCATGGAGGCACAACGCTACGGGGTGATCACCAATATCGGTTCCATGTCCGGGTACCGCTACACCGGGCTCCCGATGATCGCCTACGCGACAACCAAGGGAGCCATCCCAGCATTCACTCGGACGATCGCCATGCAGTACGCAGCCGCGGGAATTCGCGCCAACTCCATCCATCCCGGTGTCATCGACACCCCCATGCAGAGCGCGACCACAGACGACGGGTACGGGGCGGTATTCGGAAACGTCGACGCAGCGAGCCTGCGAGCCAAGCGCGAAGCGACGATCCCACTCGGCCGTTACGGCAACCCCTTCGACGTCGCCAATGCCGCGGCATTTCTCGCTTCCGATGCGGCCGCATACATCACCGGAGTGGAATTGATGGTGGATGGCGGCTTCACCCAACGAGCTGGTTGAGGAGCGATGCTGTATGCCGACGAACTCACCTTTGACCACGCGAAGGCGGCGGCCGCTGACGGCTGCGGTCAGGAGGAGTCCTGGTGGCCATTCGACTCGACACTCACCGATCCAGCCCTGGCTGGGCGGTCTGCGGCTGAGAAAGTGTTAAATCGGTTGTACGGCAATCATTTCGGATTCCTTACCTCCGGACGGACCCGGTGCGACGAACGCGATGGTTTCGACCATGGCGAGAAGGTCATGGCGTAGCCGTCGTCGCCGACCGGTTGAGCAGGCTCGACATGCGGGTGATGTCCAAGTCGAGGGACTTCAGGTAATTGAAGGACTCAGCCGTCGCGTGCGCTGTCGAAATCAGCTTGGGCGCGTTCGATTTCCGATGCGTGTTGAGTTGCCCAGGCATAAAGGGCGTCGAAGGGCTCTTGTAGCGACAGTCCGAGTGGGGTGATCCGGTATTCGACGCCGACGGGCGTGGTGGGGAGCACCGTGCGGTGCACGAGGCCGTTGCGCTGCAACCGCTTGAGCGCATCGGAGAGTGCCTTGTGGGTGATTCCATCCAGGCGCCGCATGATCTCGTTGAACCGTGCCGGCTGCGGGCACAGGACCGTCAGGATCATGACTGACCATTTGGTGGCGACCTCGTCGAGCGCAAAACGGGCCCGTTGGGCATCACACAGTGCTGGATCACTGATATCGGTCATGCCGATATAGTCGCACATATCTACGCTATATCTAGTGCGTACTTGAAACTAGGTATACGACGTATACCGTTGCTTTGGGAACTCTCGAAGGACGGAAAACATGACCCGACTCACCGACAAAGTGGCGCTAGTGATCGGCGGCGCACGTGGCATTGGCCTGGCCATCTCCGAACGTTTCGCCGCCGAAGGCGCCGACGTCTACCTCACCGGCCGACGCCAACACGACTTGGACCAGGCACTCGAAGACATCGGCGAGGCGCACGCGATCGTCGCCGACGCCAGCCAACTGTCCGACCTTCGCACCGCCGTCGATGCGGTCCGCACACAGGCCGGACGCATCGACGTCCTCGTCGTCAACGCGGGCATCTCCGAGCCAAGCAGCATCGACGAGATCAGCGAGGAGCACTTCGACCGCCACATCGGGCTCAACGTCCGGTCACTGCTCTTCGCAGTGCAGACCGCGCTGCCGCTCATGAACAGCGGAGGCACCATCGTCCTCGTCGGCTCCATTGCCGGCGACCTCGGCACCGCCGGCTACGGCGTGTACGGAGCCAGCAAGGCTGCGGTGCGGGCGCTGGCCCGCACGTGGACAACCGAATTGGCGTCGCGAGGCATCAGGGTGAACGTGGTCAGTCCAGGTCCAACCGATACCGCGATGTTCAGCGCTGCCTCCGACGAGGTCCGTGATGCGTTGACCGCGGCGATTCCGCTGGGTCGGCTGGGACGCGCAGACG
The DNA here is from genome assembly GCF_000620625.1 of Mycobacterium sp. URHB0044. Classification (GTDB taxonomy): domain Bacteria; phylum Actinomycetota; class Actinomycetes; order Mycobacteriales; family Mycobacteriaceae; genus Mycobacterium. Next base: position 110,183 of record NZ_JIAW01000019.1, on the reverse strand, counting down.
AGGTCGCCGCCGCGGCGCTGTTCTTGGCAAGTGAGGAAAGCAGTTTCGTGGCCGGCGCGGAACTCTGCGTCGACGGCGGACTGGCACAGGTCTGAGCTCTAGCCCTCCGTGGGCGTCGTCCACACCTTGTCGATGGCGATCCGCAGGCGGGTGCTGTAGTTCCCCATCGCGTCGGTCAAGCCGAACTTGTCGGCCGACTCCTTGTACTTCGCCCAGTACGGCTCGTCGGTGCGGCAGTCCACGTCGGTGGCGTCGATGGTCGCCTCGCCGCCGACCACGATGATGCCGCTGCCGTTGCCGTCGGAGTCCAAGTTGAGGCTCACCCGGGGGTGGCGCTGCACGTGCGCGACCTTCGCGGCGCCGGGCGTCGTGTACACGCTCAGCGTGGAGCCGTCGAAGTAGAACCAGATCAACCGCGGGACGGGCTGACCGGACTTCGCGACGGTGGTGAGCCAGCCGTAGTGGTCGGCGGTCAGTCGATCGATGACTTCTGGTGTCAGCTCAGCACTCATGCCTGCGAATGTAGCCTCGAAAAGTGACCTTGAACCTTTCTGTCGACGAACTCCTGACCACTACCCGCTCGGTGCGCAAGCGCCTCGACTTCGAAAAGCCGGTGCCCCGCGAGGTTTTGCTGGAGTGTCTCGATCTGGCACTGCAGGCGCCGACGGGCTCGAACGCGCAGGGGTGGCAGTTCGTCTTCGTCGACGACGCCGACGAGAAGAAGGCGCTCGCCGACATCTACCGCACGGCGGCGTCGTCGTATCTGGACCTACCCAAGCCCGAGTACGGCGACAGCCGTGACGAACGGATGCCGCTGGTCGTCGACTCCGCGAAGTACCTCAACGACCACCTGCACGAGGTTCCGGTGATGATGATCCCGTGCCTGGAGGGTCGCCCCGACGGCGCCCCGGCGGCGTTGAGCGCATCGTTCTGGGGGTCACTGCTGCCCGCGGTGTGGAGCTTCATGCTGGCGCTGCGGTCGCGTGGGCTCGGATCGGCCTGGACGACACTGCACCTGTTGGGCGACGGCGAGAAGCAGGCCGCCGAGATCCTGGGCATCCCGTTCGACAAGTACTCCCAAGGCGGCCTCTTTCCCATCGCCTACACCAAGGGCACCGACTTCCGGCCGGCCAAGCGCCTGCCCGCCGAGCAGCTCACCCACTGGAACACGTGGTGAGTTAGATCGCGCCGGTGAAACCCTGCTGGCGCCACGCCTCGTACACCGCGACGGCGGCGGCGTTGGACAGATTCAACGACCGCCTACCGTCCAGCATCGGGATGCGCACCTGCGCGGTGACGTGTGGGTCGGCCAACGTTTCGGCGTCCAGACCGGTCGGCTCGGGACCGAACATCAACACGTCACCCGGTCGGTAGTCCACGTCGGCGAACCACGATCCGGCGTGCGCGGTGAACGCGAACACCCGCGCCGGCGCCAGCGCGGCCCACGCGCTCGGCAGGTCGGCGTGCACGGTCACCGACGCGAGGTCGTGGTAGTCCAGACCGGCGCGACGGAGCTTCGGCTCGGACAGGTCGAAGCCCAGCGGTTCGACGAGATGCAACTCGCATCCGGTGGCGGCCACCATCCGGATCGCATTACCGGTGTTGGGCGCGATCCGAGGCGAGAAGAACAGCACTTTGAACACGACGCGGTTTCCCCCGCTGCTCAGCGTCGCACTAAATGGGTCGAGCGCAGGACCTCAATCGTCCTTCGCGTGGCCGGGCACACCGGGAGTGGGATCGTTGGCGGGATCGGCGAGCGGGTGGGGCCCGTCGGCGTCGTCCGGCAGCCTGTGGCCGCCTACGCGGGGGGCTGGGTCATCCGACGGATCTACCTGAAACTTCTCGTTCTCGGGCATGCTGTCCCCTCCCACCGCGGCGATGACTGATTCGAACACAGCGACCATACGCTCGGTTTGGCTGATTCCCGACGCATGGCCGCAACCGCATTTGCTCGTATAGCACACGACTTCGCAACACCTCGGTCACGAACTCTGTCTGTTCAGTAAGAATTGTGGAAACGGTTGCTGATCGCTGTCATACTCGACCAATTGCCGGGCGGACCACGCCTGCCCACGTGTGGGCAAAGAGCAGTAGGAAGCCTTATGAATGAAGCGCGATCAATGAAATGCCGACCAAGCGCGGGTAGCACGGCCGGGCCGCAATGACCGCGTTTGCGCAGCAACCACGAGTCGCTACGGCGACCGAATTCGGGAGTAATGTGCCACCACCCGCCAAGCGGCCATCGAGATGGTCGGTGAGCAATTGGCCGGTTCGATGGAAAGTGTTTGCGATCGTATTAGTGCCGCTGCTTTTGGCAGGCACCTTCGGTGGCTTGCGCGTGTACTCCGGCTGGACTGACGCAAGAGACCTCCGCCTGGCCGCCGACCGCGCCGAGATGGTCCCCGCGATCGTGGACTACATGGCGGCGCTGGAGGGCGCGCTGCTGGCGAACTCCACGGGGGGTGACGTCCAGACCGCGCTCACCACGTTCGACGACAACAAGCGCAATCTGCAGAGTCGGCTGGCCGACACCGACGTCGTACCGGACGTGGGCAAGGGCGTCTCCGTGCTGCTGCAGGGCGGGCAGGCGTTGTTGGACAAGGTCACCGCCAACGGCATCAGCCTGCGCGACAGGATCACCAGCTACGCACCGATCCTGCTCACCGCCGAGGACGCGATCAACGGGTCGGTGCGCGTCGACGACGAGCAGATCCGGGCCGAGACGCTCGGCCTGTCCCGTGCCATCGGCGCCCGCGGCCAGATGATGATGCAGCAGCTGCTGGTGAACCTTGGCGCGGAGCTCGCCGAACCCGAGCTGCGCACCTCGATGATCACGCTGGCCGGCACCGAGCCGTCCACGCTGTTCGGGATGAGTCAGGTACTGGGAGTCGGTTCACCCGACGCCCAGAAGCTGCAGGCCGAGATGGTCAAGCGGATGGCCATGATGTCCGACCCTGCGGTGCCGTTGGTCAACAATCCGGAGTTGACCCAATCCCTGCAGGCGACCAACCAAGTCGCCGGTCAGGTGATCGGTTCGACCACCCGGCAGGTCTCGACCGCCGTCGAGGACCAGGCCGCCGCCAAGCGCACCGAGGCCATCCGCGACTCCGTGATCGTCGGCGTGGCCATCCTCATCGCGCTGCTCATCGTCATGCTGGTCGCGCGCACGTTGGTCCGCCCGCTGCGCAAGCTGCGGGATAGCGCCCTGAAGGTCGCGCACGAGGATCTGGCGCGGGAGCTGGAGAGGGTGCGCTCGGGCGGCGCACCCGACCCCGTACAGCCGCTGCCCGTGCACACCACCGAGGAGGTCGGGCAGGTCGCCCACGCCGTCGACGAACTCCACGAGCAGGCCGTGCTACTCGCCGGCGAGCAGGCGACCCTGCAGCTGCAGGTGGGCGACATGTTCGAGACGCTGTCGCGACGCAGCCGGTCGCTTGTCGATCAGCAGCTGACCCTCATCGACCGGCTGGAACGCGACGAAGCCGATCCGGAACGGCTGGAGAGCCTGTTCCGCCTCGACCACCTCGCCGCCCGGATGCGCCGCAACGGCGCGAACCTGCTGGTGCTGGCCGGGTCGCGGGTGCCGCGCGAACAGGCCGCCCCCGTTCCGGTCGGCGCGGTGATCAACGCGGCGGCCTCCGAGGTCGAGGACTACGCCCGGGTGATCACCGCGGTCGCCCCGGACAGCGAGATCCTCGGCGTGGTTGCCGGTGACCTCGTCCACATGCTGGCCGAACTGCTGGACAACGCGTTGCGTTACTCACCGCCGATCTCGCAGGTGCGGGTGTCGGCCGTGCACACAGGCAACGGCGGGCTGGTCATCGAGGTCAGCGACATCGGCCTCGGCATGACCGAAGTCGATCTGCGCGTGGCCAACACCCGGCTGCAGTCCGGTGGCGAGGTCAACCCGTACACCGCTCGTCACATGGGCCTGTTCGTGGTCGGCCGGCTGGCCGCGCAGCACGGGCTGGTCGTCCGGTTGCGCAGCACCATCGCGGGGGAGCCGAATTCAGGCACCACCGCGGGTGTCTACATTCCGGCCCAGCTGCTGATTCGAGGTTCGGCGCCACTGCCGGTCGAGACGCCGGATTACGGCGTGCCCGCCGATGCGCACGCGGGCATCACCACCGCGCTGTTCCTCGACGAGGAGCACGTCGACGACAACGGCTACCAACCTCCGGCCCCGGAGGAATACCGCAACGGCCACGCCGACATCCCGGTTTCGCTTCTGCCGCAGCGCAATCCGGGTGCGAGCGGCATCGCCGACATCCCGGCTGCGCCGATCCTGCCCGAATCCGAGCCCGAGCCGGTTTCGGAGTGGCAGGAGGACGAGTGGCCGGAGGACTCCATGCCTGCGCAGACGCCGGTGGCGCCGACGCACGCGGGCCCGCCTCCGGCCGCGGTGCCCGTCGAGCGGCCCAGTCAGCCGATCACCAACACCGCGGCGTTCTTCGCCGCGCGGGCTGAGGCCACCAGCGCGCCGACCAACGGCGTCCACCCGGTGCAGGAACCGGTCCCGGAAGAACTGGCCGCGGCGTCGACATCGACGGCAGGAAGCGACGACGCCATCTTCCAGAAGATGCTGTCCGAATGGCTCATCGACGATCCCACCGAACTCGCCCAAAGCACCGACCTGGACTGGCAGACGGTGTGGGACAAGGGCTGGGAGGCGGCCGCCGCGGCCGAGGAAGCTCCCGTCGCCCGGCATACCGAGCAGGGTCTGCCGATGCGCGAACCCGGTGCACGGCTGGTGCCCGGCGCCGCCGACCAGGACGATGACCACAATGGTCGGCATCGCAACGGAGATACGAACGGCACGAACGGGACTTCGAATGGCATCGAGGAACCGAGTTCGGACGGCCGACCGGCCCTTCCCGCGCGAGATCCGGAAGCCGTGCGCGCCAGCATCGGCAACCACTTCGGCGGCGTACACGCAGGCCGCGCCCACGCCCGAGAAACCAGAGGAACAGAAGACGAATGACCCGTTCGACCCAGCGTGACTCACTCGACTGGTTGGTGACGAAGTTCGCCAACGAAGTGGCCGGGGTGTCGCACGCGATCCTGGTGTCGGCTGACGGACTGCTGATGGCCGCCAGCGAGCACATGCCGACCGAGCGAGCCGATCAGCTCGCCGCGGTGGCGTCCGGACTGGCCAGCCTGTCGACCGGCGCCGCGCAACTCTTCGACGGCGGGTACGTGATGCAGTCCGTCGTCGAGATGGAGAACGGCTACCTGCTGCTCATGCGCGTCGGTGACGGTTCCAACCTGGCGACGCTGGCCACCCGATCCTGCGACATCGGCCAGATCGGCTACGAGATGGCCGTCCTGGTTGAGCGCGTCGGCACCGTCGTTCAATCGTCCCGCCGTACCGCGCAACACTCGTGACTCGCGATGGACTTCCCGATGGACTCCCCGATGGACGAGGTGCGAGACGCATGGGAGTCGGACGAATCGGGGACTGAGGCGAACCTGGTGCGGCCGTATACGTTGACGGCGGGTCGCACCAACACGCGTGTCGACTTGCCCCTCGAAGCGCCAATCAGGACACTGGAATTCGGGCCCGCGCCGCGCTGGCCGGGCAATGACGTGCGTGCCAAGATCCTAGGGTTGGGTGTCGACAGCCCTTCCGTGGCCGAGATCGCTGCTCGCCTGTCCCTGCCGCTCGGCGTGGCGCGCGTGCTGATCGGCGACTTGGTGATGCAGGGGTACCTTCGCGTACACACCACCCTCGGTGAGTCGGCGAGCACCGATGAACGACGTGAGCTCATAGGAAGGACGCTGCGTGGCCTACGGGCACTCTGAGAACCCCCCGGGTTCCGGCCATGGCGTCGTCCGACGCGACAGTGCGTCCACCAAGATCGTCATCTCCGGCGGGTTCGGGGTCGGCAAGACCACGTTCGTCGGCGCGGTGTCGGAGATCATGCCGCTGCGCACCGAAGCCTTGGTGACGAACGCCTCACAGGGTTTCGACGCCCTGAGCGCCACGCCCATGAAGAACACCACGACGGTGGCGATGGACTTCGGCCGCATCACCCTGGCCGAGGACCTGGTGCTCTATCTGTTCGGCACGCCCGGTCAGCGCCGGTTCTGGTTCATGTGGGACGACCTGGTCCGCGGAGCCATCGGGGCGGTCATCCTGGTCGACGTGCGTCGGCTGCAGGACAGCTTCGCCGCTGTCGACTTCTTCGAAGCGCGACATCTGCCGTTCCTGATCGCGGTCAACCAGTTCGACGACGCCCGCAAATATCCTCCGCACGAAGTGCGCAAGGCCCTGGCGCTGGCCGACCACATCCCGGTGGTATCCGTCGACGCTCGTGATCGACATTCGGCGCGGGCGGCGTTGATCGCCGTCACCGAGTACGCGTTGATGAACCTCAGCTCGTTGCCCGGCTGACGCGTGGCCGACGTCGACGAGAAGTGGGTGGATCGCGAGTTCGAGGGGCACGACTTTCGCGACGAAGATCTGAGCCGGCTGCAGACCGAACGCGTGGTGTTCACCGAGTGCAACTTCGCCGGGGTCAACCTGTCGGAGTCCGAGCACTCGGGTTCGGCCTTCCGCAACTGTGACTTTCGCCGGGCGTCGTTGATGCACAGCACGTTTCGGCACTGCACGCTGCTCGGTTCGGTGTTCACCGAAAGCCGGATCCGTCCGGCGACGTGGGTCGAGGTCGATCTGACGCTGGCCGTATTGGGTGGATGTGACCTCCGCACGATCGACCTGTCCGACTGCCGGTTGCGCGAGGCCAGCCTGGTCGGCGCAGACCTGCGCAAGGCGGTGCTGCGGCGCGCGGACCTCAGCGGCGCCCGCACCCAGGACGCCCGCTTCGACGACGCCGATCTGCGGGGCGCGCGCGTCGACCCGACACTCTGGACGACGGCGAAATTGCGCGGGGCGAAGATCGACATCAACCAGGGGTTGGCGTACGCCGCCGCGCACGGCCTCGACGTCCACGGCGAGTGACCGCCCACCTACGGGGTCAGGTGCTTGCTGATCGCGGGAGCGACGCTACGGATGAGCTCGTCCACCGGCGTCGACGCGATCGGTTCCACCCGAAGGACGTGGCGCAGATAGGCGATGCCGAGCAGCTGTGCTATCGCGAGATCGATCCGCAGTTCCGCATCGGGCCCGCCGACGCCTGCCGCGACGTGGGAGTACACCTGGCCCTGAATGAACTGACGTACCAGGGTCGCTGACTCGTCATGGGTGGCCGCTCCGCGCAGGATCGCCAGTAGGGGAGCGCGGGAGTCCGGATGCTCCCACGCTTCGAAGAACACGCGGGTGAGCCGTTCGCCGATCTCGTCGCGCTCGCCTCCGAGGATTCGGTCGGCAATCTGGTCCGGTTCGAACGGCCATCCCATCGTCGCGCGGAAGAGTTCGGCCTTGCTACCGAAGTAGTGCCGAATCATCGCCGGGTCGACGCCGGCCGCCGCGGCGACCTCGCGCACCGAGGTCTTGTCGTATCCCGCTTCGGCGAACGTGTGTCGCGCGGCCGCAAGGATCACGTTGCGGGTGTCGGTCTTGCCGCGGGGTCGTCCGGTCCGTGCCATGGTGCGAGAAATTCTACAGTCGTTGACTTTCGAAATTGGCGGAGATACCGTAACGATAGAAATTCCACACGTGAGGAGTTTTGAGATGCCAGCACCGCGTTGGGTAGCCCGCGCCAACAAGATTGGGCTCAACCGTCTCACTCGATTCATCGCTCCGTGGGCGCCGGGATGGGCGATCGTCATACACCGCGGGCGTAAGTCGGGCCGGACGTTCCGGACCCCGTTGTGGGCGTTCCGGCGCCAAGGTGGATACGTGATCGCGCTGACGTACGGTTCCGACGCGGACTGGGTGCGCAATGTTCTGGCCGCCGGCGGCTGCGAACTGGAAAGCAGGCGGCGGCACTACGTGCTTGGTGCCCCGCGGCTCTATCGCGACGAAACCGCCTCGGACATGCCGGCTTTCATTCGATTCATGCTTCGGCGGGTCATCAAGGCGCCGGAATTCCTGAGTCTCGACGTGCAAAGCGGCTAGTCCGCCGACCCTGCTGTCAGATCGTCTCAAGCGCTGAAATTTCGATCTCCCAGCAGTTTCGGCGCGTGGTGGGGGGCAGGGGGTGCCGTCACATGTGCGTGCCGCCGTCGACGCGGACTTCCGTGCCGGTGACGAAGTAGGCGTCGGGCGATCCGAGCATCGCGACCACGGCGGCGACCGCGTCCGGCTTGGCGAACATCGCCCCACCATCCAGTGGCAGCATCGGCGTCACCTTCCCGAACAGCGAATAGTCCGCGTCGGCGGGCAACCCGGGGCCGACGCTCTGTTTGGACTCGCCCGTGCCGTCGGTCATTCCGGACGAGATCGACCCGGGCTGAACCGAATTGAACCGGATGCCTTCCTTGGCGAACTCCAAGGCAAGCGCATGGGTCATCGCCTGAACGCCACCCTTCGATGCGGCGTAGGCGGACATGTAGGGATGAGCGAAGGCTGCCGAGGTCGAGCTGAAGTTGACGACGGCGGGGCCGGTGCCGTTGCGCAGCGCCGGTATCGCCTCGCGGGTTACCAGAAATGTGCCGACCAGGTTGATGCGCAGGACCTGCTCGAAGTCGGCGAGCGAGGTCTCGAGGAAATGCGCCGACCGCAGGATCCCGGCCACGTTGACGAGGGTGTCCAGCCCACCGAGCGTGTCGAGTGCCCGGGCCACGCCGTCCTGCACGGAGTGCTCGCTGGCGACGTCGAGTTCGACGGTGGCGAGCCGATCGCCGTGCGCCTGCGCCTTGGCGACGGTGTCCTTCAATCCTGGTTCGCTGATGTCGGCGGCGACCACCCGACCGCCTTCGGCCAAGACGCGCAGGACGGTCGCCTGCCCGATGCCGGAACCACCACCGGTGACGAGCACACGACGGTCCGTATATCGCTGAAGAGATGCCATGGGCAGATACTTGCGTCTCTATGAAGAGATTTGGGCCGAATCGTCGAACGGGGGTGTCGCGTGGAGTGCTTCGCGTGCCAACCGATACCCCGTCCACTGCCCGAGCGCTGCGCCCACGGTGACCGGCCCCGGCCCGTGCCCTTGCCCGGGCACGGCCGGGATCATCGTTGCGAGTGCGCCGAGCGCGGAGGCGACGGTTGAGATCGCCACGCCGTACTGGCTCGCGGCGCGGGCGAGTCGAAGCGCGTGCAGTATGCGCCACACCGCGGCGGGATCGTCGACCAGCACGTCGGCGTACCACGGCACCGGACAGTCCGTACCGATGAGCCCGACCGCGACGTCCGCGGCCGCGCACGCCTGCGCCGCAGCGGTCGTCACGACGGCAGCGGACCGCCCCGAATCATGCAGCGAGGCAACCGTATCCGCGAGTGTTTCGTCAAGCGACGCATCGTCGAGCCCGTCGCCGTCGACCGGTACCACCGCCGCACCAGAGCGTGCCGCCTCGACGACGATGCCTTGGCTCGACACGCGCGGGTCGATCACCACGGCGTCGATCCGGTCCAGCTTTCGCCAGATGTCGGGCCGTAGCGTCAGCGCCGCACGGTCGTCCGCCAGGCCGCGTCCGAGCGTGGTCGCGAAGAATTCCCGAGTGGAGTAGGCGGCCTTGGGAATCGCGACCAACGCCGCACGTGCCGCGACATCGGGGTTGCCGGACAGCATGCCCGCCGCGGCGGCACCGATCGCCTGGGCAAGCGCGCTGCGGTCGACCTGACGCTCCACCGGACCGCGGGCATTCAGCTGCTCCGGCAGCGGGCACACGTCCGAGCACTCCGCGAAGTCGGCGAGCAGCGGCTCGTAGTGCTCCCAAGCGCACTGGGTGGCCCGGGTCTCGGCCGCACGGGCGAGGCGCGACGCCAGCCCCACCGCCAACGCGCCGGGGACTTGGCCCACCGTTCGGCTGACGAAGGTGGCCGCGTCCAGTGTCCGGCTGGCGCCGGCCTTGCCGAACTGATCCTCGAGCATCCCGCGCAGCCGGGGCTGATACTTGGCGACGCTGACCGACGCCCCGACCACCAGCGGCAGCCTCGGCAAGCCCAGCGTCCGCCCCACGGCCGCGCCCCACAGCCCCGCCGCGGTGATGCCGGCCGACACCAGCCGGGCAGCCAGCACGCCGTCGTCACCCGGCAGATTCGGCGACCGGCTGCTCGACGCCCCGCCGCCGCGAGCGCGGGCGGAGGCCTCCGCGGCGTCGACGGACTCACACAGTTGCGCACAGGTCGGACCCTCGTCGCCGAACCGCACGAGCACGCGTGACAGCGGGTAGTTCAGGTGCGCCGACGTGACACCGGGGTGGCGGCTGACCGCAGCGAGCACGGCGTCGCCCAGTTCGCTTCCCGGGGTATCGCGCAGCCCGCACACCTCGATCCACGCCCGGTCATGGCTTGAGTAACAACGCCTGACCTGCGAACCGCCCACGTTCTCGAACGCGACGCGCACGGCGGTCTGCACCGCGGACGGCACGATGGTGGTTTGGCGGATCGGCGCGGTCGCCAGGTTGACGGACGTCGTCGCGACGGTCGCTGCGGCCTTGACCCCGAACATGGCCGTCCTCAGCGGGAGAGTCGCGCAATCGCGCACGAAACCGATCGCGTCCACGTCGCGGCTCTACCCGCGCCTGCATGCCGGTAAACGCGAAACAGTCTCCGGCCCAAAAGGTTTACCCTAATCGGATCGAATGGCCAGCGCGCCGACGAAGCTCAGGACCAAGGCTGCCATCGCTGCCGGGTCAAGGAGGTGGGCGTCATGGGCCTGACCGGGGATGACGACGTGCTCAGCGCCCGGTATAGCCCGATGAAGGTCCAGCGAGGCGTCGATCAGCCACGGTGGGCTCAGCTCGCCCGTGATCAGGAGCGTGGGCATGGTGAGCGCGGCGAACCGGTCCAGGTCGGCGCCGAAGGCGTCGATGGCGCGCAGTTCGCGAACCCAGCCCGGCGTCAGCGCGGCGCGCGGCGCCCACAACGGTGTGCTGCGGAGCATCTCGATCACCTCGTCGGGGATCTTGACGAAGTGGCGCAGTCCCAGCGTCAACGCGAGGTCGAGGTCATCGTCTCCGACCGCGCGTTCGAAGGGCGCCAGCGCCCCGCCGGCCACCGGGCCGGCCACCGGCACCGGCGGCTCGTAGAGGATGAAGGCGGCGGGCGGACGGGTGAGGGCGAGGCCCAACGCGACGATGCCGCCGTACGAGTGGCCGAGCAGGATGGCGTCGGGGCCGGCCAGTTCGAGGACGGCGGCGATGTCCTCACGCTCCCGGTCGATGTGGAAGTCCGGGTTGTCGCCGCTGGCGCCGTGCCCGCGGCGGTCCACGGCATACGTGGTGACGTGTGGGGCGAGCGCATCGGCCAACGATTGCCAGTCCTGCGCGGTTGACAGCGAACCTGGTGACACCACCAGGGGTGGACCGTGCCCTGTGACGGCGACGGCGATCGTGGTGCCGTCGGCGGACGTGACGTGGTGTTGCCGAGAAGCAGTGTCGGTCAAGGTAGTTCCTTCACTGTCGGGCGGCTCAGAGCCACCGTGGCGGTCCATTGGTGTCGCCGTCGATGTCGAGGCCCACGGTGCCCCGCCCAGCGGCCCACCGCACCACGGCTGGAAGCGGACCCGTGACGGTCGTCGTCGGGGCTGCCGAGGTGATCGAAATCGGTTGGCAGCCCTCGACGGCAAGAACCAGCCCGGCACCGCGGTCGGTGCGGCGCCACGCAGCCACGATGTCGGCCAGCAACGACTTCGACACCGCGGCCGGGAAGTCGCCGAACCGGCCGCCGTTGCCGAGGTCGACGGCATGGATCCACACTTCTCGGGTTCGCATCCACACCGTTTCGGAGGCGGGCACCAGGCGACCCTGCGCGGTGCGGACCTGCGCCGACCACGCCGCGGGCGGCAGGTGCCGCCACTTGGTGTCGAGGCGGGCGGCGGTGTGGGCGAAGAGGTTTCGCAGCGCACCGGCGTTCAGCGTGGAGCCCTCGTCGATCTCGCGGGCCCGCTGCTCGGCCGAGGCATACATCGGAGTCTCGGTACCGGTGGTCGCCCAGTCCAGCAGCCGGCACAGCGCCGCCGCGTTGTACCCGACGTGGGCCAACAGGTGGCGGCGCGACCAGCCGGGCAGCAGCGAGTCGGCGTCCAACTCCCGGTCGCCGAGCTCGGCGAGGCGTTGCGCGAAGTACGCTGTGCCGCGTCTGGCGGTCAGCAGCCGGTCGGCGACGTCGAGGTCGTTGAACACCAGTGTGTTCCGGCTACTTGACGATGGTCTTGTTGCGGACGGTCCCCAGCCCTTCGATGCTGACTTCCACCACCTCGCCGTGCTGGATGTAGCGCGGTGGTTTGCGGGCATGACCGACGCCACCGGTGGTTCCGGTGATGATGACGTCGCCGGGCTGCAGAGTGACGATGTGCGAGATGTACTCGACGAGCTTGGCGGGGGTGAACACCAGGTCGTCGGTGGTGGCGCTCTGCATCACCTCACCGTCCAGGCGGGTCTCGATACGGGTACCGAGTACGTAGTCGGTGACGAGGTAGGGCCCGAAACCGCTGGTCTTCTCGAAGGTCTTGCCCTGGTCCCACTGCAGCGTGCGGTACTGGTAGTCGCGCATCGTGTAGTCGTTGATCACCGAGTAGCCGGCGATGTAGTCGTCGGCTGCCGCCTCGGGCACCTGATACGCCGCCCTGCCGAGGACGACGGCCAGTTCGGCCTCCCAATCCAGTTCGGATGCAGCGTATTCCGGCACGACGACGTCGTCGTAGGGCCCGGTGAGGGCGTCGGCCCACTTGCCGAACAGCGTCGGATACTGCGGCAGGTCGCGGCCCATCTCGGTGATGTGGGAGGCGTAGTTGAGGCCGACGCAGACGATCTTGCCGGGGCGCGGGACGACGGGGGCGTAGTCGGCGCCGGCCAGCGGAACCACCCGGCCCGATGCGTGTTCGGCGATCAGCCGCCAGTCCGGTTCGACGAGCAGGGCCGACAAGTCGGTGTAATCGCCGATGAGGGTGGCGGTGTCGTCGTCGACGCGAGCCGCCGCCGTGGTGCCGTCGATGCGTAGGGTGGCCAGTCTCATCAGGGTCCTTCGGGGATGTAGGTGCGGTCGAAGTGCAGGCGCTCCACGATCGGAGCGTCGGAGAACGTGAAGAGGTCGAGTTCGGTGTCGGCCTCGATGGACCACTCGGTCCAGGAGGGGACGACCACGAGGTCGCCGGTGCCGACGTCGGTGCTGTTCCCGCCGAGGTGGAATCTGCCGGTGCCCTGGAACACTTGGTAGACCGCCGAACCGACGTCGCGACGGGTGCGCGTGTGCGCTCCGGCGCGCAGCCGGTGAAACTCCGCACGGATGGTCGGCATGACGTCGCCACCGGTGGTGGGGTTGGTGTATCGGACGGCCGCATGCCCGGGTTCGGTGGTCGCCGGATATCCCTCGTCCTCCAACTCCAGTTGCGCGCGCAGCGCGGCATCGGTGTGTTCCCACCGGTACGCGGCGATCGGCGAGCTCACCTTGGCGTCCAACCCGACCAACGGGCGCAGACCCGGGTGAGCCCAGAGCCGTTCGGACCGGGACACGTCGGGCGTCGACTCGTCGGTGACGCCGTCGGAGCCGAACTCGAAGAACCCCGTGTCGGTGTAGTGCGCGAACGGGATGTCCAGCCCGTCGATCCAGGCCATGGGCTGTTGTGTCTCGTTGTGGTGGCCGTGAAAGTGCCAGCCGGGGGTGAGCAGGAAGTCGCCGCGACGCATGGCCACCGGGTCACCGTTCACGACGGTCCAGACCCCGTCGCCTTCGACGACGAACCGGAAGGCGTTCTGGGAGTGCCGGTGTTCGGGCGCCGTCTCCTTCGGCCCGAGGTACTGGATGGCCGCCCACAACGTGGGCGTCGCGTATGGAAGGCCGCCGAGACCAGGGTTGGCCAGTGCGATCGCGCGCCGCTCGCCGCCCCGGCCGACCGGGACGAGGTCACCGGCGCGTTGCGCAAGCGGATACAGCGTCGCCCATTTCCACACGAACGGCACGGCCTTCGACACCGGAGCGGTCGGCATCAGATCGGCGCGCTGAGTCCACAACGGCAGCAGGTGTTCGCGGTCGAAATCGGTGTAGAGCCGGTCCAATTGGTCATCGTCCACGCGCGCGGTCATGATGGGAGGCCCTCCTCGGCGAGGCGCTTGCGGATGTCCTCGCGGAGCGCCTTCTTGTCGAGCTTGCCGACCTTGGTGGTGGGAATCTGCTCGACGACGACCAACCGCTCGGGAAGCTTGAACCGCGCGACGCCTGCGGCGTTCATCAGGTCGGTGACATCGGTGAGCGTGATCGGCTCGCCGTGGGCGAGGGTGACGTAGAGACATACGCGCTCGCCAAGCACCGGATCCGGCATGGCCACCGCGGCGGCAAGGTCGACCGCGTCGAGCTGGTAGGCGAAGTTCTCCACTTCTTCGGCCGAGATCTTCTCGCCGCCACGGTTGATCATGTCCTTGTCGCGACCCTCCACCACGAGATTGCCGTCGGGGCGGCGCAGCACGACGTCGCCGCTGGCGTACCACCCGTCTGCGGTGAACGCGCGGGCGTTGTGGTCGGGCGCGCGGAAGTAGCCGCGTGGTGTGTACGGGCCGCGGGTGAGGAGGGCGCCCGCCGTGCCGTCGGGCAAGGCTTGGCCGTCTTCGTCGACGATGTCGATCTCGTCGGCGTCACAGACCGGTCGGCCCTGGGTGGTCAGCACGACTTCGAGGTCGTCGTCCAGGCGGGTCATGTTGATGAGTCCCTCGGCCATGCCGAAGACCTGCTGCAGACGTGCGCCCAACACCGGCTCGACTCGGGCGGCGAGTTCGTCGGGCATGCGGGCGCCGCCGACCTGCAGCACGCGCAGGCCGTTCTTCTTCAGCGTCCCATGGTCCCGCTGGTGTTCGATCCAGCGTTGCGCCACTGCGGGAACCACGGCGGTCACGGTGACCCGTTCGGCGTCGATCGTGTTCAGCGCCCGTTCCGGGGCCGGCGACGGCAGTATGACCACCCGACCGCCTGCGAACAACGCTCCAAGGATGCCCGGACACGCCAGTGCGAAGTTGTGGCTGACCGGGAGGACGGCCAAATAGACGGTGTCGCAGCCGAATTCCGCAATCTCGTTGCACATCAGGATGTTGCAGACGTAGTCGTCGTTGGTGCGCACGATCAACTTGGGAACGCCGGTGGTGCCGCCGGACAGCAGCATGCACACCACGTCGGTACCTGCCGGCTCGAACTGCGCGGGAAGGAATCGCGGTGTCACGGCGACGGCCGCGCCGAGCCGGTACTCCGGCGCATTTTCGGTGCTGCCCTCTGACAGTGCGCCGTGCACCAAAACGGCTCGCACGGTGGGTACTTCAGCGGCGACCTGCTGAGCGCATTCGCGCTGATCCTCTTGGACTACCAGGGCCGTCGCCTCCGACTGTGCCGCGAGATGGGTGATCTCGTGCCGTCCATGAGCAGGCAGTGCCATGACCGGAATGATCCCGGTGCGGAAGCAGCCCAACGAAAGTGCGACGAATTCCCAGCAGTTCGGCAGCTGCACCACGATCCGGTCGCCGGGTCGGATGCCGAAGTCGAGCAGCGCCTGGCCGCACGAGGCCGAACGGTCCCACAAGTCGCGGTACGTCAGACGGGTTGCGCCGTCGACGACAGCCTCGTCGAGCGGCCTGCGCTCGACCTGCTCGGCGAGGAAGGATGCGAGGGATCTGCCGTGCCAATACCCGGCCTTGCGATAGTGCGCGGCGACGTCGTCGGGCCAGGGCACCACGCCGTCGATGGCGATGGGCGTGCGAGTCGTCATGGCCCCTCCACGATTACGGCGTCGAGCGCGATCAACCCGGCGGCGGTGAGGCGCAACGGGTTGATCTCGATGTCACTGACTTCGGCGTGCTCGTCGATGAACGTCGCGAGCGCGATGACGATGCGGGCGAATTCCGCGCGGTATATCCGCGGGCCGCCGCGCCAGCCGTCGAGCATGGCCGCGCACTGCAGGTCGTCCAGCATCGCGGCGGCGGCTTCCTCGGTGACACGGGTGCTGCGGATCGTGACGTCGCCGATGGCCTCCGCGGCGGTGCCGCCAAGGCCGGCGAGGACGATCGGACCGAACACCGGGTCGCGGCGGGCGCCGAGGAACATGTCGACACCGACGTCGGCCATGCTCTCGAGCAGGTATGCCGGCGCGGGGATGGCGTCGAGTGCGTCGAGGGCGCGGTCGAGCTGCTCGTGGGAGCCGACGCCCAGGTGTACCCCGCCGATCTCCGTCTTGTGCAGCACGCCGGCGTCGAGGATCTTGACCGCCACGGGCAGGCGCAGCTCGTCGAGGGCTCGGTGGGCAGCCTTCCGATCACCGCACGCCCGCCGCGGAGGCGTCGCGACGCCAAGGGCATCGAGGATGTCCTTGGCGCGCGCTTCGTCGGCGGGCAATTCGACGGCGTGGCCGGTTCCGACGCGACGTTTGGTGGCTGCCGCGTTGAGGTGTCGAGCCCTGGCGTCCTCCGCCAGTGCCCGGATCCCGTTGGCCAGGGCGGTGGGGGAGTCCAGCACCGGCACCCCGATGTCGGCGGCGAGGTTGCGTGTCTTGGCGACCACGCCGGCGGGTCCGCCGGTGCCGACGACGATGGGCATCCGATGGTGCAGCCCGGACCGGGCGATGGTGTCGGCCAGGTCGACGACGTCGGGCTCGGCGAGCGCGTACACCGCCAATGCGTCGATCTCCGGGTCGTCGGCCGTGGTCACGAGCACGTCGGCGAAACTGTCCGCCGGACGGCCGGTGTCGACCGGGTTGGCCTGAAACGTCATCGGCGGCAACAACTCCGAGAGGGCGATCTGCGTCTGCGCGGTGAGAGCCGGCACCCGCACTGGCCCTGCCTGCAGTTGGTCGAGCACCATGAGGCCCGGTCCGGCCTGGGCGGTGACGACGCCGATGCCCGGGTGGGCGCAGGCAGGCAGGCGGGTGCGGCTCAGCACCGCGAGCGCGTCGACGAGTTGCTGCTCCGAGTCGACGACGACCGCGCCGGCCTCCTTCAGCAGCGCGCGGGTGGTGCGCCAGGACGTGGCGAGGGCGCCGGTGTGCGACGCCGAGAATGCCGACACGTCACTGCGTCCCACCACGATGGCGACGATCGGCTTGTCGGCGCTGACCCGGCGGACGGATGCCAACAGGGCCGCGCCGTCGTCGACCGATTCGACGTGCAGTGCGATGGCAGTGATTTCGGGGTCGTCGTGCAGGTAATCGAGCACGTCGGGTGTGCGGACGTCCACGCAGTTGCCGAGACCAACGCCGAGCCCGACGCCGACGCCGGCTTCGGACAACAGGAACGACAGGGCGTGATTCATTCCGCCGCTGGCCGCGACGACGGCCACCGGCCCGGCGACGATCTGGTCGACGGTGGGGACGAAGGAGACGGTGGCGCCGGCGGGCCGGAAGAACCCGGACGTGTTCGGCCCGAGCAGGCGGATGCCCGTCGTCGTGACGATGTCGCTGAGTTGCCGTTGCAGCGCGGTGCCGTCGACGCCGGCTTCCGCGAATCCGCCCGAGCAGATGACGGCGGCGCCGACACCACAGAGTGCCGCCTCCTGGAGCGCCGCTGGCGTCGTGGCGGCGGGCACGCACAACACGGCCAAGTCGAAGGCTCCGCCGCGGGCATGGGTGGCCGCGGTGAGCGATTCGTGAAATGCGCTGTGAGCGGCGGGCTTCGGATTGATCCCGACCACCGTCAACCCGCTGTCGCTGCCGCGCCGGACGGCGTCGAACATCACCGCACCCAGCTTGCCGGGTGTGGTCGATGCGCCCACGACGGCGATCGAGGTCGGGTCGAAGAGCCTGCCGAGCGTCATCGGGTCGCCTCGACGTGGCTGAGTTCGCGTTCCACGACGGCCGGTTCGGGCTCGTAGGTGACGGCGTCGGCGCGGCCCGACAGGATCAGCGTTGCGGCGTTGTCGATTTCGTCGACCGCCCGTCGGGCGCGTACCGAGGCGTGTTGGTCGACGACGATCGTCGGGATTCCCGAGGCCAAGCGGACGTGTTCGGAGCACAGCACTCGCGTCAACTCGCTGCCGCCGCGGATCACGACCGCTGCCGGCCGGCGTGCGCATATGTCGTCGAGTGCGGTCGTCGTCGCCTCGTCGAGGGCGGTTCCCACGGTGTCGGGGGCGGTGACCAACACGGCGTCGCCCGTGTCGTCGGCCGTCGCGCGCAGCGACGTGCAACCGTCGCCGAGGCTCACCGCCTCCGGCGTCGAAGTCTCGACCGCGAGCAAGCGCCGGTCGAGGATGCGCCCGCCGACGGTCAGTGGCGTCTCCAGCGGTCCGGCGCCGTGCAGATCCCGCCAGGCGCGTTCGCTGTCGGCGACGAAGCCGGGATCGCGCTGACGGATCTTCTCGGCAGAGATGGCGCGGCTGAAGAAGTGAAACCCGAACTGCCATGGCGCAAGCGAGCGTTGATACTCGCCGAAGTGGTCCCACCACGACAGGCTGGGCATCGCCGAGTTCTGCACCTTGGCGACCTGCGGGCGCCGAATCTGTTCGAACCGGTCCAGCGCGGCGGGAATGTCGGCAGGCCGCTCGGCCATCGACTGCGCCAGTGCGGCGGCATCTTCCATCGCCATCTTGGTTCCGGAGCCGACCGAGAAATGCGCGGTATGGACGGCGTCGCCCAACAGCGCAACCGGGGTGCCCTGCGCCGATACGGTGTGCCAGTGACGGGTGCGCCGGGTCCGGAAGTTCGCCCATCGAGAGTTGTTGGCAACCAACGGATGACCGAAGAGGTCCTCGAGGTAGCGCTGCGTGGCGAGGTCCGACGGGCCTGCCGGCTGTGTGACGTCGAACCGGTCGAGCCCCGCGCGACGCCAGGTGGGTTCGTCGGTCTCGACGATGAAGGTGCTCAATCCCGACCCGATCGGGTAGCCGTGCACGGCGAAGTTCCCGTGCTCGTTGCGCTCGTGCAGGAACGTCAGCCCGTCGAACTGATGCGTGGTGCCGAACCAGATGAACTTCACCCTGGCTTCGTCCGCCGTGTGGCCGAGGTCGCCGATGAACTGTTGGCGCACAGTCGAATTGGTACCGTCGGCGGCCACGATGAGGTCATAGCCGATGCCGTCCAACTCGTCGACCGTCACGGGGGAGTCGTAGACCAGGTGGGCGCCGAGTTCCGTCGCCCGGCGACGCAGCGACTGGAGCAGGACGCGTCGGTGCACGGCGGACATCCCGTTGCCGCCTGCCGCGACGGTCACGCCATTGCTGTGGACCGCGATGGTGTCCCACCGCCGGCCGTGGTCCGTCAGGGTTTCGCGCAACACCGGATCAATGGCGTCGACGTTGTCCAAGGTGGTGTCGGAGAAGACCACGCCGAAGCCGAACACGTCGGACTCCGAGTTGCGTTCGAAGACGTCGACCCTGCATCCGGGCAAGGTCCGGGACAGCGCGATCGCGGTGAAGAGTCCGCCGGGGCCGCCACCGATGCAGGCGATCCGCAGAGTTGGCGTCAAGGTCGGCCCCCAATGGCTGTGCCACCGAATCCTCGGCGGCTGGTGACCTCATCATGTAACAGCAGTAGCCGAAAAGTCAATCAAAATGTCACACGACGTTGCGGGCACTCGATCCGGTGGTGACCGCTTCGATCAATTCCTCGGCGGCTGCCCGCAAGGTCTCGTGACATTCGAGGAACGTCTGGTGCGCTACCTGACCCCGCCAGCCGGCGGGGAGCAACTCCTCGGGAAGGTCGGGATCGCGGAACGGGTAGTGCCGGTACTTCTGAATGAGCGCCGTCCGCTCGACGAGCGCCTCCGGCCCGGACAGCCCGCGTCGGAAGCCGGCCAGCCTGGGCTGGTACTCCTCGATGAACGCCTGGTAGTCCTCGCCGAGGCCGCGCAGATCCCAGCAGCGTCGGGCGAGCATGCGGTCGGTGGTGATGGCCGCCGACGTACTGCGCAGGAAGATCACCTGCAGCTCGTCGTCACCTTCCAGGGACTCCGACACGTTCTTGCGATGGTCGTGCGGGGAGAACCAGCTGTTGCCACCGCCGTGGCCGAATCCCCACCAGGTCAAGGCCTTTTCGATGCGCTGACGCTGTTCGCGACTGCTGGTCTGTTCCTCCACGAGTGCTTGGGTCCAGGTGCGATCCCACGTGTCCTGATGGCGTTCGAAGATGCGCGCCCGACCGTCGTCGAGGAGGCGCCAGCTCTTGTCGTTCAGTACGTAGGTGACCTCGCGGCCCGACCGTTCCGAGTCGAACCAGCCCTCCCGGCGCAGCCGCGTCATCACGACGCGGACCGTGGCGGGTTCCACGCCGAAGACGCCGAGCAGTTCGGTCAGGACGCCGAGTTTGGCCGCCCCTCCGCGGTACCGGAAGTACTCGCCGTACAGGTCGAAGACGATCGAGCGTGGCCGCATGACGCCCGTCCTCTCAATGCAGCTCGTGTATCAGAAGCCGTCGCTTCCGAGTCGACTATGTCACAGGACGGTCGATTACCGGGCCGGCTACGGCTGCAACGGCACCGAGCGCTCAGCCGCCCTTGAGTCGAATCTTGAACCGCACGAACGTCAGATAGCCGAGTGACAGGACGACGAGCATCCCCATGTCGAACAGCCAGGTGCCCGACGTGTGCTTCCAGTGCGAGTCCTTCGGCGTCAGAGGGCCGGGCACGATCTTGGTCAGGTCCACCGTCGACGCCGAAGCGGCGAAGCCCCACCGAGCCGGGGTGAACCACGCCATCTGGTCGAGCCCGATCCGGCCGGTCACCGGGATCATGCCGCCCTGGAACACCAACTGCGACATGATCGCGATCACCAGCAGCGGCATGATCTGCTCGTTGGACTTCGCCAGTGCCGAGAGCGCGAGCCCGACCATCGCCGCGCAGACCGTCGTGGCGGCCATGCTCGCGAAGAGTTCCAGTGACGGGTTGCCGAGGACGTTCGCGCCCTGCGTCGGGGCGCCCTTGCCCATGATCGTGATGGCCGTGACGATTCCGGCCTGCACGATCGCGAACACCGAGTACACGCACACCTTCGCCAGCAGGTAGGCGGTCGTCGACAACCCGACCGCCTGCTCGCGCTTGAAGATGGCCCGCTCACTGATGAGGTCGCGGATGGTCAGCGCGGTGCCCATGAAGATCGCACCGACGTTCAGCAGCACCAGGATCTGGCCCGGCTCATTGGGGGCGTCGCCGAACGGATCGGGCACGCCGAACCCGACCTTGCCCGGCACGGACAGCGACAGCGTGCCCATGATGAACGGCAGCAACGCCAGGAAGATGAAGTACGCGCGGTCCGACACGACGAGCCGGATCTGGCGTCGCGCGATCGTCGAGAACTGCCGCACGATGCTGGTCCGCGTCGGACTGCCCAGATCGGCGGGTTGATCGGCGGGCGGCTGCGGCGGCGGCGGACCGTGGCGCTCGAGGAACTTCCTGGCGGCGGCCTCGGGATCCCCGGCGACCGCGCTGAAGATGTCGGCCCAGTTGGTGGTGCCCAGTTGGGGACCGATCTGGCTGGGCGGTCCGGCGAAAGCCGTCTTGCCGCCGGGGGCGAGCAGCAGCACCTGATCGCAGACGTCGAGGTAGGTCAGCGAGTGGGTCACCACCAGGACCACGCGGCCCGCGTCGGCGAGCTGGCGCAGCATCGTCATGACCTGGCGGTCCAGTGCGGGGTCCAGGCCGGAGGTCGGTTCGTCGAGGATCAGCAGTGACGGGCCGGTCAGCAACTCGAGGGCGACCGACGCGCGCTTGCGCTGCCCGCCGGACAGCTTGTCGACGCGGGTCTCCGCGTGCTTGGTCATCTCGAGCTCTTCGAGCACCTGAGCCACCACCTGGGCGCGGTCGGCCTTCGTGGTGTCGGGCGGCAGGCGCAGTTCGGCGGCGTACATCAGCGCCTGGTTCACGGTCAGCTGCCCGTGCACCACGTCGTCCTGCGGGACCATGCCGATGCGGGATCGCAGGGAGGCGTACTCGGCGTGGATGTTGTGGCCCTCGAAGGTCACCGTGCCGGTGGTCGGGTGGGTGTAGCCCGCGACCAGCCGGGCGAACGTCGACTTGCCCGCGCCCGAGGGGCCGATGACGGCCGTCAGGGTGCCGGGCCGCGCAGTGAGCGAGATGTTGTCGAGCAGCGTCTTGTTGCCCTCGATGGTCCACGTGACGCCGTGGACGTCGAGACCGCCGGTGCGAGTGGCGGCTTCGGTTTCGGTGCGGCGGGAAAGCGTTCCGCCCGCGAACACGAGGTCGACGTTGCCGATGGTCACCACGTCGCCGTCGCGCAGCATCGCGGAATCGACCCGCGCACCGTTGACGAACGTGCCGTTGATGCTGCGGTGGTCCTGGATCTCGGTACCGGCGGGCGTCGGCACCAAGGTGGCGTGGTGGCGGGAGGCCAGCACGTCCGGGATGACGATGTCGTTGTCGGTCGCGCGGCCGATCTTGATCCCGCCCGCCGGGACGTCCGGCGCCCTGCCCGGTCGCAAGATCTTGAGCATGCTGGTGGCGAGGTTGCCCTCCGCCTGGCGGGGCTGTGCGGTCGGCCCCATCGCGGTCGGAGGCGTGTAGCTCTCCGGCGGCGCAGCGGGCGGGTAGCTCTGTGGCGCACTGGGGTACGAGGACGGCCCGCTCGGGTACGACGGTGGCGCACTCGGGTACGCCGACTGCGGACCGCTCGGGTAACGCGGCTGTTGGGCCTGCGGATACGTCGGTTGCGAGCGCGACGCGCCGGGCGGCGGCATGGCCGGCCGTGCGGGCGGCGGCTGGGTGGGCCAGGAGTTGCTCGGGCGGTTGGCGGCCACGGGGACCGAGGTGGTCTGTGGTGGCGTCCCCACCGAGCCCTGGTGGTGGCCGACGTCGAAGGCCAGCCGCGGACCGTCGGGATTGCCGATGTTGACGTTCAGTCCGTCCGTGATGTCCACCAGCGGGACCCGGTGGCCGTTGACGAACATGCCGTTGAGGCTGCCGTTGTCGATGGCCGTCCAGCGGCCCTGGTCGAAGCGCAGGATCACGTGCGCGCGGGAGATCAGGGGATGGGCCACGCGGAGATCGGCGCGCAGATCACGACCTATCACTACGTCGTTGCCTGCTGCGAAGGTCCGTGACGACCCGTCGTACCGAACGGTCAGCGCGGGTGGGGCTGGTCGAGTCATCGGTTGCAACTCTATCGGTACCGACGCCGCGATTGACGGCAGTCCACGCCGTCAATCAGCGGACGAGACACCCCAGCGTGCCGTGTCGGTGATCTGCTGCACCTGCCACGACCTAGGGCTGGTCCTATGCCGTCGTCCGTCGGCACCTCGTTGCGGGGCAAAGAATTCCGGAATTCGCCGAATGGATCGTGGAAGATTGCGCGCGGGCGTTGATATCGGGCGCCTAACGATTCGGTCTTGGTACGGCTGAGATCCATCGATATTCAGGCAAGACATGGTCTCGTAAACGGCATGGCGACGATGAACCCGCGGGCGGATCGACTCCGCGCGGCGCTGCGCGCAATGGTTGCGGCGCTGCTCACCGGCAGCGCCGCGTGTGCCGCCGTGGCTACGGGCACTGCTTTGCCCTCCGCGGCCGCCCAGCCTCCCGCCGGTGTCGACACCCGTGGCTTCGTGAACTCGGCGGCCCGGTGCGATCCCCAGCAGACGGCCGTCGTCGTCGGCCGCACCACGAAGTCGTTGATCGCCATCTGCGCCGACGGCCGCGGACGCTACGAATACCGCGGCGTTCGGCTGGCCGACCAGGCGCTGCAACGGTTGCCCGCGACCGCACTGGCCAACGGCTGCTTCGGCGCGCGCACCGAGGAGGTCTTCTACACGGTGTCGGAGCGCAAGCTCCTGCTGACGTCGGGGATTCGGATCCTGCGCGACGAGGCGATGCTGGAGTTCAAGGACTACCGCCTGCCCGCCGTGGCTCCGGTGTCACAGCGGATGCCCGTCGAGCACTTCCGTTAGGACCAGCTCGGCGAGCCCGTGACGACGCAGTGGGTGTGGCTGTAGATGGTGGCCATGCACTTGTTGCAGTGCGTGCACGCCGAGCGCACGGCGCCGTCGTCCTTGATGCGGTTGATCAGGTCCGGCTCGGCAAGCAAGGCGCGGCCCATCGCCACGAAGTCGAACCCCTCGGCCATCGCGAGGTCCATGGTCTCGCGATTGGTGATGCCGCCCAACAGAATCAGCGGCATCTTGAGTTCGGCCCGGAACTGCTTGGCCTGGTCCATCAGATACGCCTCGCGGTAGGGGTACTCGCGCAGGAACTTCTTGCCGGTCATCCGGATACCCCAGCGCAGTGGAGGTTTGAAGGCGCCGGCGAACTCCTTGATCGGCGCATCACCGCGAAACAGATACAGCGGGTTGAGCAGCGAACTGCCCGCCGTGAGCTCGAGGGCGTCGAGGCCGCCGTCCTCCTCCAGCCACCTGGCGGTCTGCAGCGACTCGTCGAGTGAGATGCCG
This sequence comes from Mycobacterium sp. URHB0044, assembly GCF_000620625.1. Lineage (GTDB taxonomy): Bacteria > Actinomycetota > Actinomycetes > Mycobacteriales > Mycobacteriaceae > Mycobacterium. The sequence continues at coordinate 85,818 of NZ_JIAW01000019.1, read as the reverse complement.
CCGCGGACGCCGTCGGACATGTTGAGCTTCGCGGTCACCGCGATCCGATCACCGACGGCGTCACGGACTGCCCGCACCAGACCGCGCGCCACCTTGGCACGATTGGCGAGCGAGCCACCGAATTCGTCGGTCCGGCGGTTGATCAGTGGGCTGAGGAACGAGCTGGCCAGATAGTTGTGGCCGAGATGGATTTCCACGGCGTCGAAGCCGGATTCGATCGCCAGTCGGGCGGCGTTGGCGTGTGCCGCAGTGATGTCGTCGATGTCGCCGGCGGACGCCTTCTTGGCGAACCGCATGGACAGCGGATTGAAGAAGCGCACCGGCGCGTACGCCTTGGCCTTGTTCGTCCGGGAATTGGCGACGGGTCCCGCGTGGCCGATCTGGGCGCTGATCGCGGCGCCCTCGGCGTGGATGGCATCGGTCAGGCGCCGCAGCCCGGGAACCGCCTCGGGCCGCATCCAGAGCTGCCAGCCGTCTGTGCGTCCGCCGGGTGACACCGCGCAGTAGGCCACCGTCGTCATGCCGATGCCACCCGTGGCGGGCAGCCGGTGGTAGGTGATCAGGTCGTCGGTGACCAGGGCATCCGGGGTGGACGCCTCGAACGTCGCGGCCTTGATGATGCGGTTGCGCAGGGTCACCGGGCCGAGCTTGGCTGGGCTGAAGACATCGGTGAACACATTGGGCTGAGTGTTCATTCATCAGAGCCTGCCACAATGTCTGGCGTGGGAGCGATCACTTTGGACGGCAAGGCCACGCGCGACGAGATCTTCGTCGACCTCAAGGAACGGGTTGCGGCTCTGACGGCCGCGGGCCGCACGCCGGGGCTCGGCACGATCCTGGTCGGTGACGACCCCGGATCGCAGGCCTACGTACGGGGCAAGCACGCCGACTGCGCGAAGGTGGGCATCACGTCGCTGCGCCGCGATCTGCCGGCCGACATCAGCCAGGCGACGCTCGACGAGACCATCGACGAACTGAACGCCAACCCGGAGTGCACCGGCTACATCGTCCAGTTGCCGCTGCCGAAGCACCTCGACGAGAACGCCTCGCTGGAACGCATCGACCCGGCCAAGGACGCCGACGGCCTGCACCCGACCAACCTCGGCCGGTTGGTGCTCAACGAGCCGGCGCCACTGCCGTGTACCCCGCGCGGCATCGTGCACCTGCTGCGGCGGTTCGAGGTCGAGATCGCCGGCGCGCACGTCGTGGTGATCGGCCGCGGCGTGACGGTCGGCCGGCCGCTGGGGCTGCTGCTCACCCGGCGCTCCGAGAACGCGACGGTCACGTTGTGCCACACCGCAACCCGGCATCTCCCGGAGCTGGCCCGCGAGGCCGACATCATCATTGCCGCGGCGGGCATGCCGCACATGGTGACGGCGGAGATGGTCAAGCCGGGCGCCGCGGTGGTGGACGTCGGGGTGAGCCGCGACGATGCGGGCAAGCTGGTCGGCGACGTGCATCCCGGGGTCTGGGACGTCGCGGGTCACGTGTCGCCGAACCCGGGCGGTGTCGGGCCGTTGACGCGGGCGTTCCTGCTGACCAACGTCGTCGAGCTCGATGAGGCGAAGTTAGTTTGACGCCAAGGGAATTCGCGCGAAAGGTGTTCGCGGGGCAGTGGCCGATCCTGACGGTGGGCCTGTTCCTGCTTGCGGCATTCGGGCTGGTGGTGGCGGGCTACTGGCGCCGCGGTGCACTGGTGCTGGCGATCGGCGTCGGTGTCGCGGCGGCGATGCGGCTGACCCTGTCCGAGGATCGGGCCGGGCTGCTCGTCGTGCGTAGCAGGGCCGTCGACTTCATCACCACCGCAACCGTCAGCGCGGCGATGTTCTTCATCGCGTGGACCATCGACCCCTTGGGCACCAGCTAGCGCGCTCCCGTCGAGGCGCGCGCCTCGAATGTGAAGATATGTGCGAAATTTCGGCGATTTTTCGCGAACAGCTGCACTCTCGACAAACTTGCCTAGAAGGCAAACTTGCCCATCGGGCAATAATTCTCTACGCTGGCCGACATGACCGGAGACATGCAACTCGGACTGCGCGAGCGCAAGAAACTCGGTACCCGATGGGCGCTCAGCGACGCAGCCTTGGCGCTCGCCTTGGAGCGGGGCTTGGAGAACGTCACTCGCGAAGACATCGCCAACAGGGCCGGCGTATCACTGCGGACGTTCAACAACTACTTCACCGGCAAGTACGAGGCGGTCGCCTTTCGGCAGATCGATCGAACCCGCCAGAGCCTGGCGGCCTTCCGTGAGCGGCCCGCAGACGAACCGCTCTGGACGGCGATCACGGAGGCAATGCTCGCGCCGCTGGAAGCCGAGGGCGCCATGGACATTCGGCCCACCCACGACGAGCTGGTTGTCATCCGCGATCTGCTGTCCGCCAAGGATCTGCGTGCCACGCTGACGAAGGACCTCTTCTCCGACTGGGTCGAGGCGATCGCGCAGCGCACGGGAATGGACCCCGTTCGGGACATGTACCCGCGCTTGGTGACCGCGGTCGTCCGGGCGGTCGGTGAGACGGTGATGGAGACGTATGCCCATGCCGATCCACCCGTTGCGTATACCGAACTCCTCCGTCGCGGCTATGCCGCTGTGGCGGCCGGATTACCCGAAAGGTGATGTCGATGTCGGAAAACCAGGTATCCGTTGTCATCTCAGGTGCCGGTCCCAACGGCCTGATGGTGGCGTGCGAACTCGCACTGGCCGGGGTGCGTCCCGTGGTGCTGGAGCGACTGCCGGCGCCGAGCGACGAGCCCAAGGCCAACGGCCTCGTCGGGCAGGTGGTTCGGCTGCTGGACATGCGCGGCCTGTATCGGCGGTTCACCGGCTCAGAGGTTCCGCCGCAGCCCGTGTACCAGTGGATGTTCAGCGGCATGTCGGTTCCGTTGTCCGGTATGCCGGACAATCCGATGTATGCGCTGATGCTGGGTCAGCCTCAGCTCGTCAGGCACCTCGACGAGCGGGCGCGCGAACTCGGCGTCGACGTCCGGTGGGGCCACGAGCTGATCGGCGTCGAATCCCATTCTGACGGTGTGAAAGTGAGCATCTCGACCCCGGACGAGACGTACTCGCTCGAATCCAAGTTCCTCGTCGGCGCCGACGGCGGACGCAGCATCGTGCGGAAGCTTGCGGGCATCGGATTTCCCGGCCACACGTCGAACACCGTGGCCCGCATCGCCCACGTCCGCGTGCCCGACGAAATGCTCACCGCCGATGGCGCTCTCGACGTGCCGGGTGTGGGTCCACTGCCGTTCGGCCACAACCGACTCGACCGAGGTGGGCTCATCTATGCCCCGTTCGAGCGCGATCGCCAGATGGTTGGCACCATCGAGTTCGACCAGACCGCGGACGAGTCCGAGCCGATGAGCCTCGACGAGTTGCGCGTCAGTGCCCGCCGGGTACTCGGCGTCGACCTGCCCATCGAGCCGCCCGTCGGCGACGGGCCGCACGCCTTGCGCCGCATCGCCGGGCAGAACAGCAGGCAAGCCGACCGCTATCGCGCTGGGAACATCTTCCTGGCGGGCGATTCCGCGCACGTGCACTGCGCGATGGGCGGGCCGGGCCTGAACCTGGGCCTGCAGGATGCGATGAACCTCGGCTGGAAACTGGCCGCCACCGTCAACGGTTGGGCACCCGATGATCTGCTGGACACCTATCAGAGCGAGCGTTATCTGGTCGGCCAGCGCGTGATGATGCACTCGATGTCGCAGACCGCCCTGTTCGGTCCCGGACCCGAGATCGCCGCGCTGCGAGAACTTTTCACCGAGCTACTGCAGGTACCGGCCGTCGCCGAGCACATGGCGCACCTGCTGGCAGGCTCCGACGTCCGCTACGAGATGGGTGACGGACACCGGCTCTCCGGACTGATGGTTCCCGATCTGACATTGGACGACGGCCGTCGCGTCGCCGAACTCTTGCACGAAGCGAGACCCGTGCTGCTCGACCTGGCCGGGGGAGCGCTCGCACCGACGGGCGCGGACTGGGCCGACCGCATCGAAGTGGTCAACGGAACCATCGCGGACCAGCCGTTCGCCGGGATGCTCATTCGCCCCGACGGCTATGTCGCCTGGGCCGCGGACACGTGCGAAGCCGCCGATGTGCAACGGCTGCGCGCGGCGCTGCAGCGGTGGTTCGGGTCACCCGCCTAGGCGAGCGTCGCCCGGATGGCCACCGTCACGTACGGCAGCGCCAGGCCGGTGGTGTTCACCAGCGCCGGGTGGGTGGCCAGCAGCTCGCGCACCTGATCCAGCGTGCGGGTGCGCACCTCGGTCGGTGAGGTGATGCAGTAGCTGCGCGAGGCGACCAGGTCGATGAGTGCCTGCGGGGTCAGGTAACTCGTCCACTCCACCTGATGACGTTCGACGGCCGAGAACGGCTCGGGCAGCGTCACCTCCTGGTTGAACGGATCGTTCTCGTGCCCGACGATGCGGCCGAGATCCTTGACCCAGCCCATCCGCTCGTCGCGGGTATTCCACACCAGCCCGAGCCGACCGCCCGGCCGAAGTACCCGAGCCACCTCCTTGACGGCGCGCACGGGATCGAACCAGTGCCAGGCCTGTGCCACCAGCACGGAGTCAACGCTGTTGTCCGGCAACGGGATTTCCTCGGCGGTTCCGAGGAGCGCGGGTACGTCGGGCAACGAGGCGCTGAGCAGTTCGAGCATCTCGGGAATCGGATCCACCGCCACGACGTCGAGCCCGCGCTCGACGAGGCGGATGGTCAGCTTGCCGGTACCCGCGCCGAGGTCGAGCACGTCGCGCGCACCGCAGGACAGCAGCCAGTCGATGGCCTCTGGCGGGTACGACGGCCTGCCACGTTCGTACGCCGCGGCTTCCTCACCGAACGACAGCGAGCGCCGCTGTCTCGACAGATCCGATGTCACCGTGACGCCAACTCCAGGGTCTTCCGGATGAGGACGCCGACCGCCTCGGTTTCGACCAGGAATCCGTCGTGGCCGAAGTCCGAGTCGACGACGTTGAGCCCGGTACAGCCGGGTAGCAATTCGGCCAGTTCGGCCTGCAGCCGCAGCGGGTAGAGCCGGTCGGAGGTGATGCCCCCGACCACCGTGGGCACGGTGCAACCGGCAAGGGCTGCCCGTATCCCGCCGCGCCCGCGGCCGACGTCGTGGCTGCTGAGTGCATCGGTCAACGCGACGTAGGTGCCCGGGTCGAACCGTGCCGCCAGCTTCCCGCCTTGATGTTCGAGGTAGCTCTGCACGGCGTAACGGCCACCGTCCGTGGGGTTTTCGCCCTCTTGCGCGTCGTTGCCGAACCGGTCGTCCAGCTCCTTCTCGCCGCGGTAGGTCAGGTGCGCGAACCGGCGGGCGATCTCCATGCCGACGTAGGGCTCGCGCTCGGAGCCGTAGTAGTCACCGCCCTGCCAGTCCGGGTCGGCCTTGATGGCCGACACCTGCGAACTCTGCGTACCGATCTGGTCGGCGGTCGCACGGGCACCAACCGCGAGCACCAGGGCCGCCCGCACGGTTTCGGGGTGACCGACCATCCACTCCAGCGCGCGTGCGCCACCCATCGATCCGCCCACGACGGCGGCGACCTGCGTGACGCCCAGCGCCGCCAGCGCCGCGATGTCGGCCTCGACCTGATCTCGCACGGTGATCGCCGGGAACCTTGAGCCCCAAGCCTTTCCGTCAGGCGCGGGCGAACTCGGACCGGTCGAGCCGCGGCATCCGCCCAAGACGTTGGTGGCGATGGCGCACCACCGGTCGGTGTCGATCGGCGCGCCGGGCCCGGCGACGCCGTCCCACCATCCCGGCGTCGGGTGACCCGGCCCAGCCGGTCCGGTGATGTGCGAGTCGCCGGTCAGCGCGTGCAGCACCATCACGACGTTGTCGCGGTTCGGCGACAGCTCACCCCACCGCTGAACCGCGATCGACACGTCCTCGAGGACGGTGCCGTTCTCGAGCGTCAGCCGGCCGATGTCGACGATGCCGACCTCACCCTCGGCGGGCAGCACCGCATCCCGCACGGCGGGCACTTCTGAAATCGTCATGTCGGGACCCTCACACCGTGGCCGCGGTCTGCGGCACTCCCGAGAACGGCTTGGCCGCGGCGAAGCCCCGCTCGAGGTCGGCGAGGATGTCGTCGATGCCCTCGATGCCGACCGCCAGCCGGACCAGGCCGGGGGTGACGCCCGTCGCCAGCTGCTCGGCGGGGGACAGCTGCGCATGCGTGGTCGACGCCGGGTGGATCACCAGGGAGCGCACGTCGCCGATGTTGGCGACGTGGCTGTGCAGGGTGAGCGCGTTGACGAATGCCTTGCCCGCCTCGATGCCACCCGCCAGCTCGAACGCCAACACCGCGCCGGTGCCCTTGGGGGCCAGCTTGCGGCCCAGCTCGTACCACGGCGACGTCGGCAGGCCTGCGTAGTTGACCGACACCACGTCCTCGTGACCGGACAGGAACTCGGCGACCCGCTGCGCGTTTGCGACGTGCCGCTCGACGCGCAGGCTCAGCGTCTCGAGGCCCTGGGCGATGAGGAACGCGTTGAACGGCGCGGCGGCCGAGCCGAGGTCGCGCAGCAGTTGCACCCGCGCCTTGAGCGCGAAGGCGGGCGGGCCGAGCTCGGCGAACACCACGCCGTGATAGCTCGGGTCGGGAGTGGTGAAGCCGGGGAACTTGCCGTTGGTCCAGTCGAACGTGCCCGCATCGACGATCACGCCCGCGATCGCCGAGCCGTGCCCGCCGAGGTACTTGGTGGCCGAGTGCACGACGATGTCGGCGCCGTGCGCGATCGGCTGGATCAGGTAGGGCGTGGCGATGGTGTTGTCCACGATCAGCGGCACACCGTTGTCGTGTGCCACGGCCGAGACGCCGGGGATGTCGAGGACGTCGATCTGTGGATTGGAGATGGTCTCGGCGAAGAACGCCTTGGTGTTCGGCCGCACCGCCGCCCGCCACGAGTCCAGGTCGTCGGGATCCTCGACGAAGCTGACCTCGATGCCGAGCTTGGGCAGCGAGTAGTGGAACAGGTTGTACGTGCCGCCGTACAGGCGCGGGCTGGACACGATGTGGTCACCCACCGCGGCCAGGTTGAGGATCGAGAAGGTCTCGGCGGCCTGGCCGGACGCCAGGAACAGCGCCGCGACGCCGCCCTCCAGTGCGGCGATCCGCTGCTCGACGACGTCCTGCGTCGGGTTCATGATCCGGGTGTAGATGTTGCCGGGCTCCGCGAGGCCGAACAGCGCGGCAGCATGGTCGGTGCTGTTGAAGGTGTACGACGTAGTCTGATAGATCGGCAGCGCGCGGGCGTTGGTCGCGATGTCCGGCGTCTGGCCGGCGTGGACCTGCTTGGTCTCGAAGGCCCAGTTGGCTGACGGGTCGCTCTCGGTGTCGGGGGTGCTCATGGGGTGTGTCTCCTGATGGATCGTTCGGGTACCGGAAAGCGCGCCCGGGCGTCGTGGAGGCACGACGGGCGGACGCTAAGAGTCACGGAAAACGACACATGGTGGGCCTCCGCATCAGGTTTCCCTGTCTCTCGGGGGGCCCGTCCAACGGACCCGCGCTTGCCGCGCAGCCGACTTACTGCTGCTCAACCTGGTCAATCACCCGGGGCACCCCACCGCGGTTGGAGGGTTGCCGGCCAGCGAGCCGGGGCTTGACGCTGGCACTCATGACCGAAACGAATCGTATCTCACCCCGCCGACTGGTTGCCAGCCGCTTTCCGCCGGCCACCGGCCACCGCGCGTGACCAGAAGTGCCGACCGAGGGGAGCGTTTCGGGCTCCGGCCCTCACGGGTAGCGTCGTATCCGACGCGATACCGATGGCCGCCAAGGCTTCGTCGCTGACCTTCTTTGATTTCTGACCGACCCTGACGCCGGGAGAGTGACCATGGGTGCCCAGCAGCCAACCATCATCTACACGCTGACCGACGAGGCGCCGCTGCTTGCGACGTACGGCTTTCTGCCGGTGCTACGCACCTTCGCCGATGCCGCAGGCATCGACGTCAAGACCACCGACATCTCCGTCGCGGCACGCATCCTCGCCGAATTCGACGACTACCTCACCGAAGAGCAGCGGGTGCCGGACAACCTGGCCGAGCTGGGCGCTCTGACCCAGAAGCCCGAAACCAACATCATCAAGCTGCCGAACATCAGCGCCTCGGTGCCGCAGCTCCTGGCGGCCATCAAGGAACTGAAGGCCAAGGGCTACGACCTGCCGGACTACCCCGGTGAGCCGAAGACCGACGAGGAGAAGGAAATCAAGGCGCGCTACGGCAAGTGCCTCGGCAGCGCGGTGAACCCGGTACTGCGGGAAGGAAACTCGGACCGTCGCGCACCCAAGGCAGTCAAGGAGTACGCGCGCAAGCACCCGCACAGCATGAGCCCGTGGTCGCAGGCCTCCCGCACCCACGTGGCCACCATGAAGAAGGGCGACTTCTATCACGGCGAGAAGTCGCTGACGCTGGACCGGGCCCGCAAGGTCAAGATGGTGCTGGAGACCAAGAGTGGCGAGACGCTCGTGCTCAAGCCCGAGGTGTCGCTGGACGACGGCGACGTCATCGACAGCATGTTCATGAGCAAGAAGGCCCTGTGCGACTTCTACGAAGAAGAGATGCAGGACGCGTACGAAACCGGCGTGATGTTCTCCCTGCACGTCAAGGCGACGATGATGAAGGTCAGCCACCCCATCGTCTTCGGCCACGCGGTGAAGGTCTTCTACAAGGACGCGTTCGCCAAGCACCAGAAGCTGTTCGACGAGCTGGGCGTGAACGTCAACAACGGGCTGTCCGATCTCTACGCCAAGATCGAGTCATTGCCTGCGTCGCAGCACGAGGAGATCATCCGCGACCTGCACGCCTGCCACGAGCACCGTCCGGAGCTGGCGATGGTGGATTCGGCGAAGGGCATCTCGAACTTCCACTCGCCGAGTGACGTGATCGTGGACGCCTCGATGCCCGCGATGATCCGGCTGGGCGGCAAGATGTACGGCGCAGACGGCCGGACCAAGGACACCAAGGCGGTCAATCCCGAGTCGACGTTCTCCCGCATCTATCAGGAGATCATCAACTTCTGCAAGACCCACGGCCAGTTCGACCCGACCACCATGGGCACCGTCCCCAACGTCGGTCTCATGGCGCAGCAGGCCGAAGAGTACGGCTCCCACGACAAGACCTTCGAGATCCCCGAGGACGGCGTCGCCAACATCGTGGACATCGACTCCGGTGAGGTCCTGCTGACGCAGAACGTCGAGGCCGGCGACATCTGGCGGATGCCCGTCGTCAAGGATGCGCCGATCCGCGATTGGGTGAAGCTCGCCGTCACCCGGTCCCGCGAATCCGGTATGCCGGTGGTGTTCTGGCTCGATACCGAGCGACCGCACGAGGCGGAGTTGCGCAAGAAGGTCAAGGCCTACCTCGCCGAACTCGACACCGAGGGGCTGACGATCCAGATCATGCCGCAGGTGTGGGCCATGCGGTACACGATCGAGCGCGTGATCCGTGGTGAGGACACCATCGCCGCGACCGGAAACATCCTGCGCGACTACCTCACCGACCTGTTCCCGATCCTCGAGCTGGGCACCAGCGCGAAGATGCTCTCCATCGTGCCGTTGATGGCCGGAGGTGGGTTGTACGAGACCGGCGCAGGCGGTTCGGCGCCCAAGCACGTCAGCCAACTGGTCGAGGAGAATCACCTGCGCTGGGATTCGCTCGGCGAATTCCTGGCCTTGGCGGTCAGCCTGGAGGACCTGGGTACCAAGGAAGGCAACGAGCGGGCCAAGATCCTCGCCAAGACGCTCGACGCTGCGACCGGAAAGCTGTTGGACAACAACAAGAACCCGTCGCGCAAGACCGGTGAACTCGACAACCGTGGCAGCCAGTTCTACCTCGCCATGTACTGGGCGCAGGAACTCGCCGAGCAGACCGAGGACAAGGAGCTCGCCGAACACTTCGCCGCGCTGGCCAAGGAGCTGACCGAGAACGAAGACGCCATCGTCGCCGAACTCAATGAGGCACAAGGCAATCCGGTGGACATCGGCGGTTACTACTACCCGGATCCCGAGAAGACCACGGCGGTGATGCGGCCAAGCAAGACGTTCAACGCTGCGCTGGAGGCCGCACGCGGCTGACACTCAGCCTGCGGACGGCGCGATCCGCTGCGGTTCGGTGTGCTGGTCGACGAAGTCGGCGATCAGTTCGGTGACGCGGCCCGGCGCCTCCAGCATCGGGATGTGGCCGACGCCGTCGAGTCGGATCACCTCCGAGCCTTGCGGCAGGTTCGTGGTGAAGTACCGGTTGCCCCGAGGAGTGGGGAACACCCGGTCCTTCTCGCACAGCACCAGCTGAGTGGGCGCCGAGCCGTTGGCCATTTCCACGAGCCCGGGCAGCAGCAGCGTCCTGATCAGCAGCTGGAAGTACGCCGGGCAGTGCGTCGCGTCGTCGACGAGGGCGAGCAGGTCGGGATGGCTGGGTCCGTCGGCGGGTCCGCTGACGGGCAGAGTTGCCAGCCGTCGTGCGAAGGGCAGATCGACGATTCCGGGGCCGACCAGACGCGCGGCCAACAGCGCCGGTGCGCCGAGCAGGAACTTGGCGATGGTCTCGAACTTCGTCGGCGAATACCGGGTCCAGCCGCCGGCGGGGGCGATCGCGGTCAGGCTGCGGGCGCGGCCGCGGCGCTCCAGCTCGAAGGCCGCCCAGCCGCCGAGCGAGTTGCCCACCACGTGGGCGGTCTGCCAGCCGAGTTCGTCCATTTGACGTTCGACGTGATCGACCAGTGTGCCGATGTCCAGCAACCACGTGTTGGTCCGGGGTCCGCCGTTGTGACCGGCCATGGTCGGGGCGAACACCTCGTAGCGACCGGTATCGGCCAGCTGGTCGGCTACCGTCCGCCACACGTTCTGCGAGCACAGGAACGGGTGCAGCAGCACGATGGGCTCGCCACCGGGGGCGCCGACGTGGATCGGTGCACGTTGTTGGGGTGTCACGGGGACCGACACTAAAGGTGATACCGCCGGTACCGCAAGCTTGAGCCGTCGCTGGACGACGGATTCAGCGAACCGGCTTGATCGTCATGCCTGCGATGTCGGGGTCGAGGTGTTGGAGCGCGACCAGTACGGATGCGCCGTAGTAGTAGTCGCGGGTCAGTCGTGACCGCACCGTCCTGGTCCGCCCCCGTCTCTCCGGCGGTCTGAGTTCCTCGATGCGGGCTTCGAGAGCGTCGACCATTTCGCCGAACTCGACGACGAGGCCCGCGATGATGAGAACTTCCGGGTCGACGAATCCTTCGATGAGGATGGCGACGTGGGCGATCTGATCGATCACCGCGCGGATGAGCTCTTGCGATTTTGGGTTCTGCCGGACCTTTCGGGCGACGGCGTCGAGGTCGATGTCGTCGAGCGGTATGCCGGTGGTCTCGGGGGCGACCTGCTGCATGGCGTTGATCGACATGTGTGCTTCCAGGCAGCCGGTGCGGCCGCACAGGCAGAGGTTGGAGCCGTTCTGCACGGGGACGTGGCCGATGGCCCCGGCAAATCCGTTGGCGCCGTAGTGCGGACGCCCGTCGATGATCAGCCCGATGCCGACGCTTCCGCCGTAGTCGAGGACGACCGCGGAGCGCGTCCCGCGGCCGTCGCCGGCGATGGCCTCGGCCAGCGTGGTGGCTTGGGTCAGGTCACGCACCGCTACCGGGATGCCGAGCATGTCCGAAAGGGATTCCCCGAGAGGAACATTCGACCATCCCGGTAACTCAGATCGCATGACCGTTCCAGTCGATGGGTCAACGTAGCCGGGGATGCATACGCCTGCTGCGGCGACGGCACCGCCAGAGCTTTCGATCAGTTGCTTGGCGACCCGCGCGATCGAGCGGATGACGGACGCGGGAGTTCTTCCGAGAGTGGAAGTTTCGCCCTGCTGAAGGAGGTCGCCGGTAGCGCCGGCGACGGCTACACGGGCTCGCTTGGCGCCGATCTGAATCCCCAGCACGCGTTGGGCGTCGGGGTTGCAGTCCAGCAAGATTCGGGGCCGTCCGCGACCGGCTGAACCATTGGGAGGCGTCGGCAGTTCGATCAGCGTGCCATTGCTGAGTAGGTCCTTGACGATGGCGGTCACCGACGAACGGGCCAGCCCAAGCTCGTCGGCCACGTCCGCCCTCGACATCGGGCCAGCGGTGCGCAACAGGTGGACCACGCGCTGGCGATGCAGCAGGCGAAGCATCTGCGTTCCCTGCGTCGCCGGCTTCGACTCGATCAGTGCGACCTCCTTGACGAGGTAGAGAATAGTCTGTTATTAAATTCGAGACGTGAACTAAATCACAGCTTCGCTAACGAAATGGACCCGCCATGTTGAGCAACCGCCCGGAGTCAGCCCCACGAGCGATGAAGAGCGCAGCCCAGCTCGGCGGTTACGGAGGGCTCGCGGTGGCGATCTGGCTGGTGGCGGCCGTATCAACCGGATACGGACTGGGAGTCGCCTCAGCTGAAACCGGTGCCCCGTCCGCTGAGTCCTCGACCGATTCCGCGGCGACGGCCACGTCCACCACGTCGGCCACGGGAACCGCCACGTCGTCCAGCGAGCCCACCAAGACCGAGTCGACGTCGACCGCCGCAGGGTCAACGCCGAGCGGCGGCACTTCCACCACGACCACCGGCGCCACCGGGACCACCGGCGCGACGTCATCGACCACCCAGGTGGGCACCGGTGTCACCGTGAGCAGCAGCGGCGGAGCGCACAGCAGCACCACCGAGCCCGAAACCACTGGCGGCGTCGAGGTTCCGGCATCGCCGAGCGAACCGTCCGTCCCGGTCGAGACGACCGAGCCCACTGCGCCGACCACTCCGCCGGAGGCCGAGCTGACAACGTCGACCCCCGCAAGGACCGAATCGAACTCCGAACACTCCGCCGTCGTGAACGCGGCGGCGACGACGCCGGGCAGCACCTCGTCGACGCCCGCCGCCTCGGTGGCAGTCGTGGAGGCCGTCGTGAAACCATCCGCGACGCCCACCGAGTCGAACGCAGTGCCAGCGGCGAATACGTTGAGCGCCAACGCCGCAAGCAGTGCACTCACCACCCCGGCGGTCACGGAGGCCGCGCCGCCGACGCCCCAGGTCGCCTTGTCCGGCCCACTCGGCTTCCTCAACGGCATCGTCACCAATCTGCTCAATCCGTTCCTCGCGCCGGCACCCAACACGCCGGAGCCGTTGACCCCGGTGGTGTGGGCGGTGCTGGCGTGGGTGCGGCGCAACGTGTTCAACCAAGCCCCGACGATCAACTACAACCCGACCACCACGGTGCAGACCGGGCAGACCGTCACCGGCAATCTGGGTGCGAGCGACTCCGAGGGCGACCAGCTGACCTACACCGTCACGCAAGGACCGCAGCACGGCACGTTGACGATCGACCAGGCGACCGGCAACTTCACCTACACGCCGAATGACATCAACTACACTGCGGCGCAGCTCGATTCGTTCACGGTGTCCGTCACCGACGGCAAGTTCAACGTACTGAGTCTGTTCAGCCCGCGCGGCGAACAGGCCAGCTTCGGGCTCACGGTGCTCAACCCCACCGTCCAGCGGATGATCGTGGACCTGCCCTCCGGCTACGTCAACCCGAACACTCCGCGCTTCAGCGCTGATGGAAAGTCCCTCTACTTCGCCGTCACACCCCCCGGCGGCACCCGGACCGAGATCCATCAGGTCAACGTCGACGGCACCGACCTCCGATGCGTCACCTGCGGCCTCTCGCCGAACATCACCGCCAACCTGACCAGGGTGGCGCCCGGTCCCGACGGCCGGCTCATGATCCAGGTTGCGACCGCCCCGAACTCGTACGTCGTCTACGAACCCACCACAAATCAGTTGGTCCCGGTCATCACGCCGCCGTCGGCTGCCCGCGCCTTGGACCCGCAACGCGAGATGAGGATCTCGCCCGACGGGAAGTACGTGGTGTTCAGCCAGATTCAGCTGGGCCAGACCGGCAACTTCACGGCGGTGCCGGTCGTGGGCAAGCTCGTCCGAGCCACCAATGCGGTCACTGGTGCAGCCGAATATCACATCGACGACGCGCGGGTGGTCTTCCCCGTCGGTGAGGCCAAGCAATGGACCCCCGACGGCAAGGGCGTGATCATCACCGGCGGGCAATACGAGATGGGCAACGTCGATGACGTCGTGGTCGACCTGGCCACCGGGAAGGTGACCCGGCTGACCACCAACCTCGACTACGAGGAGGACGTCGACATGTCACCCAACCTCGGGTGGATCGCGGTCGGAAGTACCCGCACGTTCGACGCGCTGACGCCGATGACGAGGATCGTGCGGCCGCCGTTCCTGCCGGCACAGATCCAGGGCGCCGTCTACGAGGCCTTTGCGGGAACGAATGCCACGAACGTCTCGAACCAGGAATGGTTGATCGCGGTAGAGGACGAGCTCAAGGGCGAGAACGGAATTCCGCTGTTCGTCGCCGACGACCCCAGCACGCCCGAGGACGAAGGCGACAACTACAACGCCCGAAGCATGGCCAGTTGGAATACCGACGGCACCTCGGTCGCGTTCTGGGAGGCGCAGGCCGCGCCGCTCGGTTCCCCGGATCCGGGGGTGTCGCGGCTGGTCGTCGCCAACCTGCAGTACACGACCAGCGTCGGGACCGTCCAGGGTGATCTGGTGACTCCAGATCCGACGTGGGCCCCGACGCTGAGCGAGTCCGTTCCCACCACGCTCGCGCTGCCTCCGGTCGGAACCCATGCCGGCGCCGGAGGCGGCACCGCGACGATCACCGAGGTGCCCGATCCGACGAATGCGGCGGCAACGCTGCGCACCGTCACCTACGTCGATTACGTCAACGTGGACGGATTGATCCTGAACGGCACGGAATCGACGAGCACCACCGCGAGCCAGAACACCATCCGCTATTACGCCGACATCACCGTCTCGGGAGCCCAAACCGGTTACCTGAGGGGCGACGTCACCATCAACAAGCTCACGCGAAAGATCACCCCGACGACCGCGGGGACGAACACCCCGGAAAACCCCGGTTCGATGATCAGGTCAAGCCTCGACGGAGACTTGCTGGTGCTCCTGGATCCGAACAGGCTCGCCGAAACTCGGGCCGACGCTTAGTCGGTAGCAGGGGAGGCGCGTTGGGACGCGAGCGGCGCGCCGTACCCTGACGGCGTCGTCGACGAGCGACGACCCGGCATGCGAGGAACCAGATGCACAACGTCGTCATCACCGGTCCAGGCTCCGTCGAGGTTCGTGAGGCGCCCGACCCGGTGCCGCCGGGCCTCGACGGGGCGGTCGTCGCGGTCGAGTCCGCCGCGATCTGCGGATCGGATCTGCACTTCTACGACGGCGACCTGCCGGTCGGGGACGGTGTCGCCGTCGGTCACGAATTCATTGGCACGGTAGTCGAACTCGGCCCCGAGGTGTCCAGTGTCCGGGTCGGCGACCGGGTGCTCGCGGCGTCGGTCACCGGATGCGGGCGGTGCGACGGCTGCGCGACGGGCAACCCGGCGCGGTGCGTGAACGGCATGCAGGTATTCGGTTCGGGCGTGCTTGGCGCCGGTCAGGCCACGGCGGTCGCGGTGCCCGCCGCCGACTTCCAACTGCTGCGCATCCCGGACGGCGTGGACGACGAGGCGGCGCTGCTGCTCACCGACAACCTGTCCACGGGGTGGATCGGCGCGAAGAAGGCCGACATCCCGCCCGGAGGCACCGTCGTGGTCATCGGCCTCGGCGCGGTCGGGCTGTGCGCGGTGCGGGCAGCGTTCGCCCTTGGCGCAGGCACCGTGCTCGCCGCCGATCCGGTCGCGGGTCGCCGCGCCCTTGCCGTCGAATCCGGGGCCGTCGCACTGGAGGGGCCGACGGTAGCCGCGGTGCTCGAACACACCGACGGCCGCGGGGCCGACAGCGTGATCGACGCGGTGGCCCTGAACGCCACCCTCGACGACGCACTCGGCAGCGTGCGCGCGGACGGCACCGTATCCGTCCTCGGGGTGCACGACCTCAACCCGTATCCGCTGCCGATCTTGATGGCACTGATGCGCAGCCTGACGCTGCGGATGACGATCGCACCCATTCAGCAGACCTGGACGGACCTGGTGCCGTTGGTGGCCGAAGGGACGCTGCGCACCGACGGCATCTTCACCCACCGGTTCCCGTTGTCGGCTGCCGCCGAGGCCTACGCCGCGGTCGCCGCGCGCAGCCCGGAATGCGTGAAGGTGATCCTCGATCCGGCTGGGTAAGGGAAGGCCAGTTCAGCCCGCGTACGCGACCGCATCGAACGGCCACGCTTCGGCCAGCCAGGCGCGGACGGACTGCCGCAGCGTGCCGTCGAGATCGGCGACGTCGGCTCGCACCCAGGAACGGACGTCGACGCTGCCAGGAGCCTCGCCTGGGTTGAGGTAGACGCAACCGATCACCTCGTCGGTACCGGGTTGCAGCACGGTATAGGCGAACGCGACCCGTTGCTCGAATTCATCGGCGTGCCGGACCATGTCGGCCAGATTCTCCTCCGACGGCAGACCCTCGTCCGGCGGCCAGTCATAGTCCGTGAACCCAGGCGTGGCCTGCAGATGCGGAATGCTCGACATCCACGCCGCATGGTCGGATGAGTTGTGTTGCGGGCCCAACGGTTCGAGAACGAAGTCGGCGCTGCGCAATTCGCGGGGAACCACGAAATCGGGCGGAACGAATGGGTGGGTCATCGATGTACCTCCGCTGCCGACGTCGCTGTGCACAACCTAGGCCATGCATGGCCGTCACCGCTGTGCGAGCGGTTCGTCAGACGAGGCGCGGGCTCGGTGCGGTCAGCATGGCGGCCAGCATGTGCACGATCTCCTCGGCATCGTCATCTCCGGCGCCGCCCGCCTCTGCGGCCCGCTCGTGTTCGGCCACCAGGGCGAACATCGCGGTGGCGACCGCGGAGACCCGACGGTGCCGGGCTCGGCGATCGGCGAAGGGCACCGCGTGCGACAACGCGTCCAGTACGCGGGGCCACGCCGTCTCGGCCGAATCCATCGGCTCCGTCCGCAGTCGGGGCGCGACCACCTGTAGGAAACGGGCGTAGTGCGTGCTCTCGAGGTTTACCAGCGGCAGAACCAGGATGCGCATGAGCGCGTGGACGTCCGTGGCGCGGTGGTGGTCGAGGTCGGTCAGCATCCGCTCCCGCTCGCGTTCCATCGGCAGAAGCCTGCGCGCCACGACGGCGTCGAGCAGGTCCTGCCTTGTGCGGAAGTGGTAGTTCACCGCGGAGTTGTTGCGCTGGCCCGCGGCGTGCGCGATGTCGCGCAGCGGCACGTCGAACCCGCGCTCGGCGATCAGCCGCTCGGCGGCGTCGAGCAGCGCGTCCTTCGATCGGGAACCACGGTCCACGAAGAGCAGCATAGAGTTCGGTTCCGCTGATTAAGCGAATGTGCTTAACTCGGGTATCGCCCGCTTCGAGAAGGACGTCCCGATGACTGCTGCTGAACAGGTCCGCGAAATCGATGCGGGTATCCCCATGACGCGCTTCGCGAGGGGCTGGCACTGCCTCGGACTGGCCGAGCCCTTCCGCGACGGGGCGCCGCACGGGATTACCGCGTTCGGCACCAAACTGGTGGTGTTCGCCGGTCCGGACGGCCAGATCAACGTCCTCGACGGGTACTGCCGCCACATGGGCGGTGACCTGTCGATGGGGACGATCAAGGGCGACACCGTGGCGTGCCCGTTCCACGACTGGCGCTGGCAGGGCTCGACGGGCCGCTGCGTCGAGGTTCCCTATGCCCGACGGACGCCGCGTCTCGCGCGCACCCGGCGCTGGCCGTGCCAGGAACTCAACGGCCAACTGCTGGTGTGGCACGACCCGGAGGGCAGCACGCCGCCGCCGGAACTGACTCCGCCCCGGATCGAGGGCATGGACGCAGGCGCCTGGTCGCCATGGACCTGGGAATCGGTGCTGATCGAGGGCAGCCACTGCCGCGAGATCGTCGACAACAACGTCGACATGGCGCACTTCTTCTACATCCACCACGCGTACCCGACGTACTTCAAGAACGTCATCGAGGGCCATACGGCCAGTCAGTTCATGCAGTCCAAGGCGCGCCCCGACACCACCGCCAACTACGAACAGCTGTGGGAGGGAACCAATCTGCGGTCGGAGGCCACATACTTCGGGCCCGCCTACATGATCAACTGGCTGCACAACGACGTCGCGCCCGACATGACGTTGGAGGTCGTGCTGATCAACTGCCACTACCCGGTCAGCCACGACTCCTTCGTCCTGCAGTGGGGTGTCGCGGTCCAGAACATCCCTGGCCTTCCCTCGGACAAGTCCGCCAAGCTGGCCGCGACGCTGAGCAAGAACTTCGGCGAGGGCTTCCTCGACGACGTCGAGGTCTGGAAACACAAGACACGCATCGACAACCCCCTGCTCACCGAGGAGGACGGCGCCGTCTACCAGCACCGCCGGTGGTACGAGCAGTTCTACGTCGACGTCGCCGACGTCACCGACGACATGGTGAACCGGTTCGAACTCGAGGTGGACACCACCCACGCGAACGTGGTGTGGCAGCGCGAAGTCGAGGAGAACCTCGCCCGCCACTAGGGTCTTGCTCCGTGATCGTCAGCACCATCAACGTCAACGGAATCCGCGCAGCGGTCAAGCAGAGGTCGACCGAGAATCTCGGGCTGCTGGCCTGGCTGAAGGAGACGACGGCGGACGTCGTCTGCCTACAGGAGACGCGGGCCGACGACGAACAGCTGGCCGACGCGCTGACGCCGGCGCTGGCCGACGGTTGGCACCTGGCGTCGGCCGACCCGCACCTGAAGGGCCGCAACGGGGTCGCCGTGCTGAGCCGGCACCCGATCACCCGCGTCCGGATCGGGCCCGACGCCGACGAGTTCGCCTCGCACGGACGCTATCTCGAAGTCGACACCGGTGACCTGACGGTGGCCAGCGTGTACTTCCCGACCGGCGAGGCCGACACCGACCGGCAACTGGAGAAGGAGAGGTTCATGGCCGCCGTCGCGGCCCGGATGGCGGTGCTGAACGCGTCGTCGCGCGGTGCGGTGGTGTGTGGCGACTGGAACATCGCGCACACCGAGGCCGACATCAAGGCATGGAAGGCCAACCGGAAGAAGTCGGGCTTCCTGCCGAGTGAACGCCAGTGGCTGACCGACCTGCTGGCGACGGGCTGGGTCGACGTCGTGCGCGTCCTGCATCCCGGCGTCGCCGGCCCCTACAGCTGGTGGTCGTGGCGCGGCAAGGCGTTCGACAACGACGCCGGCTGGCGGATCGACTACCAGCTCGCCAGCGCCGCGCTTGCGCCGTGCGCGGTCAATGCGCGGGTGGAACGGGCCGACGCTTACGCACTGCGCTGGTCCGACCACGCGCCGGTGACCGTCGAATATGGCCTTGGCCCGGCGTGAAAGTATTGAGCCATCATGAGCACCACAGATAAGCGCGTCGTCTTCTCCGGCGTGCAGCCCACGTCTGACTCCCTGCACCTCGGCAACGCGTTGGGTGCCGTCAAGCACTGGGTGGGGATGCAGGACGACTACGACGCCTACTTCTGCGTCGTCGACCTGCACGCGATCACCGTCCAGCAGGAACCGCAGACGCTGAGGCGTCGCACGCTGGTGACCGCCGCGCAGTACCTTGCGCTGGGCATCGACCCGGCCCGCAGCACCGTCTTCGTGCAGAGCCACGTCCCGTCGCATTCCGAATTGGCTTGGGTGCTCGGCTGTTTCACCGGGTTCGGGCAGGCTTCGCGGATGACGCAGTTCAAGGACAAGTCGCAGAAGCAGGGCGCCGACGCGACGACGGTGGGCCTGTTCACCTATCCCGTCTTGATGGCGGCCGACGTGCTGCTCTACGACACCGACCTCGTCCCCGTCGGCGAGGATCAGCGCCAGCACCTCGAACTGGCCCGCGACGTCGCGCAGCGATTCAACTCCCGCTTCGCCGACACCTTCGTCGTACCCGAACCGATGATCCCCAAGGCGACCGCGAAGATCTACGACCTGCAGGACCCGTCGGCGAAGATGAGCAAGTCCGCCGCCACCGATGCCGGCCTGATCAGCCTGCTCGACGACCCCAAGGTGACGGCCAAGAAGATCCGCTCCGCCGTCACCGACAGCGAGCGCGAGATCCGCTTCGACCCCGAGGCCAAGCCCGGCGTGTCCAACCTGTTGACCATTCAGGCCGCCGTCACCGGGACCGACGTCGACAAGTTGGTCGAGGGTTACGCCGGGCGCGGCTACGGCGACTTGAAGACCGAGACCGCCGAGGCCGTCGTGGAGTTCGTCACGCCGATCAAGGCCCGGGTGGACGAGATGCTGGCCGACCCCGCCGAACTGGAGTCAGTACTCGCAGCGGGTGCGCGGCGGGCCAACGAGGTGTCTGCGCAGACCTTGCAGCGGGTATATGACCGGCTAGGGTTCTTGGCGCCACGCGGGTAACGGTTGGGAGGCCGGACATGACATCTCCGGCGGAGCCGGAAAGCCCAAGCAAGCCGGGTGTCATGGACCGGCTGCGGGCCCGGTTCGGGTGGTTCGACCACGTCATGGCGGCCCAGGAGCGGTACAAGGACAGCAAGGGCGACTTCTACGCCGCGGGCATCACGTACTTCACGATCTTCGCGTTGTTCCCGCTGATCATGGTCGCCTTCGCGGTCGGCGGCTTCATCCTGGCGAGCCAGCCGGAGTTGCTGGCCGAGCTGCAGGGGCGGATCAAGGGAGCGGTGTCGGGCGACTTGGGTAACCAACTCGTCGACTTGATGGACTCGGCGATCGAGTCACGGACCTCGGTCGGCATCATCGGTTTGGCCACCGCTGCGTGGGCCGGGTTGGGCTGGATGGCCAACCTGCGTGAGGCGCTGACGCAGATGTGGGGCCTGCTGCGCCACGATCCACCGGGCTTTCTTCGCACGAAGTTGTCCGATCTGCTTGCCATCGTCGGACTGTTCGCCGCGATCGTCGTCACCATCGCCCTGACGGCTCTTGGTAGTTCGGATCTGATGCGGCATGTGCTGCAATCGGTTGGGCTGCAGGACGTTCCGGGCGTCGGTGTGGCACTGCGAGTGGCGTCGCTGTTGGTGTCGGTGCTGATCTCGTGGCTGCTGTTCACCTGGATCATCGCTCGGCTGCCCCGTGAGTCGGTCACGCTACGCAGCTCGATGCGCGCGGGCCTGTTGGCCGCCGTGGCGTTCGAGATCTTCAAACAGGTGGCGTCGATCTATCTGAAGTCGGTGTTGCACGGACCGGCGGGGGCGACGTTCGGCCCGGTACTGGGTCTGATGGTGTTCGCCTACATCACCGCGCGGTTGATCCTGTTCTCGACGGCGTGGGCCGCGACGGCGCCGGACAATCTCGTGGACGCACCGGTGAGCCCGCCCGATCCCGCACAAATCACCACCCGGGTCCAGGTCCGCGAAGGGCTGGGCGCCGGTGGCGCGCTCGCTGCCGCCGCGGTGGGTGCCGTTGGCGCACTCGGGCTTTCGCGACTGCGGAAACGCTAGCGCGGGTCGGCCGGCCGGGCCGCGGGGCCGGGCGAGGCGACGACGTCGGCGGCGGTCGAGATCTGATGGCCGGCTTCACACGTCACGGTCGCGTGGACCGGCTCACCACACTGGCGGTGGCGCAAGGAGACGGTTGACTCGCCGGCATCCAGCAGCCAGCGGTCGGCAAAGTCATTGAGCGCGATGAGTATCGGTGCGAGACTGCGGCCCTTGTCGGTCAGCCGGTATTCGTCACGAGCGCGGGCACCGGGCGCCTGGTAGGGCACCTTCTCCAGAAGGCCGTCGGACACCATCGCGCGCAGGCGCGTCGAGAGCACGCTCGGGCTGACGCCGCAGTGCCGCAGGAAGTCGTCGAATCGGCGGGTGCCGTAGAAGGCCTCGCGGATGATCGCGCCACTGGTGCGGGGTTGCAGCGCTTCGAGCGCGAGAACGATCGAGTCGGGTTCCAGATCCCACGCGTCGCGGTCCCAGCGGGCGCCCTTGCCGGTCTGGGCGGCTTCGGCGGAATGGCTCACGTCGTCTCCAACCTCGTTGTTTGTGCCAACTCTATCCGCGCATTAGGCTGACTTCTGATAACCGAAGTCAGCCGTGGAGGCGAGCCAGTGACCACCGGAGAGAGCTATCACCGCAGCAGCGTCGCCGATTCGTGGGATGCGATCGTCGTCGGGTCCGGGATCGGCGGCATGACCGCGGCGGCCTTTCTCGCGCGGGCCGGGCAGCGGGTCCTCGTCCTGGAGCGGCACACGACGGCCGGGGGAGCGACGCAGACGTTCCGCAGGGCCGGATACGAATGGGACGCCGGGCTGCACTACATGGGCGAGGTACACCGGCCCACCAGCACGCTGCGCCGCATCTTCGACTACATCAGCGGCGGCAAGCTCGAGTGGGAGCGCATGCCCGACGTCTACAACCGCATCGTCATCGCTGACCGCTCCTACGAATATCCCTCCGGCGCAGACGCATTCAAGACCCGGATGAAGGAGTACTTTCCCGGAGAGGCCGCCGCGATCGACCGCTACGTCGAGCTCGTCTTCGCGGGCAACCGCACGGCTCGCAGCTTCTTCGCCCACCGGGCCGTTCCGCACGATCTGGCGGACTCGCTCTACCGCGACATGTGTGAGCCCTTTCGCACCGTTTCGGATCGCACGGTCTCCGAGGTGCTCGACGACCTCACCGCCAACACGGAGCTGAAGGCCGTACTGTGCGGTCACTTCGGCGACTACTGCCTGTCGCCGGGCAAGGCATCATTCGCCATGCACGCCATGCTCATTCGGCACTACGTCGACGGCGCCAGCTTCCCCGTCGGCGGATCGGGCCGCCTCGCCGAGACGACCGCGGACGTGATCGTTGGCGCTGCGGGTGCGGTGCTGGTCGCCGCCGAAGTGGCGTCGGTCCTGCTGGACGACGACGGCAAGGCGTGCGGCGTGACGATGCGCGACGGTCGCGAGTTCCGCGCTCCGGTGGTGATCAGCGACGCCGGCGCTGTCAACACGTTGACGAAGTTGGTGCCCGCGCAGGCCGTGGACGCGGGACTGGTCGATGCGGTCCGATCGGTCGGATCCTCGCTGCCGTGGGTCATTCTCAACATCGGAATCCGCGCCACCGACGCCGAATTGGGGCTGGACGGAACCAACGTCTGGGCGCACAGCGGGCCGGACATCGACGCCGAGATCGCCGCGTTCGAGGCCGATCCGCAGCACACCCCGATGCCGCTGTACTTCCTGTCGTTCCCGTCGGCCAAGGATCCGTCGTGGGCGGACCGCCATCCCGGGCGGGCCACCATCGACATCGGCGGCCTGACGAGCTGGGAGCTCTTCGCGCCGTACGCAGACAGCGCGTGGATGCGCCGCGGCGCCGAGTACGAGGAACTCAAACGCCGGCTGACCGACGAACTGCTGGGACAGGTCCTGCGCTTCTGCCCGCAGCTGGACGGCCGGATCGACCACGTCGAGCTCGCGACGCCGTTGAGCTTCAACCACTTCCTCGGCAGGCAGTACGGCGACTTCATGTCACTGGCGCACAGCCCGAGTCGATTCGCGCTGCAGGGGTTGAGTTCTCACACCCACGTTCCGAGCCTGTATCTGTCCGGCCAGGACGTCGCCGCCGCCGGCGTCAGCGGCGCCATCATGGGCGGCGCCGTCGCAGCCTCGGCCGTGCTGGGCCGAGACGTCTTCGGGGACCTGTCAACCGACAACTGACGTCGGCGATTACGCCTCGGGGCGACGGTTCAGCGAGCGCGCGCCCATGATCAAGCCGAACACCACCACGGCGCCGACGACGCCCACGCCCACCCTGACCGGCGTCGCGTCGGCAGGCGGAAGCGAGGCCGCGACGGCCTGGGCGGCCGCGGGGTTGGCGGCCGGATCGGTTTGGTTCGGACGGAGCGCAGGATCGGGCTCGACCAACGTGCCGACCTTGGTACCCGGCGCGGTCGCGAACCCGTAGTCGAGCAGATGCGCCGCCTGCTCCCACGGGGCGATCGGCTGGCGGGTGCCGCGCAGCAGCACCGCCACCAGGCGGCGTCCGTCGCGGTTGGCCGCACCGACGAAGGTCTGGCCTGCGTCGTCGGTGTAGCCGGTCTTTCCGCCCATCGCGCCGGGGTAGTTGTAGAGCAGTTGGTTGTCGTTCTCCAGTTCGTAGCCCGGGTGTTCCTCGTCGCCCGGCACGTCGGGACGGGCTGGGGCGCCGGGGAAGTCGTACTTTTGCGTCGCCACGATGTCGGTGAAGATGGCGTTCTGCCAGGCGTAGCGGTAGAACAGCCCGATGTCGTAGGCGGAGGTGCTCATGCCGGGACCGTCCAGGCCCGACGGCGTGGCCGCGCGGGTGTCGCGGCCGCCGAGCTTGACCGCGAGGTCGTTGATCTTGCCGAGCGCGACGTCCATGCCGCCGAGCTGAACGGCCAGGGCGTGCGCGGCGTCGTTGCCCGAATGCATGAGCAGGCCGTGGAGCAAGTCGTTGACCGTGTAGAGGCCGCCGGGGTCGACGCCCACCCTGGTGCCTTCCGCACCCGCGTCCTCGTTCGTACCGACGACGCGCTTGTTGATCGGCAGTTCGTTGATCGACTGCATGGCGACCAGGACCTTGATGATGCTGGCGGGGCGGTGCCTGCCGTGTGGGTCCTTCGCGGCGATGACCTCACCGGTGTCGAGGTCGGCGACCAACCACGCCTCCGCCGACACGTCGTCGGGCAGTGGTGGTGTGCCTGGCGCGGTGATGGCGCCGCAGCCGGACAGGGCGTCGCCGCCGAGCGGGGTAGCCGGGACCGGTAGCGGGGCGGGCGGATCGCCGGCTGTCGGAACCTCGGACGAGTCGACCGCAGGCGGCGTCGCGACGCGGTACGGGCAGGCGTTCGCGTCCGGGGCGGCGTCGGGTTCGGCACTTGCCGTCGGCATGCCGACGAGCAGTGGCCCAGCGAGCATCGCGAGCGCCGCCACCTGGCACAACGCGCGCGTGCGGAACATCCGTGAGTTCGCCATCGTGTGCGCAGATTAGGGGATCGGCAGCCTGATTCGGGGGAGCCACGCTGTGACTGGTGTGGTTGGAGTTATCTACGTGACTTGCCGGGCTGGGCTACAGACCGAGCGCTGACAGCTCCGCACACCCGACGGCCGGAAACGCGATGGTGCCCAGCCACAGTTTGCCGTCGGCCTCGACGAGGCCGGTCACCGAACCGAACGCCGGGTGAGTGGTGCGCAACCCTGCGACGGGTGTTCCGTCGTCGGGATCGAACGCCACCGCCCAGACCTCGGGCTTGATCTGGGGAAGCAGTCGTTCCGGCATCTTCCACAGGAGCTTGCGCAAGGCGGGCCAGCGCGGCGCCAGCCATTCGGCGGCGGCGTTGACTGGAGAGACCATCGCCACCCAGATACGGCCGTCGGCGCCCGTCGACATGTTGTCGGGATGCCCGGGCAGATTGCTCACCAACGGCGTCACCGCGCCCGCTTGGTCGCCGGTGAGCCAGTACTTCGACAGCCGTCGGCCCATCGTTTCTGCGAATACCAGCGCCGACCCGTCCGCCGTCGGTGTGACTCCGTTGGCGAAGTACAACCCCGGCACGACGGTCAACACCGTGCCGTCGGGATCGCGACGGAACAGGGTGCCGCGGGGACGCGCCTCCAGCACCGCTCCCTTGAAGTGCGCGTAGGTGAAGGCACTCGTCGACTCGGTGAAGAAGATCGTGCCGTCCGGCATTTCGACGACGTTCGAGCAGAACTGCAGCCGTCGGCCGTCCACGTCCTCGACGAGCGTTTCGAGCCTGCCGCTCGACGCGTCCAGCGCCAGCAAGCCGCCAGGGCTGGTGCAGATCAACAGCCGCCCGTCGCGAGCCACCGTCAGCCCGAGCGGGCGGCCGTCCGTCTTGGCGACCACCGCCGGTTCCCCGCCGTTGGGTGAGATCCGCACGATCCGGCCGTCGGTCAGGCCCGCCCAGATCTGACCGTCGCCGTCGACGACGACGTCTTCGGGACCGTCGCCGGGTAAGGGCACGACCGTGATCTCGGCGGCCGGGAAGTCCGGCAACGGGTCGACCTGCGGCGGTTGCCACCGCACCGGATCGATCGGGGGCTTACGATTCGTCGTCGGCGCCACCGGTCGACGTTAGCGCGGGAGTCAGAGGCGTCGGCCTGCTTCGCTCAACACGCCGTGCAGGATCTCGTAGATCGCGTCGAACTCCTTCTGGCCACTGATCAGCGGCGGCGCGAGCTGCACGACTGGGTCGCCACGATCGTCGGCGCGGCAGTACAACCCGGCCTCGTAGATCGCGGGCGTAAGGAAACCGCGCAGCAGCCGCTCGGATTCCTCGTCGTTGAACGTCTCCTTGGTGACCTTGTCCTTGACCAATTCGATGCCGTAGAAGAAGCCCTCACCGCGCACGTCGCCGACGATCGGCAGGTCGTACAGCTTCTCCAGGGTCGCCCGGAACGCCGGCGCCAGCTCCTTGACGTGGTCGTTGAGACCTTCGCGTTCGAAGATGTCGAGGTTGGCCAACGCCACCGCCGACGACACCGGGTGCCCGCCGAACGTGTAGCCGTGGGCGAAGGTGGTCTTGCCGTCGTTGAACGGCTCGAACAGGCGGTCGCTGGCGATCATCGCGCCGATCGGGGAGTAGCCCGAGGTCAGGCCCTTGGCGCAGGTGATGATGTCGGGCACGTAGCCGAAGTCATCGCAGGCGAACATCGAGCCGATGCGACCGTAGGCGCAGATCACCTCGTCGGAGACCAGCAGCACGTCGTACTCGTCGCAGATCTCGCGGACCCGCTCGAAGTACCCGGGCGGCGGCGGGAAGCAACCGCCTGCGTTTTGCACCGGCTCCAGGAACACCGCGCACACGGTGTCGGGGCCTTCGAACTCGATGGCCTCGGCGATGCGGTCGGCGCAGTAGCGGCCGAACGCCTTGGGGTCGTGCGAGTAGAGCTCGGGTGCGCGGTAGAAGTTCGTGTTGGGGGCGCGGAAGCCGCCCGGGGTGAGCGGCTCGAACTGCTCCTTGAATGCGGGCAGGCCGGTGATGGCCAGGGCGCCCTGCGGGGTGCCGTGGTAGGCGATGGCACGCGAAATCACCTTGTGCTTACCGGGTTTGCCGGTCAGCTTGAAGAAGTTCTTGGCCAGCTTCCATGCGCTCTCGACGGCCTCGCCGCCGCCCGTGGTGAAGAAGACCCGGTTGAGGTCGCCCGGCGCGTAACCGGCGATGCGTTCGGCGAGCTCGATCGCCGGCGGCGTGGCGTAGGACCACAGCGGGAAGAACGACAGCGTTTCGGCCTGCTTGGCAGCGGCTTCGGCGAGTTCCTTGCGGCCGTGCCCGACCTGGACCACGAACAGGCCCGACAGCCCGTCGATGTAGCTGCGGCCCTTGTCATCCCAGATCATCACACCTTCGCCGCGGGTGATGATCGGCGGGGTGATGCCCTCGCCGTGACGGGCGAAGTGCCCCCACAGGTGGCGGCTGGCCTTCGCGCCCAGATCGGTCGAAACTTCTTGACGCATATCAGTTGTTGTCATCTAGTGCCCCAATTGTATTGCTGTTTGACAAGTTTCAGGTAAACCAAGGTTTCGGTGGATATCACTCCCGGTACGGCGCGAATCTTCGTGTTGAGCAGGTCGAGGAGGTCCCCGTCGTCCTCGCAGACCACCTCGACGATGGCGTCGAACGACCCTGCGGTGAGTACGACGTAGTCGACGGATTCGATGGCGGCCAACTTGTCGGCGACCTTGGTGGTGTCGCCGGTGCAGCGGATGCCGATCATGGCTTGACGCGCGAAGCCCAGTTGCATGGGATCGGTGACGGCCACGATTTGCATGACGCCTGCGTCGACCATGCGCTGGACGCGCTGGCGTACGGCGGCCTCGGACAGGCCGACCGCCTTCCCGATGCCCGCATACGATCGCCGGCCGTCCTGCTGCAACTTGTCGATGATCGCCTTGGAGAGTTCATCGAGTTGATAGGCGGCACCGGGCCGGGACTGGTTGATTCGCAACGAGACGGCTTGGATGCCGGGCGACCCTTCCGGCTTGACCATGGACATGATTGTGCACGGAATCCGTCGAATCAGGCAACCATCCCGATGAAATCACGCGTCGAGGACCGCTTCCACCGGGGTAATGCGTAGCCCGTCGTGACCGGGTCGGCTAGCGTTGAGCCATGACTTTGGCCGATTCTCGGGGCGTCGCCGCTCCCGCAAGTGTGGCAGCCAATTGGATCGACGGCAGCGCGGTGGCGGGCGACGGACACGGGTTCCAGATCGTCAATCCGGCGAACGCGGGCGTGGTCGCGCAGTACGCGCTGGCCACCGTCTCCGACGTCGACGCCGCCGTGGCCTCGGCACGCGCGGCGTTGCCGGCTTGGGCCTCCGCAACGCCCGGCGAGCGGTCGGCGGTGCTGGCCAAACTCGCCGAGCTGGCCCGCGAGCATGCCGAGGACCTGGTGGCCGAGGAGGTCAGCCAGACCGGCAAGCCGGTGCGACTGGCACGGGAATTCGACGTGCCGGGCAGCATCGACAACATCGACTTCTTCGCCGGTGCGGCACGACATCTCGAAGGTAAGGCCAGCGCCGAGTATTCCGGCGATCACACCTCGAGCATCCGACGCGAAGCCGTCGGCGTCGTCGCCACCATCACCCCGTGGAACTACCCGCTGCAGATGGCGGTCTGGAAGGTGCTTCCTGCGTTGGCCGCCGGCTGTGCCGTCGTCATCAAGCCCGCCGAGATCACGCCGCTCACCACCCTCGCGCTGGCCCGGCTGGCGAGTGCGGCGGGGCTGCCCGACGGTGTGCTCAATGTCGTGACGGGGGCGGGCGCCGACGTCGGGACCGCACTCGCGGGCCACCGCGACGTCGACGTCGTCACCTTCACCGGATCGACGGCGGTGGGTCGCCGGGTGATGGCGGCGGCTGCCGTGCACGGCCACCGCACCCAGCTGGAACTCGGTGGCAAGGCACCGTTCGTGGTGTTCGACGACGCGGATCTGGACGCCGCGATCCAGGGCGCGGTCGCCGCGTCGCTGATCAACACCGGGCAGGACTGCACGGCCGCGACCAGGGCAATCGTCGCGCGCGACCTGTACGACGACTTCGTCGCGGGAGTGGCCGAGGTGATGAGCGGCATCGTCGTCGGTGATCCGCACGACCCGGACACCGACCTGGGGCCGCTGATCACGATGGCACACCGCGACAAGGTGGCCGCCATGGTCAGCCGCGCCCCCGATCAGGGCGGACGCATCGCGACCGGCGGGACGATCCCGGACCTGCCGGGCTCGTTCTACCGCCCGACGCTGATCGCCGACGTGGGCGAGACCTCCGAGATCTACCGCGACGAGGTCTTCGGGCCGGTGCTCGTGGCCCGGCCATTCACCGATGACGACGACGCGATCCGGCAGGCCAACGACACGGAGTACGGGCTGGCGGCGTCGGCCTGGACGCGGGACGTGTACCGGGCCCAGCGGGCGTCCCGCGAGATCAAGGCCGGCTGCGTGTGGATCAACGACCACATCCCGATCATCAGCGAGATGCCGCACGGCGGCGTCGGCGCCTCGGGGTTCGGCAAGGACATGAGTGACTACTCGTTCGAGGAGTACCTCACCATCAAGCACGTGATGAGCGACATCACTGGCGTGGCCGACAAGGCCTGGCACCGTACGATTTTCACCAAGCGGTAGGCGGCATCCGGGGTGGCCCGTGGGCTCGGTGACACAATCGAGCGGTGAAGTACGGGCATGGCTGGGAACCGGCGGTCGTCGACTGGACCTCGACGCGCGGCCGGATTCTGCTGGCGGCGTCGGAGTTGTTCGCCCAGCGTGGGTATTTCGGCACCTCCACCCGTGACATCGCCGAGGCCGTGCAGATCAGGCAGCCGTCGCTGTTTCATCACTTCGATGCCAAGCACGTCATCTTTCGGACGTTGATCGAACTCGATCTCGGCCCGTCCATCGACCGCATCTTCCGTCGCCTCGACGAGGACTCGACGTGGGCCGAGAAGCTGCATCTGACCATCGCGTGCGACGTGCGTGAGTACCTGGTCCAGCCCTTCGACGCGCGCGGCCTCTACCAGGACGCGGTGCTCGGCTTGGATGAGTTCGCCGCCGAGCGCGAGGGCATCGCGCTGTTCCACGAGTTGATCGAGCGCCTGGTCTCCGGCGGTCGGGAGGCGAGCGAGTTCGTGGACTTCGAACCGAGTTTCATCCAGCGCGCGGTGAACGGCGTGCTGTTCGAGACGCTCCGCGAGCAGGGCGGACCGAGCGGCCGAATCCGGGAGGACCGGCCGTTGCAGGCCGCCGACTTCGTCTTGCGGGCGCTGCTCGTCGAACCAGCGACCCTGGATCGGGTACGTGCGGTCACGTCGAACCGCCTCGAGGAGATCACGACCGCCGCGGTCCTCTGACCTGCGGTTTCGCTTATCGCAAGCCTTTCTGTGCGCGTGGCACCAGCGCGAAGGCCGACGACTTTCGCCGAAAAGATGCCTATCGACCGATAGACGCCTATCGTCCGATAGGCAAGTGGCGCGCGCCGACGATGCGCCCGGATCGACAGTCAACTGACTCATGGAGGAACCGTGAACAAGACCGCCATCGCAGGCGTCGTCGCGAGCGTCATCGCCCTCGCCCTGTCCGGCTGCTCGTCGTCACCCGATGACGCGACGCCCGCCTCCACCGGACCTGCGAAGGTCGCCCCACCGGCGATCCTGCAAGCGGGAACGCTCAAGATCTGTGCGCCCAACGACGGGACACCACCAAACGTCTACCACGACGAGACCGGTGCCCTGGTGGGCAGCGAGGTCGACCTCGGCAAGGCCATCGCCGGGCAACTCGGGCTCAAACCCGACTTCGTCGAGTCCGCCTTCTCTGCGGTCATCCCGACACTGCAGGCCAAGCAGTGCGACGTCATCATGGCCCAGCTGTACATCAAGCCCGAGCGCGAAAAGGTCGTCGACTTCGTGCCCTACGTGTACTCGGGCACCGGCATCGCGGTGTCGAAGGAGAAGCCGGCCGACATCACCGGGATGGACGACACCCTGTGCGGCAAGAAGGTGATCGTCGCGGTCGCTACGACGGCCGAGTCGCTGTCGCAGGAGCAGTCCGACAAGTGCACGGCGGCAGGCAAACAGGCTGTCGACATCACTCGAAACAGCCATGCCGACGTGTCGATTCAGCAGGTCCAGAACGGTCAGGTCGATGCCTACCTCGACACCGCTGAGACGCTGGGTTACTACGCCACCAAGACGGGCGCCAAGATCCAGATGGCCGGGCAGCCGTTCGGCACCATCAAGATCGGCGCGGCCACGCTGAAGGGAAACACGGAGCTGCACAACGCAATTGCGCAGGCGCTGGCCGAGGTAGAGGGCAACGGTACCTACGCGAAGATCATCGCCGAGTGGGGTCAGACCGACCTCAGCATCCAGAAGTGATCGACCGTCATGGACTTCGATTGGCAGTTCTTCTGGAAGGCCCTCTTCACGCCGAGTGAGCCGTTCCTGGACGGACTCGTGCTGACCATCGTGATCTCGGTGGTGGCGATGGTGCTGGCCATCGTCGCGGGTCTGGTGGTCGCGCTCATGCGGCGCTCCCGGTTCGGTCCGCTGCGTTGGGCTGCCGGCGTGTACATCTGGGTGATCCGCGGGACACCGCTGTTGGTGCAACTGGTGATCATCTACACCGGCCTCGCCGCCGTTGGCCTCTACCAGTTCCACGACCTCTCACTGCTCGGCATGTCGATGAAGGCCGCGGTGCAAGCCGCGATCCTCGGGCTGATGATCAACGAGAGCGCCTACATCGCCGAAATCATACGTGCCGGACTGGATTCCGTACCGAAGGGCCAGTTCGAAGCGGCGGCGGCGATCGGCATGAAGCCGGGCAAGGTGATGCGGTGGATCATCATGCCGCAGGCATTGCGCGTCATGGTTCCCCCGCTCGGCAACTCCTTCAACGGCATGATGAAGACGACATCGGTGCTGTCCGTCATCGGGGTCAGCGAGATGTTCCTGGTCACCCAGTCGATCAGCTCGTACACCTTCCACACCTTCGAGATCTTCATCGTCGCCGCGATCTACTACCTCGCGCTGACCACGATCTGGACGTTCATCCAGGCCTACATCGAGAGCCGGTTGACGCGCCAGCTCGGCATCGAGCAACGGATCCCGATCACCCAGCGGCTCCTCGGCGCCCGCCGCGCTACGCCGGCCCTTCAAACATCTCCCGTCGCTTCGCTCGCCCCGGCGCCAGGGGTGACAGCATCGTGAACGTGAAGGAGTCGGCCATGAGTGTCACCGCGGATTCGTCCTCGGCGCCCATCGTTTCGGTTCGCGGGGTGTCCTGCACGCTCGGCGGTCGCAAGGTCCTCGACGACGTCAGCCTCGACGTCATGCGGGGACAGGTCGTCGTGCTGATCGGCCCGTCCGGGGCAGGCAAGACCACCCTGCTGCGGTCGTTGAACCACCTCGAGCAGGTCGACGGTGGTTCGATCCTTGTCGACGGCGTGCCTATCGGGCATCGCGACCTCACCGGTACGAAACGGGTTGGCACCACGGAGCTTGCGCGGCGGCGGCGCGAAATCGGCTTCGTCTTCCAGCATTTCAACTTGTTCCCGCACATGACGGCAGCCGAGAACGTGTGGAACGGACCAGTGCGGGTGCTGGGGACGCAGAAGGACAAGGCACGCCAGGATGCTCTGGTCCTGTTGGAGCGCGTGGGTCTGGCGGACAAGGCCGACTCCCGGCCGAGTCAGCTGTCGGGTGGGCAACAACAACGAGTCGCGATCGCGCGGGCGTTGGCCATGCGCCCCAAGGTGATGCTGTTCGACGAGCCGACCAGCGCCCTGGATGTTGAGATGGTCGGTGAGGTTCTCGCGGTGATGCGGGAGCTAGCGTCCGATCACATGACGATGATCGTCGTCACCCACGAGATGCGGTTCGCCCGTGACGTCGCCGATCGCATCGTCGTCATGGACGCGGGCCGGATCATCGAGGACGCTGCGCCCGACAAGTTGTTCAGCGCCCCGCAACACGACCGCACCAGGGCGTTTCTGTCCACCATCAGCTGATCGGGAGCCTTCGTATCTTGTTCAACCACTCAGCGTTCAACCACTCAGAGCCGACGTCGTCCACCGGGGCGCTGGCCACCCCGCACGCGCTGGCAACCGAGGCAGGGATGCGTGCCTACCGCGACGGCGGCAATGCCATCGATGCCGCCATCGCCGCCGCCGCGGTACTGACCGTCGTCTATCCGCACAACGTCGCCCTCGGCGGTGATCTCATCGCGCTCGTCACCACACCGGACGGAACCGTACGGTGTCTCAACGCATCCGGGTGGGCCGGCGCTGCCGTCGACCCGCATGCCCTGCGAGCACGGCACGGTGGCCGGTTACCGGCTCGCGGTGCGGATGCGGTGACGGTGCCCGGCGGCGTTCGCGGCTGGGAAGGCTTGCGCCGCATGGGCGCCCGCCTTTCCTGGGACTACACCCTGCATGCCGCGGAGTGCACTGCCAGAGAAGGCGCGCCGGTGGCGAGGTCCCTGGCCACCCACATCGCGGACACGGAAAACTCCGACCTCGTCGGCACCGAAGACTTCGACCGGGTGTTCCGCCCGGGGGGTGTGCCCCTTCGCGAGGGGGACCCTTTCGCCCAGCCCGCGCTGGCGGATACGTTCGCGAAGCTCCGGCAGGCCGGGCCGGATGACTTCTACGCCGGTGAACTCGCCGAACGTTCCGTCGACTTCCTCCGCTCGCGTGGATCATCGTTGACGGCTGAGGACTTCGCGGCATTCCAGCCCGAGGTGGTCGAGCCGATCTCGGTGACGTTCCGTGACCTCACCGTACTGACCAGCCCGCCGAACACGCACGGCTTCCTGCTACTGCGGGCGCTACGCGCCGTCGAGGAACTCGGCATCGACGACCCGACGGGGCTCGGGCTTGGTGCGCTGCTACGAGTCTTCCACCGCGGCAATGCGTTACGCGCGGAGTTCCTGGCCGACCCGCGGCATACTGCGGTCGACGTGGCCGCCCTGGTGAATGACGATCTCGACGAGGTTGGCGACGTGGGTGGGGCGGCCGCAGGCCTGTCGCTGGTGCCGCACGGTGACACGGTCGGCGTCGCCGCCCATGACGGCGAAGGGTATGCGGTGTCGCTCATTCAGAGCGTGTACCACGCCTTCGGCTCGGGACTGATCGACCCGCAGACCGGGATCCTGTTCCACAATCGCGGGACCAGTTTCAGTCTGGACGCGGCCTCGCCGAACGTCATTGCGCCGCGCAAGCGGCCCGCCCACACCCTGATGCCTGCCATGACGATGTATCAAGGCGCCCCACGCCACGTGTTGGCGACGATGGGCGGGCAGGGCCAACCGCAGATCCTGGCGCAGGTGTTACTGCGCGCTGTCGAAGGGGCGACGGCACAGGCTGCGGTCAGCGCTCCGCGCGCGATCGTCGGCCTCCAGGCGGACGGCAACACAACCGATTCGGTGACCGTCGAGGCCGATGTACAGCCGGCGGCCGTGGACTCGATCGGCCGCGCCGGCTTGATGGTGACCAGCGTCGCGGCGCACACCGAGACACTCGGGCAGGCCAACGTGGTGTTCGTGGGTGCCGACGGGTCGATGACGGCTGCCTCGGACCCACGGTCAGACGGCGCGGCGATCGTCGCGCACTACCCGCGACTGACGGGCTCCTAACGCCGAGCACGAGCTCGGGTGCGAGACCTTCGAGGGCCTTCGCACACGGGCTGGTGTTCGGCGGGCGCTTTCGTGCAGAAATAACTTCGCCGCCTGGGTTGACAGACCAGGGCGCGCGCCTCACGATTAAGTTGCTTATTACGGTACATGTTGCGCCATGCGCACCAAGGGGAGGCCCACGTGCGTCAGCCGAAGGTCGTCATCATCGGTGCCGGTGTGGTGGGCGCGTCCCTTGCCGACGAACTCACCCAGCGCGGGTGCAGCGACGTGACCGTCCTGGACCGCGGCCCGCTCTTCTCGACCGGCGGCTCGACGTCACACGCACCGGGGCTGGTGTTCCAGACGAACCCGTCGAAGACCATGACCGAGTTCGCCCGCTACACCGTCGAGAAGTTCTCTGCGCTGGACGCCTTCAATGCGGTCGGCGGACTCGAGGTCGCGACCACCCCGCAGCGCTGGACGGACCTGCATCGCAAGGCCGGATGGGCACGGTCGTGGGGTATCGAGGGGCAGCTGCTCGACTCCGAGGAGTGCCTGGCGCTGCACCCGCTGCTTGATCGCGACCGCGTTCTCGGTGGATTCCACACTCCCGCAGATGGTTTGGCATTGGCCGTCCGCGCGGTCGAAGCGCAGGCCCAGCGCGCGACGGCGGCCGGAGCGCGGTTCCTCGGCCATCAGGACGTCGCCGAGGTGCTGCAGCAGGGCGGCAGGGTCACCGGGGTGCGCACTGTCGCAGGTGACGTGTTCGACGCCGACGTCGTGGTGTCCGCTGCGGGCTTCTGGGGTGCCGAGCTGGGCGCGCGAGTCGGTCTGACGGTTCCCTTGGTACCGATGGCACATCAGTACGCCAAGACGGGGCAGGTGCCCGGGTTACCGCCGATCGACGACGGCAGTGACGGGGCGCGGCTGCCCATCCTGCGCCACCAGGACGAGGATCTGTACTACCGGCAACACGGCGACCGGTTGGGCATCGGCTACTACGGGCATCGCCCCATGCCGGTCGAAATGGCCACCCTGCTGGAGGATTCGGCCGACGAGGCCATGCCGTCGATGCTGCCCTTCACCGACGACGACTTCGCACCCGCGTGGGCGGCGAGCGCCGCTCTGTTGCCGGTGCTCGGCGACGCCAAGGTCGAGGAGGGCTTCAACGGGATCTTCTCGTTCACGCCCGATGGCTTCTCCATCATGGGGGAGCATCGCGAGCTGAGCGGCTTCTGGGTAGCCGAGGCGGTATGGGTCACCCACTCGGCAGGCGTCGCCAAGGCGATGGCCGAGTGGATCGTCGACGGTGCGCCGCGAACCGACGTGCACGAATGCGATCTGTACCGGTTCGAAAAGGCCGCGCTCAGCCCGGATTTCGTCAGCCGCACCAGTGCGCAGGCGTTCGTGGAGGTGTACGACATCGTCCACCCACACCAGTACCGGGATGCGCCGCGCAATCTGCGGGTCAGCCCGTTTCATCAGCGCGAGCGCGAGCTCGGCGCGTTCTTCTTCGAGGTCCGGTGCTGGGAACGCCCGGCATGGTACGAGGCCAACGCCGGGCTGTTGGAGACGTTGCGTGACCAGGGGCTGCAGGTGCCGCAACGCGACGAGTGGTCCGCACGGTTCTACTCGCCGATCTCGGTCGCCGAGGCGCGCTGGACCCGTGAGCACGTGGCGCTCTACGACATGACGCCGCTGACGCGCTACGAGGTTGCAGGCCCTGGCGCGCTGGACTTCCTCCAACGCCTGACCACCAACAACGTCGCCAAGAGCGTCGGCTCGGTGACCTACACCCTGCTGCTCGACGAAACCGGCGGCATCCGAAGCGATCTCACGGTCGCGCGGCTGACACCCGAGCTCTTCCAGGTCGGCGCGAACGGACCCATGGACTTCGACTGGCTGAGCAGGCAGCTGCCCGCCGACGGCAGCGTCACGGTGCGCGACATCACCGGCGGCACGTGCTGCGTCGGCGTGTGGGGACCGGAGGCACGATCGCTGGTGCAGCCGCTGTGCCGTGACGACCTGTCCAACGAGTCGTTCAAGTACTTCCGCGCGCTGCAGACGCACCTCGGGTCGATCCCGGTCACCATGATGCGCGTCTCGTACGTCGGTGAGCTGGGCTGGGAGATCTACACCACGGCCGAATGCGGTGCGGCACTGTGGGATCTGCTGTGGGAGGCGGGACGCCCTCACCAGGCGATCGCCGCAGGACAGATCGCCTTCAACAGCCTGCGGCTGGAGAAGGGCTACCGCGCGTGGGGTTCCGACATGACCACCGAGCACACCCCCGCCGCCGCTGGGGTCGACTTCGCGGTACGGCCGGCGAAGGACGACTTCGTCGGTAAGCGTGCGTTGGCCGAGGCGCAACCGCCGACGAAGACGCTGCGCAGCATCGTGTTCGACGATCCGGACGCCGTCGTGCTCGGCAAGGAACCGGTGAGCGTGGGCGGCGCGACCGTCGGGTACGTCACCAGCGCGGGCTACTCTGCGACCATCGGTCGCAGCATCGCCTACGCCTGGCTGCCTGCCGATCTCGAGCCAGGTGCCCAGGTCGCGGTCGACTACTTGACGACCACCTTTGCCGCCACCGTGCACACCGAGCCCGTCGTGGACCCCGAGATGTCACGGATCAGAAGGTAGCGGCGGCATGGCTGAGAGTTACGACGTCATCGTCATCGGCCTTGGCGGCATGGGCAGCGCCGCGGCCTACCACCTCGCCAGCAGGGGGCAACGCGTGCTCGGGCTGGAGAAGTTCACCCCGGCACACGACAAGGGGTCCAGCCACGGCGGATCCCGAATCATCCGACAGTCCTACTTCGAGGACCCGGCCTACGTGCCGCTGTTGTTGCGCGCGTACGAACTCTGGGAGGAACTGGCCCGCGATTCGGGGCAGGAGGTGTACCGGATCACCGGTGGCCTGTTCCTCGGTCCGCCCGACTGCCTCACCGTCGCGGGCAGCCTGCGGGCGAGCAGGGAATGGTCGCTTCCGCACGAGGTGCTCGACTCCGGCGAGATCCGCACCCGGTTCCCAAACTTCACCCCTCAACCCGACGACATCGGGCTGTACGAGCCCAAGGCCGGGTTCGCCCGCCCCGAGATGACGGTGGCCGCGCACCTCGACCTCGCCGCCCGTGCCGGAGCGACCCTGCGCTTCGGTGAGGAGGTGTTGGACTGGTCGGAGTCCGCGACCGGTGTGTCGGTCACGACGGGAGCCGGCACCTACACCGCCGGGCAGGTGGTGATCTGCCCGGGCGCCTGGGCGCCGGAGTTGTTGGCCGCCTTGGGCATTCCGATCACGGTGGAGCGGCAGGTGCTGTACTGGCTCGACCCCGTCGGCGGGACCAAGCCGTTCGAGGGGCAGCCGATCTTCATCAACGAGAACGACCGCGGCATGCAGATCTACGGGTTCCCGGCGATCGACGGACCCGCCGGCGGCGTCAAGGTCGCGTTCTTCCGCAAGGGCCAGGTGTGCACGCCGGACACGATCGACCGGGTCGTGCACGCGGATGAGATCGATGCCATGCGGGACCGGGTGACGGAGCTGCTTCCCGCACTCTCCGGAGAGTGCGTGCACTCGGCCACGTGCATGTACTCGAACACCGCCGACGAGCACTTCGTCATCACGCGACACCCGGGATACGCCAACGTGACCGTGGCATGCGGCTTTTCGGGCCACGGCTTCAAATTCGTGCCTGTGGTCGGCGAGATCCTCGCCGACCTCGCGACCTCGGGGACCACCGCACACCCCATCGGCCTATTCGACCCGCAGAGGTTGGTGACTTCATGACCGCGACCGACTTTCCGGCACCGATGGACCTTCCCGTGCCCACAGACCTTCCGGCCCCGGCCCCCGCCGTGAGCGTCGCCAGCTCGCTGATGCCCACCCTCGGCGGCGAATACTATTGCAGCACCGACGTCTTCACCGAGGAGCAGGAACACATCCTGGAGAACATGTGGTTCTGCGCGGTCCGCAGCGGTGACGTCCCGAACCCGGGCTCGTTCAAGCGCATCCAGGTGGGGCGCGAGAGCGTGCTGGTGATTCGCGGGCGCGACAACGTGCTGCGCGCCTTCCTCAACATCTGCAGGCACCGCGGTGCCCAGCTGTGCACCGAGCCGGCCGGCGAAGTGCGCCGGAATCTGCGCTGCCCCTATCACGCCTGGACCTACGGCCTGGACGGCAGACTCGTCGCCGCACCAAACCTCGGCAGCTTGAAGGACAGCGC
This sequence comes from Mycobacterium sp. URHB0044, assembly GCF_000620625.1. Classification (GTDB taxonomy): domain Bacteria; phylum Actinomycetota; class Actinomycetes; order Mycobacteriales; family Mycobacteriaceae; genus Mycobacterium. The sequence continues at coordinate 47,025 of NZ_JIAW01000019.1, read as the reverse complement.
AGGAAACGGCATCGACCGCACCGAATACGGGCTGGTTCCCGTCGCGCTGCGCGAATGGCTCGGCTACGCATGGGTGTGCGTGGCCGACACGCCGCCATCGTTCGAGGAGGACGTGATCGGGGCGGTCACCGCCCGACTCGGCGACCCGACGGCCATCGACCGCTACCGCATCGACGAACTCGAGGTCGGCAGGCGGGTGGTCTACGACGTCGCGGCGAACTGGAAGCTGATCGTCGAGAACTTCATGGAGTGCTATCACTGCGCGACGATTCACCCCGAACTCACCCGGGTGCTGCCGGAGTTCGCCAGTGGGCTCGCGGTGCAGTACTTCGTCGGTCACGGCGCCGCATTCGGAGAGAGCGTCGACGGGTTCACGGTCGACGGCTCAGCGGGGTTCGACACGCTGCCGGGGTTGGCGCCCGAGCAGGACGAGAAGTACTACGCCATCACCGTGCGGCCGACCGTCTTCATCAACCTGGTGCCCGACCACATCATCTTCCACCGGATGTACCCGATGGCGCCCGACCGCACGATCGTCGAATGCGACTGGCTCTACGCACCCGACGTGGTGGCCGAGGGGCGCGACGTCGAGCATTCGGTGGAGCTGTTTCACCGGGTGAATCAGCAGGACTTCGAGGCCTGCGAGCGAACGCAGCCGGCGATGTCGTCACGGGCCTATCGCAAGGGCGGTGTGCTCGTTCCTGCCGAACACCACATTGCGGAGTTCCATCAGTGGGTAGTGTCCCGTGTCGGCGGAACCGAGGTGACATCGCATGAACGGTGAACCAGACCTCTTCATCGGGGGCGGCTGGCGCTATGCGTCCGACGGCGGGACGAGGCAGATCATCAACCCCGCCGACGGCAGCGTCGCCGCGGTCGTCGACGAAGCCACCCCCGAGGACGCCGCCGCGGCGGTCACCGCCGCGCGGGATGCCTTCGACGACGGCGCCTGGCCCGCGACTGCGGTGAGTGAGCGCGCCGCGCTGCTCGATCGCATCGCGGATCTCCTGGTGCGCGACAAGGAGACTCTGGCACTGCTGGAGACACGGGACACCGGCAAGACCCTCGTGGAGAGCCGAATCGACATCGACGACGTGACGTCGGTGTTCCGCTACTACGCGCGACTGGTGGGGACCGAGGCAGACCGACTGGTCGACGTCGGCGACCCCGCGGTGATCAGTCGGGTGGTGCGCGAACCGATCGGCGTTTGCGTGCTGATCGCACCGTGGAACTACCCACTGCTGCAGATGTCGTGGAAGATCGCGCCCGCATTGGGCGCCGGCTGCACGATGGTGGCCAAACCCAGCGAGGTCACGCCGCTCTCGACCATTGCCTTCGTCCACCTGCTCGAGGAGGCGGGCGTCCCTGCCGGAGTGGTGAATCTGGTCCAGGGCAGCGGCGCGGTTCTCGGCGCCGCCTTGACCGACAACCCGGACGTCGACTTCATCTCCTTCACCGGCGGGCTGGCCACCGGGCGGACCATCGCCAAGGTCGGTGCCGAGCACGTGACGAAGGTCGCGGTGGAGCTCGGTGGGAAGAACCCGCACATCGTGTTCGCCGACGCCGAGTGGGACAGCTCGGTCGACCAGGTGCTGACCGGGGTGTTCCTGCACTCCGGCCAGGTGTGTTCGGCGGGTACGCGGCTGATCGTCGAGGAGTCCATCGCCGACGAGTTCGTCGCGGAGCTGGTGAACCGGGCGGAGCGGATCCGCGTCGGCGACGGCATGGATCCCAGCACCGAGACCGGCCCGCTGGTCTCCGAGCAGCATCGCGCCAAGGTGGAAGCGCATGTCGCCGATGCCATTTCGGAGGGCGCGAAGTTGCTCACCGGCGGATCGCGGCCCACCGACCCGGCGTTGCAGAACGGCAGCTACTACCTGCCGACAATCTTCGACCGGTGCGACCGGTCGATGCGGATCGTCCAAGAGGAAACCTTCGGACCGATTCTCACGGTGGAGAGATTCACTGACGAAGCCGAGGCCATCAGCCTCGGCAATGACACGGAATATGGTCTCGCGGCGGGCGTTCGTACGTCCGACTCGGCGCGGGGCGAACGTGTGGTGCGCGCGTTGCGGCACGGCACGGTGTGGCTGAACGACTTTGGCTACTACACCGCAGCCGCGGAGTGGGGCGGATTCGGGAAGTCTGGTAACGGCCGGGAGCTCGGCCCCACGGGGCTCGCGGAATACCAAGAGATCAAACATATCTGGCATAACACCGCACCGAAACCCGCCGGCTGGTTCAAAGGTTGATCTGGCTGGCGAATAGCCTGCCGCGGCACCCCACAATCGAAAAGAGGACGACGTAATGGTCGTTGAAGAAGCAGGGAAACAGAGTGCCGACAGCGGCATGGACGATTTCGGTTACAAGGAATCACTCGACCGCAGCATCGGCAAGTTCGCGAGCTTCGCGGCGGGCGTCAGCTACATCTCGATCCTGACCGGAACCTTTCAGCTGTTCTACTTCGGGTTCGGTACCGCCGGACCGGGGTACCTGTGGTCCTGGCCGCTGGTCTTCGTGGGCCAGATGGCCGTAGCGCTGTGCTTCATGGAGCTGGCGGCGAAGTATCCGGTCGCCGGCGCGGTCTACAACTGGTCCAAGAAGCTGGGCAGCAGGATCGTCGGGTGGTCGTCGGGCTGGCTCATGCTGACCGCGTCGATCGTCACGCTGTCCGCGGTGGTGCTGGCACTGCAGCTGAACCTGCCCCGCCTATGGAGCGGCTTCCAAATGGTCGGCGACGGCAGCACCCCCCAGAGCTTCGCGCTGAACGCCGTCGTCCTCGGGGCGATCATGATCGTGTTCACGACCGTGGTCAACGCGCTCGGCGTGCGCCTGATGGCGATGATCAACAGTGCGGGCGTGTTCATCGAGCTCATCGCGGCAGTCCTGATCGCAATCATCTTGGCCGCCAGCACGACTCGCGGGCCCTCGGTGTTCTTCTCCACCAACGGCTACGGCGCGGGGGAGAGCGGCGGCTACCTGGGAGCGTTCTTGATCGCCTCATTGGCGTCGGGTTACGTGATGTATGGCTTCGACACCGCCAGCTCACTCGGCGAGGAGACCGTCGAGCCGAGACGCACCGCACCGAAGGCCATCCTGCGGGCCATTCTGGCCTCCTTCGTCATCGGTGGCGCCATCCTGGTCTTCGCCGTGCTGTCGGCACCCAACCTGGAGGACCCCGCGATCGGCGAGAGCAGCGGCGGTCTGCAGTACATCGTCGAGCAGGTCATGTGGGGCCCCCTGGGCAAGGTGTTCATCGTCTGCATCGTCATCGCGGTCACGGTGTGCTCGCTCGCGGTGCACACTGCGGCGATCCGGCTGATGTTCGCCATGGCACGTGACAACGCGCTGCCGTTCGGCGAGAAGCTCGCCAAGGTGAATCCCAAGACCCAGACTCCGATCATTCCGGCGATCGTCATCGGTGGAATAGCTCTCCTGATCCTGGTGATCAACGTGGGCCAGCCGAAGATCTTCACCGTGCTGACCTCAATCGCGATCATCATGATCTACCTCGCCTACCTCATGGTGACTGGCCCGATGCTGAAGAAGCGCTTCCAAGGCGAGTGGCCGCCAAAGGATCTCAAGGAGGGCGGCTACTTCACCATGGGCAGGTGGGGGATGCTGGTCAACATCGTCGCGGTGGTCTGGGGTGTCGGCATGGCGCTGAACCTCGCCTGGCCGCGGGAGGCCGTGTACGGCGAGGGCTGGTACAACGCCTGGGGCGCGTTCATCTATATCGGCGTGATCCTCGGGTTCGGTCTGATCTGGTACGGCGTGAAGGGCCGCCACCACATCGGCACGCTGGCATCGCACGCCGCGACCAAAGCGGAATGAATCCCGTGTCGGACAACGCATTCGACTACGTCATCGCGGGTGGCGGCACGGCGGGATGCGTGCTCGCCGCCCGGCTCAGCGAGGACCCGTCCGTCTCGGTGTGTCTGGTGGAGGCCGGGCCGTCGGACGTGGGTGACCGCAACATCCTGGAGCTGGCGCAGTGGATGCACCTCCTCGACTCCGGCTACGACTGGGACTACCCGGTGGAGCCGCAGGAGAAGGGCAACAGCTTCCTGCGCCATGCACGCGCCAAGGTCCTCGGCGGGTGCTCCTCGCACAACTCGTGCATCGCGTTCTGGCCGCCTGCCGAGGGTCTGGACGAGTGGGAGGCCATGGGAGCCACCGGGTGGGGCGCAAAGGGCGTGCTGCCCTACGTCACTCGTCTGGAGCGCAACGACGCCCCGGGAGAGGAGCACGGCCACGACGGACCCGTCCGGCTGCGGGACGTGCCGCCGAACGATCCGTGCGGACGCGCGGTGCTGGAGGCCGCGGCGAAGGCGGGGCTGCCCACCGTGGCGTTCAACCGCGGGGAAACCGTGCGCAACGGCGCCGGCTGGTTCCAGATCAACGCCGGCGAGGACGGCACCCGCATGTCGACCTCGCACGCCTATCTGCATCCGATCCTGGGGCAGCGCGCCAACCTCGAGGTGCGGACCGACTGCTGGGTCAGCGAGATTCTGATCGACGACGCGGGCAATGCGACCGGCGTGCGGTACCAACGACCCGACCTGACCGGGTACGACACGGTGTCCGCGCGCCGGGAGGTGGTGGTTACCGCTGGCGCGATCGACACTCCGAAGCTGTTGATGCTATCCGGGATCGGTCCCGCAGATCACTTGCAGGAGTTCGGGATACCGGTTCGCGTCGACTCGCCAGGGGTCGGATCGAACCTCGACGACCATGTCGAGGGGCTGGTGTTCTGGGAGGCCGCGCAACCGATGGTCAGCACGTCGAGCCAGTGGTGGGAGATCGGCCTGTTCACCATGACGGAGGACGGTCTGGACCAGCCCGACCTGATGATGCACTACGGCAGCGTGCCGTTCGACATGAACACGCTGCGGTGGGGGTATCCCACGACCGACAACGGCTTCTGCCTGACGCCCAACGTCACGCAGGGACGCTCGCGGGGCACCGTCCGGCTGCGGTCACGCGACTTCCGGGACCGCGCGCGGGTCGATCCGCGGTACTTCACCGATCCGGACGGGCACGACGAGCGGGTGATGCTGGCGGGAATCAAGCTGGCGCGCAAGATCGCCGAACAAGACCCGCTGCGCGGCTGGATCGCCCGTGAGCTCGCACCGGGTCCCGAGGCGACCAGCGACGCAGATCTCATCGACTACTTCCATCGGTGTCACAACACCGTTTACCACCCTGCGGGTACCGCTAGGATGGGCGCGGTGGACGATCCGATGGCCGTGCTCGACCCCGAACTGCGGGTCAAGGGTGTCGGCAGGTTGCGCGTCGTCGATGCGTCGGCAATGCCCAAGCTGCCTGCGGTCAACCCGAACATCACGGTGATGGCGATGGCGGAGAAGTGTGCGGACCTCATCCGGGGCGCATGACGTTCCGATGCTGACCCAGGAGGACCTCGCGTCCTTCCTCGGGGATCACGCTCCCTTCAACTCGATGGCCCCCGACGCCCTCGCCGGTCTGGCAACTGCGTCGTCGATTCATCGGTATGAAGCCGGCGCGGTGATCGTGGACTACTCCGCGCAGGAACCGGGCGAGATCTGGCTGCTGTGCAGCGGACAGGTCGTGCTGCTGGTCGCGGGGTCGGACGGCGACGAACCGTTCGATACCGTGCCGCCCGGTGGGCTCTTCGGGTTCTTCCCGTTGCTGACGGGCGGCACCGTACAGTTCGTCGCTCGGGCCACGGAACCGAGCACCGTCGTGCGGTTGCCGGGCGATCTGGTGCGCGCCGAATTCGCCAAGCCGGCGGGCCTTTCGTTCCTGGCGTCGTCGGCGTGGAAGACGATCTCCGGCAATCGCGTTGCCGCACAGCGACCGTCGTTGCGCCCTGTCGGGGATCTTGTGCATGCCGAGCCGGTCTTCACCACGGCCGACACCACGATCCGCGACGCGGTGCGGCACATGACCGAGCACCGCAGTTCCTACGTGCTGATTCCGATGCCCGACGGCGAACTGGGGATCTTCACCGACCGTGACCTGCGCACCCGGGTGGTCGCGGCCGGCGTCGGCGTCGACGCGCCCATCGGTCAGGTGATGAGTGTGCCCGCGCGCTGGGTCACCGCCGACCGCATCGCAGCGACCGTGTTGATCGACATGTTGGAGAAGGGCCTGCGGCACATGCCGGTGCGCACCCAACGTGGTGAGGTCATCGGCGTGCTCGAGGAGGCCGACCTGGTGGCCACCTCGACGCGGCAGAGCTTCCTCCTTCGACGCTCGATTGCACTGGCGGCCAACGCCGCTGAGCTGCAGTCGGCAGCGGCGGGCATCGCCGACCTGACCGTCGACCTGTACCGCAGCGGCACCGACGCGTCTGGCTGCAGCGGCATTCTGTCCGTCGTCATCGACAGCGTCGTGCGGCGTGCCTTGGAGCTCGAACTGACCGATCGGGAGAGTACGTCGCGCCCGCAGTTCGCATGGCTGACGCTGGGTAGCGTCGCGCGCCGCGAAGCGATGCCGTCCTCGGATGTGGACAGCGCGTTGTCGTGGGCCGATGAGATGTCGCCCGAGAAGGGGCGCTTCCTTCAGATCGCCGCGCGGGTACACGCCACTCTCGACGCCTGTGGCCTGCCGTCCGACACCAACGGCGCGTTGGCGTCCAAGCCATTGTTCGCCCGGTCCAGTACCGATTGGGCGCGCGCCGCCGCCGGCTGGCTCGACGACCCGATGAAGGCGCGTGGCCTCATCATGTCGTCGTTACTCCTCGACGGCCGGGTGGTGTGGGGTGAGCCATCGCTGCACACGGTTCCGTCCGCCTACCGTTGCATGCCGGTCGATCATCCGAATGCGTTACGGCTGCAGCTTCTCGACGCCTTGGCGGGCAAGGTGCGGACGCGGTCGTTGCGCGACGTGGTGGCCAGGCGCGGGGGCACGTTCGACCTGAAGAGTCACGCGCTGACGCCCATCGTCAACCTCGCGCGCTGGGGCGGGCTCACCGTAGGCGTGGTCTCGGCGTCGACGCCCGCGAGGCTCGAGGCGGCCGCGGGCAACGGCATTCTGTCCCAATCGGACTCGAAGACCCTGAGCGAGGTGTTCGGGTTGTTGCAGGGCCTGCGCATGGCCCATCAAATCGATCAGATCGCCGCGGGGTGCAGTCCAGGGGACATCGTCACGATGTCGGAACTGTCGCCACTGAACCGCAGCCTGCTCAACGACGGTGTGCGGGAAATCGCCGCCGTGCAGCGCCGAGTGCGGCAGATGGCCGCGATGAAGGCCGGTGCAGTGTCGTGAGCGAGGAGAACGGGCGCGGCGTCGCCGCGGTCCAGTCAGTCGACCGCGCATTGCTGGTGATGGAGATCCTGGCGAAGCTCGGGGCGGCCGGAGTCACTGAGATCGCCGCGGAACTGGGCGTGCACAAGTCCACCGTGTCGCGGCTGATCGCCGTGCTGGAGTCCCGCGGCTACGTCGAACAACTCTCCGAACGCGGCAAGTACCGGTTGGGGTTCTCGATCGTGCGGCTGGCCGGATCGACAAGTGCGCCCATGGATTTGACGCGCCAGGGCCAGAGCACCTGCGACGCGCTCGCCCGGGAGACGGGCGAGACGACCAATCTGGCGATCCTCGACGGTGATCGGATCATCAACGTCGTCGAGGCGATCGGCACGGCGGGGGTCGCCCTGCGCACCTGGGTGGGTCAGAGCTGCCCGGCGCACGCCACCTCGAGCGGCAAGGTGTTGCTGTCGGAACTCCCTGCGGCCGAAGTGCACTCACGGTTTGGTGATCGCCTCGAGTCGTTCACGCCCAACACCCTCGTCGACTTGACCGCGTTGGAAGCCGAGCTCACGACTGTGCGGCAGATCGGCTGGGCCGCGGTCAACGAAGAGCTGGAGATCGGCCTCAACGCGGTGTCGGCGCCCGTCCGCGACAACACGGGCGGAATCGTTTCGGCACTCAGCGTTTCGGGGCCGTCGTATCGGATGGAACCCTCCGCGTTCGGTGACGTGGCCCGGCTGACCATCGTGGCCGCGCGTGAGATCAGCACGCGCCTAGGCTTTTTGGGCTGATTGCGGTTCAGCGGTTGACAGTGCTCCAGCCTGCGAGGACAATGGTTGCGTAATGCGCGCTCGTTGCGCATTGCACAACTGCAGATCGGCCGTTACGCGTAGCGGGAGATCTCCGACCATCGCTCATCGTGGTGGACGGAGAGCCGAAGGAGCAATGTCCTCCCGGGAATCTCTCAGGCCCAGTACCGCTACGTTCAGGCAACTCTGGAAAGAAGCGCAGCCGAACGTGCGCTCGCCGACGGGGCAAGGGTGGCCGGTCCAACTGGTCACGCGAATCTCTCAGGCCGACAAACAGAGTGGGAGGAGCCACACGCGATATCGTGCTGCGCCCACGCAGCCGACGGAAGGCTCCGGCCATGACCCGATCCACCATCCACCCCGTTCGCAGTCCCGGTAGCGTCTTCGACCTCTTCAAGATCGGCATCGGGCCGTCCAGCTCGCACACCGTTGGTCCGATGCGCGCGGCGAACGCGTTCGTGGCTCGGCTGGTCCAAGACGGACTGCTCGAGCAGACCAGCGGGGTGCGCGTCGAGCTGTTCGGCTCCTTGGGCGCGACCGGTGAAGGACACGGAACCGTTCCCGCGCTGGTTCTCGGCCTCGAGGGTGCCGATCCCGAAACCGTCGAGCCCGAGTCCCTCCTGCGACGGACGGCTGCCATCGCGCAAGAGGGCCGCCTGTGTCTGGGCGGCGTGCGGTCGATCTCGTTCTCCGTCGCCGAACACGTCGTGCTGCACCGGATGAAGCGGCTTCCGTTCCACAGCAACGGCATGGTGTTCACAGCGTTGCGCGACGACGCCACACCGGTTTTGCGGCGGGAATACTATTCCGTCGGCGGCGGTGCCGTCGTCGACGAGGACGAGGCGCGTGTGCCCGCGGCGGCCGGACCGCGATCGGAGGTTCCGCATCCGTATCTCACGATGGACCAACTGCTGGCCCAGACGACCGAAACCGGTTTGCGCATCAGCGATCTGATGCTCGCGAACGAAATGACGTGGCGCACCGAAGCGCAGATCCGTGCCGGACTGCTGCGGGTCTGGGCGGTGATGCAGGACTGCGTCGAGCAGGGGACTCGGCAAGTCGGCGTCTTGCCCGGCGCGCTCAAGGTGCGGCGCAGGGCCGCAGCGCTGCGCGCGCGCCTGGAAGCCGATGCCGACGACCACGACCCGCTGCGCGCGATGGAGTGGGTCAGCATGTACGCGCTAGCCGTCAACGAGCAGAACGCCTCGGGCGGGCGCGTCGTCACCGCGCCCACGAACGGCGCCGCAGGCATCATCCCGGCCGTGCTGCACTACTACCGACGTTTCGTCGAACCCTCGTCCGACGACGACGTCGTCACGTTCCTGCTAGCCGCCGGAGCCGTCGGCCTCCTCTTCAAGGCCAACGCCTCGATCTCCGGTGCAGAGGTCGGCTGTCAGGGCGAGGTCGGTTCGGCCTGCGCGATGGCCGCCGCCGGACTGGCCGAGGTCCTCGGCGGAACTCCCGAGCAGGTGGAGAACGCCGCCGAGATCGGCATCGAACACAACCTCGGGCTCACCTGTGATCCGGTCGGTGGGTTGGTGCAGATCCCGTGCATCGAACGCAACGCGGTAGGCGCCGTCAAGGCAATCACGGCGGCGCGCATGGCGATTCGCGGCGACGGTCAACACCACGTCAGCCTGGACACCGCGATCAGGACCATGCGCGACACCGGTGCCGACATGATGGACAAGTACAAGGAGACCTCGCGCGGCGGGCTCGCCGTCAACGTCGTGGAGTGCTGACCGTCAGCGCTCCTTGCTGAACTCCTCGCCCGTCGCCGGATCGATCGCCGTCTCGCCCGTCGGCAGGTTCGACAGGTCCTGCGAGATCACCGTCGGCATGTCGCCGGAGTCCGGCAGACCGAAGTGGGCAGTCGACGCCATCGCCGGCTCGAGAAGCAGATCCGCACGCCGTGGCAGCGTGACGCCCTTGAAGAAGCCCGGCGCCGTCATCCGCCAGACCACCATCAGGATGAGTCCGAGGATGAGCGCGCCGATGCCGACGACCGCGACGGCGCCGATGCCGAGAATCGTGACGTTGTTGCCGTCGTCGTCGGTCAGCCAGTCCGGCTTGGCATATTGCAGCAGGCCGTAGACGAACACGACGAGCAGGATGATGCCGCCCAACAGGGGAACCGCGCCACGCATCACGAAGTCACGGGTGTTGGCGGTCAGCGTCTTTCGGTAGTACCAGACGCACGCGAAGCCGGTCAGCCCATAGTAGAACGCGATCATCAACCCGACCGAGCCGATCAGCGCGGTCAGCAGGTTCGTGCTGATGACGGTGAACAGCACGTAGAACGCCGCGGACACCACGCCCATCGCGATCGTCGAGGTGGTCGGCGTCAGATACCGCCGGTGGATCTTGGCGAACGACTCCGGCAGCGCCTTGTAGACGCCCATCGACAGCGTGGTCCGCGCGGTCGGCAGAATCGTGGTCTGGGTCGACGCCGATGCCGAGGTCAATATGGACGCCGAGAGCAGCAGCATGCCGATGTGTCCAATGATGCTGTCGCCGAACAAGTCCGGTCCGATGGCGGCGAACACGTCGGCCGAGTTCTCCGGATTGCCGAGCCCGATCCCTTCGGTTCCCACGCCGGCGAACGCGACGGCGGCGACGCTGACCAAGGCGTAGGTGGCGAGCAGCAGGAAGGTCGAGATGACCGCCGCCCGGCCGGGGGTGCGGCCAGGATCGTCCGACTCCTCGTTGCACGCGACCGCGGTGTCCCAACCCCAGTAGATGAAGATCGTCGTGAGCACCGCGGGCGCGATGACGGTGCCGAAGTCCAGGCCGCCGGGCCAGAACCACGACAGCGACGGCAGCAGCGAATAGTCCTCCGCGCTGTGGGTGTAGACCTTGAACAGCGCGACGATCGACAGCACGATCAGCACCACGACTTCGATGGACAGTAGCCCGTACTGCAGTCGCGCTGACACCTCGATGCCGCGATAACAGATGTAGGTCATCACCGCGATCCAGATGACGCCTGCGACCGTCGACCAGAGCGTGCTGTTGGCCAGCTCGGCCGCCGAATGCCAGCCGAGGTCGCCGACGAACGTGAACGAGTACGCGCCGGCGATCTGTGCCAGGTTGGCCATCACGATGACGTCGGCGGCGATGATGCCCCAGCCGCCAAGCCAACCGATGACCGGTCCGAATGCGCGCGACGCCCACGTGAAGGTGGTGCCGCAGTCGGGTTCGGCCTTGTTCAGTTCCTGGTAGGCGACCGCGATCAGATACATCGGAATGAACGAGATCAACACGATGGCAGGTGCTTTCACGCCGGAGAGCAGCGCGCCGCCGCTGGCGATGATCAAGCCGAGTGTCGCGGCGAGGCTGTAGGCCGGCGCGGTGGACGCCATGCCGACGACGATGCTCGACACCAGTCCGAGGGCGCCGCCCTTGAGTCCCTTGCTCTCGACGGTGCCGGTGCCATCGGGGCCGGCTGCGGCCTCATTCATGCTCATGTATCTCCCTGATCGCCGTGCTGAACCGTTGGAGAATACGGTTTCAGTGGCCAAAGCGCGCGACAACGACGAAATCCGTCCTGAATGGCCGAGTTGACGGTGCTGTTCGATGCAAATGTGCGCCCCACTAGGCTGGTCGAGTGACCACCGCGCAGCGGACCGATGAATTCGAACGGCATCGTTCGCATCTCCTCGCGGTGGCGTACCGGCTGACCGGCACGTTCGCCGATGCCGAGGATGCGGTGCAGGACGCCTGGCTGCGCTGGCACGGGCTGGGACACGATCGTGACGACATCGCCGATCCGCGGGCATGGCTGACGACGGTGGTGAGCCGCATCGGACTGGACCGGCTGCGCTCGGCGGCGCACCGCCGCGAGGCGTACTACGGCGAGTGGCTGCCCGAGCCCGTCGTGACGCCGCTCGACGGCTCAGACCCACTCGCCGCCGTGGTCGCAGGAGAGGATGCCCGGTTCGCCGCGATGGTGGTGCTCGAGCGGCTCAACCCCGACCAGCGAGTGGCCTTCGTGCTGCACGACGGCTTCGCGGTGCCGTTCGCCGAGATCGCCGACGTCCTCGGCGTCACCCCGGCGGCGGCCCGCCAGCTCGCGTCGCGGGCGCGACGCACGGTCGCTGATGCGGAGCCGCCCGGCCGCGACGCGTCGCACGACGAGGTGGTCGGCAGACTGATGGCGGCGATGGCGGCCGGCGACATGGCCGCCGTCGTCGCCCTCCTGCATCCCGACGTGACGTTCACCGGTGACTCGAACCGCAAGGCGCCCACCGCAGCCCGCGTCATCCACGGATCCGACAAGGTCGCCCGGTTCATCTTCGGGTTGGCGAAGCGTTACGGGCCGCGGTTCTTCGAAGCCGGCGAGTTCGCCCTCGTCAACGGTGAACTCGGCCTGTTCACCACGGGACTGGACGCCACCGACGAGTGGCCCGCGATGCAGCCGCACATCCAGGCGCTGACCGTCCGCGATGGAAGGGTCTGTGCCATCTGGGATGTCGCGAACCCGGACAAGTTCAGCGGTTCGCCGATTCGGCAGGACCCGAATCCTGAGTAGCCCACGGAATCTGGCACGCGTCGCCGGAGCTGAAGCCCTGCTCGGTGATGCCAAGGGCGGTGTTCATCCGGGCCCGCATGTTCTCGACCCCGACCTGATAGGTCAGCTCCATCACGCCCGCGTCGCCGAAACGCCGGCGCAGATCGGCGACCTGCTCGTCGGTGACGTTGTGCGGGTCGGTGGTCATGGCGTCTGCGTAGGCGATCGCGGCGCGCTCGTCGTCGGTGTACGCCGGCGACGTGGCGTACGCGTCGATGTCCTTGAGACGCTCGATGTCCAGACCTTCGAGGCGCTGCAGCATGGCCCCGAAGTCGACGCACCAGGAACAGCCGACGGTGCGCGCGGTCCAGTACACCGCGAGCTCACGGACGTTGGCGGGCAGCTTCGTCGAACCGCGCTGCAGCATCGTCTCGTGCACGGCGTTGGCCACCAGCAGGCCTCGGTTCTGGGCGTACACCGCGAACGGCACGGGCACCTCGCCGAACCGGCGCTTGGCGTACCGGTACATCAGCCGCGTCAGCAGCGGTGCCTTCTCGGGGGACAGGACGGGGATTCGTGTAGTGGTCATATCCATTGGACGAGACAGCCCCCGAATGTGTGACAGCATCTCAACCGACGGCTCGAGAGAAGGACGATTCATGACTCTGTACGCAGTGGTCGACCCCGCTACCGGCGACGTGGTCCGCGAGTATCCGACAGCGACTGACGCCGACATCGAGCAGGCCGTGGCCGCGGCGGCCGCCGCGTACCGGGACTGGTCGAAGCAGTCTCCGCTGGCGCAGCGCGTGGAGTTGATCCGCAAGGTCGCCGCCCTGCACGTCGAACGTCGCGACAAGCTCGCCGAGATCATCGTGCGCGAGATGGGCAAGCCTCTGGACCAGGCCACCGGCGAGGTCGAATTCAGTGCCGCGATCTACGAGTTCTACGCCGACAACGCCGAGGCGTTCCTGGCCGACGAGCCGATCACGCTGCTGGACGGGGAGGGCTCGGCGCTGATCCGGCGAGGGCCGGTCGGCGTGCTGCTGGGCATCATGCCGTGGAACTACCCGTACTACCAGGTGGCGCGGTTCGCCGGACCAAACCTGACGCTGGGCAACACCATCGTGCTCAAGCACGCCCCGCAATGCCCCGAATCCGCCGAGGCGATTCAGCAGATCTTCGACGACGCAGGCTACCCGGCGGGCGCCTACGTGAACGTGTACGCCACCAACGAACAGGTCGCCGACATCATCGCCGATCCGCGGGTGCAGGGAGTGTCGCTGACGGGCTCGGAGCGCGCGGGTGCGGCCGTCGCCGAGATCGCCGGGCGCAACCTGAAGAAGGTCGTGCTCGAGCTGGGCGGCTCCGACCCCTTCATCGTGCTGTCGACCGACGATCTGGACGCGACGGTGGACGCGGCCGTCGCAGGCCGGTTCGAGAACACCGGCCAGGCGTGCAATGCCGCCAAGCGCTTCATCGTCGCCTCCGAGGTGTACGACGAGTTCCTCGACAAGTTCACCACCAAGGTGCTGCAGCAGGCGGATGGCCTGACGCCGCTGTCATCGGCGGCCGCGGCGCAACGGCTCGCCGAGCAGGTTGACCGGGCCGTGGCCGGTGGGGCGACGCTGACGTCGGAGGGGGAGCGCAACGGCGCGTACTTCCCGCCCGGCGTGCTGACCGGCGTGGCATCTGACTACCGCGAGGAACTGTTCGGTCCGGTCGCCACCGTCTACAAGGTCGACTCCGAGCAGGAGGCCGTAGAGCTGGCCAACGACACCCCGTTCGGCTTGGGTTCATACGTGTTCACCACCGACGACGAGCAGGCCAGCCGGGTGGCCGACCAGCTCGAGGCCGGGATGGTGTTCGTCAACCTCGTCGGCGCCGACGGGGTCGAGTTGCCGTTCGGCGGGGTCAAGCGGTCCGGGTTCGGGCGTGAACTCGGGCGTTTCGGCATCGACGAGTTCGTCAACAAGAAACTGATCCGCAAGGGCTGACCCTTGCCGCCGAACGTGCGCGGGTGTGCGACTTTTTGCCGAAAACTCGCACTTTCGCGCACGTTCGATCGCCGTGGAACCGGCGGAGCGCCCGCTGCGTCGATACCACCGTGGCGCAACCATTCTTGGGCACCGAAGCGTTGGCGGCAGGCAGCGTCAACCGATACCGGCTGCGGACTCGCTATACCGCGCTACACCGCAACGTCTACGTCCCAGTCGGAACGAAGCTCACGCCCGTCGACAAGGCAGTGGCGGCCTGGCTGTCGTCGGGTCGTCGGGCCACGGTGGCCGGATTGTCAGCGGCAGCATTGCACGGATCGCGATGGATTGACCCCCACCTGCCTGCCGAACTCAATCAGCCAAGCCGCCGCGGCGCCCCCGGCATCGTCGTGCACAGCGATGTACTCGCCGATGACGAAATCTGTCAGGTAGGCGACATCCGAGCGACGACGCCCGCGCGGACGGTGTTCGACCTGGGCCGGCGTCGTGGCCTGACCTCCGCCGTCATTCGAACGGATGCGCTGCTGCAGGCGACGGATGTGAAACTCGTTGACGTACAAGCACTCATCGACCGCCACCGGGGTGCACGCGGCGTCGCGCAGCTACGCCAGGTGCTCGAACTTGCCGACACCGGTGCGGAGTCACCGCAAGAGACTCGACTGCGTCTGCTGCTGACATCGGCCGGGATGCGCCCCGACCAAACGCAGATCGAGGTGTTCGACGAGTACGGATGCTTCGTGGGTCGCATCGACATGGGTTGGGAGGACTGGAAGGTCGGCGTTCAGTACGACGGGATCCAGCACTGGACCGATCCGGAACAGCGCAGGCGCGACATCGAACAGGGCGTGGCCTATCAGGAGCTCGGATGGCGCATCGTTCGGGTGGGTGCCGATCTCCTGAACCATCGGCAAGCCACCGTCATCCGCCGCACCAGGACGACTCTGCAAGACGCGGGCGCGCCGTACTGACGAACGAACGTGCGCGGGTGTGCGAGTTTCGGCCGAAAACTCGCACTTTCGCGCACGTTCGGCGCGAACCGGGGGACTAGCGGGCGAACATCAGTGCCCGCTTGACCTCCTGGATCGCCTTGGTCACCTGGATGCCGCGCGGGCAGGACTCCGTGCAGTTGAAGGTGGTGCGGCAGCGCCACACTCCGTCGACCTCGTTGAGGATGTCCAGCCGCTCGGCGGCGGCCTCGTCGCGGCTGTCGAAGATGAACCGGTGGGCGTTGACGATCGCGGCCGGCCCGAAGTAGCTGCCCTCGTTCCAGAACACGGGGCAGCTCGTCGTGCAGCACGCGCACAGGATGCACTTGGTGGTGTCGTCGTAGCGGGCGCGGTCGGTCTGGCTCTGAATGCGTTCGCGCGTAGGCTCATTGCCACTGGTGACGAGGAACGGCTTGACCGCCCGGTACGCGTCGAAGAACGGCTCCATGTCGACGAGGAGGTCCTTCTCGACGGGCAGGCCGCGGATCGGCTCGATGGTCATGGTCAGCGGCTTGCCGGGCTTCTTCGGCAGCATGTCGCGCATCAGCACCTTGCACGCCAGCCGGTTCACGCCGTTGATGCGCATGGCATCCGAACCGCACACCCCGTGCGCGCAGGACCGCCGGAAGGTCAGCGTGCCGTCGAGGTACCACTTCACGTAGTGCAGCAGATTGAGCAGCCGGTCGGTGGGCAGGCACGGCACCCGAAAGCTCTGGAAGCCAGCCGAATCCGGGTCCTCGGGGTTGAACCGGGCGATCTTCAGCGTGACCATCACCGCGCCGTCGGGCACCGGTGGCGTGTCTTGCTTGTCGATGACAGGTGCACTCATATCAGTACTTCCGTTCCATCGGCTCGTAACGGGTCTGGACCACGGGCTTGTAGTCCAGCCGGATGTCGGAGAGCAGATTCGTCGCCCCGGCCGACTCGCCAGTCGCTGCGCCCTCGCCCTCCAGGACCTTGTAGGCCATGGTGTGGCGCATGTAGTTGGTGTCGTCGCGGTTGGGGTAGTCCTCGCGGGCGTGGCCGCCACGGGACTCCTTGCGGTTCAGCGCGCCGACGACGGTGACCTCCGCCAGCTCGAGCAGGAAGCCCAGCTCGATGGCCTCCAGCAGGTCGCTGTTGTAGCGCTTTCCCTTGTCGTGCACGGTGATCCGGGCGTAGCGCTCCTTGAGGGCGTGGATGTCGGTCAACGCCTGCTTGAGCGTCTCCTCGGTGCGGAACACGGCGGCGTTGTTGTCCATCGACTGCTGCAGCGCGCCGCGGATGTCGGCGACGCGCTCGTTGCCGTGCTCGGAGAGGATGTCGCCGACCCAGTTGGTCACCATCGACGCGGGGCGCTCCGGCATGTCGACGAAGTCATGCCCCAGTGCGTAATTCGCCGCGGCGATGCCTGCGCGACGGCCGAACACGTTGATGTCCAGCAGCGAGTTGGTGCCCAACCGGTTGGAGCCGTGCACCGACACGCATGCGCATTCGCCCGCCGCATACAGCCCGGGGACGATGGAGTTGTTGTCGCGCAACACCTGCCCGTTCACCGTCGTGGGGATCCCGCCCATCACGTAGTGACACGTCGGATACACCGGGACCAGTTCGGTGACGGGGTCGACGCCAAGGTAGGTGCGGGCGAACTCGGTGATGTCGGGCAGCTTGGCCTCGAGCACGTCGGCGCCGAGGTGTCGGACGTCGATGTAGACGTAGTCCTTGTTCGGTCCGGCGCCGCGGCCCTCGAGCACCTCGAGCACCATCGACCGCGCGACGATGTCGCGGGGCGCCAGGTCGACGATCGTCGGCGCGTAGCGCTCCATGAACCGCTCACCGTCGGCGTTCAGCAGCCGGCCGCCCTCACCGCGCACCGCCTCCGAGATCAGGATGCCGAGTCCGGCAAGGCCCGTCGGGTGGAACTGGTGGAATTCCATGTCCTCCAACGGAAGTCCCTTGCGGAACACGATGCCGAGGCCGTCGCCGGTCAGGGTGTGCGCGTTGGAGGTCGTCTTGTACATCCGGCCCGAGCCGCCCGTGGCGAACACGATGGCCTTGGCGTGGAAGACGTGGATGTCGCCGGTGGCCAGCTCGTAGGCGACGATGCCGGTGGCGACGGGCCCGCCCGGGGTGTCGGACAGCACCAGGTCGAGGGCGTAGAACTCGTTGAAGAACTCGACGTCGTGCTTGACGCAGTTTTGGTACAGCGTCTGCAGGATCATGTGACCGGTGCGGTCGGCGGCGTAGCAGGCCCGGCGCACCGGGGCCTTGCCGTGGTCGCGGGTGTGTCCGCCGAAGCGGCGCTGGTCGATCCGACCTTCGGGGGTGCGGTTGAACGGCATCCCCATCTTCTCCAGGTCGTAGACCGCGTCGATGGCCTCCCGGCACATGATCTCGACGGCGTCCTGGTCGGCGAGGTAGTCGCCGCCCTTGACGGTGTCGAAGGTGTGCCACTCCCAGTTGTCCTCTTCGACGTTGGCCAGCGCGGCGCACATGCCGCCCTGCGCGGCGCCGGTGTGGCTGCGCGTCGGGTACAACTTGGTCAGCACTGCGGTACGCGCGCGGGGTCCGGCCTCGACGGCGGCGCGCATTCCTGCGCCGCCTGCGCCGACGATGACGACGTCGTAGCGGTGTTCGGTAATCATTTGAGGCCCCTCAAGAGATGTTCGCGTCGAACGTCAGCAGTACGTAGGTGCCAAGCACCAGAGTGAACACCATCGACAACGCGAGCAGCGTGTTCAGCCAAAACTTGGTGGAGTCCTTGCGGGCGTAGTCGCCGATGATCGTGCGCATGCCGTTGCCGCCGTGCAGCTGGGCCAGCCACAACAGCAGCAGGTCCCAGGTCTGCCAGAACGGCGACGACCAGCGCTGCGCGACGTAGTTGAAGTCGATCCGGTACACCCCGTTGTCCCACATCAGCATGATGAAGAGATGGCCGAGTGCGAGGAAGACCAGCACGATGCCGGAGAACCGCATGAACAGCCAGGTGTACTTCTCGAAGTTCGGCATGCCGCTGCGACGCCGTGGCGAGCGCGGGTTGTCCAGGCCTGCGGGCCGGTCGTGGCTGCGCTGCAGGACGGGCGCGATGCCGCCCCGCTCGCTGACGTGGTCGTATGGGTTTTCCGCCGCGGGGCTCACAGGAACTGCTCCGCCATGTGCATGCCGATGACGCCGAGCGCGACGATGAACACCGCGATCCAAACCGCCAGGACCACCCACAGCATCAGGCGCTGATACTTCGGCCCGTGCTCCCAGAAGTCGATCAGGATGATCCGGATGCCGTTGAGGGCGTGATAGAGCACCGCCACCACCAGGCCCGCCTCCATGAGGCCGACAATCGGCGTCTTGTAGGTGTCGATGACCTCGTTGTAGGCCTCGGGGCTCACCCGCACCAGCGCGGTGTCGAGCACGTGCACGAACAGGAAGAAGAAGATCGTGGCGCCGGTGATCCGGTGCAGGACCCACGACCACATGCCCGGGTCGCCGCGATACAGGGTGCGGCGCCGCGGCCGTGACGATCGCGGCGCCGGTATGGCGGAATCCGCGGCTGTTGCTGTACTCATCTCCGACCTCCAACGCCATCGGTGGATGCTTGGGGCAGCGGGCGGGGACCGCATTTGCGTTGCCCAACCTTGCCCAAACCTCGGGGCGACTCTAAACCCAATTGTCCTGCGGAAAGAACTAGCGTGGTTGCGTCGGCCACCCTCCCAGCGCAGAAGTTAGGGTTGCCTACCTAGGAATTCGCGGCGCGAAACGGAGGCTTCGGAATGCATTCAGAATGCCAGGCGCGAAGCTGACATGAGCATTGAAGTTGATTGGAAGTCATTGCGGGACAACGCAATCGAGGTTATGTCCCGGGCGTACGCGCCGTACTCGCGATTCTCGGTCGGAGCGGCCGCGCTGACCGACGATCATCGAATCGTGGTCGGCTGCAATGTGGAGAATGTCTCATATGGCCTAGGTCTCTGTGCCGAATGTGCTGTGGTGTGCGCCCTGCACTCCGGCGGAGGGGGACGGCTCGTCGCGCTGTCGTGCGTTGACGCCGCCGGCGCGCTCCTCATGCCGTGCGGCCGGTGCCGCCAGGTGCTGCTCGAGCACGGTGGGCCGGACATGTTGATTGACCACCCGGCCGGCCCGCGTGCGCTGTCCGAGCTCTTGCCCGACGCCTTCGGGCCCGACGACCTGGCCCGGCTCGAGCGCGAGGAAACACCGTGACCCAGTTCACATTCGACGCGCCGACCGTCATCAGGACCAAGCGCGACGGCGGCGTGCTTTCGGACGCCGCGATCGACTGGGTGATCGACGGCTATACCCACGGCCGGGTGCATGACGAGCAGATGTCTGCGCTGTTGATGGCAATCTTCCTGCGCGGCATGACACCCGGTGAGATCGCGCGCTGGACGGCGGCCATGGTCGGCTCCGGTGAGCGGTTCGACTTCAGCGACATCCGGCGCGACGGGAAGCCACTCGCGTTGGTGGACAAGCATTCCACCGGTGGAGTGGGCGACAAGATCACCATC
Source organism: Mycobacterium sp. URHB0044 (assembly GCF_000620625.1). Lineage (GTDB taxonomy): Bacteria > Actinomycetota > Actinomycetes > Mycobacteriales > Mycobacteriaceae > Mycobacterium. The sequence continues at coordinate 26,994 of NZ_JIAW01000019.1, read as the reverse complement.
CCGCTGGTGCCCGTCGTGATGGCGTGCGGCGCCGCGGTGCCGCAGGCCGCCGGCCGCGGGCTCGGCCACACCGGCGGCACGCTGGACAAGCTGGAGGCGATCGCCGGGTTCACCGCCGAGCTGTCCAAACACCGCATCCGCGAACAGCTTCGAGACGTCGGCGCGGCCATCTTCGCCGCGGGCGACCTCGCGCCGGCCGATCGCAAGATCTATGCGCTGCGCGACGTCACGGCCACCACCGAGTCGCTGCCGCTGATCGCCAGTTCGGTGATGAGCAAGAAGCTCGCCGAGGGCGCCGACGCGCTCGTCCTGGATACCAAGGTGGGCCGCGGTGCCTTCCTCAAGACGGAAGCGGAGTCGCGGGAGTTGGCCCGCACGATGGTCGAGTTGGGTACGGCGCACGGCGTCGCCACCCGCGCGCTGCTCACCGACATGGATCGGCCACTGGGGTGCGCCGTCGGCAACGCCGTCGAGGTCGCCGAGTCGCTGGAGGTGCTGGCCGGTGGCGGTCCCGCCGACGTGGTGGCGCTGACGCTCGCGCTGGCCCGCGAAATGCTCGACGCGGCGGGCATCGACGCGGTCGACCCTGCCGACACCCTGGCCGACGGTACGGCGATGGACCGGTTCCGCGACCTGGTGACCGCTCAGGGTGGCGATCTGTCCGCTCCGTTGCCAATCGGTGCACATTCCGAGACCATCACCGCACCGCGTGGTGGCACGATGGGCGACATCGACGCGATGGCGGTGGGTCTGGCGGTGTGGCGACTCGGAGCGGGCCGCTCGACGCCGGGCGGGCAGGTGCAGTTCGGTGCGGGCGTGCTCGTCCACCGCAGGCCGGGCGAGCCCGTCGTCGCGGGCCAGCCGCTCTTCACGCTGTACACCGACACCCCCGAACGGCTCGGCGGCGCCATCGCCGAACTCGACGGAGGCTGGAGCGTCGGCGACACTGCTCCCCGGGAGCGTCCCCTGATCATCGATCGGATCACCTAAATGACCGCTGCTGGACCGACACCGCTGACCCTGAAATCGATCCAACGCGCGCCCAAGGCGCTGTTGCACGACCACCTCGACGGCGGGCTGCGTCCCGGCACCGTCATCGAGTTGGCCGACGAGACCGGATACGACGGTCTGCCCGCCACCGACGTCGAGGAGCTGGCGACGTTCTTCCGAACCGCGGCGCACAGCGGGTCGCTGGTGCGCTACCTGGAGCCGTTCGCGCACACGGTCGGCGTCATGCAGACGCCAGAGGCGTTGCACCGCGTGGCCTTCGAATGCGCGGAGGATCTGGCGGCCGATTCAGTGGTGTACGCGGAGGTCCGGTTCGCCCCCGAGCTGCACATCGACCGGGGGCTGTCGCTCGACGCGGTGGTCGACGCGGTGCTGGCCGGGTTCGCCGACGGGGAGAAGGCGGCGGGCAGTGCGGGCCGCCCCATCGTGGTCCGGTGTCTGGTGACCGCGATGCGGCACGCCGCCCGGTCAAGGGAGATCGCCGAGCTCGCCGTCCGGTTCCGTGACAAGGGCGTGGTGGGCTTCGACATCGCGGGCGCCGAGGCCGGTTATCCGCCCACTCGCCACCTCGACGCCTTCGAGTACATGCGAGGCAACAACGCGCGCTTCACGATTCACGCCGGCGAGGCGTTCGGTCTTCCGTCGATCCACGAGGCCATCGCGTTCTGCGGAGCCGACCGGCTCGGCCACGGCGTGCGGATCGTCGACGACATCACCGAAGGACCCGACGGCACCGTGAAACTGGGCCGGTTGGCATCACTGTTGCGGGACAAGCGGATTCCGCTCGAGCTGTGCCCCAGCAGCAACGTGCAAACCGGCGCGGCGGCCAGCATCGCCGAGCATCCGTTCGACCGGCTGGCCCGGCTGCGCTTCCGCGTCACCGTCAACACCGACAACCGGCTGATGAGCGACACCACGATGAGCCAGGAGATGCTGCGGCTGGTCGAGGCATTCGGCTACGGCTGGAGTGACCTCGAACGCTTCACCATCAACGCGATGAAGTCGGCGTTCATCCCGTTCGACGAACGCCTGGCGATCATCGACGAAGTGATCAAGCCGCGCTACGCGGTACTCATCGGCTAGCCAGCACCTCGCGTAGCCGGTCGGCGAAGGCGCCGGGAGCCCCGCGTGATCGCCGGGGAACTCGACGGGGGAGATCCCGAGCAGCTCGCACAGCGTGGTGGACGTGCCGTGGGTGACCAGGCGACCTGACTCCGCGCCGATGCCGATGACGACCCGGGTGCGGCTCTGCACCAGCGCCGCGACGTCGGGCCGGTACCGGGTAGTCGGGCGCAGCTCGTGGTCGAAGAAGCGCGTCATGTCGGCGAGCTGCTTGGCCTGCTCCTCCGGGCTGGGCTCGGGACCGGGCGGCGGCGCCATCGCGGGGTCGGTCATGTCGAATCCCGCGTGGGACATGAACTTCCCCCACGCGGCACCCGGCCCGTCGCGATGGAACGTCTCGATGATGTCCTCGGTGGCGGCGCGGTGCCGCTCGGCGTCGGGCAGGAGGTCCAGCAGCGGCGGCTCGTGCGCGACGAGCGTGCGCACCCGGCCCGGGTGACGGCTCACCAGCGCCAGGCCGGTGACCGCACCGCCGCTCGAGCCGAACACGTCGGCCGACTCGGCGCTGACGGCATCGAGGATCGCGGCGACGTCGTCGGCGCGCAGCTCCGGCGTGGAGTCCTGGGTCGGGTCGTCGATCGTGCTGGCGGCAAGTCCGCGCGGATCGAAGGTGACGACGGTGTGATCACCGGCCAGTGCGTGGGCCAGCGGCGCGAAGTCCGCCGACGCCATCGGTGAGCCGACGAGGAACACCACGGGGCCGGCGCCGCGGACCTCGTAGTAGAGGCGTGCGCCCGGGACGTCGACGGTGTGGGTCTGCAGAGGCGTTTGCATGGTCATGTGGAGTCAGACCACCGCCGCGGCGAGAAGTAATCGCGGATTGCAGGCCCTACTCGGTACGGAGCCGCGACTCCACGAAGTTGGCCAGCGCATCGAACTGCGCGGCGGCCTTGGCGTACGGCGCGGGCGGCTTGGCGACCGTGCCCGGATCGAGCACGTGCGCGACGAACCTGCCGAGCGGCTGGTCGGCGTCTAGCGCCTCGTCGACCGTGGTGTCCTCGGCGTAGTCGCTGACGTCGCGCAGCAGTTCGACCGCCAATTCGAGCTGCTCGCTGTCGACGGCGTCGGGTCCGTCGGCGATGTCGTCGGACAGCTCGCTCAACACGTAGACGTTGTCGTCGGTGACCTTGATGCGCAGCGAGCCGTCAGTGGCGGCCGTGCGGATGTCGTCGAAGGTCGACAGGTCCGACAGGTCGCTCTCGTGCTCGTCCGCCAGGTAGCGCGCGAGCGCCCGCTCGGAGCCGAACACGCTGATGCGGCCGTTGCGGCCCAGGAAGATCGGCTGATCGTCCAAGTAGCACCGCAGCGTGTAATAGGTGCCGCCGCTGGTCATGATGCGGACCGGGTCGATACCGACCTGACCCCAGAAGTCTTCGTGGCTGCCGAGCACCTGACTCTTGGCCACGGCGGCGAGCGCGGCGACCTCCTCGTCGGTGTCCACCTCGTCCTCGATGACGACCTCGTCCTCGGGGGCTGCGTCCTCGACTTCCGGCTCGGGCGCGGGGTCGGCGAGTTCGTCGGCGGCCTTCTGTGACGCGCCTGCGTCGACGTCGGGGGTGGCGATGATGGCGTCGATGGCGTCGATGACACCGTCCCAGCTGCGTCCGATGACGGCCTCGATCTCGCTCCAGCGCTTACGGCCGGCACGCCCCTCGAAGGCCTCGATGCCGCCGCCCACCGACCCAAGGATGGGGTGGCCGTTGAAGAACTTGGACACCGCCATCAGGTCGCACACCGAACCGATCGCCTGGACGATGGTCAAGCTGCCAAGCAGCGACCGCACCGACTCCTCGGTGGGCTTCTCGGCGACGACGTCGGGCACCCCGATCAGGTCGTGGCGCTGGTCCTCGGCCGGATCGCAGAGGTGCGCGGACCCTGCGGTCAGCGCGGCCCAGCCGGGGTGGTCGGCGAGGTCGTTGTCCTTGTTCGTGCGGATGAACGCCACCAGGTCGGCCACCGATTCGAAGGCGTAGAGGTCCTCGTCCTTGCCGAGGAACGCCTGCCACTCGTCCTCCTCGTCACGCCACGACGGTGCCCACAGGGTGTACAGGTCGCCCTTGGTCAGACCAAGCCGGACGGGCACGATTTCAGCTGCCATGCGGCACAGCCTAACGACGCAGTCTGGCGAGTCCGAGGGTGGTTGGCGATGGCCGACGCCGACTGCGGAGCATGACGCGGCGGTGACGTGCGCGACGATGGCTCCATGCGCGCCGCGGTGTTCGAGGAGTTCGGCGGTCCGGTGGACGTCGGCACGGTCGCCGATCCGGTGCCATCGTCGGGCGGCGTGGTCGTCGAAGTGCACGCCACCGGTCTCTGTCGCAGTGACTGGCATGCGTGGGCGGGCCACGACGACGGGGTAGCACTGCCGCACGTCCCCGGCCACGAACTCGTCGGCGTCATCGCCGCGGTGGGCACCGACGTCCGACGCTGGAAGGTCGGCGATCGGGTGACCACCCCCTTCGTGTGCGGCTGCGGTCGGTGCCAGTGGTGTCGGGACGGTCAGGCACAGGTCTGCCCCGACCAGACCCAGCCCGGTTTCACCCACTGGGGTTCCTTCGCCGAGTACGTGGCGCTGCACGCCGCCGACACCAACCTGGTCGCGGTGGCCGACGTCGTCTCCGATGCGGCGGCGGCGGGGCTGGGCTGTCGGTTCGCCACCGCTTACCGTGCGCTGCACGCGCGGGCCGGTGTCAGGCCCGCTGAGTGGGTGACGGTCTTCGGGGTTGGCGGTGTGGGGCTCAGCGCGGTACAGGTCGCCGTGGCCGCAGGGGCCAGGGTGGTCGCCGTCGACCGCACGCCTGCGGCGCTGGCCCTGGCGCGCGATCTGGGTGCGGAACAGACGCTGCTCGCTGATGGGCGTGACGTCCCTGCCCAGGTGCACGAGCTCACCGATGGAGGTAGCCACGTCGCGGTCGACGCGGTCGGTACGCCGGCCACCTGTGCGGAGGCCATCCACAGTCTGCGGCGGCGCGGACGCCACGTGCAGGTGGGGCTGCTGCCCAGCGCCGACGGCCACCCCGCGGTGCCGATGGACCGCGTGATCGCCTGGGAACTGGACGTTCTCGGCAGTCATGGCATGGCCAGCGTGGACTATCCCGACATGCTGGCACTGGTCGAAGCCGGCACGTTGCGCCCGCAGGCGCTGGTGGAGCGCGTCGTCGGACTGGCCGAAGGGGCACGCCTCCTCCCGGCGGTCGACACCGCCTCTCCCGTGGGCGTCACCCTGATCGACCCGCGGCTGCCCTAACCGTCGGCGGCGGTTCCAAGATTTATTTGAAAATCCTCCAAGCCGGTTCCCGGAGTCTCATCGGGTGACCACCGCGGAACTCGCCATGCCGGACGTCGGGACCGTCGTGGACCGGGGTACCGCGCCGCACCTGCCGTTCCCACGCCGCATCCTCAAGCACCCGCGCCTGATGCATTACAACCGGCTCGTCGTGCTGGCGATGACGGTCAACCTCGGATGGGCGGTGTACGGCGTCACCAGTGCGCGCTGGTGGACGGTGGACGGTGCCGACCTCGACGTCATCGCGTTGACCGCGCAGGCGAATCTCGCTGCCGCCGTGATGTTTCGGCAGCCCTACGTCCTCAATGCCCTGGCGTGGTTGGTGACCCGCGCGCCGACGGCCTGGCCGCTGCGGGTGCGGTGGGCGCTCGGCAAGTACTACCACTTCGGTGGGCTGCACGTCGGCACCGCGGTGGCAGGCACGCTCTGGTACCTGGTCCTCGTCGTGTCGATGATCCGCGATGCCGTCGCCGGTGTCGGCCAGGCATCGTCGGCCCATGATGCTGCTGGGGATCTGAGCTGTTGCGTGTTGAGTGTGTTTTGGTTGGTGGCGTGAATCAGGCGGATTGTGCCGCGTCGGTTGGGGTGAATCGGCATACCGCGTATCGCTGGTTTCGTGAGGGACGTTGCCGGTTCCCGCGGAGCGGGTGGGCCCGGTTGATCCTGGTTGAGACGACCGGCTCGCCATCGGCTGCAGCGGTCGGAGGGGTGGTTTATGCGCGCGTTGTCGGGTCATGGTCAGCACTCGGATCTGGATCGGCAGGTCGTCGGGCTGACCGCATGGGCTACTGAGCGTGATCTTCGGGTGAACCAGGCGGTACGCGAGGTTGGTTCCGGTCTGAACGGCTAGCGGCCCATGCTGGCGCGCATTCTTGTCGGACCGTGATGCGATGGTGGTCGTTGTCGAGGATCGCGACCGGTTGGCGCGCTTGGGGGTGGAGTACCTGGGGGCGGCGTTGTCAGCGCAGGGCCGCCGGATCGTGGTCGCCGACGCGGGTGAGGCGACTGATGATGTGGTGAGCGACATGGTCGAGGTGTTGACGTCGATGTGCGGTCGGTTGTGTGGACGTCGTGGTGCCCGCAACCGGGCCATGCGTACGGTCACCGTCACCAAGGTCGAACCGGGGGCGGTGGTCTGATGATTGTCGGAATGCGTACCCGCAGCCAAGCGGAGAAGGTGGTTGCGCTCACTGGTGGGGTGCAGTTGCCGGGGAAGCCGAAACGCGATGGCAGCCACACGGTGTCGCGGTATGTGGATGTGGGGGCGGATTTCGAGCACCATCGGGCGGGGGTGGAGTCGGTGTCGGTGCTGTTCGAGCTGTACGACGGGGACGCCGGCAGTTACGCCGCCACCGGATTGCCCGGTGTGAAGCTGCCCACCGGGTGGGGGGTGACCGCGGCGAAGTTCGAGGTGCAATGGCCCTGTGATGAGGATCGAGCAGCGTTGGTGCGGTCGCATTTCGGTGCTCGACGCAAGGCGTTCAACTGGGGACTGGCCCAGGTGAAAGCCGACCTCGACGCACGATCGGTGGACCCCGAGCACGAGTCGGTGGGCTGGGATCTGGGCTCGCTGCGCAAGGCGTGGAATCGGGCCAAGGAAGAGGTGGCGCCCTGGTGGGCCACCAATTCCAAGGAGTGCTACTCCGCGGGTTTGGCCGATCTGGCCGCGGCGTTGAGCAACTGGAGTGCCAGCAGGAACGGGAAACGGCAGGGACGCCGGGTGGGTTTCCCGCGGTTCACCTCGGCGCGCCGCGATCCCGGCCGGGTGCGGTTCACCACCGGCACGATGCGCGTGGAGGATGACCGTCGCACGATCACCGTGCCGGTGATTGGAGCATTACGGGCCAAGGAGAACACGCGCCGGCTGCAACGCCATGTCGCGTCGGGGCGTGCCCACATCCTGAACGTGACACTCTCGCAGCAGTGGGGACGGCTCTACGTGTCCGTCGGTTACGCGCTGCGCAGCCCCACCACCGAGCGGGTCGTCGCCCAGCCGACGGTGCGCGCCGGGGTGGATCTCGGCGTGCGCACGCTAGCGACCGTGGCGACCCGCGACAGTGTCACGGGCGCCGAAACGGTTGTCGAGTATGAGAATCCGGTCCCGCTTAAGGCGACACTTGCCGCCCGGCGGCGGGCTGGTCGTGAACTTTCCCGCCGTATCCCCGGATCGCGCGGTCACCGGGCAGCGAAAGCCAAGCTGACCCGGCTCGACCGCCGGTGCGTACATCTGCGGCGGGAAGCCGCCCATCAGCTCAGCACCGAGTTGGCGGGTACGTATGGCCATGTCGTGATCGAAGATCTCGACGTGGCTGCGATGAAACAGGGCATGGGGCGTCGAGCTTTCCGGCGCGCCGTGTCCGATGCCGCGATGGGCTTGATCAGGCCGCAACTGGCCTACAAGACCCTGCGGTATGGCAGCACCCTGACCGTGGCGGATCGCTGGTTCCCATCCAGCCAAATCCACCACGGTTGCCGCCACACAGACGGCACCGAATGCCGCCTGAAAGGCACAGGCCGCATCGACAAACACCTGCTCTGCCCGGTAACGGGCGAGGTCGTCGACCGCGACCGTAACGCTGCATTGAATCTCCGTGACTGGCCGGATACTGCCAGTCGTGGTCCAGTCGGGACCACGGCCCCATCGGTACCCGGGCCAACCACCACGGTTGGTACAGGCCATGGCGCGGACGCCGGGTCATCCGGCGCCGGCGGAGCATCCGTAAGACCCCTCTCATCCGGGGCCGGACGCGGAGAGGCCACAACCCCAACCCCGCAAGGGGACGCCGCATGAGTGCAACTCAAACACACTCAACGGCAACGGTTGGCCGTGGAGTCGCGCGTCGGCATGGCGTTCGGCAAGTACAACTTGGTCAGCCTGCTCGGCAAGGGCGGGATGGGTGAGGTGTACGAGGCCTACGACACCGACAAGAACCGAACCGTCGCGCTGAAGATCCTCGCGACGCGATCTCCAACGATGCCACGTTTCGGCAGCGGTTCCAGCGTGAGTCCCAAGCGGCGGCCGCTCTGCAAGAACCACACGTCATACCCATTCACGATTCGGGTGAGACCGACGGCGGGCTCGATATCGACATCCGCTTGGTGCACGGGCACACGCTCTACGAGCTGATCGCCAAGGGCCCGCTCGAACCGTCCCGGGCGGTGAACATCATCGGTCAGGTCGCCGCTGCACTCGATGTGGCCCATGCCGCCGGCCTGACGCATCGTGATGTCAAGCCGGAGCCGCACTCACCACGGCCTCCGTCGCCGCCAACACCCTCGATCGGCGGACGACGATGACCGGCCGGCCGGCCATGGCGCGCCTTCGTGCACCGTCGGGAGACGTTCACCCGTTGGTCGGGGCGGCCACTCGAATCGGCCGGCTGCCGGACAACGACGTCGTGCTTGACGACGCCGAGGTCAGCCGCCACCACGCCGTCGTCAGCGACACGGGCGCCAGTTTCGTCATCACCGATTTGCGCTCTGCCAACGGCGTTTACGTGCAAGGGCATCGCATCCGGGGCAGCGTCGTGCTCGGCGACGGTGACCGGATGCGCATCGGTCATCTCGAGTTCGTCTTCGAGATCGAGGCATCGGACTGATGGCGCCTCACGCCGTCGGGCGCCAGAACCCCTGGAATCCCTCCCCGGCGTTGGTGGTGCGGATGGGGGAGAGCTTCACCGGGTCGCCCGCCTCGATCATCAACCCGTCGCCGACGACCATCGCGACGTGGCCGTCCCACACGGCCAGGTCGCCAGGACGCACTGACCCGCGGCCGACTGCGGCGCCGACGTCCTGCTCCTGAGCCAACCGCGGAAGGTCAAGGCCCGCTTCGCCGTACGCCCACTGGGTGAGGCCGCTGCAATCCAGGCCGACACCTGGGGTGGTGCCACCCCATACGTACGGCACGCCGAGCTGGGTCAAGGCATGCCGAACAGCGCTGGCGGCAACGGCATTCGGCGCCGTCGCGGTGCTGCCGTCGGGCAGTGTCACCTCCTCACCGCTGCCGAACACGCCGGGGTCGGCCGACGGCCTGGCAGCGCCACCGTCGCCCCGGTCGAAGTCGGTCGACCCCAGCCCCGACGAACCCAGGCCGGACGACCCGAGAACGGAGTTGCCGAGACCCGGGCCCTGGCTCGATGCCCCCGAACCCGACCCGCCCGACCAACTCGGCACAGCAGCGGCGGGGATGGTCGGCGCGGGCGACGCTGATGGCGCCGACGGCGGACCCGCGGTCACCTCGACCGCTTGAGCGTCCAACTCCGCACGCAGCTCGTCGACGACGGCGATCGCCTCGTCCAACGCCCGGCGGGCTTCCTCGATGAGTCGGGCCGCCATGCCGGGCGACTCGAGGTCGCCCTCCAACGCCTCGGCGCGGGCCTCGAACTCCTCGACGATGGCGTGGAGCTGCTGCCGGGCCCGTGCCACCGCATCGGCCGCCCGTGCCGTCGCTGCGCCCATGTGGTCGGCGCGCAGTGCCAAGGCGTCGACGGCGGCGACCGTCGCGTGCGAGAACTCGGCCGCAGCGTCGGCGCCCGCGCCCGTCCATTCGGCGCCTGCCTGATCCCAGGCCCGTCGGCCGTTGGCGGATACGTCGGCCAGCGCGTCGCGGACTCCGGCGAAGACGACGGCGGGGTCGCCATCCGTGGACCCGGCCCAGCCCGGTCCGACCAGGGCCTGCAGTTCGCGGATGGGCGCTGCCAGCACCGAGACGAGCGAACTGGGCACCGTCACACCCCGACGGTCGTGATCGACCGGCCTGCGCGGCCGTCGGCGTTGTCGTATGCGACGGCCGCGGCCGCGGCGGTGTGGTCAGCGACGGTCATACGCTCGCCGAGTCGTGCGGCGGCGGCCGCGTCGCGGGCGACCGCTTCCGCCAGCGCCGCGACGAATCGCGCGCCGATGGGACCGAACGCCGCCGCGCATGACGGGCCCACGGCCGACCGCAGCGTGGCGGCGACGGCGTCGAGGTCGGCGGCGTGACCGGAGTGGGCGGCGGCGAGGGCGCGGATCGCGGCGATGTCGGCGAGCACGACCTTATGACGCCGGTGAAGGCGTCCCGGTTCCATTAGGGTTCGACCCCATGGACGTCCGCGTTGTCGATCACCCCCTGGCCGCCGCGCGGCTGACCACCCTGCGCGACGAGCGCACCGACAACGCGGCGTTCCGGGCCGCGCTGTGCGATCTGACGCTGATGCTGGTCTACGAGGCCACCCGCGACGCCCCCACCGCTGAAGTGCCGATTCGCACACCGATGGCCGACACCGTCGGATCGCGGCTGGCCAATCCGCCGCTGTTGGTTCCGGTGCTGCGCGCCGGCCTCGGGATGGTCGACCGGGCGCACGTGCTGATCCCCGAAGCCAAGGTCGGCTTCGTCGGCGTAGCCCGCGACGAGGAAACGCACCAGCCCACACCGTATTTGGAGTCCCTGCCGGACGACCTGAGCACGCAGCCGGTGATGGTGCTCGATCCGATGCTGGCCACCGGCGGCTCGATGGCGCACACCATCGGTCTGCTGCAGACCCGCGGCGCCGTCGACATCACCGCCGTCTGCGTGGTGTGCGCTCCGGAAGGCATTGCCGCGCTGGAGGAGACGGCGCCCGATCTACGGCTCTACACCGCGGCGATCGACGACGGGCTCAACGACATCGCCTACATCGTGCCGGGCCTTGGCGACGCCGGCGACCGTCAGTTCGGGCCGCGCTGAAGCAGCCCGACCACGTCGGCGCGTACCTCGTCGAGCTGACGGCGCGCTGCGGCGCGTCCGGCTTCGACGCCGTCGTCGGGTGGCAGCCGAATCTCGAAGTAGGCCTTCACTTTCGGCTCGGTTCCCGACGGCCGGATCGCGACCCGCACCGTCTCGCCGGTGTAGATCAGCGCGTCGGTGCGCTGTTGGTCCCTGTGGTCCAACAGGTCGGTGACCTCGACGCGTTCGCCACCCAACTGGGCCGGCGGCGCGGCCCTCAGCGAGCCCATCACCGTGGCGTCGGCGGGCACAGACACGGCGGCCGTCGCGTGCACGCCGTGTAGGCGCGCCAGGTCGTCGAGTGCGTCGAGCAGCGTGCGGCCCTCGCGGCGCAGGGCCGCGACGAGGTCGCACGCCAGCAGTGCCGCGGTGATGCCGTCCTTGTCGCGCACGGCGGCGGGATCGACGCAGTGTCCGATGGCCTCCTCGTAGGCGTAGATCAGCGTGGTGCCGGGCAAGCCGACGTCCGCGCGGGCGAGCCACTTGAACCCGGTGAGCGTCTCGACGTGCTGGGCGCCGTGGCTCGCCGCTATCGCCGCCAACATCCGCGACGACACCACGGTGCTGGCCACCACGCTGGCCGCCATGACCTCACCACGATCGGTCTGGGACAGCAGGTAATCGCCTAGCAGCCAACCGGTTTCATCACCCGAAAGCATTCGCCAGCCGGTCGCCGTAGGCACCCCCACCGCGCACCGGTCGGCGTCGGGGTCGAGGGCGATCGCGACGTCCGCGTCGACCTCGGCGGCCAGGGCGAGCAACAGATCGGCCGCTCCGGGCTCCTCCGGGTTGGGAAACGCGACGGTGGGGAAGTCGGGGTCCGGTGCGAATTGTTCCTCGACCGGGTGCACGTCGGTGATGCCGGCATCGCGCAGGACGCGCACCGCGACCTCGCCGCCGACGCCGTGCATCGGCGTGAGCGCCACCCGAACGTCGCCCGTCGTCCGCCGCACCGTCGCGGCACGCCGCATGTAGTCGTGGATGACGTCGGTGTCCGTCGGCGTCACCTCCGTACGGGCGATGTCGGTGGGGGCGCTCGCCATGGCCGATTCGATGTCGCGGTCGGTCGGCGACACGATCTGCATCCCGCCGTCCAGGTAGACCTTGTAGCCGTTGTCCGTCGGCGGGTTGTGCGACGCCGTGATCTGTACGCCCGCGGCGGCGCGCATCCGTCGCGCGGTGAACGCCACGACGGGTGTCGGTGCCGGGTCGGGCAGCAGGACGACCGAGAAGCCTTCGGCCGCAAGCACTTCGGCGGCGGCCAGCGCGAACTCGTCGGACTGGTGCCGGGCGTCGCGGCCGACCACCACGGTCGAGCCGGCCATGCAACGGTCCTTGAGGACCTTGGCCAGCGCCCACGACGCCCTCGACACCGTCTCGACGTTCATGCCGCCCGGACCGTCGCGCATCGGGCCCCGCAGCCCCGCAGTGCCGAACGTCAGGGGCGCTTCCGTCATGGGTTCATTGTGCGGGTGTCGGCGTCGGCGACCTTTCGGAGCACGGGCGCGACCAACATCAGCAGGTCGAACTCCAGCTCGGTCAGGGTCTGGCGCATCGCCGCGTCCAGCCACGCGTCCCGGACGGCGCGGTCGGACTCCAGCAGCGCGGAACCGTCGGCCGTGACCTCGATCAATTGCCTGCGCCGGTCGCCGGGGTCGGGCCGTCGGGACACCAAGTCACGGGCCTCCAGCTCGTTGATGCTGTCGGTGAGCGACTGCACGCGGACGTGCAGCCTGCCTGCCAATTCCGCCGGCGTGGTGACACGGCTGCGACTGACTTCGCCGAGCACCTCCAATTGGCTCAGCGTCAATCCGGTATCCGGCCGGTGGCGGCGCATCTGACGGGTGAGGGCCATCATGGATTCGCGCAGTTCAGTGGCGCGGGCGCTGTCGATGTTCACACGCATTACCAAGTTATACCTTGGTATTCCTGTGATGGACATCAGTTTGAGATCTTGAATTGGCAAGGGCATACTTGTCTTCATGCTGCGATGGGCACTGCTGGTGGGGATCACGGTCGCCGTCACCGTGCCGCTGACCATCGTCGGTGTGCCGTCGGCGGCCCTGTTCGCGGCACTGATCGTCGGGATCGCCCTCGCCCTGCTCTCGTACGCCCCGGCCAAGATCCCGCGCAAGGCCGGCATCGCCGCGCAGGGCGTACTCGGCGTCTACATCGGCACGATGGTGCACCGCGACGCGCTGTCGGCGCTTGGTTCGGACTGGCTCATCGTGGTCGGGGTCGCGGTCGCCACGCTGGTGTTGAGCATCATCGCCGGTGCGCTGCTCGGCTTGCACCGCGACGTCACCCCGCTGACGGGGTCGCTCGCGCTGGTCGCGGGCGGTGCCTCGGGTCTGGTCGCGATCGCGCGCGAGCTCGGCGGCGACGACCGCGTGGTCGCCGTCGTGCAATATCTCCGTGTCGGGCTGATCACCGCCTCGATGCCCGTCGTCGTCGCCCTCGTCTACCGCCCCGAGATGGTTGGCCTCTCGGCACCGCCCGTCGAATCCGACGCGGCGCCTTGGTATCTCAGCGTCGGAATGCTCATCGGCATCGTGCTGGTCGGCGTGACGGCGGGCCGGCTCGTCCGGCTGCCGGGTGCCGGTCTGTTGGGTCCGATGGCGCTGACCATCGCGCTCCAGCTCACCGGGATGTCGTTCGGGCTGTCCGTGCCGCAGGTGCTGGTGCAGGTCGGTTACGCCGTGATCGGTTGGCAGGCCGGGGTCGCGTTCACCCGGCAATCCATCCGCGCCGTCGGACGCGCGCTGCCCGCCGCACTGGCACTGATCGTGTTCCTCAACGTCGCCTGCGCGGGTCTCGGCGTCGTGCTGGCCCACGTGGCCGGGATCAGCCCACTCGAGGGCTATCTGTCCACCAGTCCCGGCGGCGTCTACGCGGTGCTGGCCACGGCCGTCGAGACCGGTTCCAACGTCGCGTTCATCATTGCCGCGCAGGTCATGCGGGTACTGCTGATGCTGTTCGCTGCCCCGTTGATGGCCCGCGGCCTCGTCGCACTCACCAACCGGTTCGGCTACAAGCGGGCCAGCACCTCGGCCAGCAGGGAACCCATCCGCGTCGCCGACTGACGTCCCGCCTCGAGCACCTCGGCATGGCTGAGCGGCTGTCCAGTCATGCCCGCAGCCAGATTCGTGACCAGCGAGACGCCCAGCACGTCGGCTCCCGCCGCCCGCGCCGCGATCGTCTCGTGCACCGTGGACATGCCCACCAGGTCGGCGCCAAGCGTGCGCAGCATCCGGATCTCGGCGGGCGTTTCGTAGTGTGGCCCGGGCAGTCCGGCGTAGACGCCCTCGGCCAGGGTCGGATCGACTTCACGCGCCAGGGCGCGCAAGCGCGGGGAGTAGGCGTCGACGAGATCGACGAATTCGGCACCGACGAGCGGTGAGCGCGCGGTCAGGTTGAGGTGGTCGCTGATCAGCACCGGCTGACCCACCGCGTACTCGTCCCGCAGACCGCCCGCGGCGTTGGTCAACACGACGGTGCGGGCACCCGCGGCGCAGGCGGCACGCACGGGATGGACGACGTGACGCAGGTCGTGGCCCTCGTAGGCGTGGATGCGGCCCAACAGAACCAGCACCCGCGCGTCGCCGACCCGCAGCGACAACAACTGGCCACCATGGCCAGCAGCGGTCGGTGGGGTGAACCCGGGGATGTCGGCCATGGGCACCACGGCCAGGGGTTCGCCGAGCCGGTCGACGGCAGGGGCCCACCCCGATCCGAGGACCACGGCGACGTCGTGCTCGTCGATCCCGGTGCGGTCGCGGATGGCCGCGGCCGCCTCTCGTGCCACCGCAGCTGGGCTCGTCACAGTGCGCGAGCTTATCTGTCGCGATGCGCTTCGCCGCGCGGTGAGATACTTCTCCGATGCCCACCGCCATCGCGTCGACGACCGTCGAGGACGCAGTTCAGCGACGCCGTGGTGATCTGGTCGAGCTGTCGCACTCGATTCACGCCGAGCCCGAACTGGCTTTCGCCGAACATCGCAGCTGCGCCAAGGTGCAGGCCCTGGTCGCGGAGCGCGGGTTCGAGATCACCGCCGCGCCCGGGGGACTGGACACGGCGTTCCGCGCCGACTTCGGCAGCGGCTCGCTGGTGGTCGGGATCTGCGCCGAGTACGACGCGCTGCCCGAAATCGGCCACGCCTGCGGCCACAACATCATCGCGGCATCCGCGGTCGGGACGGCGTTGGCGTTGGCCGAGGTGGCCGACGAGCTCGACCTGACGGTTGTACTGCTCGGCACGCCCGCCGAGGAGGCAGGCGGCGGCAAGGTGCTGATGCTGCAGGCGGGCACGTTCGACGACATCGCAGCGACGGTCATGCTGCACCCAGGGCCGCTCGACATCGCCCGTGCACGGTCGTTGGCGCTGTCGCAGGTTGCAGTCGGTTACGTGGGCCGGGAAGCGCACGCGGCCGTCGCTCCGTACCTGGGTCTGAACGCCGCCGATGCGATCACCGTCGCCCAGGTGTCGATCGGATTGTTGCGCCAGCAGTTGGCGCCGGGCCAGATGGTGCACGGCATCGTCACCGACGGGGGACAGGCCACCAACGTCATCCCCGGACACGCCGAGATGCACTACACGATGCGTGCCAACGACGGCGGCTCGTTGCAGGAGCTGGAGGGCAGGATGGGGGACTGCTTCCTGGCCGGCGCGGTGGCCACCGGCTGCGAGTATCAGGTATCCGAAACCGAGCCCTCGTATCTCGAGTTGGCTCCTGACCAATGGTTGGCCGACGTCTTCCGGGCGGAGATGGTCCGCCTGGGCCGCACGCCGGTCGCCGTCGAGGTGGAGGCCGTCCTGCCGTTGGGCAGCACCGACATGGGCAATGTCACACAAGCGATGCCGGGCATCCATCCGATCGTCGGCATCGACGCCGGAGGCGCCTCGATCCACCAGCCGGCGTTCGCGGCGGCCGCTGCCGGGCCGAGTGCCGATCAGGCCGTGGTCGAGGGGGCCGTGATGTTGGCCCGCACGGTCGTCGCCCTTGCCGAGACGCCCACCGAGCGTGACCGGGTGCTGCGACGTCAGGCGGCGCGATGAACTTGTCTCAGTACACCGACGCGTGGCTGGCCGCCCACCACGACGACCTGGTGGGGTGGCGGCGACACATCCACGCCAACCCCGAGCTCGGCCGCCAGGAGTTCGCGACGACGCAGTTCGTCGCCTCGCACCTGGCCGACGCGGGCCTGAACCCGAAGGTGTTGCCTGGCGGTACCGGACTGACCTGTGATTTCGGCCCGGAGGCGGGGCCTCGGGTGGCGCTGCGCGCGGACATGGATGCGCTGCCGATGGCGGAGCGGACCGGGGCGCCGTACACGTCTTTGGTGCCGGGCGTCGCGCACGCCTGCGGCCACGACGGGCACACCGCGGTGTTGTTGGGGGCGGCGCTCGCGCTGGCCTCCGTGCCCGAATTGCCGGTGGGCGTGCGACTGGTCTTCCAGCCTGCCGAGGAATTGATGCCGGGTGGCGCCATCGACGCCATCGCGGCGGGCGCGCTCAACGGCGTGTCGCGCATCTTCGCGCTGCACTGCGATCCGCGGCTGGAGGTCGGCAGGGTCGCGGTGACGGCGGGCCCGATCACCTCGGCGGCCGATCAGGTCGAGATCACGTTGCACTCCCCGGGCGGGCACACGTCGCGACCGCACCTCACCGGTGACCTCGTCTACGCGCTCGGCACGCTCATCACGTCGGTGCCCGGCGTGCTGTCGCGGCGCGTCGACCCGCGCGACAGCACAGTGATGGTGTGGGGCGCGGTGAACGCCGGCGTGGCCGCGAACGCCATTCCGCAGTCCGGCACGCTGGCCGGCACCATCCGCACGGCCAGCCGCGAGGCCTGGGTTGCGATGGAACTGCTTGTCCGCGAGATCGTTTCGTCGTTGTTGGCACCGCTGAACGTCGAGTACAGCGTGCAGTACCGCCGCGGCGTGCCGCCGGTGGTCAACGAGCAGATCTCGACGCGCATCCTCACCCACGCCATCGAGGCCGTCGGCCCCGATGCGCTGACCGACACCCGGCAGTCGGGCGGCGGCGAGGACTTCTCCTGGTATCTGGAGGAGGTGCCCGGTGCGATGGCCCGCCTCGGCGTCTGGTCGGGCCGCGGCCCGCAGTTGGATCTGCATCAGCCCACGTTCGACCTCGACGAGCGGGCGCTCGCGGTGGGTGTCCGCGTGATGACCAACATCGTGGAGCAGTCGGCGCTTCTCTAGCTCGACACTGCGGTGAGGGCTACGGGCACTCGCACTTTTCCGCCCTGTGCGCAGTGTCGACGCGAGGGAGGGAGCTAGGTGCCTGGGCCGACGTTGCCGGCAGGGCGGTTGCGCAGGTCGAGCACGTACTCCGCTGGGGCGCCGGCAATCTCGGCGGCCTCGGCCATGACGCCGAGGTAGCGCGCAGAGGGTATGCCGCCCTCCCACGCGTCGAGGACGTAGAGCCACGCCAGCACGGGCTCCCGACTGGTGTCCGACGACACCGGGTACACCCGGCAGCGGATCTTCTTGTGGAAGCCGAGCTCTGAACCCTCCCAGCGGTCGAGGTTCGCCTCGTCCTCCTTGGTCATGTCGTAGAGCACGACGAACACCTTGGAGAGTGGATCTTCGACGAGGGTGGCCAGCGCGCCTTCCCAGCTGAGGTCTTCGCCGCCGAAGGTCAGCCGCCAGCCGTGCAACCAGCCCGTTCCTGCCATCGGGGAATGGGGTGCACGCTGCAGCATCTGCTCCGGATGCATGTTCGATCCGTAAGCGGCGTAGAGCGGCACGGGGGCAAGCCTAAGGCTTAGCCGGCCGGAACCGGATACCGGGAGCGCGGCGACACGGGTTGGCTCGGCGGGCGGGAGCGCAGCGGCATGGGGTTGGATGGGACCCGTGGTTACCCGTATCGCGATCATCGGAGGCGGGCCTGCCGGATATGAAGCCGCATTGGTGGCTGCCGGCCGCGGCCCGGACGTCGCGCAGATCACCGTCATCGACTCAGACGGCATCGGTGGCGCGTGCGTGCTGTGGGACTGTGTGCCGTCCAAGACGTTCATCGCGTCGACGGGCGTACGCACCGAGCTGCGCCGCGCCGATGGGCTGGGTTTCGACATCGCCGTCGAGGACGCGAAGATCTCGCTGCCTCAGATCCACAACCGGGTGAAGACGCTGGCCCGCTCTCAGTCGGCCGACATCGGGGCGCAACTGCTCAACCAGGGCGTCAGCGTGGTGCACGGCCGCGGTGAGCTGGTCGACGACACGCCGGGCATGGCGCATCACCGGGTCAAGGTCACCACGGTCGATGGCAAGGTCGGCGTGCTCAAGGCCGACGTCGTGCTGATCGCCACCGGCGCCAGCCCGCGCGTACTGCCCAACGCCAAGCCCGATGGCGAGCGCATCCTGAACTGGCGCCAGCTCTACGACCTCACCGAACTGCCCGAACACCTCGTCATCGTGGGATCGGGTGTGACGGGCGCGGAGTTCTGCAACGCCTACACCGAGCTCGGCGTGCAGGTCACGGTGGTGGCCAGCCGCGACCAGATCCTGCCCCACGAGGACAGCGACGCCGCCGCCGTGCTCGAGGAAACGTTCGCCGAACGCGGTGTGAGGCTCGTCAAGAACGCCCGCGCCGATTCGGTGACCCGCACCGCGGACGGGGTCAAGGTGTCGATCGCCGACGGTCGCACCGTCGAGGGCAGCCATGCGCTGATGACGGTCGGCTCCGTACCCAACACGGGCGGACTCGGACTCGAGCGGGTCGGCATCGAACTCGGAGCAGGCAACTACCTGACCGTGGACAGGGTGTCGCGCACCTCGGCGTCCGGCATCTACGCGGCGGGGGACTGCACCGGCCTGCTGCCGCTGGCGTCGGTGGCCGCCATGCAGGGCCGCATCGCGATGTATCACGCTCTGGGAGAAGGTGTTGCGCCGATCCGGCTGCGCACCGTCGCCGCCGCGGTGTTCACCCGACCCGAGATCGCCGCCGTCGGGGTGCCGCAGACCGCGATCGACGACGGCACGGTGCCCGCCAGGACGATCATGCTGCCACTGACCACCAACGCGCGCGCAAAGATGTCGCTGCTGCGCCGCGGCTTCGTCAAGATCTTCTGCCGACCCGCGACCGGCGTCGTGATCGGCGGCGTGGTGGTCGCCCCGATCGCGTCGGAGCTGATCCTGCCGATCGCGCTGGCCGTCCAGAATCGGATCTCGGTGACCGACCTGGCCCAGACCCTGTCGGTGTATCCGTCGCTGTCGGGTTCGATCGTGGAGGCGGCCCGCCGGTTGATGGCGCACGACGATCTGGACTGACCCACGTAGGCTCTCAAGTGGCAATGCCTACCGACGAGTAACACGAGGAGCCCGGCGTGAGTGACCCGATCCCCGCTCCGGGTAACGGGCAGACCTTCCTGGGCCCGCAGCAACGTGCGGCTGCTTGGGACCGCCTCGGCGGCGAGCAGTTCGACGTCGTCGTCATCGGCGGCGGGGTGGTCGGCGCAGGTGCCGCGCTTGACGCCGCGACGCGCGGCCTGAAGGTGGCACTCGTCGAGGCCCGCGACTTCGCCTCCGGCACGTCGAGCCGCAGTTCGAAGATGTTTCACGGCGGCCTGCGCTACCTCGAGCAGCTGGAGTTCGGTCTAGTGCGTGAGGCCCTGCACGAGCGCGAGCTCTCCCTGACGACGCTGGCGCCGCACCTGGTCAAGCCGTTGCCATTCCTCTTCCCGCTGACGAAGCGCTGGTGGGAGCGGCCGTACGTGGCGGCAGGCATCTTCCTCTACGACCAGCTTGGCGGCGCCAAATCAGTCCCGGCGCAGAAGCACCTGTTCAAGGCGGGTGCGCTGCGGCTGGCGCCCGGGCTCAAGCGCAGCTCGCTGATAGGCGGCATCCGCTATTACGACACCGTGGTCGACGACGCCCGCCACACCATGACCGTCGCCCGCACCGCGGCGCACTACGGAGCCGTGGTGCGGTCGTCGACGCAGGTGGTGTCGCTGCTGCGCGAAGGTGACCGGGTGGTCGGGGTGCGCGCGCGCGACTCCGAGAACGGCGAAGTCACCGACGTGCGCGGGCACGTCGTCGTCAACGCGACCGGGGTGTGGACCGACGAGATCCAGGCGCTGTCGAAGCAGCGGGGCCGGTTCCGTGTCCGCGCCTCCAAGGGCGTGCACATCGTCGTGCCTCGCGACCGCATCGTCAGTGAAGTGGCGATCATCCTGCGCACCGAGAAGTCGGTGCTCTTCGTCATCCCGTGGGGGACGCACTGGATCATCGGCACCACCGACACCGACTGGAACCTGGACCTCGCCCATCCGGCGGCCACCAAGGCCGACATCGACTACATCCTCGAGACCGTCAACACCGTGCTGGCCACTCCGCTGAGTCACGACGACATCGATGGCGTGTACGCCGGGCTGCGTCCGCTGCTGGCCGGGGAGAGCGACGAGACGTCGAAGCTCTCCCGCGAGCACGCCGTCGCGGTTCCGTCGCCCGGGCTGGTCGCGATCGCGGGCGGCAAGTACACCACCTACCGCGTGATGGCCGCCGACGCCATCGACGCGGCCGCCGAGTACGTCCCGGCCAGGGTGGCGCCGACGATCACCGAGAAGGTGCCGCTGATGGGAGCCGACGGTTACTTCGCGCTGATCAACCAGACCGAACACGTTGGCGCGCACTACCAGCTGCATCCCTATCGGGTGCGTCACCTGCTGGATCGGTACGGCTCGCTGATCGGTGAGGTGCTCGCGATGGCCGAGGGTCGTCCTGACCTGTTGATGCCCATCACCGAAGCGCCCGTCTACCTCAAGGTCGAGGCGTGGTACGCCGTGGTCGCCGAGGGCGCGCTGCATCTCGAGGACATCCTGACCAGGCGGATGCGGATTGGGATCGAGTATCCGCACCGTGGCGTGGATTGCGCGCGTGAGGTCGCAGAAGTCGTTGCGCCGGTGCTGGGTTGGAGCGCCGAGGACGTCGACCGCGAGGTCGCGACGTATGCCGCCCGCGTGGAGGCTGAAGTGTTGTCGCAGACGCAGCCCGACGACGAGTCGGCCGATGCGTTGCGTGCGGCGGCCCCCGAGGCGCGGGCCGAGATCCTCGAGCCGGTGCCGTTGAATTGAGGCGTGCCGCGCGTCCCGCGCCGTTGCCGCCCCGCGACGGGCTGGGACCGGCGCGGGTGCGGCTGCGTGGTGGGTCGGTGCTCGAGGAGCTGAGCGCCCGCTTCGGTGAGCAAGCTGCGGTGAAAGTCCTTGCCGGGGAGGTGGTCTGCGCCGACGGCACGATAGTCACCGATAGGACCGTCTTGCCCGCCGGCGCGAGCGTGTACCTCTACCGCGACCTGCCCGACGAGGTCGTCGTCCCGTTCGACATCCCGATTCTGTACCGCGACGACGACCTGGTCGTGGTGGACAAGCCGCACTTCCTGGCCACGATGCCGAGGGGTGGTCACGTCGCGCAGACCGCTTTGGTGAAGCTTCGGCGCTCATTGGAGTTGCCGGAGCTTTCGCCCGCCCACCGGTTGGACCGGCTGACGGCGGGCGTGCTGGTGTTCACCACCCGGCGCGAAATGCGGGGCCCATATCAAACGCTGTTCGCGCGCGGGCTGGTGCGCAAGACGTATCTGGCACGGGCGGCTGGCGAGCCGAACCGTGCGTTGCCGTCGGTGCTGCGCAGTCGGATCATCAAGGAGCGCAGTCGACTACAGGCGTTCGAGGAACCCGGCGAACCGAACGCGGAGACACTCGTCGAGCACCTCGGTGACGGGCTGTATCGCCTGACGCCGAGGACGGGCCGGACGCATCAACTGCGCGTGCACATGAACTCGTTGGGGGTTCCCATCGTCGGCGACAGTCTGTATCCGGTTGTACTCGACGTGGCAGCCGACGACTTCTCGACGCCCCTGCAACTGCTGGCCTACAGCCTCGACTTCGAGGATCCGGTCACCGGTCGGCGTCGCGAATTCGTCAGCCAGCGGGCGTTGCTGCCGGAGGGCCGACGAGCCGCCGTCACCGACGGTCGGTCGGGTCCGTTCCGGCGGCGATGACCGCGCGATTTCGTTCGGCCACGACCGGTAGCGACATCTTGACCACCCAGCGGTCGTAGCTCAGGAATCCGTTGACCTCGTTCTCGACATCGGTTGTCTGGGTGTAGATCGCGGCGGACAAACCGCCTTCCCGGACGGCTTTCTCCAAGTCGCGGCTGACCTCTGCGTAGCGCTCCGTCAGCCGTCCCTGGGCGTCGGTCATTTCATAGGCCTGCGGTGGTCCTGGCCATCGGTTCTTGTCGAGCACCAGCCCGAGGCCGCCGTACTCGCCGTCCACCCGCACCCGACGGTCGACCACGACGGCATGCTGGTCGGGCGCCTTCTTCCTGTCGTCGGGATCATCTAGCGGCACGGGTCGGCCGGGGCCGACGTAGGTGTGGTCGTCGTAGATGTCGCCGGCCATGCTGTCGGGGCGCGATTTGCAGCAGTTCACTCCGCTGTTCGCGTTGACCATCCGCGTAGGGTCTTGCGCCTTCACGGCATTGGTGACCCTGGCCGTATCGAACTCGCCCCAGCCCTCGTTGAACACCACCCACCCGACGATCGAGGTGACGCTGCGCAGCTGGTCCACCATCGCGGACAACTCTCGCTCGAAGTTCTTCTTCGCTGCGGGAACGGGATCCGGGGCGGGGCCGACGGGGATGTCGAGCGATACGTCGAGCGAGGGCATGTCCTGCCACACCATCAGCCCGAGCTTGTCCGCCCAGTAATACCACCGCGCGGGTTCCACCTTGGCGTGCTTGCGGACGAAGTTCATTCCCAACGCCTTGGTCCGCTCGAGGTCGAACTTCAACGCCTCGTCGGTGGGAGCGGTGAAGATGCCGTCCGGCCAGAAGCCTTGGTCCAGGGGGCCGTGCAGGAAGGTGATGCGGCCGTTCAACGCGATGCGCGCCCTACCCTTTTCGTCGTTGACGACGCCGATGGTGCGCAACCCGGCATAGCTGGAAACCTCGTCGACGACCTTCGAGACTGGGCTGAGCAACCGAACCTTGAGGTCGTAGAGATACGGGTCGTCCGGAGTCCACAGGTGCGGATTCGGCACGCGGACACGCAGCGTCTTACCCGCCGGGCCGATGGTGCGCGCCACCTCCTCACCGCCCGGCGTGGAGACGACGACCTCGGCGCGCTGCCGGGTCGTTCCCGACACTCTCGGCGTGACGGTGAAACCGGTCAGGTCGGGGGTGATGTCGAGCTTCTCGATGTGGGCGGCGCGCACCGGTTCCATCCACACCGTCTGCCAGATACCCGACGATCCGGTGTAGAACAGTCCCTTCGGCCCGTTGCGCTGCTTGCCGACGGGGAACGGGTTGGCCTCGTTGCGGTCCTCCACCCGGACGGTCAGCTCCTGCAGCGATCCGGGCCGCAGCGCGCTGGTGACGTCCGCGCTGAACTCCGTGAACCCGCCTTCGTGGTACGCCACCTGCTTGTTGTTCACCCAGACGGTGGCAATCTGGTCGACAGCGCCGAAGTGCAGCAGCACGTGCTGCCCACGCCAGTTGGTCGGCAGCTTGAAGACCTTGCGGTACCACATTTGGTCGTCGTGGCGCTGGATGCCGGACAGTGCCGACTCCGTGGGGTAGGGGACCAGAATCTGCTCGCGGTACGCGGCTGCGGGGGGAGGCGTCACCAAGGCGGCCTGCGCGGATCTCCCCGTGTAACTCCATACGCCGTTGAGGTTCAGCCAACTGTTCCGTGCCATCTGCGGGCGCGGGTAGTCGGGCAGCGCATTGTCTGGGCCCACCAAGTTGGTCCATGGCGTGGACAAGGGTGGCGCCTTGCGATGCCACATCACGACCGCGTTGGCTGGCGCGTTTCCGGTCATGATGACACCCAACAACGCGAGGATGACGGCCGCCAGACGGCGGATGCCCGCCGAACTCAATCCCGATCGTGTCGGCCGGACTTCGCGGCGAAACGATGGCTGGCGGCCAGTGGGCACGACTTTTACCCCCAAGGTGTGAAACACGAACAAGATCGACATGCAACGCGCGCACAGACCTGACCCTGCACGTCATTTTCGCGCAGCAAACGCCGCGAACTGGTTCGCGACGGAGAATTCCCGGAGTTCTGGAGGAAAGCACGCCAAACGAATCGGGAAGATGCGGTTGCCGACGGCAAATGTAGCCTAGCGTCAATCAAGATCGCCACTCATTCCCGAAACCATTTTCGGCCAGTAGTTTTCGCTGTGTCGTTCATAACAACGATTGGCAGATGGGGATGCCGGGAGCAATGCCAACCCAACCGGGGATCGGCTATGCGATCCAGCCGTATCCGCGAGGTTCCTGGTGCTCAGCCGTGTGATGCTCCCCCGCGGAGCAAATCGTGCGATTCGATTCGACGCGTTAGAGGAGAGGAATAATGATCGCGACTGTGGTGTCGGCGCTTCGGTTCGTGCCGTCCGTCACGTAGTAGGTGAAACTGTCGGTACCTACCAGGATGTTGGCCAGCAGTATTGAGGTGTAGCTGAAGGTCCCATCCGCATTCAGCGAGAAGGAACTGGCCTTGGTTGGGCCCGACACCAGAACCGCCGTCAACGTGTTGCCCTCCACGTCCGTGTCGTTGGTCAGCACGTTCGATCCCGTCGGCACGGCACGCCGGAGTCCAAGACTGGCGGGGACACTTGCAGTGAAGGTGTCCGCGGTGCCCACGGGGGCGTCATTGACGGCGGCGATGGTGATCGACACCGTGGCGACGTTGCTCGTGGCGGTGCCGTCGGTCGCGGTGTAGGTGAAGGTGTCGGCGCCGTTGTAGTTGGCGGTGGGAGTGTAGGTGAAAGTCCCGTCGGCGTTGAGCGTCAGGGCGCCGTGAGCGGGGCCCGTGACTAGCGTCGCGGCGAGCGGGGTCGCGTCGACGTCGGTGTCGTTGGTCAGGACGTTGCCGTTGAGGACGGTGTCTTCGTTGGTGGTGTAGGCGTCGTTCGTGGCGGCCGGTACGTCGTTGACCGATGTGACGGTGATCGTGACGGTGGCCGCAGTGCTGGTGAGTGACCCGTCGGTGGCGGTGTAGGTGAAGGTATCGGTGCCGTTGTAATTGGCGGTGGGGGTGTATGTGAACGAGCCGTTGGGGTTCAGGGTCAGGGCGCCGTGCGTGGGGCCGGTGACCACGCTTGCGGTCAGGCTCGTGCCCTCGACGTCGGTGTCGTTTGTGAGGACGTTGCCGGTGAGTTGGGTGTCTTCGTTGGTGGTGAAGGAGTCGCTCGTGGCGACGGGGGTGTCATTGACGGCGGCGATGTTGATCGACACCGTGGCGACATTGCTGGTGGAGCTGCCGTCGGAGGCGGTGTAGGTGAACGAGTCGGCGCCGTTGTAGTTGGCGGCGGGGGTGTAGGTGAAGGATCCGTTGGGGTTGAGGGTGAGTGTCCCGTGGCTCGGCCCGGTTGCGAGTGTCGCTGTAAGTGAGGTGTTTTCGACGTCGGTGTCGTTGGTGATGACGTTGCCGGTGAGTTGGGTGTCCTCATTGGTGGTGAAGGAGTCGTTGACTGCGGTGGGGGTGTCGTTGACGGCGGTGATGGTGATCGACACCGTGGCGGCTGGGCTGGTGGCGGTGCCGTCGGTGGCGGTGTAGGTGAAGGAGTCGGGGCCGTTGTAGTTGGCGACGGGGGTGTAGGTGAACGAGCCGTCGGTGTTGAGAACCAGTGCGCCGTGGGAGGGGCCGGTCGCGAGTGTGACTGTCAGCGAGGTGTTTTCGATGTCGGTGTCGTTTGTGAGGACGTTGCCGGTGAGTGGGGTGTCTTCGTTGGTGGTGAAGCCATCGTCGACGGCGGTGGGGGTGTCGTTGACCGCGGTGATGGTGATGGTAACGGTGGCCGCCGCACTGGTGAGGCTGCCGTCCGATGCGGTGTAGGTGAAGGAGTCTGACCCGTTGTAGTTGGTGGTCGGGGTGTAGGTGAAGGATCCGTTGGGGTTGAGCGTCAGTGCGCCGTGGCTCGGGCCGGTGACCACGCTCGCGGTCAGGCTCGTGCCGTCGATGTCGGTGTCGTTGGTGAGGACGTTGCCGGTGAGGACGGTGTCCTCGTTGGTGGTGAAGGAGTCGTCGACGGCGGTGGGGGTGTCGTTGACCGCGGTGATGGTGATCGTCACCGTGGCGGCTGGGCTGGTGGCGGTGCCGTCGGTGGCGGTGTAGGTGAAGGAGTCGGGGCCGTTGTAGTTGGCGGTGGGTGTGTAGGTGAAGGAGCCGTTGGGGTTGAGAACCAGTGCGCCGTGGCTCGGTCCGGTGACGAGACTTGCAGTGAGGGTGGATCCTTCGATGTCGGTGTCGTTGGTGAGGACGTTGCCGGCCAGTTGGGTGTCTTCGTTGGTGGTGAAGGTGTCGTCGATCGCGACGGGGGTGTCGTTGACCGCGGTGATGGTGATGGTGACGGTGGCGGCCGCGCTGGTGGCCGTGCCGTCCGATGCGGTGTAGGTGAACGAGTCTGACCCGTTGTAGTCGGCGACTGGGGTGTAGGTGAAGGATCCGTCGGTGTTGAGAACCAGTGCGCCGTGGGCGGGTCCGGTGACGAGCGCGGCTGTCAGCGCGTTGTTCTCAATGTCGGTGTCGTTGGCGAGGACTCCGGCGCCTGCGCTGACTGAGAGGGTGCCGTCTTCGGCGACGGTGTAGCCGGTGTCATCGACCGCCACGGGGGCGTCATTGACCGCGGTGATGGTGATCGTCACCGTGGCGGCTGGGCTGGTGGCGGTGCCGTCGGTGGCGGTGTAGGTGAAGCTGTCGGGGCCGTTGTAGTTGGCGGTCGGGGTGTAGGTGAAGGAGCCGTTGGCGTTGAGGACCAGTGCGCCGTGGCTCGGTCCGGTGACCAGACTTGCAGTGAGGGTGGATCCTTCGA
>NZ_JIAW01000018.1 GCF_000620625.1 Mycobacterium sp. URHB0044 | reverse complement strand
TGGCGTGGCTGCCCAGTTATCTGTCCATCGAGGTGCTGTTCTTCGTTTTCAGCTATCTGATCTTCTACTACCAGTACCAACTGTTTCTGTTGGGCGCGGCGGATCTGTCGCAGAGTGTGTATGTCTCCAATTCGTTCGCTGAGGGTTCGAACAAGGCCATCACGCTGGCCACGGTGGGAATGCTCGCGTTCGCGATCGGATACAGGGCTTCGCCTCGGGCCACGCGTGCGGTGGGCACGGACGTCGAGCCCGCGTCCGCGATGGCCCGCCCCGCCCGCACCGAGCTCAAGGACGTCGAGCAGTCTGGAAGCGGAGTGGGGAACACTTCGCGGCCGCTTTACTTCCATGCGATGGCCACGGCGTCGAGCACGGTGCTGCTCAGTCTCGTGGCTTTGTACCTTTTCGCGGGTTGGCGCTCCGCCGACGAGGGCCGATACACCCGTACGACGACGGAGGCGGTGGGGCTCGAAGGCACGTTCGTGCTCATCTTGACGTTCTGCATGATCGTGGTGGCGCTGTGGATTTACGCCCGGGCGGCTGAACTCCGCACGCCGCCGATGCTCGTCGTGGGCCTCGTGATCGCAATCGCCTGGAGCGTGCGCTTACTCGTTCTCGGAGACCGCAGTTCGTTCCTGCTCATCGCCTTGGTGTTGGTGGGCGGATACGTCACCTTCCTGCGCTGGGTTCCGCTCGTGATGTTGATCGTCGCCTTCGGGCTCTGGTTGGTCGTCTACCGGCTCATCGAAGTGGTCCGGTTCATTCCGAATTGGTATGACAGTGTGAACTTCTGGCAATTGATGTCGAGCTCGCCGACCTATCAGCAGTCATCTAGTGAGAGCAGTTTCAACGTCACGACCATTGCGCTGCGGGCGACGGTGCAGGTGGTCCCGGACATCTATGACTTCACGTACGGCGTTTTCAAACTGGTGCAGTTCTCGGCGATCATCCCGTTTAGCGCCAAGCTGTACCTCCCGTACCTCCACTCGGAGTACCTGAGGGCGTCGGACATGCTGCGCGACAGCATGATTGGTCCCCTGGCCACATGGGACCCGGGCACCAACGTCATCTCTGATCAATACATCGATTTCGGGGTGCTGGGCGTGGTGGTCATCTTGTTCGCCTTCGGATTGATTGCGAAGGCGATCCGTAACTATGTGGCTCGCGAGCCGAGTGAGGCGCACCGAGTGGTCGTGTACCTGCTTGCGCTGGCATTGTTCGCCGAAGCTCCGATTCTGAACATCGGCATCCCGGCCAGAATGCTGGCCTGGGCGCTCATGTTCATCGCGCTCACTGGAGCATTCTCCAGGCACTCTAGACACAGCCACCGACCCCGCCGTTAGAAGCAGTTTCGAACTACCCGGCATTCCCCTTGGAATTGCTGTGTGTCGCAGTCCCTTTTCAGGTGCACGTGGGCGGGCGAAGTGATCTCGGCGCCCGGCAGTCTTACCTCTCCGGAGTGGAAGCCGCCGAACCCTGTGAACTACTGCGGTCAGCGCGGTGATTGCCCGGAGCCTTGTCCGCTTCGCCGTAGTAGCTGTAGTAGTAAGCCTCATTTTGCCGCGCGGACATCATTGTGAAGATGGCGCCCAGTATCCGTGCCCCGACGTTTTCGAGGTTCGCGACGGCGTGTGCGAGCTGATCGCGCTTGGTTTCGCCGAATCGCGCAATCATGAGCACCCCGTCGGATTCGGCCGCCAGCACCGCGGCGTCGGTGACCGCCAGCAGTGGGGACGTATCCACGATGACGAAGTCGAACGACCCGCGAAGTTCGCTCAGGATCTTCTTGGCTGCCAGCGACCCGAGTAATTCGCTGGGGTTCGGCGGAACTGCTCCCGAGGTAAGGACGGTCAAACCCGGGAAGCGTGTCTTCTGTAGCACCTCGGGAAGTGACGCTCGGCCAGTGAGCACCGTGCTAAACCCGACCGACCCGACCAGATCGAGATACGTATGCAGTTTGGGGCGTCGCATATCGCCTTCGACCAGAACCACATTGTGGTCGGCCTCAGCCAAAGCCAACGCGAGGTTTATCGCCGTAGTTGACTTGCCCTCGGAGGGCAGAGAACTAGCGACGACGAGCACTCGCGGCGGGTCGTCGACATCGAGGAATTGCAGATTGGTGCGGAGCTTGCGAAATGCTTCGGCTATCGCTGATCGATCGCCGGCGAAAGGTATCGCCGGATTCTTTCGGCGGGTCTTGTCGACCGGAATGGTCGCAACGAGACCGGCGCCGACGATTTGTTCAAGAATTTGTGGGTTCTTGACGGTGTTGTCCAACCGGTCACGAAGGAACGCGAGACCAATCCCAAAGATCACGCCTAGTGCGAGGCCCAGGGCAAGGTTACGACTCGTTTGAGGAACTACGGGTTTGTCGGGTAGCGCAGCGTGTTGCTCGACTACGACCCGGGAATCGGGTCTGGCGCCATCTTCTGGAGTTTCCAATTCGCGAACCAGAACGACGAATTCATCGGACAAGGCGTCAGCAATGTCGCGGGCCCGCACGGGGGATGGGTCGAGCACCGATACGTCAATCAAGACCGTATTGGGGGGCACGGATGCCTTGACTTGACTACGCAAGGCGTCCGAGCTCATATCCAGGTGGAGTTTGTCAACCGTCCGCTGGGCCAACGTCTCGCCAGTAATTAGCTTGGTATACGAGAGGACGCGCTGTTGGGAGGACAAAGTGCCCGAATATATGTCGCTTGCGGATTCGGCTCCCTGCGTCGACACGAAGAGCCTCGTCGATGCCTGGTAGAGCGGTGTCGTGATCAACGTGAGGGCGATGGCTCCCATCAGGCCGGCGGCAATAGCGCTACATATGATCAACCAGCGAGATCGCAAAAGTCGCACGAAGTCCTGAATATTCACAGCCCGCCCCTCATCGCTGGTTAATCCACCCCCGTACGCGCCGCCAAGCGACGTCGCGCTTTCGCCGAACTATACAGCCGTGATTTCCTCACGTCGCCAAAATGGCGTGAGTCACAGCAAACTAACGGACGCGTAGTCTGATGTAGCCGTCACATGACCGAAGAAGGTCATCTCGAGCACTCGGGCACCGATACCTTTGGGGTGACGCTGTCCCGCAACGGTTGGATCGGCACCCGCGGAGCTCCCGGCGCCGTCGGCTCAGTCAGCAGGAACCTCAGTTCCGCTGTGACCCCGGGAGGAATGGCCACTTGCACTTCGAAGATCGGGTGACCGCGTTCCATGCTGGTGAACACCGGCCTTCGCCTGCCGTCGACGATCGCACTCTGCAGTGTCGCATTCGTGGTCGCGAGAAGAAGGACCGAGGACACATTGGTGCTACTTGGAACCTTCATGGGCAGTGCAGTAGGTAGCCACGAAGTACCGGCCACGTAGTCCGGCAAAGGCTCTTTGGGCGCCGTATTCGTCAGCCGAATGGTGACGGTCGATTTCCTCGTTCCGCCTTCACACGCGTCGGCCGTGTACTCGATCTGTCTTTTCAGGTAGTAATCGAGTTTGTTTCCGGCGAGGTTGTTGATCACGACACCCGAATAGGGTGCGGGATCATCGGGGACGACATGTGCCAGAGCAGTCTGGTCGAGGAGCCGCTGGTCGTCGGGCGATGAGCTCCACACCGCGATGCGCCCTTCGCTGACCGCTTTGCCGAGGGCGTCGAGCAGTTCGCGCGGCGAGTCGACGTGTCCCGTCATCTTCTTTACGACTTCGCTGGCGACATCCTGGAGATATTGCTTCCGCGCGGGTTGGTCAGTGGGAAAACGGCTGTAGACGGTCGACTCCGTCAACTCGACGACGTTTTCCTTGGTGATCGTTTCACCGTCTGGCATGGTTACGGAGCCGACCGCGCCGAGAACGTAACTCAACGCCACCGGGTCGATCGCGATGACTCCGTCTACGTCACTGCCGGACTGCTGAAGCCACAACGACTTCCAGATCTGGGCCGTATACGGGAAGTGTGAACTCAGATTGCTGTTGCGGAAATCGGTCGTGGGATTCTGAAACCCATACTGCGCGTTGTATTCCGGTCCAAGGTCTATCGGAGCAAAGGGTTTGTTGAGTTCGCTGTTCGCCCCGAGGGTATCCACGCTCGGGGTGCCGTCGTCGAACCGCAGAATGCCGAACCCGCCGAGTAGGCCACCTGTGCCGCGGGCTTCAGCATTGGTCTGGAATCCCATGAAATAGCTCCGGGGACCGTCTGCACCCATCATCGCGGGCACTAGACGCCCTGCCAGGGCCGTATTCTCCAGCAACTTCGTAATCTCGGATGTCTGCGCCTGAAGTTCCACGCGGGCGTCGCGGATCGCGGAAAGATACGAGGGATCGGGGATCGCACTTGCGTCAGCATCGAGTCGTGCAGCAGCCGCTGATATCTCGTCCAGCTTCGGGGCGGAGTCGCGGAGCATTTGCACGTCTACACGGTCACCTTTGAGCAACCGGTCCGGTGATATCGCTGCGGCCACTTCAGCCGAGGGTTGCAACACCTCGCTTGTCAGGCCTAGTACGACATCGGCGAGCTGTTGGGCCGACTCGAACGGCCCTCCCAGCCACGGCACGGCCGACACGGCGTTCCAAGGCAGTGAATGAGTCGAGTTGCGCGCTGTCTGGGCATGGCTATGCGCGTCATTCGCCCATCGGGCGGCGTCTTCCGACGTGCCCTTCAGTAGCGCTTCCTTGGCCTGCTGAGCGCTGCTGCGTGCCTCTTCGAGGTTGGATCTTGCGTGAACCGCTTCGTACCCGAGCCAGCATCCGAACGCAATTACGACCAGTAGGAGGAGACCGGCCGCCTGAGCGACACGCCGGAACCGACGTCGCGCGGAACCGTCGTCGTCGTCGTCATCGTCGTCCGGCCGACGTCCAAACGGACTCCGCGAGAAGATTCGCACTTAAGGCGTATCGAACAGCGTTTACGGGATGGCTCGAGGCTTAGCAGCCGGAGCCGAGCGACGCCGTGAGAGTGCCGTAGCCCCCGACTCGCGCGCTGATGCCGCCGACGCAAACCTCGAGATCCAACGACGCCCACCAACCCGCCAATGGCACACCGAGAACCGGAATCAGAAGAAACACCGGAATCGGATTCACCTTGATGATGTCGGTGCGGACCGGCGGCGTCGGGTCGTTGGGGCCGAGGTAGAAGGCCCCAGGAATCGTAGCGGCCCCAACTGCGCACTCAGTGGAGTTGAAAACCGGAACAAAACAGGTGGCCGACCCGAGCGCTGACCCGATGCCCGTTGCACTCGGCGCTGGCACGAGGGGCGTCGCCTGAGCGGCTGGCGCCGATACCACCGTTGCAGCGGCTGCGATCGCGCACGCCGCTGCTCCCATCCGGACAGTTGTAGCAATGCTATTCATGATCCCCCCAGACCTACTAGCGGATAAGCTTTGGCTAGCATCGCACCACCCATTACACGCTGTCAACCATTATCTTTCGATGTCATCACGCAATTTCAGCAACTGTTAGTCGCGGGCTGACACAAGGGAATAGTCGTCTGCGTCAGCTAATTTATTGTCGTTGGTGTCATCGAGCCCCGACCGGCCACGACGCAGGTTGCGCGGCCGTCGGATTCGTTGAAAGAGGAAGGTTCGTCGTGTGTCAGCCGCAGGCGTGATTCATACGAATGCAAACAGATCCGTTAAGAGTTGAGCGCCGCTACTGCGCCGCGACGTCCCCGCCTCGTCGCCACCGCGCAGCAAATTTGCGCCAAGTAAACGCGCATGGCTCCGAGTTCGCGAGTGGATCGACTACGTCCCCGCCGGCTGGGCACCAGCCGTCAATTGGCTCATCCGCTCGGCCAGCTCGACGCGTGAATTGATGCCCAGTTTCCGGTAGATGCGGGTCAGGTTTGCTTCGACAGTCTTGAGGCTGATGGACAGCATGGTAGCCACGTCGCGATTGGTCATGCCGGAGGCGGCGAGTTCGGCGACGTCTTGCTCGGACGAGGTCAGCCTTACGTGCTCCGTCGGGATGCTCTTCGTCGCGGCCAGTTCGTCGCGGGCTCGGGTGGCCCACAACGGCGTTCCCATGTGCTCGAATGCCCGCAAGGCTTCGACCAAGGTATCTACTGCGTCTTCCTTGAGGCCCTGACTCCGTTGAAGCCGGCCGAGCAGTAACTGCGTGCGGGCGCGCTCGAACGGCATGGGAAGCCGGTCGTGCGCGACCATCGCCTGCTGCGCCATGCTTACAGCGGCTTCGACTTCGCCCTGGGCGGCCAACCACATGCTGCGGCAGCGTGCGCCGACCGCCAGCGCCCACGGTCGGTCGAGTCGGTGGCCGTTGCCTTCCAGTGCATCGATCAGTGGTCCGGCTTCCGAGATGTGTCCCATTGCGATCATCGACTCGACGGCATCAGGGAGGAATTCGGCGACGACGATCTCGGTGCTAGGCAACGAACTGAGCCGTGTGATCAGCGGCTGCAGGACTGTCAGAGCCTCGGCATAGTCGCCAAGCGAGACGGCAAGAAATCCGTGCGTCGTGACCGGCTGATCAGCGAGTCGCGTTGAACCGCAGCGGTTCGCGGCCTCGGTCGCGGCGCGCGCGTCGGCACGTGCGTCGCGTTCACGCCCGGTGTAGGCGGCGACGACGGCGCGGGCGGCGTAGGCGATGGACGCCATGTGGTCATCACCGAGCTGCTCGGCCAGTTCGATCGCATCCTCGGCCGTGCGTGCGGCCGCGGGGAAGTCGGCCCGCCAGACGTCGATCAGCGTGCTGTGGAGATTGACGAACATGACGTGGCTGTTGGCGCCGCGCTGGATGTAGTGGTTCCTCACGGCGTGCATCTGAGCGCTCGCCTCGTCCAGACGTCCCGTCCAGGCCAGTGCCAGCGCGTTCACGGTGCCGGCGCTGAACGGGAGCGAATCGTCGATGTCGGGGTCTGCCTTCTCCAGCGAGGCCCGCAGACTTGAGTCGTCGACGTCTTGCCCGCACATCAGGCGGAGCGTCGCCGAAAGCGCGCGCGCTTGGCTGGACAAGGCCGGTAGGTCCACTGCTTGGGCCAGCGTCGCCGCTCGTGACGCGCAGTCGAGTGCGTCCTCGTGCTCCCCGTTGTTGAGTTGAGCAAACGACAGCAAGAGGAGGCGCTGCACTACCACCGTCGGGTCGGTCGCAGCGTCGACTCCTGCGCCGCGTAGAAGGTCGGCAGCTCGCGCAAAGCTATTGTCGTACATGCACATTTCCGCAAGCAGGTTGACCGCGGTGGCCCGAAGCGGGCCTGGCGGCAGCTGGCTGAGCATAGGTGCGAGTGCTGAGCGGGCAGGTTCGGCGTTTCCCGCGTGGAGGTGATGCGCAGCGGCACGGATCCGCCGTTCGGGCGTATCACCACCGAGCTGAATCGCCAGGTCGACGAGCTCGGCGGCGGCGGCCGGAGCACCGCGAGTGCGCGCTGCCTCTGCGGCGGTATCCAAGGCCTGCAGCGACAGCGGGTCTGCGGCGAGTGTCGCCAACGCGAGATGTCGGGCCTTCACTTCGGGTAGCGACTCGACGTTCGCCAGCACCCGATGCATTCTGCGTCGGCGCGCTGGACTGGCATCCGCGTAGACACCGTGGGCCAGCAGCGGGTGGCTGAACCGCACCTTGTTGCCGTGAATGCCGATGATGCCCTTGTCTTCGACTGGCTCGAGCATCTCGACGGTGCGCGCCGTGGTGGTCCCCGTCGCCTGCGCGAGCAGATCGACGGTCGCATCGGGAACGCACGCGGCGGCAAGCAACACTTCTTGGACGTCGGCTGCCAGTTGACCTATCCGGCTTCGCATCAATTCTGCCAACGGGGACGGCAATGTCGGTTCGGCAGTTGGCGACTCGACGTTCGTCCCTTGCGCCAGCTCCAGGGCGTAGGACGGATTGCCGTGAGAGATCTCGGCAATGCGAACCATCGTCCGGCGAGGAAGTGAATGGCCCAATCGGTCGGTGATCAACGTGTGCAGTGCGCCAAGTCGAAACGGTCCCAGCCATATTCGTTCGATGGCATTCTGGCTTCCCAGACGCAGCCAGCTTGCCGTCGCAACGCTGTCGTCGGGGCCAGCCTCGGCGACGAGCACGCCAAACCGTCGTTCGAGACGACGCGCGACGAACGCTACGACGCTTCTGCTCGGCTCGTCCATCCACTGCGCGTCATCGATGGCGACCAACACCGGTGCCTTCGCCGACAGACGCTCGACGATCGACAGGATCGTCGTCGCGATGAGCCTGTGGTCGCTTGGGGGATACTCGGCATTGGCCGGCAGCAGCACACGATCCAGTGCGGCCCGCTGAACCTGGGGCAGCCCGTTCAGGTGCTTGCAGTCGACGTCGCCGATGAGCTGCGCAACCATCCCGTAGGGCAGCGCCGAGCGGGCTTGACTCGCTCGAGCCGAGAACACGCGGAATCCACGCTCGCGCGCCTGCTGCACTGCTGCCGACCACAGCGTGGTCTTGCCAATGCCGGCCTCGCCGTCGATCACCAGCGCCGACGAGCGCTCCGCCAGCGATGTCAGAAAGTCGTCAAGAGTTCGGAACTCGGCTGCACGGCCGACGATTCGCCCCCCAACCATGACATGTCCCCCCAGGCCTGATGTTCCCCCAGACAAGGGCAATTGTCGCATCCGGCAAATCCATTGGCTGCGAAATTGCAAGGAAACCCTGCCTCGGCGTCGAACTCTTCTGGACGGGCAGTGTGTGCTGTTCGGATGCTCTGCCGGCATAGGGTTGGCCAAGCGGCAACTCTAGGGAAACACCCGATTACTGGCCTACCGGTGCGCAGTTAGATTCAAATCGCGCTGGGTGCCGACGCCGAGAGCGGCATGAGGCGCTAGCCGCTAGGGGAGGGTTCCTTGATGGGGAGATTTGTTGCGGGCATCTGTGGTGCAGTGGGCGCCGCGCTGCTCTCGGTGGCGGTGCTCGGATCCAGTGTCGCGTCCGCTGCCGACGGGTTGACGGGCTCGTCGTACAGCGAAGCGGCTGCTTGGATTTCTTCCCATAGTGGCACCCCCGTAGTGGGCACCGTGAGCGGCGACCAAGTCGAGAAGGGCAACTGCATCGTTGTCAGTTGGCATAAATCGATGTTCCTCGACTCCAGCGGTGACAACACTCGGGGAAACGATTACGTGCTCAACCTGAACTGCTATAACCCTCTCGCTTCGCCAGGGCAACCGGGCAACTCGGCGATGAGTCCGGCAGGCGTCAAGGCAAAAGAAGAACAAAAACAGGCGGCAAGCATCGACAAGAACCCCGCCTGGTGCGAGACGAGCGATTCGCGCCTGAAGTGGTGCCAGGGAGTCTGTAATCGCACAGGGCTGTGCGAAATTTGACCCGACCATGTCCATTGTCAGCAGCGAGGTAACCGGTGCTCGTTCAGTCCGAGCGCGACTGCCGCCGCGGAGCAATGGGGGCATTCGTACCGGCACGCGGACTCGTCACGCGCAACACCGGTTCGACGACGTCGCTGGCTCGTTCACCTAGTCAAATTCGAGGCGCATCATGCGAATCAGTGTGATCGGAACCGGATATCTCGGTGCGGTGCACGCTGCCTGCATGTCGAGTCTGGGGCACGAGGTCGTCGGATTCGATACCGATTCGTCGAAGGTCGAAGCATTGTCGCGCGGCGTCTCGCCGTTCTTCGAGCCGGAGTTCGACGATCTGTTGCAGTCGATGCTCGCGACGGGGCGACTGCGATTCACCGGCAGCGCCGAGGAAGCCGTTCGGGGCTCGCAAGTACATTTCATCTGCGTTGGGACGCCACAGCAGATGGGGTCTGATGCGGCCGATCTACGTTTTGTCGATGCCGCGGTGCAGACAGTCGTCGACGTAGCGGATTGCGCCGGGCTCATCGTCGGGAAGTCGACGGTGCCCGTCGGGACAGCCCAGCGGCTATCCGACAGGTTGAGCGGCGATGGTCCTCGGCTCGAATTAGCTTGGAATCCAGAATTTTTGCGCGAAGGGATGGCAGTGCGCGACACCATGCATCCCGATCGGCTGGTGTTCGGGGTGACGTCGGAGCACGCCGAAAAGTCCTTGCTGGAGGTCTACGGAAAGATCATCGATGACGGCTCGCCGTACATCACGACGGATTTGGCGACGGCAGAGATGGTGAAGGTGGCCGCCAACTCCTTTCTAGCCACGAAGATCTCATTCATCAATGCGATGGCCGAGGTCTGCGAGGTGGCGAAGGCAGACGTGGTCACGCTCAGCCAGGCGCTTGGCTATGACGAGCGGATCGGCCGGCGTTTCCTCAACGCCGGCCTAGGGTTTGGCGGTGGATGCCTGCACAAGGACATCCGAGCCTTCAGCGCCCGGGCGGGTGAGCTGGGAGCGTCCGACGCGCTGACGTTCCTGCGTGAGATCGACAAGATCAACATGAGAAGGCGTGACAAGGTCGTCGCTGTTGCCGGTTCCATGCTCGGAGGTGACTTCCTTAGCAAGAACGTCGCCGTGCTGGGAGCGGCGTTCAAACCCAACAGCGATGACGTGCGGGACTCGCCGGCTTTGAACGTCGCTGCTGCAATGCATTTGAAGGGCGCTGCCGTGCGGGTGCACGACCCGAGGGCTATTCCGAACGCCCGCAAACAGTTCCCTACCTTGACGTACTGCTCGAACGTCGAAGACGCGTGCCGCAATGCGGATTTGATCGTGCTCGCCACGGAATGGGATGAATACCGCAACATCGATCCTCGCCCGTTCCTGTCTGTCGTTCGCGAGCCCCGGCTACTCGACGCCAGAAATGCCATCGATTATGACTTCTGGTCGGAAGCCGGCTGGCGCGTGTACGCGCTGGGGCGAGGTGTGTTGAACGGCCAAAGCGTCCGGCGATGACGTCATCACAGCAACAACGCCAGAAATACTGAGACCCCGCTCGTCGCGCCAACGACACTGATCGTTCGCTGCGCTGCGCCGCAATTCACCTCCGGCAGGGCATGTGCCGCGTTACCTGGGGTATGAGGGTCAAAACATAGGGAAACACCCCATTCCGCTGACAACCCCCTGTGAATAGGCTGGTCACAGGTCGAAGAACTCGGGTACGAGTGTCGTCGCTCCGTGGAAGCGGAGGCCACGGCAGCTCACGAAGTCGCCGGTGAGACCACGGGTTTCATGGGCAGCAGAGTCGTCAATGGCGGCTACAGGGGGTACGTGATGTCGGATGTGCAACGTGCGTGTACGCGCACCGGCGACGTGGGTTGGATTGGGAGCCCGCACACGTCCGTCTTGCTTGAAGTTTCATCGATCGGACTTCCCGCTCACACAATTGGACCTTTCGTCCCAGCACTGGGCAGTCGGATATGACAGAAGTCGTCGATTCGACCACGGCGGCCACTCCGTGGAGATCGATTGCCGCTGATCGCATGCTCAACCGCGCCAACCATGGCGTTCTACGATCCGCCGATCGTGCGCCGACCGACGTGCGGATCCTCAGCCGTATCCGGGCCTGGATGGTCGTCCCTGTCGTCGACTTCGCACTGTTGGTGGCACCTCTTGCATGGCGGCCCCCTCAGCCATACGCCGTTGTGGGCATGGCCGTTCTTGCGACGCTCCTGCTGGCCGGAGGAGGGCGATGCCTCGCCCCTCTGCATCTCAGTGTCTTGGATGAACTGCCGACGATCGTCACTCGGCTGTTGACCGCCATGGCCGCGGTGTCCGCAGTCATCCTCTACTTGCACCAGAGGTCAGCGGTACTGGTCTTCTTCGAAACCGCTTGCCAAGCAGTCATATTGGTCATCGTTGGCCGGGTCGTCACGACGCGGCTCATCGCAGTGGGCCGCCGAAGCGGCATTGCGAAACGTCACACTGTCATGATCGGCGGTGGTCCGATAGCCACCGAACTGGCTCGGATTCTTGCGGAGCACCGGGAGTACGGCCTCAGCCTGGATAGCTTCGTCGACGACGGTGAGCTTTCTCCAGCTGAGGCATACCTGCCGCGGCTGGGCCGCCTTGCGGATCTGGACATGGCGGTGTTGACCACTGGCGCAGACACCTTGCTGGTCGCCGATGGAAGTTTCGAGGAAGGCGCGTTGATCGCTGCGGTGCGCAGCGAGGCATGTCAAAACGCGGAGCTGCTCGTTGTTCCGCGGATGCATCACTTCCACACCCAGACGGGTATGGCGGACCACATCGGCTCCATCCCGATCATGCGAATCCGCAATCCGAATCTCCACGGACCCTCGTGGCTGATCAAGCGCGGATTCGACATTGCAGTAGCCACAACATCACTGGTCATTCTGTCGCCGGTGTTGGCTGCGGCTGCGTTGGCAGTGCGGATAGAGGGTGGACCCGGCGTCATCTTCCGCCAAGTCAGGGTCGGGCGAGATGGCAAGCACTTCGAACTCTTGAAGTTCAGGTCGATGCGGCCGTCCAATGAAGCTGAGGCGCAGACCAAGTGGTGTGTGGCCGCGGACAATCGGGTCGGTCCGGTCGGACGGTTCCTGCGCTGTACCTCAATCGATGAGTTGCCACAGTTGTGGAACATCCTGCGGGGCGACATGACCGTGGTTGGGCCCAGACCGGAACGGCCGCACTTCGTTGAGCAGTTCTCCACACAGTTCGACCGGTACTCTCACCGTCACCGCGTTCAGGTAGGACTCACCGGCTTCGCCCAGGTCAGTGGGCTGAGGGGGGATACATCCATCGCCGATCGCGCCCGCTACGACAACTTCTACATCGAGAACTGGTCGCTTTGGCTCGATATCAAGATCATCCTGCGGACATTTCGTGAGGTCCTGTTCTACCGCGAAAGGCGAACCCCGTAAGCGTGTCTGAGTGGAGTACAAGTTGATGAGCGACGTCTTGCGAACCTTCGCGCACGCGAACGCTTCGTTGAGCGGCCGGATCTCACCGGCGGTCGTGAAGACGACGCACGCGTATACGAGATATGACGAGGCAGGTACGGCGCTTCTTCAGCGAGAACCGAAGACCGTCCTCGACGTCGGCGCTGGCAAGCAATGGCATTTCAGCCCTTCGCTCAAGGGTCGGGGCATGAACCTCATCGGCTTCGACATCGACGATGCTGAGATGGAGGAGAACGCTCTTCTCGACCAAAAGATCTGCGGAGACGCGTGCAAGAGCCTCGGAGTTCCGGACCAATCCGTAGACCTGATCATGGGACGTGCCGTCATCGAGCACCTGCATGACACCGCGTCGTTCCTCACGAGCGCAAACCGGGCCCTCCGCGAAGATGGCCACCTCATCGTAACGTTTGCGAGCAGGTACGCGCCGTTCGCCATCTTGAACCGCATACTCCCTCAGCGCGTATCGAGCTGGCTATTGTTTCACCTCGTGCCAGGCTCCTCCGGCGTGCTCGGATTCGATGCCTTCTACGACCGCGCAGGGTTCTGCGAATTCAAGCAAGCTCTCACCGATGCTGGATTTGAAATCGAAGAAGAGTACGCAAGTTACTTCTCAGCTTCGTACTACAGCTTCTTCCTGCCCATGTTCTTCGTCGGTCTCGGGTTCGACTACGTGCGATACCTGCTCGGAAAGCCCCGCCTGGCATCGTATTTCATGTTCATCGCAAGAAAGCGGAACCCGGCGGCGCAATGACTGTTCTGGTCACCGGCGTCGCTGGCTTCATCGGCAGCACCCTTGCAGAGCGACTCGTACGTGATGGTCATGAGGTCGTCGGGATCGACAATTTCAGCGCCTTTTACGGTCGCGAGATCAAGGAGTCGAATCTGTCACGACTGGTTGCCGCCGACGAATTCACACTGGTGGAGGGCGATCTCAACGAAGCCGACCTCCAGACGGTTCTCAACGGCGTCGAGATCGTCTACCACCAGGCGGGCCAGCCAGGCGTACGCAAGTCCTGGGGCGCAGATTTCACCAACTACGTCGATGCGAATATTTCGGCTACGCAGCGGCTTCTCGAGGCGGTTCGCCAGTGGGCGCCCGGACTCAAGCGCTTCGTCTACGCCTCGTCCTCGTCCGTTTACGGTAATGCGGAGCGTTACCCGACCCAGGAGTATGACCGACCACAGCCGCGCAGCCCCTACGGCGTGACGAAGCTGGCAGGGGAGCACCTCGTCACCCTGTATGCCGCAAATTTCGGGATTCCGTCCACCAGCCTGCGGTATTTCACCGTGTATGGGCCACGGCAACGGCCCGACATGGCGTTCAATCGGTTCATCTCGCTGGCGCTGCGTGGCCGACCATTGCCGGTGCACGGCGACGGCAACCAAATCCGTGAGTTCACCTACGTGGACGACATCGTTGAGGCGAATGTGCTCGCTGGCCATGCTTCCGTCGATCCGGGCACCGTCGTCAACCTTTCCGGCGGAACCGCTACGTCCGTAAACGATGTACTCGGCCTGTTGGAAAAGATCCATGGAGAGACGCTGCAGATAGACCGCGGCGATGTCGCACTCGGTGACGTGTTCCGCACCGGCGGCAGCACCGAGAGAGCGAAGGCACTTCTTGGCTGGGAACCCCGGCTGGGAATCGAAGAGGGCCTGGCACTCGAATACGACTGGTTGGCGGCGCGGCGTGGCTGAGGTGTTGAAAGCGCACACCTCCGCTTCCGAGGTCGAGCTTGCCGCGCGGATAGGTCGAGGCTTTCGTGGGCCCAACAGCGTTGTGTTCGTAGTCAACAACGACAGATCGTTTCTGAGCCACCGGGCGACTTGGGCGGCCGCTCTGCGGGGCGGGGGAACTGCAGTGACGGTGATCGCCGAGGATACCGGCGAGGCGGCCACCGTTCGGCGTCTCGGCTTTGACTTCATCGCGGTAGATGTTGGCCGGGAAGCATCCGGCATCCTCGCAATGGCCAAGTCAGCCACGCTGATCATGCTCACGCTATGGAGGATCCGGCCCGCGGTCGTGTTTCTGAGCGCACAAGTCGCCTACACGCTCGGATGGCCCGCGGCAATCGTGCTCCGCCGCACCACGTTCATCCGCGTGGCCGGCGGGGTGGGTCGTGCGCTCGACCCGTCGATGCTCAAGACCCGGGTGAGCAGGGTCGTGCAGCTATCGGGTCGCCTAGCGGGGCGGTTGGGAAACGTCTTCACGCTGTTCCAGACCGAGCACGATCGACAGACCTTCGAACGACTCGGGTTACTTCCTGATCCTGCACGGTCATTAGTGATCCCCGGCACGGGCATCGAGCTCGACGCTTGGCGCATCGACGGCGTCCGGAACTTCGAGCGCCCAGTCATCTTGTTCGCCTCGCGGCTATATCGCGAGAAGGGAATCCACGAGTTCGTTGAAGTCGCCGAGAAGCTACGCGGCAGGGGCTGGCGCTTCCAGGTTGCTGGTGATCAGGACTCGGGTGTTGACAGCGCAGTGACCACTGGGGAACTCGACAGGTGGCGAGACCATGGTGTCGTGGAACTCCTTGGCCACCGCAAGGACATGGCCCAAGTATTTTCTGAGGCAACCCTCTTCGTCTTCCCGACCCGGCACCCAGAAGGTACGCCAAAGGTCCTCATCGAAGCTGGCGCATCCGGAATTCCGGCGGTCGTTTCTGGGCATCCGGGTTGCGCGGCGGTCATCGAGCACGGCGTCACGGGCATCGTGCTCGGCATCGAACCATCAGTCGCTGAGATCGTGAACGCCGTCGATGCGATGGCATCTGACCCTTACACGTCTCGGGCCATGGGTATAGCCGCCTCCCAGCACATCTCGAGAACGTTCTCGTTGAACGCCGTGCTCACCCGGCTGCTGGAGTGGAAGGCAGTCGGAGGGGTTCGCTTGTGAGGATCGGTTGCAGCGGTCTGGTCAATCAACGGTCCGGCATCGGTGTACTACAGCGGAACCTCTACGCCCACTTGGCCGAGGCGGGACATGAGCTGGTATTCAGCGAGCCGCGTGATGTCGGTGCGTCTCTCCCGTCCAGGATGCTGGGCCTCGCAAGAGGCTTCCGCCCTGTCCGCGGACATCTGGATGCGTACTTGTCTACCGTGCCGCCCCTCCCGTACGGAACACGGGCACCGTTACTCGCGATCGTTCACGACCTTCGCTGGTTGCGTACTCGGTCGAAGGTCGCCGCGACCTACCGGGGCTGGGATCTACACCGAACGGTGCGGCACAGCGCTGCGCTCCTATGCGTCAGTGAGAACACCCGTCATGACCTGATCGAGTTCGACCGAACGGCTTCGGGTAAGGCAATTGTGCAGCTGCTGGGGGCCGGCCAGATTCCCGAAGGGTCCTTCCGACAGAACGACACTGGACTGGTGATGCTGGTGGGCAGTGCAGCGCACAAGCGCAACGAGCACGCTGCCGCGGCACTCGCATACGAACGTCCGTCGTGGGTCCGAGGAGTCATCGGGGTCGGGGTCAGCGAGCAAGTGCAGGAGTCGCTGTCGAAAGTCTTTCCGTGCGAATGGTTTCAAAGCGCCACTGACGCTGACATGGTCACGCTCTACCAGCGCGCGGAGTTCTTCCTGATGCTGGGGACCGACGAGGGCTTCGGATTGCCGTTCGTCGAGGCGCTCGCGGCAGGATGCCAGGTGATTGCAACGGACCATCCGCTGGGCCGAGAGGTGGTCGGTGCCGCGGGATTCTTGGTGCCCCCCGGCGTAAGGGAAGAGATCGCCGAGCAGTTGGCGTACGCGCCCTCGGTTCCCCCTGAGGTGCGAACCAACCATGTGAAACGCTTCTCCTGGAAAGCATTCGGTAAGGCGTGCGAGGCGGAATTGATCCGGATCGCGGATGGGTCACCGTCCCGGCCCACGTCCGTCACA
Source organism: Mycobacterium sp. URHB0044 (assembly GCF_000620625.1). Lineage (GTDB taxonomy): Bacteria > Actinomycetota > Actinomycetes > Mycobacteriales > Mycobacteriaceae > Mycobacterium. The sequence continues at coordinate 158,853 of NZ_JIAW01000018.1, read as the reverse complement.
TTGCCTGATGTCTCGAGACCTCGCTGACGATCAATGCTGCACTGAGAAGCCGCCGCAACCTCTACGCTAGAGATATGGGCGTCGGACATCGGCACATACGCGACGTGCTGATCGATGAACTCGCTGCCAGGGATCTCATCGAGCCGGTAATCCTCGACGCTGGATGCGGCGACGGAAGGCTGCTCGACACAATCGGCCGGTCGACCGACGCCCAGCTCTGTGGCTTCGACTCCGCCGAATATGGCCTTCAGACCGCCGATTTCATCGGTAGCCAGGTGGCGCGTGCCGACATACGCCACACCCTGCCGGACGGGTCTTGGCCCTTCGAAGATAAGTCGGTTGACGTCGTCGTATCTCATCAGGTCATTGAGCACGTGTTTGATTTCACTCAGTTCTGCGCCGAAAATGAACGCGTTTTGCGGCCAGGCGGTTTCGCGATACACGTGTTCCCAACCCGTCACACCATCATTGAGTTGCACATGCTCTTGCCCTTGGTCCACCGGATCCGGAGTCATGACGTCAGAGCGGCCGCCATTCGGCTGCTGACGCGGCTCGGGATGGGTTCCAACCGGGAACTCACTGATCGCGCTGCCGCGGCAGCTCACGCTGACTATTCGCGTACCTACACGACCTACCGGTCGTGGCGCGAGCTCGTCAGCGAGATTCACCGGCACCACCTTCGAGTCTCATACCGGCACTCGTCGCGGCTATTGAAACTATTGATTCTCAACGCGATGCGCAGTGATCGCAAGGTTCGAGCGTCACACCCATTCGTCGAGATGTTCTGGTTCCCGCTCGTTCGATCGCTTGTATCGGTCACGCTCGTCGTGGAGAAACAGCAGGACTACCGCTCGGACTGGAAAATGCACTAGATCAGAAAACGCCAGCAGCCCTTAGGGACTCACCGATGACGGGATAGGTCAAGTCCTCGTAGGTCCGAGTCGTGTGCACCCAATCGTGCTTGGTCGGTGTCGAGCCTACGAAACTGGGACATAATCCGTCTGCGCTGCAAGACCACGTACGTGAGTCCACTCAAATCCCGCCAACGGATTCGGCGAGGCGCCGCTCAGTCGCGGCCATCGAACGCCATTGATTGGTGACTCGGCTGATGCAATCACCCGGGGCGCTTGATCTCTTCCCGTAGCAATCCACGATGTGCTTGTCCGCGGGCGGAAACTACTGCTTGGTAATCAGGACGAGTCACTGGTAGACGCTGCGGGGAAGAGCCCTCGATCCCTTCCGCACCACGACGATGGAGTCATTAATCTCAATGCTGTTCAGCGTCGGCGTAATCCGCGGCACCGACACGTCGCGGAGTGAACTGGGATGGCCCGTCCGGAATTTCAGCTCGCTCTCGGCACCCGGGTAGTGCGCGTGCATTGCGTCCACTAACACGGCGATGAAGTCAACAAAGGACATCGAACTATCTCGGTAGGACTTCCAGTAGTTGGTGTGTACATCCTCTACGACGTACGTGCCTGGATCGCCCAGAGCCGACGCGAAGAGGCACCTGAATGACGCAACCATGTGCGACGTCATGTGGCTGCCATCGTCCAGAATCAGATCGAATGGCCCAAACTCGGAGTTGACCTCCTGCAGGAACGTCGCGTCCTGCTGCCCTCCGATGCGGACGTGGATGTTGTTCTCTGGGTCCTCGAACTCTTTACAGTTCGGATCGATGTCGATGCCGACGACGACTGAGCGAGGATGCAGATATTCTCGCCACATCTGAAGGGACCCACCGTTGAGTACGCCTATTTCCAGCATTCGGATTGGTCGAGATCGATCTATGACGGACTCGTACACGGGCAGGTAGTGCATCCATTTATGAACTCCACGAGTTTTGATGAAGATCGCGCCTAGCTCGCCAGCAGGTGGAGAGTCCTCCGCGACCCAAGTTTGCGATGCGCCTAATTCCGGACCAAGGGCCCTTTGCATCCGTCCAGCACCGGTGTAGGGGTAGCGGCGGCTCAGAAACGGCGCCTTTCTGGATGGAGCGAGATTTGCCTTGTCGAGGAGATCGCGGACCCGCTGTTTCATCGCAAATTCCTCATCCTTCGACACTGTCAATGCTGTTGGTGTGAGGTGCCGAACAATCCAATGCTCAGATTGAACTTCGCAATGTCATTCTCCCCACCCGGAATGTCGCCAAGCATAGTCAGCCGGTGGCCAATACGGGTCGGTTTGTCCAAACGGTGACGCCAAGACACAACGCGATGGCGCCAGCGCAAATCGCATCGCCGGCAGCTAGTCGAGCGGCACTGGTCGGCCGAATATTCTCGCGAGTCTCAACTGCCGACACGTTGTGCCGGAGCGGGGAAATTAATTCGCGTCCAGTCAATTCCGTGACTGTAAAGACGCCAGTTCGGGCTGCACGCTCCTAGCGGACCGTAGCCGGATCCCAGTCGATCTCGTCGGCGCCACGATCCGAGTGCTCTGATCCCCACCCACCTCCGCTGCAGAGAGCCCGGCGAGGAAGGCGACTGGTAGAACGATCAGATTGCAAACGGTCGATTCGAAGAATGGCTGGGTCATGCTGATTGCAATCGAGGCGGCGACGGCTGCCGTGTAAGGACCGCCATGCTTCAGCGCCCGGTACGCAAGGAGTGACAGGGCCACCAGGTATGGGAGCGATAGAAGACCGCCGATCTGAAGCATGGAGAGCACCAGATTGTGAGGGAAAGTTTGGCTTTCGCCCGCCATCAGCGACGCCTCGCGGAACGATGCCCAGCCGGTGCCCGTCAACGGGCTTTTGACAAATTCCTCCCAAGCGAGTCGATACATCTCGAATCGCGTGTCGATGTTCGTGTAAACCTGGCCGTTGAGTTCCGCTCGAAGTTCGGTCGCCCGTTCGATGGCGATGAATGCAGCAATAGGGATGAGGACAGCCAGCATGCGGGCGATCAATCGGATGAGAACGTTTGTGTTGGCTTGCTTCAGCGTGCCTAGCGTCATCCGACGTGCTCGCGACCGGTGTTGTCCCGATTTCGTCCAGAGAAAGAAGATCGCCCCGACGGCGGCAGCAATGATCGCTCCACGAGTCAGCGTGAGCAGTGCTACACCAATGGTGGCCAATCCGATCAAGACGGCGTACTTGCGATGGCGGCCCATGCTGGTGGACCGAGCCATGACTGTCAGAGCTCCCACAACGAGAGCTCCAGCAACCACGCTGGAAACACCCCAAGGCATAGGTGACGACTGGTGCAGGGAATTCACCGAGCTGGCTCCCGAATAGCGAACGAGCAACTGCCCGACGCCAGCGATCAGGAAGACCGTGTATCCAACGTCGATCCAGGAATAGTCGCGTGGGATGGTCTTCCAAATCTGGGCGATCGCTATTCCGCCCACAGTCCCGGACGCGAAGTTCAGGTAGGCGAGGGTGCCGGCGGCCGGGTCTGTTGACCAAATGAGTGGAACGGCAAGAAGCGCCATAGCCACGAGAAGCCACCGCGCCGTAACGGGTACGTCACCGTAATTGCGTCGAGCAAGCACGCTGAACCCGATGTGGATGACCAGCACGGCGATGGCGAGCTGGCTTGCGTAGATCGGCAGTTTTCGACCACCGACGTCCGCCACGATCGCCGGTCCCACGGCGATTAGCGCCAGGGGTAAGCCGGCGAGCGCTGCCGTTAGCGACCATTGAGGGGCGAACGTCTTCTGCCGGGCAGTAATCGGTATCGAGCGCGCCGCCGCCCTACTCTTCGCTGAGGAGGCAATGTCAATCACCAGAATGTCCCACCGCTCTCGCCGCGTATTCAGAGAGTCTCGGTGGACGTTGGCAGTGCGCGGTGGCTGTTTTCCACCTAATGCAACTCGACATCACCTTCTACGCCCCCTTCGACCTCCCCTTGCCGATTCGCACTCGCCAGTATGAGCGCTGTCGCGACGCTAAGCGCCGCAACGAAGTTAATACTCGCCAGAATTTGCATCATGTCGCTGTCGGCGTGGTCGTCTCACGGGTCTCAAGCCCTCTGCGAACCAACGCGGGGGCATAGAGGAAGTAGCAACAGACGGAAATCACTGTGCCTGTGAGATAGCCGATGATGAATATCTCGGGCCGGTTGGAAAGCGCGGCGACAACAGCGGCCAAGCCGCTGATAACCAAGCCGCACAGTGCATACGGAAAATCGATCCAAGCGTTGCCAACGGCTGCTCCCGACATCGAGAGCGGAGCGGTGATACCGGATAGGGTGAACGCCAAGAGCATCGCGAGGAACATGGGCCAGTGCTCCGCGGCGCCAGTGAAGCTAACGAAGGCCCAATACGCCAATGCGACCGGTGCGCACGACAACCCGCCCGCAGCGACAGCGATAAGGGTTGCCCCGCGGAGCAATGCGCGTAGGCGCTGTTCATCTGAACGGCCCAGGCTGGCCGCATCGGCAGCGACACGAAGCATGAGAGTCGCCATTAGGAACCGCGGGAGCGCAGCGAAGCGCCACGCGACCTCGTATGCCGCGAGAAGCACTGGGCCTCCAAGCGCCCCGACGATCCAGCGATCGGAGTTGAGCAGAATCGAGGAGGTGATCGTGCTCAGTGTGCGCAAACCTGCATACTGTCGCCACTTGAAGACTTGTGTGACTGTAGCTTTGGATGTCTCTGAGGTGCGTGCTCGCCACCCCCACGGGAGGACTAGGCCTGTCACCAGGACTCCCGACCCCAGCCACCCGAGCGGGAGAGCCCAGAACGAATGGGTAGTGAACAAGAGCGCCGATGTACCGGCGGAGGCGGCGAACGCGTGGCCCCCGGTGGCAACGTTTCTCAAGGCGAGCTTGTCCGCAATCAATGCGGCTTGCGCCACCACCATCAACACACTGCGAATGGCGGATGCCGATGACATGGCGACAATGGCCGCAATCGCCTCTGCCACCGGGATCGATTGACCGAATTCGGTGTGACGGTAGGGGATCCAAACGATGCAGGCGAAAGCGCCGATGGTAAATGCGCCGGAGGCCGAAAGAGCCGAGGACTTCATGATGAGCTTGGCCTTCGGCTCCGCGAAGAATCGCGCGGTTACGAGCGCGACACCGCCGAAGTCAAGTGAGAGTGCGACTGTGGCGATCGTCGAGAGCAATGCCCAGAACGCAAAGTTTCGATCGTCGAGCACGACTGCGCCCAACAATGGAAGCGCGAACAAGGCGACGAAACTCAAGAGAGGTCCGACAGCGCCGCCAGAGAGGTGGCTGACGAGGGACCAAAGCGGGTGCTGAACAATCATCTGAGGCCGTCGGCGGCATGACGCCGACCGCATGACCGAGGCGCGTCTCAATGTCCTTTGCTTTCCACAGGAGCAGCGCCCGTCGGTCCAGTCGGAGCGCCTTTCCTGATGCACGCCTGCCCATCACGTGCGAAGCTCCGGTGTCCGACGCTTTTCATGAGGCGGTCAGTTCCCGTGCGCGACTGGCGCGACTACAGCCAGTTCGCACTACACGGTGTCCCACGCGGGCAATGAAGGCCGCTCGTCGACTAGTAGCGCTTTCGCCGCGTTCACCACAGCACGAATCTGTCGGCGCGGCCGCGGCAAGGTAACCGCGGCGATGGGAGCACGCACACCGAGCGCAAGTACGAGCAGACCACGGTGGAGTGTGCGATTGCCGAACCATTTGGTCAGATACTCGAGCGCCGACCATGTAGCCACTGGGAGCACAGCGGTTACGAATCGCCCACTCGTCTGTGAGTGGAGGTGAACCACGCCCGTGGGCATGTCGCCAACCTCGATGCCAAGCGCCCGTGCTCTGCGGACGAAGTCGGCGTCCTCGTAGCTGAATGGATATCTCATGTCGAGACCACCTACCCGGTCCCATGCATCTCGACCTATCGCGACCGCTGCGAACGCCCTGAAGGTTTCCTTTCCCTCTAGCCGAGCCGCATGCCGGCCCGGGAACACCCTTCGGACGATGTTGGAGAGCAGCGAGACGCTCAACAAGACGCTGAGCCGCGTCGGGATATGGCGTGCTGACCCATCGTCGAAGTGCACGATGGTCGCAGGATCGAACGCGTCGAGTCGCTCCGCAGAGAGGCACGATGCCAGGTCACCGGAATCGAATGCGAGATCATCGTTGAGAATCACCAGCCAGTCCCAATCGCCTTCAGCGCCAAGGAGTATGCTCGCAGCGAAGCCGTCGTTGCGCCGTGACGTGATGTTGGGGATGGCCGTTTCGCTGAGCTTGTGGTGGAGAGTCGCGCTGTTGGCGATGACAACCGGCGATGCACCGGCCCGAGTTGCGGTGTCGCACATGGCGGCAAGTTGGGACACGTCTCCCACCAACGATGGAATGACGACGCGGACTCTACTCATTCGACTTCTTGGACCCTCCTGGCACCGCTACATACGAATGCACATCACCACGCCGAGAGGCATGTCTGGTGACGGCCCGGTTTGCGTCGGCCAATGCCACGGCAGAACGACCGTCGATCGGCATTTCCCTCCAAGGCGCGGACCGTGCAGCAGCAAGATTCGGCGAATACCAAGCTAGCTCAGTCGCATGCGGGCCACGCCCAAATAAGCAGATGGGGCGTGGTAACGCTTGGCCGGATGAGGAAAGATCTCCGGTGCGTCGTTGGGGTGTCGTAATCGTCACCTCGCTTTGAAAACGAAGTTGTTTACGTATCTGAGAGCCCGGCGATTCGCTTCGCCAACGGTGACTTCGTCCGTGACTTGATGAATTTCGGGCACGAACTCCGAGAGGTCGTATCGCTTGCGTTCATAGAAGAAGAAGCCGGAGTATCCCAGTGATGAGAGGCTCTCTGATATGCGAGCGAGCCCGCCGGGATTATGGCGTTCCTCTATCTCGACTAGCAAGGCGGGCTTCGTTCGGGTCAAGGTGTCGCCAGCGCCTGCAAGAACGGCTTCCTCGTGTCCTTCGACGTCGATCTTGATGAACGACACGTCGTCGAATCCGTAGCTATCGAGCGTGCGCAGTTCCACCGCATAGCGCGTCGAAACGATTTCGTCCGGAACCGCCAGATCGCTCAGGCTCCCAAGGGAGCCTCCATACTCGCCGCCTACCTGAGGTACCCGCATCACGCCGTTGCCCGGGTTGCTCGACAGCGCGACTGTCTCGATGCGGGCCTCGCTTCCAAGCAGAGTCCGTAATCGCTTCTGATAGGCAGGATCGGGTTCGAAGGAGATCACTCTTTGGCCGAGCCTTTGCAGCGCGTACGAGTAATACCCGCGATTGGCACCCACGTCGATGGCGAGCCCTCGCCTGGACAAAATGCTGGGTAACTCGCGCAACTCCCATTCGCCAAAGAGCCAGTACTTCCGCCAATAGGCGACGCGCGTCATGACCGGTAACGGCACCAGTTTCCACGCCAGGTCCTTCGCGTTCATCTCCATTGTCCTCACCGGCCGATCGACATGCATTGGCGTCTAGCGAGCGGAAATAGATTATCACTCTTGGTACTTCGCGTTCAGTGGTTGCCGAAGCCAGTCGGAAGACGGCTCCTTTCTATTGTCAGGATGTCCGTACCGAGGTGTTTACCGGTGACAGAAGTCTGAATCCTCTGAGAGATTCTCATCATTCGAAAGTGCGGTCCCGGCGACCCGTGGTTGTGCCTTCTCGCCGCACGTAATGTTCAAGCATTTGGTCGGCATCGCCAGGCATCCAGCCTGTGGACTCTGTACGACGCTCCATCGTGCGCACGTAGTCAGCGAAGTCCGTCATGTGGTCGCACGTACCCGTGTCCAGCCATGCCGTCCCGCGGCAACACCAGTACCTGTAATCGACCTTGCCGCAGGTATGTTCGGTTGATGTCGGTGATCTCATACTCCCCGCGCGCGCTCGGCGGGAGTTCCCGCGCGATGCCGACTGTCACTCGCCGCAAGCTTCATAAGGCGTCCTCCGAAAGACATCGCTTACGAGTCGTAGGTGTTGGTCAGTTCTCGCGAAATGCGCACGGTCGGGTTGCTCGGTTTGAGATAGTTGAGCCAGGCGGCACCTAATAGGAGGCGGCTTCATACCAAGCGAGGAAACGGTGGTCCACTTGCGCGCTCCGATGAAACGGGCTATGGAAAGACTGATGCCGGCAATCGACGTAGCTCTTTCACCGTTCGTATATTGCTGTGCACTGCTCCTCCGGCTCGTCAGGAGGATTGGAGTCGACCGTCTGCCAGCGTCTAAGGCAATGCTCCTGCGCGCCGGCTGCTTTCCGCTGCGAGATCATTACTACGAACCGGCGTTCCGCAATGAACCGATCCGCGAGCAGTTGTCCATGGAACGAGATCTGCCCGGAATCGGCTGGAACATCGAAGGGCAACTCAAACTACTTGAGTGTTTCTCATACAATAGCGAGTTGGACATCGTGCCCAGACTTCAGCGTGGTGACCACGAATTTTATCTGGACAACGGGGCGTTTGGATCCGGAGATGCCGAATATTGGTACAACCTGATCCGTCACAAGCGCCCCAAGCGAATCATAGAAATCGGCAGCGGCTTCTCCACGAGGATGGCACGACTCGCGTTGGAAGCAAATGAGCGCGAAGACCCGCAGTACGCATGTGAGCACATTCTCATCGAGCCTTACGAACATGGTTGGCTCGAAGAGCTCGGAATTACCGTTTTTCGCGAAAAGGTCGAGAACTCCGACATGCGATTGTTCGCGAGTCTACGAGAGAATGACATACTATTCATCGACTCGTCGCATATCATTCGGCCGCGCGGTGACGTCCTGTTCGAGTACTTGGAGATCCTCCCTACGTTGAACGTGGGAGTCATTGTTCACGTTCATGACATCTTTTCACCGAAAGACTATCCTGCAGAATGGATTGTCGACAAGGTGAGATTTTGGAATGAGCAGTATCTGCTCGAGGCATTTCTGACGCTGAATGGCGACTGGGAGATAATTGGCGCTCTCAACTTTCTGCGACATAATCATTACGAGGAGTTGAAGGCAAAATGTCCGTTTCTGACGGAGGACCGGGAGCCCGGCTCGTTCTACATTCAGAGAGTCAGCAGTTCATCGTGACAGGTCCTACACGCCTACACGTTGGATCTCGCCGACGCCGCTGTGACGCTTCGAAGGATTAGACAATCGGCGACGACGTGACCCGCCGGAAGCGTTGTCGTAGAAGGCATGAGGTGTGGGCGTCCGGATTCGTAGCTACCTACTGCCAGGCCCCATTCGGAGTGGTCGGCGAGTAACGCGTCCCAGTCTGAGAGCGTCATGCCGTTTCCCCGAGAGTCGGCGTCCACCTCGGCGTCGAACTGCCTTGTCGGATCGAGGAAACCGTAGGGGTCGTTGTCAAAGTCACGATGATCACGCAAGTCCACACGGTGAATCTGCGTTGCATCATCGTTCTCCCGAGACCTGAGCGCGCCGAGCAAAGCGATCATGAGCGAAGGGGGAATGTGTTCGAGCACACTCGTAGACACCAGGACATCGAACTTCGGAAGTTGTAGTGGGGACGCGATGACGTCGACCGGCGCGACGTATGAATAACCGGGTGGAAATCCTTGCCCGCCTTTACTTGCCCAGTGCGTCATCTGATCGAGTCGGGCCGACCACCGGTCGTCAATCCGCAGTTTCTCCATCAGAGTCGCGATGCGGCCAAGGTCCGCACTCCTGATTGCCCTGGCAATCTCACGCGGCTTGGCGATGTCGTTGTAGTCGACACCGTGAACTTCAGTCGCGCCAAGCAACCACAGGCCAACCCCGTCCGTTGGCACATACCCCGCACCAAAGTCGACGCAGACCTTGCCTTCGATCTGTCGCGCAGTCTCCGGACCCAGCGTCGCGGTCAGCCCTTCGAGCGCACGATCCAGCCGCTTCTTTCCGGTCGCATCCTTTCGAGCGGTGAGCCAATCGAAACTGCTCTGAGCATGTCCCTGACTTCCCAGTACACCTTTGATATTCGTCCGCCACGAAGGCGGCAACCTACGGAACACGGAATGCATGGTGCCGTACACGGGAGCAGTCACTATGCGGTGTGGCGGCGATCGGCCGGCGCGTCTTGCAGTGGAGTCTTCGAAAGCTCACTGCTGGTGACGGTTTCAACAGCTATTGGCGACGTTCGGCCGTTGCCGTTGCCGTAGTAACTGTAGCTGTAGTTGTACGAAGAGTCTCCGCGCATCGGCGTCATTGTGAACACCGCTCCGAGCAGTCGGGCGCCGACGTCTTCGATGTTGCCAACGGCGTGTGTCAGTTGCTCACGCTTTGTCTGTCCGGATCGCGCGATGATCAGCACGCCGTCGGCGCCGGCTGCGAGGATAGCGGCATCCGTAACCGCCAGTAGCGGAGACGAATCGATCACCACGAAGTCGAAGCGGCCCCGCAACTCGTTCAGTACCTTCTTTGCCGCCAAGGACCCGAGGAGCTCGCTCGGGTTCGGCGGGACAGCACCGGAGGTGAGCACGCGGAGCCGTGGAAACCGCGTCTCTTGCAACGCCTCATCGAGGGATGCGCGATCAGCAAGCACGGTGCTGAATCCGACCGTGCCAACCAAGTGGAGGTACTTGTCCAACGAAGGGCGCCGCAGATCGCCGTCGACCAGTACCACGTCATGCTCGGCCTCGGCCAACGCGAGGGCAATGTTTATTGCCGTGGTGGACTTTCCCTCGCTCTGCATCGAACTCGCTACGACGATCACGCGTGGTGGGTCGTCGACCGCGAGGAACTGCAAATTAGTTCGAAGCTTCCGGAAGGACTCGGCAATTGCCGAGTCGTCGCTCACGAACGATATTGCCGGTTCCTTTCGGCGATCCTTGTCGAGCGGAATACTGCCGACAAGGCCGACGCCAGTGATCTCCTCAATCGTCTCGCGGTCCTTGACGGTGTTGTCCATCAAATCGCGGACAACCGCCAGACAGACACCCAGCGCCAAGCCAAGTGCGAGTCCGATGGAGATGTTGCGAGCCGTCTTCGGGACGACGGGATGGTCGGGAATCGACGCGCGCTCCTCGACGACCACGCGAGCATCAGGGCTGCTCCCACTCTCCGGGGTCTCCAATTTGCGTACCATGGCGACGAATTCGTCGGCCAAAACGTTGGCGATGTCACGTGCTCGCACAGGGGACCCGTCACGCACCGCTACGTCTATCAGGACGGTATCGGGTTTTGCGCTGGCCTTGACGTGTTCCTGCAGCGTCTTTGCGCTCATGTCGAGTCCGAGCTTGTCGATCGTGCGCTGAGCGAGGGTCTTGCCCATGAGTAGCTCGGTATACGAGATGACGCGTTCTTGGGAGAAACGATTGCCCTGATACAGCTCAGTGCCAGATGCCCCGGACATGGTCGATACGAACAGCCGCGTTGACGCCTCGTACAGGGGAGTGGTCAGCAAACTGACCGAAATGGCGCCCAATACGGTGACGGCGATGGTAACGCAGATGGTGATCCACCGCGTTCGCAGCACTTTCACGTAGTCCCGAATGGTCACAGTTGGCCCCTAATCGCTGATTTCCCCCCTCGCGCACCCCGCTTGGCGGCGCTGCGATCTGGCGAATTATACCGTCGATATTTTTGGAGTAGCTGCCAAATCGGAAGTCCCAGCAAAAAATCTTTCGGATGGCACGTGTGACCGCGCGATGCGATGCACAAACAGCTCATTCGGAACACTCAGGCACCGATATCACAGGGGTAATGGTGTCGAGTAACGGCTGAATCGGTACACGCGCTGCGCCAGGCGACGTCGGTTCGGAAAGATGGAAGCTAAGTTCGCCGGATTGGCCCGGTGGTATGGCGACCTGTACTTCGAAGCTGGGGTGGCCACGTTCCATGTGGGTGAATGCGGGCACTCGCTGGCCGTTGGATATCACGCTCACCAATTTTGCGTCCTTCGTCGCCAGAACGCGGACTGATGTGAACATCGTGCCGCGCGGCACCGAAATCGGCATCTTCGGGGGGAGGCCTGCCGAATTTGCCACGTAATCTGGCAGAGGCTCGTTGGCCACCGCGTTGGTCAATCCAACCGTAATGGTCGATGTTCTCGTGTTGCCATCACAGCCGTCAGCTGCGTATTCGATTTGTCTTCTTAGATAGTAGTCGAGCTTGTCGCCGCCGAGGTTGTTGATGACGACTTCGGCGTAAGGCGCCGGGTCGTCAGGAACGATATGTGCAAGCGGGGTCTCCTCAAGAAGCGCCTGTTCGGCAGGTGACGCACTCCATACCGCAATTCGACGTTCACTTACCGCCTTGCCCAGAGCGTCGAGCAATTCACGCGGTGATTCGATTCGCCCGGTCATCCGCTTGACGACCGCGTTGGCAATGTCTTGGAGGTATTTCTGGCGCGCAGGTTGGTCTGTGGGAAAACGACTATAGGCTGTCGATTCGGTCAGTTCGACCACATTGTCCTTTGTGACGACTTCACCGTCTGCCATTGTTATGGGTCCGACCGCACTGAGGATGTAACTCAAGGCTATCGGATCGATGGCTATGACTCCATCCACGCTCATTCCCGATTCTTGCGCCCACATCGACTTCCAAATTTGGGCTGCGTAGGGAAAGTGGGAGCTCTGATTGCTATTTCGAGAATCAGTTGTGGGATTGGTGTAGCCGTATTGTGTGGCATATTCCGTGCCGAGATCGATCGGTGCGAATGGACCGTTGATCTCGTCGTTGGCCTCGAGAGTTTCGACTGTCGATTCGCCATTGTCGAATAGGAGAATCCCAAACGCCCCGAGCAGACCTCCGGTGCCGCGGGCTTCGGCATTGGTCTGGAATCCCATGAAATATGTCCGGGGGCCATCGGCGCCCATCATTGACGGCGCGAGCTGAGCGGCGAGCGCCGTATTCTGAATCAACTTCGATATGTCGGCGATTTGTCCCTGAAGTTGGGTGCGAGCGTCGCGAATGGCTGAGAGATATTCGGGATCCGAGATCGCTTGGGCGTCGGCGTCGAGGCGAGTGGTGGCGGCGGATATCTCGCTCAGCTTGGGAGCAGCGTCGCGGAGAAGTTGGACGTTCAAGCGATCGCCTTCGAGCAGCCGGTCTGGCGAAATCGCTGCTCCGACTTGTTCGGACGGCCGCAGGACGTCGTCTACCAGTCCGAGTACGACGTCGGATATCTGTTGACCCGTCTCGAACGGACTTCCGAGCCAGGGCACGAACGTGGCGATGTTCCATGGGACGGAGTGAGCGGCGTCGCGAGCCGCTTGGGCATGTGAATGTGCTTGATTCACCCATTTCGCAGCGTCCTCGGCAGCCCCCTGAGACAGTGCATCCTTCGCCTGCGATGCGCTGTGGCGCGCCTGCTCGAGGCTCGACTTCGCTTGAACGGCTTCATAACCAAGCCAGCACACAAACGCGACGGCTGCGGCCAGGAGTACTAACCCAGTCGATATGACGTGACGGCGTGACCACCTGGTCGGTTGCGACCTCAGCTCGCGTTCGCCGTCATCCTCCAGTGGAGAACGGCCGACTTCACCGTCCGGCTCTCGTCTGAACGGGTTTCGCGAGAAGTTACGCACTCAGAAGGTTTCCCGTCCTCGGCTCAAGCCTGCGTTGTGAAGGTGCAGCCACGGCAAGGGTGGCTCAGGACGGCGCACTAGCTGTCGAGTCGCGTTGGGCGAAACTACGCGCAGCCTCGGCTATACGAACCCGACACGGTGCCGTACGGGCCGATCTGCAAAGTCAGGCCACCTATGCAAAGTTCGAAGTTGATGGCCTTGAACCAACCGAAGAACGGCTGCAGGAAACCCGGAACCAGGGCGAGCGGATAGAACGTGAACACGGTGGTCTGCGTGGGCGGTGTCGGGTTGGGCGTTCCAAACCACCACAAGCCGTTCTGCAAGATGTTGGGGGGCGGGCCCAGAACCAGGCTTGCCGCGCTACTCGCGAATGGTGAGACGGCAGTGGTGCAGACAGCCGGATCGGTCGGGTCAACACAGACGGACGAGCCGAGGCCAGCCATCGGGATTGGCGCGGCGGGCTCCGCGTTGGCGACCACCGACGGTGTCAGAACGGCAGCAGCTGCGATCGCGCACGCGGCTGTACCGGTCTGAATTCTCTTGCGAAAAGCGGTCATGGTTTCCCCCAGCCCGTCATCACCAGAACTGCCCGCTGCGCTCGCAGGCTGCTGGCCTCACCTGTCGGTTCTCCGGCAGTTTCTATGGAGAAAGCCTATCGACGTGCGGCGTTGCCGTAATCGGGTGATTCCCTATGGTTTGCACCCTCGCACCCCTATGGAGGGGAGCAGGGCGAGCCGCGATCGATGACACGTGTCACGCGTCGATCCCACCGGAGACGACGGTGTGATTTCGCCGCTTCTGCTGGCCGATCACTCGGCCGAGTTCGGCTCGGGTGTGGATGTCGAGCTTGCGGTAGATGCGAGCCAACTTCGCTTCAACAGTCTTGGGGCTGATGAACACCGCCGCACCGATGTCGCGGTTGGTCAGGCCGGAAGCCGCCAATTCGGCAACGCGTTCCTCCGAAGGAGTAAGCAATGTGGTGCGGGCGGCGCTCACTGGTGTGCGTGCCAGCTCGTTGCGGGCCCGGTCGATCCACAACGGGGTGTTCATCTCTTCGAACGCGGCCAGCGCTTCAGTCAACGTGGCTGTGGCGGCCTCTCTTTGGCGCTGACGGCGCTGGAGCTGACCGAGTAGTAGCTGAGTGCGAGCGCGTTCGAACGGCATGGGCAGTGACTGATGGGCGACCATCGCTCGCTGCGCCATGCGAGTTGCCGTCGCCACGTCGCCCTCGACGGCCAACATCATGCTTCTGCACCGGGCACCGACGGCGACCATCCACGCTCGGTCAAGCCGTCTGCCGTGTCGCTCCAACGCCTCGATCATCGATTCAGCATCCTCGAGGCGACCGAGCGCGATCATGGCCTCGATCGCATCCGGCAGGAACCCTGCGGTGACGATCTCCGTGCCAGGCAGTGCGCTGAAGCGTGCCAACAGTGGCTGCAGAGTCGCCAGGGCGTCGGCATGGTTACCCAGTGACAGCTCGAGAAACGCCAAGCTCATGATCGCTTGGTCTGCCAGCCGCGGTGAGCCACAGTGGCTAGCCTTTTCGATCGCAGTGCGAGCGTGTGTGCGCACGTCCTCTTCGCGGCCCGCGTATGCACCGACGATCGCGCCGATCGAATCGGCGATGACGAACGCGTGATCACTGCCGAGTTGTTCGGCCCGCTCCATCGCGTCCTTGGCGGTTTGGGCAGCTTCGTTGAAGTCCCCTCGCCAAACGTCAATCAATGCGCTGTGGAGATCGACGAACATTACATGGCCGTCCTGGCCGCGTTCGATGCAGCGGTCCCGCACAACGGACACTTCGTCGCGGGCTTCATTGAGTCGCCCCGTCCAGGCGAGCGTAAGGGCGCTTACGGTGCTGGCGTTGAAGGGGTCTGGGACGTCGGCATCGAGATCCTCTAGTTCAAGCGCACGCTTCAGTCTCGGCTCGTCGACACCGTGCCCACACAGGAAGTTGACCATCACCCACATCGCGCACGCCGGGCTGCATAGGGCGGGCAGGTCCAGCTCGTCGGTCAGCGCCACCGCTTGGCTCGCGTTTTCCATCGACTTGTCGTACTCGGCGGTGTTGATGCGGGCAAACGACAACAGGATCAAGGTTTGGACGAGCAGTGCGGGGTCACTCTCGGCGTCCTTCAGCGCCCCGTCGAGCATCTCGGCGGCTTGCGCGAAGCTGTTGTGGTACATGCCCATTTCGGCGAGCAGGCCCATGGCGGTAGCCCTCAGCGGACCGGGCCGCAGCGACCGGATGAGGGGCTCGAGAAGCGCACGAGCATGTCCCTGATTGCCGGCATGAAAGTGGTATCGGGACGATTCGATCCGGCGAAGTGGTGTGTCACCGCCGAGCCCGATCGCAAGGTCCACCAATTCGGCGGCCGCAGCAGAAGCACCCCGCGCTCGCGCGGCTTCCGAGGCAGCATCCAGGGCTTCAAGGGTTTCTGGGTCCTGGCTGGTCGTCGCCAGTGCGAGATGGCGGGCTTTGACCTCGGGCAGTGCTTCGACTTCGGCCAGTGCCCGATGCATCTTCCGGCGCCGCGAGGGAAGGGAATCGATGTAGATGCCTCGGGCAAGGAGAGGGTGCGCGAACCGCACGTGATTTCCTTCGATGCCGACAATGCCTCTGCTCTCGGCCGTTTCGAGTAGTGCGGCCGTCTCCGTGGCGGTGAGACCCTTCGCGTGGGCTAGCAGGTCCACGGTCGGATCGGTGACACTTGCAGCCGCGAGCAACACGTCGCGGACGTCGTCGTCGATGTCGCCGACCCGAGAACGAACCAGGTCTGCCAGTGTGCGGGGCAGCTCCTGGTCGGCCGTCGAAGACCTATCGCCTACCGAGCGCGCCAACTCCAGCGCATAGAACGGATTGCCCTCGGAGAGTTCGGCGATGCGCTCCATCGTCGGCCGCGGAGGTGATGTACCCAATCGGCCCGCAACGAGCGCATGCAGCCCCTGCAAGTTCAATGGGCCCAACCGAATCCGGCCGATGACATTCTCAACGCCTACGCGCAGCCAGGTGGTTGCAGTAGGACAGCCTGGTTCAAGGCGCTCGGTGATTAGCACGCCCACGCGCCCCTTGAACCGGCGGGCTGCAAATGTAACGACGGTTCTGCTGGAAGCGTCGAGCCACTGGACGTCGTCGATGGCCAACAGCACTGGTGCTTCCGCCGCGAGAATCTCGATGATGGCCAGGAAGGCGGCGGCCACCGTTCGTTGGTCGGTCTCGGGACCATCGGCACTGCCCCGCAACAGCACCCTGTCGAGGGCGACCCGCTGCAAGGTCGACAACTGGACGAAGTGAGATGACTCGACGTCGTTCAAGAGATCGGCTACCGCCGCGTAGCCCATTGCCGACTCCGCCTGTCCCGCTTGTGCTGACAGCACGCGAAACCCGCGCTCGCGCGCCTGCTCCACCGCCGCCGACCAAAGGGTCGTCTTGCCGATGCCCGCATCACCCTTGATGGTCAGGCCGGATGGTTCAACGCAGGCTGAAGTCAAGAAGTCGGCTATCGCGCCCAATTCCCCCGTGCGGCAAATCACCTCTTGAGACACCTTGCGGATCATTGCATCAACTACAACGCATCGCGCGGCGAATGCAGCATTCAGTTACTTAGGGAGGCTAGAGAATATTCGATCAATGGTATTATTTGCCGTCGGCAGGGGACTATCGCAAATCTTTGCAAGCCAAAATATCGTACACCAGCAATGTCATTAAACGACCGAAGAGCAGATTAGATGGTAGTGATCACCGATCCCGCCAAGTCGTAAAGCGGCAGTTCAACACGCTTTAGCGCACGTTACCCGACGTGCACTACGTCGTAAATCACGCCGAACATCGTAAATACGGCAACGATCGAGCGATATGAGATACGACGCCCCGCAACGTACTTAAACGACTGAATTCAAGTCGTCACATGCACTTCCAAACTGCCTCGTTGTATTGCCACATTGACGCCTCGGCATGGCCGTCGGGCTACCTCTTTGCCGTGCAGTGGTGCCCCGATCGCCCTCGGTCGTCCCGCTCTCTGGCGGGCCGTTGGACGTCGGTGTCGAGGGCCCGACGTACCGCGCCCAATTGGGACTTCCGTTTGAGCCGATCTTGACCTCCCTCCCGGCATTCCAGCGAAAGCACTTGGTGGCGCGTATGTTTCGCTGGATCCGCTGCAATCTGCAGACGCGCTGATCAGGGGTGTCACCCCGCTGACCAACTGTAATTGCTGCGCGCGGGGTGCCGAAACGTGCCGGCAACCGACACGGGGCGCGATATCGCGCCTCCGCAAAGGGAAATGTCACTCTTCGAAGGGCGCGCTGAGCGTTGATGACTTACTGTTCATCGGTGTGAGCACCCATTGGTGCGTGCCATGAATCCTCGGTCTACCAGCCACGTTTGGCGTTATTGACGCCCGTGTATCCGCAGTGAAAGTTGGCAATGTAATGCGCATTTGCAAGTATTATGGCTATCCCGCACATTGCGCGCTGTAGTGCGCTGATGGCAAACATTTAGCCGTCGGGGGCGGGATGTCGACACAGTCAGCGGGGTGGATCGCCACCGCACGTCTGCTGCGCAGGACGGGCTTCGGCACGTCGGGCCCCGCGGTGGACGCGCTGGTAGGCCAAGACGTGGGCACGTACCTCGACCGGGTGCTCGACGCCGACCCGGAAGGCGATCCGGGCGCACGGGCAACGCCGATGCCGAACTACCCGGACGTGCCGAGGTACCCGGGCGAGAAGGCGGACGCCGCCGCCAAGGACGCCTGGAATCAGCACATCGACGGCGAAATGGCCGAGCTGACCCGGTGGTGGCTGCGACGCATGGTGGCGGTGCAGGAGCCGATTCACGAGAAGCTGACTTTGTTGTGGCACAACCACTTCGCCACCTCGGCGCTAAAGACTCGGTACGCGTGCTACATGAGCGCGCAGAATCGGACACTGCGCAGCCTGAAGCTGGGCGATTTCCGCACCTTGGGCTACGCGATGCTCACCGACGCGGCGATGCTGTCCTGGTTGGACGGGAGCGACAACGTCGCCGGGTCGCCCAACGAGAATCTGTCGCGCGAGTTCATGGAACTCTTCGCGCTCGGGCATGGCAACGGCTACACGGAAGGCGACGTTCGCGAAGGCGCCCGCGCCTTGACCGGCTGGACCAATGACTTGCGCGGAGCCACCCGGTTGCGGGACGCGAAGCACGACGGCGGTGTCAAGACGGTCCTCGGCGTCACCGGGAACCTCGATGCCGCCGGCTTCTGCGACGCCGTGCTCAAGCAGCCCGACTCGGCCCGCTACGTCGCGAGTCGGTTGTGGCGTCAGCTCGCGTCCGACGCATCACCCGACGAAGAGACGCTCGCGCGCCTCGTCGCGGCCTACGGACCGGGCCGCGACCTCAAGGCGCTGACCAAGGCGATCCTGACCGACCCGGCCTTCGGCTCGGGCAGTTCGATCACCATGCCCGCCGAGTGGCTGGTCGGCGTCATGCGCACGCTGTCGGTGCCTGCCGACTCGCCCGAGATCGCCTACGCCATCGACGGGGCACTGACCGGCCTCGGACAGAAGCCGTTCTATCCACCGGACGTGGCCGGCTGGCCGCACGGTCGGGTCTGGTTCTCGACGGCGAGTACCGCGGGACAGGTCTGGGCCGCAAGCGAACTCGCGAAACGCGGCAACATATCGATGATCGAGGACGCCGCGCAGGGCGACCGCGTCGACGCCGCCGGCTACATGATCGGCGTCGGTGCGTGGTCGGACCGATCGGCAACCGCGCTTGGACGATTCGTGAAGAGCCCACCGCAACTGTTCACCGCCGCGGTGAATACGCCCGAATATCTCACCGCATGAATGGGTCTCGAAGATGATCGAAGTGAATCGCCGGCGATTTCTGTTCACCACGGCGGGCGTCGGTGCCGCGGGATTGCTCACCGCCGTAACGGGCTGCGGATTGTCCGATCTGCCGTTCCCGTCCGAGGAACGCACCTTGAGCGACGGCGAGGGCATCCTGGTGATCCTCACCCTGTACGGCGGCAACGACGGGCTGAGTACCGTCATTCCATACGCGGACAACGCGTATCACGATGCTCGGCCAGACCTGGCCTACCAGCCGTCCGAAGTGCTGCCGCTCGACGGGCAACTGGGCCTCAACCGGGGCATGACGGGACTGTCGCAGTTGTGGTCGGAACACAAGCTGGCCATCGTCCGTGGCGTGAGCTATCCGAAGCCCGACCGCAGTCACTTCCGCTCGATGGACATCTGGCAGACCGCGTCGCCCGCCGAGCCGGTGAGTTCGGGCTGGATCGGTCGGTGGCTCGACGCCACCGGCGATGATCCGATGCGTGCCATCAACATTGGAGCGGTGCTACCCCTCATGGCCGTCGGCGAGAAGCAGGCGGCGTCCGCCCTCGCCGGCGACTCGAGCCCGGTGTCCAACGAGGTGAGCGATGCCCTCACCGCACTGGGCGCCGACGACGCCGGTGACACGCCGGCGATGTCGGCGGTATGCACGGCCTACCGGTCGACGACCGCTTTCGGCGCCAAGATCAGCCCCGTGCTGGGCACGGGCAGCCCGACCGTGGCGATCGACCCCCTGGCCGGCGGCCTCACCTTTTCCGGTGCCTCGACCACGGGGCCGAACCCGTTGAACGACAAGCTCGACGTCGTCAGCAAGTGCGTCAAGGCGGGCCTTCCGACCAGGGTGTACATGGTGGCGCTTGGCGGTTTCGACACCCACGCCGACGAACGTCCCACCCAGGAGAGCCTGCTGCAGGTGCTCGATCGCGGCCTGACGCCGTTCCTTCGGGACATGAGCACCGACCGCTACGGCAAGAACGTCGTCGTCATGGTGTATTCGGAGTTCGGCCGACGCGTGGCCGCCAACGCCTCGCACGGCACCGATCACGGCACCGCAGGCCCGGTGTTCATTGCGGGTGCACCGGTGAAGGGTGGCTTCTACGGCGAGGAACCCAGCCTCACCGACCTCGACGACGGTGACCTCAAGGGCAGCGTCGACTTTCGCGACGTCTACCACGAACTGTTGACGAAGACCGTGGGCACCGACCCGGAGCCCGCGGTCGGCGCCGGTCGAAGCGACATCGGTTTTCTCTGACTCACGGTAACGAGTACTGGCGCACCCAGTCGACGAGTTGCCGCCCACCGGTGGCGATGTCACCGCCGAAGTTGTCGACCTGCAGGCAGAGGTGCAGCGGTCGCGCCGGGAAGGTCGAGGTGTCCGTGGTGGACCACCACGGCTTGCCGTCGACGAAGTAGGTGATCTTCTCCGGCGTCCACTCGACCGCCCAGGCATGCCAACCTCCCGCGTCGACCTTCACCTGGTCGCCCACCCGGCGGTCGTCGGCACCGTAGTGCAGCCAGCCCTCCACCGTCTGGCGAGTCGGATCGACGGCCTCCATGAAGTCGAGCTCTCCACCGACCGGCCAGTCCTCGGCGTCAGGCCACAGCAGAAGCACTGAGTGATAGCCGGGCGCCGACGGCGGGGATTGCGCGCACACCTCCCAGCGTCCATGGAGTTGACCCGCGTTCCATCCCATGCCGCCCGAGGCGCCCGAGGCGTCCCCCGTGATGGTGAGAATGCCGTCGGACAGCGAGATCGCTGCAGGCGTTCGTATCCCGTTGCCCGCGTGCCCAACCCCGTCGTACAGATGCCAGTTGGAAAGCGACGCCGCCGAATCGAATCGGTCTTCACGGTTCGGCGTTCCCCAGTGGTTCTCCAGCCCGGCGGTCCGCTCGCAGCCGCCGATCGGCGTCGCGCTCACGATCCCCGACACGCCACATCCCGACGCCGCTGCGGCCAGCACCACGATCGTCACGGCCCAGGCACGGCGACGCAACGACGGGGAGAACGAGCGTGCGGATGATTCCATCGGGGCGTCCTTTCCAGGTACCCAACGCGAATGGCGAGTTGGGGCTCACAATAGGCGGCTGGTGCGCCAGTCCGCCCGACTCGTGCCGTCGGTGACCCCTGGCATAGCCGTGCCGGCTGGCAGGATGCTGTGGCGTCCACCACACATTCTGGGAATTGTCGACCGCTCGCCCCTCGCCCCGTGACCTCAATCGGCGTCGGCAGCAATGGTCCCGCAGGTTAGCGGCCGCCCGGGCGGGACGCTGCCCGTCGCGTGGCGTGGGGTCGCCCGATCATGGTGTGGCTACACGCAGTGATCGCCGTGAGTCGAAGTCGGACCTGTTGGCCCACGGTGCTTTACGGCGTACCACGAAGCGGAGAGAACGTTCGCCGAATCGCTGGCCATCCGACCGGTGATTGCCGGTCGCGACATGCTTGCGGAATCCTCGACCGAGGCCGTGGTGATGGCAAAAGCGTGGTGCCGAACACGCGATTAGATGTCACGTTGCTTAACCTGATGTTTCCATTTGCCCAGGTTGCAGGGGCCAGGGCCGTGTGCCAGCGTAAGCACTGCTGATGGACCCACCAACGGGGAGTTGGGTCCGGTGCGGTGAAGTCGGGGTCATCGCGGAAAGCATGGGTTTGGCGCGCCGTAGCGTCGACCGATTGAGTTTAAAACGGGTGGCACGCAACGCCATTCGCAGAATTGTCGTCCATTACTAGCGGTATCGCCGCGCAGCTTTTGCCGGACACGTGTCGGCTTCGTCGTATGCACCTGCAGCCAAGGAAGGGCCAGAAAGATGGCCAAACTAGCGACCATTTGGGACGGGAATTCCCATGGGGCGGAACGTCCCCGAGTATCGGTGATCATTCCCGCACTGAACGAGGAGAGGAACCTACCCTTCGTCGCCGCGAAGATGCCCGAAGACGTTGACGAGATCGTCTTCGTCAACGGTAATTCGGTGGACAACACTGCCGTAGTGGCCCGGGAACTGTGGCCCGACGGGATACACGTCGCACAAACCCGGAAGGGCAAGGGCAATGCGCTCGCCTGCGGGTTCGAGGCGGCGTCCGGCGACATCATCGTGATGATCGACGCCGACGGCAGCACTGATCCACAAGAGATTCCGAGTTACGTTGGCGCCCTTGTGGCGGGCGCTGATTTCGCGAAGGGATCCCGCTTCATCCAGGGTGGGGGAAGTGCCGACATCACGCACTTCCGTCGGCTCGGAAACTGGGGGCTCAACGCGACGGTCAATGCGTTGTTCGCGACCAGATACACCGACCTCTGCTACGGATACAACGCCTTCTGGCGGCACTGCCTCGACGTGATGAGATTGCCCGATACCAGCGATCCACTGCCGCAGTGGGGCGACGGATTCGAGATCGAGACACTCATCAACGTTCGGGTCGCCGCGAACCGGCTGAAGATCGCTGAAGTCTGTAGCTACGAGGCGAACCGGATACACGGGGTGAGCAATCTCAATGCGGTTCGGGACGGCACCCGGGTGCTGCGAACCATCCGTCGAGAGTACTTCCAGGCACGCGCCACCAGACGCCTCGATCGTCGCGACGCGGTGGCGCGGCAGATGTCCAACCGCCGCCACCCCGTCGACGGCGAACCTTCGGCGAAGGTGTCCTGAGATCAGGTGCGAACAGGTGGATCTCGACGTCTCGGTCGTCCTGCCGTGTTACACGGAGCGGCGACTGGACAACATCCGGTCGGCACTGACGTCCCTGCGCAAGCAGACGCTCGAACCGCGACGGGTGGTGGTCGCGGTGGACAACAATCCGGCGTTGGCCGAACTGCTCGACGAGGAATTCGACTGGGTCACGGTGGTCCAGAACGACGGAGGCCGTGGCGCTTCGGCGACCCGCAACCGCGGCGTCGAGGCAGTCGACACCCCGTTGACCGCCTTCCTCGACGACGACGAGATCGCCGACCCTGACTGGCTTCTCGAATTGACCCGACCGTTTGCCGATGAGCAAGTCGTGGGAACGGGAGGAACGTACGAGCCGGCATGGGAGACCACGAAGCCACGGTGGTTCCCCGACGAGTTCGCCTGGGTCGTCGGCGGTTCCTATCTTGGGTTGCCCACCGAGACCGCGCCGATTCGAAACGTCTGGTCGGGGAACATGGCGGTGCGAACGGCCGAGTTCCGCGCCGTCAGCGGCTTTCGCACCGACTTCGGCAAACAAGGGTCCGTCTCGCAGCCCGAGGACACCGACCTCTGCATCCGAATGTCGGAAGCGACGGCCAAACGCTGGATGTACGTGCCATCGGCGGTCATCCTGCACGAAGTTCCCGCTGGCCGTGGATCATTCAGATTCTTCGTCACACGCTGCTTCTCCGAGGGCGCGGGCAAGTCGGCGATGCGAGCGAATCTGGGCTCGAGTTCGGCTGTGAGCACGGAGTTCGGCTACGTGCAGACGGCGGCAGTGACGGCGTTGCGCAGGCTGACGCAGCTGCGCTGGGTAGCCGTGTTGCAGGGCCTGACGATGATGCTGGGCCTGGCCAGCGCTGGAGCAGGCTATCTACGGGGGCGGGCAACGGTCACGTCCACCGATGCAGGCTCCACTGGCGCGTCATTCGTCGGCGATCGAAAGCCTGCCCTGGTCACCGATTTCGACACGTCGCAGTCGGTCGACCACTTCGTCGGACGACTCGACGGTCTGGACCAGTACACGTACGTCTGGATACTGGCGCGGCGCGGCGGTCGCCCCATCGGGATAGTCGAGGCCTGCGCCGACGAGCGCGAGGTCCGTGACCAGCTGAACCGGTTCGTGTTGGGCTTGAGTGAGACGTCGCCGGACGGTGCAGTGCATCGCACCGGCACGCGGGCGGACGGTGTGGTCGACCCGGGAAACGTCACGGTCGTGATCTGCACCCGCGAGCGACCCGACGACCTGGCCCGCGCGATCGAGTCCCTGAAGGCGCAGTCCCAAAGCGGCTTTCGTGTCCTTGTCGTCGACAACGCGCCGACCAGTGATGTGACGGCGACGGTCGTGGCCGAGAAGCGCGACGGCGATCTTCTGCTCGACTACGTCGTCGAGCCGACGCCCGGGTTGTCCTGGGCACGCAACTGTGCACTGCGGCATGTCGCCACGGAGTTCGTGGCGTGGATCGACGACGACGAGGTCGCCGACGAGAACTGGGTCGGCGAGGTCACCCGTGCGCTCGGCTCCGTTCCCGATGCCGCTGCCGTCTCGGGTTCGGTCGTTCCCGCCGAGTTGGAGACGTGGGCCCAATGGTGGTTCGAGCAGTACGGAGGTCACACCAAGGGCCGGGGTTTCACAGGCGCGGTATTCGTGGGCACCGACCCGGAGGTCCAGAACCCGCTGTACCCACTGCCCGCATTCGGCGCCGGCGCGAACATGACGTTCCGCACCTCCGCGCTATCGGCGATGGGTGGCTTCGACGTGGGGCTCGGCGCCGGCACCGAGACGCGTGGAGGCGAGGACACACTGATGTTCTCTCAGCTGCTTCTCGCGGGCCACACCGTCGTGTATCACCCCGCCGCGCTGACCCGCCACTTCCACCGGCGTGACGTCGGCGACCTCGAGAAGCAGATGTTCGGCTATGGCGTCGGTCTTACTGCGTTCTATACCGCACTGCTGCGCTGGAATTGGCGTTTGGCGCTTCCGCTCATTCGGTTGACGCCTCGGGCCGTGCTGGACATGTCCGGTGCTCGCGGCTCGGCGGCGACAACGGGGCTTCCGAAGGAGTTTCCGCCGGGATTGCTCCGGTTGAAGCGACGCGGACTGTTCCTCGGACCGGTCAGCTATGTGCGTGCCCGGCGTCGTGCGCGAAGCGAAGGCGCCGTCGGGTGACCACGGAAGACCGCGCCGTTCTGCGAGGCGTCACCCCCAAGCGCGAGTTCGGCGTCACGCGTCTGTATCGGGACGCCGGATCGATGGCGTCGTCGTCGGTCTTGAGTGCGGCTCTGGGAGTGGCATTCTGGGCGTTGGCCGCCAAGCGTTTCCCACCACACGAACTTGGAGTGATGACCGCGGTGATGGCGGTCATCGGCTCTGCCGGTGTCATCGTGGCGTCCGGCATCGGTGACGCGTACACCGCGTTGCTCCCCGCGGTGGGGGAGGCCCGCCCCCGGTTGTATCGACGTGGCCAGCGGACGTTCTGGCTGATCGCCATCGTCAGTGGGTTGGGCGCTGCGGTCGGTACCGTTCTGCTGCTCGCCGAGGTCCGTGGATCGTTCGGCGTAGCCGCGTTGGTGGCCGTCGGCGTCGTGGTGTGGTCGTCGGTGAACGTGCAGAGTTCCGCGGTGGTCGCGCTCGCCAGGGCCCGGTGGCTGCCGGTCGCGAACACGGCTACCGGAGTCTGCAAGATCGTCTTGTTGCCACTTTTGGCCGCGACGCTGCACTGGCACGCAGTGGAACTCTCGGTCGTCATTGCGAGCACCGCGCTGGCCATCGTGTTGCGGCCCGCGATCGTTCGTGTGATCAACACCGGAACGGAGCTGCCCGTCGCAACGCTGTCCGAGGACGCCGCGATGCGGATGTTCAACGGGTTCCTCGCGCAATCGATCGCGTCGTCGGGCCTGAACTTCGGCGTGCTCATGTTGTCACCGTTCCTCGTCACCGCCATATCCGGACCGGAGCAGGGTGCGCTCTTCGCCCTGGCGTTGTCGCTCGTGCAGGTTTTGGACCTGATCGCCATTGCGATGGCGGTGTCGCTGGTCGTGCACGCCTCGAGTACGCCCGACGAAGCCTGGAGCATGGCGCGCTCGGTGTTGCTGAGGACGATTGCGCTCAGCGCGACGGGTGCCACCCTGCTGATTGCCATGGCGCCGACCGCATTGCGAATCCTCGATCCCGCCTACGGCGCACTAGGCGCCACCGGCGTGATCGCGACCATGTGTGCGGTCTGCGTGGTCCGCACCGTGTACACCGTGTGGTCGGGGTTGCAGAGGGCGCGGCGAAACATCAAGGTGCCGTTGCAGTTCAACCTGGTGTTCGCGATCGCCGTGCCGGCCTTGCTGTTCGCGTTGTGCCCCACCTACGGGGCTCTGGGCGGCGCATTCGCCGTCCTATTGGCGCAGTCCGCGCTCAGCACTGCTGCCGCCATCCACCTATTCGTCAACCATCGCCGAGCGGAGGGCTGAGACATGCCGCGTCACCGTGGATCCGACGGAGTCGACGTCATCAGGCCGATCACGAATGCGGGAGCCGAGGACGACCACTGGCCAAATGCTGTCTGGATCGGTGAGATCGACGAAGCCGACCTCACCGGTGTCAGTCGATTGACCCTGTCCGGTGGCGAAA
Organism: Mycobacterium sp. URHB0044; assembly: GCF_000620625.1. Taxonomy (GTDB): domain Bacteria; phylum Actinomycetota; class Actinomycetes; order Mycobacteriales; family Mycobacteriaceae; genus Mycobacterium. Next base: position 132,327 of record NZ_JIAW01000018.1, on the reverse strand, counting down.
GTTTCAGTCGCGCGCGGCTGTTGGTGTGGAGCGGCGGCCAGCCACGGGGTTTCATCGACTTGGACGTGTCCGCCGGCGTCGTCGACGTCGCGTCCGCCACCGCCCAGATCACCGAGCTGCCCTCCGTGCCCACGCGCGAGGCGGTCTGGAACAAGCCGCCGGTCACCGTGGCAGTGTGCACGAGGGACCGCCCCGATCAACTGCGGGACGTGTTGCAGGGCCTCGCCGAGCTCGACTACCCGCACTTCGAACTGCTCGTCGTGGACAACAACCCGACCAGTGGACTCACGCCGCCAGTCGTCGAAGACTTCAAGGCGTCGACGGACATTCGGGTCCACATCGTCGAAGCGCAGGGTCAGGGTCTCTCGATCGCACGCAATGTCGCGATCAGGAGCGCCGAGCACGACATCGTCGCCTTCACCGACGACGACGTCCTCGTAGACGATTCCTGGTTGGCGAACCTCGCACACGGATTCAGCCGCGACCCGCGGGTGGCGTGCGTGTGTGGCATGGTGCCCAGCGCCGAACTGGTCACCCCGGCCCAGTCCTACTTCGACCGTCGCGTCGGATGGGCCTCCGGATGCGAGCCGGCGGTCTTCGATCTTGCCGCGCCACCGCCCGACGACCCGCTCTTCCCCATGCGGGTAGCGCAGTTCGGCACGGGAGCCAACTTCGCCGTCCGCCGCGACGTCCTGATCGAGCTGGGCGGGTTCGACGAAGGCTTGGGTATCGGATCGCCTGCGGGAGGGGGCGAGGACATCGACATCTTCGTCCGGATCCTGGTGGCAGGTCACCTGCTCGTCCGGGAACCGGCCGCCGTGGTGTGGCACCGGCACCGACGGACCGCCGCCGACCTCGAAGTCCAGGTCCACAACTACGGCCTCGGCCTGGGTGCCTGGATCGCGAAGCTGGGCAGCCGGCCGCGGACGTTCGGCATGGCGCTGAGGCGGGTCCGGCCGGCGGTCAAGCACATGCGCCACGTGACGGTCGTCGAGCAGGAAGCCAATGGCCCCGCCGATCCCGAGCTGGAAGCGTTGTACGGCCATGAGCTGAAGGGTGTGCTGCACGGCCCCTTCGCCTTGCTGAGCGCCCGAGTCGCCGGCCGGAAGGCGATGCCGCTGAGTGTTCGGTCGTCGAAACTGCTGCGCGCATTCGACGTTCGCGGCGACCGCCATTGGGGCGACCCAGAGAATGCGATGCTGGCGGGTCGCCTTTCGCTCGCGGCGGTGGCCGTCGGATTGATCGGTGCCCTTGGCGCCATCTCGGCGTTGCCGACGGTCGTACTCGCGGTCGCCGTGGGTGCCTTCATGCTCGCGGGCCCGGGCAGCTTGGCATTGTCGTGGTACACCAGAATGCCGACATCGGTGCTGCTACTGCTCATCCCAGCAGTCAGCATCGCCGTCTGCCTGATCACGGTGTCGGGCTTGCTCATGCTCGGGTTCTACGACCCGGTGGCCGTGCTGCTGGGATTGGCCACCGTCACCGTCGTCGGCGGCCTCGCACACTGCGGGTATCTCGCGCAGCGCCAGACGGTCACCGCGTCATGACGGCCACGTTGGCTCGCGGCGAGCAGACCGTGGCCGTCCCGGCCGTCGACGCGCATCCCGCCGCACGGTGGCGTCACCTGCCGTGGGTCGTTCTGGCGCTGAGCCTTGGCTGCTTCATCCACGGGGCGAGAACCATTCCCGACGCCGTCGCGTCCCAGTGGGGGTTGATCGCCGTGGCGGCGCCCACCTACGGTGCGTCGATTCTCCTGTCGGCCGTGGGATTCGCCATCGCGATTCGCCAGGGCAGCTTCCGGGCTGCCGCCGCGGCGACGGCCATGATGATCGTCACCCAGCGGCTACCACGGGCCGTCGCAACGGATCTTCCGATGTACGCCTGGACCTACAAGCACCTCGGCGTAGCCGACTACATCCAGCACTCCCACACGCTTGCCCGCGACGTGGACATCTACAACGGCTGGCCGAGTCTGTTCGCCCTGACCGCATGGTTCTCGGATCTCACCGGCATATCCGAAGTCGCGATAGCACATTGGTACACGCCGTGCTTCCACGTGGTGTTCGCCGGTCTGGTGTATGCGGCGGCGCGCGCGTGGCGGCTGGAGCCCATCACCGCGATCACGGCGACGTTCCTTGCCGCCACGCTCAACTGGGTTGAGCAGGACTATTATTCGCCGCAGGCGACGGTCATCATGCTTGCCGTCGCCATCTTCACCCTGGTGGGCCTCTCCCGCGATCGACCGTTCGGCACTCTGCTCATCCTGGTGCTCTTCGGTGCCGCCACGATCACCCATCAACTGACGCCGTACTGGATCCTGTTGGCGATCGGCGTCCTGTGCACGACCCGCCGGATGAAGCCGTGGTGGATAGTCATACCGCTGACCGCCATGCTCATCGGCTTCCTGATCTACAACTGGGACTCGGCGTCGAGTTACCAGTTGTTCTCCTCGAATCCGGTGAAGAACGCCGAGTCGAACATTCCGGTGCCCGGCTCGCTGGGACAGCAGCTCACCAGCATGGGCGTGCGCGTTCTGTCGGCGTCGATGTGGGTGGCGGCAGCACTCACCATTCTGTACCGCTGGATCAAGAAGAAGGAGTTCTGGGCGCTGAGCGTGCTCGCCTTCAGCCCGATGCTGATCCTCGGAGGCCAAAGTTACGGCGGCGAAGCCATTTTCCGTGTCTTCCTGTACTCGCTGCTCGGCTGCTCGATAGTGCTGGCGCCCGTCGTGGTGACAGTGTTGCGCGCCGGGCGAGCGCCCTACGCCATGGGATTCATCGGGGTATTGCTGGCGACTGCGTTGTCGGCGCAGGGATATACCGGGTCCTGGTACGCGAACGTGATGCCGAAGGAACAATACGAGACGTCGCGGATCGTGTTGGCCCAGGCCGAACTGCCTTCGTACCTCACGTCGGTCGCGCCGGTGTGGCCCGAGCGCAGTTCATGGCGGTACGTCGACTTCGCCAGGTTCAAGAGCGGTTTCGACTCGCCGATGACCTACGCCAAGGACCTCATGATGCGCCACTACGACACGGAGGAGGACTATCAGGCGTTCCTGAACGCGCTCAAGACGCGGTCGGATGCGTCCACGTATCTGATATTCACCGAGCAGATGCGGGTGTACTCCTGGTACTTCGGGGTCCTGCCGTGGGATGCGTTTCCCAATCTGAAGGCACACCTCTTCGCCGACAAGGAGCGCTGGGAGCCGCTGTTCGACGGCCAGGGAATCACCGTATTCGTGCACCGGGTGCATCCAAATGACGGCTAGCCGTTCGGTCAGCTCACCCGCAGCGCTGGGAGCGTCGGCCACGAAGTCGATTGCGATGCAACGCCGCGACCGGCCATGGGTCGACACCTATGTGACGATCCTCTGCGGCCCGTTCGCGATGCCGTCGGTCGACGCGATCCGTGCCGCCGTTGCCGCCGTGGGCGACCGCCATGAACACAGCCGACTGGCGTGGGGCTTCGACGACGCGAAGCGACGATGGCTCACCCCGCGATCCTTGGAGTCGGTCGTCGTCGAGCGCGACTGGGACGAACGACTCGACTACGGCCGCATCGTCGATGGCGTCGCAGGTGACGAGTCCCTCGAGCCGCCACTGACGTTCGTCCGGTTTCCCGACCACTTCGCGATGAAGATGTCGCACAGCCTGGGCGACGGCCTGATGTTCGTCACGGTGGTCGCCGCGGTGATGCTGGCCGCGGTGACCGGGGAAGTGCTGCCATGGCCCACCAAGCCCGCGGGCCGATTACCCCTCCTGCGAGCGGGATTGCGGACGTTCGGCCGCGATCCAGCGCTGGTGCGCTCGGCGCTGCGTGACCGGCCACGATCGATCGGCGTCGACACGGCGGCCCCGACCCGCCCATGGGCGCCGTCGCGTCATAGCGTGCACGCCTACCTGCCGCCCGATCAATCCGGCGAAGTCTATTCGTGGGCAGCCGAACACGCGCCCGGTGCCAGCCGGTTCGCCGTTCAGACGGCCCTGCTCATGGCGGGGCTTCGGCGCGCCGGCATGAAGCTGTCCGACGACATTCGCGTCATGGTCGACCTCCGAAGCTACCTGGGATCCGGATTCATCGACGGCAACTTCTTCGCAGGCGTGCCCATGCAACTGCGCTGGGACATGACACCCGGACAGATCGCAGAGACCGTCAAGGCGACGAAGACATCGGGACGCCCGCTGGCCAACCAGATCGTCACGTCGCTGCGCGTCGGATCGGCGATACCTCTGCGAACGGAAGTGGAGGACGACGCGTTGGCGCAGGTGACGTTCAGCTATGTCGGCGCACCGCCACAGATCGACATGCTGCCGTACCTACCCGGCCACGAACCCGTTTACGCTTCCCGTGTCGAACCCGGTGGGCCCAACGGTCTCACGTTCCTGCAGGGCCACTGCCGCGGCGGGATGCTGCTCACCGCTTGCTTTCACGACAACGTGATCGACGCCGAACTCGTCACCGCGGCGATGAAGCTGGTCGGCTCCGACCCGATCGGCCTGCTATCCGAACAAGGGCGAGTCCGATGACCGCGCCGTCGCCCATCCGCGGTGGGTGGATCCGCCTCGTCGTGGTCGCGATCGCCCTCCTCATGGGCGTAAACGGTTGCGCGACAGCCAAACCAGAAGGCCTCGAGTACCTGCGCGTGACCGTCGACGGACAGCAGACGCTGGGGATCAGCTCGAAGGATCAGCCGGTCAGGGGAGTGGTCATCTACTTCCACGGGGCTGACGGCGACGAGTTCTCGATCACCTCCGACGAGCCGCACCGCATCATGACCGAGAAGCTCGTCAACGCGGGCTTCGCCGTGGTGGCAAGCCAGGCGAGCGGAAACGCGTTCGGAAACCCGGAGTCCCAACAGAACTATCGCGAGTTGGCGAACATGGCCATCCTGCGCTATCGAGTGGAGAACGTCTTCTTCCTCGCCGAATCCATGGGTGCCGTAGCCGCCATCAACTTGATGGTGCTGGACGGCAAGCGACGCATCCGCGGCCTCGCAGCCATCAATCCCGCGATGGACCTGGCGACGTCGAGCCCGCCGTACGCACCACTGGTCGCCAAGAGCTACGCCGACCGTCCCACGCTCGACTCGACGAACCCGATGAACTTGCCACCGGATGCCCTCGCCGGCATGAGGATCCGGCTCTACGTCAGCGACGACGACGAAGTGGTGCCCGCGGATGCGAATGCACGGGCTTTTCAGCGCCGGTTTGGCCGTGAGGCCGACGTCTCGGTGGTGGGTTGCGCTGGGCGCCACGGAGACCCGTCCTGCGTCCAGGGCGACGACGTACTCAAGTGGTTCTCCTCATTGGAGCGGCGGGTGGAACCGTGACGACTTCGACGACTTCGACGACGCGAGAGGGAAGACGATGAAGATCAGTGTGATGGGCACCGGGTATCTGGGCGCCGTCCACGCGGTGTGCATGGCACATCTCGGACACGAGGTCGTGGGATTCGACACCAAGGCGTCGACAGTCGAAGCACTGGCATCCGGAGCGCCGCCCTTCTACGAACCCGGATTCGAGGAGTTGCTCAGAGACACTCTGGAGACCGGTCGCTTGCGCTTCTCGACGACGCCGGAAGCGGCAATCAGCGGCGCCACACTGCACTTCGTGTGCGTCGGAACCCCACAATCGTCGGGGTCGGAGGCGGCCGACATGTCCTACGTCGATTCGGCCGTCCGCATGATCGTCGAGTCGGCCACGTGCGACGGTGTGATCGTCGGAAAGTCGACGGTGCCGGTGGGCACCGCGAGCAGGCTGTCCCGCGAACTCCTCCAGGGCTCGGCCAGCAAGACCGAGATCGCGTGGAACCCAGAGTTCCTGCGCGAAGGCCGCGCCATCGAGGACACGCTGCATCCCGACCGGCTCGTCTTCGGCATCACGTCGGAATACGCCGAGAAGTCGCTCCTGGAGGTCTATTCCAAGGTGATCGCGGACGGCACACCCTACGTGGTGACCGACCTCCCAACCGCGGAGATGGTCAAGGTCGCCGCAAACTCCTTCCTCGCCACCAAGATCTCCTTCATCAACGCGATGGCCGAGATATGCGAAGTGTCGGGCGCGGACGTCGTCACCCTGAGCAAGGCGCTGGGGTACGACGACCGGATTGGCCGCAAGTTCCTCAACGCCGGCCTGGGCTTCGGCGGTGGCTGCCTGCCCAAGGACATCCGCGCCTTCGGAGCCAGGGCCGGGGAACTCGGTGCATCCGACGCCCTTTCGTTTCTCCGGGAGATCGACAAGATCAACATGCGCCGCCGCGACAAGGCGGTTTCGGTGGCCTCCAGTCTGTTGGGTGGCAGCTTCCTCGGTAAGAACGTCGCGGTCCTCGGTGCGGCCTTCAAGCCGGAAAGCGATGACGTCCGAGATTCGCCCGCGTTGAACGTGGCAGCGGCGATGCACCTCAAGGGTGCCTCGGTCCGCGTTCACGATCCGAAGGCGATCGCCAATGCGAAGGCGCGCTTTCCGACCCTCACCTACTGTGAGGCGCTGACAGACGCTTGTGATCGCGCGGATCTCGTCGTGCTGGCCACGGAGTGGTCCGAATACCGGAGCATCGACCCGGTCAGTTTCAAGAAGCTCGTCCGCCAACCGATGGTGCTGGACACCAGAAATGCCCTGGAGCACGAATATTGGGCGGAGGCGGGATGGCGGGTGTGCGCGCTGGGCAGGGGCGGCTTCAATGCCTAGTGCAATCCCTAGTTCAATGCCCATTTCGAAGCCTAGCCGGACCGCCGAGCTCGTCGACTTCCTCGGCAGGGCCCGACGCTACGCGTGGCGTCAGCGACACAGGCTGAGTGGCACCGCGCTGGGTCGTGAACGCCGCTACGTTCGGCGCGGAATTCACGCGTACGAGCGCTCGGTGGGTTCCGGCACGGACGTCTACCTGCTGAGGCGCAACGTGCACCGCCTCGAGAAGGGGCTCACGATGCGTCCGGTGCGCAACCAGTTCGCGACCGACTACATCGGCGCGACGGTCGACGCGTTTCACGGCGGCGTGAGCGCGGGCACGCTTGAACCCGCACAACCCGAGTTCAACTGGATGTACTCGGTGCTGGCCCGCTACTTCGACGTGACGGCTACGTCGACTCATCCGTCGATCATCCGCTCCCGCAACGGCTTCCGCGACGCCATCGCCGATCTCGACACCGGATCTGCGGACAGTGGACCGCACCATGCGATCCCGTTGGTGCCCACCGTGAAGATCGACGACTTCGAGGCGTTAGCGGCAGGGCGCCGTTCGGTGCGCTGGTTCACCACGGAGTCGGTGTCACGCGACCTGGTGGACCGTGCCGTGGCGATCGCGGCGGAGTCCCCGACGGCGTGCAATCGGCAGCCGTATCGGTTCGAGATCTTCGACGACCCCGTCAGCACCGCACGGGTCGCCGCGATTCCGATGGGCACCGACGGCTACGAGCATCAGATCCCGGGGCTCATCGTCATCGTCGGCAACCTGGCGGCCTTCTTCGACCAGCGCGACCGGCACCTCATCTACATCGACGGCTGCCTGGCAGCCATGGGCCTGGTCTACGGACTGGAGGCGCAAGGCGTGAACAGCTGTTGCATCAACTGGCCCGATCTGCCGGACCGCGAAGCCGAGATGCGCAAACTGCTCGGCCTCGCACGCCACGAACGCGTGGTCATGCTGATCGCCTACGGCTACGCCGATCCCGACGCGCTGGTGCCCTTCTCGGCCAAGCGGGTGGTCGACGACATTCGGAGGTTCAGAACGCTGTGATCGTGGACATTCGTGGGACGAATACCCGCAACAAGGGCGCGCAGTTGATGCTGCAGGCGATCTGTTCGCGGCTAGGGGATCAGTTCGAGCTGTCGCTGCCGCCCGGGTTCACCGACTACTCGGTTCGGGCCAAACTCGGTCTGCGGCAGACGCTTTACGAGGGGGGCGTGCCGCGGCTGAGCTCGTTTCTCGGCAACGCCGTGCCCGCGAGGATCAAGAAGGAGTACGGTCTTACCTCCGACCGGGAGATCGGCGGTGTGCTCGACGCCGCCGGGTTCCATTACACCGACCAGTTCGACGCCGCGCTGCCGCGTCGGGAAGCGCTCGTCGGGCGGGCGTGGGCCCGCCGAGGCATTCCGAAGGTCCTTCTGCCGCAGGCGTTCGGTCCCTTCGACAACGCCGAGACACGACGCTGGTCGCGCGAGGCGCTGGAGCAGGCCAGTCTGGTGTTCGTTCGTGACCGCGTGAGCGAGGGCTACGTGCGGCAACTGCACATCGGCACTCCGACGGTGCTCAGCCCGGACTTCACCATCGGCCTCAAGCCGCGGTCCATCGACCCCATCTCGGAGCGGCCGTTCATCGCCCTCGTCCCGAACACCAAGCTCTTCACGCACGGGGACCTGGACCGTGTCGGGTATCTCGAGCTGCTCGCCGGCTTCAGTGCCGCTGCCAAGGCCAACGGGCTGACGTCGGTCGTCGTCGTGCACGAGGAGAACGACTACGACGTCGCACGGGAACTCGCCGACCGGATCGGTGCGCCGTTGTTCAGCGATGCCGACCCGCTGGTGCTCAAAGCGGCTCTCGGACAGGCATCGGCGGCGGTGGCGAGCCGCTTCCATGCAGTGGTCGGATGCCTGTCGCAATCGGTGCCCACCCTGGCGTTCGGATGGTCGCACAAGTACCGCGAACTGCTCGACGACTTCGGCGTCGCCGATCGGGTGGTCACGCCGAGCACCGATCCACACGCGGCCGTCGCCGCCCTCCTGTCCGACAGCGCGGGCGGCACCCGACAGAAGGAACGCCTGCAGGAGCTCGTCGACAAAGTCGACCTGATGTGGGAACGCACGATTGACACGCTGAACGGCTGATGACGCCCGACACCACCATCGCCGCTGCGGCCGGAGCGGACCGGCTCGACCCGGACGACAGTCGCAGCATCCGGCAGAATTCCATTTGGAATGCCCTGCAGCAGGTCTCGAACCTGGCGAGTGGGTCGGTATTCGCGATCGTGCTGGCCTGGGTGTTGCCCCTTCGTGACTACGGCGTCTACTCGTACGCGCTCGCGCTGTGCACCGTCGGGTTCGCGGTCACCACTGCGGGGTTGAACGGGCTGGGGATCAAGTACATCGTGGCCGAAGGCATGCGCGGCACCCGGTCGGTGGCCGCGATACTGCTCATCCGCGAATTGTTCTGCATGGCGACCTATCTCGTACTCGGCGCCATCAGCTTCACCAGCCACGACCGGCTGACGACGATTGCCACGCTGGTGGCGCTCAGTTCCCTGTTCGTCCGCGCGCTCGACGCGCCGGAGCTCTGGTACATGGCGCACATGCGCAGCCGGCGCACCGCCATGATCCGGGTCATCACCGTCAGCGTCATGGTGGTGGTGCGCATCGTTGCCATCCTGGTGCTGCCCAACGTCTGGCTGTTCATCGGCATCTTCGTGGCCGAAACCGCGCTGGCCAGTCTCTGGATCCTGTGGCGATTCTGCTTCGAGACCGACGCGCCCGCGATGGCCCGCCCGGCCCGCACTGAAATCCGGTCGATGCTGAACGATTCCAGCCCGCTCGCGTTGTCGGCGATCGCCGACCAGATCAACCAGCGGGCCGCCATCGTCATCATCCAGCCGCTGCTGGGTTCGGTTGCCGTCGGTGTCTACTCGTTGGCCGCGCGCGTCAGCGAGCTGGCGTACTTCCTGCCCATCGTGGTCATGAACGCCACCTTGCCGGTGCTGCTCCGCGCCCTCGAGGACTCGCGGCAGACGGGTTCGGATCTGCGCTACCGCCGTATGCTGCAGGTGGCCTACGACAGGACATTTCAGTTCGGCCTCGGCGTCGCGATCGTCGTCACCGCGGTCTGCCTCAGCCCCGCCAAGCACTTCGTCAGTGCGGAGCTGCAGCCGGTGTTCGGCATCCTCGCGATCCACATCTGGGCGTCACCGTTCGTCTTCATGGGTGCCGTGTACTCGAAGTGGATCATCGCGGAGGGATACCTGTGGTCATCGCTGCTCCGGCACGGCGTCGGCGCCGTCGCCAACATCACGCTCAACTTCACGCTGATCCCGCACTTGGGCCTCTACGGCGCCGCGCTCGCGACGGTGGTGTCCTACGCGATTTCCAACTACTTCGCGTGTTTCCTCGGTGGGCAGTCGCGTAGGCAGGGATACGCCATGACCCGAGCGTTCGCCAGCCCGGTCACGGCAGCGGTCGACGTCGCCCGGCACGGCTTCCGGCGGGTCGGGCGCGCTTGATCACCCCAGCCACGAGAGTCCCCGGACGGCAAGGCACTACCTTCTGCCCGCCTCCGAGCGACTTCGTCGGATGTGCGGTCGGCCCGAGGATGCGTGCAATGCCAAAGTCGCTCGGAGGTGGGCACTTACATCATCGTCCCGGCCTGGGACGCCAGATGTTCCCGGCAGCGGGCTGGGCAGTGCGACGTTCGGGCCCCCTATCCCGTCGATCGCGGAACAACCACTGCCGCAACGAAACCCTTGTGATCGGATGCGGGCAGTGCGACGGTCTCGGCCGACGTCGCCGTGCAGCGATTCGTCAGCACGTGATCGATTCCCATGTACGGCGGCACCTTGGTATTGGCCTGATACGTCAGTTGCAGCCCCGCGCCCGATTGCTCGGTCGCGTCGCGATACCCGTCGCTCAGCAACCGGCGGAACGGGCGCATGTCGAACGTGCTGTTGAAGTCTCCCGCGATCAGCACGCAACCGGCGCCCGCCGAATTCGACATCTGCCGCATGGTCTCGGGCATCGCGTCCATGTCGCGCACCCAATCATCGATGGGTTGCGGCCACGGCCCGGACATGTGCACCACCACGATCGTCGGGTCGGTCGCCACTCCCTCGACGCGGATGCGGGCACTCAGCATCGGCAGCTCGAAGTCAGCGATCCGGGTCGAGCTGGTGATGGGGTAGCGGCTCCACAGTCCGACGCCCGAGGCCACATCGCGTGCATCCAAAGCGCGATGGGGGAACACCTCGTCAAGCCCAGCGGCACTGAGTCGCGCGACCTCTTCGTGCGTGAGCTCCTGCACCGCCAGCACGTCCGCTCCTGCACTTGCGGCCCGCACCAGCGCCGCGGCGTCGGCCTGGCCGTAGAAGAGATTGGCGGACATGACACGAAGCGCGACCCCGTCATCGCCGGTGCCTTCGCCGACGAACAGCGGGCCTTGCACCGCCACGAGTGCCGTCGTCAGCACCACCGCCAAACCGGCGAGCACCCATCGCCTGGCGAGCAGGGACACCAGCACGCCGATGGGAGCACCCAGCATCAGATATGGCGAAGCGACGGCGATGATCAGCGCAGCATGACTGGTGATCGGCGCGTAACGGATCGCCAGCCCGACGACGGCCACGACGAGCGCCAGCACGGCGCCGATAGTGGCGGCGATCCGAATCGTCTTCTCCAAAGTGGCTATTGCACAGTGATTTCCATCACTGGCGGGGGAACTCTCGAACCCCGAACTATACGGGACCGGGTAGTCGCTTGCCCGGCCGCGGCCGCGACGGTCGGATACCCTCTGCCCATGCGTCAATCGCAGTGGAGTGTAGCTCCGTGACGACGCGCCCGGTGCAGGTCCTGGTGCTGGATCAGGCCCGCGGAGTGTGGGGGGCGCAACGGTATCTGCTCCGCCTTGCTCCGCTCCTTCGCGAGCGCGGCATCGAACTGACGCTGGCCGGTCCACGGTCGCTCGAACTGCATCAGGCGTGGTTGGACGCCGGCTTCGACGCGGTGCACCTCGACGCGCCGATCGAGCGCAGCATCCGCGACTCCGGCAGACCCGGTGTTGCCGGCATCGCCCGCGAGGCCCGAAACGGACTGCAGGCGGCACGCCGCATCGCACGACTCGCTCAAGACGGCGGTTACGACGTGCTGTGGGCCAATGGCCATTGGACGCATCTGGACACCGCCGTCGCAGGCAGATTGAGTCGCACGCCCGTCGTCCTGCACCTGCACGAGGAGGCGATGCCCGGCCTCGGGCGAGGACTGCGATCCGCGGCGGTGCTGGCCGCGAGCAGGACGGTCGCGGTGAGTAGGGCGGTGGCGGTAGGGCTGCCCTCGTTCGCTGCCCATCGCGTGGACGTCATCCCGAACGGCATTGACACCCAAGCGATGTCACCGACATCGGAGGCGTACGCACGCCGGATCCGCGATGACCTCGGGGTTGCCGCAGACGAACTGTTGGTGCTGGCCGCCACCAGGCTGGATCCGAGTAAGCGGATCGAAGACCTCGTCTCTTGTGTAGCGGGCCTGAAAGACCGCCGGATCCGGCTCGTCATCGCCGGTTCGACCAGTGGGTACCCGGACTACGAGAGGCGGGTGCGCGAGCAGGGCGCGGCACTGGGGGAGGCAGTCCGGTTCTGCGGCAATCGTGACGACATGGCGGCGCTGTTCGGGGCCAGCGACGTAGTGGTTCACGCTGGCATCGTGGAGGGCATGCCGTTGACCCTGATCGAGGCGCAAGCGTGCGGAACGCCCGTCGTCGCCTACGACGTCGCGGGCGTCGCGGAAGCCGTGGTGCACGGCACCACGGGCCTCCTGGTGCCACCCTGTGACGTGGCCGGGCTTCGGGATTCCTTGCGGCGGCTGGCAGACAGTGCGGCGCTGAGAGCCGCGTTCGGGGAGGCGGCACGGGCTCACGTGTTGACCCAGCACTGCATCGAGACCCAAGCAGAGCGCAACGCAGCCGTCCTCGCCAACCTGTGCGGTCGCCCACAACCCGTCAGTTCAGCCAGTGCCGTCGTGGCGAAGGGCGACGGATAGTGCACACGCCAATGCAATTCGTGGCGCGGATCGCGCTCGCACTGGTCGCGCTCTGTGCGCTGGTGTCGTGCTCCGACGACCGCATCGACGCAGGCAACGTGGACTACGGCTTCTCCGTCGAAGACGTGCCTGTGAACGGCCCCGGGACCGTTGGGCTTTCGATGTCCGGCCAACCAGTGAAGGGGTTGGTCGTCTACTTCCACGGCTTGGATCAGACGGCACGCGTCATCCGGGACGACGAGAAGCACAGGAATCTCTTCGATCCGATGTTGCGTGCCGGCTACGCCGTCGTTGCTGCCGACGCCGGAGGCAACGCCTTCGGCAACCCGCGGTCGGTCGGGTCATATCGTCGGCTCATCGCTGCGGCCCGGCAGAAGTACGGCGCAGGACCGCTGTTCTTCGTCACGGAGTCGATGGGCACGTTGGCGGCGTTGACGTTGATCAGTGAGGACGCCGACCGGCAGGTCAAGGCGATGGTGGCCGTGTCGCCGCTGATGGGCCTTCCCCCTCAGGCCCGCGAGGTCAAGTACATCGCCGGGCCGTGGGGTGGAACGGTGCCTCCGTCGGCCGACCCGATGACCTGGCCTCCCAGCGCATTCGCCAACCGGGCCTTCCGCCTGTATCTCCCCACGGGCGACACCGTGGTCCCCTCCGGCGGTACCGGGAAGGACTTCGCGGCGCGCTTCGGATCCGTTGCGGGAGTGGAGATCGTCGAGTGTCAGGGTGGCCACGTCGCGTCTGTTTGCTATCAGGGTGACGACGTCGAGAAGTGGATCGCAGCGCGCGGCTGACCCGCTTCTCCGACGCGCGCGCACGCGCGTTCGTCGTTACGCTCGAAGGACTTGTACGAGACATCTCGGAAGAGCATCCGCCGTAGGGGGCGGCGCTGCACATGACACAGACAACTCCAGCGGACACCCGCCTGCCACCCGCCCCGCGCTGGCCGCAGGTCGCCCAGAACATCGCCTACCTGACCCGCGGCCAGCAGTTGATGCAGGCCCTCAACGAGCGGTTCGGCACCGCGTTCTCCGTGCGGTTGCCCTTCTTCGGGCCCGGCGTGGTGATCACCGACCCTGCCTTGGCGAAGGAACTGTTCAAGCAGCCGACCGACGCGGTGCGCGCTGCGGAACCCAACCTCGGCCTCGTCCTCGGACCTGGCTCGTCGTTCGGACTTCAGGGTGCCAAACATCTGCGGCACCGCCGCCTGCTGCTCCCGCCCTTCCACGGCGACCGGATGCGCGCCTACGAAGGTCTGATCGAAGCCGAGACGCTCGACGAAGTATCGGATTGGCCTGACGGGCAGGAATTTCCGGTACGTGAATCGATGATGCGGATCACCCTCAACACCATCCTTCGCGGTGTCTTCGGCGCGGAGGGGGCCGAGTTCGATGGGCTGCGGACGTTGATGCCCAAGATGATCAAACTGGGCTCGAAGCTGGTCCTGGTACCGGCACTGCACCGCGATCTGGGCAGATGGAGCCCATGGGGCCGGTTGGCGGCCATGCGCACCGAACTCGACGCCATCTTCGCCAGCTTGATCAGGCGAGCCGAGTCCGACCCCCAGCTGGAGCAGCGCAGCGACATCTTGGCATTGCTGCTGCAGGCGCGCTACGACGACGGAACGCCGATGTCCCACAGCGATATCGGTGATGAGTTGTTCACACTTCTGGTCGCGGGTCATGAGACCACCGCGACGTCGTTGTCGTGGGCGGTGGAACGGCTGCGGCGCCATCCCGAGGTATCGACGCGTCTGGCCGCCGAAGTCGACGCGGGAGAATCCGCGCTGTTGCAGGCCACGGTGCACGAGGTGCTGCGTACCCGGCCGATCATCGACGCCGTGTCGCGCGAGGTCGTTGCGCCGTCGATCAGTCTGGGGCCGTGGGTGATTCCGCGCGGCCACATCGTGACGGTCAACATCGGGCTGGTGCACCAGAACGCCACCGTTCACGAAGACGCGGCGCGGTTCAATCCCGATCGGTACCTTGGGAAGAACCCGGACAGGTACTCGTGGCTGCCCTTCGGCGGCGGAACGCGGCGGTGCCCGGGCGCGGCCTTCGCCAACATGGAGATGACGGTGGTGCTGCGGACCATCCTGCGCGAATTCACCTTGCTGCCAACCGATGCGCCCGACGAAGCGCGAAAGAGCCGGGGCGTCGTCTTCGCACCGGCTCTCGGCGGCCGCGTGGCAGTCCATCGGCGGCGGACCGAGAGAGTGCCGAACTGACGTCCTCACGTATGTCCAAGGCATGGCGGTACGCGGCGGCGGCATTGACCCTGTCGGCCGCCGTCATCGCCTCGCCTGCCGCCTCCGAAGTGATGCCGCGCGCCGCAGCGGCAGGGAACTGCCCCGTGACCGCCGCCGATACGTTGAACTGGGGTGCCCCGAGTCGCGTCGACGACTTCGACAACCCAGACTCGTTGGCGGGCTGGAAGTTGTACGGAGGGCCAGGGCACGCTGGCAACGGAAGGCGGGTTCCGGCCGCAGCGACCGTCGAGGACGGACAATTGACCATCACGGGTGACCCGAACGGTGACTCGGCAGGGATGTCCTTGCTGCCGGGCCAGACCCTCGGCCGGTGGGAAGTCTGCATGGCGACGCCGGTCGGATCGCCCAACTATCACCCCGTGCTCCTGCTGTGGCCCGATTCAGAGGTGTGGCCCGACGACGGCGAGGTCGACTTCATGGAGATCGTCGACCCCACCCGGCAGACGGTCGAGTTCAACCTGCACTACGGGCCGCAGAACCGTCAGGAGCGGACCAAGGTCGACGTCGACGCCACCCAGTGGCACAGCTGGGCGGTTGAGTGGACGCCGGAGCGCATCGTGGGATATTTCGACGGCAGGCCATGGTTCGAATCGGCTGACCCGGCGCAACTTCCGCCAGGGCCCATGCATCTGTGCATTCAGCTGGACAACTTCGGCGGGGACATCAGCCAGGGCGGCCGGCAGTCGGTCGATTGGGTGCGCGAGTACCCGATCTAGACCCGCTGCTCGAGTAGAGTCGAGGCGTGCCCGCCCAGAAATGTCAGTGTGGCCACGAGCGGGCCGCGCACGAACACCATCGCTCCGGGACCGAGTGCGCGCTGTGCCCCGCCGGAGAATGCCTGCGATACAAGGGACCCCGGTCGCCGTGGTGGCGGTCCATGCTGCCCCGCGGCCGCCGCTAGTCCGAGCTACGGCAGTGCCGCTTCTTGCCTGCCGCGCATCCTGACGACGCGGGCGGGGATGCCGGCAGCGACGGCCATGTCCGGGATGGTTCCCGAGACGACTGCGCCCGCGGCGACGATGGCGCCATGGCCGATGTGCGCACCGGCAACCACGACGACACCGGTGCCGATCCACGTGTTGTCGCCGATGAATACGTCGCGCTCGTTCGCGCCGGCATGCATCACGGGACCGTCGGTCTTGTCGAAGTCGTAGTTCGACGCCGTCACGAATACGTTGGGCGCCAACAGGGCATGGTCACCGATGTCGATGCGTCCGGAGGTGCTGCCTGCCCATAGTTGGCAGCCTTGCCCGATTTCGGAGCCGGGGCCGATGCTGATGCGGGAGCCGTTGCGCACCGACACCGTGGGCGACATGCGCACCGTGCGGTCCATCCGAATGTCGTTCTGCTCCAACGTGTCGTAACCGAAGAACGCGATCACCGCCGCGATCTGTCGCCATGCGCGCAGCGAGAACACGACCTTGAGGCCGCGCCATACCCTCAACACGACACGTCGCCATAGACGGTTGGCGGGTTCTTGGGTGAACGGCGACCCTGATACACGCCGAACTGGTACGCGAGCGAGGGCAGCAGTGACATGACGTCGGTGTGCTTGTCACGCCGAAGCCGTTGGGCGAGATCGTCCTTGATGCTCAACTTCTGGCCGGAGGACGTCGGTGACTGGTCGGGATACACCCATTCCAGATAGGCGGTGCTCTTGCCGTAGCGGTTCCACTGCTCGATCAGATCCCGAATCGACGAGCGGGGCGCCCACTCCATCGACACCGTCGGGTCGGCCTGCATGGCTCCCAGTCCCGCCATTTGGATTCGCCAGCAGAGGTCCGCGTCGGCGCCGCTGCGCATCTCGCGGAACCCACCCACTTCGGCGAACGCCGAGCGGCGCACACCGAGGTTGGCGGTCGGGAAGAAGTCGAGGCGACCGTCGACACCGACCTTGCCTGCGAGACTGAACGGTTGCTGTTTGTGCGCGATGCGCGCAGCCAATGTTGGCCCCGAAAGGGTGGCTACCTCGGTGCAGGACAACACGACACCGGGCTGGCCGAGCATGGTGCGGTGCCGATCGAGCAGCCCTGGCAGCGCACGGCAGCGGGCGTCGACGAACAGCAGGTTGTCCGCCGTCGACGTGCCGGCGGCGACCTGGCGGGCGTAATAGGGTCCGCGGCTCTCAGTGGTGCTGATCACCGCCGCGCCGAGCGCCCTCGCCACATCGGCCGTGCCGTCGGTGGATGCATCGTCGACGACCACGATCCGATCGCCCCCGCCGAGTTGGCTTCGGATCGGCTCGAGGCACGCACCCACCTGCTCCGCAAGATTGCGGACGGGAATGATCACGTCGATGCCGCCTGTCATGACGTGACGGTACCAACGCTTGCGCGGACGTACATCTCGAGCAGATTCAGCCAGACAGTGCGCGAACGGCGTCGAACATGCGGTCGGCCATGTACGCCTGACCGTCGACGCTCTGGTGCACACCGTCGGGGCCGACGTAGTGCTCCTTGTTGTCCGGCGTGATCCACGGCCCCGCGGAAGTGACCACACGTCCAGCTGAGTCGTACACGTTGCCCGTGCTCGGCTCGACGAAGGGGACGCCGCGCTGAGTGCACACCGCGAGCAAACCCGCATCGATCTGCCGGTACGGAGAGCCGTTGAGCCCCTTCGGATCGTATGTCCCCGTGACGACGATCATGGGGTGGGTGGGTAGCTGAGCAACGATGTCGATGGTGGTGCCGAAGGCGGCGGCGATGTCTGCCGGCGGGTGGCCGCGGTCGTTGTAGTAACCGGTGATGAACACGATGTCGGGGTTGGTCGGCGCGACGTCAGTAGTGGCGCGGGTGACGTAGTTCGCCGATGTGTCGCTCGTCACGATGGCGCCCGTGGAGCCGCGGCCGTCGTTCACGACGTTCTGGTATCCGCATCGCCTGCCCAGTTGCCAGATCCACGACCCCGCTTGTCCGCCGCCCTGAGGGGTTCCCTGCGTGAAGGAATCGCCGAGAAACGTCACGTTTCCCGAACCAGGGCAGAGGGTCAGTGCGGCGGATGCCTTGGGCGACAGGGTGATCGAGGAAGCCAGTATGGCGATCGCCACCAGCGTCGATGCCAGGCGAAGCGCGCTCCTGGTATGCGAGTCCACGCCAACAGCGTAGGTGGAATGTGGTGCGCCGGCTTCTCATGCGGTTTCTCAGCCGTTTCATGGGCGGTTGTCACTGGGGGCTCAGCCGGAGCGGCGAGTGTGGGGGCATGCGACGGACCTGTACCTGTGGCCACGACCGTGCCGCTCATCAACACCATCGCCGCGGCTCCGACTGCGCGTCGTGCGGCGCCGGTGAATGCCCGCGCTACCGCCGCATCGGTGTGTTCCGCATACCGACCCTAGGTCGGTGAGCACTCGGCCAGCCGCCGAGCCAGGAACTCCCGCGCCGGGGCGGAGCCGTTGTGGTTCAACGCGATCCGATACCACTGCGCTGACTCGGACAAGCGTCCGCAGCGCCGCAGCAGATCGGCGCGGATCGTCGCCACGGTGTTCGACCGGGCGAGGCGCGGATCGGCGGCGACCTCGTCCAGCGCCGATAGGCCGCTCTCGAAGCCGTCGCGGAAACCGACGGCCAGCGCGCGATTGGCCCGCGCCACGGGCGAGCCGGTGATCGCGATCAGCCGGTCGTAGGCGGCGCAAATGGTCACCCAGTCGGTCTGCTCCCAGCTCGGTGCGGTCGCGTGCACCGCCGCGATCACCGCCTGAGGAAGGTAGGGTCCGCCCGCGCCCGCCGCCAACCGCAACCGGTCGAGGCCGCGGGTGATCCGGCCCCGATCCCACCGCGAGCGATCCTGCTCGTCGAGCGGAACCAATGCGCCATCGGCGTCGACCCGCGTGGTTCTCCGCGAATCGTGCAGCAGTACCAGCGCCGCCAATGCGTGACCGTCCAACGATTCTGGCAGCAACGAGCACAGCTCACCGGCGAGACGCACGCCCTCGTCGCACAGTTCGTCACGGACCGCAGATGGCCCCGCCGTCGACCAGTACCCCTCGGTGAAAACCGAATAGATGCATGCCAGCACGTGCGGTGTCCGCTCCGGCAACAGTTCCGCCGGCGGCACCCGCAACGGGATGTTCGCGCTGCGAATCTTGCTCTTGGCCCGCGTGATTCGTTGTCCGACCGCGGCCTCCGACTGTAGCAACGCCCTCGCGATCTCGGCGACGGTGAGCCCGGAGATCAACCGCAGGGTGAGCGCCAACTGCGACGCGGAATCCAACGCCGGGTGCGCGCAGGTGAACATCATCCGCAGTTCATCGTCGCGCACCGGGTGTACGGGTTCACCCTCGATGCGGGGCCAGCTGTTCTCGACCACGGCGGCGAGTTCCCTTCCCGGCCGGCCTGATTCGCGACGCAAGCGGTCCAGTGCGCGGTTGCGTGCCACGGTCAGCACCCAGCCGCCCACGTTGTCGGGCACGCCAGTACGCGGCCAGGCGCGTAGCGCCTCCGCGAATGCCTCCTGGACGGCGTCCTCGGCGACGGTGAGGTCGCCGGACCAGCGGGCAAGCGCCGCGACGGCGGGTCCCCACTCGCGCCGAAAGACGCCGTCCAGGTTGGTCATCGAGAGTGTTACAGCCCCGATACCCCGGCCAGCTGCCGCACCTCGACGGCCGTGGCGGGGATCATGGCCGCGATCTTGACGGCCTCGTCCTGATCGGCCGCGCTCAGCAGATAGAACCCGTTGGCGACCTCGGCACCCTCGACGTACGGGCCGTCGGTGACCGTGGCCTCGCCGTTGCGCACCCGGACAGTGGTCGCCGTCGTCGTCGGATGCAGCGCGCCACCACCCTTGATGCGGTCGCCCGCGGCGGCGCCGAACTCACCGTGCGCGGCGATGCCGGCTTCCCATTCCGGTGAGCCGGGCGTGTTGGTCTCCTCGGCAGGCTCGAGAAGCAGCGCCAACCAGTGCGTTCCTTCCAGCGGCTTCTCCGGCGCGTTCCACATCACCATCGGCCAGACCTCGATCGCACCGTACTTGGCGGCGGGGATGTCACGGGCCAGGGCGATGGCGTCGTCGAGATTGTCGGCCTCGAACACGTAGTAGCCGCCGGCCACCTCGGCGCTCTCGGCGAAGGGGCCGTCGGTGATGCTCGGCTTGTCCGGGCCGCCGGTGATCCGCACGCCGGTCGCCGACGGCAGCAGCGCATCGCCCGCCCGGATCGCGGACGCCGCGCTGGCGTGGAAGGCCTGGTACGCGGCCATCTCGGCGGCCTGTTCGTCGGGGTCAGCGGGTCGTGCGCCTTCAGGGCCGAGCAGAAGCGCGAAGTAGTGCATCGGGATACCTCCGGGTTGGTGAGCGGAACCCTGCGTTCCACTCTCTACCGGTTCGACGAACGGCACGACGCGAATCCGACACCGGTCGAAAGATTCACGAGAAAGAGTTCGCTGTTTTCGCCATCTCGAGACGAGTCGTTGTGTGATCGTTTGACACATGCGTAAAACAGCGAAGGCGCTCTGCCTCGTCGTCATTTCGTTCCTGGCCGCGGTCGTCCTCGCCGTAGGCTCGGCCTTCAGTTCGGCGCTGGCCTTCGGTGCGATCGGACTGGTCGTGCCCGGTACCGGCACGCCCAACGCGAACGTCGTCGGAAGCTACCTCGCGAACGCGCGCGACTACTACATGCAGGGCACCGCGTGTACCGATCAGACCAACTGCGCGGTCGGCACCGATCTCACCGGCATCGACTACCCCGCATCGTTCTGGCCGCTGGCGATCTTCCCCAGCTGGTGCCGGTCCGGTCCGGACGGCTGCGACAAGTGGGACGAATCGGTGGGCAAGGGCGCCGACGGTCTGACCACCGCGCTCGCGGACGCGCTGGCCTCACCGGAGCAGCACATCGTTGTCTTCGGCTACTCGCAGGGCGGCGCCGTCGTGTCCAAGGTGCTGCATGACTACGGCCTGACCGAGGAGGAGAAGGCCCGCATCGAGGTCGTCACCATCGGCGGAATCGAGAACCCCGACGGCGGCCTCTGGCAGCGGCTGGCGTTCCTGCGGTACATCCCGATTCTCAACATCACGTTCGCTCCGCCGATGCCGGTCGATCCGGCCATCAAGACCACGACCATCGGCTTCGAGTACGACCCGGTGGTCTACGCTCCGCGCTACTGGGGCAACCCGTTCGCAATGCTCAACGCCATCGCCGCCTTCGACAACGTGCACGGCTACTACCTGGCGCCCAACGCCAACGACCCGACGGCGACGCTGCCGTACGGGTACACGCCCGGGCCGAATGGCACGCTGGCCCCGCAGCTGGTGTGCACCGTCGGGGTGAACTGCCGCAAGGACCAGTACGGCAACGAATACATCATGATCCCCGCGACGTCGCTGCCGATCATGAACCTCGTCATGTCGTTGACGCCCGGAGCGCTGAAGCCCATCGTCAAGCCGTTGGTCGACCTGATCTCCCCGGTGTACAAGGTGCTCGCCGACCTGGGCTACGACTGGTCGGGCAACCCGGGCGTGCCGACACCGCTGTCGATCCTGCCGTTCAATCCGTTCCAGAACCCCATCCCGATCGGCATCAACCTGATCAACGCGGTCATTCAGGGCATCCACGACGCGCTCAACGGGGGACCGACACTGGCGCCTGCCGTGCCCGCCCCGCTGACGACGTCCACGCTGGCCGCGCGGTCGATCGCCACTTCGACCGAGCCCGTCGAGGCCGACGCGTCGGAGAGTCTGGCCACCGTCACGTCGCTGAAGTCGGCGAAGAAGTCGGAGCCGGTCGAGTCGGAAACCGATGCGGTGAAGGTCGTCGACGCCACCCCGGCCAAGGACGACGCCACGGCCACGCCTACGACACCCACCGCGACCGAGCCGGTTCCGGTGGCAACGGACGACACCGCCGTCACCAAGCCCGAGGAGACGGCCACGCCTGAGCCGGCGAAGCCCGCCACCGAGGTCAACGCCGACGACCAGAAGGCTGAGAAGGCCTCGCCCGAGGATGCCAAGAAAGACGCCGTCAAGACGGACGACGTCAAGAAGGACGACGCCGTCAAGAAGGACGACGCGAAGAAGGAGGACGCCGTCAAGAAGGACGACGCCAAGAAGGACACGGCCGACGCGGGCGAGAAGGCCGCGGCCTGACCGAGACGAAAGCGCTAACCGAGACGAAAGCGCCCCGGCACCTTTCCGGTGTCGGGGCGTTGTCGTGTCTGACCTAGGCTGCTGCGCCTGGCTTCAGGTAGGTCACCAAGCTGACGTCGATGGCCTCGTCGATGAAGTAGTACTGGCACCCCGTGAGGTACTTCATGTACCGGTGGTAGTTCTCCTCGTCGGTGGCCGCGATGGCCTCGTCCTTGTGCGCCTCGAGACGCTCGGCCCAGATGCCCAGGGTCTTGATGTAGTGGTTGCGCAGCGACAAGGTCTCGGGCACGACGAACCCGGCCTTCTCACCGTGCTCGACCATCATCTTGGTGGTCGGCACGCGACCGCCAGGGAAGATCTCGGTGATCATGAACTTGACGAAGCGAGCCAACTCGAAGGTGAGCTTCTTGCCACGCTCGGCCAGGTCGTACGGGTGGTATCCGACGCTGCTCTGGATGGTCATCCGGCCGTCGTCGGGGAGGATGTCGAAGCAGCTCTTGAAGAAGTCGTCGTAGCGCTCGAAGCCGAAGTGCTCGAAGGCCTCGATGGAGACGATCCGGTCGACCGGGCGATGGAACTGCTCCCAGCCCTGCAGCAGGACCTCGTGCGTGCGCTTGGTGTCGAGCTTGTCGAGCAGCTGCGTGCAGTAGGCCTGCTGGTTCTTGCTCAACGTCAGGCCGATCACGTTGACGTCGTACTTCTCCATCGCCCGTTGCAGCGTCAGGCCCCAGCCGCAACCCACCTCGAGCAGGGTCATGCCCGGCTTCAGGTCGAGGCGGTCGAGGTGCTGGTCGACGTTGGCGACCTGCGCCTCGGACAACGTGACGTTCGGCCCGGTGAAATAGGCGCAGCTGTACTTGCGTGTCGGGTCCTGAAAGACGCCGAAGAAGTCATCGGACAGGTCGTAATGAGCCTGGATGTCCTCGAAGTGTGGCTGTAAGTCCTTCGTGCCCGTGGAGTTCTCAGACATGTTTCGCTGCTAGGCCTTTCCGGTAGATCTGCTGGCACGACCGACCACTTGAGCGGTTTCGCTGTGACCGCACCCTACCCGCCGTGGGGCGCTTGACGTGCTAACTAGCGCCTTAAGGCGTATACCTTATCGGTTACCCGCGGCCGGACTCCAATTCACCTGGCTACTTGACCAACGTGAACTGGTTGACGTCGGCCTGTCGCAACTCGAAGGTTCGCGCGCAGCCAGTCAGGTAGTGCATGTAGCGGTCGTAGACCTCCTCCGACTGCACCGCGATGGCCTCGGCGCGGTGAGATTCCAGCGCATCGGCCCAGATGCGCAGTGTCCTGGCGTAGTGCGGCTGCAGGGATTGCGTCCGCGCGACGGTGAAGCCCGCCGCCCCGGCGAGTTCGCCGACCATCTCGGTCTTGCACAGCTGACCGCCGGGGAAGATGTCGGTCATCAGGAACTTCACGAACCGGGCGAGCTCCATGGTCAACGGAATGTCGTTGGCCCTGGCGTACTCCATCGATACGCCGCAGATCGTGTGCAGCAGCATGACGCCGTCGTCAGGCAGCGCCCGGTAGGCCATCGCGAAGAAGTCGTCGTAGCGGTCGAAGCCGAAGTGTTCGAACGCGCCGATCGACACGATCCGGTCGACCGGCTCGTCGAATTGCTCCCAGCCCTTGAGCAATACGCGTTTCGAGCGCGGATTGACCGAATCCGCGAATGCCTTTTCGACGTGGGCGCACTGGTTTTCCGACAGGGTGAGGCCGATGACGTTGACGTCGTAGCGTTCGAGCGCCCGCAACATCGTGGCGCCCCAGCCGCAACCGATGTCGAGCAACGTCATGCCGGGTTGCAGGTCTAGCTTGCCCAGCGCAAGGTCGATCTTGGCGATCTGAGCTTCTTGCAGCGTCATGTCGTCACGCTCGAAGTATGCGCAGCTGTAGGTGTGCGTCGGATCTAGGAACAGCCGGTAGAAGTCGTCGGACAGGTCGTAGTGGGACTGCACGTCCTCGAAGTGAGGCGTTAGGTCGGCCATGCCTCGAACAGTACGCGCGCCGCCTGAGCGGCTAAACGTGCTTACTTTGCCAGGGTGAACTGGCAGACGTCGATGTAGCCGTCCTTGAAGCCCTTGGCGCAGCCGGTCAGGTAGTGCATGTAGCGCTCGTAGACCTCTTCGGACTGCAGGGCGATCGCCTCGTCCTTGTGCGCTTCCAGCGCCGCCGACCAGTGGTCGAGCGTCTTGGCGTAGTGCGGCTGCAGCGACTGCGTCCTGGTCAGCTTGAAGCCGGCCTTCTCGGCATGCTCAGCGGCAAGTTCGGTGGTCGGCAGATAGCCGCCCGGGAAGATCTCGGTGAGGATGAACTTGACGAAGCGTGCGATCGAGAAGGTAAGCGGCAGACCGCGTTCCGTCATCTGAGGCAGCGTCAGCGCGGTGATGGTGTGCAGCAGCATGACGCCGTCGTCGGGCAGCGCCCGGTACGCCATGGCGAAGAAGTCGTCCCAACGGTCCCTGCCGAAATGCTCGAACGCACCAATCGACACGATCCGGTCGACGGGCTGATCGAATTGCTCCCAACCCTGCAGCAGGACCTGCTTGGAGCGGGGGCTGTCGGACTCGGCGAACACGTTCTCGACGTGTGCCTTCTGGTTCTTGCTCAGCGTCAGACCGATCACGTTGACGTCGTAGCGCTCGATCGCGCGCATCATCGTCGCGCCCCAGCCACAGCCGATGTCCAGCAAAGTCATACCGGGCTGCAGGCCCAGCTTGCCGAGCGCCAGGTCGACCTTCGCGAGCTGCGCTTCCTCGAGGGTCATGTCGTCGCGCTCGAAGTAGGCGCAGCTGTAGGTCTGGGTCGGGTCGAGGAACAACCGGAAGAAGTCGTCGGACAGGTCGTAGTGCGCCTGAACGTCGTCGAAGTGCGGCTTCAGATTGTTCTTGCGCGCCGTCTTTGCCATGTCGAAGTGCCTTTCTGGCTGGTCAGCGGCAGGCTGGAGTCGACTCTGACTTCCCCCGCGCCGTGATGCACTCGTTGGGAGATATTACGCGGTTGGGTCAAGGTCAACCGAATCCGAGTTGGTGCCGCTGCTCATGGCACTTCGGCGAAGGTGGTCTTGAGTTCGCCGACGATGTCGTCCCACAACGGCTCGGGAAGATCGTGGCCCATGCCGTCGTACGTCACCAGGCGTGCCCGTCGAATCGCCTTGGCTATGGCGCGACCTCCCGACGGCCGCATGAGCTTGTCGGCGAGGCCGTGGATCACCACGGTCGGCGCGGTGATGAGCTTGTCGTACCGCAACAGGCTGCCGCTGCCCATGATGGCGCTGAAGTGGCGGGCGATCCCTGCGGGGTAGTACGACCGGTCGTAGCCCTCGGTCGCCTCGGCGAGCACCTGCTCCTCCGGCGCCCGGTATCCGGGGCTGCCGATGATCTTGTTCACCGCCACCGCGTTGGCGATGATCGCCTCTCGCGTCGTGCCCTTGGGTCTGGTGGTGATGGCGCGGAGTTGCTTGAGCCCCGGCGGTGGCAACAGCGCCTGGTTGTTGCTGGAGAAGATCACCGCCAAGGTCTTGGTGCGGTGCTGGTAGCGGGCGGCGAAGACCTGCGCGATCATGCCGCCCATCGAGCCGCCGACGACGTGCGCCTTGTCGATTCCCAGGTGGTCGAGCAGCGCCGCCGCGTCGTCGGCCATGTCCTCCAGGGTGTAGACCGACTCGCTGGCCTTGCCCAGATAGGAACGTACGAGGCGCGGGGCCAGCTTCGCTCCGGTGTGGCGCCCCTCGACCTTGCTGGACAGGCCGACGTCACGGTTGTCGTAGCGGATGACCCGCAACCCCTGGTTCACCAGGCGCTCGCAGAAACCCATGCGCCACAACAACAGTTGCGCACCCAAGCCCATGATGAGCAGGACGGCCGGGTCGTTGCGGTCGCCCATGTCTTCGTAGTAGATGTCCAGATCGCCCGAACGTGCGGTGCCGGTACGGATTTCCATCTACGCCTCGACCTCTTCGGAATGTTCGCGACTGACCTCCACCATGAAGTTGGCGAAGTACCCCGTCAACTGCGGGTCGGACATCATCTGCCACTTCGGCGCCAGCAGCTTCATGTAGCGCTCGACGTAGAGGAACTGCTTGCCGATGAGCACCAGTTCACGCGGCAGCTTGACGTCGTAGGCGTCGGCCAGCGTCGAAAGCTGCTTGCCAATATCGGCATAACTCATGTCACCAAGCGTCGACATGGTCAGCGGCGTGGCGAACTTCTCCAGGTCCTTGGCGGCCTGCGCCTCGGGCTTCACGGTGCCGACCGCGCCCATCATCACGACGATCTTGCCCGCCGTGGCGTGGTCCTTCTTGACCAGCAGCGCGTGGACCAGCTCCCTCAACAGCCAGCGGGTACGCGGATCGATGCGGCCCATGATGCCGAAGTCGAAGAACACGATCTTGCCGTCCCCGTCGACGTAGAGGTTGCCCGCGTGGAGGTCGCCGTGGAACAGCCCGTGTCGCAGCCCGCCCTCGAACACGCTGAACAGCAACGCCTTAACCAGCTCGGTGCCGTCGAAGCCGGCCTTGCGGATGGCGGCGGCGTCGTCGATGCGAATGCCGTTCACCCGCTCCATCGTCAACACCCGCTCGCTCGTCAGGTCCCAGTAGACCTGCGGCACGCGGATGTTCTTCCCGAGCGGCGAGGCGTGCATGTGCGACACCCACGCGTCCATCGACTGCGCCTCCAGCCGGAAGTCGAGCTCCTCGGCGAGGTTGTCGGCGAAGTCGGCGACGACGTCCTGGGCGGACAGCCGGCGGCCCAGCTTGGCCAGCTCGACGAGCTGTGCGCCGCGCTTGAGGATCTGCAGGTCGGCCGCCACGCGACGGCGGATGCCCGGCCGCTGAATCTTGACGACGACCTCTTCACCAGAGTGCAGCGTGGCGTGGTGCACCTGGGCGATGGACGCCGAGGCGAACGGCTGCTCGTCGAACGTGGCGAACAGATTCGCTGGGTCGTCGCCAAGCTCCTCCTTGAACAGCTTGTGCACTTCGTCCCGGTCGGCCGGAGGTACGCGGTCCAGCAGGCTGCGGAACTCCCGCGACAGCTGTTCGCCGAATGCGCCGGGACTCGACGCGATGATCTGGCCGAACTTGACGTAGGTAGGGCCAAGGTCGGAGAACGTCTGGGGGATCTGCTTGATTACCTTCTGCTGCAGCGAACCGCGGCCGGTGAGCTTGCTGACGACGCGGGCGCCGGTGCGGGTGATCTGCCATCCCGTCACGCCGATGCGGGCGGCCTCGACTGGCAACGGCACCCGATCCAGCCGGGCCACCTCGCGGTGCTTGCCTTTCGTGGGCGGAGTTGTCATACCTTGCAGTGTCTCTCAAGAGCCCAGATCAGGCGAAAGTGGTGTGTGGTGGGTCACACTGACTGCGCCGTGTCCGCGCCCCCTCTGGCACGTCAGCCACACCGGCCACTTGGGTAACCGCCCTCGTGGAACGGCCGTTTGCCCGCCTGTCAGCGACTTCTCGTAGTGGTGAGGAAGTCGCTGACAGGCGGGCATCTCACCGGGCTACCGGGTGCTCGCTTCCGCGACGCGGCCTGGCTTCCACGGCTTGATCCAGTCGGTCTCCGGCCAGTCCTCCAGACCCGCGATCAAGTCGTACATCGTTGCGCCGTCGATGGATTCGCGGATGATGTCGGCGTGGCCGGAGTGCCGGGCCAGTTCGTTGATCAGGTGATGGATGACCCAGCGCACCGTCCAGTGGTCGAGACCCTTCGGAAACCACGGGACGTCCTGCGGCACCGGGACCGGGGTGTCGAGATCGGCCTCGTCGAGAATGCGCAGCGTCTCGGCGTTCTGTTTTCTGAATCCGTCGAGCAGTTGATCGAGGGTTTCGTCCTCGCGCATCACGTACTCGTCTTGATATGCGGCGATCTGCTCCTCGACCGGCCGCGGATCCGGTGGCGGGAAGTCCGGTGCCGCCGCCACCCGTTCCATCCACCCCTTCTGCACGCCGGTGGCGTGCTTGATCAGTCCGCCGATCGACAACGCACTGACCGACGGCGTCGAGCGCGCCTGCTCGTCGGTCAGGCCGTAGGCGATCGCGAAGTAGCCGCCCTGGTGATAGTCGAGAAAGACCCGCAGGGCATCGCGCTCGTCGCCGACGATGGGGGCTTGTCCGGGCATGGTTCAGTTCTCCTTGTTGTCGGTGCGGTGAGCGTAAAGGTCTCGTAGGAGGGCGATTTCGGCGCCGTGGTGAATGACCTCGCGGTTGATGTGCAACACCAGATCGATCATCGGCAGCTCTCCCCACTTGCCCTCGGCCGGGCCGCACGGCTCGTCGAGATCGGCCGGCGAGAGGTTGGCGACGCCCGACGACCAGGCGGCGTAGGCGTCGTCGAGCTGACGCAGCGCGGTCGCCGCGTCCGTCGCGTAGTTCCACGTCTGGTAGTCGGCAGCCGGTCCGCCGAAGTGCGAGTGGACGCGCGCCCCGAGTACTCCGATGATGAGGTGCGCCAACCGCCAGGCGATCGTCGTGACCGGCGCCGGTTGCGGCTCGGGGTACGTGAAGTCGACGGACCCGTCCTGGTGCACGGTCCAACAGTCGGGCACGGGTTCCCAGAAGTATTCGGCGTCGGTCAGGCCGTCGAGGCGTGGGCGTAGCTGCTGGCTCCAATGGAAGTCGAGCTGGAAGGCGAGATGACTGGTCAGGTTGTCTGTCTTGGTGCTCATGAAATGAGCATCTCAGCGATATAGGACAGTTTCGGTCCTATGAATGGCGCAGACTCTTGGCATGTCCGAAACGACCAGCCGGGTGCTTCAACTACTCGGACTCTTGCAGGGGCGACGGGTGTGGACCGGTGAGGAGCTGGCCGACCGGCTTGGCGTCACGACTCGCAGCGTGCGTCGTGACGTCGAACGACTCCGCGACCTCGGTTACCCCGTGCAGGCCAGCAAGGGGCACGGCGGCGGGTATCAGCTCGGCGCGGGCGCGGCGCTGCCTCCGCTGCTGCTCGACCCCGACGAGGCGGTCGCCATGGCCGTCTGCCTGCGGTTGGCGGCAGGCGGCAGCGTCGCGGGCGTGGGGGAGTCGGCGCTGCGTGCGCTGTCCAAGCTCGATCAGGTGATGCCGGCGCGGCTGCGGTCGCAGGTCTCGGCGGTGCACGACGCCACCGTGACGTTGACGCACGAGCAGTCCGATTCGCCCGTCGAGCCCGACGTCCTGATGACGCTGGCGCGGGCCTCACGCGACCGCGAACACGTCACCGCCGGCTACGTCGACCGATCGGGAACGCCGACGTCACGGCGCCTGGAGCCGTATCAGTTGGTGACCACCGGTCGCCGCTGGTATCTGCTGGCCTACGACCGCGACCGCCAAGACTGGCGCAGTCTGCGGCTGGACCGGATGGCCGACGTGCGGGCGCTGGGCAGCACGTTCACTCCCAGGGAGGCGCCCGACGCCGCGGCCTACGTGCGGCGCTCCATCTCGACGTCGCCGTACCGGTACACCGCACGCGTCCGGTACCAGGCCACTCAGGAGCAGATCGCGCAGGTCTTTCCTCCATCATCGGCGGAGATCGAGCCCGACGGCGCCGATGCCTGCATCGTGACCACCGGGGCCGACGATCCCGAACGGATGGTCCCGTGGCTCAGCATGCCGGGATACGAGTTCGAAGTGCTGTCACCACCCGAGGTGGTCGACGCCGTGCGTTTGGTGGCCGAGCGCCTGCACCGGGCGGTAGCGCGGACGTAGGGTCAGCGCTTCGGGCGCAGGTGACGCAATGGTCTCCCCGCTCGCCCCAGCGGCGCACGCCTGGTCCGCCGGTCAGCCGCCGACGCATGCCAGCGCAGGCGCAACAGCAGCACCCCGCGGTGGGCCTCGAACGACAGCGACAGCGGGTCACGCCACACGGGCGCATCCTTCGGCGGTCTCGCATCGTCTTTCACAATGATTCCACTGTGACACACGATCGGGATATCGGCACGGGACGCACGGCGACGACGGGCTGTCGGTGAAATGAATTGCTGCCCAATGACACCGATAGGGAAGTCAACGCGGGTTCAGCTCGAATTCGCCTACCGGCCGCCGACTTGCGAACGTACAGTGCGGTCATGCCGGTCGAACTGATCTCCGCGGAGTCGACGGAGCTGTTCACCGGGACGGCGGATTCACCGCACCAGGTCGTGCGGGTCTTCTACACCGGTTGCCTCGATCCGACGCCCGTGCGCGTGGTCGGCGAGGGCATCGAAACGGTTGCGCCGGCCACGACCGAGCCGGGTGACGGGTCGGTGGAGGTATCGGTGCGGGTGGCGGAAGGGGACGTCGGTAGCCGACGGAAGGCGCGCGCGGTCGCCGCCGACTCCGAGGTCGCCTTCGACTTCACCGTCGCCGAGCCCGGCTGGACGATGTTCATGATCAACCACTTCCACTACGACCCGGTCTGGTGGAACACCCAGGCGCCGTACACCAGCCTGTGGACGGAGGACCCGCCTGGGCGCTGCCGCCAGACCAATGGATTCGATCTGGTCGCAGCTCACCTCGAAATGGCAAGGCGCGAACCCGAATACAAGTTCGTGCTCGCCGAGGTCGACTATCTCAAACCCTACTGGGACACCCACCCACAGGACCGCGACGACCTGCGGCGCCTGCTCGCCGACGGGCGCATCGAGGTGATGGGCGGCACGTACAACGAACCGAACACCAACCTCACCAGCCCGGAAACCGCGATCCGGAACTTCGTGCACGGCATCGGCTTTCAGCGCGACGTCATGGGCGCTGACCCGGCCACCGCTTGGCAGCTCGACGTGTTCGGGCACGACCCGCAGTTTCCCGGCATGGCGGCCGACGCCGGGCTGACGTCCAGCTCGTGGGCGCGCGGCCCACATCATCAGTGGGGCCCGATGGCGGGCGACGGCGACCCCGAACGCATGCAGTTCGCCAGCGAGTTCGAGTGGATGGCGCCGTCGGGCCGCGGCCTGCTGACGCACTACATGCCCGCCCACTATGCGGGCGGATGGTGGATGGACTCGTCGCCGTCGCTGGCCGAGGCCGAGGCGGCGACCTACGAACTGTTCTCGCGGTTGAGGCGAGTCGCGTTGACCCGCAACGTGCTCCTGCCCGTCGGCACCGACTACACCCCACCGAACAAGTGGGTGACCGAGATCCATCGGGACTGGAACGCGCGCTACACCTGGCCGCGGTTCGTCTGCGCGCTGCCCCGCGAGTTCTTCGCCGCGGTGCGGGCCGAACTCGACGAGCGTGGTGGTTCGGCGTCGCCGCAGACCCGCGACATGAATCCGATCTACACCGGCTGCCACGTTTCCTACATCGACACCAAGCAAGCCAACCGCGCCGCCGAGCACGCGGTGCTGGAGGCCGAGCGGTTCTCGGTGTTCGCCGACCTGCTTGCCGGAGCCACGTATCCCCATGCCGCACTGGCCAAGGCGTGGGTGCAGCTGGCCTACGGTGCGCACCACGACGCCGTCACCGGTTCGGAATCCGACCAGGTGTACCTCGATCTGCTGACGGGCTGGCGCGACGCGTGGGAGCTCGGCCGGACCGCCCGGGACAACGCACTGTCGCTGCTGTCGAGCGCCGTCGACGGCCGGGCGGTCGTGTGGAACCCCTTGGCGCACAATCGCACCGACGTCGTCACCGTCCACCTCGACGAGCCGGTCGGCGGAAGGGTCGTCGACCACGACGGCAACGAGGTGCCCTCCCTTGTCGAGCGCAACGGACACTCGATCAGCTGGGTGGCGCGCGACGTGCCCTCCCTGGGATGGCGGGCCTACCGGCTCGCCGACGGTGAAGCGGCCGGCTGGAAGCCATTCGACGGCAACGAGATCGGCAACGAGACGTACCGGTTGGGCGTCGACCCCGCTCGCGGTGGAGGGGTCGTGTCGCTGACGACCGACGGGGGCGAGCTGATCGCCGACGGCCGCGTCGGCAACGAATTGGCCGTCTACGACGAGTATCCCGCCCACCCCGACGCCGGCGAAGGGCCGTGGCACCTGTTGCCCAAGGGGCCGGTGGTCAGGTCGTCGGACCATCCCGCCGAGGTACGGGCGCAGCGCAGCCCGCTCGGCGAGCGGCTCACCATCACCGGTCACATCGACGGGCTGCTGCGGTACACCCAGACCATCACGTTGTGGAAGGGTGTCGACCGCGTCGACTGCCGTACCACCATCGACGAATTCACCGGAGCCGACCGCTTGCTCCGGCTGCGTTGGCCCTGCCCGGTGCCCGGCGGGATGCCGGTGAGTGAGGTGGGCGACGCGGTGATCGGCCGCGGATTCGGCCTGATGCACGACCACGATCACACCCACGCCGTCGATACCGCGAAACATCCCTACACGCTGGACAACCCCGCGTTCGGCTGGTTCGGGATCTCGTCGGCGCTGCGGGTGCGCGTCGGCCAGCGCACGCGTGCGGTGTCGGTGGCCGAGGTGGTGGCACCGAACCAGGACACCGCAACCCGTGACCTGATGGTCGCCCTCGTTCGGGCCGGTGTCACGGCGACCTGCAGCAGTGCGGACAAGCCGCGCTACGGCGACCTCACCGTCGACTCGAACCTTCCCGATGCCCGGATCGCGCTGGGTGGACCGAGCGAGAACGCCTTCACCGCAGCAGTTCTTGGTGCGGCGAGTGCGGCCTACAGCGAAGAGCTCGACCGGCAGCTCGCGGCCGACGGCATCGCGCGGGTATGGGTACCCGGCGACGCCCCGCTGGCACAGCGCTGGGTACCGGGTGCCGACCTGCGCGACGTCCGTGCGCTTCCCGTCCTCATCGTTGCGGGCCGCGCCGGCTTCGAGTCGGCGGTCGCCGCGCTGGTCGAAGACCTCGCGGATGCCGAGGTGACCGTCGACCAGACCGCCCCCAGCGGAATCTCTCGATTCGAGCCCCGGACCGTCGCGGTGCTCAACCGTGGCGTGCCCGGCTTCGCCGTCGACACCGACGGCACGCTGCACACGTCGCTCATGCGGTCGTGCACCGGATGGCCGTCGGGCACCTGGATCGACCCGCCGCGTCGCACCGCTCCCGATGGATCGAACTTCCAACTCCAGCACTGGACCCACACATTCGACTACTCCCTGATTGCCGCCGACGGCGACTGGCGCGACGCCGGACTGCCCGCCAGGAGCGCAGAATTCGGTCAACCGCTGATCGGTGTCGTCGGGACCGCGTCATCAGCGGGTGGTCTCCCGGAGTGGGGCTCGCTGCTGGAGATCGAGCCCGCCGGCGCGATATCCCTTGGTGCGCTGAAGGTGGCGGGCAACCCGATCACGCGCGGCAGCGCCGAGCATCTCGACGCCGGCGACGGCATCGCGTTGCGGCTCGTCGAAACCCACGGCCGCACGACCGACGTCACGGTCCGTTCGGGACTGCGCACCGTCGCCACGCCCGAGCGTCTCGACCTGCTGGAGCAGCCGCGCGGGCCGGCCGGGGATGCACTGCGGCTGCACGGTTACGAGATCGCCACAGTGCGGGCGTCGCTCAACATGCCGCGCGTCATCGACGGCGACCACGCCCCGCTGGCTCCGGATGCCGAAGTCGCGCAACCTCTTTACGCGCGCTACTGGCTGCACAATCGCGGGCCAGCGCCGCTCGGCGGTCTGCCGGTGGTCGCCCACCTGAGCCCGCACGTCGTCGCGGCCGAACCGGGGAGACCCATCCAGGTGCAGCTGACCGCCGCAAGTGACTGCAGCGATGCGGTGCTGCACGGCCACGTACGGCTGGTCGTTCCGTCCGGGTGGGTGGCCGAACCCGACGAGTTGCCGTTCATGCTTCCGTCGGGCGAACACCTGGAGACCACCGTCGCGCTGACGATGCCCGAGAGCGTGGTGCCCGGTCTATACCCGGTGCGCGCCGAACTCGCGGTCACAGGCAACGGGTCCATCCCCGCCTCGTGGCGCCAGGTGGTCGAGGACGTCTGCGTGGTATCGGTCGGCGACACAGCCGACAAAGTGCTCCGGCTGCTCGCCGAACCGCGCGCCGTCGACGTCGCGGCAGGCGACACCGCCACGCTCAGCGTCACCATCGGTACCGACGCCAACGCCGACCTCGCAGCGGAAGCCCATCTGATCAGTCCGTGGGGCACATGGGAATGGTTGGGCCCCAACGCGATCAGTGCGGCGGTGCCCGCGCGCGGATCCGTCGCCCTCGACTTCGACGTGGCACCTCCTGCATGGGTCGAGCCGGGGGAGTGGTGGGCGCTGATCCGGATCGCCTGCGCCGGCCACCTGATCTACACGCCCGCGGTGAAGGTGACGGTGCGATGAGCGAGCAGGTGGCCGCCACGGTCGGTGGAGCCCCGGTGTTGGTGAGCGACGTCGACCTGCGCGAAACACGGCTTCGCGCATCGAAACTGGCGTCCGCGCTGCCGCGCGCAGACACCAGCGAGGGGCGGCAGCTGCGGCGGTGGCTCACCCAACTGCTCGTCACCGAACGGGTGGTTGCCGCCGAGGCCGCCGCGCGTGGGGTGGGCGCCGACGGCGCGCCGTACGAGCAGGAGCTACTGCCCGACATGGCCGCCCGGCTCGAGATCGGCAGCATCGCGGCGGCGGCGCTGGAGGACCCGTTGGGCCGAGCCTTGTTCGCGCACGTCACCGCCGACGTGAACGTCAGTGCAGCAGCGGTCGCGGATTACCACGCTCGCAACCCCTTCCGCTTCGCCGGTGTCGCCCCTGGCGCCCGGGGCTGGCACCGCCGTACCGCCGCCCCCAGCCTTGCCGACGTCGGGCCTGCCATCACCGAGCACCTGCTCGGCGCCGCCCGTCGCCGCAGCTTCCGGGTCTGGCTGGACGCCCGACGGGCGGTGCTGGTGGAACTGGCCCCCGGTTACGAACATCCCGGCGACCCAAGCCAACCCGACAACACCCACAAACACTGATGACGCTCACCCTTGCGCTGGACGTCGGCGGCACGAAGATCGCCGTGGGCCTGGTCGACGCCGACGGGACGTTGGTGCACCGGGCGCAGCGGCCCACTCCGGACGGCGACGCCGAAGGCGTGTGGGCGGTGGCGGAGGCGCTGATCGCGGAGGCGCTGGAGCAGGCGACCGCCGAGGTGACCGCGGTCGGAATCTCCTCCGCGGGCCCGATCGATCTGAACGCCGGGACCGTCAGCCCGATCAACATCGTCGAGTGGCAACGGTTTCCGATCGTCGAGCGCGTCGCCGCCGTGACGAACCGCCCCGTTCGCCTCGGCGGTGACGGATTGTGCATGGCGCTGGGCGAGCGGTGGCGCGGCGCTGGCCGGGGCGCGCAGTTCCTGCTCGGCATGGTGGTGTCGACGGGCATCGGGGGTGGGCTGGTCCTCGACGGCGCCCCCTACGACGGCCGGACCGGAAACGCGGGTCATGTCGGGCACGTCGTCGTCGAGCCCGAGGGTGCGCCATGCACCTGCGGAGGGCGCGGCTGCGTCGAAACCGTTGCCGCGGGACCGCACCTGGCCCGCTGGGCCCGCGAACACGGCTGGGACGCGCCGCCGGGAGCCGACGCAAAGGAACTGGCCGACGCCGCCAACGCGGGCGACCCCGTGGCCCTTGCGGCGTTCCGGCGCGGGGCGACCGCGGTGGCGATGATGATCGCCTCGGTGGCGGCCGTATGCGACCTGGACCTCGTCGTGGTCGGCGGCGGGGTGGCCAAGTCGGGCGCGTTGTTGTTCGACCCGGTGCGGGAGGCACTGGCCACCTACGCCGGCCTCGACTTCATCCGTGCGTTACGGGTGTTGCCCGCCGAGCTCGGGGGCGACGCGGGCCTGGTCGGCGCAGCGGCGCTCGCACAATAAGCTCACCGGTCCGGGACGCCAAGAATCCGCCAAGGGCCGCACCCGACGCTGTTCGCACCTCGCACGACGCGGGACCGGACAGTGAATAGGAAACCGCCCAGATGTTCAGCCGTCTCAGCACTCTCGTCGCCCTCGTCACGGTCGTCGGCGCTCTCGTCGTCGCCTTCGTCGTGGGAATCGGGGCCGCGGGGGCCCGCACAATCGACGACGAGTTCCTGACCAACCTCCACGTCGCGGGCATCGTGTTCGACTCGACGCGAGCCGCCGTCCAGGACGCGCACCGGGTCTGTGCGTATCTCGCCGACGGTGAGACGGGTGCCGGCATCGGCGCAGACATCATGGCCAACACCGACCTCACCATCCACCAGACCGCCGTGTTCCTCGTCGAATCCGCCGCGGCCTACTGTCCGGGCTACCTCGACCGGGCCGCCGCCTGACGCGTTTTGGCTGATCGGCTGATCGCAAGCTATTCTTG
Source organism: Mycobacterium sp. URHB0044 (assembly GCF_000620625.1). Lineage (GTDB taxonomy): Bacteria > Actinomycetota > Actinomycetes > Mycobacteriales > Mycobacteriaceae > Mycobacterium. The sequence goes on along the minus strand of NZ_JIAW01000018.1, from coordinate 96,052 downwards.
TCGGCGTTCCACCGAAGACCGTCGGTCACCGAGAAATCGGTTGAAGGTCCCGGACTTGTCCGGGCGGCCCACGCAGGAGGACGAGGTAGTTGCATTCTTGCGCGCCCCGGCCATTCTGCGTCGGGGCGTTCGTCATTTCTGGCCCTCCGTGTCGGTCCCGGTGAAACACCCGAAACCATCCACGAGGAGGCATGCATGGCCAAGGCTGACAAGGCCACCGCGGTCGCTGACATCGCCGAACAGTTCAAGGAGGCGACGGCCACCGTCGTCACCGAGTACCGCGGGCTGACGGTTGCCAATCTGGCCGAGCTTCGACGCTCGCTCAGCGGTTCCGCCACCTATTCCGTCGCCAAGAACACCTTGGTGAAGCGGGCAGCCAGCGAGGCCGGTGTCGAAGGCCTCGACGAACTGTTCGCCGGTCCGACCGCGATCGCGTTCATCAAGGGCGAGCCCGTCGACGCCGCCAAGGCGATCAAGACCTTCGCCAAGGACCACAAGTCGCTGGTCATCAAAGGCGGCTACATGGACGGCAAGGCGCTGTCCGTGGACGAGGTCAACCGCATCGCGGACCTCGAGTCCCGCGAGGTGCTGCTGGCCAAGCTGGCCGGCGCGATGAAGGCCAAGACCAGCCAGGCCGCGGCGCTGTTCGCCGCCCCGGCATCGCAGGTCGCCCGCCTCGTCTTCGCGCTGCAGGAGAAGCGGGCCGCGGAAGCGCCCGCCGAGGCATCGGCACCCGCCGTGGCTGACGCACCGGCAGCCGCCGAGGCAGACGCACCGGCCCCCGCCGAGGCAGAGACAGAAGCACCGGCAACCGCCGAATAAGCACTACCCCAACCCACCAAGCAAGTAAGTAAGTAAGGAAAGGACCACATCATGGCCAAGCTCAGCACCGAAGACCTGCTCGACGCGTTCAAGGAACTGACCCTGTTGGAGCTCTCGGAGTTCGTCAAGGCGTTCGAGGAGACCTTCGACGTCACCGCGGCCGCTCCTGTCGCCGTCGCCGCCGCCGGCCCCGCCGGTGCCCCGGCCGAGGCCGCCGAGGAGCAGTCCGAGTTCGACGTCATCCTCGAGGGTGCCGGCGAGAAGAAGATCGGCGTCATCAAGGTCGTCCGCGAGATCGTGTCCGGCCTGGGCCTCAAGGAGGCCAAGGATCTCGTCGACAGCGCGCCCAAGCCGCTGCTCGAGAAGGTCAACAAGGACGCCGCCGAGGACGCGAAGGCCAAGCTCGAGGCCGCCGGCGCTTCGGTGACCGTCAAGTAGTTTCCGCGGTACGTCGGCAAGCTCGACGAAATCCGCACTGTGGGGTCGATCTGGCAAACAGATCGGCCCCACAGTCGTCTCAATTGGGCATTCAACTGCCGCACTGCCCATACGGTCTTATGCCCCTGGCAGGTAAGCTACAGTGACTCAAGCCACAGGTGGGTGGCGTGTGGTGAAAAGCAGAATTGGCGGAAGGATCGCGCGTGGGCATCGGTATTCAGGTTGAGGGACTGACCAAGTCCTTCGGGCCCCAGCGAATCTGGGAAGACGTGACGTTCGAGATTCCCGCTGGCGAGGTCAGCGTGCTCCTGGGTCCGTCCGGTACCGGTAAGTCGGTCTTCCTGAAGTCGCTGATCGGCCTGTTGCGCCCGGAACGCGGCAAGATCATCGTCGACGGCACCAACATCATCGAGTGCTCCGCCAAGGAGCTCTACGAAATCCGCACTTTGTTCGGCGTCATGTTCCAGGACGGCGCGCTGTTCGGCTCGATGAGCCTGTACGACAACACCGCGTTCCCGCTTCGTGAGCACACGAAGAAGAAGGAAAGCGAAATCCGTCAGATCGTGATGGAGAAGCTCGACCTGGTCGGTCTGACCGGTGACGAGACCAAGTTCCCCGGTGAGATCTCCGGCGGTATGCGGAAGCGCGCCGGGCTGGCCCGCTCGCTGGTGCTCGACCCCCAGATCATCCTGTGCGACGAGCCCGACTCCGGTCTCGACCCGGTGCGTACCGCCTACCTGTCGCAGCTGTTGATCGACATCAACGCGCAGATCGACTGCACCATCCTGATCGTCACGCACAACATCAACATCGCCCGCACGGTGCCCGACAACATGGGCATGCTGTTCCGCAAGCACCTGGTGATGTTCGGACCGCGTGAGGTGCTGTTGACCTCCGACGAGCCCGTCGTCAAGCAGTTCCTCAACGGTCGCCGCATCGGCCCGATCGGCATGTCCGAGGAGAAGGACGAAGGCACGATGGCCGAGGAGCAGGCCCTCGCCGACGCCGGTCACCACGACGGTGGCATGGAGGAGATCGAGGGCGTGCCGCCGCAGATTCAGGCCACGCCGGGCATGCCCGAGCGCAAGGCCGTCGGCCGTCGCCAGGCCCGGGTGCGCGAGATCATGCACACCCTGCCGCCCGCCGCGCAGGAAGCCATCCGCGACGACCTCGAAGGCACCCACAAGTACGCCGCCCACGAGCTCCCGGTGGACGCGGAGGCACGTCACCGCCAGACCGAGGACGACTCGCCGACGGCATCCATTCCCGTCGCCAAGGAGTGACCGGTCCCCGGTCGACACGACCGGGGAGCCCAGCCGCAGTGAAGGCGCCCGCGGTGTTGGATCGATCCGTCGCGTCCCGCTGCGCCCTGGCGTGGTCGCCGACCGTGTCCGGGGCCGGGAACCGGCGAAATCCATCCACATGAAACCGCGTGTGAACTCTTGACGGAAGCGCCCAAACGGGCCAGTCTGTTGGGCAGCATGTGTTGCACGGGTTCAGGACGCCAGCCAGCATCTAATAGCCCCCAGCATGTGGCTGCGATGGGCTTGTTGAGGAATGCGCCGTCCTGCGCTATTGTTGGACGTTGCGCTGGCTGCCTCCTGCCCACCTCACCCGCACAGACACCGTGGTCCTAGCCTGAGCCCTGCTCAGTGATCTAGTTGCGTGCCGTGTTTCCGTGATGCGGACAGGCGAGAGCCGGCCAAACCGAAGCAAATAACGCGGCGTACGGGTCTGGCTCCACCAGGCATTCGATCGTCGCACGGGTGCTGGAAGGATGCATCTTGGCAGTCTCTCGCCAGAGCAAGTCAGTCGATAACACCAACAATTCCGTTCCGGGAGCACCTGGTCGAGTTTCCTTCGCCAAGCTTCGTGAACCGCTCGAGGTTCCGGGGCTGCTGGACGTTCAGACCGACTCGTTCGAATGGCTCATCGGTTCCGAGCGCTGGCGCGAGAAGGCTCTGGAACGCGGCGAGCCCAACCCCGTCGGCGGCCTCGAAGAGGTTCTCGCCGAGCTGTCGCCGATCGAGGACTTCGCGGGCACGCTGTCGCTGAGCTTCTCCGATCCGCGCTTCGACGAGGTCAAGGCACCCGTCGACGATTGCAAGGAAAAGGACCAGACGTACGCGGCGCCGCTGTTCGTCACCGCTGAGTTCATCAACAACCAGACCGGTGAGATCAAGAGCCAGACGGTCTTCATGGGCGACTTCCCGATGATGACCGAGAAGGGCACGTTCATCATCAACGGCACCGAGCGTGTCGTCGTGTCCCAGCTCGTCCGTTCGCCCGGCGTGTACTTCGACCGGTCCAAGGACAAGGCCACCGAGAACGACCTCACCAGCGTCAAGGTCATCCCCGGCCGCGGCGCATGGCTCGAGTTCGACGTCGACAAGCGCGCCACCGTCGGCGTCCGCATCGACCGCAAGCGCCGCCAGCCGGTCACCGTGCTGCTGAAGGCGCTCGGCTGGACCAACGAGCAGATCGTGGAGCGCTTCGGCTTCTCCGAGATCATGATGTCGACGCTCGAGAAGGACAACACCGCAGGCTCCGACGAGGCGCTGCTGGACATCTACCGGAAGCTGCGACCGGGCGAGCCGCCCACCAAGGAATCGGCGCAGACCCTCCTGGAGAACCTGTTCTTCAAGGAGAAGCGTTACGACCTCGCTCGCGTCGGCCGGTACAAGGTCAACAAGAAGCTCGGCCTCAACGCCAACACGCCGATCACCAGCTCGACGCTGACGCCCGAGGACATCGCCACCACCATCGAGTACCTGGTCCGGCTGCACGAGGGCCAGACCACGATGACCGCCCCCGGCGGCGTCGAGGTCCCGGTGGAGACCGACGACATCGACCACTTCGGCAACCGTCGCCTGCGCACCGTCGGCGAGCTGATCCAGAACCAGATCCGGGTCGGCCTGTCGCGCATGGAGCGTGTCGTCCGCGAGCGGATGACCACGCAGGACGTCGAGGCGATCACGCCGCAGACCCTGATCAACATCCGTCCCGTCGTGGCGGCGATCAAGGAGTTCTTCGGCACGTCGCAGCTGTCGCAGTTCATGGACCAGAACAACCCGCTGTCGGGTCTGACCCACAAGCGTCGTCTGTCGGCGCTGGGCCCCGGTGGTCTGTCCCGTGAGCGCGCGGGCCTCGAGGTCCGCGACGTCCACCCGTCGCACTACGGCCGCATGTGCCCGATCGAGACCCCTGAAGGCCCGAACATCGGCCTGATCGGATCGCTGTCGGTGTACGCGCGGGTCAACCCTTTCGGCTTCATCGAGACGCCGTACCGCAAGGTCGTCGAGGGTGTCGTCACCGACGAGATCCAGCACCTCACCGCCGACGAGGAGGACCGCCACGTCGTGGCGCAGGCCAACTCGCCGATCGATGACGAGGGTCGCTTCACCGAGGACCGCGTCCTGGTCCGCCGCAAGGGCGGCGAGGTCGAGTACGTCTCGTCCCTCGAGGTCGACTACATGGACGTCTCGCCGCGCCAGATGGTGTCGGTCGCGACGGCGATGATTCCGTTCCTCGAGCACGACGACGCCAACCGCGCGCTGATGGGTGCCAACATGCAGCGCCAGGCGGTTCCGCTGGTGCGCAGCGAGGCCCCGTTGGTCGGCACCGGCATGGAGCTTCGTGCCGCCATCGACGCCGGCGACGTCGTCGTGGCGGAGAAGGCCGGCGTCATCGAGGAGGTGTCCGCCGACTACGTCACCGTGATGGCCGACGACGGCACCCGGCACACCTACCGGATGCGCAAGTTCGCCCGTTCCAATCACGGCACCTGCGCCAACCAGCGTCCGATCGTGGACTCCGGGCAGCGTGTCGAGAGCGGACAGGTCATCGCCGACGGCCCATGCACCGAGAACGGTGAGATGGCGCTTGGCAAGAACCTGCTCGTCGCGATCATGCCGTGGGAGGGTCACAACTACGAGGACGCGATCATCCTCTCGCAGCGCCTGGTTGAGGAGGACGTCCTGACGTCCATCCACATCGAGGAGCACGAGATCGATGCGCGTGACACCAAGCTGGGCGCCGAGGAGATCACCCGGGACATACCGAACGTCTCCGACGAGGTGCTGGCAGATCTCGACGAGCGCGGCATTGTCCGCATCGGCGCCGAGGTCCGCGACGGCGACATCTTGGTCGGCAAGGTCACGCCGAAGGGCGAGACGGAGCTGACCCCGGAGGAGCGGCTGCTGCGCGCGATCTTCGGCGAGAAGGCACGCGAGGTCCGCGACACGTCGCTGAAGGTGCCGCACGGTGAGTCCGGCAAGGTCATCGGCGTCCGCATGTTCTCCCGCGAGGACGACGACGAGCTGCCCGCAGGCGTCAACGAGCTGGTCCGCGTCTACGTGGCCCAGAAGCGCAAGATCTCCGACGGCGACAAGCTCGCCGGACGCCACGGCAACAAGGGTGTCATCGGCAAGATCCTGCCCATCGAGGACATGCCGTTCCTTCCGGACGGCACCCCGGTCGACATCATCCTGAACACGCACGGTGTGCCGCGACGGATGAACATCGGCCAGATCCTCGAGACGCACCTCGGCTGGGTCGCCAAGACCGGATGGAACATCGACGTCGTCGGTGGCACACCCGAGTGGGCCTCGAAGCTGCCGGAGGAACTGCTGTCGGCCGGTCCGGACAGCATCGTCTCCACGCCGGTGTTCGACGGTGCCCGCGAAGGCGAGCTGGAAGGTCTGCTCGAGTCGACTCTGCCGAACCGCGACGGTGACGTCATGGTCAACGCGCAGGGCAAGGCGCAGTTGTTCGATGGCCGCAGTGGCGAACCGTTCCCGTACCCGGTGACGGTCGGCTACATGTACATCCTGAAGCTGCACCACTTGGTGGACGACAAGATCCACGCCCGTTCCACCGGTCCGTACTCGATGATCACGCAGCAGCCGCTGGGTGGTAAGGCGCAGTTCGGTGGCCAGCGGTTCGGCGAGATGGAGTGCTGGGCCATGCAGGCCTACGGCGCGGCGTACACGCTGCAGGAGCTCTTGACCATCAAGTCCGACGACACCGTCGGCCGGGTCAAGGTGTACGAGGCGATCGTCAAGGGCGAGAACATCCCCGAGCCGGGCATCCCCGAGTCGTTCAAGGTGCTGCTCAAGGAACTTCAGTCGCTGTGCCTCAATGTCGAGGTGTTGTCTTCTGAGGGTCAACGAATCGAGATGCGCGACACGGACGACGAAGACCTCGAACGTGCTGCCGCCAACCTGGGAATCAATTTGTCCCGCAACGAGTCTCCGTCCGTCGAAGACCTCGCCTAGTTATTAGTCATTAGCCCGCAAGGGGAAAGGGAGTTACGTGCTCGACGTCAACTTCTTCGATGAACTCCGCATTGGCCTCGCCACCGCGGACGACATCCGTCAGTGGTCCTACGGTGAGGTAAAGAAGCCTGAGACCATCAACTACCGAACGCTGAAGCCTGAGAAGGACGGCCTGTTCTGCGAGAAGATCTTCGGACCGACTCGCGACTGGGAGTGCTACTGCGGCAAGTACAAGCGCGTTCGCTTCAAGGGCATCGTCTGCGAGCGCTGCGGCGTCGAGGTGACGCGTGCCAAGGTGCGTCGTGAGCGGATGGGCCACATCGAACTGGCCGCACCCGTCACGCACATCTGGTACTTCAAGGGCGTTCCGTCGCGCTTGGGTTACCTGCTCGACCTCGCGCCGAAGGATCTCGAGAAGATCATCTACTTCGCCGCGTACGTCATCACCGCGGTCGACACCGAGATGCGGCACAACGAGCTCTCCACGCTCGAAGCCGAGATGGTCGTCGAGAAGAAGGCCGTCGAGGACCAGCGCGATCTGGATCTGGCCGAGCGTTCGCAGAAGCTCGAGAATGACCTGGCCGAGCTGGAGAAGGAAGGTGCCAAGTCCGACGTGCGCCGCAAGGTGCGCGACGGTGGCGAGCGCGAGATGCGTCAGCTCCGCGACCGGGCCCAGCGTGAGCTGGACCGGCTCGACGAGATCTGGACCACCTTCACCAAGCTGGCTCCCAAGCAGCTGATCGTCGACGAGGTGCTCTACCGCGAGCTGCAGGACCGCTACGGCGAGTACTTCGAAGGCGCCATGGGCGCGGAGTCGATCAAGAAGCTCATCGAGAACTTCGACATCGACGCCGAGGCCGAGAGCCTGCGCGACACCATCAAGAACGGCAAGGGCCAGAAGAAGCTTCGCGCCCTCAAGCGTCTGAAGGTCGTCGCGGCGTTCCAGTCCAACCGCAATTCGCCGATGGGCATGGTGCTCGACGCCGTACCCGTGATCCCGCCGGAACTGCGTCCGATGGTCCAGCTCGACGGTGGCCGTTTCGCCACCTCGGACCTCAACGACCTGTACCGCCGCGTGATCAACCGCAACAACCGCCTCAAGCGACTGATCGACCTCGGTGCTCCCGAGATCATCGTCAACAACGAGAAGCGGATGCTGCAGGAGTCGGTGGACGCACTGTTCGACAACGGTCGTCGTGGCCGTCCGGTCACCGGACCGGGCAACCGCCCGCTGAAGTCGCTCTCGGATCTGTTGAAGGGCAAGCAGGGTCGGTTCCGTCAGAACCTGCTCGGCAAGCGCGTCGACTACTCGGGCCGTTCGGTCATCGTGGTCGGCCCGCAGCTCAAGCTGCACCAGTGCGGTCTGCCCAAGCTGATGGCTCTCGAGCTGTTCAAGCCGTTCGTGATGAAGCGTCTGGTCGACCTGAACCACGCGCAGAACATCAAGAGCGCCAAGCGGATGGTGGAGCGCCAGCGTCCCCAGGTGTGGGATGTCCTCGAAGAGGTCATCGCCGAGCACCCGGTGCTGCTGAACCGCGCACCGACGCTGCACCGCCTCGGTATCCAGGCCTTCGAGCCGCAGCTGGTGGAGGGCAAGGCCATCCAGCTGCACCCGCTGGTGTGTGAGGCGTTCAACGCCGACTTCGACGGTGACCAGATGGCCGTGCACCTTCCGCTGTCCGCGGAGGCGCAGGCCGAGGCACGCATCCTGATGCTGTCGTCGAACAACATCCTGTCCCCGGCGTCGGGACGGCCGCTGGCCATGCCGCGTCTGGACATGGTGACCGGTCTGTACTTCCTGACCACCGAGGTCCCCGGCGACATCGGCGAGTACGTGCCGGGCGCCAAGGATCAGGCCGAGTTCGGCGTGTACAGCTCGCCGGCCGAGGCGCAGATGGCCGTGGACCGCGGCGTGCTGTCGGTCCGGGCCAAGATCAAGGTGCGGCTGACCCAGCTGCGTCCGCCTGCCGACATCGAGAACGAACTGTTCCCCGAGGGTTGGAAGGCGGGCGACGCGTGGACGGCGACGACCACGCTGGGCCGCGTCCTGTTCAACGAGCTGCTGCCCAAGGGGTATGCGTTCGTCGACGAGCAGATGCACAAGAAGGTCCAGGCGCGGATCGTCAACGACCTCGCCGAGCGGTACCCGATGATCGTGGTGGCGCAGACCGTCGACAAGCTCAAGGACGCCGGCTTCCACTGGGCCACCCGTTCGGGTGTCACGGTGGCGATGGCCGACGTGCTGGTGCCGCCGCAGAAGGTTGCGATCCTCGACCGTTACGAGGGCGAAGCCGACGGGATCGAGAAGAAGTACCAGCGCGGTGGTCTCACCAAGCAGGAACGCACCGACGCGCTGGTCAAGATCTGGCAGGACGCCACCGAAGAGGTCGGCAAGGCGCTGGAGGCGTATTACCCGGAGGACAACCCGATCATCACGATCGTGAAGTCCGGGGCCACCGGTAACCTCACCCAGACCCGCACGCTGGCCGGCATGAAGGGTCTGGTGACGAACCCGAAGGGTGAGTTCATCCCGCGACCCATCAAGTCGTCCTTCCGCGAGGGCCTGACCGTGTTGGAGTACTTCATCAACACGCACGGCGCTCGTAAGGGCCTGGCGGACACCGCACTTCGTACCGCTGACTCGGGTTACCTGACCCGTCGTCTGGTCGACGTGAGCCAGGACGTCATCGTTCGCGAGACCGACTGCGAGACCGAGCGTGGCATCAACGTCACGCTGGCCGAGCTGCAGGCCGACGCCGGACTGGTGCGCGATCCGCACATCGAGACGTCGGCGTACGCACGGACGCTGGCCACCGACGCGGTCGACGACAAGGGCAACGTCATCGTCGCCCGCGGTCACGACCTCGGCGATCCGGCGATCGATGCGCTGCTCGAAGCAGGCATCACGCAGGTGAAGGTGCGCTCGGTGCTGACCTGCACCACGGGCACCGGCGTCTGCGCGATGTGCTACGGCCGTTCGATGGCCACCGGCAAGCTGGTGGACATCGGCGAAGCGGTCGGCATCGTCGCCGCCCAGTCGATCGGCGAGCCCGGTACGCAGCTGACCATGCGCACCTTCCACCAGGGTGGCGTCGGTGAGGACATCACCGGTGGTCTGCCCCGCGTGCAGGAGCTGTTCGAGGCCCGCGTGCCGCGCAACACCGCGCCCATCGCGGACGTCTCCGGGCGGATTCGCCTGGAGGAGACCGAGAAGTTCTACAAGATCACCATCGTTCCCGATGACGGGAGCGAGGAAGTGGTCTACGACAAGGTCTCTCGTCGCCAGCGGCTCAAGGTGTTCAAGCACGAGGACGGCACCGAGCGGCTGCTTTCCGATGGCGACCACGTCGAGGTCGGCCAGCAGCTCATGGAGGGTTCGGCCAACCCGCACGAGGTTCTTCGCGTGCAGGGTCAGCGCAGCGTCCAGCTCCACCTCGTCAACGAGGTGCAGGACGTCTACCGCGCCCAGGGTGTGTCGATCCACGACAAGCACATCGAGGTCATCGTGCGGCAGATGCTGCGTCGCGTGACGATCATCGACTCGGGCGCAACGGAATTCCTGCCCGGTTCGTTGACCGAGCGTGCGGAGTTCGAGGCCGAGAACCGTCGCGTCGTGGCCGAGGGTGCTGAGCCCGCGGCCGGACGCCCGGTGCTGATGGGTATCACCAAGGCGTCGCTGGCCACCGATTCGTGGTTGTCGGCAGCGTCGTTCCAGGAGACCACGCGAGTCCTGACCGATGCGGCGATCAACTGCCGCAGCGACAGGCTCAACGGTCTGAAGGAGAACGTGATCATCGGCAAGCTGATCCCGGCCGGTACCGGCATCGCCCGTTACCGCGACATCCAGGTGCAGCCGACCGAAGAGGCCCGCGCTGCGGCGTACACGATCCCGTCCTACGAGGATCAGTACTACAGCCCGGACTTCGGCCAGGCCTCCGGTGCCGCGGTGCCGCTGGACGATTACGGTTTCAGCGACTACCGGTAGTTGTTTTGCGAAAGAGCCCCTGGGTACTTGCCCAGGGGCTCTTTCGTTGCGCGAGTGTGCATCTGACGAGAGAATCGGCGCTCAGATCTCGTCAGGCGCACAGTCGCGAGGTCACCAGACCATGCCGCGCTCTCGAAGGAGCATTTCGACGCGGCGCACGTAGGTCGCACGTCGGTAGTACAGGAGGTCACGGCTCACTCGGATGACGGCCCAGCCCAGGTCGTGGAGTTCGTACCCCTTGTCGATGTCACGCTGTCGGACGATCGGATCGGTCCAATGCTGCGGGCCGTCGTATTCGATGGCGACCTTGACGCCCGTGTAGGCCATGTCGACGCGCGCGATGAACTCGCCGTAGCGGCCTCGAATGACGTGCTGAGTCCTAGGCGCGGGTAATCCGGCGTCGATCAAGGCCAGGCGAGCCTCGGTTTCCTGGGGCGATTCCGCGCCGCCGTCCATAAGCGGGAGGACGTGGCGGAGCCGGTGCAGCCCGCGCACACCGGGGTGCGCGGCGGCAATGGCTACAACGTCTTCAATGGTTACGCCTGTTGCGTTGGCGAGCGCGTCGAGGCGCTTGATCGCCTGGACCCTGCCGACGGTGTGCCTGCCGATGTCGAAAGCCGTCCGGGCCGGGGCGGTTACCCGCGTCTCGCCGACGGTTGTCACCTCACTGGGCTGAAGGTCTTCGGTCCGGACGACGAGCCCCGTCGGTGCCCGGCGGTTGTCGTGAATCAGTTCGGCCGGGTCGTCGCCCTCGATCCAGTCGGTCCCCAACACGGCGGCCGCCGATTGCCCAGCCAAGATGCCGCGCCTCTTCGACCACAGCCAGGCCGCCGTGGCGCGTTGGATCGCCGACACGTCGGCGCCCGTCGGTACGTAGACGCCGGGGCAGAGCTGCGTGTAACGGGTGCGGATGGTGTGCTCGGGCAGCGATCCGGCCGACAGAACTTCAGTGCCGATGAACGGCCAGGGCGGTGATGACATGTGCGGATGGTGCGCCTTGCGTCCGATCTGCCGTCGAACTCATCCACAGCCCGCCACTGTGCGCGTCACGATGAAATCGGCCCGAGAATCTCGTCACGTCCACAGTCGGCGCCCCAAGGTGTGGCGCCGGCCGCGCTAGCCGCTAGGGACCGCTACCTCGGGGTGAAGCGTTGCGCCCCGTCGAGACGTATGACCTCGCCGTTGACGTAACCGTTTCTCAGTAGGAACGTCGCTGCATCGGCGAACTCGGCGGGTGTGCCCAGTCGCTTCGGAAAAGGGACGTTGGCGGCGAACTTGGCGAGGGCCTCCTCGCCGACGGATTCCATCATCGGTGTCTTCATCGTGCCGGGTGCGATGGTGTTGACGCGGATGCCCACCGAACTGAGGTCGCGTGCGGCGGCGATGGTCAAGCCAATGACGCCGGCCTTCGCTGCGGCATAGGCGCTCTGGCCGATCTGACCTTCGTATCCCGCGATCGATGCAGTGAGCACCAGGGCGCCCCGCTCGCCGTCTTCCAGCGGCTGGGCCGTGGCGACCGAGGCCGCCACCAACCGAGCGACGTTGTACGTGCCGTTGAGGTAGAGGTCGATGGTCTTGGCGAAGCCGTCCATGTCGGCCGGACTACCGTCGCGCTGGACGATCCGTTGTGCCACACCGTAACCGCCGTGTGCGACGACGGCATAGCGCAGCTGACCAAGTTGGTTGGCCTGCTCGACGGCTCCATGGATGCTCTCCTCGCTCGTCACGTCGGTGCTGACGAACACCGCGCGCCTGCCCAGTTCGTCGGCCAACGCCTTGCCCTTGTCCGCGGAGAGATCGGCGATGACGACCCCGAGTCCTTCGGCGTGGAGTCGGCGGATGGCGGCCTCGCCCAAACCGCCCGCGCCGCCGCTGACGATCGCGGATGCGCCTTCGAATTGCCGTATCGTCACCAGTTCTCCTCGTGCAGCGTCGTTGAGGCGAGTAGCGCAGCAGTCGCTACATCTCGCTCGATTGCGCTTAACTATATAACTCATTTACGACGATCGATCACCCACCCCCACCGTTTCGCGGTAGCGTCGTCATCAGGGCGGCGACGGCCGCTGCTAGGTGTCGCGTTCCCGTCACTCGAGAAGGTCGACGACAGTGGACATCTCGGAACCCGTCAGAACGAATTCCTCCGCCTTCTGGAGGTGGCGCTTCCACAGCTCGCCCGCCTTGTCCGCGTCGCCTGCCTTGATCATGTCCAGCACCATTCGATGGGTCTTGACCGACCGCCGGACCGCCTGCTCGGCACGGGTTCCCGCGGTGGGCTGCAGCGAGCGGTTGGCCTTCTCGATCACGTGGTGCAGCATGTCGCTCACGATCTGCAGCGTCGCGTTGCCGGACAACCGTGCAATGGCGGCGTGAAAGTCCGTGAGCTGGTCCACTGCTTCATTGCCTGGACTGAGCTGCGCTTCTCGTTCGACGATCTGCTCGAGCTCCGCGATTGCCTTCGCGTTCCGCTGCTTGGCCAACTGCTGAACCATCGGCACTTCGAGTGTCACACGTGCGTCGTAAACGTCCTTGACGGTGACACCCTCGTACTCGAGGATCAGGCCGGCGTAACGCGCCAGCGTCGCTCGCGTGGGCCGCGTGACGCGAGCGCCGCCGCGCACCCCACGCTCAACCCTGATCAGGGACTCCGACTCGAGCACACGAAACGCCTCACGCAGTGTCGGCCGCGAAACGCCGAAGCGCTCCATCAACTCCGACTCCGGTGGGAGCATCGTGCCTTCGGCGATTTCACCCCGGATGAACATTCGACGGAGCACCGTGGCCACGCGATCGGCCATCTTGGGTTCGCGAAGGCTGGTGACCTCCATTGCAACCTCCACCGGTCGAGTACCACGCGATTCGATCAAACCTTCAGGTCAGGCTAGTCGAATGCTGACCTGAACCAGGGTTGGCAGGCTTGGCGAGCGCCCCACGTCTCCATCGCCGTCAGCCCCCAGAGTAAATAACTAACTATATAGCTGTATCTTGAATTCGGCCCAGTTTCACCTTCGGTCGAGGAAAGGCGCGGCCTTGAGCGTTTCGCTGTTGTTGGAGATGGCAGTTTCGGAGCACCCGGAGCGTGTCGCGCTAGTGGATGCCGTCGACCGGTGGACCGTCGGTGAGCTCAGCGCTCTCGCCGACGGGGGTGCGGGTGTCATTGCAGGCAGCGATGTCGAACACGTCGTCTATGTCGGCGCGGGAGGTGTCATGCAGCCGCTGCTGATCTTCGCGGCGGCGCGCGCCGGAGTGCCCTACACCCCGATCAACTACCGGTTGAGTGGCCAGGGCGTTCAGGAATTGATCGCACGGCTGCCCGCTCCGCTGGTGGTCGTCGACGGGCGGTACCGCGAAGTGATCGGCGACGTTGCCCAGCACGTCATCGATTCCGAAGACTTCCTGGCTGCTGCGCGCGGCGCTGAGCCCGCCGCGGAGTTCGCCGACGCCGAGGACGTCGCGATCGTGTTGTTCACGTCGGGCACCACCTCGAAGCCCAAGGCGGTCGAGTTGTCCCACGGGAACCTAACCAGTTACATCACTGGCACCGTCGAGTTCGGATCGGCGGCCGCGACGGATGCGGCCCTGATCTGCGTGCCGCCTTATCACATCGCGGGAGTCAACGCGGCCATGTCCAACCTCTATGCGGGTCGGAAGATGGTGTACCTGACGAACTTCGATGCACGCGGGTGGGTGGGCCTCGTCGCTGACGAGCAGGTGACCACCGCGACCGTCGTGCCGACCATGTTGGACCGCATCGTCACCGTCCTCGAGCAGGAGCCGGTCGAGCTGCCGTCGCTGCGCAACCTGGCCTACGGCGGGTCGAAGGTCCCACTTCCGTTAGTGCGCAGAGCGCTTGACCGCTTGCCGCATGTCGGATTCGTCAACGCATACGGGCTGACCGAGACCAGCTCGACCGTCGCGGTGCTGACGCCGGACGACCACCGCGAATTCCACGGTCACCCGGACGAACTGGTGGCAAGTCGGCTCGGTTCGGTCGGCCAACCGGTGCCCGGGATCGAAGTGCAGATCCGTGCGGAGGACGGCACGGTCCTCGACACGGACGAGACCGGTGAACTGTTCGTGCGGGGCGAGCAGGTGTCGGGGAGGTACACCGGTATCGGCTCGGTGCTCGACGACGAGGGGTGGTTTGCCACCAGGGACATCGCCACCTTGGACGGGGCCGGCTATCTGTTCATCACCGGGCGTTCGGACGACACGATCATTCGCGGCGGGGAGAACATTGCCCCGGCTGAGCTGGAGGACGTTCTGGTCGAGCATCCGCGCGTGCGGGAGGTCGCCGTCGTTGGCGTCCCGGATCCGCAGTGGGGTCAGGCCATCGTCGCCGTCGTCGTGCCGGCCAACGACATCGAGCCCGACCCCGACGAATTGCGGGAGTACGTGCGGAGGATCTTGAGGGGTTCGCGTACGCCGGACCGGATCGTGTTCCGCGACGAGTTGCCGACGAACGCCACCGGGAAACTTCTTCGCCGCGACATCGTCGCAAGCCTCATCGATGCCGAAGTCGATTAACAAGGGAGACAATATGTTCAAGAACGGCACGCGGTTGCGAAGCCAGGTGTGTGATACCCAGGTGATCGTCGTAAAGTCCGCCGATAGTCTCGACGAGCTCCGGTGCGGCGGTCACCCGATGCTGGCGTTGGACGCAGGGCCGCTGTCGCACGGCACACCCGACCCTGCCTTTGCCGACGGCAGTCTGATGGGCAAGCGGTACGTCGACGAGGGCGGAGCCGAGGTGCTGGTCACCAAGGCCGGTGCCGGCTCGTTGTCCATCGGCACGACGGTGCTGGCGCTCAAGGAAGCCAAGCCGTTGCCAGCCAGCGACTGACGATCGTCGAACTGTATGTGGTGGGCCCAAGGCGTCACGGTCGGCCCGATTCGCTCGTGCAGTCGCGGGTCGGTTCAGGCGCTGGCGCCCGGAGAATGTCAGATCACCTCGATGACCATCGCAGCGCCCATGCCACCGCCGGCACACATGGACAGCACGCCGATTCCACCACCGCGCCTACGCAATTCGTAGATCGCTGAGGTCACCATGCGGGCGCCCGTGGCGGCGATCGGGTGGCCAAGGCTGATGCCCGAGCCGTAGACGTTGACGAGCTCCTCGTCGAGTCCGAGTTCGCGGGTGCAGGCCACGGCTTGTGCGGCGAACGCTTCGTTGATCTCGAACAGGGCGACGTCCTCGAGCTTGCGCCCGGCCAGTTCCAACGCCTTCGGGATGGCCTTGATCGGCCCGCTGCCCGTACGTGTCGGGTCGAGACCGACCTGTGTCCACGACAGCACGTGGGCGAGCACGTCCTGTGTCCTGTCGGGCGCCGCCAGCGCGACGACCGCGGCGGCGTCGTTGATGCCCGACGAGTTGCCTGCGGTCACCGAGAATCCCTCGATCTCGGGATGCAGCACCTTCAAACCGGCCAGCGATTCCATCGAACTGCCGTGGCGGGGATGTTCGTCCTGAGCGAAGGTGATGGTCGTGCCGTCAGCCTGGGGGACCTGGATGGGGATGATCTCGTCGACGAACGCCCCGGCGTCGATGGCCTTGATCGCGCGTTGATGGCTGCGCAGCGCCCACTCGTCCTGATCTTCGCGGGTAAGTCCGTACTGGACGTTGCAGTTGTGCGCGACGGTGATGGACATGTCAAACGCGGGCGCCTCCGTGGTCGGGGGATGGGACTCCGGGAGCCACTGTTCGTAGTCCTCGGGCGACTTGCCGGTGGTAAAGGCCTTGCGCTTCTGCATGATCGGGCCCGTGGACAGCGACTCCATGCCGCCGGCGAGGATGGCCCGACTCATGCCGGCGGCGATCTGCCCGGCGCCAACGGCGATCGCCGACAGGCTGGATGCGCACTGGCGGTTGACGGCCAACCCCGGGATGTCCAGCAGGCCGAGATCCGCCGCGATGTAACGGGCACTGTCTCCACCGCCCTGCATCACCTCGGCCAACACGAAGTCGTCGAAGTCGACGGCTTCGAGTCCCGAGCGTTCGACGACGGCCTGCACCACCGGCTTGGCGAGTTCGATCGCGGGGACGTTCGCCAAGGTGCCTCTGCGGGCGGTTCCGATGGCGGTGCGGGCGGCGGCCACGATGGCAGCGCGAGAAGTGGTGGTGGCCATGTGTCTCCCAAGAGTTGCTAGTAGAGGGCCTGCGCATAGAGATATATAATTTACCTTTCTATCGTACTTACCGAAAGGTCGCAGATGGCCAAGGTTCACACCAACTGCCGGATCTGCGCGCAACGGTGCGGCTTGACCGTCACCGTGGAAGACAACCGAGCCGTGCACATTGGTCCCGACAAGGAGAATCTGCTGTCGTGGCGTGACTTCTGTGTCAAGGGCCGTACCGCAGTTGAACTGGTCGAACACCCCCGGCGCATCACGTCGCCGATGCGTCGAGTGGGCGACCGGTACGAAGCGGCCAGCTACGACGAAGCGTTCGCGGACATTGCCGAGCGACTGCAGGGCATCGTCGCGCGGGGTGGCGCCGACTCCGTCGCGGCCTACTACGGCAATCCTGCGGGCTTCAACTCTGCGGCCATCCCGGCGCTCAACCGGTTCATGCGAGCCCTCGGCAGCGCCAGCTTGTTCAATTGGGGCTCGATCGACACCAACGCCAAGACCGTGGTGTGCGGCGAGATGTATGGCGTCAACCTGCTTCCGATGATCCCCGACGTCGACGATTGCGACTGCTTCCTCTTCGTCGGGATGAACCCGGCCGAAAGCAAGATGTGCTGGCTGTCCTCGGTGCCCGACGGCTGGAGGCGCATCAAGCAACGAGTGGCCGGCGGCGCGGCGCTCATGGTGCTCGATCCATATCGCACCGCGACCGCCAAGGCCGCGACGTCACATTGGGCACTGCGGCCCGGTGAGGACTGGGCATTCCTACTCGGCATGGTCAAGGTGATCTTCGACGAACAGTTGGAGGATCGGCACGCGTGCGACGTCGAACAGGGCGTCGCGCTACTGCGTCAGCTCGCCGACGAGGCGCCCCTCGACATGCTTGCCGCACGGGCGGACGTGTCCTCGGCAGCCATCGAGACGGCGGGAAGGCAATTCGGACGGGCCCGCACGGCCATGGCCCTGGCGCGCACGGGCGTCTCGCAAACCAGCCGCGGCACCCTCGCCCTATGGCTGTGCGAGGTGCTCAACGTCATCACCGGCCGATGGGATCGACCGGGCGGCAGGTACTTTCAACGCGGATACGCACCCGTCTACATGCCCGCGTACGACACGGATGCACACGTGTCCCGCGTCGCAGGCCGCCCCGCCATCGAAGGGTGCCACTCGCTAGCCGAGCTTCCCGGCGAAATCACGACGCCCGGCCCTGGCCAGGTTCAGGCCCTGTTCATCGACCACGGCAACCCCGTGATCTCCGGACCCCAAGGTGACCAACTCGATCGGGCCTTGGCCGGGCTGGACCTCCTGGTCGCCATCGACATGGTGCAACGTGAGAGTCACCGCCACGCCGACTGGCTCATCCCCGGTACGCATTGGCTCGAACGTGGTGAGCTGGCCCCCTATGCAGCAGTGACGCAGGAGCTTCCGTTCGCCCAGTACTCCACCCAAGCGCTGCAACCGCCGCCAGACGTCAAACCGGAGTGGCAGTTCTACGAAGGCCTTGGTCGCGCGATGGGCTTGCCGAAGTACGGGCCCGACGACCGCCCATTCGATCCCGAGCGAGCCTGGCAGCAGGCCGTCGAACGTGGCGGCCGGACCACCTGGGCCGAACTGATGGCGCATCGGCACGGAATCGTCCTGGGCGGCAAGGAATTCGGGCACGCCCGCGGCGTGGTCAACCTGCCCGACCACAAGATCCAGCTGGCGCCGGGCCGATTCCTGGCTGAGGCGCGCCGCCAACTCGCATCCGAGGTGATCACGACCCCGCCCAACCGGCCGTTTCAGCTTGGCAACCGGCGCCGGCTCAGCTCGATGAACTCCTACCTCAACGACCTGCCGGGCACGCGCCGACTGCTCGACCGCAATCAGGTCGAGATCAACGGCAGCGACGCCGTCGCCCTCGGTCTGAAAGACGGTGACCGAGCGCGGGTGCGATCGCTCACCGGTGCCATCGAGCTCGACGTCGTCGTCACCGATTCACCGCGGCCCGGGGTCGTCGTGGTCGAACATGGTTGGGGATCAAGGGTATTCGATCCACGTGGCGGGGCGCTGCCGGATCAGCAGGGTGCCAACCGCAATCTACTGACCGCGCTCGACGAGGAAGATCCGCTGTCCCAGATGTCGGCGTTCAACGAGACATGGGTTGCGGTGGAAGTCGTGACTCGGAAGTAGTGGCCGCATCGACGACCATTGACGCCGCTGGCGCGAATCCGGGTTCAACAATGCCGTCGCCACCCCGCTGCCGATCGGCCCCGTCTCGTCGAACAGCGTGCCAAATGCGTTGGTACATAGCCATCACCGTCGGAGACGAAGAAGCACATTGGGCTCGCATCCGACGATTCCGCCAATCGACGGGTCACCTTCGCCGAAACAACGGGATCCACACCCGACCGTCGTCGTCACCCGATGGCGGCGTCCATTCCTCGAAGAAGACCCCGACCGCCATGCCGACGTGGACCTCCTCGATCGCCGCGCCCACCACATTGGAGACCAGCCGGACGTCGGGCTCGTCATCCAACTCGACCATCGCGACGACGTACGGTGGCTCGAACCCGGGAATCCACGGCTGCCGGTTGACCGTAAAGGCCGCCACGGTCGCGTTCCCCGACACGGGCTCTGGCGCCACGTCGGTGCTGCGGCAACGCCAACATGCCGGGCCTGGCGGATGGAAGAAGTGTCCACAGGCGTGACATCGGTTGATGAGTAGTTGGCCGCGTTCGCCGCCGGTCCAGAACGCGTGGGATTCAGCGGTCGGTTTCGGGACCAATCTCAGCTGTGGTCGTTGATAGCCGGCGTCGACGGTCACATTGGGCTCCTTCTCACGGGTTGCCCCGACGAATACTTCTCGATCAACGCCTTCTTGTAGAGCTTGCCCGCGTCGGTGCGGGGTAGCCGATCCTCGAAGTGGATGGTGCGCGGACACTTGTAGTGCGCCAGCCGCGCTCGGAGCCAGTCGAGTAGTTCGACGCCGAACGCATCCGACGCATCCACGGGGTCGACCGTTTCCACGACGCCGACCACGGCCTGACCCATGGCGGCATCGGGAACGCCGAACACCGCTGCGTCCGCGACCCTCGGATGGCTGACCAGGGCGCTCTCGGCCTCCTGCGGGTAGACGTTGACACCGCCGGAGATGATCGTGTGGTGCCGTCGGTCGGTGAGGAACAGGTACCCGTCGTCGTCGAGGTACCCTACGTCTCCGACGGTGGCCCAACCATGGCCGTTGTGTGAGTCTGCCGTCTTGCCTGGGTCATCCAAGTAGTCGAACGGGACACCGCCCTCGAAATAGACGTCACCAATTCGACCAGTGGCCACCTCGGCACCGTCCTCACCGACGACATGCGGGGTGCCGAGCAACGCGCGTCCCACCGACCCCGGACGGTCGAGCCACTCGTCGGCGGTGATGAAGGTGATGCCCGCGCCCTCCGACGACGAGTAGAACTCGTCGACGATTGGACCCCACCACTCGATCATCGAGCGCTTGATGTCTGGCGGACACGGGGCAGCGGCGTGCACCACCCGCTGGAGGCTCGACACGTCGTAGGCCAGCCGCACCGAGTCGGGCAGCTTGAGCATTCGAACGAACATCGCGGGTACGAACTGCGCGTGGGTGATTCGATGGCGCTGAATGCACTCGAGCGCCTGTTCGGCATCGAACTTCTCCAGCACGACCGTCGTAACACCCAATGCCTGCACGCACATCGACCACACCGATGGCGCGGTGTGGTAGAGCGGCGCAGGGCTGAGGTAGACGGAACTCGCGGAGATGCCGAGCGCACCGAGTAGCGGTGACAACAGGTTCGGTGCTTCCGATGGCGAGTGTCCGGTCAGCGCGCGGCGAATACCCTTGGGGCGACCGGTGGTGCCCGACGAGTACTGCAGGAGGTCGCCTTCGGTTTCGTCGGCGATCGGTGTCGTCGGTTCCGCTGCGACGCAATCGGGATAGCGCACCCAGCCGGCGGCATCGACGTCCGCGAGCAGTCGACGTTCGGGCGCCATGTCCGACAGATACGGTTCGAGTGCGCGACACAGCGGCTCCATCGCGAGCGAACCAACGACCGCGTTGGCCTTTGCGTTGGTGAGGATGTATCCGGCTTCGGCCGCTGTCAGATGAGTGTTGATGGGCACGTAGTACATACCCGACCGCCGGGCCGCCCATGCGACGGGATGGATGTGCTCGTTGTTCTCCATCACGATCGCCACGGTGTCACCGGCGTGCAGCCCAATCCGCCGGAAGTAGTGGGCGAGTTGGTTGGCCCGCGCCTCGAGTTCGCCGAAGCCGACCGCGGTACCCGACGGGTACACGACGATCGCCGGCTTGCTCAGCCTCTGATGGTCACGGATTTGCACGTGGGGGAGTCCCGATCGCATCGGTCAGTGCACTGCGCTCGTCGCCGGTCCATGGTCGGGAGGCCTGCCGATCGTCGGCGAGCACGACCTGAACCGTGCGGACCGTCGCACACAGCCGGCCATCGACCGAGATGACGTTGACCGTCACGAAGGACGAAGTACCAACGGACTCAACGTACGACGTCACGTCGACGAAGTCCGAAACCTCCACCGAACTGTGGTAATCGATGGAGTTGTGGACGACGACGATGTGGCCCCACGCGTTGGGCAGCACGACGCGCAGGTAGCGTGCGCGGGCCTCCTCGGCGTAGACGAGGAACACGCTGTTGTTCACGTGGCCAACGGGGTCCAGGTCGGTCCACCGCGGCTCGATGCGAAGGGTCGGGTTTTCGAGTGCGGAGCTCATGGTTGAACAATTTATATGATTACGTGACCGCGTAGCTTCTCGGCAAGGTCCTCAACGGCGGTCAACGTCGTCCGGACGGCGGTCTGCAGTTCTTGCTCGCTGATCGGAGGAGCGTGCTCCTCCGCCCGTGGAGTCGTCAGCGCGGGCACGATGAACTGGCGAAAGCGGCGTCGGACCGCGTCCTCCGAGCGATCATCGGCTTCTGCCGCCAGGTAAACCTGCTCAAGGACGAAGTCCACCAGTTCGTCGGTGGCGACATCGCTTCGGATTTCGCCGCTGTTGCGACCGTCCAGCAGGACGGATTCGAATACTCGCACGCCCGCGAGATGAATGCCGGGGTGATGAGCCGAGGTGGAGTGCTCCGTGATCAGTCCGTACACGGAACGGTCGAGGGGCAGCTCCCGCGCGCTGTAGATAAGGGCGGCCTCCAGCTTGGCCAACGTGTCACAGACCTCCGCCATTGCGGCCCGGACCGCCGTCTCGTGGCGCTTGGCGTGGCTGAGTGCCACTTCGACCAAGAGTTCATAGATCGTGCCTATCTGGCGAAACGCGGTGGCACGCGACACTCCAGCTCGCTTGGCGACCGCCTCCATCCGCACCGCACCGATTCCGTGAAGGGCGATTTCCGCGTCCGCCGCCTTGATCAGCCGGTCTCTCACCGTGCCATCGTCAACTGGCGCTTCGTGGACGGAGCTCACACCCAGAGGTTACGTGACCGGGCTCTCCATGGCCGCTCTTCGGCGCTGCCGCGGGCTGGATCGAGCAACGTTGCCAGTTGAGGGCCGGGTTGCCTCACTGCGCGTCGAAAGAGAGTAGATCGCTAGAAAACTACGCGGCGGCGCTAGCGGTTAATTAGGTAGATATTTGTGATGCTAAGTCGTTCGGTTGTTTGTTGGGCTAAGCGCTCGCCCGTAGTGGCCCGGCTTGGATTTACTGCGCGGCCAAGGATTCTCCGGAGTGAGTACTCGGAGAGGACATGCGGCTGTGTCGCGATCGTCGGCCGACTTGGCGCGTTTGGTGTGGTCGCAGTCACTCTTCGCGGCTGGCTGTGGGATGCGCAGCGCGTCCGAAGATGGTCCACGCGACCGCAACCGTAGCGGCAATTCGAGGGTGTAAAGGTGTCAAAAACGACGAAATAGCGCGCGCTTGAGCATTTGTATTGGGCACTGAGTGATAGCCGATCAATTGCAGCCTTTACGTGTACATATCGACGCGTATAGCAAGCCAATCTATTAATTCGAATTCTTGTTCCCGAGCTTCGGATCAACAAGTCAACCCAGTGCTGGTCCGGCAGTTCAGCAACGACCGTGGGCGACGACCGGAGGCGGCATCCCCGGTGTTGCACAGGCCGATGCCGGTCCGGGAACTGACGATTGTGACAGTTCGACGTTGCGGGGCTAACCGGCGCTCTATCTGCGCTCATGCAACTACCCGCTGAATCCCTCAACGGTCGAACTAGGTCTCCCGGGTGCGTGCCGTGCGGTGGGCTGATGCTGGTGAGACTTCGAAGCCTCATCCGTCGCACGGGTCATTGAGCAAATCGAGCTCGCCTGCCGGTCGAGCTCGACGCGACCGCGTCCATATCGTCGGTTTGGTTGCTCGGTCCCAAATTAATGGTGTACCTTTCACGTCAGCCACCAGCCAGTGAGAGGTGCGCAAAAATAAGAGAGTTGCATCGCGAAGGGAATGGCCCTTGAGGAAGCACCAATCACGGGAAGTGGCCGTCAGGTGGTGATGCCGGCCGCGGCTGCCAAGCCGGTGCGGGCACTCGGCGACTTCTTCGCGATGTGCCTGGACGCGATCGTCCTCATGTTCCGTCCGCCATGGGCGTGGCGCGAGTTCCTCCTGCAGAGCTGGTTCGTTGCGCGGGTCTCGCTCTTTCCGACCATCGCCCTGTCCATTCCGTTCTGCGTACTGGTCACGTTCACTCTGAACGTCCTGCTGATCGAGCTCGGAGCCGCAGACTTCTCCGGAACCGGTGCTGCCCTTGGCACCGTCGCTCAGATCGGGCCGCTCGTCACGGTGTTGGTCATCGCGGGCGCCGGCGCCACTGCCATGTGCGCGGACCTTGGAGCGCGGACCATCCGCGACGAACTCGACGCGCTGCGCGTCATGGGCATCAATCCGATTCAGGCACTGGTCGTACCACGAGTGCTCGCCGCCATGCTGGTTTCGACCATGCTCGCGGCGCTGGTGACCATGGTGGGAATCGTTGGGGCATTCCTCTTCTCGGTGTTCTTTCAACACGTCACACCGGGTGCGTTTGCGTCCGGGCTGACACTCCTGGTGGGCCTGCCGCAGGTGATGGCATGCCTCGTCAAGGCTTCACTATTCGGGTTGGCGGCAGGGCTCATCGGCTGCTACAAGGGCATTTCGGTCGGCGGCGGTCCGCAAGGCGTGGGTGACGCGGTCAATGAGACGGTCGTGTACACGTTCATGGCGCTGTTCGTGATCGACGTGATCGCGACCGTCGTCGAGCAGCAAGTGACGTACGGATAGTGGGGGCCGTCATGAGCTCGGCCGTTGCAAGCACACAATTCCCGCGCGTCCGCAGAACCACCCGCAACTTCGCAAACGGGTGGAATCGCCTCGGTCGCCAGACCCGGTTCTACGTCCTGACGATCAGGGGCATCTGGGATGCCGTGACGTACTACCGCGTCGAGGTGGTCAGGCTCATTGCGTCGATGAGCCTTGGCAATGGCGCGCTCGCGATCATTGGCGGAACAGTCGTCATCGTCGGATTCCTGACCTTTGCGGCGGGAGGCTTGGTGGGAATCGTCGGGTTCAACCAACTCGCGCAGGTTGGGGTAGATGCCTTGGCGGGCTTCGTTTCAGCCTTCGTCAACACTCGCCTTGCAGCACCGCTGATCGCCGGTGTCGGCTTGGCCGCGACCATCGGTGCGGGAGCTACGGCTCAGCTCGGTGCCATGCGCATCAGCGAGGAGATCGACGCACTCGAAGTCATGGGCATCAGGTCGATCGCCTACCTGGCCTCCAGTCGGGTGCTTGCGGGTGTAATCGTGGTCATCCCGCTGTACTGCATCGCGATCCTGACCTCGTATCTGGCGACGTATCTCGGCGTTACCTTCTTCTACGGTCAGTCGACGGGCGTCTACAACCACTACTTCAGAACGTTCCTCAATCCGTTGGACGTCATCTATTCCTTCCTGTTGGCCATCGTGATGGCCGTGGTGATCATGTTGGTGCACACCTACTACGGGTTCAACGCCTCGGGTGGACCGGCCGGAGTCGGTGAAGCCGTTGGTCGCGCCGTCCGCTCGTCCCTCGTAGCCGCCGTGTTGGCCGTCCTGTTGGTGTCACTGGCGCTCTACGGTCAGTCCGGTCATTTCAACCTGTCGGGATAACACGATGGATGAGAAGGACGACTCCCGATTGCACCCCGCGTGGTGGACTGCGATCTTCTTCGCGGTCATTGCGGCGGTTCTCGTGACGACCTTGACCGCGTTCGCCGGGACGTTCCGTTCCTTCGTCCCCGTGACGCTGACGTCCGACCGCGCAGGCCTGGTCATGGAGCCGGGCGGCAAGGTCAAGTTGCGGGGTGTACTGGTGGGGCGGATCGGCACCATCAGCAGTGGCACCGGTTCGGTCAACCTCAAGCTCGAGATCGATCCCGACCAAGCCCAGTACATTCCCGCCAACGTCGAGGCGCGGATCCGGGCGACCACCGCGTTCGGCGCGAAGTACGTCGACCTCATCTATCCCAAGCATCCCGTCGCCGCGCGACTTCAGTCCGGTGCCGTCATCAGATCGGAGAACGTCAGCACCGAGGTCAACACGGTCTTTCAAAACCTGAGCGGCGTGCTCAAGCAAATCGATCCGGCCAAGCTGAACGGCGTGCTTTCCGCCTTCGGTGATGGCTTGCGTGGTCAGGCCCAGACGTTCGGCCAGGCCATCACGGATGGCAATCAGGTGCTGCAACAACTGAACTCGCGTTCCGAGCTGGTCCGTCGCGACTGGCAGTCTTTGAAGGGGTTCAGCGACACGTACGGAGTGGCGGCTCAAAACATCGTCACCGTGCTGGACGCCGCGAGCACCACCAGTACGACGATCGTGGAGCAGTCCAACCAATTGGACAAGGTGCTGCTCAGTGTTACGGGACTGTCCAACAAGGGCATCGAATTGCTCGGTCCAAACAAGGACAACCTGGTCAATGCGGTCAACACCCTCGAGCCGACCGCTGGGCTGCTGCACCGGTACGACCCTGAACTGACCTGCGTGCTGGTCGGCGGCAAGAACGTGCTCGACCTTGGCTTCAGTCAGGCCGCGGGCGGCCTGAACGGCAAGTCGGCCATCGTCGATGCTGCGTTGCTCCTCGGCGACGACCCGTACCGATACCCCGAGAACCTTCCGATCACCAACGCCAGGGGCGGGGTGGGCGGGGTGCCGGGGGGTTGCGGCTCCCTTCCCGACGTGGCCAAGAACTGGCCTGCGCGACAACTGATTACCGACACCGGCTTTGGGACGGGCCTCGACAACAGGCCCAACCCGGGGATCGGATTCCCCGGCACGGAGTACTACCTGCCGACCACGCGTGCCTACCCCGAGCCCCCGCGGCGACGTTATGACGGGCCTCCGGCGCCTGGTCCGGTCCCGTACCCCGGCGCACCGCCGTACGGCGCCCAGCTCTACGCACCCGACGGCACTCCGTTGTACCCGGGGCTGCCGGATGCCCCACCGCCTGGCCGTGCGCCCTTGCCCGGGCCTCCGGCGCTTGGCGCCGAACCGTTCGTGGTGCCGAATCCCGCTGAGGTGAACCCAACCCCGGGACCGCCGCCACCGTCGCCGGCGATCCCGGGTCAGTGATCGACCAAAGTCGTTGGCAACCAACGCAATGCGAACACAATGAGAGGTTTCGACCGTGAGGGATAACTTGGGTGGCGCGGTATTGCGCCTTGCCATCTTCCTGACCGTGTGCGTGTTCGGGATCTTCTCGATGTTTGCCGTGTTCGCCGAGTTGCGGTTCCAGGACGAACAGACCTATGAGGCGCAGTTCACCAACGTGACGGGTTTAGAGGTCGGCCAATTCGTTCGGATCGCCGGCGTCGAGGTCGGCAAGGTCAAGAAGATCACCATCCAGCCGGACACGACCGCGCTGGTGGTCTTCGGTGCTGACGACTCGGTGGTGCTGACTGAAGGCACCAGAGCCGTCATCCGCTACAGCGACCTGATCGGCGGACGCTACCTGGGTTTGGAAGAGGGCGCCGGCGGCGTCAAGAAGCTCAACCCGGGTGACACCATCCCGCTGGCGCGTACCTCGCCCGCGCTAGACCTCGACGCGTTGATCGGCGGATTCCGTCCGCTCTTCCGTGCGCTCAATCCCGAGCAGGTCAACGCATTGACGAATCAGCTGATCCGCGCGTTCCAAGGACAGGGCGGCACCATCAACTCGTTCCTGACGCAGGCCGGGGCGCTGACCAACACGCTGGCCGACCGCGACCAGTTGGTCGGCGAGGTCATCACGAACCTCAACACCGTGCTCGGCTCCATCGGCGACCAGAACACGCAATTCGCCAAGGCCGTGGACTCGCTCTCCCAATTGATTTCCGGTCTGAGCGAACGCAAGGGCGACATCAGCAACTCGGTGGCCTATGCCAACGCGGCGGCGTCGGGTGTGGCGGATCTGTTGAGGCAGGCCAGGCCTCCGCTGAAAGCCCTTGTGCCCCAACTCGACCGCACCGCGGGGATCGTCGTCGCCGACAAGGAATACGTCGACAACCTGCTGGCCACGTTGCCCGATTCGTACCAAATACTGAACCGGCAGGGTCTCTATGGCGACTACTTCACGTTCTACCTGTGTGAAATCGTGCTGAAGCTCAATGGAAAGGGCGGCCAGCCGGTGTACGTCAAGATGGCAGGTCAGGATTCGGGAAGGTGCGCGCCGCGATGAAGTCCTTTTCGGAGCGCAACCCGTTCGTCATCGGAGCGATCGGTGCCGCCCTCACTCTTGGCTTGGTGCTCTTGGCCCTCAACTACCAGAAGATCCCTGGTTTCGACCAGACCACACAGTACGAAGCCTACTTCGCGGAGGCCGGTGGGCTGACTCCCAGTGCCGCGGTGCAGGTGTCGGGTTTCAAGGTCGGTTCGGTGGACAGCATCAGCCTCGACGGACCTCGCGTGCTGATCAAGTTCAGCGTCATCAAGGACATCCGCATCGGAGACCGCACCGAGGCTGCCATCAAGACGAAGAGTCTCTTGGGTTCGAAGATCCTCGAAGTGACCCCGCGCGGGGATGGGGAACTGAGTCAACCCATCGCCTTGGACCGCACGCAGTCGCCCTACCAATTGCCCGACGCGCTAGGGGATCTGACGGGCGCCATCAGCGGGCTCGACACCGATCAGTTGTCCACCTCGCTCGACGTGTTGTCCGAGACGTTCGCGGATACGCCCCCTGCGCTGAAGGCAGCGGTGGAGGGCATCGGGAGATTCTCCGAAACGCTGGACAAGCGTGACGGCGAGCTGCGCAAGCTTCTGCAGAACGCGAACAAGGTCACCGGCGTGCTCTCGGAGAGAAGCGATCAAGTGCTGAGGCTGGTGCAGGACACCAACGCCTTGTTGGCCCAATTGCAGTCCCAGAGTGCAGCACTGGACCAGATATCGGGGAGCATCTCGGCGGTTACCCAGCAGATCAAGGGGTTCATCGGCGAGAACCGTGACTCCCTCAAGCCCGCGGTGGACAAGCTCAACGGTGTGCTCGCGATCGTCAACGGCCACAAGGAGCAATTGCAGAAGGCGATCAAGGGGCTCATCAATTACGCGACTGGGCTTGGGGAGTCCGTGGGATCGGGACCGTTCTTCAAGGCGTATATCTCGAACCTGTTTCCCGGCCAGTTCGTGCAACCGTTCATCGATGCCGCCTTCAAGGACCTCGGACTCGACCCCACCGTCTTGCTACCGTCCCAGCGCAGCGATCCGCAGGTCGGCCAGCCCGGCACCCCGGGCCTTCCGATGCCGTATCCCCGTACCGGTCAGGGTGGTGAACCGCGCATGACCCTTCCCGACGCCATCACCGGCAATCCCGAAGATCAGCACTGTGGGCCGCCCGGCATCGCGTTGCCCGGGCCAGGCTGCTACCCCTATCGGGAGCCGCTGCCCGCGCCTGCGCCCGGTGGGCCGCCGCCGGGACCGCCCGCGCTGGAGGTGCCACCGAACGATCCGTCGACGACTGGCGCGCCTTCGAATCAGATCAACCTGCCCGCACCCGGGCAGCCGCTGACCGGCCCGCAGTTGAATCCGAACGGCGCCGACGTCACCGCGCCAGCACCCAACGAGGCGCAACCTGCTCCGGAAGGGGGACAGTGATGCGGAACCCGCGATACACCCGGATCGGACTCGCCATCCTGCTGGCCGTGACACTGGTCGCTGGACTGGCGATGGTATTCAGATCTGCCACGGGCGTCGGACGCGTGAACGTCGTGGCGTACTTCGACAACAGCAACGGTGTCTACGTCGGCGACGAAGTCCGGATCCTCGGTGTCCCGGTCGGCAAGATCGAGAGCATCCAACCGGAGGCCGAGCGGGTCAAGATCGCCTTCTGGTACGACGACAAGTACAAGGTGCCCCAGGACGCGAAGGCCGTCGTCATCGCGCCGTCGCTGGTGAGTGTCCGTGCGATTCAGTTGACGCCGGCCTATACGGGCGGACCGGTGCTGGCGAACAACACCTCCATCGGTCAGGACCGGACGGCGGTCCCCGTCGAGTTCGATGATTTCCGTAAGCAACTCGAGCGGCTCACCGACACCCTGCAGCCCACTGAACCGGGCGGCACCAGCAGTCTGGGTTCGTTCGTCAACACCGCCGCCGACAACCTCCGCGGCCAAGGCACCAACATTCGCGAAACCCTGATCAAGCTGTCTGCCGCCTTCTCTGCGCTGGGCGACAACAGCAAGAACCTCTTCGGCACCATCAAGAACATCTCAATCCTGGTCTCGGCGTTGCAGAGCAGCCAAGACCTGATGCGCAACCTCAATCAGAACTTGGCGGTTACCACGGGCCTACTGTCCGACCGACCCAACGAGCTCGGATCGGCGGTATCGGACGTCGACTCCGTCGTCGGTGACGTTCAGAAGTTCGTCGCGGACAACCGCGAGTCGCTCGGCACGGCGACGGACAAGATCGGTGAGGTCTCGACCACGCTGGTGCAGAGCCTGGACGACATCAAGCAGGCCTTGCACGTCTTCCCCAACTCGTTCCAGAACTTCCTGAACATCTACCAGCCGTCGCAGGGTGCGTTCACCGGTGCATTGGCGGTGAACCAGCTCGCCAACCCAATCCAGTTCCTCTGTGGCGCAATCCAAGCGGCATCGCGACTCGGTGCGGAGCAGTCGGCGAAACTCTGCGTGCAGTACCTCGCGCCCATCATCAAGAACCGGCAGTACAACTTCCTGCCAGCCGGCATGAACCCGTTCGTCGGTGAGTCCGCGCGGCCCAACGAGCTCACCTACAGCGAGGACCGGCTGCGTCCGGACTACATACCTCCCACCGGCGCAGCACCCGCGCAGGGAGGTCCCGCGCTGGCGGCGGAGGCGGCCACTCCGGGTGCGCCCGGTCCGCTGCCTCCGGCCAACCTGCCCTTCACCAAATTCGGTGAACCGGCCGACCCCTATCACGGGGATGCACCGTTCGTGCCTGCCCGCCTGCCAGACCCGATACCGCCGGGGCCGGTGCAGGACACGGACCCCAACGCCGGACTCTCCGGACTCATGGTGCCCGGCGGAGCGGGCTCGTGATCGCCCGCCCGCTGCGGCTGATCGGCGTCGCACTGGCGATGGTGATCGCCATGACCGGATGTTCCGACTGGAGGGGGGCGAATTCGCTACCGCTGCCAGGTACCAAGGGCGGAGGCGCGGGGTCCTACACCATTCAGGTTCAGCTACCCGACGTCGACAACATCGACCGGAACTCGCGCGTCCGCGTCGGTGACGTCACCGTGGGCAACGTCACCGACATCCAGCGCCAGGGCTGGCACGCGCTGCTGACCATGACGATCAACGGCGACGTCGACCTGCCCGCCAACGCCACGGCGACGATCGGCCAAACCAGTCTGCTCGGCTCGCTGCACGTCGAATTGGCGGCGCCGAAAGACGTGCCGCCAGAGGGCAAGTTGAAGGACGGTGCGGTGATCCCGCTGTCGTCGGCCGGCGCGTACCCATCGACGGAGCAGACCCTGGCCGCCGTCTCGGTATTGCTGAATGGTGGTGGCATCGGACAAATCCAGGACATCGTCAGCACCCTGGCCACCGCATTCAACGGGCGTGAGGATGATCTGCGCAGCCTGCTCGGTGAGCTCGACAAGTTCGTCAGCTACCTCAACGACCAGACCGGTGACATCATCGCCGCCTCCGACAGTCTCAACAAACTTGCGGGCCAAATCGCCGAGCAGAAGCCCGTTGTCGACAAGGCGCTCAAGACGATTCCCGAAGCGCTGGCCGTCCTCAACGACCAGCGTAGCCATTTGGTCGACGCGCTCGACAGTCTAGGCAAGTTCAGCGCACTGGCCGCCGACTCCGTCAACATGACCAAGGAGAACCTGGTCAAGGAACTTCAGGATCTCGGTCCGGTGCTGAAGTCCCTTGCCGACGCCGGCCCCGCGCTGACCCGGTCGGCGGACTTCTTCGCGACATTCCCGTTTCCACGCCCAACCTTGGCGAAGTGGCTGCGCGGCGATTCCGGAAACCTCACCGCGATCATCGATCTCACGCTGAGCCGCCTCGATGCCGGTCTGCTGACAGGGACTCGATTCGAAGGCGAGCTCACGGAATTGGAATTGCAGTGGGGCCGGACGATCGGCCAGATGCCGAGCCCGTACACCGCGCGAAACCCGCTCGTCGCGCCCTACCAGTTCAACCAGGGGCCCTGACATGCGGATGACCCGAAGGATTTGGATACAGATCGCGGTCTTCCTCACCATTTCGGTGGTGGCCGTCCTCGTCATGGTGTTCGGATTCATCCGAGTCCCCGACCTTCTCGGGGTCGGCCAGTACCAGGTTACGGTTCAGCTTCCGGAGGCGGGCGGGTTGTACGAGCGCGCCAACGTCACCTACCGCGGGAGCGAGGTCGGCGAAGTCAAAAACGTGAAGTTGACCGATTCCGGTGTCGACGCAGTGCTCTCCCTGAATTCGAACGTCAAGATCCCGTCGGACCTCAAAGCCGAGGTGCACAGCGCGAGCGCGGTCGGGGAGCAGTACGTCGAGCTGTTGCCGCGCAATTCGACGTCCGCGCCCCTCAAGAACGGGGACGTCGTGGCGAGCGCCAATAGTTCTGTGCCGCCGGACATCAACGCGTTGCTCGATGCAACCAACCGCGGCCTGGAGGCCATTCCGCAGGACAACCTCAAGACCGCCGTCGACGAGGGCTACACGGCGTTCGCCGGGCTCGGCCCCGAAATCGCCAGATTCATCAAGGGTGGCGCCGCGCTGGCGAGTGATGCGAAGGCCAATCTCGCCGAGTTGAACAACGTCGTGGACAACGTAGGGCCGATCCTCGACACGCAGACCGACACTGCGGATGCGGTGCAGGCCTGGGCAGCCCACCTCGCCGACGCGACGACCTCGCTGAAGAACAACGACGGTGCGCTGCGCGGCGTGCTCCAGAACTCGCCCGCTGCGGCCGACGAAGTGACAGCGCTCTTCGACAGGCTGAAACCGACGCTTCCGGTGGTGTTGGCCAACCTCGTCAGCCTCGGGCAGGTCGGGCTGACCTATCGTGCCGACATCGAACAGCTCCTGGTGCTCTTGCCGACCGGCACGTCGTTCGCACAAGCCATCGGTGTGCCAACCCGAAACTCGAAGGGGGCCTACGCAGGCGGGCAGTTCCTGAGCTTCAACCTCAACGAGAACCTGCCGGTCCCTTGCACCACCGGATTCCTGCCGGCCCAGCAGATGCGCTCAGCCAGCCTCGAGGATTACCCCGATGCACCCAA
Source organism: Mycobacterium sp. URHB0044 (assembly GCF_000620625.1). Classification (GTDB taxonomy): domain Bacteria; phylum Actinomycetota; class Actinomycetes; order Mycobacteriales; family Mycobacteriaceae; genus Mycobacterium. The sequence goes on along the minus strand of NZ_JIAW01000018.1, from coordinate 63,710 downwards.
GGGCACGCTGTACTGCCGAATTCCGCAGGATTCGCCCAACAACGTGCGCGGCGCCCGCAACATCCCGTGCGAGACGAAACCTGGTAAGCGGGCGGCCACGGTGAAGCTGTGCGAGAGCGACGAACAGTACGTTCCGCTCAACGACGGCTTCAACTGGAAGGGCGACCCGAACGCCACGTTGTCGGGCCAGAGTGTCCCCGAGTTCGCGCCAGGGGAGCCCGTACCGCCGGGCTACTTCCCGGATGCGCCACCAGCCAGTGCGCCGCCTCCGGCTGCGGTACCGCCGCCAGCGCAGGCCGCGCCGATTGCAGCGGTCCAATACGACCCGGCGACGGGCACGTACGTGGGGCCAGATGGTCACGTGTACACGCAGTCCAACTTGGCGAGCACCGGCCCGAAGGAACGGTCATGGCAATCGATGCTGGCGCCGCCGGTGGCGCCGTGAGCAACAGGATGGCACGAACCGTAGGTGCCGGATTCGTCTGTGCCACAGCGTTGATCGCACTTGGCGGCAGTGCCACCGCGTACGCCGAGCCGGCGGACGGGCAAGGACAGCCGTCGTGCGTCTACACGCTGTCGAAGCCGTTCCTGGTCGAGGTCTCCGGACACCAGATGGTGTCCGCCACGTTCTCGTCGTTGCCGTGCACCGACGGCATCTTGCCCAACGACTTGACGGTGTGCGTCGAACTCCAGGGAGGTGGCGCGGCACCGCAATGCGTCCATCAGGGCGGGTACAACCCCGCGCAGGTGTATTTCGCGCCGTATCGTCCCGGCGCTACGTATAAGAGCACGGGGACGGGGTGCGGGTCGGCCGCTCCGCTGTACGTCTCGGTCTGCGCTACGCAGGGGCCGTACACCGCTACCTTGTAGAGCCGACTCGCCGTCAGACTGCCGGCAGGGGAGACGAGGCCAGGTAGAAGTTCGGAACCAGGTCCTCTTCACGTGCCGCAAGGCGGTATTCGGACAGCTCGGATACGCCCTCGTCGGCCAAGATGTCGGCGTCGGTGTAGAAGTTCCCGGAGCACTGCCCGGCTGGTCGGGTGACCAGCGCGAGGATGGCGTCGGCCATGATGCGAGGCGAACGGCCCTGCGCGCGGACCACGGCCTCACCCATCGCGGTCATCATCCCGGTACTGGCGACCGTGGTGGCGGGCCAGATCGAGTTCACCGCGATCGGAACGGCTGCGAACTCAGCGGCCCACCCCAACGTGAGCAGGCTCTCGGCGTACTTGCCCACGGTGTGCGCAACGTGCGCGCCGACCCACGCGGGTGCCAGGTTCAGCGGCGGGGAGACGTTGACGATGTGTGCGTTGTCGGACTGGCGAAGCCATGGCAGCGCGTGATGAACCACCGCGTACGCGCCCTCGGCGTTGATCTGCAAGAGGCGGCGAAAGGTGCTGGGGGACAGCTTGTCCGAACCGCGCAGATCGAGTGCTCCGGCATTGTTGACGACGATGTCGATGCCGCCAAACTGGTCGATCGTCGCGGCCATGGCAGACGCAACGGCATCGGAGTCGCGGACGTCGCAGCGCAGTTGCAAGGACTGACCGCCGGCGACCTCGATGGCGGCAGCGGTGTCGCCGAGTGTGCCCGCGATCTTCGGGTTCGGCGTCTCGGTGCGGGCGAGCAGCGCGACCGATGCACCCGCGGACGCCAGGCGGAGGGCGACCTCGCGGCCGATGCCGCGACTAGCCCCCGTGACCACGGCGACCCGACCTTGCAACGAACGTGAGCCAACCGAATTCATGCCAGAACTCCCTCCCGGGCTCCAGCCCGCGTCAATACAATGATATAACTATATAGCTCATTGAATGCGCGGTTCTCCGCGCCGAGAGGACGGGTCGACATGACGCAGGTGGCTGCAATCGGCACCTACCTTCCACCGTGGACGAGTGGTGGCCGTCGGGTACGTGGTCCTGACGAGGACGCGCTCACCATGGCGGTGGCAGCCGGCCGGGCCGCGGACCCCGCTGCCGCCGCCCAACGCGTGATCCTGGTTTCGCGCGACTTCCCGCTGCTCGAAGGTGGGAACGCCGCGGTGCTACTCGCCGGGTTGTCGCTGTCCGCCGACACCGCGGTAGCCGAGGTACTCGGCGGGGCGCCGGCGGTGCTGGACCAGATCGTGGGCGCTGGACCCGACACCTTGGTGATCGCGGCCGACGACAACTCCGGGTTCGCCGGGGCCGCCGCGCTGCTGACCGGCGGTGACGGGCCGACGCTGACCACCGTCGACCGCCAGACGCGCAGCCTGCCCTTGGTGGCACGCACGAATGCTGGATCACGCCATGCCTACGCCGACCCTCGGCTGCAACGAGAGGTGGGCGTGCGGGCCACCGCTGCCCTGCTCCGACTCGATGAGGGCAAGCCGGTCGCGGCGGTGGTGGGTGCGAAGCCTGACCTGTTGGGAGCACATCTAGACGCCTCGTCGGCGGTGACGGAGGTGACGAGTTCGGCGAGTGCGTTGATCCGGGTGCTCGCAGCCGCGCTGGAGACGAACGTGCCCGGGCTCGTCGTCGCCATCGAGCAAGCGACCATCGGCGTCGCGGAGGTCACGGCGACCGGAACTGCAGCACGAATCTCCCGCGACGAGGCGGATCCGCGCGAACTGCCGAAGACCACGATTGCAGAAGGCATCGGCATTCCGATGTCGCTGCCGGCCTACGCGAGGGCCTTCGAGCCGAAGATCCGTTGGGAGGCGGCTGTCTTCGACGAGCGGCCGGGGATTGATGGCACGCCGCAGTTTCCGCCGCGCGCCCGAGTAGACGATTCGGGAGTGCTCGCTGCCGACTACCGGCTCGAACCCCTTCCTCGCACCGGGACGGTGTACACCCACACGACCATCCGGATACCCGTGCCCGACTTGCCGAGCCCCTATTCCCTTGCCTTGGTAGTCCTAGACGAGAGCCCGGTACGGGTGCTGCTGAAGGTCACCGGCGTTCCCGCCGGGGAGGCGTCCATTGGGCAAGCCGGCTCGGTCGTCCTCCGCAGAATCGCCATGCGCGCAGGGATTCCCGACTATGGATACGCATTCTGGCCGGGCCGCACTCGACAGGAGGTACCGGCATGAGAAACGTCGCGATCGTGGGCGCGGGTATGACGCCGTTCGGCGAGCACTTCGATCTCGGGATCAAGGATCTCATCCCCATGGCGTACGCCGAAGCGGCCAGCCGGGTCGACAAGGGGATCGTCAAGGCGGACATCGAGGCAGCCTGGTTCGGAGAGCTCTCGACGACCGACGGGTTTCCTTCGGGGATCCTGGCCGACACGCTGGATTTGACGGACATCCCGGTGACGCGCGTCGAGAATGCCTGCGCCACCGGCAATGACGCGATTCGCAACGGCATGATGGCCATCGCCGCCGGGTGGTACGACGTGGTCCTCGTGGTCGGTGCCGACAAGGTCCGTGAAACGGCGTCCAACACCACCTTCTGGGACTGGGCCGCCATGACCCGCGACAACGCCTGGGACTATCCGCTGGGGCTCGTCGCCCCCGCGAACTTCGCGTTGCACGTGATCCGGTACCTACACGAATCACCGGCAACAAAGGAGCACATGGCGATGGTGGCGGTGAAGAACCATTACCACGCGCTGACGAACCCCTACGCCCAGTTGCGCTTCGAGATCACCGTGGAGCAGGCGCTTGCCGCGCCGATTGTCGTCGAACCCTTCGGCTTGTACGACTGCACACCGCAAAGCGATGGTGCCGCGGCCGTGATCCTCGCCGCAGAGGACGTCGTCGACCGGTACACGGACAAGCCGGTGTGGGTCCGCGGCGTGGGATTGGGCATGGATCGGGTGATGCACCAACACAAGTCGGACATGACCACGTTCCCACCGACGGTGCGGGCCGCGAAGGCTGCGATGAAGATGGCAGGCGTCACGCCACGCGACGTGGATGTTGCCGAAGTCCACGACTGCTTCACCGGCGTCGAGTTGATCAGCTACGAGGATCTGGGCTTCGCCGACAAGTTCGAGGCTTACAAGCTCATAGAGGGTCGGGACACGTACGTAGGTGGAGCCATCCCCGTCAACCCGAGCGGCGGACTCAAGGGGAAGGGCCACCCCCCGGGCGCGACCGGGGTCGCACAGTGCTACGAGCTCTTCAATCAACTCCGCGGGCAGGCGGAGAACCAGGTCGATGACGCGCGTATTGCGCTGGCACACAACATCGGCGGACCAACCGCTGCCTCAGCGGTAACCATTCTCTCCATCGACAAGAACTGACAGGAGTCCCCGATGACCACCATTGAATCCGCAACTCTGCCCGGCTACGAGGAGTTCGCACCCTCGCTGCTCGTCGAGAAGGTGGGTGCCGTGCACGTCGTGCGGATCAACCGTCCAGAGGCGTTCAACGCCGTCGACGAATCCGTGCATCATGCGTTCGCCACCATCTGGCGCGCGCTCGCCGCGGACGACGACGTCCGCGCCGTCGTCACCACCGGAGTGGGCAAGGCGTTCTCGGCCGGCGGCGACATGGTGATGTTCGGCCGCCTGATCGAGGATCCCGTCGCACGACAGTTTCAGATCCACGAGGCGCGCACGGTCTTCCTCGAGGTGATCGGTTTCCCGAAGCCGCTGGTGTCCGCTGTCAACGGACCTGCCGTCGGGTTGGGCTGTTCGATAGCGCTGCTCAGCGACTTCATGGTAATGGGTGAGAGCAGCTACCTGTCCGACCCGCACGTCGCGGTGGGTCTCGTCGCCGGTGACGGTGGAGCGGCGATGCTGCCGCTGCTGATCGGTCTGATGAAGGCCAAGGAGTACGTGCTGCTCGGGGATCGCATCACCGCCGCCGACGCCGAGAAGCTCAATCTCGTCACGAAGGTCGTGAACGATGATGCCGTGGTCGCCGAGGCCTTGTTGATCGGCGAGAAGCTCGCCGCGTTGCCGCCGCAGGCACTGCGCGCCACCAAGGTGGCGATGAACATGCATCTTTCGCGCGCCGCGCTGGGGATCCTCGAGTATGCCTTGGCCGAGGAGCTCATCTCGTTCACCACCCCGGAGTTTCAGGAGCGCGTGGCGGCCTTCCGCAAGCGGAAATAGGGCGTCAGTAGCCCATCGACCTGCCCATCAGGTCCTTCATGATCTCGGTGGTGCCCGCGTACAGACGCTGCACCCGCGAATCGCGCCACAACCTGGCGATCTCGTATTCGTTGATGTACCCGTAGCCACCATGTAGCTGCAGGCAGCGGTCGACGATCTCCCACTGCACTTCGGAGGTCCACCACTTCAAACCGGCGGCATCCTCGTCGGTCAGCGTGCCGTCGTTCACCGAGAGCACACACTGGTCCAGATAGGTTTGGGCGGCGTCGAGCTTGGTCTGCATCTCGGCGAGGAAGTGACGGTTCACCTGAAACTTGCCGATCGGCTGTCCAAACGCAGTGCGCTCCAACGCATACGCCTTCGTCAGGTCGAGCGCGCGCCGGGCGGCGGGCAACGCGTAGCAGGCCACACCGACGCGTTCGCTGGGCAAGTTGGAGACCAGGTGGTAAAAGCCCCGGTTGAGTTCACCGACCAGGTTCTCCTTCGGAACTCGGACGTCTTCGAAGAACAACTCGGCCGTGTCGGCGGAGTACTGACCGATCTTGTCCAGCTTGCGGCCCCTGCTGAAGCCCTCCATGCCGTCCTCGACCATGAGCAGGCTGATGCCCTTGTGGCGTGCGGATGGATCGGTCTTGACCGCCGTCAGGATGAGCTTGGACTGAAGACCGTTGCTGATGAACGTCTTCTGACCGTTGACAATCCAATGGTCGCCGTCGTCGCGCGCCGTCGCCTTGATACCCGCCAGATCGGATCCCGCCCCGGGCTCCGACATCGCGATCGAGCCGATGTACTCGCCCGAGATGAACTTCGGCAACCACCGTTGCTTCTGCTCTTCGGTCGTCAGATTGTTCAGGTACGGCATGAGGATGTCGTTCTGCACGCCAAGCCCGATTCCGACCGAACCGGTCAAGAACATCTCTTCGGAGATGATCTGATTGAAGCGAAAGTCCTTGATCCCCAGACCGCCGTACTCCGGATCGAATTCCCAACCGATGAGGCCGGCATCGCCTGCGGCGCGCCAGGCCTTCCGGCTGACCTTGCCGTCGCGCTCCCAGTCGTCGACGTAGGGGACGCACTCGCGTTCGAAGAACTTACGAGCGGTGGCCCGGAAGTCGTCGTGAACGTCCTCGAAAATGTTGCGGCGCATGGTGTTCCTCCGGTTGCGGGCTAAGCCCAGGTGACGATGGCAGGCAGCGCCTGCTCGGTGGTGTTCGACTCGAACAGGTACTCGGCCAGCCACGACTCCAGCTGCTCGGCCGATCCGCACAGTGCGTCGAGTTGGAACCCCCGCGACACGTAGCGATGAAGCGCGTGCTCGGCGGTCAACCCGATGGCCCCGCACACCTGCAGCGTCACGTCGGCGACCGTGCGGTGTGCGCGTCCCGCGGCTGCCTTGGCCGCAACCGCGGACAGCCGTCCACCGAAGCGCCAGGATTCGTCCAGCAGGGCTCGTGCACCGGCCACCGTCGCCGCGGCGTCGGCCAAGGCATGCCGTGGGGACTGCAGTGACCCGATCGACACGCCGTACTGCATTCGCGCACTGACTTGTTCGATGGCGATGTCCAAGGCTCGTCCGGCCAGCGCGATCAGCTCCGTGCCGAGCGCGCGCTGCGCCGCGGCTACCGCTCGCTCCCATTCTGCGGATGCATCGACCAGCTCGACGTCCACAGCACCGTCGACCCTGGTCCACTCGACCGACGGGTCGAAGGTGTCGAAGCGCCCGCCCTGCAGGTTGCCGGCGTCGACGACGCCGATGGACATGCCGCCCAGCTCGCCGGCGACCGGCACGATGATCCGTCCTCGCAGCGGTCCGAGCACGAGCCCGGTGATACGGCCGCTTTCCGAGACCGGCCCGAAACCGTTGGTGGGCTCGGGGATGACGACGCCATCGATCGGTCCATCGACGAGGGCACCAAGTTCGGCGATCATCACGCGATCGAGACAATCCGTCGTGGCCAATGACCGGCCCTGGGCCTCGAAGAGCAGCGCGCCGGCGGCAAGCGGGTACTCGGCCTCGATGTCCGCCCAGCCAAGTTCCTCGAGCCGGGGCCCGATCGCGACGTGGCCCCCGTCGGCGGCGATCTGCTCGAAGAGTCGAAACACCGCCTCCTCGACCATCGGCCATGACTCGTCGACGGATTCGACCGGCGTCGAACGGCTCGTGCTCGTGTTCATCGCTTCTCCTTGGGTAGACCCAGCAAGTGGTCGGCGATGATGCCGCGTTGAACCTCCGCGGTGCCGCCCATGATCGTGGCGGCGCGGGAATACCACCACTCGGCGCGCGCGGTGTCGAGTTCGTTCGACTTCCGTCCTGGTGGTCCGCCGATCATCCAACTTCGCCGGACGTCGAGGATCAGATCGTTGGCGGTCTTCTCGGCCTTGCCGAACAGGAGTTTGTCGACGCTGCTGTCGGGACCGATGACCTCACCCCGCGCGATCCGGCGGACGGTGGCCGCTGTCCGTGCCTGTGCCGCAGCAACTTCCACGTATACCCGAGCGAGGCGTTGTCGTGCCGATTCCGAGGAACCATGGATCACCATGTGGCTCCTGAGCCTGCCCAGTTCCGTCAAGACCTTGTTGAGCACGGCATAGCCGTACATTCCGCGCTCGAACTGCATCAGGAACATGGTCAGAGTCCAGCCTCCGCCGACCTCACCGAGTAGCCGCTCTCTCGGGACGCGGACGTCGTCGAAGAACACCTCGGCCACCTCGCGTCGTCCACTGGCCAGTGCGATGGGTCGCACGGTGACTCCTGGTGTGTCGGTGTCGACGAACAGCATCGTCAGCCCGCGATGGCGGGTTTCCGGCGCACCGGTGCGGACCAGGACGAAGAGTCGCTTGACCGTTCCTCCCTGGCTGGTCCAGATCTTCTGGCCGTTGACGACGAACCCGCCCGCGCCGTCGTCGACCGCCCTGGTTCGCAGCGACGCGAGATCGCTGCCGGACTCCGGCTCGGAGAAGCCCTGCCCCCACCACTCGTTGCCTGCCAGATAGTCGGGTAGATGCCGCTTCGCGAGTTCCGGTGCGTACTTCAGCAGCGCCGGACCCATCACCTCGAGGGACCACTGCTGCGCGGGAATGGGCACCATCGCGTAGCCCAGTTCCTCGTAGTACACCGCGCGGTGAATGGCGTCGCCACCAAACCCGCCCATGGCCTCGGGCCAGCCATATCGGTTCCAGCCGTCGTCGCACAGCCGCGACATCACCCGGCTGTCATGTGCCATCTGATCCTCGGCATTGTCGAAGGCAGCGGCCCGCCACCCGGCGAGTTCGGGGGAGTCCCGCAGGTAGTTGCGGAAGTCCTGCCGGAACTGAGCGACGTCGGTGACGTAGTCGATCGCGTCTCGGGCAGGCGTGGCCTTGGTCGAGGTGGACATCGAAGACCTCATTCGTCGGCTTGGAAGTGCATATCGTTACAATTAGTTAAACAGTTCGCGATGAGAAAGCATAGTGCGCCTCGGGCGGCAGTGGGCCGAGCGCTCATCGGATCGGCAGCGGGCCGGCGAGGCCCCGTGGGGATGTGCCGTACAACCAGGATGCAGCCTGTCCGAGCTCTGAGAATTGCAGTGCGACACCGTCCTTCGCGTGGTACCGCTCGGCGGTCTCGTGGAAGCCTTCGACACGACTCAACACGTGGCCGTTGACGCGCAGAATCTGCCCGGTGAGCCAGGCCGAATCGGCCGATTGCAGCCATGCCACGACCGCTGAGCTGCGAGCGGGGTCCAGGGCCGGATCGTCGGCCTGGTCGCCGCCGAAGAATTCGGCACTGATGCGAGTCACCGCCAGCGGCGAGATCGCGTTCACCGCAACGCCGTACCGCTTCATCTCCATGGCCGTCACGACCGTCAGGTTGGCGATTGCAGCCTTGGCGGCCCCGTATGCGCTCTGGCCGACGTTGCCCCAGAGTCCTGCGCCGGACACGGTGTTAACGACGTGCGCGTCGACTTTCGTGCCGGACTCGGCCAACGCGCGCCAGTGGGCACAGGCGTGCCGGGTGACGGCGAACGTGCCCTTGAGGTGCACGGAGAGCACCGCATCCCAGTCGGCCTCCTCGGCGCCGGCGATCATGCCGTCGCGCACGATGCCCGCGTTGTTGACCACCCCGGTCAGCGCCCCGAAGGTGCGCACCGCCGCCTGCACCATGTCGGCCGCGTCGTCCCAGGAAGCCACCGAACCTAAGTGAGCAACCGCCCGACCCCCACGCGCGACGATTTCCCGAACGACCTGTTCGGCCGGTGGGGTGGCATCGGTCGCCGACTGTCCATCCTTGCCGACGCCCGGGTCGTTCACCACCACCGCGGCGCCCTGTGCGGCGAGCTCGAGGCAGTGCGCCCGGCCGATGCCGCGCCCCCCGCCGGTCACGAGCACGACCTTGTCGTCAAGCAGTCCCATGTCCGTTGTCCTCCCTAGGCGTTGAACAGTTTGGTGATCAACGCTTCCCGTTGTGCCCAGCTCGCGCCGCGGAGATCGGCACTGCCGGCCTCGGTGACGACGACGTCGACGTCGTGCGCGGCCGTCGACACCGGCCGGCTCAGCTGATCGACCAGTGCCGAGCATCCGTCCACCGCGCTCGCGATGGCGATGATCGACAGGCCGGTGGTACTGACGTGGCCCGCGAGGCAGTAGTCGGCATGGCCGCCGATGCCGCCAATCACCTTGTCGCCGCGCCCTTCTACGTTCACCTGTCCGAAGCGGTCCAGCTCGATGGCGGTGTTCACCGTGATGAGCGGATCACCACGGGTAATCCGCGTCAGGTCGTGGGTGAACTCGATGCCGTGCAACACACCGCGACCGTCGGCCCACCGATGAAGCGCGTCGCTGCCCAGCAGGTAGGTCGCCGTGGGAGTGCCGATCAGCAGCTTGCGACGGTCGAGGTCCAGCGCCGCGTCGGTGAGCAGACCGGTGTCGAGTTGCAGTGGCACCGCCGTGCGCCGCAGCAGGGCGGTCCCGAGCTGTCCGGGACCGTACTGCAGGCGCGCCCCAGCCGGGATCCAGCGCAGCACCTCGTCGGCAAGCGCCTCGTGGACGGGTGCCGGCTCCTTGACGGGGAGTTCGACGGGGCCGTCGGTGGCCGAGCCGACGACGGTGACCGCGGCGGATTCGACTGGGCGGTCGCAGGCAATCGGCGCGCACTCGTCGACGATGGCCATGGTGGGGACTCCGCCATCGATGACTGCGCGCTGCCATGACACCTCGGTGGTGAAGAACAGGTCTCCGCCGCGTCGGCCAAGGCGGGTGAGCAACAGGTCGGGGCGCAGCGGGCCTGCGAGTAATGCGGTGAATCCCGTCAGCCTGGTCGGCACGAATCGAGCGTTGGGTTGGCGAAGCACGTCGCGCACACCCCAACCCGGCATCAAGGCAACGACCTCGGCGAAGGCGTCGACCTCGAGGCCGACGAGCGGAATGGGCAGCCAGCCCAACAACAGCCGGATGCCGCCCACGTCGCGTGCGGCGGCGCTCAGTACTGCACCGACTGCGGTGCCGTCCTGAAGACAACGCACCGCGCCGACGCCGTCGCCAAGGGCGACGGTCATGCCGGGACGTAATCGGGCTCGCAGTGAGGCAGCCAAGCCGCTGTCCGTGGCGATGCGATTCACCGCGGTTCTCTTGGTAGCCCGAGCACTCGCTCGCCGAGGATGTTGCGCTGAATCTCGCTGGTACCCCCGAGGATCGTCTGGGCCCGCGCCACCAGCATGTGCTGCACCAGCTCGTCATCGGCGGGATCGACGCAGGCGTCCGTCCCGAGCACGTCGGTGGCCAGGTCGCCGAGCTCCTGATCGGTCTCCGAGGTCATCAACTTGAGCACCGAGAAAGCCGACGAAGCGGTGTCCCCCTCGGCGACGGCGCGCTCCCAGGTGAAGCGCAGCAACCACATTCGCGCCCACAGTTTGGTCAGTGACCGTTCGAGCACCTGGTCGAGAAGTCCGCGCTGGCGGGCTGCGGCGGTCATGTGGGCGTGGCGCTGGAACATCCCGACCGCCTGCGAGCCCAACGTCAACCGCTCCCGACCGAGGGTCAGCATGGCGATCTTCCAGCCCTGGCCGACCTCGCCGATCAGCGCGTCGTCGGGCAGTGCGACCGAATCGAGGAACACCTCGTTGAACTTGCTCTCGCCATCGATCTGCCGTAGTGGTCGCACCGTCACACCGTCGGCGTCCATCGGCACGACGAACATGCTCAGACCATCGTGTGATTCGGGTCCGGTGCGGGCCAAAAGCAGGCCGTAGGCCGCTGAACTAGCGCCCGAGCTCCAGACCTTCTGCCCGTCGACCCGCCAACCCGTCGCCGTGCGCTCGGCCTTGGTGCGTATTCCGGCCAGATCCGATCCGGCTCCCGGTTCGGAGAACAGCTGCGTCCAGACGTCGTCGCCCAGCCGGATCGGCTCAAGGTACCGCCGCTTCTGGCCGTCGGAGCCGTAGGCGATGAGCACGGGTCCGACGAGGTCGACACCGGTGATGCTGAGCTGCCGGGGCACCCCCGCCAGGGCGCACTCCTCGGCGAAGATCGCCTGCCGTAGCACCGATGCATTCGCTCCTCCGTGCTCGGCAGGCCAGTGCAAGCATGCGTAGCCATGGTCGGCGAGGAAGCGGTGCCACTGCCGGCCGGGATCGACGTCGGCCGGGGTAGGAGTGGGTCCGTAGTTGCGCAACCCTGCGGGTTTGGTTGCTGCTGTGAGGAAGTCGCGGATTTCTGCGCGCACTGCGGAAGCGCCCGATGGATCCGCGAGCGTTGCGTCGGGATTCGTGGAATTGCTCGCGGTCGCTGCGGCGTGCACCTGCCGGGAAAGCCGATTCCAGTGCAGACCGGGGGACCCGAACAGCACCTCGTCGGTGCGCGCGCGGCGCAGGTAGAGGTTGGGTGAGCCTTCCCAGGTGAAGCCGATACCGCCGTGAATCTGGACGCTGGCGTGTGCGGCGGCGCGCAGCGCCTCGGAGCACACCGCCTTGGCCATGCTTGCCCGCCAACCACTTTCGTTGCTCGCGGGGTGAGCACCGTCGAGCACCTGCAGTGCGGCTTGCGAGGCCGAGCGGGCCCATTCCAGGTCGACCAGCATGTCTGCGCAGCGATGCTTGATGGCCTGGAAGCTGCCGATCGCGCGACCGAACTGAACGCGGGAACGCGCATATTCACAGGTGATTTCGAGGATCCGCTCACACGTGCCGACCTGCTCGGCGGACAACACGGCGACGGCGAGCGCGACGTTGCGTGCGACGAGGTCCGCGACTTCATCGGGCCCGGTGAGCCGGACCGCGGGCGAGCCGTCACACGTCACCGTGGCCATCGGGCGGGTGCCGTCGAGGGTTCGCTCGGGGCTCGTGGTCACACCGGCGGACGTGGGGTCGACGACCATCAGCGCCAATTCGTCGCCGATCGTCGCCAACGCGATCAAGTCGTCGGCACCCGAACCGGCGAGCACGTGGCGGGCCACTCCGTCGATCGTCCAGGCGTCACCGTTCTGACGGGCCGCGAAGGGAGCCGTTGCAGGAGCCCACCATCCTCCGTCGGCAGTGAGGATCGCCGCGGCCGTGCGCGCTCCGTCGGCGAGGCCGCGCAAGAGTTGCGCTGCGGCCGCGTCGTGGCCGCTGACATCTGCGAGCAGTCCCGCCGCGAGCACTGAGGACGAAAGGAAGGGCACCGGCGCCAACGCCCGTCCGAGTTCGCGCGCGACCACACCCAGTGCCGTGGCGCCGTAGCCGGCCCCGCCGAGCTGCTCCGGAATCGCGATGGCCGCGATGCCGACCTGACCGCACAAGACGGTCCACAGCTCGCTCTGCGCGGAATCGCCGCCGACACCGTCGTAGCATGCCGCCCGAAGTTGTTCTGGCTGTGCGTATTTGTCGCACACGGCGCGAACGGCGCGCGCGAGTTCCTCGGTCTCGTCGACCGACATCCCACTCATCGGCTGAGGATCGCGACCGCCGAGGTGCCGGGTGCGCCGTAGAGCTGTGCGAGCGCCACCCGCGGGTCGTTGGGCACCTGACGGTCGCCGGCGGTACCGCGGAGTTGGTGTACCAGTTCGTAGATCTGACGCAGCCCTGAGGCGCCCACCGGCTCTCCGTTGGCGAGCAGTCCGCCGTCGGTGTTCACGGGCAGGCGACCGCCGATGGTGGTGGCACCGTCGGCGAGCAATGCTTCTTGCTCGCCGTCCTTGCACAACCCCGTCTCAGCCATGTGGATGAGCTCGGATCCGCTGTCGGTGTCCTGGAGCTGGGCGACGTCGACGTCCTCGGGTCCCACCGCCGCGAGCTCGTACGCGGCAGCAGCGGCCTCGGCCGTAGTGCCGGGAACGAGGGGCAATTCGATCGAGGTGCGAAGTAGCTCGTAGGCGCCCTCGCGGCGGCTGCGCAGCGCGGTCGACCGCAAGTAGATCGGGGTGTCGGTGTATTGCTTGGCCTTGTCGGCGCGGCACACCACGACCGCGGCGGCACCCTCGTTCGGGTTGCAGTACATGAACTGCCGCAGTGGGGCATTGACGACCGGAGACTCCAGCACGGCATCGATGCTGATGGGGTTGCGCCGCCATGCGTGTGGTGCGAGCGCCCCGTTGGAGAGATTCTTGGCGGAGACACGTGCAAGGGTCCGCTCGCTGATTCCGTGATCGTGCATGTAGCGCATGATCTTGGTGCCGAAGTAGTGGGTGGTGAGAAACATTCCTTGCTCGCCGTACCACTGGGGCAGCCCGGACACCGAGGGATCGGCACCGAAGGCGCCGCGCGGATGCTTGTCGAGTCCGACGGCCACGGCGATGTCCGCCTCACCCAGTTCGACGTCGCGCGCGGCGAGTGTCAGCAACGAATTGCCGGTGGCGCAGCCACTGAGTGTCGACCGGGCGGGCAGACCGGTCATGCCGACCAGCCCCGTGACTGCCTCCGGATTGGCGACTTCGAGGCTGCCGGCCCAGAGGCCGTTCACGTCGGACCACGCCACGCCGGCGTCGGCCAATGCGCGTCCGATCGCCACGGCTCCCATTTCCAACGCGGACCTGTCCGGGTACCTGCCGAACGGGTGCAGACCGACACCAATGATGGCGATCTCGGGCTTGGTCGTCATGTCATACCTCCGCCATGGTCGCGTTAAACGCTTTAACTATATACCGGATTAAACGTATCGGCGAAGTCTGCTCGCCGGGATAGAGCTGCACTGCAAGGGAACGTCGGTGGGCGATCAGGCCGGACGAAAGGCGAACGTCAGCACGGATCGTCCGTCGTCGAACTCGATCGCCGTGGTTGTGGAGACCAGCTGCTGTCCGATGTGCAGGTTGTCGGCGGATGCGCCCACGATGAGCGATTCCACCAGCACGTGGTCGGCGAGTTCGACGAAGCCGACGACATACGGTCGAAAGTCTTCGGGAGACCGCTTGCCGCGGTAGGGCAGCGGCGGCGGGAACTCCTGGGTGGTGAAGGTGAACAACGATCCTTCGGTCACCAACTCGACCGGCTCGATGTCGTCGGTGCCGTCGAACAGCTCCGGCCGTTCCGCGGGGAACTTCACGACACCGGTGGACCGGCGACGTGACCCAAGCAGCACCGCGCGGTCGCCTTCGACGCGGAAGAGGTGCTCCGCAATCAACTCCGTCATCTCAGATCCCTTCTCTCACGCACGGCGGTGGGGTCGCCGTCGACTCGGTCGAGCGTATACCGTTAAATAGATAAACTAATACCACTCGAAGAAGGCGAGGTTGTCAGGTGAAGGTGATTGCATCGATAGACGAGGCTGTCGAAGCGGTGGGGGAAGTGCTCGGGGTGACCGACTGGTTCGTGATCGAGCAGGACCGCATCGACGACTTCGCGACGACGACGCTGGACCGACAGTGGATCCACGTCGACGTCGAGCGGGCGAAGGCCGAGAGTCCCTACGGCGCGCCGATTGCGCACGGATTCCTGACGCTGTCGCTGATCCCCGGACTCAGCAAGGGCAATTACCGGGTGGACAACGCCAAGATGGGCATCAACTATGGGCTCAACAAGGTGCGTTTCCTGTCGGCGGTGAAGGCGGGGAGTCGAATTCGCCTGCGGTCCGAGCTTACTGATGCCGCGAAGGTCGACGACTCCACAATCAATCTGACGGTCCGTCACACCATCGAGATCGAAGGCGTCGACAAGCCGGCCGCAGTGGCCGACCTGATTGCCCGCTACGTCTTCTAGCGCCGGGGCGTCATGCGGGTTGGCCGTACACGGCGACGACCACCGACCGGGCGAGGCTGTTCTCCGACCACACCCCGATCGCGGTGTTGGCACAGTTCTCGATCGTCGCCTTGGCGACCGGATCCCAGTACCACTGCCCGAGGATGTCGATGCCGTTGATGGCGAGCGCGGGATTGGTCGCCACGGTCTGCGCCACGGTGCCCTCGAAACCGGCATCGTTGGCCCTGGACTGAGGTGTCGAGCCGTCCGTACCCAGGTCGCCGTTGAGGTCCGGGTTGTTGACGGCGTCGAGCGCTTGGCGGTGAGCCGCCTCGACGAGGCGCCCGTCGACCTTCGCTTCCGTGGTGCAGCCGGCCTGGTGCTGCATCGTGTAGATGTTGAGGAAGACGCTGTTGTTCAGGCGCCTGTTGTCTGCATTCGCCGGTGCTGCGGTGGTCACGAAGGCCCCCAGCAGCATCGATGCCAGCGCACATAGAGTCACAACCCTCATGGTCATCGACGCCTTCCCGGAAGATCTCTGCGTGGAACTCGTGCTGACTCTACCCCGCAATGAGATAAATGATTTATGCTTTGCCGCACTATGAGAGTGCTTGGTGTCGTCGTGGCGTCGATGTCTGGAGGTCTGCTCGCGTGCAGCCTCGCCGCATGTTCGAGCCCGCCGCAGGCGACCCCGGGACCCGGCGTGTTGGGTGCGGGTATGTCGGAAGTAAGCATCGCAGGACAGCCGCTCGTCGCGTCTGAATTGGTCCGCTGTAGCCCCGCTGGTGCGCAGACCACCATCGTGACCGGAAAGGACGGTGAAGGCACGATTGCGACCATCGATAGCACTGGCGGCCTCGCGGCTCGATCCGTTGAGTTGCGCAGTGTCGACGGCTTTACCGGCAGCTACTGGCAAGGGCTCGGCGACGCTCCGACGGTGGTGCAGATCGGCCGTACCTACGAGATCAAGGGTTCGGCGATGGGCTTCGACGCCAAGAATCCCAGCGCACGCATTTCGCAGCGGTACTCGATTCGGGTGGCCTGCTGACCTACTGCCGTGCTGTTGGGTATCGTCGCTGCATACAGTGCAATAAGTTATCGATATAGATCGGGTGTCGGGACGTGGTCTCAGTGACCCGAGTAGGGATTTGACTCATGAAGGTTCGGCTAGACCAATCGAAGTGCGTCGGTCACGCCCAGTGTTACGCCGTCCATCCGGACCTCTTCCCGATCGACGACTCTGGCTACTCGATCCTCGAGGATCACGAGGTGAAGCCAGGCGACGAGCAGGCGACCCGCGACGGCGCGGCGGCGTGCCCGGAGCTCGCGATCACCATCGAGGACTGACTCGACACGTGCTGTTCAGTCAGGGTGATGCTGGTGGCTGGCCGTCGGTGTCCGCGGCGCCCTCGGGAGCTGATGGCATCTGGGGGAGCACGTCGCCGTTGATGGTGGCCGAATCCTGGGTGAGATCGATGTCGTGGTCGAGGTCCGGCGCGACGGGAAGCATGCGACACAGGAAGGCCATCGCGAGCGGGCACGGGTCGTCACCTGGCGCCGCCGCGGCGGGTGTGGCCAGCCCAAGCGCCACTGCCGTCGTTCCGATCGCGATGACGACGGCTCGCTTGGTAGTGCCCACTTGCAGCCTCCAGATCGCAGTTGCTCCGCTGCGCGGAGCTTGTATCGAATCGTATCTACGATTAGCAACGTTACAGTGTAAAATGGTCAAACATCAACGCTTGTCCATGGGAGGCGACCGTGCCCCGACGTCGTGAAACCGCATGACACAGCCGACGAACCAATCCGGAATCGAGGTCGGCGTCTACTTCGACCTGCGCAATCCTGCGCAGTGGGCGCAGAACCCGTCGAGGCTGTACGGCTTCACGCTCGAGATGTGTGAGGAGGCCGAGCGGCTCGGCGCATCGTCCGCGTGGTTCTCCGAGCACCACCTGTTCGACGACGGCTATCTGACCAGTCCGCTCACCATGGCCGCTGCCGCCGCGGCACGCACGCGCCGCATGCGACTCGGCACCGCGATCCTGATCGCCCCACTTCACCACCCGGCCGAGATCGCCGAACAGAGCGTCGTCGTGGACATCCTGTCCGACGGACGGCTGGACCTGGGCCTTGGCACCGGCTATCGGGTCCCAGAATTCGAACTCTTCGACGCCTCGCTCACTGCGCGGTACAAGCAGACCGACGACACGGTGCGGCGCCTGCGTGAGCTGTGGGGTCCGGACGGAGTGCGCCCCCGCCCGGTGCAGGACCCGGTGCCAGTGTGGTTGGGCTACCAGGGGCCGCAGGGCGCGCGGCGGGCGGGCCGGTTGGGGGCACCCCTGCTTTCGGCAAATGCCGGACTGTGGGAGTCGTATGCCGCGGGTTTGACCGAGGCTGGGCATCCTGCGTCGGCCGGCGTCATGGCTGGCGGCATCCAGGGTTGGGTCTCCGACGATCCCGAACGGGACTGGCCCATGGTCAGCGAACACCTTGCGCACCAACTCGATTCGTACCGGCGACACATGGTCGAAGGCACCGAGGCGCCGCCGCCCAAGCCCGTCGACGTGGAGCGGCTGGTGCAGTCGGGCCGCGACGGACCGCTTGGCTCGTTCATGTACGGGACGCCGGAGGTGGTGGCCGAACAGATTCGTGACTACACCGCAGGAGCCCCGGTGCAGACAGTGTTCCTGTGGGCATCGATCGGGGGCATGGCCGAAGCGGACGTGGCTCGCAACGTGCAGACCATTTGCACGCGGCTCGCACCCTTGCTCGCGGGCGACCGCTAGCGTGACGTCTTTACGCGTATATAGTTAGTTCATTAAGGTCATTGCCGACTGCCGGGGAGCGTAGATGGACACCGAGATCTACGGAGTCTGGTCGCAGACCGTCGCCGAATTGATGAGCTACCGGTACCTCGGCTGCCGGTCGGTACTCGGGGACGGCTTCGGGGCGCGCGGTCACATGTCGATACGCAGCGACATGCGCCACGGCGAAGGACTACTGGCTGCTCCCGTGGCGGTCGCCATGTTGGACACCGCGGGCATCGCCGTCGACAGACACTGGCAACTTGCGCTCACGCACGTCAGCGTTCAATTGTGTGGGCCCGCCGTTGGTGTTGTCGCCATCGACGTGCAGGGCTCGCTGACGCGACAGGCGCGTAGCCAGATCTTCACCGAAGCCACCTTCACCGATGCTGCCGACCCGAGTCGACTCATCGGTATCGGCACCGCCGACTGGACCGTGATCACACCTACCGCAAGCGGTTTCGAGTACATCGACCCCGGGCCGGGAGTGGAGGACACGGCCGATCTACCTCCACTGGCCGCCGCGTATGGCGCCGAGGGACGCGCCGACGGCAGCTACGTCATCGAGGCGCTGACCCCGCGGCTGGGCGGCATCGTCCTGCACCACGGGCCGATCATGGTCGCGCTCGAAGCGGCGGCGCTGCAAGCACCTGGTGGTGCGACCCGCGTGGAGAGCTTCGACGTCCGGATCGTCAAGGCGGGCAAGAAGGGTCCGTTCGTCGCGACTGCATCGGTGCGCTCGGACGTGGGCGGCTCGGTGCTCGTCAGTGCGCGAATGCATCAGGACGATGACGAGACCAACGTCGTGGCCACGGCGCTGGTGCGTCTGACTCGTCAGCAGCTCGAACGGACCGAAGGAGCATCGTGATCCTCACCCAACCCGACCCGCAGCAAGTCGCCGACATCATCGCGATCAACCACCTTGCCGCCTCGTACTCGGAGGCCATGTGCCGCTTCGCCGTCGAGGAAGCCGTCGAGGCCTATGCCGAGAACGGGGTGCTGTCCACCCCGACCACCGAGGACGCGGTCGGCCGAGCCGCCATCGCCGAGACCATCGGGCGCACGGTCTCGAGCCTGGATTTCGTCTTCCAGACGCTGCACCAGGGCCTCGTCGAGGTCGACGGCGACACTGCGACCACGCACTTCACCATCACGGAATGGGCCAGGCGCAGCAAGGACGGACGCGGGATCCTGTTCCTGGGCGTCTACCGCGACGACGTCATCCGCACGGAGGCCGGATGGCGGTTTGCGCGGCGGCGGCTGCTGCCTCGAATGATGGGCCGCCCGGACTTCTTGAACGGTCAGTTGCACGACATCGCGCTGGCCACCTGACATCAGTCGACGGTCCACCTATCGTTCGAACATGAAAGGGCAGTAGCAGCAATGGGATTACTCGACGGCAAGGTTGCGTTCGTCACGGGTGCCGCACGTGGACAGGGCCGAAGTCACGCTCAGCGGCTCGCCCTGGAGGGGGCGTCGATCATCGCCGTCGATGTGGCTGCGCGCGTCTCGGACTACGAGGGCTATCCACCTGCGAGTGAGGCGGACCTCGACGAGACGGTACGACTCGTCGAGCAAGGCGGTGGACGAATCCATGCGACGACTGCCGACGTCCGCGACTCGGAGGCACTCGACAAGGTCCTCGCGCATGGCGTTGGCGAGTTCGGCGGTCGGTTGGACGTCGTCGTGGCCAACGCGGGCATCGTGAGTTGGGGACGCTTCTGGGAAATGTCCGACGACCAGTGGAGCACGCTGATCGACGTCAACCTCACCGGTGTCTGGCGGACATTGAAGGCCGCGGTGCCTCACATGCTGGCGGCGGGCAACGGCGGATCGATCGTCACCATCAGTTCGGTTTCCGGAATCAAGTCGCTCCCCGGGCAGGCGCACTACAGCGCAGCCAAGCATGGTGTCGTGGGGCTGACCAAGACCGCCGCCATCGAACTCGGTGAGTACGGCATCAGGGTCAATTCCATTCATCCATGGGGTGTGCTCACGCCCATGGCCGCCGAGGACGCCAAAATGGTCGAATTGCTCTCGGCGCACCCCAATTACGGCACATCGTTCGCCAGCCTGTTGCCCACCATCCCGATCGCAGAGCCGGGGGACATCTCCGACGCCGTCGTCTACTTGGCGTCGGACTTGTCCAGGGCGGTGACCGGTACCCAGCTGACAGTGGACATGGGCGCGACCAAGGTGTGATCTACAGATTCGCTCGCCCCCGGCACTGTGATATTCGTCAAGGTAGATGTACGGTGTAAAGTAAGTCACACATTTTGGAGGACGCATGCAAGAGGGTGAACGGTTCGACCCCCGGATTTCGCAGTTCACGCAGTCCGTGGCGGACATGGCCACGCCGCAGACCGTGTACTACGAAAAGGCTGCCAATGTGCGCGCCGAGCGCATCGAGGGCGTCGTGCACCTCTACCGTCAGGCCGACATCGTCGCCATCAATCGACATCCCGCGGTATTGGGCACCGGTGGTCGTGGCGGTAGCTTCGGCAACGATGGCGCGTTGATTCCGCTCGAGATCGACGGTAGCGATCATCGGAAGTGGCGGCGTCTGCTCGACCCGCTGTTCGCGCCCAAGCAGGTTGCGCGCCTGGAGGATTCGGTCCGTCAGCTCGCGCGTGAACTGATCGACGAGTTCGCCGACAAGGGCAAGGTCGACCTCGCCGAGAGCTTCTGCGTTCCCCTGCCTTGTCTGACGTTTCTACGGCTGCTCGGTGCGCCGGTCGAGGATCTCGACTTCTTCTTGGAGTTCAAGGACGGCGTCATACACCCCAAGGGCGACTCGCTCGACGAGATGAATGCCAACATGGCCGTCGCGGGCGCAAAGTTGCTCACCTACTTCAACGACTTCCTCGCCAAGCGGAGGGCGGCTCCCGACGTCGACGACATCATCGGCTCGCTGCTGACGGCCGAGGTCGAGGGAGCGCCGCTGACCGACCTGGAGTTGCTGAACATTCTGTTCCTCTTCATGTTCGCCGGACTGGACACCGTCACGTCGTCCCTGTCGTGCACCCTCGCCTGGTTGGCGCAGCACCCCGAGGAGCGTCAGCGGCTCGTCGAGGATCCGTCATTGATTCCCGCGGCCGTCGAGGAGATCATGCGCTTCGAGTCACCGGTGCCGTCGGGCATGCGATATGCCGAGGACGAGATCGACCTTGGCGACGGCCTCGTCATCCAGAAGGGCGAAGCCATGCACCCGATCTGGGCAGCGGGCAACGTCGACCCCAACGCCTACCCGGATCCCCTGACCGTCGACTTCTCCCGTCGCCCCAACCACATCGTGTTCGCCAGTGGCACACACCGTTGCCTTGGTTCGCACCTGGCGCGGCTCGAGATGCGGCTGGCCATCGAAGAGGTGTTGGCGCGCATTCCGAACTTCGCGGTCGCGGCCGACGAGCAGTTGGTCTACGACAACGTCGCGGTACGCAACGTCACCTACTTGCCCATCGTGTTCGAACCGTCGGTCGCAGCGACCGTGTGAGTTCGCCCGTCGTTCAGACGATGTCGCCGGCCAAGTCGAGCACCACGGTCGACAGGTTCTTGCCCCAGCGGTCGAAGGCGTAGCCCGTAGCCGGATAGCCGTTGGTCAGGAAGGCGAAGCTGAGGCCGGTGGTCGGGTCGCAGAAGGACTGCTGCAGCGGTGCGCCGCCGTGTCCGAAGGTCTGCGGCGAACCGGTGGCCGGCATCCAACCGTCCTGCCAGGACTCGCCGCGGATGGTCACGAACAGCCCGATGGAGATCGGGTAGTCGGTGCCACCGTGGACGGCGGGGCCGTGTACCGGCTCTGTGACGTACACCCGGCTGCCCTCGGCGACAGCACGTTTCGACCATACGTCGGAGTGCAACATGCCTTGATAGTGCATTGCCACGTCGGCCGCCGTCGCCACCACGCTGTGCGAAGGTTCGCCCCTGGCCAGCACTTCCGCCGGATCCAGGTACCACGGGCCCCAGGGATCCAACTCGTCGGATGCATCGCCCAACAGCACCATTGGAGCCACGTCGGCCTGTTCCTCGATCGGAACCGCGAGCTGGGCGGAGAGGCCCAGCGGGCCGGCGATGTGCTTGGCGAGATAGTCCGGAAGGGCCAACCCCGTGAGCGCTTCGATGACCTCCCAGATCACCCATCCCGACGACGTCAACGAGAACTGAAGGTGGCCGCGGCTTTCGGGGTCGGGCTGCCAGCGCGACATGGCGTCGAGTCGCGATTGGCGCGTCGCCATGCGCTTGGCGCCCAAGGGTGCGTAGGCGAGTCCGGCCCTGTGGGTGGCGATGTCCTCCAACGTGACGCCCTCGCAGAAGCCGGGAATCCACGTGGACACCGGCGCGGTGATGTCGACGCCGTGCTCGTCGATCACCTTCCACAGTGCGCCCGCTACGAAGGGCCGGCTCGCCGACTGCAGCCGGTACCGAGTCGTATCGTCGGCGTCGCCGAAGGTGTGGAAGGCCACGAGTCGTCCGCCGTGGCCAACTGCTACCTGCGCGCTGGGGAGGCGGCCCTCCGACACTTCGAGCGCAATACGCTCGACGAGCGTGGCCACCTTCGCCTCGTTCACCACTCTGGCCTCCCGTTCGCCATACATCAGAATCATATAACCATATGCCTTCCAGCGTCCGGCATTCCGTGGCAGTCTCCTATACATGTATAGTTCGGTATCGGACGTCGAGGAGGTCGAAGATGACACCGGAGCCGCACCTTGGAGCGCAGACGTGACCGCCGTCGCCGATACCGATCAGATCCTCGACGACTTCGAGGCGGCCCTGCGGGATTCTGCGGACGAATTGGCACCCCTACGGGTACCGGCCACCGACATGGCCGGTCAACTCGGACATTCCCGGCGCATGATGAATTGGCTGCACGACGGCGGTTGGCTGCGTTGGGGATGGCCGGAAGCCGTTGGCGGTTTTGGTGGTTCAGCACTCATTCGCGCTCAACTGCTCGAACGGCTGGCCCTGGCGGGTTACGACATCCCAGAACACCTGCTGGTGCTGGAGGTGGTTGGCCCCGCGGTGGTCAAGCACGCTCCGCAGCTCGCCGCGGAACGGCTTCCAGCGGCGCTGCGCGGCAACGAACTGTGGTCCCAGGGGTTCTCTGAACCCGAGGCGGGCAGCGACCTGGCCGCGTTGCGCACCAAGGCCGTCGAACAGGACGATGGCACCTACCTGATCAACGGTCAGAAGATCTGGACGTCGTACGGCGCATTCGCCGATCGCATCGTGCTGCTCGCACGCAGCGGGGCAGTGAGTGATCGACATCGAGGCCTGGTCATGCTGCTGGTCGACCTCGACGCGGCCGGCGTGGAACGGCGGCCCATCGCACTGGCCAGTGGCCGCGAGGAACTCGCTGAAGTCTTCTTCACCGACGTCGTCGTCGACGCCGAGCGCGTGATCGGAACCGATGGGGGCGGTTGGGCGGTCGCCATGGATCTCCTGCAGTACGAACGCGGAACGTACGCATGGATGCGGATGGCAACTGCGACGGCGTATCTGCAACAGCTCCTCCGTGCCCTGAATTGCACTCCCACCGCGCTGGATTCGCGCAGTGCTGCCATCGTCGGGCGGGCGTATTTGAACCTGGCCGCATTGCGCGCCCGCACCGCGGACACGCTGGGCAAGCTCGCGTCGAACGTGACGGTGGGATCGGAGACCAGCGTGGACAAGCTGCTGCTGTCGACGGCGGAGCAGGACGTCCTGGACGCCGCGATGTCGCTGCTTGGTTCCGACGTGCTGATCTCGGATGACGAGAGCGCGGCCGCCTGGCGCGACCGATGGTGGTACTCGCGGGCCGCCTCCATCTACGGCGGCGCACGCGAAGTCCAATACAGCATCGTCGCCGACCGAATCCTGCATCTTCCCAGGGAGAATGCGAGTAGGACGCCACATGGACAGTGAGACACGCGACCTGCTGAAGGGCTCCATCCGCGACCTCTTCGAGGCCCGGGACGGCGACATCGTCAGCGGTCTGGACGAGCTCGGCTGGAGTGACGTCGTCGCCGATGACCCCGCGGCCGCCCTCGACTTGTTGTTCACCGAGCAAGGAGCGATCGGGCGGTCCTCGTCGGCGTTGGACATGGTGGCCTTCGCCGAACTGGCGGACGGCACCAGAGCTCGGGTCGTCCACCCTGTGAACGGGGTTGCGTCCGCACGCATCGTCGGCAACGTGGTCCAGATCGACGGCGTGGTCCTGGGGGAGGTCGACCAACCGGTCGTAGTTGCGACGCTCGAGCAAGCCTTCGTCGTCGACGTCCCGGATTCGGCCGTGACCGCGGTCGGAGGGTTCGATTCCGGCTCAGGGCTACGGCGGGTTCGGCTCGCTGTCGAGCGTGCCGCGGCGCTCCAGGTGGAGGTGGACTGGGCTGACGTCACCGCCGCCGCCCAGCGGGCGCTGTGCTCCGAACTGGTGGGAAACGGGACTGCAATGCTGCGTTTGGCGGCCGACCAAATCACCCACCGGATCCAATTCGGTCGCCCCATCGGCGCGAATCAAAGTCCCCGGCATCGGCTGGCCGAGAGCTACGCGTTGGTGCGCGGGGCCGCTGAGCTGACCCGCGTGGCGTGGCGCACCGGCAGCGCGTGGGATGCGCGGACGGCCAAGGCGTACGCCGGGTGCGCGGTCGAGACGACGAGCCGGGCCTGCCTGCAAGTGTGCGGCGCGATCGGGCTGACCACCGAACACGCGCTGCCCGGCTACGTCAAACGCAGCCGCGTGCTGGATGCCCTGTACGGCGGTTGGGCGGCATCGACGACAGACATCGGAGGCGAACTCCTCGCCGCGGGATCGGTACCTTCGGCGGCCAGGCTATGAACAGCTCGGCGCCTCACGCCGAGTTCTCCACGCCGGGGGACGGCGTCGCGGTGGTCACGCTCAATCGCCCCGACCGGCTCGGCGCCTACACGCCCCAGATGTGTACCGAGCTCCTCGACGCCATTCGGCAGATTCGGCTCGACGACGACATCCGCGTCATGGTGTTGACCGGCAAGGGGCGCGGCTTCTGCACGGGCGGCGACGTATCGCCCGATGCGGGATTCGCCGAGGCGCTCGGACACCAGCTGGGACGGGCCCGTGAATTGCGGGAGGACGCACATGCCGTCATCACGGCCTTGCATCAGCTCGACAAGCCGGTGATCTGCGCCGTCAATGGCATCGCCGTCAACGGTGGGCTTGCCTTCGCGCTCGCGTGTGACGTCCGAATCGTGGCCGCCAGCGCGCGGATGGGCGATACCAGTGCGCGAGCCGGACTGCTCCCGGACGAGGGTGGCGCATGGCTGTTCCCGCGAGCCATGGGATACGACAAGGCCTTTCGCATGGTCGCGCTGTCGGAGCTCTACGATGCCGCCGAGGCGCTCCGGCTGGGCTTGGCGACCGAAGTCGTCGACGACGACGCGCTAGGGCAGCGCACTCAGGAGCTGGCGAGCCGGTTCGCCTCCGCGGCGCCGTTGGCCTTGCGGGCAGTGAAGTTCATGATGCGAAGGGCGCTCGAGAACACACTGGCGACGTCGCTCGGCGACGCCCAACAGGCGGTGCTATGGGTGGGATCCACCGCCGATGCGCAAGAGGGCAAGGCGGCGTTCCTCGAGCGCCGTCCGCCGATGTTCACGGGGAAGTAGTCAGTCGCGCCCTTCGGCGCGCTCTTTTACGGTGTCAGCTTTACATGTATAGTTCCGAGCGAGCCCAGGCGAGAGGACATCACCCATGGCAATCATCGAGGGCACTGTCGGGAAACTTCCGTACCTACTCACCGACTTCGACCAGCACTCCTACGAGGCGGAGGACTGCTTCTCGCGGTTCATGCCAAAGGCGAAGCTGGACACCGCGGTTCGCACCATTGTTGCGCCAAGCGGACGGAAGGTGTTGCTCGCAAACGACCGGATCGTCACCGCGTTGGAGAACGACATGGATCAGGCGTACGTGCCGGGATCCCTCGTGGAAATGCTGAAGCAGCGGGCCTCCGGTGAGGCGACCGATGCCGACCGCTTCTACGAACCGATGCAGACCGAATACCGCGACAAGGACGCGCGCCTGAAGCAACTCGACGAGCAACAAATCGAGCGGACGATCATGTATCCCGGCGGCTGGGCGCTGATGGCCGAACAGTTCCTCACCGGCATCGACCCGCTCTACGACAACATCGAATCCTTCAACAAGTGGATCAACGAAGACTGGGGCTTCGCGCACCAAAACCGCATCTACGCTCCCGCGATGCTGTCCTTCCGCGACCTCGATCGTGCCGTCGAAGAGCTCGACCGAGTCCTCGATGCGGGCGCTCGTTTCATCGTGTTGCCTGCGGGGCCGGCCTACGGAAGGTCGCCCGGCGACCCGTACTTCGACCCGATCTGGTCCCGGATCAACGAGGCCCGCGCCGTGGTGTGCTTCCACATTGCCGAGTTCCACTATCAGGAACACGTTGCATCGCACTGGGGCTGGGAAGTGAAGCCGCCGTTCCAGTTCTCGGCGTGGCAGTGGCAGAACACCTACGGCGAACGCCCGATCACCGATACGTTGTCGGCCCTGATCTTCGACAACGTCTTCGGTCGGTATCCCAACATCAAGGTCCTCGTCAGCGAGTTCGGCGCCGAGTGGGTGCCACATTTCATTCGCCACATGGACAAGAGTCGCGGAATGGCCCGCGGCGGGCCGTGGTTGGGCGGACAGCTCACGGAGCGGCCCAGCACCATCTTCAAGAAGCACGTCCGCGTGGTGCCGTATCCCGAGGACGACACCGTCGGCCTCATCGAGAGACTCGATTCCACCGAAACGCTTCTGATGGGATCGGACTGGCCGCATGCGGAGGGGCTGCGTGAACCAGCTGACTTCTGGAACCGGGTCGACGGTCTCGACGACACGGTCAAACGTGCCTTCCTCCGCGAGAACGGCATCAAGCTGGCTGAGGGCTTGAACTGAGCGCTGAGGTGACGACGTTGCTCGACGTCTTTCGGCAACGGGTCGCCGACGCACCCGAGCGGCCGGCGCTCGCCTACTTCGACGCGGTCTCGACGTATCGCGAACTCGACATCGAGAGCGACGCGTTGGCGGTTGCGTTGGCGGAAGGCGGCTTCGATGCCGGTCAGCGGGCGGCGCTGTACATGCAGAACATGCCCCAGTACGTCATCTCGCTGCTGGCCATCTGGAAGCTCGGTGGCATCGCGGTGCCGGTCAATCCCATGCTCACACCCGGCGAGGTCGCCAAGTTGTGCGACGACGCCACGCCTGAGGTACTGATCGCGCTCGACGAACTGCACACGACACAGTTGGCAGAAGCCCTCGGCGGAACGTCGATCGAGCGGGTGATCACCACCAGCGCCCTCGACGGCGCGGCCGCCCACGACACCGACGAGCTGCGCGGGCTGATCGGCGGTCACGCGGGTGAGCGTCCGCCGCACCTGGCTCCGGCACCCGACGACGTCGCCGTCATCACGTACACGTCGGGAACTACGGGAAAGCCCAAGGGCGCCCCCAACACGCACGCCAACATCGCGGTGGGCGGCCGCTCCTACTGCCAGTGGTTCGGGCTCGGTGCCGGTGATTCGGTGCTCGGAATCGCGCCGCTGTTCCACGTGACCGGACTGAGCGGGCACATTGCCACCGCGATCACCGCGGGAGCGCCGTTGGTGCTCTGCAATCGATTCCGTCCGGACGTGGTGGTGGACGCGGTGCGTCGGCACCGCCCGACGTTCACAGTCGGCGCGCTGACCGCCTTCATCGCGCTACTCGAATCGGGCGCCACGCGTGCGGATTTGGCGAGCCTCACCACGGTCGCCTGCGGCGGTGCGCCGGTGGC
Organism: Mycobacterium sp. URHB0044; assembly: GCF_000620625.1. Taxonomy (GTDB): domain Bacteria; phylum Actinomycetota; class Actinomycetes; order Mycobacteriales; family Mycobacteriaceae; genus Mycobacterium. The sequence goes on along the minus strand of NZ_JIAW01000018.1, from coordinate 35,957 downwards.
CTCGGGCGTGCTCGAGCGCTTCCGGGAACGCTTCGGCACCTACTTGCACAACGTCTATGGGATGACGGAGACGACGTCCCCGGTGCTCGGCGTTCCGTTGGGCGGCCATGCTCCGGTGGATCCGCAGACCGGGGCGCTGTCGGTCGGCAAGCCGATGTTCGGCGCCGATGTCGTTGTGCTTGACGGCGACGGGGCGCCGTTGCCAGCCGGTCAGCTCGGCGAGCTTGCTGTGTCGGGGGCGCAGGTCGTGCCCGGCTACTGGTGTCAGCCCGAACAGACCGCGGCCGCCTTCCGGGACGGGCGCCTGCTGACCGGTGACGTCGGCTATGTGGACGACGACGGTTGGTTCTATTTGGTGGACCGCAAGAAGGACATGATCGTGGCCAGTGGCTACAAGGTGTGGCCGCGGGAGGTGGAAGACGTGCTCTACACCCATGAAGCCGTGCGCGAGGCCGCCGTCGTCGGGCAGCCCGACGCATATCGCGGGGAGACGGTGAAGGCCTTCGTCTCGCTGCGCGATGGCTACGCCGTCGACGCGGAGACGTTGATCGCCTTCTGCCGGGAGCGCATGGCGGCGTACAAGTACCCGCGCACCATCGAATTCGTCGATGACATTCCCAAGACCGCGACCGGCAAGGTCATGCGGCGGGCATTGCGACCGCGCACATAGTCGGATCACCGACTCCGGTTGGCGGCCTTGGCTCGTGCGGCGGCGACCGCGTCCCTGTGTTCGTCGGAGCTCATGCTGGTGAGCTCGCCGGACAGTCCGCCGGCGAACGCATGGTCCAGTTGCACCTCGAGATAGGAATTCAACGCGCGCTTGGTGTCTTGCAGCGCCGCGGCGGGGACCTGCGTCAACTTTCTGGCGAGTTCGAGTGCCTCGTCGAGCAGTGTCGCGGGTGCCACGGTGCGGCTCGCCAGGCCCATTCGGACCGCGTCCTCGGCTGGAACGCGAGCGCCGAGGAACAGGTACTCCTTCGCGCGCGACAAACCAATGAGGGCAGGCCACGTCATCCCTCCATCGCCGGGCACCAGCCCCATGCGCAGGTGTGGATCCGCCAGGAAGCTGCCTTCCGCCATGAGCACGATGTCGCAGAGCAACGCCAGACTGCAGCCCAGCCCGACGGCGGGCCCGTTCACTGCGGCGATCACCGGAAGCCGGCACCGGACCATGCCCTCGATGATGGCGCGACCCTCGGCCATCGTCGCCGCGCGCATCGCCTCGTCGTCGATGTTCTCCTGCATGTAGTCGAAGTCGCCACCGGCGCTGAATGCCTTCCCGCTGCCGGTGAGAACGACTGCACGCGCGTCGTCGTCCCGGTCGAGTTGAGCCCACAATCCGGCAAGTGCCTGGTGCATGGGGCGATTGGCGCCGTTCAGGTCGCCCGGACGATTCAGGGTCACCAGGCGCACCGGACCGTCGGCCTGCACCACGAGTTCGTCTGGTAGTCCGTAGTCCACCGGGTCGAAGCTGGCCATGAGGTCCTCCTACGGGCATCCGAGCCGGCGCCGCCGACGATTGCTTTACGTGTATACCAGGTCCGTCGCGTGCTCAGCGACGCCGCTTCGACGAGGGCTCCCGACCTTTGGCGGAACGGTCGTATTGATCGAGTAGCGCTGACATCGCTTGCTCGAACGATGCCTTGCTGTGAAGGGCTTTCATGTACATCGCGAGCTCCTCGTCGTCTGAAAGACGGGAGTGCACCTCGAAGTTGGCGCCGGTTTCGATCAGTAGCCTGCCGACGCTGAGCTGATGCAGACCGGCGTAGGCGACGTTGGCCTCTGCTCTGCTCAATCCCGCGCGCTCGAACTGCCGCAGGCAGAACGTGAGTATCCGACGAGCGTTGGGAAGCAGCTTGTGCGTCAACAGGACCGACGTCATTCCGGGCACGCTCAGCAATGCCTCGTGCGCGGCGAACGCCGTCGTGGTGAGAAGCTCACGCCAATCGCCGGATTCGGGGTCCGGCAGTTCGATGCCTCCGAGAATGTCGTCACCCACCAGGCGGATGATCTCGTCCTTGTCCTCGACGTGGTGATAGAGGGCCATTGCCGAAACCCCGAGCTTGGCGGCGACGCTGCGCATCGTGAGCGCCTCGAGCCCCTCCGCCCTGATCAGGTCGGCAGCGACCGAGGCGATCAGCGCGCGGGTAAGCGGAGTCCGCTCGACTACGTTTCGTCGCTTGACCACTGTCTCTCCGGCTGTCCTCGATCGTGTTCCGACGCTAACCATACGCGTATAGGCAGCCGGCACCGCCGCGTGGACGACATTTGACAATCCGACATATAATTATAATGTTAAGCCGTGAGTGAAGACATCAACGGCAACGACCCGGTGCTCGTCGAACAACGGGACCGAATTCTGATCGTCACCATCAACCGGCCCCGTGCGAAGAATGCCATCGACGCCGCCGTGAGCCAGGGCCTCGCCGATGCCATGGACCGGCTCGACGGGGACCCCTCCCTCTCGGTTGGCATCATCACCGGCGCAGGCGGAACCTTCTGTGCTGGGATGGATCTCAAGGCCTTCGCGCGCGGGGAGAACGTCGCCGTCGAAGGCCGCGGGCTGGGCTTCACCGAGCGTCCTCCTTCGAAGCCGCTGATCGCCGCGGTCGAGGGGTATGCGCTCGCGGGCGGCACCGAGGTCGCCCTGGCCACCGACCTCATCGTCGCCGCAGAGGATTCTGCGTTTGGCATTCCGGAGGTCAAGCGCGGGCTGGTCGCCGGTGGTGGAGGATTGTTTCGCCTCCCGCTGCGGATTCCCTCCGCGATCGCGATGCAGCTCGCACTGACGGGGGAGAACCTCCCCGCTCCTCGGGCGCACGAGTTGGGCATGGTCAACGTGCTGACCCAGCCCGGCGGCGCACTCGAAGGCGCGATTGCGTTGGCGGAGCAGATCACCGCCAATGGACCGCTGGCCGTTGCGGCCACCAAGCGGGTCATGATCGAGTCGCGCGAATGGCCGGCAGAGGAACGGTGGACTCGGCAGTTCGAAATCATCGGACCGGTGTTTGCGTCCAAGGACGCCAGGGAGGGGGCCGTCGCCTTCGCCGAGAAGCGAGCACCCGAGTGGACGAACAGCTAAATGGGTGGACCACTCGAGGGTTTACGTGTCGTCGAGTTGGCGGGCATCGGGCCGGGACCACACGCCGCGATGATCCTCGGGGATTTGGGTGCGGACGTGGTGCGCGTCGAGCGGCCTCGCAGCGCCGGCGGATTCGCCCAGGGCAGGGATTCCATGTTGCGCAACCGACGTTCGGTGGCCGCCGATCTGAAGAGCGACGAGGGTCGCGAGTTGGTACTGGCGCTTGTCGCCAAGGCCGATGTCTTGATCGAGGGCTTCCGGCCCGGGGTCACCGAGCGCCTTGGCTTGGGTCCGCAGGTATGCGCGAAGGTCAACGAGCGCTTGGTCTATGGGCGCATGACCGGGTGGGGTCAGACGGGACCGCGCGCACAGCAGGCCGGCCATGACATCAACTACATCTCGCTCAACGGGCTGCTGCACGCCGTCGGGCGCAAGGGCGAGCGGCCGGTGCCGCCGCTGAACTTGGCCGGTGACTTCGGCGGCGGGTCGATGTTCCTGCTCGTCGGCATTCTCGCGGCGCTGTGGGAGCGGCAGACTTCGGGCAAGGGCCAGGTGATCGACGCGGCGATGGTCGACGGGTCGTCGGTGCTCATCCAGATGATGTGGAGCATGCGGAGTTTGGGGGTGTGGAGCGACGTGCGGGGTACCAACATGCTCGACACCGGGGCGCCGTACTACGACACCTATGAGACCGCCGACGGGCGTTACGTCGCGGTCGGCGCCATCGAGCCACAGTTCTACGCGCAGCTGCTGGCCGGTCTCGAACTCGACCCCGCCGCGCTGCCCGGCCAGAACGACGTCGGCCGCTGGGACGAGTTGCGGGCCGCTTTCACCGCGGCATTCGCCGCCCACGACCGCGACCACTGGGCCAAGGTGTTCGACGGCACCATGGGGGCGAGCGAAGCGACGGGACTAGGTGATGCCTGCGTGACCCCGGTGCTGAGCTTCGCCGAGGTGGAGACCGAGCCGCACATCACCGAACGCGGCACGTTCTTTCAAGATGGCGACAACCTCGAGCCCATGCCGGCCCCACGGTTCTCCCGCAGCCAGCCACCCATCCCTACACCGCCTCCGACGGAACCAATGGATGCAGGCACCTTACTGAGCGAGTGGAGCCAGTGACCCTCAGCCGAGCGGCAGTTGCTCGCCAACGGGCGCGCTCGGGGTGAACGTGGCTGGCAGCGTTGAGAAGCCGTTGACCTGACCAAGCGACGGATAGCGCTGCGCGGCGGTGAGGTCCACCTTGAGGTCGGGGATGCGACGCAGCGTCGCCTTCAGGACTTCTTGGAACTGCACGCGGCCCAAGTTCGAACCCAAGCAGCGGTGCGCACCAAGACCGAAGGCTTGGTGCCGGTTTGGCCAACGGTCCAGGTTGACCTCCTCCGGGTCCTCGAACATTTCGGCGTCCTGGTTGGCCGAGGCCCAGGACAGCAGTAACCGGTCGCCCGGGCATAGGCGCTGGCCGCCAAGTTCGGTCTCGACCGCGACGGTGCGCGCGAGCGCGGGTGCCGGCGACGCCCACCGTAGGAATTCCTCGGTGGCCCGCTTCAGCAGTTCAGGCTCGTTGAGCAGGCGCGCACGTTCGTCCGGGTGTTCGGACAGCCACGCGTACGCGTGGGACAGCAGTCCGGTGCTGGTGTCCACACCTCCGATGAGCTGCAGGAAGCAGATCTTGAGGATTTCCTCCTCGGACAGGGCCTGGTCGTCGATCTTGGAGTTCAACAAGAAGGTCAGCAGGTCGTCGGCTGGTTCGTCGCGGCGCTTGGCAAGTTCCTCGGACAGCCGCCCTAGGACACGGAAGATGCCCTCGATGGCGCGCTGGTACATCTCCGAACCGGGTACCGCCCAGGAGATTTCGTGGAACGGTGTGGCGACGTCCTCCCAGTCCGCGAGCGGTAGTCCCAGTAGCTTCATGGTGAGCATGGCCGGCACGGGGCTGGCGATGTCCTTCACCAAGTCGCACTGTCCGGACTCGCAGAACTGGTCGATGAGCGCGTCGGAAACCTGCCGCAGGAAGGGGCGCCACGGTTCGGCGGCGGCGGGGGAGAACTTCGGGTTCAGTAGTTGGCGGTACTGATTGAAGCGCGGTGGGTCGACCTCGAGTGGGATCAGCTGCATGGGTGCGGGCGGGATGGCCGTGCCCTTGTATCCGTTGCGTTCGCCGGTCATGTCGTTGTCGGAGGAGTACGTCTTATCGTCGAGCGCGACAGTCTTGACGTCCTCGTAGCGGGACACCACCCAGTAACCGCCGTGCGCTTCGGTCCAGGCGACGGGGCATTGGGTTCGCAACTCACTCGTCGCCGCGCGCCAGTTGTCTGCGAACTCCGCTGAGTGGTGGTCGAAGTCGATGGTTGGTCGCGCGGTTGCGTTTTCGGTCTCAGTCATCCGCTTCTCTACTCCAGTCACATCAAGTTGACGAAAACGTTCTTGGGCTGGGTGAACTCGCGGATGCCCTCGAGGCCGCCCAAACGCCCCCACCCGCTTTGCTTGACGCCGCCGAACGGCACCGAGGTGGGGATGCCCAGGAAGCCGTTCACCCAGACCAGCCCCACCTCCAATTGCTGCGCCACTGTGTGCGCACGTTTGAGGTTCGAGGTCTGGACGTAAGCCGCCAAGCCGTAGGGGGAGTCGTTGGCGATGCGCACGGCCTCCTCTTCGGTGTCGAACGGCATCACGGCGACGACGGGGCCGAAGATCTCCTCGCGCGCGAGCGCGGACGAGTTGTCGACGTCGGCGAAGACCGTCGGCGCGACGAAGTAGCCGTCGGCCAGTTCCCCGCCAAGCCGGTCACCGCCGGCGACGAGCCGCGCGTCTCCACGCTTGGCGGTGTCGATGACGCCCATGATCCGTTCGGCCGCAAGCGCATTGATGACGGGCCCGAAGAACGTGCTCGCGACGAGGGGATCGCCGACCTCGAGACCACCGAGGATGCCCTGGATGAGGGTGAGCACCTCCTCGTACACCGGACGTTCGACCAGGACGCGCGTGCCGTTGATGCACCCTTGGCCACTGCCCTGCATGCCCAACACGGCTTGCATCGCCGCGCTGTTGAGGTCGGCGTCGGCGAAGATGAGGTTTGCCGACTTGCCCCCGAGTTCGAGGCCGACGGGCTTGAGTCCGTCCTTGGCGGTGTCGAGGATCCGCTTCGCCGTCGCCCCGCTGCCCGTGAAGTGGATCTTGTCGATGCCGGGATGGGCCACCATGGCGTTGCCGCCTTCTGGTCCGGCCGCCACGACGTTGAGCACCCCCGGCGGGAAACCGGCCTCGAGGAAGAGTTCCCCGATGCGAATCGCCGCGAATGGGGCCAACTCCGGCGGCTTCAACAAAACGCAGTTGCCTGCAGCCAATGCGGGAGCCACGGTCATGCCGACGGCGTAGATCGGGCCGTTCCAGGGAATGATGATCCCGACGACGCCGTAGGGATTGTGGGTCACGTAGTCCAATGACGGCGTCGGCCAGGTAGGCACCACGTCGCCGGTCAGCTTGTCGGCCCACCCGGCGTAGTACGAGAAGGCGTCCGCCGCCACGGCCGGGCCACCGGTGGCCGCGAACACGGGCATGCTGTTGTCCACCTGAGAGATCGCGACGAGTTCGTCGGAATGCTCGCGCAACAGCGCGGCGGCACGAAGCAGGAGCTCGCGTCTCTGATCGGGCGTGGTTGCGCGCCATGCGGGCAGCGCCGAGCGGGCCGCCGCGACCGCAAGATCGATCTCCCGCGCACCCGCCAGGGTGACGTCGGCCGTGCCCTTCCCCGTTGCCCCGTACACGTGGCCGAAGACTCCGCCCGAACTGTCGTCGATGCGTTGGTCTCCGATGAGGAGGGTGGGTTTCGGTAGCAGTTCGACCGGTGGGTTGGTGATCGGCACGTGACTCCCTCGATCGCGTTGGGTCTCAGACGAGACCAGGTCAACTTACCTTCGAATGCCCATTCTTGACAAGACCGTCGGATAATAGTCCTGCTCGAAGACGCTGGTGGTTACACAGTCCCGCCGCATGGAACCTCGCTCAGCCATTGCGCCCGCACCGTTGCTTCGTCTTGGTTGAATTCAGGTGGCGGTGTCAGCCCCGATCCGGCGCGACTGTTGCTCTTCTGCCACCTGAAGGCCATCTTGACCTGAGGCCAGGATCCGGGATCGCCTTCGACCAATTGGCGCGCGGAGTAGTGCGCGGTCTGCATGATGGCCGGCACGTCGTAGACGGGGCCACCGGGAATGTCCCAATCGAGGAACCGCTGAAGCCATTCATCGGAGGTCGCCGTTGCGAACACCGCCTCGAGCGCCTTGCGGAGGTCTAATGCGTTGTCGGCAAAGGAGATAGCTGTCTGGTCGTGAGCGGCGACGAGATCATCGCGGCCTATGCCCTCGCAGAACCGGCGCCAGAACTTCGGTTCGAGTGCCCCGAACATCACCGGCCGTCCGTCACTTGCCGCATACGTCGTGTAGAGGGACATGGCGGGCATCTCACGCAGGGAGAAGGGTTGGCCAGTGCGCTGAGTCATCGCGATCTCGGTCCGATGAGTCTCGACAAGCGCGTCCCAACACGAGACGTCGATCCACTCACCGGGTCCACCGGCCTTGACGGAGATGAGCGCCGCGCATACGGCCAGAGCTGCCGACGTCGCGCCGAGTTCGTTCCCCCAGCTGGTGTATGCCCACCCCAAATGGGGTTGCCCGTCCTTCCACTCAACGTTGAGGCCGTCGCCCAAGGCGTCCATGTTGAGCCCGTGCGCGGGTAACCGAGACCATGGTCCAGACTGGCCAAACCCGGTGATGGAACAGACGATCAGCTCGGGGCGCCTTGCACGCAAGGCGATGAAATCGATCCCGCACTGTGCCCAGAATCCGGCTAGTTGATTCTCGACGATCACGTCGGCGACATCGATGAGCGCAAGGATCGACTCGCGCCCCTCGTCGGTCTTGGCATCGAGCCCAATTGACCGCTTGCCCCAGTTCTGAGCCATGTGTTGGGGGCTCTTTCCATCGTCGGCGTAAGGAGGTATTAGCCGGATGCGGTCACCGGCGGGCGGTTGCTCGACCTTGACCACGTCGGCTCCCAACGCGGCCAACTTGCCGGAGGCCAACGCCGCGGGCACGAGGATGCCGAGGTCGAGTACCTTGATGCCGTTCAACGGCATGTAATTCGTCATCGCGGTGTCCTATTGGGTCAGCTGGTCATGGTGCGAGGGTGATTGCTCGTTCGGGGCACGTCTGAAATGCGCGGTGGGCTTGCGCCTCCAACGCCGCCGGCGCCAGGCCGTCCGCCACCTTGACCACCGCGTGGCCGTCGCTGTCATCGAGGTCGAACAGCTCGGGTGCCGTTATGGCACAAAGCGTATGACCCTGGCATCGTCCAAGGTCGACATCAATTCGCATCCCACTCTCCCTCCTTTGCCGGTCGTTCAAGAGTCACGAAACGCGTTCGCAGTGGCCATTTCGAATTCGGCGCAACACGACGAAGGGGCCCTTGTATCCGCGTCGGTCATGGCGGCCGAAGCTGATGTAGGTTCCTGGGCCTCCGGCAGCGGCGGGAAGCCGATGGACACGCTCCAGGCCGCGCTTCAGACCTTCCGGGTCGTGTGGTTTGGCCATGTGTAGCCCCCACGCAGTCGCCTGGCCGACGTCGTAACCCAGTGCGGCATAGCAGTGTGGGCTCCACGAGTCGCCTCGATGCTTGGCGGCGAAGCGTTGGCGCAGTACTGCGAAGACGTCATTGCGCTCGTCGAACTCATCGGTGCCGATCCACCCCTCGTAACTCCCGATGGTCAAACCGAAGAAGCCGTCGAGCGGCCAACCGACGAAGATCGAGCTGCACAGGCGGACGGGGTTCCAGTCGGAGGAGGTCATGTCGTTCACTGTCGTGAGGACCTGCTGCGCAGTGAGCCCAAGGCCCATGTAGACGATCGCGTCAGCCTCCGCGGTGCGCAGCGGTGCGACCTCGTCGCGAGCCGCCTGCGCGTCGACGAACGCCGGAAGCAGTCGATCGGCGACTATTGGCAAGCTCAGCCGTTTGGCGGCGGCGCGAAAATACGTGTTGAACTCCTGGCCGAGGTAGTTGTCCTCCCGCAGCACCGCGACGGCCTTGGCGCCGTGCAGCTGCAGGTACTCGGCCATCACCACCGCTTCGTCCGTGGTGGAGATGTTGCCCAGGGTGAAGCAATACTCGCCTGGGACGTCGGCCGAACTGCACATCGTGAGCATTGGCACCCGCTCGCGTTCGATGATGGGCAGCAGGCTGGTGACCTGGTCGGTGAAGTGTGGCCCGATGATGCCGATGCAGTGTTCCTCGTGTACGAGATCGAGATACACGTCGCGCATTACGTGGAACTGCCGCAGTGGCATGCCGTCAACCTCGCGCACCACTAGTTCGACTGGTCGATCGATGATTCCAGTCTCATACGCGTCGTCAAATGCCATGCGCGCGGCCGAGATCATCTCGTCCACCGCGGTGATTCCGATACCCCAGTCCTGGATGTACCCGATGCGGAACGGATCACGCTGTTGTGCTGTCGTTTTGGCGTCCGACCGATGGAGCTGTCGAGGCTGGTTCGCGGGCGTCAACGCACGTCCGACCGGAGGGCGGGGGTAAACGTCACGGGCAGGCGGACGTAGCCGTTGACGAGGCCCTGTGCCGGATACAACGCAGCGAGCTCTTCGTTCACGCGGTAGTCGGGTAGGCGGGTCAAGACTTGGATGACCATCGCCTCGAATGTTGCTCGGGCCAGGTTCGAGCCGATACAACGATGTGTGCCCACCCCGAAGGCCAAGTGTCGGTTGACCTCGCGGTCGAACAGAACGTCGTCGGGATCGGGGAATTGGTCCGGATCGTGGTTCGCCGCGGCGAGGCACAACAACACTCGCTCACCCGGTTGCAGTACCTGTCCACCAACTTCGATCGCTTGAACGCAGGTGCGAGCCTGGGTAGTAACCGGCGAGCTATATCGCAGGAACTCCTCGGAGATCCAGCTCAACTCGTTGAGGTTGTGCCGTAACCATTCTCGCTTGTCAGGGTGCTGGTGCAGCCACATGAACGCTTGGCCGGCCAATGACGTGGTGGTGTCTACGCCACCACCTATCAACAGCATGACCATCGACTCGATGATCTCCGGCCGTATCGGCTCGCCGTCGACGGCCGCGCCGGCCAACGAACTCAGCACAGTTCCATCGACGCCGTCCGTCGGTTGCGCGATCGCCTCGTTGATGACGCCGATCAGCCACGGAATGTCCGCGACGGCTTCCTCCCACGGAGGACTGTGGGGGATATGGGAGGTGATGGCGTGCATGATCACCGAGAAACGCGGGGCGTATTCGATCGGCAAGCCAATCATGTCGGTGATCACGTATGCCGGCGCCAAACTGGCCAGATCGATGATCAAGTCACCTTCGCCGCGCTCGATGAACGCGTCGACACACTTCTCGACGTGCTGCTGAATCCTTGGCCCCCGCGCTGCGACGGCGGCCGGAGACAGGAACGGATGTAGGGCACGACGGTACTTCAGCGATTCCGGCGGGTCCATCTCAATGGGAATCTGCATGGGAGCAGGCATCGACGGAATGTGTACCGCCACTCCGTCCGTGCCCGCGGGTCGAGCCGAAGAGAAGGCGTCGTCGTTCTTCAGCGCGGCGGCGACGTCCTCATAGCGGGTGAGTAGCCAATGGCCGCCATGCTTCTCCGAGTAGGAAACCGGGCAACGCTCCCGCAATTCACGAAAGGAACCGTGCGGATCCGCGGCAAACTCGTTCGACATGTGGTCGAAGTCCTCGACGACACGCCGTCCGACAACGTTGCGGTCTATCGCCATGATCTATCGAGTCCCGCCCACTCGATGGCGGCCCGAATGAACGCGGGAGCGCCGAATTGACCTGTGCGGCACTGTGTTACGCGATGTACCACGATTGCTGCCTCTCGTTCGAGTTCTGGGGTCGGGTAGTCGGCGGTTACGTGACGAGGAAGCCGCCGTCGAGGACGATCATCTGGCCGGTCATGTAGCTGGAAGCAGGGGCGGCTAGGAAGAGTATTCCCGCGGCCATTTCCACCGGTTGCGCCATGCGGCCCATCAGCACGCGCCCCTCGCCGAGGATGGGGCCCGTGCGTGTTACCGGGCTTGGGCGCATCGCATTCTCAGTGAGCGTTCCACCCGGGAGTAGGGCGTTGACGCGGATTCCATGTGGGCCGAGCTCGAGGGCTGCCGTCTTGGTGAGGACGTTCAGCCCGCCCTTGGAGGCGCCGGATGCGGCGTTTCCGATGACCGCCGGATGAAGTGAACTGATCGACGACACGCTGATGATCGAGCCGGCCACCTCGTCGGCAACCATGGCACGACCGGCCTCGCGAATACACAGAAACGCGCCCTTGAGATTCACGTCATGCACTGAATCCCAGGCGGCAGTGGACGTTTCGAGGAGCGGTGTCTTCGGGTAAATCCCGACGCAGTTTACCGAGACACCGATGCGACCAACCCCGCTGAACAGATCCTTCACTGAGTCTTCAGAGGTGATGTCGACGCCCACGCTCTCAGCTGTTCCGCCGTTCTGTCTCACTTCCTCGGAGACTGATTTAGCGGCTGCCTCGTCACGGTCGGCAACGATGACTTCAGCGCCGGCTTCCGCCAGGAGCAGGACGGTGGCTCGCCCGATTCCCGCTGCACCGCCAATGACTACGACGCGTTGTGCATCGAGGCGGAACAGGCGGTCGAGCTCGGCTGGCATGTTCTGGCGTTCCTCTTCGTCGAGGGATGAGGTGATTGCGTCCTACCCGTACTATGTACGGGTAGGTCGCTGCGACGCTACGTCGAAGGGGTCAGCGCGTCAAGGGGGCAAAGCTTTTCGGTCGTTGATTCGGTTCCCCGCGTACCATGCTGCGTGGAGATGAGAACAGTTGCCGCTCATCGGATCGGGAAGGAATCGTGACCGTGACATCGACTCATCCCTCGGATGACGCTTCTCGGTCGACGTTGTCGCGGGACGTACTCATCGAGGTGGCCGTAGGGATCGCCCGCGAGGAGGGACTCGCGGCGCTCACGATGCGTAGATTGGCCGAGGCCACCGACAAGGCACCGATGACGCTGTACTCACACGTGCCGAACAAGGAGGCCCTTCTCGTCCTCGTCGCAGACGCATTGCTGCAACAGGTCGAAGTGCCCACTGGTCGGTGGGATTCCGCACTTCGCGAACTGTGTTTGTCGACGTGGCGCACGATGGGCGAGACCGCCGGGCTGGCCACATTCGTCTGGAAGCACGTGCCGTACTTCGCCACCCCACACGGGTTACGACTTGCCGAAGGATCGATGGCGCTGCTGGCCAAGGGTGGTTTCGCGCCCGTGGACGCGGCCCGTGCGTTGGAGGCGTTGATGACCTACGTGACTGGTGATGTTCAACGTCGTGAGGCCTGGTTGAACGCGCCGAAGAGATCGATACCGCGTGAGGTGAAGGGGCATACCCACCTCGCAGCTGCTGCCGAAAGCCCCGCGATTCGGCATTCCGCCGCCGATGCGCAGAACACCTTCATCTACGGTCTCGACCTACTGATGGAAGGGCTGCGGCGCGACACCCGACGGAAGCGCGCGCCGGCGCGTTAGGTCAGTTGGCACGACGTTTGAGTGGTCAACGCTCGCTCGGCCGACAGTCATGTCAAAATTGGTACATGCCGAGAACGTCTCCACGTCCGCAAACGCAGGTTCGCCAAGCCGGTCCGGTGGCAGATCTGGGCAACAAGGGTCTGCGAACCAAGACGCGAATCCTTCGCGAAGCGAAGCGACTCCTCTTGGAGAAGGGCTACGACGCGACCACCATCAACGACATCACCGAGGCCAGCGAGATTCGGCGGGCCTCCTTCTATACGTATTTCACCAGCAAGCAGGACGTGCTCCTCGCGATCGGGCACGATGCCGAGGAGGCGGGCATCGTGGCGGCGGAGGGGTTGCGCCGGCTGTCTGTGAATTCCTCGATCGAGGACGTAGCGCGCTGGGTGGAGGAGTACTTCGGCTTCTGGGATCAGCACGGATCGTTCGTCTACGCCGCGTTCCAGGCCGCGTATGCCGACCCTGAACTTCGTGAGTGGAGCGTCAACGCGGAGATGACCGGCGCGAAGATCCTGGGCCAGGCACTGCTCAAATTGCGTGGCGGAAAGCGGCTGCCCGGCGTTGATCCGATGGTTCAGGGGCTGGCAATTCAGTCGATGATGGAGCGGTTCTGGTACCACTGGCGCGTGGCAGGTGCGCCCGTCAAGCAATCGATGGTCGCGTACAGCATCGCTCACCTGATCTGGGCCAGCGCGCACGCTGAACCGGCGGGCTGAGCAGTTCACCGGCACAGCTGGCTGAACATGATCAACCACAGCAGATCAACCAGATACATATAGCTACAACGGCTCCCCGGAATGCATTGCGCGGCAATCATCGGGACTTCCGCGCGCTGCTCGATCTCATCCACCGCGTCGCGCCGCCCGCAACCTATTGACAAGACTGTTGGTTTTTGGTTGATTCAAGGTACCGCCGGGTGACGCGGTATTCACCTCGCCCGGGCGGTAGCGCAATGGGACCAGTGGTAGGGGTGTGCGTGGTAGCAGAAGCAGATCAATCCGGGACGGTGGCGGCGCGCTACTTGAGGGGTGCTTCCGGTGCCGGCCGCGGGCGCGCAGTGGGCGCTCTCCTCTGCGCAATTGCGCTGATGGTCCTTGTCCTCTTCGTCGCCGGGCACAGCGGCGGCACACTGCTGCGCCCCGCGGGACGACTGCCGTGGGAACTGGGCGTCACGGCCATCGCGCTCGTCATTGTCGGCATCGGGTTCGCGCAATCGGTGCGCGAAGGCAGACTTAGTCGCGTCCTGCTCATTGCGATCGCTTCCGCCACGGCGTTCTGGCAGGAGACCTACGGAGACTGGGGCACCTACCTGCTCTACAGTCCGGCCTTTTCGACGTATGAATGGGGCGAGACCATCTGGACCTCACCGGTGCGATGCTGGTGGTTCATCCCCGGATACGTCTTCTTCTACACGACGTTCTTCCTGGCGCTCGAGAAGACATTTCACGTTGCCAAGGAGCGCTGGCCGGAGGCCAACCCGTACCTCGCAACCACGATCGTGTCATTTCCGCTGTTCTACGTCTTCGATCTGACGCTCGAGGGCGCAGCACATGGTTTTGGGTGGTGGCAGTACCAGTACGCGTTCGGGCCGACGGTCGCCGTCGGCGAGGGGCGCTTCCCACTGCTGTGGCCGATCTTGGAGCAGGTCCCGTTCATGGTGCTCGTAGTATTTGGGCTAACGTGGCGGAACACCAAGGGCGAGGACGTCTTTGAGGTTATTGCACGGACCGTAGTGCGACGTAAACCCGGTCAGCTCTCAATTTTGGTGTCGTGGATCGTGATGCTGAACGTTACCTTCCTCTTGACGACCATTTTGCCGTTGATGGCCTTGCGTTTGCTTGCGGGGCCTGCCAGCGCAGCGGTGCCGTGATCGGACCCTTCCTGGCTACCGACGCCACGAAGAATGTGATGCAGGCTGGGCGCACATCCTGAATGGGTGAATTCCGAAGTCTGGCACAGCCCGCCATATAATCGACTAGTGTGTCGGATAAGTGTTCGTCGATCATTGGAGATCACCATGTCGGTAAGGGAAACTACGCGAGGGCGAAAAGTCCGAGTAGCGCACGTCGGCACGGGTGCCACCGGGCAGCAAGCGCTGAAGGGCATCATCGGTCACCCCGATTTGGAGCTGGTGAGCCTGTGGGTCTCCACGCCCGACAAGGTCGGCGGTGACGCCGGCGAACTGGTGGGGATGGATGGCGTGGGCATCGCGGCGGTCGGCTCCCTCGAAGAAGCGCTCGCCGGTAATCCCGACGTGTTGAGCTACTGCGCGAACGGGCTCGGTCGGGAAGCTGACGTGGTCGCCGAGATCGCGACGGCGCTCGAGCGCGGCATCGACGTCGTGACCATCTCCCTGCTCGGGATGCTCTACCCACCTGTCGGCCCCGCCACGTTGAGGGAGCCGCTCGAAGCGGCGGCCGCGAAGGGCGGGTCGACGTTCCTGTCGACGGGTCTCGACCCCGGCTTCTCCAGCGACCTGCTGCCGATGGCGCTGTTGACGATGTCGGACACGGTTGAGCACGTCCTTGTTCAGGAGATCGGCATCTATGACCACTACGACGTGGAACCGGTCATTCGCGGCATCATGGGCTTCGGTCATTCACCGTCCTACGAGGCGCCGATCGCCAGCGGCGGAGCCTTCGTGGCGTTCTGGGGCCCGATGGTGCACCAACTTGCCGACCGCATGGGCGTCGCACTCGACGAAGTGGTGGGAACGAACGACTTCGCGGTCCACGACGCAGACCTGAACACCTCCGTGGGTCTGATGGAGGCGGGCACCGTGGTCGCCCGTCGCGTGGCGTGTGAGGGCCGAGTCGCCGGGCGCACGGTGATCACCGCAGAACACATCACCAGGATGGCCGCCGACGTGGCACCCGACTGGCCGAGGTTCGACGGCGTCGGCGAATCCAATTATCGCATCGTGATCGAGGGAAACCCATCCATGCGATGCGATCTCGATCTGGGCCGCAGCGGCGATGTATGGGGGTCCGTCAGCGGTACCGCGATGCGGATGGTCAACCTGATCCCTGAGATGGCCGGTGCTCCCACCGGTTTGATCTCGGCGCTCGACCTTCCGTTGACGCCGTCCCGAAACCTAGTCGCTTCCACGGCGGCTGTCTTGTGACAGTCCGGACGAAGGTCGTCGTCTGGGGACCTGGCCGGCTGGGTGGATTCGTGTTGCGGGTGCTCTTGCAACGTCCCGACGAGTTCGACGTCGTCGGCGTCTTCGCCTTCTCCGAAGACAAGGAGGGGCGTGACGCGGGAGAGCTCGTCGGCCTTGCGCCGACCGGTGTCCGAGTTACCAGAGCGCGGTCAGAGATCGATGCGCTCGATGCCGATGTCGTGGTCTTCACGCCGCTAGTCGCATTGGGGCCCAGCGAAAGTCACGCCGACGCGTTGCGTCTGCTAGCCAGCGGAAAGAATCTCCTTCTCGCGCATGACTACTTCTTCCCGGCAGGAATCAGCGCCGACTACGCCGGCGAAGTCGAAGACGCATGCCGGCGCGGTGGTTCGACAGTGCTGGCAGTTGGATCTTCTCCCGGTTTCGTTGCAGAACGCCTGGCGATCACCCTCGCCGGACATACGTTGGAGGTGGACCACGTCGACGTCCTCGAACGAATGGACTGCACGGATCTCGACGCCCACGTCTATCCGTTGCTCGGGTTCGGCGCGAAGCCGCAGGACTTTCCCCGCGATCAGATCATCGCGATGTTCGACCACATGTACCGGCAGACTCCGTACGCGATGGCCGCTCAACTGGGGCAGCGGCTCGACGAGGTCGTCGTCGACGCCCGGTTCGCAACCACGCAACGAGAGCTGACGGACGTCACCGCTCCGGTACCACCGGGAACGGTCGCGGGTACCGAGTTCTCCTGGACGGGGTTGATCGACGGCGCACCGTTCGTGCGGATCACGTGCCGGTGGGTGTGCGATCTGGAACTGCCGGGTTGGGACGTCGACAACGACTGGATCATCACCGTGGAAGGAACGCCGTCGCTGCAGGTCCGCTATGCACGTGGTCAGTCGTTCGCCCAAGGCGTCCGTCACGGCGGGCACGTCAGCGACCCCGGCGGTGAGCACTGGATGGACTCACAGTCGTGGACGTCCGTGGCGGCCTTCGTCAATGCGATACCCAGCATCGTCGCCGCACCGCCGGGACACATGAACGCGCCCGTGTTCGGCGCACCCCAACACCGCCGGGCGGGATCCCCCCTCCTGTTGCGCTAGACACGCTTTCCCGCACAGCTACGGAGGACGAATGGCCAATCTGCTCGACGGAGTGCGTGTCGTGGAATCGGCGGTACTGCTCAACGGCGACACCGTCGGCATGCTCTTGGGTGATCTCGGTGCCGACGTCATCAAGGTCGAAGCACCGCCGGCCGGTGATTATCTGCGCTACTTCCTTGGCCAGATCGTTCCCGGCGTGAGCGTGGCGCACGCTCAGGTAAACCGCAACAAGCGCTCGGTCCTGTTGGACCTGCGTGCCGACGCCGATCGTGAGACGTTCTGGCGATTGATCGATACCGCCGACGTGTTCGTGGACGGCAATCGGCCCGGCGTCTGCGACCGACTCGGAATCGGCCCGGACGAGATGCGGCGGCGCAAGCCCTCGCTGGTCTATGTGCAGCACACGGGTTTCGGCGCCGATGGACCGTACGCCAACATTCCGACGCATGGGATGTTGATGAACGCGCTCGTCGGTGCGCACGCGGTAGAACGGTGCGAGGGCGGGCTGTTGCGACACGGCACGTTCGACCAGGATGGGGCGAACCTGGGGGGCGAAGCCACCAGTGTGGGAGCGTTACACGCCGCCCTGCACGCCGTCGCGGCGCTGTTACGCGCGCGTGAGACCGGCAAGGGTGCCTACATCGACGTGGCGGGGTCGGATGCTACGGCGGCGACAGCATGGTTACCGATAGTGTTGCAGCGCAACGCGGATCGAATCACGGATCGATCCGGTATGGCGGCTCGGTCCGATGGTGAGCTGACTGGATCGCGCTACCAGTTCTACGAAACGGCCGATTCGCGAGTCGTGTTGTTCGGGTGCATCGAACAGCGGTTCTGGGACAAGTGGGCGGTCGCCGCCGGTCGTGAAGACCTAGTGGGGCGTCAGGCCGACTCGTCCAATTCTTCGGTGGACTGGGGAGACGCCGCCGAGCGGCGACTCGTGGCGGACGTGATCGCGACGAAGCCGCTGGGCGAATGGTTGCGGCTGGCCGCTCAGCACGGATTCGCCTTGGGCGCAGCCCATCAGAGCGTCGCGGAAGTCGCGGCTGATCCCCATGTTGCGCGACGCAACGTGTTCGTCGAGGGCGTGCATCCCGTTGCGGGTCCGGTGGCGTATGTCGGTTCGGCGGCCATCGTGGACGGCGAACCGTTCGAAGTACGACGCCACGCGCCCGCGCCGGGGGAGCACACCGAGGAAGTGTTGACGGAATTGGATTCGGTGTAGGTACACGAACGAGGAAGAAGTCTTATGAGCAGTGAAGGCATTGCGCCAAAACACGATCCGCTTGCCGAAGAAATGGATCTGATCACCTTCCAAGAGGCCGACGCGCGGCTGTTCAAGGAGCTCGCCCATACGCGGTCGCTAGTCGAGCAACTCAACGCTGCCGATCCTGTTGATCACGAGGAGATCGCGGCACAACAGGTCAGGCTGGATGCCTTGCAGAGGATCGCGGAGAGGTTGCGTGGACAACGCACGCAACCGCCGATCGATTGATCGCAAGTCGAGGAAAGCGCACGCCGCATGCTCAACTTCCCGCGCGTACCAGTCGCCACGGGGTAGCCGAACTGAACGGACCGGCCAGCTCCCCACCGGTCGATCCGTTCAGCTGGTGCCGCCCTACCTGGTCGCTTGCGTCCCCGCCACGATGCTGGTGGCATCAGGTCCGGAGTCGTCGTCGGTCGACACGTCGATCTTGTACGCCTTGATCGCCTCGGGTCGAACACCGTTGCCGTAGACGTTCTTCGGGCGTTCGGCCCGCCCGCCGACTCCGGCTTCCGCGGACACGGGGAAGTTGAAGATGCGCTCGGCGTTCTTATAGGTGATCTTGTCGCGCTCTTCGTCGGTCAGGTGGCCCAGCACCTTGGCGGCCTCGGTCTGACTGCCGGGCCACGTGGTCTCCGAGTGCGGGTAGTCCGATTCCCACAGGATGTTGTCGATGCCGATCAGGTCGATGGCCTCCTGGCTCAGTCCGAAGGCTTCGTTGACCGCGCAGACGGCGAACTGGCGATGGAAGATCTCGGACGGCTTGACATCGCCGAACGGTGCCCAGAAGCGGTGCTTGCCCCAGACGAAGTCAGCGCGCTCGAGCACGTAGGGGATGTAACCGACGCCGCCCTCGGTCATGACGAACTGCACGTCGGGAAAGCGGCGGGGCAGCGTTCCGAACAACATGTCGGTGATCGTCTCGATGCCGACCACCGCGGGTGCCGCGGTGATGGCGACGCTGAAGTGGGAATCAGGCGTTGGCATTGGGATGTGGCCGCTGGAGCCCAGGTGCATGGAGCACACCAGACCGGTCTCCTCGAAGGCGTGGAACATCGGGTCCCAATGATCGGTGTGCAGCGACGGCTGCTTCAGGTAAGCCGGATTCTCGGGGAACGACACCGCCCGCGCTCCCTTGTCGGCGCACCGGCGCATCTCCGCCGCAGCGAGTTTCGGGTCCCACAACTGCGTGATGATCGTGGGAACGAAGATGTCCGGGGCCGCGGCACACCACTCGTCCATGACGAAGTCGTTGTAGGCGCGGACACAGAGGTCGGCGAGTTCCTTATCCTTCATCTCGAAGAACACGCGGCCGCCGAATCCGGGAAGCGACGGGAACAGCACGCTACCGACGATGCCGTCGGCGCGGAAGTCGTCGGCACGGGCGGCCGCGTCGTAGCAACCGGGAATGAGGTCGGTGAAGCGCACCGGATCCGTGCCCCAGTCCTCGGGCGCCTTGCCCGCGACGGCGTTCAGTCCCATGGTGGCCGAGCGCTGGTCCTCGTACACCCAGAACTGACGTTCCTCGGCCTCGATGACGTGCGGGCCCTTCTCCTGGAACTTCTTAGGCAGACGTTTGGTCCACACGTCTGCCGGCTCGACGATGTGGTCGTCGACGCTGAAAAGCTTGAGCACAATTTCCTCCCGTTGCTACGTGGGGCTGAATCAGATGGCGAAGCCTATTGAGGCCGACGCCACATTGCTATAAAATCGACAATACAGTCGGTTTTGTGCACAGCGCAAGGTCGGCTGCTCGAATGAGTACGGGCTTCTGCTGATTCGGATCGTGCGCAGGTGATTTGACGACTGCGGCGCTGCGGCGAGGCCGCTGACTACTGGGAGGGCCACACACGTGACCGCACCGACAATTGCCACCGCTCGGGTGCTCAGCCTGGCCGGTGACCTCGCCGGTGGCTACTGCGCGAGGTTGCTCGCCGACTGCGGCGCCGAGGTCGTGCGCGTGGAGGATCCGGCTGGAGATCCCCTTCGCGCGTGGTCGCATTCCGGCTCGGCGAGCGGTGACGGAGCGCTGTTCCAGTTCCTGGCCGCAGGGGCCACATCAGTGGTGGTGACGGAGGCCGCCGAGCTACGGGCCGCGGTCAGCGCAGCCGACGTGATTCTGTGGTCACCGCACAGTGACATCGCCCGAGCGCTGCCCCCGGCCCAGATGAGGGCGCTGAACGCAGGTGCCGTCATCACGGCCATCACAGACTTCGGCTTGGACGGCCCCTGGGTGGACCGGCCCGCGACCGACCTCACGCTGCAAGCCATGTCGGGTGGTCCCGGTCAACGCGGGGCGCCGGAGCGGCCGCCACTGATGGCCGGCGGCCGGCTCGGCGAGTGGGTGGCGGGAATGTTCGCCGCCGTCCACACGGGCGCCGCTCTGTTCGGCGGAGGCGCAGCACTTCTCGACGTGTCGCTGCTCGAGTCGTTGATCTTGGCCACCACCGTGCATCCGGTGTCTTGGTACACCATCGCGGGCACACCGCTGCGGCCGATCCGAGCACGCAACCTCCCTGACATCCACGCCACCAAGGACGGTTACGTCGGCTTCATGGTGGTCACCGGTCAGCAGTGGCTGGACTTCTGTTCGCTCATCGATCGCACCGATTGGATGGACGACGCCGAGCTGGGAATCATGGCGCACCGCTTCCGCCGACGCCACGAGCTCATGGGTGCGATCGACGAGTGGGCCTCGCAGCGCACCTGTGCCGAGATACTTGAGATCGCCGACGTACTGCGGGTGCCGGCGGCACTGGTGGGTACGGGCGCTTCGATCCCCGAAGTGGAACACCTCGCCGAGCGCAAGGCGTTCGAGACCAATGCCAGCGGCGGGTTTCTACAGCCCGCTGTGCCGTGGCGCATGCACGGAGTGGATCAACCGCAGCGTGGTCCGGCCCCCGTGCTCGGTTCGGGCCGCCTGCCGGACTGGTCGCCATCGACGCCCGAGCCCAAGCGCGGCAGGCCGTTCGAAGGTGTTCGTGTCGCCGACTTCACCGCGAACTGGGCGGGTCCGATCGTCGGCCACCTCCTTGCCACCCTCGGGGCGGAGGTCATTCACATCGAGGGCGGCAAGCGGCCCGACGCGATCCGCAACAACACGTGCAAGCCAATGTCCGATCCGGACTGGCCCGAATTCTCGGGCATCTTCGCCGGCACCAACACCGGCAAGCGCTCGGTGACGGTCGACATGAGCACCGACGAGGGACGTCAACTGGCCCGCCGGCTGATCGCCACGTG
The DNA here is from genome assembly GCF_000620625.1 of Mycobacterium sp. URHB0044. Taxonomy (GTDB): domain Bacteria; phylum Actinomycetota; class Actinomycetes; order Mycobacteriales; family Mycobacteriaceae; genus Mycobacterium. Next base: position 14,567 of record NZ_JIAW01000018.1, on the reverse strand, counting down.
CGACGTCGTGGTCGAGAACTACAGCCCCCACGTGATGGAGTCCTGGGGACTGAGCTGGGACGAAGTGCACCAGGTGAATTCGCGAGCGGTGATGGTGCGGATGCCGGCTTACGGCTTGGATGGCCCGTGGCGCGACCGCGGCGGCTACGCGCAGACCATGGAGATGGCCTCGGGCATGGCCAGCGTGACGGGCTGGCCCGATTCGACGCCCGAAATCCCCAACGGACCATGTGATCCCATCGCAGGCAGTCACGCCACGCTCGCGCTCATCCTGGCCCTCGAGCGGGTGGCCGCCGGCGAAGACGGTGTGCTGGTCGAGGCCCCGATGATCTCCGCGGCCCTCAGCGTCGCCGCTGAAGTCGTCATTGAGCAGAGCGCGTACGGGGTCGATCGTGAGCGCACCGGCAACCGCTCGAACATGTACGCACCACAAGGCGTTTACCCCACCTCCGAGCCGGATCCGGTGGGCCTTGGGGACCGACGCTGGGTGGCCCTGTCCGTTGTCGACGACGCGAGCTGGCAGGCCCTCTGTGCACTCATCGAGCGGACGGACTGGGCGCCGTGGTCGGTGTTGCAGCGGCGCGAACGGCACGACGAGATCGACGCGGCGATCCTCGAGTGGACATCCGGCAGCACGGTCGCCGACGTCGTCGGTGCACTGTTGACTGGTGGTGTCGCAGTCGGAGAAGTGGTGTTGGGCCACATGGTGCCCCAACAGGAACAACTCGAGCACCGCGGGTTCTTCGAAACGATCGAGCACGCGAAGACGGGGGTCAACACCCACGCCAGCATTCCCGTGCGTTGGTCGTCGATTGCAGGGCAGCGTCTGGCAGGTCCCGCACCCATGCTCGGTGAACACGACGACGCGGTCTGGCTGGGGCAAGTAGGACTCTCGGACGAGGAGTATCGCGGTCTCCGCGAAGCGGGTGTCATCGGTCGCAGCGCGGCCAAAGCAGTTGCTTGGTAATGACTTTGCAACCACAGATGAGAGGACGACGATGTCCATAGATTCACCGAAGGAGGCGCCGCCGGCGAGTGCAATCGTCACTCCGCCGTCCCGGACCGCTGCGTGGTTGCCGTGGGTGGTGGTCGCCGTACTCACGGCGCTGGTAGTGGGGACCCTGGTGCTGACAGACAACAGCGCCACGGTCGTCGAACCCCCTTACCCTTCCGATCATCTCGACGACGCGTACGTGCCCTGGGTCTTCACCTACGTGTTCCCTGCGGTGTGGGCGGTGCTGTTCATCTCGTTCGCCGTTCAACTGGTGCGCACGCGCACGTTCTCCATGCCCGCCCTACTCTTCCTCGCGGGGACCACGATGTTCTGGATCGAGTGGCCGGCGGACTGGGGTTCGTACCTGGTGTACAACCGGGACTTCCTGCAGTTCAGCGGATGGACGTCGACCTGGTATCAGACGTACTGGAAACCGGTCGGGGTCATCTTCGGTTACGGCGTCTTCTTCGCCGTCGAGTGCGTCATCCTCCTGAAGGTGGTGCCGAAGATCCACGCAGGATTGCAGCGCATGTTGCCGAAGGTCGCTCCGACCGCACTCCTGATCGCGTCGTGCATGGCGGTGTTCTACGTCGTCGACATCCTCGGTGAGCGCTTGATGACGTTGGCGGGCTGGTACAGCTACGTCGAGCCAGTCGGTTTGGCGTGGACCTCGGATCGTGGGTCGCTCTCCTTCGTCTGGCCAGCAATTCCCTTCCTCCTTTTCGCGGTGTTCATCACGTTGACGCTTCGCGAGGATGACGATGGAAATTATCAGAACGAGAAGCTCTTTCGCGTCCACACCCTGCCCGTCGGCATGACGCGGGAGTTCGCCAGACTCGCCGTGTGGATCGCCACGATGAACGTCGCCATCTTCATCGCACAGCCACTCATCTTGGTGATTGGTCGCATCGTGTTCCTGCACGACAGCGTGTACGTCCCGTGACCGACCGGATGGAGCGATCACACGACGGTCGGGCCGCGTTGGTCACCGGGGCGGGTCGCGGCCTAGGTCGAGCGTCGGCGCGCCGCTTGGCGGCGGAGGGGGCCGACACCGTGCTGGTCGGTCGGGGCCGCGATGCGCTCGAGGCCGTGGCCGCCGAGATCGAGGCGGCGGGCGGCCAGGCGAGGGTAATCACCGCAGACGTGTCCAATGACGCGCATGTCGAAGGTCTGTGTGCCGAGGCGGGGCCGATCGACATCCTGGTGAACAACGCTGCCGCAGAGGAGCAGTGGTCACCCATCACGATGGCCGACCTCGATGCGTGGAAGACGATCTTCGACGTCAACGTGTTCGCTGCGGTGCGCCTCATGAAGGCGTTCGCGCCGGGCATGTCCGAACGAGGATACGGCGTCGTGGTCAACATGAGCAGCATCGGAGGCAGTCAACCTGCGCCGTTTCTGGCGACCTACTCGGCAAGCAAGGCGGCGCTGGACATGGTTTCGCGCACCGCGGCAATGGAACTCGCGGGCAGCGGCGTACGGGTGAACAGCATCGCTTCGGGAATCACCGACATGGGCAAGACCTTCGAGCTGTTGCCCGCCGGCCTGCTCGCCGATGTCGGTCGCATCATTCCCGCGGCCCGCCTCGGCAACGAGGATGACATCGCCTCGGCCGTCTCCTACTTGTGCAGCGACGGCGCGTCCTACGTCAACGGCCAGATCCTCACGGTCGACGGCGCGATGACGTCTGGGCAGTGGGCGACAACCACGGTGATGATGGCGAGCCTGTCGGAACCCTGACGGGCTCGGGTCTCGTCGATCGCGGCCCAGTCGACCGGTCTCCACCGCATTCGGGCGACGTCCGACCGCGAGCGTGGTTACCCCAGCGCGGTCCAATCGGTCCGCTCGAGGTCGACTGGCATGGCGTCAGCCTATGCGCCGGCGAACGCGAAGTACCCGAGATAATTGTTCCGAGGCACTGCTTGGGATCTAGGAGCACTTTCATGACGCGCGCTTCATGGACGGCTTCGAAGCCATCTTCTATCAAGCGGCGCAAGCCGATCGTCCGCAGTCTCGCGTCGGTCCAATAATCGACACTCTTGTCATGTATGTCCCAAGTCAGTATGCTCACTTCATCATCGAACATGTTGGTAGCTCGCACCCACGGCGAGTAGCTCCGACTGTGGTACGGGAGAATCATGGCCGTGAATGACAGCGGAACTGCACCTCGATCCGCGGCGAAGATGGGTCTCGACTTCTACCTGGACCCGTACAGACTCGGTGTGTTGCAAGACTTCTCCGTCGACTGCGACCCGATCACTGATCAATTCGATGCCATGCGCTTGGCATTCGATGAAGCGGCCGAATGCGGAATACTTGATCGACCTGTCGAACTCGTTGTGCGCCAGCAAGAGGCCTGGCCCTACGGCCAGTTCGAGCCGCTGCTCAACACTTGGCGCAAACTCGTAGGCGAAGAGAACATCATGGGCATGCTCGGCCCGTGGGTCACCGAAAACATGAAGTCCTTCGGTCGCTATATAAATCGGGAGGAGATCCCGACCATCAGCATGTGCGGAACGCTGGACTTTGACGGTCCCTGGTGTTTCGACATTCCCAACGGAACCTTCTGCGACGAAGGCATCATCATGGCTCGGTGGCTTCACTCACAAGGTGTGAAGACAGTCGGCGTAATCCAAGAGGACAACCTACTGGGCGACGAGTACTTCAAATTTTTTCGACTCGCCGCTCGCCGGGTGGGCCTGACGATCAAGGAACTTCGCATCGTCGACACAATTTCAACCGAGAGTGCGGTGGCGGCGCACCTCGAGGCAGTGCAGCGGTCCGGAGCCGAATCGCTGGCATTCATGGGCTGGGGAACGCCCGTCGGACCGAACATTCTCAACGTGATGCCGAAGATGGACTGGGACCCAGTCAAAATCATGTCCTCGATGTTCATGGGCACCATCCCCGGACTGGGCTACGGCTTCACGCTGGACATGTACGAGGGCTGGGCCGGCATCGATCAATTCTCCGAGAACAACGAAGTGGGTCAGGCGATGCTGGACCGATTCGAGAAGCGTTACGGTCGCCGCCCCGACCACTGCTACACCACGATCGGCTGGGACATCGGCATGGCGGCCGCCGAAGGCATAGGGCTGTCGAAACCCAAAGATCGTTACGGGTTCCGCGAGGGCCTCGAGCAAGTGAGGATGCTCCCGGCCGCCAACGGAGGCAAAGGCACGGTTATCAGCTTCGGGCCCAACGACCACCGCGGATACAAGGGCGACTATATCGTCGTGCGGCAAGTGCGCGATGGCAAGAACATCCTCGCCTGACGGTTGCTCAGATTGTGTAGCAACATGATTCGCCGGTCGAACACAACATTCCTTCGCTGATGCTGTTGGCGCCGACGGCAGGCACGTCGAGCAGGTTCGACATGGTCTCGCCGAACTCGGAATGTTCGTCGTTGAAACTGACTCAACCGCTCACGGGGCAGGTGGCGACGGTTCAAGTGCGCGGCGAAATGCGTTTTCCGGGGGTGAACGTGATCGGCAGACTGCAGACGGCGTGAACTTCGCTCGCGTCGTCGAATCGCCGGTACTCGCCGGCGAGTGCGAAGTCGGGCAGGCGCTCGAGCACCTTCTCCAGCATCACCTGGAAGAACACCTTGGCGAAATGCGAGCCGAGGCAGCGGTGGATGCCAATGCCGAACGCCATGTGCTTGCGGGCTTCCTTGCGCGTCAGGTCGACCGTATCGGGATCGGCGAACACTTCGGGGTCCCGGTTCGCAGCGCCCCACATGAGGATGGCGCGGTCGCCGGCCCCGAGCTGCTGACCGTGGAACTCGCAGTCGCGCGATACCGTCCTAGCGATACCGAGCAGCGGCCCATCGAGCCGGAGGAACTCGTCGGTGCCCGTGACGATCAGCCCAGGATCGTCGATGAGTCGCTTTCGCAGGTCTTCGTTCTCGCTGATGCGCAGCAGCACGTTGCCGGTCAGCCCGCTGGTGGTGTCCATACCGCCGAGCATCATCAGAAATCCGTACATCGAGATCTGAATGTCGTCCAGCGGTTGACCGTCCAGCGTGCCGCGAATGATCGAGCTGAACAGGTCGCCGCCCAATCCCTTCTCGCGTCGCTCGGTCAACTGCTTGTTGATCTCGGCGAACAGCTCCATACCCGCCGCCCCGGCGAGGTCGGGATTCTTCGCCCGCTCGTGGACGACCGAATGGACCCACGACGACCACTCGCGATAGCGGGTCTCGTCCCATCCCAGCAGCCGCAGGATCAAACGGGCGGGAAGCGGAGTGGTGAAAGCTGCGACGATGTCGCATGAGCCGTCCTCGATGAATTCGTCGATCAACTCATCGGCCAGTTGCAACGTGAGTGGCCGTAGCCGGTCGGCCGCTCCGGGGGAGAACTGAGGAAGCGTTGCCTCGCGCAACTCCTTGGTCTGGGGCGGGTCACTTTCGATAGGGATGATGGCGAAGGGCATCCCGCTCGCTGGCACCCCAACGGAGGGATACGAGTTGAACAGGTCGTCGTCGCGGGCACCGTCGAAGACAGAAGCGTAGTCGGCGAGTGCCCAGAAACCGCCGTGATGCTCGGAAAAAGCTACCGGGCAACCGGATTCCTGCATCGCACGGAACTTCTCGTAGGCGTGGTCACGGTAGTCCGGCGAATGGTGATCGAGATCGACCGTGGCGCGGATGGGTGAATCGTTCTGCGACATGAGTGCCTCGTTTGCTCGCCTACGAATTCGCCTCCGGTCCTACAAACGTGCGTTGAAACCGGCGTCGACCGGCAGCGTCACGCCGGTGATGTACTTCGCTTCGTCTGAAGCGAGGAACGCGACGGTGTGGCTGACATCGGTCGGGTCGAGCGCGGGCACCGGCATCGGGTTGGTCATCCGGTCGGCGATCTCCGGGTGGGTGGTGACCCAGTTGGCGAATGACTCGTTCATGATCATCGGCGTCATCACCCCGGTGGGGTGGATGGTGTTCACTCGAATGCTGTGCAGGGCAAGGATGTTGGCGTAGGTCCGCATCAATCCGACGACGCCGTGCTTGGAGGCGACGTAGCCATCGGGTCCGCCGTTGCCGTCGGACATGCCCTTGAGGCCCGCCGCTGAGCTGATGATGATGATCGCGCCGCCGCGCCCGCCGTCGATCAACGCCTGACGGCTGACCTTGATCGTGTTGCGCACGCCCCCGAGGAGGACTGCCACCGCGAGCTCCCACGACGCGTCGTCGTCCTCGTGGTTCTCGTCGACGTCGCCGAAGTGCATGATCCCGGCGTTGGCCACCACGATGTCGATCCGTCCACCGAGTTCCGCCACGCCGTCGTTGAACGCAGCGCGCAGTGCAGCGATGTCACGGACATCGGCAATCTTGGTGACGATCTTCGAACCCGTGTCGCCGACGAGCTTGGCGGTGTGCTCGAGGTCTTCGCGCGTGGACAGTGAGTACGGCACCGTGGGCAGGTCGGCGCAGATGTCGACGGCGATGACATCGGCGCCTTCTTCGGCGAGCCTTACCGCGTGCGCCCTGCCCTGGCCCCTGCCTGCACCGGTGATGAAGGCGACCTTGCCGTCCAACTTGCCCATGTACTTGTCCTTCAGCTCAATCGGTTCGCCGCGTGGCCGGCGCCGTGTAGAAGTCACCGCGAATCGTTGACGTATGCGGCGTTTGATTACGGTATGCGTGAGCCGACACACTTGTCAAGAATGCTTTCACCGCGTGACGCCTGGGGTGGAGTCGCCGTCAACCACCACCATCTGGCCAGCGACGTGCCGAGCGATTGGCCCCGATCCACTGTCAGTCGGAAGTCATGGCGTTGCGCCTGTGCGAAAGGCCCTGCTTCGCAGGGCATTGCGTGCATGTCGGCGTCTGGACGTACTTGACAAGTGAGTCGATTCCTTCCTAGCGTACGACCCACGGCATCGTTCGGCAAGGACATGTCACAAGCGGTTCGTCCGACCCACAGAGGAGTGGCCGTGGCCGACTACCCAGAAGCAATCTCCAGCACGCTGTCCAAGGTTGGCTCCGGCGTCAAGGAGCCTCATCGGGTGGCGATCATCCAAGACTGGGGTGTCGGACTGCAGCCCCTCCACGATCAGTACGACGCGACGCAGTTGGCGTTCGACGAGGCCACCGAGTCCGGACTGCTGGACCGCCCCGTCGAACTGAAGGTCGTCGAACTCGAGGGGCTGCCGTACGCGCGGGCGACGAGCGTGCTCGAGGCCGTGGACGAGGTGATCCGGGACTTTCAACCGATCGCGCTCATCGGACCCCACACGTCCGAGAACGTGCCTGTAGTCAAGCCCTATGTCGAGAAGATGGAAATCCCGCTGATCGCGCAGAGCGGCGGGCTCGATCTCGCGGGGCCGTGGACGTTCCTGACGCCAAATGGAACGTTCTCCGATGAGGCCATCATCATCGTCGACCACGCGGTCGACGTGTGCGGCGCCAGCCGGATCGGCATCATCCGCGAGGACAACCTGCTCGGTGACGAGTACACGATTTACCTCAAGAGTCGGGCTCATGCGCGCGGCGTCTCGGTGGTTGCGGACGTGCCGGTGGGGTCGTTCATCGACGGCGACGCAGCGCTGGCTGCAGTGACCGCGATGAAGGACGCGGGCGCCCAGGCGTACGTGTACGTCGGATTCGGCGCCAACGCATTCGCGATCCTGGGCGCCTCGCAGAAGCTGGCCGCCGACGGGTACGACGCGGCACGGATCACGATGTCGATCTTCATGGGCACGATCGAGGGGTTGACCCCCTACGTCGGACTGATCGACAACTTCGAGGGCTGGGTGGGAGTCGACCAGTTCGACGAGCGGAACGCGACGTTCACGTCCATGCTCGATCGCTTCGAGAAGCGGTTCGGCCGCCGACCCGTGCACTGTTACACCGCACAGGGCTACGACATGGGCAACGTCGTCGCGCACGGGTTGGCTCGGTCCCGGCCGCATTCGCGTGACGGGTTGCGCCGCGGCCTCGAGACGATTCGCCGGCTCGACGCCGCCGCGGGCGGCCCCGGCAATCACATCTCGTACGGACCGTGGGATCACCGGGGCTACAAGGGTGAACTCATCGTGATGCGTCAGGTCAGGGACGGAAAGAATGTGCTCGCCGATGACGCTGCACGCCAAGTGGACTGACGGCGGGCGCGTCGCTGCGCCTTCGGGTTGCGTTGGCGCGCTTGGGTTCGGCGAACGGTGGGACCGGAGACTAATCACGCTACACATTGCTATTGCTGTAGCGCAGACGTATATTTGCCAGTGGCGCCCAATAGGCATCGGGGCGGCGGCGCGACGCGCAGCACACCCAACGAAGCGGAGGAGCTGGAGATGACCTCGACGGGACGGGTAGATCCGGACAGTTACGACAGGCGATTGGAATGGCTTGGCGGCTGGTCGGGTATCGCCTGGGTCATCATCTGCGGAGGAGGTTTCGGTGCTTCGGGGCTGCTGCCCGTTTGGTCGCCCTCGACGAAACCCGGCGAACTGGCCGCGCACCTATCGGACATCAAGTATCAGATTCTGATCGGTATGCTGCTGGTCCTCGTCGGTGGCCTGACCTTCTTACTCACATGGTCGCTGACGCTCGCCTATCAGATTCGCAAGTACGCGAATTCGTCACCGCTGGCCACCGGCGTTCTAATCCTGACAGGTCTCACAGGAGCGTTGATCGGCATGCTGTGCGGGGTCATCGGATCTGCGATGGCCTTTCGCGTCGATACACTAGCGCCGGACACTACCCAGTTGCTCTACGATCTCATCTGGTTCCTGTTCCTCATCCCCTGGCCGCCGTTCATGTTGTGGCAGACGCTCACCGGGTTCGCCATCCTCAGTGACGCCAACAAGCAGACGATGTTCCCGCGCTGGACCGGCTACTTCTCGCTGTGGGCGGGCGCACTCGAATTGTTCTCAGCGCTATCGGTTTTCTTCTACAATGGCCCGTTCAGCTACAACGGCTTGGTGACGTTCTGGGTGCCGGGTGTCTCGTTCTTCGCGTGGGTACTGGTTATGGCGATCGTGCAGGTGCGGCGGCTCCCGCTTGCGCGGGCGGCGCTTGCCGGCGAATCGTCCACCGACCAGACGCCGAACGATGACACCGAACTCCAATCGATTCGCATCCCGTCGGTTGCGGGGATCTGACATGAGCGCGACAACTTCGGGCGTCAAGGGCGACGGCGTCAGACGGCTGCGGCGCATCCCAGGGGAGCCGGGAATCTGGGTCTTCGCGATCCTGGACATGCTCATCTTCGCCGAGATGTTCGGAATATACGGCTGGTATCGCGCCGATCACTACGAAGCCTTCCACGCCGCGCAGAGCACGGTTATCCCGGCGTTCGGCCTCGCCTATACCGTCATCCTGCTGACCAGTTCGTGGCTGGTGGTGTTGGCGATCAGTGCGGCGCGTAGGGGCGCGCTAGACGTGGCCGACAAACTGGCCAGGGGCGGTCTGGCATTGGGCGTGGCCTTTGCGGTTCTGAAGCTGATCGAGTACGGGACCAAGCTGGGGCAGGGGATCACCCCCGTCACCAACGACTTCTTCATGTTCTTCTTCGTCATGACATTCGTGCACTTGTTGCATGCTTCGGTGGGCATCGGCGTGCTCGTCTACATGCGCCGGAGAATTCGAGCGCTGAGTCCCGGTGTCTCCTCAGACGCGAAGAGCATGGGGGTCATCGAGACCTGTGGAATCTACTGGCACATGGTGGACCTCCTGTGGATAGTCCTGTTCGCGCTGTTCTACCTAAGGGGCTGAATCATGAATGAACTGGTGCGCCAACGAGCAACCGTGTCATATGCGTTGCTGCTCGGCGTCACACTAGTGGCCTTCTGGCTCACGGTCGGACATGGCGGCGCCGGATTGAGCGAGAGTCAAGCGCTCATCTGGACACAAATCATCGTGCTCGCCTTCGTCAAGGTGCGGTGGGTGCTTCTGGATTTCATGGAGTTGAGGTCTGCGCCAATCGGTTTGAGGGTTCTCTACGAGCTGTGGGGAGTCGCGGTAGCGTCGGTGCTCATCGCCTTCGCGTGGTTGGTGACATGAGTGGGGGCCGTCGGTGCGGCACGCGACAATGAACCGCGCTCTATCGCCGAATGCACGAAAGCCTGTGGTGTCCAACGGCCTCGAAGAAGCATCGACCCAAGACGGGGTCAGCGTCGATGTCCCCAGCGACGGTGTCTTGAGAATATCGTTGAACCGACCGCACCGGCTCAATGCGTTGGACGACATCGCTGTCGAAAGGATCCACGGCGCCCTCGATCTCCTCGCAGCTGAGCGGTCTCATCGGGTGGTACTCCTTCGGTCTGTTGGCCGGGCGTTCTGTTCGGGGTTCGACATGAACGATTACGATGGCGATCCGGAAAGCCGGGGCGGGGCAGCGGTTCTGGTCGATCAAATGAACCGGCTGGCTGACATTCCGTTGCGGCTGCGCGCCTCCCGCGCCGTTGTCGTCGCCGCCGTTCGTGGACCCGCCGTCGGAGGCGGCCTTGCTCTAGCGTTGGGCGCCGACATCGTCTTTGCGGGAGAATCAGCGGCATTCAGCCTTCCCCAGACGCGCATAGGCGTACTTGCCGCCGAGATGGGCATTAGCTTCCTCTTGCCCAGAGTCGTTGGTACCAATCGCGCCGCCGATCTGATGTTGCGTGGGCGCATCCTCGACGCAGCAGGGGCACTCGCCGCAGGGATGGTAGCCGAGGTGTGGCCCGACGAGGACGTCGACGACGCAGCGTTACGGGCCGCCATCGAACTGCGTAACCACAGTGCCGATGCGTTGGCGGCGACCAAACAACTCCTACTCGCCGGCCTCGAGAGTGGCAATCTGACATCTACGGTTCGACGGGAAACAGATGCCCAGGTTCTTTCGAACTACCGGCCCGAGTTGAGGGTCTCGATAGCACGGCGGAGGGCACAACGGTCCACGCCGCCATGAGTCCTATCGCCGACTCGCCCCATCAGGAGTTTGTCGGTGAATTAGCGAGCGCTGCAGTGTGATAACTCGCTGTAGACGGTGCCATCCATTTTACGGTTCGAGAAAGGTAGTCGATGTCTAAGTCGCTAATGTTGGTCTTCAGCAACGCCCTGGAGGGTCAAGACGAAGCGTTCAACGAGTGGTACGACACTCGGCATCTTCCCGATGTGGTGGATTGTCCCGGCGTGGTGGCTGCACGGCGGTATGACATGACCGTGTTCGAGCCGCCTGTCGGCGATGATCTGCCGACTTTGCCACCGCCTTCGCATCGTTATCTCGCTGTGTACGAGCTCGATGGGGAAGTTGACGATGTGCTCGCGGGGTTGATGGCCCGCATGGCACAAGGGAAGATGCCGCTGAGCGAAACTCTCGACCTGTCGACGGTCTCCATGACCATTTGGGGTCCGCGGCGCCAAGATGTATCGAACTGACGATCGCGGTAAGGAGCGGCGGACGTGGACGGCATTGAAAAGCTGTTAGCCATAGAAGAAATCAAGAATCTGAAGGCCCGCTACTTCCGCTGCGTCGATGCCAAGGACTGGCATGGCTTCCAGGCGGTCTTCGCGCCGGACGGACGTTTGGACTTCGGCGACGACGTCGCGGGCCGTGTGCTGATCGGGCCCGAAATCGCCGATGAGGTGAGCCGTCTCCTTGCCGGATGCGACAGCATCCATCACGGCCACTGCCCGGAGATCGAGATCACGTCGGATTCGACGGCGACGGGGATCTGGGCGATGGAAGACCTATTGCGATGGGGCGACGAGTCATCGAACCAGACTGCTCATGGTTACGGCCACTACTTCGAGACGTACGAAAAAGCCAGCGGCCGTTGGTATATCAAGGAGACGAAGCTGCGGCGGTTGCGGGTCGACGTCACAAAGACGTGACCCCGTGAAATCATCGGGACTGGTCCCGGGTGGGTAATTTGGCGCCTTCGGCGGGCTAGTCGTGATGCCCAGTGAGGTTTCGCGGAACAGAATCGGACGCGAGGTCGGCTCCATCTTCGGTCCAGGGCCGTCGAGTAGCCGTGCGCCTCGGTAGATGCTGCCAGGGTGTCCTCGTCGGCGATCGCGCCGTGTTTACGCGTACACGTCCACGTGAACGTGTCTTTAGTGATGGTGACGATTTTGGCCCCTTTTTTAGCGGCTGAACGCCTTGCCGCAGTCAATCTTGTTTTGGACTTTCGTCATGCTGAAAGTTCAACCTTGACAGTTGTAAAGGTGTGTGGAAAGAATGTATCTGCGCGCCGTGATCGTAATCACAGCGAGCCAGCCGCGGCGATGCAAGCTGACATTGCGATCTGACGACCTGCCTACCGCGGGCGGGCGCGGAATCTCTACTACTTAGGAGTCGTCTGTGACTGGGAAAGATCTGAAAATCGGCGTCTATGGGGGCATGTTTACGCCTGTTCGCGATTCGGTAAATCAGGCGATCGCGTGTGAACAGCTCGGCCTGGATGTCGTCGCTTTCACCGACCAGATTTCGGGGAATGTTCCCAACGAGGCGTTCTATGACCTCGAGATCGCCAAGATGTGGAAGCACCAGCACGGTTTCTGCGACGCGCTGATGCTTGCCGGCGTGGTTGCGGCCCAGACAGAGAAGATCGGACTAACGATCGCGGCTATCGACACCCTCCGCAATTCGCCGACTCGACTGGCGCAGCAGATACTCACACTCGACCATCTCTCCGGCGGCCGGGCGACAGTGGCGCTGGGCGTTTCGGAGGCCAAGAATGCGCTCCAGTACGGGCATTCACGTGTCGGTGCTACGGCAAAGTTCTACGACGCCTCGCGCATTATCCGCGCAATTCTTGATCGGCCTGGCGAGCCAATTCTATACAACGGCGAAAAGTACTCGATGAAGGGCGGAATAATCGACCTCCCGCAATACGGTGACAATACCGCCCGAATTTACGGCGCCTGCGGTTCGTCGTCCGACAATATCGACATCATCGGCGAATGCTACGACGGGATGATGACGGTGATCCCGTCCTTCTGTCAGGGCGGTCCCGAGCAGGTGGCCGACGACATTGTGAAGGTTCGCGAAGCCGCAGAGCGTCATGGACGCGATCCCGAGAAGCTGGGGTTCACTGCGGTTGCCATGGTGCTGATGCACGACGATCCCGAGGTCATCGAGCGGGTAGCTGCGACCGACTACATGCGATGGAATGCATACATCTACGGCTGCGCTCGCGGAAGCGATTGGGATCAGCATGGTTTCACGCATCCTGCCGGCCCAGACTATGGCTACGCGCGGCACCTGGTTCCCGAGCGGATGACGAAAGAGGAGTGGTACACCGAGGCGCGCAAGGTATCACCGCAAGCGGTCAGCGACGTCGCGCATGTGAGCGGGACCGCGGAGGACGTCGCGGAACGGCTCAAGGCGTACGTCGAAGCGGGTGTCGACGAGCTGATCCTGCTCGATCACGCTCCGGCGGGTGATCTCAGCCTAGCAATGGACTCAGCGGCGAATATGGGTCGGCTGGTTGCGGCGTTGCGCGGCACGAAGTCTGATGGACCGCCAGCGGGCATCGGCTACGTAGGCTTGGCCAATGCAGTTGTGCCCAGCTGACGCCGGACCCCAAAGTGAGTGAGCCCCTGAGTTTCGAGGTACGACGATTGTGCCGGGCACCTCGAGGGGTGGTATTCGACACATTGCACGACGTGCCGAGCTGGTCGACGTGGGCGCCGGGAGTACGTTCCAGCCGGTGGGAACCCCCGCCCGACGTGCCGTCGGGGGCGCAGGCAACTCGACGCTTGACCTTCCCCCTTGGTCTAGTCGTACGTGAGCTGATCGTTGAGGCGGTGCCGCCACGCGGCCAGCAGTATGTATTACTGGGCTGGACGCCGGTCAGGGACTATCAGGGCGAGGTTTCACTCGAAGAGGAAGCGGACGGGTGCGCTATAAGTTGGCGAGGCCGGTTCATTGCCTTGGTGCCCGGTTCAGGCGTTGTGATGCGAGCTCTGTTGCGCATACCAATCGAACGGATGGCAGGGGCTCTCGTGACCGAGTCAGAACGGCGCTGGCAGGACCAGCTGAGCAAGCCCGGAAACCTCTGAGCGAGTTATCGAATGAGTTCTGATGTGGCCGCTTTGCGGCGGGTGTTGAGACGGGCCCGTGACGGGGTGGCGCTCAATGTCGATGAGGCCGCGATCGCGATGACTGCCCGCGGCGATGATCTGGCCGACCTGTGTGCCAGCGCCGCGCGGGTGCGTGACGCGGGTCTGGAGGCGGCGGGCCGGCGGGGTCCGGCCGGACGGCTACCCATCAGCTATTCGCGCAAGGTGTTCATCCCGGTGACGCATCTGTGCCGCGATACCTGCCATTACTGCACCTTCGTCACGGTGCCCGGCAAGCTGCGCGCGGCGGGCATGGGCATGTACATGGAGCCCGACGAGATTCTCGAGGTCGCCCGCCGGGGTGCCGAGTTGGGCTGCAAGGAAGCACTTTTCACCCTCGGTGACCGGCCGGAGGAGCGCTGGGACGAAGCTCGACAGTGGCTCGACGAGCGGGGGTACGACTCAACGCTGGACTACGTGCGGGCGATGGCGATCCGGGTGCTGGAGGAGACCGGGCTGCTGCCGCACCTGAACCCGGGTGTCATGTCGTGGTCGGAGCTCTCCCGGCTCAAGCCCGTCGCACCGTCG
>NZ_JIAW01000017.1 GCF_000620625.1 Mycobacterium sp. URHB0044 | reverse complement strand
ATTCGATCCGGGACCGCGATCGCACGAATCAACAGCACATAGAACGTGACGAGATTGGCACCAAGCACCCACGGTGTCGCCCCGTCCGGCACGACGAAGAAGAGCACCACGAACACGCCAAGCGCCAAAACCTCAAGACCTCTACCAAGCCAGCCGAACCCAGGCGGCGCAGAGTCGACCCCCGCCACTTCCCTAGACCCAGCCCCAGCCACCCAATCGGAGCCACGACCATCGACCCTCGCAACCGGCCCGAGCGCGCGCGCCCCCTGGAAGGACCCCGCCTGCAGCAAGTGCGACCTCAACTAGCACTCACCCCCTTTGGCCAGGCCGACGGTCCATCGCAGCCCCCTGGAACACCGCTCCGCAAATCGCCCTGGGGCGACGTTACCGCAGATCTGTACGTCTCGGCGCCTGATCTGGCCGCCCATTTCGTTCGCCATACAGATGAGCTAGGACGAGGCAACAAAGCGCGGCCCGATCGGCAGTCATGCCGCCACTCGACGCTCGCGCCAGCGACCACCACCCGCGCACCGTGAAAATCTGATGCCCTGCCGACCGGAGCGCGAACCTTGCAGCGTCTTTGACACAGGCCAGCTCAGGCTCCCACGCATACCACCGAATTGTTATCCGATGACCGCCTCAGCGGGAACCAACTCGAGTCACAATTTCGGCTTGCCAGCGTTGGCTTCACATCTCTGCCAAGCGTGGCCACCAACTTTGCTGTTTTCCCCGCTGCGTAGACGCGACACGACTGAAAGAATCGACGAAATCCTCACAGGACGCTGTCGGGAACATTCTCCTAGCTATGTGTTCGGCGCTTCCACCGGGCTACGATTGCAACTGCCTGGTGAACGCCATGGCGGTTTGGGGGGTTTCATGACCGGCGAGTCGCAACCATCGTCTTCGTCGCTTCGCGACCTCGGAAGCCACTTCGCCTTCGGCGAGAACTGGGCGAAATATGCCGAACTGATCGACGAGGAGCGGTTGGCCGAGGCCGACCGCGGGCTCGTGCGGCTGCTGGGCGCCGACTGCGTACGCGGACGCACCTTTCTCGACATCGGCTGCGGTTCAGGACTGCACGCGGCGGCGGCGGCCCGACTTGGTGCATCACGCGTCCTCGCCCTCGACATCGACCCGGTTTCGGTAGAGACCACGCGCGCGGTGCTGCGCCGGCACGGCAAAGGGGCCAACGCAGAGGCAAAGGAGCTCAACGTATTCGACCTCGATCCGGACAGCATCGGTCCATTCGACATCGTCTACTCCTGGGGCGTGCTGCATCACACCGGCGCGATGCACGATGCGGTCCGCATGGCGGCCCAACTGGTCGCGCCGGGGGGAACGTTTGCCTTCGCGCTCTATCGCAAGACTCGCCTGTGTTGGTTCTGGACACGCGAGAAACGTTGGTACTCCACAGCGACTCCCCGTGCCCAGCAGGCGGCGCGTTCCATCTACATCGGACTGATGCGTCTGGCCTTACGCCGGAGGTTCCGTGATCACGTCGCGAACTACAAGAGCGCGCGCGGCATGGATTACTACCACGATGTGCACGACTGGATGGGCGGCTATCCCTACGAGTCGACCTCGGCTGACGAGATCGATGCCCTGATGCGTCCGCTCGGATTCGAGCACCTGAAGAGCTTTACCCTCCCGCTGTCGCATGGGCTGTTTGGCGCGGGGTGCGATGAGTACGTCTATCGTCGCGTGACGCCCTGAGTCATTGCGGGTGCGCCTGTGCACCAAGAGATTTCGCGAAGCGCCAAGAAATCAGAGGCGACGTAGCTCGCCACGGGCCAGGGGTAGAGCATTCCGCGGGTCCGCGCCCGCGATAATCGCTGCGAACGCATCGATGTACGCCCGCGCGATTTTCTCCGGCGTCATGGTCGCCAAAATCTCCCTAGCGTGTGCGTAGACCTGCTCATCGGCGGTGAGGCCATGGTCCCAGGCTTGAGCGACGACGCCCGCAGCCTCCTCTGGAGTTGAGTCGAGGCGGACGTAGTACGGATAGTCGTCGCCCAGCAGCGCGCGGTGCTCGGGAATGTCGGATACGACGGCCGGAAGACCCGCACCGACGGCCTCCATCACGACGTTCGGCATGCCCTCGTGCAAACTGAACGACAGCATCACGCGTGCACGCGCCATCAGCCTCGGCACGTCCTTGCGGAAGCCCAGCAGCTCGACCCGACTCGCAACACCCTCCCTTTCCGCAATCCGCACCACGTCGGCGGCGTGGGCGCCGATTCCGGCAACGACGAGCCGGGCCTCGGGACGTCCGGCGGCGAGACGCGCGAACGCGGATGTCATCGCGCCGACATTCTTTTCAGGGTCGAGGCGGCCCACGAAGAGGCAATCGGCCAAATCCGACCTGTCGACGCTGACCTGGGAGCCGACGTCGTCGACGATCACCATGTTCGGGATCATCTGCACCGGTGGGCGTGGGTCTAGAGACTCCCAGTACTTCTTACCCGCCTCAGAGTTCGCGATGATCGCGGCGGGCGCGCGACGACCGACACGTTTCCTGACGTTATAGGCGGGCCTATCGGTGTAATCGGAACACCGCTCCGTCATCACCCACGGCAACCCACGGACGACACGGGTCGCTGCATACGACAAGAGGTCGGCGGGATGCAGCCACGAGATCAGGAGGTCGGGGCGCACCCGACGCAGAGTGCGCACCACGAAGGCGAGCGCAAACGGGCTGGCGAAGTTGCGGACCTCCGTGCGATGCAGCTGGAGTCGTGATAGGTCGAGGCTGTCGTCGTGCACCCCCGGCCCAAGAAGGATCAGGTGGATCTCGACGTCAGACATGTGCTGCAACGCGTTGACCATGGCTATGCATTGGCGCTGCGCGCCGCCACCATCGAGGCTCGGAATGAAAAAGCAGACTCTCATCGCGTACCTTCGTCGACGTGCTATGACTTGCCTGCCACCGGATGGCGCAGTACCCATTGAGGGGGCCCGCCCTGACGCTACCGGCAAAGGTCCGGACGCGAGGTGCCTGAGCCAAAGATTCGTTTGCCCATAGCCAGAACAATCGCAACGCGGCATGGTACGAATCACACGTTGCATCGCCGTCCCTCGCACCGATCGCGGCCATGTAGAGCTGAGCCCGCAGTCGGGATTCAGCAAACTAGGGAGGAGCCTCGAATGCATGCCTTGGTAACCGGTGCCGCAGGATTCGTCGGGTCCCATCTGACCAAGCGTCTGTGCGACGAAGGCTACGACGTCATCGGCGTGGACTCGTTCACGGATTACTACGACATCGGGCTCAAGCGGGCCAACGCCGAAGCGGCGAGTCACGCCGGAGTGAAGTTCATCGAGGGGGATCTCAACGTCATAGACCTCGCCAGCCTGCTGGACGGTATTGACGTCGTCTTCCACCTCGCCGGCCAGCCCGGGGTCCGCGCCTCTTGGGGGAGCGACTTCTCGACTTACACGTACTGCAATATCGAGGCCACCCAGCGACTGCTCGAGGCGTGCCGGGGCAATCGCAGGCTGCTTCGCTTGGTATTCGCGTCATCGTCATCGGTCTACGGCGATGCCGAGCGCTACCCGACGAGCGAGACGGACCGCCCGCAGCCCATCAGCCCCTACGGCGTGACGAAGCTCGCTGCCGAGCACCTGTGCAGTTTGTATGCCACAGCATTCGACGTTCCGACTGTATCGCTGCGCTACTTCACGGTCTACGGGCCACGTCAGCGGCCCGATATGGCGTTCACACGCTTCGCCATGGCAGCGGCACGCGGCAATGAGATCACGGTCTATGGTTCGGGAGCTCAGACCCGCGACTTCACTTACGTCGATGACGTGGTCGAGGCGAACTTGCTCGCCGCGACGCGCGAAGTTCCTCCCGGCACCGTCCTGAACGTTGCGGGTGGTTCACACACTTCGGTAAACGAGACCTTGCAGATCTTCGAAGAGCTAGTCGGCTCACCGCTCTCGGTCACGCATGTGGAGGCGGTGGCGGGCGATGTTGGCAGGACGGGCGGCGACACCACGGCAATCCGCTCACTCTTGGGATGGCGACCGACCGTGAGTCTCCGTGAGGGAATCACTCAGCAGTTCGGCTGGGCAGCCGCGTTAGTTCGCCAATAGCCCTTCCCGTGAGCGATGGAGAGCGAGAACTTATTTGCGACGTGGTCACACCAAGATCGGATCGCGCCCCCAACGATCGATCCCGGTGAGATGCTATAGCTATGTCGGAAATGTGGTTGAACAGCTGGATGCCAGCCCTAAGTCGACCCGATGGCGAACATCACAGGTGCTTTCGGTCGGGCAGCGAGCGGATGCCGGAAGGCATCGAGGGCTTCGTTGCCCGAATCCGCACGCATGATCTGAACGAAGAACGCCGATGAGCCACGCGCGCGTGACGATGATCGGCCACTTTCCCCCGCCCGTCGGCGGCGCCGCGCTGTTGAACGCGCAGGTATGCGATTCGCTGGTCGCTGCCGGAGTCGACCTGACGCGGATAGATGTCGCCGGTAGGACGCTGAACCACAACCGGAGCTTCGGATACCACGCGCGCCGGGTGGTGCGAAACATGGTTGCGCTGCGGCGTGCCCGCCGGGCAGCCTCCCGCGATGCCGCGCTTTACATCGTCCCCGATGCTGGACTGGGTGCTTGGTATACGTGCGCCCACATGGCTGGGGCGGCGCGACGATACGGGGCCGTGATGGTCCACCACCATTCTTGCCGCTACATCGAGGACGAAAATCGCGCGATTGCCGCAGTCGCCACGATCGCGCGCGATCGCGCCATCCACGTGTTCGAGACCGCTGGCCAGGCGACGGGATTCCGGCGCCGATACGGTCAAGTCCCGTTTCGGGTAGCCACCAACGCCTACCTCGTCGCTGATGAAGCGGCACGCCTTCCCTCCCCTCGGCCCCAAGGACCGATCCGGCTCGGGCATTTGAGCAATCTGTGCGCCGACAAGGGATTTTTCGCGGTCGCCGACGCGTTCGATGCCCTGCGCGCCGCCGGTATGGACACGACGCTCACGCTCGCCGGGCCGATCCTCGAGCCCGCGGTGACCGAGCGGATCGATGAGCTGCTCGCAGCGCATGGTTCCCTGGTGCGTCACGTAGGGCCGCTCGCCGGCGAAGCCAAGCTTGCGTTCTACCGAGACATCGACCTGTTCGTCTTTCCCACCGCCTTCAGACAGGAAGGCGCTCCCGTAGTGATTTACGAGGCGCTCGCGGCCGGGTGCCCGGTATTAGCCACCGATCGCGGCCAGATCTCGGAGGTCATTCCTGCAGTGGGTGGTGCCGTTTGCGCGCGTGACGCCGATTACGACACCTTCGTGCTCGAATATCTGCGCGAGCAATCTTGGGATGAAGACGCGCGAAATCAACGAGCTGCTGCGATCAAAGACTGGATAAGGGCCGAGAGCACCAAGTCAACCGAACAGCACGAGGCGATCGTGGCTCAGCTCGCTGCGCCACTTGTATCCGGGTAAGCGGCCGACGCCTACCGGAAACCCCATCGGGTGGTCACCACGTCAAAGGTAGGCAACACCGAAGTCTCAGAGGTTCACCCAGCAAACAGAAGGCGAAGTTACGTCAGCTACGCCGAATCGTCGTTCCTGAACCATTTCACGTTGTACTGTCCGATTGTGGTCGCGGCGGGGGGTGCGCGCAGCTCGGCAGACACTCGACGCTAGCTACGACCGCGGGAGCATCAAGCCGGGAACGGGGGGCGGCTCGGCGCTCGACCGAGCTACCACTGCCCACCCACTACGTCGACAGTCGCAAAGTGCAGAACAGGAAGGCGTCGTGCCGCATTTCTTAAGCGCAATTGCGCGCGTATATCGGAATGATCGAGCAGCTTATTCGACCGGTGGTGGGTCAAGCAATTTAGTATTGCGATCCTTCACCCGCGGGTACTACATACTGACGGTCCCCATCGCTATTCTCTTCCTTCTCCAGTCCGCTCGAATCAACCCGGCCTATCGCATGACCTGGCCGAAGAAGGTTCTGTTGGGACTAAGAATGTTCTGGAACACGGTCACGATTCAGAGCGGCAGTTCCTACAAGTCGCATCTTGCGATGGCGCTCAAGCTCTTCGAGCTCGATCCTCAAATACCTGGCGTTGTGGTCGAGTGCGGAACCTGGAAAGGCGCATCGGCCGCCAATTTGTCTCTGGTGTGTCGCATCGTCGGACGTCAACTCCAGATATACGACTCTTTTCAAGGCCTGCCGGCGCCCGAGGCAGGCGACCGCGAAGGCCAATATTATACGGCCGGCGACTACTGCGGAACACTCGATGAAGTAAAGCGCAACATCAGCAAAGCTGGCGCAATCGACCATTGCGAATTCATCGAGGGATGGTTCGACGACACTCTGCCAAAGCAGGAAGAACCCGTGGTACTGGCCTACCTCGACGTGGACTACGAAGCTAGCCTCGAATGCTGCGTCCGCTATTTGTGGCCCCGGCTGGTAGCGGGCGGATACATATTCATCGATGAAGTGGTGAGCGTCAGTTACTGCGCCCTCTTCTATTCGGAACGCTATTGGCGGGAGACATTTCAGGAATCGCCTCCCGGGCTAATCGGAGCAGGAACCGGCTTGCCGATGGGCGAATTCTATATCGGACCGTATAGCGAACGGGCCGAGCACCCCCTGCAGCACGCGAATGCCGGTGCATATACATTCAAAGGATCCCAAGGGGACTGGACGTACTTTCCCAACGACGTAGTCTCGTGATCTAGTCCCACACTTATTCGCTAAGTGCACGCCTGCGGAGCCGTCGCATCCGACTGGGGTGATGTCGCGGGGTCATCCATGAAGGTCCTGAACCATTGTTCGAGACAAAGTAGCGCCCAGATCGCTTCCCCATAATTGACCGCCTTTGTGCTGCGATGCGCTTTGAGCAGATCCTGGACGAACCGTGGGTCGAAGATTCCTCTTTGGTTCGCCTGCGACGAAGTCAGTAAATCGTAGGCGTAGCCATTGAGGTCAGTTCGGAACCACTGCTCGAGAGGTACGCCAAAGCCCATTTTGGGACGTGCGAGAATTTCGGCGGGTAGCAAGTCAGCCGCGAATTTCTTCAGCAAGTACTTGAGAACACCGTTACGCATACGAAGCGTAGACGGTAGCGATGAGACGTACTCGGCGAGGCACTGGTCGAGCAGTGGTGCTCGCGTCTCAAGCGAATTCATCATGCTGGCTTTGTCGACCTTCACGAGGATGTCATCGACGAGATAGGCCCGTGAATCTACGCGTTGCATCTGAGTCGTTACATCTAGATGCGAAGCGGCACGGTATTCGCCAACCAGCCGTTCGAGCGGGTCATGATTACGCACGTGACCGTAGTAGTCGTCGCTATACATCAACGAACGCGCATAGTTGTGAAAAGTGGTGGTGCTTTGTGTACACCGCAGAGCTGGATCGCTAAGCAACAATCGGAGACGGTTCTTTCCGCGCATTCCGCTCGGCATGACCGAGCTACCGTACTTGAGAATCAAACGAACGAAGAACGGCATACGCTCGATCAAATACTCGCGCCGATACGGTGAATAGCCTCCGAAGATCTCGTCTCCACCATCACCCGTCAAGGCCACTGTGACGTGCTCACGGGCTAATTTCGAGACGTAGTAGGTGGGAAGCATCGATGGATCTGCAAAAGGCTCGTCGTACGCCCATACCAGTTCCGGCAGAATGGAAATGAGATCGGGCTCTACCACAAATTCGTGGTGCTCAGTGCCGAAGTATTGTGCGACCTGACGCGCATAGGGAAGCTCTGTGTAGTTTTCTTCCGCGAAGCCGATCGAGAACGTTTTCACTGGTTGAGACATCATCTGACTCATCAGTGCCACGACGACGCTGGAATCGATACCCCCACTGAGAAAGGCCCCTAATGGCACCTCGCTCATGAGTCGCATCTGCACTGCGTCGCGAAGAAGATCACCTATCCGTTCAACCGCGGTCGCCTCGTCGTCGTGGCTTGTTGGCGTGAACGGAAGTTCCCAGTATCTCTTGACGTCAACTATTCCATCTTCATACGTCAGAATATGTGCGGCAGGTAGCTTTCTGACGCCTTGGAAGATGGTGAGTGGGCTTGGTACGTACCGATAAGCGAGGAATTCGTCGAGTGCGATCGGATCAACTTCTCTGGGTATGCCCGCTTTCAGAAGAGACTTGATCTCAGATCCAAAGATGAATCTATGCCCATCCCAGTAGTAGTTGAACGGTTTCTTGCCGAAGCGGTCTCTCGCCGCTAGCAGACGTCGGCGCTTCTTATCCCAAATGGCGAAGCTAAACATCCCCTGTAGATGCTTCACACAATCATCGCCGTATTCCTCGTAGGCGTGGATGATCACTTCAGTGTCGCTATTAGTCCGAAAAAGATGCCCGCGATGCATGAGCACCTTCTGGAGATCACGATAATTGTAGATTTCCCCGTTGAAGACGACCAGGGCGCTTTCATCCTCGTTGAAGATGGGCTGGTGACCGAGGGATCGGTCTATGATCGCGAGGCGCCGCATGCCGAGGGCCACCCCATTGCCCACCCAGGATCCCTGTTCATCAGGGCCACGGTGCCGAATTACTTGGCACATCGCGTCGATGAGCGATTCCGCCTCGTCGTCGCTATGCCCCACATCAATGAATCCCGCTATTCCACACATTTATTGGGACCCCTTCGCTGATGACCATTCCGGCCGGCTGAGACAGGGACGTTCGGGGACGCGGTTGCTGATGCAGACCCCTTACTCCTCCACCTTCCCCGGGCAATTGCGTTGAGCGTCGTCAGAGCCAAGAGTCCATAGAGCCACGACGAGGTGTGGGCCCACACCAGTCCCATAGCGCCGAATCGGCTGGCCAGGAAGAACGCTGTACTCACGAGGACGATTTCCTTTGGTACTGAGTAAACGAGAGCCGCCTGCCAGAGCTTTCCACGGCCTGGAAACGCATAGAAGGTCAGTGTCGCGGCGGCCTCGAACACCGCGCACAGCATTAGCCACCGTAGTAACGGTGCGCCCTCCGTGAAGCCTGGTCCGAACACGGCCATCACGTGATTCGCGCCAATTGCCAATGGCGTCGCCAGAACAACGGCAACACCGGTGCCCGCCAGTAGGACGATCGTGTGGGTGCGTCGCGATGCGATCACGTCGCCTTTGGCAGACAGGGTCGATAACCGAGAAAGCAATACGTTCCCGAACTGTAACGGGACGAACGTCACCAAGGTCTTGATCAAGAACGCCGACGTAAACACGCCAAATGCC
Organism: Mycobacterium sp. URHB0044; assembly: GCF_000620625.1. Classification (GTDB taxonomy): domain Bacteria; phylum Actinomycetota; class Actinomycetes; order Mycobacteriales; family Mycobacteriaceae; genus Mycobacterium. Next base: position 190,958 of record NZ_JIAW01000017.1, on the reverse strand, counting down.
CGCGTGCCCGCATGCGTAGTCAAGATGGCGTTGGATAGCCAGATCGCGAGCATCGTCGCGACTCCGCACATAAGGGTCGGTATCGCGAAGTGACGAATTTCCCGCCAGGTCTCCCGAAGTCCAATATCTGGCGCGCGCATGAAGAACGATGTCCTGCGAGCGCGTAAGCCCACGGCTCCGATGGCCGCACGAATCATGAGCGAAAGCAGAAGACCTACCATCGCGCCCGTCGCTCCAGCAATCCACGCGCCTACTGAGGCGGCCGCCACCAAGCTAAGTGCTCCTGCTACGGCAACCCTGACGAGACCGCGGAAATCGGACAGCCCAGCCATGGCGCCAACCTGATAACTGGCGAGAGCGGCAAACGGCAGAGCGATGCCGGCGATGAGGATCGGTGTTTGGACGCTAGGGTCGTGAAATAGATGTTCGGCGAGGAATCTGGAGCTACTGGTTATGAAGATTCCGGCCACGACGCCGGACAGCGAGGCAACGATCAGACAAAACCGGTGGATACTTGCCGCCCGAGCCGGCGCGAGGCCTGCGTGTCTGGCGAGCATCGCGTTCGCGACGAATCCGAGACTGAGGCTGGAGAGGGCACCGAGTGTGACGACGGTGCTCTGGCCCACTACATATCGCCCGAACGAATCACCCGTCAAGATGCGAGTTAGGACGACGGCAGTGAGGAAAGTTGCCCCTTGTGTGGCTGCTGCCGCCACGAGGTTCAAGCCGTAGTCGCTACCCCGGGTCAGCACACGATTGACTGTTCCCCGCAGCGACACGCGAATACCGGAGACCATCAACCCTTTATCAGCACATAACGCTGGCTGATCAATGACAGCAGGCTGAGTGCGGCGCGTCCCAATCCAATCGTTTCAGCAGCTCGAAACAATGCGTATGCGCGGCCCACATTCTGACGCTTGATGCCCTCTCCCTCATGGAATTCGATGGTTACATTCGCCTCTCTTGCAGCCCGCCGTAGCGCTTTCTTGGTGGGGTAACTACAGAACCGCATCGTTTCCACATTCAGGGCGAGCGTCTCACGCCAGCCAAGGCCCTTTTGCCGGGGGGAGCGGACGCCGAGCCATGCCCAAAGCGCTAGGTACCACCTGAAACGGCACAACGGGATGACCGGCACCGAAATGTGGCCCTCGATAGGGTGGTTCGGCCCCGGGAAACGGTGAACCGAAACGGCTCCCGGCCGCAAGACGCGGACGATTTCCTGCATCACTTGGGGCAGATTGAAGACATGTTCGATGACCTGATCACTGATACAGAAGTCGAAATGGGCGTCCGGAAATGGCAATCGATAGTCATCTAGGCTTACCGTCTTGAGTCTCGCCGCTATCTCACTGGGGGGTTTCTCCCTCTCTTCCCAGAGGATCTCGATATCGCGATCCCAGAACTCGAGCACGTCTACGCCCCATGCGTCGAATCCCATGTCGAGCAGGGCCCGAACTGAATCCCCGATACCACAGCCGAAATCGAGCACGCGCCCACCCGGACGAAGGTCGGAGGGGTAAGAAGTGGCGAAGTCGACATGTTGCTTCACGAGTTCGGCGATGGTCGCTTGGTCGGGTTCCGAGACCTTGGCGAGGCTCGATTGGAGAGTTGCCAACGCCGTCTGATCGCTGAATGGATCCTTCCCGCTGAGCTTCGCCACGCGTACTCCCTTCCTCGGGCGGCCGGAGGCTGGGACGTCTCCGCTTTCAAGAAATCGGTCCGCTGGTCGGCCAGCCACGCTTGAACGCGTTCGCCCCCGCAGTAGCCGTGCTTCAGTCGGCTGGCGGCCTGCCCCCGTCTGCTTCGCGGGAAGAGCGGCCGATTTAGTTCAATTCCATCGCGTACCGGATCCAGCTTGCGCGCTCATCGTATCGGTTTGCTGGACGAGCCACATGCGGAATCGATTGAGATTGTGAGCAAACTCCTGCCACATAGGCGAGGGGTAACCTCCACCGCAGATGGCTTCGTGAGCTAGGGAACCTTTCGACCACTAAGAACACAGACGGCTACCACACCGCGCGATGTCGCGCCCACATATCGACTTTGCGCCACAACCCTTCTGTCTGCCACAAGACGCCGAGAATTACTGGCTCTCCCTGTTAGGCTCGACGCGGAGTTCAGGGGGATCAGTTGGCACGCCCAGCACTGTTGCGAATCGACGTACGAGGCCTTGAGTTCGACACACTGCGGGGGGCAGCTGGCGAACTCGACGTTCGGGTGCCACGGTGAACGTCGTCGGTGAACGCACGGCATCCAACATCCGCGGGGCGCGGGTCTTCGTCACGGGCGGTTCCGGTTTCATCGGGCGCGCCGTAAGCAGACTTCTGATGAACGCCGGCGCGGAAGTCCTCAACTTCGACTTGAAGCCCTGGCCTGGCGTCGATTCGGGGCCCAGCACCGTGATCGGTGATATCGAAGACGCCGACAAGCTATCCGCCGCATGCCAGAGCTTCGATCCCTCTTGCTTCATTCATCTCGCTGCTTTCGCGTCCGTGACAGCGACATCCCGGGATGAATTCTCGAGCATCTGGAACGGGACGCGCATGGCCGCGAAGGCGTTCTGCGATGCGACCCGGCCGCAGCGCTTCGTCAATATCTCGACCCAGCTCGTGATCCGTCCTGGCCCGCAGCCGACAGACCTGTACGCCTACGACCCGTATACGCGCTATGGGGAGGCCAAAGCAGAGGCAGAGCAGTTCCTCCAGACGCTCGACCGCCCATACGCCGCGGTCCATGTCCGTCCGACCGTCATCTGGGGGCCGCATCACCCGAGCTATGCGAGTTCGGTGATGCGCTATGTCGAGAAGGGCTGGTACCTGCATCCCGACACAGCCCGCCCGGTGGTGCGCACCTACGGTTACGTCGACAACTGCGCGGGACAGATCATCAGTGCCGCATTCTCTGAGGCCGTGGCGGACGGCGACGTTCTCTACGGTGGGGACGAGGCAATCGACTCCGCGCAGTTCCTCGACGGCATGTCCATGGCACTACGCGGAAGGCCGGTACGCCGGTTCCCGGCGGCCCTACTGCAACGCGCCGGCGAGGCGGGAACGCTTCTGCGCCGCGTCGGTCTGCCCTTTCCACTAGATCGCGAGCGCGTGATGCGAATGTCAACCGATTACGTGGTACCCCTCGAGGTCACGCATCAAGCGATGGCGTTCCCCTACGTGCCCTTCGATGTCGCCATGGGTCGCACCGCGGATTGGTACAAGGCTGGCGCAAAGCCCGCCTGGAGCCCTGAGCCGTGATCATCCGCGGCGGCACCGGCAGGACTCGGCGGCGCGTTCTCGCGATTGGGCCGTTCCCACCGTTCGTCGGTGGCGCAGCGAAGAACACTGCCATCGTTTGCAATGCGCTCGAGGCACGCGGGGCGCAAGTATGCCGGTTGGCCACCAACAAGACCCGCTCACGCGCCGAGCACACTCGCTCGCTCTCGATCTATGCCAACAAGACACTGGGTTTCGCGAGCAATATAAGGAGGATCGCCTCGACGCGTGCCGCCGCCGCTGGTGCGACCGTCTACCTCGTCCCCGACGGGGGCCCCGGCGTGGCGTTCTCAGCTGCCTATGCGCGAACAGCCGCTGCGAGGTTCCCGCGGCTGGTAATTCACCATCGAAACTACAACCACATCCACAATCGATCCCGTTTCATGGCACGGCTTCTGCGCACCGCGCCCGACAAGACGCTGCACGTCTTTCTCGACCCCGTCATGGAGGACAGATTCAAGACCGTCTATCCGGCGGACTTCCGTTCCATGTACGTGCCCAACGCGGCGACCTGTGACCTCGAACTGGCCGCGGGGCCCGATGCAAGCGCGCACTCGCCCGTCACTGTGGGCTTCCTCAGTAACTTGGTGGAGGACAAGGGCTTCGACGTGGTCGCCGACGCGTTGCCGAAGCTTGCCGAAAAGCTCGGAGCCGATGCGCGTTTCCTGCTCGCCGGTCGCCCGATCGGGAGCAGGAACGAGGCGCGGCTGACGGCCCTGCAGCGCACACTCGGTGACCGCCTCGACTATCGCGGCGAAGTGTTCGGTGTCGCGAAAGCTGCTTTCTTCCAGGCATGCGACGTGTTCGTCTTTCCGACTCGGTTCAGTCAGGAAGCCCAACCGAACGTGCTCTACGAAGCGATGGCCGGTGGGGCCGCCATCGTCTCGACCCGTTGGGCGGGTGTTCCCTGGGTTCTTCAGGACACGGTCAGCCGGATGATCGAGGCCGGGCCGAACTGCACTGAGGACCTCGTGGCGGCCGTCGAGGACCTCGTCCGCTCCGGTGAACTGCGAAATGCGCGCACGCGCCAAATCGAGGCGTTCCGCGCCAAGAAGTCTGACGCCGACGCACGCTATGCGCAGCTTCTTGATTACGTTCTCGGCGAGGCGAGCGTCTGAGCCCCTAGACGGCCCGGCCCGCACAAGACGGTGCCGGCATCATCGTGACGAAGGATCCATGTGGCCAATCGGAACGTCCGTAGTTCACCGACGCGCAGCCTCGGGCGCTGATACGGATGTGCGGAATAGTCGGACGGCTGAATTTCGACGGCACACCGGTAGACGACGTCGCCCTGACTCGAGCGCGAAACACACTCTCCAACCGCGGCCCCGACGGCGCCGGCACCTGGACCGACGGCGCCGTCGGACTAGCCCATCGCCGACTTTCCGTACTTGACCTGTCCGAGCGTGGCGCGCAGCCCATGCATGATGCTGACGGCGCGCTAGTGATCACCTTCAACGGCGAGATCTACAACTTCCGCGAGCTGCGCAAAGAACTCGCCGCCGCAGGGCACCGCTTCGCGACGCAGACCGACACCGAGGTGATTCTCGCCGCATACCGCGAATGGGGTGTGGAGTGCCTGCACCACTTCAACGGCATGTTCGCCTTTGCGCTGTGGGACGGACATCGCCGCCGCCTTTGGCTCACGCGCGACCGCCTGGGGGTGAAGCCCCTCTACTATGCGCAGGACGGGCGGCGGATCGTCTTCGGTTCAACGTTGAAGGCCGTGACGGCATTCGCAGACGTCTCACGTGAAATCTCCGCCGAAGCGACGGACCTCTTCTTCCAGATGTCGTATATCCCTGCACCCCATTCGATTTACCGTGCGGTGCACAAACTCGAGCCTGGAACGTGGCTCGAGTGCGGGGCCGACGGTTCGACCCGCGTGGAGAGATACTGGTCGCTCAGCCCGCGCGGCACGGCGTCAGTGGATAGCACCGCGAGCGCGGCGGACGCACTCGAGGAATTGCTTGACTCGAGCGTGCGCTACCGGCTCATCAGCGACGTCCCCGTCGGGGCATTTCTAAGTGGTGGCATCGACTCGTCCACAGTGGTCGCTCTCATGTGCCGTAACTCGGATACGGTGCGCACCTTCACGATCGGCTTCGACGAGACGGAGTTCGACGAGTCGGCCCACGCACGCGAAGTAGCGCGCCGCTTAGGCACGCGCCACGAGGAACTAGTGCTGCGCCCCGGCGACTTGCTGGCAATCGCCAAGGAAGTGCCCGAACATTACGACGAACCTTTCGCAGACGCATCTGCGATCCCATCGCTAGCGATTGCGCGGCTCGCCCGTACAGAGGTGACCGTCGCATTGTCCGGCGACGGCGGTGACGAACTGTTCGCCGGCTACCCCTGGTACGGCCGACTCGCGGGCTTGGACCCATGGCGCCGACGCAGCGCCTTCGCCGCGCCGCTCCTGCGCGCGACACCCGCGCTGCCGTTACCTCACAGTGCCGCAATGGGACTCGCCGCTCTAGCCCAACCGAGCACCAGCGACCTCTACGCTTACATGCGCGGCCCACTCAAGAGGCGGCCATACCGCGGCGTCGTGAGCGGCTTCGCGGCGGGCGCCGCAGACTGGTTCGACCATCGGCTTGGTTCCGAAGTACCGGCGGGCACCCTCATCGAGCGCTACATGGATCTCGACCTGCGCTCGTACCTCGTCGACGACATTCTCGTCAAGGTTGACCGAGCGACCATGGCGCACGGACTCGAGGCACGCAATCCGTTACTCGACTATCGAGTCGTCGAATTTGCGCGGGCGCTGCCGGGATGTCTTCGCACCGGGAGTCTCGGACAAAAGCAAGTGCTTCGACAGGTACTCGAGCGAATGCTACCGGCGGACCTCTTCGCACGACCGAAGCAGGGTTTCTCCGTGCCGATCCGCCAGTGGTTCCGCGGCCCGCTCGAGCCCGCACTACGCCAAGCGGTGCTGGGCGGCTGGTTGACTTCGACCGGATTCTTCCGCCCAGGCTCAGTGGCCAAGTTGGTCGACGAACACTCGAGTGGTCGCCGCAACCACGAGAACTTCCTCTGGGCCATCTATGCGTTCGAGCAATGGTACGTGCGCTACGGAAGCTGAACCGGCACATACCCGACCTTGTACGCCGACATGGCAGTCACCGATACCGTTGCCCGCCTTGATGATTCACCGGAGGTCACTCAGCCAGACAGAACCGCGGCATGCCGTCCGCTACGGGTCGACAACTGGTCGAAGATCCATCGATACGTCCGCTCCAGGCCATCAGCAAGCGTGATCGACGGCTCCCAACCGTAGACTTCCCTGCACATCGCGTTATCGCTACTGCGACCCCGGACGCCAAGCGGTGCGTCCAATTTGTATTCTCGGCTGACCGACACGCCAGCGATCTGCTCAATGATGTCGACCATCTGGTTGATGCTCACCAACTCCGAGCTACCAACGTTGACCGGTAATGCGCTGTCCCCCGCTGTAACTCGTAGGGTCCCCTCCACGCAATCGTCGACGTACATGAAGCTGCGCGTCTGCTCTCCGTCACCCCAGATCTCGATTTCGTGATGGCCGCTTAGGACCGCCTCGGCGATCTTGCGGCACAGGGCAGCAGGGGCCTTCTCACGGCCTCCGTCGTAACTGCCATGGGTGCCATAGACGTTGTGATAACGAGCAACGCGGGTCTCGATACCGAAGTCTTCGCGGAAGTGCCGGCACATCCGCTCACTGAACAACTTCTCCCACCCGTACCCATCCTCGGGCATTGCAGGATAGGCGTCACTCTCCTTGAGTGGCGTGACATCCGTCTGCACCTGCTTGTCGACGTTGTATGCGCACGCAGAGCTGGCGTAGAAGTAGCGTTGCACGCCGGCGCCTCGCGCCGCCAAGAGCAGATGGGTGTTGATAAGCACCGAAAGCATGCACTCTGCTTTATGGGTCTCGATGAAGCCCATGCCACCCATGTCGGCGGCCAGATTGTAGATCGTGTCGACGCCGAGAACTGCTTCTTGGCAGTCGGCGAGTTTCGACATGTCCAATTGCCGTCGTTCGACGCCTTTTGGAACCTGCGACCACTGATCCAACGGCTTGAGGTCAACGCCGATGACGTTGTTCCCTTCCTCACTCAGCCGTTTGGCGAGATGCCCGCCGATGAATCCCCCGGCTCCTGCGATCAGTACGTTGTTTCGTTTCCTGAACATCTAGATCCCCCCGGTTCGTCTTGCACTGAAATCTGTTGGTGGTCGGTCACTTGCGCCGGAGCGACGCATTGCGTTAATAGGCATTGCGGTCGGTGAACCCGCGCACCACGGTCATCAGAATGATCTTTATGTCGAACCACAAGGACCAGTGGTCGATGTAATACAAGTCGAACTCGATCCGCTTGCGCATCTTGTCGAGGGTGTCGGTTTCCCCTCTCAAACCATTGATTTGCGCCCATCCCGTGATGCCAGGTTTGACCTTGTGCCGCCACATGTATCGCTCTACCTGCTCGCGAAAGAGATCGTTGAGTTCGATCGGATGCGGACGGGGTCCGACGATCGACATATTGCCCTGCAATACGTTCAGGAACTGTGGCAGTTCGTCGATACTGGTCCGGCGCAACAGCCGTCCGAGGGTGGTGATCCGGGGGTCGTTGCGGGTCGCCTGTCGCGGGGCCGTTACGTTGACGGCCTCCCAGCGCATGGTTCTGAACTTGTACACCGTGAACGGCCGCCCGTCGCCGCCGTGGCGCATCTGGCGAAAGATCGCAGGTCCCGGCGACTCCAGCTTTATCGCCAGCGCAATCAGCAGCATGAACGGCAGGATCAGCACCAGGATGCCCAGCGCCAGCACACGGTCGAGCACGTTCTTGTCGAAGCGGTTGGCGCCCGAGATCGGCGAGTACGACAGGTTGAGCACCGGCAGCCCGACAACGTTCTCGGTCGACGAGTTGAGCAACTGGTAGCCGAATACATCGGGAATCATGCGGATGTCGATGGTCGAGTGCCGCAGCTCGTGCAGGACCTGCCGGATCTGGTTCTCGGCGGACAATGGCAGAACGATCCAGACCTGGTCGATCTCCTGCCCGACCGGGCGCTCGGTATTCTCGCCAAGAGTTTGCAGGGTACCTAGGCGTGGCAGCGGGATCCGTTCCGCCGCTTCAGGGTTCAGCGAGAAGTAGCCGACCGGCTTGAATCCCGAGTCGGTCTGCGCAATCAGGTGATGCGCGACGCGCTCGGCCAGCATGCCATCGCCGATCAGCGCGACGCGTGCCGTATCGAAGCCGCGGCGGTAGAGCGAGGCCAGAGTCGCGCGCAGCGCGACGCGCGCGCAGGCAATCTGCCCGAACGCAAGCAGTGGCCACACGGCTATCCAAAGACGCGAGTAGTAGGCCGTGGACTGCGTCACGACACCGATCGCGAGGAGCAGCAGAAAAGTCGCGCCGAGGCCGAAGGCAATCGGCCGCAGTTCGCTATCGAGCGACCGTCCACGCCACGATCGGTAGACGCCGAACCAGTTGAGGATGGCGGGCGCCACCAGCGCCGCGAATAGGATCGGCACCTCGTACAGGCTGTGCGGTGGCCAAATAACCGGGGCGTCGGGCCGCAGGGCGTCCGCCAGCAAGTTGGCGAGGATGCCGGCGGAGCCCACGCACGCCACGTCGACCAGTACCAGCAGCGACCGGAATGGCCCAAAGCGAGGGATGCGGCTGACACGCTCGTCGTTCGGTGAGCCGGCCAACATCGGCTCCAAGGAGAGGGTCACGATCCACCCACTTGCCGACTCGCCGCGTCAGGGCGAAGGAACGAGTGCATCCTCGAACTGGCGGCTGATTCGAACCATTGTGAATCGGCTTTCCGCTGCTGCGCGAGCACTTTTCCCCCCTTCGTCCACAAGGACTAGGTCGTTTCTGAGGGTCCTGGCCAGCCCGACGAATTCCTCGGGATCGCTGGAAGGACAGCACCTTCCGGAACCGGTCTCGGCGATGAGCTTCACCGCCTGGTTCTGCATCGGCGCCGCGAGGAGGATCGGACGACCCGAGCACAGGTAGGTGAGGATCTTCGAGGGCACGGAGAACACACCGGCGCTGTCCTCGAGCATCGCCACCAGGACGTTGGCGCTTCCCAGGACGTCGGGCATCGCCTCGAATGGTTGAAACGGCAGCAGCAGAACGTTGGTCAGCCCGGCCGCCGTGACGGCCTCGCGCAGCCAGTCGGCGCCGAGACCTTCGGACACGACCACGATCCGCACCCGCTCGTCGTCGCCGAATGCCTGTGCCAGCTCGAGTAGCAGCTTCGGGTTGTGCTTGAGGCCCATCGTCCCGGAATAGAGGAAGACGAAGCGGTGCTCGAGATCGTGCGCGCGGCTCCAGGCATTCGACTTGTCCCGCAGCGGCAGCTCGTCGAGCGGCGCCCAGTTCGGGATCGTCGTGATCCTCCCAGCAGTGAGTCCAGCCTCCTGCAGGAAGGGACGGAAATCCTCGGTGATCTGGATCGCGTGATCGGAGGCGGCAAGCAACGCGCGCTCCTTGCGCCGATACCAGGCGCCGACCGCCCGCCCGGCGAGGCCGTACTTCGCGCCCAGGATCTGCGCGACCCCGTAGCCGTACAGGTCCTGGACCCAGAACACGAAGCGAATGCCGAAGCGCGCGCAGGCACGCTGCGCGACGGCGAGCATGTCGAGCGGCGTGTTCGAGGCGAGGAACACGTCCGGGCGCTCGCGCTCGAGAAGTGCAGCCAACGCTCGGCCGTACTCCCGCTCCTGCTGCCAACGCCTGTAGTACGAGTACTTCGGGAACGGACGACCCAGATCGATGCCCTCGATCCGCAGGGTCGGCGGGTCTCCCGGCTCGCGCTGCAAGCGGCCCTTCGGCGACTCGAACGTCGCCATGTAGGTATGGAGGACCTGATGGCCGTGCGCGGCAAGCGCCCGGCTCAGCTGAACCTGGAACGGGTGGCCGGAGTTGTCGTGGACGTGAATCTTCATCGGATGCTGCTCATGGGGCGTTCGTGGGTGGTGTCACCAGCCGAAACCGACCAGTCGTAGACCCGACCCGACGAACTCCGCCTCTGGCAGGCAGTTTCGGCCGTCCAACACGAGGTCGCCGCGCATGGCCTCACGCAAACCGACGGGGTCGATGAGTTCGAATTCCGGCCACTCCGTCGTCACGACAACCGCATCGGCCCGGTCGGCCGCATCGTAGGCATCGCGGGTGAGCCTCACAGCGCCAAATTCGTCGGGCAGTACCTTGACGAGCGGGTCGAAGGCCGAGATCACGGCGCCTGCAGCCAGTAGACGCCGAGCTATGTCCAACGCGGGGGCGTCGCGCAGATCGTCCGTCCCGGGTTTGAACGTCAGTCCTAGCAGCGCGATTCGGCGGCCCTTGAGCATGTGAAGTTCGTGCTGCAGCTTGCGCACCGCGATCGAACGTTGCGCCTTGTTGATCTCGATCGTCGCGTGCAGGATCGACGGCGTGTAGCCGTACTCCTGACTCGTCGAGATCAGTGCGGAGACATCCTTGCCGAAGCAGGAGCCACCCCACCCGACACCCGCGTTCAGGAAGGCCGTGCCGATGCGATGGTCGGCGCCCACGGCAGGGAGGACCTGCCGGACGTCGGCGCCGAAGAGCTCGCACATCTGCGCCATCTCGTTGGCGAAACTTATCTTCGTCGCCAGATATGCGTTCGCCGCATATTTGATCATCTCCGCGGAGGCCAGATCCGTTGTGATCAAGGAGGACCCGAGACCACGCCGCCCGCCATCGAAGGATTGGTCGAGGACGGGCTGATACAGCTCGGCCACCCGTTCGACGTCCGCGGCGGCGCCTCCCAGCACGATCCGATCCGGATAGAGGAAGTCTTCGATCGCCGAACCCTCGCGGAGGAACTCCGGGTTGGAAACGACGTGGAAGGAGAGATCGCGGTTTCCCTCCAGCGCATCCTCCAGAATGGTGCGCGTCCAGTTGCCGGAGCCGACCGGCACGGTCGACTTGTTGATGATCACTGCCTCAGCGCGCAGGTATGGCGCCAAGGACTGGATCGCACTTTCGAGCTGCGAAAGGTCCGGCGATCCGTCCGGACTCGGTGGAGTTCCCACGCAGATGAAGACGAAGTCCGCGTCCGACAGGGCCTTCGCGGGGCAGTCGGTGAACTGCAAATGGCCCGTCGCCAGCGTCGATTGGAGCAACTCCGGCAGTCCGGGCTCGTGAAACGGCGTCTGGCCGTTGTTGAGTTGAGCGGCTTGGACCGTATTCGCATCCAGTCCGACCACGGAATGACCGAGGAACGCCAAGCAAGTCGAGGTGACTGCACCGACGTAACCGGTGCCGATGACGGCGACCTTGAGGCGAGGACGGTCTTCCTCGACCGGGATTCCGAACGATGCCGGCGAGTCGACCCATGAGGCGCGGTGTGCCCCGTGGCGGAACCAGGCGATGGTCTCCAGCAGACCGTCGCGTATCTCGACCTCCGGTCCCCAGTTGAGTTCGGTGCGCGCGAGCGTGATGTCGGGCCGACGCTGCGACGGGTCGTCCTGCGGTCGGGCGAGGAACTCCATCGGAGAGTCGGATCCAATGAGTTCGCAGACGAGACGGGCCAGTTCCAAGATGGTCATTTCGTTCGGACTGCCGATGTTGACCGGACCTGTGAGGTCGGAGAACAACAGCCGCAACGCGCCCTCTACCGTGTCGTCGACGTGACACACCGATCGCGTCTGGGTGCCGTCGCCCTGAATGGTGATCGGGTCGCCGACCAAAGCCTGGTTGATGAAGTTCGGAATCACGCGGCCGTCGTTCGGACGCATCCGAGGGCCGTACGTGTTGAAGATTCGCATGATCGCGGTGTTGACACCGTGCTTGGTCCGGTAGGACGTGGTGAGTGCCTCGGCGAAGCGCTTAGCCTCGTCGTAACACGCACGGGGGCCGACCGGATTGACATTGCCCCAGTAGGTTTCGGGCTGGGGGTGGACGAGCGGATCGCCGTACGACTCCGATGTCGATGCCAGCAGGTAGCGGGCACCCTTGTCCTTCGCCAAACCCAGGGTGTGCAGCGTCCCGAGCGAACCAGCCTTCATCGTCTCGATGGGCAGTTCGGCATAGTCGACCGGCGAAGCTGGCGAGGCGAAATTCAGCACGTAGTCGATGGGTCCTGGGATCGAGATGTACTCGCTGACGTCCGCCTCTATCAGCTGAAAACCCCTGCGGCCCTGTAGATGTGCGACGTTGTGAGCCGAACCCGTGACGAAGTTGTCGAGGCATACCACGTCCATCTCACGTTCTAGCAGGCGTTCCGCTAGATGTGAGCCGACGAAGCCTGCGCCTCCCGTAATCACCGCCCGTTGCCTCATATCCCCCCCCTAAAAGTTCAGCGAAGCACGCTGAAGAGTCAGTGCTGCAAGCCGACCGTTCTCAAACAACGACGTGGATCGGCCCTGCGAAATCCGAGCAGCATTGGCGCCGCTCGGTGTGCGAAATCGGCCCGGGCCGAGAGTGGGACGTGGTCGTTCAGCGCGCTCACCTCAACCCCCACTCCTGCTCCCCTGCGTGCGGCCCCCCGTGATCTGCCTCACGCTCGTGGGCCGAATCTATCACCGAACTGTGCGCCCAACAACAACTACAGCGAACTTCTTTCCGGCACGTCTTTGCCGCCACAATCAAATTTCAGCAACCGTTCAGAACCGTCAATAACCACCGATATGCTGGAACTCTATTGGACTGCGGGTTATCTAGTTATGGGATTATTTATCGCTCGCGTCAGTATTCGTGTAGCAACAGCAAATATCTGCGGATGCTTGCCAACTCCAGCTCTCCAAGAGAAGCGCACCCGGCTTCACACCGGAAGGGTCGTGGCGGCGTGGAGCTCCAGGAGGCCGGCTTCCGAAGATCAACCCGCCGGGCCCCTCGTAGCCGGGATACTGATGGAGGGTCACATCTGGCCCGACGCCGTCCAGGCCACGAACGAGGAGTCGCTCTGCACGTACTGTTCGTTTGCACTGGAAACATCTGTCGGTCACCCACGGCGGAACGGCTAGCCACGGCATACAGCGCGCGATTGAATGCCGGGAACTTCACAGCGTCGAGCGCAGGGACTCGCGCGGTGATCGCCCATCCGATTCACCATGAAGCGGCGCTAATTCTCGGGGAGCTGGGTGGTGACGCGTCTGGTTTCGCCGCGCGGCAACTCACGGCGAAGATCGCCTCCGATGCCGATCTCGTGCTCACCATGACGCGGGCGCATCGCGACGCTGTTCTGGAACATGCGCCACGCCAACTCCACAGAACCTTCACGCTGAGCGAGGCCGCCCGACTCGTTACCGACTACAACGCCCGAAACGTCGCCGACCTCGCGGCGCTGCGCACCCAGCTGGTCGCAGGCGAGCTCGTTGACATTCCCGACCCGATCGGTCGCAGCAGGGAAAGCTTCGCGATGGTCGGTTCGCAGATCGCCGACCTACTTCCGCCGATACTGGAGCTTTGCCGCGACGATTGATCCGGTCCGACAGTCCTGTCGCAGAAGGGCTTTCAGCCCGGCGCCAATGCCACTCAGCCCAGCGCAACGTCCAAGATCGGTCGCGGTGCGCCGGCACCTGGCCCGTCGAAGTGCCACCACTCCCCCGCGTACACCTGGAAACCGCCTGCCTCCATCGCCTTTCGCAACCGCGCCCGGTTTGCCTGTTGCTGCGCGGTGACGCCGTCGGTGGCGTAGGCGTGGGCGCGGGCCGAGAAGTCGTCGAAGTCGGTGCCCATGTCGACGGGCCATCCGTAGTGTGCGACGGCCATCGTCACGTCGACCGAGCGTCCCGATTCGTGGCTGCGCGCGTAGGTGCTCGGACGCGCCACCCAATTGGGATCCGGCATGGCTTCGAACATTCGGACCTGAACGTCGTGCGGGCGGTAGCAGTCCCAGAACACCAGAATCTCACCCGACTTGCGCAGCTCGTCGGCAGCGGCCACAAGGCCAGGAGCGAGGTCCCGGTGTACGAGGCAGCGGGCGTCGGCCGGATACAGCGGTTGTCCGACGAAGTTATTGGCGGTCGCGTAGCGCAGGTCGATGATGGCGTCCGGGACGACGCTGCGCACGTCGACCAATCCTGCGGCTGCGGCCTCGGGCGACACCGGGTCCGGGTCCGCGGCCGCGCTGCCAGCCGTGTTCCACGACAGGCAGGCGGCACCCAACAGTGCCAGCGTCCACCGGCAACAGGTTCCCATCCGCCAAGTGTGCAGCACCCGGCATGTCACCGGCGCCACAGCGCGGCGGGAAGCGGTAGAAAGTGAGGGCCACGTGAATCAGGGGGTCCGGTGAATACCGCCCGACGAATGACCGGCACCATCGTCGGCGTTCTGCTGCTGGCCATCGCCTGGGCCGCCTTCGCAGTGCGCTACACGCCACTGCCAACCCACATGTGGCTGTACGCCGCCGTCGCCGCACCGTTTCTTCTTGTCACTGCGCCGTTGGCGTTCATCGTGTTGTTGTGGGGAAGACGTTGGCTGCTCGGTGCGGTCGCCGCCGGCCTGACCATCGTCACGGTCGCCGTACAGATCCCGTTCTACGTCGCCGCCGAACCCCGAGGCGCGTCCGTCGCCGTCCGCGTGATGACGATCAACATGTGGGAGGGCCATGCCGATACGCAGGCAATCGCCGATCTCGCCGACGCCAGGGCGGACGTGTTGATGATTCAGGAGTTCACCCCCGACGCTCTTCGCCGACTCGAGGCGGCCGGGATCGACCGGACCTTCCCGCATCACCGGGTCGAGCCTCGACCCGAGGCGGCCGGGACCGGCATCTACAGCAGGTATCCGATAACGACGTCCGCGCGCATCGACGGACTACAGCGGGTGATGATCACTGCGCGGCTAAGAATCGAGGGCGTGACGATCGACCCCACCGTCGCGTCGGTACACCTAGCGTCGCCGTGGCCACACCGAATAGACGGCTGGCATCACGACTTCGTCGTCTTCCCGGGCATTCTGGGCCAGATTGCCAGGGACAACGACGCCGGCGCCATCATCATCGCCGGTGACTTCAACGCCACGCTCGACATGCGCCCGTTCCGTCGTCTATTGGCCGGTGGCTTCCGTGACGCGTCGGAACAGGCCGGAGCCGGACGGCAATTCACCTACCGAAGCAACTGGAGAATCCCACCGTTCATGGGGCTCGACCATGTGTTGACCCGCAACACGACCGCGGTGTCGACCGAAACGGTTACCGTTCCGGTGACCGATCATCGCGCGCTGTTGGCCACCGTGCTAGTGCCCCGCGCCTAAGCGCGGGGCCTCGCAGACTTACGCCTCGGTGAAGTTGCGCGTGACCGCCGGGTCAACCGGGATGCCCGGGCCGGTGGTCGTGGAGACGACGATCTTCTTCAGGTACCGGCCCTTGGACGACGCCGGCTTGGCGCGCAGCACCTCGTCCAGAGCAGCGCCGTAGTTCTCGACGAGCGCCGTCTCGTCGAACGACGCCTTGCCGATCACGAAGTGCAGGTTGGCCTGCTTGTCGACGCGGAAGTTGATCTTGCCGCCCTTGATGTCCTGCACGGCCTTCGCCACGTCCGGAGTCACGGTGCCGGTCTTGGGGTTCGGCATCAGACCACGCGGGCCCAGCACACGCGCGATGCGGCCAACCTTGGCCATCTGGTCGGGCGTCGCGATCGCGGCGTCGAAGTCGAGGTAGCCGCCCTGGATCTTCTCGATCAGGTCGTCGCTGCCAACCTCGTCGGCTCCGGCAGCCAACGCCGCCTCCGCCTTGTCGCCGACGGCGAACACGATGACGCGGGCGGTCTTGCCGGTGCCGTTGGGCAGGTTGACCGTGCCGCGGACCATCTGGTCGGCCTTGCGGGGGTCGACGCCGAGGCGGATCGCGACCTCAACGGTGGCGTCCTGCTTCTTCGACGACGTCTCCTTGGCCAGCTTCGCGGCCTGCAGCGGCGTGTACAGGTTGTCGCGGTCGATCTTCTCGGCCGCTTCGCGGTATGCCTTGCTGTTCTTGCTCATTGGATTCCAATCGGTTTCGTTGGTTGTGGTTGGTGCGGGCCGGAGCTGGCCCTCCCACGTCCTGCGGTACTGCTACTTACTTGACGGTGATGCCCATGGACCGGGCAGTGCCCGCGATGATCTTCGCCGCGGCGTCGATGTCGTTGGCGTTGAGATCTTCCTTCTTGGTCTCGGCGATCTCGCGCACCTGGTCCCACGTCACCGTGGCGACCTTGGTCTTGTGCGGCTCGCCGGAACCCTTCTGCACGCCTGCGGCCTTCAGCAGCAGCCGGGCAGCGGGCGGGGTCTTCAGGGCGAACGTGAAGCTGCGGTCCTCGTAGACGGTGATCTCCACGGGGATGACGTTGCCGCGCTGCGACTCGGTCGCGGCGTTGTACGCCTTGCAGAACTCCATGATGTTGACGCCGTGCTGACCGAGCGCGGGACCAACCGGCGGGGCGGGGTTGGCCTGCCCGGCCTGGATCTGCAGCTTGATCAGCCCGGTTACCTTCTTCTTCGGGGCCATGCGTGTTCGGTTCCTATTCTTTCTAGGGCAAGAATGCCAGTTAGATCTTGGTGACCTGGGTGAAGGTCAGTTCGACGGGTGTCTCGCGGCCGAAGATCGACACCAGCACCTTGAGCTTCTGCTGTTCGGCGTTGACCTCGCTGATCGACGCCGGCAGCGTCGCGAACGGGCCGTCCATGACGGTGACCGACTCGCCGACCTCGAAGTCGACCAGGATCTCCGGACGTTCCAGGCTGGCCTCGGAGGAGGCGGCGCCACCGGCCGTGCTCTTGGCCGGCTTCTTCGCCGTCGCGGGCGGCAGCAGGAACTTCACCACGTCGTCGAGCGTCAGCGGCGACGGCTTCGACGTCGCGCCCACGAACCCGGTCACGCCCGGCGTGTTGCGCACCGCGCTCCAGGACTCGTCGGTGAGCTCCATGCGCACCAGGATGTAACCCGGCAGCACCTTGCGGTTGACCTGCTTGCGCTGGCCGTTCTTGATCTCGGTGACCTCTTCGGTGGGCACTTCCACCTGGAAGATGTAGTCGCCGACGTCGAGGTTCTGCACACGGGTCTCGAGGTTGGCCTTCACCTTGTTCTCGTAGCCCGCGTAGGAGTGGATGACGTACCAGTCGCCGGGCCGCCTGCGCAGGTCCTTCTTCAGCGCGACGGCGGGATCCTCGTCGTCGTCCTCCACCTCGGCAGTTTCCACTTCGGCGTCAGCTGCCACTTCGGCCTCACCGGCGGCATCGTCGTCGACCGCCTCGGCGGTGTCGGTTGCCTGCTCCTCCACGGCCTCGTCGGCGGTCTCGTCAGCGGCGGAGTCCGCCTGCTCAACGGTCTCGTCGTCGACGATCACGTCGGACTCACCCGAGGGCGTATCGCCATCGAAGGTCGTCACGATTGTCAGTCCTCTCTAAGTTTCTTCTGCTCGTCACGCGTGTGCATGGTCAGCCAAACACCAGGCCGACGAGCTTGGCGAAGCCGAGGTCGACTCCGCCGATCAACGCCACCATGAACGCCAGGAAGACCAGCACCACGGTGGTGTAGCTGACCATCTGCTTGCGGTTCGGCCAGATGACCTTCCGCAGTTCGGCGATCACCTGCTTCAGGTAGTTCCAGACGTAGGCGAACGGGTTGCGCCGCGGGGCGTCCTTCTCGGCGGTCTTCTTCTTCTTGCCGGTGCCGTTCTTCGACGGGGTCTCCGACTCGGTGTCGGTGACCGAGTCGGTCGCGTCGCTGACGGCTCCGCGCCGCGACCGCTTGCCCGTAGGACGCTGCGGCCGGGTGACCACGGCGGTCTGACCGCCGGTGTCGTCGGTGTCCGTGCTGTCAGTGATGTCGCCTGCGGAGCCGGCACCATCGCGCTCGTCGCTCACCGCATGCCTTTCGTCTCAGGTTCAGGTGGTCACCATCCAGTGTCCACGCATGTCTAGTCTTCAGTTGAGCAGGGGCGACAGGACTTGAACCTGCAACCTGCGGTTTTGGAGACCGCTGCTCTGCCAGTTGAGCTACGCCCCTTCACGGTTGGCAGGCCAACCTGCGGCCTCACACAATTCGCGCGCTCTCCGAACGGTCGATCAGCAACCGACGGACAGCGCGCTGAAATGGGCGAAACCCCGAGGACCCAGTGTACAGCGGCCCTGGTCCGACTTACTAATCCGCACCGACCGCGGTTCGGATGACCTGGCCGGTCTCCGGGTCCCACTTCGCCTGGATCGAGTTGTCGCCCTCGTGGCCCATCAGCGTGGTGAAGGACTCCATCACGACGGTGCCGTCCAGTTCCGCGCAGACGTTGCGGGTCGTGACGATGTCGGCGCCGAACCGCTCGTCGACCGTTTCGACGTGCATCGTGCCGGTCAACGCGTCGCCGACCCTGATCGGCCGGTGGAAGAGGAACTTCTGATCGACCTGGACGATCTGCATGGTCTCCAGACCCACGTCGACGTGCTTGAAGAAGTGGTTCTGGATCAGGATGGCGAAGATCGACGCGAAGGTCAGCGGCGCGATGAGGGCGTCGTGGCCCAGTTCCGCTGCCGCGGCCTCGTCGAGCGTCGCGGGATCGTTGGCCTTCACGGCCCCGGCGTACTGGCGGACCTGTTCGCGCCCCACCACGAACGTGTCCGGGTACTTCCAGACCATGCCCCGAATGTCAGTCTTGAGTGCCACGGCTACGCCAGCTTCGCGGTCGCGATCGCGCGGCCGAAGATCTTCTTTCCCCCGGTGGTCGCCGACAGCGCGATGGTAATTGACTTGGACTCGGGCTCAACGGATTTCACACGTCCATTGAACACGATTTCGGCGCCGACGCCATCGTTGGGAACCGGCACGACCGCGGTGAAGCGGACGTTGTACTCGGTGACCGCGGCCGGATCGCCGACCCACGACGTCACGTAGCCGCCGCCAAGACCCATGGTCAGCATGCCGTGTGCGATCGCGGTGTCGAGGCCGACCTGCTTGGCGATCTCGTCGTCCCAGTGGATCGGGTTGAGGTCTCCGGAGACGCCGGCGTAGTTGACCAGGTCCGCTCTGGTCAATGGGATGACCTTCTCGGGAAGGACGTCACCCACCTTCACCGAACTGAACTCACGCAGTGCCATTGGAAAAGCCCTCTCCGCTGTCATCAGAACGACCCGCCAGGGTCGTGTACGTCTCTTGCACGGCGTCGCCGACGTCGTTGGTGATGATGTTCTTCGTGACGATGATGTCGGTGCCGTGCGCCTGCCGAACCGAGTGCACGTACACGTCGCAGTACAACCGGTCGCCGGCCTTGATCGGCCGCAGCATCTTCAGCTCCTGATCGACCTGAACGATCTGCATGTCGGTGATGCCGATGTTGGCGTTGGCGAAGAACGCCGTCTGCGCCTGGTACCCGAAGACCGAGATGAAGGTCAGGGGCGCCGGCAGCGAGTCATGGCCCAGCTTCGCCGCGACGGCCTCGTCGAAGTACGCCTCGTCGTCGTTCTTGACGGCGACGGCGTACTCGCGGATCTTCTCGCGGCCGACCTCGTAGAAGTCGGGGTAGCGGAAGTGCATCCCCACGATGTTCGGAGACAACGACACGGATTCAGTCACCTAACCGGTCGACCCTGAGCCGAAGCTCATGGGTCGTCCGTTAACGCGATTCCTTGTGCGCCCGGTGCGTCCCACAGTTCGGGCAGAACTTCTTGAGTTCCAGCCGGTCGGGATCGTTGCGGCGGTTCTTCTTGGTGATGTAGTTACGGTGCTTGCACACCTCGCACGCCAAGGTGATCTTGGGCCGTACGTCAGTACTTGAGGCCACGTTCTCGTCCTTCTTCGTTCTCGCGTTGTCGTCTTGTAGCGGTGGGGGGGCTCGATCCCCCGACCTCACGATTATGAGTCGTGCGCTCTAACCAGCTGAGCTACACCGCCATGCCGGGTGCCTTTAGCCAGGCGTCCACCGAGCCCCCTAACGGAATCGAACCGTTGACCTTTTCCTTACCATGGAAACGCTCTACCGACTGAGCTAAGGGGGCCTGACCCCCAGCTCGGACATCGCCTGCGCCGTGGGCCTTAAAGAGGGTACATTCTCGCGGTTTCGCTCGCCAAACCGCTGCTCACGGACCGACCCGCGACGGCCTCGGAAGAGCACCTAGTCTTGGCGCATGGCTCGCCAAGAAGATGACGATCGGCTGTACTTCCGGCAGTTGCTGTCGGGCCGCGACTTCGCGGTCGACGACATGATCGCCCAGCAGATGCGCAACTTCTCCTACCTCATCGGCGACCGGGAGACGGGCGACTGCGTCGTCGTCGACCCCGCCTACGCCGCCAACGAGCTGGTCGACGCGCTCGAAGCCGACGGCATGCACCTGTCGGGCGTGCTCGCCACCCACCATCACCCCGACCACGTCGGCGGCTCGATGATGGGCTTCGAGCTGAAGGGCCTGGCCGAGCTGCTCGAGCGCGTCAGCGTGCCGGTGCACGTGAATTCCCATGAGGCGGACTGGGTTTCACGCATCACGGGCATTCCGCTCAGTGACCTCACCTCGCACCAGCACGGCGACAAGCTCAGCGTCGGTGCCGTCGAGATCGAGTTACTGCACACCCCGGGCCACACGCCGGGCAGCCAGTGCTTCCTGCTCGACGGAAAGCTCGTCGCCGGCGACACACTGTTCCTGGAGGGCTGCGGCCGCACCGACTTTCCCGGCGGCAACGTCGACGACATGTTCCGCAGCCTGCAGGCCCTGGCCCAGTTGCCGGGCAATCCGACGGTGTTTCCCGGACATTGGTATTCGGCTGAGCCGAGCGCATCGCTGTCCGAGGTGCGCCGCACCAACTACGTGTACCGCGCGAACGACCTGGATCAGTGGCGCATGGTGATGGGCGGCTGACGGCGCCCCGCTCTAGGCGCCAACTGCGACTGATTCCGTCGTCGCCACGCGTGCTCGGTGAGGAACCGTGGCGTTGGGTGCGCTTTCGTTGCTCAATCCGCAGACACGGGGAAGTTCAGTTGGGACACTGAACCGTCGAAGTGGTCAATTCCTGCGCCCGGGGGGTCGCGCGTTGAAGAACGTCGTGCTGTGTTTCGACCAGATTCGCCATCAGCCGGGAACCGGCGGCGACACCAATGCGACGGCACTGTTTGGGCTGCTCGAGCAGTCGGATGACCAGGTCGGCTGGCATCACACCGGGACGCCGCGGCGGGCCCGGCAACGCGACGCGGTCGCCGAAGCCCGAGCGACGATCGGCGACGGGTACGCGTTCGTCGTCCGGAATTTCGAGCCCGGCGACCGCCTGTTGGTGTTCGGCGCGGGCCGCGGCGGATTTTGCGCGCAGGCGTTGACCCGGTTGTTGGGGACCGTCGGCATCCTGCCGTCGCGGTGGCACGAATTGGTCGACTACGTCGTCTCCGCCTACGGCTTGCCCCGCACTCGACGGACCGCACCGGAGTGGGCCCGGGTCACGCGACTGGCCACCGAACTCAACAGCGGGCGTGAACCGGCCATCCCTGTTGCCTATCTGGGACTGTGGGACGCGCTCCGACCGTCGGCCCTGCCAACGCCGCCGACGGCGCCGGTGCACAACGTGGTCGCCGGGCGGCATGCAGTGGCCGTCGACGGCGGCTCGTTCGGCCATCGGTCGGTTCGGGTGCCATCGGACCGGGTGGAGCAAGTGTGGTTCCGCGGCGGGCACCGCGACGTCGCGGGCGGCGCGGGCGCGTGCGAGCCGTTGGCGCGCATCGCGCTCGACTGGATCCTCGATGGCGCTGTCGCGGCGGGTGGACTGCTGGGGGCCGACGAGACCGCCGTGCCATCCGCACCGAGCCAGACCGACGCGCTGGCCGGCAGTGCCCGCAACCTCCCGCTGCGACGGCTCCCCGTGGACGCCCATGTGCACGCCAGCGTCGACGTCTATCTGCGCGCGCATCCCGAGTACTGGGGCCGTCTACCCGAGCGCATCGTGTGGTCCGACCAGGATTGGCTGGCCCGCGGTGAGCGCCTGGTCGCGTCCACTGCGGCACCGGCCGGGATGCCCGCCGAACTCGCGGACGTCGCGTCCTGAGCCGACCGGTTACCGAGCACCAGGAGACCGTGCGCGGTACCGTATTGGGCGGACCGCCAGCAAACTGAGTTGGCCAGTGTTTCCGGATCTGCCAGCGAAGCGCTAGGGTCTGAGCAAACCAATCGACCACACGAGGGCGCAGTGGACTGGATGAGCGATCGCTGGGGCGATCTGAGCAACCTGGGATCTGGAAGTTGGCTGGCAATCGCGGCATGGGCCGCGGTCGTGCTCGGCGTCGTCGTACTTTTCTACGCCCATCGCCAGATCAAGAAGAATCGCCAGGTCAAGACCGAGCAGATCCGACCGCAGGTGGCGATGTTCATGGAGCCGCACGCCGCCGATTGGCACGTCATCGAACTCGTCGTACGGAACTTCGGCCAGACCGCTGCCCACGACGTGCGCTTCGAGTTCACCAACCCACCGACCGTCGCCATCTACGAGGACAACGTCGCCGACAGGCAACCCGACGTCGCCGAACTGGACCTCCCCAGCGAACTTCCGTTCCTCGCGCCCGGGCAGGAATGGCGAACGGTGTGGGATTCGGCGATCAGCCGTGAACAGCTGGGCGGGTCCATCCGGTCCCGCTTCGACGGCACGCTGACGTACTTCGACCACCCGCGGCCAGACAAGGACAAGGGCAAGAACAAGGGCGGTTCGCGGTTCTGGAACAAGCGCCAGGAGTTCCAGTCCAAGGTGTGCCTGGACTGGGCGACGCTGCAGCCCGTCCAGCGCCTCGAGCTGATGACCACCCACGACCTGGCGAAGCGGGAGAAGCAGAAGCTCGAACTGTTGCGCACGGTGCTCACCTACTTCCACTATGCGTCCAAGGAGACCAGACCCGACGTGTTCCGCGCCGAGATCGACCGGATGAACCGTGCGGTCGAGGAAGCTCAGGACCGTTGGCGCACAACGCAATTCGATCAGACCACGGAGCTGGACTTCCCGTGGATCGAGAAGAACGGTGCCGCGGGGCGTCACCACGCGAGCCTGGGGTGAGCGACGGCTCCCGTCGCTGAATAACGGCGTTAAGTAACATCGGCTCCGATATCCGCACTCGAGGGAGAGTCGATGAGCAGCACGGTCAACTACGAGCTGAATGAGTCGGTCGCGACGATCACGCTGGACGACGGCAAGGTCAACGTGTTGTCGCCGGCGATGCAGCAGACCATCAACGAGGCATTGGACCGTGCCGCGAAGGCCGCCGAGAACGGCGAGGTCAAGGCCATCGTGCTGGCAGGCAACTCGCGGGTGCTGAGCGCCGGGTTCGATCTGAGCGTGTTCGCCTCGGGCGACGCCGCCGCTTCGCTGGCGATGTTGTCCGGTGGCATCGAGCTGTCGATCCGGCTGCTGACGTTCCCGGTGCCGGTGATCATCGCCGCCACCGGCCCGGCGATCGCGATGGGCGGGTTCATGTTGCTGTCCGGCGATCATCGGGTGGGCTCGCCGAAGACGCGCTGCCAGGCCAACGAGGTGGCGATCGGCATGACGCTGCCGCTCTCGGCCATCGAGGTCATGCGAATGCGGTTGACGCGGACGGCTTTTCAACGCGCCGTCTCGATGGCGACGCCGTTCTCCGGCGACGCGGCCGTCGCAGCCGGGTGGCTCGACGAGATCGTCGAGGCCGAGAACGTCCTACCGAGGGCCCAACAGGTCGCTGCCGAAGCCGCCGCCACACTGCACGTGAAGGCGCACCTGGCCAGCAAGCTGAAGGCCCGCGACGACGCGCTTAAGGCGATTCGGGCCGGAATCGACCGGCTCCCAGCGGAAATCGCCGGCGCGGGTTAGCCCGTCGGCTCATACGAGCCACAGTGGTCGCACCCGCTCGGAGCCAGGTCGCGCAGCGCGGCGTGCGCCAGCTCGATGGCATCCGACGGCGTGCCCATGAACTCGAAGTGCATCCAGTCCCGCCGGTGCCCGTGGTCGCCGCCCCAGGCGAAGCCGTACCGGTTCCAGACCCGGGCCACGTGGGGCGGGAGACCCTGTGGGTCGCCTGTCGTCAACGGGTCGTCGCTTCCGTTGACGTCGACGTCGACCGCCCAGGAGTGGTTGAAGGCCGTGCTGGTGATGGCGATCGGATGGCGGTCGCAGCCGCCGCACTCGCCGGCGTTGAGAAGCGGGTAGTTGCCGCCGTCCTCGCGTTCCGTCCAGTCGATGAGCGTGCAGACGAGCGTGGCGAGGGCCGTGCGGACGGCGACTCGGATGCCGGAGCGGTCGGCGACGGCGGTGGCCACGTCGGCATTTGCTGCGCGACTGTGCCAGCGGCCTGTCCAGCCGCGGTGGCCGACGGTCGGTGCGTAGGCGTCAAGGTCGGTGAACATGACTCAATCGTCGACCCACCGACGGGCCGAGGCGTGAGTAGTCGGCTACTCGATTTCCGCTACACCGGGTTAGCTGGCGCGGTGATGCGTGTCGAGCTCGGGGTGCTCCACCAACCAACTTCGTTCGATGCGGTTCACCCTGCGGTGCTCCAGGGTGATCAATCCAAAGCCCGCCGTGACCACCGCCCCGCTCACCAACGCCAGCGGAAGCACCCACTGGGAGTTTCCGTACGCCGCGGCGGCGACGATGCCGGCGAGGCCCACTATTCCAATGGCGATCAAAATCAGTCCCGGAAACCACAGCGTGTCGATCATCGATTCGCCGGCATGCGGCATCGTCGTGCGGGAATGATCGACCGGATCGTGATGCGCGCCCTTCATCGCATCTCCCCTCATCGTTGAGATACTTCGAGGGTAGACCTGCCTCGGCCGCACTACCAGGTCTTTTGCCGGCAAAGTCCCTACGTCTTCGGCGCCGCGGCGACCGCCCCTTCCAGCTCGTCCAGCACCCGCCCGAGTTCGTCGACCAGCCACCCCGAATGCCGGGCCCGGTAGACGTCGAGCAGCGAGCGGTAATACCAGAGGTGCTGCTGCGGGTCGTGCATGCTGAACCGCGTCCACAGCGCCGGCCCGAGGTCGCGGTAATCACGCAGGATCGCCCTGGCGTTGTCGACCTTGTCGCACAACGACACCAGGATGGTGGCCTCCGACGTGTAGCCGAGATGGTCGACGTACTTCTTCTTGCGCTCCTGCCAGGGTGGCTTGGGCTCTTCGAAGGTGTCACTGCACTCGCCGACGATGGTGGCGACGTCGTCACCGAACTTCTCCCGGATCTCGGCCAGCGTCGCCTCGCCGCCCTGATCCTCGGCCGCGTCGTGCAGCAGCGCCGCGATGGCCTGCGTCTCGGTGCCGCCGCCTTCGATGACCAGGCTGGCCACCGACAGCAGGTGGCCGAGGTACGGGATGTCGCCACCCTTGCGGGTCTGCGTCCGATGCAGTTGCGAGGCGTACCCCAGTGCCTCGTCGAACCGTTCGGTCAGCTTCGGTGTGGCGGTTTGTTCCGGCATTCCCTCACCGTGTCACACGCACGCCCTATCGTGGCGACTGATGGCCCTGCACCTGCACCGCGGCGAGCGCACGGATCTATTGGCCGACGGTCTCGGTGCCCTCCTCGCCCAACCCCTCGACGATCCGTTCGCCACGGAGCTGGTCCTGGTTCCCGCGCGCGGCGTCGAGAGGTGGCTCAGCCAGCGCCTATCGCACGTCCTGGGTCGCGGCAGCGGGGCCGACGGGGTGTGTGCCGGCGTCGAGTTTCGGAACCCGCGCTCCCTGCTCGCCGAGATCACCGGCACCACCGATGAGGACCCGTGGGCGCCCGACGCCATGGTGTGGCCGCTGCTGGAGGTCATCGACGAGAGCCTCGACGAACCGTGGTGCAAGACGCTGGCCACCCACCTCGGCCGGTTCGAAACCAGCGACGAGGAGAAGGAGCTGCGGCTGGGGCGGCGCTACGCGGTGGCGCGCCGCATCGCCGGGCTGTTCGCCTCGTATGCCAGCCAACGGCCCGCGCTGCTCGTCGACTGGCTGGACGGCAACGCGGATCTGCCCAGCGACGTCGACTGGCAGCCACCGCTGTGGCGGGCCCTGGCCGACCGCGTGCAAGCCGATCCGCCGCACGTGCGGCAGCAGAAGACCGTTGCGCGCCTTCGGGAATCACCTCTTGACCTGCCGCCGCGGCTGTCGCTGTTCGGGCACACCCGGCTACCCTGCACCGAGATCGAGTTGATCGCGGCGCTGGCCACCCACCACGATCTGCACCTCTGGCTGCCGCATCCCAGCGACGCGTTGTGGCGCACGCTTGGCGGCCTGCACGGTGCGATTCCGCGTCGCGACGACACCAGCCACCGTTCGGTGGGCCATCCCCTGTTGGCCACGCTTGGCCGGGATCTGCGCGAGTTGCAGCGCGGGCTGCCCGCCGAGGTCCGCACCGACGAGCACCTCGACGGCGGCGACCACCCTGACACGCTGCTGGGTTGGCTGCAATCCGACATCGCCTCCAATTCCGTTCGGGCACAGGGTCGTTCGCTCGCCTCGCGCGACCGGTCAGTGCAGGTGCACGCATGTCACGGGCCGGCCCGCCAGGTCGACGTGCTGCGGGAGGTGCTGCTCGGCCTGCTCGCCGACGATCCGACGCTCGAGCCCCGCGACATCCTGGTGATGTGCCCCGACATCGAGACCTACGCGCCGCTGATCAACGCCGACTTCGGGCTCGGTGACGTGCTGCACGGCGCACACCCCGCCCACCAGTTGCGGATGCGTCTCGCCGACCGCTCACTGGTGCAGACCAACCCGTTGCTCGGCGTGGCGACACAACTGCTGAGCCTGGCGGGCAGCAGGGTGACGGCCAGCGAGGTACTCAACTTCGCACAGGCCGCTCCGGTGCGGGCGCGGTTCGGCTTCACCGACGACGACCTCGAGGACGTCACCGGCTGGGTGCGTCAAGCCAACGTCCGCTGGGGATTCGACCAGGAGCACCGCAGGCCTTACGGCGTCGACTTCGTGCACAACACTTGGCGTTTCGGGATCGACCGGGTGCTGGCCGGCGTCGCGATGTCCGACGACGCGCACGCGTGGATCGATTCCACGCTGCCGCTCGACGACGTCAGTAGCAACCGCGTCGAGCTGGCCGGGCAGCTCGCCGAGTTCGTCGACCGCCTGCAGCGGACGGTGTCCTCGCTCACCGGTGCTCGCCCGCTGCGGGACTGGTTGGCGGCACTGACCGACGGCATCACGATGCTGACCCGGATCGACGATGCCGACGCCTGGCAGACCAGCCAGATGGACCGCGAGTTCGGCGACGTGCTGGCCGACGCCGGCGCCAGGGCCTGCACGATCATGCGGCTGCCGGACGTGAAGGCGCTGCTCGAACGTCACCTCGCGGGCCGGCCGACCCGTGCCAACTTCCGCACCGGCACGCTGACGGTGTGCACCATGGTGCCGATGCGCTCGGTGCCGCACCGGGTGGTGTGCCTCGTCGGCCTCGACGACGGCGTCTATCCGCGGCGGGGCGTCGTCGACGGTGACGACGTGCTGGCCCGCAACCCGATGACCGGCGAGCGCGACATCCGTTCGGAGGACCGGCAATTGCTGCTCGACGCCATCGGCGCGGCGACCGAGAAGCTGGTGATCACCTACACCGGCGCCAACGCCTATTCGGGTCAGCCCCGTCCGCCTGCGGTGCCACTGGCCGAGCTGCTGGACACACTGGACGCCACCACGCAGGAGTGCGTCCGCGACCGAATCGTCGTCCGACATCCGTTGCAGCCCTTCGACATCCGCAACGTCATCCCCGGGCGTCTGGTGCCCGAGGTGCCGTTCACGTTCGACTCGACCGTGTTGCGGGCCGCGCGGGCCAGCGCCCGCGAGCGCTCGGAGCAGCCCAAGTTCATCTCCGGTCCGCTCCCGCCGCTGCCTGCCGACGACGTCGCACTCGCCGATCTGGTCGCGTTCTTCAAGGATCCGGTGAAGGGCTTCTTCCGCGCGCTGGAGTACACGTTGCCGTGGGACGTCGACGGCGTCGAGGACGAAATGCCCGTCGACATCAACGCGTTGGAGGAATGGACCGTCGGCGACAGGATGCTCACCGACATGCTGCGCGGCATGACACCCGACCAGGCGCGCCAGGCCGAGTGGCGGCGCGGCACGCTCCCGCCCGGCCAACTTGGCTGGCGCAAGGCAACGGAGCTGCGCGACCAATCCGACCTGCTGGCGACGGCCGCACGCCGGTACCGGAACACGACCGCGCAGGCCTACGACGTCGACGTCGAGCTCGGCGCGGGGCGCCGGTTGACCGGCACGGTGTCCCCCGTCTTCGGCGACCGGCTGGTCTCGGTCACCTACTCCCGGCTGGACGGCAAGCACCTGCTGGAGTCGTGGATTCCGTTGTTGGCGTTGTTCGCCCGCGATTCGCGGCGCGACTGGTCGGCCGTCTGCATCGGCCGGCCGAAGCGCGGCACCACGCCGCGCCAGGAGGGCATCGGGCGCCCGCAGGAACCGGCCGTCGACGTGCTGCGGGAGCTGGTCGCGATCTACGACGCCGGCAGGCGCGAGCCACTTCCGTTGCCCATCAAGACGTCCTACGCCTGGGCGTGTGCCCGCGACAGCGGTGACGACCCGCAGCAGGCGGCGACGTACCGGTGGAAGTCGAACGATCGCTACCCCGCCGAGGATCAGGACCGCGCACAGGTGCGGGCGTGGGGCCGCGGCGCACCGCTCACCGACCTCATGCAGCCCATCCGGCAGGGCGAGGAGTACGACGGTGAGAACAACCGGCTCGGTGCGTACGCGGCACGACTGTGGCTGCCGATGCTGCGCGCGGATCGGAGCCGGGACTGATGGACCGCTTCGACCTGAGGGACCCGCTACCCGCGGCCGGCTCCACCACGGTGCTCGAGGCCAGCGCCGGCACCGGCAAGACCTTCGCGTTGGCCGGGCTGGTGACGCGCTACGTCGCCGAGGGCGCGGCGACGCTCGATGAGATGCTGCTCATCACGTTCGGCCGCGCCGCCAGCCAGGAGCTGCGCGAACGGGTCAGGGCTCAAATCACCGAGGCGGCAGCCGCTTTCGACGATCCTTCGCTGGCCGGCGACAACGAGCTGGTCGCCTACCTGCTGGAGGGCAGCGACGCCGACCATGCGGCGCGGCGGCAACGGCTGCGCGACGCCCTTGCGGGGTTCGATGCGGCGACCATCGCCACCACGCACCAGTTCTGCCAGCTGGTGCTGAAGTCGCTGGGCGTTGCGGGCGACTCCGATGCGGGGGTGACGCTGGTCGAGAGCCTCAACGACCTGGTGACCGAGATCGTCGACGACCTCTACCTCGCCCACTTCGGGCAGCAGCGCGACGACCCCGAGCTGTCCTACGACGACGCGCTCAAGCTGGCCCGCGAGGTGGTGAACAATCCCGCGACCGAGCTGCGGCCCATCGACCCGAAGCCCGACTCGCGCGCCGCGGTGTGCATCGACTTCGCCAAACACGTTCTCGCCGAGCTGGAAACACGCAAACGGCGGATGGGGATCTTGGGCTACGACGACCTGCTGACGCGGCTGGCGAAGGCGCTCGTGGCCGAGCAGTCGCCAGCCCGGGTCCGGATGCACCAACGCTGGCCCATCGTCATGGTCGACGAGTTCCAGGACACCGACCCCGTGCAGTGGGAGGTGATCGACCGCGCGTTCAGCGACCGGTCGACGGTGATCCTGATCGGCGATCCGAAGCAGGCGATCTACGCGTTCCGCGGCGGCGACATCGTCACCTACCTGCGGGCCGCCGAGACCGCAGGGAACAAGAAGACACTGGGCACCAACTGGCGCAGCGACGCCGCGCTGGTGGACCGGCTGCAGGCGGTACTGCGCGGCGCCGAGCTGGGCAACCCGGCGATCGTCGTGCACGACGTGGAGGCCAACCATCGGGGCACCCGGCTGGTCGGCGCCCCGCGCGGCGAGCCGTTCCGGCTGCGGGTGGTGCAGCGGGCGACGTTCGGCCGCCGCGGAATTCAGAACCTGAGCATCGACGACCTGCGCACCCACATCGGCAAGGACCTGGCCAACGACATCGGCGCGCTGCTGGGCAGCGGCGCGACGTTCGACGGCAAACCGGTGGCTGCGCGCGACATCGCGGTGATCGTCGAGAAGCACAAGGACGCGCGCGCCTGCCAGCGGGCATTGGCCGCCGCGGGCATACCGTGCGTCTACACCGGCGACTCCGACATCTTCGAATCGGAGGCCGCCGACGATTGGCTGGCGCTGTTGGAGGCGTTCGATCAGCCGCATCGTGCGGGCGTGGTGCGGGCTGCCGCGGCGACGATGTTCTTCGGCGAGACCGCCGAGACGTTGGTGGCCGGTGGCGACGCGCTGACCGACAGGATCGCGGAGACGTTGCGCGAGTGGGCCGGTCACGCCCGCGAGCGTGGCGTCGCGGCCATCTTCGAAGCCGCCCAACTGCGCGGCATGAGCGGCCGCGTGCTGTCGTGGCGCGACGGGGAGCGCCACATGACCGACCTCGCTCACATGACGCAGCTGCTGCAGGACGTCGCGCACCGCGAGCACTTCACGCTGCCCGCGCTGCGGGACTGGCTGCGCGCCGAGCGCGACGACCGCGGTGGCAGCACGGAGCGCAACCGTCGGCTGGACAGCGACGCCGCGGCCGTGCAGATCATGACGGTGTGGGTGAGCAAGGGCCTGCAGTATCCGATCGTGTACCTGCCGTTCGCATTCAATCGCAATGTGCAGGAACGCGATCTGATCCTGTTCCACGACGGCGACACCCGGTGCCTGCACGTCGGCGGCAAGGACAGCGCCGACTACCACGAGGTCGAGAAGCTGGGCCGCGCCGAAGCCGCAGGCGACGACAGCCGGTTGACCTACGTAGCGCTGACCCGTGCCCAGTCCCAGGTGGTGGCGTGGTGGTCGCCGGCGTTCGACGAGCCGAACGGCGGGCTGTCGCGGCTGCTGCGGGGGCGTCGGCCCGGCGAAGCCACGGTGCCCGATCGCTGCGTGCCCGCCAAGATCAGCGATGACGACGCCATGGCCCGGCTGCGCGAGTGGGCGGACGCCGGCGGGCCGGTGCTCGAGGAGTCGGTGCTCACCCCCGCACCCGCGGTGCTGCCGGACCCCGTCCCGGCCAACCTGGACGCTCGGCACTTCCACCGCTCCATCGACACCACGTGGCGGCGCACCTCCTACTCGGGGCTGATCCGCGTCACCGAAACACCCGGTGTGACAAGCGAACCCGAGGTCGTCGAGCTCGACGACGAAGTAGCCGACATCCCGCTGGTGGAGCCGGCGGCAGGGCCGAGCGTCCCGTCGCCCATGGCCGACCTTCCGACCGGCGCGAAGTTCGGCACCCTGGTGCACGCGGTGTTGGAGACGGCCGACCCGTTGGCGCAGGACCTCGCCGCGGAGCTGGAGGCGCAGATCCGCGAGCAGCTGGTCTGGTGGCCGGTCGACGTCCCGGCCGCCGACCTGGCCGCGGCGCTGGTGCCGATGCACGACACCCCGCTGGGACCACTGGCCGGTGACCTGACGCTGCGCCAGATCGGACTGCCGGACCGGCTGCGCGAGTTGGACTTCGAATTTCCGCTCGCCGGTGGCGATCTGAGGGCGGCCGCGCCGGACATCCGGCTGGCGGACGTCGGGGACTTGGTGCGGAAGCATCTGGCGGCGAGCGATCCGTTGGCGCCGTACGCCGACCGGCTGATGAGCGACGTGCTGGGCAACCAACCGCTGCGGGGTTACCTCAGCGGGTCGATCGACGCGGTGCTGAGGATCCCCGACGGTCCCGGGCACCGTTACGTGGTCGTGGACTACAAGACCAACTGGCTCGGCGACGGCGACGAGCCACTCACGGCGGCCGACTACGGCCGATCCCGAATGGTGGAGGCCATGCTGCACTCCGATTATCCGCTACAGGCGTTGCTGTACAGCGTTGTGCTGCACCGGTTCCTGCGCTGGCGACAGCCGGGATACGACCCCGACCGTCATCTCGGCGGCGTGCTGTACCTGTTCGTGCGCGGCATGTGCGGCCCGGAAACCCCGGTGGTCGACGGGCATCCCGCCGGGGTGTTCGACTGGCAGCCGCCGACGGCGCTGATCGTTGCGGTGTCCGATCTGCTCGATGCGGGCAGGGCCGCCGCGTGACCTCGGTCGAGACGGTGGACGCCGCCGACTGGCGCCGGGCAGCGGGCGCAACTGGACTGTTGAAGTCGTTCAACGACGCCGGGGTGATCGACTCGTCGGATGTCCTTGTCGCACAACGACTCACGGCGATGGTGGCCGAGACCGACGAACGGGTCGCACTCGCCGTCGCCTTCGTGGTCCGCGGCTTGCGGGGCGGCTCGGTGTGCGTCGACCTGCGGTTGCTCGAGGCGCAGGTCGACGTCCCCGACCTGCCCTGGCCCGCCGCCGAGGACTGGCTCGCGGCCGTCGCGGCCAGCCCGCTGCTCGCGGCTCCGCACGTGCTGCGCACCCAGGGTGAGCTGCTCTACCTCGACCGGTACTGGCGCGAGGAACGCCAAGTCGCCGACGACCTGCTCGCGATGAGATCCATCGCTGCGGCGGCGGCGACCGACGTGGATCGGTTGTTCCCTGCAGGGTACGAGGAACAACGCCAGGCCGCCGAGCTCGCGCTGTCGCAACGGCTCACGGTGCTGACCGGTGGGCCGGGAACGGGCAAGACCACCACGGTCGCGCGGCTGCTGGCGCTGCTGGCAGCTGAGGGGTCGTCGCGGCTGCGCATCGCCCTGGCAGCCCCCACCGGGAAGGCGGCGGCGCGACTGCAGGAGGCCGTGCAGGCCGAGATCGACGCGCTGGAACCCACTGACCGGCAACGGCTTTCCGGGCTGCACGCCACGACGCTGCACCGGCTCTTGGGCAGCCGGCCGGACAGTTCGTCGCGGTTCCGGCACCACCGGGGCAACCGGCTTCCGCACGACGTCATCGTGGTCGACGAGACGTCGATGGTGTCGCTGACGATGATGGCCCGGCTGCTGGAGGCGGTGCGGCCGGAGGCGCGGCTGCTGCTGGTGGGCGATCCCGACCAGTTGGCGTCGGTGGAGGCGGGCGCGGTGCTGGCCGATCTGGTCGAGGGTCTCGGCGGCCGGGATGACGTGCGGATCGCGGAGCTGCGGACGTCGCACCGCTTCGGCGAGTCGATCGGCGCGCTGGCGTCGGCGATCCGCGGCGGTGAGGCGGACTTGGCGATCGAGGTGCTGCGGGCCGGCGGGGACCACATCGAGTGGATCGACGCGGAGGATCCGAGCGCCGCACTGCGCAAAGTGCTTCAGCCGCATGCGCTTCGGCTGCGCGAGGCCGGTGTGCTCGGCGACGCCGGCGCGGCACTGCGGACGCTGGCCGAGCACCGGCTGCTGTGCGCGCACCGGCGCGGGCCGCACGGCGTGCAGCACTGGAACCGTCAGGTGGAGCGGTGGCTCACCGAGGCGACCGGCGAACCGATCTGGTCATCCTGGTACGCGGGCAGGCCGGTGCTCGTCAGCGCCAACGACTACGGGTTGGGCCTCTACAACGGCGACACCGGCGTGACGGTGGTTGGCCCGAACGGGCTGCGCGCGGTCATCGCGGGCGCCGAGGAGCCGGTGACGTTCGCGACCAGCCGGCTGTCGGAGGTCGAGACGATGCATGCGATGACGATCCACAAGAGCCAGGGCTCGCAGGCGGCCGAGGTGACGGTGCTGCTACCGCCGGTGGACTCACGGTTGCTGACGCGGGAGCTGTTCTACACCGCGGTGACGCGGGCGAAGGCGAAGGTCCGGGTGGTGGGGTCGGCCGACGAGGTGCGCGCGGCCATCGAGCGGCGGGCGGTGCGGGCGTCGGGCCTGGCGCTACGGTTGGGCGGGGCCGAACCGGTCGCCTGACCATGAGTCCGATTGCCCGCCTCTGCGCGACTTTTCTGGCCCGTCACCGACCGATGATCAGGTCCTTGATTTCGGCGAGCTGCTCATCGACCGATCGGAGAGTGCCCCGGGTCTCTTGCCGAAAGTCCGCGAGGCCTGTTTCCACGGCGGCCAAGCCCTTTTCTACGGCGGCCAGACGCGTGCCCACGGCAGCGAGTCCCAGTGCCTGGTCGCGCTGGTTCGCGCCCAAGGCGTTCACCGCGGCCAAGACCGCACGGTAGTCAGCCATCGCTGCATCGTAAGACGACGAGGCCGCGGGTACCCTCGGCTGCGTCGACCACTCGCCGCGGAAGGGAATGCCATGACGCTGACGGACAAGACCGGAGCCCCTGTCACCATCAGCCGGCAACCCCACGAGTTCAACATCGGCGTGGAGGGAAAGACGGTGGGCCTCGCGGCTTTTGCCGAGCGCGACGGGCAGCGCGTCTTCCACCACACCGAGGTCGACGAAGCGTACGGCGGGCGCGGTCTCGCCACCGTGTTGATCGGCGAGGCACTGGCGGCAACGCGCGCCGACGGCCTGCGCATCGTCGCGGTGTGCCCGATGGTCGCCGGGTACGTCAAGAAGCGCCACGATTTCGACGACATCGTAGACCCGCAGACGCCGCAGATTCTGGCGTGGTTGCGGTCCCACGCAAACAGCTGAACGTCTCGATTCGACGCTCAATGGTGCGGCTTTGGCCGCGGACGCGGTACCGTCATACCCGGTTGACGACCCAGCCACCCGGACCCGTCACAGCGGCGACCTAAGAAATCCCCGCTGAGAGCGCCCGCTCTGCATTCCGACGTAGGCCGACCTAATGAACGGTTGTGCACGCGGAATGATGAGGCCCTTGGCTGCGAATCCAACGCTCACTCCCCCTCGTGCATGCGCGCTCGAACTCGAAAGCGCCTGATCACTGCATGATTCCCACACGTGCCGCAATGGCGGCGAAGCCAAGAGGATTGTCGTGAGCAGATTTACCGAAACGATGTTCAGCAACGCCCACTCGAGCCCGAGGGGCATGGTCACCGGGGAACCGGATGCTCCCGTCCGCCACACGTGGGCGCAGGTCCACGAACGCGCCCGGCGCATCGCAGGCGGCCTGGCCGCTGCCGGTGTCCAGCACGGTGACGCCGTCGCGGTACTGGCCGGCGCACCCGTCGAGATCGCCCCCACCGCGCAAGCCATCTGGATGCGCGGCGCCTGCCTGACGATGCTGCATCAGCCCACCCCTCGCACCGACCTGCAGCGCTGGGCCGAGGAAACCACCGCCGTCATCGACATGATCGGCGCCACGGCCATCGTCGTCTCCGATCCGTTCATGCCGGCGATGCCCTTGCTCACCCAGCTCGGACTGAACGCCGTGACCATCGAGCAGCTGCTTGAGGGCGACCCCATCGACCCCGTCGATACCGACGAGGACGACCTGGCGTTGATGCAGCTGACGTCCGGTTCCACCGGTTCGCCCAAAGCCGTCCAGATCACGCATCGCAACGTGGTCTCCAATGCCGAGGCGATGTTCGTCGGCGCGGAGTTCGCGCCCGAATCCGACGTCATCGTCAGCTGGCTGCCCTGCTTCCACGACATGGGCATGACGGGCTTCCTGACCGTGCCGATGTACTTCGGCGCGGAGCTGGTCAAGGTCACCCCGATGGACTTCCTGCGCGACACCCTGCTGTGGGCCAAGCTCATCGACAAGTACAAGGGCACCATGACCGCGGCGCCCAACTTCGCCTACACGCTGTTCGCGAAGCGGCTGCGCCGCCAGGCCACGCCCGGCCAGTTCGACCTGTCTTCGCTGCGCTGGGCGCTGTCGGGCGCCGAGCAGGTCGAGCCCGCCGACGTCGAGGACCTCGTCGATGCCGGAGCGCCGTTCGGCCTGCGTCCGGAAGCCATCCTCCCGGCCTACGGCATGGCTGAGACCACCGTCGCCGTCTCGTTCTCGGAGTCCGGCGGCGGGATGGTCATCGACGAGGTGGACGCCGATCTGCTGGCCGCCCTAGGCCGCGCCGTCCCCGCGTCGAGGGGCAATACCCGCCGGCTGGTGTCGCTGGGCCGGGTGCTCAAGGGACTGGAGATCCGCGTCATCGCCGAGGACGGCAGCGTCCTGCCGCACCGTGCCGTCGGCGTCCTGCAGGTCCGGGGCGAGCCGGTCACCCAGGGCTACACCACTGTCGCCGGTTTCATCGGCGCGCAGGACGAGAACGGCTGGTACGACACCGGCGACCTGGGCTACCTCACCGAGACCGACGACGTCGTGGTGTGCGGACGGGTCAAGGACGTCATCATCATGGCCGGGCGCAACGTCTACCCCACCGACATCGAACGCGCCGCGGCCCGGGTCGACGGTGTCCGGTCGGGCTGCGCGGTCGCGGTGCGGCTGAACGCCGGGCAGTCGCGCGAGACCTTCGCGGTTGCCGTGGAATCCAAGGAGTACGACAACGCCGACGAGGTCCGCCGCATCGAGCGTCAGGTGGCGCACGAGGTGGTCGCCGAGGTCGACGTCCGGCCGCGCAATGTCGTCGTCCTCGAGCCGGGGATGATCCCCAAAACGCCGTCGGGCAAGCTTCGGCGCGCCCATGCGATGCCGCTCGTCCTCTAAGCGCAACCCTGCGATTCGAGCGCGCCGAGGCCCTCCCAGGTTTGGTTGCGAGTAGATTCGGCCATCACAAAGGTGCTCAATGGCGCTGATCGGCGGTCATCGTACCGCCGTACCCCAGGGGAGGAGGGGGATGGCCGAGTACGACGCCCAGCCGGGTCGCACGGTGTCCGCGGGGGCGGATCTGTCACCCGCGCAGGTCGAGGCCAACGAGGTCGATCTGTATCTCGGCCTCAGCCGAGTCGCCAGGATCGTGGCCGGCGGCAGGGCCGTGCCCGACCTGCTCAATGACGTCGCCGAGTTCGCGGTGCAGGCCATTCCCGGTGTCGACGGCGCCGGCGTGACCCTCGTGGACGCCAAGTGCGGCGCACCGCACGCACAAGCCTGGTCGGCCACCCCGCAGTTCGTCTGCGACATCGACGCGCTGCAACACGACGTGCTCAAGGAGGGGCCGTGCGTGACGTGCATGGAGACGCACCGCCCCGCGGTCAGCGGGTCGATCGGGTGTGACCCTCGCTGGCCGCACTTCGGCGGACACGTGGCCCGCATGGGCGTGCACTCGGTGCTGGCGTTGCCGCTGATGATCGCCGACCAGGTGATCGGGGCCATCAACGCGTACGCCTACCAGCGCGACGCGTTCACCGAGCATGCGGTGCAGCTGGGCGCGCAGTTCGCCGGCCCGGCCGCGGTGTCCGTCTACAACGCGCAGCTGCTCGCGTCGGCCCAGGAACGCACCGACCGGCTGCAGCGTGCTCTGAGCACCCGTGCAGTCATCGATCAGGCGGTCGGCATCATCCGCAGCCGCTCCGGCGGCACCGCGGAGGAGGCGTTCGACCGGCTCACCCGCATGAGCCAGGCCGACAACGTCAAGCTCAAGCTCGTCGCGGAGCGGCTCGTGGAGGAAGCGGTGCGACGGGCCCGCATGCGCCAGCGCTCCGTGTGATCCCGGGGATTGTGTCGTGCCCACCCCGATGGGCAAGACTGAGGCCATGACGGAGTCAGACGCCACCCGCGTCGCGGTCTACCTCGACTTCGACAACATCGTGATCTCGCGCTACGACCAGGTGAACGGTCGCAACTCCTTTCAGCGCGACAAGACCAACGGCCTCGATCCAGACCGGCTCGCCAGGGCCACCGTCGACGTCGGTGCGATCATCGACTTCGCGTCGTCGTTCGGGACGTTGGTGCTCACCCGGGCCTACGCGGACTGGTCGGCCGACCTGAACGCCGCTTACCGCGGGCAGTTGGTGGGACGCGCCGTCGACCTGGTGCAGCTGTTCCCGGCGGCGGCCTACGGCAAGAACGGCGCCGACATCCGGCTGGCCGTCGACGCGGTCGAGGACATGTTCCGGCTGCCCGACCTGACGCACGTGGTGATCGTCGCCGGCGACTCCGACTACATCGCGCTCGCGCAGCGCTGCAAGCGGCTCGGCCGGTACGTGGTGGGCATCGGGGTGGCCGGCTCGTCGAGCCGGTCGCTGGCCGCGGCGTGCGACGACTTCGTCATCTACGACGCGCTGCCCGGCGTGCCCGTCTTCGAACCCGAACCCGCACCCGCCGAGGCGGAGGCCGAGGTGGCTCCGCCGAAGAAGCGCAGGCGTGCGGCGCGCCCCGCCGACAACGAGGAACCGGAGCCACCCGACCCGCAGGCCGCCGCGACGGCACTGCTTCAGCGCGCCCTGCAGATCGGCCTCGAGAAGGACGACGCCGACTGGCTGCACAACTCGGCGGTCAAGGCGCAGATGAAGCGGATGGACCCGTCGTTCAGCGAGAAGTCCTTGGGGTTCAAGTCGTTCAGCGACTTCCTGCGTTCCCGAGGCGACGTCGTCGAGCTGGACGAGAGCTCGACGACGCGGCTGGTGCGGTTGAAGTAGAGGGCTCTCAGGCGAGCTTGCTGCCCCGGCGCCACTGATCCCACGGAATGGTCCAGTCACCGTTCTGCGACAGCTCCAGCGGCTTGCCGCCGGTGTTGCGGACCTCGACGATGTCGCCGGGCTGCGAGAAGTCGAAGAACCACTTGGCGTTCTCGCCGTTGAGGTTCAGGCAGCCGTGGCTGGTGTCGGTGTTGCCCTGTGCCCACACCGTCGCATTGAGCTGGTGCAGGTAGATGCCGTCGGTGCTGATCCGGGTGGCCCATGGGATGGTCTCGCGGTAGCCGAGGCGCGAATTGGTGGGCAGCCCGAACGTCGACGAATCCATGATCACCGGGTTGGCCTTGTCCAGCACGGTGTAGACACCCGGCGGCGTCCAGAACGACAGGACGGTGTCGCCGATGGTCTCGGTGCCGCCCATGCCCATCGACGTCGGCATGGTGCGGACCAGCTTGCCGTTCTCGAAGACGCTGACCTGCTTGGTGACGTCGTCGGCGATCGACACGTGAGCGTCGCCGATCTTGAACGAGACGCGCTCGTCGTCGGCGCCGTAGAGCCCGTCGCCGAGCGGCGCGCCGTAGATGTTGGCGGCGACGGTGACCGTCGTGCCCGGCGCGTAGTACTTCTCGGGCCGCCAGTGCGCGGTCTGGTCGTCGACCCAGTACCAGGAGCCGGGCACCGGTGGGTTGGTGGTGACCGACAGGTGCCGTTCGGCGTTGGCCTTGTTGTCGATCGGCTCGTCGAAGCGCGCGACGACGACCATGCCGACGCCATAGGTCGCGCCGTCCTTCAGCAGGACTCCGCCGGTCGTGTCGAGGTAGACGTCGGTCTGATCACTGGGCGACACCGTGGTGAAGCTCGCGGTCTGCCGCGACGGCATGCCGCCGGGGCCGCGGGCAGCCACGGTCATCGTGTAGGTGCGGCCGTAGCCGAGCTGGGTGGTCGGCTTCCACACCGTCGCGTCCGGCGTGAGGATGCCGGGGATCTCCTTGCCGGCGTCGTTGACCATCGTGACGTCGGTGATCGTGCCGCTGGTGGCGGTGACGAGAACCGGGCCGGCGGGGTTCATGTCCTCGGTTCCGGGCGCGGGCATCACGGACAACGCCGCGGGCGCCGACGACGGGACCGCCGGTGCGGACTCGGACAGGTCGCGCGGCGCGGCCACCACCTGACAGTTCTCCGGGCAGCGCTGCGAGCTGCTCACGACGACGCCGCCGAACACGGCAAGAACCGCCAACACACCCGCCAACCAGGCACCACGGACACGGCGAGACGACGTCAACAAAACTCCAGAATTTTTGCGGCGGGAAGCCAGACTTTCGAGCGGGGGCACTCCATCGTAAGGGGCGCGAGCGACACAGGCACGGAGGGTGGGGTGTATGTGAGTGTTTCGTAATCCGCCTGTGTCAGAGGGTTCTTGCCCGCACGACGTCCTCGACGCGTCGCGCCGCCTCGAGCGGATCCTCGTGCTCCCACACCCGCAGGCTGATCCACCCGGCGTCGGCCAGCCGGCTGTCGGTGTCGCGGTCCCTGGTGCGGTTGCCCGCCACCTTGTCGGCCCAGAACTTCGCGTTCGCCGCCGCGACGGTGTGGTGCTCGGGGCAGCCGTGCCAGAAGCAGCCGTCCAGGAACACCGCCACCTTCGCCCGCGGGAAGACGAGATCGGCGGTGCGCCGCAATCCGGCCAGCGGTTTGGCCGCGACGCGGTAGCGCAACCCGCGCGCGTGCACGGCCGAGCGCAGCGCGAGCTCGGGCTTGGTGTCCCTGCTGCGGTTGGAGCGCATGCGGGCCCGCGCCTCCGGCGACGACGCCCACGATTCGGCCACCAATCCAGGCTAAGTGCGGCCCGGGATTCGAGCGTCTCCCCCATCGTCAGGCACGTGCGAAAAATGTAATCTCAAGGAGCCGACTTGGTGGAGAAGACGCCGGACGGCACGACCCCACATTCCTAATCCGAATAAGGCCGATGAATGAGCTCTTCAACCCAGGCACAGACACCCGCTCCCGCGCAGTCCAAGTGGCTTTCCAAATCCGCAGCGCAGACGCGCGGTTCGGACAAGAAGGAAGTCCAATTCCACTACGACATCAGCAACGACTTCTTCAAGCTGTGGCAGGACCCGACGCAGACCTATAGCTGTGCGTATTTCGAGCGCGAAGACATGACGCTCGAGGAAGCGCAAATGGCGAAGGTCGATCTGTCGCTGGGCAAGCTGGGCCTGAAGCCGGGGATGACGTTGCTCGACATCGGTTGCGGCTGGGGTTCCACGATCATGCGTGCCGTCGAGCGCTACGACGTCAACGTCGTCGGCCTGACGCTGTCGCAGAACCAGAAGCAGCACATCGAGGACCACTGGTTCGCGAACTCGAAGAGCAAGCGCCACATGGAGGTGCGGCTGCAACCGTGGGAGGAGTTCGACGAGCCCGTCGACCGGGTGGTGTCGATCGGCGCCTTCGAGCACTTCGGCTTCAACAAGTACGACGACTACTTCAAGAAGACCTTCAACTTGATGCCCGACGACGGCGTGATGTTGCTACACACCATCATCATCCCGAGCGACGAAGAGGTCCGCGAACGCCAACTGCAGCTGAAGATGTCGACGGTGCGGTTCATCAAGTTCATCATGGACGAGATCTATCCCGGCGGCCGTCTGCCGCTGGCCGCGCAGGTCGAAGAGCACGCCGTGAAGGCCGGATTCGCCGTGACACGCAAGCAGAAGTTGCGGCCGCACTACGCCAGAACTTTGGACACCTGGGCAGCAAATTTGGAGTCCCACAAGGACGAAGCCATTGCCATTACGTCCGACGAGGTCTACGAGCGTTTCATGAAGTACCTGACGGGCTGCGCCGACCTTTTCCGCAACGGCTACACCGATGTTTGCCAGTTCACTTGCGAGAAGCCATGACTCGCGAGCTGTAGTAATTTGCGTTATGCAAGTCAACGAATAGGGACATAGCGATTCGCGGTCCGGAAAGTCGCACGGAGGTAGGTCGGGGATGGCTGAGGGAATTGTCAACGACGTAGAAACTTCGGCGGCTACTTCGCCAGCGATGCAGCCGCACTTCGAAGAGGTACAGGCCCACTACGACCTCTCGGACGACTTCTTCGGAACGTTCCAGGATCCGTCGCGGACCTACAGCTGTGCCTATTTCGAGCGCGACGACATGACGCTCGAAGAAGCGCAGATGGCCAAGATCGACCTCGCGCTCGGCAAGCTGGATCTTCAGCCCGGCATGACCCTGCTCGACATCGGCTGCGGCTGGGGTTCGGTGATGAAGCGCGCGGTCGAGCGCTACGACGTCAACGTCATCGGCCTGACGCTCAGCAGGAATCAGTGCGCGTACGGCCAGCAGCTGCTGGACGGGCTCGACACCGAACGCTCCCGCCGGGTGTTGTTGCGTGGGTGGGAGCAGTTCGACGAGCCCGTCGACCGGATCATCAGCCTGGAGGCCATCGAGGCGTTCCCGCAGGAGCGGTATGCGCCGTTCTTCAAGGCGTGCCACAGCCTGCTGCCCAGTGGCGGCCGCATGGTCATCCAGGCGATCCTCGGGCATCCGCTGAAGCAGTGGCCAGAGCTGGGCATCCCGATCACGATGACCGACCTGCGGTTCATGCGGTTCATCGCCAAGGAGATCTTCCCCGGCGGCTCGGTGCCGGGCTTCGACGACATCACGGGGCTGTCGGCTGATGCCGGCTTCACGGTGGAGCAGACGCAACTGCTCGACGAGCACTACGTCCGCACGCTGGATCTGTGGGCGTCGTCGTTGGAGGCACACCACGACGAGGCGGTCGCCGCGACGTCGGAAGAGGTCTACGAGCGGTACATGAAGTACCTGACCGGCTGCAGCGACTTCTTCAAGCGGGGCATCAGCGAGCTGGGGCAGTTCACGCTCGCGAAGGCCTAGGTGGTGGGCGTGAGCGCGTCCGGGGCATGACTGCGAATGCCCGCCTCTGCGCGACTTTTGCTTGCGGCCGGCGCCTTCGACGCGCCGAGCGTGAAGATGTGCGCGAGATCCCAACGGCAGAAATCTCGGGATTATCTTCACACTCGCGGCGACGAATCCCTCTAGCTGCTGGGCGTCAGCTCGAAGACGGGAATGACGCGCTCGGTGCGCTTCTCGTATTCGCCGAATCCCGGTGCCCGCTCGACGATGGCGGCGTAGATGCGGTCGCGCTCCTCGCGCGGAAGTTCGTGGGCCACCACCCGCTTCGGCGGATCGGAGCCCACCTCGATCGACACGTTGGGGTTGGCGCGCAAGTTGAACACCCAGCCGGGACTCGCGTCGCGCCCGGCCGCGGAGCCCACGACGTAGATCTTGTCGTCGATGTCGAAATAGCCGATCAGATTGAGGCGTTCGTCGCCGCTCTTGGCGCCCGTGGAGGTGAGCAACAGCAGCGGGAAGCCCTCGAACTGACCGCCGACCTTCCCGCCGTTGCGGCGGAACTCCTCGATGTTGCGTTCGTTGAACTCGCGTTCGGAGACCTTCGCGTCCTCAGCCATCGTTCCATCGTGGCACGGCTGGGGCGGGTCCGCTGAGAGCCTGGTGGAGTTCGGCATAGGCGACGACGAGCGCGTCGAGTGGGAAGTTCTTGTTGAGGCCACTCGGGTTGGGAAGCACCCAACTCGTCGTCCCCGCGAATGGCACCGGTTGGCGTCCCCACGCGATGTCGGATGGGGCGAGCATCGCTGCGAGTGCGCGCTTTCCCAGGAAGGCGACGACCCGCGGAGCGTAACGGTGGATCTTCGCTTCGAAGGCCGGTCGTGCGCTTCGGAATTCGGCGGCCGATACCTCGCCGGCCCGCTGAGTCGGCCGAGCGACGACCGCGGTGATGCCGCAGCCATGCCCCAGCAGGTCGCGCTCGTCCTCGGGCCGCAGGCGCGTCTCGGTGAACCCCGCCAGATGCAGCACGGTCCAGAACCGGTTGCTTCGATGCGAGAAGTTGTGGCCGTCGGCGGCCGCACTGGATGCCGGATTGATGCCGCAGAAGATGACGTCCAGCCCGGTGGCGAGCAGGTCGGGGTCGAACTCGGCCATCACTAGCCGGGATAGGCCGATTCGGCGAGGTCCAGAATCTCCTGGCGGTCGGCGGCGAGCAGGAAACCCGCGCCGATCGCCGCGTCGAGCGCTTGGGTGAACCGGTCGACGTACTCGGCCCTCCCGCCGGGATAGAGCCGCTCGAGGGTCTCGGCGTCGAACACGTCGGCCGAGCCGAACAGCATCGCCATCAACGGCTCGGTGGCGCCGATGCCCGACGTCCGCGCGGCCGGCACGTCGATCCACGGTGTGCGCACACCGCCGGTCGCGTTTCCGTGCGCGTCGAGGGTGAGCTGGCCGTCGGTCATGTCGATCGGCGGGGCCGTCGGCGCAGGGGTACCCGTGCGCACCCAGTCGTTCAGTTGGGCGAGCGCCGCCTGCAGCACGTAGTGGTGCTGCGGGGCGAAGTTGATGAAGTGCGGGAGCTCCTGGCCCATCAGGGTTTTGGTGGGTTCG
Organism: Mycobacterium sp. URHB0044; assembly: GCF_000620625.1. Lineage (GTDB taxonomy): Bacteria > Actinomycetota > Actinomycetes > Mycobacteriales > Mycobacteriaceae > Mycobacterium. The sequence continues at coordinate 147,017 of NZ_JIAW01000017.1, read as the reverse complement.
TACGCGGCGACGAGGTCGGCCAGCGGCGCCGAGCCGGAGTCGATGAACCCGACCTTGATCGTGTAGTTGTCGGCGTGCGCGGTGCCGGGAATCTCCCACGTGCGCAACGTGTTTGCGTCGGGCCGCCGGGCCCGGTGATAGCCGACCCGCACGCCGTCGACGAGGTCGGTTTCGGTGATGACCGTCATGACGGGGACGCGCAGTTCGTCGGTGAACGGCGTGGCCTCGGGCTCGCCGGCGTCGAGAATCGACGTGCCGTCGAGCGGCGCCGCCTCACCGAAGCGCGAGTGGACCAGGAAGCCGTCGTACGTCTTCGCCAGCGGATCGACGGCGTTGACGTAGGTGCTCAGGAACATCGCGGACTGCGATTCGCCAATCGCCACAACGGCTTCCGGGCGCGATTCACCGAGCACGTCGCCCGGGCGGTCGCGGATCAGCTGTCCGATCTGGGAGAAGATGTCGTAGGCGTAGGCGTCGCCGGGGTGCTCGAGCGTCCCGTAGCGTTGCGCGTCTTGCGTCTTCAACGACATGTCGAAGCCGGTGATGCTGGCGCCGCCACCCTCGACGCCGACGCGTTGCGCCGAGACGGCGACGTAGGCGTAACCGGCGCGGATGATCTCGCGGTGCGCCATGAACCACACCGCGGGCGCGTCGATGCCGCCGCTGACGTTGACCCATTCGACGAGGACCGTGCCGTTGAACCTCGTAGGGTCGCTCGGAGTGAGGACGACGATGCGCGTCGTGTAGTCCGCCGTCGCACCAGCCGGGTCGTAGCTCGTCGCCGTTCCCGAGACGAAGAACTCCTCCATCGCGTAGCCGACGTCTGCCACGGCGTACGCGCCGAGCAGCAGGTTCGGCGTGCCGGGCACGTGCGTGACGGCGGGGGTGGTGACTCGCTGGGTGTTACTCACCGATCCAGTGGAACATGCCACGGGCGAGCGACGACGCGGCGGTCCGCCGCTGGGTTCGGACCTGCGTTCTTGTGTGTGATCCATGGTGAGATTCGCAATGTGAACCTATAGTGGTTCTATATGGTGTTCGAAGGATAGAGAGTTGGGTGTACTGAAATGGCAGTCGCAACCGGACGCCCAGACCTCGCCGCCTACAACGAGGCCGTCGGGATGAGCCCTGCTGAGCTGGTAACCGCGCTCCGAAGCCTGCTTGGCGCGAAGCTGGTGGCCTACATCGGCGGGGTGAAGGAGACGCGAGCCGTCAGGCAGTGGGCGGAGGGATCCCGCAACATCGCAAATCCCAGTGATGTCGAGCGGTTGCGAGTGGCCTACAGAGCTGCGCGGGTCGTCAATCTCAAAGACAACACGCAGATTGTTCAAGCATGGTTTCAGGGACTGAACCCATTTCTCGACGATGTCTCGCCGGCCCGCGTGCTGCGGGATGGCGATGTCGACGCCGATGGACCGCGGGTCATCGCGGCAGCCCGCCAATACGCCGCAGTTGGGTGATTGCCTCCGGACCGAGACGCTTCCGACCCTGCGGGCGCAATCCCTGCCATTGGCAAGCGATCTCGGATTTTCAGACGTCGACGCCGCGGCAATCCGGGAAGGTGAACCGCGCGAACTAACGCAGTCGATGTCAGCGTGGATCTACGAGATAGTGGGCCCCGAGGGCGAGCGGATGAATGGCGTCCAATACCTGTCGCGACATGGCGACGACTTCATTCTGTGGGCGATCTACGAGCGAGGTGCCACCGACTCGCCGCCCGAGGTCACGTCACGCGAATGGCCAACGGCCATATCGCCCGACGATGAAGACCTCCTCGAGGCGATGCGCATACATCGCATTGGTTGGCTTGCAAGCTGACGGCTGGGGATTGGAGCCAGCAGGACGGCCCAGCATCGCGATCGTTCCGCCGAGCGTGCACGAGTATGCGAAGTTCGGGCCCGATCTCGACCACGGGCTCACGTTCGACAAGAAGGGCCTGATCGCTGATCCGGGCCATGATGAGTCTGCCCTTTCGTCCGGTTAGTCGTCGCAGCAGTCGCAGTTGTCTTCGTCCGCAGCGGTTTTCGTGCTGACCGGCGCGGGGCAACAGGCATCGCCCTTCCAGGCGTTGATGCCCTCCCGAACCGCGATCACCGCGATGCCCAACGCGGCGATCGGATCTGCCCACGACCAGCCGAACAGGCTGTTGAGCAGCAAGCCGACCAGCAGGATGGCCGACAGATAGGTACAGAGCAGGGTCTGTTTGGAGTCGGCAACCGCAGAGAGTGAACCCAGTTCGCGCCCGGCGCGACGTTGGGCCCACGACAGCACCGGCATGATCACCAGGCTGGCAGCGGCCAAGCCGATGCCGATGCTGGAGTGTTGCGCTTCGCCGAGGCCGAACAGCGACCGCACCGCGTCGACGCCGACGTAGAGCGCCAGTCCGAAGAACGAGAACGCAATGATGCGCAGCGCGACCTTTTCGCGGACCTCCGGATCCTTACCGGCGAACTGCCAGGCCACCGCCGCCGCCGACGACACCTCGATCACCGAGTCCAGGCCGAAGCCGATCAACGCGGTCGAGGACACTCGGGTGCCTTCGGTGAGGGCGATGACGGCCTCCACCACGTTGTAGGAGATGGTGGCGGCCACGAACCAGCGGATCCGCTGCGAGAGCACCCGCCGACGTCGCGCCGTCGGGGGTTGGCGCAGGCCGAGTTCGAAGGCCATCAGCAGCAGCCCTCCCGTTGCGCGTCAGGGCAGCACGCCGGGTCGACGGCCAGGACGAGACCGATCAGGTCATCAAGCGCATGGCCGATGCGCGGGTCGGCCAGCTCGTAGCGGGCGCGCCGACCCTCTGGCACCGCCACAACCAGGCCACAGCCGCGCAGGCACGCAAGATGATTGGACACGATCTGGCGCGAGACGCCGATCTCCTCGGCGAGCTCCGACGGGTATCGGGGCGCCGTGCGCAGGCTCAACAGAATGAGCGTGCGGGTCTTGTCCGAGAGCGCATACCCGAACCGGGCCAGCGCGTCACTATGGATCAAGGTCTCCATGATCCGCCATAGTACACACGATTCTGTATCCAGAAAATGGTGTATCTATAGGCTAAGTCCAGAGATACGGCCATCAGGAGGTAACACCGCTTGTCTGCCACCAAGGACCGCAGCGCCCGCTGGAATCGCTACTGGGACAAGAAATCCCACTCCTACGACCGAGAAATGGGTTTCTTCGATCGGCACCTGTTTGGCGACTCCCGCCACTGGGTGTGCCGGCAAGCCAGCGGCGAGGTGTTGGAGGTCGCCGTCGGGACAGGCCTGAACCTCGACTTCTACCCCGACGACATCACGCTGACCGGGATCGACCTGAGCGACGGGATGCTCGACATCGCCCGCCACCGCGCCGCAGACCTCGGCCGCACGCCCACCCTGCAGCAGGCCGACGCCCACCAGCTGCCATTCGACGACGCCTCGTTCGACACCGTCGTCTGCACCTTCGGACTCTGCGCCATCCCCGATCACGCCAAAGCCATCGCCGAGATGACCCGGGTACTGCGCCCGGGCGGCCGACTCATTCTGGTCGACCACATCCAAAGCAGCTCAGCTGTTGCCCGGGCAGTGCAGCGGTTCCTCGAGGTGTTCACCGTGCCGCTCGGCGGCGAACATTTCCTTCGCCGCCCACTGAACCAAGTCCGGACCGCCGGCTTGGACGTCGAACGGGTCCAGCGGTTCAAACTCGGTCTGGTCGAACGTCTCGTCGCCCGCAAACCCACCACAGCCTGAGCGGCCTGCGCCCCCGGTCGAGCGTGCGCCCGTGTGCCAAGTTTCGTGCCCGATCTCGACCGCGGGTCCACCTTCGACGAGCAGGGTCATTGCGGCGCGCCGCCGCAGGTGCCCGCACTTGTCGGAACCGCTGAATACGATTGCCCATGTGATCCGCCACGGCCGCCGAGCAGACGACTCTTCGCAGGTCGCGTGGTGTTGATGAGCGAGCCATCCCAGAGCGCCGTCGAGCGACGGCCCAGCATCGACGCCGGATTCGAGCGGTTCCGCACCCGCAAGGGCACCTACGAGCGCGTCCTGACCCGGCGCGACGGCCGCAAGACCACCAGCGTGCTGGCCGGCTACCCCGGCGGCGACGCGCGGCCCACGTCCGCCGACGAAGCCGAACGCGCCTGGCTGCAGAGCACCGTCGCCCCGCCCTGTGGCGCCTCGCGGTCGTCGCTGCGCGTGGTCGACCTGTTCTCGGGATGCGGCGGCCTGTCGATCGGCCTGGCCGAGGCCGCCCGAGCGCTGAACCGGTCGTTCGAGCCGGTGTTGGCCGTCGACGTCGATCAGGTCGCCGCCGACACCTACGCCGCCAACTTCCCCACCGCCGCCACGGTGTGCCAGGACGTCACCGAGGTATTGCCGGGCAAGGTCGGCGGTCGGCTCACGTCGGCCGAACGGATGCTGTCCAAGCACCACGCCGAGATCGACGTGCTGGTGGGCGGGCCCCCGTGCCAGGGGCACAGCGACTTCAACAACCGCACCCGCCACGCCGACGACAAGAACGAGCTCTACCGCACCATGGTCCGTGCCGCGGAAGTGCTTGAACCGCAACATATCCTGATCGAGAACGTGCCCGGCGCGCTCAACGACCGGCGCTCGGTCGTACAACGCACCGCGGAAGCGCTCGGCCGGCTCGGCTACCACGTGTCGATCGGGGTGATGGACCTCAGCGAGATCGGGGTGCCGCAGCGCCGCCGCCGGCTGGCCCTGATGGCGAGCCTCACGCACACCACCACCCCGGCCGACGTCGCCGAGCGGCACCGCCGTGAGCCGCGTGACGTGGCGTGGGCGTTCCAGGATCTGGAGGCACTGCCCGAGTCCTGCCGCGACCAGGGCCTGGTCGACGCGGTCGCCCGGTCGGCTCCCGCCACCCGCAAGCGCATCGACTACCTCTTCGAGACCGGCGCGTTCGACCTGCCAGACAGCGAGCGCCCGGAGTGCCACGCCAACGGCGGCCACAGCTACAAGGCGATCTACGGCCGGCTGGCGTGGGACCGCCCGTCGCAGACCGTGACCACCGGCTTCTACAGCATGTGCATGGGCCGCTACGTGCATCCGAGCCTGCGCCGCACCATCACCGCGCACGAGGCGGCGCGACTGCAGTACATCCCCGACTGGTTCTCGTTCGACGCGGTGCGCCACCGCACGGCGATGGCCCGGATGATCGGCAACGCGGTGCCGTCGCGGCTGAGCTATGCCGTCGCGCTGGAGTGGCTGCGATGAAGCGCGCGTCGATGCGCGTGGCGGGGTTGTTCGCCGGCATCGGCGGCCTCGAACTCGGCATGGCCGCCAGCGGGCATCAGACCCAACTGCTCGTCGAGAACTCCGCGCCCGCCATGCACGTGCTGCGCCGCCGCTTCCCCGACGTCAAGATCGAGGCCGACGTCCGCGACCTGGTGTCACTGCCCGCCCGCACCGACGTCGTCGTGGCCGGCTTCCCGTGCCAGGACCTGAGCAGTGTGGGCCGCAAAGTCGGAATCGACGGTGCCAGAAGCAGTCTCATCGGCGAGGTGCTGCGGCTGCTCGACGGCGCCGACGTGCCATGGCTGGTGCTGGAGAACGTGCCGTTCCTGATGTCGCTGGGCCAGGGCGCGGCGCTCAAGCTCATCACCACCGCGCTGACGGAGCTCGGGTATCGGTGGGCGTATCGCGTGGTGGACAGCAACGCGTTCGGTCTGCCGCAACGGCGCAACCGGTGGTACCTGGTCGCCAGCCGGGTCGGAGACCCGCGCGATGTGTTGCTGGCCGACGACGTCGTGCGGCCCGAGCCCGCCGCCGGCTATCCGGATGTGGCATGCGGGTTCTATTGGACCGAGGGCATGCGCTCGTTCGGCTGGGCCGTCGACGGGGTGCCGCCGATCAAGTGCGGCTCGTCGGTCGGCGTCGCCTCTCCCCCGGCCATCCGCCTGCCGTCGGGCACGTACGTGACGCCAGATCTGCGAGATACGGAGCGGCTGCAGGGTTTTCCCGCCGATTGGACGGCGCCGGCCGAGGAGGTCGCCAAGCGCGGCGAACGCTGGCGGATGGTCGGCAACTCGGTGAGCGTTCCGGTCGCGACGTGGATCGGCGAGCAGCTGGCCGCCCCCGGCCGGTACGACCCGTCGGACGACCAGCCGTGGACGGGTGCCAAGTGGCCGCGCCGGGCGGCATGGGCGGACCTGGACGGCATCGTGCACGCCGCGGACGTCGGGCCGTGGCCGGTGTGGCAGCCGCGGGTGCCGCTGGCGGATTTCCTGAAGTACCCGGGGGCGCCGCTGTCGGCGCGGGCGGCGCTCGGCTTCCTCGGCCGGACGCGCAAGGGGTCGCTGCGGTTCCCGGCGGGGTTCATCGACGAGCTGCAGACCTATGCGGAAAGCGTTGGTGCATGACCGGATTGTTCGGTGACCTCGACGATCCGCACCGCCTGCGCGACGGCATCATCGACGCCGTTCGGCACGGCCTCGCCGCCAGCCGCAACGACGCGTCGAAGTGGGATCCGCTGTACCGGTGGTTCGCCGACGAACTGGGTGTGGGCGACGGCCAGAAGGGCGGCCCGGTCATCGGCAAGCTGGTGACCGAGCAGAAGCAGATCGGCAACCGCTGCGACGAGATGGCGAAGTCGAATCCGGTGTACGCGGTGATCAGCGTGCTGGGTGACGTGACGCCCGAACACATGCTCAACGCGATGCGCAAGCGCGGGCGGCTGCCGTCGTTGAAGGCCGCGCTGTTCCTGCGCGAGGACACACCGGTCCGGTTGGTGATCTTCGATGAGTGACCCGACCATCGGGAAGCTGCAGTCGATCTTCCCCGAGCTGACACCCGAACACCATCCCGTGCTGGGCTTGGTGGCGGGCAACGTCGGCGGCGGCAATTCCGTTGGCGGGCAGGTCCCCTCGGTCATCAGCGTGCCCATCGAGATCGACCCGCGGATCGAGCGGATGGTGCGGCTGGCCATCCTGTCCGCGCCCGCGGTCATCCTGGTCGGCCCGCCCGGCAGCGGCAAGACCACGCTGCTGCGTCAAGTGGTCGACCGCATCGTCGCCGACCCGAAGAGCTTCGGCTTCCAGGCCGGCCCGACCGGCGTGGAATGGTCTGCCGCCGAGGAGAATTGGTCGGCGACCGACCTGGTGGGCGGACAGACCATCGACGGCGGCGAGCTGCGATTCCGGCCGGGCCGCGTGCTCAGCGCGGTCGCGGCCGGCCGGTGGTTGATCATCGACGAGGTCAACCGGGCCGACATGGACCGCATCTTCGGCGGTCTGCTGACGTGGCTCAGCGGGCAGGACGTGACGCTGGGCGCGGTGTCGCCGTCGATCGGGTCGCCGCAGGTCGAGCTCGGCTGGTCGGGTACCGCGACGTGTTCGGTGGAGCACGCGTCGCTGTTGACGAACCCCATGACCGGCGCCGGACCGGTCCGCTATCTGGCCGGCACCGAGTGGCGGTTGCTCGGCACGTACAACGCGCTCGACGCGCAGCGGGTGTTCCGGTTCGGCCACGCGCTGGGCCGCCGGTTCCTGCGCGTGCCGATTCCTGCGGCGGACGCCGACAAGTTCCGCACCGCGCTGCTGGGCCAGGACAGTGGGCTGCCGGAGCCGCTGCTCGACGCGATCGTGGCGATTTACTCGGCGCACCTGATGAATTCGATGACGACGCTCGGCCCGGCCCTGTTCCTGCGGATGGCCGACTACATCGCCGCGGGCGTCGGCACCGATGCCGAACCGCTCACCGGCGTCAGCCAGGTCGACCGGGAACTGCTCGCCGAGGCGTACCTGGTCAACGTCGGTACGTGGCTGCGCGAGATGGAGGACGAGCTGCCGTCGCTGGGCCGCGCGATCGTCGAGGAACACCACGCCCTCGGGCAGTCCGAGTGGGAGTGGATCGTCGAGATGAGCCGCGTATTGTCCTGACGGTCGGGAGCGAGCCCGACGTCATGCTGCCGGTCCCCGAGGCCGGGTTGGACCACGTCCTGCGGGCCTGGGTCGGCCGGGGCCAGCTGGTCAAGGTGCTCAATCAGCTTGCCGGCGACGAGCTTCCGCGTGACTGGCGGCCCGAGGACACACAGCTGCGGGCCGACCTGATGCTGTTCCTCGATCTGGTGCCGCTGCTCGAACGGCTGCCGAAATCGGTGCGGCAGTGGAGTGATCTGCTGCCCGCGCAGTCGCGGCGGCGCCAGGCGGTGGCCGACACGCCGTCCGGTGCGACGTCGTGGGTGGACACGCGACGGCGATACGGCTGGCCGCCGTCGGCGTTCGTGGTCCGGCACCGCGACCGCGTCGCACACGAGCTGCTGTCCTCGGTGCTGGCGTGGGTGGGCGGCGAGGTGCTGCGGTTGGCGCGGCGGGCGTCGACGATCGATGTTGCCGCCTCCAACGATGTTTCGTTGCAGTTGGATTCGCTAGCCCGTGTGTTCGACATCGGGTTGGTCGAGCCGGGGGCTGGCGCGCCGCGGCCGTCCGAGCTCGCCGCCGTCGAACGGGAGGGTGCGGTGTGGCGTCGGCTGGTCGACGTGGCCCGTCGGCTGCGGGCCGCGAGCGCGCCGGAGCTGGCTGCGGAGTTGTTGTTGCCGGTTCCGGAGCTGCGGCCGACGTTGTTCCAGCTGGGCGTGCTCGGTGAGCTGCTGCTGGCACTGCGGGCGGCCGGCGCATCGGTCGTCAGCACGTCGCCGTTGAGCTTCGTCACCGGCCGCGAGCAGTTCCACGTCACGCACGCGGGGCAGGTCTGGCATCTGTGGATGGAGGCGGGCGGCGCCTGGCAGCGCTACGGCGCGTCGTCCATGTACCGCTCCTTGACGACGGGCTTGCGGGCCCAGACCCGGCCGCTGGCACCGGATCTCATGCTGATCCTGCCCGGCGAGGCGGCGTTCATCATCGAATGCAAGTACTCGGCGAATGCGGACTACGTCGGGCGGACGGGCCTCGCGCAGACGCTTCTGTACGTGACCGACGTCGGGGCGTCGATGGCCGCGAGCGTCGAGGGCGTCGTCGTCGCGCCGAACGGCGTCGTGGGTGACGCCACGTCGGAGAGCACCCCCGCCGGCCGGCTGGGGATTGCGTCGGCATCGGCGGGGGTGGCGCGGGCGGCGGAGTTCATGGCCGCGGTAGGTTGACGGACGGAGAGGCGACGATGGTAGATCAACCGCTAGACACATCCACTCGACTCGCCATCGAGCGCACGCGTCTGGCCAACGAGCGAACGCTCATGGCGTGGATCCGCACCAGCACGTCGCTGATTGCCTTCGGTTTCACCATCTTCAAGTTCTTCCAGTACCTGGCGACGCAGGAGCATCGCCACACGGTCGTCAGTCCCTGGATCGTCGGGATGACGATGATCCTCATCGGTCTGACGGGCCTGGCACTGGCCTGGGTTCAGCATCGCCAGCAGTTGAAGTCGCTGAAGGCGGAGGTTGGCGCCATGCCGTACTCGATATCGGGAATCATGGCCGGCCTGATCGCGGTTCTGGGTGTCATCGCACTCGTCGTGGTGGCCATGAGGTTGTAGCTCTTCAGCCGACCATGTTCGTCGCCGTGCGGCGTGCGAGCGCCATCGTCGTCACCATCGGGTTGACCCCCGAGCAGCTGGGCATTCCGCTGGCGTCGGCGATCCAGACGCCCGTGACGTCATGCAGCTCGCCAGTCGGTTTGGCGACCGACGTCTGCGGGTCGCTGCCCAGCTTCGCGCTGCACATCTGGTGCGCACTGAACACCGGCGTACCGCCAGGGCCGATCGGAATCTGGTGCACTGCCGCGATGAACGCCTCGAGATCGTCGCCGCGCGTCCAGGGCGCAAACGGCTGGCCCGCGAGAAATATCCGTTGTGCACCCGCGGCCTCGTGCATGCGAATACACGTCTCCGCGGCCTCACGGAAATGGCAACGATCGAGGTCGTCGTCGAAGGGATACCAGAAGGTGGATTGACCGTTCTCGTCGATCGTGACGCTGCCGGCGCCGCGGTCCTTGACGATGAACACCCAGTCCGCCCGGTGCCGATACTGGCGGGTGAGTTCCTTATGTTGGGCGCCGTCGAGCCAGGGCACGACGGTGGTGAACAGGCCGGGCAGGTGCTGGACGCATTCGATGAGGTACCCGTAGCCGTCGTTGCATTCGGCGAACTCGTTCATGATTCCGGCCATCGCGGGCCCGTACCACGGGTCCTGGGGTTCGTCGTAGATCCCGCTGACGAGGCTCGCGGGGTGCAGTCGCAGTTCGGCGCCGACGGCGGGCCCACCGATACCCGACCGCAGCAGCAGCCCCGGGGTCTCCAGGCTGCCCGCGGCCGCCACGACCGACGGCGCGTTGATCACGACGCGTGAGGTCGCTTGCGTCTGGGGGTCGGTGTAGGTGGCCTCGACCCCGACCGCCGCGCCGTTTTCGACGAGGATCTTGTCGACCCAGACGTTGGGCAGCAGCTTCGCTCCGGCGTCGGATGCGTCCTGCAGATAGGTGCGCATCGTGCCCTGCTTCGCACCGGTCTGATCGCCCATCCCGCTGTACCCGATCAGGTTGGGGTCGTACTTGTCGGGATCGATGTTGAGGGTGGCGATGCGATAGGAGTAGTCGAGCTTGGCGGCGCCGTCGCGCAACCGCTCGTGGGGGCCGTTCTGGGTGGCGACCTTGTCGTTGCACTTGATTCGGTCGAACACGGCTTGGAGGTGTTCGTCGAACGCCGGGGTGTCGACGTCCTCGAGCCCTGCGGCGGCCCAGCAAGCGCGGACGGTGTCCGGCGTGCGCAACGAGTTCGACCAGTTGACCGTGCTGCCGCCGCCGACGGTGCTGCCCGCCGCGATGCTGACCATGCCATCGGCTGAGGGGAAGAACCCGCCGCGCAGAAAGAGGTTCTGGTACGCAACGACTTCCGACTGCACGAAGTCGGATTCGGTGTGGTAACCACCGCCTTCGAGGACGATCACTCGCTTGCCCGCTTCGGCGAGCACCGCGGCGGCCACTCCGCCTCCACTGCCGGAGCCGACGACCACGACGTCCGCCTCGAGCGTCGTCTCACCGGAGACGGTGAGGACCTCCAACGTCCTGCGGGAGTCCGGCGGGTTTTGGACCGGGCCCGGATACCCCATGGCGGGCCACAACGGATTGTGGCCATCCGGGCCCGGCAGACTGTAGGCGAACAGCACCGAAAGCTGCTTCAGCGCGGCGATCGCGCCGGCCGCCTCGGGCGAGATGCCTGCGAGAAACGCGACGATCGCCTCGCGGCCGGCCTGAGGCTGATCTGCGAACCCAGCCAGGGTGGCGGCGTCGATCAGCTGAAGCAGGCCCGCGAGTCGATCCTCGGGCAGATTCGCGACGAGGTATTGCTCGGTTGCGATGTCCGCGCCGACGTCGCTGCCCTTGGCGGCGTAGAACCCATCGGGGTCGTCTTCGCATGGAACGGCTGCGACGAAGGTGTCGACGATCGCGGTCAGCGTCGTCCGCTGCAGAGTGTTGAATTCGAGGGTCACGGCGTGAGCTTTCTTGGTCGGTTTGGGTAGCGGTTCATCAAGCGTTTCGAGGGACGCGTCGGTACAGGCCGAAGACCCGTCGGATGCGTCCGACGCGGGTGACGACGTGTGGCGCCAACGTGACGCCCACCGGCACGAAGAGCGGGGACAGCACTAGCAACATGATTGCGGCGGCGCTCAAGTAGCTGCTCATGGTTGACTCACCTTCTCCGCGAGGCGGCACTGGGGGAAATTGATGACGTCGGCGCGTTCGGGTCTTGGAATCTCAGCGCTGCGTTGGCTCTAAGAATCGCCGAGTAGACGCCCCCGCAGCTACGTCGTCGGGCGACCAAGTCTGGGTGAGTTCTTGGCTTCCGGAGCCAAACCGGGTTGCAGTCCGGGTTGCGGCGATACCGTCTGGTCATGGCAGGGACGGGCCGCGACGACGCCGCGGTAATCGCGCAGTCCGCTGCGGCGATCGTCGGTCGGTTGAACCAGCGGATGGCCGAGCTGACCGGCTCGATCCTCGAGGTCGTGGTCGCCGAAATCGCCGAGTTGCGCGGCGACGCACAGCTACTGCAGCTGCTGCGTGACAGCATCGACGGAAACGTCGCGACCGTGTTCTCCGCGATCCGGCATGCCATTCCGATCGAGAAAGTCGAATTGCCCACTGCCGCAGTCGAACACGCACGGCGGTTAGCGCAGCGCGGGACGACGGTCAATGCGTTGGTGCGCGCCTACCGGCTAGGGCACAAGGCGGTGCTCGACGCGGTGCTGGACGAGATACGTGCGTCGGATCTGGAGCCGCCGCTGAGCTTCGCCGTGTTCAGTCAGATCTCGGAAGTCACGTTCGGTTACATCGACTGGATCACCCAGCAGGTCGTCAGCACCTATCAGGGTGAGCGGGACCGCTGGATGGAGAACCAGAGCGGCCTGCGCGCGCTCCGGGTCCGGGAGCTGCTCGACGGGGCCGACGTCGACGTCGATGCGGTGACGACGGCGATCCGCTATCCGCTGCGGCGGACGCATCTGGCCGTGGTGGCCTGGCGCGATGAGGACGACGGCGGCGGCGACCTCGCGTCGACGGAGCGCTTCGTCGACCAACTCGCCGAATCCGTCGGCGCCCGCGAGAGCCCGTTGCACATCTCGGTGGACCGCGTGACCGGATGGGCCTGGATCCCCGTGCCGGCAGACGCTGCGCCGGGCGCGGTCGCCCGCATCCGCATGGTCGCCGAGGCACGACCTGACGCCCCATGGATCGCGGTCGGGAATCCGTTGCCAGGCGTTGAGGGCTTCCGACGCTCGTACGAGCAGGCGCAAGAAGCGCATGCGGTGGCGATCGCGTCGGGCTCGAACGCGCACCGGGTGACCGCTGCCTGCGATCCCGGCCTGTCGATCGCGGCACTGCTGGGCGGCAATCTAACCGCCGCGCGCGTTCGAGTCGCCGAGGTCCTCGGCCCGCTTGCCTCGTGCACGGAGAACGACGAGCGCCTCCGCGAAACACTGCGAGTCTTCCTGCGCACCGGCTCGAGCTTCAAAGCCGCCGCCGAGGAACTCCACATGCACTCCAACTCCGTCAAGTATCGCGTACAACGCGCGATCGAACGTCGCGGACAACCGATCAGCGATACCCGACTGGACGTCGAAGTCGCACTGCTGCTGTGTCATTGGTACGGCAGCGCGGTCCTGACGGTTACGGCTTGACGGTGAGGTCGCCGATCGCGTCGGCCCACCCGCCGTTCATCGAGGCACGACGGTGATGGCGCAGCGCGGACCGCTTGCCCTGGCCAACCGCGCATCGGCTGTCGTCAGCGCGCAGCCGAGATTCTCGGCCAGTGCGACATACATTGCGTCATAAGGGGTCACGGTGTCTCGTAGTTCCCAGACGCGTTCCAGCAGTGGCGGTGCGGCGTAGCGGATCAGCCCCAACTGTCTCCAGATACCGATGGCGTGGTGCGCGTCTTCAGTCGTCAAGAGTCCGGCGAGGACCTGCCGTCGCATGGCGCTCACCACTTCGGTATCCACGAGGTGTGGCACGTGAATGGTCTCGACGGCAATCAGGCGGCGAGCCTCACCATCGTTCAACAGCGCCGACACCGCCGCCGAGGCATCGAGGACGATCACCTGCGATCGGCATCGACGTGCTCGGCGATCGCGTCGGCCGCGATGTTCAAGTCGGGCAGGGTGGCGATCAACGCCGCGTTGTCCACCCTGCGCGTCGCAGCGTCGAGTTCCCGGATGGCCACGGCCGTAACCGATGTGCTCGCTGCGCGCGCCAGCCGTTCGAGCCGGTTCATCACGTCGTCGGGCACGTTGCGCAAGTGCAGAGTTCTCACGCCGCGATTGTATGCGAACAGCTTGCATCATGCTAGCAACTTGCTAGCATGGCGATCACATCCATTAACACGCCCCTGCGCGAAAATGCCCGATACTCAATCCCATGAAGTCCGCTGGTCCGCTGGAGGCCCCCGTGATCCGAAGATCCACGAGCGGGGGCTGTCCGTGGTCGGTGCGGGAGGCCGAGCTGCTCGCGGTGACGCTTCGGCTGCTGCAGGAACACGGATATGACCGCCTGACCGTGGACGCCGTGGCTGCGAGCGCGCGGGCGAGCAAGGCCACGATCTACCGGCGGTGGCCGACGAAGGCCGAGCTGGTGTTGGCCGCGTTCATCGAGGGCACTCGGCCGGTCTCGGTCATGCCCGAGACGGGCTCGCTGCGCGGCGACCTGCTGCACGTGGCCGAAACGATCCGCACCCACGTGAGCGCCCACGCGGCCACCATCCGAGCGGTGCTGGTGGAGACGTCACGCAGTGCCGAGCTCAACGCCATGATGCAGAAGCAATTCCTCGACCAACGCAAGGCCATGATGAAGGACATCCTCGCCCAGGCCGTCGCCCGCGGCGAGATCGCGGCCTCGGCCATCACCGAGGACCTGTGGGACGTGTTGCCCGGCTACCTGATCTACCGGACGGTCCTGAGCGGCCGGCCCCCGTCGCCGCGGACCGTGCAGGACCTCGTCGACAACGTGATCCTCCCCGGCCTCACCCGGCACAACACCTGACGTACGTGTTGTGCGGTCCGATCCAGTACCGTACTGTCAACCTGGTTGACATCCAGGGCGGCCGTCCGAGGACGGTGCCCGTCCACAGTCGAAAGGGTCACGGATGCAGCGGCTTTCGCTCGGCCGCCTGCTGAGCCGGCAATGGATGGTGCTGGTCGCAGTGGTCGTCGTCGCAGTGGCGGCGTTCGCGGTGTACCGCCTGCACGGCATCTTCGGCTCGCACGACGTCACGGTCACCAGCGGTGAACTCGCCGACCAGACCGAGCCGTTCAACCCCAAGCACGTGGTCCTGGAGGTCTTCGGCCCACCGGGCACCGTTGCCACCATCACCTACCTGGACATCAACGCCCAACCGCAACACGTCGCGGGCGCGACCCTGCCCTGGTCGTACGACACCACCACCACGCAGCCGGCCGTGTTCGTCAACGTGCAAGCGCAGGGCGACAGCAACTCGATCGGCTGCCGGATCAAAATCGACGACGTCGTCAAGGACGAGAGATCGGTCAACACCGTGAACGCCTACACCTACTGCCTGGACAAGTCCGGATGACCGCACGCCACGAAGCACCACCGGAAGCTCCGAAAAGCACCATCGCACACATGATCCGGCTGTTCTCGGTTCCGATCGTGCTGTTCTGGGTGCTCGTCGCCGCCCTGACGAACGTCCTGGTGCCGCAACTCGAGGTCGTCGGCGAAGCGCACAACGTGGCGCTCAGCTCGCCGGATTCGCCGTCGTTGCAGGCGTTCAAGCGCATCGGTGAGAAGTTCCATGAGTTCGACTCCGACAGTGCGGCCATGGTCGTGCTGGAGGGCGATCAGCCGCTAGGCGCCGAGGCGCACCGCTATTACGACGACCTGGTCAACCGGATCGAGGACGACGCCAAGCACGTTCAGCACGTGCAGGACTTCTGGGGCGATCCGCTGACCGCCGCGGGTTCGCAGAGCTCCGACGGCAAGGCCGCCTACGTTCAGGTGTTCCTGGCCGGCAACCAGGGTGAGGCGCTGTCACTGGAATCCGTGGACGCGCTGCGCGACATCGTCCGCAAGACACCGGCACCGCCAGGGGTGCACGCCTACGTGGCGGGCTCGGCTCCGCAGATCGCCGACCAGTTCGAGGTGGGCAACGAGGGCACCACCAAGGTCACGCTGTTGACCGTCGGCGTCATCGCCATCATGTTGCTCATCGTCTACCGCTCGTTCGTGACGATGCTCCTGGCGTTGGTCACGGTGCTCGTCGAGATGTCGGCGGCCCGCGGCGTCGTCGCCTTCCTCGCCAACTCCGGATTCATCGGCCTGTCAACGTATTCGACCAACATCCTGACGCTGTTGGTCATCGCCGCGGGCACGGACTACGTGATCTTCCTGCTCGGCCGCTATCACGAGGCGCGCAACAACGGCTTCGACCTGAAGTCGGCCTACTACGACATGTATCACGGCACGACGCACGTGATCCTCGGGTCGGGGCTGACCATCGCCGGCGCCGTGTACTGCCTGAGCTTCACCCGGATGCCGTACTTCCAGAGCCTGGGCGTGCCCGCGGCAATCGGCGTCCTGGTGTCGCTGGTCGCGTCGCTCACGCTGGCGCCCGCGGTGATCGTCATCGGCGGCCGGTTCGGTCTGCTGGAGCCCAAGCGCCACACGCCCAAGCGCGGATGGCGACGGATCGGCACGGCGATCGTGCGCTGGCCCGGGCCAATCCTGTTGACCACCATCGGGATTGCGCTCATCGGCCTGCTGGCACTCCCCGGCTACAAGACCAGTTACGACGTCGGTCGGTACCTGCCCAGCGACGCCCCGTCCAACATCGGCTACGCGGCCGCGGAGCGGCACTTCTCCAAGGCGCGGCTCAATCCGGAGCTGCTGATGATCGACACCGACCACGATCTGCGCAACCCCACGGACATGATCCTGTTGGAACGGGTGGCCAAGGCGGTCTTCCACACCGACGGCATCGCGCAGGTGCAGTCGATCACGCGGCCGCTGGGCACGCCGCTGGACCACACGTCGATCCCGTTCCAGATCAGCGCGAACAGCGCCGCGCAGATTCAGAACCTGCCGTACCAGCAGGCCCGCGCCGCCGACATGCTCAAGCAAGTCGGCGAGATCGACAAGACGCTCAGCGTGCTGCAACAGCAGTACGGCCTGCAGTCGCAGGCCAACCAGGCCACCCACGACCAGACCGTGGCGTTCCAGGACACCGTGGCCACGGCCAACGACTTGCGCGACAAGATCGCCAACTTCGACGACTTCTTCCGGCCGATGCGCAACTACTTCTATTGGGAGCCACACTGTTTCGACATCCCGGTGTGCGCGGCGTTCCGCTCGTTGTTCGACGCACTGGACGGCGTCGATTCGCTGGCCGATCAGTTGGCCAACGTGTCGTCGAGCATCAACAAGCTGGATCAGATCCAGCCGCAGCTGCTGGCCCTGATCCCGCCGCAGCAGGCCATCCAGCAGGCCAACCGCGAGCTGACGATGACGAACTACGCCACGACGGGTGGAATCTACGACCAGAGCGCGGCGGCACTGCAGAACTCCACTGCGCTGGGCCAGGCGTACGACGCGTCGAAGACCGACGACTCGTTCTACCTGCCGCCGGAGGTGTTCACCAACCCCGAGTTCGTCCGCGGCCTGAAGTTGTTCCTGTCGCCGGACGGCAAGGCCGCGCGGATGATCATCACGCACGACGTGGATCCCGCGACGCCACAAGGCATTGCGCACATCGAGGAGATGCGGCACGCGGCACGAGAGGCGATGAAGGGCACGCCCCTGGCGGGGTCGAGGATCTACATCGGCGGGACGGCGTCGACTTACAAGGACATCTCGGGGATGGCGCACTACGACGTGATCATGGTGGCCATCGCCTCGATGGCGCTCATCCTGCTGATCATGATGTTCATTACCCGCAGCATCGTCGCGGCGATCGTCATCGTGGGCACCGTGGCGTTGTCGCTGGGCGCATCGCTCGGGTTGTCGGTGCTGGTGTGGCAGTACATCTTGGGCATCCAGTTGTACTGGGTGGTGATGCCGCTGGCGCTGATCCTGCTGCTAGCCGTCGGGTCGGACTACAACCTGCTGCTGGTGTCCCGGTTCAAGGAGGAACTCGGGGCCGGACTGAACACCGGCATCATCCGATCCATGGCGGGCAGCGGTTCGGTGGTGACGGCCGCCGGGCTCGTATTCGCCTTCACGATGGCGTCATTCGTGTTCAGCGACCTCATCGTGCTCGGGCAGATCGGCACGACGATCGCGCTGGGTCTGCTGTTCGACACGTTGATCGTGCGGTCGTTCATGACGCCGTCGATCGCGGCGTTGTTGGGCCGGTGGTTCTGGTGGCCGCTGCGGGTGCGGCAGCGGCCGGGGCATCGCGGGCGGGCCGGCGATCCGAATCAGTTGGCATTGTTCTGAGCCTTGGCCCGGCGGCGTCGGGTGGACCCCGGGGCATAGACCGAAGTGCCCGGCTACGAGCGACAAATGCAAGCATGGCGGCCCTGGTGCCGACGAGGTATCGCGGGACTAGTGCGACTGCATCCTCATGCGGGGTGCCGTTCGAGGTATTCGACGACGGCCTTCCGGATCAGCTCCGACGTCGTGGCGGCCTGGCCAGCCTGGACGCGGAGGGCGATCTCGATGCGAATGGGTTCGGGTAGCCGAACGGGCACGGTGGGGGTTTTGCCGGCCGCGGGGGTGCCTTTGGTGGGTCGGCCCATGCGGAGTGCGGGGCCGATCTCGATGCTGCGCATGGTGGCGTCCGCTGGGGGTCCGCCGTCCCAGGCGATCCGAATCAGCTGGCGTTGTTCTGAGGCTTGGCCGTAACCGTGAAGCGCCGCAAGCTAATTGCGGGGTTCTTCGCTCGCACCCGAGCAATGCGCTCGGGGTCGAGGGTCGCGGTGCCAAGCCCTTCTTCTTCGCCGACGGATGCGAGGACGACGCCCATCGGGTCGACGATCATGCTGTTGCCTGCGCCTGCCTTGCCGCACTGGTCGGCGGCGGCGAGGTAGACCGTGTTCTCGATCGCGCGGGCCCGCAGCAGCGTCGTCCAGTGGTCCTCCTTCAACGGTCCGGGCACCCACTCCGCGGGCACCAGCACCACGTCTGCCTCGGCGTCGATAAGCCGCCGCGTGACCTCCGGGAAACGCAGGTCGTAGCACGTCTGCATGCCGAAGCGTAGGTCGCCGACGGTGAAGGTCTGCGGCGGCTCGATGTCCCCGGGACGAACCACGGCGGACTCGGTGTAGCCGAAGGCGTCGTAGAGGTGCAGCTTGCGGTAGGTCGCGACGACGGCACCGGTGGCGTCGATCGCCAGCAGCGTGTTGTGGATGCGGTCTTCGTCGTCGGTGGCCTCGTTGAGGCCACACACGATGGCGATTCCGTGCTGTGCGGCAAGTTTGGTGAGTTCCGTGACGAACGGGCCATCGAGGCGTTCGGCCGACGCGACGAAGCGCTCGTCCATCACCGGGACCGTGAACATCGAGTATTCGGGGAACACCACGAGATCGCTGCCCTGCTCGTGCGCCGCGGCGACCATGCCTCGGATCGACGTCAGGTTGACGGACTTGTCCTCGCCGGGCGCGATCTGAGCGACCGAACAGACGACCATGGGGACCTCCTGTGGTGGGTCAGGCGGAGACGGGCGGCGGGGCCATGCGGTCCATCCGTCCGAGAACGACGGTATAGCAGAGAATTCCGAGTACCAGCACGACGCCGGTGACGATGAATGCACCGGCAAACGATCCGGTGGCGTCGACGACCATCCCCGTGACGATCGGCGCGGCGATGCCGATCAGGTTGGCGATGAAGTTGACGATGCCACCGAGCGAGCCCGTGAATCCCTCAGGCGCGATCAGCGAGACGATGCTCGCACCGGCGGGCACCGAGACTGCCAGTCCGGCAGCGCCTATCGAAATGAACGCGACGGCGGGGCCGATGGTGTCGACGTAGGCCGCGCCAGTGACTGCCAGTGCGGCGAGCATGCTGACCACCAGCACGATGCGCCGCACCTTGGTCACCTGACCCGTGCGCTTGATCCACCAGTCCATTAGCAGCCCAGCGATGAGGAATTGCGCAATCACGGCGACCAGCCATGGAATCATCGAGTACAGCCCACCTTGAAGGAGATTGACCCCGAACTCCTGCTTGAGGTAGCCCGGCAGCCAGGTCAACAGGACGTAGTAGGCGTAGGTGTAGGACGCGTATCCGAGCGCCAACCCCCAGGTCTTGCGGCGACGCAGCAGGTGACCTACACCGCGCAGCGACCCCTCGGCGAGGTTCTCCTCATTCTCCGCATCGCCGGCCTTGAGGTAGGCGAACTCCTCGGCCGACATCCGTCCCGCGGCGACCGCGGCCGACGGGGTGCGGTAGAGCAACCACCATGCAAGGAGGTAGGCGAGGCTTAGCGTCCCGGTGAACAGGAACGCCGCATGCCAGCTGAACGCGGACACCAGGAAGGCCATGATGGGGATGCCGATGACGTTGGAGAGCTTGGCGCAGCCGTCGAAAATGGCTGTGGCCGTGCCGCGTTCCTGCTTGGGAAACCACTGGCCGATCGCCTTCCAGCCAGCGGGCACCGTCGGCGCTTCACCAACGCCGAGCAGCAGTCGAGCGACGATCATCAGACCCAGGCCGCCGGCGGCCGCCGCTGCGAACGACGCGAGGGCCCAGAGGAAGACGCCGACGCGGTTGACCCACGGCACGCCGATCTTGTCGATGACGGTGCCGATGGGCATCTGCAAGAGGGCGTAGGTCCACAGGAAGGCCGACGCCAGGACTCCCATCTGCGCGGCGCTGATGTCGAAGTCATCCATGATGGCCGGGGTGGCCACCGACAGGTTCACGCGGTCGATGTAATTGACGAACATCCCGGCGCCGAGCAGGCCACCAATCTGCCACCGGAATCGGCCTGGGCTCTTGGTCGCTGCCGCACCGCTAAGGGGTTGCGCCTGAACGTCACTCATCAGTTGCTCCCGTTCAGTACCGGGCTGCGGTCGATGTCGGTCATCGCGGCGTGGGCGGCCGACAGGCCGGCCAGTAGTGCGCCGTGCTCCATGGTGAGGGCCATCTGGTCGGCGCCATGTTCGACGGCGAACCGCTTCTCTTCGGGGCTCCATGCAGGCAACAGCCAGGGTTTGCCTGCGTTGCGGGCTGCAGCGGCGATGCGCGCGAGGTCGGCGAAGTCGCCGTCGGTACGGGCGTACGCACCGCGTTCACGTCGCAGCGAGAGGTCCGATGGTCCAACGAAAACGCCGTCCACGGTGTCGAGAGCGAGGATGTCGTCGATCTGGTCGATTGCACCGGCGTCCTCGATCATCGGGTAGCACCGCGTCTTGGCATCCTGTGCGGATACCCACTCATCGGTGAAGCCGCCGTAGGCGGAGGTGCGGCCGCCGGCGAAGCTGCGATCGCCGCGCGGCGGGAACTTGGCGAAGCCGGTGACGACGGCCGCGTGGTCGGCGTTCTCGACGTGCGGAATGGCGACGACGTCGGAGCCGAAGTCGAGCGCCTGTTGAATCGGACCGCGTTCGGGTCCGAGGACTTTCGCGATGACTTCCAGGCCGATGGCCTTGAGGAACGGGATGAAGCGTTCGAGGTCGGCGAGATCGAAGATGCCGTGCTCGATATCGAGGACTGCCGCGCCGTAGCCGACCTGACGGGCGATTTCGGCGGCGGCCACGTTGGGCCCGGACAGCCAGACGGCGTAGCGACGATTCGGTTCCACGGTCTCTCCCCTGGGTGGTTGAGCGGTGACTTCTGGCGGGTGTCGCGGCGGCCACACGGCCTGTACATTTCTTGTATACACAAGATGTACGTCGGATGTCCAGTACCGTATGGGCAGCGGAAGGGGTCGACATGGCGGTCGAGGCCGGTGAGCTGGGCGCGACCCAGTCGGCGCGCGATCGCGTCTACCAGTGGGTGCGCGACGAGATCATCAAGGGCACACTGCCCGCTGGCCGATTCCTCGACGAAGTGTGGGTCGCCGAGCTCGTCGGCACGTCGCGGACGCCAGTTCGGGAGGCGTTCCATCGACTGAACTCCGAGAAGTTCATCGACCTGTTGCCGCGTCGCGGGGCGCAGGTCCGCAGCGTGACGTCGCGGGAGCTCGAGGAGGTCTACGCCTCACGTCGGCTGATCGAGGGGCACTCGGCACGCGCGCTGTGCCTGGCGGACGCGGGTGCGCCGGAGCCCCTGGATGAGCTGGCGAGTCGGATGGAAGAGGCGGGGCGCGAGCAGGATTGGTTCACCGTGGCGCGGCTGGATCGGGCCTTTCACCGGTCGATCGTGGACGCGCACGGCAACTCGATCCTGACGGAGTTGTACGACGCGCTGCGGTCGCGTCAGCAGCGAGTGGCGGTGCGCGCATTGCAGATTCGTCCACAACGCGTCCCGGAGATCGACCGTCAGCACCGCGCGATCATCGACGCGTTGGCACGCAACGACGTCGACGGCGTGGCCGTACTACTCGATGAACATCTGCGACCGATCCCGGAGATCACTGCGGCGCTCGGGTGAGCTCCCGCAGGTTTCGATTTCGCAACGGGCCGGAGCGGATCCGCCGCTACACCGCGTCGTCGAGATCCCAATGCACTGCTTGCTGCAGCACCTCCCGCTTGTAGTTCGACCTCAGCCCGTCGAGTACCGCGAGCGTTCGTGAGGTCAGTTCATCTCGGATACCGCTCTGCGCGTGGGCATATGGGATGAACGCGCGTAGCAGATCGGGCGCGTCCAGCGTCACTTCCAACGGAATGTGGTCCTCGACGTAGGGCGTGCCGCCGATCGCCTGTTCGACGCGCACCTCGCTCCAGCGCAAGGCGTCACCAGAACCAGTCTCGAAGAGTTCCAGCAGCAGCTTCCGATGGCCGGGATCGGTGAACGGCGCTGCGCAACTGGTTGCGAAGAACCTGTCGCACAGCTCCTCATCCGACTTCCAGTCCCCAGCCGGTGGCCGGTGTGCACCACCTTCGGGTAGCCGACCTACGAGCCACTGAACCAGCGCGTTGTAGAGCGGCCAGGTTTCCGTCTTAGGTGACAGCCTCGGGAAGCGGAGCGCATCCTCGATCCACGCCCGCGCATCGGCCAGCGTCATGTCGAAAACCCTGGTATCGCTGCTGGATTCGGCTAGTCGCGCAAGAACCTCGTCCATCGGATGGGGCACAACGACTCCATCGACAATGCTCGACAACATGTTGTGGTCGATCTGGACTCCGACGGTCAACTCTTGCCCGCTGACAAGTCGCATGCCGATCACCAGTTCGTCGACATCACCGAACACATCGGTTCTGCGCACCGCGCGGTACGCGTCGACCTGCGGCAGGGCGGCGATCCATCGCGGCAGATGATCGCCTCGGTCTGCCACTTCGCGTCGGCATCGGAGCTGCGCGTCTGGCTCGTGGACGAGAAGTTCGGCGATGGCGGCCAGTAACGCCGTCGTCTCCCGGTCTCGCACACCGATCAAGCCGGTGAGGATGTTGTCCAGAAAATCCGGATCGCACCGACCGGACTTCAGCGATATCAGTCGTTCGGGCTGCGCCACGTGGATCACCACGCTGGCCACACTGAGCAGGCTCAGCGGATGCCCACCCTCCAGGGCACTGCGTACCGCGTCCCTGAGTGGGTTGCCGGCGGGATCGTCTCGGCCGCGCTTCTTCGCCCGCCGCGCGTCACGGCGGGCCTGTTTCGCCCTGCGTGCTCGTCGTTTATCAGTCATGTCGCGGACGCTACTCACGGGCGCCGACATCCCGGAAGGACAACGGCCGCTTCATCCACAGATCGATGTCGTAGCGGCATCGATCGATGTCGGAAAGGGATTAGACCACCCTCCGGATCCCGCGTAGCTTCACGCTCAACGATCAGGCCGGAGCCATCAGGGCCCTATCTGAAAGAGACTCGATGTACACCACGCGGCGCAACATGCTTCTCGGGATGGGGGCCACCGTGGCCGCCGCCATGACCGCGAGCGCGTGCTCACAGTCGTCTCCGGCCCAGTCGTCGCCACCGCAGCCCGTGCTGCCGCCGCAGCCACCGTCGTTCCAGCCGAACCTGCGCTATCCCGACCCGGCCATCGAGATCCTCGATCCGAGCTTCAGCAAGTATCGGATCTATTCGAGCACGCTCGAACAAGTCGGCACTGGCATGCGCTGGGCCGAGGGCCCGGCCTACTTCCCCGACGGCGGATACCTACTCTGCAGCGACATTCCGAACAACCGGATCATGAAGTTCGACGAGAAGGACAACAGCCTCACGGTCTTCCGCAGCCCCGCCAACTACGCCAACGGCAACACGCGTGACCGCCAGGGCCGACTCGTCACCTGCGAGCACTCGGACACGCGCCGCATCACCCGCACCGAGAAGAGCGGCGACGTAACGGTTTTGGTTGACAGCTTCGAAGGCAAGCGCCTCAACGCGCCCAACGACATCGTCGTGAAGTCCGATGACACGATCTGGTTCACCGATCCGCTCTTCGGGATCAACGGCGAGTGGGAAGGCAGCCGCGCCGAGCCCGAGCAGGCAACCACCAACGTCTACCGGGTGACTCCGGACAAGCAGATCACCGCAGTCATCACCGATCTCGTCAATCCGAACGGCCTGGCGTTCTCCCCCGACGAGAAGAAGCTCTACGTGGTCGAGTGGAAGGGCACCCCGAACCGCAGCCTCTGGAGCTACGACGTCGCCGGCGACGGAACCGTCGGCAACAAGACCAAGCTGATCGACGCCGCCGACCAGGGCGCGCTCGACGGATTCACCGTCGATCGCGACGGCAACCTGTGGTGCGGCTGGGGCAGCAACGGCGCGCTGCAGGAGCAGCCGTCCGACATCGGCGGCCGCAAGGTATTCCAACTTCGTGGCAAGTCCGAGGATCTCGACGGCGTCATGGTGTTCAACCCGCAAGGCAAGGCGATCGGCTTCATCCGCCTCCCCGAACGGTGCGCCAACCTCACCTTCGGGGGTCCGGAGAACAACCGCCTCTACATGGCGGCCTCCCACTCGCTCTATGCCCTCTACGTCGAGACCCACGGCGCGACCTGAGCGCTTCTCGCGCAGAGCGATCATGCGGTCCTATCGTTGGACGCGACTTGAGGTTTGACCATTGAGTCGTGCCGGAGACGGCCGGTACTCCTCGGCGTACCGGTAGAAGTCCGCGTTCTGCAGCCGGACGGCCGCCGCCTCGTCGACGACGACCGTGACGTGCGGGTGCAACTGCAGCACCGAGGCCGGGCAGCTCGCGGTGACCGGCCCCTCGACCGCCGCGGCGACTGCGGCCGCCTTGTGCTGGCCCGTCGCGATCAGCACCAGGTGCCGGGCCGAGCTGATCGTGCCCAGCCCCTGCGTGATCACGTGGCGGGGCACCTCGTCGATGCCCTCGAAGAACCGTGCGTTGTCCTGCCGGGTCTGCTCGGTCAGCGTCGTCACCCGGGTGCGTGAGCCGAGCGACGACCCCGGCTCGTTGAACCCGATGTGCCCGTTGACGCCGATGCCGAGCAGCTGGACGTCGACGGGCCCGTCGCCGCGAATCATGGCGTCGTAGCGGTCCGCGGCCGCGAACACGTCGTCGGCCACCCCGTCCGGGCCGTGCACCCGCGCGGGGTCGACGTCGACGTGGTCGGCGAACTCCGTCCGGATGACGTGCGCGTAAGACTGCGGGTGGCTCGGCGGCAGGCCGACGTACTCGTCGAGCAGAAACGCTTGCACCGCAGCGAAACTCAGGCTTTCCTCACGGTGTCGTCGGATCAGTTCCTGGTACACCGACAGCGGCGACGATCCGGTCGCGAGGCCCAGGGTGCTCGCCCCCGAGCGGACGGCGCGGTCGAAGACGTCGGCGACGGTGATGCCGCATGCGGCATCGTCGGGCTTGATCAGGACTTCCATCATTCTCTTTCTGTGTGGTTCAGGCTTCGCTGGCCGAGCGGCCGAGGACGCGGCGGTCGAACACCAGGTCCCATGCGGTACCCATGGCGGTGGCGATCGCACCGACGAGGACGGCGTCGTCCCCCAGGTCTCCCCCGATGATGTCGGGCACCAGCGGAATGGTCTCGGCCAGCTCGCGGCGCATCGGCTCGGCGAGCAGGTCGACGTTGCGGCCGATGCCGCCGGCCAACACGATCAGACCCGGGTCGAGCACGGCGGTGATCATCGCGACCACCCGCGCCAGCTTCGAGGCCTCGTCGGCGACGACGCGGGCCGCGCGGGCATCGCCATCGCGGGCCGCGTCGAACACGGCCTTGGCCGTCGTGAGGTTCAGCCCGGCGTCGCGCGCCGCCGCCACCACCGCGTCACCGGCGGCGACGACCTCGACAGGTCCGGGTCGGTGCGACGGCACTCCCGCGGGCACGTGGTCGTACGGCAGGTCGGCGATCTCCCCAGCCGCGCCGTGTGCGCCACGAAAGAGTCTGCCGTCCACCAGGATTCCCATACCGATACCCGTGCCGACGGTCAGGCACGCGACCACGCCGACGCCCTGGGCGGCACCGCGGGCGTGCTCCCCCACCGCGCAGAGGTTGGCGTCGTTCTCCACGATCACCGTCGAGCCGTTCGACCCGACGAGCTCCGTCAGCTCGCCGAGCAGCCCGCGCCGCTCCCATCCGGGCAGGTTCGGTGAGCGGTGCACGGTGCCAGCCGCCGTATCGGGGATGCCCGGCGTGCCGAGGACCGTGACGACGATGTCGGCGGCGGTGAGCCCGGCCTCGGCGATCACTCGGTCGACGGCCTGGCCCACGCTGCGCACAAGCATCGCGCCCGAGCGGCTGCGGTTGGGCTGCTCGACGCGGGAGACGATGGCGCCGTCGAGGTCGGCGACCGCGACGTGCAGCACGCGACGGCCGATGTCGACGCCGACGATGTAGCCGGCGTCCGGCGCGGTGCGGTAGACGACCGCTGCGCGCCCCGGGCGGTCGGCCCGCCGGCCGATTGCCCGCACCAGGCCGTGCTGCTCGAGGTCGAGGAGTGCTTGTCCCACGGTCGGTTTGGACAATCCGGTGCTGGTGGCGATCTCGGGACGGGTTGCCTCGCCGTGGTCGCGTAGGCGGTCGAGCACCAGCCGTTGGTTGAGTGCACGCATGCTCGCCGGGGTTCCTGCTTGCGGTGCCGCGCGGCTATCCACCGCCACCTCCCGTCCCGTCGACTTCGAAATTTTACAAGCGAACTCTCGCACACTTGCGCTGAGTATGTTAAGAAACTTTCCTAACAAACAAAAACTTGGAGGAGGTGCGTCGTGGGATCACCATCGACGAGCGCTGCCACGACGGGGCAGCCGTCGCTCGAACGCCAGATCGGCCCGCTGCAGGCCACCGCGATCAACATGACCCAGATGTGCGGCATCGGGCCGTTCGTCACGATTCCCGCGATGGTCGCCACCATCGGCGGCCCGGAGGCGATGTTCGGCTGGATCATCGGCGCGATCCTCTCGCTCGCCGACGGCCTCATCTGGGCCGAACTCGGCGCCGCGATGCCGGGCGCCGGGGGCACGTACATCTACCTGCGCGAGGCGTTCCAGTACCGCACCGGTCGGCTGATGCCGTTCCTGTTCGTGTGGAGCGCCGTGTTGTTCATCCCGCTCATCATGTCGACGGGCATCATCGGCCTGGTCCAGTACCTCGGCTACCTGATCCCCGGCGTCACCGACGCGTCGGGAAACACGGCCCTGGGCAAGACGATTGGCGTCGGCATCACCCTGCTGATCATGGTGGCGTTGTTCCGCAAGATCGGTCAGATCGGCAAGCTCACCACGGTGCTGTTCGTCGTCATGCTGATCGCGGTGCTCAGCACGATCATCGCCGCGTTCAGCCACTTCGACGCCGCGCAGGCGTTCGCCTTCACCCCCGGCGCGTTCGGCACCCACGGGACGTTCTGGGCGGGCCTGGGTGCGGGGCTGATCATCGCCGTCTACGACTACTTGGGGTACAACACCACCGCGTACCTCGGCGGCGAGATGCGCGATCCCGGCCGCACGATCCCGCGGTCGATCGTCTTCGCGATCCTCGGCATCATGAGCCTGTACTTCCTGCTGCAGATCGGCGTGCTCGGCTCGATCCCGCTCGACGAACTGAAGTCCGCGACGTCGGTCGCCTCGTCGGTGCTGGAGCAGGCGTGGGGGTCCACGGCCGCGCAGATCATCACCGGGCTGATCGTGGTCGCGGCGATCGGGTCGGTGTTCGCCGGCCTGCTCGGCGGCTCGCGCGTGCCGTACGAGGCGGCCCGGGACAAGGTGTTCCTGCCGATGTTCGGGCACCTGCACCCGAAGCTGCACCTACCCACGGCCGGGGTGCTGGCCATGGGCATCATCACGATCATCGGATCGCTGTTCACGTTGACGACGATCATCAACGCGGCCGTTGCGACGCTGCTGATCATTCAGTCACTGGCGCAGGTGGCGGCGATCATCGTGCTGCGCCGCCGCCAGCCCAATCTCGTTCGCCCGTACCGGCAATGGCTGTATCCGGTGCCGACGATCATCGCCGGGGTCGGGTGGGTCTACATCTACCTCTCGGGCACGTGGCTGTCGATCGGGCTGTCGCTGGGCTGGATTGCGATCGGCTCCGTCGCGTTCCTGATCTACGCCAAGACCGAGAACACCTGGCCGTTCGGTCCGAAGGAGATCAAGGAGGCGTTCGTCGACGAGGGGGCTGCGCGGTCGGCGCCCTGACGCCGGGCCGCCAGCCGACG
Source organism: Mycobacterium sp. URHB0044 (assembly GCF_000620625.1). Taxonomy (GTDB): domain Bacteria; phylum Actinomycetota; class Actinomycetes; order Mycobacteriales; family Mycobacteriaceae; genus Mycobacterium. Next base: position 118,903 of record NZ_JIAW01000017.1, on the reverse strand, counting down.
TCGACGCGGCGGCTGGCGGGCCGGAGCATGGACACTTTTGCCCACCTTCGAGCGACTTCGTCCCTTAAACGCGGACGATGACTGCGCCGGCGACATCGGCTAGTACGTCAAAGTCGTTGCCCTGAGTGATCACTGACAATCCCGGTGAGGCGGCAAACTCACCGCAGATCGTCGATGGTCTCTCCGGCGAGGATCGCGAGATCCTCACGAAGACCCGGATCGGCTTGAGCGCGTTGCCCGCGCGCCAAGAATTCGTCCTTGCCGACCCAGCGGTGGCGCTGAGGGCGGTTGCAGGCAAGGACATAGACGCTTCTGCCCGCCTTCGAGCGACTTCCGCACCTTGTCGGTCGGCGGACGTACTGTCTCCTCAGCGCTATAGAAAGTGTGGCAGCAAGGGGGCGACATGGCGTCGGACTGGTTCCCGAGGCTCGTTGGCTTCGAGGAAGACGACTACGAGGCGACGCGTAGTCGGCTGCTCGTGGAGGGCGACGAGCTGGTCTCGACGGTGAACGGCAAGCGGTACGGCGCGGGGAAGCTGTCCGTACCGACGTTGGCCGACTTGCGTTCTCGCGTCGATGTTCCCGAGCGCGGGCGAGCAACCGTCCGATACGTCACCGGGGATGCCCGCGCCCTGCACGGCGAGCCCGAGCTGGAGGGCGCGCTGTTCCAGGTCGCCTCGCAGTTCAACTTGCTGGAGATGACCGGGCCGAGCGTCACTCCCGAGGACGGGGTGACGCGCTACGCCGGCGATCCGACGCAGGGGCCGGCGTGTGCCATGGCGGCGGGCGCCGCGACGATCTACCGCAACTACTTTGCGCCCGTCGGCGCCGAGTTCGGGCAGAGGCGGCACCGGCAGATCGATGCCCTCGCTCCTCTGGGTGAGGCGTTGTCGTCGCGGTTGGGCCGCCCGGTATCCGAGCTCTGGAAGATGAGCAACGGCTACGCGTTGTGCACGCCGTCCGGCCTCGACGCGATCGCCGGCCTGCTCGCGTCGTGCACCGACCAGGAACGCGACGACCTTCGTGGCCGCTTGGCCATCGGCGTGCACCGCGACGTCGAGGTTGCCGACGTGCGTGATGGTCCGCGACGCCTTGTCTCACAGGCGTTTTGCTCGGCGCTGCCGGTTGCGTACGGTGGGGGCGCGCGGTCGTCGTGGGAGGCGTTCGCGCGGTTGGTGCTGGAGGCCAGTTATGAGGCGACGCTGTTGTCGGCGGTGGAGCAGGCGGTGGCCGGCGGGTCGAACGTCGTGCTGTTGACGCGGGTGGGCGGCGGGGTGTTTGGCAATGCCGATGCGTGGATCGACGACGCGATCGTGCGGGCGCTACGGATCGTCGAGCACGCGGGCCTGGACGTCCGGCTCGTGAGCCATAGCAGCGTGCATCCGTCGTTCCGAGCGATTGCCGGGCAGTTCGATGGATGACGGGGCGGGATGGCCGCACGACGCGATTCTTCACGCGTGGTGGGTGGAACCTGGGCGACTGCTGGCGGGCGAGTATCCGGCTTCCCGCACGCGCGCGGGCACCGTCGCGAAGGTTCGTGCACTCGTCGCGGCGGGCGTCGAGTCGATCATCGACCTGACCACGCCGGCGGACCACCTCGATTCCTACCACGCCGCGTTGGACCGCGAGGCGGCGCGTGCCGGCCGTACTGTCCGCCGCTTCGCGCATCCGATTCCCGACATGGGCGTCGTCGACGAGAAGGGATACGACGAGGTCCTCGCGCGCATACGAAGCGAAATGGACGCCGGACGAACGGTTTACGTGCACTGCTGGGGCGGCAAGGGCCGGACGTCGACCGTCGTCGGGTGTCTGCTCATCGACGGGGGGCTGGAGTACGAGGGTGCGATCGCACGGATCGCCGAGCTACGGGCCGGGACTCGGAAGGCTGACGATCGCTGCCCGGAGTCGCCGTCGCAGCATCGGGTACTGAGGGAGCGGGCGGCTCGGAAGATGCGGGAGTAATCCTCGGGCGACCCCACTCCCCCGGCTTCGCGACGTTGCTTCGCAGCGCGAATTCCATTGCCACAGCGGCGGTTCAGTTGCCGCCCGTTCGAGCCGCGGCATCGGGATTCAGTATGTACAACCCGGCGATCGTCTGATCGTCACGGAACGTGATGCGGGCGACGAACTCGCCGGCCTCGAAGTTCAGTGGCGTGTTGGTGGTCGTGAAGTCGGCGGTCCGCACGGCTTCGGTGGCGCCGTGACTCTCATAGGCACCGGCCATACCGATGATCTGAGCCCAGGCTTCGGCAAGCCCCTCCTCGGTGAGCCCTGCACGCATCGTGGCATCGAAACGCGCACTGACATCGGCCCACCGACCGTGGACAAGGTCGTCGATGACGGTGCCGGCCAAATCGTCGGCTTCGGGTAGTGGCTTGGTGTTCATGGCTTTTCCTGTTCTGGGATCGATGGGTCTGCCGTAACGCTGGAATGCCGCCTGGCGCGTCACGCCGAGAACGTCGCCGATTTCCTGCCAGGTGTGCCCCGCCCCGCGGGCCTGATGCACGGCCGCCGCCATCAAGGCCTCGGCCTGGTCCTCAACGACGCGCGCCGCACGCACGAGCTCAAGCGGATCACCCTCGGCGCTGAGCACCGGAGCCGCAAGGATCTCCGCGAGTTGGCGGTGAAGCTGCTGGCCAGTCGCGGCGAACGAACTCGACATGATGTAAACAATATCTTTACACATCCGCCTTCGTCAATGAACTCTTGACACTCCGGCTGGCCGCCGGCACCGGCCTCATGGATAAACGCGTGGGCCACGCGCACGACGAGTTGGCCGCGAGAACGGGAAACGCCGCGCCCCCATACAGTGGCCAACACGGCCACACACGGGAGCGGCGGATGACATCGGCGGGCGAGAAGGCACGGGTTACCTCGACGTGGGCGCCGCTGCGATCGCCGGTCTACCGGGCGCTGTGGATCGCGCAGCTCGTCTCCAACCTCGGCACCTGGATGCAGACCGTCGGGGCGCAGTGGATGCTCGTCGGCGATCCTCGCGCGGCCGTCCTGGTTCCGCTGGTGCAGACCGCCACGACGCTGCCGGTGATGCTGCTGGCGTTGCCGTCGGGTGTGCTGGCGGATCTGATCGACCGGCGCCGACTGCTCATCGCCACCCAGGGCGCGATGGCCGCGGGCGTGGGCCTGCTCGCCACGCTGACCGGTGCCGGCCTGACTACCCCGACCGTGCTGCTGACGTTGCTGTTCCTCATCGGCTGCGGGCAAGCGCTCACCGCCCCGGCATGGCAGGCGATTCAGCCCGATCTCGTTCCCGCCGAACAGATTCCGGCTGCGGCCGCGCTGGGCAGCATGAGCATCAACGGTGCCCGCGCGATCGGCCCGGCCATCGCCGGGGTGCTGGTGTCGCTGTCCGGGCCGACGCTGGTCTTCGCGCTCAACGCGGTGTCGTTCGTCGGCATCGTGGTCGTGCTCGTCTGGTGGCGCCGGCCCGCCGTCGCGCAGGGCTATCCGCCCGAGCGGGCGCTGGCGGCGTTGAGCGCGGGCGGACGGTTCATCCGCAGCTCGCCGATCGTGCGGCGCATCCTGCTGCGGGCGGCGTTGTTCATCGCGCCCGGGAGTGCGATCTGGGGTCTGCTGCCGGTGATCGCGGCGAACCAGCTCGGGTTGTCGTCGTCGGGGTACGGGCTGCTGCTGGGTGCGCTCGGTCTGGGTGCGGTATCCGGCGCGTTCCTGCTGGGACGGCTGCGGGCACGCTTCGGTCAGAACGCGTTGCTGGCGGTCGGCGCCGGGGGCTTCGCGGTGGCCACCGCCGTGCTGGCGTTGGTGCCGAACTTCGCAGTCGTGTTCGGCGCCTTGGTGATTGGCGGCGCGTCGTGGCTGCTGTCGCTGTCGACGCTCAACGCGTCGATGCAGCTGAGTCTGCCGGCGTGGGTGCGTGCCCGCGGCTTGTCGGTGTATCAGCTGATCTTCATGGGCGGGCAGGCGGTGGGCTCGGTGGTGTGGGGCGTGATCGCCGGCGCCACGAGCAGCTCCACCAGCCTGCTGGTGAGTGCGGTGCTGTTGGTGCTGTGCGGGCTGTCGTCGCTGTGGTGGCCGCTGCACGCGAAGACCAGCAGCCTCGACCTGACGCCGTCCGCGCATTGGCCCGAGCCGACGCTGATCTTCGAGCCCGAACCGCTGGATGGTCCGGTCATGGTGATGACGGCGTACCGCGTCGCCGCGTCGGACGAAGACGCCTTCCTGGCGGCGATGGCGGTGCTGGGCCGGTCGCGGCAGCGCACCGGGGCGGCGGAGTGGCGACTGTTCCGCAGCATCGAACACGAGTCGACGTTCGTGGAGACGTTCATCGTGCGGTCCTGGGGCGAGCACCTGCACCAGCACTACACCCGGCTCACCGGCCAGGACCGGCTCATCGAGGAAGCCGTGGAGCGCTACACCGACGGCGTGCCGGTGTCCGAGCACTATTTGGCGGTACGGGAGGTGCGGTGAGGCGGTCGGTGATGACCACGACGTGATTCATATTTCATGCATGGCACGTCGCGACCCAATGATAGAAATACCGATCATTGCCACGCTGCAGCACTATGCTCAAAATATGCATCATGTCGAGGCGCTCGTGTACGACACCGCCGACCTCGGTGGACGCATCCGCGTGGTCCGGCGGGCGAAGGGCCTGCGTCAAGACGAACTGGCCGACCGGATCGGCGTCACCCGCATGACCATCTCGCGGCTCGAGCGCGGCGAAGCCGTCAGCGTCGACACTGCGCTGCGCGCCTTGTCCGAATGCGGCTACGCGATCGCAGTGGCGCCGAAGTTCACGCTGGTGAAGGTTCTCGATGCCGGTTAGGTCGCTGTACGGATGGCGTGGGTAACGCGTATGGCTGGCCCCGGATAGTCCTTAACCGTGCCCGCCACGAAAAGCCCGTTGCATCAGTCGCGAAGAACTGTGCGCGCGTCCGCGGTTCAGAGCTTCTTTGCGTCCAGCGCCTTCATCAGCGCGGGTCGCCTGCCGTAGTCCTGGCGGATCTGCACGATGAACGACGCGAAATCATCACTGCGGCCGCCTATTTCATAGAGCTTGGCCATCGTCGCCAATCTCGCGGCGATGTCCGGATAGAGCTTGGAGTTGGGGTAGTGCAGATCCTTCTCGAGCTCCGGCCGGTACAGGTCTGCAGCTGCGACGGGCCGAGCCTCGGCGCCTCGGTCGGCCAATTCTCGCCACGCCCAGCCCGGGCCGTAACGGTCGGCGGCCCGCCACGCGGATTCGATATCGCCGTTGCTCAGGCACAGCTGGACCAAGACCGCGCCGGCGGCGAAGCGGTCAGAGGCCGCCAGTTGCCGCGCGTGGTCGTACGCCCAGGCTCGTTCGGTATCGGCACGGTCGACGCCGGCTGCGAAATCGAGCAGGACACGGTAGCTGCCCACCGACGGCTGCCGGACGAAGTCTGCGCGCAGGACGGCGACCGCATCGTCGATCCGACCCAGTCCCTGATACGTCTTGGCGACAGCGTCCGGGCTCAGCCAAAACGCGTTGCCACCACCGTGGCTGCTGATTCGGCCCTCGGCAACGGCACGGTCGATCCATGCCACCGCTTCCTCGGTGCGGCCGGCTGCCTGCAACCGGGCGACGATCGCGCCATACTCGGGATGTTCCCGCTGACTCAGCAAGTGGATGGCCCGGTCGACGTCGCCGTCGTGATCGGCGAGTTCCAGCAGCATGGCGTCGACTTCGAACCGCTTCCAGTGATCCAGACCTTCGAGCTTCCGGTCAAGCGCCGCCACCGCGCGGCGGTAGGTCGCGAGTGCTTTGTCGTCGAACGCGTCCACGAAATCCGCCAAGACCAGGTGCGGCCATCCCGGGGAGTCAGCCCGGAACTTCACCAGCCACGTCGCGAGTTTGACCGGGTCGGGCTTACCCAGTCGGCAGGCCTGCGCATAGAGGTCGGCGGCCCGTTGGCATTGGTCGCCGATCGAGCCCGAGGAGTCGTCAACCTGCTGAAGGAGCTTGCGAAGCCGGGTCAGTGCGCGCAGCAACGCCGGCCGGACGAGTTCGGCGGCGCCACAGTTCAAGTGGTTCTCGAGCTCGTCGAGCATTTCACTGGCCGCTTCGGCGACCTCGAAGGAACGTCGGTAGTCGACATAGCCGCGGAACGTCAACGTGTTTCGGACGTAGGTCTCCAGCTCGGCTTTGGCCTGCGAGTCGTCACCTGCCGCTGTCGTGGCACGAATCTCCAGCAGGCGGCGCACCCCGTCGTCGCGTTGCGCAAGAGTCGTAACCAGTTCACGCAGCTCGTCGACGTTCATCGCCTGCACCACTGCTTCCAGCGCCGCATCGGCCGTACGGCTGGCTGTGTCGTCGACCGCGACTCGTCCGGTGTCGATGGCGGCGAGTCCGGTCGCGACCAGATGCTTGCAGAAGTTGCCGTCGGCGTGATGCGGGCAGGTGCAGAATCCGTTGGGTAGCCGGCCAGACCAGTCGAGCTCGACTTGGTAGACGTTCTTGGCCTGGATCGACGCGTAGGCCTTGACGTCGGTGATGCGGAGCCCTCGGACATAGCGCACGTAGTCTTCGCCCCGGGCGTAGACCAGATCACCGGCCACCTTGAGCAGCGTCGATTCGGACAGCGGCACATCACCATGGTGCCGGATTCGTGCGCCAAACTCGGACGGGAATCAGCAAGTGGGGTGAACGACGTGTGGTCGGAGCGTGACGACCTTCGGTTTGTAGCTCGATGCCAGCGCGTCGACCACTCTGAGTCGCGGTTCTGCGGCACTTATGGCGGAGGAAGTACGCGCACGTACTCGTCGCGCGAGAGAACGAGCGTCTCGGTCGGCGTCGCTATGTCGACGTAATCGTGGCCGGGTACGTCGTTGCGACTCATCGCCGTCAAGTCCTCAACGATTTCAACCGCCTTGGCGTGGTCCAGTCGCCACACCACGCGGTCTTCGCCGAGTTCAATATCGGCTGCGCCCGCCTGGATGACGAATTCATGGGTCAGCCCGCCGTGTTCCAGTTCAGCTGACCCTCGCTGTTCGGCGTCTCTGAGCGCGCTGATAAAAGTGGTCACCCCGGCGCCATCCATGGCCAGCAACACCACGTCTTCTCCTTTGAACTCTGGAGCAAGTTCTACGCGGATTATGGTCATGCGACTCCAAGTACTCGAGCGTTGGCGATGGTGCGGAAGTTCTACGTAGACCCTCCCGGATCTGACGCATCTGGACCCGACCTGCCAGTGATTGGCGATGGCATACCGGATGGAACGGTGGCTCGAACGAATGACAGAGGACGGCTCGATGACACACGACGCGCAGCGCGACCAGAACTCCGACGAGCGGTTACGCGCGGAGTTACTAACTAGCGGATTGTCTGATTGGGTCTCGCTCGCGGAGGTCCAGCAGATTGTTTCCCACTTCCACCTGGCCGACACCGCCAAAGACCGCCAGGACTTAACACTCAGGACCGTTCACTCACTGCTCGATGACGGGCTCGTGCAGATCGGCGAGTTGCCTGGGCCCGACGGAACGTTTCCCGCGTGGGAGCCGACCGATGTGGCCATGGATCGTCTCCATGAGCGCTTCGTCGACCACTACACCGAGACGGCATCGTGGGACTACTCGATCTGGCTCGGCCTGACTGAAGCAGGCCGGGCAGTGGCGAATGAACTGCGCGCCGAGTAGTGCCACGACGTCCAACGCGGGGATCGGTTGGCGTCTAGTGAGAGGGCGCCAGCACGCCAGATCGGCGCGCACATCGGTGCGCCCCCGAGTGATTCGCGCTTCACCATGGTGCCGGATTGACGAGAACTAGCGCCCCATCAATACATCAAGCGCGCACTCCAGCCTTGTCCACGGACCGATGCAACGCAGCCCACGTTTTCGTGGGCCGGGTCAGCGGGCTACGCACGCACCTTCTCCCACGCCGGTGCCTGTCCGGCGGTCATGAAGGTGTCGCGGTTGGCTGCGGCGAACTGCTCCACGGTCAGCGCTGGAGTTCCGGTGATCACCTCGACGAGGTTGTTGGTTCCAGCGAAGATGCCGTCACGGTAGTCCTGCGCCACATTGGTGATGTGCTGAACGAAGTAGTCACCGTGGCCTTCCACGCGGAGCACGTCGGCGAACGCGTCGATGTCGACGGGTTCGTAGCGGACCGGGAAGCCGAGCACCGCCGCGACCTTCGCGGCGATGCCGTCATGGTCGAGTTCGGTCGGGCCGTAGAGCGGATAGATCTGCCGGTCGTGAGGCTTGGGGTTTCGCAGGATGGCGGCGATCACGCGGGCCTGATCGACCGCGGTGATGGGTGCGTGTCGACCGTCCGCGAAGGGCAGCCGGAACACTCCGCCGTCGTCGTCGCGCGACCACTGCCACGCCAGCCATTCGGCGAAGAACGTGGGTCGCAGGTGTGCGGTGGCGAAGGCCGAGCGGTCCAACAGCCGCTCGCTGAGCCAGTGATTCTGCGCGGCATGGCTTTTCGCGTCTCGCCGAGCGCTGATCTGGGACATGTTGACTACGGCCGTCACGCCGGCCTCGGTGGCCGCCTGGGCGAAGATGGCGGTGGCGTCCAGGAGACCGGGGACGATGGGATAGCAGAAGTAGGCCGCGGTGACGCCGGCCAATGCCGAACTCACCGAAGCGAAGTCGAGCAGGTCGCCGGTGACGATCTCGGCGCCCAGCTCCGCCAGCGCCTCGGCGCGGGCATCGTGGGTGTGGACGAGCGCCCGCACCCGCTGGCCGTCCTCGCGCAGTATTCGCACGGCGTTGGCCCCGGTCTTTCCAGTGGCCGCGGTGATGAGGTAGAGGTCGTTGGTGCTCATGCTGGTTCCTTCACTTCGGAGTGGACGATGTCGATTCGGCCGGTGTCGACGTCGTAGACGACGCCGGTGAGCCGAAAGGCTGCGGCGAGTTGCGGAACGCTCTGCAGGATGGCGATGTCGGATGCGACGGCCGCACGCGGGTCGGCGACGTGCTTGTCGGCAAGGGCCGTGGGGTCGACGTGGAAGTAGGCGGCCAGTAGGTCTGGCGGATCTTGCAGGCGCGTGATGCCACAGTCGCTGTGCTGCATGACTATCAGGTCGATGATGGGTGCGGCGTCGCCGACCAGGGATCTGGCGAGCCTGCCCAGCAAGGCGAGCCCGGCGAGGACGTCGGGGGTGACGCGGCCGCCGACGTTGCGGATGACGGCGGCGTCGCCGGTCTCGAGGCCGAGCACGTGCGCGGGATCGACGCGTGGGTCGACGCAGCCCACGACGAGCGTTCGCAGTCGGGGAAGCATGGGCAGCCCCGGGCTGAATCGGGTTCGGGCGAAGTCGTCGTTGCGTTCGGCGAGGGTGTCGACCATGGTCATGGCGGTCCTTTCGACTGGATATCTGACTAACGTTTTCGTTAGTCATCTCCATGCAAGCATGCTATGCTGACTAATGCAAGCGTTATTCAGAACGGAGTGGACCATGGAGTTCGAGCCCGACTTGCGCGACCGGTCGCAGTGGGACATCGGCGACGCCTGCTCGATGACGCGCACGCTCGAGGTACTGAGCACCAAGGTCGCGTTTCAAACGGTTCGCGAATTGTTCTTCGGCACCGTGCGTTTCGACGACTTCGTCATGAGGACCGAGAGTTCCGCACCCGCGGTGTCGCGCGCGCTCAAGCAACTCGAGGCGGCGGGGATCGTCACCCGTGTCCCCTACCGCGAGCCAGGCCAGCGTGCCCGCGACGAGTATCGCCTGACCGAGGCGGGCGAGGATCTCCTGCCGGTATTCATGTCGCTGGTGCAGTGGGGCGACAAGCATCTGCAGGACGGACGCCCACCGCTGTCCTTCCTCGACGCGGTGACGGGACGCCCCGTCACCGTTCACGTCACCGCCGGGAGCGGCAAGTCACCGGCCCGCGCGGACGACATCGAGATTCAGGTGACTCGAACGGGCTAGCCGGCTGGCCGGAACGGCTATCTGCTCATGCTGGATGCGCCACGCCGGCTGGGAAGGCCGTGGGTTGAATCGAAACGAGCGCCGCCACGACCGGGATTCGCTGTGCCGCGCCGTCGAGGCTTGGCATCATGGCGACGACTCCGCACTCGACGATCTCAACAAGCCAGCACGCGGACGCTTTTGGTAACGCCCCTGCGATTAGCCAAACTCTATTGCTGCGAGCCCCTCCTTAGACCACCATGACTGTTCATGCGCGTCGTTTTGGTCACTGGGGCACGCAGCTGGCCAGATGACCACATCGTCTGGGGCACGCTGTCGGAGCAGGTCATTAACCACGGTCCGTTCGTCCTCGTCCACGGCGGGATGCCATTAGGCGTCGATGCACTAGCCCATGAATGGCTATACCTCGAAGACTCAGCATGCGATCGCCCGTGTTGCGATCCGCAAATCCAAGAGTTGATGCGGCCGCTCGAGGAAAGCTATTCAGTCGACCTCCGCACAGACGGCATTGCCGACATCGCCGCACGCAATCAACGGATGGTTGATCGCAGGCCCGACGTGTGTCTTGCATTCATTAGTGCAGCATCGCGCGGATCGGTCGACTGCATGACCCGGGCTCGCATCGCTGAAATTCCTGTGATCGAGCACCATCCAGAAGCTGGCACACAGACGGGTAGGTTTGAAACCTTGTGTTGTTCTGATTGCGTTCACCCCGCGATTGACCACGATCGAGGAGGGTGTCAGGTGTACGGCGGTATCGATGAGTGCTCTTGCGCGGGTTACCAAGTCGATCCAATAGACCTTGTCTAGAGTGGTGATTGTCGGCCGACCAGGCAGGACACTTCACGATAGTCTCGCGCGCCTTGTACGCCGACGTCGCTGATTTGCATGAGGCCGCGGGCCGAACCTACCGAGATACCACGATTGGAACGACGGCCAAATCTGCGGCAGTCACGATGGACTGCGCACGCACCCCTGCATTCTGCAGGTGAAGGCGACCAAGTGCCGGGTCTATCGACATATCCGGCGCCGCCGGGCTATAGCATTCGTGCCGATCGATCGCTACCGATGCTAAGTCGTCGGCCGCTAGGGCGTGGAACCGACGAGCTCAAAGAGTCGCCACACGGATTGCCAAGCAAACACATACAGTCGGAGACGTTACGTCACTAACCTCGAACGCAATGAGTCCCTCGCACGTGCAGCACGACGACTTCACCCCGCCAGGTTGTAGCAATGATACGGAAATTAGGAGGGCGTTGTGGAAGCAGACAGCGATGCTCGGCAACAGTGGCTCGCGTGGCTCGCAGACGCGCCACTCTTCATCGACGACGAGCAGATTCGAGCAATGTACGACGCTGTGCTCAGACCGGCCTACAACGAGACGGAGGTCCAGTTGACCGCACAGCAAGCGAACTCGCTTGACCGTACCGCTGGACTGCGAGGCACCCTCGGACTGGGAAATCTATTTCCGTGGCTGAAGGCCGAAATAGGTTCTGAGCTGACAGAAAAACACGGCACGAACGAGACGTCGGGCCGGACAGTCAAACTAGTGCCAACGGACTCGCCCACGAGACAACTCGTAGAACTCGGACTTCATTACGTTCTCAATCTCCCATCCGACCGAACCTGGATCTGCCCCACTGGCGAGAACTGGCAACCTCCGAGCCGCGAAGACATTATTGGAAGCCCTCGAATATTGGCTGCAATTGACTTTCCAGAACGGACACAATTCTTACCGTCCGCGGCCGAACTCAACGACGGCAGAGTCATCACATTCTTCGAGCCACTCACCAAAGCATTCATTAAAGATGGGGACTCGCTTCCCATACGATATCCAGACAATCCATCCGCGAACGACTTCGCAATCCAGCGAGACGCGTATTGGGCATGGTTCAGCGACCGTTGGGATGCTAACAAAGTCGTTCGAGTGATAGAAACTACGATCGGATCTGGCGGTCGGCCACGCTGGATCGACTACCGAGTGGTCACGCCGGGTGGCCCCATCCATCTCCACCTCGTCGGACGAGGCAATGTAGACACAGGAATTTTTGCCTACAACGTGGTCAAACGCGGATGGAGCTACGGGGTGCGCGCAATAGGGACCGTAAAGTCCAAACCCGATATCAACGTTTTTGCAATTTATGAGAAGTAACCGTGCTAAAGAGTTCGGAGTGTGAAGACCGTGACTACTCTGTCGGTACCCAATTCAGCCTCGCCACAGCATCGTGACTGTGAATGCTTTCAATGTTGCGCGCTGAGATCTCATGAGGCAGGCCCAACTCCCGGCAACTTAGGGTTAGATCTCGCATCAGATCCTCAATGAACTTCGGGTTGTCGTAGGCCGCCATGGTGATGGCGCGCTCATCGGGCCGCTTGACGACGGGGAACACTGGACACGATGCAGCGCCGCGTATCAACTGCACGAGATCCGAGGCTGAAACGGGATAGGGTCCGTCATCCTCTCCGTCGACCGTCAGGGACACCCTGCTCCGCTGATTATGTGCGCCGTAGTCACTGATCGCCTTGCTGCAGGGGCACAGAGTAGTCACATCCGTCGTGATCGTCGTCTTCAGTTGGAAACTGCCGTCGGCAAGTCTTCCCTGCAAACTGAGGTCATGGACTTGGTAGCCGCCATTTGCCGTGTCTGGCGACGCAACCCAGGTCGCCACGGGCAAGCCGAGTGCAATGCGTAGATCGGTCGCATCGAGCAATCCGGTGATCGCCTTGAACGCTGTGTGTAGCTCATAGGGGTTAACCAACCGCAGATGTGTCTCGACTGCCTGCACCATCCGGCTCATGTGGGTTCCGCGACGGTCTGCCGGCAGCGCAACCGTCATCTCAACCTCGGCGACCCCCGACTGCTTGATGTCACCGTCGTCGAAAGTCAATGGGTACCGAAGACTGCCTACCCCAACCTCGTCGATGTCGATCCCGCGAGTGTCCGGTGCACCTTGTACGTCGGGAAGCAGGTCCATCGTCACCCGACGCTAGGTCCGCGATAGACGCAACCCGATGTACACGTCTCTCGAACCTGGACAGCGGACATCATCGGTAGCGACGACGCGAGTTCATGCCAGATCCACGCGGCGAGTCGTTCGCTAGTCGGGTTCTCCAGACCGTCGATCTCGTTGAGGTAGTAGTGATCAAGTCGATCGATGACGGGTTTGCAGGCACCCTTTATGTTGCCGAAGTCGATGACCCAACCCGACTGCTCCCCGATCGGACCCTTCACATGAACCTGCACCTGGTAAGAATGTCCGTGCAATCGCGAGCATTTGTGGTCCTCCGGCACGTTCGGAAGCCGATGCGCCGCTTCGAATTTGAACTCGTAGAAGATTTCCATCGTATCGGTCATGGGATTCCTAGGAACTTGTGGGTTTGTAGGTTAAGGCGCCACTTGGGACGCTTCAGGCAGTACTCAACGGCTGCCGCCGTGTTCTCGCGGACCGCGGGACCATCCATCGGGGACAACCGAAATGAGTGGAAGTCAAGGTGTTCAAACTGCGCTGGATCCCCGCCCTCCTGCGGATACACCAGTTTCAATTCGTCACCTGACGTAAGCACCAGCGGGGCACGGACCTTCGGACTGACGCATATCCAGTCGATTCCGTCGGGCGCCGGACGTGTCCCGTTGGTTTCGATCGCGATATAGAAGCCTTCACTGTGCAGTGCATTGACGAGTTCGGCGTCCACCTGCAGCAGCGGTTCACCTCCCGTGCACACGACCATACGGTCGGCGTGCCCGGCCTCGGGCCAAGTTCGCGCTACCGCTGCGGCCAGATCACTCGCATTGCGAAAGTGCCCTCCGCCAACGCCATTGGTGCCGACGAAGTCCGTATCGCAGAACTGGCAGATTGCCGTCGACCGGTCTCTCTCACGGCCAGTCCACAAATTGCAACTGGCGAAACGGCAGAACACTGCTGGTCGGCCTGTGTGATGCCCCTCCCCCTGAAGGGTGTAGAAGATCTCCTTGACCGTGTAAGGCATCAGGCAGCCTGATACGCGAGCGGATCGCTAAGCCCGGCTTCCTCGAATCCCTTCAGGCGCAGCAGGCATGAATCGCATCTTCCACACGGCTGGCCAATGGCGCTTGGGTCATAGCAGGACGAGGTCAAGCCATAGTCCACGCCTAGTTCTGTCCCAGTGCGCACTATGTCAGCCTTCGTCATCTTGATCAGCGGCGTATGGATCGTCATCGCACCTCCATCAACGCCAGCCTTGGTCGCAAGGTTGGCCATCGCCTGGAATGCGGCAATGTACTCGGGCCGACAGTCTGGGTATCCGGAGTAGTCAAGGGCGTTCACTCCGATGAAGATGTCTTGGGCTGCAACCGTTTCGGCATAGGCGAGTGCGAACGACAGAAAGATCGTATTGCGTGCAGGCACGTACGTCGACGGAATGTCTTCTTCGTCTAGTTCTGCCACCGTGTCGTGCTTGGGGACTTCAATATCGGCCGTCAACGCCGATCCGCCGAAGACACGGAGGTCGATGTCGGCCACTACATGCCTCATGACGCCCTGAGATTCAGCGACGCGTTGTGCAGATTCGAGCTCGATTGCGTGCCGCTGCCCGTAACGGAATGACAGCGCATACGCCGCGAACCCGCGACTCTTGGCGATGGCCAGCACCGTCGTCGAGTCGAGTCCGCCACTGAGAAGTACAACTGCGGGTGTTTTCAAGACATCCTCCCGAGCTTGTCGGTGTGTGCGGTTATAGTAGCCGAAACTACACCCGAGAGCCGACACATCTGATGTGTAGTTTTGATCGAGGCCGAGGAGTTGGCACGTGCCGAAACTGACGATCGTAGTCAACTGCACCGACAGAAAGTCGGTGGCACCTGACGAGAGTCTCCGCATCAGATCACTACCTGAGGGCGACAGTGAAATGCGGTTTACGGCATGGCGCCAACGCCTTGAGAAAGCAAAACCGAAGGTCAGGCTGGTTGATCTTTACCAGGGCGAAGCGTGGCAACAAGCGCGGGGACTAGTGGGAGACGCACAGAGTGCCGGTTACACCGTGCAAACGATGGTCGCTTCCGCAGGCCTGGGCCTGCGCGATGTGTCGACCAAAGCAAGTGCGTACGCGGCGACCTTCTCGGGAGGCCACGTGGATTCTGTCGCATCCGACACGGCGGGGCTCCGCGATTGGTGGCGGCGCCTCGACTCGCTTGACTCAATCAACTCGCTGGTCGATGACACGGACGATCGCGTCCTTCTAGTGCTGTCGGAAGCGTATGCCCGAAGCATGGATGACGATCTCGTTCGCCTTGCGCGTCGCGGCGGAGACCTTCTACTCGTAGGCGGCGCTCGCGACATCGACGGTCTACCGAGACTCCCCGCGAACCGCTCCTTACGCGCCAACCTAGGAGGCACCGCCTCCAGTGTCAGCCTTCGGATGGCTCGACGGTGGCTGAAATGCCGCACGGGAAGCAACCTTTACAGGTCAACCGATGAGATTGCGTGGTCGAAGTGGGCAGGGTCCGTGGGTCATGTGGAGAGCTACGACCGCACCCCCATGACGGATGCTCAGATCACCGCGTTGATCGACAGACTCCTCGCAGAACGACCGAACCTTTCTGCTACCAGAGCGCTGCGGCAAATCCGAGATGATGGCATCGCCTGTGAGCAAAAGCGATTCGGTGACTTGTTCCGCGCTAGGGCGGCGATGCGATGAGCGATGACCCGGAGCGCGTAATCGAACGTCGCGCACTGCGAATCGAGCAGAATTCGGACATGCCCTTGTACCTCTTTGCGTTGGCCGCAGAAGAGGTTGACCTCGTCGCTGACGTGGCACGAATATCCCGCGACGCGGCTGGCAAGTTGCTCGGGTACCAGCGCCCAGAGCGGCGTAACCACGTAAAACAGATCCTCGACTACCTGAACTCAGGCGAAGTGTTGTTCCCCAATGGCCTCATCCTCGCACTGCCCGACAACGTGCGCTTTCGATCCAGTCGTGGGCCGACCACCACGGACGGTCTAGCGACCTCCGGCACGCTCGAGATACCGATTCCCAATAACCCGGAGGATCCCCGCCCAGCTTGGATCGTCGACGGCCAGCAACGAAGCCTGGCACTAGCGCGCACCAGTAATACACGACTCGCAGTTCCGGTGGCCGGGTTCGTCGCGCCTAGCCTGGAGCTCCAACGAGATCAATTTCTCCGAGTCAACACTGTCGCCCCACTGCCGTCGAATCTCGTCACTGAACTACTCCCAGAGGTCATTTCGGCACCTTCTCCGCGTCTCTCACAGCGCCGCATGCCCTCGGCCCTGGTTGACATGCTCAATCGCGATCCCGAATCACCATTCTTCGGACTAGTCAAGCGCGCTTCCAGTGATGTGGACGACCGTCGGCAGAGTGTCGTGACCGATACGAGTCTCGTTGAAGCGCTGAAGGAGTCGCTTGAATCTCCGTCTGGCGTCCTGTTTCCCTACCGAAACATGGCGACGGGTTCGACCGATACGGAAGGCATCAGGCGAATTCTGCTGATTTACTGGAACGCCGTCCGAGACCTCTTTCCCGACGCATGGGGCAAACCGCCGACTAAGTCGAAACTCATGGGTGGTGTCGGCGTTCGCGCCATGAGTCGCCTGATGGACCGAGTGATGGTG
Source organism: Mycobacterium sp. URHB0044 (assembly GCF_000620625.1). Lineage (GTDB taxonomy): Bacteria > Actinomycetota > Actinomycetes > Mycobacteriales > Mycobacteriaceae > Mycobacterium. The sequence continues at coordinate 102,418 of NZ_JIAW01000017.1, read as the reverse complement.
CACATTGATGTAACTGCACCAACAGCTGAAGCGGACACGAAGCGAGAACTCTTGCGCATCGTTCCGCAGTGCCGCTGGACCAGTGGCACATGGGAAGAACTGGGACTGCCGTGGGACGAGTTGCAGAACGTCTCAAAACATATTTCGGCGTTGTCCAACTTTCTTGCACGGGCGTATGTCACGGCGCGCAAGGAGCAGACGTGAAGTTCTACTTTCCGGACAGTCAAGACCAGGTCAGCCCGACGTATGACTTCATACACGACGAACATTCGCCGCTTCGTGTGCGGCAGCGCGACGACAAGTATGCGCATGAAGTGCTCACGGTTCGCGCGTACGACGGAGTACTCGTTTCGAAGGCGATCGTCGATGGGTCAATCAAGGGCGTCGGCAAGTACTCGATGCCGCAACGGCAACGCCTGTACCGTCTCGGAGTCCGCGGATTTCTTCGACTTCCAGAAGGTGTTGAGACACTTGGTGATTGCGGTGCGTTCAACTACGTGAATGAACCCGAGCCTCCCTACACTGTGCATGAAGTTTTGGACTTCTATGAACAGTGCGGTTTCGACGCTGGGGTGAGTATCGACCACATCATCTTGGGATTCCGCCGCGACTTAAGCGACGCCCCGGACGAGTGGAAGGAACGCAGGCGAATCTCGCTGGCATTCGCGGAGAAGTTCAAGGCGGCAGCTGAAGAGCGCAACACCGCACTGCGGTTAGTTGGAGCGGCACAAGGCTGGGACCCTGCGAGTTATGCGGACAGTGTCCGCCAGCTTCAGGACATTGGGTACAACCACATCGCACTCGGGGGCATGGTCCCGCTGAAGACCACGGACATTCTGGCCTGCCTCCTTACAATCGACCGAATCCGAAAGCCCGACACAGGACTTCACCTGCTGGGGATCACCCGGTTCGAAGCGATGGCCGAGTTCGAATCCCTCGGGGTCACAAGCTTCGACAGCACGTCGTCGTTCCGCCAATCCTTCATGGACGAGAAGGATAATTACCACACCATCGAGCGGACCTTTGCCGCCATCAAGGTTCCTCAAGTAGATGGAAATGTCACCTTGAAGCGAGCGATCCTGTCCGGCCGTGTTTCGCAGCGTCATGCCATCGAGGCCGAACGTGAGAGTCTCCAAGCTCTGCGAGCGTTTGATCGAGGCGAGATCTCAGCCGACGAAGCACTCGACGCGGTCGTCGCCTACGAAGATGTGATCGGCGTCAAGAAGTCCTACCGGAGTCAGTACGCAGAAACTTTGCATGCCGCACCATGGCGGAAGTGCCAATGCGGCCTGTGCGAGAAGCACGGTGTCGAGATGGTGATCTTCCGTGCCAGCGAACGAAACAAGCGGCGCGGCTTCCACAACCTGTCAGTGCTCGCAGCGAAGATGAAGACACTCCGTCCCGCAGACGCGTCAATCCTTGAAAGGACCCGTGGTGGCTGATAGGTACGAGATTAAAGTTCCGGCATTGGAAGTGCGGCAAGGGGGCCGACAGATCTACTGCTTCGCGATCGACGGCAAACGACTTCTTGACTTCACCGCAGTCTCTCGAGTGAAGCGAACCGACCAAGGCGAACTCGACGGCTACCAACGGCCCGAAGTGATGAACCACATTCGTGCTATCCGAAGGTACATCGAGTCGCCCGAGGCCTTACTGCCCAACGCTGTCGTCCTCGCGTTCGACTCCCGCGTGCGTTTCATACCGGGGCGGCGTCGAGGATCCGTCGAGTATTCGACCATGGGCGAGTTAGTCATCCCGGTCGATGAGGCGCTCGAGGAGGCGGAGAAACCCGCGCTACTGGTGGATGGTCAGCAGCGAGTTGCGGCGATTCGCGATGCCGATGTCGCTGAGTTCCCGATCGCCGCCGTCGCATTCATCGCTTCGGGCGCCGATGAGCAGCGCTCGCAGTTCATTCTGGTGAACAACACAAAGCCATTGCCCAAGGGACTCATTCACGAGCTGTTGCCCGATGCCGCGGGCTATCTGCCGCCGAAGTACGCGCGACGCAAGTTGCCAGCACAGATAATGACGCGTTTGAATCTCGACTCCGATAGTCCGTTTCAGGGTGCGATCGCAACACCGACCTCTCCCGATGGATACATCAAGGACAACAGCGTTCTCAAGATGATCGAGAACAGCTTGTATGACGGAGCCCTCTATCAGTACCGCGATCCTGAGGATGGCTCCGGCGATGTCGAGCAGATGGTCCTGCATCTGAAGATCTACTGGAGCATCGTCGAAAGTATGTGGCCGATCGAGTGGAAGCTCATACCGCGCAAGTCTCGTTTGACCCACGGCGTCGGGATTCAGGCGATGGGCTACGTAATGGACTCACTTACCGAACAGTACGACGCGGACCAATTGCCAGCAGCAAATTTGGACCGCAGCCTCGAAACCCTCCACGAAGTCGCCGCTTGGACAGCAGGCACGTGGGAACTCGGCCCAGGTGATCAGCGCAAGTGGAACGCCCTTCAAAACACACCGAATGATGTCAAATTGCTGACTAGTCTACTTCTTCAAGTCCTCAACAAAGGTTGACTAATAGCAGCATTTCGTGCATACAGTCCGCATGTTCGAGCGAACCAGCGCACCCGTCGAAACAACCGGACGGATCGTCAGCTCGGCGTCGACAGTGTGGCATCTGGTGCATACACGGGCGTCTCTCAAGAGTACATAATAGAGCAACCTTCCGCGATAGGCAGCCGACATACTGTTAATGGCGAACCCTGAGTTCCGTATTTCTTCACGTACGCTAAGGCCGAGGCCGTCACCCTTACCTTGGTTACACAGACGGCACAGTAGTTGCAAATTGTTGAGTGCATTTGTGCCTAGGGCGCTTATCGCATCTATGTGATCAACCTCCGGTTTTAATAACTCTTCCGGAGACAAATAGTAGGGTTTGTACTCATCACATTCGTTTAGCGTTTTCGGCGTAATAAAGAATTCCACTCGACAGCTCTGACAAATCGCGCCGTTGTGCTTAAGAAGGTATGACAGACGGCTCGTAACCTGCTCGCGCTCACTGTCAAATGTATCCAATACCTTCGCGAGATCACGCGCTAGCTCGTCAATATCAGCTGTCCCCGCACGGCCAAATGCTTCAAATAGATGCTGTCGAATCAACTTCCAACGCGGCGTAGGGTTTGAGCGGTCGTACGCGATGGCTGTCCGCGGAGCCAAGTGAATCGCCAACCTGATGCGAGTTTCGAATAGTGCGTGACTTGCGATGTCTGCGTCCCACCGAAGAATGTTTCGGGCGCGCTCTATCGCCGCTGAAACGTAGAATGACGCGCGCGGACTGCTGTCGTCCTTAACGTTTCCCACTGCGAGTCGATCCATCAGCGTATCGAGCTCGCCGAATATAATTTCCATCGCGCTACTTTTGCTTGACTTTTTTGAACAGCTGCTGGTAGCCCAGCTTGGTACCCTGGTTCTGAACTGCTATCTCCATCTGCGAACGCAAAAACTTGTGCCCGTCAGTTGTATCGATTTGCTTCACCTGCCATTCGTTCTCGAAAAATTCTGAGGGCAAAAAGTTCAAAATGCCCTTTACAGCCTTTTCCAAGTCCTCCAGGTCTTTCAACGGAGACTCAGCTCCGTCCATCTGCCTGATTACTGTGTATTGCACCAGGCTGTCCAATACATACTCCTGCAAGACCAGCAGAGTCGCTTTCATGAAGAGTTGACTTCCGGTGTTCTCGACTCCGTCATTCCATACTTTTGGATAGATTGATTTGATCGCGTTCCAAAGTCCATAAAAGTATTCCAAACGGTCATCGTCTTTATTGTCAAAGGCCGGAATACCTGAATACAGAATCTTATATTTCTTGGGCATGTTTACGAATTTCGACACCAGCTGGAATGCTACATTTTCCTTCAAGAATCCTTCACCACCCAACCCGAAATCGATAAGGTTCTGAAAGGGTGACTTGGGACTGGTTTGCAGCTTGTGAGTCCACCGCGTCGCTTCAGGATTAATGCCTGCGTCGTCGAATCTTTGCCATAGGTCATCAATCTCCTGATTTGTAAGAGAGGTACTAATGGTTCGACGCAATTCCGTCGGAGTCAACGGCTTTGCCTTATTATTCAGTACATAAAAGTGGAAAACTTGCTCTGCAAACTCCAATCCTGGAAGCAATACGACAGGAAGAACCACCGCGTGATCTGCAACATCCTTGGCTCCGAATACGCGATGTTGCCCGTCAATAATGAGACCAGGCTTAGACACTGACTGAATGTAGTTGGTGATCGCGGCCTGACGTGTTTCAGTGAGTTCATCAAAGTTGTCGATCGCCTGCTTCAATTCTACTGCGAGTGATGCCAAATATGAGTCAGGGATACCTGCGTTCTCAACTTCTTCGTCATCGTCGGTCTCGTCCGCGTCCACATCATCGATCTCTGCGCTTTCAAGTTCGGCGGGCGACATTCGATTTTTGAAGCGTTCATACTGAAGTTCTAATTGTTCGTCGAAAGTCGATTCAGTCGCATCGATCGCTAACTCGGCAGCAGCACCGTCTTTGGCACTTATTGTTATCCTTTCAGAGTCGACTGTCACAATGATCGCGCCAGGAATAATGTTCTTGAGCGAAAGACTCAGAAACTCAGTTACGTCTTTAGCACGATCCTTGTTGTACACACGCTGATACCCGGCCATGTAATCGGCCTTCGCACTCGGCACGTCGGCCCACTCCAGGAGTTCATCGGCGGGAACACCCAGTAAGTACATGATCGGACCGTTAGGTTGCTGCTCAACTGCGATCGCCTGGTACTTGTACGGACTCGGTTGGTCTGACATAGAACGAATCATGCCAGCGGTGTCTGACCAGTCCGACGAACACTCGCAAATCGCCGACGTGTTGACATGCGGCGAGCGCCGGAGAGCGCCGCCGGCCACTGACCGACCTCCACACGAGTCAACCCGTCGCTGCCGCCGTCCGCAGTGCGCCGCACGCCGCTACTCGACGGCGAATCGCCCGTCGCGGAACCACTCGGCCGCCCGACCAGCCATCAGTTCCGCCCGATCATCGGGATGGCGCCAGTAGTACCGCACCGTCCAATACAGCGCTACCCCATTCGGCACATAGAAGACAGCCCCGTTCACGATCTCCTCGCCACCGTCCTCAGGCAGAGGACGATCGCCCTACGAGTCCGACGCTTCGTGTCGGTGTTGTCCTTGACGTCGACCATGTCGTCCCAATCGACGTACTTCGTAGAGACGATGTTCGCGATGTCGATTCCCTCTGGCGTCAGCTTGACGTGTCGATTCCTCCACGTCTCAGGGCGGCAACCAGTCCGATGACGACGGCGACGACGACGACCGCCAACGCCATCACGATCGTCGAGAAAATCTGGTACCACGTGGCGCATCGCAACCTGGGGCGGCGCCATTCACGATTCAGGCGGTCCGGGGACACACGCGCGTCGAAATTGCGAAGCCGCGGGCTTGCTGTCATGCGAACGTGTTCTCAGCTTGCTCGTCAGATTCGGCCGCCTTGGGGGTGCTTGCTGCACAGCCGGCGGGCTGAGGGTGTGGCAACGATTCACAACGCGACCACCATCCCTCCCTACACCGACAGCGTGGCGATGGTTTCCAGACCGAGGTCGACGGCCACAACGCCTGCCCGATCGCCCCTAGAAGGTCTCGGAATTCACGTCGCTGCGGCACGAGATGCGCGCTTTAGCGCAGCCGGTGCCTGTAGGCGTCTGACGGAGGTATCTGGCGGCTCCTGGAACTGTGGCAATCTAGCGATGCTGGATTCCAGTACCGGTACGACGTCGTTGCCCGGGAAACCGTAAACGTCCGGCTCGTCCGGGAATTTCAAACCAATGTCAAACCCGTCGGACGGCTCGGTCAGCGACTTGACCATGCCGACGCGTCCAAAGTGCTTGAGATCACACGCAATAACGACCGCGATGTTATTAAGGACGAGTCCGTGGTCGGGTTTTCGATCACTCTTCGCCAGACGCACGAACCACCAGACAGCACCACACACCACCGTTAGGCCCAGAAGCACCCCAACAACCACATAGGCGGGTTGCCTATCCAGCACCGCACGAGCCCGAGCAATCTCATGACGGATGTGTTCGTTATGCCACCACGCGGCAACAACGAGGGTCGTCGCCGTGAGCCCAAGAAGGAGCGGTGCCAACTTCTGAGCAAGGAATGCGCTCCGCGGCCATTCGTCGGATCCGACCGCAGCGACGAGGTCCTGTCTCGCGCTCTTGGTATCGACCAGCTTCCGCTTCAACACCGTCTGAGCCCATTCAAACCCGCTGAATGCAGTCCCGATCGACAGAGCAGTCACCATCGCGAGCGTTATGAACATAGCGCGAAGCGATGCGTCCTGCAGGGAGTCCTTGGCGAGGTCACCGAAGAGCGCAAGGCCTCCAAGCGCGCCACCGAGGTACGCGTCTAGCCTGACGAATCGCTCATATTTCTCAAGCCTTCGGGCGATAGTGTCATGTTCCCGGCGCTGCGGCGATTCACTCATGGAACCAGCTATTCAGAAATCCTCGAAGTGCTTCGGTATACCCGCCGATCTCATCTGCCGTCAGTGCTTCCTCTTCGAATCGCACGCGCATCATAGCGGCGATCGTCGTCAGCTCGACGACGATCTCCACTGCCCGTGGTGGAGTACGCACCCCCGACTGTTGTAGGACTTCTAGGGTGGTCTGGATAGTCGGCGTGACCGCTTCGAACGAGAACTCCACTCCCCAATCCTCGAGTCTCTGCTGAGCTCTCGACACGCCGCCATTTACTGGATTACCAATGGCCTCAGTCATCTCATTCTCCCCCCCGCAGTCTTGAATTCTGAGACGTCAAGATATCGACGTGTCGCACTCAAATGGCACGTTTTGGACATCATCACCTTTGTCTGACACAGAGATTTGACTAGGAATCAGCTGGGCGACGCGCACTGACCAGCCGCACGCTTACGAATCACGATGTGGCCGTGCGCTTCTGGACCGGTGACGAAGCCGCGGATGCCGACCCGGCGTGCGAAGCCGTGCGGCCGGAGCCCCCAGCCTCATTCCATGGCAGGACCGGGGGCGTGTCGCAAGGCCCCAGCCCTGCTGCACAACCTCCTGGCTCACTACGACGGCGGGGACTGCAGTGCGAAACCCTTTGAAGTGCATGAATCGGGCGCCCATCTCCACGGTGCCGAGGCCGACCTTTCGGTGCGTGCCTGTTGCTGCCCGGGCGCCAGTCGAATTACGAAGCGGGACGACTCATGAACCAGTCTTCTTAACGCGATCACCGGATGGCGAAAAGCCGTGGCCTCGCGGCCATTCGGTTGACGCCCACCGTCTAACCGATCGGTTCCACCCAGAGGCGGGTGATGAACGTCACCGGGCCGCTTCCTGCGGCTCACGTGAGTGCTTGCTCACACAGTTACGTAGCACTTGGCGACGACTAGCCACGGTTGCTGCAGAGGAACCCCCGCCCGCCTCACAGCCAACTCCCAGGAATACATAGGTTCCCTAACCTACTTTCGATTAGTAGGGCACAACGCCGTGCCGCCTACCTCAGAAACTGAATATCGATTGTCAGAGGAGACACTCATGACTCCCGCCAACGCCCGCGAAGCACGGCTCCAGTACCGCTTCGGACAGTTGACCTCTGGCGACGTGCAAATCATTGCCGCTCAGCCCGATCCCGCCATCACCGCCGCCATCGACGGCCCCGACCTCCTGCTCGCCGACGTCATCCGCACCGTCATGACCGGCTACGCCGACCGTCCCGCCCTCGGCCAGCGCGCCGTCGAGTTCGTCACCGACGCCACCGGCCGCACCGTCGCCGAGTACCAGCCCCACTTCGACACCCTCACCTACGGCGAGACCTGGGCCCGCGTGAAGGCCCTCGCCGACGCCCTGGCCAACGACCCCATCCGCCCCAGCGATCGCGTCGCCACGCTCGGCTTCACCAGCGCCGACTACGCCGTCGTCGACATGGCCCTCGCCCTCACCGGCGCCGTCTCCGTCCCCCTGCAGACCAGCGCGCCCGTCAAGCAGCTGCACCCGATCCTGCTCGAGACCGAGCCGGTCGCCATCCTCTCCAGCGTCGACCATCTCGACGACGCCGTGCAGCTCGCCCTCTCCGCGCACGCCCCGCAGCGCCTCGTCGTGTTCGACTACCACCCTCAGATCGACGACCACCGCGAAGCATTCGACTCCGCCGTCCTGCGCCTGTCCGGCCTGAACGTCACCGTCGAAGCCCTCGACGACGTCATCAAGGCCGGCGCCCAGCACACCGACGGCCCCGAGATCCCCCGCGGCCACGATGACGACCTGCGCCTGCTCATCTACACCTCCGGCAGCACCGGCACCCCCAAGGGCGCCATGTACACCGACCGCCTCATGGCCGGCTGCTGGCGTGGCTGGGCCCGCCCCGACTGGGACCCCGACGGCAAGATGCCCGCGATCACCCTGAACTTCATGCCCATCAGCCACGTCATGGGCCGCGTCATCCTCTACTCCACCCTCGGCGCCGGCGGCACCGCCTACTTCGCCGGCAAGAGCGACCTGTCCACCCTGCTCGACGACCTCGCCCTCGTCCGCCCCACCAAGCTCGACCTCGTCCCCCGCATCTGGGAGATGCTCTTCCAGGAGATCCAGAGCGAGGTCGACCGCAGGGCAGCTGACGGCGCCGACCGCGACGCCGTCGAGGTGCAGGTGATGGCCGAGCAGCGCGAGAAACTCCTTGGCGGACGCCAACTCTCGGCCATGACCGGCTCCGCGCCCATCTCCCCCGAACTGCGCGCCTGGGCCGAGGACTTCACCGACATCCACCTCGTCAACGGCTACGGCTCCACCGAGGACGGCGTCGTCCTGGTCGACGACCAGATCCGCCGCCCACCGGTCATCGACTACAAGCTGGTCGACGTCCCCGACCTCGGCTACTTCGGCACCGACCGGCCCCATCCCCGCGGCGAACTGTGGATCAAGTCCGACACGTCGATCCCCGGCTACTACAAGCGCCCCGAGGTCACCGCCGAGCTGTTCGACGCCGACGGCTGGTACCACACTGGCGACGTGTTCGCCGAGATCGCCCCCGACCACCTGACCTACGTCGACCGCCGCAACAACGTCCTCAAGCTCTCCCAGGGCGAGTTCGTCACCGTCTCCAAGCTGGAGGCGGCCTACGGCGCCCACCCGTCGATCCGGCAGATCTTCGTGTACGGCAACAGTTCCCGCTCCTACGTGCTGGCGGTGATCGTCCCCACCGACGACGCGCTGACCAGCGTCGGCGGCGACGTCACCGCGGTCAAGCCGCTGCTCGCCGACGCCCTGCAGAGCATTGCCCGCGACGCCGACCTGCAATCCTACGAGATCCCGCGCGACTTCCTCGTCGAGACAAGGCCTTTCACATTGGAGAACGGCCTGCTCACCGGGATTCGCAAGCTGGCCCGCCCGCAGCTCAAGGAGTACTACGGCCCCGAGCTCGAGCAGCTCTACGTCGACCTCGCCGACGGCCAGGCCGACGTCCTGCGGTCCCTGCGGCAGGACAGCACCAACCGACCGGTCCTGGAGACCGTCACCCGGGCAGCGGGAGCGCTGCTCGGCGCGGCGTCGGCCGACGCGGCACCCGATGCCGCGTTCACCGACCTCGGCGGAGACTCGTTGTCGGCGTTGACCTTTGCGAACCTGTTGCACGACATCTTCGACGTCGACGTGCCCGTCGGCGTGATCGTCAGCCCGGCCAGCGACCTCGCGACCATCGCCGAGTACGTCGAGGCGCAGCGTGCCGGCGGGTCCAAGCGGCCCACCTACGACGCCGTGCACGGCCGCGACGCCACCGAGGTGCACGCCCGCGACCTGACGCTGGACAAGTTCCTCGACGAGGCCACCCTCGCGGCCGCGCCGTCGCTGCCCGGTCCCAGCTCCGAGGTGCGCACCGTCCTGCTCACCGGCGCCACCGGATTCCTCGGTCGCTACCTGCTGCTGGAGTGGCTGGAGCGGATGGACCTGGTCGACGGCAAGGTCATCACGCTGGTGCGCGCCAAGGACATCGACGCCGCACGCGCACGCCTCGACGCCACGTTCGACACCGGTGACCCGAAGCTGCTGGCCCACTACCGCGAGCTGGCCGCCGATCACCTCGAGGTGCTGGCCGGCGACAAGGGCGAGGCGAATCTCGGCCTGGAGCACGCGATCTGGCAGCGGCTGGCCGACACCGTCGACCTGATCGTCGACCCCGCCGCCCTGGTCAACCACGTCCTGCCTTACAGCCAGCTGTTCGGGCCCAACGCCGTCGGCACCGCGGAGCTGATCCGCATCGCGCTGACCACCCGCATCAAGCCCTACGTCTACGTCTCGACGATCGGCGTGGGCGACGGCATCGAGCCCGGCCGATTCGTCGAGCAGGTCGACATCCGGGAGATCAGCGCGACCCGCAAGGTCGACGACTCCTACGCCAACGGCTACGGCAACAGCAAGTGGGCCGGCGAGGTGCTGCTGCGCGAGGCGCACGATCTGGCCGGGCTGCCGGTGTCGGTGTTCCGCTGCGACATGATCCTGGCCGACACCACCTACGCCGGGCAGCTCAACGTGCCGGACATGTTCACCCGGATGATGTTGTCGCTCGTCGCGACGGGTGTCGCCCCCGGCTCGTTCTACGAGCTGGACGCCGACGGCAACCCGCAGCGGTCGCACTTCGACGGCCTGCCAGTGGAGTTCATCGCCGATGCCATCTCGACGTTGGGCGCCAACGTCACCGAGGGGTTCGAGACGTACCACGTGATGAACCCGTACGACGACGGGATCAGCATGGACACCTACGTCGACTGGCTGATCGAGGCCGGCCACCCGATCGTCCGGGTGCCCGCGTACGCGGACTGGCTGGCGCGGTTCGAAACCACGCTGCGGGCGCTGCCCGAGAAGCAGCGCGCGGCGTCGCTGTTGCCGCTGCTGCACAACTATCAGCGGCCGCAGCCGCCGATCAACGGGTCCCTCGCGCCGGCCGACCACTTCCGGGAGGCCGTGCAGGACGCCAAGATTGGCCCGGACAAGGACATCCCGCACGTCACCGCCCCGGTGATCGTCAAGTACGCCACCGACCTGGAGCTGCTCGGCCTGCTCTGAGTCCCACCGGCTTGCCCGTCTCCGAGCGCTTCCTTCTTCTTCTCGCTCGGAGGCGGGCACCTTGGCATCAGCCTCCGAACGCCGCGACTACGCGACCGGGTCCGGCACTGACTCCTGGATCAACCGACGCCGCAGAGTGCGACGACGGCTGATCGCGACACCACCGAGCGCCAGCGCGCCGCCGACGAATCCGAGCAAGGTCGGCACTTCGCCGAGGAACAGCCACGACAACAGGATCGCGATCGCCGGAACCGCCAACGTCGTGGCGGCCATCTTCCCGGCATCCGTGCGGTTCAGCGCGTAGGCCCAGGTGAGAAACGCTATCGCCGTCGGCCCGACACCCAGAAAGACGACCCCGGCCAACGCGGTGGGCGGAGCCTTCGCGACCTCGTCGACGGCCTGCACGGCGAAGGGTGCCGTGGCCACCATGCCGACCGCAGAGCCAAGCCAGGTGGCGGCGATGGCGTTCACGGTCCGCAGCGCGACCTTCTGCAGCAGCACGCCCGCGGCGTAGAGCACCGCGGCCAGCAGGCCCAGTGCCACGCCGAGGCGGTCATTCATGCCGACACCAGATCCGCCGATCGCAATCAGCACCACGCCGGTGAACGCGATTACCAGGCCAACCACCAGCGGCCGGGGAAATCCCTCCCCGAGGAAGATTCCCGCGAACACGGCCACCAGGATCGGCGCGAAGTTGACCAACAGCGCGGCCGTGCCGGCGTCGAGATGCTGTTCCGCCCAGTTCAGCACCACGGTGTAGGCCGCGAACCACAGCAGGCCGTAGCCCATGACCAGCACCAGGCCACGTCCCCGCGGCCATGGTGGCCGGTAGATCGCGACGACGGCGGTCAGGGCAATCGTGCCGACGCCCATCCGGATGAATGCCATTGCGCCGGGGCTGAATTCAGCGCCGCAGAAGCGGATGACGACGAATGCCGACGCCCAGAGGAGAACGGTGATCGCCGCCGCGAGCACGGCAAGGCGATCGGGAGACGCCGATTTCACTGGACCCAGTCTTCAGGTTGTCGCCCGGGGGAGGCAAGCGGATTTCCGACATGAAGCTCATAGATGCTGCCAGTCAGAGGCTGGCCGCCAAGTTTTCGCCAAGAACGCCACCGCATCCTTTCGGCAATCGGACACACAACCGAGTCCAACGAAAGGGGAACCGACATGGCCGAGAACACGCACGACACCCGACCCATCCTGGGCCATGCCGAGCCGCGCCCGCGGTCCATCGCCCGGCGGCCCCAGGTGTGGGCCTTCGCGCTCGCCGCGGCGGCACTCGCCGCGTGCGCGCCGTCGCACAGCGCCACCACGGCCGACGCCCCGAGGATCACGCCCGTCATCTCGAAGTCGACGCCGACACCCGTCGCGCCGTCGACGCCCACCACGGTGACGGTGACCGCGCCGCTGCCGGTGACCGTGACGGTCACGCCGCCGGCTCCGGCGACACCCGTCGTCCAGCACTTCAGCGAGGGCCCCGGCACGTTCCAGTCCCCCTCGGGCAACATCCGGTGCACGATGTACACGTCCACCGAAGGCCACAGCAACGCCATCTGCAGGGTCGCCAAGCACGACTGGACGGCGACGCAGCCGGACAACTGCCACCTGGATTGGGGAAACCGTGTCGACCTTGAGGAAGGTTCGCCCGCACGGTTCGGCTGCTACGGCCAGGAGATGCCCGCCGCGACGTACACGCTCGAGTACGGCCAGATCAATACGCTCGGCTCGACCAGCTGCGCCAGCGACACGTCGGGGATCATGTGCATCGACAAGAGCTCGGGGCACGACTTCTTCGTCTCCCGCGAGACCGTTCACCTCGGCTGACGACGGAGACCCATGACCACACGCAAGGTTCTGATCGCACTCGCCGGCGCCACCGTCGTCGTCGGCGCGGTGGCGTGCGGCGGCACGACCACGTCGACCGGATCATCCCAGTCGCCAACGGCGACAACGGCATCCACGACGACTGAAGCCACCGCCGCCACGACGACGACGACCACTGCCGCCGCCGCGCCGTCGGCGTGCGCCGACCTCGGCGGACACGTCGGACCCGACCAGAACTGCACCGTGCACACCGACGGTCCCGGCTACACCATCGACATGCGCTTTCCGTCCACCTACCCCGACCAACCAGCGCTGACCGCCATCCTCGTCCGCCAGCGCGACCAATTCGTCCAGGCGGTCACCGAGCCACCCGTCCGCGACGTCCCCAAGGCGCTCGACATCAAGTCGACGCCGTACTCGGCGCCGACCCTGCGCACCGAAAGCCTGGTGCTCGAGGAGTACGTCAACGTCGGCGGCGCGCACCCGGAGACCTATTACGACGCGCTGAACTTCGACCTGGGCACGTGGAAGCCCATCACGTTCGAGACGCTGTTCAAGCCGGGCACCGACCCCGTCGCGGTGCTCGACCCCACCGTCGAGAACGAGCTGAAGACCCGCCTGCAGGGCGCTCCCGTGGACGCCAACCCGATCGGCGCAGAGATGTACAAGAACTTCGCCCTCACCGACGACGCGGTGATCTTCTTCATCGGCCAAGGCATGTGGACCATCGAAGCGGCCGGGGCACAGCAAGTCTCGGTGCCCCGCAGCGAGCTGGCGTCGATCCTGGCCTGAGACGGACGCGGCCGAAGTCTAAAGCAGGCGATTCATTGGCCCGCTTCGATGGCCGCAACCCTTTCGGCCGCCTCTGGACCACAGATCTCCTGCAGGTTGACTGGACCGGCAGCCACCATCTCTTCGACGCGGCTCCTCAGATCGCCGGATTGGACATGGGCATAGAGATTCGAACCGGGGCACGCGGTTGCTGCGAAGTCTCGATGCCCCGCCAACGTATTTGTCGGAATTTTGAAACGCTGTGCCCCCCAAGCGAACGCAAGAGCGGCGCCGTTCAGTTGCGCCTCACTCACCGATTCCTGATCGAAGTCACCCTCGCAGAGGACGAGAAAGTGTCCGGTGGGGTCGTACTCTGTCGCCGTGTCTCCGACCAACTCTGGAGCGCGTAGCGCGTAGATATTGCCGTTCCGGTCGACACCGACGTGGTACGCGATGTCGATCCATCCACGCTCACCCTGGTGAAGGCGCTGGTGCTGACGAAGCCTTCCAGGGGCATTGCTGTTGTCACCGAGAACAGCACCCGTGTGGTGCACCGTCATACGGGTGAGAACGTGGGTGACACCGCCAGGTTGCGCCGGCTGCGCTCGCCATGAATCCCGGCAGAGCATCACACCCGACGCCGGGGCAGCCGTTGGCGACGGAGGTAGCGGTGGCGCCGCGGCTGTAGTTGCCGGGGCAGCCGCCAGGCTCCGGCTTGGGCTGGGCGTGGCGGCAGAGGACGTCGGCAAACTGACCGGACCTCTGCCAGCCCATCTCGACGAAAACGTCGCAGCCGCCGCTCCCACACCACCAGCGCCGGCCAGCCACAGCAATCGACGACGACTGAAAATGTCACGCCGGCCATCCGAGCCGGACGCAGGCTCTTCCATGACGCAAAGCGTACGTACGCGCCAACGTGGCCGGCGTCGCATTGCCCAACGACCAAGTGTTGAAGGCCCGTGCGGCTTGAGTTCGACACCATTTCGGGCGGACACATCGCGCCCGTTCCCAGTAATTGGCAAGCCGATGTTTTGTACCATCCGGGCATGCCCTTAGCCGATGGGGCGAAATTTGCCGGCTACACCATCGAGCGCTTACTGGGCACTGGGGGGATGGGCGAGGTTTACCTCGTACGGCACCCCCGGTTGCCCCGGCAGGAGGCCCTGAAAATCCTGCCTGCCAGCGTGAGTGCCGACGAGGAGTACCGCCAACGTTTCGCCCGTGAAGCCGACAACGCCGCAGCTTTGTGGCATCCGCACATTGTGGCCGTCCACGATCGAGGTGAGCACGATGGACAGCTTTGGATCGCGATGGATTATGTCGATGGGACCGACGCGGCGCAGTTGATGCGTTCCCGGTATCCGCTAGGCATGCCGCCGAACGAAGCGTTGGAGATTGTCTCGGCGATCGCTGACGCGCTTGACTACGCGCACGAACGCTACTTGCTACATCGTGACGTCAAGCCGGCGAATATCTTGCTAACCGACCCTCGCCGCGGTGCCCGTCGAACATTGCTTGCTGACTTCGGCATCGCCCGTGCGGTCGATGACGGTAACAATCTCACCGCTACTAATATGACGGTCGGATCGGTCGCGTACGCGGCACCTGAGCAGCTGATGGGGAAGCCGCTCGATGGTCGCGCCGATCAGTACGCTCTGGCGTGCACAGCGTTTCATCTTCTGACCGGCGGACCACCGTTCGGGAACACGAATCCGGCGGTAGTGATCGGCAATCATCTGTCGTCGCCCGCGCCCACGCTCGCTAGTGTGCGCGCCGATCTCGGGGCGATCGATGACGTTCTTGCCCGGGCGATGACGAAGGAGCCGTATCAGAGATTCGAGACTTGCCGTGAGTTCGCGGCAGCCCTGGTGCAAGGCAGCGCGGGCTCTGCCGGGTACGCCGACGCCACCCAGTTCGCGGTGCCGGCCGCGGCGCCGGCTCCGCCCGTCGTTGCGCGCGAGACAGCTTCAGCCGGCGGGTCGAACCAAATTACGATCTCCCGTCGTGTCGCAGCCATTGCGGGCGGTGTTGCAGTCCTGGTCGTAGTGGGACTAGTCGCATTCCTTGGAGCGCGGCTTGGGCAATCACCCGCCGAAGCGCCGACGGCATCGCCGCAGAAATCAACGCTCATACGTCCGGAGCCGACCGTCGGACCGTCGCGCCCGCAACGAACGGTGACACAGACTGCGCCGCCAGTGACGGTCACGAAACCCGGGCAACCTCCGGCGGTTCCGCCGCTCCCGCCGTCACGACCTCCGGGTGATTTGGGATTGGAAACACCGATCAGTTCACCATCGTGCGACGGTCAGGGGATTGTCGTTCTGGGCAGCGTCACTACACCGGGCCAGTACGCAGCCGGGGTTCAGCGCCTGTTGAACGTGTTTCCCGGATCGTCCTATCTCCGTACCGACCGCAGTTGCCCTTCTTTAAGGCAGGCCACTGAAGAGGGCGACCCCATCTATACGGTGTTCAGGACCGCCGGCACGACGCAGGGCCAGGTGTGCGCGGCGGTGCGCGCGGCAGGCGGAGATAGCTACGGGAAATGGCTCGACACCACCACTGATTCCGGTTACATGATCACATGCTGAATAGGTGCAGGGTTCGCCCGGATCGCCTCCGGCCGTGAAAGCTCACTCAGCAGACAAGACCAGCTTGACCGATTCTGAGTCCCTCGCCAAGCGTCTCCGGCAACGCGTGTAAGTCATTCAAACAACAGGTCTCAGCAACGCTCGGCGCTCTACACTCGCCGCAGGGTCGCGATAGCAAACGCGAGACCTGGGGGTTCAAAATGGATACGGTGGCGGCATCGCGCGTCGGCACACGCTTCGGTAAGTACGAGATCATCGGCCTTCTCGGCCGCGGTGGTATGGGCGAGGTCTACGAGGCTCGAGACACCGAGAAGAGTCGGATCGTCGCGCTCAAGGTTCTTGTCGACCAGTTCTCGAGAGACCCGGAGTACCGCAACCGGTTCACTCGCGAGGCGCACGCAGCTGCCCAGTTGCAGGAGCCACACGTCATCCCGATTCACGACTGGGGTGAGATCGACGGCTCCCTCTACATCGACATGCGTTTAGTGCGTGGCACCGACCTACGCAGATTACTTAAATCCGGCCCCCTGCAACCAGATCAGGCGATCAACATCATCGGCCAGATCGCCGGCGCACTAGACGCCGCACACGCAGACGGCCTCATCCACAGAGATGTAAAACCAGAGAACATCATCGTTACGTCGAGCGACTTCGCGTATCTCGTCGACTTCGGAATCGCCGAAAAGTCCGGCGACACACGGCTTACCCAGGCCGGAATGACGGTTGGCTCCCTGGCCTACATGGCTCCCGAGCGGCTCGACAACAAGCCGACCGAGGCGGCCGCCGATGTGTACTCGCTCGCCTGTGTGCTCTTCGAGGCACTGACTGGGGACAGCCCTTTCTCCACGGAGAGCATGCAGCAGCTGCTCACCGCCCACCTCTACACACCACCACCTCGGCCCAGCGAGCTCAATCCACGGGTGCCCACCTCACTCGATGGTGTGATCCAACGCGGAATGGCCAAGGAACCAGACGACCGCTACGGCAGCGCCGGCGCGTTCGCTCGCGCTGCGGGTCGGGCATTGTCGGGCGCGCCATGTACGTCACAGCCGATTCCAGTGAGTGACCCGTACGCGACGATGGCAGCTCCCGGCACACTGGTACCGATCAATCAGCAGCACACTTGGGCAGCTGTCCCGAGCCGGCCAAGTCAATCTCCCCAGATTCTGCAACACGCTGCACCGCAACCACTCTCCGCACCGGAACGCAACAAATGGGTGATCCCCGCCGCAGTCGGCGCTGCTGCCGCCCTGATCCTCGGCTTGGGTGGAATCGCAATCGGAATGATGGTCGGACAGGATTCCTCGGGGTCATCGTCGAATTCGACTGCGGCGCAACCTAGTCTCACGCGGCTGCCACCTCCGAATCGTCCAGCCGGTACGCCCAGCCGTTCGAACTCGCCAACGCGGCCCGTCGCACTCCCGCCGGTCGTACGCGGGGCGGACGCCAACCATCAAGCCTGCGAGAACGGCATCACGCATCCACGTGCCAGCGGACAGTTCAGTCGTGCGGGCCGCGGTACCGTCGAGACGACTTGTCTCTTCGCGCAGAACGTGCTCAACGCGTATTGGGAAGCGGGTCCGGCCTCCCCCGCGCCCCGGACGGTGTACGCACTCGGTGCTGTCCCGTGCCCCTCGACCGGTGGTCGGTGCGCGGGTGACCATTTCGTCATGGAGTGCGCCAAATACGGTGCCGACGACTGGGTGACGTGCACCGGCGGAAAGAATGCGCGTGTCTACCTTTATTAAGGCGGCGCTGGTATCGGTCGCTGTCGGAGCGGCAACAGCTGGCTTCGTCATCGGCTACAAGGATGTGCACAAGACCTCGCCCGAACCGGTGACCGCGCCCCTAGCAACTAAGCAGACGATGTCGTCAACGGCGGCGCAACCACCTTCTCCTCCAAGCCGAGATGAGGATCTGCAGGCGAGCTTCGAGGAGCTTGCCGCGACGCTGCCCGCCGACGTTGGCGTCGCGGTGGCTGGCGAGGACCAAGTGTCGTCCTTCGGCACCTGGCAGAGTGGTGCGGCCTGGTCGACGATTAAGGTGCCGCTGGCAATCGCCGCGCTGCGCAAGGATGCTGGAGCCGCGGAACCGTATGTGACACAGGCGATCGCTCATTCCGACAACGCGGCCGCGGATCAGCTGTGGGCCCTGTTGGGGGCGCCAACTGACGCCGGTTCGGCGGTGCAGGCCGTCCTCGCCGAGGGCGGAGTTCCCGACGTAACCGTCCAGACACAACAGGTGCTGCCGCCGTACAGTCCCTACGGTCAAACTCAATGGTCGCTACCTGAGGCAGCACGGTTTGCTTTCCAACTACCGTGCGTATCGGCAGCCTCAGTCCTCACCCAAATGAAGAGTATCGCCGCGGACCAGCAGTGGGGTCTTGCCGGTGAAAACGGGGTGGCGGCCAAAGGCGGTTGGGGCCCGGAACCGGACGGCGGGTACCTCGTCCGCCAAATTGCAGTCGTCGGCGACAGCGAGAACGCCTTCGGTGTCGCCATTGCAGCCAAACCCTCGGACGGCAGCTTTGCCACCGGAACCGCGATGCTCGATCAGCTTGGTGATTGGGTGCTTGATCACCGAGAGCAGATGCCGAAAGGAACCTGCGAGGGCTGACAGGCTTCTACGGGCGCGACCCGGGTTTCATCCGTAAGCGCTTGACCGCGCGGTTTCCGCTACCGCGCGCCGTACTCCAGCGCCGGGTCGGATTCGGTGCCGCGACTGCTCGAGATCGTCAGCATGTTGGGCCGCACCTGGTACCTGGCGCCGTCGGCCGGGTTGATCGCGTCGAAACCGCCACCGGCAGGCACCGCGTTCGCCAGTTGCAGCTGCGCCCCGTCGCTCAACCGTTCGCCGCGGTAGTAGTAACTGCCCGGCCCCGTCTGGCACACGATGGCCAGTGAGTTCGCCGTCCTGATCGCCGCCGCGGGCGTACTGCCCGAGTCGCACCGGGCCGTGTGGCCGACGAAGCCCTGCGCGTCCGTTCCGGAGACGCCGGGGATGGCCGCGCCGCTCGCCGTCGGTGACGTCGACGTGGTGGTCGGCGTCGACGAAGGCGTCGTCGATGGTGTCGTCGTGGCCGTGGTGGACGGGGCCGTCGTCGTCGACTCCTCCTCGGTCGGCGACGGCGTGGTCGTCACGGTCGTCGTCGACGGCGGCGGTACCGCCAGCCGAGTCTGCGGTGTGGAGTCGCCGCCCGACGACGCCAGGATCGTGGCCAGCACGGCCGCGATCCCGAACAGCAGGACCGTCGCGACCACCAGGACGATCTGCGTCGGGCCGAACCGCGACTTCCGCGGCGGCGCCGATGGCGGCGCGGGAAGCGGCGGATAGGGCCGCGGGTAGCTCGTCGACACCGGGTTCGGGTCGACGGCCGAGAACTGCCGCGTACCTGGGGGTGGGCCGGGAACAGCGGCCGCGACGGGTGCGGGACTCCCGGACGCCGCAGCGGCGGCCGCTCTGGCCAGCTCGCCGGCCGACGGATACCTGTCGGCCGGGTTCTTGGCCATACCGCGCGCGATGACGTCGTCGAACGCGGGGTTGAGTCCCGAGCGCGCAAGCGTGGGCCGCGGCGGCGGCGAGAACAGGTGCGCGCTCATGACCTGCCGCAGGTCACCGGAGTCGAACGGCGCCCGACCGGTGAGGCACTCGTACAGCAGGCACGTCAGCGAGTACACGTCCGACGCGGGACCGCCCGCGCCGCCGCTCAGCCGTTCGGTCGCCATGTAGGCGCACGACCCGATGACCAGGCCGGTCCTCGTCACGCTGGCCTCGCCGCCGCCGTGGGCGATGCCGAAGTCGACCAGGTAGGCGAAGTCGTCGGGCGTGAGCAGGACGTTCTCGGGCTTGATGTCGCGGTGGACGAGGCCGCTGGCGTGCGCGGCGTCCAGCGCGGAGGCGACCTGCGAGATGATCGACACGGTTCGCGCGGGTGGGAGCGCGCCGTTGTCGCGCAACTCGTCCTTCAGGCTGGCGCCCTCGACCAGGCGCATGTCGATGTAGAGGACGCCGTCGATATCGCCGAAGTCGTGCACCGGGATGACGTGCGGTTCCTGCAGCCGCGCGGCCACGCGGGACTCGCGGCGAAAACGCTGCTGGAAGCTGGGGTCGGCCGCCAGGTCGGTGCGCAGCACCTTGATCGCCACCATGCGTTCGCGCACGGTGTCGTAGGCGCGGTAGACCTCGCCCATGCCGCCCATGCCGATCAGCGACTGCAGCTCATAGGGCCCGAATCGCGTGCCCAAACGAGACCCGGCGTTCGGGGAGCCCATATGCGTTCGATCCACCCTTTCCGATGCGCTTCGTATCGAGTACGCAGGTCAACCCGCAGCATTGAAGGTGTTCCCGCTTAGTGCTGTCGCCTAACCAGCTCCCCGCAGCAGGCAATCGGCTTCGACACCGAAGTCAAAGCAGCACAAGCTAATTGCTAGTGGTCAGGGTACACGGGTTCATCACGCGGAGTGAGGTCGGTGGCCTGCGCCACACCTGACGACACCAAGATTCCCCCAAGAACGACACCGCATCCTTTCGGTCATCGGACACACCACCACGTCCATCGAAAGGGGAACGACATGACTGAGTACTCGCATGACGACAGGGCCGTCCTCAGCCATGACGCTCGGCGGTCGATCGCACAGCGACCCGGCACGTACGTCCTCGGGCTCGTTGCCCTCGCTCTCGCCGCATGCGCACCGTCGACTGGCGCGACCACGGCGCAAGCCCCGACGATCGCCCCGGTGATCTCGATGTCGACCGCGACACCACCGCCTCCCGCGCCACCGGCCACGACGGTGACCGTCACCGCTGCGCAGCCGGTCACCGTGACCGCGGCACCGACGCCCGCGACGATCCCCGTCGCCCAACACGTCACCTCAGACGAACCCTTCCAATCCCCCTCGGGCAACATCCAGTGCGCGACGTTCACCTACGGCGCCGGCGGCCACACCGTCCGCTGCGAGGTCGCCGCCCACGACTGGACCGCGACGCAACCCGACGGCTGCCTGATGAACTGGGGCGACCGCGTCGCCTTGGAGGAAGGCTCCGCCGCAGTGTTCGGCTGCTACGGCCAGGAGATGCCCGCGCCCACTCACACGCTCGCATACGGCCAGATCCAGACCCTCGGCTCGCTGAGTTGCGACAGCGAAGCCATCGGTATCACGTGCATCGACACCAACACCGGGCACTACTTCTCCGTGTCCCGCGAGACCGTTCAGCTCGGCTGATAGGACACCCCGTGACCATCAACAAGTCTCTGATCGCGATCGTCGGCGCCATCATCGTCGTCAGCACGGCGGCCTGCGGCAACAACGCGAGCCCAACGAAGCCGGGCCCGGCCTCGGAGACCGTCACGACACCACCGGCGACCTCGGTGGCCGCCTCGCCGACCGCGACCATCGCGCCCACCTTGTCGGCGTCGGCCTGCACCGATCTCGGCGGGACCGTCGCCGACAAGGTGTGCACCGTGCACGGAGACGGGCCTGGCTACACGATCGACATGACGTTCCCCACCGACTACCCCGACCAAAAGGCCCTGTCCGACGTGCTGACCCGGGAGCGGGACCAGTTCGTCCAGGCCGTCACCTCGCCGGACCAGCCGCCGTATGCCAAGGAACTCGACATCACGCCGACGACCTACCGCTCTGCGACCGGCGACGGCACTGAAAGCCTGGTGCTCCAGGAGCACGCCGACTACGGAGGCGCGCATGGGCAGACCTTCTACAACGCGCTGAGCTACGACCTCGGCACGAAGGCACCGATCACCTACGACACGCTGTTCAAGCCGGGCACCGACCCGGTCGCGGTCCTCGATCCCATCGTCAAGGCCGAGTTCGAGAAGCGGATGCCGGGTGTGCCCATCAATGACAACCTCAACGGCGCCAAGATGTATCAGAACTTCGCGCTCACCGACGGCGCGGTGATCTTCTTCATCGGTCAGGGCGACTGGGCCATCGAAGCCGCTGGGGCACAGCAGTTCTCGATTCCCCGCAGCGACCTCGCCTCGATCCTGGCTTAACGTCGCGCGCCCGACCTCTGCCCACCTCGACGCCACTCTCGTCGACACGGGTGTCGAACGACCCGGCGGGCCCTACCGTTGAGCCATGACAGAACAGTCCCCTGCGGTCTACCCCGCCCATCCACCGGAAGCGATGCTGCGTGTCGTCAACCCGATCCTGGGTTTCCTGCTGCGCACCCCGGTCACGGGTTCCGCGCTCAAGTCCTTCTTGGTGGTGAAGTTCAAGGGACGCAAGACGGGCAGGCAGTTCGCCCTGACGTTGAGTGCCCATCGGCTCGACAACGATCTGTACCTGCTCACCGGTGCAGCGTGGCGGCTGAACTTCCGCGGCGGTGCGGCCGCCGAGGTCAGCTACGCCGGCAAGACGACGGCCATGCGCGGCGAACTCATCGAGGACACGGCGACCGTCGCCGATCTGGCCAAGCGCATTGCCGAGTCCTACGGCGTGAAGGGCGCACAGCGGGTGATGGGATTGAAGTTCCGCGATCCGCGAATGCCCACACTCGAGGAGTTCACCGCGGCCGTCGAGGCGAACCACCTCGCCGCAATCCGGTTGACGCCAGGCACGTAGCACGGCACGCGTTCTTCTCTGCCGCCGTTTCACCGCCACCCGCGGGGGTACGCAGCGCCGATGGCCCCCGACACCTTCACCGACATCACCCTGCACGTCGACGGCACCCAGCACGACGTGCGCGTCGACAACCGCATCACCCTGCTCGACCTGCTGCGCGAACACCTCGGCGTCACCGCCCCGAAGAAGGGCTGCGACCACGGCCAGTGCGGATCCTGCACCGTGCTGCTCGACGGCCGACGCGCCACCACCTGCCTCGCGTTGGCCGTCGCGCACGACGGCGCGGAGGTCGTCACCGCCGCCGGCCTCGGCGACGCCGACGCTCTGCACCCCGTCGCGCAGGCCTTCCTCGAGCACGACGGCTTCCAGTGCGGCTACTGCACGCCGGGCCAGATCTGCTCGGCCGTCGGCATGCTCGACGAGGTCAAGGCCGGCGCACCCAGCCACGTCACCGAGGACCTCGAGCAGCCGCCCAGACTCGACGACGCCGAGATCCGCGAACGCATGAGCGGCAATCTCTGCCGCTGCGCCGCCTACCCCAACATCGTCGCCGCCATCCACGAGGCGGCCCGATGATCCCCTTCGCCTACCACCGCGCCACCAGCGTCGCCGACGCCGTCACCGCCGTCGCCAACCGGCCCGACGCCGTCTTCCTCGCCGGCGGCACCAACCTCGTCGACCACATGAAGCTCGGCGTCGTCGAACCCGGCCTCGTCGTCGACGTCGGCCACCTGCCCCTCACCGACGTCGACCAGCTGCCCGACGGCACGCTGCGCATCGGCGCCGACGTCCGCAACAGCGACCTCGCCGCCCACCCCATCGTCCGCAGCCACTACCCCGTGCTCGCCCGCGCGCTGCTCTCCGCCGCGTCGGGACAGCTGCGCAACCTCGCCACCACCGCGGGCAACCTCCTGCAGCGCACCCGCTGCGTCTACTTCCAGGACGTCACCACCCCGTGCAACAAGCGCACCCCCGGCGACGGCTGCTCGGCCATCGACGGCTACGTCCGCTACCACGCCATCCTCGGCGCCTCCGAGCACTGCGTTGCCGTGCACCCCTCCGACATGGCCGTTGCGATGGCCGCGCTCGACGCCCAGGTCATCTTCTTTGGCGCCGACGCCGAAGAACGCCTGCCGCTCACCGACTTTCACCGCCTGCCCGGCGACCGACCCGACCGTGACACCAACCTGCCGCCCGGCGCGCTCATCACCGCCGTCGAGATTCCCCCGCCGCCCGAGGGAGCCCGCTCCACCTACCGCAAGGTCCGCGACCGCGCTTCCTACGCGTTCGCGCTAACTTCCGTCGCCGCCGAACTCGTCGTCGACGACGGCACCGTCGCGTCCGCCCGCATCGCGCTGGGCGGCGTCGCCCACAAACCCTGGCGCGCGCACCTTGCCGAAGAAGCGCTCACCGGTGAGCCCGCCACCGAGGACGCGTTTCGCCGTGCCGCCGACGCCGAGCTGGAGCAGGCACAACCGTTGCGCGGCAACGAGTTCAAGGTGGACCTCACCCGACGCACCATCGTCGCGACGTTGAGCACCTTGGCGGAGGGAGCGCAGCGATGACCACCGTGCAACCCCGCGCCATCGGTACCGCCGTCACCCGCCTCGACGGGCCCGCCAAGGTCACCGGCACCGCGACCTACGCCTTCGAGTACGCCGTGGACGCGCCGCTGTACCTGCACTCGCTGCAGGCCACGATCGCCCGTGGACGCATCACCGCGATGGACACCTCCTCTGCGCTGGCCGTCGACGGTGTGCATTCCGTGTTGACCGTCTTCGACGCGCCTCGGTTGGCCGACACGTCCGACGGTGACCTGACGATCATGCAGGACGATCAGGTGCACTACCGCGGCCAACTGATCGGCGGCGTCCTCGCCGAGAGCGCCGAAACCGCCCGCCACGCAGCATCTCTCGTCCGGGTCGAGTACGACGCCGCGGCCCACGACACCGAGCTGCGTGCCGACCACCCCGGCCTCTACGCGCCCGAGCAGGTCAACCCGTCGTTTCCGACCGATACCTCCGAGGGTGACGTCGAAGCCGCCCTGCACGACGCCCCCGTCGTCGTCGACCACACCTACACCACCCCGCACGAACACAACAATCCGATGGAACCCCATGCCAGCATTGCCGTTTGGGATCCGGACGGTCCGCGGTTGACGCTCTACGACTCGACGCAGGGCGTGCACGTCGTCCGTCAGCAGATGGCGACGCTGTTCGGGCTGGAGAAGGAGCAAGTGCGCGTCGTCGCCAAGAACGTCGGCGGGGGATTCGGCTCCAAGGGTTCACCCCATTCGCACAACACGCTCGCCGTCATGGCCGCGCAACGCACCGACGGGCGGCCCGTCAAGTTGGCGCTGACGCGTCAGCAGATGTTCGCCGTCGTCGGCTACCGCACGCCCACCATCCAGCACATCCGGCTCGGCGCGCAGGCAGACGGCACGTTGACTGCCCTCAGCCACGACGTGGTCGAACAGACCGCGACGGTCAAGGAATTCGCCGAGCAGACCGCCGTGCCGTCGCGCATGATGTACGCCGCGGCCAACCGGGCGACGTCGCACCGCCTCGCGAAACTCGATGTGCCGGTGCCGTTCTGGATGCGGGCACCCGGTGAGTGTCCCGGCATGTTCGGCCTCGAGGTGGCGATGGACGAGCTGGCCGTCGCCTGCGGCATCGACCCGATCGAGCTGCGCATCCGCAACGACCCCGACGTCGACCCCGAGACGGGGCACCCGTGGTCGGACCGCCGGCTCGTCGAGTGTCTGCGTACCGGCGCGCAGCGGTTCGGCTGGGAGCAGCGCGACCCGACGCCCGCTGCACGGCGCGATGGTGAGTGGCTGATCGGCACGGGCGTCGCGTCGGCCGTCTATCCCGCGATGATCCAGCCCGGCAACTCCGCGCGCATCGAGCTCGTCGCACCGGGCCGGTACGTCGTGCAGATCGGTGCCGCGGACATCGGCACCGGCACCTGGACGGCGCTGACGCAGGTCGCCGCGGACGTGCTGGGCTGCGACATGTCCGCCGTCGACCTGCAGATCGGTGACACGGACCTGCCTGCGGCGTCGGTGGAGGGCGGCTCGTCGGGCATCAGCTCCTGGGGCCGGGCGATCTTCGCTGCGGCGCAAGCCTTTCGACGGGAGCACGGGGACGATCCCGCGGTGGGTGCCGCGACGACGGCCGACGCGCCGGAGAACGAGGAGGCGCAGAAGTATGCGATGTACTCGTTTGGCGCGCACTTCGTCGAAGCCCGGGTGAGCCGCCACACGGGTGAGATTCGCGTGCCCCGGATGCTCGGCGTGTTTTCGATCGGGCGGGCGATCAACCCGACGACGCTGCGCTCGCAGTTGATCGGTGGCATGACGATGGGGTTGTCGATGGCGCTGCACGAGGAGAGCGTGCGCGACCCGCGCTTCGGGCACGTGGTTACGCAGGACCTGGCGAGCTATCACATCAGTTCGCACGCCGACGTTTCCGACATCGACGCGATCTGGCTCGACGATGTGGACGAGCACTCCAACCCGTGGGGCTCGCGCGGCGCCGGCGAGATCGGCAACGTCGGCTCCGCGGCCGCGGTGGTCAACGCGATCTACCACGCCACCGGTGTGCGGGTGCGCGACTTGCCCGTCACGTGCGACGCGCTGCTGACCTGAAGTAGCCGCGGCCGGAGTGGCCCGATGCGTCCTTCGGAGCCGGAAGGACCACTAGCGGAATTGCCCAGCTACGAGCGACTTTTCGCTTAGCCCGGCTAGATGTCGCTCAAAGGCGGGCATTTTCGATGTCGGTTACGGCAGCACTGCCACCGTCGTCACCGGCGCCTGAATCACCGGAAGCTCAGGGGCGACCGGAACCCGACCGGAGCGGGTTCCAACACCGGGGCAGGAGCGACGCCGTCGCCGCGCCGGACCACTAGTCGAATTGCCCAGCTATCAGCGACTTTTCGCTTAGCCCGCCTAGATGTCGCTCAGAGGCGGGCGTTTTCGATGTTGGTTACGGCAGGACCGCCACCGTCGTCACCGGCGCCTGAAT
The DNA here is from genome assembly GCF_000620625.1 of Mycobacterium sp. URHB0044. Taxonomy (GTDB): domain Bacteria; phylum Actinomycetota; class Actinomycetes; order Mycobacteriales; family Mycobacteriaceae; genus Mycobacterium. Next base: position 75,541 of record NZ_JIAW01000017.1, on the reverse strand, counting down.
CACCGGAAGCTCAGGGGCGGCTGGAACCTGTTGCACCGGAGCCGGTTCCACCACAGGAGCAGGGGCGGGCGCAGGAGCGGGGACTAACGCCGGGGCTGGCGCCACCGCGGGTGGGACGTACGCCGGCGCAGGTGGGACGTAGGCCGGCACGGGCGGCGCCACGATCTCCGGCTGCGGCGCCGGCGGCACGGTCGACGGCGGCAGTGACGGCGCCGTGTACTCGATGGACGGCGGTGGCGAGGACGGCGGCGACGAGGGCACCGACGACGGCGGAGTCGAGGGAGGCGTCGACGGCGGAGTGGATGGTGGCGTGGAAGGCGGCGTCGACGGAGGCGTGGAGGGAGGTGTCGAAGGCGGCGTGGACGGGGGTGTCGAAGGCGGCGTCGACGGCGGATTCGGCTGATTGCCCGGCGGGAAGATCACGATCGGCGGCAGCGGGATGTACGGGAAGCTGAACGGTGGCGGGGCCGGCAGCAGAGGAGCCTCGCCCGGCGGCGGAGGCGGCACCTCGGGAGCCGGCGCCGCCGGCGGGGCAGCCGGCGCGTTTCCGATGACCGGACCGTTGTTGGTCCGCGGCGTGACGTTCGGGATGGGCACGGACGGCGCCGCCGGCGGCGGGGTCAGCACTGCAACGGGCTGAGCCACCGGGTCGGGTTCGTGCGGCACCGGAGGCAGATAACGCCCCGGCACCGTGTCGGACTGCACGGGCGGCGCCGCGAGTTCGCTGACGTCTGCCGCCGGCCGCACGTTGATCGCAACGGTGACCGCGAGCGTCGCGAAGCTCGTGACGAGGAACGCTATTGCGCTGCCCATCAACAACATCCGCTGGCGTGCCGGCTGCACCGCTTCGGTGTACTCCGTCGCATCGGGATCTTGTTCGGGGATCAGCTCGTTGAGCGGGTCCATCGGCATCTCGTACGGCGCGTCCCCGTACTCCGCCGCGGGGTCGGCGTCGGCCATCGAGTAGGCCAGCTGCGGTCCCGCCGCCGCGCCAAGGCCCGTCTGCGCATCGGACGCCGCACTCACGGGCGCCATCTGCGTCGCCGCGCTCGCGGGCGCCAACTGCGTCGCCGGGCCCGCCGGGTCGACGCTCGCCCAGGCGGCCGTCTGCGCCGCTCCCCTGGCGATCGCGAAGCTCGCATCGGTGGGCAGTTCCACCGGCACCGGTGAATTCTGAATGCCTGCGGCGACGGACTCGAGGTCGTCGCGGTGCGAAACGAGCATCACGCGCACGGGCGCCTCGGGCTGCCCCCGCATCCCGTCCAGCACCGCCGCGCACGCGACGGCCGCACCGCCTGCGCCGATGGGCACCGATGCCAGCACCGAGGTCTTCATCGAGTCCGGACCGACGGTCGTCAGCGTCGCGGCCTCGTCGTCGACCAACAACACCGCGGCATCGCCATCAGTGCTGCGGACCAGGGCCGTCGCGGCGTCAGCCTCCGACACCACCTCGACGTCCTCGACGCCGGCGCTCAGCAGGACCTGCCGCAGCGTGTCAGCTTCGGCAGCGTCCGGGAAGAACAGCCGCGTCGCCGCCAGCCGGTTGCCCGACTCGGTCACCGCGCGGTAGGTGCCGACGATGGTCTCAGCGAGGTCGGTCGTCGCATCGTTGTCGGGCAGGTCGAGGGCATATTCGTCGAAGATCTCGCCGCCTGGCGAGCCGATCATCGCCAACCGGGCGACCGGCCTCGTCACTGCCACCCCGAGGACTACGTCCACCGGAAACTCCTTGCTCACGCGTGCTCAAACGCATGCACGGAGGACTGCTGCCCACCACACTGCGACCGTCACCCCGACGCGCCGATCCTCGCGATTCGACGCCAGTTACGCTACCGCAAATCCTTGGAGGATCCTTGGCGTTCCCCCAGCCAGCGAGCGCAGACCGGCCGGTGGCCGTCGCAGCTACTGACCACCTTGTGCACCCGGCCGAAGTTGGGAACAGTAAGCCCAACAACACGTGCCACACCAGCCGCCGGAGAGGACTCGTCACGTGAGCGAAGGCCACGACGCCGCGACGGCGCGAGTAGCGCCCGCCGCCGAGGCAGCACGGGTCGGCTACGTCGCCACCCGCGCCAACCGCGTGCGCGACGGGCTGGCCGTCGCACTGCTTCTCGTCGCGCTGGTCCTGCCGTGGAGCATCGACTTCGGCGTCGGCGTCCCGGGCAGCAACGGCACACTCTTCGCGGTCGTCGGCGTCGTGACGTTGCTTGCCGTCGCCGCCGCTCTGGTACCGCACGTCGGACCGTGGCGGCTCACCGCACCGCAGCCCGACATCCGCCGCACGATCAGCCTTCGGGTCCTGCTCACCGCCGCCTACCTGCTCGGCGTGCTCGGGTTCGTGGGGTTTCACCTCGTGCAGACCATCCGCTTCGGCGGGACGGGTGCCGTGCCGCCGGGCTCCGGGCCGGGCATGTGGTTGGGCGCCGCAGGCGCGCTGCTGGCAGCGCAGCCGCCGATCACCAGTACGACCGTCGAGCACAACGGTTTTGGCCGCTGGTATTCGTCGGCGCGGATCATCGGCGTCGCCTCGATCGTCCTCGCGGCATGGGCCGTGGTGTTCAACCTGTTCTGGCGCCTGCGCTACCTCTTCGTCACCAACGTCGAGATCGGCGGCCACGACGTCGCGGTCGTGATCACCACCCTGCTGTACGGCGGGGTGGCAATGATCGCGTTGGTGATCGGGTCGATGTGGCTGACGCAGAAGACGGCCGCCGCGCGACTCGCCACGACGGCACTGGGCATCTCGGCCGCCGTCGCGGGCACGGTGGTGTGGCTGGCCGGCGTCGGCCGCGACGTCGACGCCTTCCACGGCATCGCCGAGAACACGTCCACCGCCGCCGTCGGTTACGAGGGCTACCTGGCCTGGGCGGCCGCGGCGGCGATCGTCGCGCCCACCACGCTGTACGCCGTGTTCCTCGTCAAGCCGCCGACGATGGGCGTCTACCGCGGGGCGGCGCTGAAGTGCTTGACGCTCATCGCCTTTTGGACGTTCGCGGCGGCCGGACTGCGCGTCACCGACTACCTGATCGCGCTGACGCTGGACCTGCCGCGGTCGCTCTACGACAGCGTCGCGCTGACCGCGTTCAACGTCGTCACCGGCTGCATCGCGGTGTGGCTGCAACGCCAACTCGCGAAGGGCGGGCTGTCGTCGACCGTCATCGCCGCGTTCAGCGGTGCGCTCTTCGTGTTCACGGCCGCGCAGTTGGTCATCGGCGTCGCGCTGGCCCCGCGGTACTCCGAACCGGTGCCGCGACGCGCCGACGCCATCTACGGCAACGACCTGGCTCAGCAGATCACCAGCACGTTCGACGTGGTGATCTGTGCGCTGAGCCTGGCCATCGTGGTCGCCGTTCTGGTCACGGGCCCGTTGGCGGGCTTCGTGGTTCGGCACCGCGGCGCCACCCCGCAGGCCAAGCCGAGTGCAGCTCCGGCCGTTGCGGAGGCAGCGCCGACGGCCGCCGCGCCGGTGGCCCGGCAGCGTCCCGAACTCACCACGGTGCCGAAGATCGTTCGGCTCAAGGAGGATTCGACCCGGCTGCTCGCGGCCCCGCCGTCGGCGGAGACGATGGAGGTGCCGGTCCCCACGACCGCGTTGCGCATCCAGCGGCGGCCCTCACCACCTGCGGACGCCGATGCGACGCAACACCTTCCGGCGCCCACCGAAGAGAAGCGTGACTAGGCGCAGAGGTGCAGCAGCCCCAGCGGACCAGTGACGCAGGGTGGGGCGTAGCCGACTCCGTAGCCGTAGTAGGGCGGGGGTGGCGGCGGGGCCCAACCCGGCCCACCCCAGCCGGGGCCCCACGGACCTGGTCCACGTCCGTGGTCCCATCCGGCGTCCTGCGCCCACGCCGTGTTCGGTGAGGTTGGTGCGGCGTTCGCGACGCCCGCCCCGAGTCCGAGGGCTGCCAGCCCGAGCGATCCCGCGATGGCGGTACCTGCCGCGATGGTCTTCAAGTGCATCATGTGAACACCTGCCTTGCTCGACGTTCCAAAGCCGTTCCGGGATAAGGGAAGCAATCGTCGGTGACTGCTACCCCGCTCCCGATTTCGACGGTACGAGCGATGCTTAGGTGCGGGCTGTGCAGAAGGTATGGATGTTTACGGCGCGGAACGGCGGATCGTGATCGACGGAACCTGCGCCAGGGATTGACCGACCACGCAGAAGCGCTCCGTCAGTTCGGCCAGCTTGGCCAGGGTCGCATCGTCGGCGTCGGTCTCGAGCGAGGCCTCGATGCCGACCTCCTGCACGCCGACCGGCACGTCGCGGGAGATCCCCAAGGTGCCACGCGCGTCGAACATTCCGGTGGCACGCAGCTCGGCGCCTGCGATGTCGATGCCCATGGCCGTCGCGACACTACGCATCGTCACCCCGGCGCACGCCAGCAAGGCCTGCAGCAGCATGTCACCGGAACACGCGTCGCTCCCGTCGCCGGCGGTAGCCGGGTGCAGGCCGGCGCGGACGGGACCCGCCCACGTCTGGACCGACGCGGTAATCCCGGGCGTCTCGAACGTGGCTTCGGCTTCGAGCGGGGTGCGCGCGCTGAGCGGGTCGTCGCGGTATTGCTTCTTGAGCGGCGCCTGCAGTTCCCGAAGCGTGGTTGCGTCCATGCGGTCATGATGGCACGCGCACGGCCGACGCCCTTGAGCCCGGATGCTCGTGCATCCGGGCTCTGGTGCGTTCGTGGGGCTTAGCGGGCGTTCTGGTGGTGGTGGTGCACCGAGGTGCCGGGCTGAGGGGTGTTGGCCTGGTGGGGAAAGGCGTCGTGGTGCACGGGGCTGGTGCTGATCGAGGTGCCGTGCTGGGTGACGGTGGAGTCGGCGTGGCTCATGGTGGCGGTACCGAGGGCGATCAGGGCGGGGGCGGCGAACAGGGCGGCGGTGGCGGCGATGCGGCGGGCGATGGTGCTCATGTGAATCTCCTTGGGTGAGTGTGCTTTTGGCTTTCTCTGCCGGTGTTTTCCGGCGATGAGATAACTATGTCGCACTCGTCAGGAGATGTATGTCCACCAGCCGGCCGCACCACAGGATGAAACCCGTGTCCCCCGATCGGAGGACACCGGGGCCTAGGCCGCGGCTTCGGCCTTTCGCGGCCGTCGCCGCGTCGCACCCCACAGCCCGACGCCGATGCCGACGACCGCGCCACCGAGACCGATCAGCTGCTGCGAGCGCGTCAAGTCCGGATGCACCCGAAGCCCGCCCAACAGATCGGCCGCGTCGGCCCCGCCGGAGGCGAGGAACCATCCGCGGGTGTTGCGGCCGCGCAGTCCCGCGGTGACCAGCAGGCCGCCGATCAGCGCGTCGCGGTAGCCCATCGAGTGCAGCAGCAGCTTGGTCTGCCCCGCCGCCTCCTGCTGGGTGCCCCAGAGCCGGTCTGCGCGGGCAGGATCGACGAGGAAGGAGATACCGGAGGCCAGACGGATGGTGCCCGCGGCGAGCGCGGCGCGATCGATAGACATGGTCCGCAGCCTAGGGCCCGACCGGCGGAGCAGCGCCGCTTAGCCCAAAGTTCTTGCGGGACGGCGGAAGTGCAGCGCACCCGCCGGGGTCATACGAACGCTCGACGCTCGCGCACCAGTCGTTGGGCCAGAGTCACGTAGGAGTCGGCGATCGAGGTCCAGGCCAGCGTCGGGGCCAATCGTCTGCCCTCGGCCGCCATGGAACCCGCGAGGCGCGGATCGCACAGCACCCGGCGCAGCGCCGTGGCCATGGCATCGGGATCGTCGTGGTCGACGATGATGCCTGCGCCGGTGCCGAGCAGTTCGATGGCGTGCGGGAACGCGGTCGCGACGACGGGCCGGCCGCTCGCGACGGCACTGACGAGCACTCCGGACGTCACCTGATCGGTCGAGTCGTACGGCAGCACGATCACCGCGCAGGACTGAATCAAGGAGGACAACGCCGCCGCACTGCGGTAGTTGCCGTCGAAGGTCACCGAAGTCGCCAGGCCGTTGGCCCTCGCCTGTTCGATGCGCGCTTCGCGGTAGGACTCGCCCTCGGCGGCCAGCACCCGGGGATGCGTTCGGCCTGCGACGACGTATTGCGGCCGGCCACGCAGCTCGTGCAGCGAGCCCATCGCGTCGATCACGCGCTCCACACCCTTGCCGGGTCCGAGGAATCCCCACGTCAAGATGGTCGGTCTGCCGCCGCGCTTCGACGATGCGCCCATCGGGATGGCGCCGTGGGTGATGGTGCTGACCTTCTGGCGGTCGACGGCGTAACCCTCGAGGAGGCGCGCGCTGGCCGCCTCCGACATGACGACCACCCGGTCGGCCAGTGCGGTGACCGCTTCGAGGACCGATCGCTGGTGCGGTGTCGGATCGAGCGGGATGGTGTGAGCGACCACGATCGACGGCACGCTCAGGGCGCGCATGACGGCAAGCACCTCGTCGCCGTCGGTGCCGCCGTAGATGTCGAAGTCGTGTTGGATCACCGCGACGTCGTACTGGCTCAGCAGGTCAGCGGAGGCCGCGACAGACGCCGTCGACCCATTGACCAACTCGCCGACGACGCGGGAATCGGTGGCCGCTTGTCCGTCGGCGATCCGGACGATGCCGACGTCGGCGCCATTGGCGGTCAGCCCACCGCACAGGGCGGCGCTGAACATCGCCCGCCCGCACATCGTGGGCGTGTACGTGGTGAGGACACCGAAACTCGGTGACGCAGAATTCGATAGCAAAGCATTCCCGTTGCCAAAAGAACGACCAAGAGATAAAGCAGTCAAAATGGATTTCCGACCGTGCGATTGTCACAAAAAGTGCCCGGCTTGAGCGGTTGCTCGTAAGGATCAGCGGAAAATCGGCTGATTCATCCCGGACTGGTCGGTTGCCCAACCCCTCTGACCATACACCTTCGACCCCGTGCGACGCGGCCGCACGTGGCTCAGGACCGCCGAATCGGTCGTCGGAATCGGCCGAAACTCATCGATTTCGGGGGCCATTTCGGACCGCGCGAAATCCGCCTCGGCACCGGTTCGACGAGAGCCCGCGGCCGAAAGACAGCGCCGCCCACGCGGCGTAGAGTCCGAAGACCGGGACCAGCCAGGCCCCCACTTCAAAGGGGCAGCCAATGTCTGATAAATCGCCACGCCAAGGTATGACGAAGAAGGCCGGAAAGTCGCTGAAGGAGAAACGCGCCGACAAGCGCGCGAAGTCCGATCACACGTCGCAAACCGAGATCGTGCTGCATCCCAAGAAACGCTGACCCAGACCGCCGAATACACCGAGAGCCCGGATGCGTGATGCATCCGGGCTCTGGTGCGTTCGTGGGGCTTAGCGGGCGTTCTGGTGGCGGTGGTGTTCGGGGGTGCCGGGCTTGGGGGTGTTGGCCTGGTGGGGGAAGGCGTCGTGGTGCACGGGGCTGGTGCTGATCGAGGTGCCGTGCTGGGTGACGGTGGAGTCGGCGTGGCTCATGGTGGCGGTACCGAGGGCGATCAGGGCGGGGGCGGCGAACAGGGCGGCGGTGGCGGCGACCCGGCGGGCGATGGTGCTCATGTGAATCTCCTTGCGTGAGTGCGCTTTTGGCTTTCTCTGCCGGTGTTTTCCGGCGATGAGATAACTATGTCGCACTCGTCAGGAGATGTATGTCCACCAGCCGGCCACCACGAAGGATGAAACCCATGTCCACCGATCGGGGGACGGCAGCGGCGGGGGTTAGCGCCCCGGTTCGTGGAAGCGGTTGATGATCGGGATGCGTTCGATGATGCGGTCGCGAAGCCGCGGTTCCTGGTAGGTCGGCGGGACGTACGCCGGGGGTGGCGGCGGCACGTACGCCGGCGGCGGCGGCGGAACGTAGGCGGGCGCAGGCACGTAGGCGGGTGCGGGTGGGACGTACTCGGGCACCGGTGGCGCGGCCACCTTGATGGTCTCGGCCAGTTCCGGCACCGCTTCCGGAGCGGGAGGCGGGGCTGCGGGCGACGGAGCCGCCGGCGACGCGGCCACCCGGCGTGGCGGCGAGGGAGCGGCCTGCGGGACGGACGCCGGAACGGCATTGGGCGCCGATTCGCCGGCGTTGACGTTCATTGGCTGCTCGCTCGTCGAATCCGGGCTGAGCCGAAGACCGAGTGCGACCGACAGCGAAACCACGAACGTCAACACCGCGGCGCCGAGGACGGCCGACAACACGCCGACCTTCGACGTCACGCGCGGACCCAGCAGGACACTCTCGGCGTTCGGGTTGTTGACCACGCCCGCCGACGCCAGCGCCGCACCGCGCGCCAGGGCCAGGTCGGCTTCGGCGGCGGAGAAGACCGGCGCCTCGGAGATGGCTTCGAACGAGGACACGATCACGTCGACGTCGTCCGAACCGACCACGAAGATCGCGTCGGGCCGCCGGTCATTGACCGCGAGCATCGCGATCACACTGCTCGTCAGCTCGAGCGCGTCGGCCCTGTCCATCGGCCGGTCGATGCGCTCGACCGTCACGCCGGAGGCGTTCACCAGCGCGACCAGCGCGGCGTCCGGTTCGATGATGCAGACCGCGACGTCGTCGTAGTCGGTGATGTTCGCGATGCCGCTTGCGAGAGCCTCAGCGGCGTCAGTGTCCGAGACCACGACGACGTTCCGCACGCCACGGTCGGCGAGGGCGTCCAGCACCGCTGCGGCGGCCACCGCACCCTCGCTGGTCCAGGTGACGCCGATCGCGTGCATGTCGTTCTCGCCGACGATGTCGTGGTTGAGGACGAGGTCGAGCAGGAAGTCGGCGTCCAGCGCGGCGACGTCGAACGCTCCGCGGTCGATCGGCGCACCCTCGCCCGCCGCGCCCTCGACCAGCACCCAGCGGACCGCTGACGAGGTCAGCGATAGACCGAGTACGAGGTCCATGGAAGATGCTCCTGATCTGACTGCCTGAAGTGTGAGGTTACCGCCGCATGCGAATGGTCGAACGCTAAAACAATGAACGTTGACGGCACGGAAAGCCATCCGCCGCCTGCACCGATCGCATCACGATGTCGCAGGCGGGCGCCCGTATCGAGTGAGTGGGCTCACACCGATCGCAGCGCCGGCTCGCGATCGGCGATCACGAACGAGGCGCCGGTGATCGCCGGCGCGTCCGGGCGTGAGACGAACGGCAGGACCTTGAAGTCGGCTTGCAACGCGTCAGCCGTGATGCGCGTTCGGACGTAGCCGCGGCGGTTGCTGAAGTACCGGATGTGCGGGTTCTCCGGCAGCACGGCGTCGACGTCGTCGCGCGAATCGGATCCGTCCCCTCCCGAGGTGATCGACGTGGTGACCAACTCGGTCGCCAGCATCCGCGACGACGGATCGTCGACGCGCTCGCGCACCTCGGCTGCCCAATGCGAGTGGACGTCGCCGGTGAGCACCACCGCGTTGCGGACCGGCGAGCCGACCAGCCCGGCGACGATCCGCTCGCGGTTGGCGGTGTAGCCGTCCCAGGCGTCGGGGTTGTAGCCACGGCCAGGGCCCGGCGTCAGGTCCACCTGGGAGAAGAACACCTGCTGACCCAGCACGTCCCAGCGGGCCTGCGATCGCGCGAAGCCGTCCAGCAGCCAGCGTTCCTGCGCGCCACCGGTGAGGGTGGCCGACGGGGCGTGGCGCTCGGCGCAGTCCGACCGGAACTCGTCACCGCACGGTTGGTCGGTGCGGTACTGGCGGGTGTCGAGCATGTGGAACGTCGCCAGCCCGCCCCAGTGCACGCGCCGGTACAACTGCATGTCGGTGCCGCGCGGCGCGGCCGACCGGCGCAGCGGCATGTTCTCGTAGTACGCCTGAAGCGCCGCCGCGCGCCGGGCGGGGAAGCCCGGTTCGGGCTTGTCCGGCACCTCGTCGGCCCAGTTGTTGGCCACCTCGTGGTCGTCGAACACCACCAGCCACGGCGCGACGGCGTGTGCCGCCTGCAGATCGGGGTCGGTCTTGTACTGCGCGTAACGCTGCCGGTAGTTGGCCAGCGTCACCGTTTCAGGTCCGACGTGATCCCGCACGCGGACGCCGGTGTTCTGCTCCGCGGCGTACTCGTACTGGTAATCCCCAAGGTGCACAACGAGATCCGGGTGTTCCTCGGCGAGTCTGCGGTAGGCGGTGAACCAACCCTGCTCGTAGTGCGAGCACGACGCGAAGCACATCGTCAGCGCGGCCATCGACCGCGGTTCGGGCGCCGTACGGGTGCGCCCCGCCGGCGACAGGTGATCGGCGGTGCGGAACCGGTAGAAGTAGTCGGCGCCGGGGCGCAGACCGGCCAGCTCGACGTGCACGCTGTGGGCCGACGCCGGTACCGCCGTGCTCGATCCGCGCCGTTCGATGCGCGTGAAGCCCTCGTCGGCGGCCACTTCCCACTCCACGTCGACGGCACGGTCCGGCATGCCGCCGAGGCCGTCGTCGGCCAGCGGATCGGGCGCCAGTCGGGTCCAGAGCACCGCCCCGTCGGGCGTCGGCTCGCCGGACGCCACGCCGAGGGTGAACGGATCCGACGGCAGTTGGCTGCGGCGATGCTCGCCGGAGAAGCCGGTGACGGAGAATGCGGCGAGCGCGACGGCGCCCTTGAGCACGGTGCGCCTGCTCGGATCACGAGACACGCCGCAGTGTCGATGCACCACCCGTCTGGCGGGTGACGCGCAGCCATACGGCGTCCGCCTACCGGTCGGCCGTCACGCTAACTCGATGTGTACGTGAGCTTTCCGCATGATGGACGGCCCCTCCTGCGCTTTGAGACGACGCCCGCTGGCATACTCCGAAGCGTGACTGCCCCTCTGGAGTTCTCGGATTCGATCCTCGTCTCGGCCACGCCGGAGCAGCTCTACGCGATGGTCTCGGACGTCACCAGGACGGGCGAGTGGAGCCCGGTGTGCCGCGCATGCTGGTGGGACGACGGCGACGGCCCGCGCGTCGGCGCCTGGTTCACCGGCCGCAACGAGCTCCCGGAGCGAACCTGGGAATCCCGTAGCCAGGTGGTCGCGGCCGAACCCGGCCGCGAATTCGCGTGGGAGGTGAACAACGGCTGGGTGCGCTGGGGCTACACGTTCGAGCCCGTCGACGGAGGCACCCGCCTCACCGAATCCTGGACGTTCCTGCCGGCCGGACTCGCCGGATTCCGGGAGCGGTACGGCGACAAGGCCGACGCAGAAGTCGTGAACCGCACCGAGGCGGCGCGCCAGGGCATCCCGCAGACTCTGGCGGCGATCAAGAAGGTCGCCGAAGCCGGCTAATGCCTGGTCAGCGACAAAATTGACGGGAACGCCACCGGCGACCTGGCGAAACGGGTACAAAGGGGACATGCCCTGTGACCATCAGTTCTCCACTTCTCGCGAGGAGATGGTCGGCGTCGACGACGGGCACCTGGTGCTGCGGTACGTCAACACCTGCAAGGAGTGCGACGAGGTGATCGGCGAGCACGTCCAACGCAAACCGCTACCGACGGCCGCCAGCGGCAACGACACCCCAGACGCAACGCCCTAACGGGAGTCGAATCCGGGGTGCCGTGCCGTCAGTAGTGCGGCAATTCCGTTGAGCTGAAGCTCAGCGCACCTTCTCGGGAATCGAGTTCAGTGCGTGCAGGACGTGCACGGCCAGCTTCTCGGCAGCGTCGTCACCAAGCTTGGAGTGATCCTTGATGGTGTCCTTGACGAGATCGACGCGTTGGTCGTAGGGCGAACGGAGCAGTTTGGACGAAGCCATCGAATTATCCTTTTTAGTCGAGCATGTTGGCTCGTAAGTCGAGCTGCTCGATGCGGATGACGTTACGCCCTCCCCCGTCAGCGAGTATCGGTACCGGCATGTGGGTAGTCGGGCACGCGGTCCTGGAACGACAAGATGTCGGGATTCTGGATGTTCCCGTCCAGGATTTCGATGGCTCGGCGCACCGTCTGATCCGCCTCCCATGCCTCGCGCCCGTCGAGGACGGTGCGTAGGTAGGGCAGCAGCGCCTCGCTGATCTCCCAGCTCGCGGAGTCCCACAGATAGGACGGGCTGTGGTCGACCGCGTAGTAGGTGATGTTGTTGGTGCCGACTTCGAACGTCGGCTGCTCGAACGTGGTGGGATGCGCCCAGCTGAAACCCATTGCCTCATCGCAAGATACGTCGATGATGAGGCTGCCCGAGGGGAACGCGGCGAGGTCGCCTTCGTCCAGGAAGGTCAATGGCGCGTTGGTGTCCTGCAACACGCAGTTGACGACGACGTCGTGCTCGGCCAGGTACCCCGCCAGCGGCACCCTGCCGTCGGGAGTCAGCGCGAAGCTCTCCGTCGGCCCACCCGCCGGGTCGACGTCGTGCTCGAACTGGAAGATCTCGGCCGAGTGGATCGGTGAGGCCACCTCGGTCACACCGCGATTGGTGAGGATGTCGACGTCGTGCACCCCATGTGCGCCCAGTGCGGTGACGGCGCCGCGGGCGGTGGCGCCGAAGCCGATGACGGCGGCCCGCAGCCGGCGACCGTACATGCCCGTCAACCCGACGATCTGGAAGGCGTGCAGCACCGAGCAGTAGCCGGCCATCTCGTTGTTCTTGTGGAACACATGCAGTTTGAACGCGCCGTCGTCGCCCCACAGGTTCATCGCCTCGAACGCGATCAGGGTCTGTCGACGGTCGATGGCCTGTTGCGTCAACTCGCGGTCCTGCACGCAGTGCGGCCATCCCCACAGGGCTTGACCGACGCGCAGTTCGGCGAGATCGCGAGCGTCGGGCTTGATCAGCAGGATGACGTCGCACTCGGCGATCAACTCCTCGCGGGATCGCACCCCCGCCGCCAGCTCTGCCAGCTGTGCGTCGGAGACGCCGAAGTCATCGCCGTATCCACGTTCGAAGTAGATGCTGCCGAGCAGGTCGGCGTCGATGCGGTCGAGATGGTGCGGGTGGATCGGCACCCGGCGTTCGTTTTCCTTGCCGGTCCGCCCGATCACACCGAGTTTGAGTTGAGACACGTGCCCTCCGGAATCCTTGGGGCATCACCCTAGTCCTCCGCGGACGTGCACCGGTAACGGCTAACTCTGCAGGGTCGGCAGGATGATGGCCGACGGGCGATCGGGGTCGTGAAACACCGTTTGGTCGGCGGCCTTCAAAGTCGTTGCGGTGGCATGCGATTCGCCGGTGCCGTGGTTGCGCGCGAAGCGCGGAAAGGCCCCGCTGGAGACTTGGATGCGGATATGGTGGCCGCGTTTGAACCGATGCGCGGTCGACCACAACGTCACGGTGGCGCAGGAGATTTCGTTGGCACCGGTGAGGCTGACCAGGCCGTCGCAGACGTTGAAGGAGCGGCCTTCCGGGTCGACGTCGCAGAGCCGGACGAACACGTCCGCGTACGGCAGGCTGGAGCGGAACCAGATCTCGGCGCTGACGTCGCCGATGACTTCGACATCGCGGTCGAGGACGGCGGTGGTGTAGGTGAGCACGTCGGGGCGGGCTTCGAGCGCCGTGTTGTCGACCCGACCGCCGCCGCGGAAGCGCATGACCACTCCCCCGGCCGCGGGCGTCGGATCGGCGGGGTCGTAGCGATAGCGGTCGGGCTCCGAGTCGGCGGGTGCACCGGCGGCCAGCGCTCCACCGGCTTGGAGGTGAAAGCGTTGCGGCTCATAACCCTTCGGCGGCCAGGAGTCCAAGTCCCGCCACGCCTCCTCGCCCATCACGAACAGCCGCACGGGTGCCCGGTGCGGTGGTTTCTCACCTCGGGCGTGCGCGAGTGCGAAGTCGATCGATTCCCGCATTACCAGGCCGTCGGTCTCCGTATGGGTCCATGGCCCGATCATGAGCCGTGGCTCACGGTCGGCGTCCTGCAGAACCTTGAAGTCACGCAGCTGGCCGGGCAGGAAGATGTCGTACCAGCCGCCGATCGAGAACACCGGGACCGTGACGTCGGCAACCCGGTGGGTGTGGTCGATGCCGGCCCAGCGTGGGGAATCGGCGTCGTGGGCGAGGATGTCCTGGACGTAGTCGATGCGGTGCCCGCTCGCGGCGACGTCGGCCCCGCTCAGCGGGAGCGTCGACAATGCCTTGGCGTTCCTGCGGGCCGAGAAGAGCTGCCGCAGAAGCGCCCAACGGCGTTCCTGACCGTCCGTCATGAGACCCCAGCCGAACGGCGTCTCGAGCGAGAACCCGTCCTTGCGCAGGAACTCCAACGTCAGCGCCGAGTTGGTGACCTGCGGGACCATCGCCTTCACTTGCGGCGGAAGGCTGTCGGCGACCGCCCACTGGACGTAGCCGAGGTAGCTGGCTCCCATCAGCACCATCGAATCGCCGAACCATGGCTGCTTCACGACCCAGTCCAGCGTGTCCAGGCCGTCCTCGCGTTCCCGGCGGATCGGGTCGAAGTCACCGCCGGAACCGAACGTGCCACGCGTGCTCTGCACGAGGACCTGAAAGCCGCGTTCGGCCATCACCCGTCCCAGCAGCAGGCTGAAGAGGCCGCGCCGGCCGTACGGCGAGCGGTACAACACGGTCGGCAGCCCCTGGCCGCCGTCCCGCGGCGCCAACCGGTCGGCCAGCAGCACGACACCGTCGGGCATCGGGGTGCGAAGGTCCCGCTCGATGATCAGGTCGCGGGTGATGGGCGGGGGCAGGTGAAATTGCCGTTGCAGGATGTGGCTGGCGAGATTCATTGGTGTCCTTGCTTATTCAAGACGGACGTCAGTCGCATCAGGCGGTCGGTGAACGCTGCGGGATCAGGCGGGTCCTCGCCGCCGATCACCCAGGCGTTGACGATGGCGCCCGCGCCACCGGTGATGAAGGTGGCGAGATCGTCGACGGTGCGCGCATCGAGGTGCTCGCCGTACATCTGGCGCACGACTTCCCGGTTGACCGGGATCATCACGCCGGACAGCGCCTCGTTCAGGGCGAACGCGCACGAGCCGGTCAACATGGCCCGGTAAAACGCCCGGTGCTCGGCGAAGTGGTGCGCCACGGCCAGCACTTGGGGATGTTGCGTTCCGTCGTCGGGGCTGACTGCGCTTCCGGACGGCAGCTCGCGGCGGGCGAGGTCCAGCGCCGCCTCGAGGAGAAGGTTGTCGCGATCGCCGAACTGCAGGTACAGCACCTGGCGACTGACGTCAGCGGCGTCGGCGATGTCGGTGATGGAGACGGCCGTGGTGCCGCGCTCGGAGACCAGCTCGATCGCCGCCCGCATCAGGCTTTCCCGCGACCGCCGGACCCTACGGTCGAGGACGGGCGCGCTCGGCGTGGACATACGTCAGATAATAGACAGTTGTAAATAATCGAGCAAGTGTCGACTGTCCCCTGATCGGTGGACATGAGTTTCATCCTTCGTGGTGGCCGGCTGGTGGACATACATCTCCTGACCTGTGCGACATAGTTATCTCATCGCCGGAAAACACCGGCAGAGAAAGCCAAAAGTCCACTCGTACAAGGAGATTCACATGAGCACCATCGCCCGCCGGGTCGCCGCCACCGCCGCCCTGTTCGCCGCCCCCGCCCTGATCGCCCTCGGCACCGCCACCATGAGCCACGCCGACTCCACCGTCACCCAACACGGCACCTCGATCAGCACCAGCCCGATCCACCACGACGCCTTCCCCCACCAGGCCAACACCCCTCAGCCCGGCACCTCGGTGCACCACCACCACCAGAACGCCCGCTAAGCCCCACGAACGCCGAGAGCCCGGATGCGCACCGCATCCGGGCTCTCGGGCGATAAGTGGGTGTTATGTCGGCGCTTACACCAACTTATTCACCTAAGTGGGTGTAACTGTCGCTGCACGACTGGCGTCCTCGGCGTCGGCGAGCACGTCGGACGGCAGAGCGGGCAGAGGAGATACTGTCTGGAGAGCCACACTCGTTGAGTTTGGTCAGCATGGAGATGGGAAGGTAACGATGGCCGTGACGGACGGTCTGCCCGTGCGGCAAGCCAAGCGCTTGCAGACCCGTGAACGGTTGTTCGGTGCGGCAACAGCAGAGTTCCAGCGAGCCGGAATGGCCAACGCCGACGTGGGTGCCATCGTCGCCGCCGCGGGAGTTGCCCACGGCACGTTCTTCTTTCACTTCCCCACCAAGGAACACGTCCTTCTGGAGTTGGAGACCCGCGAGGAAGCGCGCATCGCCAACCAGTTCGACCGGTTCGTCAGCAAGAACCACGATCTCGTCGCGGCGCTGAAGGAAGCGATGCGCCTGATCATGGCTCTTGAACGGCGCTTGGGTCCAGTTTTGTTCAAAGACGTTCTTGCCCTGCACTTCTCATCGACCCGACCTCCCAACGAGGCTGGCGAGGATCACCCCTTGGTCGTGTTGGTCGCACGCGAGATCGAACTCGCACAGGATCGCGGCGACGTCGCGCCCGACGTCAACCCGATCAACAGCTCGGTGTTCTTCCTGTTTGGCCTCTACGGCTTACTCACGACGATAAACGCATGGCCGACGCGCGACGCCGTCATCGAGGACTACCTGACGAGGACGCTGCGCAGCCTGCAGGCGCGTTGAGACTCTTCGTCACGGCGTCGGCATTGCCTGTTGAGCGGCCTGACGGGCCAACCGCTCGTCGTGGATGCGGACGAGTTCACGGAAGCCGAGCCGGTGGTACTTCGGCGTCGGCTGGATGCCCCATACGTCCTGCGCGGTGTCCTTGCCCTCGGCACCCTCGGGCGGCCCCAGGATCGGGTACGGGTACTTGCATTCGAGGGCGTCGTCGGAGTAGCGGACCTTCAACAACTCGCTACAGACTTCCTGCAGGCTCAGCGTCGGATAGCCGTAGTAGACGGCCATGAAGGGCAGGGTGAAGGCGCCCTCGATGACCAGGGCGATCAAGCACACCAACACCGCACGCTTGATCCACTTGTGCATGTTCGCGTAGTAGGGCGTGGTACCCGGCGGAAGATCGTCGGCTGGATCATCTACGTCCGTAGTCGGTGACGTGGTCACAGTTGTTCGCTCCCTTGCATTTTCAGTCGGAGAAGATCTCGCGGTTGACCGTGTGCAGATACGGGATCGCGAGGAACGGCGTGATGTAGAAGATGTCGTACAACCACCAACCGATCACCGGGAAGACCACGCCGGCATAACGGACGTCAGCGAACATCGTCATGTTGAAGATGTAAGCAGCCCAGATGACCACGCCCATCCAGCAGGTGATGATCAGCCATTGCTGTCCCCACCGCTTCATCTGCAGGAAGCCGATGGCTGCGGCGACCCGCATCGCGAAGACCGTGAGGATCAGCCCTGCCACGTAGGCCTTTTCGCCGGGTCCTGCCGCGCCGCCGACCCACAGTTCGTTGTAGTGCCAGAAATAGCCGGCATCGAACATGTTTCCCCACCCGATCATGAGGACCCGGTTGATCAAGGTGTGGTTGGCCACCAGATCCAGCGCCCAACCCAGGCTGTTGAGCATTCCGTCGATCAACACGAGGTAGCCGATCAGCGTGACGATCATCGGCCGAACGGAAAGACCTGCCCGTAAGGCCTGCCGTTGCAGCCACACCCCGCGCATGAAGATGGGAAACCCGATGAGCCCCGGCGCCCACATGCCCATCAACGCTGCGCCGACGATCATCCATTTGTCGGCCCGGCGCTGCGCCAGCTTCGACTCGTCGTGGTGATCCTCGAGGGTCGTGGGTTCGTCCAAGCCCGCAGATGTCCCAACGCCTTTCGTCTTACTGCGACCAAGCAGTGGGAGATTCACAGATCCCACCACCCTCGCGTGAATGACATGTACAGCTGGATGAGGAACATCGTCAGCAGGTAGCCGTAGATGACGATTTGGAAGACGATGAGGGCCCTCTTGCGTTTGCGTTCCTTCTGGTCCATCCCGGTAATCCCTTTCTAAGGTGCCGTGTTCGACGCATCGGCGGCGACGAGACAAGCCGCGGCAATCTCACGCAATCCATCGCTGATTGCGCCGTCCGTACTCAGCGGCGCGAGAATGCACGCTTCGGCCGCTTCCAATTCGCTTGCGCCCGTGGCAATCAACTGCGCCGCGGTGACCACGACTCTGGTGGAAGGCGGCTCGAAGTGGAACGCACCGTCGGCGGTGCGAATGGCCGCGGCGCACTGCACGAGCCGACGGGCCGTGGCCAGCGCCACGCCGGATTCCGCGACGACCACCTCGGCCTCGCGGTCGGGCGGCAGATATCGCATCGGGAGCGTGGCAAACCGTTGGCGGAAGGACGGTTTGAGCTCCTTGAGGGAGCTGCGGTAGGCCGGGTTGTACGAGCAGACGAGCATGAACGTCGTGGGCGCTTCGACGACCTCGTTGGCTCGGTCCAGGTACAACGATCGTCGGTGGTCGGTGAGTGAATGCAGAATCGCCAACGAATCGTGGCGGGCTTCGACGACTTCGTCGAGGTAGCAGATCGCGCCATCCTTCACGGCTCTGGTGAGCGGCCCGTCGGTCCACACCACATCGCCACCGGTCACCATGAAGCGGCCGACGAGATCCGAACTCGTCAGGTCGTCGTGGCAGCTGATCGTGACCACGGGTCGCCGTAACAGCGCGCCCATGTGCTCGACGAACCGCGTCTTGCCGCAGCCCGTCGGCCCGGTGAGCATGACCGGAACGTTCCGATGGAAGGCTTGCTCGAAGAGCTGGACCTCATTGCCGTTGGCGAAGTAGTCGTCCGTCGTCATCTCACTCCTCGATTCGTCACGCGTCGACGAGCTCTCGGTGGACGTGTGCCAACACCCGCGGCAGCTCCTCCACCCGCCGGATGCGTTGGGAGCGGCGAGGTCCGAAGACTTCCGGCAACGGGTCCACGCGGGTAGGTCCGACGCCGACGTAGTAGATGGAGACGCCGGCGTCGCCGGCCTCCTCGACGGCGTGCGCCGCGTCGGCCCATGCGTAGCGGCCCTCGTAGCCCTCGTCGGATATCAGGCCGTCACCGATGACGATGAGCATGCGCCGCTCGGAGGGCTGCGCGAGAAGTCGACTCGTCAGGTGGCGAATCGGCGCGCCGAGCCTGGTATACCCGCCCGCTGTGAGACCTGCCGTGCTGGGCGGCGTGAATCGCCGGTCGTGGAAGTCCTTGAGGCACTGCACCTCCACGCGGTGCCGGGTGTTGCCGGTGAACACGAAGACACCGTGCCGCTCGCGAGCGAGTGTCATCGCCTGTGACAAGGCGTCGGCACAGGCCAGTTCCAGTCGGAAGATGCGGCCGCCGTAAACGCCCAACGACGAGCTGCCGTCCAGGAGCAAAGCCGTGGTGACGTCGCGGTCGCTCGGCAACAGATCACGGAAGACGCGCGGCTGCGTCGCCTCACCGGACACCAGATCGATGTAGTGGCCGACATACGCGTCGACGTCGAGGTCTGACCCATCTTCGAGGCGGCTCCTCATGCCCCGATGAGTGTGTTCTTCGAACCACTTTCGCAGATCGACGCGGCCTGCCTCCGGTTGCCGGCTGCCGCCCGGATGGGCACGTTCGAGTACGGCGACATGGTCGCGCATGAAGCTCTTCGTCCACGCATTCCACTCGGGATATGGGATGCCGGGACGATGGTCGGGAGTGCGGTCGGCGTCGTTGTCCTGAGATCTGCTCGGGGGCGGCAGATTCGGATTCGGTACGCCACCGTCACCGCCCACGGGCACGGAGTGCGCACGCGGCAGCCGCTTCTGCGTCGCGGTCCAGGGCATCCTGCCGAAGCTGCGACGCAACTTCTCCGTCAATCCGTGCGGCGCCGTGTACGCCGACGGCAGAGTGCCCAGCAGCGGATGAACGCTCAGCGGCTGTCCTCTGCCTGCCAGGTCGGCGGCCCGGTTGAATATTTCCTGGGCGGGCATGTCGCCCGCCGCGGGCGGGAGATCGGGGAGCACTCGCCGAATCTCGGCCGTCAGTCCGGGCCACCGCGAGGCGATCCAGCCACACGCCACACTGGCCTCGACGATCGTCAGCGCTCGGAGTTCGCGGGCCGACATCTCGTTCAGCCGATAATCGGTCACGCGTTCCTTCGATGGCGAGCATTGCAGTGCGACACCGCATGTCATCGTTCTGCGTGTCCAGGTCGCGTCGATCGTCGGGTAGGGCACGTGCACGAACTTCAGTGCGGTGTTCAATCCGAAGGTTCGTTCGGCGCCGGTCACCAGGCGAACACCTTCGCGCCGTTGCTCGCTGAGCGCGACTGCCGTGACGGCGCAGCTGCGCTCGATCGCCATGGCCCGGCTCTCGGTGAGGTCAACCATGGGACGCAACGCGAATGCCCCAGTGAGCGGCAGGCCCGCTCACACCGGTCAAAACGTGCCGATGTTCGAGAACATCCAGTACCAGAACCAGATGATCAGCCCGGTTCCGCCCCACGCGGCGACATACCGAAGCACTTCCCAGACGTAGTCCACGATCCGACCTCCTCGTCGATGAATTTGGCGCGGCCGTCCGTGTCCAAACCTCTTGCACCGCAGCGGGATTTCGCACTCGCGCAAGCCGCGCGACCGTCGTGGCCTGTGCCGTCATGGTGTGATCTTTCTATTACAGTCGCTGACTGAAGTCAATAGAATGCGGTGGCCGGCGATGATCACGCTCCTCAGTCGGAGAAGATCTCGCGATTGACCGTGTGCAGGTACGGGATCGCCAGGAACGGCGTGATGTAGAAGATGTCGTAGAGCCACCAACCCACCACCGGGAGCACCACACCGGCGAACCGGACGTCGGCGAACATCGTCATGTTGAAGACGTAGACGGTCCAGATCACCACGCCCATCCAGCAGGTGACGATCATCCACTGCTGACCCCAGCGCTTCATCTGCAGGAACCCGATCCCCGCGGCGATCCGCATCGTGAAGACCGTGAGGATCAACCCGACCTCCAAGGCCTTCTCGCCCGGTCCGGCCGCACCGCCGACCCACAACTCGTTGTAATGCCAGAAGTAGCCCGCGTCGAACATGTTGCCCCACCCGTTGAGGAGCACCCTTGCTAGCAGTGAGTGGTTGCCGAATAGGTCCAACGCCCACCCGACCGTGTTGATGGCGGCGTCGATGATCACCAGGTAACCGATCAACGTGACGATCATGGGCCGGACCGACAGGCGGTCGCGCTGTGCCCGCCGCAACAACCACACTCCGCGAAGGAAGAGCGGCAGCCCGAAGATGCCCAGTGCCGCAGTGCCGATCAGCAGGGAGCCGGAGATGAGCCACTTGTCGGCCCGTCGTTGCGCCTGCCGGGACTCGTCCAGGTGGTCATCGAGTGAAGGACCGCGATCGGCCTCGATCTGATTCGTCATGAGTGAAACCGCTCCAGAGCCATGCCCCTCCTAACCAGGCCTACCGAAGGGCGCAGCCGGAGCTACGAAGCGATGTAGCGCCACGTGCATGTTTGTAACCGATCTCGGTGACTGATGTCAATGAGTGGCGAGGTTGTAGATGCGCTCCACCAAGAAGAAGGCCTAATGATCGGCGGTTTCATTACTCCGTCGCTAAAGGTCGAGCAGACAGTCACTGACAGAGCTCAACGAGCAGGCGCCGTCCGGGATCATGCTTCGAGAGCGGAAGATTGTTGGCGAAGGGCGCGTCACGCCAGGATGTCCCCCGATCGGTGGACATGGGTTTCATCCTTCGTGGCGGCCGGCTGGTGGACATACATCTCCTGACGAGTGCGACATAGTTATCTCATCGCCGGAAAACACCGGCAGAGAAAGCCAAAAGCCCACTCACCCAAGGAGATTCACATGACCACCATCGCCCGCCGGGTCGCCGCCACCGCCGCCCTGTTCGCCGCCCCCGCCCTGATCGCGCTCGGTACCGCCACCATGAGCCACGCCGACTCCACCGTCACCCAGCACGGCACCTCGATCAGCACCAGTCCCGTGCACCACGACGCCTTCCCGCACCAGGCCAACACCCCCCAGCCCGGCACCTCCGTGCACCACCACCACCAGAACGCCCGCTAAACCCCACAAACGCCGAGAGCCCGGATGCAACCGCATCCGGACACTCGGCGTCGATTACGTCGTCTCTCAACCCTTGAGCCGTGCCACTGCACGGGCCCACTCGCTGCGCACCGTGGTTAGTGCTTCCGCCGCCGTAACGGCCAGTCGGGTTTGTCCCGATATCGATGCCTGCCATTCGGCCTCATCGGGGGCCTTCGTAAACATGAAATCCCGCGGCGGTCCTCCGGTCGGCCCGTGCCGGATGAAGAGTTCCGCCGCCCCCGGCGTAATTGCGTCGGCGTCGGCCAGCGCCCACAAGTCGTAGAGGTCTCTTGGCGCGGCGCGGGAATGCCAGGCCGCCGTCTTCCACGCGGCAAAGGACTCGACAGTCGGCACGACGAGTGTCGCGGCGGGTGCATCGCCGTAGCGCTGTTCGATGGGACGTAGTTCGGCCGGCCATCGTTCGTAGCCGCGCTTGTCGAGCAACTGGACCCGTATGGAGATGCCCGTCGGAGTGCCAACGACTGCGGGTTCGATGTCGCGCGCTCCAAACGGCGGCGACCACGTGAGACGGCCATGCGTTCGCAGCAGAGCGGCGTCGATCGACCTGGCGATGCGCTCGGCGATCTCCCGGCGATCGCCGAGCGCGATCAGATCGATGTCTTCACTCAGCCGCGCGTGCAACAGGTGTGTGCGGCTCAATGCGGTTCCGCCGAAGAAGATTACGTCGTCGCGCGCACTCTTGGAGATGGCGGCGAGAACATGGGATATCGCGTGGTCGCGACGGACTTGCTCCTCGGCGACTCCGAACCGCTGGGTCTCGCGCTCCAAGTCTTGGCGAGACAGTCCGAATCCGCTTGTTGTCACGGCCGCCTCCTGCGCACTCGGTCAAAGGCGCGGCCGAGCCGTTGTGAAGCGGCGATCCGGGCCATGACGGTTTCGTCGCATCGTGGGAGGAGTGCGTCGATGGCGGCTGTCGCCTCACCCTCGAGCTTTCCGAGATTCGGCAAGTGAGCGAGGTCGAGCACCGTCTGCTCAGGCGTCGTCACCAGGCAACCGCCGAGATCGGTTTCGATCATCTCAACGTCTAGCGCGTCGACGTTTCTTACCAGGAATTGCACGCGGGCATTTCGGTCGGTCATCGTCACGGGTCTGCGTCTGCGCGGAGCGGCAATCACCGCAACAGCCACTGCACGTGGGATCGCCCGGTGAAGCCGTGCGGCAGTCGGCCCCATCAATGCGTATCGGCCTGCGCCGAACTCAGCCGCCCCGATGCCGGCTGCCGCACCCTCAAGGGTTGGCATCCACGCGCTGCCGACCCGGTCTTGTGGCACAACGGTGTAGAAGCCAACTGCGAGTCGATGGAGAAGTCCTCGCATCTCCAGTCGAGCCAGCTCCTTATGTGGCTGCGCGTAAGTCGAGACGTCCCGGGCGCGGACAGTGCGTAGCTGAGCCTGAGCGATCTCGGGCGGCACACCCAGGTAGCGGGCGCCCATGGCTCACCCCCGATCAAATCGACGCGTATTGTTACCTCTACCGTAAGAATATGCGCAGTTTCGCGTGATGTACAGAAGTCAATCGTGCCTACAAATGCAAGGACTGAATAGGGAAGCTCTGACGGGCAGCCATGGCGTCGGCGCAGCGCCTCGTGCCCCAGAACGCAATCAAGCCCCCTCCGTAGAGGGGGCTTGACGCATGGTGGCAGGTACAGGATTCGAACCTGTGTAGGCGTTAGCCGACGGATTTACAGTCCGCTCCCATTGGCCGCTCGGGCAACCTGCCGGGGTCGCGACCTCCCCCGCGACGTACCCGGGTTTGGTGCGATAAGCAGGGTACAACGATGATGGCCTCAAGACGAAAACGCACCCGACCCGAGGAGGTACGGATCCAATGGCGGATTCATCATTCGACGTCGTCAGCAAGGTCGATCGCCAGGAGGTGGACAACGCGCTGAACCAGGCCGCCAAGGAGCTGTCCACCCGCTTCGACTTCCGCGGCACCGACACCACGATCGCCTGGAAGGGTGACGAGGTCATCGAGATCGTCAGCTCCACGGAGGAGCGCGTGAAGGCCGCGATCGACGTTTTCAAGGAGAAGCTGATCCGCCGCGACATCAGCATGAAGGCCTTCGACGTCGGCGAGCCGCAGGCCAGCGGCAAGACCTACAAGGTCAGCGGCACCCTCAAGCAGGGCATCGAGAGTGAGCAGGCCAAGAAGATCACCAAGATCATCCGCGACGAAGGCCCCAAGGGCGTCAAGGCGCAGATCCAGGGCGACGAGATCCGCGTCAGCTCGAAGAAGCGCGACGACCTGCAGACGATCATCGCGTTGCTGAAACAGGCCGACCTCGACGTCGCGCTGCAGTTCGTCAACTACCGGTAGGCGCGTCCGCCGGGGCTGCAAGCCGACAATGGCCGTTGTCAACTTTGTTGACAACGGTGTTCGACCGGGCGTCTACTGAGGGTCTGTAACCAGGTAGAGGCGCGTCGAAATGCTTGTCATCGTTGGACTGTTCGTCTTGGCGATCGCCATGGTCGTCGAGGTGGTCGGCGTGCTCAACGATGCGAGCCTGTCCTACCCGTGGTTCGGGTCCGCGGTCGGTGCCGGCGCGTTGGTCGGACTGGGCGTGCTGTTGGTCGGGGCCCGGCAGGCCGTCGTCCGCGTGCACGACACTCGACGCGAAGAAGCACGCTTCCAACGGGAGACGGCGTTCATCAACCGCGACCGCACCGGCGACGCGGACCCTGCCCACGGTCACAGTCTGTAGATCCCCACCAGCTCGAGGAGCCGACATGGCTACCAAGACGACCGTTCTGACCGTCCTCGCGGCGATCGGATTCTTCATGGTCTCAAGCATTCTCGCGATCGTCTTCGTCAAGACGCGGACCAGAGAACCCGTCACCCTCGATCAGGCCGACGACATGCACCACCACCGGCATCAGGACGTACCCGTCACCGAATTCCCGCCGAGGTCGCATGCCGGCCCGAGCACGGTCGGCGAGTCGGCGGCCTCCCACAACGGACAGCGGTAGCGCGTCCGATCAGGCGGTGGCGCCGCCGAACTTTCGCTCCGACGCGGTCTCCGGTGCGTCGTCGGACGTCGCGCGCAGGAAGCGGTTCGGCAGCGACAGCTTGAAGATCGTGCGCAGCGTCAGCAGGTATTGGCGCGCAAGCGATCCGCTGGTGTAGGGCAGGTCGTACTTCTCGCACAGCGCCCGCACGCGGACGGCGATCTCCGGATAGCGGTTGCTCGGAAGGTCGGGGAAGAGATGGTGCTCGATCTGGTAGCAGAGGTTGCCACTCGAGAACGCCATCACCGGCCCCGCGTTGAAGTTCGCCGCGCCAAGCATCTGCCGCAGATACCACTCGTCGCGGGTTTCCTCGTCGAGCACCTTCGCGTCGAACTTCTCGGCGCCGTCGGGGAAGTGTCCGCAGAAGATCACCACGTTGGACCACAGGTTGCGCAGTAGGTTGGCGACGGCATTCGAGCCGAGCGTCCGGCGCCAGCGCCGCAGGCTCAGCGCCGGAAACAGGACGTAGTCCTTGACCGTCTGCCTGGCGATCTTGTTGACCAGCCGCCTGCCCTCGGCCGACTTCGCGGCTGGCGTCTCCACCCGGTCCTGCTCCGAGTACAGACCGTGCAGGGCGATGCCCCACTCGAAGGTGGCTGCCAGCAACAGGTTCCGTAGCGGCTGGAACAGATGCTCGGGCTTCCACGGCTGATCACGGGTCAACCGCATGACGCCGAAACCAAGATCGTCGTCCACGCCGACGACGTTGCTGAACACGTGATGGCGGTAATTGTGCGAGTACCGCCACTGCGACAGCGGCCCCACCATGTCCCAGTCCCAGGTGGTCGAGTGGATCTCCGGATCGTTCATCCAGTCCCACTGGCCGTGGGCGATGTTGTGGCCGAGTTCCATGTTCTCGACGGACTTCGCGTACGCCAGCGACACCGTCCCCGCCCACCAGCCTGCCCTCGAGCGACTCGTCGCGATGAGCAGGCGTGACCCGATTTCGAGCGTCCGCTGAAAGAGAATGGCGCGCCGGATGTAGGCCGCGTCCTTCGCTCCGCGGGACTCCTCGACGTCGCGTCGGATGGTGTCGAGTTCGGCGCCGAAGGCCTCGATGTCCGCTGGCGTGAGATGGGTGTACGCGGCGATGTCGGTGATGGCCATGTCTAATTCCTCGGCTCGTTGCGTCGTGCAGCGGCGAAGTCTGGGCCACCTTCGAAGATGTCTTCAGCCTACCCGTTGACGGGCATGAGGCGAGTTGGAGAAAGTCCCGCCGACGGACTCCGGCGCGGCCTCGACGTTCGCCAGTTCGTCAACTGCCGGTGAAACCGCGTGCCCCCGCAATACCCTGATCGCCATGGCACCTGCACAACGCGATCCGAACGTCGTCGTCCTCGGGGGCGGCTCCTGGGGTACCACCGTGGCGTCCATCTGCGCGCGGCGCGGTCCGACGCTGCAGTGGGTGCGCTCCGAGGACACCGCCAAGGACATCAACGACAATCACCGCAATTCGCGGTATCTCGGCGACGAGGTCGAACTCTCCCCCACGCTGCAGGCCACCACCGACTTCTCGGAGGCGGCCAACGCTGCCGACGTCGTCGTCATGGGTGTGCCGTCGCACGGTTTCCGCGCCGTGCTGCAGGAGCTCGCCAAGGAGCTACGGCCGTGGGTGCCGGTGGTGTCGCTGGTGAAGGGTCTCGAGCAGGGCACCAACATGCGGATGAGCGAGATCGTCCACGAGGTGCTGCCCGGCCACCCCGCGGGCATTCTGGCCGGACCCAACATCGCCCGTGAGGTCGCCGAGGGCTACGCCGCCGCGGCCGTGCTCGCGATGCCCGACCAGAGCCTGGCCGCCAACCTCGGAAAGCTGTTCCGTACCAAACGGTTCCGCACGTACACCACCGACGACGTGGTAGGCGTCGAGATGGCGGGCGCGCTGAAGAACGTCTACGCCATCGCCGTCGGCATGGGCTACTCGCTGGGCATCGGGGAGAACACCCGCGCGATGGTGATGGCCCGCGCGGTGCGCGAGATGTCCAAGCTCGGCGAGGCGATGGGCGGCCACCGCGACACGTTCGCGGGGCTGGCCGGCATGGGTGACCTCATCGTCACCTGCACCAGCCAGCGCAGCCGCAACCGCCACGTCGGCGAGGAACTGGGGTCCGGCAAGACCATCGACGAGATCATCTCGTCGATGAACCAGGTCGCCGAGGGCGTCAAGGCCGCCAGCGTGATCATGGAGTTCGCCGAGAAATACGGGCTGAACATGCCGATCGCCCGCGAGGTCGACGGCGTGATCAACCACGGCGCCACCGTCGAGGACGCCTACCGCGGACTGGCCGCCGAGAAGCCCGGCCACGAGGTGCACGGCTCGGGGTTCTAGACCGTCAGTTGAAGTACGGGTTGGTGCCCTCGGGGCGGTCCAGGAGCGGGTTCGACGCGTTGAGGATGAAGCTGCCCGCCGGGCTCAGCACGAAGCCGGCCTGGTCGAAGTTGTTCATGCACGTCGTGTTGACACCGTCGAAGCCACAGGTGACGTTGCGGAAGCTGATCCGCGAGCCCGCAGGCAGCGGCTTGGCGTCCGCGGCGACGCCCGCATAGATCGGGGCCGCGGCGTTCGAGAAGCCCGGTGCGCCCACCTGGCCACCACTGACCGTGTTGGCGCCCTCAGGGGCGGCGGGCAGCGCGCCGCTGCAGCCGTAGCCACCGGTCGAGCGGCTCAACACGCACGTCACGCCGTTACCGACGGTGAACGAGTAGAAGGAGCCGTCCAGCGCCGCGAACTCCGACGGCTTGACCGGAGTGAGCGCATTGACGTTTGGGGCGGGAGGGGGAGGCGGCGCGGGTTCGGGATCGGCACCGGCCATACCGGCCGCACCAATCACAGCTGCCCCCGCAGCTACCACGCCGATCAGGAATCTGCTCAGCACAGGCTCACCATAGAGGTTGCCAACATGACCCGCAGCACTACCGCCCGGTTACAGCGTCGCGGATGGAATCCGTGATTGGCAGGCGGCTGGATGGGGCATGCCGACTTTCGTATGACGACGACCGAGAACACACAGGTCCGTTGGCACGTCGGCTTGGCGATCGGCGCGCTCTGCGTTTCGGCATCGGCGGTTCTGCTTGGCCTGGCCAACACCACTCCCGCGACGGCGACCGTGGCACGAAGCGCGTTGGCCATCCCCGTCGTTGCCGCCCTGGGCCTCTTCGAGCGACGGCGCAACGGCAGGCTCGAAGCGAGCGAATACCTGCCTGCGGCGGCATGCGGTGTGTTGTTCGCCGGCGACATGCTGTGGTGGACGCAGTCCATCCCCGAGGTGGGCGCGGGGCTATCCACCGTCCTGGTCAACACGCAGATCGCGATCGTTCCCCTGCTGGCGTGGCTGGTCGATCGGGAACGCGTCGGACCACGCTTCCTGTGGTTTCTGCCGGTCATCCTGGCCGGCGTGCTGTTGGCTGGCGGAGTATTCGAGAAGGGTGTCAGCGGTACCAACCCGACCTGGGGCACCGTGCATGCGATCGCGGCCGCCCTCTGCTACTCGGGCTTCCTGTTCCTCCTACGCCGCGGCGGTCGTGGAGGTCGGCCGTTGCAGACCTACGCCGTGGTCCTGGCGTCGGCGACGATCGTCGCGGTCGCCGTGGGACTGGTGTCGAGCAGTCTTGATTTCTCGCCGGGGTGGTCGACGGCCGGGTGGCTGATCCTGGTCACCGTCACCGGCCAATTGCTCGGCTGGTTGCTCGTTGCCGGCTGCTCGCCACGGCTGCCCAGCGATGTTGGCGCCGCACTGCTCCTGCTGACCCCGATCGGTGCCGTCGCGCTGGGGGCGTTGGTGCTCGCCGAGCGACCGTCGCCGCTGCAGCTGACGGGATGCGCGGTGGTACTCGCAAGCAGCTACGTCGGGACCCGCCGCTAGTAGGTTGCCAACATCACCCGCCGGGGCCATTCGCCGGTTTAGGCTTTCCGGCAAAGAGTCGTCCGAGGGGGGCGCGTGAAGTTCAGGCCACTCTGCCGGGCAGTTACAGCCGTCGGGCTCGCCACCGGCATCGTCGTGCTCGCGACGACACAACACGAGGCGCTCGCCCCGCTGCTGGTTGCGCCCGCCGCGCTGATCGTGGTGGGCAGCTCCACCAATCAGGGCGCCGACGGCGTGGCCGACTTCTTCGGCGGACGCTTCAAACCGGCCGACGAGAACGACATCGTCACGGTCCCCTTCCCCGCGGGCCCGGCAGGCATCACGTCGGCCGTCCAGCAGCAGGCCGGTTCCCCCAACGTCATCCTGTCCTCGGGCTGGGGCGCGGCGTACGGCAGCGTCGCGTTGTCGAACATGTTCGCCACGAACGACCCGGCGCTCGCGCAGACGCTGTGGGTGCTCGACAACAACGTCGTCACCCCCAACGGTGGCTTCGGCACGCGTTATCCGTTGTTCTCGTCGCTGACCGGTGTCCCGACGCAACCGACCCCGACCAACACCGGTGTGCCGATCGTGTCGATCGCCTACGAGTACGACGTCAACTCGAATGCGCCGCAGTACGTGCTGAACCCGTTCGCCGTCGCGAACACGTTGGCTGCCTACTTCCAACGACGCCTCACCCAGCAAAACCTCGAGTTGCCGGTCAACGACGACGGCACACCCCGCTGCCCGGGCGGCGCCTCGTCGTGCACGGTGACGGTCGCGGACGGCACTTCCGACGGCATCGTCGCGCACCTCACCCGGGTCGGCAGCGTCACCTTCGTCACCTACGAGACGACGGACGGCCTGCCACTGGTCGCGCCGCTGCGCTCGCTGGGCCCGATCGGCGTCAAGCTGGCCGACGTGCTCGAGCCCGTCCTGACAGCCTTGGTGAACTGGGGCTATCCGAACAACGACCCGATCGCCGACCCGAACACCGTCCACCCCGCCCGGCTCGTCCCGTCGCTGGAGGAGAACGTCCGCTTCATCGGGCAGTTCGTGGCAGGCATCGGGGAGGGGCTCTCCCGGCTGGGCGCGCCCCCGCCTTCGCCCGCGCCTGCGCTCGACCGGACCAGCACGGTCGCGGCCATCGAGTCCGCACCCGTCACCAAGCCCGCACCCGTCACCAAGCCTGCACCCGTCGCCGAGCCGGCGGCCGACCAGGACGAGCCGAAGACCGTCGCGACCAACGTGGTGCGGGAGAGCCCGAACTTCAGCACCAACCGCGCGCCGTCGTTGGAGTCTGGGCTGCCCGAGAAGGCAGTCACACCGGTCGTCGACGAGACGACCACACCGACGGTCGAGGCGCCGACCTCTGCCGCGAAGCCCGCGGCGCCGGCCGATGAGCCGGATGCGGGAAGTGCGGCCAGCACACCGGAGCCAGCCGGCGCCGCCGCGGCGTGACTCCGTCCGTCACACCACTCAGCGAGTTGATGGTGTGTGGTTTGCCCACCTATGCGCGACTTTTTCGTCCGCCGACCGATTCCGAACCAGGAGCCGTCGCAGAAGTCGCGCATAGGTGGGCAAACGCACTATGGCCTCGGCGCCGGGGGCAGGGGGCGCAGGGGGCGCTGGGGGCCTCGGCGCCCGGGTGCAGGGGCGAGGCGGGCAGGGGCGAGGCGGGCAGAGGTTGGGCCCGGGTCCGGGGGTCGGGCGCTCGATCGTGGGGCCGCGACTGTCAGTAGTTGCCCGGTCCGCGGCCAGCCATCTGCTCCAACCGCGCGATGCGGTCCGCCATCGGCGGGTGCGTTGAGAACAGCTTCCCGATCTTCTCGCCGGCCCGGAACGGGTTGGCGATCATCAGGTGCGCCTGATCGGCCAGCTGCGGCTCCGGCGGCAGCGGCGCCTGCTGCACCCCGGCGCTGATCTTGCGCAACGCACTGGCCAGCGCCAGCGGATCGCCGGTCAGCTCGGCGCCGGACTGGTCGGCCTGGTACTCCCGCGACCGGGACACCGCAAGCCGGATGACGGTCGCGGCGATCGGGCCAAGCAGCGAAACCAAAAGAATCGCAAAGGGATTCGCGCCGCCCTCGCGGTTTCCGCCGAACATGCTGGCGAAGAAGGCCAGGTTGGCCAGCGCGGTGATCACCGACGCCATCGCACCGGCGACGCACGAGATGAGGATGTCGCGGTTGTAGACGTGCGACAACTCGTGGCCCAGCACGGCACGCAGCTCACGCTCGTTGAGTAGGCCCAAGATGCCCGACGTGCAGCACACCGCGGCGTTGCGCGGGTTGCGGCCGGTCGCGAACGCGTTGGGCGCGGCGGTGTCGCTGATGTAGAGCCGCGGCATCGGCTGATGCGCGGTGTTGGCCAGCTCGCGGACGATCTTGTACATCACCGGCGCCTGCAACTCGGTGACCGGTTGGGCGTGCATCGCCCGCAGCGCCATCTTGTCGCTGTTGAAGTACACGTACGCGTTCATGCCGACGGCGAACAACACGGCCAGGCCGAGAATGGCCCTGCTCTGGAACAGCGCGCCGATGAACACGATCAGCGCGGAGAACCCGACGAGCAGCACGAACGTCTTGAGCCGGTTCGCGTGTGGATGCCAAGTCATCGTTTGCTTCTTCCTATGAAACTGGGGAAGTCTTCGGTGACTGAACGCCGGGAGGCCCCTCCGCGGTTCCACACGGTCAGCCGTGTCGGTTCACCGTGTAGTCGACGAGGTTGGCCATGGCCAGCCGTCCCGGCACGTCGGGCAGTTTGGCCAGCTCGTCGCGGGCTTCCTTGGCGTAGCGGGCGACGGTCTCCTTGGCATGGACCATGCCGGGTGACGAACGCAACAGCCGCAGCGCCTCCGCCAGATCGTCGTCGTTCTCGACCGGCCCCACCAGCAGTTCGCGCAGCCGGTCGGCCTCGGGGCCGCTCTCGCGCAGCGCGTACAGCACCGGCAGGGTGTGCACGCCCTCGCGGAGGTCGGTGCCGGGCAGCTTGCCGGACTCCTCGGGATCGCTGTCGATGTCGATGATGTCGTCGGAGATCTGGAAGGCGGTTCCGACGATGCCGCCGAGCCGGAACAGCCGCTCGATCTGCTCGTCGTCGGCGCCGGAGAACGTCGCACCGAAGCGGCCCGACGCCGCGATCAGGCAGGCCGTCTTCTCGTACACGACCTTGAGGTAGTGCTCGACGGAGTCGACACCCTCGACCGCACCACGGGTTTCCCGCATCTGGCCGGTGACCAACTGCGCGAACGTATCGGCGATGATGCGCACCGCTTCCGGCCCCAGCCGCGACACGAGACGCGACGCCGTCGCGAACAGGTAGTCGCCGGCGAGGATCGCGATGTTGTTGCCCCACCGCGCGTTGGCGCTCTCCGCGCCGCGACGCACCTGCGCCTCGTCCATCACGTCGTCGTGGTACAGCGTGGCCAGGTGCACCAGCTCGATCACCGCACCGGCGACGCTGACCTGCCAGGCGTTGGGCTCCGGGCCGAGCTGCGCGGACAGCACCGTGAACAGCGGCCGGAACCTCTTGCCGCCTGCCTGGAACAGGTGCTGCACGGCCTCGGCCATCAGCTCATCGGCTTTGCCCAGCTCAGTGGCCATCAGCTCTTCGATGCGCGCCACCCCGTCGCGGACCTCCGCGGCGAAAGCGGCATCACCGAAGTCCACGCCCGCGACCACGGTCGCTGGTGTCTTCATGTGTCCAACATACTGGGAACTGTGAAGCGGTCCGACGTGGTGGTGATCGGTGCCGGACCCGCGGGTTCGGCCGCCGCCGCCTGGGCCGCACGCAGCGGGCGCGACGTGCTGGTGATCGACTCCGCTCAATTCCCGCGCGACAAGGCCTGCGGTGACGGGCTGACGCCGCGGGCTGTCGCAGAGCTGGAGCTGTTGGGGCTCGGCCCGTGGCTGGACGGGCGGATCCGCCACCACGGTCTGCGGATGTCGGGCTTCGGCGCCGACGTGGAGATCCCTTGGCCGGGGCCGTCATTCCCGCCGACGAGTAGCGCCGTACCGCGCACGGAGCTCGACGACCGGATCCGTTCGGTGGCAGCGGACGACGGCGCCAAGATGCTACTCGGCGTCAAAGCGGTTGGCGTCCAGCATGATTCGTCGGGCCGGGTACTATCGGTGACGCTGGACGACGGCGGCGAGATCGGCTGCACCGACCTGATCGTCGCCGACGGCGCCCGTTCCACGCTGGGCCGCGCGCTCGGTAGGACGTGGCATCAGGAGACGGTGTACGGCGTCGCGATCCGCGGCTACGTCGCCACCCCGCGCAGCGACGAGCCGTGGATCACGTCGCACCTGGAGCTGCGCTCCCCCGCAGGCGAGGTGCTGCCCGGCTACGGCTGGATCTTCCCACTTGGCAACGGCGAGGCCAACATTGGCGTCGGTGCGCTCGCAACGGCGAAACGGCCCGCCGACGCTGCGCTGCGCCCGCTCATGGCGTATTACGCCGACCTGCACCGCGACGAGTGGGGATTCGCCGGGGAGCCGCGGGCCGGTCTGTCGGCGCTGCTGCCGATGGGCGGCGCGGTGTCTGGCGTCGCCGGGCCGAACTGGATGCTGATCGGCGACGCCGCGGCATGCGTGAACCCGCTCAACGGCGAGGGCATCGACTACGGGCTCGAGACGGGCCGACTGGCCGCCGAATTGCTCGGCACGGGCGACGTCTCGCAGGCGTGGCCGGAAGAACTACGCCGCCACTACGCCCGCGGCTTCTCCGTCGCACGTCGACTTGCACTGTTGCTCACCATCCCCCGGTTCCTGCCGGCCACCGGACCGGTCGCTATGCGCTCGGAGTTCTTGATGGGCATCGCCGTCCGCGTGATGGGCAACCTCGTCACCGACGAGGACCACGACTGGATCGCGCGCGTCTGGCGGTCGGCGGGGCTGGCGTCGCGGCGGTTGGATCGCCGGCCACCGTTCAGCTAGTCGCTGCTCGACGAGGACGAGCCGGAGTCGCTCGACGACGAGCCGGAATCACTGGACGAGCCGGAGTCACTCGACGACCAGGAATCACCGGATGAGTAGTCATTCGACGACGAGCCAGAATCGGTCCACGACGAACCGGAGTCGGTCGAGGTGAATCCGGCGCTGTTGGACCAGAACGGGTCGGAGCTGCTCGACGATGAGGAGCTTTGGTCGCCGCCGCCGCTGGGCCTGCGCTTGCCGACGGCCGGTGCCTTGTCGGTCGAGCTGGTGATCGCCAACGCGATGAGCACGTCGGCCGCGGTGATGAAGAGCCCCGCCCAATAGGCCCACTTCATGTCCGCATTCGGTTCCACCGCGAAGTAGAGAACCAAGAAGATGGGCCCGACGATGCCGCACACGAACACGAACAGCTGAATCCGGACGTAGCGCCAGAAGGTGGGCATCGCCGCAGCATATCGCGCTGCGCCGGTCGAGAGCTCAGTCGACGGGTTTGCTCGCCGCGTGCAGGGCGACGATGCCGCCGGTGAGGTTGCGCCACCGCACCGCCGACCAACCGGCGGCCGAAATGCGTTGCGCCAGTTGAGCTTGCTCGGGCCACGCCCGAATCGACTCGGCGAGGTACACGTAGGCGTCCGGATTCGACGACACCGCGGTGGCGATCCGCGGCAGCGCCTGCATCAGGTACTCCTTGTAGACGGTGGAGAACAAGCCGTTCGTCGGCGTGGAGAACTCGCACACCACCAGCCGGCCGCCGGGTCGCGTCACCCGCGCCATCTCCCGCAGACCCGCCTCGTGGTCGACGACGTTGCGCAGGCCGAAGCTGATGGTCACCGCGTCGAACGTCTCGTCGGCGAACGGCAAGCGCGTCGCGTCGCCCGCCACCTTGGGCACGGCGCGGGAAGCTCCGGCCGACAGCATCCCGACCGAGAAGTCGCACGCCACACACCAGGCGCCCGACGCTGCCAACTCCACCGTCGACACCGCCGTCCCCGCAGCCAGGTCGAGCACCTTGTCGCCGGGCCCGATCTGCAACGCCGAGCGCGTCGCCCGCCGCCACAACCGGTCCTGACCCAGCGACAACACCGTGTTGGTGAGGTCGTAGCGGCGCGCGACGGCATCGAACATCGAGGCGACCTCGTGCGGGTCCTTCTCCAGCGTCGCGCGGCTCACGCTCGCAGACGCTACCTGTGAATCTGGGGCAGATGGGAATGCGAGCCCCATCCCCGAACTTGAAAACCGGTGACCAGCGAGGGAAGGGAATGAACACATGAGTGAGCAGAAGAACAAGGTCTGGTTCATCACCGGTGCTTCGCGCGGCTTCGGCCGGGAGTGGACCATCGCGGCGCTTGAACGGGGCGACCGGGTGGCGGCGACCGCGCGTGACACCGCGACGCTCGACGACCTGGTGGCCAAGTACGGCGACGCGCTGCTGGCGATCAAGCTCGACGTCAACGACCGCGAGGCCGACTTCGCCGCCGTCAAGCAGGCGCACGACCAGTTCGGCCGGCTCGACGTCGTCGTCAACAACGCCGGCTACGGGCAGTTCGGCTTCATCGAGGAATTGTCGGAGCAGGAGGCCCGCGACCAGATCGAGACGAACGTCTTCGGCGCGCTGTGGGTGACGCAGGCCGCGTTGCCGTTCCTGCGCGAGCAGCGCAGCGGACACATCATCCAGGTGTCGTCGATCGGCGGCATCACGGCGTTCCAGAACGTCGGCATCTACCACGCGTCGAAGTGGGCGCTCGAGGGCTTTTCCCAGGCGTTGGCGCAGGAGGTCGAATCGTTCGGCATCCACGTGACGCTGATCGAGCCCGGCGGATTCTCCACCGACTGGGCCGGCTCGTCGGCCAAGCGCGCCACGCCGCTGCCTGCCTACGCGGAGGCGCGCGAGGCGGCCGAGCGTGCCCGCAGCCAACGGACCGCAACCCCCGGCGACCCGAAGGCGTCCGCCGCCGCGGTGCTCAAGATCGTCGACGCCGAAAAGCCGCCGCTGCGCGTCTTCTTCGGCGCGCTGCCGCTGCAGCTCGCCAAGGCCGACTACGAGAACCGGCTCAAGACGTGGGAGGAGTGGCAGCCGGTGGCAGAGCTCGCCCAGGGCTAGGCGGCCTTGCGGCGGCCCTCGCCCTGCACGGCGTCGTAGTGGCCCAGCAGCTGGTCGCACACCACCGGCCAGGTGCGGCTCAGCACGCTGCGGCGCGCGGCCACCGAGTAGCGCGACCGCTCGGCGATCAGGTGATCGACGGCGTCGGGCAGTCGCGCCTCGAAGTCGGCGACCGGCAACAGCAAGCCGGTGTGCATGGGGGCGACCAGGTCCCGCGGTCCGCCGGCGTCGGGGGCGACGACCGGCAGACCCGAGGCCATCGCCTCCTGCACGGCCTGGCAGAACGTCTCGTGTTCGCCGGGGTGAACGAACACGTCCATGCTGGCGTAGGCGGTAGCCAACTCGGTGCCGTACAGGCCACCGGTGAAAACCGCTGAGGGCATCCGGGTTTCGAGCGCGCCACGATCGATGCCGTCGCCGACGACGACCACTTGGACGTCCCCGCGGGCGGCCAGACCGGCGAGTCGTTCGACGTGCTTCTCGGGTGCCAGGCGGCCGACGAAGCCGACGATCGGCTTGCCGTCCGGTGACCACACCGCCCGCAGCGCATCGTCGCGCGCCGAGGGCACGAAGCCGGTGACGTCGACACCCCTGCCCCAGTGGTGCACCCGCGGAATGCCATGCGCCACCAGGTTTTCCATCGCCGACGTCGAGGGCGCCAGCGTCCGGTCGGCCCGCGAGTGCAGGTGACGCGTCCACGCCCACGCGACCCGTGACATCGCGCCGACGCCATAGCTCTGTGCGAAACCCGCGATGTCGGTTTGGAATACCGCCACCGTCGGCACGTCGAGGTAGCGGGCGGCCTGCAGGCCGCCGTAGCCGAGCAGCGCAGGCGACGCGAGATGCACGACGTCGGGGTCGAATCCCCTCAGCACGCCCACCATCCGCGGCCGGGGCACGCCGAGCGGCAACGAGGTGACCTTGGGGAACATCCGCGACGGCACCCGGTGCACGCGGATGCCGTCGTGCAGCCGGTCGGCGGGTGATTCGCCACGCGGTGTGTCCGGGGCGATGACGAGCGCCTCGTGACCCGTGCGACGGAGATGCTCGATCACCCGAAGCACCGAGTTGGTGACGCCGTTGACATTCGGGAGGAAGCTTTCTGCGACGATTGCAACGCGCACGACAAGAGCGTGCCATCCGCGACTGTCGGCAAGGTTGCGGGCAGGGATACGACACGCAAAGTCTCGCCCCGAAATGGATTGGCCCCCGGCATACTGGGGCTGCTCAACCAATCGAAGGGACACCCCGATGCGCCGGACACCGGTCATTCTCGCGCTCGCGGCAAGCCTTCTGATGCTCTCGACCGCCTGCAGCCGCCAGATCACCGGCACGGCGGAGCTCAGCGCCAACCAACCGCGCACCGCCATCACCGAGGACCAATACGGCATCCGGGCCGGCGACAAGGACGCACCCATCCAGCTCGAGATCTACACCGAGCCGCAGTGCACGCACTGCGCCGACCTGCAGGCCGACTTCGGGGATCAGCTCGCCTACTACATCGGGATCGGGCAACTCGCGGTGACGTACCGCCCGATGACGTTCCTCGACTTCAAGGAGGGCGGCTACTCCGCACGCGTGGCGAAGGCGTTGTTCGCGGCCGCGGCGCCGGCAGGTCCCGAGGATGCGGGCGCCACGCCCGCGCGGGCGTTCCAGAGGTTCGTCGAGGAACTGTGGGCACACCAGGACCCCGGCACCGAAGGGCCGTCGGAGGCCGCGATGGCCGACATGGCGCGCACCGCCGGAATCCCCGGCGCCCAGGTCGACGGCATCGCGAGCGGCGCGTCCGACGTCGACACCAAGGACATGGAGGACATGAACTCCGAGTACCTGTTCGAGATCGACCCGGTGGACAGTGGAACGCCAACGGTTTACGACATGAACAAGGCCGAGAAGCTGGACGTCTACGACAACGACTGGTTGGCCAAGGTGATGGCGTCCTGACGGTCCAGCCGTCGCTGCAGGTAACCCAGGCCGATCAGGGCGGCGCCCGCGATCAACCAGCCGACCACCGCAATTGACCCGGCGGGAATGATCGCCAGCGACGCGTTGCGGTCCTGCACCCGCACCAGGTCGGGGTTGTTCTTGTCGTATTCCACGTAAATCCGCATGCCCGTGTCCAATTCGGACGGATACAGCACGCCGAGCTCCGGCCGGTAGGTGACGCGGTCGGGGGTGACGAACTCGATGGTCGAGCGACGCGGACCTGCGTCGAGCACCTCGGCGGCGGCCACGCCCATGTGCCGCTCGATCTGACGGTCGTTGCGCCACGCGCCGAACACCAACAGCAGCGACTGCAACGTCACCAGGCATGCCACGATGACGACCCCGATGCGCGTCCAGCGGATGATGCGCTGCGGGCGCGTCTCACCGGCGTCGCCGTACAGATGCGGAATCACAGTGGCGCGCAACGCCTTCAGACGTGCGGTCACCGCGTCGATCACAGCGCGGCCCTGATCGACGCGTGCAACGCCCGTAACGACGAGCGGTCGGCCTTCACCTCCAAGACCCGCATGCCGTCGAATGATTCGTTCAGCACACCGGGGAGATCGTCGACCTCGACCTGGCGGCTCTCGACGTGATACGCGCGGCAGAGCGCGCCGACGTCAACGTCGTGCGGGGTGCCGAAGATCCGGGACGACACGTCGGAGAACCGGGGATCGCCCTGCTCCAGCAGTTCGAAGATGCCGCCACCGTTGTCGTTGGACACCACGATGGTCAGGCTCTTCGGCGTCGGCTCCGTGGGCCCGATCAGCAGGCCCGAACTGTCGTGCACGAACGTCAGGTCCCCGATGAGAGCGACGGTCCGGGGCACGCGGTCACCGTCGCCCGTCCGCTCGTGGGCCAGCGCCGCGCCGATGGCCGTCGACACCGTGCCATCGATGCCAGCGACACCGCGGTTGGAGCGCACCGTGACGTTCGACCGCGCGTCGATGAGCCCGGCCAGTGCCACGTCGCGCACCGGGTTGGATGCACCGAGCACCAGCTGGTCGCCGTCGCGCAGGCCCGCGCTGACGGCGGCGGCGACGTGCAGCCCCGTCGTCAGCGGGTGCGCCTCGAGTTGGCTGCGAACCGCCTCGACGGCATTGGCGTTCGCCTCGGCGCAGCGGCGCAGCCAGCCTGGGTCGGGTGTACCGGAGGTGACCGCACGGGTGCCGGTGGCCTGCGAATTGCCGGACACGTCGGGCCAGCGCGGGCCGGTGGTCAGCGCGAACACCGGCACCGAGGGGTCCGCCAGCAGCGTCGAGACCGGACGGTGCAGCGTCGGGCGGCCGAGCATGATGACCTGCTCGGGATGCAGCTTCGGCAGGGCCAGCGGGTGCAGCGGATTCACCGCGGGCGGGGCCGTCGGTTCGGCGACGGTGGGCAGCAGCGCGAGGTTCTCCTGCACGCCTGCGCCGTGGCCGGCGATGACGACGGTGTTCGGCGTCAGGTCGATGTCCACCGGCTGGTCGAACGTCACCGGGGGCGTGTGGGTCCACGACTTGCCGTCGGGCCGGCCCGCGGGGGCGTAGTCACCGTGCTCCACCGCGTCGGGAACCAGCGGCTCGCGCAACGGGATGTCGAACTGCACCGGACCGGCATTCGCGCTGCGAGAACCCTTGGCCGCCACCAGGACTCGGCACGTCGCCGAGCGCCACTGGGCATTCAGGGCGTCCAGCCCCTCGTGCGCGCCCTCGGCGAGACCGAGGCTGATGGTGGCACGCACCTGGGTGCCGAAGTAGCCGAGCTGCTCCATCGTCTGGTTGGCGCCGGTGCCGAGCAGTTCATAGGGCCGGTTGGCGCTGAGCACGATCAGCGGCACGCGAGCGTAGTTGGCCTCGACGACGGCGGGCCCGAGGTTGGCCACCGCGGTGCCCGACGTCATGGCGACGCAGACGGGTGCTCCCGCCGCGACCGCCAATCCGATCGCCAGGTAGCCGGCGGTCCGCTCGTCGATGCGGACGTGCAGCCGCAGCCGGCCGTCGCGGTCGGCGTCGTGCAGGGCGAATGCCAGCGGCGCGTTACGGGAACCAGGGCACAGCACGACGTCGCGGACGCCGCCGCGAACGAGTTCGTCGACGACGACACGCGCCTGTGTCGTCGATGGGTTCATGACTTACAGCGTGTCACACGCCCGCGGCGAAGAATTCCAGCGCCGCAGCGTTCACGGCGTCAGGCCGCTCGATGAAGCCGAGGTGCCCGGCGTCGGGTATCTCCAGGTAGCGGCCGTTTTGCAGGACGTCGGCGACCTCCTGGCTCAGATGCGGCGGCAACACCACGTCGTCGCTGAAGCCGATCACCAACGTCGGCGCGGTGATGTTGCGGTAGGCCAGCAGCCGGTTGCCTTCCGGCGCGATCCTGGTCTGGCTGCGCAGTCCGGGCGTCGGCTTCGACGGCCACATGGTGAACATGTCGATCCAGTCCCGGACGGCGTTGTCGTCGTTGAGCGTCTTGCGCGAGAAGCTCTCCAGCAGCCGCAATTTCGCGTCGTACGTCGGGGGCAGCTCAATGCCCGCCTTCTGGAAGTCGTACTCCGCGGACCGGAAGAATTCGCGGGTGCGGTCCTCGCGACCACGGGTGGCCATCAGGACCGCCGAGGACACCAGGTCGGGGCGGGCGAACATCAGCTCCTGGGCGATGAACGAGCCCATCGACGCCGCGACCACGCGGACCGGCCCGGTGTGCAGCTTCTCGATCAGCGCCGCCGTGTCGCCGACCATCTGATCGGTGGTGAAGCCCTGTGCGTTCTCGGTGGCGCCGACACCGCGGTTGTCGAACGTGATCACGCGGTAGCCGGCCCGCTGGAAGGCGGGGACCTGGTGCAGGTGCCAGGTCCGGCCGGCTCCCCCGCGGCCGGCGATGAACAGGACGGGCTCCCCTGAGCCGCGGTCGTCGTAGGCCAAATTCACTCCGACGACCCTACTTGGAGCGATTTGTGGAGTCTCATCGGCGCTGACCACCGCTGAGACTCCACAAATCACCGGGTGGGGACTCGGTGGCGCTTCTTGCCGCGGCTGCGGGCGGCGCGGATGGATTGCTCCCACAGCAGCAGTGTGGTGGCCTTGAGCTGCGTGGGCTTCATCAGATCCTTGGAGAACAGCGCGGTCGCGGCGGCCTTCGTGGCCACCGTTGCCTTGGACAGGTGGCCGGAGTCGAAGGGCGGCTGCGGGTCGTACTCGATGCCCAGCTGGATGGCCTTGGCCGTGCCCTCGCCTGCAATCTCACCGGCCAGCCAGAAGCCCAGGTCGATGCCCGCCGACACCCCAGCGCACGTGACGATTCGGTGCGCGCCGTCGGCATCCGCCTCGACGATCCGCTCGTCGCCCACCGGCGTCACCCCGAAGGCCTTGAGCGTCGGCACGGCCAGCCAGTGCGACGTGGCCCGCTTGCCCTCGAGCAGCCCGGCCGAGGCCAGGATCACTGACCCCGAGCAGACCGACGCCGTCCACGCCGCGCTCGCGTGCGCCTGACGCACCCAGGCCAGCAGCTTCTCGTCGCGGGCGTGCTCGAAGGTGGTCATGCCGCCGGGGACCAGCAGCACGTCGGGTGACGGCGTCTCGTCGAACGAATGGGTGGCGCCGACGACGAGCACACCCGAGTCCGCGGTGATCGGGCCCGGCCCGTGCCAGACGAAGCGGACCTCGGTGCCGGGCATATTGCGCAACACCTCGTAGGGGCCGATGAAGTCCAGTGCGGTGAATCCCGGGTAGACCACGATGGCTATTTGCATGGTTTTCTCTCTTTCCTCAAGCGAAGGTCTTGCGGTACTGATCGGGCGAGATACCCAGGCGCCGAATGAAATTGCGCCGCATGGTCTCCGCGCTGCCGAAACCACATCGTTCGGCGATCACGGTGACGGTGTCGTCGGTCTCCTCCAACTGCCTACGCGCGGCTTCGGTGCGGATGCGCTCGACATAGGCTCCTGGCGCCTCGCCGACCTCGATGGTGAACACCCGGGTGAAGTGTCGGGGGCTCATGGCAGCGCGCCGGGCGAGGTCCGTAACACTGTGTGCCCCACCGGGTTCGAACTCGATGGCCTCCTGGACGTCGCGGATGGGCGCCCGTTTGGCGCGCGGCATCCACACCGGCGCGGCGAACTGGGTTTGGCCGCCGGGGCGACGCAGGTACAGCACCAGCCAGCGGGCCACGGTCTGCGCGACGTCGGTGCCGTAGTCGTCCTCGACGAGCGACAGCGCCAGGTCGATGCCGGCGGTGACGCCTGCGGCCGTCCACACGGTTTCGGAGCTGCGCACGAAGATCGGCTCGGGATCGACTCGGACGGCAGGGAATTCGCGCGCCATCTGCCCGGCGAACGCCCAGTGCGTGGTGGCGGGGCAGCCGTCGAGCAGGCCGGCCTGCGCGGCCAGGAACGCTCCGGTGCAGACGCTGACGACGCGCCGAGACGTCTTCGCGGCGCGCTGAATCCACGCGATGGCTTCGGCGTTCTGGCGGGCGGCGTCGATGCCGCCGCCACCCGGGAGCACGACGGTGTCGATCGACTGCCGCGCGTCGGGCAGCGGCTTGGCGACGATCTCCATGCCGGTGCCGGTGCTGACGGGCCTGCCGTCGAGCGAGGCGATGGTGACGTCGTAGCCGTCGTCGTAGCGTTCCTGGCTGGCCAGGTAGATGGTGGCGCCGGTGAAGACCTCGAACGGGCCGACGAGGTCGAGGGCTTGCACGCCCTCGAAGCCCACGATGACCACCGACCGTTTCACGAACTCAGTGTTCGCCACGGCGGCCGTGTCGTCTATGCCCGGGATCCCACAGATTAGGACATCAGAGTTTCTTGAGCCGGTGCACGATTCTGCTGAACGGCACCGCACCCGCCAACCCCTTGCGCAGGCTGCGCTGAGCGAACGTCATGTTCATCAGCACGATGTAGCGAACGCCGTGGTCGCGCCACTCGGCCGCCTGCTCCAACACCTCGTCCGGCGGCCCGTTCAGTGCGACCTCGCGGAGCAACGACTTGGGGATGGTCTTGATGTAGGACAGCGCGGTCTGCTCGTCCATGTCCTGCGGCAGGAAGTCCTGCGCCCCGGTGAACCCGACACCGAGCGGGTGTTGCGCGCCGTGCCGGGCGAACATCTCGTCGGACGCCAACAACCCACCCGCCTTGATCACCTCCGACTCGAGTGCCTCGTCTACGTCGGCGCGGCTGCTGCCGGTGACCACGGGGAGAAGAATCGCGGGCGTGATCGCCATCGGGTCACGGCCGGCGTCGGAGGCTGCCGTGCGTATCGCCTCCAGTCGGTGGGCGTAATCCTTCGGGGCGTGCGGGAAGGCCGGAAAGTAGCCGTCGGCGTAGCGGCCGACCGCGCGCAGCATCCGGGGCCCGTGCGCGGCAATCCAGATTTCGGGCCACCGCCCGCGGTAGGGCGGCAGGTCGAAGATGGCATTGCGCAACGGGAAGTACGGCGAATCCCGGTTGACCAGTGCGCCGCCCGAGTTCCACAGTGCCCGGATCGTGGCCAACGCCTCCTCGAAGCGGGCGACGGGCTTGGACCAGTCGACGCCGTAGGGTTCGTTGCCCTCTCGTTCACCGGCGCCGATGCCGAGGATGGCCCGTCCGTGCGTGAGCAGGTGCAGGGTCGCCGCGGCCTGGGCGGTGACGGCGGGGTTACGCCGACCGGTGTCCGTAACTCCCACACCGAGATTCAGGCGGCCGACGCGGTTGCGCGCGGCCGTGTGGCCGAGCATCGTCCACGGCTCCAGGTAGGCATCCGCCGACGGCAGTATCTTCGCTGCGCCGCAATACTTTTCGTTCCATAGCGAGCGGGGGAACAACGCGTTGAGGTGGTCGGGCACCCAGAACGAGTCGACGCGGCTGGCGACCGCACTCAGATAACTCGCCCGGGTGAAGCTGTCGGCGACAGGACGCCCCGCGATGATCTGATCCAAGATGCCCACGCGGAAGCCGGCCATGTCCGAGCCCTTCGTCGATGTCGATCGGTTCGGGCAAGTGTGTCGACACGGCGGCGCGGCGGCCTAGAGTAGCCGGCTACCTGAAAAGTAGCGGGTAGCAGGCCTTGACGCGCTCGATCCACCATTGCCGGCGCTCCGGCGACGCGGCCAACGCGTCCAGCCGCGCGGGATCCGGCGCCACTGGGCCGACGGGCAGATACCCATCGACTGGCGGCGACGGATCCACGACGTCCTCGACGAACAGTCCGCCGGTTCCCAGCCCGCAGGCGTGCCGCAGGTCGGGCAGGCACGCGGCGGCCAGTAGCCCCCGCGACATGCCGACGGCCGAGTCCAGCGCACTCGACACCACGATCGGGACGTCGATCTGACCGGCGATGCGCAGCATCGTCGCCACTCCCCCGAGCGGCGCGACCTTGAGCACCGCGATGTCGGCGGCACCCGACCGCACGACGTGCAACGGGTCCTCAGCCTTGCGGATGCTCTCGTCGGCGGCGATCGGAACGTCGACGCGGCGCCGCAGCTCGGCCAACTCGGGCACCGTCGCGCACGGTTGCTCCAGGTACTCCAGCGGCCCGTCGGCGGTCAGCGCCGCGGCCGCCTCCGTCGCCTGCTCGACGGTCCAGCCGCCGTTCGCGTCGACGCGGACCGTCGGCACGAGGGCGCGCACGGCATTGACCCGCGCGACGTCGTCGGCCAGTGTCTGGCCGGGTTCGGCGACCTTCACCTTGGCCGTGCGGGCCCCGGGAAATCGCGCGAGGACGTCGGGCACGCTTTCGGGGTCGATCGCGGGGACGGTGGCGTTGATCGGGATGCGATCGCGCACCGGCGACGGCGAATGCTCGTAGGCGGCTTCGACGGCCGACGCCAACCAGTGCGCGGCCTCGTCGGGCCTGTACTCGAGGAACGCGCCGAATTCGCCCCAGCCTGCCGGCCCGTCGAACAGCGCGACCTCGCGGACGTCGATGCCGCGGA
The DNA here is from genome assembly GCF_000620625.1 of Mycobacterium sp. URHB0044. Classification (GTDB taxonomy): domain Bacteria; phylum Actinomycetota; class Actinomycetes; order Mycobacteriales; family Mycobacteriaceae; genus Mycobacterium. The sequence continues at coordinate 30,976 of NZ_JIAW01000017.1, read as the reverse complement.
ACCGCACGCGCATGGGCAGGGCGACGACCCGCAGGCGATCCAGGAGGTCGTCGAGCGTCGGTGGCACGCAGCCAGGCTAGACCGTCGAGCGATCCCCGTACTTCTTGCGCAGGTCCTTCTTCAGGATCTTGCCGGTCGGGTTGCGCGGCAGCTCGTCGACGACCTCGACGGTCTTCGGGCACTTGTAGGCGGCCAGCCGCTCGCGCGCCCAGCTGATCAGCTCCTTGTCGGACACCACGCCCTCAAGTGAGACAACGGCTTTCACCGATTCACCCCATCTGTCGTCGGGTACGCCGATGACGGCGACCTCGGCGACGGCGGGATGTTCGGCGAGCACCCGTTCGACCTCGATCGAGTAGATGTTCTCGCCGCCGGAGATGATCATGTCCTTGAGCCGGTCCTCGACGAAGACGTACCCGCCGTCGTCCACCCGGCCGATGTCTCCGGTGCGGAACCAACCATCCTCGGTGATCGCCTCGGCCGTCGCCTCCGGCTTGTTGTGGTAACCCTTCATCAATTGCGGTGAGCGGAACCACAATTCACCCTGCTCGCCTCTCGGAACGTCCTCGAGGGTGTCCGGGTCGACGACGCGCACCTCGGCGTTGGGAACCAACGTTCCCGCGCTGGAGAGCCTCTCCTCGTGGTCCTGTTCGCGGTGCGCCTCGGGCAGCAGATGGCTGATCACGCCGCCCAACTCGGTGAGGCCGTACGCCTGGATGAAGTCGGTGTTCGGCCACGCCTTCAATCCGGCCCTCAGCAACGGCAGCGGCATCGGTGACGCCCCGTACGCGAACGTCTTCAACGTGCTGAACAGCTTGACGGCGTCGTCGCCGGACTCCAACACCTTGGCCAGCACCGCGGGCACGAGGAATGTTCTGTTGGCGCCCTTGAGGATTGCGCCGGCCAGCGACGCGCCGTCGACCTCCCGCGTCATCACGCTCGGGAAACCGTCGTGAATGCCGAACTGCACGTACGACGACCCGCCGACGTGGAACAGGGGCATCGACACCATGTTCTTGTCGCCCTCGTCGAACTCGAACCCCTCGTGCGCGTTGACGGTGTGCGCGATGATGTTCGCCTGCGTCAGCTCGACGCCCTTGGGGCGGCCGGTGGTGCCCGAGGAGTACATGATGATGGACACGTCGTCCGGCTGGACGTCGTCGCCGCGGCCGACGGGCGTCGCCCCGGCGAGCAGCGCCTCGTACTCGTCTCCCTCGCCACCTTCCGGGGTCACCTCGATGACGTGCTCGACGTTCGTGAGTTCGCCACGGATCTTGTCGATCGACGGTTTGAGTTCCTTGCCGACGATCAGCAGCTTGGCGCCGGAGTCGTTCAGGACGTAGTCGAGTTCATCGGCGGCAAGCCGAAAGTTGATGATCGCGTTGGCCGCGCCCAGCGACGCGGCGGCGATGGTCAGCTCGACACATGCCGGGTGGTTCTTGTCGAGAAACGCGACCACGTCGCCCCGCTTGACGCCATGCTCGCGAAGCGCACCGGCCAGTCGGCGCACGCGGTCGTTCCACTGCGCCCACGTCCACGTCCGGTCGAAGTAGATGAACGCCTCGGCGTCGGGTGTGGTCTCGGCCCAGTGGGCCGTTCGGTCGTCGAGGAAGCGGGGTTCAGCCAGGTCAGACATGGACGAAGCGTGCCATGGCGACTGCGGGCGGCGGCCGGGTTTCGCTCAATCGGCGTGGATGCGACGAAGGCCCCTGCGGTCGTAGATGCGCGTGACGACGCCGCCGATCACCAACCCGATCACCAGGCCGATCGCCGTCATGGTCAAGGCGCGCGCGAGGCCGGCGTCGGCGCGCCCGTCGAAGTAGAGCAGAGCCCGCGCACCGAGGAAGACCTGGTGCATGGGCTCGAACTTCGCCAGCCACCCGAAGATTCCTGGCGACGCCTCCAGCGGAATGGTGGCACCGTTCGACGGCAGGCCCAGCATGACGAAGATGAAGAGGTTCACCAGCAGCCCCATCGAGCCCAGCGCGGCGATCAACGACGTCGACGTGATGCCGACGGCCGCGATCGTGAACACCCCGTACAGCCACAGCAACCAGCCGTTGGGTATCGGCATGCCCAACCAGGTAGCGATGCCGATGTAGGCCGCGGACGTCAGCACCGCCATCACGACCATTAGCCCCCACTTGACGAGCAACGTCCTGAAGCGGGAGATGTTGACCTGCTCGGCGAATCGGTATACCGGACCCAGTTCGGCGGGCACGTAGCCCAGCATGGAGTCGACCAGGGAGCTGACGATGATGCTTCCGGTGAAGCCGGCGAGCAACAGCAGCAAGGCGTAATAGAACGCCGACAGCCCGTTGCCGGTGCCGCTGGGCAGCGGATCGTGATCGTCGACCTGGATCTCGATGGGGGCGGACAGCACGAGCGCCGCCCCGCCGGGCAGCGGTGAGCCACTCGCCTGCGCTACCTTGGCCGAAAGCTGTTGGCCGACCTTGCCATTCAGCTCCTTCATGGCCTTCGCCAGGGTTAGCCCCGCGATGCTCGAGCCCAGCTCACCCGCGCGCGGATTGGTGGAGATGGTGATGACCGGCTGAGTCGGGTGGCCGGGTTGCAGCGCGCCCTGCCCCAGCGCGTGCAGCTTGGCCGAGAAGTCTTGCGGCACCTGCACCAGTCCGTAGATGCGTGCGGTCCCCATCTGCCGGTCGGCCTCCTCGGCCGACAGCACCCGCACGTCGAACTGGTCCGGATTCAGCCCGGCCACCAGGCCGTCGACCACCTGCTTGCCTTGTGGCCCGGCGTCGGAGTTGACGACGGCGACCGGAAAGTGCCGCAGATTCGACGTCGGGTTGAGGATGCTGCCCAGATAGAGGGCGCCGAGCGTGGAGAACACGATGACCGCGACCACGATCGGCGTCAACCAGAAGCGCGGCGTGTGGATGGTGGCCAACGGATCTGGCGCAGCGTGCCGGTGATGCACGGGTTCAGGCGTCATGCGCCGAAGACCTGCCGGCCCGCGAGGTACGTCGCCCGCACTTTCAGATCGGCGATGTCCTCCGGCGGCACCGTGCGCGGATCGGCCGACAGCACCACCATGTCGGCGTACTTGCCGACCTCCAGGGAGCCGACGACGTCGTCGGCGAACAGCTGCCACGCCGCATCGATGGTCTGCGCGCGGATGGCCTGCTCCACGGTCAGCCGTTCCTCCGGGCCGAGCACCCGCCCGCTCGGCGCGGTGCGCGTGACGGCCACGCTGATGTTGCGCAGCGGCTCCTCCGGCGTGACCGGCGGATCGTTGTGCAGCGAGATCCGCATGCCCGTCTTGACCGCGGATCCGCATGGCATCCAACGGTTTCCGTGCTCGGGTCCGAACAGGCCGTCGACGATGACGTCACCCCAGTAGTGGATCTGGTCGACGAAGATGCTGCACGTGACGCCGAGGTCGTGCGCCCGCTGCAGCTGCTCGTCGGAGATGGCGCCGACGTGTTCGAGCCGCAGCCGGTGATCGGGTCTGGGGTGCTTGCGCAGTACGTCTTCGTAGACGTCGAGGATCGTGTCGACGCCGGCGTCGCCCTGTACGTGGCACGCCATCGGCCAGCCGAGCGGGAAGTACGCGCCGACGATCTCGGTGAGTTGTTCGCGGGTGTAGTTGGCGTGCCCGCAGGAGCCGGGCGTCACGCCGATGGTGCGGACCGCGTCGGTGTCCAGATACGGGAAGGACAGGTCGATGTTGCCGATCCACGGTGAACCGTCGACCCAGATCTTGATGCCGACCTGGCGGAAGACGTCGTCGCCGTTGTCCGGGGTGGCGTCGGTGGTCATCTGCGCGTTGGAGATCTCGTAGGCCCGCAGCCGGACGGTGAGGTGGTCGCGCAGCTGCTCCACCACGGGCCGGAACAGCGGGTCGAACGCCATCTCCGAGCACGTGGTGAGGCCGACGCGGTTGAGCCGGGCGCACTCGGCCAGCAGCATCGCCGGGTAGTCGCTCGGCTGAATGGCCCCCGTGAGCAACGAGAACACGGCGCCGGTCTCCTCCGCGGTGCCGTCGAGGTCGCCGTTGGCGTCGTGACCGTACTTGGCGCCCTTGGGATCCGGGGTGTCGCGGGTCAACCCGGCGCGCGCGGCGGCCGCGGAGTTGAAGTAGGCCTTGTGCCCCGAGTTGTGGATGATGACCAGCGGCGTGTCGGGGGCCATGGCGTTGAGCCACTCCAGCGTGGGCTCCGGCAAGCCCTCTTGCAGCAGCGGGTCCCAGCCGTTGAGGTACGCGCCCTCGGGCCCGCGCGTCGCCACCTCGTTCCGGACGGCATCGACGACGTCGGCCACGGCGCGCATGGTGACCGGCCGGATGTCGACCATTCGGTCGGACAGCACGATCGCCTCCGCCAACGGGTGCCCGTGGGCCTCGATCAGTCCCGGCATCAGGCAGCCGTCGCCGAGTTCGATGACGTCGGTGCCCGACCCGATCCAGCCGGCGACGTCGGCGCGACTGCCGACCGCTGCGATCCGTCCATCGGCCACCGCGAGTGCCTCCGCGGTGGGTCTCGCGTCGTCGACGGTCAGGACGGTTCCGTAAATCACCAGGTCAGCAGGCATGAAGTGGTTCCCGTGAAGTCACGGGAAGAATTCTTCTGAATTCTTTTCCGCCGCGTGTCGATTTCGGGGGGTTGCCGTTCGACGTAGTTGCGAGGGCACGATGGACGCGCCCCTTCACCACTGACAGAAGGAGACACAACGATGTCGCGTTACATGCTGATCATGCGGTCCACCCCCGAAGCCGAGCAGGCGATGGCGGAGCAGAACATCGACTTCAACGAGGTCATCGCGTCGATGGGCCGCTACAACGAGGAACTCATCAAGGCCGGCGTGATGCTGGGCGGCGAGGGACTCACCGGACCCGACGAAGGCTTCGTCGTGGACTTCAACGCCGATCCACCGGTGGTCACCGACGGCCCGTACACCGAGGCCAAGGAGCTGTTCAACGGGTTCTGGCTGCTCGAGGTGTCCTCGAAGGAAGAGGCCAAGCAGTGGGCCAGGAAGTGCCCGCTGGGCGCGGGCGTCAAGCTCGAGGTGCGCCGCGTCGCCGAGACCGACGAGTTTCCGCAGGACAACGAGTGGGTCCAGAAGGAAATCCAGTGGAAGGCCGACGTGGCCGAGAAGCTGGCCGCCGATGCCCGCAAGGCCGCCGGGCGCTGATAAATGCGGATGCGCAGCAGCTCGTTCTGTAACACGTTCTAGTCTGTCTCGTATGAGTGACGAGCTGCTGCGCCATCCCATCCACTCCGGACACCTCACCGTCGGCGCGTTGAAGCGCAACAAGGACAAGCCGGTGCTGTTCCTCGGTGACACGACGCTCACCGGCGGACAGCTCGCCGAGCGCATCAGCCAGTACATTCAGGCGTTCGAGTCGCTCGGCGCGGGCACCGGCACGGCCGTCGGCCTGCTGTCGCTGAACCGGCCCGAGGTGCTGATGATCATCGGCGCCGGCCAGACCCAGGGCTACCGGCGCACGGCACTACACCCTCTCGGCTCGCTCGACGATCACGCCTACGTGCTCTCGGACGCCGGCATCACGTCGCTGATCATCGATCCGGTGCCGATGTTCGTCGAGCGGGCGCTGGGCTTGCTGGAGAAGGTGCCCTCGCTCAAGCAGGTGCTGACCATCGGCCCGGTTCCCTCCGAACTCGCGGACGTGGCCGTGGACCTGAGCGCCGAGGCCGCGAAGTACCCGCCGAAGCCACTGGTCGCCGCGGACCTGCCGACCGATCACATCGGCGGGCTGACCTACACGGGTGGAACCACCGGCAAGCCCAAGGGCGTCATCGGCACCGTGCAGTCGATCACCACGATGACGACCATCCAGCTCGCCGAGTGGGAGTGGCCCGAGCATCCGCGCTTCCTGATGTGCACCCCGCTGTCGCATGCCGGCGCGGCGTTCTTCGTGCCGACGGTCGTCAAGGGCGGCGAGATGATCGTGCTGTCGAAGTTCGACCCCGCCGAGGTGCTGCGGGTGATCGAGGAGCAGAAGATCACCGCGACGATGCTGGTGCCGTCGATGATCTACGCGCTGATGGACCATCCGGATTCGCACACGCGCGACCTGTCGTCGCTGGAGACGGTGTACTACGGCGCCTCGGCGATGAACCCCGTGCGGCTGGCCGAGGCCATCCGGCGTTTCGGCCCGATCTTCGCGCAGTACTACGGCCAGTCCGAGGCGCCGATGGTGATCACGTACCTGGCCAAGGGCGATCACGACGAGAAGCGGCTGACGTCGTGTGGGCGCCCGACGCTGTTCTGCCGGACCGCGCTGCTCGGCGAGGACGGAAAGCCGGTGGCGCAAGGTGAAGTTGGCGAGATCTGCGTGTCGGGGCCGCTGCTGTCGGGCGGCTACTGGCACCTGCCGGAGGCGACGGCCGAGACGTTCCGCGACGGCTGGATGCATACCGGCGACCTGGCCCGCGAGGACGAGGACGGCTTCTGGTACATCGTCGACCGCACCAAGGACATGATCGTCACCGGCGGCTTCAACGTGTTCCCGCGTGAGGTCGAAGACGTTGTCGCAGAGCATCCTTCGGTTGCACAGGTGTGCGTGATCGGCACGCCCGACGAGAAGTGGGGCGAGGCCGTGACGGCCGTGGTGGTGTTGCGGCCCGACGCGCCAACCGACGACGAGTCGGTGGCGACGATGACCGCCGAGATCCAGGCCGCCGTCAAGGATCGCAAGGGTTCGGTGCAGGCGCCCAAGCAGGTGATCGTCGTCGACTCGGTGCCGGTGACCGCGCTCGGCAAGCCCGACAAGAAGGCCGTGCGCGCGCAGTTCTGGGAGGGCGCGGGCCGGGCCGTCGGGTAGGACTTTCCTGCGCGGCAGAATGGGCGCGTGGCCACCGACCTCCAGGAGACCGTCGACGCGGTGTGGCGGATGGAGGCCGCGAAGATCGTCGCGACGCTGACCCGCGCCGTCGGTGACGTCGGCCTGGCCGAGGACCTGGCGGCCGACGCGCTGGTCGACGCGCTCGAGCAGTGGCCCACCACGGGCGTGCCGCGCAACGCCGGCGCGTGGCTGACGACCGTCGCGAAGCGCAAGGCGATCGACTACTGGCGTCGGCAGGACCGCCTCGACGCCAAGTACACGACGCTGGCCCGCGAGTTGGAGACGCACGTTGATGAGGCGTGGGATCCCGACCGCATCGACGACGACGTGCTGCGGCTGATCTTCATCTCGACGCACCCCGTGCTGAGCCGGGAGAACCAGATCGCGCTGACGCTGCGGGTGGTCGGCGGTTTGACCACCGAGGAGATCGCGCGTGCGTTCCTGGCGCCCAAGGCGACGATCGCCCAACGCATCGTTCGGGCCAAGAAGACGCTCGGCGACGCGGGGGTGCCGTTCGAGGTGCCCGACCCGGCGGAATATCCGCAACGGCTCTCGGCGGTGCTTGGCGTGATCTACCTGATCTACAACGAGGGCTACTCCGCCTCGTTCGGGCAACGCTGGATCCGTGACGAATTGTGCACCGAGGCATTGCGTCTCGGCCGCAGTCTGGCGGCGCTCATCCCCGACCAGGCCGAGGTGCACGGGCTGGTGGCGCTGATGGAATTCCAGTCGTCACGGTTCGGCGCCCGCACCGACGCCCACGGTCGACCGATCCTCCTGGAGGACCAGGATCGGACGAAGTGGGACCGCGCCCAGATCCGACGCGGCGTCGCCGCACTCGAGCGCGCCGCGGAGACGTTGCAGCGCAAGGGAATCGGTTGGGGCCCCTACGCGCTGCAGGCCGCGCTGGCCGAATGTCACGCCGACGCTCCCACCGCCGCCGACACCGACTGGAAGCGCATCGTGTCGCTATACGACGGGCTGCTGCAGATCTCGCCGTCGCCCGTCATCGAACTGAACCGCGCCGTCGCGGTGGCCATGGCCTCGGGCCCCGCCGAGGGCCTCGCGCTCGTCGACGGGATCACCGGACTGAACGGCTCCTACCTGTTGCCCAGCGTGCGCGGCGAACTGTTGATGCGACTGGGCCGGCGAGGCGAGGCCGCCGCCGAGTTCGACGCCGCGGCAGCCCTGACCACGAATGAGCGAGAACGAGAAGTGTTGGCCGGCAAGGCCGAGCGCGCCCGCGGCGGCTGACGACGCTGGCTGCCAGCTAGATGTGGGAACATCTGTCGATGAACCCCCAAGATCCCGAGCAGCGCGTCGCGGAGCTCGAGCGGCAGCTGGCCGAGGCGAAGGCCACCGCGCTGTTCGAGCAACTGCGGGCGGGCGGCGGTCCAGGGGGTTACTCCAGTTGGCTGAATCCCGGTGCGCAGCAACCGGTGTCGTCGGGCGAGTACGGGGCGCCGCTCGCGTCGGCTCCCCGGAGGGTTCCGTGGGAGTTCCTGATCGCCGAGATCCTGCCGTTCCGCTGGTGGTACGTCTTCTTCCTCTTCATGGTCGCGATCCCGCCGATCATCGTGTGGATCACGCTGCCCGAAGCGTTCCTGCCGGCGGCGGTCCTTTCCCTGCTCGGCATCTATGGACTCCACGTTCGGGGCGCGATGACCCGGTTGGCGCTGCTCAAGTGGGGCCAGGTGGCAACGGTCACCGGCACCGAGGTGCTTTCGCAGGCGACGTACTTCAGTGGCACCACCTATTCCAACGTGGTCCTTCCCGTTGCGCGCGGATGGCAGGTCAGCCGCCCGATGTGGAGCGGGCCGAAGACGAAGACCCGGATTCGCTACGCGCTCGACGGCCAACAGGGCGAGCTCGTCGTCGGCGGGCGGGAGTACATCGACGGCGTGATCCTGGCCGATCAGCGGAAACCGTCGCGGGCGTTGTGCGTGACCGCGTTCCCGTACGACCTCGACCGGGACGAATCGGGCCAATGGGTCGGCAAGCTGCGGATCCGGTTGGTGATCGGGATGGTGTGCTGGTTGCTCATCATGGTCGGCTGGATTGGCCTGGCCGTGTTCTTGTTCTCGGCGTCGAAGACGGCCGTCACGGCGGGCGTCTCCCCCGCACCCCGTACGACGGTGCGAATCCCCACTTCGTCGGTCATCCCGGAACCGGGCGCGGAGGTGTTGGTCAGCGGCGCCAATCAATACGAGAGCATCACCTGCAACCTCAACGCGGTGACGGTCAGCGGCTCCGCGGACACCGTCGACATCACCGGGCACTGCCTCAGCGTCACCGTCTCGGGCGTCAACAACCACGTCGCCGTCGACGTCGCCGACACCATCACGGCCACGGGCAGCCACAACGTCATCACGTTCCGCGCCGGCGCGCCCGAGATCGACAACGGTGGAATGGACAACACGATCCTTCCGGGCTGACAACTGCCCATGCCCGATTGAGTTGTATTGCTTGGCTTTTCACCGTGAGCGGCGAAGCAGTGGCGGCGGATGGCACGATGACACCATGGAGCGAGTGCGCGCAGTGCTCTTCGACTTCTCCGGGACGCTCTTCCGACTGGAGGAGGACGACAGCTGGTTCGCCGGAATGGAGGTCGACGAGCGCGAGGTCGACGGTCACGTGCAGGCCGAGTTGATGCGTCGCCTCACCGCGCCGACCGGGCGGTCCGTCGACATGGACCCGAAGACCTACGAGGCGTGGGTGAACCGCGACCTGGCCCCGCACCTGCACCGTGAGGCCTACCTGCACGTGCTGCGGGAATCCGGGCTGGCCGACCATCACGCCGAGTCGCTCTACAGCCGCGTCATCGAACCGTCCAGCTGGACCCCGTATCCCGATACCGCCGCCGTGCTGGCGGGCCTGCACGACCGCGGCATCAAGACCGCGATCGTCTCCAACATCCCGTTCGACGTCCGGCCGGCGTTCCAAACGATCGGAGCGGCCGACCACGTCACGGAGTTCGTCCTCTCCTTCGAAGTCGGCGTCGTCAAGCCGAACCCCGAGATCTTCGAGACCACGCTGTCCCGGCTCGGCGTGAGCGCGGCCGAAGCCCTCATGGTGGGCGACAGCGAAGAGGCCGACGGCGCCGCTCAAACCGTCGGCTGCGGCTTCGCACTCGTCGACCCACTGCCCACGACCGAACGGCCCGACGGCCTGATCGAGGCACTGAAGGCGAACGGCATCGCCGTCTAGGATTCAGACCATGGCTGACGACACGCGTATCAAACCGCCGTGGTGGCTCAAGCCGATGAACAAGGTCTTCATGTTCATGCTGCGGCGGGGCCTGCCGATCTCGGGCAAGGAAGGTCCCGTCGTGCTGACGGTGCCCGGCCGGGCGTCGGGAGCGCCGCGCTCGACGCCCATCACGCCGATGACCGTCGATGGCAAGCGCTACGTCGTCGCCGGTTTTCCAGGGGCGGACTGGGTGAAGAACGCCCGCGCCGCCGAGACCGCGACACTGACGTCCGGCAAGGTCGCCCAGACCGTCCGCATGGTGGAACTCGGCGCCGACGAGGCCCGTCCGCTGCTGCGCCAGTTTCCGATCCTGGTGCCGACGGGCGTCAGCTTCATGAAGCGCTCCGGTCTGGTCACCGACGGCACGCCCGACGAGTTCGAGGCACTCGCCGGGCGGTGCGCCGTCTTCCGGTTCGACCCGGTGTAACGCTCGGCTACAGGTGCGGCGCCTCCTTGATCTTGCTGTCCTGCTTGCCCGCGGTCTGACAGAACGTCATCACCGACAACCGGGTACCGGTGATCTCCAGCTGAGCCGCATCGGTGCCCTTCTCGTCCTTCAGCATCTTCGCGACCGCATCGTTCTGGCCCTTTTCGTCCGAACCGATGTAGTCCTTGCACTTGGTATCCCCGCCCGTGACAGCCGGCGAGCAACCGACGAGCATCACGCCCGCAACCATGGCCGACACAATCACGCCTGCTGACCGCTTCATCGTGGTCCTCCCTGTTCGTGGTGCGGTAGCGCACCGTCGCGGCGATCTTGTACCCCTGGGCGGTGTCTGTGAAACGCCGCTCTACAGTCGACCGGGTGAGCGCTGACAACCCGTTCGACCCGTCGCTGTGGCAGCCCGTCGCCGGATTCGACCTGACCGACATCACCTACCACCGCCATGTCATCGACGGCGTCAGGCAGCCGACCGTCCGCATCGCGTTCGATCGGCCGGAGGTACGCAACGCATTTCGGCCGCACACCGTCGACGAGCTCTACCGCGTGCTCGATCACGCGCGGATGTCGTCCGACGTCGGCGTCGTGCTGCTCACCGGCAACGGGCCGTCCCCCAAGGACGGCGGCTGGGCGTTCTGCTCCGGCGGGGACCAACGCATCCGCGGCCGCACCGGCTACCAGTACGCCTCCGGCGAGACGGCCGACACCGTCGACCCCGCGCAGGCGGGCCGGCTGCACATCCTGGAGGTGCAGCGGCTGATCCGGTTCATGCCCAAGCCCGTGATTTGCCTGGTCAACGGGTGGGCCGCCGGCGGTGGCCACAGCCTGCACGTGGTGTGCGACCTGACGCTGGCCAGCCGCGAGCACGCCCGGTTCAAGCAGACCGACGCCGACGTCGGCAGCTTCGACGGCGGCTACGGCAGCGCGTATCTCGCCCGTCAGGCGGGACAGAAGTTCGCCCGCGAGATCTTCTTCCTCGGCCGCCCCTACACCGCCGAACAGATGCACGCGATGGGCGCCGTCAACGAAGTCGTCGACCACGCCGAGCTGGAAACCGTTGGGCTGCAATGGGCTTCGGAGATCAACGGCAAGTCGCCGCAGGCCGTCCGGATGCTGAAGTTCTCGTTCAACCTGATCGACGACGGGCTGGTCGGCCAGCAGGTGTTCGCCGGTGAGGCCACCCGATTGGCGTACATGACCGACGAAGCCGTCGAGGGCCGTGACGCGTTCCTGGAGAAGCGCGACCCCGACTGGTCGAACTTCCCCCGCTACTTCTAAGCGATTTGTGGAGTCTCACCGGCGGTCACCGCGTGTGAGACTCCACAAATCGCCGGGTGGGGGCGATGCTCCCGCCTTCCGACCGATGCTCTTTCGCGTCCTACGTCCGTTTTCTACATCAGGGTCGTCGTTCGACGCGGTACGCCTGAAATGACGACCGGGATGTAGAAAACGCGCTTAGCGTTGCGCAGGGGTAGTCAGGCGCTCCACTTCAGCTGCACCGACGGACGTCCTGCACTGGACAACAAGGAGAACGATTGGTCTACTGTAGGTAGATCGATCGGTCTATAGGGGTCGGCAGGCAGCGCGAAGGGGCGCGGGTCAGCTCGGTGCGCGTCGACTTCGCATAGCCCGCATCGGAAGCGGCGCCACTACATAGACTGCTCACCGGAACCGAGGTGAGCAGACGTGGTAGGGCTGGATCTACATCTCGAGCGGCCGCACGGCCGTGCGCGAGACAGCGTGATGGACGCCCTGCGCGACGCGATCCGCTCGGGCAGGCTGGCGCCGGGGACTCGGCTCCCGTCGAGCCGCACCCTGGCCGTTGATCTGGGTTTGGCGAGAAACACCGTCGCGCGGGCGTACTCGGAACTCGTCGCCGAAGGTTGGCTGACGACTCGGCACGGTTCCGGCACTGCGGTGTCGCAACGCGCGGCCGGCGTCATGCGATCGGGGGCCGCACGTCCCAAGCGACCGCCACCGCGGCGGCCGGAACACGACATGCGCCCCGGCCACCCCGACCTGTCGTCGTTTCCCCGCGAGGAGTGGAGCCGCGCCGTCAAGCGAGCGCTGCAAGCGGCGCCCTCCGAAGCGTTCGGCTACGCCGACACATACGGCAGGCCCGAGCTGCGCACCGCTCTTGCGGAATACCTCGCGCGAGCACGCGGAGTGCGGTCTCGGGCCGACAACATCGTCGTATGTTGCGGCGCCGCTGAGGGTTTGAGCCTGGTAGCCGGCGCCTTGGTCGACACCGGAGTTGGCGCACTGGCCGTGGAGGCGTTCGGCTTGCCCGAGCAACGAGCGATACTGGCCGGGCGCGGCCTGCGCTGCCCACCGCTCGCGATCGACTCCGACGGCGCCGACGTCGATGCGCTGGACGCCATGCCGGAGGTGGGCGGTGTGCTGTTGACACCGTCGCACCAGTTTCCGATCGGCGTGCCGCTGCACTCCGACCGCCGCGCCGCCGTCATCGACTGGGCGCGCAGGACCGGCGGCCTGATCATCGAGGACGACTACGACGGCGAATTCCGCTACGACCGCAGCCCCGTCGGCGCGCTGCACGGCGTCGACCCCGACCGCGTGATCTACATGGGTACGGTCAGCAAGTCGTTGGCCCCCGGGCTTCGGCTCGGCTGGCTCGTCGTGCCGGATCGGCTCGTCGAGGCGGTGGCCCGGCAGAAGGGTGATACCGAGCCGACGTGTGGCTTCGTCGATCAGTTGGCGATGGCCGAATTCATCCAATCCGGTTCGTACGACAGGCACATTCGCACGATGCGCACGCAGTACCGCCGCCGCCGTGAGCAGCTCGTGGCAGCGGTCGCCCGGTCGTCGCCGGACACCCGGGTGACCGGCATGCCCGCGGGACTGCACGTCGTCCTCGAACTTCCAGGCGGCAACGAGAGCGCCGCCGCTCGAGACCCGGCGTGGCAGCGTCTCGCCGTCGAAGGCCTCGACCTGTTCCGCCACCCCGACGCCGACACCAGCCGTGACGGCCTGGTGATCGGCTTTGCCGCGCCAGCCCCGAGCGCGTGGTCGGCAGCGCTGCAGGCGTTGACCGGCTTGCTGTGACGGCGCGAACCGTCCCCCGTTCACAGCGCAGAAGTGGCCCACGAAACCCGCTCCAGCGGGGCTAGTGTCGAGAAGATGTTGGTAGCAGGAAACATCAAGGTGTCCGATCTTCTGTCCGTCACGCCACCGCCGGTTCCCGACGGCGCGCACGCGATGACGCAACTCGTCGAACTCCCGCCCGCGGACGACGGGCCTGCGCCGCACCGTCATTCCGGCCCCGTTTTCGGATACGTTCTCGAAGGCCGGGTCCTCTTCGAGCTCGAGGGTGAGGCGCCCCGCGAAATCGTTGCAGGCGAGGCGTTCTGGGAGCCCGGCGGCGACGTGGTGCACTATCAGGTCGCGAATCTCGAAGCCGATCGCTGGAGCCGGTTCCTTGCCGTGTGCATCTGCGCACCAGACGTCGACATGATCACCATGCTCGAACCCGACGAGATCATCGCCCGCGATCACCTGCGCCACCCGAGCGCACGCCGGAACGCCGAGTGACCGCCATGCAGGCAGTCGTTGCCCGCGACCGGGCCGCCGGCATCTCCGGCCTCGAAGTCGCCGAGATGCCGTATCCACATGCCGCCGAGAACGACGTCATCGTTCAGGTCCACGCGGCGAGCTTCACACCAGGCGAGCTCGACTGGCCGGGAACGTGGACCGACCGCTCCGGGCGAGACCGGACACCGGCGATTCCCGGCCACGAAGCATCCGGCGTCGTCGCCGGACTCGGCTACGGCACCACCGGGCTGACCGTCGGCCAGCGGGTCTTCGGGTTGACCGACTGGGCCCGCAACGGCACACTCGCGGAATACGTTGCGGTGGAGGCGCGTAACCTCGCACCCCTGTCGGGCAGCGTCGACCACGTCGTCGCCGCAGCACTGCCCATTTCCGGCCTGACCGCATTGCAAGGCCTGTTCGACCACGCCCATCTCGTGACCGGGCAGACCGTCCTGATCCATGGCGCAGCAGGCGCCGTGGGATCGCTCGCGGTGCAACTTGCCCACGAAGCGGGAGCGCACGTGATCGGCACCGGACGCGCCGAGCACCGCGAAACGGTTCTCGGCCTCGGCGCCAACGACTTCCTCGATCTGCAGGGCGACCGCCTGGAGGATGTCGGCAAGGTTCACGTGGTGTTCGACGTCGTCGGTGGTGAGATCCTCGATCGTTCTGCAGCGCTGGTGCGTTCGGACGGCGTCCTCGTCACCATTGCGGAGCCGCCCCGGGTGCGGCCGGACGACGGCCGGGCGGTGTTCTTCGTCGTCGAACCGGATCGCTCCGGTCTCATCGCCCTGGAACGCCGGCTCCGGGAGGACCGGTTGCGCCCGATCGTGGGAACGGTATGCCCACTGGCACAGGCACCGTCGGCGTTCGACCCCGCCAACCGCACCGCCGGGAAGACCATCGTCCGAGTCGTGCCGGACGGAGGCGACCGATGACGAAAGAGATTGCGGGGGTGGCCATTCCGGACTCTCCGATGGCAAGAGAGGCCACCGAGCTGGTGGCTGCGGCCGCGGACGAGCTGCTGTTCAACCATTCGCGGCGCGCGTATCTCTGGGGCATGTTGCACGGCCGCGCGCGTGGTCTGCAACCCGACCCCGAGCTGCTCTACGTCGGGACGATGTTCCACGACCTTGGCCTCACGGCGAAGTACCGCCGGCTGGATCAGCGGTTCGAACTCGACGGCGCGGACCTCGCGCGGGGTTTTCTGCGAGACCACGGCTACTCGGCGAACGAGGCCCGAAACGTCTGGCTTGCCATCGCCTTGCACAGCACGCCGGAGGTGCCGGATCGCATGGAACCCGAGATCGCGCTGCTCATTGCCGGGGTGGCGACCGACGTGGTGGGCGCCGGGCTCGACGCGTTGACCGCGGAGCAGATCGCCGAGGTGGTCGCTGCGCACCCGCGGGAAGGGTTCACCGACGGCATGTTGCGCGCCTTCCACGCGGGCACGAAGGACCGGCCCAACACCACGTTCGGCACCATGAACGACGACGTCCTCGCCCACTTCGACCCGACGTTCACCCGAACGAACCTCGTCGACCTCATGCGGCACAACGAATTACCGCAGTGAGTCGGATCTAGAAGGCCAACTGGAGCCGCAGCGTCGCATCGAGGTGCTCACCGACGACGTCCAGCGGCTGCGTCGAGCGGTAGGCCAGGCACTGGACGACGGCGCCCTCGATCGCCGACACGGTGAAGCTCGCGAACGAGGCGGCCGCCGGAGCACTCAGGCCGGCGCGACGCAGCTGGTCGGACATCGCCTCCTGCCAAATGGTGAACACCGATGCGGCTTCCCGCGCCAAGTCGGGAGTCTCGAATGCGCTGAGGCCCGCGACTGGATCATCGGCTTGCGTCAGCGTTCCGATGGGGCCGGTGGACTCCGCGCCGACCCGCCTGGTCGCCTCGATCAGCAGCTGCATCTTTCCCTCGGGGAAGTGCGTGTACAGCGATCGTCGCGCCGCCCCGCTGAGCTCCACGATCTCGGCGACGCCGGTCGCCGCCACGCCGCGGCGCCGCAGCAGATCGACGGTGGCCGCGACGAGCCGTTCCCGAGCGCTGCTCATCACGGTTCTCCTTCCAGCCAGGTATACCAATCAGTCTACATGCGGGCGATCGGCGGGTCTTGGAGGCCGTGCGCCGATCGATATTGACGTTTCCGTAGACGCCGCCGGGGTATGCACCTCGACGGATGAGGAGGTGCCCACGATGCCGAGTTGGGGATGGATTCTGATCGTCGCGGCGGTGGCGATCGCCGCACTCGCGGTGG
This sequence comes from Mycobacterium sp. URHB0044, assembly GCF_000620625.1. GTDB lineage: Bacteria > Actinomycetota > Actinomycetes > Mycobacteriales > Mycobacteriaceae > Mycobacterium. The sequence continues at coordinate 14,638 of NZ_JIAW01000017.1, read as the reverse complement.
CCGTCGTTCTGGCGACCCGGCGCAGGAAGACGCAGCAATTGAAGCAACGGTTCGGTCCCGAATACGCCAGGACCGTCTTCGAAGCTGGGGACGAAAAGGCGGCGGAGAAGGAACTGACCGCCCGCATACGCAAGCGCGACGAGCTCGACATTCGTCCACTGACGCGCCAGGCGCTGGACGGCTACGTCAGGCGCTGGCGGGTGGTTCAGACCGCATTCGTCGACCATCCGTCGAGCGCGGTGGGCGAGGCCGACGTCCTGGTCACCGAGGTCATGCGCGAACGGGGCTATCCGATCGACGACTTCGAACGGCGGGCCGCCGACATCTCGGTCGACCACCCCACCGTCGTCTCGAACTACCGCGCCGCGCACGACATCCATCGGCGACAACTGAAGGGCGACGTCGGGACCGAGGAGCAACGCAAGGCGTTCGTTCACTACCGCGCACTGTTCGAGAAGTTGCTCGAAGCCGAGACCAGGGACACGTCACAGGAGGCAAGCGCATGACCACCCAAGATCAGTACACGCAGGCGGAAACCGCGCAGGCGCAGACCAATTCGATGACGCCGGCACATTCTCGCGCGCGCACCGAGTCCCCGATGGAGCAGACCCAGCCGTTCCAGCCGGTCGATGAGTCGGCGGACGGCTCGACCGAACGGTCTTCCGAACCGGACGAATCATCAAGCAAGAGACTGCTCTTCGCCGACGACGTCCTGGACGGACTGCGTACGCGCTGGGACGACGTTCAGGCGTGTTTCGTCGACGACCCCCGGGAGTGCGTGCAACGGGCCGACGCCCTGGTGGCCGATGTCGTCGACATGCTCGTCGCCGGCTTCACCGACGCGCGTTCGCGGCTCGAGGAGCAGTGGGCGCGTGGCGAAGAGGCCTCCACCGAGGATCTTCGCATCGCCCTGAAGCGCTACCGCGCGTTCTTCCAGCGACTGCTCACGGTGTGACCATCGCAGGGAGGCTGCGGGCCTAAGCTCGGGCGGTGAGCAAGAGTCCCCTTCGCCGCCTGGCCGACAGCGCGTTGCTGACCAGCATGCGGCCCCCACTGTCCGATCGCGTGCTGTCCTACCGGCCCAACCGCGAGGCGGTGGACCTGAGAGGCAAGCGCATCCTGCTCACCGGGGCATCGTCGGGCATCGGCGAGGCGGGTGCCGAGAAGCTGGCCCGCGCGGGCGCCACCGTCGTCGTGGTCGCGCGGCGGCAGGAACTGCTCGACGCCGTCGCTGCCCGCATCACCGACGCGGGCGGTGACGCCCGGGCCCACGCCTGCGACCTGTCCGACCTCGACGCCATCGACGAGCTGGTCGCCACGCTGGAGCGCGATCTGGGCGGGATCGACATCCTGATCAACAATGCAGGCAGGTCGATCCGCAGGCCGCTGGCCGAGTCCTTGGACCGCTGGCACGACGTCGAGCGGACGATGGCGCTGAACTACTACTCGCCGCTGCGGTTGATCCGCGGCCTCGCCCCCGGCATGCGCGAGCGCGGCGACGGCCACATCATCAACGTCTCCACCTGGGGCGTACTACAGGAATCCGCTCCGCTGTTCGCCGTGTACAACGCTTCGAAGGCGGCGCTGACCGCAGTGAGCCGCGTCATCGAGACCGAATGGAGCAAGGACGGCGTGCATTCGACCACGCTGTTCTACCCGCTGGTGAAGACGCCGATGATCGCGCCCACCCGCGCGTACGACGGGCTGCCCGGTCTCAGCGCGGCCGAGGCCGCCGACTGGATGGTGACGGCAGCGCGCACCAGGCCGGTGCGGATCGCGCCGCGGATGGCCGTCACCGCGCATGCCATCAACAGCTTCGCGCCTGCCGCCGTCGACGCCGTGATGAAGCGCCAACGGGTCCAACCCAACGGCTAGCTACGGTCCGATCACCCGGCGGCGGCTACCGTGTCGCGGCCGAATCCGGCACGTGACGTGCTAGACACGAACGCATGGAGATCCTGGCCAGCCGGGTGTTGTTCCGGCCGGCCGACTACCAGAGGTCACTGACCTTCTACCGCGATGCCATCGGCTTGGCGATCGCCCGCGAGTACGGCGCGGGGACGGTGTTCTATGCGGGGCAGTCGCTGATCGAACTAGCGGGGCATGGAGGGCAGGAGCGAAGCGACCCGGGAAATGTAGATGGGCATGCTACAGACGCCTCGTCCAGCTTCCCCGGCGCGCTGTGGCTGCAGGTTCGCGACGTCTACGCCACCCAGGCCGAACTGGAGTCGCGAAGCGTGCCGATCGCCCGCGAGGCCAAGGCCGAACCGTGGGGCCTGCACGAGTTGCACGTCACCGATCCGGATGGCGTGACCCTGATTTTCGTCCAGGTTCCGGAGACACATCCGCTGCGGCGGGACACCAGAGGTTAACGGAAGGCGAACATCATGCGGCCACTTAGGGTTGACCTGCGAATTCTTTGCTCAACGGTTTTACAGCAAGCCTAAGTAACGGACAGAATTCCAGCCGTGGACCTTCAGCTCTTTCTCCTGATCATCGTGGTCGCAACTGCGCTCGCATTCGACTTCACGAACGGCTTTCACGACACCGGAAACGCCATGGCGACATCGATTGCCAGCGGCGCACTCAAGCCGAAGGTCGCGGTGGCGCTGTCAGCGTCGCTGAACCTCGTCGGCGCCTTTTTGTCCACCGCCGTCGCGGCCACGATCGCGAAGGGGTTGGTGCAGTCCGGCTTGGTGACCCTCGAGATCGTGTTCGCCGGCCTGGTCGGTGGCATCGTGTGGAACCTGCTCACCTGGCTGCTGGGCATCCCGTCGAGCTCCTCGCACGCCCTGATCGGCGGCATCGTCGGCGCCATGCTCGCCGCCGTCGGCGGCCACGGCGTCATCTGGAAGGGCCTGGTTTCCACCGTCCTGATCCCCGCCGCGCTGGCGCCGTTCATCGCCGGCCTCGTCGCGACCGTCGGCACCTGGCTGGTCTACCGCGCCGTACGGGGTGTGCCGGAGGAGCGAACCGACAAGGGGTTCCGCTACGGACAGATCGGCTCGGCCTCGCTGGTCTCGCTGGCCCATGGCACCAATGACGCGCAGAAGACGATGGGCGTCATCTTCCTGGCCCTGATCTCCTACGGCGCCGCCGACAAGTCCGACGCACTGCCTCCGTTCTGGGTCATCCTGTCCTGCGCCGCGGCGATCGCGGCCGGCACCTACCTTGGCGGCTGGCGCGTCATCCGCACGCTGGGCAAGGGCCTCGTCGAGATCAAGTCCCCGCAAGGCATGGCCGCTGAAACCTCGTCGGCCGCAATCATTCTGCTGTCGAGCCACTTCGGTTACTCGCTGTCCACCACGCACGTGGCGACCGGCTCGATCCTGGGAAGCGGCGTGGGCAAGCCGGGCGCCGAGGTCCGTTGGGGTGTGGCAGGCCGGATGGCGGCGGCCTGGCTGATCACGCTGCCGTCGGCGGCGCTCGTCGGTGCCATCACCTACTTCATCACCCACTTCATCGGCGGCTACGCCGGTGCCGCCGTTGGCTTCCTGCTCCTGGTGGCAGTCGCCACCGCCATCTGGCTGCAGTCGCGCAAGGCACCGATCGACCACACCAACGTCAACGAGGAATGGGAAGGCAGCCTGACCGCGGGAACCAGCGAGAAGGCTCCCGCGCCCAAGGCCGAGTCCACTCCCGCCGTCTGACCGTCGACCCGATACCGAGAGGCTCTACATCATGAACGGCTGGATCAACCCCACCGCGGTATTTCAGATCATCGTCGCCGGCCTGATCATCGGCGCCGGCCTGCCTGCGCTGTTCTCCATCGGGGTACGGCTCAACGCCGAAGGCGTCGGCGTGGTTTCGCACGACGGTGCGCCGGCGAACAAGAACCCGGCACTCGCCGCACTGAGCTGGTTGCTCTTCGCGATCGTGTTTGCCGCGGTCGTCATCGGCGTGCTGTTCATCGCGCGTGACTTCGTCGCGCACAACACCGGCCTGTACCTCCTGGGCGCCAAGCACAAGTAGCATTGGCAGCTCAACTGTCGGCCGGGTGCATAGTTCACCCGACATTGGGAAAGTTGAAGGCATGAACGGATTTCTCGGCAAGATCGTGGCGTGGATCAACGCCGGATATCCCGAAGGCGTGCCCGGTCCCGACCGAGTTCCGCTGTTCGCCCTCCTCAAGCGGCGGCTCACCGACGACGAGGTCAAGGCCGTCGCGCAGGGTCTGCTCGAGCGAGGCGAATTCGACCACGTCGACATCGGCGTGCTGATCACCGAACTCACCGACGAGTTGCCGCTGCCCGAGGACGTCGAGCGGGTCCGGGAACGGCTGGCCACCAAGGGCTGGCCCCTCGACGACCCACGCGACGCCGAAGACTCGGCGGGCGACGAGAAGGATCCCGCATAGCCCCACTTCGTGCACTCGTCATTCCGGACATCCCGTCGACGCTGTCGCTTCTGACGGCGCTGGAGGGGGTGCTGGACGGGCAGGAATCGGCGATGCTGCCGGTACCCGCCGACGACGCGCGCCAGGCCGAGCTGTTGACGACGTCACTGCGGGTCGGCGAGGAGATCGACGACGACGTGGCGATCGTCGTGTCGACCTCCGGAACCACCGGAGTGCCGAAGGGCGCCATGCTGACCGCTGCCGCGCTGATCGCCAGCGCGTCGGCCACCCATGACCGGCTCGGCGGCCCCGGCAGTTGGCTGTTGGCCCTGCCGCCCTACCATGTCGCCGGCCTGCAGGTGCTGGTCCGCAGCACGTTGGCCGGTACCACGCCCGTGGCCGTCCCACCGAGCTTCGACGTCACCGAATTGCCTGCCGCCATATCGTCTTTGGGCGCCGGTCGGCGGTACGCCTCCTTGGTCGCCGTGCAGCTGGACAAGGCACTGGGCGACGAGGCCGCCACTGCCGCACTGGCCGAGCTGGACGGGATACTGATCGGCGGGGGCCCAATGCCGGCCGCGGTTGCGGAAAGAGCTGCCGCAGCGGGCATTTCCGTCATCCGCACGTACGGCATGAGCGAGACCGCCGGCGGTTGCGTCTACGACGGCGTCCCTCTCGACGGCGTCGAGGTGCGCATCGACGACGGCCGCGTGGTGCTCGGCGGTGACACCGTGGCCAAGGGCTACCGCAATCCGGTGGATCCCGATCCGTTCAGCGAGCCGGGATGGTTTCGCACCGATGACGTTGGCGTACTGGATGATTCGGGTGTCCTGCGGGTCCTTGGCCGCGTCGACGACGCGATCAGCACCGGCGGGCTGACCGTCTTGCCGCAACTCGTCGAGACCGCGCTGGCCACCCACCCCGCGGTCGCCGACTGCGCCGTGTTCGGCGTCCCCGACGAGCGGCTCGGGCAGCGCGTCGCCGCCGCGATCGTGCTGGCAGGAGATTCGGCCATGCCGACGATCGCCGAGCTGCGCGCACACGTCGAGCAGACCCTGGACGCCACCGCCGCACCGCGCGAGGTGCACGCCGTCGAGGAACTGCCCCGCCGCGGCATCGGCAAGCTGGACCGAAGGGAGCTCACCGCCAGGTTCGGCGCCGGAGCATGATGTGGGGCATGCGTCGTGAAGTCACCTCCGTCGAAGACCTGCGCGCGATCGTCGGGCATCCCCTTCCCGCCACCGCCAACAAGGTGAAGGACCGGCTGTCGGAAGCTCAGCAGGACTGGCTGTCGCACGCGCCGCTGGGATTCGTCGCCACCACGGACGCCGAAGGCCGAGTGGACGTCTCGCCGAAGGGCGACCCTCCCGGCTTCGTCCACATCATCGACGACACCACGATCGCCATCCCCGAACGACCCGGCAACAAGCGGGTCGACGGTTACCTCAACGTGCTCCAGCGGCCCCGCGTCGGCACGGTATTCCTGATCCCCGGCCGCGGCGACACGTTGCGCATCAACGGCACCGCGCGGATCGTCGCCGACGCCGACTACTTCGACGCCCTGACCGTCGACGGGAAGCGGCCCATCCTCGCGCTGGAGATCGCCGCCGAAGAGGTGTTCTTCCACTGCGCCAAGGCATTTCTGCGGTCGAACGCCTGGAAGCCGGAGACGTGGGACCCGACGGCCGTGCCCAGTGTCGCGCAGCTCGCCAAGGCCATCAAACCCGACATGAGCGACGAACAGCTCAACGAGTACTACGACGAGGACAACATGCGGAAGATCCTCTACTAGAGCGTGCCGCCCGCAAACGCGCGCGGTCGCGGGAAATGGGCAAATCGCTTGGGAGGTTTGGAACTTACGGATGCGGTAATTCCGTGCACAGGGAAGAACCCTCTTCCTGCACGGATTGGAGAAACGATGATCGTCCTCGGTGTGATTCTGCTGCTCCTTGGCTACTTCCTACACGTCGGCATCCTGTCGACGATCGGCATCATCCTGCTGGTCGTCGGTGCGGTGTTGTGGCTGCTCGGCGCCGTCGGGCGGCCCGTTGGAGGCAGAAAAGTCTGGTTCTAGTGGATGACTCCGACGCGAAGTCGGTAAGTCCGCCCATACGACGGGCCGCGGCGTGGTCATGGCGATTGCTGGTGATCTTCGCCGCGGTCGTCGTCGTATTCGAGGTGCTGCGCCGGTTCGGCCTCATCGTCGTACCGGTCGCGCTGGCGCTGACGCTCGCCGCAATGCTGCTCCCCGCCGTCGACTTCCTCGACCGGTACGGGGCGGCTCGCGGCGGCGCGGTGGCGTTCGTGGTGGTCATGGGTCTCACCGCGGTCGTGGGCATCCTGGCCTTCGTCGTCAACCAGTTCGTGGAGGGCCTGCCAGGGCTGGTCGACCAAGTGGCGCACAGCATCGACTCCGTGCGCGACTGGTTGATCAACGGACCGATGCACCTCAGCGGCGACCAGCTCAACAACGTCGGCGACACGGTCATCCAATCGCTGCGCGACCATCAGGAGCAACTGACCAGCGGAGCACTGTCCACGGCGGGCACCGTCGCGCAGCTGCTCACCGCTGCGCTGCTGACGCTGTTCACCCTCATCTTCTTCCTGCTCGGTGGCCGCAGCATCTGGGAATTCGTCACCCGCGCGGTGCCCCAGGAGAACCGCTCCCGCATCCGGGAGGCCGGAGCCGCCGGCTTTCACTCCCTCGCCGGCTACGCGCGCGCCACGTTCCTCGTCGCCCTCGTCGACGCGGCGGGCATCGGAATCGGCTTGGCAATCATGGGAATTCCGCTGGCACTACCGCTCGCCTCGCTGGTCTTCCTCGGCGCATTCATCCCCGTCGTGGGTGCCGTGCTCTCCGGCTTTCTGGCCGTGATCGTCGCGCTGCTCGCCAAGGGCTTCATCTTCGCGCTCATCACCCTGGGCCTCGTCATCGCGGTGCAGCAGCTCGAGGCGCACGTGCTGCAGCCACTCGTCATGGGTCGCGCGGTGTCGCTGCACCCGCTCGCCGTGGTGCTCGGCATCGGAGCGGGAAGCGTGCTCGCCGGCATCGTCGGCGCGCTGCTGGCCGTGCCCACGATCGCGTTCTTCAACAGCTTCGTCCGCGTACTGATGGCACCGGACCCATCCGCTCGAGGTGAGGCTCTCGAAGAGGAGTCGGACCGGTTGCTGGAAGCCGACGTCGACCGGGAGACGTAGCGGGTCCCCACGTTTGAGCATCGCCTGGCCGGGTACGAACGCGGCATGACTTCGCTGTGGCTGTCCGACCGCGTGGAATCCGCAATGGCGCCCGGCGCCATCGACGGCGCCGTGTACGACGTCGTGGTCGTCGGTGCCGGCATCACCGGCCTCACCACCGGCGTCCTGCTCGCCAGGGCCGGAAAGCGGGTGGCGGTGGTCGAGGCCCGCTACGTCGGCGCCTGCACCACGGGAAACACCACCGGCAAGGTCAGCCTGCTGCAGGGCACCAAGTTGTCCCGCATCGCCGCCAAGCACGGCAGCGACGTGCTGCGCGCGTACGTCACCGGGAACACCGAGGGCCGCGACTGGCTGCTGAGGCACTGCGACGACCACGGCTTGAGTTACCAACGCGAGGACGACTTCAGCTACGCGCACACCACCGCAGGCGTCGAGCAGGCCAGGGCCGTACTCGCCGCTTGTCGGGAGGCCGGTCTCAACGCCTCCTGGCAGGACGAAGCCGACGTGCCCTTCCCGTTCCAGGGTGGGGTGCGCCTGCCCGATCAAGCGCAGATCGACCCGATGCCGTTCCTGGACAGCCTGGTCGTCGAGTTGGAGACGCACGGCGGAGCGCTGTTCCAGGGACTACGCGTGCACTCCGTATCGGGCACCGACCCACTGCGTCTCGCGCTGCGAACGACGCACGGTGCCAGTGATCCTGCGCCGCAGGATCTTTCGATCACCGCCCGAAAGTGCGTGCTGGCCACTGGGATTCCCATTCTGGATCGCGGACTGTTCTTCGCTCGGCTCAAGCCGCAACGCTCCTACTGCCTCGGCTTCGACGTGCCGGGCGACATCACCCGCTCCATGTTCATCAGCGTCGACTCGCCGACCCGGTCGGTGCGCTACGCGCCAACGGCCGGAGGCGAGAAGCTGATCGTCGGCGGCGCCGGGCACACGGTCGGTCGTGCCACCTCGCCCGCCGAGTCGGTGAGCGAGTTGGCGCGGTGGGCGAAACTGCACTATCCCGGCGCCGTGCAAACCCACTTCTGGTCTGCCCAGGACTACCACCCCGTCGACGAGATCCCCTATGTCGGCCCGCTGTTGCCGGGCAGCGACAAGATCTACGTGGCAACGGGTTTCGACAAATGGGGCATGACCAACGGCGTGGCGGCCGCGCTGGCGCTGTCGTCGCGCATCCTCGGCGGCCGGATGGACTGGTCGTCGGCGTTCGCCAGCTGGCGCAAGCACGAAGTGTCCGGCATCCCGACCGCGCTGCAGGCCAACCTCGAAGTCGGCTTCCATCTGGCGAAGGGCTGGGTGACGCCGGCGATGGCCAGTTCCGCCGAACCGACGGAGGGGGACGGCGTCGTCGCGGGACCGCCCTGGCACCTGCGCGGCGAGGACGTCGTCGACGGCGTCAAGCACACCGTGTCCCCCGTCTGCCCTCATCTGGGCGGAATCGTCAACTGGAACGACGCAGACCAGGCCTGGGAGTGCCCGCTGCACGGATCCCGGTTCGCACCCGACGGCGAATTGTTGGAAGGCCCCGCCACCCACGGGCTGTCGCAGTCACGGCAGTCGGCGAGCTACGCCCACTGAGCGACGCGCCTCTTCGCGCCAGCCGCTGTTTTGTCTCCGCCGCATCGGGGCACCCGGCAAGGGAACGGTACGAGCGAAGGGATGATCATGGAACCCGACCGATTTCGGCCGCTTGCCTCGGGGCACGGCCCGTTCGCATCGGTGTACTTCGATGATTCGCATGACACCGAGGACGCGGCAACCCAACTCGGCGTGCGGTGGAAGGACATCGCCGACCAATTGACCAAGCTGGGCGCCGACACCGACCTGACTGCCCGCGTCCAGCAGGCGGCGATCGACGAACCACCCGCCGTTGGCCGTCGCGGTCGGGCGGTGATCGCCGGCGAGGACGTCGTGCTCAGCGAGTACCTCAGCCACCCACCCGAGAACATCGTCGTGCGCGTCTCGGAGCTGCCCTACCTCGTCCCCATCGTCGCGGACGGGATGGTGTCGCCACCCCACCTCGTCGTCGTCGTGGATCATGAAGGCGCCGACATCACCGTGCACCACAACGGGCAGGTACGCACCGAAATCGTCTCTGGCGGAGAGTATCCCATCCACAAGGCGTCCGGCGCCGAGAACCCCGGCTACGGTGATCCGCAACCACGCGCCGAGGAAGCGGCCCGCAGGAACATCCGCGTGGCGGCCGACCGCGTCGCCGAGCTCGTCGACCAAACCTCGCCAGAGGTGCTCTTCGTCGCTGGTGAAGTGCGCTCCCGCAGCGACTTCATCGACGCCCTGCCGAAACGCGCCGCGCAGCGGGCCGTCGAGGTCAGCGGTGGCGCCCGGCATGGCGGCGGCGACGATGTCGCTCTGCACGAACAGATCTCGGCCATCTTCGAGAATCGCCGCAATGCCACGGCCGACGACGTCGCGCAGCGGTTCCAGGCCGAGCTCGGGCGCGGCGGCGGACTGGCCACCGAAGGTCTCGACGGCGTCTGCGCGGCGCTCCGCGAAGGTGCAGTCGAGACGCTGCTCATCGGCGACCTCGGCGACGCGACCGTGCTGCGTGGCGACACACACGAGACCATCGCACCCAACGCGAACGTGCTCTCCGAATTGGGCACGGCGCCGGCGTCCCCGGTGCGGGCCGATGAGGCCCTTCCGCTTGCTGCGGTGGCGATCGACTCCGACCTCGTGCTGATCGGCGACCGCGTGGCCCCGCGTGACGGGGTCGGCGCCGTCCTGCGTTACGCCCCGAGGACCTCCGCGTCCGGCTGACGCCCGGAGGTCACCGAACGACCTTGATGGTCTTCAACTCTGGGTCGGCCGGGTCGGGCAGGTTCATCCCCGCCTCGACTCCCGTTCGCAGGTACTCGAGGACGGCATCGTTGAGCCGCTCCCCCGGCACCACGGCCGGTATGCCGGGCGGGTAGGGCGTGATCTGCTCGGCGGCGATGCGTCCGCTGGCCTTCTCCAGCGGCACGTCTTCGGTCGCGCCGAAGAAGGCGTCCCGGGGTAGCTCGACGGTTTCCAGTTCGAGTTCCTCTGGCGACGGCAGCCGAATGGCCTGCGGCGGTTCGAAGTCGGCGGCGGCCCGGCGCCACGCGGTCAGGCCGTCCATCAGACGGCGGGCACTGTCCGCGTCGTCCGCGAACGACAAGGTGGCCAGGATGCGGCGGTGGTCGGTCATGCCCATGTCGATCTGACGGTGCTCCCGCAGCCAGTCGGCCGCCTGGTAACCCGACGTTCCGGTCGCGGAGACGTCCAGCAACACCTGCAAGCGATCGAGATCGTGTGAGGCCTCCACGCCGAGCAGTTCGTCGTCGAGCACTTCCACGCCGTCGATCGTCTCGATGTCGCTTCGCAAGCCCTTGGCGAGATCCAGTGCGGCACCGAGCAATTCGTTTCCGCGCTGCACCATCTGGCGCCGCCACCCGTCGATCGCCGAATACACCAGGACGTTGGGGCTGGTGGTCATCAGCAGATCCGCGCACGCCGACAACCGATCCTGGTCGACGAGGTCACCCTGCAGGTGGAACACCGAGCCCTGCTCGAAACCGGCGCCCATCTTGTGCACGCTGACCACGCAGACGTCGGCCCCGGCGTCCATGGCCCACGTGGGCAGGTCGTCGTGGAACGGCAGGTGAGCACCCCAGGCCTCGTCGACGATGAGCGGTTTGCCGCGGTCGTGGCACACCTTGGCGATGCCTGCCAGGTCTGCGCACGTGCCGTACGGGCTCGGGCTGACGATCAGCGCACCGGCCGCGTCGGGATAGCGCTGCCACGTCTCTTCGACCTGCGCTGGTGACGGCGGATGCGAGATGTGCCGATCGGCATCCCAGCGCGGCGTGATCCACCGCGGTTGAACGCCGGAGAAGATCAGGCCCGCGACGATCGACTTATGGCTGTCGCGGCCTACCAGCAGGCTGCCGTCACCGCCTGCGACGGCCATCATCGCGGCCTTCACCGACAACGAGCTGCCGCACGTCGAGAACCAGGCGACGTCGGCGCCGACGGCCTCGGCCATCAGGTCCTCGGCGCGCTTCAGGTACTGGTTGCTGGTGCGACGATCGTCGAGGCCACCGCTGGCCAGCACGTCGTCGCGGAACGGTTCGCGGCCGAGCACGTCGAGCACCCGTTCGTCGGTACCGCGGCCCTGGCGGTGTCCTGGCGGGCTGAAGCCGTACCGGTCGGCCTTGTGGTAGTCGACGAGCGCATCGAGCAACGGGGCTTCGGATTGATCCATGGCCGTGGGGTTACCCCCAAGCGCTCGTTTCAACATCAATCGCGTGGGTACTTCGGCTGTGCCCTTAGGACGGCGTAGGAGGAGTCATGCGCGTTGCATTTCAAGCCCAGCTCGACCGGTTGACGGCCGAATTGGGCGACATGTGTGAACTGGTGGCCGACATCATGCAATGCGCCACGGCCGCACTGGTGCGGGCCGACATGGAGTTGGCGGCACAGGTCACCGTCGATCTGCAGCGTCTCGATGAACTGAACGGCTGCGTCAACGATCGTGCGTTCGCGCTGCTGGCCCTGCAGGCTCCGGTGGCTCGCGATCTGCGCGTGGTGGTCTCCGCGATCCAGATCGCCGCCAACGCCGACCGAATGGGCGGACTGGCGGCGAACGTCGCGAAGGTCGCCCGTCGGCACCATCCGGCGACGGCGGTTCCCGCGGAGGCTCTCGAGCACTTCACCGAAATGGGTCGAATCGCCGTGGAGCTCGCCAACCACTTGCACATCGCCGTCCTCACCGGCGACATCGAACTCGCCCGGCGAATCCGGGACGACGACGCCGTGATGGAAGACCTGCACGCCCAGCTGTTCTCCCTGGCCAGCGACGGCCGGTGGACACATGGCTCAGCAGCGGCGGCCGACATGATCCTGCTCGGGCGGTTCTACGGGCGCTTCGCCGACCACGCGGCGGAGATCGCCCGCCGTGTCGTGTTCCAAGAACAGGGCCGGATCGCGTCACCCGATGACGACCCGCTTCTCCTTCACCCGACCGGAAAGGTGTGACATGCCCGACGCGAACGTGCCCCGACTCACCGGAGCCGCAGCCCTGACGGCCCTGACCGACCTCGGGTTGGCGTCGATCGCCGCCGGCGCCATCGCCCGTCGCCGGCCGGTGATCCGACTGTTGGAACGCACCCAGGCCGACGCCCGCGGGGTGTCACGGTTGCGCGCGCTGCACAAGGAGTTCGGTTCCGGCCCAGTGGAACTCGCGATACCCGGCCGACGCATCCTGGTGATCCTCGACCCGGACGACGTCGGCCGCGTGCTCGCCGAGTCACCCAACCCGTTCGACCCGGCCAACCGCGAGAAGCGTCAGGCGCTGCAACAGTTCCAGCCGCATGGCGTGTTGATCTCCACCGGTCACATGCGCGACCGTCGGCGGGCGGTCAACGAGGCGGCACTGGACACGCCGTTAGCGCTGCACCGGCTCGCCGAACCCTTCACGCGGGCAATAGAAGCCGAAGCAGGCGAGCTGGCGGCCGAGGCACTTCAGCGCGGCAGCCTCGACTCCTCCGCCTTCATGACGGCGTGGTGGCGGCTGGTGCGCCGACTCGTGCTTGGCGACGCCGCCAGGGACGACGGCGCGATTACCGACGACCTGTGGCGGCTGCGTTCGGCGGGCAACTGGGCATTCCTCGGCCTGCCACATACCCGGATGCGGGAGCGGTTCTTCGACCGCCTGTACGGCTACGCCGAGGCGGCCGACCCGAATAGTTTGGTCGGTGCGCTCGCGCAGGTGCCTGCCGAGGGTGCGGTCGATCCGGTCGGCCAGATTCCGCAGTGGCTATTCGCGTTCGACGCCGCAGGCATGGCCGCGCTGCGTGCCGCTGCGGTGCTCGCAACGCACCCCGCGGCTTTACAGCAGTGCGAGACAGGTGATCTCGGCCAGGTCGCGGTGCGACCGTTCCTGCGTGCCTGTGTACTCGAATCGGTGCGGCTATGGCCGACGACACCGACACTGCTGCGCGATACGTCCACCGAAACCACGTGGCGTGACGGCGCGTTCACAGTGGATGCGGGTGCCGCCGTGATGATCATCGTGCCTGCGTTCCACCGCGATCCGGACCTGCCGTTCGCCGACGAGTTCGTGCCCGACATCTGGCTGGACGGCCGCGCGCAGCAGTATCCGCAACTGGTGCCGTTCAGCGCCGGACCCGTGGAGTGCCCCGGCCGCAACCTGGTGCTGTTCGCCACCAGTACCCTGCTGGCAAATCTGTTGGGGACCACCAGTCTCGAGCTTCGGTCGACGCCACGACTCGAGCCGTCGAAGCCGTTGCCCGCCACGCTGAATCAGCTGACCCTGGAGTTTGGCGTTGCGCCGGTGTCGGCTCGAGTGCCGTGACGGGTTGATCGGGCATGTGCTGCGAGCGCGCGCGTTTGCGGGCGACACGCCGGGGAATCACCGTACTTTGCGCGCGCTCGGCGGATCAGTGAAATCCCTTGCACCACTTTGGTTTCACTAGCCACAAATTGGCGTTTCTTGTCGGTGCATCGAACTAGTGTTCGAGTCATGCAGGCAGAGGTGCTCCGGGCGAAGATCGCCGCACTGCGCGCCGCCTACGACGAGATCGCCGCCTGCCCCATCGACACCCTCACCCACGCCGAGCTGCTGCCCGAGATGGACGAACTCGAAGCCTTGGCGTGTCAGCTGCCCACCCAGCGCCACCGCATGCTGACCCAACTGCAAGGCCAAACCACACCACGCGAACTGGGCGCCAAATCGTGGCGGGAAGTGCTGATGACCCGCTCGCGGCTGTCGGGCGCCGAGGCCAGCCGGAGGATCACCGAAGCGACCCTGCTCGGCCCGCGGAAAGCGTTGTCGGGTGAGCCGATGCCGCCGGTGCTGCCCGCCACTGCTGCCGCGCAAGCGTTGGGGTTGATCACCGAAGAGCACGTCGACGTGATCCGCAAAGGCGGGGCCAAACTACCCGGCTTCGTCGACACCCCCACCCGCAGCCAGATCGAAGTGGACTGGGTCCGCACGGCCGTCGGCACCGGACCGAAGGAGCTCGCCGACACGGTGAAACGCACCGTCTTCCTGCTCGATCAGGACGGACCGGTGCCCGACGACGCCGAACGCGAACG
>NZ_KK211157.1:184504-219509 GCF_000620625.1 Mycobacterium sp. URHB0044 | reverse complement strand
GACGCCAACGACGAGCCTGGCGCGCCGCCACCTACGAACCACCACCCTTCTGAGAGCGGCTTCCTCGAGCCACTGGCCTAGAACGTGCTCGTCGGACGCACGCTGTTGGCGAGGTCTACCAGCGCGTAGCGGTGTGCCTGGGTGGGCGCCAACCGGGCCAGTCCGCGCAACGCCGCCTCGACGCCGAGCTGCAGGCCGTGCTCGGTGAACGGGAAGCCCAGAATGTGGTTGGTACTTGCGGTGTTCTCGGCCAGCCAGTCCATCGCGGTACCCAACACCAGTGCCCGAATCTGCAGCACCCGCGGCTCCGTGTCGGGCAGGGCCTCCACACGGCGCGCGGCGTCACGGATCTGCTGCTCGGTGATCTCGCTGCCGGAACGTCCGGACAGCAGGGTGACGGCGCTGGTGAGCCGCGCCGTCGTGAAATGCCTTGAGGTGGGCGGCACCTGATCGAGCGTCTTCACGGCGGCTTCGCGCGCACCGGAGGCCGACTGCGCCCTGGCCAACCCGAAGCCGGCAGAGATCACGCCGTTGTCGGTGTTCCACACCGTCTTGTAGAAGGTCCCCTCATCGGTGGCGCCGCCCAGTTCGGCCGTCGCCGCCAATGCGAGCTTCGGCGCCAACTCGCCGGGCAGCGTGTCCAGCACTTCGGTGAAATGCTTTGTGGCCGAATCGTAGTCAGCCGATAGTAGGTCCGCGACGGCGCGGAACCACACCAACCGCCAGCGCCAGCCCACGCGGTCCGAAAGATCGTCTAGTTTGCGGTTGGCCTTGGCGACGTCGCCGAGGTCCAGCAGCGCGCGCACCTCCATCAATGGCAACTCGACCGACTCCGAAAGGTCGATGCCCTCGGATTCCAGCGTGCCGTGCCTGGCCGCGCGCAGCGAATCGAGCGTCTGGACGGGCTGGCTCAGCATCGTCGCCGACAATACGGTGGCGCCGACGTCGGCCGGATCGACCATGGGAACCGGTAGCGCCCTGACGATCTCCTGCGCGGTGAGCTTCTCCGAGTGCACCTGGCCGTCGAGGTAGACGTCGGTGTGGGCGACCAGCAGATCCACGCCGAACGTCGAGCGGGACGGGCTGAACACCGTCGACAGGCCGGGCCGCGGCACCCCGGTGTCATGGGCGACGACCTCGCGCAGCACGCCGAGCAGCTGACCCGACATCTCCTCGGCGCTGGCGAACCGTCGCCGCGGATCGGGATCGATCGCCCGCCGCAACAGCCTGCCGAACGAATCGTATTGCTTCAGAACGGGATCGTCGGCGGGCAGACCGTCGACGTAGCGACCGTTGCGGGTGCGCAGGTCCAGCGTCAGCGAGGCCAGCGTGCGGCCGACCGTGTAGATGTCGGTAGCCACCGTCGGCCCGGTCTTGACGATCTCCGGCGCCTGGTAACCCGGTGTGCCATAAAGGAATCCGTACGAATTGATGGTCGACACCGCACCGAGGTCGATGAGCTTGAGCTGCTCCTCGGTGATCATGATGTTCTCGGGCTTCAGGTCGTTGTAGACCAGCCCGCTGGCATGCAGGTAGCCGAGGGCGGGCAGGATCTCCAACATGTACGCGATCGCTTGAGCCACCGGCAGCCGGTGTCCCTTGGGCTGTTTGAGCGACGTTCCGCCGACGTACTCCATCACGATGTAGCCGACGGGGTCGCCGTGCTTGTCCTCGTGCTCGACGAAGTTGAAGATCTTCACGATCGCGGGGTGGGTGACCTCCGCGAGGAACTGCCGCTCGGCCATCGCGATCGCCTGCGCCTCGGCGTCACCCGAATGCACCAAGCCCTTGAGCACCACCGGGCGGTCGTTGACGTTCGTGTCGAACGCGAGGTAGATCCAGCCGAGCCCGCCGTGGGCGATGCAGCCCTTGATCTCGTACTGGTCCACCACCAGGTCGCCTGGACTCAGCTGCGGCAGAAAGGAATACGGGCTCCCGCAGTACGGGCACCAGCCCTCCGACAGTGCCTTGCCGTCGGACGACGAGCGGCCCACCGGCTTGCCGCAGTTCCAGCAGAACCGCTTGGCCTCGGCGACCACCGGATTCTTCATCAGCGCGGCGAGCGGATCGCGCGCCTGGACGCGCGGCACCTCGACGAGGCCGCCGCCGATCCGCCGGCTCGGTGACCACCGCCGCGTCACCGTGGTCATCTGGTCACGCGGTTCGGTGTCGGCGGTACCGACCGAGATGCTGTCCGAATCGTCGAAGGCGGGCCGGAACAGGGCCTGGGTGGACATCGGCCGCATCGTCGACAGCGAATCCCAGGTGACCTCCGAGCGCTGCGTGCCCGGATCCGTCACGTCGTCGTCTTCCCGTGGATCGGACATCAGCTGGTGTACCTCGGGCTGGGAGGAGCCGGCGCCGGACCGAGCACCGTCAACCACTTGCGGTACAACGTGTTCCACGTGCCATCCCGGCGGATTCGCTCAAGCGTTCCGTTCACGAACCGCACCAGGTCGGTGTTCTCCAGGTTGATCCCGATGCCGTAGGGCTCCTCGTTCATGCTCGGACCGACGATGTGCAGGTACGGATCCTGGCTCACCAGCCCGGCCAGAATCGAGTCGTCGGTGCTGACGGCGTCGACCTGGCGCTGCTGCAGCGCGACAAGGCAGTCGGCCCACGTCACCACTTCCACGACGACGGGCGGCGGGTTGATCTGCTGGATGCGCTGCAGCGACGTGGTTCCCTTCACCGCGCACACCCGCTTGCCGGAGAGGTCGGAGGCCTGCCTGATCGCGGAGTCCCGTGGCGCCAGGATCCGCTGGTTGGCCGACAGGTACTCGGTGGAGAAGTTGACGAGCTTCTTGCGCTCGCAGGTGATGCTCATGGTCTTCACCACGATGTCGACCTGGTTGTTCTGCAGCGCGGCGATGCGGTCGGCCGACGAGAGGATGCGGTATTCGACTTGGGAAGGGGTGCCGAAGATGTCGCGCGCCACCTCGCCCGCGATGTCGACGTCGAAACCGGTGATCTCACCGGTGATCGGGTCGCGGAAGCTGAACAGGTTGCTGCCGATGTCGAGGCCGACGATGAGCCTGCCCCGGTTGCGGATCGTCGACACGGCCGCGTCGGCCTGTGCCTTCGTGGGGAAGGGCCGCAGACTCGCCGTGCAGTGCTCGTCGTCGGCCCGCGCCGGCTGAACGGGCTCCGGCGGCACCTCCTCCATGCCCGCGGGCGTGGGCGGGGCAAGCGTCACCCCCGGCGCCGGGATCACCGGCGCCGCCTCACCGCATCCGGTCAGCACGGCCAACGCGACGAAGGAAACCAGAAGCCTCTTCATTACCGGTACTCGCTCATTCTCGGCCACAACCCCAGCGCCACCGCCACCGCCGCGATGACGCTCAGCACCGCCGCACCGACCGTCGCGCCCGACAGCACCCGCCGCGCATTGGCGATGTCACCACGCAACTGCTGCCTGCTCTCCTCGATGCCCTTGCTCAGCGCGGCGTCGAGCTTGTCGAACGCCGGCGTCGAATCGTCCTCCCCGGTACCGAGGGCCACCTGGGTCGCGGCCTGGTAGTTGCCGACGGCGACGTAGGCGTTGATCCGGTCGTCGGCGGCGCGCCACCGACGCAGGAGCTGTTCGGCGTCGGCCAGATCGCTCTTGTCGATCGCGTCTCTGCGGCCGAGGTAGTCGGACAGCTGCTGCTGCATGGTGTCGATGCGTTGGTAGTAGGACTGCTTGCGCACGCCCTCGTCGCCGCGCCGGATCAACGACAGCGTCTCGTCGGCGCGGGCCTGTTGGGCGGTGATCGCCATCGTGGTGACCGTCTTCAGTGACTCGGCGGCGGTGCTCTTGGCGCTGCGGCTGTCCGCGGTGGAGATGACGATCGCCGTCCCGACCCAGATGATCATGATCAGCACGGCCATGCCGCCAGCGACGAACCCGATGTTCACCCGCCGCCGGGTGCGGCGCGCCAGCCAGCGGTTGGCGAACGCGCCGAACAGCAGGGTCGCCAGAACCACCAGGATCACGGGCGCGGGAATGCGCGTCGATGCCGTCGTCTCGACGTCCACGCGCTGCGAGGTCTCCTCGTACAGCCGCTGCGCGTCGGGCAGGATCTGCAGCTGCATCAGCGACGACGCCTCGGACAGGTACGACGAGCCGACCGGGTTCCCGGCGCGGTTGTTGGTGCGCGCCGTCTCCACTAGACCGGTGTATACGGCCAGACGCGCGTTGACCCGGCCGAGCAGCAGTACCAGCCGCTCGTCGGTCAACCCGCTCGAAGCCCGGGTGACCGCGACGGACGCGTCGGTGATCGCCTGTTCATAGCGTTGGCGGACGTCCTGGGGTTCGGCGCCGGCGATGAAGGCCGTCGCTGCCGCGGCGTCGGCGACCGAAAGCTTGGTGTAGAGCTGGCCCGCCGCGAACGCCAGCGGTTCCGTGTGATTGAGGACGGTGGTCAGCGCCTGCTGACGATCGTTGATGGTGGTCGACGTGGCAAACGCGCACGCGATCACCAGCGCGGACAACACCATCCCGATGGTCAGAATGCGACCGGGGGTAGTCCAAAGGAACCACCAGCGTTGATGCGCGGGGGTGGTCGGCGACCGCGACGCCAGCGGCTCGGTCGAAGGGTGCGCCAACTCCACAGTCACCTGTGCGCGGACCTCAGCTTTCCGGCTACTTTCTCGAGAGCTCAACTATATGAAGAAATTCTAAGAGTTGTCGGCAGCGCGCGGGGGGAATCGGCGGCAGCCGATGTCGTCGCGCGTCACGGGCGGCAAGCAAACGCGACGAGACCTCCTATCCTGAACGCGTGCGAGGTGACGGTGACGGCTGGGTGTTGTCCGACGATGGCGCCCACTTCTGGGGCAGGCACGGCGCCGCCGGTCTGCTGCTGCGCGCTCCGCACCCCGACGGCACCGCCGCCGTCCTCCTCCAACACCGCGCCGTGTGGAGCCATCAAGGCGGCACGTGGGGTCTTCCGGGTGGCGCGCGCGACAGCCACGAAACCGTCGAGGAAGCCGCGGTCAGGGAGGCGCACGAGGAGGCCGGGCTGACCCCCGATCGGCTGACGGTGCGGACGACGGTCGTCACCGCAACGGCGTCGGGCAGTCATTGGACGTACACCACCGTCATCGCCGATGCGCCCGAACTGCTGGACACCGTGCCCAACCGGGAGAGCGCCGAACTGCGGTGGGTGATCGAGGACGAGGTGGCGGATCTGCCGCTGCATCCAGGGTTCGCCGCCAGTTGGGATCGGCTCCGCTCGGTGACGGCGTCGATTCCGCTGTTGGTCAACCCGCAGCGGTAAGCGCCGCCGCCAGCTCCCGCGCCGCGGCGGTGGGGTCGTCCGCGGCGGTGATCGCACGCACCACCACGACGCGACGCGCCCCCGCAGCCAGCACTTCCGGCAGTCGTTGCGGATCGATCCCACCGATGGCGAACCACGGCTTTTTCGTCGCGGTCTCTGCGGCCACCCTGACCAGGTCCAGGCCGGGCGCGGACCTGCCCGGTTTGGTCGGCGTCGGCCAGCACGGTCCGACGCAGAAGTAGTCCACCTCCTCGGCGACGGCCGCAGCCACCTGCGCGGCGTCGTGGGTGGACCGCCCGATCAGCGGGCCCGGTCGGAGAATGTCACGGGCCAGCAGCAGCGGCAGGTCGTCCTGGCCGAGATGCAGGACGTCGGCGCCGGCGGCCCGTGCGATGTCGGCGCGGTCGTTCACCGCGAGCAGGGCGCCGTGCCTGCGTGCCGCATCGCCGAGGATGTCCAGCGCCGCAAGCTCGTCGCGCGCCTCCAACGGCCCGAACCGCTGTTCGCCCATCGAGCCCTTGTCGCGCAGCTGGATGAGGTCGACGCCGCCGGCAAGTGCGGCGTCGGCGAACTCGGCCAGGTCACCGCGCTCCCGGCGGGCGTCGGTGCAGAGGTACAACCTGGCCGTGGCGAGGCGCTCGCGGGGATCCAGCACGACCGCGAGGTTAGCCGTTGACGGGGACGTCCGAGTAATGTGGACGCATCACACGGGAGTCCCGGGACCGGGGACTGAGAGTGGACCGCGCCAGTCCTTACCGTCACACCTGATCCGGGTCATGCCGGCGAAGGGAGCAGGAATGTCATCCGATCGGAACGGCCGGTCACTGGCGGTCGTCGGTGGTGGCGTCATCGGCCTGTCGGTCGCGCGCCGCGCCGCACTCGACGGCTGGTCGGTGCGCGTGCACCGAACCCAAGAGCCTGGCGCTTCCTGGGTGGCGGGCGGCATGCTCGCGCCGCACACCGAGGGCTGGCCGGGCGAGGAACAGCTGCTGCAGATCGGCCTGGCCTCGCTGCGGATGTGGCACGACGGGTTCCTCGACGGTCTGCCCCCCGAAGTGGTGACGGCCCGCGAATCGCTCGTCGTGGCGGTCGACCGGGCCGACGTCCAGGATCTGAAGACCGTCGCGGCCTGGCTTGCCGCCCAAGGCCAGCCGGTGACTCCGACCACCGCGGCCCGTGACCTCGAGCCGCTGCTCGCTCAGGGCATCCGGCACGGCTTTCGCGCCGAAACCGAACTCGCGGTGGACAACCGGGCGCTCGTGGCGGCGCTGGCCCAGCACTGTGAGCGGCTCGGCGTCGAATGGGCGCCGCCCGTAGATTCGCTCGACGACGCGCGGGACGCGGACACCGTGGTGATCGCGAACGGCATCGACGCGCCCGCGCTGTGGCCGGGCCTTGCGATCCGTCCCGTCAAGGGCGAGGTCCTGCGACTGCGCTGGCGTCGAGGCTGTATGCCGGTGCCGCAGCGCGTGATTCGCGCCAGGGTGCACGGCAGGCAGGTCTATCTGGTGCCGCGCCCCGACGGCGTCGTCGTCGGCGCCACCCAGTACGAGCACGGTCGGGACACCGCGCCCGCGGTGTCCGGGGTGCGCGACCTGTTGGACGACGCGTGTGAAGTGATGCCGGCGCTCGGCGAGTACGAACTCGCGGAGTGCGCGGCGGGCCTGCGCCCGATGACGCCGGACGGCGTGCCCATCGTCGGCAGGCTCGACGAACGGACGTTGGTGGCGGCCGGCCATGGCCGGTCCGGATTTTTGTTGGCGCCGTGGACCGCTGATCGGATCGCGGCCGAACTGAAGGTGGGTGTGCCCGCATGAAGGTGACCGTGAACGACGAAGCCGTCGAGGTCGAGGACGACACCACGGTGTCGGCGCTGCTGGCGACGCTCGGCATTGCAGAGAAGGGCATCGCGGTGGCGGTCGACTGGACGGTGCTGCCCCGATCGGAGTGGGAGCACGCGTTGTCCGAGGGAGCCAAGGTGGAAGTGGTGACGGCGGTGCAAGGTGGCTGAATCCAAGCTAACGATTGCGGGCCGCAGCTTCGGGTCGCGGCTCATCCTCGGCACCGGCGGGGCGGCCAACCTGGCGGTGCTCGAGGAGGCGCTCGTCGCGTCGGGCACCGAACTGACCACCGTCGCGATGCGCCGCGTCGACGCCGACGGCGGCACCGGGGTGCTGGACCTGCTGAACCGGCTCGGCATCACGCCGCTGCCGAACACCGCGGGCTGCCGCGGCGCGGCCGAGGCGGTGCTGACCGCGCAGTTGGCCCGCGAAGCCCTGCACACCGACTGGGTCAAGCTCGAAGTCATCGCCGACGACCGCACGCTGCTGCCCGACGCCATCGAATTGGTCAGGGCTGCCGAGCAACTCGTCGACGACGGCTTCGTCGTGCTGCCCTACACCAACGACGATCCGATCCTCGCCCGTCGCCTTGAGGACGTGGGGTGTGCGGCGGTGATGCCGCTCGGCTCGCCGATCGGGACGGGTCTCGGCATCGCCAACCCCCACAACATCGCGATGATCGTCGAGCGGGCCGGGGTTCCCGTGGTGCTCGATGCGGGCATCGGCACCGCCAGCGACGCCGCACTCGCGATGGAGCTGGGCTGCGAAGCGGTGCTGCTGGCCACCGCGGTGACCCGGGCGTCCGATCCGCCCGTGATGGCGGCCGCGATGGCGTCGGCGGTGGTCGCGGGCAGGTTGGCGCGGGAGGCCGGGCGGATTCCGAAGCGGTTCTGGGCGCAGGCGTCGAGCCCCAGCCTGTGAGCGGGCGGTACGTCGCGCTCGGCTCGTCGATGGCGGCTGGGCCGGGAATCCGGCCGAAGGCCGATGGCGCTCCTGCGGGGTCGGGCCGGTCGGCGGTGAACTACCCGCACCTGGTGGCGCGGCGGCTCGGACACCACCTGGTCGACGTGACCTTCTCCGGCGCCACCACCGCGCACGTCCTCACCGAACGGCAGCGTCACGCGCAGCCGCAGATCGATGCCATCGACGGGTCCGAGGACCTGGTCACCATCACCATCGGCGGCAACGACGCCGGCTACGTCCCGATGTTGTACGCGGCAGGGCTGCCGCGACTGCTGCGCTCGCTGCCCGTCGTCGGATCCAAGCTGCGTGAACTTCTCGACCCCGCCGCGCGTGACACCGCGCTGGCGCAGGTGGCCGATTCGCTGATCACCGTCGGTCGCGAGGTGCGGCGGCGCGCGCCGCGAGCCAGGGTGCTGTTCGTCGACTACCTGACCTTGTTACCGCCTCCAGGCACGTCTGCGCCCTTCCCGAGTGCCGACCTCGCGGCCGCCCGACACGTCGCCGACACGCTGAAGCGGCACACCGAAGCGGCGGCCGCCGCCACCGGTTGCGAACTCGTTCGCGCCGCCGATGCCAGCGTCGACCATCACCCCTGGTCGAACGATCCGTGGACGAGCGGCCTCGGTTTGCCTCTGCCGGGACGGCCGGCACCGCTGCACCCGAATGCGGCAGGCATGCGCGCCGTCGCAGACCTCGTCGTCGCCGCGCTGACCTGAGAGCATGGGTCAGGTGATCGAGCTCTCGGGTCTGACCAAGGTGTTCGGGCGGGGTCTTGCCAAGAACCGGGCCGTCGACGACCTCACCTGCTCGATCGAGCCGGGCGTGGTGACCGGATTCCTCGGTCCCAACGGCGCGGGCAAGACCACCACGATGCGGATGATCCTCGGGCTGGACCGTCCGACCTCGGGGTCGGCGACCATCGACGGCCGGTCCTACCGCCAGTTGGCGCATCCGCTGCGCACCGTCGGGGCGCTGCTGGACGCCAAGCAGGCGCACCCCAACCGCTCGGCGCGCGATCACCTGCGCTGGATCGCCGCGACCAATCGCATCGCGATCGAGCGGGTCGACGAGGTGCTCGACATGGTGGGGCTCACCACGGCCGCGGACAAGAAGGCAGGGACCCTGTCGCTCGGCATGAGTCAGCGCCTCGGCATCGCGGGGGCGCTGCTCGGTGATCCGCCGGTACTGCTGTTCGACGAACCGGTCAACGGCCTGGACCCCGAGGGCATCCGGTGGATCCGGACGCTGATGCGCACGCTGGCGTCGCAGGGCCGCACCGTGTTCGTCTCCAGCCACCTGCTCTCCGAGATGGCCAACACCGCCGACCGCCTGGTGGTGATCGGTCGGGGCAAGCTCATCGCGTCGACCACCGTCGCCGAGTTCGTCAGCGGTTCCGGTGCGGCCGCCGTCCGGGTTCGCAGCCCTCAGTTGGACAACCTGCACGGTCTGCTGTCCGACGCGGGCATCGAAACCACCCTGGATCCGGACGGCTCGGCATTGTCCGTGCGAGGCGTCGCGATCGAGGTGGTCGGCGAGCTGGCCGCCCGCAACGGAATCACCTTGCACGAACTCACCGCCCAGCGGGCCTCATTGGAGGAGGCGTACTTGAAGCTCACCGATGGCGACGTCGAGTTCCGGACGGCGAGCCGATGACGGTGTTGGCCGCGCTCGACGCCGAGCGCATCAAGCTGTCCACGATTCGCTCGCCGCTGTGGTCGTGCATCGCCGCGGCCGCGCTGAGTCTCGGCGTCGCGGCGCTGCAGGGCTCGTCGGCCTACGGCGCTGCGGGTCTGTCGCCGGAGAAGGCCGCGGTCGGCGTGGCGGTCTTCGGGGTTCCGGTGCTGATGGTGCTCTCGGCCATGACGATGACGGGCGAGTACCGCAGCGGGATGATCCGCACGACGTTCGCCGCGGTGCCGAACCGCACGCTCGTCGTCGCCGCCAAAGCCGTTGTGACCGCGGCATTCTCGGCCATCTACACCGCAGGCATGGTGCTCGGCGCCGTGCTGGTGGCCAGGATGACCGCCACCCCGCTGCTTGGCATGCACCTGTCGTTGACCGAAGCGGGGGTGTGGCGCGTTGTCGGGGCGTTGGCGTTGTTCGCCGCGCTGGCCGCCGTGCTCGGCGTCGGCGTCGGCACCCTGTTGCGCCATGCCGCCGGGGCGGTCGCGGTGTTGCTGCTCTGGCCCTTGGTGGTCGAGCCGATCCTCGGCAATCTGCCCGACGTCGGCTCCCAGGTTGGCCCGTACCTGCCGTTCGGCAATGCGTTCGTGTTCGCCGACGTGCAGTGGCTGTATCCGACGTACTCGATGCCATGGGACCGGCTGGGCTCGCTGGCGTACTTCGCCGCAGTCGTCGCCGCCGTGTTCGTCGCGGCGACCGTCGTGGTGAACCGCCGCGACGCGTGACTAACGTGGGGGCAATGCGGCGGAGATCACGGGGCACCCTGGCGGCTTTGACGGTGGTGGTCCTCGTGGTGACGCTGGCCGCCGGGTGCGGCGGGAAACCCGCCCCTGCGCCCGCCCCGAGCAGTACCGCGTCGACGCCGGCGACGGACTTCGCGGGTGAATTGCAGCAGAAGCTCAGTGTGGACGCGATGATGGCGCACCTCACCAAGTTGCAGGAGATCGCGGACGCCAACGGAGGCAACCGGGCGCTGGGTTCGCCTGGCTACGACGCCAGCGTCGAGTACGTCGCGAAGACACTGCGGGACAACGGTTTCGACGTCAAGACAGACGAGTTCGAAGTGCGGCTGCCGTTCGCCGACAAGCCGTCGGTCACGGTCGGCGGCGAATCCGTCAAGGCGAACCCGCTTGGCTTTACCATCGGCACGCCTCCGGCGGGACTCAGCGGTCCTCTGGTGCCCGCCCGCGCCGACGACAGCCCGGGCTGTGCGGCATCGGACTACGACGGTCTGAACGTGTCGGGCGCCGTGGTGCTGGTGGACCGTGGCACCTGCCCGTTCGCCGCGAAGCAGGCGGTGGCCGCCGAACGCGGGGCGATCGCGATGATCGTCGCCAACAACGTGGACGGCGACGAGGTGGGCGGCACGCTGGGGGAGCAGGCCGACGTGAAGATTCCCGTCGTCGCCGTCACCAAGGCCCAGGGCGCTGCGCTGCGGGCCGACCCTGCCCAGACCACGATCAAGCTCAACGCAGGCGTGCGCACCGAACGCACCCGCAACGTCATCGCCCAGACCAAGACCGGCTCCACCAGCGACGTGGTGATGGCAGGTGCGCACCTCGACAGCGTCCCCGAGGGGCCCGGCATCAACGACAACGGTTCGGGAGTAGCAGCGGTACTGGAAACCGCTGTGCAACTGGGGAGTTCGCCGCCGTTGCGCAACGCCGTGCGGTTCGGGTTCTGGAGCGCCGAGGAGCTCGGCCTAGTCGGGTCGACGAAGTACATCGAGTCGCTCGACGTCGAAGCGCTCAAGGACATCGCCCTCTACCTGAACTTCGACATGCTCGCCTCGCCCAACCCCGGGTACTTCACCTACGACGGCGATCAGTCCGCGCCGCCGTCGGCCAACGGCGGTGTCCCGCGCGTCCCCGAGGGCTCGGCAGGCATCGAACGCCTGCTGGTGGCCTACCTCAAGGGCGCGGGCAAGTCGGCGCAGGACACCGACTTCAGCGGGCGGTCGGATTACGACGGCTTCACGCAGGCCGGGATCCCTGCCGGCGGGTTGTTCGCAGGCGCCGAGGAGGACATGACCCGCGAACAGGCGGAACTTTGGGGCGGCCAGGCGGACAAGCCATTCGACCCGAACTACCACAAGAAGACGGACACCCTCGACCACATCGACCGCACCGCACTGGAGATCCAGGGCCGCGGGGTCGGCTACGCCATCGGGTTCTACGCGCAGGATCAGGGTGGGCGCAACGGCGTGCCCGTCCGTGGCGACCGCACCCGGCACGTGGTGACGGAGTCATGAGGCGGGCGGCGGCGCTCGCACCCCTGGCATTCCTCGTAGCGGCCGTCGCGGCCTGTTCGTCTGCACATCCCGCGACGCATCAACCGACCGATCCGGCCCGCGATCTGGCGGGCAAGGTAACCGTCGACGGCATGCGCACGCATCTGAACCGGCTGTCCGACGCCGCGACGGCCAACAAGGGCTCCCGCGCCGTCGGTACGCCGGGCTACGACGCCAGCGTGGACTATGTCGCAGGAGTGCTGCGCGACAAGGGATTCGACGTCCAAACGCCCGAATTCGACCGGATGGTCCAGACGGATCCGGGCAATCCCACGCTGACCGTTGCCGGCCGGCCGTTCGCCGTCGTGCAAGCGTCGCTGCTCCACGCCACCGCGCCTGCCGGGGTGAAGGCGCTCAGCCTCCGGCCGCAGAAACCGGCGGGATGCGGAGGCGCCGATTACGGCACCGTGAACGCCCGCGGCGCGATCGTGATCGTCGACGCAGGAGGGTGCTCGGTGGTCCAAAAGCACGATGCCGCAAGAGCCGAGGGCGCCGCGGGGTTGCTCGTGGTCAGTGACGCTGCGGTACCCGGCCTTTTCCCGGCGGGGTACTACCAAGGACTCGAGTTGCCCGTCGCGGTGATCGGCTCGGACGTCGACGCGCAGCTGCGGCGCACCACGGCACCGGTTCAGTTGGTCCTCGACGCGAAGTCCACCTCTGTCAAGGTGCGAAACATCGTGGCGCAGACCAAGACCGGCGATGCCCACAACGTGATCGTGGCCGGTGCCCACCTGGCGTCGGCGCCGAACAGTCCTGGCATGAACGACGACGGCTCCGGCGTGGCCGCCGTTCTCGAGACCGCAGCGCAACTGGGTGGCTCGCCTTCGGTGGCCAACGCCGTCCGGTTCGCGTTCTGGGGTTCCGACGAAGCCGGGCGGGAGGGGTCGACGAAGTACGTCGCGGGCCTCGACCGGCAAGGCCTCGACGACATCGCGGTCTACCTCGACTTCGACATGCTCGGATCCCCGAACGCCGGCTACTTCACCTACGACGGTGACCAGTCCGGACAACCCAGCCCCGGCATCCCCGTCGCAAGCGTGCCCAAGGGGTCGGCAGGCGCCGAGCGCACGCTCGCCGGCTATCTCAACCTCGCCGGTGTCCGCCCCGCCGACATGCCATTGAGTCGGGCCGCCGACTACGGCCCGTTCCTCGCCGCAGGCATTCCGGTCGGCGGCATCACGACGGGTGCATCGCAGCTGAAGAGCGAAGCGCAGGCGCGTCTTTGGGGCGGCCGGGCGGGCGCGCCGTTCGACCCCAACTACCGCACGGTGCACGACGGCCTCGACGACGTCAACGCGGACGCACTGGCCGTCACCGGCCCGGCGGTTGCCTTCGCGGTGGGAACGTACGCGGCATCGACCGACGGCCCGAACGGCGTCAAGCCGCGGAACTAGCCCTGGTACGCCCGGGCAACACGGGTGACGAACTGGTAGACGCCGTCCTCGTCGGGCGCCAGCGGGCCGGGGCGGGCATGCGGTGAACTCAGCCCACGTTGCACGGATTCGCACGCCGCCCAGTCCTGCTTGTTGGTCAGGTCCCAGAAGTCCACGGCGTAGGACGGGTCGAAGTCCGGTTGGGCGGCAACGTCTTTCGGGAACGCCCATGCGCATTCCACGTGCGTCCGGTCGACCGCGAGTGGCGTCATGAGATGCGTCATGACGTAGTCGGGATGAAGGCTCACCAGCAGATTGGGATAGCCGACCAGGTACATGACGGTGCGCAGCTCGTGTTCGGAAAGACCCTTGATCGCCACGCCACCGCTCTTGCCGGTCAATGACATGGTGTCGGCGCCGTCGACGATCGACATCCAGCCGCCCATCCAGGCGCCCGCGATCTCCAGATTCGCCCCGCTGGTCGGTGGGCTGATCCTGGACAGCTCGGGGTGGATCGTCGAACAGTGGTAACACTCCTGGTAGTTCTCGGCGATGACCTTCCAGTTGGTGGCGAGCTCGTAGGAGTGCCTGGTGACGACCGTGAGCTCCTCCGGGCGGTACGGGCCGACGACGTCTTCCAGCCCGGCGACGTGGTCGGTGAAGTCGGCGTCCTCGCCACTGGGGTCGACGAACAGCCAGCCGTGCCAGTTCACCAGTCGCAGTTCGACGAGGCCGAACCCCTCCGCGTCGAACCCGTCGACGTCGGAGAAGCCGGGCGCGTTGCGTACCCGCCCGTCGAGCCGGTACGACCAGGAGTGGTACGGGCACACGATGTTGCGGCGCTTGGCGGTAACGCCGCACCCGAGCAGTTCGTGGCCGCGGTGCCTGCAGGTGTTCGCGAATGCCCGGATCGTGCCGTCGTCCCCGTGCACCAGTAGCACCCCGTTGGCGCCGGAGCCGACGGCGCGCTGCGTTCCAACGGCGTCCAGGTCGCCGGCGTGCCCGACGCAGATCCATCCCGAGAAGATGTTGCGCCGTTCCCATTCGAACACCGCCTCGTCGACGTACGCGGCGCGCGGCAGCATGCGCGACTGGCCGAACGGAGCGAGCGCCGCGGCGAGGTCGTCGGCCGGAACCGGCGCCGGATCATGCTGTTTGAACATACAGTCAGGCTACTGCGGTGAGGCGGATTGGTCTAGATGGCGCGACCGCGTCAGGTCTCGCCTGCGAAGGCGGCGATGCCGCTGCCGGTCGTGTCGTCGTTCCGGGTCATCCTGCGGAAGATCAGATAGCCGATCACCACCGCGGCGAACGCGGCGAGGAGCAACAGCGTCGCAAGGGCATTGAGTGCCGGGGTTGGCGCGGCCCGCGCGGTGTTGTAGATCTTCACCGACACCGGTTCGGTCGCCGAGCCGTTGGACAGATACCGCACCAACACGAAGTCGTCGATCACGTCGGCGAAGACCAGGACCGTGCTGGCGAAGATCGCGGGCATCAACATCGGCAGCGTGACCCGGCGTAGAGCCTCCACCTGTGAGGCGCCGAGATCCATTGCGGCTTCCTCGTATTGCGGCCCGATGGTGGCCAGCCGCGCACGCACCAGCACTGCCGGGTAGGCCACCTGATACGTCACGAGTCCGACCACCTGCGCATCGGTGCCCAGGCCGAACGGCAGCGCCAGCGAGGTCACCATGAACAGCAGGGCGACGGCGAGCAGCACCTCGGGAATCACGAACGAAATCAACATCAGCACGTTGGCGCCGGCAGGCAGGCGGCCTCGCCACCGGTCGACGCCGATGGCGAACAGTACCCCGAGTGGAACGGCGATCACGGTGGCGAGCAGCCCGAGCTTCAGCGTCTGCAGCAGCGCCGTGTGCAGGGAGGCGTCGTGCCAGACCGACTTCGTCTGATCGCCCCAGTACCAGCGAAACGAGAAGCCCTGCCAATTGGTTCGGGATCTGCCGTCGTTGAAGGAGAACGCCACGGCGATGAGCACCGGCAGCAGCGACCACACCAGGTACGCGATCGTGATGCCGGCCAGAATGCGGGGTCGCCGCCATGGATCGCGGTACCAGGCGACCGGTCCACGCATCACGTCCGCACCTCGTCGCCCCGCAACGTCACCCGCACGTAGTAGACCATCGGCAGCACCGTGGCGACCAGCACCAGCATCACGAAGGCGCCGGCCTGTCCGGTCTGGCCCGGCGCCTGAACGCTGTCGTTGATCAGGTTTCCGGCCATCGCAGTCTTGGGTGATGCGGACAGCAGATCGTTGGTGAAGTAGTCGCCGAGCATCGGCAGGCAGGTGAGCAGGACCGCGGCCATGATGGTTGGTCTGCACATTGGCAGCGTCACGCGAACGAATGACGACACCCGGCTTGCACCAAGGTCTCTGGAGGCTTCCAGCATCGACTGAGACAGGCGGTCGAGCCCCGCATAGAGCGGCAGAATCATGTAGGGCACATAGCCATACGCCAGGCCGAGGACCACCACCACCGGCTGGCCGGTCAGCCAGTCCACGTTGACGTCGAACAGGCCGCCGAAACTCAGGATCTTGTTGACCAGGCCGTCATTCTGTAACAGGTTGACCCAGGCCAGCATTCGCATCATGTAGCTGATCCAGAACGGCGCGATCAGCAGCGCGATGAGCAGACCCTTGTGCCTACCGGCCAGTCTGGAGACGTAGTAGGCCACCGGGAACGCGATGCACAGGCAGAGGACGCTCGCCACCGCGACGTAGACGACGGTGCGCGCGAGCGCGGGGAAGTAGACTCCGCCAGGACCGATGCGGGTCAGCACGTAGGTGAACTGAGTGGGGTCCCACTGCAAGGGATTCCACACCGGCACGGCGGTGCGGAAGAGCGGGTCGCGTTGACCGAACACGATCGCCAGCACCACGTAGAGCGGCGCGAGGAAGAACAGCAGCAACCAGCCGATACCCGGTGCGGCCAGGATGGTCCACAGTCGGGTGCTGCGCTCCCGGGATCGCTGCAACACCGACGCTATGACCCGCCGGAGTTGAACGCGTTCCAGACGTTGCGCCACGCGTCCTCGTTGGTGGTGTCGAGCTCGAGCAGCCGATAGCCGGTGTCGAAGTACTCCGGCTTGACGATCGCCGACCGGAGGTTCTCCGGGATGAACTCCTCTGCCACCAGCGAATCAGCGGTGATCGAATTCTGCGGCGGCTGATACCCGATCGCCGAGAAGTTCTCCTTGGCGACGGCGGGGTCGAGCATGTGGTTGAGGAACAGGTGGGCCAGCACGGGGTTCTTTCCGCCCTTGAGCGTGACCAACATGTCGTTGTCGACCAGGCCCTTGCCGTCCTGCGGGAACCAGTACCGCAGGATCTCGGGTCCGATGCCCTCGGGAAGGTAGGACTGCGCGTTGATGATGTCGCCCGACCACATCTGACATAGCCCGATTTGTCCGGCGGGCATGTCGCTGTACATGGTGATGGTCACCTTGGGCGACGTCGCCTTCCCCAGTGCGGTGAGCTGCTCGCCCACCATCTTCAGATCGTCGGCCGATGACGTGTTGACGTCGGTGATGCCCTCTTTGAGTAGCACCATAGCCATCGCGGTGTGGAAGTCGTCGATGATCGCGGTCTTGTCCTTGTACGCGGGATCCCACAGCGCGGCATAGGGATTGCTCAGTTTGCCGATGTCGGCGGGCACTTGATCCGTGCGCCAACCCATTCCGGTGGTGTAGATGGTGTAGGGCACGGTGTACTGCCAACCTTGGTCGTACCAGGGGTTGGTGAAACTCGGCCACACGTTGGAGATGTTGGGGAGGTAACTGTGATTCAGTGGCCGCACCAGGCCCCCGGTGACCAGACGGCTGATCTCGGTGTAATTGGCGTTGTAGATGTCGAAATCGACGCCACTGCGGAGTTTGGTGATCGCCTCGTCGCCGTCGTTGAACGTCGAGACCTCGATCTTGACCCCGTACTGATCTTCGAAGTCCTTGATGGCCTTGGGGCTGAGGTAGTCGGCGTAGTTGTAGATCTTGAGCGTCGCGCCCTTCTCGGGCGGCAGGTTGTCGCCGATGGCCTTGTTGTCGTCGGCGATCGGCCATTTGACCGGGCTGTCCGGCTTCGCGATCGTCAGGCTGGAACTGGATCCCTGTGTTGCCGATGGCTTCGAACACGCGGCGAGGAAGGCGCCGAGTGTAGGAGCCGTTGCCGCGAGAATTGCGGCGCGCTGCAGGAATTGTCGACGGCTCGGAGCGGGTCCGTTGGGCACTGGCATCTGGGCCTCCCCGAAGGTTTCGCGTCTTGATCGCTGCTAGGACTCTCGCATAGACTGAATGCTCAGTCAACCGCTGACGAGCGCTTGCGCGAGGAAAATTCAACCGCTGGAGAGTGGAGGTTCGGCCATGGCTTCATCGGTGATCGAGAGTCCGGTGTCGGATGTCCTAAGGGATCGGCTGGCCCAGTTGATCGCGGACGAGGAGCAGGTCTTCCTCCGTCGTCAGCCGCGCAGCACCGAACTCATCGCCCTGGCCCGCGAGCACCTCGCCGGCGGCGCGACGTCCAACTGGCAGATCGCCGAACCGCAAGCGGTGTGGATGAGTCACGGCGCCGGCTCGAAGGTGTACGACGTCGACGGCACCGAGTACGTCGACATGCACGGCGGGTACGGCGCTTCCATTGCGGGACACGCTCATCCGGCGATCGTGGCCGCGGTCAGCGATCGCGTGCGCCGCGGCACCCATTTCGCCCAGCCCACCGAGGACGCGATCTGGATCGCGGGCGAGCTGTCGCGCCGGTTCGGTCTGCCGCTGTGGCGGTTCGCGAATTCGGGCACCGAGGCCACCATGGATGCCGTTCATTTGGCCCGGGCGCTGACGGGTTGCGACCTCATCATCAAGGTCGAGGGTTGCTACCACGGGCACCACGACTCGGTACAGGTGTCGGTGCTGCCCGACGCGGACGAGGTCGGGCCACGCGACCATCCGACGGGCGTGCCCGGCAATTCCGGCATTCCGGCCGCGATCCGCGAGCTGGTGGTCGTCGTGCCGTTCAACGACGTCGACGCCGTCGCCCGCGCGCTCGCCGAGCATCGTGGCCGGGTGGCCGCCATGATTCTCGAGCCCGTGATGATGAACGCAGGCATCATTCCGCCCGACGCCGGCTACCTCGCGGCCATCCGCGACCTGGTGCACGAGGCCGGGGCGTTTCTGATCTTCGACGAGGTCAAGACCGGCTTCACCACCGGGCCGGGCGGCGTCACCGCCCTGTCCGGCGTGGTGCCCGACATGGTGTGTTTGGCAAAGGCTTTGGGCGGCGGCATCGCGGTCGCCGCGATCGGCGGCACCACCGAGGTGATGTCGGCCATCGCCGACGGCCGCTACGAGCAGGTCGGCACCTTCAACGGCAACCCGCTGGCGATGGCGGCCACGCGTGCCACGCTGGCCGAGGTGCTCACCCCCGACGCCTACCGCCGACTCGACGCGAACGCGGCGCACCTGCGCGACGCGCTGCAGGCCACCATCGCCGAACACGGCTACGACTGGCACGTCGTCTCGGTGGGTGCCAAGGGTTGTGTGACGTTCCGGCGCGAGCCGGTCCGCGAGTTCCGCGACTTCCTCCAGATCGACGCTCGACTCGGACATCTGCACTGGCTCGTGCAGCACAATGGTGGTGTGTTTCTCCCGCCGTGGGGGAAGGTGGAGCAATGGCTGTTGTCCGTTCAGCACGACCGCGAGGACGTCGACCGGTTCGCGACGAACTTCGCGCGGTTCGCCGACGCGGTGGCGAACTGAGCGCCGTCCTGTGACCGGCGGTGAGATCCGGCTGGTCGAACTGGTCAAGTCCTTCGACGGGGTGCCCGCGGTCACCGGCATCGACCTCGACATCCCTGCGGGCCAGTTCTATTCGCTGCTCGGCGCTTCCGGGTGCGGCAAGACCACGACGCTGCGCATGATCGCGGGGTTCGAGAAGCCCGACTCCGGCCGCATCGAACTCGACGGTCGTGACGTCGCCGGTGACCCGCCGAACCGCCGCCCGGTCAACACCGTGTTCCAGACGTATGCGCTGTTCCCGTTCATGACCGTGTGGGACAACGTGGCCTTCGGGCTCCGGTATCAGAAGGCCTCGAAGGACGAGACCAAGCGGCGGGTGGCGGAGGCATTGGACCTGGTGCAGCTGCGTCCGTTCGCCAAGCGCCGGCCGGCTCAGCTCTCGGGCGGCCAGCAGCAGCGCGCCGCGCTGGCCCGCGCGCTGGTGCTGCGGCCAAGGGTCCTGCTGCTGGACGAGCCGCTCGGTGCGCTGGATGCCAAGCTGCGCAAGCAGTTACAGCTCGAGTTGCGCGCGGTGCAGCGGGAGGTGGGCATCACGTTCGTGTACGTGACCCACGATCAGGAGGAAGCGCTCACCATGAGCGACAGGATCGCCGTGCTCGCCGAGGGGCGCGTCGAGCAGGTCGGCCCACCTCAGGAGATCTACTCGAAGCCCGCCACGACGTTCGTGGCCGGCTTCCTGGGTGCGGCCAACATCTTCGATGCCGACGTGTTGGAACTGGCTGGGGCGTCGGCCATCTGCTCGGCGATGGACACGCGGCTCGGCGCGGCCGTCGACGGTTCGGTGCGCACGGGTCCGGCAGCCATCGTGATCCGCCCCGAACGGATCGCACTGCAGGACGTCGGGGCAGCGGTACCGCAGGGGCACAATGCCATTCGCGGCACCGTGACCGAAGTGGTCTACCTCGGTGCGTCCACGCAGGTTCATGTCGACGTCGGCGCGCCTGCGGCGTTGGTCGTGGAGGTGCCCAACGCGTCGGGTCCTGGATC
This sequence comes from Mycobacterium sp. URHB0044, assembly GCF_000620625.1. Lineage (GTDB taxonomy): Bacteria > Actinomycetota > Actinomycetes > Mycobacteriales > Mycobacteriaceae > Mycobacterium. Next base: position 199,312 of record NZ_KK211157.1, on the reverse strand, counting down.
GGTCGCCCATCGGCCGGGCGAAGCCGTCACGTGTGTCTGTTCCCACGACGCGGTGCGGGTATTGCACCGCAGCCGCGCACAGCCGATCGTCGACCCCCTGGCCGAGGACGCGGAGGAGCTCAGCCCTTCTTCGCTCTGATCGGCTTCTTCGCTGCGGGCTTCTTCGCCGGGGGCAGCTTCAGCTCGCGTTCGGCGAATCGCATGGCGATCCGATACGCCATGTCCGAGTCGACCTCCGGGTCGTCGAGTGCCACCTGGATCGAGAGTCCGTCGAGCAGTGCGCTGAACTCGAGCGCGAACAGTCGGGCGTCGATGTCGACGTCGAGCTCGTCCATCGCCTCGGCCGACTTGATGGCGTCGACGATCATCTTGCGCCAGCGGGCGTCCAGCTCGACGCGGCCGGCCCTGACCTCGTCGTGCCGGAAGGCCTGCGCCCAGAGGTCGAACCACAGTCCCCATGCGCCGGGAATCTCGTTGTCCGCCTCGGGTACACACGTCCACTTGATGAGCAACGAGAGGCGCTCCCGCAGCGAGGTGACTTCGGCGAGCATCTTCTCGCCTGCCTCGTAGAACGATTCCTCCGAGTGGCGCAGCGCATCGACGAGCAGCCGGTCCCTGGTGCCGAAGTAGTAGATGACCAGAGCCGAGCTCACTCCCGCGCGCTTGGCCACGTCGGCGATGCGGGTGTCGCCGAAGCCGCGTTCACAGATCAGCTCGGCTGCGGCGCGCAGCATCTCGGTGCGGCGGGCTTCGTTGTTCTCCGTCGCGGGCGCGGGTTCGGCCATGTGCTTGCGGTCCCCTCGTGCTGAGTACTTGTCTGTAGCGTAACACTTGATTAGATTGAACAGTCAGTCAGGCAGGCTGGCGAGCCCCACGAAAGAGGTCCCCAATGTCGAATGCGTACGACGCGATCGTGATCGGCGGCGGCCACAACGGATTGGTCTCGGCGGCCTACCTCGCCCGCTCCGGCGCACGGACTCTGGTGCTGGAATCGCGCGGCAGCCTCGGCGGCGCCGCCACCACCGAGTCGCCGTGGGAGGACGCGCCCCACCTTCGGGTGACCCGGCTGTCGTACGTGATGAGCTTGATGCCGCCCACCATCGTGCGTGAGCTCGGCCTCGAGCGGCACGGCTACAAGGTGCACCCGATGGGCCCGTACTACCAGGCCTTTCCGGAGGGCGGGTCGCTCACCATCTACGACGACGATCCGGCGCGGACCCACGAACAGCTGGCGAAGTGGTCGAAGAAGGACGCCGACGCGTGGCCGAAGTGGAACGCGTGGCTGGAGGGCATCGCCGAGGTGATGGGTCCCCTGCTCACCCAGGTGCCGCCCACCATCGGTTCCCGCCGGCCGTCGGACCTCATCGACCTGGCGAAGCTGGTGTGGAGCCAGCGCGGCATCGACGTCCGCACCACCGCCGACGTGACCCGGCTGCTGACGATGAGCATCGCCGACCTGCTCGACGACTGGTTCGAGTCGCCCCAGATCAAGGGGGCGCTGGCGGTCAACGGCGTGATCGGCACGTGGGCCGGGCCGTACGAGCCGGGAACGGCCTACGTGATGGCCCATCACTCCATCGGTGACGTCGGCGACGGCCAACTCGGCAGCTGGGGCTATCCCGAGGGTGGCATGGGTGCGGTTTCGGAGGCCATCGCTCGATCGGCGCGCAGCTTCGGTGCTGAGATCCGCACCAAGGCAAGGGTTTCCCGGCTGCTGGTACGCAACGGCACGGCGCGCGGCGTCGTCCTCGAGAACGGCGACGAGATCTCCGCCCCGCTGATCGTCACCACGCTGCATCCGAAGATCGCCTTCCTGGACCACATTCCGCGCGCCGAGCTGCCCGATGACTTCGTCGGCGACATCGAGCACTGGAAGACGCGAAGCGGCGTCGTCAAGATCAACCTGGCGCTGGCCGAGTTGCCCAACTTCACGGCCGACCCCAGTTCCGGTCTGGCCGAGCATCACACCGGTTCGGTGGAGATGGCGCCCACCATGGAGTACATCGAAGCGGCCTTCCAGGATGCCCGCGCTGGCAAGCCGGCGCTGCTGCCGTTCAGCGACGGCGTCATCCCCACCGCACTCGACACGACGCTGAATCCCGATGGCACGCACATCATGTCGCTGTTCACCCAGTGGGTACCTGCGCAGTGGAGCCAGGAACCGCACACAGAAGAACTCGACGCCTACACCGACCGCCTGATCGATCTCTACGACCAGGTCGCCCCCGGCTTCAAGTCGTCGATCACGCACCGCGACGTCGTCGGGCCGTACGAGATGGAGCACGAGTACGGCCTGATCGGTGGCAACATCTTCCACGGCGAGCTCTCGCTGGAGCAGCTGTTCCACATGCGCCCCGCGCCGGGTTTCGCCGACTACCGCACCCCGATCGCGGGCCTGTACAACGGCAGTTCGGCCACCCATGCCGGTGGGGGCGTCTGCGGCATCCCGGGCTGGCAGGCCGCCAGGGCCGCTCTCGCGGACAAGAAGAAGGCCGGCCGACGTGGCCTCGCCGCGCTGGGCCGGCGGTCCTAGCCGGATGGACGACGCGCGCCGGGCGGCCGTCGCGGCCATGCTTGGCGCGCGCTCGGTCGCGGTGGTGGGCGCCAGCGACAGGCCGGACAGCTTCGGCGCACGCATGGTGATCGAGGCCCGACGCAGCTCGGCACGAACACATCTCGTCAACCCGCGATACGACCGGATCGGCGACCTGCCCTGTGCCCCTTCGCTGGCCGATCTCGACGAACCCGTCGACCTGGTCCTGCTCGGCGTGCCCGACGGTGCGCTGATCCCACAACTGGAGCTGGCGGTCGAGTCGGGTGCGCGGTCCGCCGTGCTCTTCGGTGCGGCGCACGGCCTCCGCGACAAGATCGCCGCCGTGGCCTCGGCAGGCGGCCTGGCGTTGTGCGGCGCGGGCTGCATGGGTTTCGTCAACAACGTGACCGGCGTACGCGCGCTGGGCTATCTCGAGCCGGATCCGCTGCCCGACGGCGGGGTCAGCCTCGTCACCCATTCCGGATCGGCCTTCTCGACTCTGCTGCGGTGCGGGCGAGGGTTCGGGTACCGGCTCGCGGTGTCCTCGGGTCAGGAAATCGTCACCGACACCGCCGATTACGTCGACCATGCACTCGACGACCCCGGCACCAAGCTGGTCGCCCTGCTGATGGAGACCCCGCGCTCGGCGCCCCGGCTGCGCCAGGCGCTGCTGCGGGCCGCCGAACGCGACGTGCCGGTGGTGGTCCTGCCCGTCGGCGGCTCGCCGACCGGGCGTGCCATGGTCGCCGCGCACTCCGGAGCACTGGCCGGCGAGGACGCCGGGTGGCAGGCGTTCTGCAATGCGGTCGGCGCCATCCGGGTGAGGGATCTTGCCGAGTTCACCGACACGATCGAACTGTTCTGCGCGGGGCGGCACCCGACGCGAGGCGCGAAGGGCATTGCGACAGTGCATGATTCGGGAGCCGAACGCGCCCTGACCGCTGACCTGGCACACGCGTCGGGCGTGGAGTTCGCCGCGCTGTCCGAGCGCACCGTGCAATCGATCGAGGGCCTGCTCGACGAGGGACTCCTCGCGACCAACCCGCTGGACGTCTGGGGTACCGGAGCCGACACCCGCGGCCTGTTCCGGGCCTGCCTGCGAGTCATCGTCGACGACCCCGCGGTGGCTGTCACGGCGCTGGCGGTGGACCTGGTGACCGAGTTCGACGGCGACACGTCGTACGTCGACGCGGTCCTCGACGTCGCGGCCGACACCGAAGCGCCCATCGCGGTGCTGGCCTCGCTACCGTCCGCCATCGACCGAGTCACCGCGGAACGGTTGCGGCACAACGGTGTCGCCGTCCTGGAGGGAACCAGCAGCGGGCTGGCCGCACTCGGCCACCTCGCCACGTGGCCGTTGCCGGTGGACGACGTGCCGCTCGCCGTCGACGCCGACCGGCGGCGCCGCTGGCGCGCGCGACTGTCGGCCTGGGACCCGGGTGCGGCGTTCGACCTGCTCGCCGATTACGGGGTTCCTGTCGCCGCGCCGCGCGTGGCTGGATCGGTGGAGGAGGCCGTGGCAGCTGGTTCGGCGATCGGCTATCCCGTCGCGCTGAAGACGCTGGGCGCCGAGCACAAGAGCGATGTGGGCGGCGTCGTGCTCGGCATCGCCGACGCCGAGGCGCTGTGCGCGGCATATACGACGATGGCACGACGGCTCGGGACCGACGTCACCGTGCAACCGATGATCGACGAGGGCGTCGAGATCTCCGTCGGCGTGGTTCGGGACCAGGCGTTCGGCCCGCTGGTGGTGGTCGCGGCGGGCGGCACGTTGATCGAGCTGCTCGACGACCGCGTGGTCGCGCTGCCTGGAATGTCGCGGACCGGGGCGCTCCGACTGCTGGAGGGCATGCGCATCCGAGCGCTGCTGGCAGGCTGGCGCGGTTCGCCACCCGCGGACCTCGCGGCCCTGGCCGACGTCATCGCCGCATTCTCCACGCTGGCAATCGAACTCGGCGACGCGCTCGACGCGGTCGAGGCCAATCCGGTGATCGTCTCCTCAGACGGCGCTGTCGCGGTCGATGCGTTGATGGTAGTGCGCAGCGGGGTCGGACAGTAGCGGCGCGAACGCCAGTTCGGCGGCCCCGATCATCAGCGTCTCGGAGCCCAGGCTCGCAGGGACGATCCTGACGAGATCGCGAGCCGCGCGAAGACTGTGCCGCGCGAGCGCATCGTTGAGCACCTCCGGTGCCAACGAGGGAAACACCCGAAGGAATCCGCCAAGTACGATCAGTCCCGGGTTCAGCACGTTGACGGCGTTGCCGAGGGCGATGCCGAGATAATGCGCCTGGCGTTCAACGGTTTTCGCATCGGGGTCATTCGTCTGAGACTGGCTGACTTCGGTCTCCAGGCATCCGATGCCGCCGCAGTGACACATGGCCGCACCCCCGACGAAGGTGTGGCCCAGCTCGCCGGCGTAACCCGCCGCGCCGTCGAGGAGTTCGCCGGCGATCACCACGCCTGCGCCGATGCCACCGGCGCCGCCGTTGACGTAGATCATGTGTTGGGCTCCTGAGTGCCCCCCAAAGACGTGCTCGGCGATCGCGCCAAGATTGGCGTCGTTGGCCGCGTACACCGGCAGTTGAGTTGCAGCACTGAGCAGTTCGCCGATCTCGGCGTCGTGCCAATCCAGGTGGGGCGCCAACCGCACCATCGATCCGGCGGCGTGCACCAGGCCGGGGACGGCCACCCCGATCGCGGTGACGTGGCGGTCGGGCTCCAGCCGCCGCCGAATCCCATCGATGGACTCCGCGGCCAGCGCGACCGTCTCCTCGACGCCGGGGACACCGGAGGTGGGGTGCCTCGTCACCTCGATGACCGTGCCGCCGAGACTCACCAATCCGACGGTGACGGCGTCGATTTCGGGATTCACCGCAATGGTCAGGACGCGCTGCTGCGGGCGTACGACGGGGCTCGGCCTGCCCACCTGGGCGGCCGCGCCGGGTTGCGCTTCCTCGACGAGGCCGTGTTCGGCCAACTCCTCGACGAGGTCCTTGACGGTGGATCGGGACAGCTCCGTGCGGCGGGTGAGTTCTGCGCGGCTGAGGCCGCCGTGGCGGTGGACGAGGGTGAGCACGCCGGACAGGTTGCGCCGGCGGACGTCGTCGGTGCTGGTCCCGATCCTGGCGGTGCGAACCACGCGGTTCCTCCCATTGACAGTGGCGTACGACACATCATATGTTCGAGCTCTGAACAAATCTAGGTAAGGAGGCCGGAGATGTCCGTCCTTGAGTCAACCATTCACGCGGCCGACGGCCTGGTGCCGCAACCGTCCGACAAGTTCTCCTTCGGGCTGTGGACCGTCGGTTGGACCGCGGCCGATCCGTTCGGCGTCGCCACCCGTCCCGCGCTGGACGTGGTCGAAGCCGTCGAGCGACTGGCCGAACTCGGTGCCCACGGCCTGACGTTCCACGACGACGACCTGTTCGAATTCGGGTCGTCCGACACGCAGCGGCGGCACGCCATCGGCAGGCTGACGGCTGCGCTGGAATCGACAGGCATGGTCGTGCCGATGGTGACCACGAACCTGTTCACCCAGCCGGTGTTCAAGGACGGCGGCTTCACCAGCAACGACCGCGGTGTGCGCCGGTTCGCACTGCGAAAGGTGCTGCGCAACATCGATTTGGCTGCGGAGCTCGGCGCGCAGACCTTCGTCATCTGGGGTGGCCGCGAGGGCAGCGAGTACGACACCGCCAAGGACGTGCAAGCGGCCCTGGAGCGCTACCGCGAGGCGCTGGACGTACTGTGCGAGTACGTCACCGACAACGGTTACCCGCTGCGCTTCGCGATCGAGCCGAAGCCGAACGAGCCGCGCGGCGACATCCTGTTGCCGACCGTCGGCCACGCGCTGGCCTTCATCGAGACCCTCGCGAAGCCCGAACTCGTCGGCGTGAACCCCGAGACCGGACACGAGCAGATGGCCGGGCTCAACTTCGTGCACGGCATCAGCCAGGCGCTCTACAGCGGCAAGCTGTTCCACATCGACCTCAACGGTCAGCGCGGGATCAAATTCGACCAGGATCTGGTGTTCGGGCACGGCGATCTCGCCAACGCGTTCGCCCTGGTGGATTTGCTCGAAAACGGCGGCGTGGGTGGCGGCGCGAGCTACACGGGCCCCCGCCACTTCGACTACAAGCCCAGCAGGACCGAGGACATCGACGGCGTCTGGGTTTCGGCGGCCGCGAACATGCGGATGTACCTGCTGCTCAAGCAGCGCGCCGCGGCCTTCCGTGCCGACCCCGAGGTGGCGCAGGCGCTCGAGGCGGCCCGCGTCGCTGAGCTTCGCCAGCCGACGCTCAACCCGGGGGAGACGTACCGCGATTTGTTGGCTGACCGGTCGGCGTACGAGGACTTCGACGCCGGATCCTATTTCGGTGCAAAGGGGTTCGGCTTCGTCCGGCTGAACCAGCTGGCGATCGAGCATCTGATGGGCGCTCGCTGAGCTCGACGGTGTGAACCTCTAGACGTGACGTGTGTCACGTTATATGTTGCCTGAAACAACAAATCGAACGATGGGAACATCTCCATGAAGCGTTTCGGTCCTCGGATGCTGGCCGTGCTCGCCGTGCCCCTGGCGGCCGGGCTGGTCCTCACCGCGTGCGACAGCGGCAGCGGTGGCAGCGGCGGTGGCGGAGGCGGAGGCGACCAGGCCCAGAAGGGCAAGATCGGTGTGATCCTGCCGGACACCAAGTCGTCCGTGCGATGGGAATCCAAGGACCGGCCTGCGCTCGAGGCGGCCTTCAAGCAAGCGGGCGTGCCGTACACGATCCAGAACGCCGAGGGCTCGGCCGACAGCATGGCCACCATCGCCGACGGCATGATCGCCGACGGGGTGACCGTACTGGCCATCGTCAACCTCGACTCCGACAGCGGTGCCTCCATTCAGCAGAAGGCGGCCAGCCAGGGCGTCAAGACCATCGACTACGACCGGCTCACCCTTGGCGGGTCGGCCGACGCCTACATCTCGTTCGACAACACCAAGGTCGGCGAGCTGCAGGGGCAGGGTCTGGCCGACTGCCTGGCAGGCAAGCCGTCGAACGTGGTGTTCCTCAACGGTTCTCCCACCGACAACAACGCCACCCTGTTCACCGCGGGCGCGCATTCGGTGATCGACAAGACCCCGTCGATCAAGATCGTCGGCGAGCAGGCCGTGCCGGACTGGGACAACGACAAGGCCGTCACGATCTTCGAGCAGATGTACACCGCGGCTGACGGCAAGATCGACGGCGTCTATGCCGCGAACGACGGACTGGCCGGATCGGTGATCTCGATCCTGCAGAAGAACCAGCGGGCCGGCCAGGTCCCCGTGACCGGTCAGGACGCCACCGTCGAAGGGCTGCAGAACATCCTCGCCGGAACGCAGTGCATGTCGGTCTACAAGTCGGCGAAGGAAGAAGCAGGCGCACTGGCCGAGGCCGCCATCGCCCTTGCGACGGGCAAGGACGTCTCGACCAACAGCACCTCGAAGGACGACAAGGGCAACCGCGACGTTCCCTCGGTGTTGCTGACCCCGAAGTCGATCACCAAGGACAACATCGACGTGGTCTTCAAGGACGGTGGCCAGTCCAAGGAAGAGGTGTGCGCCGGGCAGTTCGCCGCGATGTGCACCGCTGCGGGACTCTGATCGGCCGATGACCGAGCCGATCCTCGAATTACGGGGAGTCAACAAGAGTTTCGGTGTCGTGCACGTGCTGCACGACGTCGACTTCCAGGTCTATCCCGGTGAGGTCACCGCACTGGTGGGCGACAACGGCGCGGGGAAGTCGACGCTGGTCAAGGCCATCGCGGGCATCCACCCGATCGACAGCGGCACGTATCTGTTCGAGGGCAAGCCGGTCACGGTGCACGGGCCCAACGACGTTGCGGCGCTTGGCATCGAGGTCGTCTACCAGGACCTGGCGCTGTGCGACAACCTCGACATCGTGTCGAACATGTTCCTGGGTCGTGAGATCGTGACGCGGGGCGTGCTCGACGAGGCCAAGATGGAAACGATGGCCCGCCAGGCGCTGACGTCGTTGTCGGTGCGGACCGTAAAGTCGGTGCGCCAGACGGTGTCCAGCCTGTCGGGCGGTCAGCGCCAAACGGTCGCGATCGCGAAGTGCGTGCTGTGGAACTCCAAGGTGGTGCTGCTCGACGAGCCGACCGCCGCCCTTGGCGTGGCGCAGACCCGGCAGGTCATCGACCTCGTTCGCCGGTTGGCCGATCAAGGCCTTGGCGTGGTGTTGATCTCGCACAACATGGTCGACGTGTTCGAGGTCGCCGACCGGATCTGTGCGCTGTATCTCGGCCGGGTGGCGGCCGAGGTGAAGGCGTCGGAGGTTACCCACAGCCAGGTGGTGGAGCTGATCACCGCCGGGCGTTCCGGCGATCTCGGCCTTGCGCCTGCCGAAGCCGCTCAATCGATGTGATGCACTCGTGAAGGACAAGACCATGGCCACCATCCAAAGTAGCGCCAGCGAAACGGATTTCGCCCAAGACAACCGGCCCGACGAGACGTTCGGGGAAGCGGTACGCGGCTACCTCCAGCGCGTTCGCGGCGGCGACATGGGTTCACTGCCTGCGGTACTCGGACTCATCGTGCTGTTCATCGTGTTCGGTGCCGCCAACGAACGGTTCATGTCGGCGCTCAACCTGGCCAACCTGGTGACGCAGGCCGGCTCCATCTGCGTGTTGGCGATGGGACTGGTGTTCGTGTTGCTGCTCGGCGACATCGACCTGTCCGCGGGCGTTGCCGGTGGTGTCTCGGCCTGCGCGATGGCCCTTGCCATCACGAACCAGGGCTGGCCGTGGTGGGCGGCGGTGCTGGGTGGTGTGCTGTGCGGTGCGTTCATCGGCTTGGCGATCGGGCTGCTGCGGGCGAAACTGGGAATTCCCTCGTTCGTGGTGACGCTCGCGTTCTTCCTTGGGCTGCAGGGCGTTACGCTCAAGCTCATCGGTGAGGGCGGCTCGGTCCGAGTCGACAATCCGGTGATCAGGGGCATCACCATCGACAACCTGCCGGTCATGGTGGGCTGGGTCGGCGCGCTGCTGGTGGTGGCCGGGTTCGCCGGGTTGGAGCTCTTCCGGCACCGCAGCAAGGTCCGTGCGGGACTGCACCACTCACCGTTCGGGGTGGTGGCAGCACGCATCGTCGGCGTCGCCGTGGTGACGCTCGGGGTGACGTACCTGCTCAGCCTCAATCGCAGCGTCAACCCGAACGTCGAGATCCGCGGAATCCCCTACGTTTTGCCGATGGTGGGCGTGCTGCTCATCGGGTTGACCTTCGTGCTGACGCGCACCTCGTACGGACGGCACATCTACGCCGTCGGCGGCAACGCGGAGGCGGCGCGGCGGGCGGGCGTCAACGTCGATCGGATTCGGATGTCGGTCTTCATCGTCTGTTCGTCGTTGGCCGCCATCAGCGGGATCATCGCAGCGTCCTACGGCGGCAAGGTTTCTGCCTCGTCCGGAGCAGGCAACGTGCTGTTGTACGCGGTCGGCGCGGCGGTGATCGGCGGCACCAGCCTGTTCGGTGGCAAGGGCCGTGCGCTCGACGCGGTGATCGGTGGGGTGGTGGTCGCGACGATCGCCAACGGTCTCGGTCTGCTCAACCAGTCGTCCTACATCAACTTCCTGGTCACGGGCGGCGTGCTGCTGCTCGCCGCCAGTGTGGACGCCATCTCCCGACGACGGCGGTCCGCAACGGGTCTGAGCTGAGGCGCAATGCCGAGCTCGCGTGCCGGGGCCGGGACGAATCGCGACGGCGTGCGACGGCACAACCTGAGCACGCTGCTCGGCCATCTGCACCTTGCCGGTCAACTCTCGCGATCGTCACTGACGACGCTGATGGGCCTCAACCGCAGCACGATCGCCGACCTCGTCGCCGAGGTCGAGGAGCTCGGGCTGGCCACCCAGCAGCCGCCGGACGCCAGGATGCACACGGCCGCCGGCCGGCCGTCGGTCGACGTGTGCGCGACCGAACGGGCCTACGTACTGGCGGTCGACGTGCGGGTGTCCGGCTTGGTGGTGGCCCGGGTCGGTTTGGGTGGGCGGGTGCTGTCGCACGCCAGCGGACCGTCGCCGGACAACCACGACCCGCAGGCCACGGTCCGCGCGGTTGCGCACCTGATTCGCCGGGCCGTCCGCGACGCGGCGCCCGCGTCGGTGCTCGTCGGGATCGGCATCAGCGTGCCCGGCATCGCAGATCCGGACAGCGGAATCGTGCGCCTGGCACCGAATCTCGGGTGGCGCGACCTGCCGCTCGCGGACCTGCTGGCCGCCGAGCTGGGAAGTTCGCTGCGACCCGTATTGGGCAACGACGCCGACCATGGGGCACTGGCCGAGCACCTGCGCGGCATCGGCCGCGGCGTCGACGACCTGGTCTACATCTCCGGTGAAGTGGGCGTGGGTGCAGGAGTCGTGGCGGGCGGCCGACCCATCAGCGGAGCGTACGGTTTCGCTGGGGAGATCGGCCACGTGCCGTTCGGCGACGGAAGGAAGCAGTGCCACTGTGGCGCCACCGGGTGCTGGGAAACCGAGATCGGAGCGGCGGCGATGGCCGCGGCCGTCGGCTGCCCGCCGGACCGGCTCGCGCATCTTGGCGACTATCTCGATGAATTGACGTCGGCTCCAGTAGAACTCGCAACCATCGGTCGTCACCTCGGCCGCGGACTGGCCGGGCTGGTGAACCTTCTGAATCCGAGGATGATCATCATGGGCGGCTATCTCCGGTCGTTGTACCGGTGGGTCGAACGCGACGTCGAAGCGGAGATGGCGACGCGGGCACTGCGAATTCCGGGTATGGCGCCACGCATCGTGTTGCCCGGGTTGGGGGATCAGCCGGTCCTCGTTGGTGCGTCGGAAGTCGCGTTCCGTGGACTGCTCGACGATCCGGTCGGCCGGATGATGGTGGCCAGGGGTCAGAAGATCGAATAGACCTTGCGCACGGTTTCGTGCAGGTCCCAGGTGCCGGTCCAGCCCTTCGGGAACACCGCCATGTCACCGACGCCGATCTGCGATGGCTCGCCGCCGTCGGGCGTGACGGTCATGCTTCCCGCGACGAGGTAGATGACCTCGTTGGTCTCTAGCGCCCACCGCGACGGTCCCGGCGCGCATTGCCAGATGCCCGCGGACGACTCGCCGTCCACCCACAATTCGACGCCGTGGGTGTCCATCGGAACATCGGTCGCCTCGGGAAGCGGGCCCCAGTCCTCAAGCTCGGCTTCTGCTGCGTGCGTCATCATTGCATGGCCCTCTCCGGGAACGGCAGCGAAATAGGTTCGGGCGCAAGGCGGCTGTTGCCGTCGGCGTCGAAGCGGTCCAGACCGAGGTCGGTCAGGTCGAGCCAGGTGCACGTACCCGTCGTGACGAGGTCGGCGGCCACCTCGGCCACCGCGGGGCCCCACATCATGCCGTGGCCTGCGGCGCTGGCCACCACCGTGCCTTCGAGCGGCCCGTCGTCGGTGAGCAACGGCCCGAGGATCGGCAGGTGATCGGGGGTGTAGTCGATGGTCGCCGCCCATGACCGGCGCAGGCCGAGGCCGGCAACCTCTGGGAACAGGTGCTCGATGCGGTCACGCGCCTTCACGTAGTAGTCCGTGTCGAAGTCGACGGCGACCCCTGGCGGTTCGGCCGGATTGCTCATGCCCCACAGCAGGCCACCGGATTCCCCTGGCCGCCAGTAGATTCCGGAGGTCACGTCGAACACCATCGGCAACTCGTAGACGTTCAAGTCCGATAGCTTGGCGGTGACGACGACCTGGTGGCGGGTGCCGCCTGCCGGAATGCGGGCACCGGCGCGGCGGCCGACGTCGGCGAGCTGCGGTCCACCGGTGAGCACCACCCGGTCGGCGTCGATGGGTCCCCCCGATGTGTCGACGCCCACCACGCGTCCGCCGCGGGTGCGCAGGCCGGTGAACGTGCAGTGCTCCCGGACGTCGACACCGTGCGCGGTGAGGGCCGCGGTGTAGGCCAACACGTTTCGTGGCGCGTCGATGTAGCCATCGCCCGGCGCGAACGAGGCGCCCATCGTGACGCCCGACGCCAGGCCGGTGTGCCGCGCATCGAGGTCGTCGCCGTCGAGCCACTCGACCTCGAGGCCAAGGCCGCGCTGCAAAGCGATGCGTTCGTGCGCCTGTTCCACCTCGGCCGGTGTGAAGCAGGGCATCAAGTAGCCCTGCGCGACGAATCCGCAGTCGAACGGGAACCGTTCGCCGCTGGCGGCGTAGAACTCCTGCGACCTCAGGCCAAGGCGGATCGCTGTTTCGGTGCCGCCCTGCGCGCGGACCATGCCCGCGGCGCGACTGCTCGCCCCGTCGCCGAGTGTGCTCGCTTCGAGGAGGATGACGTCGCGCACACCGCGTTCGGCGAGCAGAACGGCGGTCCACGCACCGACCGTCCCCCCACCGACCACCACGACGTCGGCGCCATCGGGACTGGTCATACTACGAGACGGTGGCATAGACTGAACGCTCAGTCAAGAGGTCGGCGAGGATCGGGGTGCCCGGATGTACGGACTTTCGGCGGAGGATCGACGCATCCGCGAGACGGCGCGAACGTTCGTCGAATCGCTGATTCCGCACGAGGTCGAAGCCGAACTGGCCGGCGGTATGTTGCCGAAGGAGCTGACAGCTGAACATCAGTCCCGGGCAATCGAATTGGGCCTCTATGCCACCAACATGCCGACGTCCGTCGGTGGTCCGGGATGCACTGCGCTGCAGCAGGTTCTGGTGCAGGAGCAGACGGGCCGCGTGACCAATGGACTCGCGTGGGTGATGGCGACGCCGCCGCAGTGGTGGGTCGACGTGGCCACCGAGTATCAGCGTGAGCGTTGGCTGTTGCCCGCAGTCCGCGGCGAGAAGCACGAGGCGTACGCGATCACCGAGGAGTTCGCGGGCTCCGACGTGTCGGCGCTTCGGGCCACCGCCCGCCGGGTGGGCGACGAGTACGTGATCGATGGGGTCAAGTGGCACGTCACGTCGTACAACCTCGCGGACTACCTGTTCGTGCAGGCCAAGTTGGTCGGTGGTGAGTTCGACGGCGAGCACGTGCTGCTCGTGGTGGATCTGCCCTGGCCCGGTGTGGAAGTGGTTCGCACACCGCACTATTCGCACCACATCGCCGACGAGCACCCGATCGTGGCGTTCAACGGTGTGCGCGTCCCGGTTCGGAACCTGGTCGGCGCAGAGGGGGAGGGCATGACCTTCACCCAGGACTGGTTTCGGTTCGAGCGGCTGATGGTGGCGGCGCGCTGCGTCGGGGCCGCGCAGCGGTTGTTGGACGAGGTGACTGCTTTCGCCAAGGATCGGGTGGTCGACGGCAAGCCGCTCGGCGAGCATCAATTGGTGACGGGCATGCTGGCCGACAGCGCTACGGAACTGTTCGCCGCGCGCACCATGCTCTACGAGGTGGCGCGCTCGATCGACGCAGGCACCGACCGCAAGACCCTCCATGCCCAGGCGTCGATGGCCAAGCTGTACTGCTCCGAGATGGCAGGCCGGGTGGCCGACCGCAGCGTGCAGATCTTCGGTGGGCGCGGTTACATGCGGGAGAACGTCGCCGAGCGGATGTACCGCGAGCTGCGCGTCGAGCGAATCTGGGAGGGCGCCAGCGAGATCCAACGACTCATCGTGGGCAGGCAGCTGATGACTCGTGGCCCGGCGGCGGTGTTGGAGGGCGCCTAGTTTGTCGGTGGGTCCTTGTAGACTCGCACATGTGTTCGATGGTCCGGAGTGTGAGCTCATCGAGGTGATGGGTGAGGCGACGCGTGATGAGTCGACGGCGACCGCGCAGCGGTTGCTGGCGGTGGGCAGGTTGTATGCCCGCCGGGCGGTGGAGTTGGCGCAGTGGAATACGTGGCGCACCGATGTGACCGCCGAGGTGGCTGCGGAGGTGTCGGCGGCGCAGAACGTCAGCCACGCCCGCGCGGTGGGCCAGATCCACTATGGGCGCACCTTGTGTGAGCGGCTACCGATGGTGGCGAAGGTGTTCCTGCGGGGCACGATCGACTTTCGGATGGTCTCGACGATCATCGCGCGCACCGAGAACGTCGAGGACGAGGTCATCGCCACCGTGGATGAGGCGATCGCCGGGCACGCCGAGAAGTGGATGAAACTCTCGAAACCGAAACTTCGGGATCGCATCGATTTGTGGGTGGCGAAGTTCGATCCGAATGCGGTGCGGGTTCCGCCGGAGGTCGACGACAACCGCTATGTGGAGATCTTGCCGAGCGACACTGCGGGGATGGCCTTCTTGTTGGGTCACATTCACGCCGCCGACGCCGCCGCGATCGATCAGCG
>NZ_KK211157.1:0-183803 GCF_000620625.1 Mycobacterium sp. URHB0044 | reverse complement strand
AGACGGATCGGTCGGTGATGATGCCGCGCCGCAAGCAAACCCGCGATCAGGACCGCCGCGACCGCATCACCGCCGAACGCCGCCAACGCCACGAACTCAACGCCGAACAAAGACGCCAACGACGAGCCTGGCGCGCCGCCACCTACGAACCACCACCCTTCTGACGCCGCTATTTCTCAGCGACGGCGAACAGATGCCACTCGCCGGGCACGCCCTTGAGCTGGTGTGCGCCGCGGTCTTCGAATTCGAGTCCCGACCCGAACACCAGGTCGCGCAGCGTGCTGGACACCAGCACGTCGTTGGGACCTGCCAGGGCACCGACGCGCGCGCCGATGTGTACCGCGATGCCACCGATGTCATCGCCGCGGATCTCGCATTCGCCGGTGTGCAATCCGGCGCGCACCTGGATGCCGAGGGCTCGTACGGCGTACGTACTGCGCGCGACGAACCCGTCACCCGAAGTGTTGATCTCGCGACCACGGAAGCGCGCGAGCTGCACCCGGACGACGGCGTCGTGCGCATCCAGCAGCGCATGCCAGTCGCGGTCGCCCATCTTGGCAGCCGTGCGCGTCGAGTCCACGATGTCGGTGAACAGCACCGTCGCGAGCACCCGGTCGTCGGCCACGTCGGATTGCTCGCCGGTGAGGAACTCGGCGACGTGCTGGAACGACTCACGCCACGGTTCGACGAAGTGGAAGAGGTTGCGACCTGGCAGCTCAACGTATTTCGCGCCCGGGATGTGATCGGCAACGTACCTTCCATCAGAAGGTGGGACGAGAGGGTCATCCGTGTGCTGGACGACGAGGGTGGGCACCCGGATGGTCGGAAGCAGCGCCCGTACATCCAATTCGGACACCACCGGCATCATGAGGGCAACGGTCCGCGGGCTTGCCGACAGACGTTCGTGTCGCGCCCACGTTGACCGGATCTCTTCATTCCACGGCATGTCCGGATTGCTTACGCGTTCGAACTCCCCAGTGCCCCACGTGGCGACCAAGCCGTCGAAGAACTCCGCGGGAGTGAACCCAGCGGTGCGCTCAGCCGCCGGATCGGCATAGACCTCAAGCCCCACCAGCGCCGCAGTGCGAGACGGATAGCTGGCCGCGAACAGCGTCGCGGGTGCGAACGCGGCGTTCATGGCGACGAGCACCGCTTCGCGACTGCCGAGATCGTCCAACACCGCGGTGATGCTGTCCGCCCATTGCTCCAGCGTTGGCAACGCACCCGCCGAGACAGAATCCGACGCACCCGTGCCGGGCTGATCGAAGAAGACTAACCGCCCCAACGACGTCATCGCTTCGACCCACCCCTGAATCGCCGGTAGCTCGGGCATAACCTCACAACAGTTGAACCAGTTTGGGACCACCACGATGTCCCGAGGGCCTTCAGCCGACGCGCGATAGGCGACGCGCAAGTCCCCGTTCAGCGCATAACGCGTCTCCGAGAACACCGCGGAAGTCTAAGCCGAGGAGCGGGTCGGGCGGTGCGCATCGAACAACGGCCACATCGGCTATTTCAGGGCGCTATTTCTCGGCGACGGCGTAGAGATGCCACTCGCCGGGCACGCCCTTGAGCTGGTGTGCGCCGCGGTCTTCGAATTCGAGTCCCGACCCGAACACCAGGTCGCGCAGCGTGCTGGACACCAGCACGTCGTTGGGACCTGCCAGGGCGCTGACGCGCGCGCCGATGTGTACCGCGATGCCACCGATGTCGTCGCCGCGGATCTCGCATTCGCCGGTGTGCAATCCGGCGCGCACCTGGATGCCGAGGGCTCGTACGGCGTCGCGAATTGCCATGGCGCAGCGGATCGCTCGCTGCGGGCCGTCGAACGTTGCGACGAACCCGTCGCCGGAGGTGTTGATCTCGCGGCCGCGGAAGCGCGCGAGCTGTGCCCGGACGACGGCGTCGTGGGCGTCGAGTAACGCGTGCCAGTCGCGGTCGCCCATCTTGGCAGCCGTGAGCGTCGAGTCGACGATGTCGGTGAACAGCACCGTCGCGAGCACCCGGTCGTCGGCCACGTCGGATTGCTCGCCGGTGAGGAACTCGGCGACGTGCTGGAACGACTCGCGCCAGCCGGGATCAACGAAGTGGTACATGTTTCGTCCCGGTAGCTCAACGTATTTCGCGCCCGACACGTGATCGGCAAGATATCGGCCCATCTCGGGCGTGACGTACGGGTTGTCGGAGTGCTGCAACACGAGCGTGGGTACCCGGACCGCCGGAAGCACGGCGCGTACGTCCATTTCCGCCAGCAGCGGAAGCATTTTCTCCGCGGTCGCAGGGCTGGCGGCCAGGCGCTCCATTCGCGCCCACGCCGCCCGGATCTCCTCGTTCCATGGCATGTCCGGATTCATGTAGCACTGAACTTCGCCGGTGCCCCAGTAATCTCCCATCCCGCGTTCAGCTTCTATGCGAGGCCGAATGATCCATGGTTCCGCATAGCCCTCCAGCGAGACCAACGCCGTCGTCCGCGACGGATGGGTGGCGGCGAACAACGCAGCGGTTGCAAACGCGCCGTCGGCGGCGACGAGGACAGCCTCCGAGCTCCCGAGGGCGTCCAGGACCGCCGTGACGCTGTCCGCCCATTGCTCCAGGGTCGGCAGCGCGCCCTGCCGCACGGGGTCGGACGCTCCGGTGCCGGGCTGGTCGAAGAGGATGAGCCGACCCAACGATGTCATCGCCTCGAGCCACCCTCGCATCGACGGCAGCTCGGGCACCACCTCACAGCACGTGAACCAGTTGGAGACGATCACGATGTCGCGGGGACCTTCACGCGATGCGCGATACGCGACGCGCAAGTCCCCGTTGAAGGCATAGCGCGTCTCGGAGAACATTTGCCGAAGTGTAGGCCGATGACCCTATGGCTGGCCCGGATCCGATGCACGCCGCGACAATTCGATCTTGACGCGGTCCAGAAACGCATCGACTTCGTCTTCGTTGTACCCCCGCTTGCCGATCGGCGGTTTGGAGAACGAAACGTCGTGCATTTCGGCCGCAGTGAGCGCGCCGGGTGCGGTGGGATCGAGCAGTGCGGCCTCCGCACGCTCTAGTAGCGCGTCGACTTCGTCTTCGTTGTAGCCGCGCTTCAGGAAGGCCGGCTTCGAGAACGCCACGGTATGAACGTCCTCCGCCGTCACGCGGCCGTGCGGCTCGGCTAGCCCGCGTTCGAGGTCGTCGATGCGTTTCTCGGGATCTTCGTGTTCCATCGCCAAATGGTGCCATCCGTTTGTGCCACGAGAGTCAATTTTCCCGCTCAGACCTGGTGCGCATCGCCGCTGCGCGCGTGACACACTAGCGACCACCCTTCAGTAGCGATCGGGGGTTTTCCGGCATGGCGGATGCGGCCCCAGCGGCGATCGGCCCACGTATCCAGTCGATCGTCGACGCCCTTGCCCAGACTCTCGACAGCGCGGTTCTCCTCGACGACGAGTCGCTCTCTCCGATCACCCACAGCCGCCAGTTCGGTCAACTCGACGACGTGCGGATGTACAGCCTGCTGCAGCGCGGGATCCTTCCCGCGGTCAAGACCGAGCTCTTCTCGATCGGAATCGGCACCGCGACGGACGCGTTCTGGACCCCAGCGCTGCCTCAACACGGAATGATGGCGCGGTTCTGTGTGCCGATCTGTTCGGCCAGCGAGAGGTTCGGGTACCTGTGGGTGCTCGACCCTGAACGTTCGCTGTCCGATGACGGTCAGGAGCTGGCCAAGCAAGCCGGCAAAGACCTGCAAGCCGTCCTCGATCGCAGAAACGCCGACCTTCGCGCGGCGGAGTCATACCTGCAGGCGCTTCTCGCGCGACTCCTCGAGAGCGGCACCGATGCGTCATCCGAACAAACCCTGCAGGAGCTCCAAGAGAAGGACATGGCGCAGCCGGACAGCCTGGTCAGCGCGTTCGCGTTCGAGGCGAACGTCGCCGGACCGAGTGACCCGGTGCAGCGAACGATGTCCCTGCGCCTTCGCCTGAGCGCCACCGAACCGTCGCACGAATGGTTCGCGGTCGCCGGACAACCGACCGCGATCATCGCGGTGTCGCGACCGGAGACCCCGATCGACGGGCGACGCGAGTCACCGGCGGTCGTGCAAGCGATCGAAGCCGTCTACGGCCACCGGCCCGCCATCGGCTGTTCGGGCGAGCGTGTTCCGATAAGGCAAGCGGCACAAGCATTTCGAAACGCCAGGCTGGCGTTGACGGTGGCTGAGGTCGGCGGCTCGGAGGAAAAGGTAGCGGTCTGGACCGAGTTGGGCTCTTGGCGAACCCTTGCGATTCTCGCGGACAGCTATTCGACGAACCCGAAGGATCTCGCCGAGCTCGTGCATCCGGGCATCGTGGACATGGTGAACGCCGGCCGCGGCGACCTCGTGCACACCCTCGACACCTACCTCACACATGGCTGCGATGCGCGAAAAACCGCCGAGGCGTTGCACCTTCACCGATCGACGCTGTATTACCGGCTCGAGAAGATCACCGAGGCAGTGGGTGGTGACCTCAAGGACGGTGAGGCGCGGTTCGCGCTGCTGCTGAGCATCCGGCTGGCAAATATTGCACGGCTGTACCGCATTTGACGCCCTCCGACAATTGTCCGAACGCATCGAGGGAAGTTCCGACGTCATGCGGGTGCGCATCGACACTGCCGCGCCTAACATCAAATCCCTGATTCAAACCGCCTGAAGTGGCGAACCGGCATAGGCTGGGTGAATAGTTTGACTGGACAACTGCTCATACGGACAATGCCGCACCGACCTCGGAGGAATGCCATGAGCGTGACACCTGAACTGAAGAAAGCCCTGAATCAGCGACAGCTGACGATGATCGCGATCGGCGGCGTGATCGGCGCAGGTCTGTTCGTTGGCTCGGGCGTCGTCATCGGCGACACGGGGCCGGGCGCGTTCATCACCTATGCCCTTGCGGGCGTGCTGATCATCATGGTCATGCGGATGCTGGCCGAGATGGCCGTGGCCAACCCGTCGACAGGATCGTTCGCCGACTATTCGCGCAACGCGATGGGCAACTGGGCCGGCTTCTCGGTCGGCTGGCTGTATTGGTACTTCTGGGTGATCGTCGTCGGGTTCGAGGCGATCGCAGGCGCCAAGATCATCCAATACTGGATCGACGTCCCGCTGTGGTTGAGCGCTCTCGTCCTCATGGTCCTGATGACCGCGACGAACCTGTTCTCCGTGTCGTCGTTCGGTGAATTCGAATTCTGGTTCGCCGGCATCAAGGTCGCAGCGATCGTCGTGTTCATAGGCCTGGGATCGCTGTTCGTGCTCGGGCTCTGGCCGGACAAGGCCATGGACTTCTCCAACCTGTGGAGCCACGGCGGCTTCTTCCCCGTCGGTCCCATGGCCATCACCGTCGGTGTCGTCACGGTGATCTTCTCGATGGTCGGCGCCGAGATCGCGACGATTGCCGCCGCGGAGTCGGCCGATCCCGAGAGGGCGGTGTCGAAGGCCGCGAACTCGGTGATCACCCGTATCGCAGTGTTCTTCGTCGGTTCCACGTTCCTGCTGGCGGTCATCCTGCCCTGGAACGACGAGCGAGCGGGCGCATCGCCCTTCGTCGCCGCGTTCACCGAGATGGGCATTCCCTACGCCGACCACATCATGAACGCCGTCGTGTTGACGGCGGTGCTGAGCTGCCTGAACTCGGGCATGTACACCGCATCCCGCATGCTGTTCGTCCTCGCCGCCCGCCGGGAGGCACCGGCACAGCTGGTTGCGGTGACCCGTCGAGGAGTGCCCGCCGCGGCGATCCTCGCGTCCTCGGTGATCGGCTTTCTCTGCGTCATCGCGGCGGCCGTCTCGCCCGACACCATCTTCGCGTTCCTGTTGAACTCCAGCGGCGCGATCATCCTGTTCGTCTACCTGCTCATCGCCATCTCCCAGATCGTGTTGCGCTACCGCGCCAGTTCGGAGCTGCGGGTCAAGATGTGGCTGTTCCCGGTGTTGTCGATCATCACCGCGGTGGCGATCCTGGCGATCCTGGTCCAGATGGGCCTGCAGAAGGACGTTCGGTCCCAACTCGTGTTGAGCCTGCTGTCGTGGGGCGTCGTCATCCTGCTGTATCTCGCCAACAAGTGGTTCAGGAACCGGCGACCCGTCGAAGAGGAGCCCACCCCGACCACCCGGCCGCACCGCGTGCT
This sequence comes from Mycobacterium sp. URHB0044, assembly GCF_000620625.1. Taxonomy (GTDB): domain Bacteria; phylum Actinomycetota; class Actinomycetes; order Mycobacteriales; family Mycobacteriaceae; genus Mycobacterium. The sequence continues at coordinate 177,662 of NZ_KK211157.1, read as the reverse complement.
GGTGATGGCGACGCAGACGGTCGGGTCAGAGGAACTGCTCAACGAACTTCGCCGCATCGGCGCCGACAGGGACACCGCCTACTTCGTCGTCGTGCCTGCCAGCCCGATCGAAACCGGAACCGCCGCCACCCATGGCCCGCTGGACGTCGTCGAGGCGACGAGGAAGATCGCCCAGGAGCGGTTGGACGCCACGCTGGCCACGCTGCGCGCCGAGAATTTCGAGGCGGACGGCGCATTGGGCGACTACCGACCGTTGCGGGCACTGGCCACCGCCGTCGATGAGTTCCATCCGGATCAGATCGTGATCTCGACGCTGCCGCCGGAAGAGTCGGTGTGGCACCGCTTCGACGTCGTCGACCGCGCTCGCGAAGCGCACCAGGTCCCCGTGACCCACGTGGTGGCCCGGACGGGTGTCGAGGCGCCCGCATGACCATCATCGCCGGATTCAGCTCGAGCCGTCAGGGGACGGCACCGCTGAACCTGGCGGCGCAGATATCACGCTGGACCGGCGACAAGGTGATGGCCGCGGCCATCGTGGAACGGCCGTGGCCCGCGAAGGGGGACCCGGTCGAGGAGGAGTACCTGCGGCATGTCACGTCGCAGGCTGCGCGGGCCATCGACAGGGTTGTCGACCAGCTGCCCTCAGACCTGGACATCCCGACCGTCGTCCACGAATCCACGTCCATCCCAACGGGTTTGATCGAACTGGTCACCGCCCACGATGCGCGTCTCGTCGTCGTGGGATCGTCGTCCTCGGGGCTTCTGGGCAGGGTGTCGCTCGGCAGCGTCACCGAACGGTTGGTCCACACCGCGGCCGTTCCGGTTGCGATCGCACCGCGCGGTTATCCACTAGGGCCAGAACCGATCCGACGCCTGACCGCTGCGTACGGAGGCGAAGCCGACATCAACGGCCTCCTCGCCGCAGCCGCCGAACTGGCCACGCAATGGCCCGTGCAATTGCGAATCGTCTCGTTCACGGTGCGGCCTCTGACGATGTTCAGCGGAAGCATCGAACCCTCGGCCGAAGACCTCGTCATCCGGCAGTGGGCCCGCCGAACGTCCGACGATATCGTCAAGCAGCTCAACCACGTTCGCACCCGCATCCCGATTGCGGATGTCGACATCGTGATCGGAAGCGGTCACGATTGGCGTGAGGCCGTCGAGAACGTTCCATGGGCGGCCGGCGACATGCTGCTGCTCGGATCCGGTGCGGCCGGACAGACGGCCCAGGTATTCCTCGGCTCGGCGGCCTCCAAGATCGTGCGCCATTCACCGGTCCCCGTCATGATCGTGCCGCGCCCGAGCGCGTAGGACGGTGGTAGAGCTCCGCCAGTAGGCCGACGACGTCAGACGTCGCCGGATGCGGATCGTCGCGCCACCAGATGAGTCGGACCGGCACCGGGGGCGCGTCGCGCAGGCGCCGGAACACGACGCCCTGTCGGCGGTACTGCGTCAGGGTGCTCTGCGCCGTCACGCCGACACACCGCCCCGCGGCGATCACCGCGAGCCAGTCGTCGACGTCGTGGATCTCCTCGACCTCCGGTCGACTGCTGGGCGGCCACAAGTCCGTTGTGGTGGTGCCGGTACGCGGGTCGACGGCGAGGACGCGGTCGACGAGATCGGCCAGTCGCAGCTCGCGGCGCCGTGCGAGCGGGTCGTCGGCGGCCACCGCGCCATAACGGGACTCGAGCCCGACGATCACGTCGTCGAATCGGCCGTCGGCGATGCCGGGGGCGTCGGTAGGGGTGCGCACGACGGCGATGTCGCAGGCCCCTTCCGCGAGTCCGCCCGTCGGTGAGTTGGTCCGGATCAGGTGCAGTTCGACGTCTGGATGCATTGCCGCCCAACGATGTTGAAACTCCACGGTGTGCTCGCCCATCGCTGCCCAGGCATGACCAATGCGCAGCCAGCCGAGCCCTCCCCGCGTCTCCCGGACCAGGTCGTCGACGTCGGTGAGCAGCCTCCGCGCCCTGGCGAGGACCCGGACCCCTGCCGCGGTCGGAGCGACCTCCCGGCTGGTGCGACGCAGCAATCGCACCCCGAGCGACCGCTCGAGCGCCGCGAGCCCGCGCGACACGGCGGGCTGGGACATCCCGAGTTCGGCTGCTGCGCCGGTGAAACCGCCGTGATCGACGATCGCGACGAGGCACCGCAAATGGCGCAGCTCGACCTCCATGCGTTCAGCGTATAGATGCGGCACTAAATGCATTTTGCGAATCGCCGTTCCGGTTGCATGCTGACGGCATGGACACCGAATCCCGTCGGCGAGGTCGTGCCACGGGCATCCTTCTGATGCTCGGTAGCGCCTTGTCGAATCAGTCGGGTGCGGCGGCGGGAGCGCTCGCCTTCCCGGTGATCGGGCCCGTCGCGGTGGTCGCGATCCGTCAATGGGTGGCCGCGGCGATCCTGCTGCCAATGGCCCGGCCGCGGCTTCGGGAGTTCACGCGGGCGCAGTGGGTGCCCGTGATCGAGTTGGCCTCGGTGTTCGTCGTCATGAACCTCGCGGTGTACGTCGCGATCGACCGGATCGGCCTTGGCCTCGCGATGACGCTGGAGTTCCTCGGTCCGCTGTCCGTCGCGCTCGCGGGCGGTCTCACCGCGACGCCGAAGGGCATGCGGCGGCGCGTCATCCTCGCCTGCGCCGCGCTGGCGGCGGCAGGCGTCATGCTGCTCGCCCGCCCCCAACCCACCACCGACTACCTGGGGATCAGCCTGGGCCTGTTCGCCGCGATGTGCTGGGCGAGCTACATCCTGCTCAACCGCACGGTCGGCCAACGGTTCACCGGCGTCGACGGAACGGCAACATCCGTCGCGGTCTCGGCACTCGTGTACGTGCCGATAGGGACCGTCGCGCTGATCGCCCACCCGCCAACGGTTGCCGCGCTGGCGTGCGGCGCCGCCGCGGCCGTGTTCGCCTCGGTCATTCCGTTCGTCGCCGACGTTCTCGCGCTGCGCCGCGTGCCAACGCACTTCTTCGGGATCTTCATGAGCGTGAACCCGGTGTTCGCCGCCGCCATCGGCGCGACCGTCCTCGCCGAAGCGCTCGGCTTATTCGACTGGGTCGCGATCGGCCTGATCGTCGCGGCGAACGTCGGCGCCGTCCTCGCGAGTCCGCCAGCCGAGCAGCCGCATGCCGTGATAGACGAGCAGCGCGGCGATCGAGCCCAGTGCAATGCCGGTGAACGTCAATGACCCTGCCTGCCAAGTGAAGTCGGCGATGCCGATGATCAGGGGGATGGCGGCGGTCATCTGATTGATGGGCAGGCCGAAGTCGACGTGATTGGTCAGCCAGATGCGGACGCCCAGCACGCCGACCAGGCCGTAGAGCACGATCGTCGCACCGCCGAGGACGCCGGGTGGGACCGCGGAGATGGTGGCTCCGACCTTGGGGCACAACGACAATACGATGGCGGCGACCGCGGCTACCCAGTACGCCGCGGTCGAATACACGCGGGTGGCGGCCATGACGCCGATGTTCTCCGCATACGTCGTGGTGGCCGAACCGCCGCCGAAGCCCGCCAACGTCGTCGCCACGCCGTCGGCGGCAAGTGCCCGGCCGATCAGCGGATCGGTGTCGGTATCGGTCATCTGGCCGACCGACTTCACGTGCCCGATGTTCTCCGCGATCAGCGCGATGACGGCAGGCAGGAACAACGGCAGCACCGACCATGAGAACGTCGGCGTCTGAAATTCGGGCAGGCCGATCCACGGGGCCGACGCGATCCCCGAGGTGTCGACGTCGCCGAGGGCAAGCGCCAGCAGATAACCCACGACGACGGCGAGGAAGATCGCGAGCCGCCCGACGATGCCGCGGAAGAACGCCAGCGCCGCGACCAGGAGTACCAGGGTGACGATGCCGACCAGCGGGCCCTTCTCGAAGTTGTTCTTCGCCGCAGGCGCCAGGTTGAAGCCGATGAGCGCGACGATGGCACCGGTCACGACCGGCGGCAGGATCAGGTCGAGCCAGCGGGTGCCCGCCACGTGCACGACGGCGCCGATGATGATCAGCAGCACGCCGACGGCCACCAGGCCGAACAACGCACTACCGGATCCGTTGGTCGCCACGGCCGCGGTCACCGGCGCGATTACCGAGAAGCTCGACCCCAGGTAGCTGGGCAGCCGGTTGCCCGTGATGATCAGGAACAACACCGTGCCGATGCCGGAGAACAGCAGCGTGGTGGCCGGCGGGAAGCCCGTCAGCACCGGCACCAGGAACGTGGCGCCGAACATCGCCACCACGTGCTGGGCGCCGATGCCGATGGTGCGGGGCCAGCTCAGCCGTTCATCCGGGGCGACGACGATTGCGTCGGACGGGACGGGCTTCCAGGTCAGGGGAATCACAACGTCGAACTGAACACCATCTCGGGCTAAGGCGCCAGCCGTCAGTGAATGTGGCTGCCACCGTTGACGTCAACAGTGGTTCCGGTGAGGTAGCCGGCGTCCTCACTGGACAGGAAGGTGATGACCGCGGCGACTTCTTCGGTGGTGGCCGTGCGGCCGACCGGGATGTCGGCCGCCAGCCTGGCTTCCTGCTCGTCGGTCGACCCGACCCGGATGTTGGTGTCGACGGCCCCGGGGGTGACGGCGTTGACGGTGACCCCGGTATGGGCGATTTCGCGTGCCAATGCCTTGGTGAAGCCGAGGATGGCGGCCTTGGCCGACGAGTAGGGCACCTTGCCGAACACTCCGCCGCCGCGCTGTGCGGACACCGACGACATGTTGACGATGCGCCCCCAACCCGCCTCGATCATCGCCGGCAGGAAGGCCTTCGTCACCAGGTAGGTACCGGTGGCGTTGACCGCCATGACCGTGTTCCACAGTTCGAGGGTGGTCTCGAGGAACGGCACTGGTGAGGTGATGCCCGCGATGTTGGCGAGTGCGCCGACAGGCGGCAGGTTGCCGGACTCCACCTCTGCGGCGACGGCGGCCTGTGCGGCGGCGACGGACTCCTCCGAGGTGACGTCGACGGAGTGGCCGAACACGGGGACCGCGAACTGGTTGCCGATCTCGGCGGCGACCTTGGCGGACTTCTCGCCGTCCAGGTCGAGGATTACGACGGCCCAACCTTCTCGGGCATACCGCTGGGCGACGGTGATGCCGATGCCGCGCTCGGAGGTGGCGCCCGTGACGACGGCGGTGCGCGAGGGACGCGAAGGAACAGTGGTCATCGGTGTTGCCTCTCAGATCAATTCGGTGATGAAACGGCCTGCCGCCACGGCGGCGCCTGGTCGCTGTTCGTTGGTGATGTCGCGGGTCTCCAGTTCGAGTGAGAAATGGCCGGCATAGGCGGCGGCGGCGAGATGCTTGAGTCCGCGGGGGAAGTCGACGCGGCCGTTGCCTACCGACAGGTTGATCTCGCCGGGCATGGCGTCGCGGATGTGCACGTGCGTGATCCTGGCGCCGAAGCGATCGATGAAGTCGACCGGATCACCGCCCGAGGCGACGACGTGGCTGAAGTCCATCACGATGCCCACCGAGTCCGGCAGCCGGTCGTACAGCATCTGTGCGCGTTCGATGTCGCAGCACAGGCGGTGCAGGTGCAGGGACTCCGTCCACAGCTCGATGCCGGCACGAGCGGCCGCGGTGGCATGGGCGGCGAGTTCGGCGGCCACCCGTTCGACGTCGGCGGTCAACGTCTCCAGGGGAGCGTGATCGAGTGCGCCACACGGCAGCACCAAGGCTTGGGCTCCGGTGGCTGCGGCGAGTGCGACGAGCATGTCGAGGTGGGCCTCGCGGTGGGCACGGGCGTCGTCGTCAAGCTTGGCGTTCAGGTCGCCGATGTCGCAGTTGATCGAGCGCACACACAGTCCGGACGCGGTCACCGTGCGGGCGACGGTCTCGACCGCGGCGTCGTCGAGGACGAACGGCACATGGTCGCACACGCCGGGCAGCGCCCCCAGGTCGATCTCCGTGAAGCCGAGTTCCGCGATGGTGCGTAGCGCGAGCGCCAGGTCCTGGTGTCGGAAGCTGATCGTCGAGCAGCCCAGGCGTCGGTGAAACGTGGCCGCGGCTGACATACCGGCCACACTATGCCGGACGACTGTCAACAGTCAACGACTAGCAATTGAATAGCGTCGACTGTTGACAATGGAATGTGCGCCGGGTCACACTAGGGCGATCCGCACTGTTGACAGTCGACATCGGCGCGGATTGCCCAGGTAGATCAGGCCTTGAAAGGATGAGACCCATGAGCGACGACGCTCTGAAGATGCGTGGCCCGATGCACGGGACGCCGGATGCCAGGCGGGTTGCCGTCGGTTCCGGCGTCGGCGCCGTCATCGAGACCTACGACTTCATCGGCTTCGGCACCGCCGCCGCGCTGTACTTCGGCCACGCGTTCTTCCCCGGCGCCAGTCCGGTCGCGGGCACGCTGGCCGCATTCGCAACGCTCGGAGTCGGCTTCGCGGCACGTCCGCTTGGCGGCATCATTGGCGGCCATCTCGGTGACAAACTCGGCCGCAAGCCGGTGCTTGTCGCTTCGCTCATCGTGATGGGCCTGGCCACCTTCGCCATCGGACTGCTGCCCACGTTCGAGTCGGTCGGCATCCTCGCACCGATTCTGTTGGTGACCGTGCGCATCATCCAGGGTCTGGCGTTCGGCGCCGAGTGGGGTGGCGCGATCCTGATGAGCTACGAGCACGCGCCGTGGAAGGAGAAGGGCCGCTATACGGGGATCGTGCAGGCCGGCTTTCCCGTCGGTCTTCTGCTGGCCAACCTGGTGTTCCTGGTTAGCGTCCACCTCGGCGGCGACTGGGCCTGGCGCGTTCCGTTCCTGGCCAGCATCGTGCTTGTCGTCGTCGGTTTGATCATTAGGGCCCGCGTGCCCGAGTCGCCGGTGTTCGACGACGTCAAGGAGCGGGGGGACATCGTGCGGGCGCCCATCGTCGAGGTGGTGCGCACCGACTGGCGAAACATCTTGCGTGGCATCGGCCTTCGGATCGCCGAGACCGCCGGTTATGCGGTGTCCATCACCTACATGATCTCGTACCTGAAGGGCGCTGAACTCGCGACCAAGACCGAAACCCTCGTCGCGCTGTGCATCGCGTCCGCGCTCGGCATCTTCGCCACCATGGCGTGGGCCCGACTGACCGACAAGATCGGCAGACGACCGGTCTACGTGTGGGTCTGCGCGTTCGGCATTCCGTTCGGAGTCCTCATGTTCATGCTGGTGAACACCGGCATGCTGGTGTTGATCGTCGCGACCTTCGCCGTGGCCTACGGGGTATGTCAGAATGCCCTCGCCGGTGCGCAGGGCGCGTGGTTCCCGGAGCTGTTCCAGGCGAACACCCGTGCATCGGGAGCCTCACTGGCGTACCAAATTTCGGCGATGGTGTCCGGTTTCACGCCATTCATCACGACACTGCTGTTCGAGTGGATGGGCTGGATGGGCCCGGCGCTGCTGTTCAGTGGTTACGCGGCAATCGGCCTGTGTGCGGCGCTCATCACGCGCGAAACGTGGGGCCCGCACGAACGGCAGTCGGCCGACGAGGCCGCCAGGACCACCGAGCCGCATACCCTGGCCGCCTGATGCGCCGCCACACCGTCGCTGCTGCGGCGCACCGCATGCGCCACCACGTATTGAACATGGGCGAAGCGCAGGGTCAGGGTTACGTCGGCCAGGCCTTGGGTGCCGCCGACATGCTCGCCGCCGTCTACGCCGACCAACTGCGCTACCGCGCCGATGATCCGAATTGGGAAGGGCGCGACAGGTTCCTGCTGTCCACCGGCCACTACGCGATCGGCCTGTACGCCGCGCTGGCGGAGGCGGGCATCATCGCCGCCGACGAGTTGGACAGCTATGGCTGTGATGACTCTCGGCTGCCGATGTCCGGAATGGCAAGCTACACACCGGGAATGGAGATATCCGGAGGTTCACTCGGGCATGGTTTGACCGTCGCGGTCGGCATGGCGCTGGGGCTGCGCCATCAGGGGTCGGCGGCGCGGGTGATCAACTTCCTCTCCGATGGCGAACTCGACGAGGGCTCCACGTGGGAGGCTGCGATGGGGGCCTCGCATCACCAGCTCGGACATCTGACTGCCATGGTCGACATCAACGCGCTGCAGGCCGACGGACCCACCGCGGGGGTGCTGCGCACCGAACCCGTGCACGCGAAGTGGGACGCCTGTGGCTGGTACGTCCAACGCGTCGACGGCAACGACGTCGAGGCACTCCTCGGGGCGTTCGACGCCATTGCCGAGCGCGCCAAACCGGTCGGTGTGCCCTCGATCATTCTGTGCGACACGAGGGTCGGCCGGGGCGTTCCCATGTTGGAGGACAGGGAGAAGGCGCACTTCATGCGCATCGACGCCGACGAGTGGCAGGTCTGCCGTGACCAACTCACCGCCGGTTACGAAGGAGCATTGCGATGACCACCGGAGCACCCCTACGCACGTCGGCGATGATCGCCTCGTTCGCCGACCCCGGGCAGCGCACGACGCCCGCACCGTTCGGGCATGCCCTGGTCACCGCCGCACAGTCCGACGACCGGATCGTCGGATTGACCGCCGATCTCGGTAAGTACACCGACATGCACGTCTTCGCGAAGGCGTTTCCCGATCGGTACTTCCAGATGGGGATGGCCGAGCAGCTGCTGTTCGGGGCGGCCGCGGGCATGGCCGAGACCGGTCTGGTTCCGTTCGCCTCCACGTACTCGGTGTTCGCCGCACGCCGGGCCTACGACTTCATCTGCCTCGACATCGCGGAGCCGGAGCTCAACGTCAACATCGTCGGGGGCCTGCCGGGGCTGACCACCGGTTACGGACCCTCCCACCAGGCGACCGAGGACGTCGCCATCTTCCGCGGCATTCCAGGGCTGACGATCGTCGATCCATGTGACTCCGTCGACATCGAGCAGGCGGTGCCGCAGCTCGTCGAGAGCCCGGGGCCGACCTACCTGAGACTGCTTCGCGGACATGTGCCGACGGTGCTCGACGAGTACGACTACACCTTCGAACTCGGCAAGGCGAAGGTGATCCGGACCGGGGCGGACGTCGTGTTCGTCTCCAGTGGGCTGATGACCATGCGCGCCCTGCTGGCAGCCGAGGAGTTGGCCGCCCACCACGTGGACGTCGCCGTCGTACACACGCCGACCTTGAAGCCGTTCGACGCCGAAACGGTGTTGCGCGAAGTGGATTCGGATCGACTGGCGGTGACGCTGGAGAATCACACCGTCATCGGAGGGTTGTTCGAGACGGTTGCGGCCGAGGCGGCGCGGCGCGGCGTGCACCGAACCGTCGTTCCGATCGCACTGCCCGACGAGTTCCTTGCCGCCGGTGCGCTGCCGACGCTGCACGACAGATACGGCCTGTCGACGCGCCGGATCGTCGCCGCGGTCCTCGAGCGGCTGTAGCCTTGTCGACATCTGAATGTCGACAGTTGAAGGGGACCGTCCATGTCGGTGGAATCGGGGTCGCTGCTCCGGCTGGAGAAGACCAGCTTGCGGGAGCAGGCGTTGTCGGCGCTGCGCCGCGCGATCACCACAGGGCAGCTGCGGCCGGGCACTCACCTCGTCGAGACTGAACTGTCGGACGCGCTGCACATCAGCCGCGGAACTCTGCGCGAGGCGATGCGGCAGCTGCAACAGGAGGGCCTGATCTCGGCAGGAGCGCGTGGCAGGCTCGCCGTGCGCCACCTCGACGCCAAGGAGATCACGGACATCTTCGACGTTCGCGCCGCCCTGGAGTCGTTGGCCGCAAGCGCGTTGGCCAATCGGGACGACCGTTCCGCCGTCGTCTCGGAACTGCGCGCGGCGGTCGCCGACATGGAGCGCTGGGCGGCCTCCAACCTGGAAGACCGCATCGAAGCAGACCTACGGTTCCACCGCACCATGTGCAGGCTGTCGGGCAATGACACCCTGCTGCACTCCTGGTGTTCGCTGGAGGGCAGCATCCGGATGTCCATCATGTTCGCCGGTGTCGATCGGGCGTTGAAGAACATGGACGTCCGGCGGCACCTCGACATCGTCGACGCCATCGAGTCCGGTGACGCCGCACAGGCGGCGGCCACCGTGCGCGAGCACATGTCCAGCGCCGCAGCGGTTCTGGTCGACGGGGCCGCCTAGAACCGTCAGCTGGCGCGGCGGTGAAAGAGATACGCGACGGCGCCGATCGCCACCACCGCAGCCCCGGTCAACACCGACGACAGTGGTAGCGAGAACGCCAGCACGACGCATCCGACCAAGCCGATCACCGGAATCACCTTGCCCCGCAACGTCATCGCCGAGGCATTCGCGATGGCGTAGTACAGCAGCACCGCGAAGGACGAGAAGCCGATCGCGCCCCGCACGTCGACCACCGCGGCGACGACGGCGACCACGACGCCAACCGCGATCTCGGCACGGTGCGGCGTGGAGAACCGGGGATGCACCGCCGCCAGTGGATGCGGCAGGTACCGGTCCCGCGCCATCGCCAGCGTCGTTCGGGACACGCCGAGGATCAGCGCCAGCAGCGAACCGAGCGCGGCAACGGCGGCGCCCACCCGCACGACCGGTTCGAAACCGGGATGCCCTGCGGCGGAAACGGCGTCGGCCAGCGGCGCCGTCGCCGACGCCAGCGTCGTACTCCCCAATTCGGCCAGCACGGTGACGGCGACCGCCGCGTACACCAGCAGCGCCAGCCCCAGCGCGATGGGGATGGCGCGCGGGATGGTGCGGGCGGGGTCGCGGACCTCCTCGCCGAGCGTGGCGATCCTGGCGTAACCGGCGAAGGCGAAGAACAACAGCCCCGCCGCCTGCAGAACGCCGCCAACGCCGACGTCGTCGCCGAAGGCCAAGCGGGAGCCATCCACGTCGCCACCGCGGAGCACGACGACCACCACCGCCGCGAGGACGGCCAGCACCACGGCGACGATGACCCGGGTGAGCAGCGCCGACTTCTGGATGCCCACGACGTTGACGGCCGTCAACGCCACCACGGCGGCGACCGCGACGGCGTGCGCATACTGCGGCCACGCATAGAACCCGACCGTCAGCGCCATCGCCGCACACGACGCGGTCTTGCCGACCACGAAGCTCCAGCCCGCGGTGTAGCCCCAGAACGCGCCGAGGCGTTCCCGCCCGTACACGTAGGTGCCGCCGGACTGGGGATAGAGCGCTGCGAGCCGCGCCGACGAGGTGGCGTTGCAGTAGGCGATGATCGCCGCGACGGCCAGGCCAGCGAGTAGGCCGGTTCCCGCGGCGGCGGCCGCCGGGCCCAGCGCGACGAAGATGCCGGCGCCAACCATCGAACCGAGCCCGATGGTGACGGCGTCCAGGGTGCCGAGTCTGCGTTCCAGCGCGGGCTGATCCGGCGTCGTCACGGCGCCGATCGTACGGGCCCCGGGTTACGTGGGATAAGCCGACGTGAGTCGGGTCGCCTCGGGTTTGATGAAGACGTCGGCCAGGGTGACGGTCCGCAGATTGCGGGCGTGGATGACGTCGATCAGCTGGTGGTACACGCTGGTGACCGGCGGGTGGTTCAGATGACCGATCACGATTGTGCCTGGGATGCAGTACTTTTCGGCATTCTCGATGATGGCCTGCGGGCTCAGGATCGCGTCGTCGCCGAGCGTGCCGTCCCACAGCGTCGCAACGGTGTACCCGAGATCGGCCGCGACGGACGTGACGACGTCGTTGTAGGCGCCGTAGGGCGGCCGGTAGTACGGCGTCGCGTCGGCGCCGAAGGTATCGGTGATGAATTGATCGTTGTGACGCAGTTCGTCGGCGACCTCGCGGCCGCTCATCTTGGTCAGGTCGTGGTGCAGCCAGGTGTGGTTGGCGAGTTGAATCTGCCCTGACTCCACCAGCGGCAACAGCAGGTCGCGATTGTCGGTCCACGAGCCGAAGACGCCGGTGACGAACATGGTGAGCCGGATCCCGCTGTCCTTTGCGAACTGGGCGTAGGCCCGCACCACTTCGGTGTCGACGCCGTCGTCGAGGGTGATGGCCAGCAGGTCGCCACCGTCCGGCAGGGAGCTGAGTACGCCACCGCCAGGAAGCAACACCCGTGCCGCGGGCGGCGGTGGCGGAGCGAGTGCGGGCCACGTCGGCGGGGCGGGTGGGGGAGGCGCAACGGCGGGCTGCGCCGCGTGGCTCGAGCCCCCGACGCCGCACCGAGCCGCTCCGATGACCGTTGCCGAGGCGATGAGACCGAGCAGCACGCGGCGACGGGTCACCGGGCTCGCCCCACTGATCACTCTGGTCACATCTGCCACAGGTGCAGGTTAGCTGGAAAACGTCCCGAAGTCGGGGACGTGCGGGCTATGAGTGACCGATCAGGCGATCAGATAGTCGCTCAGCGGGAACTCGGAGGCTTCCCTGATCGCTGTCTCGGTCGACGTCGGCCGCAGCAGCGTGGGCTCGCCGGCCGGGTTGAAGTAGTAGGACCGGGCGCTCGCGCAGTTGCCCAGCGTGAACAGCGAGTCGCCAAGCAGTTCCGTCATCCGGTCCAGGTAGCGCGAGTTGGCTTCCTCGGTGACCTCGAACCGGGTGGCGCCGCGCCGCTTCACCTCGCTGAACAGACGGTCCATCAGCCGCATCTGGTATTCCATCGTGTTGAAGAAGTTCAGACCGAGGAACGCATACGGGCTGGCGAGGCTCAGGTAATTCGGGAAGTACGGCATCGACACGCCCTGGTAAGCCTGGAACCGGCTCTCGCGCCACCACTTTCCGAGGTTCCGGCCGTCGCGCCCGATCACCTCGATGGCGGGGAAGTTGGCCTCCCACAGGTCGAAGCCGGTGGCCAGGACGAGGGTGTCGATGACGTTCTTGGTGCCGTCGTTGCCCACGATGCCGTCCGCCTCGATGTGGTCGATGCCGACGTCCTGCAGGTGTACGTGGGGCTTGGTGAAGGCGCGGTAGTACCCGTTGGAGAAGGTGGGCCGCTTGCAACCGAAGTCGTAGTCCGGGGTCAGCCTGCGGCGCAGTTCCTTGTCGCGGATGGACGCGAACCGATGGATCTTGGAGAGATCCGACGCGGCGATGTTGAGCCTGCGGAAGTGCCGGTGGTGGATGACCGCGGTGTTGATCATCACCTCGTAGATCGAATCCGTCAGCCAACGCAACGCCCGCTGCGTGAACGGAACCCTGGCGAACAGCCGCTTCGCCCGCTCGCCGAAGCGCAGGTCGATCTTGGGCACCACCCAGATCGGGGTGCGCTGGTACACCGTGAGGTCGGCGACCTTCTTGGTGAGCTGGGGGATGAGCTGCACGGCGGTGGCGCCGGTACCGATGACGGCCACCCTGCGGCCCTCCATCGGGTACTGGTCGTCCCAGTCCGTGGTGTGGATGATCTTGCCCGCGAAGCTGTCGATACCCGGAATGTCGGGCACCTTCGGCTGGGACAGGAAGCCCGTCGCGGTGATCAGATAGCGCGTCTCGAGCGTCTCACCGCCGGCCAGCGCGACCCGCCAGACGTCGGACTCCTCGTCCCAGCGGGCACTTTCGACGACGGTGTTGAACCGCATGTGCGCGCGCACGCCGTACTTGTCGGCGACGTCGTCGGCGTACTGCTTGATCTCCGGTCCCGGCGTGAACAGTCGCGACCAGTTCGGGTTCGGCTCGAAGAAGTAGGAGTAGGTGGTGGTCGGCACGTCGACGGCGAGGCCAGGGTAGTGGTTGACGTACCAGGTGCCGCCGAGGTCGTCCTCGCGGTCGAGGATCACGAAGTCATCGATGCCGAGCCGCTTGAGCTGAATGGCCGCGCCGATGCCTGCGAATCCGGCTCCCACGATGACCGCGTCGAATCGCTCCGAAGTCATGGGCGAACGGTACCAGGGGTACCGCTATCCCTTGAGGGAGCCGGTGCGCTTGGGCTCCAGCGTCGCGATACACGTGACGGCACGGTCGCCCTGCTCCCACGTCTCCTGCGTCGGGTACAGCACGAACACGCCAACCGTCTCGTCCTCCATGGCCTTCGGTGAGAACGACTGCAGCTCGTCGGGGCACTTGTTCTGCCACTCGTCGATGACGGACGCACCGGGGTAGCTGCCGTCGGGCATGGTGAGCACCGCGTACACCTCGCCGCCGTGTTCGGAGTTGCAGTCGGTGGTGGGCAGCGTCATCACCCGGGTACTGGTCGGCACGTCGGTGATGCAGTCGCCGAGCTTCAGATCGGTGGCGATGACGTTGTCCTTGGCGAAGATGGCGATGGCCACGACGCCCGCGATGCCGATGAGAACCACGACGCCGACGACCACCAGGGCAATGATCAAGCCCTTGCGCGACTTCTTCGGCGCCGGATACGGCTGGGCGGGACCGCCGTACTGCGGCGGGTACGGGCCCTGCTGGTAGGGCATCGGTGGCGGCGGTGGGGGACCCGGCTGCTGATACGGCTGCCCATACGGCTGCTGATAGGGCTGGTTGGGATCTCCGGAAGGCCAGGTCACCACCGGAAGATAGCAGGATCAGGTGTCGGTCACGGCAGCAAGCGCAGCGCCGCGTCGACCGCCAGTGCGGGTACGTCCACCTTCTTCGAACCCAGATCGTGGCGCGCGCCGGTGATCTCGACGATCTCGCTGGGGCCGGGGAGCAGCGCAGCGGCCGCGCGCAGTTCGTCGATGGTGCCGAACGGATCGGCGGTGCCGTGGGTGAACACCGTCGGCGCCGAGATGCGTGGCAGGTGCTCGGTGCGGGCACGCTCGGGCTTTCCCGGCGGGTGCAGTGGATAGGAGGACAACGCCAGTACGTCGACGGCGGTCTCCTCGTCGGCCACCGCCATCGACGTCATCCGGCCGCCGTAGGAGTGGCCGCCTGCGAGCACCGGTCCGTCGGTCACCGTGCGGAGAAGTGCCACCGCCTCCGCGATGCCCGCGCGATCGCCGGCAGCCGAACCCGACGGTGGCCCCTTCGGTCTGCGTCGCCGGTACGGCAGGTCGTAACGCACAGCTAGGAATCCGCGCCGCGCCCACTCGTCGCACAGCCGGATCAGCAGCGGGGAGTTCCTGTTGCCGCCCGCGCCGTGGGTCAGCGCCACCGCACCCTTGGGCGTTCCCTTGGGTTGGTGTGCCACCCCGGCGATGGCGTCAAGATCCATCGTGCAACCGGAACAGCGCGGAGACCGGGCCGTGGCCGTGGCCCAACGGGTAGGCGGCGCGCAGGCATTCGGTGACCCACTGTTTGGCGAACGCCACCGCGTCGGGTACCGAATAGCCGTGCGCCAGAGCGCATGCCGTCGCGGCGGCGAGTGTGTCACCAGCGCCGTGGTCGTGGCCCGTGTCGATGCGCTCGGCGTCGAATTCGTAGAAGTCGGTGCCGTCGAACAGCAGATCCGGGCTGTGCGAGGAGGACCGGAGATGCCCGCCCTTGACCAGCGCCCACTGCGGACCGAGGGCATGCAGGGCGCGCGCGGCATCGCGCTGGGTGGCGGTGTCGACCACCTCGATGTCGGTGATCAGGCGCACCTCGTCGAGGTTCGGCGTCACCAGCGTGGCAATCGGAAACAGTTCGGTCCGAAGGGCATTGAACGCCGAAGGGTGCAACAGCGGGTCGCCGTGCATCGAGGCGCACACCGGGTCGACCACGAGCGGCGCGGCCGTTTCCAGCCCGCGCCAGGTTTCGGCGATGGCGGTGATGATCTCCGACGACGCCAGCATCCCGGTCTTGGCGGCCTGGATGCCGATGTCGTCGACCACCGCTTCGATCTGGCCGGTGATGACGTCCAGCGGGATCTCGTGAAAGCCCTTGACCCCGACCGAGTTCTGCACGGTCACCGCGGCCACCGCGACGCAGCCGTGCACGCCCAGCATCGCGAACGTGCGCAGGTCTGCCTGAATGCCTGCGCCACCGCCAGAGTCACTGCCCGCGATCGTCATCACGCGCAGGGGTGTCTGGCCCGGTGGGGTCAGGGGTAGGTAGTTCACGAGGTCAAGGGTAGATACACGCGGTTGCCGTGTTCAGCGAACTCCTGCGATTTCTCCGCCATGCCCTTCTCGATCTCATCGGAGTAGGCGTCGCGGATGTCCTGCGTGATGCGCATCGAGCAGAACTTGGGACCGCACATCGAGCAGAAGTGCGCGGTCTTGGCAGGCTCGGCCGGCAGAGTCTCGTCGTGATACTCGCGGGCGGTGTCGGGATCCAGCGACAGCGCGAACTGATCGTGCCAGCGGAACTCGAAGCGCGCCTTGGACAATGCGTTGTCGCGGCGCTGCGCGTGCGGATGACCCTTGGCCAAATCGGCGGAGTGGGCGGCGATCTTGTAGGCGATCACCCCGACCTTGACGTCATTGCGGTCGGGCAGCCCGAGGTGCTCCTTCGGCGTCACGTAGCACAGCATCGCGGTGCCGGCCTGCGCGATGATGGCCGCGCCGATCGCCGACGTGATGTGGTCGTAGGCGGGCGCGATGTCGGTGGCCAGCGGCCCGAGCGTGTAGAACGGCGCCTCTTCGCAGAGCTCCTCTTCCAGCCGCACGTTCTCGACGATCTTGTGCATGGGCACGTGGCCCGGCCCCTCGATCATCACCTGCACGCCATGGGATTTCGCGATCTTCGTCAGCTCGCCAAGCGTGCGGAGCTCGGCGAACTGCGCCTCGTCGTTGGCGTCGGCGATGGACCCCGGCCGCAGCCCGTCGCCCAGGGAGAACGTCACGTCGTAGCGCGCCAAGATCTCGCACAGTTCCTCGAAGTGGGTGTAGAGGAACGACTCGGTGTGGTGCGCCAGGCACCAGGCCGCCATGATCGACCCGCCGCGGCTGACGATGCCGGTGACCCGGTTGACGGTCAGCGGGATGTAGCGCAGTAGCACCCCCGCGTGCACGGTCATGTAGTCGACGCCCTGCTCGCACTGCTCGATCACGGTGTCGCGGTAGACCTCCCACGTCAGAGCCGTCGGATCGCCGTTGACCTTCTCCATCGCCTGATACATCGGCACGGTCCCCACGGGGACGGGAGAGTTGCGCAGAATCCACTCGCGGGTGAGGTGGATGTCGCGGCCGGTGGACAGATCCATGATGGTGTCGGCGCCCCACCGGGTGGCCCACACCATCTTGTCCACCTCCTCGGCGACCGACGAGCTGACCGCCGAATTGCCGATATTGGCGTTGACCTTGACGGCGAACGCCTTGCCGATCACCATCGGCTCGCATTCGGGGTGGTTGTGGTTGGCGGGGATCACCGCGCGACCGCGGGCCACCTCGTCGCGCACCAGCTCGGCGGGCACGCCTTCGCGCTCGGCGATGAACGCCATCTCGGCGGTGATCTCGCCGGCTCGGGCCCGCTGCAGTTGGGTGCCGCGGTCACGCCTGACGCCTGGTCGGGGCGGGAGGCCGGCCTCCAGATCGATGACGGCGGTCGCGTCGGTGTACGGGCCCGAGGTGTCGTACAGATCGAGGGTCTCGCCGTTGGTCTGGGTGACCCTGCGGAACGGCACGCGCCCGCCGTCGGCGAGTTCGCGATAGGCCTTCGCGCTGCCCGTGATGGGGCCAGTGGTGATGGATGGAACGGAAACAGCAGTCATCTCTGCACTCCCTACGCCGGCATTACCCGGTCAGGTTCATACGGTCGACGGCCGATCAGCCGTCCTCTCAGCGCACTCGATGTGCGCTCCCGCGCGGACGTGTCACAACGTACCCCAAGCCGGTCGGGGAATACCAGGTTGGCATGTGTTGCTTTGCATAGCTAACATATGTGTTTTGACTACGGCCGTTTGCGGCCGAATTTCGATACGTAAAGCGATGACGGAAAACGATGACGACTGAGATTGGCAAGCCCCCGGTAATCGACGATCCCGACGCGGCCCTCGCCGTGACCGCGACACGGCGCACCCGGATGGACCACGACCACCCGCATTACAAGTGGGTCGTGCTGTCCAACACGACGCTGGGCATCCTGCTGGCCTCCATCAACGCCTCGATCGTGCTCATCTCGCTCCCCGCCATCTTTCGCGGCATCGGCCTGAACCCTTTGGCGCCGGGCAACGTCAGCTACCTGCTGTGGATGCTGATGGGCTACCTGGTGGTCACCGCCGTGCTCGTCGTGCCGTTCGGCCGGCTCGGCGACATGCTCGGTCGGGTCCGCATCTACAACGTCGGGTTCATCGTCTTTACGCTCGCCGCGGTCGCGCTGTCGTTCGACCCGTTCCACCTCGGCGGCGGCGCCCTCTGGCTCATCGGCTGGCGCGTCATCCAGGGCATCGGCGGCGCCATGCTGATGGCGTCGTCGTCGGCGATCCTCACCGACGCCTTCCCCGCCAACCAGCGCGGCATGGCGCTCGGCGTGAACATGGTTGCGGCCGTTGCCGGTTCATTCCTCGGCCTGCTGATCGGTGGCTTCCTGTCCGAGTGGCACTGGAAGGCGATCTTCTGGGTCGGCGTGCCCATCGGCATCATCGGCACCATCTGGAGCATCCGGTCGCTCAAGGAACTCGGCGTCCGCACGCCCGGCCGGCTCGACTGGGCGGGCACGTTGACCTTCGGGCTCGGCCTGACGGTGCTGCTCACCGGCATCACCTACGGCATCCAGCCCTACGGCGACTCGACGACGGGCTGGACCAACCCGTTGGTCCTCGGCGCCATCATCGGCGGGCTTCTACTACTGGTCGCGTTCTGCGTCGTCGAGCTGCGGGTGGAACAGCCGATGGTCGACATCCGGCTGTTCCGGTCCGCGTCGTTCGGCATGGGCAACCTCGCCGGGTTGATGTCCTCGGTGGGACGTGGCGGCCTGCAGTTCATGCTGATCATCTGGCTGCAGGGCATCTGGTTGCCGTTGCACGGCTACAGCTTTGAGTCCACGCCGCTGTGGGCGGGCATCTATCTGCTTCCCGTCACTGTCGGCTTCCTGGTGGCCGCTCCGATCGCCGGCTCGCTGTCCGACCGCTTCGGTGCGCGTCCGTTGACGGTCGGCGGGATGTTGCTGATGGCCGCGTCATTCATTGCGCTGCTGATCATTCCGGTGAACTTCGACTACTGGATCTTCGCCGTCCTGGTGTTCCTCAACGGGCTCGGCGGCGGCATCTTCACCGCACCCAACACCGCCGCGATCATGTCCAGCGTGCCCGCCGCCCAGCGTGGCGCGGCATCCGGTGTCCGCGCGACGTTCTTCAACGCCGGCTCGTCGCTGTCCATCGGCATCTTCTTCTCGCTGATGATCATCGGCCTGGCCAACACGCTGCCCTCGGCGATGAGTAGTGGTCTTCAGGCACAAGGGGTTTCGGCGTCCGTTGCGCACGACGTCGCCAACCTGCCGCCGGTCGGCAGTCTGTTCGCCGCGTTCCTCGGCTACAACCCGATCGGCGAGCTTCTCGGCCCGTCGGGCGCCTTGGCTCAACCCGGCGTCAACGCCGAAGTGCTGACCGGCAAGACGTTCTTCCCGCAGCTGATCACCGAACCATTCCACTCCGGGCTGGTCGTGGTGTTCCTCGCCGCGGCGGTGATGATGCTCGTCGGCGCAGTGGCGTCGCTGTTCAACCCCGGCCGGTACGGCAGCGAGGTTGGCGCCGACAACGACGCCTGAGACGCACTGTGTGAGGTGGGGCACAGCCGGGGTACCCCGGGGGCATGACGACCACCGACACACGACCGAACCATGTGCGCAGGCAAGCGCGGGAACACGCCGATCAGGCGCGCGCAGCGATGGACGCGAAACGTGAAGACGCTGGTGATGGCCTCGCCGGTTGGGTCGCCGAGCGCGCGGGGGAGTGGGACCTCGGCGGTCAGGACGAGGCCACGATGCAGCGTCAGAAGTTCTTGTGGAACGCCCTCGTCGACTATTGGTTCCGGATGGAGATGGACGGCTGGGAGAACCTGCCCGACCCGCCCGTGCTTCTGGTCGGCATTCACTCCGGCGCACCGTTCGTCTGGGATGCGTGGACGGTCGGGGTGCAGTGGTGGCGCCGATTCGGCCAGGACCGCCCGTTGCACGGCACCGCGCACGACGCCCTGATGGCCATCCCGGTGATCGGTCGCTACTTCCGCGCGATGGGAGTGCTGCCTGCCGCGCCCGACTCGATCGCCACCGCGCTGGCCGAGGGCAGGGACGTCGCGCTCTGGCCGGGTGGGGAGGTCGATTCGCTGCGGCCGTGGCACGAGCGGGACCGCGCCAACCTCGCAGGCCGGAAGGGCTTCGTGAAGATGGCGATCCGTGCCGGAGTGCCGATCGTGCCGATCGCCACGGTCGGAGGCGCCGACGCGATGCCGGTGCTGATCCGTGGCGATGGGTTGTCCCGCGCGTTGAAGTTGGACAAGTTGTTGCGCATCAAGGTGTTTCCGTTGGCGCTCTCTCTGCCGTGGGGAATCGCGCCGGCCGCCCTTCCGCAATTGCCGCTGCCCGCCAAGATCAGGACGCGGTTCATGCCCGCGGTGGAAATCGACACGGACCCCGAGCGCGCGGACGACGAGCAGTACGTGGACCGTAAGTACACCGAGGTGCAACAGAGCATCCAGCGCGGCATGGACGCCCTGGCCCGAAAGCGTGCCCTTCCGCTGTTCGGGTGACGCCTACTCTGGATCGCATGACCACCGTGCAGCGCAGAGGCCTGAACGACTCGATCACGCGGTTCTGGAGTCTGGCCGCGCCGGCATACGACCAGCGGTGCCTTCAGCGTTTCGTGTATCAGCCGGCGCAGGACGAAGTGATCGCTGCGTTGCGCTCCCGGCAATCCCGTCGCATCGCCGACATCGCCTGTGGCACGGGCATCCTGGCGTCGCGGATAGCCGACGAATTACTGCCGGAGGAGGTGTACGGCGTCGACATGTCCGACGGCATGCTCGCTCAGGCGCGACGGCGGTCGTCGTCGGTGCACTGGAAGAAGGGGCCCGCCGAACGGCTTCCATTCGATGACGGCTTCCTGGACGCCGTCGTGACCACGTCGGCGTTTCACTTCTTCGACCAGCCCGCAGCCCTGCGCGAGTTCCGCCGCGTGCTTGCCCCCGGCGGACTCGTGGCGGTCGCGACGATCAGTCCCCGCGGACTGCTGCCCGTCAAGCTGCTTGCCAGCAGCCTGTGGGCGCCGGCGCACAACCCCTCACCACGCGAGATGCGCGCGTTGTTCGAAGGCGCGGGGTTCGCGGTCGAGGACCAGCACCGCGTCCGCCGCCCGCTGTGGACGCAGGTGGTGACGGACCTGATCACGATCGGAGTCGCGCCGTAGCTAGCCGCCAAGGGACGCCGCCCGCACGCAGAAGGCGTCCAGCCTGCGTTCGATGACGGTCCCGGCCGGAAGGCGGCCCGCCAGTTCCAGGTTCTCGTCCGCGACATCCGCAGCCCACCCAGTCGGCCAACCACCGTCGCCGAGGCTCGTCGTGAACGCCAGGATCATGTCCTCACGCGTCATCTCCGACTCGACGACCATGGCGGTGGTGGTCGCCCGATGTGAGGCGGCGCCGGCGAAACCGCGGCCGCATCCGCACGCGCCGTCGGGGTCGTCCCGGCCGCGTGCACAGGGCTCCTGCACCCACACCAGTTCGCCCTCGATGCAGTAGTGGTAGTCATTCGGCTCGCTGCCCTGGGTAAACCCAGTGGCGACAAGGATTCTCACGGGTCGTGCTCCTGTGCGGGGGATCGGTCAGAACGGTGGTTCGTCGGCATCGAACGTGTGTTCGATTATGCCAGCGGGCACCGACAACCGGGGCCGTCAGCCACGGGCCGAGCGTCAGTCCAGATCGACCAGCACCGGAGCATGGTCGCTCGGTGCCGGAGTGCCCTTCTTGCCTGGCTTGCGCTCGTCGCGCACGATCTCGGCGTGCGTGACCCGGGCGGCCAGAGCCGGTGAGCCCAGGATGAAGTCGATCCGCATGCCTTGGCGCTTGGGGAATCGCAGCTGCGTGTAGTCCCAGTAGGTGAACGTGCCGGGTTCGGGGGTGAACGGCCGGACCACGTCGGTGAACCGTTCCTCGATCGCCCGGAAGGCGGCCCGTTCTGGTGGGGTGACGTGCGTGCTGTGACGGAAGACGTTGACGTCCCACACGTCGTCGTCGGTGGGGGCGATGTTCCAGTCACCGACCAGCGCGATGGGCAGATCGGGCTCGTCGGCTAGCCATCCGACGGCCGTCTCACGCAGTGCGGCAAGCCATTCCAGCTTGTAGACGTAATGGGGTGAGTCGACGGTGCGGCCGTTGGGGATGTACAGGCTCCACACCCGCACGCCGTTGCACGTCGCGCCGAGCGCCCGCGCTTCGGACGCCTCGTCCCACATCGGTTGCCCGGCGAAGCCGACCGCGACGTCGTCGATGCCGACCCGCGAGGCGATCGCCACGCCGTTCCACTGGTTGAACCCGCAGTGCACCACCTCGTAGCCCAGCGCGGCGAACGGCATCGTGGGGAACTGGTCGTCGGAGCACTTCGTCTCCTGCATCGCCAGCACGTCGACGTCGGCGCGCTCGAGCCAGTCGGTGACCCGGCCGACGCGGGCGCGGATCGAGTTGACGTTCCAGGTGGCCAGCCGCACGGGCTAGAGCGTACGGGCGTCGACGTACCGAACGTGGTGCTGGGGGGTGAAGCCCATCCCTTCGTACAACGCGATGCCAGGAGCGTTGTCGTTGAGCACCTGCACGTACGCGCGGGTGGCCCCGTGCCCGACGGCCCACGACAGCAGTGCGTCGCACAACGCGCGAGCGTGCCCCTTGCGGCGGTGCGCATCGACGACGTGCACCGCCGACAGCCCGGCCCACCGCGTGCCGTCCGGCGCCGAGGTGACGGCCGCGCGCCCCACCGCCGCGTCGGAGCGGTTGGCGAAGACCGCCTCGCCGTCGATGACGGCCGTCAACACGTCGAGGGGCACGTCGCGTTCATAGATCCGCAGCCACCGTTCATCGGGGCGCGGCAGGAACGTCGCCGCAGCCGCTGAATTCGGCACCTCGGACGTCAACTCCCTTGTCATGACCACGTTCTCACCGTCGACCGGCACGCCAGGGGGGACCCGGAACAACCGGTCTGGCGCCACCAGCAGCGGCGGCGCTCCGCGGGCCGCGTACCAGTCGACGATCGCGGGCAGCGCACTCCGATCGCCTCGAACCTCCAGTGGGACAGCCGAATTGGCTCGTCGGGTGCTGCCGTGGCCATATCGCAGCAGCCACCCGTCGACCCAGTGCTGCTCGATGCCGGGCCAGGCCAGCGCCGCCGCATACTCCTGATTGCGGATGTCGCCGGTGCGCACAGGCGCGGCGGTCAGCGCCTTGACGGCGACCACGTCGGTGGCCGCGACGTCCACCACGTCACCTCGTTTGGTGCGCACCCGCAGGACGGCGCCCGTCTCGACCAGCTGGCCGACGACGTCGGTCAGCGGCGGCACCGAGCCCGCCGGCAGTCGATAGCGCAGGCTGACCCTGCTGCCGACCGGCGGGACGTCCACTAGTGCCCGAACGGATCGGGATCCTCGCCGGGCATCCACGTCAACCCGGGCACGCCCCAGCCGTGCGACTTGATGCTGCGTTTCGCGGCCCGGGCGTGCCTGCCGATCAGCCCGTCGACGTAGAGGTATCCGTCGAGGTGGCCCGTCTCGTGTTGCAACATGCGCGCGAAGAGATCGGTGCCCTCGAGGGTGATCGGGGTGCCATCGGCGTCGAGGCCCGTGACGCGCGCCCAGTCGGCCCGGCCCCTCGGGAAGGACTCGCCGGGCACCGACAGGCAACCCTCGTCGTCGTTGTCCGGGTCGGGCATGGTCTCCGGAATCTCGGAGGTCTCGAGCACCGGATTGACCACGACGCCGCGCCTGCGGCTGGACCGGCCGCGCTCGTCGGCACAGTCGTAGACGAACACGCGCTTCGACACACCGATCTGGTTGGCCGCCAAGCCGACACCGTACGCGGCGTCCATCGTGTCGTAGAGATCCTTTATGAGCTCGACCACATCTGGGGGCAGCGATCCATCGTCGTTCACGGGCACTGGACTGGTCGCTGTGTGCAGGACGGGATCTCCCACGATGCGAATGGGTAGGACGGCCACGATGGGCAAGCTTAAGTCAGCCGACTCGCGGGCAACGATCACGGCTCAACTCCGGGTGCCGTGATTGAATGTCACCCGAACGACCGGAATGTGTTTGCAGTATCGGAGAGGGCCCAGGGAGCGGAATGGACGGCGCCATGGCGCGGACTGAGCGATCCGGGGACGATTCCGAGCTCGCCGACGGGTTGACCCGCCGCGAACACGACATCCTTGCCTTCGAGCGGCAGTGGTGGAAGTACGCGGGTTCCAAGGAGGACGCCATCAAGGAGCTGTTCTCGATGTCGGCGACGCGGTACTACCAGGTGCTGAATGCGCTGGTCGACCGGCCGGAGGCTTTGGCGGTGGACCCGATGCTGGTCAAGCGGCTGCGCCGGGTGCGAGCCACCAGGCAGAAGGCGCGCGCCGCGCGCAGGCTGGGGTTCGAGGTCACCTGACCTCGTCGCCCCACGATCGCGTCTGGATACAGTGGGTTAGATGAATCAGCGAGAATCCTCCGGGTTGCCATTGCGCGCCATCGTCATGGTGCTGCTCTTTCTCGGGGTGGTCTTCCTCTTGGTGGGATTCCAGGCCTTGGGGTCCGGCGACGACGCCGACGACAGCTCGTCCTCGGCGGCGACGATCACCGCGACCTCGACCACCACCGCTTCTGCGTCCGAGAAACCCGAACCCGCCAAGGCCGACGTGCGTGTCTTCAACATCTCGGAAGTGGCCGGAGCCGCCGAGAGCACCGCGACCCGACTGCGCGACGCCCAATGGAACGTCACCGAAACCGGAAACCTCACCTTGGAGGGCGTGACCGCGACGACGGTGTACTTCGGCGACACCCCGGGTGAACGGGAAGCAGCCGACGAAGTGGGCAAGCTCCTCGACGCTCCCGTGCAGCCGCGGACGCCGGAGCTCGCAGAGCAACCGCCAGGCGTGATCGTGGCAGTCACCGGCTAGGCTCTCCGGCATGCCGATCTCAGCCCCGCTTCGTCTACTCGCCGCTGTGGCGCTCGTCGTCCCGGTCGCCGTTGCGTGCAGCCCCAACGAGCCCGTCGCCACGGAGACCGGTACCCCGCCGCCCGTATGGACGGGCTCCCCGGCGCCGTCGGGCACGCCCGGTGAAGGCCAAGGGCATTCCGAGGCTGCGCCCGCCGGCGAGAAGCTCACCGCCGACCTCAAGTCGCCCGACGGCACCACCGTCGCCACCGCCGACTTCGAATTCACCGGCGGCTACGCCACGATCACCGTCAAGACCACCTCGCCCGGGCAGCTGACCCCAGGCTTCCACGGCCTGCACGTCCATTCGGCAGGCAAGTGCGAGGCCAACTCGGTGGCGCCGACGGGTGGCGCCCCCGGCGACTTCAACTCTGCGGGTGGCCACTTCCAGGTCGCCGGACACACCGCGCACCCGGCGAGCGGTGACCTGACTTCGCTGCAGGTGCGTGCGGACGGCTCCGCGATGCTGGTGACCACCACCGACGCGTTCACCGCCGAGGACCTTCTCGGTGGCGCCAAGACGGCCATCATCATCCACGAGAAGGCCGACAACTTCGCCAACATCCCGCCGGAGCGCTACCAGCAGATCAACGGCACCCCGCCGCCGGACGAGACCACCATGTCGACCGGCGACGCCGGCAAGCGGGTCGCGTGCGGTGTCATATCCGGCCCGTAGGGCACGGGCCGGGCAGCGGCCGGACCACATCGCCTTCAACCGATCACCGCGGCCGACGGTCGGCGTCGAGTGGGAGTTCGCTCTCGTCGACCGTGACACCCGTGATCTGAGCAACGAGGCCGCGGCCGTCATCGCCGAGATAGGCGAAACTCCGCACGTGCACAAGGAATTGCTGCGCAACACTGTCGAAGTGGTCACCGGCATCTGCGACAACGCCGGCGAGGCGATGGCCGATCTGCGCGGCACGCTGGGCATCGTCCGGCCCATCGTGCGCGAACGCGGCATGGAGTTGTTCTGCGCGGGCACCCACCCGTTCGCGAAGTGGTCGGCGGCCGAGTTGACCGATGCGCCGCGCTACGCCGAACTGATCAAGCGAACTCAGTGGTGGGGCAGGCAGATGCTGATCTGGGGCGTGCACGTCCACGTCGGCATCTCCTCGGCGAACAAGGTGATGCCCATCATCACCTCGCTGCTCAACCAGTACCCGCACCTGCTGGCGCTGTCGGCGTCGTCACCGTACTGGGACGGCGCGGACACCGGATACGCCAGCAACCGCGCCATGATGTTCCAGCAGCTGCCCACCGCCGGTCTGCCGTTCCACTTCCAACGCTGGTCGCACTTCGAGCGCTTCGTCCACGATCAGAAGAAGACCGGCATCATCGATCACATGAACGAGATCCGTTGGGACATCAGGCCGTCCCCGCATCTCGGCACGATCGAGGTACGCGTCTTCGACGGCGTGTCCAACATCGAGGAACTCGGGGCGCTCGTCGCGCTCACGCACTGCCTGATCGTCGACCTGGACCGCAGGCTCGACGCCGGTGAGCAGTTGCCGACCATGCCGCCGTGGCACGTGCAGGAGAACAAGTGGCGCGCAGCACGTTACGGCCTGGATGCCGAGATCATCCTCGACTCCGACAGCAATGAGCGGCTGGTCACCGACGACCTCGACGAGCTGCTTAACCGGCTGTACCCCGTCGCCAAGTCCCTTGGCTGTGCCGACGAACTGGCCATGGCGTCGTCGCTGTACCACTCGGGTGCGTCGTATCAGCGACAGCGCCGCGTCGCCGAGGAGCACGATGGCGATCTGCGCGCCGTCGTCGACGCGCTGGTCGGTGAGCTCGTTCTGTGATCACGCGGCCGATGTTCCCACTGGAGTCGGTGCGGCTGCCCGGTGAGGAACTCCCGCTGCGCATCTTCGAACCGCGGTACGGCGCGCTGGTCCGGGACTGCCTGGATGGGGACCGGGAGTTCGGGGTCGTGTTGATTGCCGCGGGCCGCGAGGTCGGCGGAGGTGATGCCCGGCTCGACATCGGTTCGATGGCCCGCATCGTCGAGTACCAGGACTTCGGTGAGGGACGCTATCGGCTGGATTGCCGGATGCGGGAACGCATCCGGGTGACGTCATGGCTCGACGACGATCCGTATCCGAAGGCGACCGTCGAGCCGTGGCCGGATGAGCAGGGAGCGACGGTCACGGGGGAGGACATCGGCGTCGTCGAGGATCGATTGATGGAGGTGTTCGAGCGGATCGCGGCGTCGAAGAGTGCGCAGCTGCCACCCCGTCAGGAACTGATCGGCGAGGCGGAACCGGGCGACGATGCGGGAAAGCGGTTGTACACCTTGGCATCCCGCGTGCCGATGGGTCAGGCGGACCGGTATTCGGTGCTCGCCGCACCCAGCGCCGCCGCACGGCTGGATGCCTTGCGCGACGCCGTCGAGACGGTGGCGGCGATGGTCGAGTTCCAACTCGCCGAAGGCGGTAGCCCGGACTAGGGGTGCGAGGCAGCCGTGATCGCACCAGCGCCATCCACCGGCGCGGCAACCACACTTTTTGCCCACCTCACAGCGACTTTCGCTGTCGCCGACTAGAAAGTCGCTGTTAGGTGGGCACTTTCACTACCGGTCGTGCCGTGCGATCGTCGTCATCCTCGTGCGACACGCTCGATTCGGGCTGCAGCCAGGCCGCAACGTTGCGGACGTAGTCCTTGAAGATCTCCAGCCGCGACGGATCGGCCTTGATCTGCGTGCCGGGCGGCTCCGAGACGAATGATGGCGCGCCACGATCGAGATCCCAGTTGTAGTCGGCGAAGTGGTGGAACGTGGATTCGGCAACCACACGACCCATCGGTCGGCCCTCGACCGTCGACTCGCCGCCGAGCACGACGGCGAGGTTGAAGCGACGGCCGGTAGTGGCGCTACGGCCCTGCGCAACAACCGATGCGAAGGGCACGTCCGCCGACACCAGGCCCTCGTGCGGATGCGCGGGGAACCATTCGATGCGACCGCTGGCGGTCCTCGTCGTGCGCAGCAGCTCGTGCACCGGTCCGTCGACGAGCACCGGTTGGTAGTCGCCGTTGGCGCCGGAGTGGTAGTTCGGCCACGAGATGGTCGGGGTGTCCTGGTCGTCGCACATCGTGCTCGGATCGACCGTAGCGTCGTGGAATTGGTTCACCAGACCCACCGATCCAAGCTTGCACAGGCAGCAGCCCAGGTCCTGGTGATCGCGCGCGGTGAGCACCCCGCCACCGTTCTCGCGGAATCTGACGATCGCCTCGGCCTCGGCATCGGTGAGACCGTCACCGACGTCGACGGCCAGCAGCCACAGCTGGTCGTAGCCGAGTTGATCGACATGGCTCAGGACGGGGTCGTCGCCGGGCCGGTTGACCAGGTTGCGCGCGATCACCTGGTGACCGGCCGCGCGCAACTCGGCGGTCAGCAGCGAGAACCGACTGATGTCCCAGTCATCGGGATGCTCGGCGATCGTCGTTTGCAGCAGAATCCTGGACATCGGAACTCATTCCCCGCCAACGGGCGTCAACGCGTCCGGTCCTGCCGGTACCCGAAGGTGTTGGCGTGCGGCGAGCTCCTCGTCGTCGACCAGGACGAGCATCGGCTTGCCGGGGACGCAGAGCATCGTGACGGTGTAACGGAGCTTGACGTCGTCACGGTTGTTCGCATCCGAGTAGTGGATGACGTCACCGCCCGGCTCCCAGAACCCTTCCCCGGCGCGGATCACGCGCGGCGGTTGGCCTTCCAGCTCGAACAGCATTTCGCCCTCCAGCACCAGACCGAAGGCAGGACCGTGCGGATGCTTGTGTGGCGGGGCACCCGCACTGCCAGGCGCGAATTCGACGATGATCGTCATGGCATGGGGCGCTTCTGGGATGAACGGCGGCTGCACCTCCTGCACCATCGTTATCGCGTTTTCCCATTCGGGGTCGTATTTCGTGGGCATCGATCATTCCCTTCTTCGTGGTTTTAGATGGTCGTGGTTTAGATGGCTGTCGATTTAGATCGCCGTGCCGCCACCGTCGACGTGCAGCGTCGATCCGGTGACGAAACTCGAACGGGGCGAGGCGAGAAACAGCACGGCCTCCGCGATCTCCTCGGGTCTGGCGGTTCGCCCCAACGGCAGAGAGCGGCCGAGCTCCTCGTTGGTCTCGCCCCATTCCGCCTCGACGCCTTCGGTTTTGGTGGGACCGGGGGCGATACTGTTGACCCGGACGCCATGGGCACCGAACTCCGCGGCCCAGGTGCGGGTGAGCGATTCCACCGCGGCCTTGGAGGCGCTGTACGCACCGGCGCCCGGGACGCCCTTCGACGCGACCATGCTCGTGACGTTGATGATGCTGCCGTGACCGCGCTCGAGCATTCCCGGCACCAGTGCCGCGGTCAGGAAGTAGCTGCCGCGGACGTTGGTGTTGAACGTCCTCTCGAACGACGCGACCGCCTGGTCCACCGTCAGCGCCGCCGGGAAGCTGGCGGCGTTGTTGACCAGGATATCGACGCTACCCGCTTGCTGGACAAGCGAATTCACTGCGTCGATGTCCGACAGGTCCGTCTGAACGAAGCGCACGGTGCCGTCGATTGCCGCGGCCGCCGCCTTGCCGCGCTCGGCGTCCCGGCCGGTGATGATGACCGAGGCACCTTCGCGTGCCAGTAGCGTCGCACACGCCAGCCCGATGCCCGCCGTTCCGCCGGTGATCAATGCCGTCTTGTAGGCCAATTCCATTCCAGACTCCTAAGCGATGCGTGGTTCGGCCGTGGCCAGACCGCCACGGGTTGGGGCGGCGTGCGCCAGTGCGATGCGCAGCCGTTTGCGGCCACGGGAGACCCGCGACATGACCGTGCCCAGCGGGATGCCGAGCATCGCTGCGGTTTCCGCGTAGGTGTAGCCCTGGACGTCGGCGAAGTACACCGCCTCCCGAAACCCCTCGGGCAGGTTGTCCATGGCCTCCTTGATGTCGCCGTGCGGCAACGCGTCCAGGACCTCCGACTCCGCGGAGCGCAGCCCCGCAGGCACGCGGGCCGCGCTGTCGGCCAGGTCCCGTTCGGTGACGTCGTCCACCGAAACCTCCGCTGGGCGCCGTTGCTTGGTGCGGTGCGTGCTGACCCACCGGTTGTAGAGGATCCGGAAGAGCCACGCCTTGAGGTTGGTGCCCTCCCGGTAGGTGCGGAACCCGGCGTAGGCGTGCAGCAGGGCGTCCTGCAGCAGGTCCTCGGCGTCGGCGTCGTTACGGGTGAGGCGCCGGGCTCCACGCGCGAGCACGTCGAACAGGGGCTCGGCCTCGCGGGCGAAGCGCGCGGCGAGTTCCGAATCGGACGGATCGCCGCTGGTTACGACGTTCATGGTGAACCCTCCAGTGTGGGGAATGGCTGATGAATTCAGCCTGGAGGTTGGGGACTCGATGCGGACCCTTGGAAACCCGTAGTCACTAGTCCGTAGTGAGTGCACTACGGGGTCAGGGGTGACGGCTTTAGGAAGTACGCACCTCGGCTAGCTCGCCCAGGAAATGGTGCGCAGCTGCCTGCGTGAGGTGATGCCGAGCTTGACGAAGACCTTCCGCAGGTGCCACTCGACGGTGTGGGTGCTGATGAACAGCTGCGCACCGATCTCCTGATTGGTCAGCCCGTCGCCCGCCAAGCGGGCGATCTGCGACTCCTGGGCCGTCAGCTCCCCGCCGGAGCTCACCGGTTGCTTGCGCACCTTCTCCCCGGTCGCGGCCAGCTCGCGGCGGGCCCGTTCCGCGAAGCCTGCAGCGCCCATTTGGGTGTACATCTCGTAGGCGGTGTTGAGCTGCTCGCGGGCATCCCTTCGACGATTCACGCGCCGCAGCCATTCGCCGTAAGACAACCGAGTACGGGCGACCTGTAGCGCGACACGAGCGCGATCGAGACGCTCGATGGCCTCCGTGAACAAGGCTTCAGCGTGCTCGTTGGTGGCGAGGAGTGCTCGCGCGGCCGCCAGTTCGCCCAAGCCCCAGTCCGTCCCGCTCGCGCCCGCCCGTTCCTCGAACCTCGGCAGGGCCGAGTCCGCGGCCTTCCGGTTGCCGATGTGTACCGCGGCTTCGATGAGCTCGAAGAGGCACCAACTGTGGAAGCCGAGATCCTCGTATCGGCAGCACTCGCGGGCAGCTGCGAAAGCCTCCTCGTACCGGCCGAGGCCGTTGAAGAGCACGGCGGACGTATAGCCGGCCAGACCGACCAATCTGCCTTCACCTCGCGCGATTCCGTCCGCGGTGGCCGCCTCGATCAGATTGGTGGCATCGTCAGCCTTGCCCCGCCACGCCGCCAACGTCAAGGAGTGGTATTTGACTGACGTGTGGCCCGTCGACGCGGTGATGGCGTCCGCCTCGTCGATGAGCCCTGCGGCAGTGGCGAATTCGCCCGCGTACACGTGGACTCCGGCCCGATGGACGAGCGCTCTCGGCAGCACGGCCAGTGCACCGGTGTCGCGTGCACGCCGAACCATGTCGGTGGCGACTTGTTGCAAGACCGCGTCGTCCCACAGCTCGTGCGCGGCGCATTCCTGTGCGATCGGGAACGGCCAGTGGAGGGCTTTGCCGTCGCCGTTCTGGACGTGGGCCTTCGACAGCTCCTGTGCGGAGCGGAGGTGGTCGGTGCCGGCGCCAGGACCGTCGAGGATCCGGCTGGTCATGCCGCTCAACAGGAAGTCCACGGGTCGCACCAGTTCGGGAACCCGATCGACCGCGGCGCGACCGGCCCGGGCTATCCGTGTTAGCCCGGTGGGTTCGCCGAGTCGGCCGGCGTACATGGCCGCGGTGAGCGCCTCGAGATAGGTCTCACGCGCCAGTTCGTCATCCAGATTCTCGAGACCGTCGGCGGCAGTGAGCAGTTGCGCCGCGGCGTCGCTGATCAGAGGTGCGCCCGGCTCGCCTGCACGGCTGCGGGCGAACTCCATCTGGGCCCGCATCCGGGCGACCTTGGCCCGTTGGAGATCCGAAAGGCGCCCGAGTTCGGCGATCGCGAGGAGCTCGTGCGCCGCCGCAGGTGCAGCCGCATCCCACTTGGCTTGCGCTGCGGTGATCGCCCTGGCGCCGCGAAGAATCGGATCGGACGTGAGTACCGTCGCGCGCTCGAGAAACGCTGCCGCCGCGGCGATTCCGCCTCTGGTCTGCGCCCGCCCCGCCGAGGTTTCCAGTTCGGCGGCCACCGCATCGTCGGGTCCCGCTGCCGCACTTGCGGCATGCCAGGCCCGACGGTCGGGGTCGGACTCCGGATTGGTGGCCTCGGCCAGCGCGCGGTGGATCGCCCTGCGTTCGGTCAGGTCGGCCGCGCGGTAGGCTGCCGAGCGCATCAGCGGGTGGTGAAAACGCATGCGGGGTCCGAACTCGATCATCCCTGCGGCTTCCGCGGGTGCGAGCGCGTCGACCGCAATGCCCAAGTGTGCCGCCACGCGCAGGAACAATGCGGCGTCGCCAACCGGCTCGGCCGCGGCGACGAGCAGAAGCCGCCGCGTCGGCTCCGGAAGCGCTTGAATGCGGCGCACGAACCCTTCCTCGATCTGTCCCGCCGACGCTCGCGCGGCGGCATTCCAGAACCCGCCGGCAAGCTCGGCCGCGGACACGTTGCGAGGCACTTCGAGCAGCGCCAGCGGAACGCCACGCGTCTCAGCCACGATGCGGTCGCGAACCCGTGGGTCGAGGCGGCCGAGGACCACGGAGTCCAGCAGTTCTCGAGCGTCGTCGTCCGAAAGGCCACTGAGCACCAGTTCGGGAAGGCCGGCCAAGACCTGTTCGCCACTGGTCGTGCGCACGGCAAAGACCAAGGCGACCGGGTCGGCCATCAGGCGGCGCGCGACGAAGCCCAGCGTCTGCACGGACACCTGGTCGAGCCACTGTGCGTCGTCGATGACGCACAGCAGGGGTTGGTCGTTCGCGGCGGCGGCCATCAGGCTCAGCACCGCCAAACCGACCAGGAAGCGGTCCGGGGTGGCCCCGACGCCGCGGCCGAAGGCCACGTTCAGAGCTTCGCGCTGTGGTTCGGGCAGCTCGTCGAGGTGATCCAGCAGCGGCGCGCACAGCTGCTGCAGCCCGGCGAATGCGAGCTCCATGTCGGACTGGACGCCGGCGACCTGCACCTCGCGGAATCCGATCGCCAGTTCCGATGTGTATTCGAGTAATGCGGTCTTGCCGACACCGGCCTCGCCGCGCAGCACCAACACCTGGCTGCCGGAGGATCGAACGCTCGACATCAGGCTGCGAAGCGTCTCGCATTCGCTCTGCCGACCGCGAAGACGTTGCCCCCGCTCCGGCCCCGACATAACCACCACCGCGTCTGATCAGAAGGACCTTGCTGATTCGCCCCATCTGACTGGGCTGGTCCGATCATGAATGGTAACGAGTGGCGCGCAGGTCCGGGAAATCAGTTGACGAACGTCACCGTCTCGTCGGTTAGCTCGCCCACGACACGGTGCGCAGCTGCCTACGCGAGGTGATGCCGAGCTTGACGAAGACCTTCCGCAGGTGCCACTCGACGGTGTGGGTGCTGATGAACAGCTGCGCACCGATCTCCTGATTGGTCAGCCCATCGCCGGCGAGCCTGGCGATCTGCGCCTCTTGTGCGGTCAGCTCGTCACCCGTGCCTGCCGACTGCTTTCGGACCTTCTCGCCGGTGGCCACCAGCTCCCGGCGGGCCCGTTCAGCGAAGGCGTCGGCACCCATCCGGGTGAACATCTCATAGGCCTCGCTGAGCTGTCTGCGGGCATCGGTCCGCCGGTTCACCCGGCGCAGCCATTCGCCGTAACACAACTTGGCCCGCGCGAGGTGAACGACGACGCGGGTGCGCTCAAGGCGTTCGACGGCTTCGGTGAACAGCTGCTCCGCGTGGTCGTCATCGGCGAGGAGCGCTTGCGCATTCGCCAAAGCACCCAGCCCCCAATCGGTTCCGCTGGCGCCCGCACTTTCGTGCAGCTGCGCGACGGCCCGCGTGGCGGCTTCCCGGTCACCCGTGTGTGCCGCCGCTTCGACCAGTTCGAGGAGGCACCGGCCGTAGAAGCCGAGGTCCTCGTATCGGCAAGCGTCGGAAGCCGACGCGAATGCCTCCTCGTATCGGGCGAGGCCGTTGTACAGGATCGCGCCGGCGTATCCGGTCAGGCCGAGCAGCCGGCCCTCGCCTTTGGCGATTCCGTCGGCGGCGGCCGCCTCGATCGCCGCAACCGCGTCGGACGGATTTCCGCGCCACGCGGCGAGCAACACGGAGTGGTATCGCACCGGCGCGACGGGGTCCGTGGCCGCGGTGATCGAGTTCGCCTCTTCGATGAGTGTTGCTGCCATGGCGAATTCGCCTGCCCAGATGTGGACGCCGGCCCGGTAGACGAGCGCTCGGGGAAGGCCGGCCAGCGCGCCGGCTTCACGCGTCTGCCGCACCGCGGCGGTGGAGAGTCGCAGTGTGATCGATTCATCCCACAACTCGTGTGCGGATGGTTCCTGCAAGACCGGGAAGGCCGGCAACTCCGTCCACCGCCGCACCTGGCCGTCGTTCGACTGCGCAAGCTCGCACATCAGGTCCAAGGCGACGCGCAGCGGACCGGCCCCCGCGCTGAAACCGCCCGTGATCCGTTCGGCGATGCCCTTCAAGAGCATGTCGACCGCACGCGGCAGCACGGGTGCACGGCTCATCGCGGCGCGCGCCGCCTCGGCGGCAGCCTCCAGGCTGCCGGGTGGTCCGAGCCGACCGGCGTAGATGATCACCGCGAGCGCCTCGAGATACGTCTCGC
This sequence comes from Mycobacterium sp. URHB0044, assembly GCF_000620625.1. Lineage (GTDB taxonomy): Bacteria > Actinomycetota > Actinomycetes > Mycobacteriales > Mycobacteriaceae > Mycobacterium. Next base: position 143,134 of record NZ_KK211157.1, on the reverse strand, counting down.
GAGAGGCGTAGTCGTCGAGGTCTTCGAGAAGCTTGGCGGCAGCGAGGAGAGCGGGAGCCGTTTCGCTCAGCTGGCGCGCGCCGCGGCCGCCTGCCCGGCTACGGGCGAACTCCATCTGGGCGCGCAACCGAACTACCTGAGTCCGCTGGAGCTCGGACAGCGGTGCGAGTTCGGCCATGGCGAGGAGTTCGTAGGCCGCCGCGGGAGCGGCTGCGTCCCGTTTGGCCTTTGCGGCCGCGATCGCCCGAACGCCGCGGAGTGCTGGATCCGACGTCAATACGGTCGCGCGCTCCAAGAACGCCGCCGCCGCAGCGATTCCGCCCCTGCTCTGGGCTCGGTCGGCTGAAGCTTCCAGCTCGGCGGCCACCGCATCGTCGGGACCCGCCGCGGCACTGGCGGCATGCCAGGCGCGACGGTCGGGGTCGGACTGCGGATCGATGGCGTCGGCCAGCGCCCGGTGTATCGCCCTGCGTTCGGTCAGGTCGGCCGCGCGGTACGCGGCCGAGCGCATGAGCGGATGGTGGAAGCGCATGCGGGGTCCGAACTCGAGCACTCCTGCGGCCTCGGCCGGCCCCAGTGCGTCGATGGGGATGCCCAGTTGCGCCGCGGTTCGCAGGAACAATGCGGCGTCGCCAACCGGCTCGGCCGCCGCGACGAGCAGCAACCGTTGCGTCGGCTCCGGCAACGACCGAATGCGGCGCACGAAGCCCTCTTCGATCTCTCCCGCCGATGATCGCCCACCCGCATTCCAGAACCCGCCGGCCAACTCGGCCGCGGAGACGTTGCGTGGAACTTCGAGGAGCGCAAGTGGATTGCCACGCGTCTCCGCCACGATGCGGTCGCGCACCCGCGGGTCGATCCCGCCGACCATCACCGACTCCAGCAGCCCCCGGGCATCGCCGTCGGACAAGCCGCCGATCCGCAATTCCGGCAGGCCGGCCAGCACCTCGCTGTCGCCGTCGTCGCGCACCCCGAACACGAGGGCAACGGGTTCGGCCATCAGACGCCGTGCCACGAAGGCCAGCGTCTGCACGGACACCTGGTCCAGCCACTGTGCGTCGTCGATGACGCACAGCAAGGGCTCATCGTTGGCGGCGGCGGCCAGCAGGCTCAGCACCGCGAGGCCGACCAGGAAGCGGTCCGGGGTAGGGCCGATTCCGCGGCCGAAGGCAACCGCCAACGCTTCGCGCTGCGGCTCGGGCAATTCGTCTTCGTGATCCATGAGCGGCGCGCACAGCTGCTGCAGGCCGGCGAATGCGAGTTCCATGTCGGACTGAACGCCAGTCACCTGAATGGAGCTGAATCCCGTCGCCACCGCCGATGCGTATCCGAGCAATGCGGTCTTGCCGACACCCGCCTCACCGCGCAGCACCAGCACCTGGCAACGACCGGATCGGACGGTCGAGATCAGGCCCCGAAGCGTCTCGCACTCGTTCGCGCGACCGCGGAGACGTTCCCCCCGAAGCTGGAACGACATGGGTGTTGACCATACCGGTTGGGTCCGAGTGAGTCCGCTCACGCCGACGGCAAGGGCATTGCTGGGCGCGGCCGACGGTCACCAATCTCCGCGACCGGGATGAATCCACGGCAGCGTGTCCGTTCTGGCGGGCGGGAAGCTGCCACACCAAGAAAGGCTCGTCATGAGAATCGTCGTCATCGGGGGAACCGGCCTCGTCGGATCAAAGTTGGTGCGCGGCTTGACCGAACACGGGCACGACGCCGTCGCCGCTTCTCCCTCGACCGGTGTGAACACTGTGACGGGGAAGGGGCTGCCCGACGTCCTGGCCGGGGCACAGGCGGTCGTCGACGTGTCGAACTCGCCGTCGATCGAGGAGGACGCGGCGACGGAGTTCTTCGTCACGTCGACCAAAAATCTCCTGGCGGCCGGAGCCGAAGCCGGTGTGGCGCACCATGTTGCGTTGTCGGTCGTCGGCACCGAGCGGCTGGCTCGGGAGAGCGGCTACTCCCGGGCGAAGCTGGCACAGGAGGAGCTCGTCAGCGCAGGACCGATTCCCTACTCGATCGTGCACGCGACGCAGTTCTTCGAGTTCCTCAAGGTCATTGCCGATTCAGCCACCGAAGGCGACACGGTGCGGCTGCCGTCCAAGCTCATTCAGCCGATGGCGGCGGCGGACGTCGCCGAGGCGGTCGCCATTGCCGCGGTGAATGCCCCGGTGAACGGGATCATGGAAGTGGGTGGGCCGGAGCAGTTCCGCCTCCCCGACCTCATCAGGACGGCGCTGACCGCCCGCGGCGACGCCCGCCGGGTCGTTGCCGACCCAGCCGCACGGTACGCGGGCGTCGCCATCGATGAGCGCACGCTGGTTCCCGGTGACGGAGCGACGCTGTTCGACATCCGGTTCGAGGACTGGATCCTCGAAACCGCTGCCAAGGCATGACTAGGGGCCGGCGAGCCTGCGGCCCTCGACGAACACGCTGCGACGGTCCTGCATGTCGTCCGCCAGCTCACGCTTGTGCCGGACAACTACCTCGGCCGCCGGAAGGTTGGTGACCTCCCAGCCGCGGTCGCGCAACCAGTCGGCGACGTCGGCGCGCGGTTCGGCGAAGAACAGCTCGGTAGCGTCGGGGATGTCGTGGCCGGCTTGGGCGGCCTCCTCGCGCATCTCCCGCACCGCGGCACGGATCTGTTGTTGGTAGTCCTCGTCGAAGTAGCCGGGGCCGAACGCTTCCACCGCGATTCGGCTGTCGACCGCACTGAGCTGCTGCACGCGCTCGAACAGCAGGTCCTGGCCGTCCGCCGGGAGATAGGGCAGCAGTCCCTCGGCCAACCACGCCGTCGGCTGCGACGGATCGAAACCGTTGTCCCGCAATGCCGTTGGCCAGTCCTCGCGCAGGTCGATTGGGACTTCGACGACGCGTGCCGCCGGCTGCGCATCGTGCGCCCGCAACGTCTCGGCCTTGAACTGGAGCACCTTCGGCTGGTCGATCTCGTACACCACGGTGTCGGTCACCCACGGCAGGCGCCAGGCGCGGGCGTCCAGGCCGGCGGCGAGGATGACCACCTGGACGAGCCCCGCGGCACCCGCGGCGATGAAGTAGTCGTCGAAGTGCTTCGTCCGCGCGGCCGCGTAGGCCCAGACCATGCGCATCCGCGCAGGCAGCTTCGAGACGTCCGTGTCGGGGATCGGTGGTTGCCACCCGCGCTCGATCGCCGCGTCGACGAACCACTGCGCGTACGGGTCGTCGAACAAGCGGCAGCAGTCATCTCGGGTTTCAGCCGCCCGCGCCATTGCCACGCCCAGAGCGGTGGCACCGACGCTCTCGGTGATGTCCCAGGTGTCGTCGTCAGTTCTCGTCATACTCGGCCATCTCGTCGCGGGTCAGCAGGTCGTCACGGAAACTCTGTTCCCGGTATGCGAGTTGGCCAACCCGGTTGGCCACGACGGGCGCGGTGATGACGGTGAACAGGCCGGCGAGGATGAGCATGCCCACGTCGGCGTGACCACGCAGCCGGATCGCCGCGCCGACGAGCACCAGCAGCAGGCCGAGCACCTGCGGCTTGGTGGCGGCATGCATCCGCGACAGCGTGTCGGGAAACCGCACCACGCCGATGGCCGCGGTGAGGGCCAGTATCGATCCGGAGAGCACCAGCACGGCGGCCAGGACGTCGAGGACGCCGGCGGCGGTCACTGGGGTGTCCCGTCGTCGCGGTCGGTGTCGCGCACCCGGAAGCGGGCCACGCTGACCGAACCGACGAAGCTGATCAGCGCCAGCGCGGTGAGGCTGTAGGTCACCGTGGTGTCCAGGCTGTAGGCGGCCCAAGTGCCGATCGCGCACATCGTCACGGCTACGAAGGTGTCGAGCGCGACCAACCTGTCGAGCGTGCCGGGGCCCGCGAGGAGCCGGAACATCGTGATCGCGGCGGCAGCGGAGAGCAGTACGGCGGCGATGACCCAAACGGTATTCACGGTGCGGCCTCCTCCCTCTCCGGCGACGGCCGCCAATCCGCGCCTCGCTCGAACGACGCGATCAGCAGGCGCTCGAGCACCGCGACCTGGTGGTAGAACCGCGCCACCGCGCGCTCAGATCCCACGTCGATGACGTGGACGTAGATCATCCTGCGGGTCTGGTCGATCTCGAGCACGATCGAACCCGGGATGAGGGTGATGACGCTGACCGCCAACGCCAGCACCAGATCCGACTTGATCGCGAGGTGAGCACGCAACACTGCGGTGCGCGGTGGTGGTCCAGGTTTGACCGCCAGCCACGCCAATTGTGCTGAAGACAGCACCAGATACCACGCCACCTGAACGACGAGCCGGAGCAGCGACAGCACGTGCAGGCGGCCCTCGACGGGGACCGCGGGCAGCGGCAGAAGCAGCGTGATCACCAGTGCGATGGCGAGTCCGGTCACTGCGTTCGCCGCGGAAACGGTGCCCCACAAGAACATCCAGACCATCGTGAGCCAGCACAGCACCCACACGCGCAGCAGGGTCCGCCTCATCGGTGCTGGTCACCCCCCAACACGGCCGAGATGTACTGGCCCCTGTCGAGGACTTCGTCGGCCGCGCGCTCGGCGTACCCGAAGATCGGGCCTGCCAACACGGTCAGGGTGAGGCCCACGGCGATCAGCGCGCCCGTCGGCAACACCATGCCGATCGGCATCCGGCCCACGTCGTCGCGCTCCGAATAGGTGACGTCGTCCTCCGAATCGTCGAGCAACGCCGACGGCGTCGCGGCCGAAAGCGCACCCTCCGGCGCGTCGGATCGCGGCCGCCAGAACGCCTTCGTCCATACCCTCGCCATCACGTACAGGGTCAGCAGACTCGTCGCGACGCTGCCCCCGACCAGAAGCCAGGCCAGCACCGAGCCGTCCCGAGTGCCCGCCTCCAACAGCGCCACCTTGCCGATGAACCCCGAGAACGGCGGTATGCCACCGAGGTTCAGTGCGGGCACGAAGAAGACCAGCGCCAGCACCGGGCTGGCGGCGGCCAGCCCGCCGAGCCGCTGCAGGGTCGACGCGCCTGCCTGGCGTTCGATCAGCCCGACCACCAGGAACAGCGTGGTCTGCACCACGATGTGGTGTGCCACGTAGTAGATGGCACCCGCCATGCCGAGCGCGCTGGACAGCGAAATGCCGAACACCATGTAGCCGATGTGGCTGACCAGGGTGAAGGACAGCAGCCGCTTGATGTCGTTCTGCGCCATGGCGCCCAGAATGCCGACGATCATCGTCAGCAGCGCCGCGACGAGCAGGATGCGGTCCATGGCGCCGCCGGGGAACAGCAGCGAATGTGCCCGGATGATCGCGTACACACCGACTTTGGTCAGCAGGCCGGCGAACACCGCAGTGACCGGTGCGGGCGCCGTGGGGTAGGAGTCCGGTAGCCACGTCGACAGCGGGAACACCGCAGCCTTGATGCCGAACGCGACCATCAGCACGGCGAACAGCGCACCGCGGGTTCCTGCGGGGATGTCGGCGAGCCGAACCGACAACTCCGCCATGTTGAGGGTGCCGGTCGCCGCGTAGATCAACGCGATGCCGATCAGGAAGATCAGCGACGAGACCATCGACACCATGACGTAGGCGATCCCCGCGCGTACCCGTTCGGTGCTGGCGCCGATGGTCAGCAGCACGAAGCTCGCGGCCAGCAGCACTTCGAAGCCGACGAACAGGTTGAACAAGTCGCCGGCCAGGAACGCCGTGCACACGCCCGCCGACAACACCAGGTAGGTGGGCAGGAAGATCGAAACGGGCTGGCGTTCGTCGCCGTCCCGGATGCCCTGTCCGATGGCGTAGAACACCACCGCCAACAGCACGATCGACGACACGATCAGCATCAGTGCCGACAGCCGATCCACCACCAGGGTGATGCCGAGCGGACCCATGCCGGGCACGGTCTGCCCCCATCCGCCGACGTGCACCGCGATGGTGCCGTCGCGGTCGGCGAAGTGCAGCAGCGCCGCGCATACCCCGACCACGGACGTCAGTGCGACGAGCGTGATGACGCGCTGCAACCGCGGCCTGCGGCCGGCGAACAACGTCGCCGCCGCCGCGAGCGTCGGGATCAGCACGGTCAGCGGGGTGAGCACCGCCGCGGCCGTCATCGGGACCCCTCGTGGCCGGGCAGCGCGTCGAGTTCGTCGGGTTCGTCGGTGTCCTTTGCGCGGTCGGCCTTCGGAACGTCCTCTTCGAGTAGGTCGGCCTCAAGCGCCGACAGTTGTGCGACCCTGGCGTCCTCGGCGTCGTTGGCGATCTCCTCGGCGCGCGACAGTCGGTAGGACCGGTAGGTCAAGGCCAGCACGAACGCCGCGATGCCCATGGTGATGACGATCGCGGTGAGGATCATGCCCTGGGCCAACGGATCGGCGGTGGTGGTCTTGCCGTCGCTGATCCGGCCGCGCACGGGCGGGTTGCCCGACGGCCCGCTGACCGTGAGGATCAGCAGGTTGACGGCGTTGCCGATGAGCAACAGCCCCAACAGCATTCGCGTCAGGTTGCGTTCCAGCAGCAGGTAGACGCCCGTGCTGGTGAGGCCGCCGATGAGGAGCAGCGGAACCAGGTTGGCCGTCATGGGGCCACCCGGTGCAGCCGCGCCATCTCGACGTCGACGCGCGCTCCGAGGCTACGTAGCACGTCGAGCACCAGGCCCACCACGATCAGGTAGACGCCGAGGTCGAAGAACAGTGCGGTGACGAACTTGACCGAGCCGAGCACCGGGACGTCGAACTGGATCAGCGCCGACGACAGCACGGGGGCGCCGACCAGCAGTGACGTGACGGCGGTTCCCGCCGACAGCGCCAGGCCCGCGCCCAGCACCTTGCCCGCGTCCAGGGGCAGCGCCTCGCCGAGTTCGTAGCGGCCGCCTGCCAGGTAGCGCAAGACCAGGGCGAGCCCGGCGGTCAGGCCGCCGGCGAAGCCGCCGCCGGGAGTGTTGTGACCCGCGAAGAAGAAGTACGCCGACAGCACCATGATGAGCGGGAAGATGATCCGGGTGGCGACCTCGAGCACCAGCGACCGGTACCGCGGATCACGTAGTTCGCTGCCGCGCAGCCACGTGATCTCGCCGACGGCAGGACTGGTCGGGAGCACCGGGATCCGGCCGATATCGGGCTGCCCGGCATCGCTGACGCGCGGGGCGGTGCCAAACCGCCTGTGCCGGAAGACCATCGAGGCCACACCCGTCGCAGCCACCAGTAACACCGAGATCTCTCCCATGGTGTCCCACGCGCGGATGTCGACGAGCAGCACGTTGACCGTGTTCGACCCGTGCCCCCTGTAGTAGGCCGCGTCGGGCAGCAGGTCGGCGATGGGCGTCGTGGTGCGCGCGGACATCGCGAACACCGCGAGTGCCGTGACACTGCCGCCGACCGCAAGGGCCAGCAACGCCCGCGGCAGCCGGTGCTGTCGCATCTTGACGGCGTCCGCTTCGGCGGGCAGCGTGCGGAGCACCAACACGAACACCACCAATGTCAGTGTCTCGACCAGGAATTGGGTGAGGGCCAGATCGGGTGCGCCGTGGAACACGAAGATGGCGCCGCAGCCGTAGCCGGTGACGCCGACCAACAGCACTGCGGCCAGCCGGTTGCGCAGGACGGTTGCGCTGAGCGCGGCGGCAAGGATGATCAGTCCGACCACTACCAGCAGCGGTGAGTCCCACAGCTGGAGCTGCGGCCGATCGCGGGCGCCCAGCACCAACATCGCGATGGGCAGCAGGACGAGCATCGACAGGATCGCCGACTGCGTTGCCGGAATCGAGCCGCGCTGCGTCAGAGAGGTCAGCCGCACCGCGAAGACGTCGGCGCCGCGGATCACTGCGTCGTAGATGCGGTCGGCATTGCCGAGCGGCAGGTAGCCCACCCGGACGCGGCGCAGCCGGGTGCGTGCGAAGAACGCCGCGATGCCCACGGCGAGCACCAGAGCCGACAGCGCCAGCGGCGCAGTCACGCCGTGCCACAGCGCCAGGTGATAGCCCGCGCCGCCCGGCACGGTGTCGGCGTAGCCGTCGAGCACCTGGTCGAGGCCGGTCGGCCAGACACCGAACAGCAGGCCAGCGGTCGCCAGGATGCCGGGGGCGACCAGGAAAGAGGCTGGCGGCCTGTGCATTTCGGCCACCCGCTGACTCGGCGTGGACCGTCCCTTGCGCGCGAACGCGCCGTATAGGAAGCGCAGGCTGTAGATGGTGGTGAAGACCGAACCGAACACCACGCCGCCGAGCACGAACGGCGCGGCCGCACCGAGCGACGCACTGTGCGCGAGTGTCTCGAAGTCCGCTTCCTTCGCGACGAACCCGAGGAACGGCGGCAGCGCGGCCATGCTGGCGGTCGCGGCAGCGGCGACGACGAACAGCGGCCGGTGCCGTCGGCCCAACCACGCGAGCCGGCGGATGTCGCGGGTGCCGGTGGCGTGGTCGATGATGCCGACGACCATGAACAGTGCGGCCTTGAACATGGCGTGCGCGCACAACATCGCCAGGCCCGCCAGCATCAGATCGCCGCCACCGGTGCCGACCATGAGCGTGATCAGACCGAGTTGGCTGACGGTGCCGAACGCCAGGATCAGCTTGAGGTCGTATTCGCGTACGGCTCGCCAACCGGCGAGCAGCATCGTCAGCAGGCCGAGGGTCACCACGATCGGGCGCCACGGGGGAGAGTCGGCGAACCCGGGTGTCATCCGGGCCACCAGGTAGACGCCCGCCTTCACCATGGCCGCCGCGTGCAGATAGGCGCTGACCGGCGTCGGTGCGGCCATCGCGCCCGGCAGCCAGAAGTGCATGGGCACGATTGCCGACTTGGACAGCGCGCCGACCAACACCAGCACGACGGCGACCGACACGAGCTGGCCCGACGGCGGGTCGGCGATCAGCTCGGACAACAGGTAGGTGCCGGACGTCGTGCCGAGGATGACGATGCCGACCAACATCGCCAGCCCGCCCGCGGTCGTGACCAGCAGTGCCTGGGTGGCCGCCCGCCGGCTGGTGGCGCGTTCGGCGTAGTGGCCGACCAGCAGGAACGACAACACCGTGGTCAGTTCCCAGAACAGGTAGAGCAGCAGCATGTTGTCGCTCACCACCAGGCCGAACATGGCGCCGGAGAAGGCGACGAGCTCGGCGGCGAAGCTGGGCAGGCGCTTCTCGGTGTGGCCGTCGTGGTGGTGGAAGTACTCGGCGCAGTACAACAGCACCAGAGCGCCGATGCCGAGCACCAGCACGCTCATGATCGCGGCGAGCGCGTCGAACCGAAGTGTGATGTTCATCGACAGCTCGGGCACCCAGTCGACGTCGACGCGATGGTCGCCACGTCCCGGCCAGTTCTGGATCACCCACACCAATGAGCCGAGCGGTACGAGTGCCAGCGGATAGAACGCTTGCCGTCCCCAACGGTGCACGAGCACCGGCGCGACCACGGCGGCGACCGCGTGCGCAACGAGGATGGCGAGCATGGCACTCCGTATCGAGCGGGGTGTCAGCCGTCTGAGTATTTGGCTGGCTTTGTCTCAGGCCAGTTTACGGGTCGGGTGCTCGGGCTACCGCCGCGTGGCCATGCGCACCGGGATGGCGTGACCAAGCACACCGATGCCCGCGCCGAGGATGGGCCAGACCGGCCAGAAGTACCAGGCACCCGCCGACAGAGCGACGGCCAGCCACACCGTGAGCACGATGACGACCATCAGGAGGTAGGCGGCGAGGTGCAGGCGCACCGACATCCGCGCCGCCCGTTGGCGAGCGGCGCGCCTGCGCGGGTCGCTACGGCGCAGATATCCCACGGGCAGGTCAGCCAAGAGTTGGCGCAGTTCCGCGTTGGTCTGCGCGGCGAAGGCAGTCTGCACGCGGCGTTCGTATTCGGCCATGTCGAGGTAGCCCTGAGCAAGGGCCTGCCCTAGGTAGTTGGCGGTGGTCTCCCGGTCGCGGTCACCGGCGCGGACGGCGGTTGGCTGCTGAGCAAGAGTGGTCATGTCGGGCTCCGATCTTGACGCTGCCTAGTTTCGATAGTCCTACTGTGACATGTCGATTTCGGAGTGTCAACGGTTCGGGTTGAATGCTTGGCCGCCCTCGCTGAGGGCTAGATGGCCAAACCGCGATAACTGGCCGCCGTCGCGCTCACGATGGGGCCATGGCTGTCGACGAAAACAAGCTCAACGAATTCCTTGGCAAGGCCGTCGGTGATCTCGGGGCCGCGATGAGTGCGACGCTGATCCTCGTCGGCGACCGCCTCGGGTTGTACCGCGAACTGGCGAAGGGCCCGCTGACGCCCGGCGAACTGGCGCAGCGCACCGGCACCAACGAACGCTATGTCCGCGAATGGCTCGGCAATCAGGGCGCCGGGGGATACGTGGACTTCGACGCGTCATCCGGGGAGTGGTCACTGAGCCCCGAACAGGCGCTGTGTCTCACCGACCCGAACGGCCCGGTCGACATGCCCGGTGCTTACAACATCGTCGAAGCGACCTTTCACGCGCTCGGGCAGACGCTCGACAACTTCAAGTCCGGGGCGGGCATGGAGTGGGGCGAACACCACCCGTGCCTGTTCGAGGGCACCGAGCGCTTCTTCCGCGCCGGCTACAACGTCAGCCTGATCGACTCCTGGCTTCCCGCGCTCGACGGCGTCGTCGAGAAACTGAAGAGCGGCGCCAAGGTTGCCGACGTCGGATGTGGGCACGGCGCCAGCACGATCCTGATGGCGAAGACCTACCCGAACTCGGAGTTCATCGGTTACGACTACCACGACGAGTCGATCGACGTGGCAGGCAAGAAGGCCGCGGCGGCCGGTGCGTCGAACGCACGCTTCGAGGTCGCGGACGCAGTTGGCTACGGCGGCAAGGGATTCGACCTCATCGCGTTCTTCGACTGCCTGCACGACATGGGCGATCCGGTCAGTGTGTCTCGGCACGCGCGCCAGGCGATCAACGACGACGGCACGGCCATGATCGTGGAACCCTTCGCCAACGATCGGATCGAGGACAACCTGAACCCGGTGGGCCGGGTGATGTACGGCGCGTCGACGCAGATCTGCGTCCCAGTCTCGCTGGCACGCAACGGTCCTGCGCTCGGCGCTCAGGCCGGTGAAGCGCGACTGCGCGAAGTGGTGGTCGACGGCGGCGGCTTCCGCCGGTTCCGGCGGGCCACCGAAACACCGTTCAACCTCGTCCTCGAGGCCCGCCCGTAACTAGTGCTTCAACGGAACCCATGGGTCTTTCCGGTCCTATGGGCCATTTCCACGCCACGGTCGTTGGTTCACCCGCATCGGCACCCATCAACGACCCTGGTGTCGAAAACGCCCATAGGGCCGCGAATCACCTGTTCTCGGAGAACGCCCGAAGCGCCTCCACCTGCACGGGGTCCAGCGACGGCCGCACCGTCGCCCTGGCCTTCTCGACGTCGGCCGCGGTGACGTCGGCGGCGTCGATCGACCGCCGCATCGCGGTCAGCGCGGATTCGCGCAACAGCGCCACGCAGTCGGCGGCGCTGTAGCCGTCCAGATCGTCGGCGATCTCGTCGAGGTTCACCTCGGGACCCAACGGGATCGACTTGCCCGACGTGCGCAGGATCTCGCGGCGCGCCTGCGCGTCGGGCGGCTCCACGAACACCAACTTCTCCAGCCGGCCCGGCCGCAGCAGCGCGGGGTCGATCAGATCGGGCCGGTTGGTGGCGCCGAGCACGACGACGTCCCGCAGCGGGTCGATGCCGTCGAGTTCGGTGAGCAGAGCGGCCACAACGCGGTCGGTCACCCCCGAATCGAAGCTCTGGCCCCGTCGAGGCGCGAGCGCGTCGATCTCGTCGAGGAACACCAGCGATGGCGCGGAATCACGGGCGCGCCTGAACAATTCGCGTACGGCCTTCTCCGACGAACCGACCCACTTGTCCATCAGCTCAGCGCCCTTGACGGCGTGCACCGACAGCCGGCCGGTGCTGGCGAGCGCCCGCACCACGAACGTCTTGCCGCAGCCCGGCGGGCCGTACAGCAACACGCCCCGCGGAGGTTCGACGCCGAGGCGGGCGAACGTGTCGGGATGCTGCAGCGGCCACAGCACCGCCTCGGTGAGGGCCTGCTTGGTCTCGACCATGTCGCCAACGTCGTCCAGCGTCACCGATCCGACGGCGACCTCCTCGGTCGCCGAGCGGGACAGCGGGCGGATCACGGACAGTGCGCCGGTGAAGTCGTCCTGCGTCAGTGCGGGTGGCTTGCCGTCGGCGCTCGCACGGGCAGCTGCGCGAAGTGCGGCCTCGCGAACCAGCGCCGCAAGGTCGGCGACCACGAAACCTGGTGTGCGCTGGCCGATCTCGTCGAGCTGAAGACCCTCGGCAGGGACCCCGCGCAGCAGCACCTCGAGCAACGCCGTGCGGGTGGCACCGTCGGGCAGGCTCATGCCGAGCTCGCGATCGCACACGTCGGGTGCCCGCAGCCGGGCGTCGACGGCGTCCGGCACCGCCGACGTCGCGATGAACGCCACTCCCGGCGTCGCTACGGCGGCACGGAGTTCGGCGAGGATCAGCGTTGCGACGGGCTCCGCGGTAGCCGGCAACAGCGCGTCGACGTCGGTGATGAGCAGCACGCCGCCGCCGTCGCGAACCGTGGCGACCGCCGACGACACACTGGCCAGTCGTTCCTCGGCGCGTAGCGCCCCGACCTCGGGGCCGTCCAACTCGACCAGTCGCCGCGCGGCGCATACCGTGCGTACCAGCGCGGCCTTGCCCACTCCTGCAGGCCCCGACACCAGCACGCCGAGATTGGGCTTGGCGCCCAACGTTTCGAGGAGTTTGGGTTCATCCAGGGCGAGCTTCAGCCATTCGGTGAGGCGGCCGGCCTGAACGTGGGCACCCTTGAGATCGTCGATCGGAATCGACGGGCCGGCCGGTGTCACCGTCGGCGTGCTCACGGTGTGCTGGGCGGTCGTGGGCTGCGCCGTCAGTTCCGTCCCGTCACCCCACGAGACCAGCGAATTCGGTTGCACGCTAACCGGGCCGGCCGGGTCGGTGCCGGTCACGGTGAGCAGCTCCGAGGTCCAGGTGATGCCGACCGACGATGCCAGCGCGGCGGTGGCCGCCGAGGTGGACGTCCCCGGGCCGAGGTCGCGGGGCAGCAACGACACGGTGTCACCGACCGTCATCACCTTGCCCAGCAACGCCATTCGCAACGTGGCCGGCGACACCGACTGAGTGGCCAGCCGGGAGCCCGTCAGCGTCACCGACTTCGCGCCGTACACCGTCACGGGCGCCACGATCACCGTGGTGTTCTCCCGCAGACCGGCGTTCGACAACGTGACGTCGTCGAGCAGGGCCGTGCCCGCGGGAACGTCGGGGCCTGCGATGCCCGCCACCGCCGCCGTGGTGCGGGCACCGGTCAGTGAGATCGCGTCCCACTCCCGGATGCCAAGCGCTGCAATCGCTTCCGGGTGAAGACGGACGACGCCGCGGCGTGAATCCGTGGCCGACGTGTTGAGTCGGGCCGTCAACCTGAGGTGGGACAGCGGCGGATCGTCGGTCGCCTCGAGCTGTGTCATGCGCCGGGCTTGCGCAGTCCGAGCCGGGTCATCGAGCGACGGTTCGGCTGCGCCCGGCGGATGGCCCTGCGTGCGGCGCGGCGCTGTTGCGGTTTGACGTCCCACGTCTCGGGGCGGGCAGCCACCCAGCGCTGGCTGCGGATGGTGAACGGAATGATGCAGACGTAGCCGACGATGATCAACAGGACCAGCACGTAGGGAAACAGCAACAGGCCTGCCGCCGCGAGCGCGACGAGGATCAACAGGATGGGCGCGGCGTTCGTCGGGACCGAGATCGCCTTGAGCGCCAGTGTGGGCACCCGGCTGACGAGCAGCGCCGAGTTGGCGGCCAGCCACAGGCAGACGAACCACTGCGACGTCCACCAGCCCTCGCCGAACTGCAGTAGCGCGGCCAGTGGACCGATCGTGCCGACAGCGCCACACGGCGCGGGCATGCCGGTGAAGAATTCGCGGGTGTAGGCGGGCCTGGTGTCGTCGTCGAGCAGCGCATTGAACCTGGCCAGTCGAAGCACGATGCACACCGCGTAGAGCAGCACGAAGATCCAGCCGACCGGCGAGTCCGGCAGCAGCGTCACGTAGATGACGAGCGCGGGCGCCACACCGAAGTTGACGGCGTCGGCGAGCGAATCGATCTCGGCGCCCATCCTGGACTGCGCGTCGAGTGCGCGCGCGATGCCGCCGTCGATGCCGTCCAAAACGGCGGCCGCGCCGATCAGCGCGAGCGCGATGTGCGGCCGGTCGTCCAAGGCGAACTTGATCGACGTCAGGCCCGCGCAGATGGCCAGCACTGTGGTGGCGCTGGGCAGGATGCGCATTGCCCGGGGGCGGTTCCGGTTGCCACCGGGCTTGGTCACGGCAACTCCGCCAGCGGGGTTTCCCCACCGATGGCACGCTGACCGAGCTCGACGAGCACCTTCGCGTCGGCGGGGAAGTAGGTGTCCAACCGCGAGCCGAACCGGATCAGACCGTAGGTCTCACCGAGCGCGAGACGGTCGCCCTCGTGCGTCGAGCAGACGATCCGGCGGGCGATCAGACCCGCGATCTGAACCGCGACCACGTCGACGCCGTCCGGCGTGCGGATCCACACCCCGTTGCGCTCGTTCTCGGCGCTGGCCGTGTCCTTGTCGGCCGACTGGAACTGGCCGGGGCGGTGTTTGACCGCGACGACCTCGCCGGCGATGGGCGCCCGCTGTACGTGCGCGTCGAAGATCGACAGGAAGATGCTGACCCGTGCCATCGGGACGTCGGGCAGCCCCAGCTCGGCAGGGGGCGTGGCCTCGTCGATCAGCGTCACCAGGCCGTCGGCGGGGGCGACGACGAGACCGGGGCGCGTCGGAGGGACGCGCGGCGGGTGACGGAAGAACGTCGCGCACGCGGCAGCGGCGCTCAGCCCGGTGTTTCGCACCCAGCGGTGGCGGCGGCCCACGACGGCAAGACCCAGGCCGCCTGCGATGAACGGGAACCCAGCGCTATGGACCGGCGGCACCGTCGACTTGACGAGGTCGATCAGTCGTGAGATCTCGGATTGGTGGTCGTAAACGGCGGGTGGTCGCGCTGGTCTGGCCATGGCGACTCGATAATACGTATGGAGGCGCCGGTCCGTGACGCCTAGTCCAGCACCCAGACCCGCACCGGCGAACCGGCAGGCAGTTCGACGACGTCTTCATCGATCTCGAGCAGGCAGTTGGCCGACGCCAGCCAGCGCAGGTGATGCGACGCCGGGGGGCCGTAGCTGGTGACCGTGCCCTTTTCGGGATCGAGCACACCGCGGCGGAACTGACGCTTACCGCCTGGCGAGCGCAGCGACTCGGTGAGTTCGGCGGTGATGCGCGGGCGCTCGGGATGCGGGAGCCCCATCGCCGCGCGCAACGGGCCACGGATGAAGACCTCGAACGACACCAGCGCACTGACCGGGTTGCCGGGCAGCGTGATGATCGGCGTCCCGGATGTGCTTCCCGCGCCCTGCGGCATGCCGGGCTGCATCGCGACCTTTACGAACTCCACTTCCCCGCCGAGGGAGTCCTTGACCACCTCGTAGGCGCCCGCACTCACGCCGCCGGTGGTGATGATCAGGTCGGCGTCCGCCGCGTGCCGCGCGAGGGTGGCGCGGAAGGTTGCCACGTCGTCGCCGGTCATCGGGGAGGCGACCACCTCGGCGCCTGCGTCGCGCGTTGCGGCGGTCAGCATGACGGCGTTCGACTCGTAGATCTGGCCGGGTTGCAGCGGAGTGCCGGGTGCCACCAGTTCCGTTCCCGTCGACATCACCAGAACCCGTTGCCGTGGAATGACATTCAGCTCGCCGAGGCCGAGCGCCGCCGCCAGCCCGAGTGCGGCGGGCGTGAGCAACTGACCCGCCTGCAGCACGGTGGTGCCTGCGGTGACGTCCTCGCCGGCACGGCGGACGTGCTGTCCGGGTGTGACACTCGCCCGGATGCTGACGGTGTCGGTGGCGCCGTCGGTGGCTTCGACGGGGATCACCGCCGTCGCGCCCGACGGGAGCGGCGCGCCGGTCATGATCCGGTGCGCGGTGCCCGCCACCAAAGTCAGCGGGTCGGTGCGGCCCGCCGGAATATCTTCGGCGACAGGCAGTTTCACCGGATGTTCCTCCGACGCATCCGCGATGTCCTCGGCGACGACGGCATATCCGTCCATGGCCGAGTTGTCGAAGCCGGGCAGGGACAGCGGTGCCACGATGTCGGCGGCCAGGACGAGGCCGAGAGCGTCGCCGATGGCGACGGTGACGGCGGGCCGCGGGGTGATCAGACCGGCGACGACGCGCTGGTGCTCCTCGACGGACCTCACCAGCTACACCGGATAGCTGACGCCGGTGAGCTCTTCAGACACGGTCCAGAGCCTGCGCTGGATGTCTTCGTCATGCGACTGCGCGCTGGAGGAGACCAACTTCGGATGCCCGCGCAGCTCACGGAAACCGTCGGGACCGTAGTACTGCCCACCGGTCGCCTGCACGTCCGTCGCGGCACGCAGCGTGGCGAGCGCACCCATGGCGGGACTGTTGGTGACAAGCCCAGCGACCTGGCTGAAACCGGGGAGACCGGATCCGGGGATGTGGCGCATCAGCTCGGTGTTGGACAGCCCGGGGTGGGCGGCGACCACGATGGTCGGCGCACCCTTCGCTTCGAGACGACGTTGCAGCTCGTATCCGAACATCAGATTGGCCAGCTTGGATTGGCCGTACGCGGCGACGCGGTTGTAGCTGCGCTCCCACTGGAGGTCATCGAAGTGGATGGCGGCCTGGATCCGGTGCGCGATGCTTCCGACGACGACCACCCGCGAACCCTCCACGGGCAGCAGCTGCTCCAGCAGCAGCCCGGTCAGCGCGAAGTGGCCCAGATGGTTGGTGCCGAACTGCAGCTCGAAGCCGTCCTTGGTGTTCTGCTTCGGCGGGTACATCACGCCGGCGTTGTTGATCAGCAGGTCGATTCGCGGGTAGGCCGTCTTCAGCTCCTCGGCGGCCGTCCGGACCGACTGCAGCGAGCCGAGATCCAGCGGCTGCACCACCACGTCGGCGCGGGGAGTGGCGCCGGTGATGCGGGCGGCGGCGGCCTTGCCTTTCGCGGTGTCGCGCACGGCCAGTACGACGCGCGCCCCCCGAGCGGCGAGTACCAGCGCGGTCTCGTAGCCCAGGCCGGTGTTCGAGCCAGTGACGATGGCGACCCGACCCGACTGATCGGGCACGTCCGAGGCCTTCCACTTGCTGTTCGAGGTCATGAGCAAGACCATACTCAGAGCTGTGCTGACCCTCGACGACCCGGCGAATCCGCCCAGCCGGAAGGCTCCGCTGGTGTGGGCCATCGCGGCGGCCATCCCGTGGGCGCTGCTCGCAACGGCGCAAGTGGTGTGGTTCGTGCTGGACTCGCGGATGGGCTGGTTGCACGCCGTCGCCGCCGCACTGACCGCACTCGGTGTCGTGACGTTCGTCGTGGTGGCCCCGTTGTGGCGGTACCGCGTGCACCGCTGGGAGATCGGCCCGCAGGCCGTCTACACCCGATCCGGGTGGTGGGTGCAGGAGCGCCGCATCGCGCCGATCTCGCGGGTGCAGACCGTCGACACGCACCGCGGCCCGCTCGATCGGCTGTTCGGCCTCGCTGACGTCACCGTGACCACCGCGTCGTCGGCGGGAGCGGTCCGCATCGTCGCGCTGGATTCCGACGTGGCCGACGAGATCGCCGCCCGCCTGACCGACATCGCCTCGATCGGCGATCGGGACGCGACGTGACGGCTCCCGCACAGTGGCGCCGGCTGAGTCCACGGATGCTGCTGGTTCACCCGGTGCACGAAATCGTCCGCCAGATCCCGCTTCTGATCGGCTCCGTGGTCCTGGGTTCTGCGACGGGTAATCCGGTGTTCCTGATCGCGGCACTGGCGCTGATGATCGTGTTCGGCATGGCCCGATGGTTCACCACCACGTACCGCATCGACGCCGAGCAGATCCAGCGGCGCGCAGGCGTGCTGCAGCGCACCGTCTTGTCGGTGCCGCGCAACAGGATTCGATCCGTGTCGACCGACGCGCGGGTGCTGCACCGGCTGCTCGGTCTGACCGTCGTCAAGGTCAGCACCGGCCAGGAGGCCAAGGGTGACGCCGGGTTCGTGCTCGATGCCGTCCGCTCCGACGACGTGGCCGAGCTGCGCGCGATCCTGCTCGCCGACTCGCAGGCGCCCGACGTCGAGCAGGTTCGCCCCGAGCGGGTGCTGGCACGGTGGCAGCCGTCGTGGTTGCGCTACAGCCCGCTCAGCTTCACCGGACTGGCCATGATCGTCGCCGCCGTCGGTGTGGTCTACCAGACGGGAGCGGTTGCCGCGCTGGAAGATTCGCCGCTCGCCCGCCAGGGGCTGGACACCGCCCAGCGGCTCGGCATCGTCATGACCGTGGTGGTGACGGTGCTGGGGGTGCTGATCCTCGCGGTCCTGCTCTCGGTCGCCCGGTCGCTGGTCACGTTCGGCAACCTGGTGCTGTCGCGCCGCGACGAATCGAACGGTGGCGTACTGCATCTCGAACACGGCCTGCTCCGCGTGCGGGAACACACCTTCGACATGCGCCGCCTGCGCGGTGGCACGCTGCGGGAACCGTTGTTGGTACGGGCGTTCGGCGGCGCGCGTCTCGACGCAGTCATGACCGGCGTCGACGGGTCCGGCGAGGCATCGCTGTTGTTACCGCCGTGTCCCGCCGCCACGGCCGAGGCGGTGTTGACGGAATTGATCGGCCGATCGGACGTGGTGCGCGGCGAACTGCGCCGCCACGGTGCGGTCGCCACCCGCAGGCGCTGGACGCGGGCCCTAATGTTTCCCGCGCTTCTCGGCATCGGTTTGGCGGCGACGACAAGCGTGGTCGCGGTGCCGCCGTGGGTCTGGGTGGGGTTGGGCGTACTCGTCGCGGCGGCCGTCTTCGTCGCCGCGGACCGGGCCCGCGCGTTGGGCCACCGGGTCGGCGACGGATGGCTGGTGGCCCGGTCCGGCAGCCTCGACCGGCGCCGCGATTGCCTTGCCGCCGCGGGCATCATCGGCTGGACTGCACGCCAAACCTTGTTTCAGCGCCGCGCCGGAGTGGCGACGCTGATCGCGGCAACGCCCGCGGGGGTGAAGGGCTACCGCGTGC
Source organism: Mycobacterium sp. URHB0044 (assembly GCF_000620625.1). Classification (GTDB taxonomy): domain Bacteria; phylum Actinomycetota; class Actinomycetes; order Mycobacteriales; family Mycobacteriaceae; genus Mycobacterium. The sequence goes on along the minus strand of NZ_KK211157.1, from coordinate 124,058 downwards.
TGGACGTGCCCGCGGAACTCGCGTGGTCGATCGCCGCCGCCGCCTCGCCGTGGGTCGCCGACAATGACTGGGCGATTACACCGGGTAGGTGACGCCGGTGAGTTCCTCGGACACACTCCACAGCCGACGCTGCACGGCGGCATCGTGCGACTTCTTGTTCGACTCAACGAGTTTCGGGTAGCCACGCTGCTCGGCGAAACCGTCGGGGCCGTAGTACTGCGCGTTGCGGACGCCGGGATCGGTGGCGGCGCGCAGCGTCGGTAGCGCCCCCATGGCCGGGGTCTGGGCGAACAGCGACCAAGCCGTTTCGGCGGCGGGCCGCAACCATCCTGGCCAGTTGCGGGTGAGCTCGGTCTTGGAACCGCCAGGGTGGGCGGCGACCGCGATGGTGTTCGTGCCGTCGAGGCGGCGGGCCAGTTCGTACATGAACAGCAGGTTGGCCAGCTTGGACTGCCCGTACGCGGCGATCCGGTTGTAGTGCCGTTCGGACTGCAGGTCGTCGAAGTTGATCTTGGCCAGCCGATGGCCCTGGCTGCTGATCGTCACTACCCGCGATCCCTCGACCGGCAGCAGATGGTCGAGCAGCAGCCCGGTCAGCGCGAAGTGGCCGAGGTGGTTGGTGCCGAACTGCAGCTCGAAGCCGTCCTTCGTCGTCCCCTTGGGCGTCTGCATGACACCGGCGTTGTTGACCAGGAGGTCGATCCGCGGGTGCGCGGCCTTCAGTTCGGCTGCCGCGGCGCGGATGTCGTCGAGTGACGTCAGGTCCAACGGCTGCAGCGAGACGTTCGCGCCAGGCTTGTTCGACGTGATCCGCGACACGGCCTCGCGGCCCTTGTCGAGGCTGCGTACCGCGAGGACGACGTGCGCGCCCTTGCCCGCGAGCACGGCCGCGGCTTCGTAGCCGATACCGGTGTTTGCGCCGGTGATGACGGCGACGCGGCCGGTCTGGTCCGGTACGTCGGCAGCCGTCCAGTCGGTGATCATGTTCGCACCCTATCCAAACGCGTAACCAGGGTCCGAGTTGCGCTGAAACATTTGCCGTTTACTGTCGGCAGCATGGCTATCGGTGGAGTGCTGTTCGACATCGACGGCGTCCTGGTGACCTCGTGGCAGGCCATCCCCGGCGCCGCCGAGACGTTGCGCGTGCTCGCGGACAACCAGATTGCACGGACGTATCTCACCAACACGACGACTCGCACGCGCCGTCAGATCGCGGGGCTGCTCACCGACGCGGGCATGGACGTCAGTGCCGACGAAGTGATTACCGCGGCGGTGCTGACCGCCGGCTACGTCAGGGACCGTTACCCGGACGCGCGTTGCTTCCTGGTCAACAGCGGCCAGATCGGTGAGGACATGCCGGGCGTCGACGTCGTCTACGCCAGCGAGGTCGGCGACGCAGTGCCGGAAACACCGGACGTGGTCCTGCTGGGCGGAGCGGGACCGGAGTACGACCACGTCACGCTCAGCCGCGTCTACGACTGGATGGCGCAGGGCGTGCCCGTCGTCGCGATGCACCGCAGCACGGCATGGAACACCACCGAGGGACTGCGCATCGACACCGGGATGTACCTGATCGGCATGGAGGAGACCTCGGGTCGCAAGGCCACCGCCGTCGGCAAGCCGGCGCCCGAGGGTTTCCTGGCCTCGGCCAGCAGGCTCGGCGTGGATCCCGAGGAGATGTACATGGTCGGCGACGACCTCAACAACGACGTGCTGGCTGCGCAGGTGGTCGGCATGACCGGGGTGCTGGTGCGGACAGGCAAGTTCCGCCAGGACACGCTGGACCGTTGGGCCGCAGACGAATTCGCGATGCAGCCCAATCACGTCATCGACTCGGTCGCCGACCTTCCGGAGTTGCTGGGCCTCTGAGGGTGCCGCGCGATGAGAGCCCTAGGTCTTCAGCGAGCGGACCGCTTCGATGCGCGCGGCTAGTTGTTCGGAATTCGCGGCCGCCACGACGGGCCCTCCGCAGATCCTGCGCAGCTCGTTGTGAATCCAGCCGTGCGGCTTGCCGGTGCGGTGGTGGGCGAGTGTCACCAGGGCGTTGAGCTCGCGACGAAGATCGCGCAGCTGGCCGTGCGTCGTGGACACCACCGGCACCGTGCCGCCGGCCGCGGTGCGCCTGTCGAGTTGCTCTTCTTGCCTGCGCCGCAACAGATCCCGCATCTGGGCGGCGTCCAGTAGTCCGGGAATGCCGAGATAGTCGGCCTCCTCGTCGCTGCCCGCCGGGGTCGCGGTGCCGAACGACGACCCGTCGAAGATCACCTGATCCAACTCGGCGTCCGCGCCGAGCATCTCGAACCCGTTGTCCATCTCACTGGGCTCGGACTTCTTCTTCTCGACATACTCATCGAACTCGTCGCCCTGCGACTCCCGATGCGGCTTGCCGAGCACGTGGTTGCGCTGCGCCTCCATCTCACTGGCCAGCTGAAGCAGCGACGGCACCGACGGCAGGAAGATGCTGGCGGTCTCGCCCGGCCGGCGCGACCGCACGAACCGGCCGATCGCCTGGGCGAAGAACAGGGGAGTCGACGCGCTGGTGGCGTACACGCCGACCGCCAGCCGCGGCACGTCGACACCTTCGGACACCATGCGGACCGCGACCAGCCAGCGGCTGGTGCCCCGCGAGAACGTCGTGATCCGGTCGGATGAGCCGGGGTCGTCGGACAGCACCACCGTCGGCACCTCGCCGGTGATCTCGGTCAGCAACCCGGCGTAGGCCCGGGCCGCCGTCTGATCGGAGGCGATGATCATGCCGCCCGCGTCGGGCACGTGCTGGCGCTTCTGCGTCAGCCGGGTGTCGGCCGCGGCGATCACCGCGGGCATCCAATCGCCGGTGGGGTCCAACGTGGTCCGCCAGGCGCGGGCCGTCTGTTCGGCGTTGAGCGGTTCGCCGAGCCGGGCCGCGTGCTCCTCGCCTGCGCTGTCCCGCCAGCGCGCCTCACCGGAGTAGGCCAGGAACACGACGGGACGCACCACGCCGTCGGCAAGCGCGTCGGCATAGCCATAGGTGTGGTCGGCCTGCGAGCGCTCGAGGCCGTCCGGCCCCCGCTCGTAGGTGACGAACGGGATCGCGCTGTCGTCGCTGCGGAACGGCGTCCCGGTCAGGGACAGCCGGCGGGTGGCGTCGTCGAACGCCTCGCGGATTGCCTCGCCCCAGCTCTTGGCGTCGCCGCCGTGGTGGATCTCGTCGAAGATGACCAGCGTCCGGCGGTTCTCGGTGCGCACCCGGTGCCGGCCCGGATGGCTGGCCACCTGTGCGTAGGTGACCACGACGCCGTGGTACTCGTCGGAGTTCTGCGCCGACGAGTTGCTGAACTTCGGGTCGAGGGACATGCCGACGCCGGCCGCTGCCTGCGCCCACTGGACCTTGAGGTGTTCGGTGGGGACGACGACGGTGACGCGCTCGACGGTGCCGTCGGCCAGCAACTCGCCCGCGATGCGCAGCGCAAACGTGGTCTTGCCCGATCCGGGCGTCGCGACGGCGAGGAAGTCCCGCGGCCGGACAGCAAGATACCGCACCATTGCCCGACGCTGCCAGCCCCGCAAAGCCTGGGTGCTGGGCGCTGTGTAAGCCCGCACCCAAAGACTCCTATCTGGTCGAAGGGCAGTCTAGGGCAAGGGGTTCCGGCTGTGCATCTCTACTCGGCGTGTCCCGTGACTGAGCGCTTGGGACGGCGTGTCGGCACTCGGGCGACGCGCCCGACAGTTCATTTGGGCACCCTTGATCGACCTCTGAGCCAATGCCGGCGAGCAAACGCGCACAATGGCCGCGCACAATGGCGAGGTGCTCCCGCCGCGCGCCGAAGACGTCGACCCCTTCGTTCGCGTCTTCGGCACCCGGGTGCACAACCTACGCGGGGTCGACGTCGCCGCCCCGCGCGACGCACTGGTCGCGTTCACCGGGATCTCGGGCTCCGGCAAGTCGTCGCTGGCCTTCGGGACCATCTACGCCGAGGCGCAGCGCCGGTACTTCGAGTCCGTCGCCCCTTACGCCCGCAGGCTGCTGCTGCCCACCGGCGCTCCCAAGGTGGACGACATCACCGGACTGCCGCCCGCCGTGGCGCTGCAGCAGCGCCGTGGGACGGCGTCGTCGCGGTCGTCGGTCGGCACGGTCACGACCCTGTCGAACTTGTTGCGGATGCTCTTCTCGCGGGCGGGGACGTTTCCGAAGGGCTTCACCGAGCGGCTCGACTCCGACTCGTTCTCGCCGAACACCGCCGTCGGCGCGTGTCCGGAATGCCACGGCCTTGGCCGGATCCACCGGGTCACCGAGGAGACGCTCGTTCCCGACCCGTCGCTGACCATCCGCGAGGGCGCCGTCGCCGCATGGCCGGGCGCCTGGCAGGGGCAGAACCTGCGCGACATCCTCATCACGCTCGGCTACGACATCGACAAGCCGTGGCGCAAACTGCCGAAGCGGCAACGCAATTGGATCCTGTTCACCGAGGAGCAGCCGACGGTCGAGATCCACCCGGACCGTCACAACGTGACAGCCGACTACACCTACAACGGCACCTTCTCCAGCGCCGAGCGGCACGTTCGGCACACGCTCGCGAACTCGCAGAGCGCGATGATGCGTAGGCGGGTGCTGAAGTACGTCGACAGCGTCGATTGCCCGGTCTGCGACGGCTCCGGACTGCGCCCGGAGGCCCTCGCCGTCACGTTCGCCGGCCGCAACATCGCCGAGTACGTGGCGATGCCGCTCACCGACCTCGCCGACGCGCTTCGGCCCGCTGCGATGCGTACCGACTTCGAGGCCGCGTACGAGTCCACCGAGTCGGGCGAGTTGACCGAGGTCGCGACGATGATCGCCGCCGACCTGGTGGCCCGCATCCAGGTGCTCGTCGACCTCGGGCTCGGCTACCTGACCCTGAACCGTCGCACCCCCACGGTGTCGCCGGGCGAACTGCAACGCCTGCGACTGGCCACCCAGCTCCGCGCGGGCCTCTTCGGGGTCCTCTACGTTCTCGACGAGCCGTCGGCGGGCCTGCACCCGGCCGACGCCGAGCCCTTGCTCGACGTGCTCGATCGACTTCGGCGGGCGGGTAACTCGCTGTTCGTCGTCGAACACGACATGGACGTGGTGCGCCGCGCCGACTGGATCGTCGACGTCGGGCCCGGCGCAGGCGAACTCGGTGGTGAGGTGCTCTACAGCGGGCCGGTGCCCGGCCTGGCCGACGTGGCCACGTCCGTCACCCGCGACTATCTGTTCGGTGACCAAGCGCCCGCCGCCCGCTCGCCGCGTCAGCCGTCGGGCATCTTGGCGTTGCGGGGCATCCGCTTCCACAACCTGCGCGACCTCGACGTCGACATCCCGCTCGGCGCGTACACCGCGGTCACGGGGGTGTCCGGCTCCGGCAAGTCGACGCTGGTCTACAAGGTGCTCGGCGACGTCGTCACGCGGCAATTGGGCGGCGGCGCAATCGACGCGGAGGCCGATGGCGACGACGGCGACACCGAGGTCGTCGACCTCGATCACGACGCCAGCATCGGCGTCACGGCAGAGGGAGTCGATCGGATCGACCGGCTGGTCGCCGTCGATCAGCGTCCGATCGGCCGCACACCGCGCTCGACGTTGGCGACCTACACCGGACTGTTCGACGGCGTCCGGCGCGTCTTCGCCGCGACCCCGGCGGCCAAGCGGCGACGGTGGACCGCGGGCCGGTTCTCCTTCAACGTCGCCGACGGCCGCTGTCCCACCTGCCAGGGCGAGGGCTTCGTGTCGGTGGAGCTGCTGTTCCTGCCGGGCACGTACGGCTCCTGCCCGACGTGCCACGGCGCCCGCTACAACGACGACACCCTCAAGGTGCGCTACCGCGACCGCACCATCGCCGACGTGCTCGCGATGACCGTCGACGAGGCGTCGGGTTTCTTCGCCGACGTCGCGGGCGTCGCGCGGAGCCTGTCGACGCTGCAGGAGGTCGGGCTGGGCTATCTGCGCCTCGGGCAACCCGCGACCGAGCTCTCCGGCGGGGAGGCCCAGCGCATCAAGCTGGCGTCCGAGCTGCAGCGCCCCCGACGTGGGCACACCCTCTACGTCCTCGACGAACCCACCACCGGACTGCATCCCGCCGACGTCGATCTGCTCGATCGACAGCTGCACCGTCTCGTCGACGCGGGCAACACCGTCGTGGTGGCCGAGCACGACATGCGGTTGGTGGCGGGGTCGGACTGGGTCATCGACCTCGGGCCCGGGGCTGGCGATGCAGGCGGTCGCGTCGTGGCGGCTGGGACTCCGGCCGAGGTGGCCCGGATCGCCGAGAGCCGCACGGCGCCATACCTGGCTGCGCGGCTCCCCGGTTACTCGAAGGAATGACCCAGGGATTTGCCAACTGGCTTGCCTAGCGTTCGCCCATGCCCACTCGTCGGACGTTCCTGACGGCTCTGGCCGGCAGTGCCGCCGTGCTTGGCGCGTTCCGGACGCCCTCCGCGTATGCCGCATCCGGCGTCGACCCCACCGCGGTCGCGCTTCGAGACGCCGATGGCCAGCCCACCCAGTGGGGCATGGCGTTGCCCGGGGTCATGACGACGTTCGAACCGTCGGGACGCCAGCTGGCGTTGACCTTCGACGCGTGTGATCGTGCATGCGACGAGTCGCTGCTGGACGCATTGGAACGCAACGGCGTCCCGGCTCTGCTGTTCGTGTGTTCGAAGTGGATCGACGCGAACCCCGGCAAAACTGAGCAACTCGCCGCGAATCCGCTGTTCGCGATCGGAAACCACGGCACGCGGCACGTCCCACTGTCAGTGACGGGGCGCTCGGCCTATGGCATCGCAGGAACGAAGTCCGCGAGTGAGGCGGTCGACGAGGTCTGGACCAACCAGACCCGGCTCACGGCGCTGACCGGCAAGCCGCCGGTCTACTTCCGCACCGGAACCGCGCACTACGACGAGGTTGCCGTGCAGATCGTCCGCGACCTCGGCCTGACACCGGTCGGGTTCGCCGTCAACGCCGACAACGGCGCGACGTCCTCGGCCGCTGCGGTGGGTGTGGCGATCACCAGGGCGGCGGCGGGCTCCATCGTGCTGGCCCACGTGAACCACCCCGGGTCGGGCACCGCCGCCGGGGTCGGTGCCGCCATCCCTGCGCTGCAGGGGGCCGGGTGGCAGTTCGTCTCGCTCGGTGACGCTCAGAGGAACTAGTCGACGAAGTAGTTGTCGTTGGCGAAGAACCATTCGCGACGCTCGTCGTCGGTCATGTCACCGATCTTGGCGAGCCCCTCGAAGTAGTGCTCACGGGGTGCGCCGGGAGCGAACAGCATGAGAAGCGACGCGGGCTCGTCGGCCTCGTTGCGGAAGCCGTGCACGCCGCCGGGCGGGACGTAGAGGAAGTCGCCCTGGTTGCCGTCCTTCCAGTCCGTGCCGTCGTAGAGCTTCATCGCGCCAGAGAGCACGAAGAAGGCCTCCGACATCGCGCGGTGGAAGTGCGGACCGGGTCCGCCCGCCTGCGGTGCGAGGTCGACGCGGTACAGGCCGTAGTCGCCGTTGGTGTTCTGCTGGTTCGCGAGGTAGTGGTACTTCACCCGGCCGAAGGAGTCGTAGTCCGGCGGTTGATCACCGCGGCGCAGCCACGCGCTGACTTCCGGTTCGTCCTTGGTGTAGCGGGGCGGGGGATAGGGCGGCACGATTAGTGACATCGCCGCCCATTCTGCCCGTCAGCTGACGGGTGACACCACCCCTGTCAGCTCCTCGGAGACCGTCCACAACCGGCGCTGCGCATCGGTGTCGTGCGACGCCGCGCTGGAGGCGACGACCTTCGGGTAACCCCGTTGCTCGCCGAAGCCGTCGGGGCCGAAGTACTGTCCGCCGGCGACGCCGGGGTCGGTGGCGGCGCGCAGCGTCGGCAACGCGCCCATCTCAGCAGGCTGAAACAGCGGGCGGAACACCGGCAGTGCGAACTGCAGGGCATTGGGAAGGTGGCGGGTTAGCTCGGTGTCCGACCCGCCGGGGTGTGCGGCGACGGCGATGGTGTCGGTTCCCGTCAGCCGGCGCTGCAGTTCATAGGTGAACATCAGATTGGCGAGTTTGGCCTGCCCGTATGCGCCCACCCGGCTGTAGCTGCGTTCCCACTGAAGGTCGTCGAACCGAATGCCACCACGGGCGAAGCGATGGCCGACGCTGCTGACCGTCACGACGCGCGAGCCGGGCACCGCGACCACGCGATCGAGCAGCAGGTTGGTCAGCGCGAAGTGACCGAGATGGTTGGTGCCGAACTGCAATTCGAAGCCGTCCTTGGTGGTGGCCTTCGGCGTCATCATGACGCCCGCGTTGTTGATCAGTAGGTCGATCCGGTCGTACTTGGCGCGCAGCTCGTCGGCCGCCGCTCGGACGGAGTCCAACGACGTGAGGTCGAGCTCTTGGAGCTCCACGTCGGCGCCGGGGGTACGCCTACTGATGAGGTCGGCGGCGGCCTTGCCCTTCTCCAGATTGCGGACGGCGAGCACGACGTGTGCGCCCTTCGCGGCGAGCGCGCCGGCGGTCTCGTAGCCGAGCCCAGTGTTGGCGCCGGTGATGACGGCGACGCGGCCGGTCTGGTCGGGAATGTCGGCGGTCGTCCACTTCGTCATGGGATTCTCCTAGAATCGAATTAAGCGGGGCGAGTGCTCCGCTTGGTTACCACCATACGGAACGCGCGCCCCGCTTATCTATTCCCGAGGAGGTGTGAGGTGACTTCAGCCGAACGGCCGTTGCGGGCCGACGCAGCGCGCAACCGCGCCCGCGTGCTCGAAGTCGCCTACGAGACGCTCGCCGCCGAAGGGGTGGGCGTGCCCATCGACGAGATCGCCCGCCGGGCCGGTGTCGGCGCGGGCACGGTGTACCGCCACTTCCCGACCAAGGAGGCGTTGCTCGCCGCAGTGGTCGAGGATCGGCTGCGCGGCATCATCGACGTCGGGCGTGATCTGCTCACCAACGAGGAGCCGGGTCAGGCGCTGTTCGCCTTCCTTCGGTCGATGATCTTGGAGTGGGGTGCGGCGGATCGAGGACTGTCCGAGGCCCTCGCCGGTCTCGGCGTCGACATCAAGGCCGCTCTGCCCGACGCCGAGGACGCGTTCCTGACACTGCTCGGCGACCTGCTGAAGGCCGCGCAGAACGCAGGCACGGTGCGGCGTGACCTCGAGGTGCCCGATGTGAAGGCTCTGATGGTCGGCGCTCAGGCGATGCAGAGTTACAACGCCACGGCTGCAGCGCGGCTCGTGGACGTCGTCCTGGACGGCTTGCGGGCGTCGGCGTCCTAGCGCCCGTCACGGCCCGAGCCCTGGCTGAGGCCCCTCCCTGTTCTTGCACTCGACATGGGCGAGTGCTAGAAATGACACTGGCACTCACGATCGGTGAGTGCTAGGTCGGGACGGTGAGGCTTGGGGCCGCACGCGCGGAGCACTCCCCAGCCGTCCGTCGCGGGCACTGAGCCCGACCACAGAACGTGCATCCCCTAATCCGGAGGAACACTTCGCAATGGCCAAGACAATTGCGTATGACGAAGAGGCCCGTCGCGGCCTCGAGCGGGGCCTGAACAGCCTCGCCGACGCGGTAAAGGTGACGTTGGGCCCCAAGGGCCGCAACGTCGTCCTCGAGAAGAAGTGGGGCGCCCCCACGATCACCAACGATGGTGTGTCCATCGCCAAGGAGATCGAGCTGGAGGACCCGTACGAGAAGATCGGCGCAGAGCTGGTCAAGGAAGTCGCCAAGAAGACTGACGACGTCGCGGGCGACGGCACCACCACCGCCACCGTTCTGGCCCAGGCGCTCGTGCGCGAGGGTCTGCGCAACGTGGCGGCAGGCGCCAACCCGCTCGGCCTCAAGCGCGGCATCGAGAAGGCCGTCGAGAAGATCACCGAGACGCTGCTGAAGTCGGCCAAGGAGGTCGAGACCAAGGAGCAGATCGCTGCCACCGCGGGCATCTCCGCCGGCGACCAGACCATCGGCGACCTGATCGCCGAGGCCATGGACAAGGTCGGCAACGAGGGCGTCATCACGGTCGAGGAGTCCAACACCTTCGGCCTGCAGCTCGAGCTCACCGAGGGCATGCGCTTCGACAAGGGCTACATCTCGGGCTACTTCGTCACCGACGCCGAGCGTCAGGAAGCGGTCCTCGAGGATCCGTACATCCTGCTGGTGTCGTCGAAGGTGTCGACGGTCAAGGATCTGCTTCCCTTGCTGGAGAAGGTCATTCAGTCCGGCAAGCCGTTGCTGATCATCGCCGAGGACGTCGAGGGCGAAGCCCTTTCCACCCTGGTGGTCAACAAGATCCGTGGCACCTTCAAGTCCGTCGCCGTCAAGGCCCCGGGCTTCGGTGACCGCCGCAAGGCCATGCTGCAGGACATCGCGATCCTGACCGGTGGCCAGGTCGTCAGCGAAGAGGTCGGCCTCTCCTTGGAGACCGCCGACATCACGCTGCTGGGTCAGGCCCGCAAGGTCGTCGTCACCAAGGACGAGACCACGGTCATCGAGGGCTCGGGCGATTCCGACGCCATCGCCGGTCGGGTTTCGCAGATCCGCGCCGAGATCGAGAACAGCGACTCCGACTACGACCGCGAGAAGCTGCAGGAGCGCCTGGCCAAGCTGGCCGGCGGTGTTGCGGTGATCAAGGCCGGAGCTGCCACCGAGGTGGAGCTCAAGGAGCGCAAGCACCGCATCGAGGACGCAGTCCGCAACGCCAAGGCTGCCGTCGAAGAGGGCATCGTCGCCGGTGGCGGCGTGGCCCTGCTGCAGTCGGCTCCCGCGCTCGACGAGCTGAAGCTCGAGGGTGACGAGGCCACTGGCGCCAACATCGTGCGTGTCGCGCTGTCGGCTCCGCTGAAGCAGATCGCGTTCAACGCCGGCCTCGAGCCGGGCGTCGTCGCGGAGAAGGTCACCAACCTTCCGTCGGGCCACGGCCTGAACGCTGCTTCTGGCGAGTACGAGGACCTGCTGAAGGCCGGCGTCGCCGACCCGGTCAAGGTCACCCGCTCGGCGCTGCAGAACGCGGCGTCCATCGCGGCGCTGTTCCTCACCACCGAGGCAGTCGTCGCCGACAAGCCGGAGAAGGCGTCCGCTCCCGCGGGCGACCCGACCGGTGGCATGGGCGGCATGGACTTCTAAGTCCCTTTACGAAGAAGCCCGGTCCCCTTGGGGCCGGGCTTTTTCGTTGCCTTTCCCCGCCGACTGTGCGGTGTCGTACGCGACACGCCGCGCCGGCGTACGAATCCGCACAGTCGCGGGTCGGAAGCTCAGCTCTCGTCGAGCGGGACGCAGTCGTGCAGGCAGCCGGGGTTCCTGGCGGGGGAGCGCGGCGCGGCGGGGCGGTGCAGAACTGCTCGGCTGGGCACGACGTGGAGCGAGGCGGCTGCGGGTTCGCCGCGACCGTCGACGATCAACGTGTAACCGCCCGGATCACGCGGCGGCCAGACCAGCGTGACCCCGTCGTGGAGGGCGACGTTCGTACGCGTGCTGTTGCCGATCGGACCGACATCGATGACGCCGCGGCTGAGGACCGGCTGAACCGCAACGGTGTGCGCACGGTAGTCGCTACCGACCGTGACCAGATAGGCGAACGTGAAGTCGGCCAGCGCGTCGGCGAGCTTGTCGAGATCCACTTTGACGCTCATGAGCCGAGGATAGTGCGCACGCCTAGCGCCGCTTTGGGTCCGACGACTGTGCGGTGTCGTACGCGACACGCCGCGCCGGCGTACGAATCCGCACAGTCGCGGATGGGCAACCGGTGGGCGAGTAGTCGACTACTCGAGTTCCGCGAATTCCGCCATTTATTGACGCGCGAGCAAAAAACGATCGTAAGCTCGCCGTGCGGCAGGGGGCCGCAAGATCAAGGGGGAGAGTTATGACTGCTACTTCTATTCGACCGCACACGAAGTTGGCCGCCGCGATGGTGGCTGCCGGAGTGGTCTCGGCGGCATCGGTCGTCGGGGTACCGCAGCACCTGCCGGCGATAGGCGCCGACGTGGCAAACGCATCGGTGATCACGGATGCGCTCTACAGCCTTGGCGATGCCGTCGCCGCCGTCGCCGCCGGCGCGGCACTCACGGGCGACGCCGTGGGTTCATTTCCGTTCGACGGCCTCTCGGCCGCCGTCATCGCCACGCAGTATCCGTCTCTCGCCCCGAACCTGCTGTCGTGGCTGGTGCAGCGGTACACGAACCCTTCCAGCCTCTATCCGAATTACGCGTATCCGTATGAGATCAACTACTTCTCGATCGAACCGCTGGCCGGGATGCTGCCGGCACCGATTGGATCGAGCATCATCGGCGCCGTAAACCAGATCGCCGACGCGATCAACGGCATCCTCTCCGGCCTCCCGAACCCGAATGCAGGAGAGTTCGCGACCGGACAGTTCTGGTCTACCGACATCGGTCGCGTGGTCGTTGCCGCCAACTCCGCCGTCACCGCACCCGTGTGGATGCTGTACGAGACCGCCTACTACCTCGGTTATCTCCCTGCTGACCTGGAGGCCACCTTCGAGTCGGCGCTTCGGGATCCGAGTGAGATTCCCGGGCTGCTGAGCAATTTGGTCTACGGACTGCTTTCGCCTGGCGCCGACGGCCTGTTGGGGAACGTGCTCTACTACGCCACCCGACCGTTGACCACCCTCCCCGGACCCATCGGTGAGCTCGCGACAAACGTCGTGACCGCAGTCTCCAACGGCATCAACGGCCTGCTCTCGCTGCTTCCGCCGCCGGTCACACCGGTACCGTTCTCGTCGGCCACGGTGGCAACGCAGTTCTCCACCACGTCGGTCGACGCGAACTCGGTGCCGGATGCATCGCTCGCCGTCGCCAGCGCCATCACGGTTCCGAGCACGGAGGCGGTCGAGGGGAAGCCCGCCGCAACGGATCCGCCGGCGGCGGACCTGAAGGACCAGGCGCCCGCCCCAGCGGCCGCCGCCGTCGATTCGAATACCCCCGACGTCGACGCGGGTACCTCGGTTGCGGACAAGCTGAAGTCGGGCAACAAGGTCAAGCCCGGCGACAAGTTCGGCAGCCAGGTCAAGGCCGAGACCGGCACCGAAGACGGTGCCGCCGTGCCGGCCGTCGACGAGGCCACGGTCGACGAACCCGCCGCCGACCCGGTGAAGACGGAGACCGAGGGTGCCGACCCGGCGCCTGCGGCCGACGCGGATGCGGCCGCATAGATTGACCCCGGAGAAGGCCCGGTCTGCTTGCAGGCCGGGCCTTTTCGTGTGCTTAGGAGTGGATTGCCCCAGCCATTTCCGCCGACCGAATCGGCCACTGTGCGGATTTGTACGCCGGACCGGCGTGTCCCGTACGAATCCGCACGGTCGCGCGGGGTGGCCGTCGCTAGCGGGCCGGCGCGGGCTGGCGGCCGCGCACCAGCTTGCCCGGGCGCGCCGACGTGGGCACCCCGTTCTCCGCGATCACCTCACCGGCGACGACGGTTGCGACGTAGCCATCGGCGGTCTGATCGAGGCGGCGCCCACCGGCCGGCAGGTCGTGGGCGATCACCGGCTTGTGCAACCGCAGCGCGGAGTGGTCGATGACGTTGAGGTCGGCCTTGTAGCCGACGGCGATGCGGCCGCGGTCGGCAAGGCCGGCGACCCTGGCGGGCACCGACGTCAGCTCACGGACGGCGTCGGCCACCGCCAGTCGTCCCGACGACCGGTCGCGCACCCAATGCGTCAGCATGTAGGTGGGAAAGCTTGCGTCACAGATCATTCCGTAGTGCGCTCCACCGTCGCCGAGGCCGAGCACCACGTCGTCGCGGCGGACCAGTTCGGCAACGGTGTCCAGCGATCCGTCGCGGAAGTTGGCGAGCGTGACCAGCAGCATGGCGTGGCCGTCATCGTCGAGCAGCCGGTCGTAGGCCTCTTCCAGCGGCGTCACGCCACGGGCTGCGGCGCGTGCGGCGATGCTGTCCGATGGGTCGGGCTCGTAGTTGGGCGGGTCGCCGAGGGGGAAGATGTAGTCCCACGCCTGGACCGCGAACATCAGTGGGTGTCCGTCGCTGGCCGGTGAATCGGTCAGGATGCTTTCCCGCACTTCGGGTTTGCGCATCTCGGCGACGCGTTCGGCCAGTGGCAGCTCGGCGATCGCGCGGTAGGTCGGGTACATGACGAACGGATTGCCGGACAGTTCGAGACCGATGACCAGCCCGATGGGCCGTGGAAAGATCTGCGCGCTGATCTCGCCGCCGTCGGCGTTCGCCTTCTCGACCATCCGCAGCGCGTCCAGATGCAGTGGGGGACCGGCATTTCCGATCGCGAGCGTGAACGTCACGGGTAGCCCGACGTCGGCGGCCACGTCGAACACCGCCTGCAGCGCCCCTTCGTAGTCGGCGGCGAACAGGTCGGGAACGAACTGGATCAGGCCGCCACCGGCATCCTTGACGCCGAGGGCGATGGCCTCGATCTCGTCGTGGCCGGCGTCGTAACTCGGGATCGGCTGGCCGCTCTCCGTCTTGTGGATGGTCAACCGCGAGGACGCGAAGCCCAGCGCGCCGACTTGGATGGCCTCGGCTGCGAGCTTGCGCATCTGCGACAGGTCCTCGGCGGTGGCGGGTTCGCGGTCGACCCCGCGCTTGCCCATCACGTACACGCGCAGCGGCGAGTGCGGCAAGAAGGCGGCGACGTCGATGTCGCGGCGGCCGGCGTCGAGTGCGTCGAGAAATTCTGGGAATGTCTCCCACGTCCAGGGCAGCCCGTCGACCATGACGACGCCGGGGATGTCCTCGACACCGGCCATCACGTCGACGAGCACCTCGTGGTCGGCTTCGCGGCACGGCGCGAAGCCGACACCGCAGTTGCCCATCACCGCGGTGGTGACGCCATGCGCCGACGACGGCGTCATCCGGTCCGACCAGATGGCCTGACCGTCATAGTGCGTGTGCAGATCGACGAAGCCGGGCGTGACGAGCAGCCCCGTCGCGTCGATCTCACGGTCGCCGGGGCCGTCCACCGTGCCGACCGCAGCGATCACACCGCCGGACACCGCGACGTCGCCGACGAACGGGTCACCGCCGAGGCCGTCGACGATGGTGCCGTTGCGGATGATCAGGTCGTGTGTCATACCTCGACTCTAGGATGAGCGCGTGATCGACCACTTCGGAATCATCTGTGCCGACTACGCCGCTTCCAAGCAGTTCTACGACACCGTTCTGGAGGTCCTGGGTTACACCCGGCAGATGGACGTCGGGCCTGCCATCGGCTACGGCCGCAACGGCAAGCCGGACTTCTGGCTGGAGGACGGGACGGACGCGCAGGCGACCCAAGCCATCCACTTCGCGTTCCAGGCCTCCAGCACCGATGAGGTGCAGGCCTTTCACGACGCCGCGTGCAAGCTGGGCGCCGAGTCGCTGCACGCACCGCGGATCTTCCCGGAGTACCACCCCGGTTACTTCGGCGCGTTCGTCCGCGATCCCGACGGCAACAACGTCGAAGCCGTCTTCCACGGCGCGGCAGCCGGCTAGGTACCGAGCGCCTCGGCGTACTCGTCCCGCAGCGCTTCCCAGCCTCGCGCTGCCGCGTCGGCTCCCGTTGCACGCGGCGTGTCGGAACCGCCGAGGACCTCGTCGAGCACGGTGAGGCAGACGTCCCACCCGGCGGCGTTCATGGTGGCCGGATCGCGTTGCGGCATAGTCTGTTCCAGCGTCAGCCGGCAACCGGCCGGGGTCGGTTCGAGGTGCCAGCGCACCAGGTCGTCGCCCCAGCGGTGCACCAGTTCCCGCGGTGGGTCGACCGAGATCAGTTCGCCGTCAACGGGGTCGTCGCCGGGATTCTCGCGTACCTGCCGGGCGCCGGGGGAGTCGAACGCGCGATCCGGCACGACGGGTGACCAGCGGGCCAGTCGCTCGGGATCGGTCAGCCACGGCCACACCACCTCGGGCGGATGGGCGAAGTCGCGCTCGAGCGTCAAAAGCCAAGCGCCCTTGTGGCTTTGCAGTTTTGCGTCCAACGTCATGATTGCTCCTCGTCGATCAGATCCGCCAGTCGATCCAGGCTCATCGACCACTTGCGGTGATACGGGGTAACCCACGCCAGCACGGCGGGCAGCGGGTCCTCGGCCAATTGGTAGATCCGGCGTTTGCCGTCCACCCGCACCTCGACGGCGCCCGCATTGCGCAGCACGGCGAGGTGCTTGGACACCAGTGGTTGCGAAATGTCAAGCTGCTCAACCAGTTCGCCGACGTCAGCGGCACCGTCGCGGAGGGTGTCCAGTATCCGGCGGCGCGTCGGGTCGGCGATGACGGCGAAGGCGTCCACGTCATTCATATAACTAGCAGATCATATGAATGTCAAGGCATGCCAGGAGGCCGGCGGGTAGCGTCGTCGGCATGGCTGACACTGACACCGCCGCGGTCCGCGAGCTGCTGCGCGACTCATTCACCCGGCTCATCGAGCACGTCGACGACCTCACCGACGGC
The DNA here is from genome assembly GCF_000620625.1 of Mycobacterium sp. URHB0044. Taxonomy (GTDB): domain Bacteria; phylum Actinomycetota; class Actinomycetes; order Mycobacteriales; family Mycobacteriaceae; genus Mycobacterium. The sequence continues at coordinate 107,687 of NZ_KK211157.1, read as the reverse complement.
TTGGCCGACGAGCTCTCCTGGTACCGACCGACCCCCGAGGCCAACAGCATCGCGTGGCTGATCTGGCACAGCGCCCGCGTGCAGGACGCGCAGCTCTGCGAGATCGCGGGCGTCGAGCAGGTGTGGTTCCGCGACGGCTGGGTGGACCGCTTCGGGCTTGACCTACCGCGTGATTCGCACGGCTACGGCCACACCGCGGAACAGGTCGGCAAGGTGCGCCCGCCGGCGAGCCTGCTGTCCGGGTACTACCACGCCGTGCACAAGCTGACGCTCGAGTTCGTCGCGTCGGTCACGCCCGACGAACTGGACCGCATCGTGGATAGGCGCTGGACCCCGCCCGTCACTGCCAGCGCGCGACTGGTCAGCATCATCGACGACTGTGCCCAGCACCTCGGCCAGGCCGCCTACGTCCGGGGCATCGCCGGCTGAATGACGGTGCCGACCGCGGCCCGGTGGTGGCCGCTCGTTGGGCTGGCGGCGATGGTGTTGCTCGGCCTCGTCGTCGGCAAGGGCTCGACGCCGCTGGACGACTGGTTCACCCGCACCGGCGACGAGCATCCGCTGCTCGGCAGGCTGCTGGTCTTCACCGACGGGCGGGTTGTCTTCGTCGCGTGCGTGATCGTGCTGGCGGCCGCACTGGTCCGCAGGCGGTGGCGATTCGCGGTCGTGGTCGCGGTGACGCCCCTCGTCGCAGTCGCCGTGGCCAGGCTGTGCAAGCGAATGTTCGGCAGGCTGAGCGGCGGCGAACTCGCGTATCCCAGCGGGCACACGACGCTCGCCGTCGTCGTCCTCGGGCTGGCGGTATTGGCGGCCGGGGTGGCGGCGTGGTCCGTCGCGGCGGCAGGCGTCGTCGCGGTGCTCGGGGCCCTGGGCCAGTCGTTCACCTACCACTACTTCACCGACACCGTCGGTGCATTGTTCCTCGGTACGGCGCTGGTCTGCCTGGCCGCACGGGCCGCGCGACTTGACAGGTGTCAACCCGGCTGCGATCCACGTCACACCAGTGGTTAACATGAGCGTATGACAGCAACGCCCGAAGTGGACGCCCCTGGCCAGAACCTTCCGGCTGGCACCATCCTCAATCCCGCGACGGGCGCCGTCGCAGGGAAGGTGCTCTGGACCGATCCGGCCGACGTACCGCGCATCGCCGCCGGACTGCGGCAGGCCCAGCGCGAGTGGGAGGCGCGCGGCGCCAAGGGCCGCGCCAAGGTGATGGCCCGCTACGCCGTGTGGCTCGGCGACCACCGCGACGAGATCGAATCGCTGCTGATCAAGGAGACCGGCAAGTCGGCGACGGACGCCGCGCAAGAGGTGCCGTTGCTCATCATGATCGCCTCGTACTACATCAAGACGATGGAGAGCGCGCTCGCACCGGAGACCCGCCCGGCGCCACTGCCGTTCCTGTCGATCAAGAAGATCACCGTGCACTACCGGCCGCGCCCGGTCGTCGGGATCATCGCGCCGTGGAACTACCCGGTGGCCAACCTCCTGATGGACGGCATCGCCGCGCTGGCCGCCGGGTGCGCGGTCCTGTTGAAACCGTCGGAGCGCACGCCGCTGACCGCCGAACTGCTGCAACGCGGCTGGATCGACTCGGGTGCCCCCGAGGTGATGGCGATCGTCCAGGGCGCCCGTGAGGCCGTCGAGGCCGTCGTCGACAACTCCGACTACGTGCAGTTCACCGGCTCCAGCGCAACGGGCGCCAAGGTTGCCGAGCGGGCGGCCCGCAGGCTCACCCCGATCAGCCTCGAACTCGGTGGCAAGGACCCGATGATCGTGCTCGAGGACGCCGACGTCGAACTCGCCGCGCACGCGGCGGTGTGGGGTGCCATGTTCAACGCCGGCCAGACGTGCGTGTCGGTCGAGCGGGTGTACGTGCTCGAGCAGGTCTACGACCAGTTCGTCGACGCCGTCGTCCGCGACGTCACCAACCTCAAGATGGGCGCGGGCGAGGGCTACGACTTCGGCGCGCTGATCGACGACAGCCAGGTCGCCGTCACCGAACGGCACGTGGCCGATGCGAAGGCCAAGGGCGCGAAGGTCCTCACCGGCGGTGAGCGTCCGACCGGACCGGGCAGCTTCTACCCGCCGACCGTGCTCGTGGACGTCGACCACACGATGGCGTGCATGACGGAGGAAACCTTTGGCCCGACGTTGCCGATCATGAAGGTGGGCAGCGTCGCCGAGGCGGTGCGGCTGGCCAACGACAGCCCCTACGGCTTGAGCGCGGCGGTGTTCTCCACTGACATCGTCAGGGCCAATGACGTTGCGCTGCAACTGGACTGCGGTGCGGTCAACATCAACGACGTGATCTCCAACCTGATGTGCACCACCGCGCCGATGGGCGGCTGGAAGACGTCGGGGATCGGCGCGCGGTTCGGCGGCGCCGACGGCCTGCGCAAGTTCTGCCGCCAGGAAGCGGTGGTCGCACCGCGGACCAGCGTCGGCGCCGGCGGGAACTACTACAACAATTCGCAGAAGGCGATGAAGCGGATGAACACGATGATGACCAAGCTCGCGTTGATCCGGCCTCGGCGTACGGCGAAGTAGCCCGACACCTTCCGTTCACCCGGACGTCACCGTCGATTCCGCGGGGGTCGATACGTTCTGCCGGTGACTTTGGACGTTTCTCGCTACACCGTGCGCGACGACGATGACGACGACCCCGAGCTGCTGATTCAGCCCACCGGCGAGGTCGTCGACACCTGGCGCGAGGGCTATCCCTACGACGAGCGCATGAAGCGCGAGGAGTACGAGGAGCAGAAGCGGCTGCTGCAGATCGAACTGCTCAAGCTGCAGAAGTGGAGCCAGACTCACGGTCACCGGCACGTCATCGTGTTCGAGGGCCGCGACGCTGCGGGTAAGGGCGGCACGATCAAGCGGTTCATGGAGCACCTGAACCCCCGCGGCGCCCGCGTCGTCGCCCTGGAGAAGCCCACCGAGCGCGAGCGCACGCAGTGGTACTTCCAGCGCTACGTCAACCATTTGCCCGCCGGCGGCGAGATCGTCCTGTTCGACCGGTCCTGGTACAACCGCGCAGGCGTGGAACGGGTGATGGGCTACTGCTCGGCCAAGCAGCACGCCGAGTTCATCCGCCAGGCGCCGCTGTTCGAGCAGATGTTGGTCAACGACGGCGTCAGCCTGACCAAGCTGTGGTTCTCCGTGACGCAGGCCGAGCAGCGCACCCGCTTCACCATCCGGCAGGTGGACCCCGTCCGGCAGTGGAAACTGTCGCCGACCGACCTCGCGTCGCTGGACAAGTGGGAGGACTACACCGCCGCCAAGGAGGACATGTTCGCCTGGACGGACACCGAGATGGCGCCCTGGACGGTGGTCAAGAGCAACGACAAGAAGCGTGCCCGCATCAACGCCATGCGCTATGTCCTCGGTAAGTTCGACTACGACAACAAGGACCACGAGGTGGTCGGCCGGGCCGACCCGCTCATCGTGGGACGCGCGCTGGCCGACTGACCTGGCCGCATCGCACGCCGCGTCCCGGACAAGGAGGACGCCGTGCGGTTTCTGGCCGCGCTTCTGCTGTGGGTGATCACCACGGTTGCGCTGGCCGTTGCCGTGCCCGCCACCTGGGCGCAGCACACCATCGTCGACCGGGATGGCTACGCCGACTTCGCCGCCTCCGCCGCGCGCGACCCGAAGCTGCAGGAGGCGATGGCGTCGCTGCTGACCACTCAGATCGTGTCGTTCGCCGCGGACAACGGCTACGGCAACCTCAACCCCGATCTGGTGCACAGCGTCACCACGTCGTACACGCAGAACGCGGGCTTCCCAGGCCAGTTCTCCCAGGCCAACCGGATCGTGCACACCTGGATGTTCACCGATTCCATCCAGCACGACCAGGGCTCCGACGACCGCTGGCTGATCGACGTGGCCCCCATGCTGCGGGACTCGTCGATACAGGCGACGTTGGGCAATCTGAATTTGCAGGTGCCCGAGACGCTGACCGTGCCGATCACGGTGCCGGACAACTCAAGTCTGCGTCCCGGTCAATTGCGGCAGTTCGCGACGTGGGGCCCGTGGGTCAGTGTGGGCAGCTGCGTGCTGGCGGGGGCGTTCGCGCTGTTCACTCTCGCGGCGGCGCGATCCCGCGGCAAAGCACTTGCGGCCCTGGGCGTCTCGGCGATGCTGGTCGGTGCCACCGGCTGGGCGGGCATCGAGGTGGCGCGCAGCCGCATCGATCAGGCGTTGAACCAGACCACGGGCGACGTCCGCCGGATCGCCGAGGCGGTGGTCGGACACGCCGAGGGCAGCCTGCATCAGTGGCTCAACCTGACGCTGGCCGCGGGTGGCGTGCTGGTGGTGTTGGGTGTGGTGGTCGCAATGCTCGGCGGGCTGCGCAGGAGCGATTAGCCGGCGTCGACTCGGCTCCCGCGCTTCCTCGCCGACTTCTGCGCATCGGTCGTGGCTGGGCGAAATGTGCGACCCCGCTGCAGAATTCGACGCACATCCGGGGCTGCTAGTCGACTGCTCAGCGACTAGGGCTCGATGACGTGCGACGGGTCGGGCCGTCGCTCCGGTGGTCCCTGGCTGTAGTCACCCCATGGCCCGTCGCGACGCTCGACTGCCGCACGTACACCGTCCTTGCCCGCAACGTCGATGAACTCCAACGCTTCTGGCGTATTGCGCATCAATCCGTCGAGGATGCCACCGAGGGTCTGGGTGGAGGCCAGGCCCATGTTCTCGTAGGCCTGGTTGACGATCAGCTTCTGAGCTTGCAACTGCGACAACGGGATTCGGGACAGCTTGGCGGCGATCTCGGCGACTCGGGCCTCGAGGTGTTCGAATGGCACTGACTCGTTGATCAATTCGACGGCCGCGGCTTCGACGCCGGTCAGTGGCTCTCCGGTCAGCGAGTGCCACTTCACCTTGGCCAGGCTCAGGCGGTAGAGCCACATGCCGGTCAGGTATGCACCCCACATCCGGCTGTACGGCGTGCCGATGACGGCGTCGTCGCTGGCGATGACGATGTCCGCGCACAACGCGTAGTCACTCGCGCCACCGACGCACCAGCCGTGCACCTGGGCGATCACGGGCTTGGACGCCCGCCAGATCGCCATGAACTTCTGCGTCGGACCCGTCTCGCGCGAGCTCACCATGGCGAAGTCCTTGCCGGGATCCCACCGGCCGTCGGTGTTCATCGCCTCGCCCCAGTGCTGGAAGCCGCCGCCGAAGTCGTAGCCGCCGGAGAACGCCCGCCCCGCGCCGCGCAGCACGATGACCTTGACCTGCGGGTCGCGCTCGGCCAGGCCAATGGCGGCCTCGATCTCGTCGGGCATCGGCGGCACGATCGTGTTCAGGTGGTCGGGCCGGTTGAGCGTGATGGTGGCGACGGGCGGCTCGGTCTTGTAGAGCAGGGTCTCGAAGTCTGTCGTCGGCATGACTGAAGTCGAGCTAGTTGGGGGGCGGAAGTCAAGGGGGCCGCCTGCTTCGGCAAAGCCATGCTTTTGACTGTCGGCATTACCGTAAGCTCATCGACATGTTGCGTGTCGTGCAGTGGGCCACCGGATCCGTCGGCCGCCACGCGGCCGCGGCCGTTCATCGTCATCCCGAACTCGAGCTCGTCGGGGCGCTGGTGTACAGCGATGCCAAGGCGGGCCGCGACGTCGGCGAAATCTGCGGCATCGGCGAAATCGGCGTCGTGGCAACGAGTAATCGTGACGAAATCCTTGCGCTCGATGCGGATTGCGTGCTCTACATGCCGCAGGGCGAGATGGACCCGATGGGTGCGTTGGACGACATCTGCCGCCTGCTGGCATCGGGCAAGAACGTGGTGTCCACCGCTGTGACGGGCCTGATCTATCCGGCCAGCATAGGCGAGCGCGTTGTCGCGAAGCTGGAGACGGCGTGCGCAGAGGGGCGGTCGTCGTTTCACGCCACGGGCATCGAACCGGGGTGGGCCGCCGAGGTGTTGCCGCTGACCATGTCGAGTCTGTTCGGCCGGATTGATTCGTTGCTCGTCCAGGAACTGCTCGACTACTCCACCTACGACAGCGCGCTGATGATGTTCGACATCATGGGCTTCGGCAAGCGGCCCGACGAGCCGGTGCCGATGGCGGACGCGGCGCTGGCCGGCGTGACCTTTCGCGCCTCGCTGATGCTGCTGGCCGACGGCCTCGGCGCGACCATCGAGGACTTCGTCTACGACCGCGAGGTCGCCGTCGCGGAGCACGCGTTCGACGTCAAGGCCGGTCGCATCGAAGCTGGGACGGTGTCGGCGCAGCGGTTCGGCTACTCGGCGATCATCGGCGGCAGGCGGGCGCTGACCATCGAGCACATCACCCGACTCGGCGACGATCAGGCGCCTGACTGGCCGACTGGGCGAGGCTGGAAGGTGACGGTCGAAGGCTCGCCGTCGATGGTGCTCGAGTCGCGGATCGCCACCCATGGCGAGGACGAGACCGACCAAGGCTGCCTCGGCACGGCGATGCACGCCGTCCACGCGATCGCCCCGGTCTGCGCCGCCGCGCCGGGCATCCGCACCTTCCTCGACCTGCCGACGATCGTCGGGCGTGGGGTGCTGAACGGCGGATAGGCCGGAACCAGGCGCACCCCTTTTGCCCACCTATCAGCGACTTCGCGAAAGTCGCTGACAGCTGGGCAATTCCACCATTGGTCCGGCCAGTGGGGCGTTTGGTGCCCATCTGACGCTGGGGGCAAGCGAGCTGGGCTAGGAGCCGAGCGTCCGGTGCAGGAACTCGTAGATCAGCGCCGACCGGAACGCGGTCTGGGCATTGTCGGCCGCGCCCGCGTGCCCGCCCTCGACGTTCTCGTAGTAGAGCACCGGCTGCCCAGCCTCCTCCAGCGCCGCGGTCATCTTGCGCGCGTGGCCCGGATGCACGCGGTCGTCGCGCGTCGAGGTGGTGATCAACACCGGTGGATAGCGGCGCTCCGCCGAAACATGTTGATACGGGGAGTACTTGGAGATGAACTCCCAATCGTCCGGGTTGTCCGGGTCGCCGTACTCCGCCACCCACGACGCCCCGGCGAGCAACAGGTGGTAGCGCTTCATGTCGAGCAACGGCACACTGCACACCAACGCACCGAACAGCTCCGGGTACTTCGTCAGCATGATGCCCATCAACAGGCCGCCGTTGCTGCCGCCCTGAGCGCCGAGCTGCTCGACGGTGGTGATGCCCCGGTCGACGAGGTCCCGTGCCACCGCGGAGAAGTCCTCGTCGACGAGATGGCGGCCCTCACGCATCGCCTGGGTGTGCCAGCGTGGCCCGTACTCGCCGCCGCCGCGGATGTTGGCCATGACGTACGTGCCGCCCCGAGCCAGCCACAGCCTCCCGAGCACCCCGCCGTAACCGGGAGTGTTCGAGTTCTCGAATCCGCCGTAACCGCCGAGCAGCGTCTTGCCCGGCCCTGACGAATTGCGGTGTCCCACGACGAAGTACGGGATCATGGTGCCGTCGGCCGACGCGACGAAGTGCTGCGTCACCTCGATGTCGGAGGCGTCGAAGAACGCGGGTGCACTCTTGATCTCGGTCACCTCGTCGCCGGCATGGCCCCAGAGCAGCCGCGACGGCGTGTCGAAGCCGCTGGAGTCCAGGAAGATCTCGTCGCCGTACTCGTCGGCGTCGACGATCACGGTGTTGGTGTTGGGCGGGATGCCGGCGACCGGTTCGCGCAGCCAGGTGCCTGGTGTCGCGACTTCCACGCGGCTGACCACGTCGACCAGCGTGACCAGCACCAGCCGGTCACGGGTCCACGTGTAGGACTCCAAGCTGGTGTGCTCGTCGGGCTCGAAGACCGGCGTCAGTTCGACTGTCCCGGAGAGGAAGTCGTCGTACTTGGCGGCCAGGAGGGAGCCGGTGGCATACGTCGTCGAACCCACCGTCCAGTCGCTGCGGGGCCGGATCAGCAGCCACTCGCGGTGGATCGACGTCCCCGCGTCGGTGGGGACGTCGATCTTGATCAGCTCGCCGCCGCGGAGTTCGTAGCGTTCGCGGTTGAAGAAGTCCAACGATCGCGACACCAACAGGCGTTCGAAACCCGGCGTGGGATCGAAGCCGGCGCCCACGCTGACGTCGGACGCCTCACCGGCGAACAGCGTCTCCGCCTCGGCCAGCGGCTGTCCGCGCCGCCAGCGCTTCGCGATGCGCGGATAACCCGACTCCGTCAGCGAGTCGGGTCCGAAGTCGGTTCCCACGATGACGGTGTCGGAGTCCTGCCAGGTGACGTCGGTCTTGGCCTCCGGCAGCTCGAAGCCGCCGGTCACGAATTGGCCTGTCCGCATGTCGAATTCGCGAACCACGGTGGCGTCGGAACCGCCGCGCGACAACCCAATGAGCGCCAGGGTGAGGTCGGGTTCGATGACGTCGGCGCCCGCCCACACCCAGTTCTCGCCGTCCTCGGCCGCCAGCGCGTCGACGTCGATCACGACCTCCCACACGGGTTCGTCCGTGCGGTAGCTGTCGAGCGTGGTTCGCCGCCACACTCCGCGGGGGTTGGCCGCGTCGCGCCAGAAGTTGTACAGGTGCTCGCCTCGGCGCCGCACATAGGGGATGCGGCTGTCGGTGTCGAGCACCTCCAGCGCCTCGGCGCGCATCTGCTCGAAGCGGTCGCCCCCGAGCTCTGCCAGCGTTGGCTCGTTGTGCGCCTCCACCCACTCCAGGGCGTCGTCGCCGGTGATGTCCTCTAGCCACAGGTACGGGTCTGAATCCACAGCAGCCATTGTGGCGGTCGCGCGTACTGTGAGCGGTGTTACACACCTCGAAGGGAGGCAGCTCCGGTGACCACTCCGAGCAGGGCACTGATCACCGCGGCCGCCGCCGACCTCCTGCGTCTGCTGCAGGGCCGCCACGGCGCCCTGATGTTCCACCAGTCCGGCGGCTGCTGCGACGGCTCGTCCCCGATGTGTTACCCCGACGGCGACTTCATCGTCGGTGACCGCGACGTGCTGCTGTCGATCCTCGACATCGGCGACGGCGTGCCGGTATGGATCTCGGGCCCGCAGTTCGACGCGTGGAAGCACACCCAGCTGGTGATCGACGTCGTCCCCGGGCGCGGCGGCGGGTTCAGCCTCGAAGCGCCCGAGGGCAAGCGATTCCTGTCCCGCGGCCGCGCGTTCACCGAGGCGGAGAACGCCGAGCTGGCCGACCACCCGCCCGTGACCGGCGAACGGTACGCGGCGGGCGAACGACCGAGCGACACGGGCACGCACGTCGTCGCCGAGGCCGAAGACGCCTGCCCGATACCCACGCGGCACGCCGCAAGCGTGCAGGCCCAATAGACGATCGCGGCGTTACCGTAAGGGAGTGATACCGCTCCCACGGGCGTGGCTGTTGACCAGCGCGATGCTGGTCGGCGTCGCGGTCGGCATGATCGCAGGCATTGCCTCGACGCTCGTGGTGACGGCGACCATCCGCCCCGACGTGGTCGTCGCGGTCGTCGTCGGTGTGCCGATCGCCATCGGCATGCTGGTCATCCTCTTCTCGGGCCGACGCTGGATCACCATGATGGGCGCATTCGTGCTGGCCCTCGCCCCGGGATGGTTCGGCTCACTGGTCGCGATCCAGGTGGTGTCCGGTGCCTGAGGTCGATACCGGCCCACCCACCGCGAACTGGGCGCCGCTGTTCGATACCGGTCTCATCGAGGCGCAGCCGATCAGCGCGACGGAGCCGGTCGAACCCCAATCGGAACCACTACCGGCGTTCGTCCCGCCCGCGCAGGTGCCCGGCACCTACCAGTACCTGAAGCGCTGGACGTTCGCGTTGATGACGTCGGGCGTCTGGACGGTCGCCGCCGTCGCCGGCCTGGCGCTCTACGAGTGGTGGTTCCAGTCGATGGACAAGACCTGGCCGGTGTTCGTCGTGCTGGTCTATCTGACCGTCACGACGGTTGCCGCACTGCTCGCCGCGATGGTGCAGAACAAGCCGCTGGTCTCCGCCGCCGCCATTGCGCTGATGTCCGCTCCGCTGGCCTCGACCGCCGCCGCGGCGGCGCTCTACGGTGCCTACGTCTTTGAATGGATCGATCGCTAGCACCAGCGCGGCGCCCATTAGGGTGGGGGCGTGACTCACTATGACGTCGTCGTTCTTGGAGCCGGCCCCGGTGGATACGTCGCGGCCATTCGTGCCGCCCAGCTCGGGCTGAACACCGCCATCGTCGAGCCGAAGTATTGGGGCGGCGTGTGCCTCAATGTCGGCTGCATCCCGTCGAAGGCGCTGCTCCGCAATGCCGAGCTGGCGCACATCTTCACGAAGGAAGCCAAGCAGTTCGGCATCAGTGGCGAGGCGACCTTCGACTACGGGGTCGCCTTCGACCGCAGCCGCAAGGTGGCCGACGGCCGCGTCGCGGGCGTGCACTTCTTGATGAAGAAGAACAAGATCACCGAGATCCACGGGTACGGCAAGTTCACCGACGATCACACGCTCGAGGTCGACCTCAACGAGGGCGGCACCGACAAGGTCACCTTCGACAACGCCATCATCGCCACCGGCAGCAGCACCCGGTTGGTGCCCGGCACGTCGTTGTCGGAGAACGTCGTCACCTACGAAGAGCAGATCCTCGCCCGCGACCTGCCGAGTTCGATCGTCATCGCCGGTGCAGGCGCGATCGGCATGGAGTTCGGCTACGTGCTCAAGAACTACGGCGTCGACGTCACGATCGTCGAATTCCTGCCCCGCGCCCTGCCCAACGAGGACGCCGAGGTCTCCAAGGAGATCGAGAAGCAGTTCAAGAAGCTCGGCGTCAAGATCCTCACGGGCACCAAGGTCGAGTCGATCAACGACGACGGCGGCCAGGTCGTCGTGAAGGTCAGCAAGGACGGCAAGTCCGAGGAGCTCAAGGCAGACAAGGTGCTGCAGGCCATCGGCTTCGCGCCCAACGTCGAAGGCTTCGGCCTGGACAAGGCGGGCGTGCAGCTCACCGAGCGCAAGGCCATCGGCGTCGACGACTACCTGCGCACCAACGTGCCGCACATCTACGCCATCGGTGACGTCACCGGGCTGCTGCAACTCGCCCACGTCGCCGAGGCGCAGGGCGTCGTCGCAGCCGAAACCATCGCCGGCGCAGAGACTCTGCCGCTCGGCGACTACCGGATGTTGCCTCGCGCCACGTTCTGCCAGCCGCAGGTGGCCAGCTTCGGGCTCACCGAGCAGCAGGCCCGCGACGAGGGCTACGACGTCAAGGTCGCGAAGTTCCCGTTCACCGCGAATGGCAAGGCGCACGGCGTCGGCGACCCCAGCGGCTTCGTCAAGCTGATCGCCGATGCCAAGTACGGCGAGCTGCTCGGTGGTCACCTGATCGGGCACGACGTGTCCGAGCTGCTGCCCGAGCTCACGCTGGCGCAGAAGTGGGATCTCACCGCCAATGAGCTGGCCCGCAACGTGCACACTCACCCCACGATGTCCGAGGCGTTGCAGGAATGCTTCCACGGCCTCGTCGGACACATGATCAACTTTTGAGAGCCGTCGTCGTCGCCGGTCTCGGCGGGCTGATCACCGGTCACATCCTGTGGCTGATTGCCATCAACTTCGCGGTCGCGACCACGACCGTCAACGTCTGGGTGCTGGTCATCTCGGCCGTCTGCCTGGTGCTCGCCGTGCCCCTCGGTCTGCTCGGGTGGCGGTCTTACAAGCGCAAGGCAACCGCCAAGGCGGCGTTCCTGTGGGGCCTGCCCGTCGCCCCAGTGCTGCTGACCGTGAGCGTGCTCGGCGTGACGTACCTCTAGGGCCGACCGCTAGTCCGGGAAGTCCAGCGGGATCCGCAGCGTCGCCATGGTCGCGGCAAGAGCGTCGTATTGCCCTGCCAGAGTGCAGAATTCGATCAACTGCTTGCGATCGAAGTGCTGTGAAAGCGTCGCCCACGTCTCGGGGGACATCGACCGCGTGACCACGAACTCGTCGGTGGCGGTGATGAGTGCCCGCTCACGCTCGGTGAGCCCCTCGGCGTCGGGACCCTCGAAGATCTTGGCCTGGGTGTCGGCGTCCAGGCCGCGGCTGCGCGCCAACCGCCGGTGCTGCTGGAGCTCGTACTCGGAGCCGCGGAGATGCCCGACGCGCAGGATCACGATCTCGGCGTCGCGGCGGGATAGCTTGCCCGCGTACAGCAGGTAGCCGGAGAACGGTAGCCACGCGAGGAACAGCAGGCGGTGTTGGCCGAGCACGTTGAACAGGTGGAACTTTGGCGCGCGGATGCCGCGGGCGCCGAGCTTGGCAATGGCCCAGTTGACCGGCCCGAGTTCCTTGAAGCCACCGGGCGGGATGCGTGGGGGCGCGCTCATCACGACTGCTTCACCAGATAGGGCGACACCGTGCTGCGGTGCTCGTTGAGGTCCAGCGCACGGCCCAGCGCCGGGAAGGCGCGCTGTGGGCAGTTGTCGCGTTCGCAGACCCGGCAACCCGCCCCGATCGGTGTGGCGATCTCACCAGACAAGTCGAGCCCCTCCGAATAGACCAGGCGGTGTGCGTGCCGAAGCTCGCAGCCCAGCCCGATCGCGAACGTCTTACCCGGCTGACCATAGCGCGAAGCGCGCCGTTCGACGGTGCGGGCCACCCACATGTAGTTCCTGCCGTCGGGCATCTGGGCAACCTGAACCAGGATCTTGCCGGGGTTGGCGAACGTCTCGTAGACGTTCCACAATGGACAGGTACCGCCGCTGGAGGAGAAGTGAAAACCGGTGGCGGACTGGCGCTTCGACATGTTGCCCGCGCGGTCGACGCGCACGAACGAGAGCGGTACGCCGCGCATCGAGGGACGTTGCAACGTGGAAAGGCGGTGCGCGACGGTTTCGTAGCTGACCGAGTAGAACGCCGACAGCCGTTCCACGTCGTAGCGAAACTTCTCGGCGACGTCGTGAAACTGCCGATACGGCAGCACCATCGCGGCCGCGAAGTAGTTGGCCAATCCGAGGCGGGCCAGCGTGCGCGACTCGTCGCTGGTGAACATGCCCTCGGCCACCTTGGCGTCGATGAGATCGCCGAACTCCAGATAGGCCAGTTCGGTGGCGAGCTTGAAGACGTACTGGCCCGAGGAGAGGTGACTGGCGATCTCGAGCTTCCTGGTCTCGGGGTCGTACCGGTGCAACACGGTGTCGCCAAGGTCGGTTCGGATGACGTGCACGCCGTGGACTCTGGTCAGCCTGTCGGCGAGCTCGCCGGCCAAGGTGGCGCGATGCATGCGCATCCGAACGGTCAGATCCTCGGCGGCGGTGTCGAGTTCGTCCAGGTAGTTCTGCCGCTCGTAGAAGTAGTCGCGGACTTCCTCGTGCGGCATCGAGATGGCCCCCGACCCAGAGCTCGAGCCACTTCCGTCGGAGTACCGGTCCTCGGTCGCGGCGGCCAACTGGGTGGTGGTGAGGCGGTAGCGCCGGTGCAGGTTGACGATCGCGCGGGCGACGGCTGGGTGCGCGCTGACGAGCTCGGCGACCTCGGACAGGTCGATGTCGATGCCGAGGTCGCGATCCATCGTCAGTTCGCGGAGTTCGGCGACCAAACGGGTGTCGTCCTGGGAGGCGAAGAACGTGGCGTCGACGCCGAACACCTCCGTGATCCGCAACAGCACCGCGACGGTCAACGGGCGCACGTCGTGCTCGATCTGATTGAGGTAGCTCGGGGAGATGTCCAGCATCTGCGCCAGCGCGGCCTGGCTGAGCCCGCGCTCACCGCGGAGCTGGCGAACCCGCGATCCGACGAAGGTTTTTGCCACGTCAACCAGGATAACAACGGTGTGAAGAACTGCTTTGCATCATTGGCACCGGAAAGCCTGTGGCAGGATCGGAATTCGTGACTACCAGCAGTGAAGCAACTGGCCTGGCGAAGGTCATGATGCCCGTGCCCGACCCGCACCCCGACGTCTTCGACGTGCAGTGGCCGTTGCGGGTGGCCGACGTCGACCGCGAGGGCAGGCTGCGCTTGGACGCCGCCACCCGGCACATTCAGGACATCGGTTCGGACCATCTGCGCGAGCTCGGTTTCGAGGAGACGCATCCGCTGTGGATCGTCCGTCGCACGATGATCGACATGGTCAGGCCAATCGCATTCCAGGACATGCTGCGGCTGCGGCGGTGGTGCTCGGGAACCTCGAACCGGTGGTGCGAGATGCGGGTCCGCATCGACGGTCGCAAGGGCGGGTTGATCGAGTCCGAGGCCTTCTGGATCAACATCAACCGCGAGACGCAGGGGCCGGCACGCATCTCCGACGACTTCATCGCCGGGTTGCAACGGACCACGACCGTCGACCGGTTGCGGTGGAAGGCGTACCTCAAGGCCGGCGGCCGCGACGACGCCAACGAGATCCGCGAATACCCCGTCCGGGTCAGCGACATCGACATCTTCGATCACATGAACAACTCCGTCTATTGGAGCGTCGTCGAGGACTATCTGTACAACCATCCCGAGCTGCTGGCAGCGCCGCTGCGCGTGACCATCGAGCACGATCTGCCGGTGGCGCTGGGGGAGAAGCTCGAGATCATCAGCCACGTGCATCCGGCGGGATCGACCGATGTGTTCGGTCCGGCGCTGGCGGATCGCACTGTTAGAACGCTCACATATGCGGTCGGCGACGAGACCAAAGCCGTCGCGTGCCTGTTCGCCCTGTGAGTTCGGAGTTTTAACAGTACGAGCGTACTGACCTGCGAAAATTCGTTACTTCACGGTAACTTCTGAACCGGTTCAGGTGTTGGCCACCTTCGCAAAGTTAGCGAGTTAACGCGCAGCGTTGGCGAAAATTGGCAACCTAAACGGGTGGACCTGCGGATATGGGTTAGTGCATCCTCGAGTTAGCACACAAGTGAAGCCCGCTGCAGCGTTAACAACGACGACGCGCTTCGTGCAGCGACTTGCAAACCCGAAGGAGCACCAATGTCCACCGTTGGCACACCGAAGAGCCCGGAACAGATCCAGCACGACTGGAACACCAACCCGCGTTGGAAGGGCATCGAGCGCACCTACACGGCCGAAGACGTCGTGGCCCTGCAAGGCCATGTGGTCGAGGAGAGCACGCTGGCCCGCCGCGGCGCGGAGGTGCTGTGGGAGCAGCTGCACGACATGGAGTACGTCAACTCCCTCGGCGCGCTGACCGGCAACCAGGCCGTGCAGCAGGTTCGTGCCGGCCTGAAGGCCATCTACCTGTCCGGGTGGCAGGTCGCCGGCGACGCCAACCTGTCCGGTCACACCTACCCCGACCAGAGCCTCTACCCGGCCAACTCGGTGCCGCAGGTCATCCGCCGGATCAACAACGCGCTGCTGCGCGCCGACCAGATCGCCAAGGTCGAGGGCGACCGGTCCGTCGAGAACTGGCTGGCCCCGATCGTCGCCGACGGTGAAGCCGGCTTCGGTGGCGCACTGAACGTGTACGAGCTGCAGAAGGCCATGATCGCCGCCGGTGTCGCCGGTTCGCACTGGGAGGACCAGCTGGCGTCGGAGAAGAAGTGCGGCCACCTCGGTGGCAAGGTGCTGATCCCGACCCAGCAGCACATCCGCACCCTGACCTCGGCTCGCCTGGCGGCCGACGTCGCCGACGTTCCCACCGTCGTCATCGCCCGCACCGACGCCGAGGCGGCCACGCTGATCACCTCGGACGTCGACGAGCGCGACCAGCCGTTCATCACCGGTGAGCGGACCAAGGAAGGCTTCTACCGGGTCAAGAACGGCCTCGAGCCCTGCATCGCCCGCGCCAAGTCCTACGCGCCGTACTCCGACCTCATCTGGATGGAGACCGGCACCCCGGACCTGGAGCTCGCGAAGAAGTTCGCCGAGGGCGTCAAGAGCGAGTTCCCCGACCAGATGCTGGCCTACAACTGCTCGCCGTCGTTCAACTGGAAGCAGCACCTGGACGACGCGACCATCGCGAAGTTCCAGAACGAGCTCGGCGCGATGGGCTTCAAGTTCCAGTTCATCACGCTGGCCGGCTTCCACGCCCTCAACTACTCGATGTTCGATCTGGCCCACGGCTACGCCCGCAACCAGATGAGCGCCTACGTCGAGCTGCAGGAGCGCGAGTTCGCCGCCGAGGAGCGCGGTTACACCGCCACGAAGCACCAGCGCGAGGTCGGCGCAGGCTACTTCGACCGGATCGCCACGACCGTGGACCCGACGTCGTCGACTACCGCGCTCGCGGGCTCGACCGAAGAGGGTCAGTTCCACTGAGCGAGCGAAGTGGAACCGACAGCCGGAGCCACTAGAAGTCAGTTGATAGCGTCAGGCCTCGTCCGTGCATGCGGGCGGGGCCTGACGGCTGTCCGGAGTCCAAGGGAGTTGCAGTGACTATCGAACGAGTTGGCGTGATCGGCGCCGGGCAGATGGGCGGCGGCATCGCCGAGGTGAGTGCGAAGGCTGGTGCGCAGGTCTTGGTGTACGAGCCCGCAGCTGAGCTGCTGGATGCCGGCAAGGCCCGCATCACCGCGTCGCTGGACCGGGCCGCGGCCAAGGGCAAGCTCAGTGCCGAAGATCGCGATGCCACGCTCGGCCGGCTGGCCTTCACCACGAACCTGGCGGACTTCGCCGACCGGCAGCTGGTGATCGAGGCGATCGTCGAGGACGACAAGGTCAAGGCCAAGGTCTTCGCCGAGCTGGACGAGATCATCACCGACCCGGACGCCGTGCTGGCGTCGAACACGTCCAGCATCCCCATCATGCGGATCGCCGCGGCCACCAAGAATCCACAGCGCGTGCTTGGCCTGCACTTCTTCAATCCGGTGCCGGTGCTTCCCCTCGTCGAGCTCATCTCGACGCTGGTCACCTCGGACGACGCGCTGAAGCGAACCGAGGAGTTCGCGGGCTCGGTGCTGGGCAAGCAAGTCGTGCGCTGCTCCGACCGTTCCGGATTCGTGGTGAACGCCCTGCTGGTGCCCTACCTGCTCTCGGCCATCCGGATGGTCGAGGCCGGGTTCGCCACCATCGAGGACGTCGACAAGGCCGTGGTGGCCGGGCTGTCGCATCCGATGGGTCCGCTGCGGCTCTCTGACCTGGTCGGGTTGGATACCTTGAAGCTCATCGCCGACAAGATGTACGAGGAGTTCAAGGAGCCGCTCTACGGCCCGCCGCCGCTCTTGCTGCGCATGGTCGAGGCCGGCCAGCTCGGGAAGAAGTCGGGGCAGGGCTTCTATTCGTACTGATATTGACGGTCGCTTGGGCAATTTCGGCGACACGCCGCTAGCAACCCGCCTATTCGTTAGCTAGGCTACGTTGTGGTAGTGTCCCTGGCGACTTGGTCGGGGGCCTTGTGCAGCAGGCTTTTTCGCCAAGCTCCGCTACCTGGCCGTCGTTCACCGGACGAGGACGAGGGGTAGCCATATGTCAGAGCTCGAGCTGTCGCCGTATTACGAAGAGTCTCAGTCGATCTACGACATTTCCGATGAGTTCTTCGCCTTGTTCCTAGGCCCGACCATGGGCTACACGTGCGCCTACTTCGAGCGCGACGACATGACGCTGGAACAAGCGCAAATCGCGAAGTTCGATCTCGCACTTGGCAAGCTCGACCTTCGGCCCGGCATGACATTGCTCGACGTGGGGTGCGGCTGGGGCGGTGCCCTGGAGCTCGCCGTGGAGAAGTACGACGTCAACGTGATCGGAATCACGCTGAGCCGCAATCAGTTCGAGTACAGCTCCGCGAGGCTCGCGAAGGTTTCATCGTCACGCTCGGTGGACGTGCGGCTGCAGGGCTGGGAGGAATTCGACGAGCCGGTCGATCGAATCGTGTCGATCGGCGCGTTCGAGGCGTTCAAGAAGGAGCGTTATCCCGCGTTCTTCGAGAAGGCGTACGGGATCCTCCCGAGCGACGGGCGGATGCTGCTGCACACGATCCTCGCGCACACGCAGAAGTTCTTCCGCGAGAACGGCATCACGGTCACCATCAGCGATCTGAAGTTCATGCAGTTCATCGGCAAGGAGATCTTCCCCGGAGGCGAGCTTCCCGCCACCGAGGACATCGATCGGCTGGCAGCGGATTCGGGTTTCACGCTGACGCGCACGCATCTGCTGCGCCCGCACTATGCCCGCACGCTGGAGATGTGGGCCCAGAATCTGCAGGACAACAAGGTCGAGGCCATCGCCATCACGTCCGACGAGATCTATGAGCGCTACATGAAGTATCTGACCGGTTGCGCCGACTTCTTCCGTCGCGGCATCACCAACGTCGGCCAGTTCACCCTGGTCAAATAGGCGCTCGGCGGAGCTTCAGGCCGAAGCCAGTCGCTTCTTCTCCGCCTCGACGTCGAAATCGGCTGGCGGCCAACTGAGGTCGAGACCTTCCAGTGCCTCGATCAGCAATTCGGTGATGGCCAGTCGCGCATACCACTTGCGGTCGCAGGGAATGACGTGCCACGGTGCGTATTCCGTCGAGGTGCGGTCCAGCACTGCCTGGTAGGCCTCCTGGTACTTCGGCCACAACAGGCGCTCGTCGATGTCGGCGGGGTTGTACTTCCAGTACTTGTCGGGGCGGTCCAGCCGCTTGGCGAGCCGCTTGCGCTGCTCGTCGAGCGAGACGAACATGGCGACCTTGACGACCGTCGTGCCGCCGTCGACCAACTCCTTCTCGAAGGCATTGATCTCGTCGTAGCGGGCGCCCCACACGTCGGGCGGCACCAGGTCGTGCACGCGCACGATCAGCACGTCCTCGTAATGCGAGCGGTCGAACACCCCGAGGTGGCCGGCCGTGGGAAGCGCGTTGCGGATCCGCCACAGGTAATCATGTGTCAGCTCCTCGTCCGTGGGCTTGCCGAAGCTGGTGTATTGAATGCCTTGCGGGTTTCCTGCTCCCACAACGTGTTTGACGATGCCGCCCTTGCCCGCGGTGTCCATGCCCTGTAGGACCAGCAGTACCGAGCGGGTGTCGCCGGACCGGCTGCTCGCGTAGAGCATCTCCTGCAGCGTGGCGAAGCGTTCGTTGCGTTCGGTTTGCAGGTCGGGTGCATCGCTCTTGGACCCCTTGAATCCAGGGGTGGCGTGGGTGTCGATGTCGGATACCAGCGAGCCGGGCCTGAACTCGAGGTGAACGTGCGGCTCGTGTGTCCAGAGGGAGGGGAGATCGTCGCCGTTGGGGCTCATCCCATCAGTCAAGCAGTCGCGCAGGCAGAATCGGCGACGGATGCGACATCGCGTTGAATTTCTCGAGCGATCCGCCCACTTCCACGATGCCGCACAGTGCGTTCCAGGACAGCATCGTCAGGTAGTCGATCAGCTCGTCGGCCGTCATCCTGGGGTGTGACATCCAGGAGTGGGTGGCCAACTGCACGCCGCCGACGATCATGAACGCCCACGGCTGAGCGCCATGCGTGTCCATTCCGACCTGCTGCATCCGTCGGCGCAGCATGACCCCGAGCATCCGCGCGATGATCTTCTCCGACTCGGCAACGGCCTTGCTCTTGCTCGCCGAGCTGTTGGCCATCACGAACGGGTAGATCTCGGGTTCGGCGGCGACGGTGTCGACGTAGACCCGGATGATTTCGCGGGTCAGGTCGAAGCCGTCGAGGTTCGACGACAGCGCGGCCGCCATGTTGGGGATCAACGTCGTCTGCGCGAACCGCATCATCACAGCCGTCGTCAGGTCGTTCTTGTCGACGAAGTAGCGGTACAGCACCGTCTTGGAAACACCGATCTCCGCGGCGATCTCGTCCATGCTGACGTTGCTGCCGCGTCGGCGGATCGCTTCGAGCGTCCCGTCGACGAGCTCGCTGCGGCGATCGACTTTGTGCTGGTGCCAGCGTCGTTTGCGACCGTCGGTCTTGATCACCCCCGCTGGGGTTTGTTGTGCCACTGTCGCGCAATCCATTCCCTAGTTCCCCTTGATAATACGGCTGATCCGCCGACCATGGCCGATCGGATCGGGACCGCCGGTGGCGCGATGGCGGATGATGGAAGCGTGGTACACCGTTTCCCACCAGGACACACGGCCGAGCCGCGCCAGGGTTTTGCCGAATCACTGGCCGGAGCCGACTCGGCCGCGGACGCCGAGCGGCGCCGCGGACTGCGCCGGATGAAGGTCGTCGCGGTGAGTTTCCTGCTCGCAGCGACCGTGATCTTCCTGCTGTGCACGTGGGCGCAGTCCGTCGGTGCCGCACCCTGGGTCGGTTACGTGCGGGCCGCCGCCGAGGCGGGCATGGTCGGCGCGCTGGCCGACTGGTTTGCGGTGACGGCCCTGTTCAAGCACCCGCTCGGCATCCCGATCCCGCACACCGCGATCATCAAGCGCAAGAAGGACCAGCTGGGCGAGGGCCTCGGCGCCTTCGTCAGGGAGAACTTCATGTCGCCCGCGGTCGTGGAGACCAAGCTCCGCGACGCCGAGGTGGCCGGGCGGATGGGCAAGTGGCTATCCGACGCCTCGCACGCCGAGCGGGTCGCCGCGGAGGCGTCGACGGTGTTGCGGGTGTTGGTCGAGATGCTGCGTGACGAGGACGTGCAGCAGGTGCTCGACCGGATGATCGTCAAGCGGATCGCCGAGCCGCAGTGGGGCCCACCGATCGGCCGGGTGCTGGCCAGCCTGTTGCAGGAGGGGCGTCAGGAGGCGCTGATCCAGTTGCTGGCCGACCGGGCGTTCGAGTGGTCCCTGAATGCCGGCGAGGTCATCGAGAGGGTCATCGAGCGGGACTCGCCGACCTGGTCGCCGCGCTGGGTGGACCACCTGGTCGGGGACCGGATCCATCGCGAGTTGATGGACTTCACCGACAAGGTGCGGCGCAACCCCGACCACGAACTTCGCCGCTCGGCCACCAAGTTCCTGTTCGAGTTCGCCGCCGATCTGCAGCACGACGAGGCGACGATCGCGCGCGCCGAGAACGTCAAGGAACAGATCATGGCGCGCGACGAGGTCGCGAGGGCCGCCGAGACGGCGTGGACCGCGGCCAAGCGCATCATTCTGGAGTCCGTGGACGACCCGTCGTCGGCACTGCGCTCACGCATCGCCGATTCGGTGGTGCACATCGGTGAGTCGTTGCGCGACGACTCGGAGCTGCGCGACAAGGTCGACAACTGGATCGTGCGGGCTGCCCAGCACCTCGTCGAGCAGTATGGGACGGAGATCACAGCGATCATCACCGAGACCATCGAGCGCTGGGACGCGGACGAGGCCAGTCGGCGCATCGAATTGCACGTTGGCCGTGACCTGCAATTCATCCGGATCAACGGCACGGTGGTGGGTTCGCTCGCCGGCCTCGCGATCTATTCGATAGCCCAGCTACTGTTCTGACCTGCGCTAGCAAGTGCTTGCAAAAGTTAGCACCCCGTCGTACGGTTGATTTCGAAGCCAACCGGTTAATCGCAGAGGGGGTCGAACATGCCGCAGGACGAGAAGCTGGCAGCTGTCGTCACCAACGCTGCGCAGGACATCGGGAGTTTCATCCGAAGTCAGCGCGAAGCCGCGCAGGTGTCGGTCCGGCAGCTGGCCGAGAAGGCCGGTGTCAGCAATCCCTACCTGAGCCAGATCGAGCGGGGATTGCGCAAGCCGTCCGCCGACGTGCTCAACCAGATCGCGAAGGCGTTGCGAGTGTCCGCCGAAGTGCTGTACGTGCGGGCCGGGATCTTGGAACCGAGCGAGCCGAGTGAGGTCCGGGACGCCATCGTCTGTGACACCGCGATCACCGAGCGGCAGAAGCAGGTGCTGCTCGACATCTATACGTCGTTTTGCGAACAGAACGAAGCCGTAGATGAGGAGCCCGTCACTGACTGATTCCCGATCTACCGCTCACTAGAAAAACGACATCAACAAAGAATCCGAGAGAGGAACCATCCAACATGGCCGAGAAGAATCAGCCCACCATCGAAGACCTGAAGGCTCCGCTGCTCGCCGCCGTCGGCGCCGCAGACCTGGCGCTGGCCACCGTGAATGAGATCGTGGTCACGCTGCGTGAGCGTGCCGAAGAGGCCCGCACCGACGCGAGCACCCGTGTCGAGGAGCGCCGCGCGCGCCTCACCAAGCTGCAGGAAGAGCTGCCCAGCCAGGTCACCGAGATCCGCGATCGCCTGAACAGCGACGAGCTGCGCAAGGCCGCCGAGGGTTACGCGGAGGCCGCGACGGCCACGTACAACAAGCTCGTCGAGCGTGGCGAGGCCGCGCTGGAGCGCCTGCGTAGCCAGCCCGGCTTCACCGATGCCGCCGGCCGCGTCGAGAGCGTGACCGACCAGGCCGTCGAGCTAACGCAGGACGCGCTGGGCACCGTCGCCACCCAGACCCGCGCGGTCGGCGAGCGCGCCGCCAAGCTGGTCGGCGTCGAGCTGCCGAAGCGGGCCGAGAAGGCTGCCGCTCCGGCAAAGGCAGCTGCCAAGAAGGCCCCGGCCAAGAAGGCTCCCGCCAAGAAGGCCCCGGCCAAGAAGGCTCCGGCCAAGAAGGTCACCCAGAAGTAGCGCATTAGACCAGGGGGACGTAACCCGCATAGGCTTGAGGCGTGCAGCCGCAGAGCCTTGTGGGTTACGTCCTTCTCGTCATTCAGGTGGGCGCGTTGGTGTTGGGCGCGTACGCCTTCGTGCACGCCGCGATCCAGCGTCCCGACGCCTACACCGCCGCCGAGAAGATGACCAAGCCGATCTGGCTTGCCATCCTCGGCGGCACCGTCGTCTTGGCGTTCGTCCTGGGAGCGCCCGTCGGCTCCGCGATCGTGATCTGCGCGGCAGGCGTCTACATCGTCGACGTCCGGCCCAAGATCCTCGAAGTCCAGGGAAAGTCGCGCTGACCCAATGCGCATACTGATCGCCGCGGCGGCCCTATCCCTCACCGCGGCAGTCGGCTTGAGCGCCGGTACCGCGTCGGCCGACCCCGTTGCCGGCCCCCCGTTCGTCGATCACTCCGAGTGGGTGCACTGGGGCGACCTGTCCAGCCTGCGGGTCTTTCCGACCGTGTCGGGACGTGAAGCCGCCCGCCAACCCGGCACCACCGCGCAGGCCGACGAGGCGTGGACCGAAGTGCTGACTCAATCGCCCGACGCCGACATCCCCGGCATGCGTGAGCAGTTCATGTGTCATTGGCAGTGGGCCGAATTCGCGGAGCCCGGCAAGGCCAGCTGGAACCTCGAGCCCTGGCGTCCCGAGGTCGACGCCACCACGATGCTCACGGCCGGGTGCAACCCCGGCGGCACGGAAGAACCGTTCTAGCCGTGGGCTACTCGAGGGCCGACGTGGCGGCGCTGGTCGACCACACGCTGCTCAAACCCGAGGCCACCCCCGCCGACGTGACCGCTCTGGTCGCCGAGGCCGTCGACCTCGGCGTGTTCGCGGTGTGCGTGTCGCCGTCGCTGGTGTCCGCCGCGACACCGGCCCCGCGATTCGGCGTGGCCATCGCCACCGTCGTCGGATTCCCTTCCGGCAAGCACCTTTCCGCGGTCAAGGCGCACGAGGCGATGGCCGCCGTCGCAGCAGGCGCCGCAGAGGTCGACATGGTGATCGACGTCGGCGCCGCGATCGCCGGTGACTTCGACGCGGTGCGCGACGACGTGGCCGCGGTACGTGCCGCGGTGCCCGACGTGCTGCTGAAGGTGATCGTCGAGTCGGCCGCGCTGTTGGCCGGCGGCGGCGATCAGACCCTCATCGAGGCGTGCCGGGCAGCCGTTGACGCCGACGCGGACTTCGTGAAGACCTCGACGGGATTCCACCCTGCCGGCGGCGCCTCGGTGCACGCCGTACAGCTCATGGCAGCCACCGTCGGCGACGGGCTCGGCGTGAAGGCCAGCGGCGGCATCCGCACGGCGGCCGACGCGACGGCCATGCTCGACGCGGGTGCGACCCGGCTAGGGCTGTCCGGGACGCGCGCGGTGCTCGACGGGTTTGGCTAGACCCCCGCGAAGCAGGGATCGTCCCCACCCGCCGGAATGGTCGCGTTCTGCGTGGAGAACTTCGCCGTCACCCCGGTGTCGTCCACCCCGACGCTGTCGGCGTGGATGCCGAGTGGATAGTCCTTCGTCAGCTGGGTGCTGAACGCGTCCAGCGCGGGCTGGACCGCCTCGCGGGGCAACGTGAAGCCCAGCCCGGTCAGCTCCTGGACCTCGAGCGCGATGCCGTTGTCGACGACCTGCGGCTTGGTGATGATGCTGCCCAACGCGGCCTCGAGTTCGATGGTGCCGTCGGACGGGTTGGTGGTGACGCCGGTGATGAAGCTGCCGACCAGGGGGATCGAGTCCTGGAGGGTCTCCTTGATGCCTGCGGCCGTCCAGGTGATCGTGGCGTTGACCGCGCCGATCGTGCCCTTCGAATTGCCCTTGTCCTCGAGCCGGACGTCGTCGACCTTGATGTCGGCCTTCATCCCCTTGGCCTCGCGGATCTGGTTGCCCTCGGTGCTGATCGAGATGTTTCCGTAGTGACCCGTCATGTGCTGCCACAGGAACGGGCTGGCACCGAACGACACCTTGGCACCGTCCTGCACGACGCACGACACGGCCCTGGCCACCACGTCGTCCGCGCGGCCGCGGGCGTACAGCTCGGCGCCGACCACACCAGCGGCGACCAGCGCCAACACGATCACCACGACCAACGTGATGGACAGCGGATCCCGGATGATGCGCGTGAACAGTGAACCGCTCTTGGGGGGCGGCGCGCCGTCTTCACCGGGCGCGGGCGGGTAGTTCTGCGGCGGCGGATAGTTGGGCGGCACGCCGTAGCTCGGTGGCGGTTGGTTCGGCGGGGGACCCTGCGCAGGGCTCTGCTGGGTGGGCGGCTCGCCAGTCGGCGGCTGCTGGCCGGGCGGAACCTGGTTGGCCGGATTGGCCCAGGGATCGGTCACCCCAGCGATTGTGCCCTACCCGACGAAGTGAACGCCGTGCGGTTGCGGAGGACCGCGATGGTCTCCCGTGCCTTCTCCACGGCGGCGAGGTCGACGTCGGAGACCAGCAGTTGCGGATCGGAGCCCGCCGCGACCACCACTTCGCCGAGCGGGGAGACCACCAGACTGCCGCCGACGCCGGTCGGTCCTGACGCGGCGATCTGCTCGCCCGGGTAGGCCTGATCCACCGCAGCGACGACGCTGTTGGTGTCCAGCGCACGGGCGCGTGCCAGCAGCGTCCACTGCTCGAGCTTCCCGGGCCCTGCGCCCCATGACGCATGCACGGTGATGACCTGCGCGCCCCGCTGCGCGAGTTCGACGTAGAGCTCGGGAAACCGGACGTCGTAGCAGGTGGTCAAACCGACGCCGACGCCATCGACGGTAATCAGAACCGGCTCGAAACCCGGTGCAACCGTTCGTGATTCGCTGAAGCCGAACGCGTCGTACAGGTAGATCTTGTGGTAGTGCGCGTCCACCCCGGGGCCGGCCGCGACGAGTGTGTTGGTCACGCGCCCGTCGTCGCTCGGACAGAACATCCCGGCCACCACGGTCAGGCCGTGGCGCTGGGCAATGGCGCGCACGCCGTCCGCCCACGGTCCGTCCAGTGGCTGGGCGATCGGCGCCAGCGGCACCCCGAACCGGCACATCGTCGCCTCGGGGAACACCACCAGTTGCGCGCCGGCGTCCGCGGCCTGGCGGGTGTAGTCCTCGACGAGGCCGAGGTTGGCCGACGGGTCCGTGCCGGACAGGATCTGCGCGAGGGCAATCCGCATGTCACCAGCCTACTGAGGCGCCACCGTCTCCCATGGGACAGAGAGCACGCCGTCGCGCATCCGCCGCCGCGGTGGTTCGACGGGGAATCCCTCGTCGCGCAGCACGTCGAGCATTGCGCGCCAGCGCGCCCGCGGCCCGAACACGCCATGACCCGCCGCGCTCGCCCACGCCCGATCGGCAGCGGTCAGCAGCGCGTGCACCGGTTGGCCGGCGACGTTGTGGTGGATCAGCACCTTGGGTAGCCGCTCGGCCAGATCGGACGGCCTCTCGATAGCGAACGGATCGCATGCCAGCACGAGGCTCACCGGACCGTCGGCGTTCAGCAGCACCCAGCAGCACCGCCTGCCGAGCTCGTCGCACGTGCCGTCGATGACCAGGCCGCCGGGCGCGAGCCGGGTCGTCATCGTCGACCATGCGTCGGGCACCGCGTCGACGTCGTACTGACGTAGCACGTTGAAGGCGCGCACCAGCACCGGCGCAAGCCCGGCCAATTCGAAACCACCCAAGGCGAATTCGACGTCGGCTCGCAACGCCATCGCCGCGGCGGCACGCGCGGCGTGCACGCGCTCGGGATGAATCTCCAACCCCACCACTCGGACGTCGGGCCGCACCGCCCGCAGCCGCGCCGACAGTTCGAGGGTCGTCACCGGCAGCGCGCCGTAGCCGAGGTCGACCACGAGCGGATCGGCCGCGGCGAGCAGCGCCGCGCGCACGCGCGAATCGTGAACCAACCAGCGGTCGCTGCGCCGCAACCGGTTGTAGCCGGTCGTGCCCCGCGTCGGTTGCCCGACGGGCGGCAAGCGCATGCGGCCATTTTACGGCGCAGTCAGCCGTTATCCCTGATCCACTCGGTCGTGAACCGCTGCTCGGCGATCAGCAGCTCCACCAATTGGCTGCCGATGAAGCTCTCCACCTTGCCGCCGATGAGCGGGATCCGGACTTCCACGGTGGCCCTGAACTCCAGCCGCGAGCCACCGTCGGCGGGCTTCAGCACCCCGGTGCCGGTCAGCGACGCGGGTGCGCGGGGGATCGTGCCCTTGATGCTGGCTGTCGCCTGCCCGTCGGTGACCGGGCTCCACGTCTCCTCGCGCACGAAACTCAGGTCGCCGTGGTGGAACTGGGAGACGACGCCGGGCAGGCGGTCCGACCGCAGCGTCTGCGTCGTGATCACGTCCACGCCACCGTCGTCGTCGACGGTCATCGAGTCCAGTGTGGCCTTGTCCGCGCCCGAGCGGGCCAGGCGTTCCAGCCAGTACCGCTCATCACGGAACGCCTGATGAACCTGGTCGACGGTGCCTTCGTACTCGGCTGCCATGTCGAAGGAACGCGGCATAGCCGATCACGCTACCGTTACCGCCCGTGGTCAGTTCGCAATTCGCGGGGGCGTCGGTCCGGCACGACGTGCCGTTGGCCCCGTTGACCACACTGCGCATCGGGCCCATCGCGCATCGCCTGATCACGTGTGACACCACCGAAAAGGTCGTCGACGTCCTGCGCGCGCTGCCCGCCGAGGACACCCTCGTCCTGGCAGGCGGCTCCAACGTCGTGATCGCCGACCACCTCACCGACCTCACCGTCGTCCATCTGCAGAACACCGAGATCACGGTCGACGGCGCCGTGCTGCGGGTGGAGGCCGGTGCGCTGTGGGATGACGTGGTCGTCACGTCCTTGGCGCACGGCCTGGGCGGGCTCGAATGTCTGTCCGGCATACCGGGATCGGCCGGGGCGACGCCGGTGCAGAACGTCGGGGCGTACGGCGCCGAGGTCGCCGACACGATCAGCCGGGTACGCCTACTCGACCGGCGCACGGGGGAGGTCCGCTGGGTCGCGCCGGACACGCTGGGCTTCGGGTACCGCCGCAGCGTGCTGAAGGACTCCCTCGACGCCGTCGTCCTCGAGGTCGAGTTCACGTTGGACGCCGACGGCCGCAGTGCGCCGTTGCGGTACGGCGAGTTGGCTACGGCGCTGGCCGCCGATCCGGGCGCCCGCGTGGAGGCGACCCGGGTCCGTGACGCCGTCCTGGCGTTGCGCGCGCGCAAGGGCATGGTCCTCGACGACGGCGACCACGACACGTGGAGCGTCGGGTCCTTCTTCACCAACCCCGTCGTCACGCCAGAGGCGTTCCAGCGACTGCAGGCGCAAAACGACGGCCCGGTGCCCAACTACCCCGCGCCCGACGGCGTGAAGTTGGCGGCAGGCTGGCTGGTCGAACGCGCAGGATTCGGCAAGGGCTACCCCGGCGAGGCCGCTTCCGCGCGGCTGTCGACCAAGCACGCGCTCGCGCTGACCAACCGCGGCACCGCCACCACGGCCGACGTAATTGCGCTGGCCAGGACGGTCCGCGACGGGGTGCGCGCCACGTTCGGGATCGATCTCACACCCGAGCCGATTCTGATTGGGTGCGCAATCTAGGTACTCTCGATCCACGTGGGGATCAACCGGCGGCAAGCACTGACCGCAATCGCGGTAGGGGCGTCGGGTGTTTTGGCCGCGTGTGCCGGCAACCCGCTGCAGGGCAAACCCGAACCCGAGGCCCCGCCGGCCGCGCCGAAGATCACGTACAAGCCCGACAACGCGGCCAGTGACGTGGTTCCGACCTCGCCGATCGGCATCGACGTCGAGAACGGCTGGTTCCAGCGCGTCGTGCTCACCAACGCCGACGGCAAGCCCGTCGCGGGCGCCATCAACCGCGATCGCACGTCGTTCACCACCACCGAACCACTGGGTTACGGCGTGGTCTACACGTGGGGCGGTTCCGTCGTCGGTCGCGACGGCAAGGCCATCCCGCTCGCGGGCAGCTTCACCACGGTCACCCCTGACACCCAGGTCAACGGACAGTTCCAACTCGCCGACGGTCAGGTGGTCGGCGTGGCGGTGCCCATCATCCTGCAGTTCGACGCCTCGATCAGCGACAAGGCATCGGTGGAGAAGGCACTCAAGGTCACGACCACCCCGCCGGTCGAGGGCAGCTGGGCCTGGCTGCCCGACGAGGTCGGCGGATCGCGCGTGCACTTTCGGACCCGCGAGTACTACCCGGCGGGCACCAAGGTCAGTGTCGCCGCCAAGTTGTACGGCGTGCCCTTCGGCGACGGTGCGTTCGGCGCGCAGGACGTGACGCTCGACTTCGAGATCGGCAGGCGCCAGGTGGTCAAGGCCGAAGCGTCGTCGCACCAGATCGAGGTGATCACCGACGCGGGCACGATCATGACCCTCCCGTGCAGCTACGGCGAAGCCGACCAGCCACGCAACGTGACGCGCAGCGGCGTTCACGTGGTCACCGAGAAGTACGAGGACTTCTACATGACCAACCCGGCCGCCGGCTACAGCAACGTGCACGAGCGGTTCGCGGTGCGGATCTCCAACAACGGCGAGTTCATCCACGCCAACCCGGCCAGCTCCGGCGCGCAGGGCAACACCAACGTCACCAACGGGTGCATCAACCTGTCGACGTCCGACGCCCAGCAGTACTTCAACACCGCCATGTACGGCGACCCGGTCGAGGTGACGGGTACCTCGATCCAACTGTCCTACGCCGACGGCGACATCTGGGACTGGGCCGTGGACTGGAACGAGTGGAAGTCGATGTCCGCGCTGTCCACCGAACAAAGTCCCGCCAACATTCCCAGCACGGCCCCGGCCACGCCCACCGACGCGCCCACGCTGTCGGGCACGCCGACGACCACCACCCCGCCGGTTCCGACTACGGCGAATCCGGGCGGGTGAACTTCCGCGTCGCGCTGGCCTGATCCCTTGGCCGGATCACGATCTGGTCCAGGTTGACGTGCGACGGCCGCGACGCCACGAAGCCGATCACCTCGGCGACGTCCTCGGCCACCAGCGGCGTCAGTCCCTGATACAGCGCGTCGGCGCGCTCACGGTCGCCACCGAACCGGACGACGGAGAACTCCGTCTCCACCATTCCCGGCGCAATCTCGGTGAGCCGCACCGGTTTTCCCAACAGTTCGCCGCGCAGGGTGCGGTGCAGCGCGCTCTGCGCGTGTTTGGCCGAGGTGTATCCGGCGCCACCGTCGTAGATCTCGAAGGCCGCGATGGAGGTGATGGTGACGACCAGCCCGTCGCCGGAGTCGATCAGTTTGGGCAGCAGGGCACGGGTCACGCGCAGGGTGCCCAGAACGTTGGTCTCCCACATCCACCGCCAGTGCTCGAGGTCGGCATCGGCCACCGGCTCGGTGCCCTTGGCGCCGCCGGCGTTGTTCACCAGCACGTCGACGCGGTCGAGACTGGCTGCCAGCGCGTCCACCGCGTCCTGGTCAGTGACGTCCGCCACACTCGCGGTGCCGCCGATCCGGTCGGCAAGGGCCGTGATGCGGTCCTTGCGACGCCCCACGCAAACCACGTGAAAACCAAGCCCGGCAAGAGTTTTCGCGGTCGCCTCACCAATTCCCGAGCTGGCGCCGGTGACCACTGCGACCCGCTGGGGGGATTCGAATGCCGTCATTCCCCCAACTTTAGTTGGCGTGCTAAGTTCTCCACGTGTTCGCTAGTCAGACCTCCCGCTTCGCCGTTCGGCGTGCGTGTTGTTGTTGTCGCGCTTCTCGCCGCGCCTGACTGAACCGCGGACGTCTTCGTCCTAGATGAGTCGCAGGTGTGGCCCGGACCCCACCAGCCGACTACTTCCAAAGGACACACCCCGTGCGCACCACCACCGCCACCCCCGTCATCACCCCCTCTGCTTCGGTCGCGGGCGTTCGTCAGGCACCCTCCGCGCACACCAAGCGCGCGCTGTCGCCCGCGGCAGGCAGGCTCCCTCGGGCCCGCTCGCTGCACATCGTGGCCCCCTCGCTGCGCGTCGCCGAGGCCGCCGCCGCATCCGTCTTCGGCGCCGCGCGACTGCGCGGACCGATCGCGCGTGACGTCATCGCCCAGGTCACCGGCCTGAGCATCGCGACGGTCAACCGCCAGGTCACCGCCCTGCTGGACGCGGGAGTGCTTCGCGAGCGCGCCGACCTGGCCGTGTCCGGTGCGATCGGACGGCCCCGGGTGCCGGTCGAGGTGAACCACGAACCCTTCCTGACGCTTGGCATCCACATCGGCGCCCGGACCACCAGCATCGTGGCCACCGACCTGTTCGGTCGCACACTCGACGTGGTCGAGACGCCGACCCCGCGGGGCACGCAGGACGCCGCCCTCGCGTCACTGGCGGCAAGCGCGCGCCGCTACCTCGGCCGCTGGCACCGGCGTCGCCCGCTGTGGGTCGGCGTCGCCGCGGGCGGCGTCGTCGACAGCGACACCGGACACCTCGATCACGCCCGGCTCGGCTGGGTGGACGCCCCGGTCGGTCCGGTCCTCGCCGAAACTCTCGGCCTGCCAGTGTCTTTGGCGTCGCACGTGGATGCCATGGCCGGTGCCGAGCTGCTGCTCGGGGTGCGCCGGTTCAGCGCCCAAACTGGATCGGATGTCGCCGGCCGGACGGCTCCGGGGACCAGCCTGTACGTCTACGCCCGCGAAACCGTCGGCTATGCGCTGTCCATCGGCGGTCAGGTGCACTCGCCCGCGAGCGGTCCCGGCACCATCGCGGCGCTTCCCGCGCAATCGGACCTGCTGGGTGGCAGCGGGCTGCTGGAGTCGACGGTCAGCGACGAGGCGGTCGTGACGGCGGCGCGCAGGCTGAAGATCGTGCCGGCCGAGGGCCCCGCCTCGACGATCACGGCGGTGTTGCGCGCAGCCCGTCAAGGCAGCGAGCAGGCAGCAGCGCTGTTGGCGGAGCGCGCACGGGTGCTCGGCGAGGCCGTGGCACTGCTGCGCGACATGCTCAACCCCGATGACCTCGTCGTCGGCGGGCAGGCGTTCACCGAGTATCCCGAAGGCATGGCGCTGGTCGAGGCCGCGTACCAGCAGCGCTCCGTGCTCGCGCCACGCGACATCCGAGTCACGGCCTTCGGCAACCGTATCCAGGAAGCCGGGGCCGGCGTGGTGTCACTCGGCGGCCTGTACGCCGACCCGATCTCGGCGATGCGCCGGGCCCAGAGCCGTCGCATCGAATCGACCGCCTGACGAGGCCTCACGCGCACCGGTGTAAGTATGGGGTGTGCGCGTAGCCGTCTTGTCGGTCCATACCTCGCCGTTGGCCCAGCCGGGTACCGGCGACGCCGGTGGGATGAACGTCTACGTGCTGCAGAGCGCACTGGAGATGGCCCGCCGCGGCGTCGAGGTGGAGATCTTCACCCGCGCGACGTCGTCCGCGGACCAGCCGGTCGTGCGGGTGGCGCCCGGCGTGCTGGTGCGCAACGTGGTCGCGGGCCCGTTCGAGGGGCTCGACAAGTACGACCTGCCCACCCAGCTGTGCGCCTTCACCGCGGGCGTGCTGCGCGCGGAGGCCAACCACGAACCCGGCTACTACGACATCGTGCACTCGCACTACTGGCTATCGGGTCAGGTCGGCTGGCTGGCCAGGGACCGCTGGGCAGTTCCGCTGGTGCACACCGCGCACACGCTCGCCGCGATCAAGAACGCCGCACTGGCGACCGGTGACGCGCCCGAGCCGCCGTTGCGGGCGGTGGGTGAGCAGCAGGTGGTCGACGAGGCCGACCGGTTGATCGTGAACACCGAAGATGAAGCGCGACAACTGGTTTCGCTGCACAACGCGGATCCCGACCGTATCGACGTCGTACATCCCGGCGTCGACCTCGCCACGTTCACCCCCGGCGACAAGCGCGCCGCGCGGGCTGCGCTCGGCCTGGCCGCCGACGAAGACGTGGTGGCGTTCGTCGGCCGCATCCAACCGCTCAAGGCGCCCGACGTGTTGCTGCGGGCGGTCGCGAAGTTGCCCGGTCTGCGCGTCCTCATTGCGGGCGGACCGTCGGGCAGCGGGCTGGCCAGCCCCGACGGGCTCGTCCGGCTCGCCGACGAACTGGGCATCGCCGACCGGGTGACGTTCCTGCCGCCGCAGTCCCGCGAGCAACTGGTCAACGTGTACCGGGCCGCCGACGTGGTGGCGGTGCCCAGCCATTCGGAGTCGTTCGGCCTCGTCGCGATCGAGGCGCAGGCCTGCGGCACCCC
Organism: Mycobacterium sp. URHB0044; assembly: GCF_000620625.1. Taxonomy (GTDB): domain Bacteria; phylum Actinomycetota; class Actinomycetes; order Mycobacteriales; family Mycobacteriaceae; genus Mycobacterium. The sequence continues at coordinate 75,187 of NZ_KK211157.1, read as the reverse complement.
GGTGGTGGCCGCCGCGGTGGGCGGACTGCCGGTCGCGGTGCGTGACGGCGTCAGCGGGGTATTGGTGCCCGGCCACGACATCGACGACTGGGCCGCCGCCATCGACGGGGTGTTCCGGCGCGGACCCGAAACGATGCGCGCCGCCGCGATCGCGCACGCCGCCACGTTCTCGTGGGCGCACACCGTGGACTCGCTGCTGGACAGTTACGGCCGCGCCATCACCGCGTACCGGGCCCGCCACCAGCGCCGCGACCTTGGGGCCCGCCGCAACGGCCGGCGCTTCTCGATCCGGCGGGGCATCCGAGCGTGAGCGCATGACCAACACCGTCCAGGACCTGATCGAGGAGACGCTCAAGGAACACGACCTCGTCTACACGCATCACGAGGGCGTGCGCGGCGGGCTGCCGGGTCTGGTCGTCCAGCTGCCGGGGGAGCGGCGGCTGGTGACGAACACGATCCTGTCGATCGGTGAGCATTCGGTGCGCGTCGAGGCGTTCGTCTGCCGCAAACCCGACGAGAACTTCGAGGGCGTCTACAAGTTCCTGCTCAAGCGCAACCGCAGGCTCTACGGTGTGGCCTACACGCTGGACAACGTCGGCGACATCTATCTCGTCGGACGGATGGCTCTGCACTCGGTGACGCCCGACGAGATCGACCGCATTCTCGGCCAGGTGCTCGAGGCCGTCGATCAGGACTTCAATACGTTGCTGGAGTTGGGTTTTCGGACGTCGATCCAGAAGGAATGGGATTGGCGGGTGTCGCGCGGTGAGTCGCTGAAGAACTTGAAGGCCTTCGAGCACCTCATCGACGAGCGCGATGGTGGGTCGGCGGAGTCGTAGCGGCACGAGCGCTCGCGCGGCGCATCGCGCCCCGGGATAGCATTCACGCATGGCGACGCTGGTGCTGCTCCGTCACGGCGAGAGCGATTGGAACGCGCTGAACCTGTTCACGGGTTGGGTGGACGTCGATCTCACGGACAAGGGCAGGGCCGAAGCCGCACGCGGTGGTGAACTGATGGCCGAGCAGGGTGTGCTGCCCGACGTGCTGTACACCTCGCTGCTGCGCAGGGCCATCACCACCGCGCACCTCGCCCTGGACAAGGCCGATCGGCTGTGGATTCCCGTCCATCGCACGTGGCGGCTCAACGAGCGGCACTACGGGGCGCTGCAGGGCCTGGACAAGGCCGCCACCAAGGAAAAGTACGGCGAAGAGCAGTTCATGGCGTGGCGGCGCAGCTACGACACCCCGCCGCCGCCCATCGAACCCGGCAGCGAGTACAGCCAGGACCGCGACCCGCGCTACGCCGACATCGGCGGCGGCCCGCTCACCGAGTGCCTGGCCGACGTCGTCGCACGGTTCGTGCCGTACTACACCGAGACCATCGTGCCGGACCTCAAGGCGGGCAAGACGGTGCTGATCGCCGCGCACGGCAACTCGCTTCGCGCGCTGGTCAAGTACCTGGACGGGATGTCCGACGAGGACGTGGTCGGGCTGAACATCCCCACCGGGATCCCGCTGCTCTACGACCTCGACGAGAGCCTGAAGCCCACGGTCCCCGGCGGGACCTACCTCGACCCGGACGCCGCAGCCGCAGGCGCCGCCGCGGTGGCCGCTCAGGGTGCCGCCAAATAACGTCCGCAGCCCCTCCGAGGCGAACACTCGGTGAACACGGGTGAACGGAGTCCGAACTCCTGTGTTTGAGTTTGTGACGCGCCCCATTTTGGCCGCACGCTGCTGGGATGGCGTTCACTCAATGCGTACGATTTGCTCGTGAGTGTGGTGTCCGCGCTGGTGATGGCGGCAGTCGTGGCGTTACTCACGCTGGCGTTGGGCGTGGCGATCGGCGTCGCGTTGCTACCGCGCATCAACGAGCGCAGGCAGCGCCGGGCCGTCGAACACGACGGCATCACGATCTCGCAGATGCTGGCCCGCATCGTCTCTCTGGCGCCGGTGGGGGTGGTCGTCGTCGACACCTACCGTGACGTCGTCTACATCAACGACCAGGCCCGGGAGCTCGGCCTGGTACGGGACCGGTTGCTCGACGACCGCGCCTGGTCCGCGGCGCAGCACACGCTTGCCACTGGGGAAGACGTCGATCTCGACCTTTCGCCCGCAAAGCGCCAGACCCCTGGGCGCTCCGGCCTTTCGGTGCGGGGCCACGTGCGGCTGCTGACCGAGGACGACCGGCGATTCGCGGTGGTCTACGTCGACGACCAGTCCGAGCACGCCAGGATGGAGGCGACGCGGCGCGACTTCGTCGCCAACGTCAGCCACGAGCTCAAGACCCCGGTCGGCGCGATGGGCGTACTCGCCGAGGCGCTGTTGGCGTCGACCGACGATCCCAAGACCGTGAGCCGGTTCGCGGAGAAGATGGTCACCGAGGCCAACCGGCTGGGCAACATGGTCGGCGAGCTGATCGAGCTGTCCCGGCTGCAAGGCGCCGAACCGCTGCCCGACCTCGACGCCGTCGACGTGGACACCGTGGTGGCCGAGGCGATGTCCCGGTACAAGCTGGCCGCCGACAACGCCGACATCGCGATCACCGCCGATGCGCCGACCGGGTACCGCGTGCTCGGCGATCAACCGCTGCTGGCGACGGCCATCGCGAATCTGATCTCCAACGCCATCGCGTACTCGCCCGACGGTTCGTCGGTGTCGATCAGCAGGCGCAAGCGCGGCGACAACGTCGAGATCGCCGTGACCGACCGCGGCATCGGCATCGCCCAGGCCGACCAGGAACGGGTCTTCGAGAGATTCTTCCGCGTCGACAAGGGGCGGTCCCGAGCCACCGGCGGCACGGGTCTGGGGTTGGCGATCGTCAAGCACGTCGCCGCCAACCACAACGGTTCCATCCGGCTGTGGAGTCAGCCGGGCACCGGGTCGACGTTCACGTTGTCGATTCCCGCATACCCCGATACCGACGATGATCAGAGCGATCAACCCCAGCGGTCGGTAACCCAAAAATAGGAGGCATTCCCGTGACCAGTGTGTTGATCGTGGAGGACGAGGAGTCCCTGGCCGATCCCCTGGCATTCCTGTTGCGCAAGGAGGGCTTCGAAGCGACGGTCGTCGGTGACGGCCCGTCGGCGCTAGCCGAATTCGAGCGTTCGGGTGCCGACATCGTGTTGCTCGACCTGATGCTGCCCGGAATGAGCGGCACCGACGTGTGCAAGCAATTGCGTTCGCGTTCAAGCGTGCCCGTGATCATGGTGACTGCGCGCGACAGTGAGATCGACAAGGTCGTCGGGCTGGAACTCGGCGCCGACGACTACGTCACCAAGCCGTACTCGGCGCGCGAACTGATCGCCCGCATTCGGGCGGTGCTGCGGCGCGGAATCGACACGGATGATTCCGGCATCGGTGACGGGGTGCTGGAGGCCGGCCCCGTGCGGATGGACGTGGAACGGCACATCGTTTCGGTCAACGGCGAACAGATCATGTTGCCGCTCAAGGAGTTCGACCTGCTCGAGTACCTGATGCGCAACAGCGGCCGGGTGCTCACCCGCGGCCAGCTCATCGACCGGGTGTGGGGTGCCGACTACGTCGGCGACACCAAGACGCTCGACGTGCACGTCAAGCGTCTCCGGTCGAAGATCGAAGCCGATCCGGCCAGCCCGGTGCATCTCGTCACCGTGCGCGGTCTGGGCTACAAGCTCGAAGGCTGATACCGGCGCTTACTGCGCGGCGCGCGTTGCGGGGTGGATGGCGATCAGCCCAAGGGCGCTGCGTCGCTTGCACATCGCCGCCAGCTCGGTGTACGCCTTCTCGCCGAGTAGCTCGGTGAGTTCCGGGCCGTAGGACTGCCACACCTGCCGGGAACCGGTGTGCGCGGCAGGATCTCCGGTGCAGTACCAGTGCAGGTCCGCCCCGCCCTCGCCCCAGCCGCGCCGGTCGTACTCGGTGATGGTGGTCTTCAGGATGTCGGTGCCGTCGGGGCGGGTGACCCATTCCTGACTGCGCCGGATCGGCAGCTGCCAGCACACGTCCGGCTTCATGGTCAGCGGTTCGACGCCGAGCTTGAGCGCCTTGCTGTGCAGTGCACAGCCGATGCCGCCCTCGAAGCCGGGCCGGTTCAGAAAGATGCAGGCGCCCTTGTACTTCCGCGTGCGATGGTTGGGCTTGCCGTCGTACTCGTCCATCTCCAGGTAGCCTTTGCGGCCAAGGCCCTTGTCCCGGAACTGCCAGTCCTCGTCGGTCAGTTGGCTGACCGCGTCGTCCAGACGGGCGCGGTCGTCGTCGTCGGACAGGAACGCCCCGTGCGAGCAGCAGCCGTCGTCGGGTCTGCCCTCGACGGTGCCCTGGCAGGCAGGCGTGCCGAATACGCACGTCCACCGTGACAAGAGCCACGTCATGTCGGCAGCGATCAGATGTTCTGGGTTGTTGGGGTCGTAGAACTCCACCCATTCCCGGGCGAAGTCCAGTTCCACCTCTCCACGGTGCGGTCCGCTCACGGAATACAACGGTAGACCCGATAACGTGGGTCTCGTGCGATTGGGCGTGCTCGACGTGGGTAGCAACACAGTTCATCTACTCGTGGTGGACGCACGCCGTGGTGGCCATCCCACGCCGATGAGTTCGACGAAGGCGTCGCTTCGGCTCGCGGAGGCCATCGACTCGTCGGGCAAGTTGACGCGCAAGGGCGCCGACAAGCTGGTCGACACCATCGACGAGTTCGCCAAGATCGCGACGAGTTCGGGCTGCGCCGAGCTGATGGCCTTCGCCACGTCGGCGGTCCGCGACGCCACGAACTCGGAGGACGTCCTCGCCAGGGTGCTCGCCGAGACGGGCGTCGAACTGAAGGTGCTCAGCGGGGTCGACGAATCCCGGCTCACCTTCCTCGCTGTGCGGCGCTGGTACGGCTGGAGCGCGGGTCGGATCATCAACATCGACATCGGCGGCGGTTCGCTGGAGTTGTCGAGCGGCGTCGACGAGGAACCCGAGGTGGCGTTGTCGCTGCCGCTCGGTGCGGGCCGACTCACCAGGGAATGGCTGCCGGAGGATCCGCCGGGACGCCGCCGCGTGGCGATGCTTCGGGATTGGCTGACCACCGAGATGGCCGACGCCGGGGCGAAGGTGCTCGACGCGGGCGCCCCGGATCTGACCGTGGCGACCTCGAAGACCTTCCGGTCGTTGGCGAGACTCACCGGTGCGGCGCCCTCGGGCGCGGGACCGCGCGTGAAGAGGACACTGACAGCAGCGGGACTCAGGCAGCTCATAGCTTTCATCTCTAGGATGACCGCGGCTGACCGAGCGGAACTGGAAGGGGTGAGCGCCGAGCGGGCGCCACAGATCGTGGCGGGCGCGTTGGTGGCTGAGGCGAGCATGCGAGCACTTGCGATCGACACAGTGGACATTTGCCCCTGGGCGTTGCGAGAAGGACTCATTTTGCGGAAACTCGACAGTGAGGCCGACGGAACCGCCTTGATGGAGATATCCGCAGGCTTAGCCAGGGCCAGGGGCAACACACGATGACAGAACCACAGGACAGCCACAGCAGCACCCGGCCGATCTCGGTCGCCGAGTTGTTGGCCAGGAACGGCACCATCGGGGCTCCACCGGTCGGTGGCCGACGGCGTCGTCGGCGCGGCAACAGCGACTCCGTCACCGTCGCCGAGCTGACGGGCGAGATCCCCATCGTGACCGAGGACTCCGACGTCGAGGAATCCGTCGAGCCCGAGCACTTTGAGCCCGAGCACTTCGAGTCCGAGCACGTCGAGGACGTCGAGACCGACGTCGACGAGGCGTCGTTCGACGAACCCGACCAGACCGCCGCGGCGCAGCCCACCAACGGGGTCAGCGCGCGCGCCACGCGGCCGGCACCCGACACCACCGACGCCGAGGCCGATTACGCCGCTCACGTGGAGCAGCGTGACGCCGAGCCCGAACTCTTCGACTTCACTGCGCCGCCGCGGCGTCCGGTGACGGCTCCGCGCACCGGCGGATTCGTGTCGACGGGCGGCGCCGAGCAGATGAGCCCGGACCCCCTCATCGACGACGAGGAGCCCGACGACCACCTCGCCCTGCTCGACATCGACCACGACGACGACGACCATGCCGAGGCGGTCGACTTCGACGCCGGCTCCGAGGCGCCGCCGAGTGTGTCGCCGACCTACCGCAGGTCCGGTACCGACACGCTGTTCGGCGGTCAGTCCGTCGCGGACGAGCAGGCACGCCGCGGACGCCAGCCCGGGCCCGAGGACATCGACCTCGGCGAGGAGCACGACGCGCTCGACGACGTCGCGGAGGAAGCACCCGAGAAGCCGGGATCCTCGTTCGTCCGTGGCGTCTGGGTAGTGGCTCAGTGCATGCTCGCCGTCGCCTTCGGCGCAGGCCTGTTCATCGCGTTCGACCAGTTGTGGAAGTGGAACAGCATCGTCGCGCTGGTGCTCGGCGTCCTGGTCATCCTCGGCCTGGTGGTCGGGGTGCGGGTGGTGCGCAAGACCGAGGACATCGGCAGCACGCTGATCGCGGTGGTCGTTGGGGCGATGGTCACAATCGGGCCACTGGCTCTGCTCCAGGCACACTGACGCATCACAATCGACACCAGTGCGCCCTGCCATCAAGGTCGGCCTGTCCACGGCCTCGGTCTATCCGCTGCGAACCGAGGCGGCCTTCGAGTACGCCGCGCGGCTGGGCTATGACGGCGTCGAACTCATGGTGTGGGCCGAGTCGGTCAGTCAGGACATAGATTCCATTGCTGCCATCTCCGCTCGCTACGGCGTCCCGGTGTTGTCGGTCCACGCACCCTGCCTGCTGATCTCGCAGCGTGTCTGGGGCGCCAACCCGATCGCCAAGCTTGAGCGCAGCGTGCGCGCCGCCGAACAGCTCGGCGCCCAGACGGTGGTGGTGCACCCGCCGTTTCGGTGGCAGCGCCGCTACGCCGAGGGCTTCTCAGAACAGGTCGCCGAACTCGAGGCGGGCAGCGACGTCATGGTCGCGGTGGAGAACATGTTCCCGTTCCGGGCCGACCGGTTCTTCGGGACGGGTGTGCCGTCCATCGAGCGGATGCGCAAGCGCGGCGGTACGCCCGGTGTGGCGATCTCGGCGTTCGCGCCCTCCTACGATCCGCTCGACGGCGAGCATGCGCACTACACGCTCGACCTGTCGCATTCGGCCACCGCGGGCACCGACGCCATCGACATGGCGCAGCGAATGGGCGACGGGTTGGTGCACCTGCATCTCTGCGACGGCAGCGGGGCGGCCACCGACGAGCATCTGGTGCCCGGCCGCGGCACCCAACCGGCGGTGGAGATCTGCCAGATGCTGGCCGCGGGAGGCTTCGCAGGCCACGTGATCCTGGAGGTCACCACGTCGCGTGCCCGCAACGCTGCCGAGCGCGAGGAGCTTCTCACGGAGTCGCTGGAGTTCGCACGAGCCCACCTGTTGAGATAGGTACCCATGAACGACTCCACCCGGTTCGCCGACGCGATGACGCTCACCGAGGTCTCGTCCGACGAAGACTCGAACGTGTGCTCCACCTTTGAGGGAGTCCTCAACGCGCACTGGACGATTGGGCCGAAGGTGCATGGCGGCGCGATGCTGGCGTTGTGCGCGAACGCGGCCCGGATTGCTTTCGGCGAGGACGCGCATAGCGCCGTGCAGCCGGTCGCGGTGTCGGGCAGCTTCCTGTGGGCACCCGACCCGGGACCGCTGCGGGTGGTGACCACGATCCGCAAGCGGGGCCGACGGGTCAGCCTGATCGACGTGGAGCTCAACCAGGGCGACCGCACCGCCGTGCGCGCCGTGATGACCATGGCCGAACCCGAGCACGACGTCGCGCCGCTGTTGTCCATGAATCCGGTGGTGCCGCTGATGACCCCGGATCCGCCGCCGGGACTGGAACCGATCGGCCCGGGGCATCCGATGGCCGACATCGTGCACCTGGCGCACGGGTGCGACATCCGTCCGTCGCTCACGACGCTGGCGCCGCGCGCCGACGGCGGGCCACCCGTGATCGAGTACTGGGTGCGGCCCAAGGAGGGGCCGACCGACGTACTCTTCGCGCTCCTGTGCGGCGACGTGTCGGCGCCGGTGACCTTCGGGGTCAACCGCCTCGGCTGGGCGCCCACCGTTCAGCTGACGGCCTATCTGCGTGCGTTTCCCGCGGACGGCTGGCTGCGGGTGATGTGCACGACGACGCAGATCGGTCAGGACTGGTTCGACGAGGATCACGTCGTCGTGGATTGCGAGGGCCGGATCATCGTGCAGTCGCGGCAACTCGCCATGGTGCCGCCCAAGCAGTAGCCGCAGGCGTCGAATGACGGCGGCTGCCGGGCACGTGGGATGCTTCATCCGTGGCCAGAATCGCGATCATCGGGGGCGGAAACATCGGGGAGGCGCTGCTGTCGGGGCTGCTGCGCGCCGGACGGCAGACCAAGGATTTGGTGGTCGCCGAGAAGGATCCCGCACGCGCCAAGACCTTGGCCGACAAGTATTCGGTGCAGGTGACCTCGGTCGGCGACGCCGCTGAGAACGCCAGCTTCGTCATCGTCGCCGTCAAGCCCTCCGACGTCGAGTCGGTGGTCGGAGAGGTCGCGGAGGCGGTGGCACAGGCCGACGACGAGAGCGCCGAGCAGGTCTTCGTCACGGTGGCCGCGGGCGTCACCACGGCGTACTACGAGTCCAGGTTGCCCGCGGGGGCGCCCGTCGTCCGGGTGATGCCGAACGCGCCGATGGTGGTCGGCGGCGGGGTCAGCGCCGTCGCCGGAGGCAGCTTCGCCACCCCCGAGCAGATCAAGAGCGTGGTGGCGATCTTCGACGCCGTCGGTGGCGTGTTGACGGTGACCGAATCCCAGCTCGACGCCGTCACCGCCGTGTCGGGTTCGGGTCCCGCCTACTTCTTCCTGATGGCCGAGGCACTCGTCGACGCGGCCGTGGCCGAGGGGTTGTCCCGTCCGGTGGCGACCGAGCTGGTGTCCCAAACCATGGCGGGTTCGGCGGCGATGTTGCTGGAGGCCCTCGACCGTCGGCAGCCGGCGGGGGACGCAGCAATGGGTGCCGGGATCGACACCACCGCCGCTGCGCTGCGCGCCACCGTGACCTCACCCGGCGGCACCACCGCCGCTGGGCTGCGCGAACTCGAGCGCGGCGGCCTGCGCGCGGCGGTTGCCAACGCCGTCCATGCCGCGAAAACCCGCTCTGAGCAGCTAGGAATTACATCAGAGTAGTTCGGGAATTTCTGACCGAATAGCCCACACCCGTCGCAATAACCCCATTGGCCACGCTATTCTCCTGGGGGTATGCACGCGTTGGTGCCAGCGGTGGGGAAGCCGTTGGAACTGGCCGGGCCTGATTGATTGGGTTGCGATGACGTCTATGAACGGGCCATCGGCACGGGATTCGTCTGGCGGAAAGTCGGCACGCGATGCCGCAGCCGGCGATGGTCAACCGCCAAGAGCTCAATTCCTCACGGTCGCCGAAGTGGCGAGTTTGATGAGGGTAAGCAAGATGACGGTGTACCGATTGGTTCACAACGGCGAACTGCCGGCTGTCCGGGTCGGTCGGTCGTTCCGCGTGCACGCCAAGGCGGTGCACGACCTGCTGGAGACGTCGTACTTCGACGCGGGTTAGGCCCTGCGCGCACGGAGGCGTTTTCATTCCACGGAGGCTGGCCGGGTAAGGTAACCGGGTCGTGGCCATCGTGGTCTCGGATGTGGCTAGGTAGTGGAGTTCATGGGTTCAGTCATCAAGAAGCGACGCAAGCGCATGTCTAAGAAGAAGCACCGCAAGCTGCTTCGTCGCACGCGGGTGCAACGCAGAAAACTTGGCAAGTAGCCTTCGCCTCCAGCCGATAGGCTGACCGGATGGATGCCACGGGTCGGCCGCCGCAAGGCGCGAATTCCGGCGGAGGATCTGACTCCGCGGACACCGTGCACTACCCCAAGGTCGTCTTGGTCACTGGTGCATGTCGGTTCCTCGGCGGCTACCTGGTCGCCCGGCTCGCCCAGAATCCACTGATCAACCACGTCATCGCCGTGGATGCCATCGCGCCGAGCAAGGACCTGCTGCGTCGAATGGGACGCGCCGAGTTCGTCAGGGCCGACATCCGCAATCCGTTCATCGCCAAGGTGATCCGCAACGGTGACGTCGACACCGTGGTGCACGCGGCGGCGGCTTCCTACGCGCCGCGCTCCGGTGGGCGCGCGGCGCTCAAGGAGCAGAACGTGATGGGCGCGATTCAGCTCTTCGCGGCATGCCAGAAGGCTCCGTCGGTGCGCCGGGTGGTGCTCAAGTCCACCTCCGAGGTGTACGGCTCGAGTGCACGCGACCCGGTGATGTTCACCGAGGACGGCAGCGCGCGTCGACCTCCGGGGGAGGGCTTCGCCCGCGACAGCATCGACATCGAGGGTTACGCGCGCGGGCTGGGCAGGCGACGGTCGGACATAGCGGTCACGATTCTGCGGCTGGCCAACATGATCGGTCCGGCGATGGACACCGCCCTGTCGAGATATCTGGCGGGTCCGGTGGTGCCGACGGTGCTCGGGCACGACGCGCGTCTGCAGCTCCTGCACGAACAGGACGCCCTGGGCGCGCTGGAGCGGGCGACCATGGCGGGCCGGGCCGGCACCTTCAACATCGGCGCGTCCGGGATCATCATGATGTCGCAGGCGATCCGCCGATCGGGCCGGATTCCGCTGCCGGCACCGAGGTTCGCGCTGGCCGCCTTGGATTCGCTGAGCCGAGCAACTCGCTACAGTGAACTCGACCGTGAGCAGTTGAACTACGTGAGTTACGGCCGGGTCATGGACACCGCGCGGATGCGTAACGACCTAGGCTATAACCCGAAGTGGACGACCGCGGAGGCTTTCGACGATTACGTCCGTGGTCGCGGATTGACGCCGATCGTCAACCCGGAATGGGTACGCTCTGTGGAATATCGCGCCGTGGCGGCGGCGCAGCGGTGGGGACATTAAGCAATACCTTGGTTGGGTGGGGAGAAGGTAACGAAGTGCCGGGCGATTCAAAAGCGAAAGTCATTCCGCTGCACTCGAATCCGGGCCGATCGTCGGCTCAGCGACGGGCAGCCGTGCGGGCCGAGAGTGCCCGTCGACATCCGTCGCTACTAGTCGATCCCGGAACCCGTGCGTCGGCCGAGCAAATGGCCGCGGTGGTCCACGAGATCGACGAGCGTCGCAGTTCGGTGTCGGGCTCGCAGGCGGGCAACGACGGTCCCAACGAGTTGGCGCAACGCATCGCCGCGGTCGCCGAATTCGTCCGCAAACGGATGTCGGGTGACTACACCGTCGACGAGTTCGGCTTCGACCCACACCTCAACAGCGCAATCTTTCTTCCTTTGCTGAGAGTGTTCTTCAAGTCCTGGTTCCGGGTCGAGGTGAGCGGCATCGAGAACCTGCCGGAGACCGGTGCGGCGCTCATCGTGGCCAACCACGCGGGCGTGCTGCCGTTCGACGGATTGATGGCGTCGGTGGCCGTGCACGACGAACATCCCGCCCATCGTGATCTGCGGCTGCTGGCCGCCGACATGGTCTTCGACTTCCCGATGATCGGTCAGGCTGCCCGCAAGGCCGGGCACACCATGGCCTGCGCGGCCGACGCTCACCGGCTGCTGGTCGCAGGCGAGCTGACCGCCGTGTTCCCCGAGGGCTACAAGGGTCTTGGCAAGCCGTTCCGCGACCGCTACAAGCTGCAACGGTTCGGCCGCGGCGGATTCGTCGCGGCGGCTCTGCAGGCCAAGGCGCCGATCGTGCCGTGCTCGATCGTCGGGTCGGAGGAGATCTACCCGATGATCGCCGACGTCAAGGTGCTCGCCAGACTGTTCGGTCTGCCGTACTTCCCGGTGACGCCGCTGTTCCCGCTTGCGGGCGCGGCCGGGCTGATCCCGATGCCGTCCAAGTGGCACATCCAGTTCGGCGAGCCCATCCCGACCGACGACTACGACGAGTCGGCGGCCGACGATCCAATGGTCACCTTCGAGCTGACCGATCAGGTCCGCGAGACCATCCAGCAGACGCTGTACCAGTTGCTCGCCAACCGCAGAAACGCCTTCTTGGGCTAGCGGGCGGCCGGGCTTACTCGCCCTTGGTTCGGCTTTGCCCAGCAATCATCTTCTGCAGGGCCGCATCTCGCGCCGACGCGATCTGCGCGGTGATTTCATCCGCCTCGTCGGGATGCGACGCCTCGCCGAGAATTGTCACGACGCTGGTGAGCACCGGGTTGCCCTCGTCGTCCGTCACCTCGCCGCGAACCTCGGTGAGAATGGCGCCGTGCGACTCGATCACCGAGTCCAGGTACGAGTCGAACCACAGCTTGTCGCCGGCGACGATCGGGCGGTGGAACACCAGCTTCTGGTCGCGGTGCAGGACGCGTTCCATGTCGACGGGGACGTCGAACTGGTTGAAGATCTCGGCCTGCACCCGGCGTCCGGCCACCGCGACGAACGTCAATGAGGCGATCAGCGTGTCGTAACCGCACTCGGCGGCCGCATCCTCGGAGTAGTGGGCGGGATGATCGTCCTTCACCGCGCGCGCGAACTCGCGAACCTTCTCGCGGTCGACTTCGAAGTAGTCCGGATACCGAAAGTGGGTCCCGATGATGTCTGCGGCGATGCTCATGGTCGGATGTACTTCCCGCTCGGCGTTTCCGGTGGTTCGGCGGCTGAGACTATCAGCGTTCGCTCAGTGTCCGCTCTGACGGCGGGACACCACGGCGGCCAGCGCGCCGCCCAGCGCACCGAGGGCCAGCGCCGACGGTACCCCGACGCGGGCGGCCTTCCGCGCCGTGCGGAAGTCGCGGATTTCCCAGCCGCGCTCCCGGGCAAGGTCACGCAGTGCGGCATCGGGATTGATGGCCACGGCCGTGCCGACCAGCGACAACATCGGAACGTCGTTGAAGCTGTCCGAGTAGGCGGTGCAGCGCCGGAGGTTGAGGCCTTCCCGAATGGCCAGCGACCGAACGGCGTGCGCCTTGCCTGCGCCGTGCAGGATTTCACCGACCAGGCGGCCGGTGAACACCCCGTCGACCGATTCGGCGACGGTGCCGAGCGCGCCGGTCAGCCCGAGCTTCGTGGCGATGGTGGCAGCCAGCTCGTAGGGCGTCGCGGTGACGAGCCAGACCTGTTGGCCCGCATCGAGGTGCATCTGGGCCAGCGCGCGTGTGCCTGACCAGATCTTGTCGGCGATGATCTCGTCGTAGATCTCCTCGCCGAGCGCAGCGAGTTCGGCGGTGGGCCTGCCCTCGATGAAGGCCAGCGCCTTGCGCCTGCCCGCCGCGACGTCGTCGCTGTTCTCCTTGCCGGTGAGCTGAAACTTGGCCTGCGCGTAGCCGAACCGGGCGAGATCGCCGTAGGTGAAGTACTTCCTGGCGGCGAGGCCACGGGCGAAGTGCACCAGCGAGGAGCCCTGCACGAGCGTGTTGTCGACGTCGAAGAACGCGGCCGCCGTCAGGTCGGGCGGGGGCGGCGGGGGCGGGGTCGACGCCTCGGCGAGTACCCCGTGTTCGTCGATGAGGACCTCGGAACCCCCCTGGGCTGCGATGTCACCGGACTCGGGCACGGTTCAACATTAGGTCACGGGATAATCGTGAGCGTGACGCATCAAGTCGTACTGCTGACCCGCGCCGGGTGCAGTCTGTGCGAGCGGGCCCGCGACCGATTGGCCGGGCTGGCCGAGGAGTTGGGCTTCGACTTCGCGGCCACCGACGTGGATGCCGCGGCGGCGGCCGGAGATCCGGGGCTGCGGGCCGAATACGGCGACCGGCTGCCGGTGGTGCTGCTCGACGGACGCGAGCACAGCTACTGGGAGATCGACGAGCCGCGGCTGCGGGCCGATCTCGCTGCCGGGTGACTCGTGAATTTGGCTGAGGGGCTGCTCAGCAGCTACCTTTGTGACGTGGTGACGAGGCCATGAGCGTTCTATTATTCGGGGTTTCGCACCGCAGTGCCCCGGTGTCCGTGCTGGAGCAGTTGAGCACCGACGAGTCCGATCAAGCGAAGATCGTGGACCAGCTTTTGCAGTCATCGCTGGTGACCGAGGCGATGGTGCTGTCCACCTGCAACCGGGTCGAGATCTACGCCGTGGTCGAGGCGTTCCACGGCGGCCTTTCGGTGATCGGGCAGGTACTTGCCGAACATTCCGGCATGTCGCTGGGCGACCTCACCAAGTACGCCTACGTGCGCTACGCCGAAGCCGCCGTCGAGCACCTGTTCTCGGTGGCGAGCGGCCTGGACTCCGCCGTGATCGGTGAGCAGCAGGTGCTCGGCCAGGTACGCCGCGCCTACGCCACTGCCGAGTCGAACCAGACGGTCGGACGCACGCTGCACGAACTGGCCCAACGCGCGCTGTCCGTGGGCAAGCGCGTGCACTCGGAGACCGGTATCGACGCGGCAGGCGCCTCCGTGGTGTCCGTCGCGCTGGACATGGCCGAGAAGAATCTTGGCGGACTGGCCGGCCGCAACGCCGCCGTCGTCGGTGCGGGCGCCATGGGCGCGCTCGCGGCCGCGCATCTCGTGCGGGCGGGCATCGGCCGGGTCCACGTGGTGAACCGCTCGTTGCCGCGCGCCGAGCGGCTGGTCCAGAACCTGCGTGACCAGGGCGTCGACGCCGACGCCTTCCCGTTCGACCACCTCCCGCCGGTACTCACCGACGCCGACGTGGTCGTCTCGTGCACCGGCGCGGTGCGCCCGGTGGTGTCGCTGGCCGACGTCCACCGCGGCTTGGCCTACGGCCAGCAGCGCAAGCAACTGGTGATCTGCGACCTCGGCATGCCCCGCGACGTCGACCCGGCGGTGGCCGGGTTGCCTGGCGTCTACGTCGTCGACATGGACCGCATTCAGCGGGAGCCGACGGCCCGTGCCGCCGCATCCGATGCCGAGGCCGCCCGTGCGATCGTTGCTGCCGAGGTTGCCAACTACCTTGCCGGACAGCGCATGGCGGAGGTCACCCCGACCGTGACGGCGCTGCGCCAGCGGGCCGCCGACGTCGTCGAGGCCGAGCTGCTGCGCCTGGACAACCGGCTGCCGGGGCTGGACTCCGCGCACCGTGACGAGGTCGCCCGCACCGTTCGTCGGGTGGTCGACAAGCTTCTGCATGCCCCGACGGTGCGGGTGAAGCAACTCGCCAGCGCACCGGGCGGGGACAGTTACGCCGAGGCCCTTCGCGAGCTGTTCGAGCTCGACCCGCAAGCCGTCGATGCCGTTGCCGCTGGCGAATTGCCCTTGCCGGTAAGCGATTTCGTCACAGGCGATGCCATCTTGGGATCCCGGCCCGACTTGGACAAAACCGAGTAACACTTGGCCACGACCATGCGCGAGACGGCCATCCGGATCGGCACCAGGGGAAGCCTCTTGGCGACCACCCAGGCCGGTGTCATCCGCGACGCGTTGATCGCCAAGGGGCATCCCGCCGAACTCGTCATCATCTCCACCGAGGGTGACCGGTCCAGTGCGCCCATCGCCGACATCGGTGTGGGGGTGTTCACCGCCGCGCTGCGCGAGGCCATCGACGACGGCCGCGTCGACATGGCCGTGCACTCCTACAAGGATTTGCCGACCGCGCCCGACGACCGGTTCGTCATCGCGGCGATTCCCCAGCGCGAAGACCCAAGGGACGCCTTGGTGGCGCGCGACGGGATGGTGCTTGGGGAGTTGCCGTCGGGTTCGGTGATCGGCACCTCGAGCCCGCGCAGGGCCGCGCAGCTTAGAGCACTGGGTCTGGGTTTGGAAATTCGCCCCCTACGAGGCAACCTAGACACCAGGTTGAACAGGGTAAGTAGCGGTGATCTCGACGGCGTCGTCGTCGCCCGAGCGGGGTTGGCCCGTATCGGACGGCTCGGCGATGTCACCGAGAGCCTCGAGCCAGTGCAGATGTTGCCGGCACCGGCTCAGGGGGCGCTCGCGGTGGAATGTCGCGCGGGTGACTCTGGGCTCGCCGCGCTGCTGGGGGAGATGGACGACCCCGACACGCGTGCCGCGGTCACTGCCGAGCGGACCCTGCTCGCCGAACTGGAGGCGGGTTGCTCCGCGCCTGTGGGTGCGATCGCGGAAGTGGTCGAATCCATCGACGAGGAGGGTCACGTCTTCTTGGAACTGTCGCTGCGCGGCTGCGTGGCGGCGTTGGACGGATCCGACGTGATCCGGGCGTCCGGTATCGGGACACCCGATCGGGCACGGGAGCTGGGGCTCTCCGTGGCCGCGGAGTTGTTCGAACTGGGGGCGCGGGATGTGTTGGTGCAGCGGACTGAAAGCGGGAGTGAAGGATGACGACCCGAGGGCGTAAGCACAAGCCCGGCCGCATCACGTTCGTGGGTTCCGGGCCTGGCGATCTTGGGCTTTTGACGACCCGCGCACGCACGGTGCTGGCCAACGCGGCATTGGTATTCACCGATCCCGACGTACCGGAGGCGGTGCTGGCCATCGTCGGCACCGAGCTGCCTCCGCCGTCGGGACCGGCAGAAGCGGCCAAGGCTTCCGACGACGCAGCGGGCGCGGACACGCCAGAGGCGACGCCCGCCTTCCCGAATGGAGTCGACGTGCGGCCCGCACTCGGCGATCCGGTCGAAGTCGCCAAGGTTCTGGTCAACGAGGCCCGCAACGGCGCGGACGTGGTCCGCCTGGTGGCCGGTGACCCGCTGTCGGTGGACGCCGTCACCACCGAGGTGAACGCGGTGTCGCGCACCCAGACTCACTTCGAGATCGTGCCGGGGCTGCCCGCGACGACGGCGGTGCCGACGTACGCAGGGCTGCCGCTCGGCTCGTCGCACACCGTGGCCGACGTGCGCGGCGACGTCGACTGGGCCGCGCTGGCCGCGGCCCCTGGACCGCTGATCCTGCACGCGACCGCGACGCATCTGCCCGATGCCGCCCGCACGCTCATCGAGTACGGATTGACCGACAGCACGCCGTGTGTGGTCACTGCCAACGGAACCACTTGCCAGCAGCGGTCGGTGGAGACCACGCTGGCCGGCCTGCTCGACAAGGCGACGCTGGCCGGCGCGGAGCCGGCGGGCCCGCTGGCCGGGCCTCTGGTCGTCACGATCGGCAAGACCGTGACCAACCGGGCGAAGCTGAACTGGTGGGAGAGCCGGGCGCTGTACGGCTGGACCGTGCTGGTGCCGCGCACCAAGGACCAGGCAGGCGAGATGAGCGACAAGCTGGTGTCGCATGGCGCCCTGCCCATCGAGGTGCCGACCATCGCCGTCGAGCCGCCCCGCAGCCCGGCGCAGATGGAGCGTGCCGTCAAGGGATTGGTCGACGGCCGGTTCCAGTGGGTGGTGTTCACCTCCACCAACGCCGTGCGCGCGGTGTGGGAGAAGTTCAACGAGTTCGGCCTCGACGCGCGTGCCTTCTCGGGTGTGCGCATCGCGTGCGTCGGTCAGGCCACTGCCGACCGGGTCCGGGCATTCGGCATCAATCCCGAACTGGTGCCCATCGGCGAGCAGAGCTCGCTGGGCCTGCTGGACGAATTCCCGCCCTACGACGACATCTTCGATCCCGTCAACCGAGTTCTGTTGCCGCGGGCCGACATTGCCACCGAGACGCTGGCAGAGGGGCTGCGCGAGCGCGGCTGGGAGATCGAGGACGTCACGGCCTACCGGACGGTGCGCGCCGCGCCGCCTCCCGCGCAGACCCGCGAGATGATCAAGACCGGTGGATTCGACGCGGTCTGCTTCACCTCGAGCTCGACGGTGCGCAACCTGGTCGGCATCGCGGGCAAGCCGCACGCACGGACCATCGTCGCGTGCATCGGGCCCAAGACCGCCGAGACCGCTGCTGAGTTCGGGCTGCGCGTCGACGTGCAGCCGGAGACCGCTGCGGTGGGTCCGCTGGTCGAGGCGCTCGCCGAGCACGCCGCCCGGCTGCGTGCCGAGGGTGCCCTGCCGCCGCCGCGCAAGAAGAGCCGTCGCCGCTAGAGTCACAGTCGTGGCCTTTCCCAGACAGCGGCCCCGCCGACTGCGCTCCACTCCGGCCCTGCGGCGGCTGGTAGCCCAAACGTCCTTGGAGCCAAGGCATTTGGTGCTGCCGATGTTCGTCGCCGACGGCATCGACGAGCCGCGGCCCATCGCGTCGATGCCCGGCGTGGTGCAGCACACCCGTGAATCGCTGCGCAAGGCGGCCGCCGAGGCCGTCGCCGCGGGCGTCGGCGGGCTCATGCTGTTCGGGGTGCCGCGCGACGAGGACAAGGACGCCAGCGGATCCGTCGGGGTTGCCGAGGACGGCATCCTCAACGTGGCACTGCGCGACCTGGCCGCCGACCTCGGTGACGCCACCGTGCTCATGGCCGACACGTGCCTCGACGAATTCACCGACCACGGACACTGCGGCATCATCGACGCGTCCGGCCGCGTCGACAACGACGCCACCAACGCCCGGTATGTCGAATTGGCCGTGGCGCAAGCGGATTCGGGTGTCCGCGTGGTGGGCCCGAGCGGAATGATGGACGGGCAGGTGGCCGCCATCCGGGACGGCTTGGACGCCGCGGGCCATGCCGACGTGCTGATCCTGGCCTACGCCGCGAAGTTCGCATCGGGCTTCTACGGCCCCTTCCGCGAAGCGGTGTCGTCCAGCCTGCAGGGTGACCGGCGCACGTACCAGCAGGAAGCGGGCAACGCCCGCGAGGCGGTGCACGAGATCGAGTTGGACATCGACGAGGGCGCCGACATCATCATGGTCAAGCCCGCGATGAGCTATCTCGACATCGTGCGCGCTGCGGCCGACGTGTCGCCCGTGCCGGTCGCCGCCTACCAGGTCTCCGGGGAGTACTCGATGATCTGCGCCGCCGCGGCGAACGGCTGGATCGACCTGCGCACCGTCGCACTGGAGACGCTGACCGGGATCCGGCGCGCGGGCGCCGACATCGTGCTGACGTACTGGGCGGCCGACGTCGCCGCCTGGCTGGCGTGAGGCCGGAGCCGCCCGGCCGGCGACATCCAACCGAGCCGCCCGGCGGGCGGCATCCCACCGAGGTGCCGCGACCAGCGGACGTCGACACCGGCTTCTGGCTCTGGCTGATCGCGCTGCCGCTGATGGTGATCGGCGACGTCGTCGATCTGGTCGCCGCTCCGGAGAAGTCGCAGTCGTGGTTCGTGTACGCGATTTCGGGGGTGTTCCTGGTCGTCGTTGCGGCCGTCGTGCTGACCTTTCTGTTCCTGATGCGGCACGGCTACCGCTGGGCGCGCACACTGCTCACCGGCGGCGCCGCGACCACGATTGTCTACGCCGTCAACAGCCTGTTCACCGTCGACCGTCCGGGGGTGGCCGCGTTCGTCTACGCGGTGACGGCGATCGTCGGTTCGGTGCTGATCGCCGGCGGTGTGTACCTGCTGCATCGCAAGGACGCGCAGGACTTCTTCGCCCGATGAGTCGCGGGGGCAGGACGGAAGCCGCTTTCGGCGGGTCCAGTAGTCTGACCCGACCATGTCAGCAACGCCGCCAATGCCGTCGGGTCGGCCCCGCATCGTCGACGGCGCTTTCTGGTGTTGGCTCGCCGCGGCCGTCCTCCTCGTCGCCTTCGGCATGTTGATGGCGACTCAACAGTCGGCAAGCATTGCGCCGTTCTTTCGAATCGTCGGAGTGTTGTTGGCGATCGTGGGATTGGCGCATGGGTACCTCGCGGGCCGCGCGCGCAGGCAGAACGGGCGCTTCGCCAGAGCGGGCGTGGGCCTGGCCATGGCCACGGTGGCACTGCTGACGGTATTGCTGCTGTTTGGCTCTTCGCTGCTGGGCATCCTCTTCGTCGCGGTGATCATGATCCTGATGATCACCGGTTCGGTGCTGATGCAGCGCGGGCCGGCCCAGGAGTGGTTCGAGGCAGGCCGGTGAGCGAGGAAGCGACGACGCAGGAGGACGAGATCCTGTTCAGCGAACCGGGCGCGTCCAAGCTGTGGCTGCTGGCCGGGCCCGGGGCGGGCCTGGCGATGTTGGCCATTCAGATCTCGAGTGGATACGGGCCGCAGCCGTGGGTGCCGCTGAT
Source organism: Mycobacterium sp. URHB0044 (assembly GCF_000620625.1). GTDB lineage: Bacteria > Actinomycetota > Actinomycetes > Mycobacteriales > Mycobacteriaceae > Mycobacterium. Next base: position 55,262 of record NZ_KK211157.1, on the reverse strand, counting down.
CTTCCTGGTCCTCGTCACGGGATTCCTGGCCATTCAGGTCAAGGCCGCGCGCATCCACACGTCGGTCGAACTCACCCGCGAATACCTGCGCCAGGGCGCCGAGACCATCCGCATCGTGGAGATCGTCAGGGTCTATCCGGAGGCCGAGGGCGCCGAGGCGCCGAAGTGGCAGTCGGCGCGCGCCTTGGGCGAGCTGACCGGCGTGCCTCGGGGGCGGACGGGGATCGGCCTCAAGCTCACCAGCGACCGCACCGCGCAGGCCTGGGCGCGCAGGCACCGTGAACTGCGTGCGGCGTTGACCTCGCTGGTGGAGGAGTCGACACCGTGAGCAGCAGGCTCCGCGCGATCATCGAATTGGTGCTTGCGGCTGCGGCATTGGTCGGGTCCGTGCTGAGCTGGCTGGCGGCGAAGTCGACGGCCGACGTCGCGCCCGTCATTCCCGGCGAGCCGTCCAAGACCTCGATGGTCTACGACCCGACGCTCATCACACTGTCGCTGCTGTTTCTCACCGTCGCCGGCGTGTTGATCGTGATCGGTGTGGCGCACCTGCGCCGTGGCTAGCTGGCACCCGGTCACTCGCGGCGAGTCCGGCGCCGAGGTGTTCCGAAGTGCCGACGGCCTGCGCTACGCGAAGGTCGTTGGGCCGGACCAAGTCGACGTCCTCGCCGCCGAGCGCGACCGCATCGCGTGGGCGCACGGCCGCGGACTGCCGACACCAGCCGTACTGGATTGGCGCGCAACGGAACACGGCGCACGGCTCGTCATGACGGCCGTCGCCGGAGTGCCCGCGGACCAACTCTCGCCGGATGACTTCAGCCGGGCGTGGCCATCGATCGCCGACTCGGTGCGCGCATTGCACGACATCACGGGTGAGGAATGCCCGTTCCGCCGCGACCTGGACACCATGCTCGAGTTGGCGCGCGACGTCGTGAGCCGTGACGCGGTCAACCCCGACTTCCTGCCCGACGACGACAAGGCCGTCGCCGCGGCGGCACTGCTCGAGCGTGTCGAAGCCGAAGCCGAGGCGCGTCGGCAGCAGGAGCAGCACGACCGCGTCGTCTGCCACGGTGATCTGTGCCTGCCCAATCTGCTGGTCGACGGCGGCCGGTTCAGCGGTTTCATCGACCTGGGGCGCCTCGGTGTCGCGGACCCTCATGCCGATCTCGCGCTGCTGCTCGCCAACGTCGGCGACACCTACGGCGACCTCGCCCGCGTAGCGCGAGACGTCCTCGACGCGGGATATCCGCCGTCCATCGACGACGACCGCCTGACGTTCTACCTGCGGCTCGACCCCTTGACCTGGGGTTGAGCGGCGTCGACTGTGGTGCTCGCCACATCGCGTTGGTACAAAGTGCGAAATCTGTAACACTGTCTCTCATGACCGAACTCGCCGAGAATCCGCAGCAAGCGGACGCATTGCCCTTGGGGCCGGAGTCGCTGGTGTGGCGATACTTCGGCGACAACCGGATGTACCTGATCGGGCCGCGTCCGGCGGTCCTGCAGAACATGCTCGCCGAACTGGGCCAAGGCGTGCTCGACCACTCGGTGTTCTTCTCCGATACCGCGGCCCGGGTCAAGCGGTCGATCCCGCCGATCATGATGACGGTGTACGGGTCCGAGGACGACGGTGAGGGTCACCGGGTCCGCGACTTCCACCGCGACATCAAGGGCGACATGCCGGACGGCAGCCGCTACCACGCACTGGACCCGGATACCTACTACTGGGCGCACGCCACGTTCGTCGAGCAGGTGCTGTACTTCGCCGACACGTTCGTGAAGCGTCTGACCGAGGCCGAGAAGGAACAGATCTACCTCGAATCCAAGACCTGGTACCGCCGCTACGGCGTCAGTGAACGGCCGATGCCCGCGAATTACTCGGAGTTCCAACGGTATTGGGACCGGATGATGGACGAGATCGTCGTCGCCCACCCGACCGCGAAGTACGGCGTCGGCTACGTCACCAAGGGCTTCCCGCGCCCGAAGGGCGTGTCGCCGCTGGCGTGGCGCCTGGCGGCGCCGGTGTTCAACCCGGTGGCCGCGTTCCTCACCACCGGCGGCATGCCGCCACGCGCCCGCGACCTGCTGGGGCTGCCATGGAGTCCCGGCAAGGAGAAGGCCTACCAGGCGTTCGCTGCGCTGTGGCGGACGCGTCTGGTGAACTGGGCGTGGGATCGGTTGCCGATGCGGCTGCGCTACAACACGTTCGCGCAGGCAGGCTATGCGCGCGGCTGATCCGCAGGAGAGCATCCTCGACGCGGCACTGTTCGAGTTCGAGCGGCACGGTGTGCGCCGGGTCGCCCTCGACGACGTCGCGCGGCGAGCCGGTGTCAGCCGGACCACCATCTACCGCCGCTTCGCCAACCGCGACGACCTGATGGCCGCGGTCATCGAGCGGGAGAACGCCGTCCTCTACGCGGACATCGCCGAAGAGCTGAAGCATGCAGGGCCGCAATCGAATTACTACGTCGAGGCGTTCACCGCGTCGATCCTGCGGTTCCGTCGCCACCGGGTGCTCAACCAGATGATCACCGATGAGCCGGCCATGGCGCTGGAGCTCATGCACCGGCACTACGGCGCGGTGACCGAACGGATGGCCGAGGCGCTGCGGGTGATCTTCCCCAGCGGTTTCGCCGACCGGATCGGCGCGCAGGCCGTCAACGACCTCGCCGACACGATCCTGCGCTATGCGGCAATGGTGCTGCTACTTCCCAGCACACAACCGCTGGACACCGCCGACGACATCCGTGCGTTTGCAACGAGGCACTTCCTGCCCAGCCTGCCGGCCGTCCTGCGCGCCGCGCCGGTTTAGCTGGCACTGTTTCGTAGGTCACACATTCGGGCAGCCCATCGTCATGGCTACAGAACAACAGCAAGACCAACAACAGCAGGACCGCACCCCGAAGCCGGACGTCACCGACGAGCACCTGGCCGAGGCCAAGCGGATGAAGGACAGCTACGAGGAAGAACGCCCAACGGTCACCATGCCCGGCACTGCCGGGACCGTCGCGGGCACCGCCGTCAACGACTGGCTCGACGACGACGGCAACCCGAAGTACGGCGAGGTCAGCGCCGACGGTGGCGTCAAGCGCGAGGACACGATGGGCAAGCGAGAAAAGGGCATGGTCGACGAGTAGTGGTGTGCGCGCCCGGCGTGACTCGACTCGCGTCAATTCCTAGGCTGGGCGGATGTCTTCCCTCGAGCACATCGCGCCCGCGTTCGTCGACATGGCCCACTCGATCGTCTGGGCGTCGGTCACCACCGTCGACCGCGACGGCAAGCCACGCAGCCGCATCCTGCACCCGATCTGGGAGTGGGACGGCACCGACCTGATCGGCTGGGTCGCGACGGTGCCCACGCCGCTGAAGCATGCGCATCTGCACGCCCATCCCGAGGTCGCGGTGAGCTACTGGACCACCACTCACGACACTTGCAGCGCCGAGTGCACCGCGCAGCTGTACATGGACGATGACACGCGAAAGACCGTGTGGGACAAGTTCGCCAACGGCCCCGAGCCGGTCGGCTACGACCCGCACATCATCCCGATGTGGAGCGACGGCCCCACCTCCGAGCAGTTCGCCGCACTGCGGCTGGCGCCGTACCGGCTCCGCGTGATGCCCGGCACCGTGATGACGAAGGGCGAAGGCGAGCCCCTGCGATGGCAGGCCTGAACCTCGCGTCAGCCGGTGAACGAAATGCACGTAACACTGCGGTCATCGTGCCCACCCGGCCGCGTTACAACGCGGTCCTACCCTCCGGGGGTGGTAGCCGACTCCCAGGACCTGGCATGACCGGTCCCCGCTTGAAGCAGCACACCGTACACGCGGGCGGGATGACGTATGCCTTCAACGGCCTGGTGGAGTTGATGGCCAAGGCCACGCCGCTGCGGTCCGGCGACCAACTCGCGGGCTGCGCGGCGTCCTCAGACGCCGAACGTGCGGCCGCGCAATGGGCGCTCGCCGACACGGGCCTGGACGTGTTCCTCGAGGAGATGGTGGTCCCGTACGAGGACGACGAGGTCACCCGCCTCATCATCGACACCCACGATCGCGTTGCGTTTCAACGGATTTCGCATCTGACGGTCGGCGGCCTGCGCGACTGGCTGCTCGACGTCGCCGCCGGGCCCGATCCGTTGGCCGCTGCCGCAAGTCTCGCCGGAGTCTCGCGGGCGCTCACCCCCGAAATGGCCGCTGCGGTCAGCAAGATCATGCGCAACCAGGACCTCATCGCGGTCGCCCGCGCGATGACGGTGACGTCGGCCTTCCGCACCACCGTCGGACTGCCGGGAACGCTGGCCACCCGGCTGCAGCCCAACCATCCGACCGACGACCCCCGCGGCATCGCCGCGGCGACGCTCGACGGGTTGCTGCTGGGCTGCGGCGACGCCGTCATCGGCATCAACCCTGCGACCGATTCGCCGGAGGCCACGGCCGATCTGCTGATGCTGCTCGACGACATCCGCATGCGCTACGACATCCCGGCGCAGTCGTGCGTGTTGTCACACGTCACCACCACCATCGAGTTGATCGAGCGCGGCGCCCCCGTCGATCTGGTCTTCCAGTCGGTGGCAGGCACGCAGGGCGCCAACTCGGCGTTCGGCGTCGACATCGCGCTGCTGCGCGAGGGATTGGCCGCAGGACGGTCGCTGAACCGGGGCACCGTCGGCGACAACGTGATGTACCTGGAGACGGGGCAGGGGTCGGCGCTGAGTTCCGGTGCGCACCTTGGCATGGGCGGCCTGCCCGTCGACCAGCAGACGTTGGAGACCAGGGCGTACGCGGTCGCGCGGGACCTCGAGCCGCTGCTGGTCAACACCGTCGTCGGTTTCATCGGGCCCGAATACCTCTATGACGGAAAGCAAATCGTGCGCGCGGGCCTCGAGGACCACTTCTGCGGCAAGCTCCTGGGCCTGCCGATGGGCGTCGACGTCTGCTACACCAACCACGCCGAAGCGGACCAGGACGACATGGACGTCCTGGTCACCCTGCTTGCCGCCGCAGGCGTCGCGTTCGTCATCGCCGTGCCGGGCGCCGACGACGTGATGCTGGGCTACCAGAGCCTGTCGTTTCACGACGTGCTCTACGCCCGCCAGGTGCTCGGGTTGCGGCCCGCGCCTGAGTTCGAGGCGTGGCTGCGCGGTCTCGGGATGAGCGACGCGAACGGCCGCGTGATGCCGGTCGAGGTCGACCAGTCCCCGTTGCGCGCATTGACCGGCAGGGTCGGCGCGTGACAAGCCCAGCGGCGCAAGAGTTCTGGGACCGGCTGCGGCTGACGACCCAATCGCGCATCGGCCTCGGCCGTGCCGGCAATGCCCTGCCGACCACCCGGGTGCTGGAGTTCAGCGTGGCCCACGCGGCCGCGCGCGACGCCGTGCACATCCCGCTCGACGTGGCAGCGTTCGCGGAAAGGGTTGCGGCGGTTGGCATCGGCGAGCCAGCCGTCGTCGCAAGCCAGGCCGACGGCCGCAGCGAGTATCTGCGCCGGCCCGACCTCGGCCGGTTGCCCGCGAGCCTGGAGTCGGTGCCCGCCGGCGAGGCGGACATCGGCGTGGTCCTGGCCGACGGGCTGTCACCCCGTGCCCTGACCGCGCACGGCGTCGGCCTGCTGACCGCACTGGTGGCGGTGCTGGGGGAGCGGTATTCGATCGGCGTGCCGGTCATCGCCACTCAGGCGCGTGTCGCGCTCGGCGACCACATCGGGGAGCGCATGGGTGCCCGCACGCTGCTGGTCGTCATCGGGGAACGGCCCGGGTTGTCGGTCGCCGACAGCCTCGGGATCTATCTCACCCACCTGCCGCGGCCCGGCCGCACCGACGCGGACCGCAACTGCATCTCCAACATCCACCCGCCAGAAGGCCTCGGCTACGCCGACGCCGCCCGCGTGGTGGCGAGCCTCATTGCCGGTGCGCGCCAGTTGGGCCGCTCCGGTGTCGAGCTCAAGGACACCTCGCGTGCCGACGAGCTGGCGATGCGGCCGACGCTCACCCTGGAGTGACGCGGCACCGTCAGTCGGGTTCGCCGTACTCGTCGAACCAGTAGGCGAGTTTGCCGCGGCGGCTGACGGCACGCAGCCTGCGCTCGGCTGCCGCGCGCGTCTTGCTGGTCGTCACGATGAGCAGTTCGTCGCCGACCGCGATGCGCGTATCGGGCTGCGGCACGAATGTGTGGCCATCCCGGATGATCAGCGTGATCACACTGGGATCGGGTAGGCGCAGTTCGAGCACCGAGACGTTGTGCAGCCGGGACTTCGGCAGCACCGTCATCGTCAGGAGATCGGCCTCCAAAACGTCCAACGGCGCTGACTCCACCTGGATCTCGCGGGTGGCGTCCCGCGGTATCAGTCCCAGTCGGTGGGCGATCGGCCGCAGGCTTGGCCCTTGAATCAGGGTGAACACCACCACCAGGATGAACACGATGTTGAGGAGTCGACTGCTGCCGGCGACACCTGCGACGATCGGAAACGTCGCCAACACGATCGGGACCGCGCCACGCAGGCCGGCCCACGACAGGAAGATCTGCTCCCGCCACCGAACCCGGAACCCGGCCAGCGAGGCGAAGACCGACAGCGGCCGGGCGAGCAGCAGCAACACCAGACCGATCACGATCGCCGGCACCAGTTCGTGGCGGAGTTCACTCGGGTCGACCAGCAGGCCGAGGAGGACGAACAGCCCGATCTGGGCGAGCCAGCCGAGTCCTTCCGCGAACGACCGCGTGGCGGAGCGGTGGGGCAGTCCGGAATTGGCGAGGATCAAGGCGGCCACGTACGAGGCGAGGAAGCCGCTGGCATGGACCGTCCCCGCCGCGGCGAAGGCGACCATCGCGAGGCCGAAGATCGCCAGGGGGTAGAGGCCGGAGGCGGGAAGGGCGATGCGGCGCAACGTCATTGCCCCGAGCAGCCCGCAGGCCACACCGATGGCTGCGCCGACGCCCAGCTCGTAGACCAACTCGGCGAACGCGTGCACCGGCGCCAGTTCGAGCGGCATCACGCTGAACATGAGCACGAGGATGACGGCAGGCGCATCGTTGAAGCCGGACTCCGCTTCGAGCAACCCGGCGACGCGCCGTGGCAACGGCAACACCCGCAATACCGAGAACACGGCGGCGGCGTCGGTGGAGGACACGATCGCGCCGAGCAGCAAGGCGAGTTGCCAGTCGATGCCGAGCAACAGGTTCGCCCCCGCAGCCGTCACGACCATGCTGACGCCTACGCCGAAGGTGGCTAGTACAGCGGCGGGTGCCAGCACGCTGCGCACGTCGGCGAACCGCGTCGTCAGGCCGCCTTCGACGAGGATGACGGCCAGCGCGACGGTGCCGAGATCCCGGGCCAATTGAACGTCGTCGAACTCCAGCCCCAGCCCGTCCTCGCCGAGCAGGACACCGACGCCGAGGAACAGCAGCAGGCTGGGCAACCCGACCCTGGTGGCCACCCGGGTCGCGATGATGCTGGTCAGCAGCACGACCCCACCGGCGAGCAGCGCCAGGTACAGCTGCTGCAAGCTCATTTCCCCACCGTTCGGGCGTGCGTAGGTTTGACGTGACCGGGCTCCCGAGGTCGCCGCATGGGTCAGTATGACTTCGTGTTCCGAGTCAGAAGACGGTCCGCCCGCATCTCGGCGCGTCCGGACGAGCACCGGCGGGGTGCGGAGGGCGGCGCGATGCGCATCGCCGTCGCGGGTGCTGGAGCGGTCGGCCGATCCGTCGCTCAGGAACTGCTCGACGACGGCCACAAGGTCTTGCTCATCGAGCGCAACCCGTCGCACTACGAACCTCAGTCGGTTCCCGAAGCGGATTGGCTGCTTGCCGATGCCTGCGAACTGTCCTCACTCGAGGAGGCCGGAGTGGAGACGTGCGACGTGGTGATCGCCGCGACGGGCGACGACAAGGTGAACCTCACGACGGCCATGCTGGCGAAGACCGAGTTCGCGGTGGACAGGGTGGTGGCACGCGTCAACGAATTGCGCAACGAATGGCTGTTCACCGAGGCCTGGGGCGTCGACGTCGCCGCCTCCACACCGCTCGCCATGGTCGCGGCAATCGAGGGTGCCATCGACATCGGCCACCTGGTGCGGTTGATGGGACTGAGGCAGGGCCAGGTGAACCTGGAGAAACTGACACTGCCCGACGACAGCCCGCTCGTCGGTCAGCAGGTGCGGGAGTTGGTGTTGCCGTCGAACAGCGCGCTGGCCATCGTGGTTCGGGCCGGCAAGGTCATCCTGCCGCAGCCCGACGACGTACTCGAGGCGGGCGACGAGTTGCTGTTCGTCGCAGGCGGTTCGGCCGAAGACCCGGTCCGGGGCCTCGTCAACGGTGCCACGCGCCCACGCGCCGATTGAACCGGGCCAGCCATTGCGGCAGTTGCATGGAAACCACCAGACTCGTATGTCATGGCCTACCTCAAGCCTCCATGGTTCACCCGCGCCGTCTTCAACAAGATCGCGATGGCCACCGGCATCGGCCACAGCGAGACGCTGACGGTCACCGGACGGGTCAGCAAGCAGCCGCAGCAGATTCCCGTCGTCGTCTCCGAGGTCGGCGGGGTGAAGTACCTGGTGTCCACCCGCGGCGAAACCGAGTGGGTGCGCAACGTCCGCGCCGATCCCAACGTGCTGGTCGGCAAGGTCGGATACGTCGCGGCTGAGGTACCCGTCGAGCAGCGCGCTCCGATCATTGCCGCCTACAAGCCGAAGGCGGGCAAGATCGTCGACGGCTACTGGCGCCAGTTGCCCGACGACGCCGACCACCCCGTCTTTGCGCTTAAGCCGGCGACGTAGCGTTCGGCGATGCAAGCTGGACTGACACTCGCGTGAATTGGAGCAGCCACATCGTCGAACCGCCCAACCCCCAACAAGCCGGCGACACCATGGTCGCAACGCCCGACGTCGGGGCATTGCCGCTGGTGCCGAGGAATCCGCTGTCCATCGGACAATTGCTGAAGGCGGTACGCAACCTCGACGCGGGGCAGGAGGTGTTGCGCGACGCGGGCGGCTCGATCACCCGGGTGCAATACGGACCGAAATGGTTGATTCCCCCGCTGGTGGCGGTCTTCTCACCGGACGGAATCCGCGACGTACTGGGGCGAAACGACGCCTTCTCGGAGCGATGCATCGTCCACGAGGAGGTCCAGAACGCGGCAGGGGACAGCCTCTTCGTCCTGCCCAACGAGCAATGGCGCCCACGCAAGCGGGCATTGCAACCGGTGTTCACCAAGCAGAACGTTCGCAGCTTCGGCGGCCACATGTCCCGGGCGGCCCAGACGTTCGTCGAGCACTGGCGCGACGGCGGCGACGTCGACCTCGACGTCGAGTGCCGCAGGCTGACCATGCAGTCGCTCGGCCGTTCGGTGCTGGGCATCGACCTCAACGAACGCGCGGACGTGATTGCCGAACACATGCACGTCGCGTCCTCCTATACCGCCGATCGGGCGCTACGGCCGGTGCGTGCGCCGCGGTGGTTGCCGACGCCTGCGCGGCGCCGCGCTCGGGCGGCCGTTTCGGCGATGCGCGAGGTCACCGACGACATTCTGCGGGCATGCCGGGCGGATCCGACGCGTGACGCACCCCTCGTTCATGCCTTGCTCGCGGCCACCGACCCCGAGACCGGGCAGCCGATCTCCGACGCCGACATTTCCAACGACCTGCTGATCTTCATCCTGGCGGGCCACGACACGACCGCGACGGCGCTCACGTACGCGTTGTGGGCGCTGGGACACCATCCCGAACTCCAGGATCGGGTGGCCGCAGAGGTCGCTGAGATCGGTGATCGCGAGCTGACCCCCGACGACGTGCCGCGGCTCGGCTACACGGTGCAGGTGTTCCACGAGGCGTTGCGGCTGTGCCCGCCGGCGGCGGGGGTGGGGCGGTTGGCGGTGCGCGACATCGCGGTCGGCGGCTACCGCGTTCCGGCCGGGACGCTGCTGGCCGTGGGAATCTATGCGCTGCACCGGGATCCCGCCCTGTGGGAGGACCCGCTGGTCTTCGATCCCGACCGGTTCAGCCCGGAGAACTCAGCGCGACGCGAGCGCTGGCACTTCGTCCCGTTCGCCGGCGGGGCGCGTTCGTGCATCGGTGAACACTTCGCGCGGTTGGAGACGACCCTCGCGTTGGCCACCATCATCCGGTCCATGAAGGTTCAGTCGTTGAGCGACGACTTTCCGGTCGACGTGCCGTTCACGACGGTCGCGAAGGGGCCGATCTCGGCACGCCTGACACCGCGGAGCTAGACGCCCTCGCCGGTCCCCACTACACCCTGTAGTTGACGCATGCGCCGCGGCTGGGACACTGAGGCCATGCGTGCTGACCAGACGGCGCCCGATATCGCGGGCACCGAAGCTTCGGCGCGGCTGTTCGCCGATGCGGCCGCCGTGATCCCGGGTGGGGTGAATTCGCCGGTCCGGGCCTTCGCGGCCGTCGGCGGGACACCGCGCTTCATCACCAAGGCCAGCGGCTGCTGGCTCACCGACGCCGATGACAACCGCTACGTCGACCTCGTCTGCTCGTGGGGGCCGATGATCCTGGGCCACGCCCACCCGGCGGTCGTCGAGGCCGTGCAGCGGGTGGCCGCTGACGGACTCTCGTTCGGTGCCCCGACGCCCGCGGAGACCGACCTGGCCCGCGAGATCATCGGCCGCGTCTCCGCCGTCGAGAAGATCCGGTTGGTGAACTCCGGCACCGAGGCGACCATGAGCGCGGTGCGGCTGGCTCGAGGGTTCACCGGCCGCGCGAAGCTGATCAAGTTCTCCGGCTGCTACCACGGCCACGTCGACGCGCTGCTCGCCGACGCCGGTTCGGGAGTCGCGACGCTCGGCCTGCCGTCGACGCCGGGCGTCACCGGGGCCACCGCCGCCGACACGATCGTGTTGCCGTACAACGACGTTGCCGCCGTCGAGGATGCCTTCGCCCGGTTCGGCGACGAGATCGCCTGTGTCATCACCGAAGCCAGTCCGGGGAACATGGGCGCCGTGCCGCCGCTGCCGGGTTACAACGCCGCACTGCGCCGCATCACTGCCGAGCACGGCGCGCTGCTGATCCTCGACGAGGTGATGACGGGCTTCCGGGTCAGCCGCGCCGGCTGGTACGGAATCGACCCCGTGGAAGCCGACCTCTTCACCTTCGGCAAGGTGATGAGCGGTGGTCTGCCCGCTGCCGCGTTCGGTGGTAGGGCCGAGGTAATGGACCGGCTGGCCCCGCTCGGGCCGGTGTATCAGGCGGGCACCCTGTCGGGTAACCCGGTGGCCATGGCGGCCGGGCTGGCCACGCTGCGCGCCGCCGACGACGCGGTCTACGCGACACTGAACGCCAACGCCGACAGGCTCTCGGCGCTGCTGACCGGCGCGCTGACCGAAGCCGGTGTGGCGCACCAGGTTTCCCGCGGAGCGAACATGTTCAGCGTGTTCTTCTCCGACGACCCGGTGACCGACTTCGCCTCCGCGCGGGCCACCGAGACGTGGCGCTTCCCGCCGTTCTTCCACGCTCTGCTGGCCGCGGGCATCTACCCGCCGTGCAGCGCCTTCGAGGCGTGGTTCGTCTCCGCCGCGCTCGACGACGACGCGTTCGAGCGAATCGCCGCCGCCCTACCCACCGCGGCGCGCGCTGCCGCCGCAGCCGAACGGCCCCAGATCTGATGACCGACAAGACGATCGTGCACGTGATGCGGCACGGTGAGGTGCACAACCCCGACGGCCTGCTCTACGGCCGACTCCCGGGCTATCACCTGTCGGAGCGGGGCAAGGAGCAGGCCGCGGCGGTCGCCGACTGGCTCGCCGACCGTGACATCGTCTACGTCGTCGCGTCGCCGCTGGAACGGGCGCAGGAGACGGCCGCCCCCATCGCCGCGCGCCACGACGTCCCCGTCGACACCGACCCCGAACTCATCGAGTCGATGAATGTCTTTGAGGGGCAACGTGTCTCACCAGGAGACGGCGCCCTTCGCGACCCGCGCAACTGGAAGCACCTGCGCAATCCGCGCACGCCGTCGTGGGGCGAGCCGTACACCGAGATCGCCGCGCGGATGACCGCGGCGGTGCACCGGGCGCGCGCCAAGGGCGCCGGTCACGAGGCGCTGTGCGTGAGCCACCAACTGCCCGTCGAGACGCTGCGCCGCGCGATGACCGACAAACCCCTGCACCACTTCCCGACCCGCCGGATGTGCGGCCTCGCCTCGGTGACGTCGTTCTACTTCCACGACGACGCGCTCGTCGGCTGGGGTTATGCGGAGCTGGCCGGCAAGTGAAACGGCTCGTCACCGTGGCGGTGGTGCTGGCGGCGTTGGTCGCCGGCTGCTCCACCGGTGACGACGCGGTCGCGCAGGGCGGCACCTTCGAGTTCGTCGCCCCCGGCGGCAAGACCGACATCTTCTACGACCCGCCCGACCAGCGCGGCAAACCGGGACGGATTTCCGGACCCGAGTTGACCGACCCGTCGAAGACTCTGTCTCTGGACGACTTCGCTGGCCAGGTCGTCGTCATCAACGTGTGGGGCCAGTGGTGCGGACCGTGCCGGTCCGAGATCCCCGAGCTGCAGAAGGTGTACGACGCGACGCGGTCGAAGGGGGTTGCCTTCCTCGGCATCGACGTGCGCGACAACAACCGCGACGCCGCCGTCGACTTCGTCGTCGACCGCAAGGTCGCGTTCCCGTCCATCTACGACCCGGCGATGCGGACCATGATCGCGTTCGGCGGCAAGTACCCGACCACCGTGATCCCGTCGACCGTGGTGCTGGACCGCCAACATCGCGTCGCCGCGGTGTTCCTTCGGGAACTGCTCGCCGAGGACCTCCAGCCCGTCGTGGAACGCCTCGCCGTCGAAAAGGGCACTGCCGCATGACCGGCTTCGCCGAAACCGCGGCCGCCGGGCCACTATTGGTGGCAGTGGGCATCTCGATGCTCGCCGGACTGGTCTCTTTCGCGTCCCCGTGCGTCGTGCCCCTGGTGCCCGGCTACCTGTCCTACCTGGCGGCGGTCGTCGGCGTGGACGAGGACGCCAAAACCGATGAGCCGGGAGCCGTCGCCGTCCACACGGCCCGGCTACGCGTCGCGGGCGCCGCGGCGTTGTTCGTCGCGGGTTTCACCGTGGTGTTCCTGCTGGGCACCGTGGCCGTCCTCGGCATGACCACCACGCTGCTCGCCAATGAGCTTCTGCTGCAACGCATCGGCGGTGTCGTCACGATCGTGATGGGGTTGGTGTTCGTCGGCTTCATCCCCGCGCTGCAACGCGACACCAGGTTCACGCCGCAACGGGTGTCCACCATCGGCGGCGCGCCGCTGCTCGGCGCGGTGTTCGCCCTGGGCTGGACGCCGTGCCTCGGCCCGACGCTGACCGGGGTGATCGCGGTGGCGTCGGCGACCGAGGGGGCCAACATGGCCCGCGGCATCCTGCTCGTCCTCGCCTACTGTCTCGGACTGGGAATCCCGTTCGTGCTCTTGGCCTTCGGGTCCGCGCGTGCGATGAACGGGCTGGGCTGGCTGCGCAGGCACACCAGGGCCATCCAGATCTTCGGCGGCGTGCTGTTGATCCTGGTCGGCACCGCGCTGGTGACCGGTCTGTGGGCCGACTTCATCTCCTGGGTGCGCGACGCCTTCGTCAGCGACGTGAGGCTGCCGATCTGATGCGCGTTTCCCCGGTCGCGCTGGTGCGCAACACCTGGCGCACGCTCACGTCGATGGGCACGGCGCTGGTGCTGCTGTTCCTGTTGGCGCTCGGGGCGATTCCCGGCGCCCTGCTGCCGCAGCGCAGCCTCAACGAGTCCAAGGTGCAGCAGTACATCGCCGCGCACTCGTTGATCGGCCCGTGGCTGGACCGGATCCAGGCGTTCGACGTGTTCTCCAGCTTCTGGTTCACCTCGATCTACGTGCTGCTGTTCATCTCGCTGGTCGGCTGCCTGACGCCGCGGCTGCTCGAGCACGTGCGCAGCCTGCGCGCGATGCCGGTGCCGGCGCCGCGGAACCTCGCTCGGCTGCCCAAGCACCACGAGGCCGAGGTACCCGGTGACGTCGACACCGTCGCGGCCGACGTCACGCAGCGGCTGCGGGGTTGGCGGAAGGTCACACGGCAAGAAGGCGATCATGTCGAAATCTCCGCCGAGAAGGGATATTTCCGCGAGTTCGGCAACATCGTGTTCCACTTCTCGCTGCTGGCCCTGTTGGTGGCGGTCGCCGTCGGCAAGCTGTTCGGGTACGAGGGCAACGTCATCGTCATCGCGAACGGCGGCCCCGGGTTCTGCACGGCATCCCCGGCGGCGTTCGACTCGTTCCGTGCGGGCAACACGGTGGACGGCACTTCGCTGCATCCACTCTGCCTGCGCGTCAACGACTTCGACGCGAAGTACCTGCCGAGCGGTCAGGCGCTGTCATTCGTGGCCAACGTCGACTACCAGGCCGGTGCAGACCTGAACACCGACACCTGGCGGCCGTACCGGCTGGAGGTGAACCATCCGCTGCGCCTCGGCGGCGACCGCATCTACCTGCAGGGCCGCGGTTACGCGCCCACGTTCACCGTCACCTTCCCCGACGGCAAGACCCGCACCTCGACCGTGCAGTGGCGCCCGGACGATCCGTTGACGTTGCTGTCGTCGGGCGTCATCCGCGTCGACCCGCCCGGCGGCACGTATCCCGATGCGGGGGAGCGCCGCAAGAACCAGATCGCCATTCAGGGGTTGTTCGCGCCGACCGAGCAGCTCGACGGCAAGCTGCTGTCGTCGAGCTTCCCTGCGCTCAACGACCCCGCCGTGGCGGTCGACGTCTACCGCGGTGACACCGGGCTGGACACCGGCCGACCCCAGTCGCTGTTCACGCTCGACTCGCGGCTCATCGAACAGGGCAGATTGACCAAGCAGGCCAGGGTCAACCTGAGGCAGGGTGAATCGACCCGGCTGAACGACGGCACCACGGTCCGGTTCGACGGCGCCGTGCCGTTCATCAACGTGCAGGTTTCGCACGATCCCGCGCAGGTGTGGGTGCTGGTGTCGGCGCTGACGATGATGGCCGGTCTGCTGGTGTCGCTGGTGATCCGACGGCGCCGAATCTGGGTTCGTATCACGCCTGCCGGGCCGGGTACGGTTAGCGTCGAAATGGGCGGCCTCGCGCGCACCGACAACTCCGGCTGGGGCGACGAGTTCGAGCGGATCGTCGGGCGGCTGTTGGAGGGCCGAGAGCCGCTCAAGGAAGAGAAGGGCGCTTCGTGAACACCGATCACATCGACATCGGCCTGGCGCGGTACTCGGACTGGGCGTTCACTTCGTCGGTGGTGGTGCTGGTGATCGCGCTGCTGCTGCTCGCCGTGGAACTGGCCTACAGCCGCGGCCGCCGCGTGGAGCAGCGCGAACTGGTGGCCGCGGGCGGCGGAACCATCGCCTCCGACGGACCGGGACGCGTGGTCGACGCGCCGAAGCGCCCGATCGACGAGCGCGTCGGGCGGTCCGGGCTCGCGTTGGTGTACGTCGGGATCGCCATGCTGGCGGTCTGCATCGTGCTGCGCGGCGTCGCCACCATGCGGGTGCCGTGGGGCAACATGTACGAGTTCATCAACCTGACCTGCATGTCGGGTCTGGTAGCCGCCGCCGTCGTGCTGCGCCGCCCGCAGTACCGGGCGCTGTGGGTGTTCGTGTTGGTGCCGGTGCTGATCCTGCTGACGGTGTCGGGACGCTGGCTCTACACCAATGCCGCGCCGGTGATGCCCGCACTGCAGTCGTACTGGCTGCCGATTCACGTCTCGGTGGTGAGCCTGGGTTCGGGTGTCTTCCTCGTCGGTGGCGTGGCCAGCATCATGTTCCTGGCGAAGATGTCGCCGTTGGGTGATCCGGGCCGTGAGGGCACGCTCGCCCGCATCGTGGCGCGGCTGCCCGACGCGCAGTCGCTGGATCGCATCGCGTACCGGACGACGATCTTCGCGTTCCCGGTGTTCGGTTTCGGCGTGATCTTCGGCGCGATCTGGGCCGAGGAGGCGTGGGGCCGCTACTGGGGCTGGGATCCCAAGGAGACGGTGTCGTTCATCGCCTGGGTGATCTACGCCGCCTACCTGCACTCCCGGTCGACCGCGGGCTGGCGCGACCGCAAGTCCGCCTGGATCAACGTCGCGGGCTTCATCGCGATGGTGTTCAACCTGTTCTTCATCAACCTGGTCACCGTCGGGTTGCACTCGTACGCCGGGGTGGGCTGATCTTGACTCCTGTGCCGGGCGCAGGGCCGGCGGCTGACCAGCCGCCCGGATTCCGAGCGCAGCAGCGGTTCAGGGATCCAGCGGAGACCGTGCCTCCCGAGTGGACGGCGACGACACCGCCGAACGGATTTCCGGTGGTTCGGCCCGCACCGCAGGAGCCGGTGCCGGACGTGGTCATGCCACCGCCGGCGCTCGACCTGTCCACGGTGGCGCTGCTCGGCCAGCCGAAGCGCAAGCCGTCGGCGGGTTGGCGGCGGTGGCTGTACCTGGCGACGGGCACGCTGGTCAATCTCGGCGACGGGTCCAAGGAGGTTCAGCGCAAGAGCCTCACTGCGCAGGTCAACCGGCCGCTGCGCGGCTGCTACCGGATCGCGCTGCTGTCGCTGAAGGGCGGCGTCGGCAAGACGACGATCACCGCGACGCTGGGTGCCACGTTCGCGTCGATCCGCGGCGATCGGGTGATCGCCGTCGACGCCAACCCGGACCTCGGCACGCTGAGCCAGAAGGTGCCGCTGGAGACGCCGTCGACGGTGCGCCATCTGTTGCGCGACGCCGAGGGCATCGAAAGCTACAGCGACGTCCGCAACTACACGTCGCAGGGTCCGAGCCGCCTGGAGATATTGGCGTCGGAGAGCGACCCCGCGGTGTCGGAGGCGTTCAGTTCGGACGACTACACCCGCACTCTCGAGGTACTGGAGCGCTTCTACAGTCTGGTGCTCACCGACTGCGGGACGGGCATGTTGCACTCGGCGATGTCGGCAGTGCTGAGCAAGGCCGACGTGCTGATCGTGATCAGCTCCGGCTCGGTGGACGGGGCCCGCAGCGCCTCGGCCACGTTGGATTGGCTTGACGCGCATGGCTATCAACGGTTGGTCAGCAATTCGATCGCGGTGATCAATGGTGTGCGTCCGCGGTCGGGCAAGGTCGACATGCGCAAGGTGGAGGACCACTTCTCACGGCGTTGCCGGTCGGTGCAAACGGTGCCGTTCGATCCGCATCTGGAGGAAGGCGCCGAGATCAGCCTCGACCGGCTCAAGCCGGAAACCCGCGACGCTCTGATCGAGCTCGCGGCGACGGTGGCGAACGGATTCCCGGGGTCCCGCTAAGGCGGGTCAGCGCACGTCGGGGTCTCCGTGGCCGAGGCGACGGAGAAAGTCCGGATCATCGTCGGGTCCGATCGTCCGGGTCTTCGGACGACTGTTCATGACACGCATCAAACGCCAGGCCGCGTAGCCAAGTCCGACGAGGACGACGATGAGGAGCAGATACTGCACGCAAAACCTCCTTGTCCTGAATATACGCGTCGTCGGTAGGCTCGGGCCCGTGGTTGACGAGCAGGGCAAAAGCGGGGCGACGGGGCGGCCGGGCGCGCGGATGCTGACGGATGTGGTGGTCTACGCGCTGGCGCGGCTGTTGTTGGTGGCGGTGTTGACCGCGGTGATCTTCGGTGTGGCGCATCTGGCGGGCATCGCCGAGTTCCCGTTGGTGGTGGCCCTGCTGTTCGCGATCGTCATCGCATTGCCGTTGGGTATCTGGGTGTTCGCGCCGCTGCGCAGGCGCGCCACGGCCAGCATGGCGGTGTTCGACGAACGGCGCCGCACCGACCGGGAACAGTTGCGTGCCCGGTTGCGTGGCGAAGAGCCGTCCTCGGAGTGAGCATGCGACACGCGTTCGGGGCGGACTTCACCGGCGCCGCGGGCTTCCTGAACTCCCCGACCTACGGACTGCCGCCGACGTTTCTCGTCGACGAACTCCGCACGTGCATCGACGCCTGGCAGGCGGGAACCATGAGTGCCCCGGACTTCGACGAGTCGGTGCGACGCGGCCGCGCGGCGTACGCGGCACTGGTGGGGGTGCCTGTCGAGTCGGTGGCGATGGGCGGCAGCGTGTCGGCCGTGCTGGGTCTGGTGGCGGCAGCGATTCTCGACGGCGCCCGCGTGGCCACGCTGCCCGGCGAATTCACCAGCACGACCTTCCCCTTCGCGGCGCAGGAGAAGCGCGGCGTCGTGCTGACGGAGCTGACGCCGGAGGAGTTGGTCACGACGGCCGGCGACTACGACGTGGTGGCGGTGAGCCTGGTGCAGTCCGCCAACGGTGCGGTGCTCGACGTCGAGGCGTTGCGTGCCGGGCTGGCGGGCGCCGACACGCTGACCGTGATCGACGTGACGCAGGCGGTCGGGTGGAAGCGCCTTGACCTCCGTTGGGTCGACGTCACCGCGTCGGGGGTCTACAAGTGGTTGCTTGCGCCGCGGGGAACGGCGTGGATGTCCTTGAGCGACAGGGTGTCCGGCCTGATGACGCCGCATGCGGCCAATTGGTATGCCGGTGAGGACCCGTGGTCGACGATCTACGGTTTGCCGACGCGGTTGGCCGCCGATGCTCGGCGCTTCGATGCGTCGCCGGCGTGGTTCGGGGTGCTGGGGTCGGGGCTGACGATGCCGTGGCTGGCGTCGCTGGACGCGGGTGCCGTCGAGGCGCACTGCGTGGGGCTGGCGAACCGGCTGCGCGCCGAACTCGAACTGCCGCCGAGTGATTCGGCCATCGTGTCGCTGCCCGTCCCGGATGCCGCCGACAAGTTGCAGCGTGCAGGCATTCGCGCGTCGGTGCGTGTGGGTGCGGTGCGGGTGGGCTTTCACGTGTACAACACCGACGACGATCTCGACCGGTTGCTCGACGCGCTGCGCTGAACCGTCGACTCTGCGCTGACAATCTCCATCCGCCGAATGTGAAGTTGTGTGCGAGTTTTCAGCTATATTTCGAACATATGTTCACACTCGGCGTGAAGCCTAGCTCCCGAACGCCAGCGCCGCCGCCACCGCGACCGACCACACCAACATGGTCAAGCCGGTGTCGCGCAGCACGGGAATCAGTTCCTTGCCGCCGAGGCCGCGGCGCACCGGGCCCGTCGCCCGCACTGCGAACGGCGCGGCCACCAGACCGACCGCGGCCCACGGCGTCGCCAGCATCAACACCAGGGTAAGGACGAACGCCAGCACCACCAGCGCCTGATACAGCAGGCGGGTGCGGGCATCGCCGAGTCGCACCGCGAGCGTGATCTTGCCCGATTCCTTGTCGGTCGGAATGTCGCGAAGGTTGTTGGCCACCAATACCGCTGACGACAATGCACCCGTCGCCACCGCGAGTGCGGCGCCCACCCAATCGATCCGCATCGCCTGCGTGTACTGCGTGCCGAGCACCGCGACCAGGCCGAAGAACACGAACACCGCGACCTCGCCGAGGCCCGAGTAGCCGTAGGGCTTCGAGCCTCCGGTGTAGAGCCACGCGCCTGCGATGCACGCGACGCCGACCGCGATCAGCCACGGTTGGCTCACCACCGCCAGCGCCAGCCCCGCCGCAGCACCGACGGCGAGGCTCACCACCGCCGCGGTCAGCACGGCTCGCGGAGTCGCCAGCCTCGACCCCACCAGCCGCAGCGGCCCCGCGCGCACGTCGTCGGTACCGCGGATGCCGTCGGAGTAGTCGTTGGCGAAGTTCACGCCGACGATCAACGCCAGCGAGACGGCCAACGCCAGCAGCGCCTTCCACCACACCGCAGAGTCCAGCCATGCGGCGGCTCCGGTCCCTGCGATGACGGGCGCGATGGCGTTGGGCAACGTCCGCGGGCGGGCGCCCTCTACCCACTGCGCGAAACTGGCCACGCGGTCATCGTCGCACGCGCTGTTCAGTGCCCGAAGCCCAGCAGGCTCGCGACGAGATTGATGGTGATCGCGAGCACGATCGCCCCGAGCAGGAACGAGAGCAATGCGTGGCGCAGCGCGGCCATCCGGATCGGGCGGTCGCGGATGTCGGTGTCGGAGACCTGATAGGTCATGCCGAGCGTGAAGGCCAGGTACGCGAAGTCGGCGTAGTCGGGCTCGTCGGTCTGGTGGAAGTCGATGCCGCCCTCCTCGCCGGTGTAGTAGAGCCGCGCGTAGCGCAGCATGTAGACGGTGTGCACGGTCACCCACGCCGCCACCACGCTCAGGGTGCCGACGACGGCGGCGCCGACGTCGCCGCCCGTCGATCCCGCGACGAGCAGATACCCGACGCCACCAAGGCTGGCGACGCTGGCCACCAGGAGCGCCAGATCGAGGATCCACGGGGTCGAGTCGTCCTCGGAGTATCTCGTCGCGTGTGCCCGGGTTCCCGCGGAGTCCAGACGCGCGACGATCAGCCACGTCCACGTCAGATAGACCGCGGCTCCCACGATCCATCCCGTCGCGGGTGCGGCAGGCCACCCCACCGTCGAACCGACCAGGACGGCCGCGCCGACGCCGAGCGGCACCGCAACGGCGAGTCGCACGCCGATCGGTGCGTCGGGCACTGCCACGGCGTGAGTCAAACACAGCCGTGATCGAGGCGGCCAGGCCATACCGGACAATGAACGGATGCTCGGAGTCATCGGTGGCAGCGGCTTCTACACGTTCTTTGGTCCCGACGCGCGCAGCGTCAGCCTCGACACCCCGTACGGCGCGCCCAGCGCGGCCATCACCGTGGGCACCGTCGGTAACCACGAGGTCGCGTTCCTGCCGCGCCACGGCGTCAACCACGAATTCTCGCCGCACACCGTGCCGTACCGCGCCAACATGTGGGCGCTGCGCGCCCTGGGGGTGCGGCGCATCTTCGGGCCCTGTGCGGTCGGCAGCCTGACCCCCGACTTGGGGCCGGGCGCGATGGTGGTGCCCGATCAACTCGTCGACCGCACCAGCGGCAGGGCGGACACGTACTTCGACTCCGGCGGCATCCACGTCGCTTTCGCCGACCCCTACTGTCCGACGCTTCGCGCCGCGGCCTCCGATCTGCCCGGCGTCGTCGACGGCGGCACGATGGTGGTGATCCAGGGTCCCCGGTTCTCCACCCGCGCCGAAAGCCGGTGGTTCGCGAACCAGGGCTTCACGTTGGTCAACATGACCGGGTACCCCGAGGCGGTGCTGGCCCGTGAGCTCGAGATGTGTTACGCGGCAATCGCATTGGTGACCGATCTGGATGCCGGCATCGAAGCCGGTGCGGGTGTCACGGCCGTTGACGTATTCGCGGAGTTCGAGAAGAACCTGGTGCCGTTCAAGAAGCTGGTGCACGAGGCCATCGACCAGGTCGCGGTCGAGCGCACCTGCACGCACTGTCTGGCGCACCAGGGCGTGACGCTGCCGTTCGAGCTGCCGTGAGGGTTCTCGTCACGGGCGCTGCCGGCTTCATCGGCACCCGGGTGTGTGCGGCGCTGACCGCCGCAGGGCACGACGTGGTCGCCGTCGACGCGATGCTGGCCGCCGCGCACGGTGCGACGTCCGTCCCGCCCGAGGGCGTACTCGAGGTCGACGTCCGCGACGCCTCGAGGTTGAGGACGCTGCTGCCGGGCATCGACGTGGTGTGCCATCAGGCCGCGGTGGTGGGCGCAGGCGTCGACGCGGCCGACGCGCCGTCGTACGGCAGCCACAACGACTACGGCACGACGGTCCTGTTGGCGGAGATGTTCGCCGCGGGGTGCCGACGGCTGGTGCTGGCGTCATCGATGGTGGTCTACGGCCAGGGCGCCTACGAGTGTCCGGTGCACGGCGCCGTCGACCCGCTGCCGCGTGCACGCGCCGACCTGGACGCTGGCATCTTCGAGCACCGCTGCCCGGTCGGCGGGGAGCCGCTCGAGTGGCGGTTGGTCGGCGAGGATGCGCCGCTGCGGCCGCGCAGTCTGTACGCGGCGAGCAAGACCGCGCAGGAGCACTACGCGCTGGCATGGGCCGAGGCGACGGGCGGCTCGGTGGTCGCCCTGCGCTACCACAACGTGTACGGACCGTTCATGCCGCGCGACACGCCGTATTCGGGTGTCGCGGCGATCTTCCGGTCCGCCATCGAAAGAGGCGAGGCGCCAAGGGTTTACGAGGACGGCGGGCAGATGCGTGACTTCGTGCACGTCGACGACGTCGCGGCGGCCAACGTCGCGGCGGTCGCCTACGAGGCCGAGGGTTTCGCGGCGTTCAACGTCTGTTCGGGCAGGCCGGTCTCGATCATCGAGGTCGCCAGCCGGCTGGGGGAGGTGCGCGACGGCGCCACGCCCGTCGTCACGGGCGAGTACCGCAGCGGCGACGTCCGCCACATCGTCGCCGACCCCGCGAGGGCGGCCGACGTGCTCGGCTTCCGAGCCGCCATCGACTGGCGTGACGGGCTGGCCGACTTCGCGTACGCCCCGCTGCGCGGATAGTTCAGCGGCCCAATAGGCAACCAAAAGGTTGCGTCTCACCGCAGTAGCCGCTATCGTGATAGGCAACCAGGAGGTTGCATATGAATACCGATCGAATCGAGAAGGAAGTAGTGCTGAGGGCCCCGCTGGAACGGGTCTGGCGGGCGATCAGCGATGCCGAGGAATTCGGGCAGTGGTTCGGTGTCCGCTTCGACGGGCCGTTCGTGCCCGGCGAGTCGGTCACCGGCGTGATCACCCCGACGACGGTCGACGACGACGTCGCGAAGGCGCAGGAGCCGCACGCAGGCAAGGCCGACACCTGGCAGATCGTCGCGGTGGAACCGAAACGTCGCCTCGCCTTCCGGTGGCACCCGTACGCGGTCGAGTCGGGCGTCGACTACTCGGCAGAGCCGACCACGCTGGTCGAGTTCACTCTGGACGAGGTCGCCGACGGTGTGAAGCTGAGCATCGTGGAATCCGGCTTCGACGCGATACCGGCCGAGCGTCGGGCATCGGCGTTCGAGTCCAACAGCGAGGGCTGGGCCGCACAAACCGAACTGGTGCGCAAGTACCTCGCCCTCAGCGAAAAGGTGTGAGCGGTTCGGCGGTGGTCGCCAAGGCGCCGCTGTTTGACGCCCTTGGCGACCCCAACCGCCTGCGCATCATCACCTGGCTGTGCGACGGTGGACCCCGCTCGACATCGCAAGTCACCGAAGTCATCCCGGTCAGTCGGCAGGCCGCGACCAAGCATCTGCTGTTACTGGAGGCGGTGGGTTTGGTGAGCAGTGAACGGCGCGGCAGGGAACGCATCTGGCGGGTGCAGCCCGAGCCGCTCAGCGATGCGAGTGACTACCTCGACACGCTGTCGCGGCGCTGGGACCGCGCGATCGACCGGTTGCGTGCCCATGTCGAGGACGGCTAGCGGATTCGGAGTCGATACTGGCATCCGTGAAACCAGCCATCTGTGAGCAGTTCGGCATCGACTTCCCGCTGTTCGCCTTCAGCCATTGCCGCGACGTGGTCGCCGCCGTCACCAATGCCGGCGGTTTCGGGGTGCTCGGCGCCACGGCGTACACCCCGGAGCAGCTCGACCAGGAACTGTCCTGGATCGACGACCACGTGCACGGCAAGCCGTACGGCGCCGACATCATCGTGCCTGCCAAGTTCGAGGGCAAGGGCGAGAAGTTGTCGAAGGAGGATTTGGCCGGTCGGATTCCCGACGCCCAGAAGGAGTTCGTGGCGGGGTTGCTGACCGCGCATGGCATCGAGCCGGAGGCCTCGCCGCGGCTGGGCAGTTCGATGCTGTCGGGCGATACCGGCCAAGAGCTGCTCGACGTGGCGATGAGTCACCCGATCAAGCTCATCGCGAATGCCCTTGGGGTGCCACCGGATTACATGATCGAAGCGGGTCGGGAACGCGGCATCCCGGTCGCCGCATTGGTCGGTGCCAAGGAGCATGCCGTCAAGCAGGTCGCCGCCGGCGTGGACCTGATCGTCGCGCAGGGCACCGAGGCCGGTGGGCACTGCGGCGAGGTGACGACGCTGGTGCTGATCCCCGAAGTCTTGGAGGCTTTGGCGGGGATCGGCAGCTCGGTGCCCGTGCTGGCCGCGGGCGGCATCGTCACGGGCAGGCAGATGGCCGCGGCCGTCGCGATGGGCGCCGACGGCGCCTGGACGGGTTCGGTCTGGCTGACCACCGAGGAGGCCGAGACCGCACCGCACACGGTGCAGAAGATGCTCGCGGCGACGTCACGGGACACCGTGCGGTCGGCGGGACGCACGGGCAAGCCTGCGCGCCAACTGGTTTCGGAGTGGACGGACGCCTGGCTGCCGAACGATGGCGGGCAGCGGCCGTTGCCGTTGCCGCTGCAGTCGATGCTGTGCGAGCCCGTCATCCGCCGCGTCGACGCGCTGGCCACCCAGGGGCATCCCGGAGCGCAGGCGCTGGCGACCTACTTCGTCGGCCAGGGCGTCGGGTTGATGAACAAGGTGAAGCCGGCCCGCGACGTGGTGCTCGAGTTCATCGAGGACTACCTGGCCGCTGCCGAGCGGCTGAGCGGCTCGCTGCCGGACTGAGCCGCGGTGCCGGCTGAGCCCGCCGCCTGAGCCCGTCCCATCAAGCGCGGGCTCGGACGGTCGTGGATTTGCCCGCCTATCAGCGACATTCGGGATTCTGATCTCGTCGGACGGCGAGAAGTCGCTGATAGGCGGGCAAACGGTATTCCTTCCGCGTCGGCGACGGGGTGTGGCGAGTGCGGCGCGGGGTGCGGTGGGCTCGGGGTGTGGTGGGTGCGACGCGGCGTGCCGGGTGCGACGCGGGGTGCGACGCGGCGTGCGACGGTTCCCGTTGCGGCGCCATCACGACCGCACGAGGCTAACGTCGTCGGGGTGAACGCGTGCCGGGTCACCGTGGTGCTGCCGTGTCTGAACGAGGCGGAGTCGTTGCCCGGCGTGCTGTCCGCACTCCCCGTGGGTTACACGGCCCTGGTGGTCGACAACAACAGCACCGACGACACCGCCGACGTGGCCCGGCAGTGCGGCGCCCAGGTGGTCAGCGAAACCCAACCCGGTTACGGCGCCGCCGTACACGCGGGCATCGTCACGGCGTCGACGCCGATCGTCGCGGTACTCGACGGCGACGGGTCGATGGACCCGGCAGACCTGCCCCGCCTCGTCGCCGAATTGGACCGCGGCGCCGACATGGCCGTCGGCCGACGCAGGCCCGCGCCCGGCGTGCGGTGGCCGTGGCATGCGCGGCTGGGGAACGCGGCGGTGTGCTGGCGGCTGCGCACCCGCCACGGCCTCGCCGTGCACGACATCGCGCCCATGCGCGTCGCGCGCCGCGACGCCGTCCTGGCACTGGGTGTGGCCGACCGGCGATCGGGGTATCCGCTGGAGCTACTGGTTCGGGCGGCCGCCGCGAACTGGCGGGTGGTCGAGCGCGACGTGGCCTACGGGCCACGAACCGGGGGGAAGTCCAAGGTCAGCGGCTCTCTTCGCGGCAGTTTCATTGCGGCCCTGGATTTTTGGCGGGCAATCTCGTGATCTCGGTGGCGGTGCTGGTGGTGGCCAAGGCTCCGGTGCCCGGGCTGGCGAAGACGCGCCTGGCCGCCAGCATGGGCGACGACGCCGCCGCCGACCACGCCGCCGCCGCCCTGTTGGACACGTTGGACGCCGTGGCCGCCGCCCCGGTCGCGGCTCGCGTCGTCGCACTGACCGGAGACCTCGCCGCCGCCAGTCGCAGCACCGAACTCACGGCCCGGCTCGCCGACTTCACGGTCATCGAGCAGCGCGGCGCCGACTTCGCCGACCGGTTGGCCAACGCACATGCCGACGCCGCGGCCGCCGCAGGCGGACTGCCGGTCCTGCAGATCGGGATGGACACCCCGCAGGTGACGCCCGCGCTCCTCGCCGATTGCGCGGCCACGCTGACCAAAGCCGACGCGGTCCTGGGAATGGCGTGCGACGGCGGCTGGTGGGTCCTTGGCGTCACCGATCCGGCAATGGCCGGATGCCTGCGCGACGTGCCGATGTCGACCCCGGACACCGGCGCCGTAACGCTTCGCGCGCTACGCGACACAGGGGTAGACGTGCGGCTGGTTTCCGAGTTGGCCGACGTGGACACCATCGACGACGTCGCCGTCGTCGGCCGAGCCTGCCCGCCGAGTAGCCGATTTCATCGGCTCGCCTTGGCAGAAGGAGCATGACGTGCTGGGAAGCCTCTACGACCGGGCGCTGACGGGCGAGCGATGTTGGCTGCGCCACGAAGACGGCAGCGTGCACGGCCTCCCGGTCCACAGCTGGCTGGGCCGACGGAGATCCGACCACACGTTCGACCAGGCGATGGTCGGCTTGTGCGACGGCCCCACCATCGATCTCGGCTGCGGTCCCGGACGCCTGGTCGCCCACCTGGTGGCGCGCGGAGTGCCCGCCCTGGGCATCGATCAGTCGGCCACGGCGGTGGAACTGGCCCGGCGCAGCGGCGCGCCCGCACTGCGTCGCGACGTGTTCGGCCCGTTGCCGGGCGCGGGCCGGTGGTCGACGGTGTTGTTGGCCGACGGCAACGTGGGCATCGGCGGTGATCCGTGGCGCGTAATGTTCCGGGCCGGCGAGCTGTTGCGCGCGGGCGGCCGCTGCGTCACCGAATTCGATTGTGCAACAAAGGGTGTACAGGACAGGTGGGTGCGGCTGGAGTCGGCGCAGACCGTCGGCCCGTGGTTCAGGTGGGCCACGGTGGGTGTCGACGGCGCCCGCCGGCTGGCGGGTGAGGTCGGTTTGACCATCACCGCGATGCACGTGTTCGGCAACCGGGCGCTGGCGACGTTGGCCGCCGCGTGAAGACCTCCGCGCTGCGCGGCACGCCCGTCACCGCGCGAGTCGGCGTGGCGCTCGGCGTGGCGATCACCGTCTGCTTCCTCACCGGCCTGATCAGCCACTTCATCCAGCATCCGCAGCCGTGGTTCTTCTGGCCCACCCGGCCGGTCTGGCTGTACCGCGTGACGCAGGGCCTGCACGTGATCTCCGGCATCGCGGCCATCCCGCTGCTGGTCGTCAAGCTGTGGTCGGTGTGGCCGAAACTGTTCGCCCGGCCGATCCTCGGGGGCCCGGTGCGGGCCATCGAGCGGCTGTCGATCCTGGTGCTCGTCGCCTCGATGCTGTTTCAGCTCAGCACCGGCCTGCTCAACACCGCGCAGTGGTATGTGTTCAAGTTCTTCTTCACTACGAGCCATTACGCGATGGCGTGGGTCGCCTTCGGCGCCATCCTCGTACACGTCGGCGTGAAGCTCCCGGTGATCCGGCGCGCGCTCGGCGAACCGCTCGACGACGTCGCGGCAGGCGGTCCGGTGGGCCCGAGCCGACGCACGGTGCTGGTCGGCACCGGCCTCGCGGTCGCGCTGGCGACGGTCGTCACCGCCGGGCAGACCATTCCGCTGCTACGCAAGGTGTCGGTGCTCGCGCCGCGCTCCGGCGAAGGCCCGCAAGGTGTTCCGGTGAACCGGTCGGCCGCAGCCGCTCGCGTCCTGCGCAGCGCGCGTGCGCCGGACTACCGCCTCACCGTCACGCACGGCGCGACGACGCGGACGTTCACCGTCGCCGACCTCGCCGCCATGCCGCAGGCCACCTACCGGCTGCCCATCGCGTGCGTGGAGGGGTGGAGCGCCAGTGCGGAGTGGACGGGCGTTGTGCTCGCCGACCTCGTCGCCGCCGTCGGCGCATCGCCCGATTCCGACGTGCGGATGATCTCCCTGGAGCCGCCGGGGCCGTACTCGCGCACGGTCCTGCCCGCCCGGCACGTCCGCGACTCACAGACCCTGATCGCGTTGCGGCTCAACGGCGACGTCCTCGACCTCGACCACGGCTATCCCTGCCGCTTGATCGCGCCGACGAGACCCGGTGTGTTGCAGACGAAGTGGCTGTCGCGAATCGAGGTGGTCTGATGCGCTGGCTTCTGATCGTCGTCGGCGTCGTGATCGGCGGCTACGGCGGGGTGCTGCTGTTGGACAACCCGCCCGTCATCATCATGCGGATTCTGGTGTGGGCGGTGGTTGCGGCCGTCGTGCACGACTTCGTCTTCGCCCCGGTCGGCGCGGCCATGGGGTTCACTGGTCGCCGGCTGATTCGGAGCCGATGGTGGGCACCGGTGACGGTGGCGGCATTGTGCACGGTCGTCCTGGTTCTGCTCGCCATTCCGGTGTACGCCAAGCCTGGGCTGCGGCCCGACAACCTGACGGTGCTGAACCGCGATTACCCGCTGGGCCTTTGGGTTTCGGTCACCGTGGTGTGGGCGTGCGTGCCGCTCTACTACCTGATCACCCGGCTGCTACCAGTTCGTCAGGATCAGGTGGTTGAGCGCGAGGGCGCCGACGACGTTGGCGGCCAGCCACCAGCGGTGTGAACGCGGTGGCAGCAGGGCAGCGGCGGCGGTCAGCCAGATCGTGAACGGCAGCCAGATGCGCTCGGTCTCGGCCTTGCTCAACATGCTCAGGTCGGCACACAGAATCGCCAGCAGCGCGGCGAGCACCACCAGGTGCAGTCCAGAACGCCGCTTGATCGCCGCGACGTCGAAGGCCCTGGTGACCCCGGCGACGGTGCCAAGACCGATCGCGCACACCACCGAAGCCAGGTTCGCCCACACCCAGTACTGGAACGGGCGATTGAGGGCGATGCCCTGCCAATAGCGTTCCTGCACCAGGGTATAACCGTCGAACCACCAGAACCCGGCGGCGGCGAATACGCCCACCACTGCGATCGCGACGAGTACTGCGGGGATCAACGCCCGCAGGGCCGACCGTAGGTCGCGTGCGGAGATCAACACCGCGACGGCCGGTATCGAGATGAGCGCCAACCCGTAGTTCAGGAAGACCGCCCACCCCAGCATCAAACCGGCCCCCGCGGCCATCAGCACCGGCAGGCGCGTCGTTCCCCGCGCCGCGATCGCCAGCAGCGCGACGCCCCACGCCGCGACGCCGGCGAAGTAGCCGTCTGCCGACACGGCGATCCAGATGGCCGTCGGGGCCACCGCGACGAACGGCGCCGCCAGCCGGGCGGTCGGCTCGTCGGACAGCGCGCGCACGGCGACGACGATCGCGGCCGCGGCGCTGGAGCCGATCAGCAGGACGAACAGGCCGGCCCACGCGCCACCGCCGAGCCCGATGCGGTCGAGCCACACGAACGTCAACAGCGCTCCCGGCGGGTGACCGGAGACGTGGGTGATCCACGAATTGGGTTGAAAGTCAAGGATTCTGCTGGCGAACGTGCGGACGGCATCGGGGATGTCGGTGATGGTCGGGATCTGTCGCAGGTACTCGTGGCGTGCGGTCAGCCGGCCGGCGAAGCCGCGCTGCCAGCCGTCGACCATCGCCAGCGCGAACGCCCACCCGCACGCCGTCGCCCAGGTCACCCACGGCACCGCTCGCCACGGCAGGCGTTGGGCGACGCCCTGGCCGAAGAGCACGGCGGCCACGCCGATGACGATCGCGGGAACCGTGCCCCAGCCGACGTGCGCGTTCCACCAGCCGAAGATCGGCGCGGTCTGCGCCAAGTCGTGGATCTGCCGTGGCGTGCTGTTGATCAGCGGCGCGACGGTGCCGAGGTGCAGGTGTGGCACCACGAACGCCGCCGCCACCAGAACCACCGCACAAGTGACGGCAACGCCTTCTCGGGGGAAACGGCTGCCGGTGGGCGTCACGCCTACCCACACTATGGCGTCGGGCCGGTCAGCCCGCCGCGGTGCGCAGCAGTGTCACCACCGCGTCGTCGAGTCCCTCGGCGACCGCCGACGCCTCCGCACCCTCGTACGGCGCGATCGCGCTCGCCACGCGGTCGTAGGACAGCGTCACGCCGTCGGACCGCTCGGTGATCAGGACCGTCACCGGAGCGTACGAACCGGCGTCGGGCACTGTGGCGGTCATCCTGCTCATCGTGACGGGGTTACCCGCGATGATCCGCAGCATCCGACGGCTGCGGGCCGGGTCACGGGTTGCCAGGACGCCGCCGAGGTCGAGCGTCAGGAACTCGATCAGCCCGCTGCTGCCCGTGACGGGTTCGACGACCGCGTCGAACTCCTCGCGGCTGTGGGTCTCACCCAATTGCCGCACGAACTCGCCGAAGTTCGGCACCCGGCCAAGGCCTGCATAGACGTCGGCGACGACGTCGTCGAACGGCCGATCGGACGTCACCGTGACACGCCGAACCTCGACGGTCGACTCGCGGATACTCATGCGCCGTCACGCCATTCGATCATCTTCTCGAGTGTACTGAAGTCGTAACCCGCTGCGGTGGGATGCATCTGGCTGACGAACAACGTGACGCCGGCGTCGCGGTAGGCATCGGCATCGCCGGCGTTCTCCCACACCGACGAGCGCTCGATGTCACCATCCTTGCGGCCGTTGGCCTCCGCGAGTTCGCCGACCACCGCGCTGGCCCGGCGGAAGTCGTCGGCGGGCAGGAAGCTGTGCCACATGTCGGCGTGCCGGGCCACAGCGGGAATGGTGCGTTTCGCGCCAGAGCCGCCGATCAGGATCGGGATCTTGCGGACCGGCGGTGGTATCAGTCGTTCGAGTCGATCCGCGACGCGTTGCAAGCCCTCGTCGAACAGGCCCATCCGCGACTTCAGCGTCCCGAAGTCGTAACCGTATGTGGTGTAGTCCTTTTCGTACCAGCCGGCACCGAGTCCCAGGATTGAACGGCCACCGCTGATGTGGTCGACCGTGCGCGCCATGTCGGCCAACAGGTCGGGGTTGCGGTACACGATGCCGGTGACCAGCAGGCCGATCTCGGCGCGCGACGTGATCTCGCCCCACGACGCCAGGGCGGTCCACCCCTCGAAGTTGTTCACGTCGGGCTGGACTTCGGCCAGGATCGGCCAGCCATCCACGATGCCCTCCATCTCGGGCCGGTGGAAGTGGTCGTAGCCCAGAATGACGTCGGTTCCGAGCTCCTCGGCGCGGATGACGGCCTGGCGCCAACTGCGGTAGTCGGGTGCTCCACCGGGGGTGATTTGAACGCCGACGCGGACTGGTCGGGTCATGGGGTCGCTCCTTCGAGTTCGATGGCCATCACGGGGCACAAGTAACGTTCTATACCGTTTATTCCAGAACTCGTAGACTGGTGTGGTGGCCCGGCCCCGCACGTTCGACGAAGACACGGTGGTGGCGGCCGCCCGCGACCGGTTCTGGACCGGCGGTTACGCCGCGACGTCGGTCGACGACCTCTCGGCTGCCACTGGCCTTGGCAAGGGCAGCCTGTACGGCGCGTTCGGTGACAAGCACGCCCTGTTCGTGCGGGCACTCGACGGGTACTGCGCCGACGCGATCGATAAGGCCGTCGCAGAGCTGACCCAACCCGGCATGGCCGCGTACGACCGCCTCGCCGCGCACGTTCGCGCGAGGGCCGACGCCGTCGTGGCCGACGTCGACCGCAGGGGTTGCATGATGTCGAAGAGTGCGGCCGAACTGGGCGCGACGGACCCCGACGTCGACCGTGTGGTGGGTCGGTCCCTGAACCGGTGGTGGCAGGCCCTCGTCGACTGTGTCGCCGAAGCTCAGGGGGACGGAATGGTCACTGCCGGCGCAGATTCCGAGGCGCTGGCCACCCTGCTGCTCGGCGTGCTCCGCGGGTTCGAGACGTTGTGGAAGGGTGGCGTCGAACCGGGCCGCATCGTGGCAGCCGCGGAAGCCGCATTGGTGCTCGTCGCGGGCTGAAAACTCGTCCTCGCCAGACCGCTCCGGGTGTGTTCCACTTGGGTGTCGGCCGTTGAGGGGAGCTGACATGAGAACAGACATCGCCCGCGAGCTGGCCTCCTTGGTCGAGGCGCTACTGAAGAACGTCCAGCGCACCGAACCGGCCGACATCGACGCCGCCCTCGGCGACCTGACCGCGGCTGCCGTGCAGGCCCTTGGCGTCGCCGAGTACGCAGGCATCACCGTGGCCACGCGCGACGGTTCGGTGCGCACGGCGTCGTCGGTGGGCCCGTATCCGGCGTTGCTCGACGACATTCAGCAGTGCCACCACGACGGACCGTGCCTGAGCGCCGCCTGGGAGCAACACATGGTGCGCATTCCCGATCTCCGGATCGAGACTCGGTGGCCGGCCTACTGCCGGGATGCGCTAACCCACACTCCGGTGAAGACCGTGATGTCGTTCCAGTTGTTCGCCGACCACCGGACGATGGGCGCGTTGAACTTCTACGCCGAGCACCCGCACGTCTTCGACGACGAGGCGGTGGAGCTCGGTTGGATGCTGGCCACCGACACCGCGCTGGCGTGGAATCTGCTGCGCCGCGACCACCAGTTCCGCAGCGCGCTGGGCACCCGCGACCTCATCGGGCAGGCCAAGGGGCTGATCATGGAGCGCTTCGGCGTCGACGCGGTGCAGGCGTTCGATCTGCTGCGGCAGCTTTCTCAGGACTCCAACACGCCCGTCGCCGAAGTCGCCGCGCGGCTGGTGAAGGACCACGAGTCGCGGCGGGGTGCCCGAAACTAAGCCCCAAGCTAAGCCGGAAGCACCTCCATCAGCAGCATCGCGCCCTGCACACTGCTCTCCGAGGCCCGAAACGACGAGCACGTCACGCGCAACCGGATCGACCGGCCCCGGCGGTTCACGACGTCGACGATGGTCTCGCCGACACTGTCCGGGTCGACGAACGCGGTTCCGATCAACGGTCGCACCGCGTCCATCGGAAGACCGATGTCCAATGACGTGAGCGGGGCTCCGGTCGCCTCGTCGGCGCGCAGCCCCCACAGCTCCTCACAACCCTTGTTCCACACCACGACGCGCATCTGCTGATCGACGATGGCAACGCCGAAGCGGATCGAATTCACCATCGCATCGGTGAACGTTCGCGCCTCGTCTAGCTCGATGCTGCGCTCGTTCAGGGTGTCGTTGATGGCGTGCAGTTCATCGTTGGTGGACTGCAACTCGGCGTTCATCGTCTCGAGTTCTTCGTTGGTGGATTGCAGTTCCTCGTTTGTGGTTTCGAGCTCCTCGATCGTGGATTGCAGTTCTTCGTTGGTGGTTTCGAGCTCCTCGTTGGTGGACTGCAGCTCTTCGTACGCGGCTTCGAGTTGGGCGTTGGTCTGGACGAGCTTGTCCAGCAGCGCCCGGGTCGCGGTCACGTCGAAGAACGCGATCGAGACGCCGATCAGCCCATTCTGCGCGTCGACCAGCGGGTTGACGTGAACGTCGAACCACGTCGTATCCGAGCCGGGCCGTTGCCAATTGACGTCCTGGATGCGTGCGGACCGCCGCTCGATCTTGGCCTGTTCGACGTACGCCCGCAGCTCCACCGGCCGGTAGGAAACCTCTAGATCCCGCAGCAGCCGCCCGATGTCGCGCGCCGAGAGGCCAAATGTCGTCTCCGCCTGGTGGTTGATCATCGCCACGGTGTCGTGTCCCGTCACCACGATCTGCGCGACGGGGCTGGCGCGGAACGCGAGTTCGCGCATTGCCGTGGTGCCGGGCAGTTCGCCGTGCCGGTCGCCACCGGGAACCGCCACGCCCAGATGCTCGATTCCGGTGTGGGACCCGATGGCCTTCCCGAAGATCCGGTTCTTGAGTTCGATGGGCGTGAAGCGGTCGCGGTGGCTCAACAACATCTCGGCATGGCCGAGGAAGAGGATGCCCTGGCGGCCGAGGGCAAAGTGCAGCCGCCCCAAAACGGTTCGCTGGGTTTCGGCGTTGAGGTACATGAGGGTATTGCGGCAGACCAGTAGATCGACCCGGGAGATGGGCGCGTCCTTGACCAGATCGTTGCGGCCGAAGATCACCGCGCGACGCAGGTCCTTGTGAAAGACGAAGCGCCCCTTCACTTCTTCGAAGTAGCGCGCCCGCAGGTCGGGCGGCACCGATTCAAGGTCCTTGGCGTCGTACGTCGCCGCACGCGCCTGGCTGAGCGCGCCCTCGTCGACGTCGGTGGCGTAGATCTTCACGCGGTGCCGGAATCCCTCCTGGCCCAGTGCCTCCGCCAGCAGCATGGCGAGGGTATACGCCTCCTGACCCGAGGCGCAGCCGGCGCTCCACACCCTCAGGGGATCGTTGGGTCCCCGCTGCGCAAGGAGTTGGGGGATGACGTTCGACGCGACGTACTCCCAAGCTTCCGGGTCGCGGAAGAACGAGGTGACGTTGATCAGGATGGTGTTGAAGAGGGCGGCGAATTCCTCGGAACTCGTTTGCAGCAGGTCCAGGTACTCGTCGAAGGTCGTGCATCGGACGTTGTCCATGCGATGGCGGATGCGGCGTTCGAGCGACGCGCGCTTGTAGCCGGTGAAGTCGAAACCTCGCGAATCCCGCAGGTAGCGCAACAGCGCTTCGAAGGAGTCGTCTCCTGCGTCGTCCATTGCTTCCATCCCCTCGAACCGCGTCTGCATCGGCAGACTACTCGCGGCTAGAGGCGATTCTCCGGACCGATGACCGCCCAGACGGTCTTGCCGTTCGGTGTTGACGAGCTACCCCAGCTCCTGGACAGGGCGGCGACGATGGCCAATCCCGAGACGACGTCGGCGCCCAGCAGGGGATCTTCCCGGCGCTGGGGGATGGCCGCGCTGGTGTCCTCGACGGCGACCGTCACCACGTCGCCCGAGTTCTCGAGGATAAGCACGGGCGCACTGACGGTGTGTACCAACGCATTTTCGACGAACACGGTCGTGACCGTCGCCGCGACCGGGATGAGTTCGCGCAGCTTCCAGACCGTCAACCAGTCGTTCACCAGGCGCCGGGACTGCCTCAGGGTGCCGAACGCCGGCGCGAGTTCGGCACGGGCGCGGCGGCGGGTCGGCTGGGACCGGTCGTCGAGCGCGTGCACCGCAGCCCCGACGTCGGCGAGCACCGGCACGTAGCGCGTGATGCCGCTGCGCCGGATGGCTTCCCTGCCTTCCCCGTGCGCGCAGACCAACAGCACCGGCACGTCGGGCCAGGTGCTGACCTGCCAGCGCGCGCTGGTGAACACCGACCATGCCGACGACGCGGGAACCATCAGTGCGGTGACGTCGACGATGACGCCTCGGGGCTCGGCGAGCGCGGCCTTCACGACGGCGTCGCGCAACCCGAGATACGTCGACCCGTCCAGCACGCCCTCGGTGAAGAGCACGGAGGAGCCCGAACCGTCGGCGACGGGTTCGGTGACCTGCAGCGCGCTAGCCATCGGCCGTGCTGCCGACCGGCGGATCGACGCTGGACAGGCGATCGGCCAGCACCGACAGCGCGTGTTCGGCCTCTTCGGCCTGGTCGCTGTATCGGCGGGAGCGCGGTCCGGCCCCGACGTTCGCTGCCATCCGACGGGCGAGCTTCGCCTTCTCCTGCAGGCTGCGCACGGCCACCCACAACGCTCCCTCGACTTCATCGTCGCGGGCGTTCAACAGTGCTTCGGCGGTCCAGGCGTGGCCCACGTGGCAGCGGTAGTGGCCGTCCCCGACGGATGCCAACGAGCCGTTGCAGTCGGGGCACGTGTAGCCCGACGGCGGTCCCAACTTCTCGCTGTCGAATTCGATGGCCGAGTGCCCGCCCATCGCGATGTGGTTCTCGAGCTCCATTCGAGGGTCGATTTCCATCTGGATCTCCTCGATTTCGCGTCTGGTCAAGTCCTTGAGCAGGGTGCCGAGGTCGGCGGCGGGAACCTCGTGGTCGACCACTCCTGCGGCGCAGGCGTTGGCCGGCATCGCGGGGAACAGGGCGTCGTCGCGGCTCTGGCAGACGGTGGTTCCGCCGCGGGCCTTTATCGCGGCCAGGCCCAGCACACCGTCGTCGAGCACGCCTGACAGCAGCACTCCGATGGCGCGCTGGCCGAACGCCGTCGCGGCGGAGCGGAAGAGCGCGTTGATCGCGGGCCGGTAGGCGTTCTCGGTCGGACCGCGAGTCAGGAGCACGCGGTGGTCGTAGACCATCAGATGCCGGTCCGGAACACCGACGTAAATCCGGCCCGGCTCGAGGTGCGTGCCATTCTCGGCGGTGCCCGCCGGCATCGGGCCCGCACGATCGAGGATTTGTGCCAGGACACTCGGCGACCCCGCGGGGACGTGCAGTACCACCAGAATTGGGCATGGCAGGTCGATGGGCAGGTGAGCGGCCATGTTCCGAAGCGCCTCTACGCCGCCGGCGGAGGCGCCTACGACGACCACACCGCTCATTCGCTCGTCGCTCACCATGGCTGCCATTCCTTTGGTCTACCCTCCATCGTCCTCGTCAACCGGGCCTGCGACCAGAGCCGAACGCGATCTCTTGGATGTCCGCGATGCGAAAGACGGTCCGGGGGGCGAACACTTTGGCGTACTTCGTTTTGGCTGCGACCGAAATTGGGACTTCTTTAAGTAATGCGCCGTGTCTCTTCGGCGCCGGACTTGGGAGGTGGAATGAAGGTCGCAATGGTCGGGGAGCACAACCCCCCGATTCCATTCATCGACGAGGCCATGACATCGGCTCCCACGACCGCGTCACTGGCAGCGTCCCTGGTACGGCTCGGCCACCGCGTCACCGTCTACACAGTCGGCGACCAAGTCGACGACGTCGAACGCATCGATACGGCGTATGGCTACCGGGTGGTGCGCGCCCCGGCGGATGCCGATGCCTCAGGTGTCTCAGCCGAAGTCGCGCCCTTCGTCGGCGATCTCGCCCGCTTGCTGGTTGAGGAGTGGACCGTGGACCGGCCGGACGTCGTCCACGCGCTGACGTGGACACATGGCATCGCCACCCAACTTGCCGGCAACCGTCTCGGCCTGCCAACCGTTCAGACGCTCCCCGTACTCAGCGCGACGGCGCGACGCAGGCAGCACCGCCCCCGCGCGGCGGTGAGCAGGGAACGCATGGAGGTGCTGCTGGCGAGGAACGCGGCGTGCGTGACGGCAGCGTGCACCGAGGACGTCGACGAGCTGGTCCGGCTCGGTTGTTCCAGAAGCCGGGTATCGGTGCTGCCGCGCGGCATCGACGTCGATCTAGTGGGTGCCGTCCAGTCACCCACCGAGGAAGGACACCATCGTCGGATCGTAGCCGTCGCACGAAAGCTGCGACCCGACAAGGGTTTCGACGTACTCATCCGTGCGATGACGAAGTTGCCGGACGCCGAACTGGTGATCGTCGGCGGCCCGCCGGCCGACCAGCTCAGCCATGACGAGGAGGCGTGCCGGCTGAGGCGCCTGGCCGAAGGGCTCGGCGTGCTCGACCGCGTCCGGTTGACAGGCGAGCTGCCACACCTGGCCGTATTGGAGGTGCTGCGGTCGGCCCACGCGTTCGCGTGCCCATCGCGGTACGAGCCCGTCGGGTTGCCCGTCCTGGAGGCGATGGCATGCGGGCTGCCCGTGGTGGCATCGGCAGCGGGCGGAATGCTGGACACCGTCGTGCACGAGGTGACCGGCACGTTGGTGCCTCCTGGTGACAGCGCGAGGTTCATCCTCGCTCTGCGCGAGATGCTCGGTCAGGACACCCTGCGCATGGGAATGGGATTGGCCGGTCGCGACAGGGTGCGGTCGCGCTACAGCTGGGACCGGGTGGCGGCGGACGCCTCGACGACCTACGAACATGCCGTGGCCCGGTCGGCGACCCTGGCAGCCGGGCGGTCACCGGCGAGGCCACCGACCCACTCGATTCTCACCCCCCCCTGACCCGTATCTGGGCGAATCCGACGAATCGCCGGTAGAATCGCCAGGTCCGGCTGGGTCCGCGCAGGCGAAGTCGTCGCCTCGGTCAGCCGAGCGGACCGAACATGAAGAACGTCGACGTGGAAACCGGCCATCCCGGGAGCCGATCGGCCCACCGGGCAGTGACGGTCGCGGGTAACGGGCGACGGAGTCGAGAATCGCCGAAGCTCGTGAGCACTTCGACGGCCGAGTCTCGGACTGACCAACCCGCCGCGATCCGCCGCCAGTCCTTCCACGGTGCCGACCCGATGACGGTCGACGGCGTCATCGACCTCGCCTACGCCGGATCCGTGAAGATCACGGCGCTGGCCGATGGCCGGCCAATTCAGCACGCTCGCTACGTCGGCCGGGAATTCCTGCTCGACGAAGTCGTCTTCGCCGGCCGTTACCGCCTCGACGTCGAACCGGAGCGGGGCGCCCTGGTCGTGCAGATCATCGGCGGGACCGCCCGCTACACCGGACCCGACGACGAGGTCGATCTGCACCCCGGCCAGCCGGTGCTGGTGGCTGCCGAACTGCCGTGCTCCCTCGACGTGGAGCACGCGCGCCTTCGGTTGACGGCCGTCGACCGACCCTTGCTGCGACGGGTCGCCGCCGAGCATCCCGGCTCCGCGGTCGGGAAGATCCAGTTCGCCGCGAGCCGAACACCGAACGCGGCAAAGGCCGACGCCTGGAATCACGCGCTGCGCTTCGTCACCGAATCGGTGTCGGGAGCGGACGCAGCGTCACGCTCGTTGATCACCGACGCATGCGCGCGCGTCTTGGCCGCGTCGGCGCTGACGTGCTTCCCGAACAATGCGGTGGCGACGTCCTCGGACGGCGCATCCGATGCAGACGCGCCGCACCAGCTGCGGAGGGCGATCTCGTTCATCGACGAGAACGTCGGCGCCGACATCGGCGTGAACGACATCGCCGCGGCGGTGCACCTGTCACCGCGCGCCGTGCAGTATCTGTTCCGTCGGCATCTCGACCTCGCCCCATCGCAGTACGTTCGCAACGTTCGCCTCGACCGCGCCCATCAGGACCTGCTCGCCAGCGACCGATCGACGACCACCGTCAGTGACGTGGCGGCCCGCTGGGGTTTCGGCCACACCGGCCGGTTCGCCGTGCTGTATCGGCAGACGTACGGGCAGAGCCCTCACGTCACCCTTCGGGAATGAGGCACCGTCCGTCGTGAACGGCGCATCGGTATCAGCTCGGCGCCGTCGTGCTCGGCAGGTTCCGAACGGTGCACGTTGCGCAGGATGCCGTCGAAGCGGTCGCCGTCCTCACCGTTGAGGACGGTAGCGGCGGCGACGCGGTCCACGAAACGCTGGGCGATCGTGCGCAATTTGACGTTGGCATGCTGCGACAGTGCGGTGAGAACGTCGAACGCCTGACTGGCGCTGACGCCGTGCCGGAGCATCAGCATGCCCATCGCCTGGTTGATCACGGCCCGCTGCTCGGTGATCGTCGCCAGCGCGTCGGTCAGCGACGTCTGGAAGTCGGCGTCGAATTCTTGCGTGATGTCGACGTAGTAGCCCTCGGTGCCCGTGACGGTGCCCTCACCGTCGACCAGCCGGTCGCCAACGACCACGACGACGTGGACCTTGCCCGCGGTGTCGATGATCCGGTGTCGGCTGGAGAAGGCGGCGCCCTTGCGGCGGACGTTGTCGATGACCTCCGCGACATTGGGCATGTCATCGGGATGCTTGTGCGACAACAGCAATTCGGTGGTTGGTGCCACGCTGCCGGGCGCGTAGCCGTGCATGGCCGCCACCTCATCCGACCACTCCCAGCGATCAGCCGCGCTGACGTAGCGGAACTTGCCCACCTTCGGCCAGCGCGCCGCCGGCACGCCTGACTCCTCACCCACATCACCACGGTAGGCCGCAAATTCGCGGCTGAGTCGGGGGGGCTCGAGCTTTTCGCGAGATGGATGACGGTGCCGAAAAGCGAAGTGCGGGTGCAGGTCGCGGGCAAATTGACGTCGACGCCGAGGTCGCGTTTCGATGCGATGGTCGCGGGTAGTCGCGTGGCGATCGACCGTGGCGCGACGAGAGCGCGCGCGGCCCAGAAGCGGATGGAGGCGCGATGAAGGCAGTGACTTGGCACGGCAGGCGCGACGTGCGCGTCGAGACCGTGCCGGATCCCAAGATCGAAGAAGGAACCGATGCGGTCATCGAGGTGACGTCGACCAACATCTGCGGATCGGACCTGCACCTCTACGAAGTGCTGGGCCCGTTCATGCATCCCGGCGACGTCCTCGGCCACGAGCCGATGGGCATCGTGGCCGAGGTGGGCTCCGAGGTGTCGAATCTGAAGGTCGGCGACCGCGTGGTGATTCCCTTTCAGATTTCGTGCGGACACTGCTTCATGTGTGACCGTCAGCTGTACACGCAGTGCGAGACCACGCAGGTTCGCGAGCACGGCATGGGTGCGGCGCTGTTCGGATATTCGGAGCTGTACGGCGAAGTACCGGGCGGACAGGCAGAGCTGCTGAGGGTGCCGCAAGCGCAGTTCACCCACATCAAAGTGCCTGACGGGCCCCCTGATTCGCGGTTCGTCTACCTGTCCGACGTCCTTCCCACGGCATGGCAGGCGGTCGCCTACGCCGATGTTCCCGACGGCGGCTCCGTGACGGTGCTTGGTCTCGGCCCGATCGGCGACATGGCCGCGCGCATCGCGCATCACCTCGGCTACCGGGTCATCGCGGTCGATCTCGTGCCCGAACGGCTGGCCCGTGCCACAGCCTTCGGCATCCGGACCCTGGACCTGAGGGCGCTCGACGGTTCGGTGGGCGACGCCATCCGCGACCTGACCGATGGACGGGGCACGGACTCGGTGATCGACGCCGTCGGCATGGAGGCACACGGGTCGCCGATCGCCAAGGCCGCACACATGGCCACGTCGCTGCTGCCCGACGCCATCGCCAAGCCGTTGCTGCAGAAGGCAGGAGTGGACCGGCTGGACGCGCTCTATTCCGCGATCGACATCGTCCGCCGCGGCGGCACCATCTCGTTGATCGGCGTGTACGGCGGCATGGCCGACCCGATGCCGATGCTCACGCTGTTCGACAAGCAGGTGCAGATTCGGATGGGGCAGGCCAACGTCAAGCGGTGGGTCGACGACATCATGCCGCTGCTGACCGACGACGACCCGCTCGGTGTCGACGGCTTCGCCAGCCACGTGCTGCCGCTCGACGACGCCCCACACGCATACGACATCTTCCAGAAGAAGCAGGACGGTGCGGTCAAGATCATGCTCACGCCCTGATCCGACCATTCCAATTCAATACCTCGTCGACCGCTGCCGGTCGCGCCTCCGGCTGTCGTATCGCGAAACATGCTGTTACCAGCAGTCTTTGGTGGAAAACCAAGGGCAGGAACTTCTCAGGAAGAACCGGTTTATCGAATCCTCTTAAGGGTATTCGCGCGGCCATGACTTCTCCGGGGACCGGCCTCGACGTGCTGGTGTGGCACGTGCACGGGTCCTGGATGGACGCGTTCGTCGCGGGTCGGCACTCCTATCTGGTGCCCCATACGGGCGACGAGCGCGGACGCGGATTGTGCGGACGCGACTGGCCGAACGCGGTCGAGGTGGCGGCTGAGGAGCTCGCCGAACGACGGGTCGACGTCGTGGTCCTGCAGCGCCCGGAGGAACTCGACCTGGCGGCCGAGTGGCTGCACCGGCGTCCAGGGATCGACGTCCCGGCCGTCTACGTCGAACACAACGCGCCGCGACCCCACCCGGTCGACAGCGTCCATCCGATGGCCGAGCGCACCGACATCCCGGTGGTCCACGTCACCGACTTCAACCAACTGATGTGGGACAACGGCTCAGCACCCACCCGCGTGATCAACCACGGCGTGCCCGACCCCGGACAGCTCTACGTCGGTGACGTCTCGGCAGCGGCCACGATGATCAACGAACCGGTGCGGCGATGGCGAACGGTCGGCGCGGACCTGCTTGCCCCGCTGAGCTGCCACGTCCCGATCGACGTGTGGGGCATCGGCTCCGAGGACCTGAACGCGGAACCGCATCGGGTGGAACGCGTCGTCGGCCGGGGTGACTTGCCGTCGCAGCGGCTGATGAAGGAGGTGGCCCGGCGGCGGGTGTATCTGCATACCGCGCGCTGGACGTCACTGGGATTGTCACTACTGGAGGCGATGTTCCTTGGCATGCCCATCGTCGCAATCGCCTCCACCATGACGCCACTGGTGGTCCCGCCGGAGGCCGGCGTGGTGAGCGCCGATCTCACGACCCTGGCCCTGGCCGCCGAGGCGTTCTGCGTCGATCACGGTTCCGCGATGGCGGCAGGCAAGGCCGCACGTGAATACGCGACGGCGCATTTCGGCGTGGACCGATTCCTTGCCGAATGGGACCGACTGATCGAGGAGGTGTGCACATGACGGCGACGGCACTGCCGAAACCAATTCCACTGCGGGTCGCGATGATATCCGAGCACGCCAGCCCGTTGGCGCACCTTGGGGGCGTCGACGCGGGCGGGCAGAACGTCGCGGTCGCGGAGCTGTCCGCGGCACTGGCACGGCGCGGCCACGAGGTCGTGGTCTACACCCGCCGCGACGACCCCGACCTGCCGGACCGGGTCGACACCGAGAAGGGGTACGCGGTGGTCCACGTGCCCGCCGGGCCCGCATGCGGGCTACCCAAGGACGAACTGCTGCAGTACATGGGAACGTTCGGCCGATACCTCGGCATGAGCTGGAACGACTGGCGTCCCGACGTGGCGCATGCCCACTTCTGGATGTCCGGGCTGGCCACCATGCCTGCGGCCGCCATGCACGACGTGCCGGCAGTGCAGACGTTTCACGCGCTCGGGGTGGTCAAGAGAAGACACCAGGGGGTCGACGACACCAGCCCCGACGACCGGGTCCGGCTGGAGACACTCATCGCCCGCAAGACCGACTGGGTCGCGGCGACCTGTTCCGACGAGGTCGACGAACTGGTCCGGATGGGTAGGCCACGCTCGGCCATCTCGGTGGTGCCGTGCGGCGTGGACGTCGACGAGTTCACTCCGCGCGGACCGACGGCCCCACGCGGGAAGCCTCACCGCATCGTATCGGTCGGAAGGCTGGTGCCGCGCAAGGGTTTCGACACGATGATCCGCGCGATGCGGCTCATCCCCGACACGGAGCTGGTCATCGTCGGCGGCCCCGACAAGTCAGGACTCGACGACGACGCGGAGGCGATGCGGCTGCAACAGTTGGCCGCGCGGATGGGCGTCGCTGACCGGGTGCACCTCTACGGGTCCGTTGCCCGCGAGGAGATGCCGATGCTGCTGCGCTCGGCCGACGTGGTCGCCGCGACCCCGTGGTACGAGCCGTTCGGCATCGTGCCACTGGAGTCGATGGCGTGCGGTGTGCCCGTCGTCGCCTCGGCCGTGGGCGGCATGCTGGACACCGTCGTCGACGACGGCACGGGACGACTGGTGCCGCCGAAGGACTTCCGCGCGCTCGCCGCCGCAATCAACCCCATCCTGCGGGACAAGCGAATTCGCGCCACCCTGGGCGCGGCCGGCCGAAGGCGGGTCTGTGCCCGGTACACGTGGGACAAGGTGGCCGACGACTCCGTCGGCGTCTACAGCCACCTGGCGGAAACTGGTCATCGCATTCCGGTGTACGCGCGGGGCGCCAGATGATGGCTGCGCCGTCAGCCGTCACCGAGCAGGGCCAGCGACCGCTCGACGTCCGCCGGAAGGCGTCGCCGCTCGCGCACGACCGCGGGCAACCTGCCAAGGGCCTCGGCGCACGCCCTCGCGTGGGCGACGTCCGCGGTGGCGGCATAGCCGAGCCTGGCGGCGGCCCGCAGGCAGTGCCCGAGCGGTCGCCGCAGCCACGTGGTCAACACGGCGTTGCGCATGCTGCGGGCGTCCTGCACCGCGTTGGGCGGCCGCGTCGGCGAGGGCTGGTGGTACGCCACCAGTTCGGGGCAGAAGCACAGGTCCCAGCCGTTGGCCGCGAGATCCCATGCCAGCAACTGCTCCTCACCGCGGAAGTGCAAGATCGGGCTGAATCCGCCGACGGCTTCGAACGCGTCCTTGCGCACCATGGAGGAGCAGGACAAAAAGCCGAGTATCGAGGGTCCCGGCAGCGCGGGATCGCGGCCGAGCGGGCTGGCCGCCATCACCGCGGACAGCGGATCGTCGCGTTCGTCCGGCCAGACCACGGTGCGCGCGGCCAGCACGGCGACGCTTGGGTTCGCGGCGAAGATCGACTCGGCGATCGTCGGGGCGTCGGGATGCCACCACGAGTCGTCGTCGCAGAACGCGACGAACGGTGTGCTGGCGCGCGCAACGCCGACGTTGCGGGCCACCGCACCGAGGTTGTCCTGCAGTGCTACCACCTCCAGTCGGTCCGTCGCCCTATCGGCCAACCGGCGTACCGCGCGCACCGAGTCGTCCCGGGAACCGTTGTCGACCACCACGATCGGGCAATGGGTGGTCTCCAACAGCCGCTCCACCACCGCGACGAGTTCGTCGCAGCGGTCGCGGGTGGCAATGACGAAAGAGGTGAGTGACTTGAGTGACTCAGTGGCCATGACCGATGCCTCTACCCCAAGGCCATCCCGCCAAACCCGGTTTCATGACGAGTCGGCGGGGTACCGCTCGCCGGTGTCCCGACTCTCCCGCATCCTGGTCACCGGCGGCAGTGGCTTCCTCGGCGTTCACCTGTGCGAGGCCCTACTCGACCGCGGCGCCGACGAAGTCGTCTGCGTCGACGACCTGTCGACCAGTGCCCCCGCAGCCCACACCCGGCTCGACGGACGGCCCGGCTACCGCTTCGTGCGGCACGACATCAGCGAGCCACTGCCGCAGGAGTTGCGCGACAAGACCTTCGACTCGGTCTTCCATCTCGCGTCGCCCGCCTCGCCCGTGGACTACCTGCGGATGCCGACGGCGACCCTGCGCACCGGTGCCAACGGCACGGCCAATGCGCTTGACCTCGCGGAGCGGTGTGGTGCGCGCTTCGTGCTGGCGTCGACCAGCGAGGTCTACGGCGATCCGTTGGAGCATCCGCAGCGGGAAGGCTACTGGGGCAATGTCAATCCGATCGGGCCGCGCAGCGTCTACGACGAGGCCAAGCGGTATGCCGAGGCGTTGACGTTCGCCTATTCGCGTGAGCGCGGCGTGTCGATCGGGGTGGCGCGGATCTTCAACACCTACGGCCCGCACATGCGCGCCGACGACGGCCGGGCGGTGCCCGCCTTCTGCAGTCAGGCTTTGAGCGGAGCGCCGATCACCGTGGCCGGAACGGGTAGCCAGACCCGGTCACTGTGCTACGTCGACGACACCGTCGGTGGCCTGATCGCATTGGCATGCAGTGACTTCGAAGGGCCGGTCAACATCGGAAACCCCGAGGAGCTTTCGGTGTTGCGCATCGCGGAGTTGATCCGCGAGTTGGCGGGAAGTGACTCACCGATCGAGTTCGTGCCGACCCCGACCGACGATCCGCAGCGCCGCTGCCCGGACATCACG
The DNA here is from genome assembly GCF_000620625.1 of Mycobacterium sp. URHB0044. Taxonomy (GTDB): domain Bacteria; phylum Actinomycetota; class Actinomycetes; order Mycobacteriales; family Mycobacteriaceae; genus Mycobacterium. The sequence goes on along the minus strand of NZ_KK211157.1, from coordinate 10,340 downwards.
CTGGCCCGCGAGCGGCTGGGCTGGTCACCCGCGGTGAGTTATGTCGACGGCCTGGCCGCCACGGTCGAGTGGTTCCGGGTCGGTTCCAGTCATCCAACGTCCGCACCGGCAGGAGGTCGCTGATGCGAATTCTGGGAATCAACGCGGTATTTCACGATCCGGCCGCCGCACTGATCGTCGACGGCCAGGTGGTGGCCGCTGCCGAGGAGGAGCGGTTCAGCCGCCGCAAGCACGGCAAGCAGGCGGTGCCGTTCTCGACGTGGGAACTGCCGACCGCCGCGGCCAAGTGGTGCCTGGCCGAGGCGGGGCTCGAACCCGCGGACATCGATGCCGTCGGCTACTCCTACGACCCGACGCTGATGGAGGGTGAACCGGACGACCTGCCCGGCCTCGACGCGCAATGGGAGTATCTGCGCACGCTGTATGCCCAACGCGCACCGGGTTTCCTGGCCACCGCACTGCCCGGCCTCGACCCGGCCGTCGTGCGGCACGTGCGCCATCACGTCGCGCACGCGGCGTCGACGGCGCTGGCCTCGCCTCACCCCGATTCCGCGGTGCTGGTGGTCGACGGCCGCGGGGAGCGCACCTCGATGTTGTCGGGGGTGTACCGCGACCACAAACTCGACGTGCTGGCGTCGCAGTCGCTGCCGCACTCGCTGGGTCTGTTGTACGAAGACCTCACCCAGCACTTGGGTTTCAAGCGGTCCAGCGACGAATACAAGGTGATGGCGATGGGGTCCTACGGCCGCCCGCGCTTCGCCGACTACCTGCGCGCACGCGTATACGCATGCGGCGACGGTGGATTCCGCACCGAGCCGATCGACTGGGAATCGTTGGCGCCGCCTCGACGTCCGACGCCCACCGACCAGATCTCCGCGCTGGCCCGGCCGGAGGAGGTGCACGCCGACCTCGCCTGCAGTGTCCAACTGGTCGTCGAGGAGGTGCTGCTCGACCTGGTGGCGTGGCTGCGGGAACGCGTCGACACCGATCAGCTCTGCCTGGCGGGCGGCGTCGCACTCAATTGCGTTGCCAACACTCGGATCCACGCCGAGAGCGGCTTCTCCGACGTGTGGGTGCAGCCGGCCGCGGGTGACTCCGGCACCGCACTGGGCGCCGCGCTCGCGGTGGCCGCGGAACTGGGGGAGCCCATCAGCCCGATGCCGTCGGCGCAACTGGGCCGCGGCTGGAGCGACGAGCAGATCGCCGCCGCGCTCGACGACGCGGCCATCCGGTACGAGCGGCCCCGCGATCTGGCCACTGCGGTCGGCGACGCGCTGGCCGACAACCAGCTGATCGGCTGGTTCCAGGGGCGGTCGGAGTTCGGGCCGCGGGCCCTTGGCGGGCGCTCTCTGCTCGCCGACCCGCGCCACCTCGATAACCTGGAGCGGCTCAACGTCGTCAAGGGCCGCGAGCAGTTTCGGCCCGTCGCCCCGATGGTGCTCGCCGATCGCGCCGCCGAAATCTTCACCAGGGGACCGCTTCCCAGCCCGTACATGCTGTTCGTGCACGACGTCGTCGAATCGTGGCGTGAGCGGATCCCCGCCGTCACCCACGTCGACGGCACCGCGCGCATCCAGACCGTGGACCAGTCGCAGACGCCGCTGTACGGGACCATCGCCCGCTTCGCCGAACTGACCGGCGTGCCCGTGATCGTCAATACCAGCTTCAACACCGCCGGCAGGCCCATGGTCGACAGTCCGCGCGACGCGTTGGAGTGCTTCGGCAGTTCGCCCATCGACGTGTTGGCCATCGGCCCCTACCTGGTACGGCGGCCGCGATGAAGTTGGATTGCGCCATCGTCGTGCCGACCATTGGACGAGAGTCGTTGCAGCGCTTGCTATCTGCGCTCGACGAAGAGCGCGGGGCCGCACTCGACTGTGTCGTCGTGGTCGACGACCGCGCCGATCCGAGACCGCCACTGGTGCTGGACACCCGGCTGCCGGTCACGCTGTTGCGCAGCGGCGGACGCGGACCCGCCGCCGCCCGCAACGTCGGGTGGCGCGCCACCACCAGCCGTTGGGTCGCGTTCCTCGACGACGACGTGGTGCCGCAGCCGGGCTGGCTGTCGCGCCTCGCCGACGACCTGACCGCGGCCGAGGCCGCGCGGGCAGCGGGGTCACAGGGACTCTTGGTGGTGCCCACCGCAACGGAGCGGCGGAGCACCGACGACGAGCGTCGAACGCAGCGGCTGGCCACCGCACGCTGGATCACGGCCGACATGGCGTACCGGCGCGACGTTCTGGTCACCGCAGGCGGATTCGACGAACGGTTCCCCCGCGCCTACCGCGAGGATTCCGACCTGGCGCTGCGGATCGTCTCCTCCGGCCACCGCATCGTCGGCGGCACCCGTCGTGCCACGCATCCCGTCGCGGCCTCGACGGCGCTGAGCAGCGTGCGCGCTCAGATCGGCAACCGTGACAACGCGTTGATGCGGCGCAAGTTCGGCCGCGGCTGGCGACGCCAGATCGGGGAGGGGCCCGGCCGGATGCCCGCCCACGTGGCAACCACCGCCGTGGGAACGGCGGCCCTCCTTGCGGCGCTTGCGGGGCGGCGTCGGACGGCGGCCGCGATGGCCTTCGGCTGGTTGGCGCTGACGACGCAGTTCACCGTGCGCCGCTTCCTGCCCGGTCCGCACTCCGTGGCTGAGGCGGCGCGGATGGCGCTGACGTCGGCCCTTATCCCGCCTGCCGCGGTGTGGCACCGGCTGGTCGGGGAGTGGACGCATCGGCGGGCCGTCCGGGAACCGGTGCTGGCGGTGCTGCTCGACCGCGACGACACCATCATCGAAGACGGCCCATTCCTCAACGACCCCAACGGTGTTCGCCCGGTTTCCGACGCGGCGCACGCGCTTGGCCGGCTGCGGGAGCGTGGTCTGCTCCTGGCGATCGTCACCAACCAGTCCGGTGTGGCGCGCGGCTTGATCAGTCCCGACCAATTGGTCGCCGTCAACGCCAAGGTCGACGCCGAGCTCGGACCGTTCGACGCCTGGCAGGTCTGCGTGCATGACGACGACGACCGGTGCGCGTGCCGCAAACCGCAACCGGGGATGGTGCTCGCGGCGGCCGATGCCCTGGGCGTGCCCCCGGACCGGTGCGTGATGATCGGCGACACCGGCGGTGACGTGAACGCGGCTCTGGCCGCAAACGCGCGCGCCGTGCTGGTGCCGACCGAGCGGACCCGCGTCGAGGAGATCACCGACGCGCGGGACCGGGCGAAGGTGGCCGCGAGCCTGACGGATGCGGTGTCGATGGTGCTGCGGGAGTCGCGATGAGTACGGCGTTGGTGGCACGTCTCGACAGCGCGGGTGACGTGCTGATCACAGGGCCGGCGATACGCGCGGTTGCCGCGGCACACGACCGGGTGGTGATGCTCGCCGGGCCGCGCGGCAGGGCCGCCGCCGAGCTGTTGCCGGGTGTCGACGAGATCATCGAATGGCAGGCGCCCTGGGTCGACTTCGACTCACCCGAACTCACCGCCGGTCACGTCGAGGCGCTCGTGAAGCAGCTGCGCGACGTGGCCGTGGATCGGGCGTTCATCTTCACGTCGTTCCACCAGTCGCCGTTGCCGTTGGCGCTGCTGTGCCGGATGGCCGGGGTGGGGTGGATCGGTGCGGTCTGCGAGGACTATCCGGGCACCCTGCTCGATTTGCGCCATCACGTCGAGGACGGCGTGCCCGAGCCACTGCGTGCCCTTTCCCTCGCCGAGGCAGACGGGTGTCTGCTACCCGACGGCGACGACGGGGCACTGCGCATCCGCGAGGTCGACGCCATGCCCGACGACGTTGCACGGCGGGTTGGGGACGAACCGTTCGTGGTGTTCCATCCCGGTGCGGCGGTACCCGCACGCCGGCCGACGGCTGCGCGCAGCGCGGCCATGGTCGCGGCGTTGCGCCGCACTGGTTATCGGGTGGTCGTGACGGGCGGCGACTCGGAGCGGGCGCTCACCGCGGAAGTCGCCGCTGGCAAGGCGGTCGACCTGGGCGGCCGGACCGGCCTCGCCGAACTGGCCGCGGTGTTCGCCGCAGCGCGAGTGGTGGTGGCGCCCAACACCGGACCGGCTCACCTCGCTGCGGCGGTCGGCACGCCGGTGGTGTCGCTGTTCGCACCCGTCGTGCCCGCATCGCAGTGGAGTCCTTACGCGGCGGCCGTGACGGTGCTGGGAGATCAGAACGCGCCATGCCGGGCCACCCGCGCCCGGCAGTGCCCGGTCGCGGGACACCCGTGCCTGGACGGCATCACCGATGCGGCCCTGGTGGCCGCGGTGCATCAGTGGGGAGGAGAACCATGATTGCAACACATTTCGATGCGCTCATCGATGCGGTCGGTCGAACCGCGGCCGACGTCGACCGAGTCACTGCGTGGGGCACCCACCTAGCAGGCGTCCTTGCCGGCGGCGGCCGGCTGTTGGCGTGCGGCAACGGTGGAAGTGCCGCGGAGGCACAGCATTTGACCGCCGAATTGGTCGGAAGGTTCCGCGACGAACGCGTCCCGTTGTCGGCCATCTCGCTGCACGCCGACACCTCGGCGCTGACCGCGATCGCCAACGACTACGGCGAGGAGGAGATGTTCGCCCGCGGAGTGCGGGCGCACGGTCGGTCCGGTGACGTCCTGGTGGCGTTGTCCACCAGCGGGACCAGCCGCAACGTGCTGTCCGCCGTGAAGGCCGCCAACGACGTCGGCATGGTGACGTGGGCGCTGGCTGGCCGGCCGCCCAACCCGCTGGCGGATACGTGTCACGACGCCATCTGCGTCGACGCCCCGACAACCGCCACCGTGCAGGAGGTGCACCTGCTGTTGGTGCACGCCCTGTGCATGGCCGTCGACGACGTGCTGCTCGGATCGGGGCAATCATGAGCCGGGGGCCGCTGGTCATCGTCGGTGACGCGATGCTCGACGTCGACGTGGAGGGCTCGGCGACCCGCCTCAGCCCCGAGGCGCCGGTACCGGTCGTCGACACCGAACGCGTCTGGCACCGGCCGGGCGGCGCGGGTCTGGCCGCGCTGCTGGCCGCCCGCCACGAAGACGACGTCGTGTTGGTCGCGGGTATCGCCGACGACGGCGGCGGTCGCCAGTTGCGGGAGTTATTGCACGACAGCGGGGTTCGTGTCGCCGCTCTGCCCATGACTGGCGCCACCGTCACGAAGACGCGGGTGCGGGCGCGCGGCCAGTCGGTGCTGCGCATCGACCACGGCGATGCGGTGACGGTGCCCGGCCCGCTGCCTTCCGACGTCGACGCCGTTCTCGCGGAGGCGCGGGCGATCTGCGTCGCGGACTACGGTGCGGGAGTGACGGCGCTGCCTGCGCTGCGCGCCGCGCTGACGACGGCCGCGCAACGGGTACCCGTGGTGTGGGATCCCCATCCCCGGGGTTGCACCCCGACGCCGGGATGTGCGCTCGTGACACCCAATGAGACGGAGGCGCAGCACTTCTGCGGCGGCGGCGGTTCAGCCGAGGCGCTGCGGGAGAAGTGGCGTGCCCGCGCGGTGTGCGTGACTCTCGGTGCGCAGGGCGCACGGGTGTTCCCACGTGATGCGGCGCGGTGCCACGTCGGCGTACCGGAGCTTCCGGCCGCCGGCTCGGTCAGGGCCGACGTGTGTGGGGCGGGGGATCGTTTTGCGGTAGCCGCAGCGGTTGCGCTCGGCGGCGGCGCCGACCTGCGCGCCGCGGTGGTGGCCGCAGTGGACGCCGCTGCCCGGTTCGTCGCCGCGGGAGGCGCGGCGGCGGTCTCCACACCGGCGCCGGTGTCCGACTTCGGCTCGCGGGCAACGGCATCCGACGACCCCGTCGTCACCGACGTGATCGCACTGACCCGCAAGCTGCAAGCCGAGGGCCGCACGGTGGTGGCCACCGGCGGATGCTTCGACCTGCTGCACACCGGCCACGTCCGGCTGCTTCGGCAGGCGCGTCAACTCGGTGATGCGCTGCTCGTGCTGATCAACTCCGATGACTCGGTGCGGGCACTGAAGGGAGAAGGCCGCCCGATCGTGTCGGCGGCCGACCGCGCCCGCGTGCTGGCGGCCCTGGCCTGTGTCGACGCGGTCGCCGTCTTCGACGAGCCGACGCCGGAAGCGCTGTTGCAGCGGCTGCGGCCGGACGTCTGGGTCAAGGGCGGCGACTATGCGGTCGACGACCTGCCCGAGGCCGACGTCGTTCACCACCACGGTGGCGAGGTGGTCATCATCCCCACCGTCGCCGGCTACTCCTCGTCCAACTTGATCGCCGCAGCGCGATCCCACGAAACCCCGGAAGGGACATGACATGACGGCATCCTCGACCACTTTGGGCCACGTAATCATCACCGGCGGCGCGTCCGGCCTCGGCGCGGCCACCGTCGACGCGGTGACCCGCCATGGCGGCACGCCACTGGTCATCGACAAGAAGCCGCCGAAGGGCGACGTCGCCTACGCATTGGCCGACCTCGCCGACACCGAAGCGGTACACGCCGCGGTGAACACTCTCGCCGACGAGGCCGACGGACCCATCACCGGCGTCTTCACTGCCGCCGGAATCGACTCCTGTGGCGCGCTCGAGGACGTGCCCGCCAAGGAGTGGGAGCAGGTCGTGCTCGTCAACCTTCTCGGCACCGCGGCCGTGGTGCGGTCGGCGCTGCCACACCTGAAGGCCAGCGGGGGTCGCATCGTAACGGTGGCATCGACGTTGGGCATCAAGGCCGTCGGTGACGCCACGGCCTACTGCGCATCGAAGTTCGGCGTGGTGGGGTTCACCCGCGCACTGGCTGCCGAACTCGCGGGCGAGGTGGGCGTGACACTGCTCATCCCCGGCGGAATGCACACGGCCTTCTTCGACGGACGCACCGAGCAGTACAAGCCGCCGCCGGACGCCAAGCTGAACCAGCCTGAAGACGTCGCCGAAACGGTGGTCTTCGCGCTGTCCCAGCCGGCCGGTTGCGAGGTGCGCGAGATGGTGGTGTGCGCGTCGACGGAATCGTCATGGCCATAACGGATCCGGGCGCGACCGAGGTCGTGTACGTGCTGCGGGCCTTGGGTCTTGGGGACCTGCTGACCGGCGTTCCCGCGTTGCGGGGGCTGCGTCGGCACTTTCCGGATGCCCGGCTGGTACTCGCCGCACCGGAGGCGTTTCGGGAGCTGGGAATGCTCACCGGCGCGGTCGACGAACTCGCACCCACCGCGCGACTGGGTGATGTCCAGCGGTTGGACCGGCGCCCCGACCTCGCGGTCAACCTGCACGGCAGCGGCCCGCAGAGCCTGGATCACCTGATCTCTCTCGACCCAGCGGCCGTCTTGACGCACCGTCATCCGCGCCATCCCGAGCTGCCAGGACCGCGCTGGCGTAGCGACGTGCACGAAGTGGATCGGTGGTGCGCGCTGCTGGAGTGGGCCGGGATACGTTGTGATGCCGATGATCTCGGGATCGACCGGCCGGAGGGCTACCCGGACTTCTCCGGGGTTGTGGTGGTGCATCCCGGGGCAGCGGCGCCTGCACGACGGTGGCCGGTGGACCGGTTCGCAGCCATCGCCGCGGAGTTGCGCGGCGACGGCCACGAGGTCGTCATCACCGGGTCGGCCGACGAACGGGATCTCGCACTCGCGGTCGCCGGTGGTGCGGGACTTCCCGAAAGTGCCGTGCTGGCAGGGAAACTGGATCTGCTGGGGCTGGTCGCCCTGATCAGTGACTGCCGGCTGGTGGTGTGTGGTGACACGGGCGTGGGTCATGTCGCGACCGCGACGGGGACACCGTCGGTGCATCTGTTCGGGCCGACGCCGCCGAGCCGGTGGGGCCCCCGCGGCGCCGGACGTCACCTCACGCTGTGGGCCGGAGACGTCGGCGATCCCCACGCCGACAGGCCGCACGACGGGCTGCTGCTGCTGACCACCTCGCGGGTACTTCAAGCCAGCCGCACGATTTTGGAGGAGTGCGCATGAGTGCTGATGCGAACGACATCCGGGTCGGCGTCGTCGGCGCGGGTTACGTGGGCTTGACCACTGCCGTGTGTTTGGCCGAGCGTGGCCTCGACACGGTGGGCGTCGACGTGGACCTCGGCAAGCTCGACAGGCTCAACGCGGGCATCGCGGTCATCGACGAGCCGGAACTGCAGGACGTGTTGCGCAGTGGGCTCTCGCGCGGCAATCTGCGGTTCACCGCCGACTACTCGGTGCTGGCGGATCGGGACGTGGTATTCGTGTGCGTGCCGACGCCGAGTGGTGCTGATGGAGCCGCCGACCTGGGCGCGGTCGACGCGGTGGTCGATCGCCTGGGGTCGGTGTTACGTCCGGGCGCCGTGGTGGCGCTCAAGTCAACGGTTCCGGTGGGGACGACCCGCAGGACCCATGAACGCGTGTCCGGCAGGGGAATTCGCGTGGTGTCGACGCCGGAGTTCCTTCGCGAGGGTCATGCGGTGCGCGACTTCCGCCATCCCGATCGGTTGGTGATCGGCGCGTTGGGTGACGCGGAAGTCGATGTAGTCCGTCGGGCATACGGACACGATTCGGTGCCCACGCTGTGCATGAGCCCGGAGAGTGCGGAGTTGGCGAAGTACGCCAGCAACGCGTTCCTCGCGGTGAAGCTGTCGTACGCGAATTCGTTGGCGGAGTTGTGTGCGCACGTTGGCGCGGACGTTGCCGATGTCACCCGCTGCATGGGTGCCGACGAGCGGATCGGTGGCTCCTTTCTGCAACCGGGCCCCGGGTGGGGTGGGTCGTGTCTGCCGAAGGACACGGCGGCGTTGGTTCACACCGCCAAGTCGCATGGCGTCGCACTCGCGGAGGTGGAGGCGTGTCGCGCCACCAACGCCGCGCAGGCGGAGCGTGTCGCGGTGGCGTTGCGGCGGGCGCTCGACCGACCTCTGTCGTCGGCGCGAATCACCGCTCTGGGCCTGACGTTCAAGTCGGACACCAGCGACACCCGGGACTCGCCAGCCCTGGCGGTGTGTGCGCATCTGGCGGCGCACGGTGCGCAGGTCTGTGGGTACGATCCGCAGCTGCACGCGATCGACGGGGGTGTGCTGCATGCGGCGAAGGTGACCGGCGTCGACGATCCGTACCGGGCAGCCAAGGCTGCTGATGCCATCGTGGTGCTGACTGAGTGGCCTCAGTTCGTCGACCTCGATTGGCCTGCGATCGCCGAGCAGGCGCCCGACGCGGTGCTGCTCGATACCCGGAATCGATTGGATCCCACCGTGATCGAGACTGCCGGGCTCACCTATCTCGGCAACGGCAGGCCATCGGGCTTCTAACCCGCGCTTCCGCGACCGATCGGTCGTCCGGTCAGCGGGGCGTCAAGCCGCTTTGTCGTCGGGCGGACCTGGGCCGCCGGGTTCGCGGCTCCTGTTGTCGTCGTTGGTGGTTGACCCGTCGGGTGGGGTCGGGTTGTCGGGAACCCAGGCATCGCCGCCGTTGATCGCTGGCGCGTCGGCTGCCGGCGGGTCGTGCGGGCTGCAGGTCTGATCGGGTGCTGACGGTTCGTAGGCTGCCCACGCGTCGATCCAGTCCTGTGTGGTGATCGTGCGGTCGGGTGGGGTCGGTTCTTCCACCGCGTGCTCATTGTCAGCTGGCGGCTCGCCCGGGCGCTCGTCGTCGGGTACTGGGGGTGTCCATGCGTCCACCGGGGGTGGGCGGAGTTTTTCGGGTTGGTGGTAGTCGTTGATGCGCGCTTGGCCGGTGTCCAAGTCGGGGGGTGGGATCCACTCCACTTCATGCTTTTCGTTGATGCGGGTAGTCCAGCCGCCTGGGGCGACCATCCGGTTGTCGCAGCCACAGGCCAGGCCGTTGTCGTTGACGTTGGTGAATCCGCCCTCGGTCCAATCGAGGACGGCGTGATGCACCTGACAGCCATAGGCGGAAACCGTGCAGTGCGGTTTGGTGCAGCCGCCGTCACGCGCGATCAACATCAGGCGTTGGGCGACCGACGCGGTGCGCCGGGCCCGGAACAGGTCCAACGCGGAGCCGGTCGCTTGGTCGAACACCGCCAGGTAGTGGTGGGTGTTGTTTTGTGCGGCGAGGTTGAGGACGTCGCTGACCGGAAGCAGGGTGCCGCCGCCGGTGACGCCGATCCCCGCCCTCGATTCGAGGTCTTGCAGGGTGGTGCGCACGATGATCGTGGTGGGTAGCCCGTTGTGTTGTCCGAGTTCGCCCTTGGTGAGGGCTTGGCGGCCGATGTAGGCCATCGCGTCGTGGCGACGCTGCGCCAGGGTGCGGGTGTCGGAATCGATCTGCTCTTGGGTCGGGGTGCCGGAGGTGCAGGGGTGTTCGTCTGTGGGGTTGCACATGCCGGGGGCGGCGAACTTCGCGTAGAGGGCTTCCCAGGTCGCCCATGCGGCGGGGGTGAAGTCGGCGGTGGCGTGGATCATGCCGTTGGGTTGTT
>NZ_JIAW01000014.1 GCF_000620625.1 Mycobacterium sp. URHB0044 | reverse complement strand
GGTCGGCTGGTGGAGGTCGTCGCCGAGATCGACCGCGACGGGTTGTGGGGTGCTACGGGGTGTAGTTCGGTTGCGGCGTTGGTGGCCTGGAAGACCGGGGTGTCACCGCACACGGCGCAAAAGATCGTCGCCGTCGCGCGCCGGCTCGAGGAGTTCCCTCAGTGTGCGGCGGGGATGCGGGAGGGCCGATTCTCGTTGGATCAGGTCGGGGTGATCGCCAAGCGGGCACCCGAGGGATCCGATCAGCACTTCGCGAATCTGGCTGCGTCAGCGACGGTGAACCAGTTGAGCACTGCGCTGAAGCTGCAACCGCCACCCGAACCCGAACCTGAGGCCGAGACTGACGATGACGAGGACGAGGACGAGGCGCCGCCGCCGCGGCCGGAACCGCCACGCTCGTTCAGCAAGACCTCCGACGAGCAGTCCACCACCTATCGGCTCACCCTGCCGCATGAGGAGGCTGCGATCTTCGATGCTGCGGTGGACTCGCATCGCGACGCGCTGATCACCGACTGGAAACACCACCACGACCCCGACGATGACCGTGATACCGACGGCTACGCAGACGCAGACGCAGACGGGGCGTCCGAGCAGGCGCCGCCGTTCCCGAACACCGTCGATGCGGTCATGAGCGTGGTCAAAGCGGGTTGGGACGCCGACGTGGCTCGCCGCCCGCACGGGCAGCACACCACCGTGGTCGTGCACGTCGACCTCGAGAGCCGCATCGCAGCACTGCACCTGGGGCCGCTACTCACGGACGCCGACCGCCAATACCTGACCTGCGACGCGACCTGCGAGGTGTGGTTCGAACGCGACGGCCAGGTCATCGGATCCGGGCGCGAGACCCGCCAGATCAGCCGCCGGCTGCGCCGCGCGCTGGAGCACCGAGATCGCTGCTGCGTGGTCCCCGGCTGCGGGGCCACCCGTGGTCTGCAGGCTCACCACATAATCCATTGGGAGGATGGCGGTCTTACCGAGTTGGAGAACCTGGTGCTGGTCTGCCCTTACCATCACCGGGCCCACCATCGCGGGGTCGTCACCATCACCGGACCCGCCCAGGATCTCGTCGTCACCGACAGTCGCGGCCGACCGATGAGTTCGGGATCGCTAGCCCGTCCGCCCACGACACCCCCGCCTGATGTTCCACCCTGCAAGGGGCCGACCGGCGAACGCGCCGACTGGTGGTGGTACACCCCATACCAACCCAAACCACCACCCACCAACAACTAGGTTGGTCGCCACCGGTCCTGATCAACACCGGATCGAAGCAAACGGGTTCGGGCATCGCGTAATTCGTTCGAGACTCGGATGCGTCGCGGACGCCGTCTCACCGGCCTACCGGAACGGGAGCGGTGAATCGTCAGAAGCCGAATGGTGCCTGCGCGTTGGGGATACCCTGAAGACCGCGACGGAGTTCTCCCATCGACCACACACGGTTCCGGTAGCCGTGCGGACTTCAGGCTCGAGATCCACTCGAGGGCTTTACCTTCCCGAGGTACGGGGCGTTTCGACGAGGCCCACGCTACTCAGCTACGAAGCAGTCGCCTTGGAGTACCGGAACGGAACGGCTCTGGTCGAGCTCGGCCGCGACCGACACATCGGTCTCGAAGCCGAGCTCGCTCAGCTCTCGACCCGATACGCAATCAATCAGCAGCGTCTGGACCGACGGCGCCACGGCACTCCACGCTGCGAGGGCGGCTCCCGATTCGGGTGAGATGCTGCGCCCGTCGGCCGCCAGTAGTTCTATGAGCGCCCCTGCGCCCCACAGATCTTCGACTGCGGGGCTCAGGCTCGCGTCCGAGCGGATTTCACCGGCGGCGATCACCGCGATCGTCGCATGCCGCGGAAGGTGTCGCCCGATCCACTCTGCAACGGCCCTGGTGTTGCGCAAGCACCCGGCGACCACCTGCGGCCCGTGCGCCGCGCCAAGCGTGACAGCGATGGTAGAGCCGTTTGGCGATGGCAGCACCAGTCGAGCGATGAAGCCGGCATGGCGGATCGATTCGGGTGACAAAGTCACGTCTCCAGACGCAGCGCGCGATCTACCCACCGCCAAGACTGCGTCCCGATCTGACGCGAAGCGAAGCGCGCTTTCGCGATCCTGCCAACGATATGGGTACACGTCGATGCCCTTATCGGCCGCGACCGAAACGGCGGTGGTAAATGACAACACGTCGACCATCACGGCGAGATCTGCTACTGCGCCGAGGGTTTCAGCCCCACCGAGCCCCAATCGAAGCGAACGTCATAGCCGTCCTGGAGATGGGCCCTCGTTTTCATGCCACCAATCATGGAAACGTTCGCGGGCACAAGCCGGGACGGACGCTAAATCTTCTCCGGCTTGGGCGCTTGCCAGTTGCCGTCTAGCGCTTCCTCTTTCGGCCAGTACAGCCGCAGGAGTAGCTGGAACGGACCGTCCGGCGCGGGCAGCCAGTTGGATTCCTTCTCCAGACCGGGTGATTCGCTCTGGACGTACAGGGTGTAGCCACCGTCAGCGTCGGCCTTGAGATCAGGCAGCATCGGCGAGTTGATCAGGTACCGGTCAATGGGGTTCGCCACCAACAGGCTTTCCGGCAGCTTGTACATGGTCAGCGACCAGAACGCGTTGACAGGGGGCAGCTGCCCGGGCGGGAACCGGAAGGTGTAGTTGTTGGCCCCGTTCAGCGTTGCGCGGGTCGAGTCGTTCGGGAGGAACGGGTAGATCGCTTCTTGCGCAGTGTTGCCGTAGATTCCGAGCACCGCGCCGGCCATACGGTAGAGGTAGTTGTCGCCGATCTCCTCGGGGCTGCCGAAGAGATCGGCGGTAGTGACCTTCCCGGTGTTGATCTTGTCCTTCTGCAGGGTGTCGAATTCTGCCCAGGCGTCGGCCATTCCGCCCTCGATGGCGGTGCGCATCTCGGATGTGAGCGTGTCGGCGTCAAAGCTGCCGTCGGGTCCAATGCCGATGGTGGCGAAGCGGGCCCGCAGGTCCTCGTCCATGGGCAGCGTTGGGGCGTAGCGCAGCGTGAAGTTCAGGATGTCGAAGAACTGCGGTGAGGTCTTCTCTTCGTCGGGCGTCAGGGGCTTGACGAAGTCGATCGTCGGCGGTGTGGCAGGCAGCGGCCGGTTCAGGAACGCCGACAAGGGCTGAACTTGGTAGCCGGCCTGGACCTTCTTGACGTTGTCGAGATCGTCGGGACTGAACAACTGAGTGCGGTAGGCGACGAACGCAAACTCGGTGTTGGACTGGATGACTTCGGTGATGCCAGCAGGTTTCTCGCCGTGCCAGCTCGGTCCGGCGAGCAGATACTTGCCGCCGCCATTGCCCGTGGTGCGGCTGCCGACGTAGGCGAAGTTGTAGGTGTAGGCGTCAATGAACTGCACCGAGAAGTAGCGGTCCGCCTCGATGCGCGGGATGGTGAGCACCAGTGGCTCGGCCCGTAGGTCGGCACCGATGAAGGAGTAGGGCGTATCGGAGTTGGGAGTCTGGATGGCGGTGTCGGCGGGTGTGGCCACACGGCCCAGATTGTGGATCTGATTCCACGCGCCCTTGTAGTTCGCGCCCTGCTTGTCGACGAAGTACGAATACTGGATGCGGTAGTTGTCGACCATAGGGAAGCCGTAGACGTATGCCTGTTTTGCGATCGCTCGGACCTGCTCCATGCTCACCTCACCATCGTCGTCGGATGCGCCACTGTCACTGCACGCCGACATCGCCGCCGACATCGCCACTACGGCAACCACACTCGGCCACCGCCACCACGCACCAGAAAGCTTCAACTCGGACCCTTCGGTTGGACCGCCCGGCTCGTCGCACCGGGCTCGTCGAAATAGACCGGCCCTTGCCATGTCACCGTCGGCGGTGAACGGGGCCCCGACCATCCTTGCCGTCCACCCCGATGGTCGTCTTGACATTTATGGACATCTTCTTGACTGTGGTGGACATGTTGTTGGTGCGGGGCTCGTCGCTAACGGGGTTCTCGCCACTCGTGACCGCCCTCGGCGGCAACCCCAGTGAGGTCCTGGCATTGGCCAACATCGATGCCGAGGATGTCGGAGCTCGTGACCGATTCATCCCACTGCGCAGCGCCATTGCCGCCGTGGAGGACGCGGCCGTGGTTCTCAACGTGGCCGATTTCGGCCGTCAGCTCGCACTGCGCCAAAGCGTCGACATCCTCGGACCAGTCGGTCTCGCGGCCCGCACCGCTGCCACCGTCGCCGACGCCTTCGCCATACTCGATACCTACATGGACGCCTACAGCCCCGGGATCGCCACCCGCATCTGTCCCCATCCCGACCCCGCGCTGGCCCGGTTCGAATTCGACTTCCTGCTCAACCCGCCACCCCCGCAAGCCCAAGCAGTCGAACTGGCTCTTGGTGTCACGGTGCGGATGCTGCAGCTGTTTTTGGGCACCACCTACCGAGCGGTGGCCGTGCATCTGCCCCACCCCGCGCTGAGCACCAACGCCGACTATCGCCGCTACTTCGGCTGCCCACCACAGTTCAACGAGCCGATCGCCGGATTCAGCATGCGCGCCACCGATCTTCAGCGACCACTCACCCACGACACCCTCGCCCACCAACTCGCCCTGAACTACTTGTCCAACACCGTCGGCCAGCAGACCCGCGGTCTGGCCGACACCTTGCGCAGCGTTGTCCGCCAACTGCTGCCCACCGGGGACCTCACCGCCGAGATGGCCGCGCGCCAATTCGGCCTCCATCCCAAAGCGCTGCGCCGCCGGCTGGCCGCCGAAGGGACCAGCTTCGCCGAGCTGCTCGATCAGACCCGCCGCGACATCGCTCACCGGCTACTGCTCGACACCGACCTCAGTCTCAACCAGGTGTGTCGCCAACTCGGCTACGCCGAACAAAGTGTGCTCACCCGATCCTGCAGACGCTGGTTCGACACGACCCCGACCGCCTACCGCCGCAACAGACAGACACCATGACCGGACGTGAACTCACCGACGCCGAGATCAACGAACTCTGGGACGCGTGGACGCCCAGCGAGGTCGCGCGGCGCCTGTCGAAAGTCACCGCGCCGTGGTACGTCGCGGCCGGATGGGCGCTGGAGTTGTTCACCGGCGATGCTGCCCGCGAACACGCCGATCTCGAGATCGGCGTATCGGCTGCATTATTCGGCGACGTCATGCAGGCATTTCCCGACTTCGAATGGGACGTCGTAGGAGACGGTCACGTCTGGCCGTTCCCCGAGCAGTTTGCGAGCCAACATCAGACATGGCTACGCGAACCAAGAACTGGGCGTTATCGCGTCGACGTGTTTCGCGAACCGTACGTCGGCCACCATTGGGTGTGCCGACGCGACACATCGATAACCCTTCCCTACAGCGAGCTGATCCTTCACAACAGCGAGGGCATCCCGTACGCAGCCCCCGAAGTAGTGCTCCTGTTCAAGGCCAAGCACCTGCGCGAGAAGGACATCGCTGACTTCCAGCGTGTCGTGCCCGCGATGGACGAGACACGACGCTCACGACTGATCGGCTGGCTGGCTCGAGTCCACCCTGGCCATCCATGGATCGAAGCACTGACCGAATGACCCAGCTAGGTTGGTCTGATGCCAGCCGACTCACCGACGATCTTGGCGACCAGCGGAGGAATCGTCCCTGGACGCCGGTTGCGGTGGGAATTCAGTGCGTTGACGGAATATGCGATCGAACTCTCCGGGGTGTCCGGGCGTCCGCCGCGGATGTGTTTCCTCGCCACGGCCCAGGGTGACAATCCAACGGTCCTGTACAACCTCTACGCGGCAGCGCAACAACGCGGGATTGCCGGCTCGCACGTGTCGTTGTTCCCGATGCCCAACGTCGAGGACATCACCGCTCACTTGCTCGACCAGGACGTGATCTGGGTCGCCGGGGGGAGCGTCGCCGGCCTTCTGGCCATGTGGCGCTTGCACGGTGTCGACGCCGCCATGCGAGCGGCATGGGAAGCGGGAGTAGTGCTCACAGGCGTGTCAGCTGGGTCGATCTGCTGGCACATCGGCGGGACCACCGACTCGTTCGGTCCACGATTGCGCCCCGTCACCAACGGGCTCGGCCTGATCCCCCATTCCAACGGAGTGCACTACGACTCCGAGCCGGAGCGGCGGCCACTGTTCCAGCGTCTGATCGCCGACGGAGCCCTCCCCGCCGGCTACGCCACCGACGACGGCGTCGGCGTGCTGTACCGAGGCACCACCTACGTCGAGGCGGTCGCCGAGAAGCCCGATGCTGCAGCGTATTTCATTTCGTCCGACGCCGACGGCACCGCAACCGAGGTACGGCTCGACACGACGGCGCTCTAGCGGTCACTACCGGCATGCGGATCGGCCGCATTCAACATCGTCACGACCTGGTCGTAGTCGCCGCGCGCTTCGCCGTAGCGAAGGAACTTCACCCGTTCGACCTGAATCTCCTTGGCGGCGGGGTCATTCTCCAGTATCGCCACCACCTCGGCGACGAACTCATCGAGCGGCATCGCGAACTCGCTCTCGCGCTGGCCGGGTAGTAGGTCGGTGGCGACGGATGGCGGCTCGAGTTCCTTGAACTCGACGTTGGTGTCGGCGAGTTGCAGTCGGAGCGATTCGGTGAGCATGTGGATCGCGGCCTTGGATGCGTTGTAGCTTGGCGTGACCTTCAGCGGCGCGAACGCGAGTCCCGACGACACCGTGATGATGGTGGCCGCGGGTCGAGCCTGCAGGTGTTCGATGAACGCGGCGATCAGACGGATGGGACCAAGCACGTTGGTGCTGATCACGGCTTCCGCGGATTCGAGAAACGATTCGGGCCGGTGCCAGTCCTCGATCTGCATGATGCCCGCCATCGGGATCAGAACATTGAGCTCCGGATAGTTCACCAGAACCTTCTGCGCCGCCGCGTCGATGCTGACAGGGTCGTTCGCGTCGATCTGCACGGTGCCCAGATCCGGGTGTCTGGCCGCGATCTCGTCGAGCAGCTCCTTGCGTCGACCTCCGACGATCACGGTGTTGTCCTTGGCCTGCAGCGCCAGAGCCAGAGCCAGGCCGATGCCGCTGGTCGAGCCGGGAATGAAGATGGTGTTGCCCGAGATCTTCACGATCGGTGCCTTTCTCATACGGGTAGCTGTGCGCGCGCTGAACGGTAGGGTGCGTGTGTTCATGCTCGGCCGCCGATGATTCGGTGTCGACCCCACTGACGCCAATCGGGACGGTAGGGCTAGCTGGAAGAGTGCACCTCGACCCCACCTGAAGCAGTCAGGCGCTCGACAGCACCATCATCGCGCCATCCACCGTCGCGGTACGCAATTCTTCGTACGGCGTGTCAGGGAACTGGAGGCAGCAGTCCTGTAGTCCGCCGAACGCGATGACGCCGCGGGTGGACTGTTCCAGCGTGGGTTGGGATCCGAACACCAACGTGCACAGCCGCTCCCGCCACGCCAACATCTTGTCGACGAGACCGAGGTCAGCCAGCGTCGTCAGCTCGGTGACCGCCAGCACGAGGTCTGCGCGATGCCGGAAGTGGAAGTCGAAGAACCCCTCGAGCAGCTCCCGCGGATCCGCCGGACCGCTGCGCGCCTCCTGTTCGGCGACGAAGCGTTCGCCCTCTTCGATGAGCGGCTGCAGGATGCTGCGCACCAGCTCTTCACGCGAACTGAAGTGGTAGTAAAGCGCCGGTTTGGTGATCCCCAGCCGGCCTGCGATGTCCTGCAGGCTGGTGCGCTGTACGCCCTTTTCACTGAACAGTTCGCGCGCCACCTCCTGAATGCGCAATCGGGTGCCCGACACCGGCCTGTTCACGTAGCCACCCTAGCTGACCGACCGATAGGTAAGCTCGTCGGCGAAGCACTTACCGACCGTTAAGTAAGGAGTCGTCATGCGCATTCTCGTTTCGGGGGCCAGCATCGCCGGACCCGTCCTCGCCTACTGGCTGACCCGGCGCGGGTTCGACGTCACGGTCGTCGAACGCGCCCCCGCGCTGCGCAAAACGGGTGGTCACGCCGTCGATCTGTTTCGCCCCGCCATGGAGATATCCGAGCGGATGGGCGTTCTGCCGCAGATCCAGGCGCGTGCAACAGGCACCAACCGGCTCGTCCTGCAGCGGTTGGGCGCCCGACGGCCGACACAAGTCGATTACCTCAAACTGCTGGCCGTCATCTCCGACCGGCACGTCGAGATCATGCGCGACGACCTCGGCCAGATCTACTACGAGGCCGGCCGCGACGACGTCGAGTACCTGTTCGGCGACGAGATCACCTCGATCTCCGATGACGGCGACGTCACCTTCGCGCACGCCGAACCTCGTCGCTACGACGTCATCGTCGGCGCCGATGGCCTGCACTCGGGTGTGCGGCAGTTGGTGTTCGGTCCCGATGCCGGCCAGAGCCGTTTCCTCGGAAGCTATCTGGCAGTGCTGTCCGTCCCGAAAGCCCTTGCACGCAACGGGGAGACGACGGGCGTCGTCGATGCCAACCGGTGGGCGATGATCTACACCGCCGACCATCTCGACGACGCACGGGCCGTCTTCTTGTTCCGCCCCGGCGCGGAGCTGCAGTATCACTACCGCGATGACGCGCGCCAGCGAACGCTGCTGCGCGACGCGTTCACCGGCATGGGTTCGATGGTCGACAGCTGGCTCGCCGAGCTCGATCACGCCAGTGGGTTCTACTTCGACTCCATTCTGCAGCTCGATCTGACGACCTGGTCGCGGGGTCGCGTCACGCTGGTCGGCGACGCCGGCTACTGCCCGGGTCCTGGCGTGGGTGGCAGCACCAGTCTGGCGGTGCTCGGCGCCTACGTGCTGGCCGGCGAGCTCGAACGGGCCGGTGGCGACCACATCCGCGCCTTCGCCGCCTACGAGCGTGTGATGGCTGGTCCGGTGCTGCATAGCCGCGCCTTCGCCCGGCGCGCGGCCAAGACCCTCGTTCCCAGCTCGGCGCTTGGGGTACGCGCGCTCGTCGGTGCCGCCCAAGCTATTTCGCTGTTGCCGGCCGGTGTGACGCGGCGGGTCGCGAAGCTCAACGACAAGGGTGTCCGGTTGTACGACTCGATGCAGCCGCCGGTCTACCCGGTTCGGGTGTGACCGGCTACGCCGACGGCTAGCGACCAGTCACGACGGATCTGTGGGAAGCAGGGGCCCCAACGGCCCCAGATCGATGTTGAGATCTTCTGGTGTCAAACCGAAGTGGTCACGCAGCTCGGCCATCTTCTCCTCGAGGAGCATCAGCGTGGTTCCGATGCGCTCGACCTGTTCGTCCGACAACGCCCCCTGGTCCACTCTGCGGATCGCCTGGCGCTCCATCAGTTGGCGCAGCAACTCGACCAGTGTCAGGACCAGGCTCACCAAGCCGCGCTCCACATTGGCCGGGTCGGAGTTGATTCGCTGACGCGCTGGACCGGTCATCGCTCACCGCCAAGGACATCGTCGTCCGACATCAATGAGCTGACCGATGAAACCAACGTGCGCAGCGAGATGACCACCATGTCGACATCCGCAATCGACAGCACCACTTCCCCGCTGATCACGACACCACCGGCTAACACACGATCGAGCAGATCCACCAGCGCAATGCGCCGATCCTCCTGGGCGGGCAACACCTCGGTCATTCCGCCACCGGTTCGCCCGCGAAGGAGTACGGCGGCCATGGGCCCGTCAACTCCAATGACAGCCTTCCCGTCGACATCGACAGAGCAGCAACGGTTTCCCGAAACAGCTCGACCGCATCGGAGTCGACCAGATACGTACCGTTGAGCACGGTTACTTCGTCTCTCCCGGACAGACTGCGGTCGGGGGGTGGTCTGCGCTTGCCATCGACGGCATGGCGCATCAGCGTGGTGTGGACATGGTCCGCCTCGGCGGCGGCGGCCTGATAGGCCTCTTCGCGTGACGCGAGTTCACGCCGACGGCGCATCAAATACGCAGTGCCCGTATGAGTTCCGGGGCCATGCTGCCCACGATCGGGAGTCAGCAACCGCCGCGGGTCGGCATATACCTTGACACCGAGCTCAGCCCGCCCGGACAGCCGGCTCAGCGTCGCCTCGAAATCCTGGTGTCGGTTCTCCAGCAGCTTCCGAACTCGCCCGTCGTCGAGGTAGACGGTCGCCATCCGCACGGGAATCACTGCCCCGAACCGGGCGACCGCGGTGATGACGGCGTCGTGGGCCCGCGCCTTGTCGGCAACCCAATCGAGGTCTTCGAGGTTGCGGTGCAGCGCATCGCGCCCGAACTCGTCGAGACCCACGGCACCCACCACAGCTGCCAGATCGTCGGATGCGACCACGCGGACCCGCTCTCCGCCGACGCCCCGCAACCCGGCCACGCGGTCCTCGGCTCGCTCGCCGCGGATGACCGCGTAGACCCAGATGCCCTCAGCGTTCATCCTCGTACTCCGCCGATCGCGCTCGGACTGCGCGGCGTTGCCCATCGCCCTGTTCGAGGCGATCGAGCCGAGCCCGCAGCCTCTCATTCTCGAGTTCGAGGTTCGATTTCTTGCCTGTCAGCCACGGATCACGTTCCCACCAATCGATTCCGACTTCCCTGGCAGTGTCGAGGGACGCGACGACCAGACGCAGTTTGATCGTCAAGAGCTCGATGTCGAGAAGGTTGACCTGGATGTCACCCGCGATGACGATCCCCTTGTCCAGCACCCGCTCCAGAATGTCTGCAAGGTTGGCCGGCTGCGGATTCGCGACTGCGCCGCCTCCATAGCCTCGGGGTACGAGGCTGTCGTCTCCCACAGTCACGTCGCCTCACCCCTCGCTTCTCGTCTGACCCCGGAGGTACCGACGAGTCCTGCGGAACCCCAACAGTTCTCCGTCGGCGTCGATTTCGACTTCGTACAACGCGAGAACGTCCGACGACGATGGGATCCGCCGGTCCTCGACTACTTCGAACTCGACGACCCAGCCGTCCTGGTCGGTGAGTTCCACCGACGTCATCGCGACGGGGTCCTGGCCGTTCAGCTCGGTGATGTACTCCTTGGCCACCGCGGCCGCATCCTTGGCGTTCAGCGGCTGTTGCGTCTGGCCGTCATCTCGGGAGTGCGTACGCGTACGGGTCATCGTTGTCACCCATCCTCATGCGGTGTGTTGTGGGCTGCACCCGGCGACATCCTGGTTCTCAGGATCTGTTCCTGTGCTTGCCGCTCCTGTTCCGGAGTTATCTCGCCACGCTTGCGCGCGTCCTCAAGGTCTTCGAGCAGTCGCCGGGTTCGTGCCGGGTCGTGGGCTTCCTCGTTGACGCGCCGCTGAATGAGCTCGCCAAGGGCGATGACGCCGCGGACGGGTCCCAGGGGCCAGGTAACCAGCGACGAGAAGAGGCCCACGGTCAGCCCTCCGGCTTGCGAGCGACAACGAAGTCGTACGCAGCCAACGGCCCAAGCAACCGCATTTCGACTCTGCCGTCCCAGTTTTCGGCAAGGTCATCGACCTTCGCCTGCAGCTCTTCTTGCTGATCGACTTCCGCAAGCAGGGCAACATTCACGGCATCCAGTTCATGGGTGGGTTGTCGCACGTTGACCTGCTTGGCGATGCCGTCGAAAGCCTTGACCGCCGCCTCGGTGTCAGCCGCCCGTTTGGCATCGAGCGCCTTGACCACGATCTCACCGAGCGCCATCCGCTTTCTGCGGGCAGCGTCTTCGGACATGCCGCGCATCTGTTCCCGCAGCTGTTGCGCTTCAGTGCTTTCCGAGATCACCTCGCGCAGGATGGTGTCCTCGTCGTAGCGGCCCTTGACGACGTATTCCGCGTGTCCCTCAAGGGCATCCAGCGCTTCGGCGAACTCGTCGTGGTTCTTGCGGAGCAGTTCTTCGGCGACCGATTCCTCGTCGGTCATCACCGCTCCGAACCGCAACGGCAGCACCGGCGCCACCAATGCAGTGCCATCAAGCAGCCGGGCATGCGCCTGCAGGCAGTCCGGTTTGCCCAGTGGCTGATCGGTGGGGACGGGGCTGACGAGCGCAGCGATGTCGCCCACGCGGATCATCTCGACAGGTGCCGGAGGGTCACCGACGCCTTGTGCGCTCGGTTCGACCTCAACGTCCGCTGGGACGATTCCGTAGATGTAGATCCCCGTCGCCTGGCTCGGGTCGCCGCGTGTATCGGTGTTAGCCATCACTCCCCCCTTCGGTTTGAACGACGCGGAGCGCGCTCACGTTCGCGGGACGACGATTTCGACTCACCGAGAAGGTCGCCAAGCTTCTCCCCGGCGGCTTCGAGAGCGCCCTTGGTCTTGTGTCTGGAGCCACCTTCGGTGACTTCGCCGACGAGGTCGGGCAGGCCGGCTTTGGGCTCGTCCTGCGAGATGTCGAGCCGGTTCACGGCTTCGGCGAAGCGTAGGTAGGTATCCACACTGGCGACGACCACGCGCGCGTCGACGGTGAGTATCTCGATGCCAACAAGCGATACCCGTACGTACGCGTCGATGACGAGACCCTTGTCCAGGATGGTGTCGATGACGTCAGCCAGGCTGCTCGAACTTGGGTGTCCGCCGGCGCCGTCACCACCCGCAGGTTGAATTGCCGTTGTCATCAGCGTGCCGCCTTCTTGGCTGGGGAACGTCGTTGCCCCGAAGCGGACCGGCTAGTCGTCGATCGGCTCGTCTTCGATGTCCGTGATTGACTCGTGCCGGCACGGCGGGTACTCGAGCCACCGGTACCGGTCTTGCGGGAGTTGGATTCACCGGAACCGCTGCGGGCAGCAGCCCTTCGTCGCGGCTTGCGCTGGGCCGTCGCCTTGTCGGGCTCTTCGGACTCGTCATCCGAGACGACTTCACCGTCTCGGATCTCGCCCTGCCATCCCTCGACCTCGTCGGCATGCAGAACGGTATCCGTCATCACCTTCCGCTGAAAGTGCTTGAGTTCGAGTCGTACTCGCCGACCCTGCGCGCGCCACAGGTTGCCGGTCTTCTCAAAGAGTCCCTGCGGGTGGTACTCCAACACCACCACGACCCGGGTCAGGTCGGGCGCCAGCTCGTGGAAGGTGATCGCGCCGTCCACGTATCCTTTGTCGCCCTTGGACTTCCATACGATCCGATCGTTGGGAACCTGTTCGACGATGGTCGACTCCCATGACCGATGCGAAAGGAAGACCTGAGCCTTCCATCGCAGTTTCTCGTCGGAGACCTGCTCGACCTGCTCAACCTTCTTCATGAACTTCGGGAACTCGGCGAACTGGGTCCATTGCTTGTACGCCACGTCGACCGGTACGCCGACGTCGATCTCCTCGACGATGTTGGTCACCTTGATCTTTCCGCCACCCCCGGTACCGCCCTTGCCGCCGAGCGCTTCGGTCACCGAGTCCTTCACGCCCTTCAGTGAGTCCTTGACCTTTCCCGTCGCACTACCAACGCCCGATTTCAGAGCCGATTTGACCGGCGACGACAGATCGTCGACGCCGGTGACGGCCGATAGCAGACCGCCGCCGCCGTTCTGTGCGTAATCGGTCAGGCGATCAGACGCTCCACTGAGCCGCCCGGACACCGAACTCACCGCTCGGTCGGTCATCGACCCCGCCAACTGTTGAAGGGCTTCCTGGAGGGGGCTCGTGCCGTTCGAACTCGGCGCTCCTCGCTTCGGACTCTGCCGTTGAGTCGTTGTTTGCCTTGCCATTTCAGTTCACCTGCCTCGCCGTACGGGAGCCCGCTTGGTGGCCGTCGACGCACGTCCGCGGCGCGCGGGAGCCTTCGGAGATTCACCGTTACGATCGGCCGCCGTCGTTCTCGTTTTCCGTGCCGATGCTCTTGGAGTCGCCGCCCTACGCGAGGCTCGCCGTCGAGGAGGAGTGGGCTCTTCTTCCTCGTCCTCGGCTTCAGCCTCGAGATCGTCTTCCAGGTCCTCGTCTTCGAGGTCTTGGTCTTCGAGATCTTCGTCGTCGAGATCTTGGTCGTCGACATCGTCATCCTCGAAGTCGTCTTCGAGGTCCTCCTCCTCGACGTCCAACGGCTCTTCATCGCCATAAGCGTCTTCGAAGTCGTCGTCACTGGCGCCGCGCGCTCGTCCGGTGACCGACGTCAACCCGCGCGTGGCGGAACCAGCGGCCCGCCCGACGTGTTCCGTGGGCACCACGCCTTGCAAGCGGTCATTGAGCGCATCCACCCGATTCGTGGCGGCGGCAAGGGTAGCCGCCTTCGCCGCAGTCAATAGCTCTCCGCGTAACTGATCGGACAAGTCATGCAGTTGGTCCGCGGTGCCAAGCGACTTCAGTCCTTGCGCGACCAGGCTGGCCGGCATGGCCGGGAACTTTCCAGTTATTCCGGCTGCTGCCAGCATCATCGCGATTCGCATCTTCCGGGTTCTGCCCAGGAAGTAGCCCGCTCCGACAGCCAGCGCAACCTTTGCTCCGTTCGACACGATGCGCCCCTTTCCACTTGTCGTATGTCTGATTCAGCCGACCGTCAGCGCGTGGATCACACTTCAGCTCGCCCAAGTCCGTGATCGTTGTCTGCAACCAGCACTACCCCACCCAGAACCGTCTTAACCACGAATCTGCAGGTAGAAATGCGTTTCTGCGCAGCCGTCAGTAATTGCAAACTGCCCGGGGTTGCTGCAAGCTGCCTGTGATCGCGATCACATCGCCCTATCGTTGAACTCCGCTTCGCCTAGCTACTTAAGCCGTCAAACAGGCGACTACCGGAGTCGTCAATATTCGCCAGAATCCGGGCGCTCAGCTCAAGCCACCCGCTTGCGTTGCTTGCGTGCGACCTTTCGCGCCTTCTTACCGATGTCACCGAAGGACTTGCCGATGTCATCGGCCGTGCTCGAACTGACGGCTTTCGCCTCGTGGCCCTTCTTCTTCGCCGTCTTCGTCACCTCGTCGACCGGATGCGCCAGAGCACGCGGCAACATCAGCTGTACCGCGCGCGTCAGCAGCCGTCTTGCGACCGCCAACAACGGAATACCTACCGGCAGCAGAATGACCGTCACGCACAGTACGAAGCCCACGAGACCGAGAAGCGCCGCGACGATCCACAGCAGCGCGCCGAGCAGCCCTCGCAAGAGCCTCATCTCAGCCCCCGATGTGCATCATGTCGCCGGCGAGGCTGAACAGCCGAGACCCGAGTTTGATGACCGGGATACCGAGCGGAATCAGAATGACCGTCACGCACAGCACGGCTCCGACGAGCCACACCAATGCCGCGACTACGCCAAGGACCACGCCGAGCACCGCACCGAGGATTCCGAGCACCACACCGACTAGCCGATTGAGAACCTGCATCATGACCTCCTCAACGTGGAGGATCAGAGCCGGCGAAGCGCAGCGGGCTTGGTCCACGGCTCCGCTCCTCGCATACCGGGGCCTACCCCCTCCTCGGAAAATTAACCCTGCCGTCAGTCGCCGGTGTGACGGGCCGCGTAGAGGTGAACCAGACCGGATGCGACCGCGAACCGGGGGCCGTGCACGCCGTCGACGTTCGCGCGCCCGACGACGACGGGAATCGAGCGCAGCGACTCTCCGACGGTGCGGAGCAGTTCGTCGTCGAGCGCCCCTCCCCCGGCCAGGACGAGAGCGGTCGGCGCCCCGTCGAACGCCAACAAAGCGCGGGCGATGTTCGCCGCCACCGTCTCCTGCTTGATCGCCAGGCGCAGGCTGCGCCACTCCTCCGCGGCCAGCTTGTACGAGAACGGCACCAGGCCGGCACTTCCGCGCGTGCACAACCGGCCGATCGCGTCGGCCGGTGCCGGGCTGTCCAGGAACAACCGGCGTCCGTCCTCTTCGTGCGCGACGTGTGGACCCTCCACCCGCAGCGCCGGTGTCCGCTTCACCCGCTCCGCGAGTGCACGCGGGATGCCCAGCACGCGGGCCACCGCCGTGGTGATCGCCTCCCCCGCTCCGGCTGCGGTCACCGCGCAGTGGTCGCCGACGAGATCGATTGTGCCGCCGCCGATGTCGCATACCACCGAGCCTGGTGGCAGCCCCGGTGTGGTACGGGCGCCGACGGCCGCTGCCTCCGGTTCGGTGGCGATCGTCCGCGTCGGGCGGCCGGTCAGCTCCTGCAGGGTCGCTGCCGCGTCGGCGACGTGATCGGCGGCGAGGAGGGCGACGACGGTGCCGTGCGCGTCGGCGACGCCACGCCGCAACCATGCACCGTTGTCGATCGACGCCAGGTTGGTGAAGAAGGCGTCGTCGACGGCGATGCCATCGACCGCCGTTGGGACTGAGTGCAATCGAACCGCCACGACGTTGCCGGGCGGTTCCAGCCTCAGGACGGCGTGCGCCTGCGCGGGCGTGTACCGGACCACGCGGCCGTCGACGGTGCAGTCGACGTAATCGTCGTCGACTGCGGGCGGATCGGGCGGCCCGGTACGGGGTGTCACCGCGATCGCAGGAGAGTCCGCCAGCTCGCGGGTGAACTCGGCGACCGCCCGGATCTGGTCGTGCCCGAGTTCCAGTGCGGCACAGAGCGCGATCGGATCGGCCAACGCACGGTAGGCGCGGCCTTCGGCGACCACCTCCACCGCGACCACGGCGCCCGGTTCGAGCCCGTCGAGGTCGACCTCGTCGACCACCGGTACGTCGATCGCGATCCGGTTGCGGATCAGCACCGCGTCGTCCTGCGCGGCGAGCACGCCCACGATGCGCCAGCCGCGGCTCGCGGCCGCCGAAATCTGCTGTGCTGCCACCTCGAAATCGGTGACGGCATCGACGGAGACGATCACCGGACCGTCGGCGACGGCACCGGCCAGGCCAGCCAGCGGTACGTGCCTACCCACGCCGGACCCCGTGCCCGCGGGGGTGCTGGCGTCGGGCTTGCGCAGGCTGCGCACCGGTGATCTGGGCGACGACGGGGGCGGGATGGGAGCCGTCGACGTGTCCACCGGTCGCAACGCCGACAGCAGAAGCACGTCGGCGCTCACTCCCGAGTCGACCTCCATCTTGCGCAGCAGCGCCGCCGCACCTTCCAGTGATTCGCGAGAACCCTTGCGCCCCCGCGTCGGTGCGTGTCCATGGCCGAGCGGCTCGGGTGTTCCCGCACCGACCCGGGCCAGCACGATCTCGGTGGTGTGGTTGCCGACGTCCACCCCGGCAACCACGCCCGCCACGACCGTCACCGCAACAGACCGCGCCGGGCGTAGACGACGGCAGCTTGACGCACGAGTTCCGCGCACCGGGCGGCGCCACGCGTCTCCAGCGAGACCCGCAGCGCCTCCAGTTCGTCGGCGGTCGAGCGGTGCGGGCGCAGCGCTTCGTAGAGGTTCATCACGTCTTCGTCGTCGATGGTGGCGAGTTCGGCTGCGCGCAAGAGGTTCTCGGCGAGTTGTGGATTGCCGCCCTCCTCGGCGACGACGGCCTGGTGCGCCAGCGTCGCCGGATTCATCCGAAGATCCGACAGCCGCAGTTTGCCGTCCAGTGCAGCCTCGACCGTGAACTTCTCGTCGGTCATGTCCGCGTCACCGCCACCGTGACGGGCGGCTGCCCTGGCTCACAGGCTTCTCGTTCGAGCGCGACGAGCGCCACGGCGCGGGCGTGGTACCGCGCCGAGATCGACTCGTCGGTACCGCCGGTGAAGATCGGCACCGGAGCCATTCCCTTGGCGTGCCTGGCCCCGTTCTTGCCAAGCTCGCGGTACATCTGCGCGGTCAGCAGGGGCGCCACGCTGAACAGTTCCAGGTTCGCCAGCGGCGCGAGATCGCGACGATGGATCAGCGCGGTTCCCTTGCCCTGCAGCCCGATTCCGATGCCCGACCCGGACAGCCGGGCGGCGGTCAGTCCGATCAGTCCGACGTCGATGGTGGAGCGGACCCGTACCAGGCGCGGGACGCATCCTTCTTCCTCGAGTCCGGCGGAGATCTGGCGCAGCGCCTCGCCGACGGTGAGCCCGCACAGCGTCAGCCACACCGTGCGGCCCAGCGCAGGGGACAGCCCAATGCACACCTCGCGGGGATCACTGCCCTGGCGGGCCTCCTCGATCTCGGTCATCGTCAGGTGCGCGGCGTGCTGTGCCTGATCGGCGGTCAACTCCGCCGCGGTGCGCGCCTGCCGGATGTCGTCGATCTCGGCGCGACGTTCGTCGGTCATGGCGTACCCGGTGCCCGGGCCCGCATAGTCGTTGGGGTCGGTGATCTTCGACAGCACCCGGAAGTTCTCGTCGAAGATCGCCGACGTCTGGAGCTGATCGCCGCGCAGACGCTCGCGGGTCAACCGCATGATGGCTTCCGCCTCCTTGTCGAAGCCGGTCCGTTTCAGGGAGGCGATGACGTCGAAGACGGTCAGCTGCTTGGCCTCGATCGCGGTGGCCGCCTCGGCCACGGCCTTCGGGTCGCCGGGTGGGAGATCGCGGGATCCGTTGGCCACCACCACCGCATCGATCCGGTCGTCACCGAATTCGGCGAGGCCGAGGTCCCGGTACACGGCGCGGACCGCGGTGGCGGCCCGGCGTCGCACTCGGGCGAGGTGTTCGGCCGAGACGGTGCGCAGGCCGCCGTCGACTCCCCAGTCCCGCTGCAGCACGAGGAAGTCGTCCATGTCGTCGGAGTTGAAGTTCGACAGCGCAAACGCGTTGTCGTAACGCGGGATCGAGCCGAAGCCGGAGAAGACGAAGTCGGCGCCTGCCAGCAGCACGGGCAGGGTGTGCGCGCTGCGCCGGATGTCCGATTCGGAGATGAGATTGTCGTTGCCTGCGCAGGATTCGAGGTCGCGCAGCATGACCATCAGGTTCTCGGCGAGCAGTTCCTTCATGCCGTCCGGTACCGAGGCCACCACCCCGACGCCGTCGATGCCACCGTTTTGCACGCCCTGTGACCCCAGTGCCCGTGCGAGCGCGACGCAGCGGGATTCCAGGTACAGGATGGAGCACTTCTCGGCCGCCCCCATGAGCACCTCGGCGCCGCCGCCACTGGTCACCCGCATCTTCAGGCCCCGGGAGGCGTACGCGGAGGTGAGGATCGCCTTCGAGAACGGCGTGTCGTCGCCGTCGACGAACACCTGCTCGGTGCCGTAGATGGAGATCGTCTCGGCATAACTGGTCAA
Organism: Mycobacterium sp. URHB0044; assembly: GCF_000620625.1. Taxonomy (GTDB): domain Bacteria; phylum Actinomycetota; class Actinomycetes; order Mycobacteriales; family Mycobacteriaceae; genus Mycobacterium. The sequence continues at coordinate 207,080 of NZ_JIAW01000014.1, read as the reverse complement.
CCCGCGCAGGCCCAGCCGCAGCTCCAGCGCCTCCTCGATGGAGCACTGCGCCATCGCCCCGGGAATGCCGACCTGGCTGCCGATGAGCAGCGCCACCGCGTTGGACGGCGCGTCGCCAAGCACCGGGACCGTCGTCTCGACCTCGCGAAATCCGTAGGCCACGGCGCTGGCGGCGTCGGCCGCGATGAGCAGCGGATCGTCGAGCTGGTTCGTCACGTGCGCCTGATTGCTCGGCGTCCGCCTGGCCCGCATCTTCGTCATCGCCATCTGCATCTCGACGGGGGTCAGCAGCGCGACGACGCGGGCCAGCTTCGCCGGCGTCACCCCACCGATCAAGCGCACGACGTCCGCGCGAGACACGTTGACGTCGACGGTCATCCGCGCCAGCGCCGCGTCGTCGAGGGCCATGGCCTCCTGCGCGACGTCGAGATCCAGCCCGTAACGGGCGATGAACTCGTCGATCACGTCGAAGTCGTCGACCGCCTTGCCGTCGAGCTCTGTGACCTCCCCGTCGCGAATGATCAGCGACGGGGAGGGGTCGTAGGGGCTGTGCATCGCGACCAACCCCAGGTCGGGGTTGGCGACGCTGAAGCCGTCGAGGTTGACCGGTTTGGCGTCGAGGACGCGGAATCGCCCCAGCTCATCCACCGGCGAGCCTCCTCCTAATCGCGAACCTCGGCGTCCTCGTACATGACCCGGCCGATCAGGTCGTAGCGGCGAGGATCACGGAGCTTGAAGTACAGCGCCATCGCGGCCCCGAGTACGAAGAGCCCCACCACGATCCACGGTGTCAGCTTGAACAGCAGTGTGCCCGATGCTGCGCCGGCCGCGGTGTCCTTGTGCACCCACAGCAAGTACACCACGTAGAGCATGCCGATGCCGCCGAGCAGCGGAGCGAGGAACGTCTTGAACCAGTGCGCACTGGACGGGTGGTTCTTGTGGAAGTGGAAGTAGGCGATCACCGCAAACGCACAGAGCGACTGCACGATCAGAATCGCCATGGTGCCCAGGATCGCCAGCAACCCGTAGAGGTGGACGTAGGGGTCCATGCCCGCGGCGAAGAACGCCAGGATCAACACCAGCGTGATGCCGGTCTGGACGAACGACGCGATGTAGGGCGAGCCGTGCTTGTGGTGGGTCGCGCCGAGCGTCTTCTGCAGACCGACGGACAGGCCCTCCCTGCCCATCGCGTACAGGTAGCGCGACGCGCAGTTGTGGAACGCCATGCCGCACGCGAACGACCCCGTCACCAGCAGCAGCTTGAACAGGGTGATGGCCCAGTCTCCGTAGGTGCTCTGCACCGGATCGAAGAAGATGTTGCCTGCTGTCGCCGAATCCTGCGCCAGCTCAACGGACTTCTGCGGTCCCGTGCCCGCGATTGCCATCCACGAGATGAAGACGTAGAAGATGCCGACACCGAGCACGCTGATCATGGTGGCGCGCGGGATGATCCGCTTCGGATCCTTGGATTCCTCGCCGTACATCGCCGTCGACTCGAAGCCGACCCACGACCAGAATGCGAAGAAGAGCCCGATCCCTGCGCTCGCACCGGCGATGCCTGCCGCTGGAGTGAACGCGCCGACGGGATTGAGCGTCTCGGCCACCGCGAAGCCGTCAGGACCGCCGCCCTTGAACAGCACCGACAGGGCGCCCAGCGACAGCATGGCGATCTCGGTCACCAGGAAGACGCCGAGCACCTTCGCGGCGAGGTTCACGTCGAAGTACGTCAGGATGCAGTTCAACACGAGCATCAGGATCGCGGGCACCAGCCAGGGCACGTCGATGGAGAACACCGTCGCGGCGAAATCCCGGAAGAAGTAGCTGAAGATGCCGATCAACGAACCCTCGAACACGACGTAGGCCATCGTGATGATCACACCGCTGCCGAAGCCCACGACGCGGCCCAGTCCGTGGGAGATGTAGCCGTAGAACGCGCCGGTCGCGGTGATGTGCTTGGCCATGGTTGCGTAGCCGATCGCGAACAGCCCAAGCACGACGGTGGCGACGATGTAACCGGCAGGCGCGTGCGAACCGTTTCCGAAACCGACCGCGATCGGCACGTTGCCGACCATTGCCGTGATGGGGGCCGCCGTGGCCACCGCCATGAAGATGACGGCGATGGTGCCGATGGCGTTGCGTTTGAGGTGCTGGACGTTCTGCTTGGAGCTCTCTGGTGGTGAAACAGCTTGATCGGTCATCTGCGGAGATACCTTCCAGCCAGGGATTCGGGGCCCGCCGTGGACGGGCCCTGTGTGGTCTGGGCCACAACGAACTTTCGTATATTGGCACTGCCAATTGACCTGCGCAACCTTTTGGGCGTCCATTGACAGAATTGGTCGTACCTTTTTAGGGTGAGTACCCGGTGGCCAGGTGAAGAGAGGCCCGTCTCAGGCAGGGAGCCCCGTTGTACGACTACGGCACATTCTCGTTCGAGTCCAAGGCCCAGGTACTGGAACAGGCCAAGAAGTACTGGAATCCCGACAAGACGCAGTTCTGGACCGACGCCGGCGTCGACCTCGTCATCGACCGCAGGGAGGGCTACTTCCTCTGGGACATGAGCGGCCGACGGCTCATCGATATGCACCTCAACGGCGGCACGTACAACCTCGGCCACCGCAATCCCGAGATCATGCAGGCGCTGATCGACGGCATGCAGCACTTCGACATCGGCAACCACCACTTCCCGTCGGTCGCCCGCACGGCACTGGCGCAGCGCCTGGTCGACTCGGCCCCGGCGTCGATCACGAAGGTGGCCTTCGGATCCGGCGGCGGCGAGGCGATCGACATCGCGCTCAAGAGTGCCAGGCACGCCACCCAGCGCCGCAAGATCGTCTCGATCATCAAGGCCTACCACGGTCACACCGGCCTGGCCGTCGCCACGGGTGACGACCGGTTCTCGAAGCTGTTCCTCTCCGACCGGCCCGACGAGTTCGTTCAGGTGCGGTTCGGTGACGTCGACGCCATGGAGCGGGCCCTGTCTGGAGGCGACGTCGCCGCGGTCATCATGGAGACCATCCCCGCCACGTACGGATTCCCGCTTCCCCCACCGGGTTACCTCGAGGCGGTCAAGGAGCTGACGGAGCGTCACGACGCCCTGTACATCGCCGACGAGGTACAGACCGGCCTGATGCGCACCGGAGAGATGTGGGGCATCACCAAGCATGGAATTGAGCCGGACATCATGGTCGCGGGCAAGGGTCTGTCCGGTGGCATGTACCCGATCACCGCCGCGATGCTGAGTGACCGCGCCGCGCAGTGGCTCGACCAGGACGGCTTCGCCCACATCTCGACGTTCGGCGGTGCCGAGCTCGGTTGCGTCGCGGCCATCAAGACGCTGGAGATCACCAGCCGACCGGAGGTTCGGTCGTCGGTGCACGACATTACCGCGGTCTTCGCCGAAGGGCTGGCCCGCATCCGGGCCGATCATCCCGACTGGTTCGTCGGCATCCGGCAGAACGGCGTCGTCATCGGGTTGGAGTTCGACCATCCGGAGGGCGCCAAGTTCGTCATGCGCGAGCTGTACGAGAACGGCGTGTGGGCGATCTTCTCGACACTGGATCCCCGTGTGCTGCAGTTCAAACCGGGTCTCCTACTGAGCCGCGAGCTCTGCGACGAGGTGCTGGACCGCTTGGACGTGGCAGTCGGCAAGGCCGCCGCGGCCGCACAGCGGGGTTGACGATGACGTTCGTGGCGGACGACGTCGACGTCGCCGAGCGCGCACTCGCGGAGTACGACCTGGCCCCCGATTCGACGCTGCGCCTGCTCAACCTCTCCGAGAACGCCACGTACGCCGTCGATGACGCCCACACCGGCACGCGGTCGATCCTGCGCGTGCATCGCAAGGACTACCACCGCCCACACGAGATCGAATCCGAACTGGACTGGCTCGGCGCGCTACGGCGCGACAGCGAAATCACGGTGCCGACCGTCCTTCCCGCGCGTGACGGCCGGCGCGTGGTGACCGTCGACCAGGACGGCACGCCGCGGCACGTCGTGCACTTCGAGATGGTCGCCGGTGTCGAGCCCGACGAGACCACCCTGACCACGGATGACTTTCACACTCTCGGCCGGATAACCGCTGAGCTGCACCAGCATTCGCATGACTGGACCCGTCCGCCCGGGTTCGACAGGTTCTCCTGGGACTGGGAGCACAGCCTCGGCGACCAGCCGCGCTGGGGCCGCTGGCAGGATGCCGCGGGCGTCGGCGCCGCGGAGCACGACCTTCTGCACCGCGCCGCCGAGCTGCTCCGAAACCGCCTGGCGGACTACGGGTCCGGGCCGGAGCGGTTTGGGCTCGTGCACGCCGACCTGCGACTGGCCAACCTGCTCGTCGACGGCTCGAACATCACGGTCATCGACTTCGACGACTGCGGATTCGGTTGGTTCTTCTACGACTTCGGCACCGCGGTGTCCTTCATCGAGGATGATCCGGCACTGCCCGACTGGCAGGATGCCTGGGTCACGGGTTACCGCAGCCGCAGGCCAATCACCGCCGCCGACGAAGACATGCTCGCGTCCTTCGTGTTGTTGCGCCGGCTGCTGTTGCTGGCCTGGATGGGCACGCACAGCCACTCACGCGAATCCCGCACCAAGGCGATCACCTACGCCGAGGGCAGTTGCACCCTTGCCGAGCGGTATCTCGGCTCCAGCGGCCACCGTCTGGCCTGACCGAAGGACACCTCATGTTCACCTCACTTCAGGGTCGATCCGCCGTGGTCACGGGCGGTAGCAAGGGCATTGGCCGCGGCATCGCCGCGACGTTCGCGGCGGCCGGTGTCGACGTCCTGGTCACGGGGCGCAATCAGGCCGACCTGGACGCCACTGTGGCCGCGCTCGCCGAACACCCCGGACGGGTGAGCGGCCTGAGCGCAGACGTCTCCGATCCGGCGGACTGCCGGCGCGCGGTGGAAGCCGCGGTCGAACGGCACGGCGGCCTGGACATCGTCTGCGCCAACGCAGGCATCTTCCCGTCCGGCAGGCTCGCCGACCTCACCCCCGAGGACATCGAGCAGGTGATGTCGGTGAACTTCAAGGGCACGGTGTTCATCGTCCAAGCCGCGCTCGATGCCCTGACGGCCAGCGGCCACGGCCGGGTGATCGTGACGTCTTCCATCACCGGCCCGATCACGGGCTACCCGGGCTGGTCACACTACGGAGCCAGCAAGGCCGCTCAGCTCGGTTTCATTCGCACCGCAGCCATGGAATTGGCGCCGAAGCAGATCACCATCAACGCGGTTCTTCCCGGCAACATCGTCACCGACGGCCTCGTCGAAATGGGCCAGGAGTACATGGACCAAATGGCATCCGCCGTTCCCGCGGGGCGGCTCGGCAGCGTCGAGGACATCGGCAACGCCGCACTGTTCTTCGCCACCGACGAGGCGGGATACGTCACCGGCCAGACACTCGTCGTCGACGGCGGTCAGATCCTGCCCGAATCGCACATGGCGATCGCCGAGCAATGACGCTCCTCTAGAATTGGACGTACCAAATCGCGAGGGGGTATCGGTGGCGACGCAAACCGAGGAACTGCGGCGCCGGATCGTCGCCGACATCAACGCCGGCGTCCCCGGCGCGAAGCTCGGCAGCGAACGCGACCTCGCGGTGCGTTACGCCACCAGCCGCTCCAGCCTGCGTCAGGTGTTGGCGGCGTTGGAGGAAGCGGGCCTGGTGCACCGGGTGATCGGACGCTCCGGTGGCATCTTCATCAGCCACGTCCAGGTGCAACGAAGCTTGTCCGACGTCGTCGGCGTGCCCGCCTTCCTCGCCAACCAGGGCTACGTCGCCGGCAGCCGCGTGCTGTCCACGAAGATCACCGCGCCGGACCGCATCACGCAGAAGGCACTAGGCATCGGCCCGAGCGACTTCGTCATCGAAATCCAGCGTCTCCGCCTCGCCGACGGGTCGCCGATCTCGTTGGAACTCGCGCAGTTTCCCGCCGACGCCTTCCCCGGACTGCTCGAGCAACAGCTCGGCGGATCGATCTACGAGATTCTGGAAGACCTCTACGGTCTGGTCACGTCGCGCGCCGACGAGCGGATCGAAGCCGTCAACGCCACCCCCGACGAGGCCTCGTTGCTTGGCATCAAACCCAAGTCGGCCCTGCTGCTGATCACGCGAATCACCTACGACCAGAACGAAAAGCCGTGCGAGTTCTCCCGCGACCTGTTCCGGGGGGACCGCACGCGGCTCGCCGTCACGGTCCAGGGACGTGGCGTCGGAGTGCAGTCGGCCGCGAGCACGGCCTCCGTGGCGCTGCAGAGCCAGGAGATCAAGGCGAGCTGACGCCACTCCTGAAAAAGATCTTGACCTCAACTTAAGTTGATGTTTCACGCTAGGTGCAACCCAAACAACTTGGTGCAAACCCAAGCAAGGAGGAAAACACCATGCGACCCATTCGATCCGATCTCTGGGAAACCCGCGTCGACAGCCCCTTTCCCGGGCTCACGACCCACGCCTACCTGTGGACCGGTGGCCCGGATGGCAACGTGCTCTTCTACGGGACGCAGACCGACGCCGACTTCGACGACATCGAGGCACTCGGCGGTGTGGCCCACCACTACCTGTCGCACCGCGACGAGGCCGGTCCGATGCTGCGCAAGGTCGCGGACCGCTTCGGGGCGCGGCTGCACGCGCCGGTCGCCGAACTGGTGGAGATCGGCCAGCACGCACACGTCGACGTCCCACTCGGCAGCAGGCACGTCGACGGCAACGGCATCGAGGTGATCCCGACGCCGGGCCACACCCCCGGCAGCACGTGCTACCTGGTGCCCGGCGCCCACGGCCAGAGCTACCTGTTCACGGGTGACACGATCTACCTCGGCGACGACGGTGCCTGGTCGGCCGGTTACATCCCGCCGATCAGCGATGCCGGGCCCCTGGCGGACAGTCTGCGCACGCTCGCCAGGTTGACGCCCGACCTGGTGATCTCCAGCGCGTTCGCGGGCGATACCGCGGTGCACGTGACGCGCGGGCGTTGGCGCGAGTGCGTCGAACAGGCCAGCGCCCGGTTGGAAGACGTGGCGTGAGCCGGGGCGGTTAGATTGCGCGCATGACCCCAGCGGGCCGGTTCGCGCCCAGTCCGTCGGCCGATCTGCACATCGGCAATCTGCGGACGGCGCTGCTGGCGTGGCTGTTCGCACGGTCGACGGGGCGGCGATTCCTGGTCAGGGTCGAGGACCTCGACGACCGCACGTTCGCCGACGTCGCGCAGCGGCAACTGCGCGACCTCGCCGCCATCGGGGTGACGTGGGACGAGCCGCCCGAGTACCAGACCGCGCACGAATCGCGCTACGACGCGGTGATCGACGATCTGACCGCGCGCGGCCTGACCTACGAATGCTTCTGCAGCAGAAGGGACATCGCGCAGGCGCCGCGCGCCCCGCATGCACCCGAGGGGGCCTACCCGGGCACGTGCCGCGATCTGAGCGACGACGAGCGCGCCGCCCGGCGGGAATCGGGCCGACCGCCCGCATTGCGGTTGCGCGCCGACGTCGCCGAGTACACGGTGACCGACGTCCTGCACGGCCGCTACACCGGCGTCGTCGACGATCTGGTGTTGCGCCGCGGCGACGGCGTACCCGCCTACAACCTTGCCGTGGTGGTCGACGACGCGGCGCAGGGCATCGATCAGGTGGTGCGGGGCGACGACCTGCTCTCGTCGTCGCCGCGGCAGGCCTACCTCGGCGCGCTGCTGGGCCATGCCGAACCGATGTACGCGCACGTCCCGCTGGTGCTCAACGCCGAGGGCAAGCGCCTGGCCAAGCGCGACGGCGCGGTGACGTTGCCGGAGATCGGCGTGCCGACCGCGCTGGCCCGGATCGCCGCGTCGTTGGGGTTCACCGCGACCACGGCTGACGGGATGCTCGCCGAGTTCGACCCGATGCGGCTACCCCGCGATCCCTGGGTGTTCAAACCTTAGGGTGAACAGTCGTGGAGCCCCGTCGAGACCTCGAGTCGCGAGGGTTCGTCGGTGCGTGGCGGATGTACCAGGAGCAAGCGCTGGATTCGTTCGACGTCGATGTCCGCGCCGGTGACAACCGCTCGTACCTGGTTCTGCCGCCGGGCGCCGGAAAGACGATGATCGGGTTGGAAGCGGCGCGCCGGCTGGGCCGGCGGACCTTGGTGCTGGTGCCCAACACGGCGGTGCAGGCACAGTGGGCGGCGGCGTGGGACAAGCACTTTCCGTCGGAGGAGCCCTCGGCCACTGCGTGCGGCACTGAGCGTGACCTGATGTCGGCGATGAACGTGCTGACGTATCAGTCGCTGGCGGTCATTGATGACGAAACCGATCGAGACTCCCGAAGGGCAGTCCTGCGCGGCGGTGACCAGCAAGCCTTGTTGAAGTTGTTGCACCCGAACGGGATTGCGCTCATCGAGCGCGCGGCGACGATGGGCCCGTGGACGCTAGTGCTCGATGAATGCCACCATCTGCTGGCAACGTGGGGTGCGCTGGTGAACGCACTGGCGTCGGTGCTGGGACCGCAGACGGCGTTGATCGGCCTCACGGCGACCCCGGTGACGGCACTCACCCAGTGGCAGCGCACGCTGCACGATGAGCTGTTCGGCACCGCTGACTTCGTGGTCGCAACACCTGCACTCGTCAAGGAGGGCGATCTCGCGCCGTACCAAGAGTTGGTGTATCTAACCGAACCGACTCCCGACGAATCGGCCTGGGTCGCGACCGACCGCGCGCGCTTCGCCGAGCTCATGCTGGAGCTCATCGACCAGAAGGTCGGCAGCATGTCGCTCGCCGTGTGGCTGCGCGCCCGAATCGTCGACCGATCGACGAGCGACGGCAACCAACTCGCCTGGTCGTCGTTCGAGCGTGCCGAACCCGACTTGGCCCTGAGCGGACTACGTTTCGCATATGACGGCTTGATTCCACTGCCTGACGGTGCGCGACTACGTGAGCAACACCGCGTCAAGCCGGCCGCAGAGGATTGGGTCAACGTCTTGACCGACTTCAGCATTGGACATCTGCAAAACAGTCAGGATCTGCGTGACGCGCAAGCGCTGACTGCGATCAAACGGGTTCTGCCCGGCTTGGGCTACCGGCTCACCACCCGCGGAGTGCGGGTTGCGACCTCGCCGGTGGACAGGGTGTGCGCGCTGTCGGAATCGAAGATCGCAGCGACGACGCACATCCTCGACGCCGAGGACGCCGTGCTCGGAACACGGCTGCGTGCGCTGGTCCTTTGCGACTTCGAAAGGATGGCGGCCACCCTTCCCGCATCGCTGACGGGAGCACCAATGAGCACACAGTCAGGCTCGGCCCAGCTCGTCACGGCCATGCTCTGCGCATCCGACAGCCGTCGCAGTGCACCGCTGCACCCCCTTCTGGTAACGGGTCAGACCTTCGCCTGTCCTGCCGACGTCTCAGACCACCTGATCAGCTTCTGCGCCGCGCGCGGCGTGCTCCTCGCGGCCGAGCCGTTCGAGGCCCAACCCGGGCTACGAGTGATCCGGGGAGACGGCAGGTTCACCCCCCGCGTCTGGGTCATCCTGGCGACGGCCTACTTCGTCGCCGGGCACGCCCGCGTGCTCATCGGCACGCGCGCACTTCTCGGCGAGGGATGGGACTGCGCGGCGGTCAACGTCACTGTCGACCTGACGAGTGCGACGACGCAGATGGCGATCACGCAGATGCGCGGTCGGGCGCTTCGCCTCGACCCCTCCGACACGCAGAAGGTCGCGGACAACTGGTCGGTCTGTTGCATCACTTCGGAACATCCCCGCGGTGATGCCGACTACCTCCGGCTGGTGCGCAAACACGATGCCTACTACGCCGCAACACCGCAGGGGCTCATCGAGTCGGGTGTCACGCACTGCGATCCAACGCTGTCGCCCTACGGCCCTCCTGCGCCGACCGAGGCCCGGGAGGTGACCGCGCGCGCCCTGGAGCGCGTTGCCGAACGCCCACGTGCAAGCACCTGGTGGCGGATCGGTGAACCCTACGAAGGACACGACGTCGCCACCATCCGCGTCCGGTCGCAGCGCCCACTCGGAATCGCCACGCCGCAGACGACGGGATCGGCGTTGACCCCACCGCTGCCAGGCCATCGCAGGTGGGGTTCCGCGCGCGCCGCCATCGTCGCGGGACTGTCCGGTGCCGGCGCGGGGGCAGGCGGTGCCGTCGCCGCTGCCAGTTTCGGTCCACTCGCCGGTCTCACTGCGGTCGGAGCCGTACTTGCCACGGGTGCCGGCCTCCTTGCCTCCGCAGCAGCAACCGAGAGTCGCCGACTGGCGGAGGCGCCCAATGCGCTCGAGCAGCTGGCCGCAGTCGTCGCGGACGCCCTGAAGGCCGCTGGCGGCGCCGAAAGTGGCGCTGCCGCACTACGGTTCACTCCCGACGCTGACGGCTGGCTGCGGTGCGAGCTCGGCGGCGTGCCCACCGAGCAGGCGCAACGTTTCTCCGCCGCTTTCGATGAGCTGTTGGCACCGCTGGCCGAACCGCGCTACCTGATCGGACGCAAGATCCTCGTCCCGCCGACCGCTCGCTTGGCCCGTGCGCTCTTCGCTGCCCGCGCAGTCGTCGGGCTGTCGCTGCCCGGCGCCGTCGCCTGGCACCCCGTGCCCCGGTGGTTCGCCCAGAACCAGCAACGCCTTGGCGCTCTGCTGTCCTCCTGGGAACAGCACATCGGCCCGCCCCGACTCACGCGCGCCGACTCGGCGGACGGCCAGGCCATCCTCGACCTGTTCCGCGGCGACAACCCACTCTCGCTCGTCACCCAACTCCGCACGACCTGGCAATAGGCCAATTCGGGACATACCGGCCGGACTGAGCCAAACCCTTGGTCGTCGTCGCGCAGCTTGCTAGGTTGCCGCGGTGACCTCCTACCTTCGTCGAGCGCTGCTCGCGGTGATCCTGCTGGCGACGGTGCTTGCCGCCGCGGCGTGCGGGGCGCCCGATTCGAACAAGGCGGACCGCATCCAGTCCGCCGGCGTGCTGCGCGTCGGCACCGAAGGCGTCTACGCCCCGTTCAGCTACCACGACGAGAGCGGCCAATTGGTCGGCTACGACGTCGACGTCGCGAAGGCGGTGGGTGACAAGCTCGGCGTCAAAGTTGAATTCGTTGAGACGCCGTGGGATTCGATGTTCGCGGCGCTGGAGGCCAACCGGTTCGACATCGTGGCCAACCAGGTCACCATCAACGCCGAACGCAAGGCGAAGTACGACCTGTCCGACCCGTACGCGATCGGCCAGGGCGTCATCGTCACCCGCGCGGATGACGACTCGATCAAGTCGCTCGCCGACCTGAAGGGCAAGGTCGCAGCGGAGAACCCCACCAGCAACTGGGCCGAGCTGGCGCGCGCGAACGGTGCCCGCGTCGAGTCCGTCGACGGCTTCGCCCAGGCCATCAAGCTGCTCAACCAGAGCAGGGTGGACGTCGTCGTCAACGACAGCATCGCGGTCTACCAGTACCTCGCCGAGACCGGTGACAAGTCGGTCAAGATCGCCGCGCAGACCGACGAGAAGAGCGAACAGGGCTTCGCCGCTCGCAAGGACAGCGGGCTGCTGCCGGAGCTCAACAAGGCGCTCAAGGATCTGAGCGACGACGGCACGCTGCCCAAGATCTCGGAAAGGTACTTGAAGGCCAACGTCTCTGGCGCGCCCGCCGCGTCGCAATCGCAAGATGTGCAACCACGTTCGACCTGGAAGCTCATCGCCGACAACCTGTGGCCGTTGGCGAAGGCCGCGATCACCGTCACCATCCCGCTGACGATCATCAGCTTCGTGATCGGCCTGGTGATCGCGCTCGGCGTCGCGCTGGCCCGGCTGTCGAAGCAGGTGGTGGTCTCGAACCTCGCGCGGTTCTACATCTCCCTGATCCGCGGCACGCCGCTGCTGGTGCAACTGTTCATCGTGTTCTTCGCGCTGCCCGAGTTCGGTATTCGGATCGACCCGTTCCCCGCGGCGATCATCGCGTTCAGCCTCAACGTCGGTGGCTACGCCGCCGAGATCATCCGGTCGTCGATCCAGAGCATCCCGAAGGGCCAGTGGGAGGCCGCGGAGACGATCGGGTTCAACTACGCCGGTGCGCTGCGCCGCATCATCCTTCCCCAGGCGACGCGGGTCGCCGTTCCGCCGTTGTCGAACACCTTGATCTCACTGGTCAAGGACACGTCGTTGGCGTCGACGATTCTGGTGACCGAGTTGTTCCGCACCGCCCAGAACGTCGCGGCGCCGACGTTCGAGTTCTTCGCGCTGTACGGCACTGCCGCCGTGTACTACTGGGTGATCTGCCTGGTGCTCTCGTTCGGCCAGAGTCGTCTCGAACGCCGACTGGAAAGGTACGTGGCTCGATGACCGAAGAACCCGAATACCGGGTCACCGCCGAGGGCGTCGAGAAGGCGTTCGGCGACAACAAGGTGCTCAAGGGCGTCTCGTTCACCGTCGAGCGGGGAACGGCGACCACCATCATCGGACCGTCGGGATCCGGCAAGACGACGTTGTTGCGTGCACTCAACGCGCTCGACAGGCCCGACGCCGGAGTGATCCGGGTCGACGACATCGAGCTGGACTTCTCCAAGCCGGTGCCGAAACCCGAAGTGCGCCGGTTCCAATCGCGCAGCGGCTTCGTGTTCCAGGGACACAACCTGTTTCCCCACAAGACGGTGCTGCAGAACGTCACCGAGGGTCCCGTGATCGTGCAGAAGCGCCCGAAGGAGGAAGCGGAGGCCGAGGCCCTGGAACTGCTGCGCCAAGTCGGGCTGGCCGAGAAGCGCGACCAATACCCGTATCAGTTGTCCGGCGGCCAGCAACAGCGCGTCGGCATCGCGCGGGCACTGGCACTGCGCCCCAAGGTCGTTTTGTTCGACGAGCCGACCTCAGCGCTGGATCCCGAGCTCGTCGGTGAGGTGCTGGCGGTGATCCGCGACCTGGCCCTCGAAGGCTGGACACTCGTGATCGTCACGCACGAGATCCAGTTCGCCAGACAGGTTTCCAATCAGGTGCTGTTCACCGATCAGGGCGTCATCCTCGAACGTGGCACGCCCGACGAGGTCATCGGCGACCCCAAGGAAGAGCGCACGCGGCAGTTCCTGCAGCGCATCCTCAACCCGCTCTAGCGCCTACGCGACGGGTGAGCGGCCCTTCGCGGCGCGTTCGGCGGCCGCCAGCAACTCGTCGCGGAACTGCGGGTGCGCGATGGCCGCGAGCGCCTCGCCACGCTCGCGGACGGTCTTGCCCTCGAGTTGCGCGGCGCCGTATTCGGTCACGATCACGTCGACCTGGTGCCGCGGCGTCGTGATGACAGCGCCGGGGCCGAACCACGGCACGATACGCGATTGCAGCACACCGTCTTTCGCAAACGTCGATGGCAGGCAGATCAACGAGCGGTCCGACAGTTCGAGGCCGGCGCCCGCCACGAAGTCCTCCGCGCCGCCGATCCCGCTGAACTGGTCGCCGGTGATCGTGTCGGCGACGACCTGGCCCTGAACGTCGACCGCGAGCGCGCCGTTGATCGTGACCATGTTTCGGTTGGCGCCGATCACCTCGGGTGCGTTGACGATTTCGACGGGTAGGAACGCGACGTCGGAGTTGCCGCCCAGCCAGGCGTAGAGCTCCGCCGAGCCGAACGCGAACGTCGTCACGCTGACGCCGTCGTACTGGCCCTTGCAGGCGTTGGTCACCTTGCCTGCGAGGTGCAGCTGCATGCAGCCGTCGGTGAACATCTCGCTGTGCAGGCCGTAGTCGCCGCCGTCGCCTTCGGCCAGCAGCGCGGCGATCTGGCTGGGAATCGAGCCGATCCCGGTCTGCAATGTCGCGCCGGACGGGATGAACTCGACGGCGTGCCGAGCGATCGCCGTATCGACGTCGGTAGGCGGCGTTCCGCCGCCGGGCAGCGCGAGCGGCGCATCGGTCGAGCGCACCAGGACGTCGATCTCGTCGACGTGCAGCGCATGGCGGTACTCGCCAAGTCCTGACGTTCGCGGGTACGCCTCCGAAACCTCCACGACGAGCAGTCGTTCGGGATCCGCTCCCGCGCAGCGTATTTCGGCGACGGTGCCGCCGGCGTGCAGCGACAGGGAGCACCAGCCGTCGGCATCGGGCGGCGTCGCGACGGTCGTCATCACGCGCGGCGCCTGCTGCTCGAGCAGCGGTCCGAAGCGTCGAAAGTCGGCGGGCGCGAATTCGATGTCCGCGCCCATGTCGCGCAGCGCCCGCTCGAGCGGACCGTAGAAGCCGGACAGGTAGTGCACACCGGTGCGCGAGAACAGTTCGGTGCCGACGGCGAGCAGCGCGCCGTACACGTGCAGCTCGGTCCAGTCGTGGCGCTGACCGAGCGCGCGCAGGAACGCCGGTGGCTGGCCGGGACCGAGCGGCATGCCCAACGTATCGGCAGTCCGCAGCAGCGCCGCGGCCTGCTCGGCGGTGAGTTCCTCTGGCATCAAAGTTCCTTCTGGCCCCACGGCGAGCCGTACGCGGTCAGCAGCTCCAGGAACGGCACCGAGTCGAACGCCTCCGGGCCGAGCACGCCACTGCCGCTCCACGAGCCGTTGGCCAGAAGCTCCAGCGCCACAACGGGATTGATGGCGGTCTGCCACACCACGCATTGGTGGCCGTACTCCGACATCGACCATTGGTTGTCGACGACGTGGTACAGGTACGTCGAACGCGGGTTGCCGTCCTTGCCGGTGCCCGTCACCCACAGCCCGGCGCAGGTCTTGCCGTGCATCTTCGGCCCGAGCGTCGCGGGATTGGGCAGGCAGGCGGCGACGACGTCGCGCGGGCTCACCTCGGCGCCACCGACTTTCACCGTGTCGGTACGGTCGAGGCCCAGCTTGTGCAGCGTCTTGAGCACGTCGATGAACTCCTCGCCGAGCCCGTACTTGAACGTCGCGCGCTTGCACTTCACCCAGCGCGGCATCAACAGCACTTCCTCGTGTTCCACGTTGACGCACTCGACCGGTCCGATGCCTTCGGGGAAGTCGAAGACCTCCGGCTCACTGAACGGTTCGGTGACGAACCACCCGCGGTCGGCCTCCCAGATCACCGGCGGGTTCAGGCATTCCTCGATGGTGGTCCAGATGGAGAAGGACGGTGCGAAGTCGTAGCCGTCGACGGTGAGGTTGGCGCCGTCGCGGGTGCCGAGCTCGTCGATCGCGGAGAACAGGTGGTCGGAGGCGTAGCGGGCGAAGACGTCGGACAGGCCTGGTTCCACGCCGATGCCGACCAGCGCGAGCCGCCCCGCGGCCGTCCACTGCTCCTCGGCGGCGAACTGCTCGTCGCCAAGCTTCACGCCGGTGAGTTCGTACGGCTTGTCCGGGTGTCGGTGCGACAGGCTCATCGCCATGTCGAGATAGTCGGCGCCGCCCGCCAACGCGCCCTTGAAGATCGGCATCACGAACCGCGGATCGACGGCGTTCATGACGTGCGTGATGCGATGTTGATCAACCACTGCCGCGACGTCGTCAGCCCAGGTCGCGTCGACCCGCGCGGCAGAGAAGCGGGCATCACCGACGGCGTCGACGGCCTCCTTGGCGCGCGCCTCGTCGTAGTCGCTGACGACGATCTCCTCGAAGAAGTCCCGCCGCGCCGCGATGGCGCAGAACGCCGACCCGACGCCGCCCGCGCCGACCAACAGAATTCGCATGCAGTGAACCTACGCGGCGGCCCGATCGCCGCACACAGAATCGCCTAGCACCCCTTCCCCCCGCCGACACTGCTGGGAGATCGCAATTTCGCGCGATTTTGCGATCTGACAGCGGTCTCGGCGAAGAGGGAGGGAGGGGCGTTTAACAGGGTGCCGGCGTCGATCCGTAATAGCGCCCGAGAACGTCGTCGCGCAGCTCGTCGAAGTCACCGTCGAGGATCGCCGCGCGGATCCGGTCGACGAGACGGATCACGAACCGCTCGTTGTGGATGGTGCACAGCGTGGACGACAGCATTTCCTTCGCCTTGAACAGGTGATGGAGGTAGGCACGCGTGTAGTGCGCACAGGTGTAGCAGTCACATTCGGCGTCAATCGGCGTGAAGTCCCGCCGGTACCGGGCACCGGTGATGTTGTAGCGACCCGTCGCCGAATACACCGCGGCATTGCGCGCCACCCGCGACGGTGACACGCAGTCGAACGTGTCGGCGCCCGCCGCGATCGCGGCGAAGAGATCGTCCGGTTCGCTGATGCCGAGCAGGTGGCGAGGCTTGTCGTCGGGCAGTTCGTCGGTGACCCAGCCGACGATGGTCGCGAGGTTCTGCTTCTCCAGCGCCCCGCCGATGCCGTAGCCGTCGAAACCGCGGCCCTCGTCGTCGACGATCTCGGTGAGCCCGCGCGCCGCCTGCCGTCGCAGGTCCTCGTACTGGGCGCCCTGCACCACCCCGAACAGCGCCTGGTCCGGCTTGTCGTGGCGCACGATGCTGAGGCGCCGGTGTTCGGCGAGGCACCGCACCGCCCATTCGTGCGTGCGTTGCACCGACTGCTCCTGATACCCGCGCGTGTTCACCAACGTGGTCAGCTCGTCGAACGCGAAGATGATGTCCGCGCCGAGCTGGTGTTGGATGCCGATGGAGACTTCCGGGGTGAACCGGTGGGTCGAACCGTTCAGATGCGACCGGAACGTCACGCCGTCGTCGTCGACGTGAGCCAGGCGTTCCTTGCCCTCGGCGATCACGTCGTCGGCCTGGACGCGCTCGGTGTCCATTGCCAGCACCTTGCGGAAACCCGCGCCAAGCGACAGCACCTGAAAGCCGCCGCTGTCGGTGAAGGTGGGTCCTTGCCAGTTCATGAACGCGCCAAGGCCGCCTGCCGCGTCGACGACGTCAGGCCCGGGTTGCAGATACAGGTGGTAGGCATTGGCCAGAACCGCTTGTGCGCCAAGGGCCTTCATCGTCTCCGGCAATACCGCCTTAACGGTGCCGTGGGTGCCGACGGCGATGAACGCCGGAGTGCGGATGTCACCGTGCGGGGTGTGGATGACGCCGACTCGTCCCGACCGTCCTGGCAATTCGGCCTCAACCTCGAAGAACTGCCTGGAATATCCGTTCACCGCTGTAGATTCTCACACCATGCGCATCGTGCTGACCGCCGCGGCTTTCGCCCTGCTTGCGGTGGCCGGCTGCTCATCATCGCCGCCGCCCGCGCAACCGAAGCCGGGCACCCTGGTGGCCGGCTCCGCCGAGGTCACCGTCAACGACGCCAAGGCGGGCACCACCGACGCGGTCGCCTGCACCGCCGCGGGGTCACTGACCACCATCACGACCGGCAATGCCGAATCGGGTTCGACGGCGATGGTGTCCAACAAGGACGCGCTCACCGTCGAATCGGTCAGCATCCACAACCTGGGCGGCTTCACGGGCAGCTACAACGCGGGGCTCGGCGGCGAGGCGAAGGTCACCATGACCGGACGCACCTATTCCATCGAAGGCACCGCCGACGGATTCGCCACCGATCAGCCGAGTTTCCGCACCAACGGCAGCTTCCTGATCAAGGTCGCCTGCTAACTCGTCGCCGCCAGGAACCGCACGATCGCCTCCGCGAGATCCTCACCGGCGTCCTCCTGGAGGAAGTGGCCGGCATTCTCGATGCTCGTGTGCTCGACGCCCTGCGCGCCGCGCACCTGACTGCGCAGGATCGGTGCCATCGCACCGGTGATGGGGTCACCGTCACTGAATGCCACCAGCATCGGTGTTTCGCTGTGGGACAACGTCTCCCACGCCGCCCGGTTCGGCGCCGACGCGGGGTCGTCGGGTGCCGTGGGCACCAGTCCGGGCATCGCCCGCGGGCCCGCACAGTACGAGTCGTCGGGGAACGGGGCGTCGTAACCGGCGCGGACGGCGTCGCTCATGGGACGGACACAGCCGGCCTGGACGAACCTGCCGACCTCGATCTCTGGCATTCCCTGGATGGCCTTGCGGAACTGCCACCAGATGTCGGGCATCGGGAAGTCGCCCGTGGGCAACCCCGTATTGGCGACGACGATCCGCGCGAACCTGTCCGGGTTCTCCGCCGCCAGGCGCAGCCCGATCAGGCCACCCCAGTCCTGCCCCACCAACGTCACGCGGTTCAGGTCGAGGACATCGAACGCGACCGCGCGCATCCACTCGACGTGCCGCGCATAGGTGTGGTCGGAGATCTCGGTCGGCTTGTCCGACCGGCCGAAACCCACCAGATCCGGGCAGATCACCCGATGGCCGGCGGCCGCGACGATCGGGATCATCTTGCGGTACAGGAACGACCAGGACGGTTCGCCGTGCAGCATCAGCACCGGATCCGCATCGGCGGGACCGTGCTCCACCCATGCCACGCGCAGACGACCACCGTCGGCGTCGTCGACCTCGCAATACTCAGGGCGGTAAGGGAAGTCGACCAGTTCGTCGAACCGCTCATCGGGCGTGCGCACGGTTTGCATGCCCGCGAACATACCGTTCGCCGGGTCGCCGCCAAGGCACGATGACCGCGTTTGCGATGTGCTGCGGTTGACCGACTGCCGTCGGCGTGCCGATGTCCCGGCGAACAATTAACGCAAACCCATGACCAGGGCCGACGCGCGGGCCATAGTACTCAGGACGATCGGTGATCTTGACTGGTCGCGATTACCAAAAGGAGAAGTCGTGAAACGTGGGTTGCTCGTCGCAGTAGGAGGTGCGGCGATCCTGATCGCCAGCCTGTCTGGCTGTTCATCGGACGACAAGAAGTCATCGTCGAGCTCGTCCAGCTCGGCGAGTTCGAGCGCCGCCTCGGAGACGGGATCGGCGAGCGCGACTGCGGCACCCGGCAGTGGCACCAAGGTCACGATCGACGGCGCGGACCAGGACGTCAAGGGCACAGTCGTGTGCGCGGCGATGGGCGGCAACATGAACATCGCCATCGGCGACGCGGGCACCGGCATCGCCGCCGTCGTCAGCGAGGGCGACGCACCCAAGGTCACCTCGGTGGGCCTTGGCAACGTCAACGGCGTGACGCTGGCCGTCGGCCCCGGCGCGGGTGACGCCACCGCCGAGAAGAGCGGCAGCACCTACAAGATCACCGGCAACGCCACGGGTATCGACATGGCCAACCCCATGGCCCCCGTGACCAAGCCGTTCACGATCGAGGTCACCTGCCCCTAGTTCGGGTGCTCTGAGAGCAAGTAGAAGCGGCGGCGTCCCCAACGGGGGCGCCGCCGTTGTCGTCTGCAGCTAACGAGTGGCAGATACCGACGGCGACGCTCATTTCGATCCGCGACATGCCTGCTCCGCGATAGTGTCGCCAGCACGCGCGTAGGCGCGCCACTGGGATCAAGGGAGCACCCATGGCAAATCACCGGATTCCGAAGAAGCGCAGGGCCCGCAAGGCGGCTCTGGCCTGTGCGGCCGCGGCGGGAATCTCCAGTTCGCTGGTCCTCGGACACGCCACCAACACCACCGCAGCCAACTTTCTGGTGGAGCTGAGCAACACCGTGATCGGGGCGGGCGGCCGGGATGACCCGGCCAGTGTGCGGGTCCCCGCCAAGCTGAACAACACGGTCGTGCCGGACGGCTTCGGTTATTACGGGGTGCCATACCCGGCCACCATCAACCTCCAAGCCAGCCGGGACGTCGGGGTGCCGATCATGCACACCGCCATCAGTGACAGGTCCGACGAGGCCCAGCTGATCGTCGTCAGCTATTCGGAGGGCACCCTGATCGCCGAACGGGTGCGCAGGGACCTGCAGGCCCTCGATGAGGCAGACGCGCCGCTGCCCTCCCAACTCAGCTTCCAGCAGATCGCCTCACCGTTCGCGGGCAACGGCGGCCTGTATGCGCGGTTCCCCGGTATCGGGATCCCCGGCATCACCGACGCGATGGGCGTCGGACAGGCCACTCGCTACGACACCGAATACGACGTGCTGATGTACGACCCGTACGGCGACTTCCCCGCCTACTTCAATCCGCTGTCGCTCGCCAACTCCTTGCTGGCCGTCCGCTACGGCCATCCCGATGCGTATTACGACGAGCTCGTTCCAGGAACCAGCCCGGCCTACGTGACGACCGTGCACAACACCGCCGGTGGCACCGACACCTACGTCCTCTACTACAACCCGCACCTGCCGCTCCTCGCACCGGTACGCGAACTCGCGGGAGTCCTCTTCCTGACACCGCTCACCGAACCCGTCCTCGGCGCCGTCGAACCGCTGCTGCGGCTGATCGTCGACATGGGCTACACCGATCGGGTCAACGCCAATCCCGCTACCCCGACACCGTTCTCGTTCATCACCCCGCCCGCGAAGATCCTCGAGGCACTGGCCGGCGTGCCCGGTGCATTGACGCAAGGGGCGACGAACCTGACGAACGGCGGGCAAGGCCCCACCGCTCTCCCCGACCCCCTCGGCAACCTGGTTCCGGTGGCGCCGCACGCCGCCGACACCGGCAGCCCCAGCGCGGCACGACTCGCGGCCGTCCCGGACGCCGAGCCGGTGCAGGCGGCCGAACCCGAGCCCGAGGTCAAGGCCACTCCGTCCTCGAAGGCGCCAACCGCCACGTCGACCCCCACTGCCAACCCGGCCGGTGATGGGCTGCATCCCACGCTGACGTCGGACGGCAACAAGGTCACCCCCGGTGAGAAGACGGATGCGACTCCCAACGCGACCGGCACCGGCACTGGCACTGGCACTGGCACTGGCACTGGCACGACCACCACGACGACGTCCACCACGACCACCACCGATCCCACGCCCACCGACGCCGACCCCGCCGACGGTGAGCATTCCGGGGACACGACGGCCAACGCTGCATAGTCCCGCCGATTAGGCTCGCCGGAATGGACGAGCCCGTACTGCGTGGTGCGACGAAGGACGACGTCGACGCCATCGAAGGGCTCGCCAAGGACGCGTTCGGCAAGTACGTCGAGCGCATCGGACGGCCACCCGCCCCGATGGTCGCGGATTACGCGGCACTGCTGCGTGAGTCGCGCATCTGGGTGATCGAAGAACGAGACGCCATTGTCGCGATGCTCGTCACCCAGCACCACGGGGACCATCTGCTGCTGGAGACCATCGCCGTCGCGTCCGACGCGCAGGGCAGCGGACACGGGCGGCGCCTGCTGCAGCGGGCCGAACGCGACGCCACCGAGCAGGGCCTGACCGAGGTGCGGCTGTGCACCAACGAGGCCATGACCGAGAACCTGGTGTTCTACCCACGGCACGGCTACCGCGAGACGCGGCGCGGGATCGAGGACGGCTACCGGCGGGTGTTCTTCGTCAAGAACCTCGCCGAATCGAGCGCTACTTCTCCAGCGTGAACTGGTTGACGTCGATGTAGCCGACGCGGAACATGTCGGCACATCCGGTCAGGTACCGCATGTACCGGTCGTACATCTCCTGTGACTGGATCGCGACGGCCTGGTCGTGGTTGGCCTCCAGCGCCGCCGCCCAGTGGTCGAGTGTCTTGGCGTAGTGGGGTTGCAGCGACTGGACTCTGGTCACCCGGAAGCCGCCGGCCGTCGCGCGCTCCTGCACCATCGGTATCGACGGCAGCCGTCCGCCCGGGAAGATCTCGGTCAGCATGAACTTGAGGAACCGCGCGAACTCGAAAGTCAGCGGCAATCCCCTTTCGCGCATCTCGTCGGGATGCAACCCGGTGATGCTGTGCAGCAACATGATTCCGTCGTCGGGCAGCACGCCGTGGGCCATCTTGAAGAACGCGTCGTAGCGTTCGTGCCCGAAGTGCTCGAAGGCACCGATGCTGACGATGCGGTCGACGGGCTCGCTGAACTGCTCCCAACCCTCCAGCAGGATCCGCTTGGAGCGGGGGCTGTCCGATTTCGCGAACGCCGCCTCGACGTGCTCGGCCTGGTTCTTGCTCAGGGTGAGGCCGACGACGTTGACGTCGTAGCGCTCGATGGCCCGCAGCATGGTGGCGCCCCAGCCGCACCCGACGTCGAGCAGCGTCATGCCGGGCTGTAGGCCGAGCTTGCCAAGCGCCAGGTCGATCTTCGCGATCTGCGCCTCCTCGAGCGTCATGTCGTCACGCTCGAAGTACGCGCAGCTGTAGGTCTGCGTCGGGTCCAGGAATAGCCGGTAGAAGTCGTCGGAGATGTCGTAGTGGGCCTGGATGTCGTCGAAGTGCGGGGCCAGGTCGTCTTTGCCGCTGGGTCGCTTGGGCATGGTGACAGGATGCCAGGCCAACTCCGCTGGCAACCGGGCGGTCAGCCGGGCTGGTCGGTCAGCCGTTCGAGGGCGCGCAGGAAGGCCGCGCGCTCACGGGGCGACAACACGCCAAGCCAGCGCTCCTCACCGCGCTGGATCTTTGCCTGCACCGCATCCTTGACCTTGCGACCCGCGTCGGTGACGGCGAGCAGCCGGACCCGGCGGTCATCCGGGTCGGGGTAGCGCTCGATGTAGCCCTGCTCCTGCAGTTCGTCGAGGATCGGGATGATGCGCGTCTTGTCCGCGCCGATCGCCTCCGCGAGGGCGGCCTGGGTGCGGACCGGGGACTGGTCGAGCGCGACGAGCACGCTGTAGCCCCACATGGACAGCCCGTGCTCGTCCAGCACCGGGCGCTCGGCCGCGATCAGCTGCCGGATCAGCGGCGCGAGCATCGCCGCCAAGTCGCTTCGCCGGGTCATCGCACGATGCTAAACCTGGACATATCGTACGCATCTGCTTACGATCTACACATGACTACTATTTCGGACGTTCGCCCCTTCCACCGCACCGCGGTGCAGACATCCGTCGACCTGGTCTCGGCGGTCACCGTCGACGACCTGCGTCGGCCGACCCCCTGCGCCGGTTGGGATCTCGGCGACCTACTCGCCCACATGACGGTGCAGCATCACGGCTTCGCCGCGGCCGCGCGGGGCAAGGGCGCCGATCCGGCAGTGTGGGACGTCGCAACGGTCAGCGACGCCGTCTCCCGCGATCCGGCGGGTGCCTATGCCGCGGCGGCGGACGACGTGCTCGAGGCCTTCGCCGCGGAAGGCGTCCTCGACGCGTCGTTCGCGCTGCCCGAATTCGGGCCGGGCGCAACGGCTCCCGGCGCGACGGCCATCGGGTTTCACTTCGTCGACTACGTCGTGCACTCCTGGGATGTCGCCCGCACCATCGGCGCACCACTCGACCTGCCGGAGGACGTGCTCACCGCTGTACTGCCGATCGTCCTCGCGGTTCCCGACGGGGAGTTCCGCACGGCCGAGGGTTCGCCGTTCCGGCGCGCCATCGAAGCCGACGAGTCCGCGACCGTCTTGGACCGAATCCTGTTGCACCTCGGTCGTTCTCCCGCATGGGAGCCGACGTCGGTCGGGTGAGCGGCCCTTAGAACCCGGGGATCTGCCCCAGCCCGGCGAAGTTGCCCAGTCCCGCCAGGTTCCCGATTCCGGAGAAGTCACCGCCGGCCATTTGACTGATCATCGTCGGGCAGTACATCTGTATCGCCAGGGTCGTGAAGAGACCCGCCATGCCAGGCGAGATGCCCTTTCCCGTAACCGTGGACGCGGCTTGCGCGAAGTTCCCGCCCGGCTTGGCGAGCATCGGGCAGATCGCCTGACCCAACGCCGCCGTCGCGTTCGAATCCGAGTACCCGACCCCGGCATTGTTGAGCGCGTTGAGGAACGCGTCGTTGCCGTTGTCAGCGTGCGCCGGTGCGACGCCCGCGGCCGCCGCCGTGACGACGCCAATGGCGACGACTGCCGTTCGGAATGTCGATTTGCAAGAAGTCATATGCATTTACTCTTCCGTTGTGCGCTCGGTGCACTTCTGGCACTTGAGTCACACTGGAACCCTCTTTCACTGCAGACACGTTTGCAACAAGATCGGGTAACGATTCGCAACCTATGCGTTTTCTTAGAGCGTGTCCTCGGCCGGCGGTGCGATCATTTTCGGCTTCAACTCGCCGGATAGTCGCGCCTCAACAGGTCGTAGAAGGCGAATGCGGGGACGCCCAGCGCGGCCGACAGATCCTCTGCGTAAGCGCGGGCGATGACCAGTCCCTCGGTCTGTTCGTCGAACGTGCCCGTCAGATCGACCGCGATGCGGCAGCCGAAGGTGTCGGTGACCGCGTCACAGTCGACCTTGACCTCCGAGACTCCCTCGGGCAGGGGCAGGTTGGCAACGGCGACGCGGACGTCGTCCGCCCGAGCCGCCATATCGACGTAGACCGACACGAACGCGTTCATATTCCTCCATCATCTCGGCTGTCACGTCCACCCGCTAATCGGTCAACGTCTTGGTAGCGGGCTGTTCACCTGCCGGTCACCAAGCGTGGTCGGCCAAACCGGGCACGCACGCCCGGCGAGTAGAGCGCGCGCAGCCGTTCACCGGCGCATCGGACACCGCCCGCGGCCACCAGGTCGGTCTCCAAGTCGACGACCTCGGCCGCGTGCAGCGGGAACGGTTCGTGTTCGTTGGGCACCCACCACGTGCGGCCTGCCGAACGGGTGTGCGCACCCCAGCGCGCGGTCAGCCAGACCTCCAGCGGGGTGGGATCGATGGGCGCGCCCACGTCGACCACCACGCGACTGCGCAATCCCCGTTGGGGCCAACGCCGCTCACTCTCGTACGTGATGCGGTCGCCGCTGCGGGTCAGCCGCATCTTCGCCCACGTGTACGGGGTGCCGAGCCCGATCCGGGTCACCGGCACCACCGCCAGCCTGGCCGTCTCCAACGATCGGAACAGGACGCCGTGGCGGCCTGCGTCGTCCGTCGAGTACAGCCTGACGTTGGTCTCCAGGAATCGGCCGAAGTAGGGCAGCGGCCGCGACACGCCCAGCGCGACGTCGGTCATGGCGAACGGGACCAACCCCACGTAGGTCATGCCGTCGGCGAAGACGTCGGGCCGCGCACCCGCCGGGTACAGGTGCGCGACGTCCGCCGGATGGACCGGCCAGTGCACGAAGGTGAGGTCGGTCCAGTACTGGTGGGTGAAGACGGGCCACAGCAGCGGCGGCGCGACGAGCGGGATGTCGGTCAGTGCCAACCGCCGAGGGAGTTCGGCGGATCAGCGGAACCAGACACCCGGTGATCTTGTCACGAGGACCCGGTGCCCCGGCCGGTCTTCTCCTGGAGCCGTTCGATCAGGTCGGACGCCTCTGCCTTCGTCATGTCCTCGGGGATCTCCTGTCCAGCTTCCTGCGCCAATGTGTGCAGGTAGCTGCGCTGTGGACCGGTCATGGGCTCGTCTCCCGTGACCCACTCCGACGTGTCCTTCTCGGCGTTCTCGCGTGGCGCTGCATGCGCTTCGTTGCTCACTGACATCACCTCCGCGGCTGGGATATCCATCGCTCGTACGTTCGAAACCAGTTGCCGGTTGCCCTGGTGATCTGCGGCTGAAAATGAACTTATCCAGGCATTTCTGGCGAACCTGCTTTAGCATTTCGACCGTCACTGCAGGGTTTACCAGGGCGTCGAGGAGCAGCCGTTGGATGCGACGCCGTTCGGGCACTACCAGTTGCTGGAACTGCTGGGCCGGGGCGGAATGGGCCAGGTGTTCCGTGCGCGCGACACCGTCACGGATCGAATCGTCGCGCTCAAGGTCCTGCCTAGCCACCTCGCGGGCGACCCGGTCTTCCAGCAACGCTTCCGACGTGAGGCACACGCCGCGGCGGGCCTGACCGATCCGCACGTCGTGCCCATCCACGGTTACGGCGAAATCGACGGCCAACTCTACCTCGACATGCGGTTGATCGACGGTCAGGATCTCGGCACCGTGCTGTCCGAGGCCGACGGCCCACTGCCGCCGGAGCGGGCCGTGCGGATCATCGAGCAGGTGGCTGCCGCCTTGGAGGCCGCGCACGCGGTCGGTCTGGTGCACCGCGACGTCAAGCCGTCGAACATCTTCGTCGCGGCCCGTGACTTCGTGTACCTGATCGACTTCGGCATCGCCCGCACCACCACGCAAACCGGATTGACCAGTGTAGGAAGCACTCTCGGCACCATGGCCTACATGGCGCCAGAGCGGTTCAAATCCGGCTTCAGTGACCCGCGTTCGGACATCTATGCGTTGACGTGCGTGTTGCACGAATGCCTGACAGGTCGGCGGCCCTACTCGGGGGACAGTCTCGAACAGCAACTCGCCGGCCACCTGGTGACGCCGCCACCGCGCCCGTCGGCGATAAACCCCTCGCTGCCAGAGGGTTTCGACGACGTGATCGCCAAGGGCATGGCGAAGGACCCCGGCAAGCGGTACCAGTCCGCAACGGAACTCGCGGACGCCGCCAATTCCGTCCTCAGCGGGCGGCGGATGCGCCGGATGCGGCGCCCCATGCTCGCAGGGTCGCCCCGGCGACTGAGCACGCTCGCGCTGTCAGCGGCCGCATTCGTCGGAATCCTCGTTGCCGCCTTGGTCACATGGCAAATGCGCAATAACCCAGGGGATTCGGAATGGCACGCGCGCGACGCCACGGAGGCGGCCAGCTCCGGTTCGTCGGCGCCGAACGAAGCCCCGATGATCGGTGATCCGGAGGCCATCGCAGCCACCGTCCCCGCAGCGATCAGGTCGACCGGGAAACTGGTGGTCGGCATCAACGAGCCCTATGCGCCAGCCGAATTCAGAAACGGCGATGGCGATCTGGTCGGTTTCGACGTCGAGTTGATGAACGCCGTCGCGAACACGCTCGGGCTGGACGTGGAGTATCGCGAGACGGCATTCGAGAGCATCATTCCATCCGTGCAGGCGAAGGCGTTCGACGTCGGGCTCTCGTCCTTCACCGACACCAAGGATCGCGAATCGGCCGTCGACTTCGTGACCTACTTTCAGGCCGGCACACAATGGGCGCAGCGCCCCGGCGCGGCGGTGAACCCCAACAACGCCTGCGGCCTTCGAGTTGGCGTGCAGTCCAGGACGATTCAGGACACCCAGGAACTGCCGGTGAAGAGCAAGGCATGCGTCGCGGTCGGATCACCTCCGATCGAGACCATCGACTACGACAGCCAGGACGACGTCACCAGTGCGTTGATCGCCGGCGAGGTCGACGCCATGTCCGCCGACTCGCCGGTGACTGGGTATGCGATCAACCAGAGCAACGGCGCCCTTGAGCCGGCGGGCGAGATCTTCAACGCCGCGCCCTACGGCTGGCCGGTGGCAAAGGGGTCACCGTTGGCAGAGTCCTTGCGGCAGGCCCTGATGCACCTGATCGCGTCCGGCGACTACCGGACGATCATGACCGGCTGGGGCGTCGAGGCCGGAATGATCAACCAGCCGGTCATCAACGGCGCCTACAGCTGAGACATCACCGCCCGCACCCGGACGGGTACGGGCGGTGATGCACGATGGTCGTTAGCGAGTGTGACCCGGGGCGTTCTCCGAGTTGCCTGGGCCGTTCTGGGTGACGGTCACCGGGCCCGCCGTGCTCTGACACAGCACCTCTTGATCATCCGATCCCGTGTCCACTGCAGTCGCCAAGGCCGTGATGTTGCCGATGTCGGCGACGTCGCAGACGAGCGCCGTAATCTGCGCAGCCACACCGACATTCACGTCCTGAAGAACGGTGATGTTCCCGAGTGCCAGATTGACGAGTCCGTCCTGTACCTGAACCGGCGCGGCGTTCGCGACGCCGAGACCGGCAGTGAGCAGCATCGATCCCCCGACCACAGTGCCGGCGGCAACCCTCTTCATCATGGTGGTGCTCATTTGGATTTCCCTTCGTTCCCGGAAGCAGCGACTCGCCCCTGACCGTGATGCGTACCGCGTACGGAGTACTCCCGCCCGATGACTCGCATCCCCCTGCTTCCTGACCGCACTACTACCCCGGGCCGCACATGAGAAAACTCAAATTTTCTGGATCCCTAATTTTGCCGAGAGTAAAATGGCCTAACTAATTAACTGGGTCGACAATATGTAGCGGTGAGTTCGCTCGCTACGTGCTTGTTCGAACGTCGGATGTCGCTTCAAGATCGTTACTCCGCAACGCTTTCCGCAGCGGAGTTCGAGGCAAAGAACCGCGCCTACCACCCGTCCTTGCCGAATTTCGCGCTTGATCATGGAATCCGGTGGGTAGCCGTCCGGCACATCGAGTCCTCGAGGCCCAGGCGCCCGGCACAGAGACAGGAGTGGGAGACATGCGCGAGTTAGGACTGACACCAGAGGAATTGCAGGCCGAGGGCGCCGTTGCGCTCCCGGACAAGGAGGTCGTATCGATTCTCGACCTCAACGTCGACGTCGACGTGTTCCTCGACGTCGCATCCCCGATCGACCTGGCCGTGGCCGCCCAACTCAACGTCGCGGCGCCCATCGACGCCGCCGCCGGTGCGAACGTGCTCTCGTCCAATTCGACGTCGGGCGCCATGGTCGACCAGAACGCCTCGATCGACCAGACCCTGGACGCCGATGCCTACGCGGTGTCGGATCAGGTCAGCGCGATCGACCAGACCGACGTCGCCGACGGCGATCCCGTCCCGCCGCCTCCAGACGACGGTGGCACCGTGGAAGTCGGCGATCTGGCCACCCTCAGCGGCCCTCTGCTCAATGTCAACGTCGACGTCGACGTCGACACCGACCTGACGGCACCGATCGCCGGCGCCGTCGCGGCCAACGCCAACGTGGCCGCACCGATCAGCGCCGCCGTGGCAGCCAACGTCCTTTCGGTCGACTCCGACGCCGACGCGATCTCGTACCAGGACGCCGTCATCCACCAGAGCTTGACGGGCGTGACCTCCGCCAACGCGGTGCAGGACTCCACCGTCGCGCAGGGAACCGCGCAGCCTGACGGTGGCACCGCTGGTGGCACGACTGCTGGCGGCACGACTGCTGGCGGCACCGCCGGCGGCGCGACGGCCGGCGCCGACAGTACCGGTGGCGCCGACAGCGGTGGTTCGGCGGGCTGACCCGACTGGGAAGCACGCAGATGACCGTCACCGACGAAGATGCCAGGACGCAGCAGGCGGTCCTGCGCCGCGCGGACGATGTCGAGCTGATCGGGGAGATGGCGGGATCCGGCTACCGCGTCCCGCCTTCCCTGGTCCGCCGGACCGACGGCCAGACCATCCAGCTGACTCCACTGTTGTACGCGACGCTGCGCGAAATCGACGGTCGCCGTACACCGGAGGAGGTGGCCGATGCCGTAACGCGGTCGACCGGTCGAATAGTGAACGCAGACAACGTCGGTCAGCTAGTCGACAAGCTACGCCCGCTTGGCCTGCTGGCTGCGCCCGACGGCAGCCAGCCCGTGGTGCGCAAGCGAAACCCGTTGCTGGGACTGCGGTTCCGCTACGCCGTCACCGAACCGGATCGGACGCGGCGGGTGACCGACCCGTTCCGCTTCCTCTTCCGGCCCTGGATGGTGGTGCCGATTTTGGCGGCCTTCGCCGTCGTGTTCTGGTGGGTGTCCTTCCGGAAGGGGTTGGCGTCGGCGGCCTATGACGCCTTCGAACGCCCAGGGCTGCTGATCCTGGTCTTCGCAGTGACCATCCTGTCCGCGGGGTTCCACGAATTCGGCCACGCCGCCGCGGCGAGATACGGCGGTGCGACGCCCGGCGTGATGGGCTTCGGCCTCTACCTGGTGTGGCCTGCGTTCTACACCGACGTGACCGACTCATACCGCCTCGGACGCCGCGGTCGGTTGCGCACCGACCTGGGTGGGCTGTACTTCAACGCGATCGTGGCCGTCGCCATCACCGGCGTGTGGATGTGGCAGCACTACGACGCCCTGCTGCTCGTCGTCGCCACGCAGATCCTTCAGATGATCCGCCAGCTCGCTCCACTCGTGAGGTTCGACGGCTACCACGTCCTGGCCGACCTCACGGGCGTTCCCGATCTGTATGGCCGCATCAAGCCGACGCTGCTCGGTGTGCTGCCGTGGCGGTGGGGCGATCCGCACGCGCGCCTGCTGAAGCCGTGGGCACGCATCGTGATCACCCTGTGGGTGCTGTTCGTCGTGCCCCTCCTCCTTGGCTCCCTCTTCGCGGCGATCGTTGCGCTGCCCCGGCTGCTGGGCACAGCGTGGGCCAGCCTCGGCAAGCAGGAGGACGTGCTGTCGACCGCTTGGGCGGACGGCGACATGATCCAGGCCACCGCCCGGCTGTTGGCGATCATCGCGATCGTCATCCCCGTGGCCGGCGTCATCTACCTGTTGATCCGGGTCGCCAGGCGCAGCGCGGCCGGCGCGTGGGCGGCCACGGCCGGAAAGCCGTTGCAGCGGTTGCTGGTTGGCGTGCTAGGCGCCGCCGTGCTCGCCGGAATCGCCTATGCCTGGCTGCCGCGCGACGGCAACTACCGGCCGATTCAGCCAGGTGAACGCGGCACGCTCAGCGACATCGTCTACGCGCTGCGGACCGAGCCCACCGGCGGTCCGCCCGAACGGACGTCGCCGACTCGTCCGGTGGCCGCCTCGACGAGATTGGCCGTCGGGCAGCGGGGCGCCATGCAGACGCTCTGGGACACCAGGACCCCGCCGCCGACGTTCACCCAGCCGCAGTTAGCGGTCATCCTGGTTCCGAGGACGATGCCTGCGGCGCACGTCGGCGGTGGTGCCGCCACGTTCGCCGGCACCGTGCGGCCCGCGGCGGACCAGGGCTGGGTGTTCCCGTTCGACAAGCCGCTGGCCCCGGGGCCGAGCGACAACCAGGCGCTGGCGGTCAACACCACCGACAACACGGTGGTCTACGAGGCGGCGTTCGCCATGGTGTGGGTGACCGACAACTCCGAGGCGATGAACGTCAACGAGGCCCAGGCCTACGCGTCGTGCAACAACTGCGCCGCCGTCGCGGTCGCGTACCAGGTGGTCTTCGTCATCGACACCGACGAGAACGACGCCAACGTGGCGGTGCCGCAGAACTTGGCAGGCGCCCTGAACTACGACTGCGTCAACTGTCTGACGTATGCGCTGGCGAGGCAGCTGTTCGTCACGCTGGACAAGCCATTGTCCGAGGACGCCCAGTCCGCGCTCGACGACCTGTGGGTCGAGATCGCCGCCTACGAAGATGCGATCGAGGCGGGCGACGTGCCGTTGCGCGAGATTTCCGGGCAGCTCGAGGAGTACACCGCCGAGATCCAGGCCATCGTCGAGGCGGATCAACCCGGCACGTTCCCGTCACCGACTGCGACGCCGACCCCGACCGCGCCGGCCGCCGATCCCGTGACCAGCTCGGTGGCGCCGTCGACCTCTCCGTCGGCGACCAGCCCACCACCGACCAGCCCCGCTCCGGAGCCGACGCCCACCAGCGATCCGACGGTGTCGAGCAACCCCACCCCGGATCCCACGACGTCCAGCGCCCCCACGACGTCCAGTGGGTCCACACCGGATCCGACCACCTCGGCCGGGACACCTTCTGACGGAACCACTTCCGCCGGAACGACGTCCGACGGGACCGTCTCGGGCGGGACTACTTCGGGTGGGACGACGTCGGACGGGACCACCTCGCCGTAGCCGTCACTGCGGATCGGGCCGTGCCGACTCGCGGGTCGCGCGTGCAAGGACCTGTGGGCCGGTGGTCAGTGCCTTGCGCCATGGCGCAACGCCGTCGACTTCGATCTCGATCGTGATGCTGAGCACCGTGCGAATCAGGACGATCATCCCGAGCACGGCAG
Source organism: Mycobacterium sp. URHB0044 (assembly GCF_000620625.1). GTDB lineage: Bacteria > Actinomycetota > Actinomycetes > Mycobacteriales > Mycobacteriaceae > Mycobacterium. The sequence goes on along the minus strand of NZ_JIAW01000014.1, from coordinate 175,666 downwards.
CATCGGTGAGCGACGGCGTCGACGTGACGGTCTTGACGATGTCCGCGGCGACGAGCAGCTCGAGGCCGAGCAGGATCGCCCCGCCGAGCGACTCGCGCAGCGTCTTGAATGCCCGCCCGCCGTTGCCTGTTCGCTTCCAGGTGACCGCGGCGAGCGCGAACGCATACAGGAAGCCCAGCACCATCGACAGCACGCCGGACGCTTCGAAGGCCTGCGTCGCCCGTTCGAAGAAATCCTGTAGCTGCATCGCTACCTGCCCCAGTCCGACGCCGGTTCACCGGCGATGCTCCATCGCACGGACGTGACGCCGGGTAGCTGGCTCAGCGTGCGAACGGCGTCCTCGGCTGCGGCGTCGTCGCGGACGGCGGCGGCGTAATCGGCTTGCAGTTCCATGTTTTCGGCGGCATGGGCGGGCAGCGCGCGCACCCCGCGCAGTCGAAACGCCTGACGCGGCATGCTCTGCGCCAGCTCCGCCTTGACCTCGGCTTGCACATCCCGTCCGCACACGACGTCGAGCAGGTAGTCGGCGGGCGGGGCGTCGCGGCCACCCTTGTTGTGCACGCGGTCCATTCGCGCGGCAAGCAACTGCAGGAACCAGTTCGCCGTCACGATGATGACCGCGCCCGCCGTCGCCTCCCGCCACATCCACGCCCCCGCGAGAGCACCGACGGCTGCCGTCGACCACAGCGTTGCCGCAGTATTGAGACCGACCACGGACAGGCCCTGCTTCATGATCACACCGGCGCCGAGGAAGCCAACGCCCGAGACGATCTGGGCGGCGACGCGAAGCCGGTCGCCCTGCTGATCGAAGCTGTAGGCGCTCAAGATCAGGAACAGTGCCGACCCCATGCTGACGAGCGCCATCGTCTGCAATCCCGCCATGCGCGAGCGCCATTGGCGTTCGAACCCGATCGCGATGCCGAGGACCGTGGCCAGCCCGACCCGGGTCAGGAGATCGACGGCCAGCATGCCTTCGATCCTCCCCCCTGTCGCCTGGCCTATCCGGCAGACACGCGCTCTGCGGGAATGGCGAGTGTGAAGGTTGCACCGCCTCCTGGCGTTTGGGCGACGCGAATGTCCCCCTGATGAGCGCGCGCGATCTCTCGCACCAGCGCCAGACCGATGCCGTAGCGGCGGCGGCCCCCTGCGGCGGTATGCGTTCGCCCGTGTGAGAAACGGTCGAACAACGTTCCCAGGGCGGCTGGATCGATCCCAACGCCGTCATCGCGGACGTCGACCACGACGTCGCCGTCCTGCCGCCTGACCGTGACCGTGATCGTCCCGCCGGGATGCTCGTGAGCCAGAGCGTTGTCGACGAGGGAGATGACCGCCCGGCGAAGCGCGGGACCAGATCCCAGGACGACGAAACCATCAACTGGTGCGGTGCTGTTCGATTCGACGACGAGGCCGACCCCGCCCGCCTCGGCGTGCTGAGCCATGCTCTCGCAGGCGGATTGCACGACGGTCGCGAGATCGATCGGATGTCGCGGCGCCTTGCCCGTCGTCATGGCGGCCGAAGCAAGCAGGTCGTCGATCACCTCACCGAGCGCTCGTGTGTCGGATGCGAGCGCATCGATCTGTTCCTTGGTCGGGTGCCCATCCCCGTCATCGAAACCGCGGGAGAGTAGCTGAATGCGGGTGTGCAGCACCGTCAGCGGGGCGCGAAGTTCGTGCGAAGCGTCAGCCACGAAACGCCGCTGAAGGGCCAACGCGTCGGCAAGCGGGCGAATCGACCGTCTGGTGAGCAGAATGACCACGGCGACAGAAGCCAGGATGCCCGCCAGCTCGGCGATCCCCAGCGATAGCAGCAGACGGTTTCGGCCCGCCTCGTACGGCCCGAGGTCCACAAGCACGACCACCTTGCCGTCGGCCTTGTCCATGACCACCGCGCGGTACCGGGCACCATCGATGTGCGCGTCGGAGAATCCCGGTGGCCGTGCCAGCAACTCCGCTGGAACTCCGCCAGCGCTTGCCGTGACCTTCCCGGTTCGGTCCCGCAGCAAGAGGATCATTCCGGGCGGCGGATCCGTCGCATCGTCGGCGGCCGAAGCCACCGACGACAATTGGGTCCTGAGTTGCTGCTCTCGAATGCGGGCGTCGATGAAGTAGACCACCGCCCCGACGATCAAAAGGACTGCGGCAAGGGCAAGTGAGGCTTGCACCGCGGCGACGCGGCCCGCCCGGTTGACGACGCCGAGATCGTCGTCGGGCCTCATTCGGTTCCGAGCCGGTAGCCCGTGCCGTGCACGGTGCGGATGACTGCTCGGCCGAGCTTGCGCCGCAGGTAATGAACGTAGGTATCGACGGCGCTGACCGAATCGACACCGGCGAACACCGCCTCGAGCAACTGACTGCGGGTGAAGACCTGCCGCGGGGCGCCCATCAGGACAGCGAGCAGCGCGGCCTCGCGCTCCGACAGCTCGACGGTGTCGACCCCCGCTGTGCCACCGCTGACCGTGCGCGTCAGCCGGTCCAGGCAGAGCCCACCAACGCGAAGCGTCGAACGGCCGTCGGGGCGGCGCAGCAGTGCCCGCACCCGCGCCAGCAATTCGGGTATTTCGAATGGTTTGACCAGATAGTCGTGCGCGCCGGCGTCGAGTCCTTCGACTCGGTCCGCCAGCAACCCGCGGGCGGTGAGCAGCAACACCGGAGTCGCGACACCGCGTGACCGCAGGACCGCGACGAGCTCGGATCCGTCCATCACCGGCAGCCCCCGATCGATGATCGCCGCGTCGTAGCTGCCTGTCAGGCCACGGTGCAGGCCTTGCTGTCCGTCGTGAACGACGTCGACGAGGTAACCCTCCTTGGTGAACAGTTCGGCGAGCATCGCACTGAGCACGCGGTCGTCTTCGACGATCAACAAAGTCGGTGCGGGACGTTGCTCGGCCACCCCACGAGCGTGCCACGCCACTTCTTCGACGGCTCTAAGAATCCGATGTCACGCTCTTCGGTGGGGATTCACTTCCGTGAACAATCTATGAGGAGTTAAACGTTGTCGACGTTCAATGGCCTGCCCGCCCACGTACTGCTCGTGCACTTCATCGTTGTCCTGGCTCCACTCACCGCGGTCCTTGCGATCGTCTGCGCGCTGTGGCCGGCAGCACGGCAACGATTGGCATGGCTGGTCCTCGGGCTGGCGTCGCTGACGGCAGTGCTGACGCCGTTGACGACGGAAGCGGGTGAATGGCTGGAGCACCGTGAGGGAAGGTCACCGTTACTTCACACCCACACGGAACTGGGCGACACGATGCTGTACTTCTCAATCGCCTTGGTGGCCGCAGCCGCCTTGATCGCGTACGTCCACGTCCGGGAAGTGCGCGGCCGGTCAGTGAAACCCGTTGCACGGTGGCTCATTGCGGCCATCGTGGTCGTCGCGAGCGTAGCGACGACGGTGCAGGTGTACCGCATCGGGGATTCCGGGGCGAAGGCCACGTGGGGACAGGAGTCAGGCGCGGACTCGGCGTCCGCGCCCTGATTGGATCGGCGCCTATTGCCGTGCCATCGCGATCCTGAAGCGTTCGTCGGGTTCGATGTAGTGTTCGGCGGCCTCGGCGTCCTCACCGAGGTCGATGCGAACCCAGTTGATCTTGCCGGTGAACTTGCTGGTGTGGGCGGTGTAGTCCGGGCTCACGCTGGTTCCGGTCTCGTTGCCGACGTCGGTGGTTTCGTCCGCCGAGAAGACGAAGCCCTGGGTCTGATCGACCCGGCCCTTGCCGACTTCCTTGCCGTCGCAATAGAGGGCGACGTCACCGCCCTTGCCCATGCCACCGCCGTCGTAGGTGAACTCCATGCGCACCTGGGTGGTGCCGGCAGGGATCGGCTCGGTGGCTTCGATGGCGAACGACTTGATGCCCAATACGTTGTAGTAGAACTTGGCCTTGCCCGCCTTGGCGTACAGGCTCCAGCCGCCGAATTTTCCGCCCTGAGCGATGATTACGCCCTCGGCGCCGTCCGTAGGGACCTCCACCTCGGACGTGACCGCGAAGGACTTGTTCTTGATGTCGACGACGCTGTTCTCCGAGAGCCGGCCCATGCCGGCGAACAGCAGCTGTGAGTTGCCCTTGATCAGCGACGGCCGACCGGCAAGAGTCGGGTTGAATCGTTCGATCTGCCGGTCGTCGAGCGGTAAGACGTTGTACTTGACGGCCTCGATCAGCCACAGCCGTTGCAGCTCGTGCAGTTTATCGGGGTACTCCTTGGAGAGGTCGTTGGCCTGCGTCCAGTCGGTGTTGCCGTCGTAGAGTTCCCAGACGTCGTCGTCGAAGCTCGGCAACTTGCCCCCGCTCATCTCCCACGGCGTGCGGTGTTTGGTCACCGCGCTCCAGCCCTTGTGGTAAATGCCTCTGTTGCAGAACATTTCGAAGTACTGGGTCTCGTGACGCTCCGGTGCTTCGGCATCGTTGAAGCTGTACAGCAGACTGGTTCCCTCATACGGGCTCTGCATCACTCCATTGACCAGCACCGGTTGCGGGATGCCCGCGGCCTCCAACACCGTGGGCGCGACATCGATGACATGGGTGAATTGATCACGCGTGCCGCCCTTTTCGTCGATTCCCTTGGGCCAGTGCACGATGGTGCCGTTGCGGGTGCCACCCCAGTGCGAGGCCACCTGCTTGGTCCACTGATACGGCGTGTCCATTGCCCAGGCCCAGCCCACGGCGTAGTGACCGTAGGAGTCTTCGCCGCCGAAGTCCTCGAGTTTGGAGAGGAGGAATTCGGGGGTCTCGAGGGCGGCCATGCCGTTGAAGTTGGCCATCTCGTTGAACGCGCCCTGCAGCGTGCCCTCCGCCGACGCGCCGTTGTCGCCGATGATGACGTAGACGAGCGTGTCTTCCATGACCGGCTCGAGAGCATCGAGCAAGCGGCCGACGTGGTGGTCGGTGTGCTCCAAAAAGGCTGCGTAGACCTCCATCTCACGTTCCAGTGCCGGCTTCAGCGCGGGGTCCATGTCGTCCCAGGCCGGGATCTCGTCGTGCCGTGGCGTCAACACCGAATCGGGGCCGATGACGCCCAGTTCCTTCTGCCGTTCGAAGGTGATCTCGCGCTGACGGTCCCAGCCGTGCGCGAACTTGCCCTTGTACTTGTCGATCCACTCCTTGGGCACGTGATGCGGCGCGTGGGTGGCACCGGGTGCGAAGTACATGAAGAACGGCTTGTCGGGCAGCAGCGCCTTCTGCTGGCGCACCCAGCCGATCGCCTTGTCGGTCAAATCCTCGGTGAGGTGGTAACCCTCGGCCGGAGTCTTCGGCGGCTCGATGGGCGTGGTGCCCTCGTACAGGGCCGGGTCCCACTGGTTGTTCTCGCCGCCGATGAAGCCGTAGAAGTACTCGAAGCCGCCGCCGCCCGTCGGCCACGCAGTGAACGGACCCGCCGGGCTGGTCTGCCAGGCCGGCACCTCGTGGCATTTGCCGAACTGGGCGGTGGAGTAGCCGTTGAGCTTCAACGTCAACGGCAGCGGTGCCTTGGTATTCGGCAGCACCGACGTGTATCCGGGTGCCGCCGTTGCAGTTTCGGTGATGTTGCCCATGCCGACCGAATGATGATTGCGGCCGGTCAGCAGAGCCTGCCTCGTCGGCGAGCACAGCGCGGTGGTGTGCAACCGGGTGTACTTCAACCCGCCCGCCGCGAGCCTCTCGAAGTTCGGCGTCTCACACGGACCACCGAAGGCGCTGCTGGCGCCGAAGCCGACGTCGTCGATCAACACGACGAGCACGTTGGGGGCAGTCGCCGGCGGACGTACGTCCCTAATCGGTGGATAGCTGGTGTCGGGATCCTTGGCGTCGTAGGTGGTCAACCCCACGTGCGGCACATCGGGAATGGGAAGAATCGTGCGCGAAATCGGGCCATCCACCATGACAGTCGCCTTCCTGTGGCCGCTTCTCGACCGCGCTCAGAATAGGAGCGAACCACCGGGAAACACCGCCGAACCGACGTATCGGCGCCGTGACGCTGCGCACGCCCGGTACCTATTGACGCGGCCGCTCGGAATCGGCTCCGAATCCCGGTGCGGGCTGTCAGGATCGGAACCCGGGAACGTCCGGAACGACTTGGGGAGTCAGGTATGGAGCAGTTGTCGGTGTGGTTGGGTGCCGGTGTCGTCGCCGCGGGAGTTTCCGCAGCGTTGGTGACGGGTGCCGGTGTGGCAACCGCCGACACGGACTCTCCATCGGGCACCGGCGCATCCACGTCGACGAACTCCGGTGCGGACAAACCGAACTCGGCAACCGACAAGAAGGACTCGCCGACCAACGACAAGTACCCTGCCGGAGCCGGGTCGAGCAGCGGTAATTCGACCCCGAGTAAAGACGCCGACGAGCCGGACAAGACCAACCCGGCAACCGATCCGGCGGACGACTCAGACGCATCCGAAGCCGATCCCGACGACGTCCCAACCAAGTCGGACGGACCCACTTCGGTACCCGACAAGACGTCGACCGGCTCGAAACACTCGACTCCGGCAACCCACGCGCCGCAGAAGCCGGCTGCCTCCACGCCCACCAACATCACCGAGACCGACGACGCTGCCGAGACGAAGACGCCGTCGGCGGCACCCGCGCCCGTCGCACCCGCCACCGTGAACCGGTCTGCGGCCGCCAGGGACACCGCGGCCGCGCCGATGGCATCGACGAGCCTGTTGCGGGCGACCGCCGCCGTCGCGCCCGCCCCGCCACCACCGTCGCTGTTCGACGTCGTCGGATCAGTCCTGGCGTCCGTCGTCGTCAACGTCGGTTCAGCGCTCATCAACACGTTGCAGGCAGTCGAGGCGTTCGTCACCGGGCCGCCGGTTCTGCCACCGAACAGCACGGTCACGGTGCGCAGCTCGACGATCCGGTTGGGCACCGGACAGCGGGTGGCCGCCAATTGGTACTACCCCGAGGGAGACGAACCGCCGACGCGGATGATCCTGCTGCAACACGGCCTGCTGGCCCTCGGTCCCCAGTACAGCTACACCGCGGCCAACCTCGCCGAACGGACCAACAGCATCGTCGTCACCCCGACGCTGCCGTCCAACTTCTTCGCAGGCGACTCCGCGTGGCTGGGCGGAACGGGAATGGCGTCGGCGATCGCCGACCTGTTCGTCGGCGACCGCGCCGCACTGACACAGAGCGCGCTGGCCGCCGGCTACGCGACCAGGTACGGCCTCGATCCGGCGACGGCGCGGCTGCCCCAGCAGTTCGCTCTCGCCGGTCACTCGTTGGGCGGCAACCTAGTGTCGGCCGCGGCGGGATTCCTCGCCAAGAACGGCGCCGCCGACGATCTGGTGGGGGTGATCGCCCTCGACGGGGTGCCGCTGCAGGGCACCATGGTTGCCGCGCTCGACAAGCTGGCCGCGTACGAGGCGGCGACGGGCCACTACATTCCGATCCGCGAGATCGGCGCGCCGACCAACCTGTTCAACTCGGTGAGCAACATCAACCAAGCCCTGACCGCGGCGCGGCCTGACCGGTTCAACGGTGTCGTGCTCGCGGGCGGGGTGCACATGGATTCGATGCGCGGCGGCAACCCGCTCATTCAGTTCGCCGCGTACCTCGCCGCCGGTTTCCCGCAACCGCAGAACCCGCCGGCGGTCGAGGAGTTGGCCGTCGCGTGGCTCACTGACTGGTTCAACGGCAAGACCGACGTCGGCGACGACCTGGTACCCGGGTCGACGATCGACATCCCGACCTCGCAGGGCATGGCACACGGCGTCGTGATCGGCACCGCGCCCGCGGCGAAGTCCCTGCGGGAGCCCATCACGATCGAGCCGTCGGAGCCGACAACTCTGCCGCAGGCGAATCCGAACCTGGCCGGCCTGGCGGCGTGAGCTGCGCGAAAAAAGCTCCCCACCAGTACTAACGGGTGGGGAGCTGTGGCGGTGGCGGAGGGATTTGAACCCTCGGACGGGGGTTACCCGTCACACGCTTTCGAGGCGTGCTCCTTAGGCCGCTCGGACACGCCACCGCGTGGCAGCTTACCCAAGCCCGGTCCGCGGCCCTAATCGCAAGCACTCATCGCTGCCGCGCGAAGAACTCCGCCAGCGGCGCCGCGCACTCATCGGCCAGCACGCCGCCCCTGACCTCGGGCCGATGGTTGAGCCGACGGTCGCGCACCACGTCCCACAGCGAGCCCACCGCACCGGTCTTCGGCTCCCACGCGCCGAACACCAGCCGCGCGACCCGGGCCATCACCAACGCCCCGGCGCACATCGTGCAGGGTTCGACGGTCACGGCCAACGTCGCGCCCTCGAGCCGCCAGCCGTCACCGAGAACCGCTGCCGCAGCACGCATGGCGAGGATCTCGGCGTGCGCGGTCGGATCCCCGAACTGCTCGCGGGCATTGGCTGCGCGGGCCACCTCGGCACCGTCAGGTCCGAACACCACCGCGCCGATCGGCACGTCACGCGGGCCCGCCGCACCGGCCGCGTCGAGTGCGCGCCGAATCAGCTCGTCATCAGACGGGAAGTCCGACCTCACCGATCGAGTTTGTCCAGAACCGCAGACATCTCGTCGTCGAAGCCCATCTCCTGAGCGATACGGGAGAGCTGCACGTCGGCGTACTCGTCGTCGGACAGGATGATGCTGAGCACACCTTCATTGAGGCCGATGTCGGCCAGCACGCCCAAGTCGCCCTCCTCGAACGGGTCCGCGTCCTCGAGTTCGGCCGGGTCGAGGTCGGCGTCGAGCTTCTCCAGCACCTCGGCGGCGATGTCGTACTCCAGCGCCGCCGTGGCATCCGACAGGAACAGCCGGGTGCCCGCGGGGGCCGGCCGGACGATGATGAAGAACTCGTCGTCGACGTCGAGCAGCCCGAACACCGCGCCGGCGCTGCGCAATTCCCTCAGTTCGGTTTCCGCCGCGCCCAGGCTGGTCAGCGCGGCAGCGCGCATCGGCGAACAACGCCACTTCCCGTCCTCACGGACGACCGCCACGCCGAAGCCGTCGGGGAGGTCTGCGGCCTTTTTCTTTGCCTGCGCTCGCTCTGCTCCCATGACGCCAACGCTAGTCCCAGACCAGGAAGTTTGACCACAATTCGACCGATGCACGGTGAGCGCCGGATCACCGTATGCCAACCTTGAACAGTGACAACACCCGTGTGCGTGCTCGGCTTGGGGCTGATCGGCGGATCGGTGATGCGAGCCGTGAAGGCCTCCGGTCGCGAGGTGTTCGGCTACAACCGGTCGATCGACGGCGTGGAGGCCGCCCGCTTCGACGGGTTCGACGCGACGGACAGCATCAACGACGTCCTGGCCCGCGCGGCCGAGACCGAAGCGCTGATCGTGCTCGCCGTCCCCGTGCCCGCCCTGCCGACCATGCTCGACCGCATCCGCCACTTGGCTCCCGAGTGCCCACTGACCGACGTGACGAGCGTGAAAGGCGCTGTCCTGCAGACGGTCCGGGACCACGGCCTCCTCGACCGGTTCGTCGGCGGCCACCCGATGGCTGGGACCGCGCATTCGGGTTGGGCCGCGGGCAATCCGCGTCTCTTCGTCGGCGCACCGTGGGTGATCAGCGTCGACGACCACGTCGACGCGCGAGTGTGGGCCATGGTGATGCACCTGGCGTTGGACTGCGGCAGTGTCGTCGTCCCCGCCCGCTCCGACGAGCACGACGCCGCGGCCGCCGCCATCTCGCACCTGCCGCACCTGCTCGCCGAGTCGCTCGCAGCGACGGCGGGTGACGTGCCGTTGGCGTTCGCGCTTGCCGCGGGATCGTTCCGAGACGGCACACGGGTCGCCGCGACCGCCCCCGACCTGGTCCGGGCCATGTGCGAGGCGAATGCCGACCAGCTGCACGGCGCGCTGGACCGGACGATCGAACTGCTCACGTGGGCCAGGGACCACCTCGCGGCCGGGAAGTCGGTCGGCGAGCTCGTCGAAGCCGGTCACGCCGCGCGGATGCGCTACGACAGCTTCAGCAGGCCGGAGATCATCACCATCACGGTCGGAGCCGCGAAGTGGCGTGAGGAACTCGCCGCGGCGGGCCGCGCCGGCGGCGTGATCAGATCCGCTCTGCCAGTCCTGGATAGTCGAGGATGAATCCCTCGTCGTCGACGGAGATCGTGGTGTCGGCGACGGGCGACACCAGTTTGATCGCCCCCGCGTCGGAGGACGCGGTGCTGTAGCTGATGGTCACCTGCTCGACGGTCAACTCCGGCAGCCGCACGTACACCACCGGCAGCGTGATCGACTCCGACCGCTGATACAGGCCGGTGCGGCGGATCGGCAACGCGTTGAAGAACGGGCTGAAGATCACGTCGACGTCCAGCGCGCCGTCATAGGCCGCGCGCGTGGTCTGGTTCTGGTGATCCTGGACCAGCCACATGTTCTCTTCGTCGCGGGCGATCGAGAGCTGACGTTCGCGCTCGGCGAGCGTGACGGTCAGCGAAAGGCGTTTGGTGCCGCCGCCCTCGTCGGTGACGAGGTCGTAGGACGCGCTGAACGGCGGATGCGTCGGCGTGCCGGCCGCGACGATTCGGCCGTAGGCCTTGATGCGGTTGCCGGACAACTGCACCCGCACGGACTCCATCCGGGGAACGTCATGCGCGCTCCACGTCAGGACCGCGGGCCAGGTGCTGGGCGTGGCTTCGGAGCGGGCTGCTGCACTCACCCCTCTACCGTAGGCGACGGGCCCTCTCGTTCGTAGCCGCCTCGGGAAGTCGCAGCAGATCGTGACCCGAGCGCCATCTCGTCGCTGATCAACGGCTGCGGCATCCGGCGGAACCGGTCGGTGCCGGGCTCCGACAACCACACCACCGCCGCCAGCGCGGCATCGAGGATCAGCGCCAGCGCGGTCACCAACAGCGCGCCGACCAGGGCGAGGTAGAACTGCCGCACCTTGATGCCGTCGATGAGATAGCGCCCGAGACCGCCGAGGCTGGCGTACGCGGCGACCGTCGCCGTCGCGACGATCTGCAGCGTGGCGGTGCGCAGCCCACCGAAGATCAGTGGCAGCGCGTTGCGCACCTCGACGCGCAGCAGCACGCGCGACTCCGTCATGCCCATCGAGCGGGCCGCGTCGACGACCGCCGGGTCGACGTTGGCGATGCCCGCGTAGGTGCCTGCCAGCAGGGGCGGGATGCCCAACAACATCAGCGCGACCGTCGGAGGTACCAGGCCCAGCCCCCACAGCAGCACGCCGAGCAGCAGCACACCGAGAGTGGGCAGTGCCCGCAACGCGTTCACACCGGTGACGACGAGGAACGTGCCGCGGCCGGTGTGCCCGATCGCCATGCCGATCGGGATGGCGATCAACGCCGAGAAGACGACCGCGACGGCGGTGTACTGCAGGTGTTCCAGGATGCGGGCCGTCAGGCCTGCTGGCCCCGCCCAGTTGTCGGCCGTGAAGATGTAGGACAGCGCCTGCTGCAGGAAGTTCATGAGGACCCCTTTTTCCCCGTCGCTTCGCTCGCCCGAGGCGCCTTCGCCCGTCGCCCAACCTTGCCCGCCGAGATCCACGGTGTGGCGGCCTTGCCGATCAGCATGATGAGGGTGTCGATGACGATCGCCAGCACGAAGATCGCGATGATGCCCGCGATGATCTGGTCGCTCTTGTCGGCCTGATAGCCCTCGGTGAACCACGTGCCGAGGCCGCCGATGCCGATCACGGAGCCGACCGACACCATCGAGATGTTGGTGACGGAGACAACGCGCAGGCCTGCGACGAGCACCGGAATGGCAAGTGGCAACTCGACTTTGACGACGCGGGTGAACGGGCGGTAGCCGACGGCGGTGGCGGCGTCCAGCACGGCGGGCGGCACCGCGTCCAGCGCCTCGGGGACCACGCGGACCAGCAGCGCGACGGTGTAGAGCGTCAGCGCCACGATGACGTTGGCCTCGTCGAGGATGCGGGTCGGGATGATCAAGGGCAGGACGACGAACAACGCCAGCGACGGGATGGTGAAGATGATGCTCGCGGTGACCGTCGTGAGCCTGCGCAATGTCTTCGTCCGCCGGACGTACGCGCCGAGCGGCACCGCGATCAACAGGCCGAGCACCAACGGCACCAGCGACAGCCGCAGATGGATCAGCGTCAACGCCCAGGCGTCGTCGAGGTGGGTGAACAGATAGCGCACGGCGGTTAGCCCCCTCCCCCGTCCGCAGTCCCGCGCTGGGCGGTCAGCGCCGCCAGCACGTCGTCGGCCTTGATGCCGCCGACCACCTGCCTGTTCTCGTCGACGGCAACGCCCAGGCCCGACGGGGACGACAGCGCGGCGTCGAGCGCCAACCGCATCGTGCCGTTCGGCAGGAACAGCGATCCGCCCGCAGTCGTGCTGTCGTACAACGACTTTCCAGCACGATGCAGTTCGACGCCGTCGGCGGTGATCCATCCGTACGGCGTGCCGTCGGGCTTGAGCACCAGCACCCACTCCCCCGGATCCAGCCTCAGCGAGTCGATGCCGGGTTCGCCGACGGTCCGCACGTCGTGCAGCGGAAGCCCCGTCGCGTCGAAGAATTGCAGGCCCCGGTAGCCCCGGTCGGCGCCGACGAACCCGGCGACGAAGTCGGTGGCCGGGTTGGACAACAGCCGCGCCGGCTCGTCGAACTGCTGCAGCTTGCCCCCGCGGCTGAACACCGCAACCTTGTCGCCGAGTTTGATCGCCTCGTCGATGTCGTGGGTGACGAACACGATGGTCTTGCGCAATTCGCTTTGCAGCCGCAGGATTTCGGCCTGCAATTCCTCGCGGACCACCGGGTCGACCGCGCTGAACGGCTCGTCCATCAACAGGATCGGCGGATCGGCGGCGAGCGCGCGGGCCACGCCGACCCGTTGCTGCTGACCACCGGAGAGCTGAGCCGGATAGCGGTTGGCCAACTTCGGGTCGAGGCCGACGCGCTCCAGCACGCCGAGCGCCGCCTTGCGTGCGCTGCGCCGTGATTCGCCCTTGAGCACCGGCACGGTCGCGACGTTGTCGATGACCTTCAGGTGCGGCATCAGGCCGGCACTCTGGATCACGTAGCCGATCCCGAGGCGCAACTTGACGGCGTCGACCTTGGTGACGTCGTTGCCGTCGACGGTCAACTTGCCCGACGTGGGGTCGATCATCCGGTTGATCATCCGCATCGAGGTGGTCTTGCCACAGCCCGACGGGCCGACGAACGCGGCCAGCGTGCCCTCGGGCACTTCGAGTGTGAGGTCGTCGACGGCGACGGTGCCGTCGGGGTACACCTTGCGGACGGCGTCGAACTTGATCATCTGCCCTACCCCTAGCCTGCCATCGGCTTGTCGAACCCGTTGTCCTGTACCCATTTTCGCGCGGCCTCGTCGGGATCGATGCCGCCGTTGCCCGACGTCGCGCCGTTCATCTCGATGAGGGCCTCGGTGGTCAGCTTGGCGCTGACGGCGTTCAGCACCGTCTTGAGTTGATCCGACAGCTTCTGCGAGGCGACCAGTGGCACGACGTTGGCGGCGAGGAAGTTGTTCTTCGGGTCCTCGAGCACCACCAGCTTGTTCTGCGGGATCGCCGGTGACGTGCTGAAGATGTCCGCCGCCGTCACCGTGCCGTCGACCAGCGCGCGCACGGTCGCGGGGCCGCCGCCGTCGCTGATCGCGACGAAGTTGACGGGCGCGACGTCCAGGCCGTACTTCGCCTTCAGCCCGGGCAGGCCCTCGGTCCGGTTCAGGAACTCCGACGGCCCGCCGAACTTCACCTCCGCGGAATGCTGCGCCAGATCACCGATCGTCTTGAGGTTCCACTTCTTGGCGGTCGCCTCGGTGACCGCGACGGTGTCCTGGTCGTTGGCCGGCGACGGCGCCAGGATCGACAGGTCGCCGGGAAGCGCACGGTAGAGCGCCAACTCGACGGAGGTGGGGTCGGTGGCCTTGGTCTTCGGGTCGAAGTACTGCAGCAGGTTCCCGGTGTACTCGGGGATGAGGTCGATGGAGTGGTCCTTGACCGCGGGGATGTAGGTTTCGCGGCTGCCGATGCCGAACTGCCGGCCCACCGTGAAGCCGTTGGCCTCCAGCGCCTGCGCGTAGATCTCGGCGATGATCTTCGACTCCGGAAAGTCCGCCGAGCCCACCACGATCGACTTCAGGTCACCCGACACCTCGCCGCCGCCAAGCGGGTTGGAACTACCGCAGGCCGCGGTGATGAGGGCGAGGACCGCGGCGAGCGCGGCCAGACTTCTCTTGCGCACGGTTCGTCGCGCGGGGTCCATGGATTGCGTCCTTCCGCCGGCACACGCTCCCCGCGACCCTAACGGCCTTCGCGCAATGTTGCCCGGCTTTACCTCGTGCCGAGCCTGGTTTCAATCCCGGTCCGGACGGGCAAGGATGGAGCCATGAGCACCGAGCCGAACGTGCCGCCCGTCGAGCCGGTACGTCCCGGCCCCCTCGAACCGATGGCGCAAGAGCCGCCGCCGGGCCCCCCTACCCCGAACCCGCCGCCGCCTGCGACCAAGGTGAAGTTCACCAGGGCCGGCGCCCTGTGGTCGGCGCTCATCGTCGGCTTCCTCGTCCTGATCGTGCTGCTGATCTTCATCGCGCAGAACACCGAATCGGCCACCTTCCACTTCCTCGGGTGGGACTGGTCCCTTCCGCTGGGTGTGGCGATCCTGTTCTCCGCGGTGTTGGGCGGCCTCGTCACCGTGTTGGCCGGCGCTGCCCGGATCTTCCAACTACGCCGCGCCGCCAAGAAGAACTACAAGGCCGCGCAACGGTAGTCGCTAGCGGATGGACACCAGCTCCTCGACCGCGTCGTGCGGCAGGTAGCCGTCGACCACGGCCCGCACCCACATCGAGTTCAGGGTGATCGACCCGTTGTGGTTGTCCAGGAACGCGGTGTCGGCCGCATCGCGTCCGGTGCTGATCCGGACCAGCGTCTGACGCGGCGCCAACAGGGTGGCATCGACCACCCGCCAGTGACCGTCGACGTACGCCTCCGCGACGGCGTGAAAGTCCATGGGGTCGCAGCCCGGCGCATACACCGCGACCATCCTGGCCGGCACGTTCACCGCGCGTAGCAGCGCGACCACCAGGTGCACGTAGTCGCGGCACACCCCGGCGCCTGCCAGCAGCGTGTCGGCCGCCCCGTCGATGGGGTCCGACGAGCCGGGCACGTAGTGCAGCCGCGTGCCCACCCACGACGACACCTTCGCCAGCAGCGTGGCCGAGTCGACCCACTGGCCGAATTCGGTCGCGGCGAAACCGAAGAACTTGTCGGCCTCGGCGTACCGGCTGGGCCGCAGATACGTCGACAGGTCGATCTCGGTCACCGGCGCCGGGTCGCTCTGCCCGATGATCGTCGCCGAATAGCTGGCCAGCAGCGAGCCCTCGCCCGCGTCGAACTTGTGGATGCGGTTGCCGTGGTCGCCGCTGATCTCCGTGGCCTCAATCTGCTTGCCGTTCAACGTGAACGACAGTGACTCGGTGACCGTGGCGCCGGGCTGAGGGGCGACGGCGATCTGAAATTCCAGCGTGGTGGGCGCACTGATCCAGACGTCGAGGTCGACGCCGACATCCCGCTTGAGCGTGCTCTGCGTCCCCGTCGTCATCCCATTCACCGCCCAATCAAACCGCAGACGGCCTTAGGACAGTGCGGTGAGGCCCATCGCGATGAGCGGAGCGACGGCCTCGCCGACCTTGTCACCCTCGTCCGTGCCACCCATCCTGGCGCGGAAGTGGATGCCCGCGGCGATGATCGCCAACTTGAAGTACGCCAGCGCCATGTAGAAGTCCCAGTGCGCCAACGGCTGGTCGGCCGCCAGGGAGTAGCGGTGCGCGAGCTCGTCGGCCGACGGGATCAGCGGCGACGACCACGCGGCGTTCGCGTGCACCATGTCGAACATCGGGTGTCGGTACACGCACATCAGCGCGGCGTCGCTGAGCGGGTCGCCCAGCGTCGACATCTCCCAGTCGAGCACCGCGCGCACCTTGGTGGCGTCGGTCGCGTCGAGCATGGTGTTGTCGATGCGGTAGTCGCCGTGCACGATCGAACTGCGGCTCTGCTCGGGCAGTGCCTCACCCAGCTTGGCGTGCAGGAGTTTCACGTCGTGGTCGCGCGGATCGTCCTCGTGGCGCACCAGATCCCACTGCGAACCCCAGCGGCGCACCTGACGCTCGAGGTATCCGGTGGGCTTGCCGAAGTCGCCGAGGCCGACGGAGGCCGGGGCGACGGCGTGCAGGTCGGCCAGCACCTTGATCAATGCGTCGACGCAGCCGTCGATCACGGACTGGTCGCCGAGCGCCTCGAGTTCCTCGCTGTAGCGCACCACGCGGCCGGGCACGTACTCGACCATCTGGAACGGGGCGTCGAGGACGGAGTCGTCGTTGCGCATCGTCACCGGATGCGCGACGGGCACCGGGGTGCCCTCGAGTGCCGCCACGACCTTGTACTCGCGGGCCATGTCGTGCGCCGACGGGGTGAGGCCGTGCAGCGGCGGGCGGCGCAGTACCCACTTCGACGCGTCGTCGAATACCAGGAACGTCAGGTTGGAGCGGCCGCCGGCGATCAGGTCCGCCCGCAGCTCACCGGTGCGCGGCACGTCGATGGACCGCAGGTGGCGGTCCAGCGCGTCGAGGTCAAGACCGGCGGGCGACGAGGATGTCATCGGACTTGTCTACCACCGGACGTTTCGAGGCAGCAGGTCCCATACGTGCTCGGTCCCGTTGACGGACGCGACGCTCAGCTTTCCGTTGCGCGACGACAGGAGCCGGGTGACGCCTGCGTAGTCGACCTGGACGCACAGCAGCCGCTCGGTGCCCATCGTCTGGTGGACGAGCGCGTTGATGACGCCGCCATGACAGAACACCGCGACGGTGTCCTCGTGGTCCGCGGCTGCGACGAGGTCACCGATCCCTGCGTTGACCCTGGCGATGAACGCATCCTCGTCCACGTTGCCAGGTAGGTGACCGTCGATGAGTCGCTGCAGGTCTTCCTGCGAGGCCTCTTCGATCGGCGTGTAGTGCGAAAGGCCGTAGTCGTACTCGGCCAGCCGCTCGTCGACGTCGACGGCGAGCCCGAGCGCATCGGCTACCGGTTGCGCGGTCTGGATCGCACGTCGCTGTGGGCTGCTGACCAATCGCGTGATGGGGAATCGGGCCAGCGCCTCGGGCAGTCGCTTGGCCTGTTCGATGCCGTCCTCGGACAGGTCCGGATCCGAACCCTGCCCAGGTTCACTGCGGCGAGGCAGCGCATGTCGCACGAGTAGCAGTTGCACCGTGCCACCATATGGGCATTCGCTGCCCCGACCGGACTCGACCGATAGGAGTGCCAAGGTGGGTTACGCCGACCGACTCTTCGACCTGACCGACCACGTCGTGCTCGTCACCGGGGGCAGCCGCGGGCTGGGGCGGGAGATGGCGTTCGCGGCCGCCGAGTGCGGGGCGGACGTCATCATCGCCAGCCGCAACCTGGAGTCGTGCGTCGTCACGGCCGAGGAGATCTCCGCGTCCACGGGGCGAACCGCGTTCCCGTACCAGGTGCACGTGGGCCGGTGGGAGCAGCTCGACGGCCTGGTCGACGCGGCCTACGAGCGGTTCGGCAAGGTCGACGTGCTGATCAACAACGCAGGCATGTCGCCGCTGTACGACTCGTTGTCCTCGGTGACCGAGAAGCTGTTCGACGCCGTGGTGAACCTCAACCTCAAGGGTCCGTTCCGGTTGTCGACGCTGGTGGCCGACCGGATGGTGGCCGCAGGTGGCGGGTCGATCATCAACGTCAGCTCCAGCGGATCGCTGCGGCCGGCGCCCGACATGCTGCCGTACGCGGCGGCGAAGGCCGGGCTGAACGCGTTGACCGAAGGGCTCGCCAAGGCATACGGGCCCACGGTGCGGGTGAACACGTTGATGGCTGGGCCGTTCCTCACCGACATCAGCAAGGCGTGGGACTTCTCGGGCGCCGAGAATCCGTTCCGCCACTTGGCGTTGGAGCGCGCCGGCGAGCCGCACGAAATCATCGGTGCCGCACTGTATCTGGCGTCGGATGCGTCGAGCTTCACCAGCGGCGCCATCCTGCGGGCCGACGGCGGCCTACCCTAGTTCTCGAGAACCCGCCCGCCGGATAGTGGGCACACGAATTGCCCACCTATCAGCGACTTTTCGGGCTGCCCTTGCCGAAAGTCGCTGCTAGGCGGGAAAAGGCACCCACTCGACTCTGCGTTGGCGGCGGGGGCCACTCGCACGAATGCGCCCAGGACGCAGAGTCGACGCTTCCCTACGGCGTGACGATGTTGAAGTTCGGGTCGGGCCGGTCGAGCACCCCCATGAGCGACGGCAGTGCGTTGGCATCACCGGCGACGTCGATGCCGGGCGACGTGGTGTCCCCCGCGGCGAACATCAGCAGCCGCAGCTTGTTGGCCAGCGTGATGGTGGCCAACGCCGTCGCCGCGTCGGCGGGCGCCTTGCGGTGCACCAGTACGCCGTTGCGCAGCGTCAGCCGGTAGTTGGTCGCGACGTCGGTGAACGTCACGTCGAGGGTGATGTCGAGATCCCATGCCTTCGGCCCGTTGATGCTGATCGCAAAGCTGTCGAAGAGCTGCTCGGGCGTCAACTGCGACACCAGCGACAGCGACGTCGTCTGGCCGGGCGTGCCGAAGTTGCCCTCGCGCAGTTCGGTGGTACCGGCCAGGAAGAAGTTGCGCCACGTCGCGTTCTCGGCGCCGTACGCCAACTGCTCCAGGGTGTCGGCGTACAGCTCACGCACTCCGGCATGCGCGGTGTCGGTGAACGTCGCGTGGTCGAGGAGCGTTGCGGCCCAGCGAAAGTCGCCGTCGTCGAACGCTCGTTGCGCAAGTTCGACGACGCGCTCGATGCCACCCATCGCCTCGACGTAGCGCGGTCCGATCGCCTCCGGCGGGTGCGGCCACAACCGTGCGGGGTTGCCGTCGAACCAGCCCATGTAGCGCTGGTAGACCGCCTTGACGTTGTGGCTCACCGACCCGTAATAGCCGTGCGTGTGCCACGCCCGGTGCAGCGCGGGCGGCATCTCGAAGTTCTCGGCGATCTCGGTGCCGGTGTAGCCCTGGCTGAGCAGCCGCAACGTCTGGTCATGCAAGTAGGCGTACAGATCCCGTTGCAGCGAAAGGTATTCCACGATCCGGTCCTTGCCCCACGTCGGCCAGTGATGCGATGCGAACACCACGTCGGTGCGGTCGGTGAACGCGTCGATGGCCTCGGTGAGATAGCCCGACCAGCCGTGCGGATCACGCACCAGGGCACCGCGCAGCGTCAGCAGGTTGTGCAGGTTGTGGGTGGCGTTCTCGGCCATGCACAGCGCCCGGTAGCGCGGGAAGTAGAAGTGCATCTCGGCGGGCGCCTCCGTGCCCGGGGCCATCTGGAACTCGATCTCGACGCCGTCGATGGTGTGCGTCTCGCCGGTCGTGGTGATGTCGAGGGTCGGCACGATGACCGCGACCTCGCCCGTCGACGGCGTCTGTCCCAGGCCACAGCCGACCTGTCCTCGCGCACCGCGGGCCAGCACCGTGCCGTACATGTAGGACGCCCGCCGCGCCATTGCCGTTCCGGCGTAGACGTTTTCCTGCACGGCATGCTCGATGAAACCCTCGGGCGCCAGCACCACGACCTTGCCAGCGTCGACGTCGGCTTGGCTCGTCACGCCGAGCACGCCGCCGAAGTGGTCGACGTGGCTGTGGGTGTAGATGACGGCGACGACGGTACGGTCCCCGCGGTGGGCACGGTAGAGCGCCAGCGCCGCTGCCGCGGTCTCAGTGCACACCAAGGGGTCGATGACGATGACGCCCGTGTCGCCCTCGATGAAGCTGACGTTGGACAGGTCCAGGCCACGAACCTGGTAGACGCCTTCGACCACCTCGTACAGGCCCTGCTTGGCGCACAGCGTCGACTGCCGCCACAGGCTGGGATGCACGGTGGAAGGTGCGTGTTCGGGGTCGGCGTCGGACAGGAAGCCGTAGACGTCGTTGTCCCACACCACCCGCCCGTCGGCGGCCTTCACCACGCAAGGTTGCATCGCGCCGATGAAGCCGCGGTCGGCATCGGCGAAGTCGCGGGTGTCCTCGAACGGAAAGCCGTCGCGGTGCTGCGCGTGCGCGGATTCGATGACGGCAGTGGGCGGCTTCTGTTCCATGCAAACGACATTGCCACCCGCATGGCGCGGCCGGAGCGGATCGGCGCGATGTTCATCCCATCGTGTGGGAAGCTGACCGCGATGACCACATCATCCGGCTCGATCACCGCTGCGAGCGCGACCGCGATCGGCGTCGGCGGGATGATGGGCGCCGGGCTGTACACGCTGCTGGGTTTGGCGTCGACGACGGCAGGCGTATGGCTGCCCGTCGCATTCCTCGTCGGTGGCGTGGTGACCGTCTTCAGCGTCTACTCCTACGCCAAGCTGGGCGCGCGCTATCCGAGCCGGGGCGGCGCCGCGCAATTCCTCATCCAATGCTTCGGCGACGGGGTGATTGCGGGCGGCCTCAACGTCTTTCAGTTCCTCGGCTGGATCATCGCGATGGCGCTCTACTGCGCGGGCTTCGCCGGCTACGCCCGGGCGCTGCTGCCGTGGGAGACGCCCGCCTGGTCGGGCAAGCTCATCGGGATCGGGCTGATCGCCGTGGTGGTGTTGATCAACATGGTGGGCTCCAAACTGGTGGGCCGGGCCGAATCGATCGTCGTCACCGTCGAATTGGTCATCCTGGCGATGTTCGCGGTGCTCGGCCTGATCAAGGCCGATCCCGCTCGTTTGACCGACAACGGCGACCACCACTGGCTCGGCATCCTGTTCGCCGCGGGCCTGCTCTACGTGACGTACGAGGGCTTCGGTGTGGTGACCAACTCCGCCGGGGACATGCGCGACCCGGCGAGGGAGCTGCCGCGCGCGATGTTCTCGGCGTTGGCCATCGTGGTGGTGGTCTACGTCGTGATCAGCACGGTGGTGGTGATGACGTTGAGCCTGCCCGCGATGGACGCCAGCCAGGGACACGTGCTGTCGGAGGCGGGACTCGCGGCGATGGGGCACGTCGGCTTCGTCGTGATCGGGATCGCGGCACTGATGGCCACCGCATCCGGGGTCAACGCCACCATGTACGGCGACGCGAACCTGGCCTTCATGGTCGCGAAATCTGGCGAATTGCCAAGGGATTTCACCGGTGGCGTGTGGCGGGGCGGCACCGTCGGCATGCTCGTCGCCGCGGTATTGACCGCATTGTTCGTCGCGTTCTTCCCGCTGTCGGCGGTGGGTTCGATGGCCAGCCTGGCGTTTCTGATCGTGTACGGCACGGTCAGCGCCGGGCATCTGCGGGTGCACCGCGAGACCGGCGCCAAGCGCTCGCTGCTGGTACTCGCGGTGGCGCTGAACGCGGCGCTCTTCGCCCTGTTGCTCGGCTACACCGTCCACACCGGGCCGGCGAGCACGTGGGTCACGCTGCTGGCGGTGCTGGTACTGAGCTTCGTATTCGAGGTCGTCTACCGGAAGCGCACCGGCCGCACGCTGAAGGTGCAGCCGGTGCCCGGTGCCGCCGCCTAGCGTGAACTGCTGCTGAGTTCCCTCAAGAATTCGTGGCAGCGCTGCCCGCGCTCGGAGTCCTGTTTCATGACCTCTTCGAAGAACGACGCGATGTCGTCACGGCCTGCGTTCTTGGCATCACGGACGTACTGCCCGTAGTCGTGGCCGGCCTTCAGCGAGTGATACTGCACCGAGATCAGGTCGAACGACACATCGTCGAATCCGGTTTCTCCAGTTGCCATCATGTACCTCCAAGGGTCTTCGGATCGGACAGCCGACGGCTACCCGTACACGATGGCCAGAAACCAACTCATTCCACGAGTTTCCGGCCCGCCAGCCACTGCTCACCGCGTCGCTTCGAGGCTCGCGACAGCCAGGCGTCCTGGATCACCTCGGCCAGCTCGTCGACCCCGATGCGGTGGAGTTCGCTGCCCCGCACCAGGACCGACGGATGGCCGTTGAAGTGGTCGGTGGTGAAGAACGGTGAGTCGGGATCCTGCACCAGGGCCACCTTGTCGGCCTCGGACTCCACCCAGATCACGATGACGTCGGGAAAGGGCGCGTCCTTGCGTGGGTTGCGGAAGAACACGAACGACTTGCCGCCGACCTGGTAGATGGCGTTGCCCTTGGGTCCTTCGATGCGGGTGACGTGAGGCATCGCGGCGGCGAGCCGATGTACGTCGGCGACCTTGGCGGGGCGGTCAGACACGGTGCAGCGTCACCTCGTCGAGCACTCCGTCGGAGACCGTCGCCGTCATGTAGGTGCAGAACGGCTGGCGCCTGCGGTCGGTGGGCGAGCCCGGGTTGAGCAGACGCAGGCCACTCCGTGCGGTCGCGTCCCACGGGATGTGGCTGTGCCCGAACACCAACACGTCGGTGTCGGGGTACAGCCGGGCCATGCGCTCGTCGCGCCCGCCGGACGCTCCCGTCTCGTGCACGACGGTGAATCGCAGCCCGCCGAGCGTCACGTCGGCGCGTTCGGGCAACCGGCGACGCAGCTCGTCGCCGTCGTTGTTGCCCCAGCAGGCGACCAGACGTTTCGCGCGCGCCTCCAACTCGTCGAGCAGCGAGGGCACCACCCAGTCACCGGCATGCAGCACAACGTCGACGCGAGCCACCTCGTCCCACACC
The DNA here is from genome assembly GCF_000620625.1 of Mycobacterium sp. URHB0044. Classification (GTDB taxonomy): domain Bacteria; phylum Actinomycetota; class Actinomycetes; order Mycobacteriales; family Mycobacteriaceae; genus Mycobacterium. The sequence continues at coordinate 153,139 of NZ_JIAW01000014.1, read as the reverse complement.
ACGGCCGGCATGTCACGTGCCCGCTTGGGGACGTGAGTGTCGGCGACGAGCAGCAGACGCATCAAGCCGACTGCAGCAACTCGGCCATCTTCGGCATGATCACCTGCAGGCCCTTGAACGGCCGCATCATCACCTTGAACGACACGATCCGATCGTCGTCGTTCCACTCGATCATGTCGACGCCGTTGACGTAGATGCCGTCGATGGTGGCGGCGAACTCCAGCACGGCCGACCGCCCGGCGAACCACTGCCCGACGTAGTGAAAGTCCGTTCCTGCGAACATCTTCGCGGCCGCCCGCAGGTACATCGCCGTCTTGGCGCGTCCCTCCTGCGGCGTGAAGACGGCCGGCGAGTAGAACACCGCGTCCTCGGCCAGCAGGCCGTCCAGTTCGCCGAGGCGGCCGTCGGAGGGATCGCTGTCGATGATGTCGATCCAGCGCTGGATCACCGTGGGTGTCATAGGGCCATCCTGCCCCGCGGTGGGGCAGCCCGGGAACATCGGTCGACAAGATTAGCGGTGGCAAAGCCCTCGTCGTCGATCGTCGCGGGTGGGACACTGAGACGGATGGTCACCCAGCCAGAGACCCGCTACGCGAAGGGGCCGAACGGAGACCTCGCCTACCAGGTGGTTGGCGACGGTCCGATGGACTTGGTGGTCGTTCCCGGCTGGCTTTCCCACGTCGACTTCATGTGGAGCGATACCAACTGGGCGGCGTTCGTCGGCGAACTCAGTTCATTCGCCCGAGTGGTTCTGTACGACAAGCTCGGCACCGGTCTGTCCGACCCCGTCGACGGGGTGCCGACGCTGGAGAGCCGCTCGGACGACCTGCTCGCGGTGATGGATGCCACGCATTGCGACCGGCCCGCGCTGTTCGGCTTCTCCGAGGGTGGGCCCATCAGCATCGTCGTTGCCGCCAGTTACCCGGAGCGCGTCCGCGCGCTGGTCCTCTACGGCACGTATGCGAACGGGTCCCTCGACGACGACGGCTCGCCCGGCAGGGCGAAGTGGCTGCGGCTGGCGAGCCAGCTTCGGACGTCGATCGACCACTGGGGCGAGGGCGGCACCATCGATTGGGCGGCGCCGAGTCACAGTCGAGACCCCCTCTATCGCAGAGCCGTCGCGGTGTTCGAACGGACAAGCATGAGCCCGAAGATGGCCCTCCTCACGTGGGCCGCGGTGCTGACGAAGATCGACGTTCGCGACGTCCTCGGAAGCGTTCGCGTCCCGACCCTCGTCCTGCATCGCAGGGACGACGCGATTCCGGTCGAGTTCGCGAGGGAGCTCGCAGCGGGCATCCCCATGGCACGCATCGTCGAACTCGACGGCATCGACCACTTCCCGTCGGTCGGCGACTTCAGGGCGATCACCGGCGAGGTGGAGGAATTCCTCACCGGGCAGCGTCACGAGCCGCCGCCGGATCGGGTTCTGGCCACGGTGATGTTCACCGACATCGTCGATTCCACGACACAAGCGGCCCACCTTGGCGACCGCCGCTGGCGTGAGGTGCTCGAGCGGCACGACCGGATCACCCGCGCCGAGATCGCCCGGTTTCAGGGTCGCGAGATCAAGCACACCGGCGACGGCTTCCTCGCGACGTTCGACGGCCCCACCCGAGCCGTTCGGTGCGCCACCGCGCTGGCTGCGCACATGCCCGAGGCGGGTGTCGACGTCCGCAGCGGTCTGCACACCGGCGAGTGCGAACTGCGTGGCGACGACATCGGTGGCATCGCCGTCCACATCGGTGCGCGCATCGCAGCGCTCGCGAACGCAGGAGAGGTTCTGGTGTCCAGCACGGTGAAGGATCTGGTCAACGGCTCCGGGATTACGTTCCAGGACCGCGGGACGCACGTCCTGAAGGGCGTGCCGTCGGAGTGGCGGGTGTTCGCCCCCGTCGGCGAGCACGATGCAGTGCACGAAGTGCTCGTCGATGCGAACACGAGAGTGCGCCCGAAGGGATTCGAACCCCTAACCTTCTGATCCGTAGTCAGATGCTCTATCCGTTGAGCTACGGGCGCATGTATTAAATTTTCGCACTGACGCAGGTCAGCAGCGGCGGAGGCGAGAGGATTTGAACCTCCGGTCCCCTTTAAGAGGGACAACTCATTAGCAGTGAGTCCCATTCGGCCGCTCTGGCACGCCTCCTGAACGATCCGAGGCAGAAGCGTACACAGCCAGGTGACGGGAAGGCAAAGCGCGCGTCGGGCCACGTCCCGGCGCCCGCCTAGACTGTCCGGGTGACTGCCCGCCTGCGCCCCGAGCTGGCCGATCTGCCTGCCTACGCGCCGGGCAAGACCGTGCCCGGCGCCATCAAGATCGCCAGCAACGAGACGATCGACGGTCCACTGCCCAGCGTGCGCGCCGCGATCGACCGCGCCGTGGACAACATCAACCGCTACCCGGACAACGGCTACGTCGAACTGCGCGACCGCCTGGCCAAGCATGTCGACTTCGCGCCCGAGCACATCTCGGTGGGCTGCGGCTCGGTCAGTCTGTGCCAGCAGCTGATCCAGATCACCGCGTCGGTGGGCGACGAGGTGATGTTCGGCTGGCGCAGCTTCGAGATCTATCCGCTGCAGGTCCGCACCGCGGGTGCGACGCCGGTGCAGGTGCCGCTGACCGATCACACCCACGACCTCGACGCGATGCTGGCCGCGGTCACCGACCGGACCCGGCTGATCTTCATCTGCAACCCGAACAACCCGACCAGTACCGTCGTCGACCCCGACGCCCTGGCCCGGTTCGTCGCCGCGGTGCCGTCGGACATCCTCATCGTGCTCGACGAGGCGTACGTGGAGTACATCCGCGACGGGCTGCTGCCCGACAGCTTCGGGCTGGTCCGCGCCCACAGCAATGTCGTTGTGCTGCGGACGTTCTCGAAGGCCTACGGGCTCGCCGGGCTGCGCATCGGGTACGCGGTGGGCGATCCTGACATCATCACCGCGCTGAGCAAGGTGTACGTCCCGTTCACCGCGACGAGCATCTCGCAGGCCGCGGCCATCGCCTCCCTCGACGCCGCCGACGAGCTACTGGCCCGCACCGATGCCGTCGTCGCAGAACGCGCCCGCGTCACCGCAGCCCTGCGCGACGCCGGGTACACCGTGCCGCCGTCCCAGGCCAACTTCGTGTGGCTACCGCTTCCCGGTCGCGCCCAGGAATTCGCCAACGACTCGGCGAACAGCCGCGTGATCGTCCGCCCCTACGGCGACGACGGCGTCCGCGTCACCGTCGCCGCCCCGCACGAGAACGACGCCTTTCTCGAATTCGCCACTCGCTGGATCGCCGAACGATGACGGAATCACGGAACCTCTTCAGCGAGCTCAAGCAACGCGCCCAGCAGATTCCCGATGCGGAACTCGACGAGTTCTGGGCCTCGCTGGGACCGGCCACCGTCGCCGACATGATCGGCGAATGGAAGGGCGGCGAGTTCATCACCGGCCACATGATGAACGGCGGTCTGGCCAAGGCCAAGTGGTTCGGCAAGACCTTCACCTCCGCGGCCGACGTCAAGCCGCTCGTCTGCCTCGACGACGACGGCAACAAGTTCTCCAACGTCGAAATGGGCAAGGGCGAGGCCAGCCTCTGGCTCGAGGAGTTCCGCGGCGAGGCGACCGCGACCATGGTCTACGACGGCCAGCCCATTCACGACCACTTCAAGAAGATCGACGACGGCGCGGTCATGGGCATCATGAACGGCAAGCACGTGCTCGATGCCGGGCGCTACTTCTACTTCTACCTCGAACGCGTCTAGCTGGGTTTGCGGCCCGTGTAGGCCAGCAACCGGTGGAACGCGGCCGCGCGGGCAGGCAGGTCGATCGGGTCGTCGAACCCGGCTCCCACCCGACCCTCCGGCGTGATGATGGCGTGGCTCAGGCCGAGCACGTACTCCGACAGACCTTCCGGCGCGTCCACTTCTGCGCCGGTCGCCGATGCGTAATCCCAAGCGTGGACCAGGAATTCGATCGACAGGATGCCCGCCATCATCTTGGCGGGCGCTTCACCCTGGCCCGTCGTGACCATGCCGTCGAGACCGCGCCGCCGCCATGCATCCATAGCCGGCCGCGCCGCCGCCATCACCTGCTGCTCGATCGATGCGTTCGGGTCGCGCTCCGGCAGCTGGGCACCGGCGGCGCCGCCGATCACGGTGATGGAGTTCATCAGATGGTCCGTCAGCCCGGCGACGTCGAACTCGCGGCACGGCGTTTGCTTGGCGGTGTCGTCGGGACCCAGCTGCGCCAGGACCCCCTCCAAGACGGCGAGGGTCGCCTGGGCGCTGTCGATTTCGTCGATGGGCGCGTCGGTGGGCATGCGACCACGCTAGAACGTGCGTACGCCTATCGTTGCCGAGATGAGGAAGCGAGTTCTGATCGCCGGTGCGACGCTGGTGCTCGCCGCCGGGATCACCGCGTGCGAGCGCACGACGCCCGGCACCGTGGCAATGACCACCGAGCCGGGGTTCACCACGACGCGCACCTCGACGCCGTTCCCCTTGCCCACCTTGCCCACGCGGCCGGGCACGTCGACGCCCCGCACCTCGTCCAACGTTCCGCCGCCGGGAGATTCCCTCACCATGACGTGTGAGCAGTACGTCGGCCTCGACCCGGACACCCAGACCGCAGTGATCGAGGAGATCCTCGCGCAGGAGGGCTCGGTGCTCGGTCCGCAGAACACCGAGATCGCCAAGACCCTCGCCGACGCGGTGTGTCAGTTCCTTCCCACCAGCACCGTCAGCGAGATCCTCCTCGGGGGCGGGCCTCCCTAGCCAGCTAGCCTTCCTGGCATGGGTGAAACGTACGAATCCCTCGCCGTCGACGTCGATGGCCACGTCGCTCAGGTGACGCTGCTCGGTCCCGGCAAGGGCAACGCGATGGGGCCCGCCTTCTGGACGGAGCTGCCGCAAGCGTTCGCGTCGCTGGACGCCGATCCCGAGGTGCGCGCGATCGTGCTCACCGGATCCGGCAAGAACTTCAGCTACGGCCTCGACGTGGCCGCAATGGGTGACGTCCTCGCGCCGACGCTGGCCGAAGGTGCACTGGCCGGCCCCCGCACCGACTTCCACACCAAGCTGCGCGCGATGCAGCAGTCGATCACCGCCGTCGCGGACTGCCGCACCCCGGTCATCGCCTCGATCCAGGGGTGGTGCATCGGCGGCGGTGTCGACCTGATCTCCGCCGTCGACATCCGCTACGCCAGCGCCGACGCGAAGTTCTCGGTGCGCGAAGTGAGGCTCGCCATGGTGGCCGACGTGGGCAGCCTGGCGCGGCTGCCGCTGATCCTGTCCGAGGGACACCTCCGCGAGCTGGCGTTGACCGGCAAGGACATCGATGCGGCGCGGGCCGAGAAGATCGGTCTGGTCAACGACGTCTACGCCGACGCAGATGCCGCATTGGCCGCCGCGCACGCCACCGCCAAGGAGATCGCCGCCAACCCGCCATTGGTGGTGCGGGGCATCAAGGACGTCCTAGACGAGCAGCGCATCGCGCAGGTGTCGGCGAGCTTGCGCTACGTCGCGGCGTGGAACTCCGCGTTCCTGCCGTCGAAGGATCTCACCGAGGGAATTACCGCGATGTTCGCCAAACGCCCACCCGAATTCAAGGGCGAATGACAGCCGATTGGCAGCAATTCCGAATCGAATTGGCAGAGTCGTAGTGATTCAGAATTCCCAGCCGCAATTCATGGGCGTCCCAGCTGAAATTCAGCAATAACTCTACTGGTTGACGTTCCCGCAGTTCAGGGAAGTTTTCGCTGCTCGTAGCCACTTTTGCTTTTCACATTCTCGGAATTATTCCCAAATTCCCATCGCGTGTGTTTGTTTTCACGATTGCGATTATCGGCGAACAATTCCGTTCTGCGGTTCGTATTCACTGGCATGACAGATACAACGCATTTCCCATCCACCGATGGTCTTGCCTTCCACAGGACCGGAGCGCCACACATTGCGGGCACCTCGGTCGCGTTCACGCCGCACAAGTACGACCAGGCTCAGGTCGCAAGTGCACTCACCACCGTCGTCGACCCGGGATTCACCCGCTTCGCGGAGTCGAGCGGCGTGCAGTACCGCAACCTCGCCCTCCCCGTGTCGCGGTACCCGGAACTGACCGGGTTCACCGAGGCGAACGCGGCCTACGTCGAGGTGGCCACCGACCTGGGCGGCAAGGCCGTGCTGTCCGCGCTCGACGCGGCGGGGATCAAACCCGATGAGGTCGACGTCATCGTGACGGTTTCCAGCACCGGCGTCGCGGTGCCGACCATCGACGCGCGCATAGCGTCGCAGATCGGACTGAGGCAGGACGTCAAGCGCGTCCCGTTGTTTGGGCTCGGGTGTGTGGCGGGTGCCGCAGGCATGGCCCGCGTGCACGACTACCTGCGCGGCTACCCGACCCACGTCGCCGTGCTGCTGTCGGTCGAACTCTGCTCGCTCACGTTGCAGCGCGACGACGCCTCCATCCCCGCCCTCATCGGCGTGTGCCTGTTCGGCGACGGCGCGGCTGCCGTCGTCGCCACCGGTGCCGACCGGGTCCCGTCGCATCCCACCGCACATCCCGGTCCGAAGGTGTTGGCCACCCGCAGCCGGCTCTTCCCGGACACCGTCGACGTGATGGGGTGGAACGTCAGCTCCAGCGGGTTCCAACTGGTGATGTCGCGCGACGTGCCCAAGATGGCCGACGACTACCTCGGCGGCGAAGTCAGCCGGTTCCTGGCCGATCAGGGTCTGTCCACTGAGGACATCTCGACGTGGATCTGCCATCCCGGTGGCCCCAAGGTGCTCGATTCGATCCAGAACGCGATCGGTATGCCGCCAGGCGCACTCGCGCACAGCTGGGATTCCATGCGGGAGCACGGCAACATCTCGTCGGCGTCGGTGCTCGACGTCCTCGGACGGACCGTCGCCGCGCCGCCCGCCGACGGCGAACTGGCCGTGATGCTGGCGATGGGTCCGGGGTTCGGGTTCGAGCTGCTGCTGTTGAGCTGGTAGGGGGACGGCGATGTACTACCTCTTCATCCTTGCCATCGGCGCCGAACGATTGGTCGAGCTGGTCGTCTCGCGGCGCAATGCGAAATGGTCGATTGCCAACGGAGGCAGGGAATTCGGCCAGGGCCACTACCCGGTGATGGTTGCCATGCACACGCTGCTGCTGGTGAGCTGCGTGGTCGAGGTATGGACGATGCGCCGGCCGTTCATCCCCTGGCTGGGCTGGACGATGGTGCTCCTCGTGGTGCTCAGCACCGTCGTTCGATGGTGGTGCGTGGCCCTTTTGGGAAAGCATTGGAATCCCCGCCTCATCGTCATCCCGGGCGCCCCGCTGGTGCGGCGCGGCCCGTATCGCTGGATCCACCACCCCAACTACACGGCGGTCGCGGTGGAGGTGGCGGCGCTGCCGCTGGTCCATTCGGCGTGGCTGACCGCGATCGTGTTCAGCCTGGCGAACGCCTTGGTGCTCAACGTCCGAATCCGGGCGGAGAACGCGGCTTTGGGTTACGTCTGAACGACCCGCAACCACAGGTTGGTCACTAGGTCGGTGTGCGACCGGCTGACCTGTTCCAGTCGAATCGCCGTGCCACCGCGGCGTTCACGACCTAGCCGTGGTTGATTTGGCTTCGGCTGTCCGCCGACGTCATCGCGCGGGCGACGTCGACGCTGAACCACCACGCGATCGCGTGGACCACCAGGCCGACCACGATTGCGACGAAGTCGAACACGCCGACCCAGGCGGGCGTCGCGTCACCGATGTCGATCAGGTGGCTGATCGCATGCAGCACGTAGTGCGCCGTGGCGAACGCCAGCGTCGGCACCCGCCAGCTGGGCCATCGGATCGCCGCGAGATACAGCAAGCCGAGCGGCAATTCGAAGCCGGCGAGGTCGAACATGTAGTGGCTGTTGAAGACTCCGAACCCGCCGAACGTGTCGAAGAAGAAGCCTGGCGCGAGCAACATCGCCAGGCCGACCACCGTCGAGTAGATGCCGTAGATCACCAGCACGGCGACGACGACGCGTGACTTGAACCGAATGTCCATGTGCGCAGAGTAAGACGCCGGGGCGTGTAGCGGTGGGAAGAAGATGGCGTCAGCCCTCGTTGAGCGCACCCCAACCGAGGCTGGTTTAGCCGGCGTCGGTTCTGCCCCGCAGCGACTTCGGTTCTCGCCCAGTACCTTCGGATGCCTCGGACTGGTGGTTGGGCGAAATTGGCGCCACGCCCGAACCGGTACCAGACATCGCAGCACCGGCTGCCGCCCCGCCATCGGTGGTCGATGTCAAGCCAGATGGCACCGAATAACCCATCGCAGCGCGCACAGCGAGAACATCATTGAGCAGTGGATTCGCGGGGTCGCCCCCTAGCGTGACCAGCGAGCCCGAGCCCACGAGATCGAGCGTGGCGGCTGGCGGCAATAAGGAACGGTCGAGTCGGGCAGCGTCTGCGCCAGTGAGGTACGTGGCCCATCCGGCCGCAGGACCCTTAATCGTGCCGATCGCGACACTGCCGTCTGGCAGAGTTCGATTCGGTTCTTTCTGCCCCTTTTCGAGCTCACTGTTCAACCAGACCGCACGGTCCGGTTCAAAAATATCGATGACCGCCGACAAGATGCGCTTCGCACCATCGATCGAATACGCGCCTGGAGCAACGGTTGGCTCCGGCAAGCGAAGGGACACACTATTGTTGATTTTTGATGATGTCTTGCCGATCCGCACCATCAAGACCGCATTTTCGGCATCCTTATCTCGGCCGGTCCACCACGACACGGAATAGCCAAATTCCTCGATAGCCGCGTCGGTGTCGGCACGGCGCGTACGGCCCGCCTCCAAGCGGCGGACAAGGTCGTCAGTGGCAGTGGTGACCGAGGCTTGCGATTGAGCAGCCTTCTTGGACAGCCCCTGATCCCGCCAGCCAGTCAGCAGTGGATCGACTTCGGAAAGCACCGTCAGCAGCCGTGCGATCTTCTCCGCGGCCTGTCCCGCCTGTTCATTCCGCGCACCCCAGTACGCGCCGAGCTGAGCCTTCGTCATCGTATCCAACCTTAGATCATCCCATCGGAACCCAGATGGCCGTTATCTGCGTAATTCCGTTGTCCTCCAGGACTTGAGCGACCTTTTCGGCGGCATTCTGCTGCGCGAACTTCCACACAATTGGGCTGTCGCCGGCCGCGGTCATCTGCCGCTCGGCCATTTCAAGGAAGCGGGCGTCTCCTGGGAAGAAGGATTTCCATTGCCCATCTGGAAGTAAGAACTGTCCGTAGTTACCTTTCGCATCAATCAACGCGCCGTTCGCAAAATCGTCGAACTTTATTCCGTTGACGATGTACGCCTCACTGATCGGGTGGCCGGTGACAAATTCTTGGTACGCCTTCGAGAACCCGGCGAATGACTCACTTGACGGACCCCAGGAGCCTGGCCCGAGTGCAGCCAGTTCGTTTCCAGCCGACTCGGCCCGCGCCGCCGCCAGCTCCAACGCGCGAGGGATGACGTTCTCGGATGTGACACCAGCTCCAGCTGCAGCACCATCAGCTCCAAACAACGCCCGCAAGCCGACCCATGCGCCTTCACCACCCTTGACCATCGGCCCCACACCGACGGCAGTCGTCACGGCCGTCAGCAGGGGCTCTGCCGAAGCAATCGCGCGACCCTCGTCGAGCACCCGCGTGCCGACGAGCTTCCCGTTCTCATAGGTGAGGTAGGTCAGCCGACCCTTGTCGAACAGCTGGCCGGTTCCGTTCTTCAGCGTTCCGGAGACCTCGGCCATCTGGCCGTTAAGGGGGTACTGGAAGAACACGTTGCCGTTGGCGTCGGCCCTCAGTGAGCCAGGATCGATCTTCGAATAGTCCGGGATCTTGCCCAGATCGTCGAGCGCCGTGGCGAGGTCTTGCTTCAGTTTGGGCAGTTGCGCAAGCGCAGCTTCCCCTTGCGGGCTCCCAGGGCCATAGGTGTAAGCGGCCGCAGCCGCTTTGTCATAGGCGGCCTGCGCTGCCTTGACCCGATCGATTGCCGCCAGGACGCTCTGGTCGTTGGCACGTTGAAGATCCTTCAATACCTCTGAGCCAGTGACATTTTGGGCCGCGTCGCCATTCTCCTTGTCAAGGGACTGACCGGCGATCGGTTCCTTGCCGATCGCCATGTTGATCGCCCGGCTAAGCTCCTCGTCGGCGGCGGCGGCTTCCACCAAGATGGCGGTCAGACGCGCTTGCAGTTGTTCGCGCTTGAGTTCAATCTCCATCGGCGGCGCGTTGGCCATATCAGGGCCTGGAACGACGGTGCTGGTCACGGGATCGATCGCCATTCCCATGGCTTCGGCGTCTGCCCGCAACTGCGCCAAGTCCGATTTCACCTGCTCGATGTCTTCGGCTGCACGAGAAGCCGCCTGCGACACGGCCAGCACCTCGTTGCCATGTGCATCGAGATCCTTACGCGACGCCTCGATTGCACCCTTGGCTGCCTCGGACGCTTCGCCGCCCCAAGTCCCGAACGCAGGCAAGGCGGCAATGCCGTCAGCCGCCTCGAATGCAGCCTCGGCTCGATTTCTCGTAGCGTGGAACACTTCTCGAACATCGCCAGCATCCCACCGATCGACATCGGCCACCGAGATGGTCACGGCGGACGCTGCCCGCTACAGCCCGAGGTCGATGATTTGCTCGCCAGCCTTGGCAATCTCCGTCGACCCGTGCTCATCGGTACACGTGTATTCGCCTGCGGCAGTGCGTAACCGGTCACTATGCCCGACGAGCCCGCGAAACAAGTGGACAGAGTCAGCCTGCCATTTGGACACCGCAGCTCCCAGCGCAACGACTGCTCCCGCCGGAAGCCCGCCCTGCGCTTCTTCGAGCCGGCCGTCAGCCAGGCCGTGGTTGGTCCACATATCGTCGGCATGCATATCCACCGTGGACGCGGATACGTGCAGGTCCTCTGGGTTGACGTTCAGCTCCGACACGGCCTCCCCCTCAAATTCCGAGCAAAGATCGCTGACTCAGATTACTGCTGCGAGGGAGGACCTCTCCGCACAAATATTCAGCGCAAAGGCACACGCGACGCGGCCGCCCGAACGACCTGCAGCAACGCAACCGCAGCGCATTCATAGCGACGAAACCAGCGTCTGATGCGTATCCATCCGCAGACTTCGACGCCCGTGCATGTGGCGGTGGCGGAGGGATTTGAACCCCCGGACGGTTTTAGCCGTCTCTCGCTTTCAAGGCGAGTGCATTAGGCCGCTCTGCCACGCCACCGCCGACAAGCGTAAGGCGTCTAGACCCGGCCAAGCCTGCCGGGCGTCGCGTCGGCCTTCAGCGCCAACCCGATCCGTCGACAGTTCTCGCCTATCGCGGAGACTTGGGCGCGCGACAGCCTGCCGAGGAAGTGGGCGCGTACACCGCCGACGTACGTCACCATCGCCTCCTTCAGTCGCATTCTGCCGTCATCGGTGATGAGGGCCAGCACACCGCGGCCATCGTCCGGGCTCGAACAGCGGCTGACGAGGTTCTGCATCTCCAACCGGTGGATCTGGCGCGTGACCCTGCTGGGCAACGACATCAGATCCTCGGCCAGGTCCCCCATCCTCGCCGACCCGGTGGCCGATTTGTCCAGTACGTCCAGCAGACGCACGTCGTTGAGCGTGAGGTGGTGTTCTTCCACCAACGACTTGTTCAACGTGGCGTACAGCCGCAACGCGGAGTCGAGAAAGTTTTGCCACGACCGTTGTTCTGCTATGTCCAGTCCGGGCATTTCACTTTCCGTGCGCCCGCCAATGATCCCCTCCATGGCGTCATGGTAGGACGGTTTCACGTCGGTAGTAGCGTTATTGACATGCGTGCCATCGTCGCGGAGGACCCGTCGCAGCTCAGCTGGCAAGAAATACCGGACGTCGCAGCTCAATCGGGTGAGGTTGTGATCGAAGTAATTAGCTCTGGCGTCAATCGCGCCGATCTGCTACAGGCTTCCGGGAACTATCCGCCGCCTCCGGGTGCCAGCCCGATCATGGGCCTGGAGGTATCGGGGCGTATCGCCGAGTTGGGTGAGGGTGTCACCTCCTGGGCCGTCGGCGAACCGGTGTGCGCTTTGCTGGCGGGAGGCGGCTATGCCGAGCGGGTGGCAGTGCCCGCAGGACAGGTGATGCCCCTGCCCGAGGGTGTCGGCGTGCACGAGGCCGCCGCACTGCCCGAGGTGTCGTGCACGGTGTGGTCGAACCTGGTGATGACCGCCGAGCTATCACCGGGCCACGTGGTTCTGCTGCACGGCGGCGCCAGCGGCATCGGCACCCACGCCATCCAGGTCGCCAAAGCCCTCAGCTGCCGGGTGGCGGTGACGGCGGGGTCGGCCGAGAAGCTCGCGGTGTGCGTCGAGCTGGGCGCCGACGTGCCGATCAACTATCGCGACGAGGACTTCGTCGAGCGGATCAAGGCGGAGACCGAAGGGGCCGGCGCCGACGTGATCCTCGACATCATGGGGGCGTCGTACCTCGACCGCAACGTCGACGCGCTGGCCGCCGACGGGCGACTCGTCATCATCGGTTTCCAGGGTGGCGTCAAAGCCGAGCTGAACCTCGGCAAGCTGCTGTCCAAGCGCGCCGGAGTGATCGCCACCGCGCTACGGTCCCGGCCGGTCGACGGACCGTCCGGCAAGGCCGCCATCGTCGAGCAGGTGGTGGCCAACGTGTGGCCGATGATCGCCGACGGACGGGTGCGCCCCATCATCGGCGCCGAGCTGCCCATCCAAGAGGTGGCCGAAGCGCACCGGTTGCTTTCCTCCGGCGAAGTGCACGGCAAGGTGCTGCTGCGCGTAGCGGATTAACCCAGCGACGCCAGCGCGCGGACCAACTGGTCCACCTCGGCCATCGTCGTGTAATGCGCCAGGCCCACGGTGACGGCCCCGCCGATGTCGTTGACGCCGATCACGTCGAGCACCCGCGAGGTGGAGTTCGACACTGCGAGCACACCGTTGTCGGCAAGACGCTGGATGACCCGATCGGCCGGCACGCCGTGCACCGCCAGGCTCAGCAGCGGCACCCGATCCTCGGGCTGCCCGATCACCATGACCAACGGCAACGAGCGCAGCGACGCCAGCAGGTAGTCGAACAACCGACTCATGTACGTCGAGGCGGAACGCATTGAGACGGAAAGTCTTTCGCGACGGGTGCCCGACGCCGACTCGTCGAGGTTGGCCAGATACTCGACGCTGGCCACCACGCCCGCGAGCATCCCGTACTGATGCGTGCCGACCTCGAGGCGTGCCGTACCCGTAGCGAACGGGTCCAGCGACACCGACCCGAACGAGTCGATCGCCGACGGGTCGCGGAACACCAGCGCACCGATCGGCGGGCCACCCCACGCGACGGCGTTGAGCGCGATGACGTCCGCTTCGGTCTCGTGGATGTCGATGAGCCGGTAGGGGGCGGCCGCCGAGTGGTCGACGACGACCAGGCCGCCATTCTCGTGCACCAGCTTGGTCACCGGCCGCAGATCGGTGACGGTGCCAACGGCCGACGAGGCCGACGTGATGGCGACCAGCCGGGTGGGCTTGGTGATCAGGCTCTCCCACTGCCAGGTGGGCAGCTCGCCGGTCTCGATGTCGACCTCGGCCCACTTGACCTTGGCGCCATAGCGATTGGCCGCACGCAACCACGGCGCGACGTTGGCCTCGTCGTCCAGCCGAGTCACGACCACCTCGTAGCCGAGCCCGACGCGCGACGAGGACGCATCGGCCAGCGAAGTCAACAGGATTGCCCGGTCGGCTCCCAGCACGACGCCGCTGGGGTCACCGCCGACGAGATCTGCGATCGCCACCCTGGCGGCCGCGAGGACCGCCGCGCTGCGCTTGGCGGAGGGGTGCGGGCCGACCGACGTCGTCATCGATCCCCGGAACGCGGTCGAGACGGTGGTGGCCACGGAGTCGGGCAGCAGCATGCCGTGCTGCGCGTCGAAGTGCACCCAGCCGTCGCCCAGCGACGGGTGCAGACCTCGCACCCGGGCGACGTCGTATGCCATGCCACCCACCTTCGAGCATCCGCGTTTACGCGACCCGTAGCGATTTCGGTGGTGCCCGATGGCGCCTTTCGACGCCCGTGCCGCAATCGGACCGGGTCACCTGGGCAGCCATACTAGTCCAGTGAGCTTGACGTCCGGGGTGCTAGTGGCCCTCCTGTTGTTGGTCGTCCCCGGAGCAATCATCGGGCGCACAGCACAGCTAACGTGGCCGGTCGCCGTCGCCGTGGGACCGGCGGTGACGTACGGCGTGGTTGCGCTGGCCATACTGCCGATGGGAGCCGTCGGCGTCCCGTGGAACGGGTGGACCGCACTGCTCGCACTCCTGATCGTGATGGCCATCGTTGCGGCTTTTCAGCTCGCGCTCGGGCGGTGGCGTGACCGCGACGCGGAGACCAGGGCGATGGCGGCGGGACCCGCTCTGGTGGTCGCCGCGGGCGTGGTGCTCGGCGCCGTGCTCATCGGGTTGGCAGCAATTCGCGGGCTGCCGCACTGGCAATCGATTCCGAGCAACTGGGACTCCGTCTGGCACGCCAACACCATCCGATTCATCCTGGACACGGGTCAGGCGTCACCGACCCACATGGGTGAATTGCGCAACGTCGAAACCCACGATGCGCTGTATTACCCGTCGACCTTCCACGCGCTGGCGGCGATCTTCAGCGACCTCACGGGTGCGGCCGCCACGTCGGCGTACACGATCAGCTCGCTGACCGCGTCCATCTGGTTGTTCCCCGTCGGCGCCGCCGCCCTCGCCTGGCAGTTGCTCCGCGGCCGGACGACCCAGTGGCGGACCGCGGGATGCGCGGCGGCCGCTGCCGCGCTGTCCGCGTCGTTCACCGCCGTCCCCTACGTGGAGTTCGACACGGCCGCGATGCCCAACCTAGTGGCCTACGGTCTGGCCGCCCCGACGTTCGTGTTGATCGTCTCGACGCTGCGACACCGCGACCGCATCCCCCTCGCCGTGCTGGCTCTGTTCGGGGTTTTCTCCGTGCACATCACCGGCGGGGTGGTCGTGGTGACGTTCGTCGTCGCGTGGTGGCTGCTCGACGCCCTCTGGCATCCGGTGCGCGCCCGGATGACGGACTTCGTCAGCCTGCTGCTCGTCGCGGTGCCAACGGTGGTGCTGCTGTTGCCCCAGTTCGTCGGCGTCCTACAGCAGGCCGAGATCATCGTCGGCCACGAATTCGCCACTCATCAGACCAGGAAGCGGGTGCTCTTCGAGGCGATCACCCAGCACACCCGTCACCTCAACGACTATCCGATCCAGAACGTCATCATCGGGCTTGCGGCCGTCGGCGGACTGATCCTGGTGCTACGACGGATCTGGTGGCCTGCGGTCATCTGGCTGGTCCTGATGGTGTCGATCGTGCACTCGGCCGCGCCGTTCGGTGGTCCGATCGGCGCGATCACCGGCAAGTACAGCGACCTGTTCTACAGCGATCCCCGACGGCTCTCGGCGGTCGTCACGATGCTGCTCGCGCCGATGGCGGGCATCGCGCTGTTCACGCTCACCAACTGGGTCGTCGAGCGCTGCCGCGTCCTGTTCAAGCGGCCGGCGTCCCCGAGGTTCTGGCACGCCGCCACCGCAGCGATCCTGCTCGCAGTGACGATCGGCAGCGCCTGGCACTACTTTCCGCGCCATCGCTATCTGTTCGGCGAGAAGTACGACAACATCATGATCGACCAGAAGGACCTCGACGCGTTCGCCTACCTGGCCGCACTGCCGGGCGCGAAGGACACGTTGATCGGCAACGCCAACACCGACGGGACGGCCTGGGTGTACGCCATCGCGGGACTGCACCCGCTGTGGACGCACTACGACTTCCCCGTCCAACAAGGCCCCGGATACAACCGCTTCATCATCTGGGCCTACGCGGACGACGCGGACACCGATCCGCGCGTAGCGGAGGCGGTCAAGGCGCTGAACATCCGCTACGTGATCACCAGCACCCCGGTGGTCCTCAAGTTCGCGATGCCCGACGGACTACTGTCACTGGACAAGTCGAAGTCATGGGCCAAGGTCTACGACAACGGCGAGACCCGCATATACGAGTGGCGCGGAGGAACTGAGAAACCGTGAGCAATCCAGACGACAACGACATCGAGATCATCGGCAGCGACGCGTCCGGCACGGACGACGAGGAGAACGGAAAGTCGCTGACCGACCTCGTCGAACAACCCGCGAAGGTGATGCGGATCGGCACCATGATCAAGCAGCTGCTCGAGGAGGTGCGCGCGGCGCCGCTGGACGATGGCAGCCGCGTCCGGCTGCGCGACATCCACCGCACCAGCATCCAAGAGTTGGAGGAGGGCCTCGCGCCGGAGCTGCGCGACGAACTCGAGCGCCTCACGCTGCCGTTCACCGAGGACAGCGTTCCCACGGACGCCGAACTCCGGATCGCGCAGGCGCAGCTCGTCGGCTGGCTCGAGGGGCTGTTCCACGGCATCCAGACCGCGCTGTTCGCGCAGCAGATGGCGGCCCGCGCCCAGCTGGAGCAGATGCGTCAGGGAGCGCTGCCGCCGGGCGTCGTCATTCCCGGACAGCATGGCGGCGCGCACCCCAGCGGGACGGGCCAGTACCTCTGACCGTGACGTCTCCGTCCCCGCACCCGCATGTCTCCACGCGCAACGCCTGGGTCGAATTCCCCATCTTCGACGCCAAGTCGCGGTCGCTGAAGAAGGCGTTCCTCGGCAAGGCCGGCGGCACGATCGGCCGCAACACGTCCAACGTGGTGGTGATCGAGGCGCTGCGGGACATCACGCTGTCCCTGGAGATGGGCGACCGGGTCGGGTTGGTCGGGCACAACGGCGCCGGGAAGTCGACGCTGCTGCGGCTGCTTTCGGGCATCTACGAGCCCACCCGCGGTTCGGCGACCGTGACGGGCCGGGTGGCGCCGGTGTTCGACCTCGGCGTGGGGATGGATCCGGAGATCTCCGGTTTCGAGAACATCATCATCCGAGGGCTCTTCCTCGGTCAGACGCGCAAGCAGATGTTGGCCAAGATCGACGAGATCGCCGACTTCACCGAGCTCGGCGAATACCTGTCCATGCCGTTGCGGACCTACTCGACCGGTATGCGGGTGCGCCTCGCGATGGGCGTCGTCACCAGCATCGATCCGGAGATCCTTCTGCTCGACGAGGGCATCGGCGCCGTCGACGCCGAGTTCATGAAGAAGGCGCGAAGCCGGTTGCAGAAGCTGGTTGAGCGGTCCGGCATCCTCGTCTTCGCCAGCCATTCCAACGAATTCCTGGCCCAGTTGTGCAAGACCGCGATGTGGGTCGACCACGGCACCATCAAGATGACCGGCGGCATCGAGGAAGTGGTGCGCGCCTACGAGGGCGAGGACGCCGCCCGACACGTCCGCGAGGTGCTGGAGGAGAACGCACGCCCCGTCACGGGCGACGACCCGACGGCGCAGCGTGCGTGGGCCGATGACTGACGTCGTCTGCGCCGTCGTCGTCACCCATCGGCGCCCCGACGAACTCGCCAAGTCCCTGGACGCGGTGACGAGCCAGAGCCGCAGGCCCGACCACCTGATCGTCGTCGACAACGACTTCGACGAGCGCGTGCGCGATCTCGTCAACGGCCAATCCATTCCGACGACGTACGTGGGTTCGCGCCGAAACCTCGGCGGCGCAGGCGGATTCGCCCTCGGCATGTTGCAAGCGTTGGCGACCGGCGCGGACTGGGTGTGGCTGGCCGACGACGACGGCAGACCGGCCGACGCGTCGGTGCTGGGCACGCTGCTGGACTGCGCTGCGCGGTATTCGCTCGCCGAGGTCTCCCCCATGGTGTGCGACATGGACGACCCGCAGCGGCTGGCCTTTCCGCTGCGGCGCGGAACGGCGTGGCGGCGCCACGTCGCCGAACTGCGGGTCGACGGATCGGGTGATCTGCTGCCAGGCATCGCCTCGCTGTTCAACGGCGCGTTGTTTCGTGCGTCGACCGTGGAAGCCGTTGGCGTACCGGACATTCGGTTGTTCATTCGCGGCGACGAGGTGGACGTGCACCGCAGGCTGTTGCGCTCCGGGCTGCCGTTCGGTACCTGCTTGGAGGCGGTGTATCTGCACCCGCAGGGCTCCGACGAGTTCAAGCCGATCCTTGGTGGCCGGATGCACACCCAGTACCCCGCCGACGCGTCGAAGCGTTTCTTCACCTACCGCAACCGCGGATACGTGCAGTCTCTGGCGGGCCAGCGGAAGTTGATCCCGCAGGAATGGTTGCGCTTCGGCTGGTTCTTCCTGATCACGCAGCGCGACCCCAAGGGCCTGTGGGAGTGGATTCGGTTGCGGCGCTTGGGTAGACGCGAAAGGTTCTCGCGGAGCAACGGAGGCAGCGCAACATGACCTTCACCGATGCGGCGGCGCAGTCGCGGACGTTCGGGCGCGCGTGGGGTGATCTGGTCGCGGGTTTCGGCAAGCGCGAGTTGTGGTTGCACCTGGGCTGGCAGGACATCAAGCAGCGCTATCGCCGCTCGGTGCTCGGGCCGATCTGGATCACCATCGCGACGGGCACCATGGCTGTGGCGCTGGGCGGGCTGTACTCGAAGCTGTTTCACCTCGAGCTGTCCGAGCACCTGCCGTACGTCACGCTCGGGCTGATCATCTGGAACCTGATCAACGCCTCCATCCTCGAGGGCGCCGACGTCTTCGTCGCCAATGAGGGCCTGATCAAACAACTTCCGACGCCACTGTCGGTGCACGTCTACCGGCTGGTGTGGCGACAGGTGCTGCTGTTCGCGCACAACATCATCATCTTCGTCATCATCGCGCTCATCTACCCGAAGCCATGGAAGTGGACCGATCTGGCCTTCATTCCGGCGCTGGGACTGATCGTGCTGAACTGCATCTGGGTGGCCTTGTGCTTCGGCATCCTGGCCACTCGCTACCGCGACATCAGCCCGCTGCTGTTCAGCCTCGTCCAGCTGCTGTTCTACATGACGCCGATCATCTGGAACGACGAGACGTTGCGGCAGCAGGGTGCGGGAACGTGGGCGAAGATCATCGAATTCAACCCGCTGCTGCACTACGTCGACATCGTGCGCGCCCCGCTCCTCGGTGCCGATCAGGAGCTGCGGCACTGGATCGTCGTGATCGTGTTGACGATCATCGGTTGGACGGTGACGGCGTTCGCGATGCGCCAGTACCGAGCGCGCGTGGCGTACTGGGTGTAGTCAGCTCGGGTCGCCGTGTCGGCCGAGCGTTTCCACTGGGCCAGCACCGGGGCGAACCCATTGCGGCACAGGCCGACTGGTCGGGCCCCAGTCCGGGTTCCCGTCGGCATCGGAGCGCCAAGACCAGCACGCGTCGCGGCCTTCTGGCCAGCCCGCGGGGCTGTCCTCCCAGGCCTCGCCGCGGCCGTAGGGCGTCATGTCGAGCAGACCCAGGGATGCGTTGACCCGCTCGTTGCCTCGGCCCGTCGTGGAGTAGGTGAGGAACGTGCGATCGCCGTCGCGCAGGTAACACGTGATGTAACCCATGTTGTCGCCGACCGGCGCGGCCACGTCGCGCACCGAGTACCAGGGCTGGGTGTACCCCATGAACTCGACGAAAGCGGCCACCTCGTCCCAGCGCCCCGTGGTGAGGTTGGCGTAGGAAACGCCGCGGGCGTTCAGGTAGACGGCGTCCTTGACGTGCCAGGCCGTGGTGGTGCAGCCCTCGCACTGGCCCTGGTGCGGCGTGCCGTCGTACCACATGTGTTTGTAGACCACGAGTTCGTCGCGCCCCTGGAATAGGTCGAGGAACGGCACCGGGCCGTCGGGTCCGACGACTTCGACCGTCCCGTCGAACTCCACCATCGGCAGGCGACGACGCGCGGCGGCGAGCGCATCGCCCTCGCGGGTGTACGCCTTCTCGCGGACCAGCAGCTCGTCGCGAGCGGCCTGCCAGGTGGCGAGATCGACGACGGGCGGGCGACCGGTGGTCGGGTCGCTAGTCATGGCGTCCTCCGTGGTGTGTCTTCGGGGTTGGTTCTACGACACCAGAACAGACCGTCGGCCGGGCCGGAAGTCATCGCGGCAGGGGTCATCCACAGACGCACATTCATCCACAGATTTGCGGATTTGGCCGTGGTGATTCGTCGCGGTTTCACGGATAATCGAACATATGAGCGACGACCGTGGGGCCGGTGACGCCCTCACAGTGCCGTGGGAGGGTGAGCGCGCCGAGCGGATCGGAATGGCGCGGCGGCTTATCGCCGTCGGACGGCACTGCAGGCGCCGGCTCACCGAATCTGGTCAAGGCCGCGGGCTGTGGTGCATCGATGAATGGGAGGCCATCGTCGCTGAGGTTGGTGCCCAGTTGGGGATCAGCCGCGGCCGAGCGTCCTTGCAGATGAACTACGGCCTCACTCTTCTCGAGCGCCTACCCAAGTTCGCGGCGGTATGTCTTGCGGGCGACGTGGACCTCTGGATGCTCGTGGTGATCGAGTTCCGCACAGCGCTCATCACCGATGGCGACGTGCTGGCCCGCATCGACCAGAGGTTGGCCGAGCAGGTACCGCAGTGGAGTGCGCTATCCCAAAAGAAGGTGGCGGAGCTCGTCGACTGGCACGTGGGTGAGCTCGACCCCGAAGCCGTGCGCAAGGCGCGGCGGGCCGACATCGATCGGCACATCGAAGTGGGGCCCGCCGTCAACGGGGATGGTCGAGGTGTGGGGTCAGCTGCCGGCGACGAGCGGCGCCGCCTCCGACACGACGCTCGACGACCTCGCGAATTCGGTGTGCCGAGACGATCCCCGCACCAAGACGCAACGCCGGGCAGACGCCATCGACGCCCTCAACAACCGGGCGACGAACCTGGCCTGCGCGTGTGGGACGCCAAACTGCCCCGCTGGTGAAGTAGCCGACGGCCGTCATACCCAGATCGTCATCCACGTTCTCACCGAGAAGGCCACCGTCGAAGCCGACGGTGCGAAGCCCGGTTACCTGCCCGGCTTCGGTGCCGTCCCCGCAGATACCGTGCGAAAACTGGCCAAGGGGGCCAAGATTCGGCCCGTCAAACAGCCGAAGGACTTCGCAGCGGAATCCGGCTACCGGCCGTCCGCAGCTCTTGCCGACTACATCCGGTGCCGCGATCTGACATGCCGCTGGCCCAACTGCGACAAGCCCGCGGAGGCGAGCGATCTCGACCACACTGTGCCGTATCCGTTCGGGCCGACGCACCCGGCCAACCTGAAAGCGTACTGCCGAACTCGCCAACTGCTAGATGATGAACGCTCCTACTTTTACGTGCCTGACCTGCGGACTCGGCGTATCGTCGGTGTCATGTCGCAGAGCTATTCGACTGAGATTGACGAATACGTTCGCCGGGTGGTCGACGCCGCGCCACCGCTGACTGAAGAGCAACGCGCGAAGCTCGCGACTTTGCTGGACATGGATGCAACCAGCACGCCTACCGCCAACGAGACTAACTCGGATTCTCATTGACCCTGATCGTCGCCGCAGTGACGGGCAAGTGGGCGTTTCATGCCAGCGACCGATTCGTGAGTGTCAAACCGACACCTGCGAATCCCACCGGCGAATACGACCCGCACAGCAACAAGACGGTCGTTGTGGTGGGCACCGACTGCTGGGTTGTGCTGGGCTACACCGGGCTGGCGTTTCTCGACGGCAAGCCGACTGATCGGGTCATCGCCGAAGCAATCAGCGGATACGACGAGCTTGCACCCGCCATGATGACATTCTGGCAGCCATCACCAGACTTGCATTACCGAGAAATCCGGCGACGGGTTGAGGAGAAGCTCAAAGACGCCTACTCGCGACTGCCAGCGCTCGAAAAGAAGCTGACCACAGTGGTTCTCGCGTCCGGCGTTCAACGCAAAGACAACAAGGTCACTAAGGTGATGTTCCGCATGATCATCGTAGGCGACACCGCGACGAGCGTTGAAATGCGGCCTGATACACAGCAATTCAATTCGTTTTACATCGATGCCGTTGGAATGGTCAGTAAGCCGATTATCGACCGCGCGAAGGCCCGCTTGACTGCGGTCAACTGCCCCGCTGATGAAGTGCCCGAACAGGTTCGAGACATCCTCAGAGACGCCGTACTAGAAACAAGCGCGATCACCGACAAAGTGGGCGACAACGTAATGACGGTTGTTCTGGACAATCCCGAACGTACGATCCGAACCGGGCTGTTCATCAGCGACCGCAAACGTCAGGCCGAGCTGTTCGAGAAGGCGCGCAAAGAGCATCCGGATTTGCTTGATCAGTTCTCCGAACGGCTCACGGTTTCAACGCCGTATGTGTTGGCCCCTGGTGGCATCTGGGGTCCGTCCATTGGTGACCCTAGCGGGTGGTCAATGATGAACAACGAAATCAACTTTGATTACACGGGATTCGAAGACCAGCCGCGAAAATCGGTTGGGCCTGAAGGCGTGTTCTTCGGCGTTCAGCCGAGGCGAGACAGGCCGAGCTAAATGGCATGAGCAAGAAGAAGCAGCTTCGCCCGGCGTGCATTTTCTGTGGCAGCACCGACCCGATGACGAGAGAACACATCTTCCGATCGTCATGGCGGAAGAAACTCGATGTCAGTCTCGGACTAGGTGCCTTCGGCGTGAGCGTCGCGGACGCGGAGAAGCACCGCCGCTTCATCCGGTACGGATTGGACAACGCAGAGAGGAAATCGACACAGGAAGACTTGTTTTCTGTCACCGTGAAACGTGTTTGCGCGCCGTGCAACAACAAGTGGATGAACGACCTTGATTCGGTGGTCGAGCCGTGGGTTTTCGATCCCGACGATGACGACAACCGTTGCGATCCGACTGAGTTTCGACGCTGGTCGATCAAAGTGGCCTTGTTGCGTTGCTACTATGAACATCCGGCTACGGTTGAACCCGATGATCCCCAACGGATTTACGATGGCGACGACATACCGGAATGGCACGTCTTCATCGGTCGCACACAGCTCCCAGAGCACCGCCACTCCTTCTGTGGCGTTGGACCAATCATGCCCCCAGCAGGCAGATTGTTGGGTATCACACAGGTGACGTGGACACTTCAACGCAGTTTCGTCACTGCTATACGCCTCGTAGGAGACAACGAATTTACGCAAAACGGGATCCGTAATTTCAAGCGGTACAACCGCTTACAGGGAATTGAGCTGTTAGAAATTCTGCCGAGTAGCACGGTGATGCCACGCGTAAGCACCCTTCCAGAGCTACTAAGGCCCGAAATCCAAAGTCTGGCATGGTTTTTTACCATGCATCCGGCTTCGCCCATTGCCAGTGAAATACGTAAGATGATCGCTGCGATTGAAGAAGTGGCGAACGAACAAGGCATCCCGACGTACGAGCTGTAACGGAGGTAGAGCTCGGGGACGGCAGTACGCTGACCTCATCGAGATTTTCGACGCGCTTTCCTCACGGTAACCCGGGCCGCCGATCGGGCCGCGCGGATCGAATGAGAACGCGGCGTGAACCGAGCGCGCATGGATGCGGATCCACCGCCTTTCTAGCTGCGTCCTAGCCGCGACACCACTCCCAGGCACTTCCCAGGGTGCTCGTCCGTTGTGCGCACATGAGCATTCCGCCATATGAGCCACCGAAGCCTCCGTCGTCGTCGCCGGGTGTCCCCAACACCCTGCTCTGCCCCAAGTGCGCGGGGATCATGAAGACCTACGAGCGCAACGGAATTCACCTGGAGCAGTGCGATACGTGCCGCGGGATCTTCCTCGACTTCGGCGAGCTCGAGTCGCTCACCCAGATGGAGAACCGGTTCGTGCAGTCCGCGCCGCCGCCCGTTCAACAGGGCTACGGCCACCAGGGATATGGCCAGCAGGGCTACGGCCACGGCCCCGGTTGGGGGCAGCGCGGCAACAAGCACTACCGGAAGCAGGGTTTCGGCAGGCTGTTCTTCTCCAGCTAGCTGTCTCTAGATCATCCCGGCGCAGGCGGCCAGCAGCGCCGCCTGCGATTCATCGTGATCACCCCGCGCGGCGCCGGAGGCTGCGGTCTGGACCACGGCGGCGCGGGCGTGCGGCTCCAGCACCGGCCACGGGTCGCCGGCAGGCAACGCGGGCCCGCCGGCTTCTCGGTACCCGTCGACGAAGCGGTGCCAGGCGGCGTCGGGAAGCAGCCCGGCCGCCCAGAATCCGGCAGGCCGGGCGAGGTCGGTAGCCGGGTCGCCGACGCCGAGGTCGTCGACGTCGATCAAGACCAACGCGCCACTCGACCAACCGAGCTGGCCCAGATGAAAGTCGCCGTGCACCAACGTATGTGGGCGACCAGCGGGCGTCGTACCGGGCAGGCTCGCGGCGGCCCGCCGGATCACGTCGGCGTCGGGTCCATCACCCAGCCGAGCGAGCGCCCGCGCCAGCCGGTCCGGCGCACCGTGCGGCAGGATGAAGCCACCCGTCGGCTCGCGATGCAGGCGCGCCAACGACCGTCCCGCCTCCACCCACGGAACGGCTTCGGGATCCTGCGGCACCACGTCGACGCGGGGCCAGCGGGTCCGGCACCGGTCATCGACCGGTTCGGGCTCGAGACTCAGCGGGGACAACAAGCAGTCCGACCGGGCTGCGACCCGCAGGCGTTGTCTCAGAGCCTGCGGGTCGGTGCCCGGTCGGTGCAGCTTGGTGACGACGTCCCCGTCGACGGTGATCAGCGCCGCGGTGCCGGCATCCGCGTCGACACGTTGATGCGGTTCCATGCATTGATGGTGACGGCCATCGCGATGACCTGGCCGAGTTCCCGCTCGGAGAACACCTCCGCGGCGCGCGCATAGACCTCGTCGGGGACGTGGCCGTGGTGCAGTTCGGTGATCGCTTCGGTCAACTCCAGCGCCGCCTGCTCCCGCTCGGTGAATAGGTCACCGGCCTCCTGCCACGCCGCCACGAGGGCCAAACGCTGCTCGGTCTCGCCGTGCTTGCGGGCGTCGAAGACGTGCATGTCGAGGCAGAACGCGCAGTGGTTGATCTGCGATGCGCGGATCTTGATCAACTCGCCGATGGTCGGATCGACGTCCTTGGCGGCCGCGGTGCTCAGCGTCATCATCGCGTCGTAGAGCTCGGGCGAGACCTTGTAGACGTTGATGCGGTCGGTCTTGGTTTCCAGTGTCTGTGTCATGCCGACAACGCTAGCGGCCAAAGAACCATCTTCATGGTTCAATTTAGGGATGGTTTCATGGGCCAATTCGGAGAGTCGTGATCTGCACCTGAACCTGCGCGAGGCCATTCGCCCCGGGACCCGTGGCGCGCGGGAGCTTCTCGTCACGGCGCTGCGCGACGCGGTGCGATCGGGGCAGTTGGCCACCGGCACCACGCTGCCGCCATCGCGCTCGCTGGCCGCCGACCTGGGATTGGCCCGCAACACCGTCGCCGAGGCGTACGCCGACCTGGTCGCCGAGGGCTGGCTCGCGTCCCGGCAGGGCGCGGGCACGTGGGTCGTCAACACGCGCGACATCCGCTCGCCGAGCCGGCCGCGCGGCACTCCCGGCCAGCCGACCCACAACCTGATGCCCGGTTCGCCCGACGTCGCGGCCTTCCCGCGTGCGGCCTGGCTGGCCTCAGCGCGCCGGGCGCTGACCTCCGCGCCCAACGACGCGCTGCGCAACGGTGACCCCCGCGGGCGGCCCGAGCTGCGCGAGGCGCTGGCCGAATACCTCGGCCGCGCACGGGGAGTGCGCATCTCGCCCGACGCCATCGTGATCTGCGCGGGCACCCGCAACGCCGTCGAACTCCTCGCCCGGGTGTTCGCGCCGCAGGGACCAATCGCGGTGGAAGCGTACGGGCTCTTCATCTTTCGCGAGGCGATCGACGCGATGGGCGTCCCGACCAGACCAATCGGCGTCGACGACGACGGAGCCAGAGTCGACGAGCTCGAGCACACCGACGCGGCGGCGCTGCTGACGCCCGCCCACTTCTTTCCCCACGGCGTGCCGCTGCACGCATCCCGGCGGACCGCCGTGGTCGAATGGGCCCGCCGCAGTGGGAGATACCTACTCGAAGACGACTACGACGGCGAATTCCGTTACGACCGCCAACCGGTCGGCGCGGTCCAGGGCCTCGACCCGCAGCGGGTGGTCTACCTCGGATCGGCCAGCAAGAGCCTGTCCCCGGCACTGCGGCTTGGTTGGATGGCGCTGCCCGACGACCTTGTCGAGCCCGTCATCACCGCCGCCGGTGGCCAACAGTTCTACGTCAACGCCATCGATCAGCTGACGATGGCCGACTTCATCGTTAGTGGCCAGTACGACAAGCACATTCGGCGCATGCGGATCAGTTACCGTCGCCGCCGCGACAAGCTGGTCGAGCGCCTGCGCCCATTCGACATCCGGCTCAGCGGGATGGCGGCAGGTCTGCATCTGTTGCTGCTGTTGCCCGACGGCACCGAGCCCGAGGTGCTGCGCCGCGCCGGCGAGGCGGGTATCGCGCTGGCGGGCCTGGCGCGGCTGCGGCATCCGCTGGCCAGTCCGGACGTGGCCGCCGAGGACGGCATCGTGGTCAACTTCGGCGCCCCCGCCGAGCATGCGTTCGGCGCAGCGGTCGACGCCCTCTGCGAGGTGTTGGGCAGCATCTGATCTCGCGGCCAAGAGAGTGCGATACTGACATCCAGCACCGCGCCCCGGAACCTCGCCGCGTCGTGCCACCCGACCGAGGCGAGTGATGTGGATGGCGAGCGCGACGTCGCAACGCTTCATGACCGCACTCGCCGAGTACCCCGACGGGTCACTGGGCCCCCTTCAGCTGTGCGACGCGTGCGTGCAGGTGCTTCCGGTGGACAGGGCCGCACTCACGATCAGCGTCGCATCCACGACATGGGAACCGTTGTGCGCCAGCGACGAAACCGCGTCACGCATCGAAGCACAACAGGTCATCACCGGCGAGGGTCCCGCCATGGACGCGGTCGCGGGCGGCGGCCCGGTTCTGGTCGACGACCTGGCAACGGCGTTCGATCGGTGGCCAGGTTTCGCCACCGCGCTCGGCCGCGACGCCCACGGTGCGATGTACGCGTTCCCACTGCAGATCGGCGCGATCGCCGTAGGCGTGCTCGATCTGTACCGCGCCGAGCCGGTGCCCGTCGAAGCCGATGACGTGTCGGCGATGCTGGCCATCACCGACATCGTCACCATGGTCCTGCTCTCCCACGCACCGCCTGCCGACCTCGTCACCAGCCCATCGGACGTGTGGTGGACGCCGACTCCGTCGTCGAGCGAGATTCATCAGGCCACCGGCATGATCGTCGCCCAGCTCTCGGTGCCCCCGCAGGTTGCGTACCTCAGGTTGCGCGCCCACGCGTTTTCACAGGCAAGGCCATTGATCGAGGTGGCGCGCGACGTCATCGAGCGGCGGCTGCGCTTCGACCCCGACGACGAGCGTTGACGGCGACCCGGCGGATTGGCGACGATGGCATTAGACGAGGAGATCGCGATGGACGGTCGTGAAGGACCATTGGTACAAGCCTTCGTGGCACTGGCGGACACCCTGGTCGACGACTACGACGTAGTGGAGTTCGCCCAGGAGCTGGTCGAGGATTGCATCTCGCTGCTCGACGCCGACGCCGCCGGACTACTGCTTGCCGACCTGCGGGGCGGGCTGCAGGTACTCGCGTCGACCAGCGAGCAGACGCGCATGCTCGAACTCCTGGAGATCCAGTCGGACGCCGGACCGTGCATGGAGGCCTACCGCACCGGCCAGCAGGTCGTGATCGACGACCTGGACTCCGACGTCGGCCGGTGGCCGACGTTCGGCGACCGTTCCGCGGCCGAGGGCTTCAGGGCGGTCGTCGCGATCCCGCTACGCCTGCGCAACGAGCGGATCGGCGCGTTGAACCTGTTCCGCAGACAACCGGGCATGATGGCCGACCCCGACCTGCTGGTCGCCCAGGCGTTGGCCGACGTCGCGACGATCGGCATCCTCCATCAGCGGGTGCTGGCCCGCGGCGCCATGGTCAACAGCCAACTGCAGACCGCATTGAACAGCCGGATCGTGATCGAACAGGCCAAGGGCGTGTTGGCCGAGCGGCAAGGACTCGACATGGAGCAGGCGTTCAACCAGCTGCGGACCATGGCACGCAACAACAATCGGCACCTCAGTGACACCGCCCGAGCAGTGATCGAAAACGCCAGCGGCGCCTTCCCGATCGGCGGCGACTCGACGGCCTGAACGGTTAGACTCGTCGGACTGTTGCTCCAGACTCTCGGCGATGGGCTGTATTCAGCGCGTCGAGAGGGAGATCGACAGTGCAAGAGAGACGTCGCCAACGGCCGCCGATCGAGCTGGCCGGCTACCTCCGTGACATGCCGGCACTTCTCCTTCTGCACCGCCTTCCTACGGCGATGCTCGGGATCGGGCCGCTCGGCAACATCGCCTACGCGAACCCGGCCTGCGCCGACATGTTCGGCTACGCCGACGGGGCCGCGGTGGCCCGCCTGCGCCTGCCGGACCTGATGACCGGCCACCACGCGCTCGCGCCGAGCGCGTGCGTCACCACACTGCGGATGCCCGGCGCGATCATCAACTGGAACCACGCCCACGACTACGTGATTCGGACGATGGTGTCGCCACCGCTACTGGTTCGCGCCACCGACCCCCTGCTGCTGGTCAGCATCACCGACGTCACCGAGTGGCTGTGGGAGAGAAAGGGCGCCGAGGCCCAGCACCAGAGGAACGGCCACAGCCCGTAAGCTGCCCGCGTGGCCGAGCCCCCGATGTCACCCAACCTGAGCCTGACCACTCAGGCGTGGCGGTTCATCGTCACCGGCGGTCTTTCCGCGATCGTCGACTTCGGCCTCTACGTGCTGTTCCTACGGCTCGGCCTGCACGTGAACGTCGCCAAGACGCTGAGCTTCATCGCAGGCACCACGACGGCGTATCTGATCAACCGGCGGTGGACCTTCCAGGCGCCGCCGAGCAGGGCCCGGTTCGTCGCGGTCTGCGCGCTGTACGCCGTCACCTATGCCGTGCAGGTCGGCATCAACTACCTGTTCTACGTCCAGCTGGCCGATGAGCCGTGGCGCGTGCCCGTCGCGTTCGTCATCGCCCAGGGCACCGCGACGGTGATCAACTTCGTGGTGCAGCGGGCGGTCATCTTCCGGTTGCGATGACGGAAACCGAATCGGCCAGCACCACAGCGCATTCCAGGTCCTGGCGGTCGTAGTCGTCGGCCGCCGCGCGCAGTTTGTCGCCCAGCTCGGTCAGGTCGGTCCGCAGCCGGTTGGTCTGCTGTTCCAGGATGTCGATGAACTTCTCGAAACCGCCCCGGCCCGCCGACTTCCACGCACCCGACGTGCCGGACATCGCGCCCGCAAGCGCGGCACGACTGGACGAAGCGTCCCGCCCGACGAGTTCGGCGTGATCCCCTGACCGCCGGAGTTCGGCGGTGACGACGTAGATCTCGGGCGCCGTCACGAGCGCCTGCACAGGATGGCGCCGGTGATCAGCGCTGCGTCGCGCGAGCCGAAGACGAGTTCGAGGCCGTCGTCACTGGTGAACCGTGCGTCGTGGTTGCCGCTCGAATTCTGTGGTGCCGAAACGTTTTTCAGTCCCTCGTCGGCGGCGAGCCGCCGCACCACCGGGAACGCTTCGTCCCACTGCGCATCGGTCAGGGGCGTCGCCGAGGCGAGCTTGCGCAGGAATCGCGACGCGCCCTTCTGCCCGTCCTTGGTGTCCACCGCGCAGCCGGCGTTGCCTTCGCTGCCGCCCCACTGCCACGGGTCCGTCGCGGGGGCGATGCGGGTGACTTCGGCGCGGACCCGTTCGATCAGGTCCAGCATCTGGGCGCGGGTCTGTTCGATGTCGGGAAGGTTGGCGATGTCGATCACGTGCCCGTCCTCCTTGCTGGTGGTGGTGGATTCTGGGGTGCCGCCACAGCCGGACACCGTCAGCAGGACGGCCAGGACGACGGCCAGCGCGCGCATCATGGCCGCACCAGCAGGCCGGGTACCCCGGCCAGTCCACCGGTGATGATCGCCAGGTTGTAGCCGGTGGTGCGGAGGTAGCCGTTGCCGCCGAAGCGCGGGTACTCCGAGTGGCCGGACGCCCCGTCCCTGGCCACGCCGTCGTGCGTCGTCGTGGCGCCCGTGGACAACTGCTCCAACGGCAGCGTCGTCGGGTTCGGGCCCAGTTGACCCAGGTCGCCGAGGGCAGGAAGGGGAAGGCCAAGCAGCGTCGGGTTGCCCGACACCGGATCGTTGGGCGTCGACATCACGTACGCGTGGTGATCGGCCAGCGACAGATCCGCTTCGTCGCCGATCGGGACCGCACGTTCCAGCGGCCCCCACCCGACGGTCCGATCGGTGGAGCCCAGCCCTGGCGAGCCGTAGAACGCCGCGTCGTCGACAACGCCGGTTTGGCCGAGTTCGTTGAGCGCCTGCGCGGTGGTGAGCGAGCCGTACGAGTGTCCGAGCGCCGACAGGTGCACGTCCGACCCGTGCTCGTTGGCGGCGTTGATGCCGCGGTAGAAATCGGCCAGGTCGGGCGCGGCGTCATTGGCGCGCCCCTCATACCCCGCCTGCAGGATCGAGATGTCGTCGGTGTCCGGCGGGTCGTAGCCGAGCCACGCGATGGTCGCGACCTGCTGATCCAACCGGCCCGACAGAGCCAACTGGCTCTCGGTCTCCGAGCGCAGCGCGCTGGCCTCCAACACCATGGCCGGAAGGCTGGTGGGGTGGGTGTTCATGCCGGGCGTAGTGACCGCGACGTGTTCGGCGGTGTCCGGGTTGCCGACCGCAATGGCGGCGCGCGGGTCCCGTCCGCCGGGAAACTCCAGCAGCATCAGATACCGGTCGGGGTCGTAGCCCTTCGACGGATCGTTGTTCACCGACAGCGCCTCCCTCATAGCCTTGGCGTTGTCCAGCCGGGTGTGCCGATCGGCCCCCACCTGGGTGTAAACGGCGGCGGCCTGCGCCGGGTCCATCTCGGGATGGCTGCGGATGAAGTCGTCCCGGCTGCCGAGCCCGTCGACGTCGCGCTGGGCGGCGGCGAGTTCACGGTCGAGTGCAGGGATGTTGGCCGCACTCCGGGCCCACGCGGGCACCCCGTCCCGGTTGCCGATCCACTCGGGATGTTCAGCGATGACCTTGCGTTGTTCGCCGTCCGACAGTGTGTCCCACCACGCGTTGACGTCCTTCGCGTCGCCCTCTGGTGGATACGGCGCGGACAGCCCGCCGTCGGTGCCGCCGCCCGACGTGACGTCACCGTGCTCGAGGTGGCCGAACACTTCAGCGCAGTCGGCGTCGACGTCGTCGGCCTGGTGAATCAACGCCTTGGCGCGGGCCTCGATGTCGTCCGCGAACGCCCGCAGCTCGTCGCGCATGTCCGAAGGCGCGCTGATCGTCACGTCCCCGAAGTCGGACAACTGCAGCAGCCCGCCCTGGGCGGCGACGTCGGCCCGCACCGCCTCGATCCCGGCCTGCAATTTCGCGACCGCGGCCGCCATCTCCTCGGCGAGCTGGTGCACCGCACGGATGACGGCCGCGTCGTCGAGCACCTTCGAGGTGGTCGAGCGGATGCGTCCGCGGGCGGCGTCGGCGGCGGGTGAGTCCCACCCCGGCAGCTGCGAGATCAACTCCAGTTCGTCGGCGACCCCGTCGATGGTCTTCAGTTCGTCACCGAGCTCGAACGCAATCGACAGCAATGCCCCCACGCTCCAGGACTCGATCTCGCTCAGCTGCAACTGAACGCTCCTCACCTTCCCTTTGGCGACCCTACCGCGCACCGGAGGGGGTCCCGAGCAGCAACTTTCCCGGGCCGCGGGGGGCCGCACGGTACCCTCTTCACGATGTCTGCAACCACCACCAAGCGGCTGATGGGTTGGGCCCGCACCGCGCCGAGCGTCGCGCAGGTGCTCTCGACGCCCGATCCCGAGACCATCGTCAAGGCCGTCGCGAACGCCGACGGACGCGGCCTGATCGCGCGTGGATTGGGCCGGTCCTACGGCGACAACGCGCAGAACGGCGGCGGCCTCGTCGTCGACATGACCGCGCTGAACAAGATCCATTCGATGGATCGCGACAGCCACCTCGTCGACGTGGACGGCGGCGTGAACCTCGATCAGTTGATGCGGGCGGCGCTGCCACTCGGCCTGTGGGTCCCCGTCCTTCCCGGGACCCGCCAGGTCACCATCGGCGGCGCGATCGCCTGCGACATCCACGGCAAGAATCACCACAGCGCGGGCAGCTTCGGCAACCACGTCCGGTCGATGGACCTGTTGACCGCCGACGGCCAGGTCCGCCGCCTCACCCCCGACGGTGACGACGCGGAGTTGTTCTGGGCCACGGTTGGTGGCAACGGGCTGACCGGCATCATCCTGCGCGCCACCATCGCGATGACGCCGACCGAGACGGCGTACTTCATCGCCGACGGCGACGTCACGCGCACCCTCGACGAGACCATCGCCTTTCACAGTGACGGCAGCGAGGACGACTACACGTACTCGAGCGCCTGGTTCGACGCCATCAGCGCGCCGCCCAAACTGGGTCGCGCCGCGATTTCCAGGGGTTCGCTGGCCACGCTGGACCAGTTGCCGAAGAAGCTGCAGAAGAATCCGCTGAAATTCGATGCGCCGCAGCTACTTACGGTGCCCGACATCGTGCCCAACGGCATGTTGGTCGGCAAGTACACGTTCGGGCCGATCGGTGAGCTATGGTACCGCAAGTCGGGTACCTACCGCGGCAAGGTGCAGAACCTGACGCAGTTCTATCACCCGCTCGACATGTTCGGCGAGTGGAACCGCGCCTACGGGCCTGCGGGTTTCGGCCAGTACCAGTTCGTGGTGCCCACCGAGGCCGTCGACGAGTTCAAGCGCATCATCGTCGACATCCAGCGCTCCGGGCACTATTCGTTCCTCAACGTGTTCAAGCTGTTCGGCGCCGGTAACCAAGCGCCGCTGAGCTTTCCGATTCCCGGTTGGAACGTGTGCGTCGACTTCCCGATCAAGCCCGGCCTCGGCGAGTTCCTCAACGAGCT
Organism: Mycobacterium sp. URHB0044; assembly: GCF_000620625.1. Classification (GTDB taxonomy): domain Bacteria; phylum Actinomycetota; class Actinomycetes; order Mycobacteriales; family Mycobacteriaceae; genus Mycobacterium. Next base: position 120,271 of record NZ_JIAW01000014.1, on the reverse strand, counting down.
CGACCGCCGAGTGCTCGAGTTCGGTGGGCGGCTGTACACCGCCAAGGACAACCGCACCACCGCCGAAACCTTCCACGCCATGTACCCGCGGATCGACGAATGGATCGCGGTGCGCCGCAAGGTGGATCCCGACGGCGTCTTCGCATCGGACATGGCCCGACGTTTGGAGTTGCTCTAAATGGTTTTCGATGCGGTCGGCAATCCGCAGGCGATCCTCGTCCTCGGCGGTACGTCCGAGATCGGCCTGGCGATCTCGGAGCGCTACCTGCGCGACGCGAAGGCCCGCGTGGTTCTTGCGTGCCTTCCCGACGACCCCGGCCGCGACGCCGCCGTCGCGCAGATGAAGGCCGCGGGCGCCAAGTCGGTTGAGGTGATCGACTTCGACGCCGTCGACACCGAGAGCCACCCCAAGGTGATCGACCAGGCGTTCGCAGGCGGCGACATCGACGTCGCGATCGTGGCGTTCGGCCTGCTCGGCGACGCCGAGGAGTTGTGGCAGAACCAGCGCAAGGCCGTGCAGATCGCCGAGATCAACTACACCGCAGCCGTTTCGGTGGGCGTGCTGCTCGGCGAGAAGATGCGCGGCCAGGGATCGGGCAGGATCATCGCGATGAGTTCGGCAGCCGGGGAACGGGTGCGTCGGTCGAACTTCGTCTACGGCTCCACCAAGGCGGGTCTCGACGGCTTCTACCTCGGACTCGGAGAGGCATTGCGCGAGTTCGGTGTTCGCGTCCTCGTCATCCGGCCGGGACAGGTCCGCACCCGGATGAGCGCACACGTCAAGGAAGCGCCGCTGACGGTCGACAAGGAGTACGTTGCCGAACTGGCGGTCACCGCATCGGCCAAGGGCAAGGAACTGGTATGGGCGCCGGGAGCGTTCAGGTACGTGATGATGGTGTTGAGGCACGTTCCGCGTCCGATCTTCCGCAAGCTGCCGATCTGAGTGCCGGCGGGCAGGAGCGAAGCGACCCGGGGATGAGCTCTGCGCGGGTGCCGATGAGGACGCTCGGCCAGATGGCCGCTGCCGCGGTGGTTGCCGCGCTGGTCGCAGTCGTCGCCTTGGCCGCCATCGCACGCGTCGAGTGGCCGGCCTTCAACTCGAGCAACCAGCTGCACGCGCTGACGACGGTCGGCCAGTTCTTCTGTCTCGCAGGAATCTTCGCGGCGGGATGGGCCTGGCGGGCGGGGCGCGCTTGGCTCGCCAGGACCGCAGCCGTGGTGTTCCTCTCGGCCTTCTCCGTCGTCACCCTCGCCATGCCGCTTGGCGCCACCAAGCTGTACCTGTTCGGCATCTCCGTCGACCAGCAGTTCCGCACCGAGTACATGACCCGGCTGGCCGACTCGGTCATCCCACGCGACATGACCTACATCGGGTTGCCGCCGTACTACCCGGCCGGGTGGTTCTGGCTGGGCGGCCGGCTCGCCGACCTCACCGGCATCCCGGCGTGGGAGATGTTCAAGCCGTGGGCCATCATCTCCATCACCGCCGCCGCGGTCGTCGCACTGGTGTTGTGGGCGGCCATGATTCGCTTCGAGTACGCGCTCATCGTGTCCACCGCGACCGTCGCCGCCATGCTGGCGTACTCGTCGACCGAGCCCTACGCGGCCATCATCGTCGTGTTGCTGCCGCCGGTGTTCGTGCTGGCGTGGTCGGGACTGCGAGCCGGTGCCAGATCGGGTGGCTGGGCCGCGGTGATCGGCGTCGGCCTGTTCCTCGGTTTCGCCGCACTGTTCTACACGCTGCTGTTCGGGTACGCCGCGTTCACGCTGGCGCTGATGGCGCTGATTCTCGCCGTGGCGAGACGCGCGTGGGATCCGCTGCTGCGGGTGGCGGTGCTCGGCGTCATCGCGGGAGCCATCGCCCTGATCGGCTGGGCTCCGTATCTGATCGCCGCCGCCAAGGGCGCCCCCGCCGATAAGGGGACCGCGCAGCACTATCTGCCTGCCGACGGTGCGCAGCTGACGTTCCCGATGCTGTCCTTCACGCTGCTCGGCGCGCTGTGCATGGTGGGCACGGTGTGGCTGGTGGTCTACGCGCGCACGTCCACCCGTGCCGGCGCATTGGCCGTCGCCGTGCTGGCGGTCTACGTCTGGTCACTGCTGTCGATGGTGACCACGCTGGCGGGCACGACGCTGCTGTCGTTCCGCCTGCAGCCGACGCTGACCGTGCTGTTGACCGCGGCGGGCGCGTTCGGATTCATCGAGGCGACGCGCGCGATGGCGGCGCGCTCTACCCGGTCAGGCCGACGCATCGTCGCGGCCGCCGCGGCGGTGGGCGCCATCGGCGCGATGACGTTCAGCCAGGACATTCCCGATGTGCTCCGACCGGACATCGCCGTCGCCTACACCGACACCGATGGCTACGGCCAGCGCGCCGACCGCAGGCCGCCCGGCGCCGAGAAGTACTACGGCGAGGTCGACGCCAAGATCCGTCAGGTGACCGGCCGGCCGCGCAACGAGACCGTGGTCATGACCGCCGACTACAGCTTCCTTTCCTATCTGCCCTACTACGGGTTCCAGGGCCTGACGTCGCACTACGCCAACCCACTCGCGCAGTTCAACGAGCGCTCGGCGGCCATCGAGGGCTGGGCGACGCTGACCAAGCCCGACCAGTTCATCGCTGCCCTCGACGGCATGCCGTGGCGGCCGCCGACCGTCTTCCTGATGCGCCACGGCGCGAACGACACCTACACGCTGCGACTGGCCAGCGACGTGTACCCGAACCAGCCGAACGTCCGCCGCTACCAGGTTGCTCTCGACGCGGCGCTGTTCGAAGATCCGCGCTGGGACGTGTCCGACATCGGGCCGTTCGTCCTGGCCATCCGGAAGTAACGGCGGGAAACCTCACATGACCAGTGACGGGTCGGCACAGGCCCAGCCACTAGCATCTACGCCCGTGGTCCAAAAAGCAGCGACGGGGACCAACCACCGGACCGCGCGCGCCGTCGCCGTCGTCGCCGGTCTGCTCGGCGCACTGCTCGCCATCGCCACCCCCCTGCTGCCCGTCACGCAGACCACCGCCAAGCTCAACTGGCCGCAGAACGGCGTGCTGCAGAGCGTCGACGCCCCCTTGATCGGCTATGTGGCCACCGACCTCGAGATCACCATCCCGTGCAGTGCCGCCGCTGGGCTGACCGGGCCGCGCACCGTGCTGCTCTCCACGGTTCCGAAGCAGGCGCCCAAGGCCGTTGACCGCGGACTGCTGATCGAACGGGTCGGCGACGACATCCTGGTGATCGTCCGCAACACTCCGGTGGTCAGCGCACCGCTGAATCAGGTGCTCAGCCCGGCCTGCGAGCGGCTGACGTTCACCGCTCACGCCGACAAGGTCACGGGTGAGTTCGTCGGACTGGTGAAGGGACCGGACGCAGATGACCCCGGCGCGCCGCTGCGTGGTGAGCGTGGGGGCTACGACTTCCGGCCGCAGATCGTCGGTGTCTTCACCGACCTCGTCGGGCCCGCGCCGCCGGGGCTGACGTTCTCGGCCACGATCGACTCGCGCTACAGCAGTTCGCCGACGCTGTTGAAGACCCTCGCGATGATCGTCGGGGTGGCGATGACGGTCGTCGCCCTCGGTGCGCTGCATCTGCTCGACACCGCCGACGGCATGCGGCACCGGCGGTTCCTGCCGCCGCGGTGGTGGTCGATGAAACCGCTCGACGGGCTCGTCGCCGCGGCGCTGGTGTGGTGGCACTTCGTCGGGGCCAACACCGCCGACGACGGCTACATCCTGACCATGGCCCGGGTATCCGAGCACGCCGGCTACATGGCCAACTACTACCGCTGGTTCGGTACGCCCGAGTCACCGTTCGGCTGGTACTACGACCTGCTCGCGCTGTGGGCGCACGTCAGCACCGCCAGCGTGTGGATGCGCCTGCCCACCCTGGTGATGGGCCTGGTGTGCTGGTGGGTGATCAGCCGCGAGGTGATCCCGCGGCTGGGGCATGCGGTGAAGGTCAACCGCGCGGCCGCATGGACCGCGGCGGGCATGTTTCTGGTGTTCTGGCTGCCGCTCAACAACGGCCTCCGGCCCGAGCCCATCATCGCCCTCGGCATCCTGCTCACCTGGTGCTCGGTGGAACGGGGGGTGGCCACCAGCAGACTGCTTCCGGTGGCGATCGCGGGCATCATCGGCGCGCTCACCCTGTTCTCCGGGCCCACCGGCATCGCGGCGGTGGGTGCGCTGCTCGTTGCCGTCGGACCGCTGAAAACGATTGTCTCCGCGCATACTTCACGTTTCGGCTATCTGCCGCTGCTGGCACCCATTCTGGCCGCCGCCACCGTGACGATCATCCTGATCTTCCGTGACCAGACCCTGATCGGGGAGCTGCAGGCCAACTCATTCAAGTCGGCGGTCGGTCCGAGCCTGAGCTGGTTCGACGAGCACATCCGCTACGAACGGCTGTTCACCACCAGCCCGGACGGCTCGGTGGCCCGACGGTTCGCGGTGCTGACCCTGCTGCTGGCGTTGGCGACGGCGGTGGCGATGACCCTGCGCAAGGGCCGGATTCCAGGCACGGCGGCTGGACCGAGCCGCCGCATCATTGGCATCACGATCATCTCGTTCCTCGCGATGATGTTCACCCCCACCAAGTGGACGCACCACTTCGGCGTGTTCGCCGGTCTGGCAGGGTCATTGGGCGCGCTGGCCGCCGTCGCGGTCACTGCGGCCGCGATGGGTTCGCGCCGCAACCGCACCATCTTCGCCGCAGCGGTGCTGTTCGTGATGGCCTTGTCATTCGCCAGCGTGAACGGCTGGTGGTACGTGTCGAACTTCGGCGTGCCATGGTCGAATGCGTTCCCGGAGTGGCACTTCGGCTTCACCACCTTCCTGCTCGGGCTTTCGGTGTTGGTGCTGATCGTGGCAACGTGGTTCCACTTCTCCGGCAGAGACGCGCGGCCCCCCGGTGACGGGACCGGGCGGTGGACGCGAATCAAGCAGGCACCCTTGGCCATTGCCGTATGGCTGTTGGTGATCTTCGAGGTGCTGTCGCTGACGCTGGCGATGATCGACCAGTACCCCGCGTGGTCCGTCGGCCGCTCCAACCTCGACGCGTTGACCGGAAAGACGTGCGGCCTCGCCAGCGACGTGATGGTCGAACAAGACCCCAATACCGGCCTACTGCAACCCGTCAGCGCGCCCGTCGGCGAGGCGCTTGGCGCCGTTGCCGCACAGGGCTTCAACGCCAACGGCATTCCCGCCGACCTCTCCGCGGACCCCGTCATGGAACCGCAGGGCAGCGGCAACTTCGCCGACACCGACGGCTCGGTGGTGACGGGCAGCGAACCCGGAACCGAGGGCGGCACCACCGCGGCGGCAGGGGTCAACGGGTCCCGCGCCCGGCTGCCGTACAACCTCAACCCTGCGCGCACGCCCGTCATGGGCAGCTGGCGTTCGGGCACGCAGCAGCCCGCGGTGCTGAGGTCGGCCTGGTACCGGCTGCCGCCACGCGATCAACGCGGCCCGCTGCTTGTCGTCGCCGCCGCGGGACGGTTCGACCCGGGTGAAGTGCTCGTGCAGTGGGCCACCGACGAACAGGCCGCCAAGAACCAGCCCGGCGGCGGCCTCGGTTTCGCCGACGTCGGCGCGGCGCCCGCCTGGCGGAACCTGCGGGCACCGATGTCGGCCATCCCCGACGACGCCACCCTGGTGCGGCTCATCGCCACCGACGACGACCTCGCGGCTCAGCACTGGATCGCGGTGACTCCGCCGCGCATCCCGCAGCTGCGCACCCTGCAAGACGTCGTCGGCTCGGCCGATCCCGTGCTGCTGGACTGGCTCGTCGGCCTGGCGTTCCCGTGCCAGCGGCCGTTCGGCCACCAGAATGGCGTCACCGAGGTGCCCAAGTGGCGGATCCTGCCCGACCGGTTCGGTGCGGAGGCCAACTCGCCGGTCATGGACTACCTCGGCGGCGGCCCGCTCGGCATCACCGAACTGCTGCTGCGGGCGACGCCCGTGCCGACCTACCTGCGCGGCGACTGGTTCCGGGACTGGGGAGCCCTGCAGCAGCTGACGCCCTGGTATCCCAACGCCCAGCCGGCCCGCATCGAACTGGGCACCGCCACACGCAGCGGCTTGTGGAGCCCTGGGCCGCTGCGGCTGAGCTGATCGCTGCCGCATGGCTCCGCAACCCACACGGGGTCGTCGCATACCCTTGAGCGTCGTGCCCGCCCGGACTCTTCGACTCGTCGCGATCATCGCGGGCATCGCAGGTTTGCTGCTCTGCGCACTGACACCGCTCCTGCCGGTCCGCCAGACCACCGCGACCATCGCGTGGCCGCAAGCCGTCGGCTCCGACGGCCTGATCACCGACGTGACCGCTCCCCTGGTGTCCGGCGCGCCACTGGCGCTGGACGCCTCCATTCCATGCCTTGCGGTTGCGACGCTGCCCGAGACCGGCGGCCTGGTCTTCTCCACCATCCCGTCCGGTGGCATCGACGCGAGCCGCTACGGTCTGTTCGTCCGCGCGAACGCCGACACCGTCGTCGTCGCGTTCCGTGACTCGGTGGCCGCCGTCGCTCCTCGGCCTGCGGTCGAGTCCGGCGCGTGCAGCACGCTGCACCTGTGGGCCAACGCCGGCAGCGTCGGCGCTGACTTCGTCGGCATCCCCGGCGCTTCGGGCACCGTGCCGATCGAGAAGAAGCCTCAAGTGGTCGGCGTGTTCACCGAGCTGAAGGTGGCTGCGCAACCCGGCTTGAGCGCACGCATCGACGTGGACACCCGCTTCATCACCGCCCCGACCGTGCTCAAGACGGTGCTGATGGCACTCGGCGTGCTGGCCACGCTGGCGTCGGTCGTGGCGCTGGCGATGCTGGACGCCCGATCGGGCAGGCGGGTGCCGCGTGCGTGGCGAAGGTTATGGCGGGTCGGGCTGGCCACGTGGCTGGCCGACGCCGTCGTCGTCGGCACCCTGGTGCTGTGGCACGTCATCGGGGCGATCTCGTCCGACGACGGCTACAACCTGGCCATCGCGCGGGCATCCGCCGACGCAGGCTACATCGGGAACTACTACCGCTACTTCGGCGCCGCCGAGGCCCCGTTCGACTGGTACCAGTCGGTGCTCGCCCACCTCGCCGCAATCAGCACGGCAGGCGTGTGGATGCGGCTACCCGCCCTGCTGGCAGGCATCGCGACCTGGCTGCTGCTGTCCCGCTGGGTCATCCCACGCCTCGGCCGACGGCTGGCGGTGAACCGGATCGCGGTCTGGACCGCGGGTGCCGTGTTCCTGGCCAGCTGGTTGCCGTTCAACAACGGCCTGCGACCCGAACCGCTGATCGCGTTCGGCGCCCTGCTCACCTGGGCACTGATGGAGTACGCGATCGGCACCCGCAGGCTGTGGCCGGCCTGCGCGGCCGTCGTCGTCGCGGCGTTCACCGTGACGCTCGCGCCGCAGGGCCTGATCGCGCTGGCCCCGCTGCTGGTCGGCGCGCGAGCCGTCGCAAGCATCGTTCAGCGCCGCCGCGGCACCGATGGCCTGCTCTCCGCAATCGCCGCGCTCGCAGCGTCCGCCGCGCTGATCTTCGTGATCGTGTTCCGCGACCAGACCCTCGCCACCGTCGCCGAGGCGGCCAGGATCAAGTACTCCGTCGGCCCCACCATCCCCTGGTATCAGGACTTCCTGCGCTACTACTTCCTCACGGTCGAGGACAGCGTGGACGGATCGCTGTCCCGGCGGTTCTCGGTGCTGATCCTGCTGCTGTGCCTGTTCGGCATGCTGGCCGTGCTGCTGCGCCGGGGCGGCCTGCCCGGCATGGCCACCGGCCCGGTGTGGCGGCTGATCGGCGCCACTGCCGTCGGTCTGCTGCTGCTGACGTTCACGCCGACGAAGTGGGCCGTGCAGTTCGGTGTGTTCGCGGGCATCGGCGGCGCCCTCGGCGCCGTCACGGCGTTCACGTTCTCCCGGGTGGGCCTGCACAGCCGACGCAATCTGGCGCTGTACGTCACCGCGCTGCTGTTCGCGCTGGCGTGGGCGACGTCGGGGCTCAATGCCTACTTCTACGTCGGCAACTACGGGGTGCCGTGGTTCGACAAGCAACCGGTGATCGCGGGCCAGCCGGTGACCAACATGTTCCTGGCGCTGGCCGTCATCAGCGGCGTGCTGGCCGGCTGGCTGCACTTCCGGATGGACTACACCGGACACACCGAGGTGGCCAACACCCGGCGCAACCGCGTGCTGGCGTCCACCCCGCTGCTGGTGGTGGCGACGCTCATGGTGCTGCTCGAGGTCGGGTCGATGGCCAAGGGCGCGGTGGGCCGCTATCCCGCGTACACCACCGCGAAGGCCAACGCCGACGCCATCGTGTCCGGGCTCTCGAAGGACAGCTGCGCCATGGCCGACGACGTGCTCGTCGAGCCCGACACCAACGCCGGGATGCTGCAACCCGTCCCCGGGCAACGCTTCGGTCCGGACGGACCGCTCGGCGGACTCGACCCGACGGGCTTCACCCCCAACGGGGTCGCCGACACGCTGGAGCCGCCCGAGCCCGTCGTCGCCAACCCCGGCACCGTCAACTCCGACGGTTCCCCCAACAAGCCGAACGTCGGCATCGGCTTCGCCGCGGGCACCGGCGGCGGTTACGGCCCGGTCGGTGTGAACGGCTCCCGGGTGTTCCTGCCGTTCGGGCTCGACCCGGCGCGCACCCCGGTGATGGGCAGTCACGACGAGAACCGGGTCGCTGCCAAGGCCACCTCGGCGTGGTACCAACTGCCGCCGCGCACACCGGACCGCCCGCTCGTCACCGTCGCCGCCGCGGGCGCCATCTGGTCCTACGAGGAGGACGGCAGCTTCCACTACGGCCAGTCGCTGAAACTGCAGTGGGGCGTCAGCAGGCCCGACGGCACGTTCCAGGCGCTGGGCCAGGTGCAGCCGATCGACATCACGCCGGGCAACGCCTGGCGCAACCTGCGCTTCCCGCTGGCCTGGGCCCCGCCCGAGGCGAACGTGGCGCGCATCGTCGCCGACGACCCGAACCTGTCCACCGACCAGTGGTTCGCGTTCACCCCGCCGCGCGTGCCCGTCACGGAGACCGCGCAGCAGCTGCTCGGTTCGCAGACACCCGTGCTGATGGACATCGCCACCACCGCGAACTTCCCGTGCCAGCGGCAGTTCACCGAGCACCTCGGCGTCGCCGAACTCCCGGACTACCGGATCCTTCCGAACTTCAAACAGGTGGTGATCTCGTCGAACATGTGGCAGTCGGCTGAGGACGGCGGCCCGTTCCTGTTCATCCAGGCGCTGCTGCGCACCACGTCGATCCCGACCTACCTGCGCGACGACCCCTACCGCGACTGGGGCTCGATCGAACGCTACGAGCGCGTGGTGCCGGAGCGGCGGGCGCCCAACGCCGTCATCGACCAGGGCTCGATGCGGGTGTTCGGCTGGAGCCGCCCCGGCCCGATCAGGGCGCTGCCATGAAACAAGACGTCAGGACTGCCCGCTGGGTCGCGATGATCGCCGGCCTGATCGGCTTCGTCTGCGCGGTGCTCACACCGTTGCTGCCGGTCGTGCAGACCACCGCGACGCTGAACTGGCCGCAGGGCGGGCAGATGAACAGCGTTACCGCGCCGCTGATCACGTTCACGCCCGTCACGATGTCGGTGACGGTGCCGTGCGACGTGATCCGGTCCATGCCGCTCGAGGGCGGCCTGGTGCTCGGCACGGCGCCTGCCGAGGGCAAGCAGGCCGCGCTAAATGCGCTGTACGTCAACGTCAGCCGCACGCGCGTCGACGTCACCGACCGCAACGTGGTGATCTCCAGCGTCCCGCGGGAGCGGGTGGCGTCCCCCGACTGCCAGCGCATTGAGATCACGTCGTCGGAGGCGGGCACGTTCGCGACGTTCGTGGGCCTGACGTTTCTGCCGGGGACTGAGTCCGCCGGGCAGCCGCTGAGAAGCGGCTTCGCCGACCCGAACCTGCGACCGTCCGTCGTGGGCGTGTTCACCGACCTGACGGGTGCGGCACCGCAAGGACTTTCGCTGTCGGCGACCATCGACACCCGCTACACCACCAAGCCGACCGCGCTGAAGCTGACCGCGATGGTGCTGGCCGTCCTCGCGACCATCGTCGCGCTGGTCGCGCTGTGGCGCCTCGACCAGCTCGACGGCAGGCGGATGCAACGGATCATCCCGTCGCGCTGGCGGACGTTCACCGCCGTCGACGGCGTGGTGGTCGGCGGCTTCCTGGTCTGGCACGTGATGGGTGCCAACTCATCTGACGACGGCTACATCCTCGGCATGGCCCGGGTGGCCGATCACGCCGGCTACATGTCGAACTACTTCCGGTGGTTCGGTAGTCCAGAGGACCCCTTCGGCTGGTACTACAACCTGCTGGCACTGATGACCCACGTCAGCGACGCCAGCATCTGGATCCGACTGCCCGACCTGGTGTGCGCACTGGTCTGCTGGCTGCTGCTGTCCCGAGAAGTGCTGCCCCGCTTGGGTCCCGCGGTGTCGACGAGCCGCGCCGCCATGTGGGCGGCAGGCCTGGTTCTGCTTGCCGCGTGGATGCCGTTCAACAACGGTCTTCGGCCCGAGGGGCAGATCGCGACCGGCGCGCTCATCACCTACGTCCTCATCGAGCGGGCGATCATCAGCGGGCGGCTCACCCCTGCGGCGTTGGCGATCACCACCGCCGCCTTCACACTGGGCATTCAGCCGACCGGCCTGATCGCGGTCGCCGCGCTATTGGCCGGTGGCCGCCCGCTGCTGCGCATCCTGGTGCGCCGCCACCGCATCGTCGGCACCTGGCCGCTGGTGCTGCCACTGCTGGCCGCCGCCTTCGTGATCCTCGCCGTGGTGTTCGCCGACCAGACGTTGGCAACGGTGTTGGAGGCCACCAGGATTCGCACCGACATCGGTCCGAGTCAGCCCTGGTACACCGAGAACCTGCGTTACTACTACCTGATCCTGCCGACCGTCGACGGCTCGCTGTCGCGCCGGTTCGGGTTCATGATCACCGCGCTGAGCCTGTTCGCCTCGCTGTTCATCATGTTGCGGCGCAAGCGAGTTCCCGGCGTGGCGCGCGGGCCCGCGTGGCGACTGATGGGCGTCATCTTCGGCACGATCTTCTTCCTGATGTTCACCCCCACCAAGTGGGTGCATCACTTCGGCCTGTTCGCCGCGGTCGGTGCGGCCATGGCCGCGTTGGCCACCGTGCTGGTATCGCGAGTGGTGCTGCGCTCGGCGCGCAACCGGATGGCGTTCACGGCCGGCGTGCTGTTCCTGCTGGCGCTGTGCTTCGCCACCACCAACGGCTGGTGGTATGTGTCGAGTTACGGCGTGCCGTTCAACAACGCGAAGCCGAAGATCGACGGGGCCACCGTCAGCACGATCTTCTTTGCGCTGTTCGTCGTCGCCGCACTGTGGGCGTTCTGGCTGCACTTCGCGCCGCGGGACCGACCCGAGAGTCGACTGGCGCGGATCGTCACCGCGGCGCCGATCCCGATCACCGCAGGACTCATGGTGGTGATCTTCGTCGCCTCGATGCTGGCAGGCGTGGTGCGGCAGTACCCGACCTACTCCAACGCCTCCTCCAACCTGCGCGCGCTGGCGGGCCGCTGCGGGCTAGCCGACGACGTGCTCGTCGAACCCGACGCCAACGACGGCTTCCTGACTCCCATGCCCGGCAATTACGGTCCGCTCGGGCCGCTGGGCGGCGCGAGTCCGGTCGGCTTCACGCCCGACGGCGTGCCCGAACACATCGTCGCCGAGGCGATCCGGCTGACCAATCCCGCGCCGGGCACCGACTACGACTGGGACGCGCCGGTCAAGCTCACCTCGCCGGGTGTGAACGGCTCGACCGTGCCGCTGCCCTACGGCCTGGATCCCAAGCGAGTGCCACTGGCCGGCACGTATGTCCAAGGCGCACAACAGCAGAGCCGCCTCGCGTCGGCGTGGTACCAACTGCCCGCGCCCGACGACGCACACCCGTTGGTCGTCGTCACCGCGGCGGGCAGCATCACCGGCAACAGCGTGTTCAACGGCCACACCGAGGGCCAGACCGTCGTGCTGGAGTACTCGCGGCCCGGACCGGACGGTGTGCCCGTGCCCGCGGGCCGGGTGGAGCCCTACGACCTCGGGCCCATTCCGTCGTGGCGCAACCTGCGCTTCGCCCGCTCCGAGATTCCCGCCGACGCCACCGCCGTCCGCGTGATCGCCGAGGACCTGTCGCTCACCCCCGGTGACTGGATCGCCGTGACACCTCCACGGGTGCCGGAGCTGCGGTCGGTGCAGGAGTACGTCGGGTCGGAGCAGCCGGTGCTGCTGGACTGGGCAGTCGGCCTTGCCTTCCCGTGCCAGCAGCCGATGCTGCACGCCAACGGCGTCACCGAGGTGCCGAAGTTCCGCATCACGCCCGACTACAACGCCAAGAAGCTGGACACTGACAGCTGGGAGGACGGCCTCAACGGCGGCCTGCTCGGCATCACCGACCTGCTGCTGCGCGCACACGTGATGGCGACGTACCTGTCGCACGACTGGGGCCGAGACTGGGGCTCGCTGCGCAAGTTCGACACCGTCGTCGACGCCCAGCCCGCCCAGATCGAACTCGGCACCGCCACCCGAAGCGGACTGTGGAAGCCGGGGCGGATCCGGATCAAGCCGTGACCGACCGCGTCCGGCTGGGCAACGCCGTCGTCACCCGCGTCGTGGAGACCCGGGTCGAGATGCGCACGTCGCTGTTCGCCGACACCCCGGCCGATGCCTGGCCGGACAACGCCGACCTGCTGGAGCCTGCGTTCTGGAATCGTGAGGCCGACCTCTGGAAGACCGCGATGCAGACGTGGGTCATCGAGGTCGACGGCCTGACCGTGGTGGTCGACACCGGGGTGGGCAACGACCGCGACCGCCCCCAGATGCCGCCGCTGGATCACCTGAACACCGACTACCTGGGTGCGCTCGAGGCCGGGGGCATCGACCCCGCCGACGTCGACGTCGTGGTCAACTCCCACCTGCACACCGACCACGTGGGGTGGAACACTCAGCGGGTTCACGACGAATGGGTGCCCACGTTCCCGAACGCGCGCTACCTGATGCCGGAAGCGGACTACCGGTACTTCGGAACCGATGGCGCGGGTATCGACGAGACGCGGCGAATCCTGTTCGAGGACAGCATCATTCCCGTCGAGGCTCAGACCGAGCTCTGGGCGAAAGATCTCCAGATCAGTGAGTCGCTGCGGCTGCGACCCGCACCGGGCCACACCCCCGGGTCGTCGGTGTTGTGGCTGCACGCCGGCAAGCCCGCCGTGTTCGTCGGCGACCTCACCCACTGCCCCATCCAGATCCCACGGCCCGCCGATCCGTGTGCGTTCGACGTCGATCCGGCCGAGGCCGCGGTCACGCGCAAGCGCGTGTTCACCGAGGCGGCGCGGGCCAGGGCGGCCGTGATTCCGGCGCACTACCCGGGACACGGCGGTGCGACGATCGTGGCCCGCGGTGACCGCTTCGAGGTCGACGACTGGCTGGAACTGCCTGCGATCTAGGCGCCTAGTGCGGTGTCCCGAGGTACGGGAACTCCGCGAGCGTGTCGGTGTGCGGGCTCAGCCCCGTCGGCGGGCACTCGCCCTTGGTGAGGAACGCCAGCCGGTAGTCGATCACGTCGTCGGTGAAGACCCGGCCGTTCGGGTACTTCGCGGGTTTCGACGGGTCGTAGGTGAGCATGTCCGGCAGCGTGCCCTCCTCGTCGATGGCCGCGATGGCCTCCTCGCGGGTGTAGTTGCCGGTGTGGCCCATCAGGTGGATGAACATCCCGATCCACCGCTCACGGTCGCGGACCGGTTCGGAGGCGTTGTACTCCTCCTTGGTGTCGTCGGTGTTGAAGAAGCTGCTCACCGACGGGTGGCCCGCCCGGTCGACGTGGAGCAGTTCACCATCCTTGCGGACGCTGCAGCGGCCCCAGACGCGGATGTCGGGATCGGCGCCGAGAGCGCTCGTCGGCATCTCCAGGACCATCGAGAACACGTTGGCTTCGGTGTTCGAATCCTGGCCCGTCCATGGGGATTCCGACCCGAGGTGCAGATCGGTGAAGTTGCGCTTTCCGGACGTGTCGAAGAGGTTCTTGATGCCGTCGAAGTCGAAGAAGAACGCGTCGCTGCGCGCCCCGGCGAAGAATTTGAAACTGCCGGACTCGTAGATGTTCGGCGTCTTGCCGAACGACACCTCGACGCCGTCGAAGATCTTGGACCCGACGGCTTCGGGCTCCTCGGCCTCGTCGTTCTTCGCGAGGTACACGTCGACCGTCTGCCGTCCGTCGCGCGGCTCGGAGAACACGAAGCTGAACGCGATGTCGTTCTTCAGGTCGCCGTCGTTGTCGATCGCCAGGCGGTAGATCGCGTCGGGATGCAGCGCATCGGCCTGTGGATTGGCGTTCAGGATCAGCACGGTCTTGCCTGCATCGGCAGGCGACTGGAAGGCGTACAGGTCGCAGAGGTCGAGGCGTTGATCGCCGAGCGGGGGTCCGAGGCTCAGGCCGGTGAAGTGGTTTGACACAAGTGCAAATTCAACCCCACTTCGGCCCAGGTTTCCCGTCGAATCGGGATACCGGGATTACAGCGGCGTCAGGCCGTGCTTGCGCAGCACCTTCGGGAAATTCTGCTTGTCCCGCAACAGATGAAGCGACTTGCGGATCAGCAGCCGCGTCTCGTGCGGCTCGATGACCCCGTCGATGTAGCCGCGCTCGGCGGCGATCCACGGCGTGGCCAGGTTGAGGTTGTAGCCCTCGATGAAGTCAGTACGGATCTTCTGCACCTCGGGGGACGTGGGATCCGGGAACCGCTTCACCAGCAGCTGCGCTGCGCCCTCGGCGCCGATCACCGCGATGCGCGCGGTGGGCCAGGCGAAGTTGAGGTCCGCGGACAACTGCTTGGAGCCCATCACGGCGTATCCGCCGCCGTAGGCCTTGCGCACGATGATGGTCACCTTCGGCACGTCGGCTTCCACGATGGCGTTGAAGAACCGGCCACCACGCTTGATGATGCCGCCCTTCTCCTCCTCGACTCCCGGCATGGCGCCCGGGGTGTCGACGACGAAAACGAGTGGCAGATTGAAGGAGTCGCAGAACCGGATGAAGCCGGCCGCCTTGTCGGAGGCCTCGTTGCCCACCGCGCCGGACATGTGCATCGGCTGGTTGGCGATGACCCCGACCGAGCGGCCGTCCACCCTGGCGAACGCGGTGATCATCGACGGGCTGCGCTGGTCGGCGATTTCGAAGACGTCGCCGTCGTCGAAGATCCGCAACAGGACCTCGTGCATGTCGTAGGCCATGTTGTCGCTGTCCGGCACGATCGTGTCGAGTTCCAGGTCGGACGCCGTGATCTGTGGTTCGAGGCCGGGGTTGACGATCGGTGCGTCGTCGAAGTGGTTGGAGGGCAGGAAGTTCAGGTAGTCGCGCACGTACTGGTATGCCGCGTCCTCGGATTCGACGACCTTGTGGATGTTGCCGCGCTGCGCCTGCACGTCGGCGCCGCCCAACTCATCGAAGGTGACGTCCTCGCCGGTGACGTCCTTGATGACGTCGGGACCGGTGATGAACATGTAACCCTGATCGCGGACCGCAACCACCAGGTCGGTCTGGATCGGCGAATAGACCGCTCCGCCTGCACATTTGCCGAAGATCAACGAGATCTCGGGGACCAGGCCGCGCAGCATCTCGTGGCGGCGGCCGAGTTCGGCATACCAGGCCAGCGACGTCGCGGTGTCCTGGATGCGGGCACCGGCCGAGTCGTTGATGCCGATGATCGGGCAGGCGGCCATGGCCACCCACTCCATGAGCTTGGCGACCTTGCGGCCGAACATCTCACCGACCGAGCCCTGGAACACCGTCTGGTCGTGGCTGAAGACGCCGACCGGACGGCCGTTGATGGTGCCGTGCCCGGTAACCACACCGTCGCCGTAGAACGCGTTGGGGTCGCCGGGAGTCCTGGCCAGCGCGCCGATCTCCAGGAAGCTGCCGGGATCGAGCAGCGCGTGGATACGGGCCCGCGCGGACGGGATGCCCTTCTTGTCGCGCCGGGCCTTGGCCTTCTCGTCGCCGGGATCCTTGGCCAGTTCGAGCTTCGCGCGAAGGTCGGCCAGCTTCTCTGCCGTGGTGGCCGCGTGCTGCGTGGTGGGAGACTCGGTTGCCGTCACGTCGCCTACTTAACCTTCTCGTCCGTTTCCGCTTCGATGCGGGTGATTGCCTCGCTCATGTGGGCGCCGACCTTCGCAATGTACGGCTCGTCGATGGCCTGGATGTGCTCGCCCCCGATGTGCACCACCTCGAGGTCGGAGACGAATTCGCCCCAACCGCCGTCGGGCTTGCGGGTGGCGTACGCCGGCTCGAAGACGATGGCGTCATCGTGGTACCGGTCGGCCAGATACAGCGTGACGTGCCCGTCGTACGGCTGGACCTCGATGGTGGCCAGCGCCCGCTGGTCCAGGTACGAGGTGCGCTGGTGCTCGATGATCCCGCCCGGGACCTGCACGCCGCTCTGCGCGACGGCGTCCAGCACGAACTTCACCTGGCCCTCGTCGTCGAGCTTCTCCAGTTCCTCATAGGGGATCTCGGGAATGTCGACGTTGAAGGTGCGCTGGGCGAACAGGGCGTAGCGGTCCCAGCGGGCCCGCATCCCCTCCTTCGACTGATCGATCGGCTCGCCGGGCAGCGCGAGGTCGATGAGACCGACGAACCGCACATCGGCGCCGGCACGCTTGAGACCGATCGCGCAGGCGTAGGCCAGCGCACCACCGAGTGACCAGCCAACCAGCACGAATGGACCGTCGTGCAGTTCCAGCAGTTTGGGCACGTATTCGGCGGCCCGCTCCTCGATGGCGCCCTCGACCCGCTCGATGCCGTACACCGGGACGTCTGCGGGCAGCCGCTTGATCAGCGGCTCGTAAACCACCGTGGACCCGCCCGCCGGATGGAACACGAACAGCGGCACAGGATTCGAGCCCTCGGGCGCCGCACGCAGGGTGCGCACGAACCCGTCCACCACGCCGTCCTCGAGCTGGTTGCGGACGTGGGTGGCCAGTTCCTCGATGGTCTTGGCCGATGTCACGTTCTCGACGGTGATGGTGCCCTCGGCGCGCTCGGACAGCCGCTGCGCCATCTTCTGCGCCGCATCGTCGTCGATGGACGGCAGCGGGTTGAAGATGCCGCCGGGCGACTTGCCGGTCACGATCGCCCAGGTGGCGAAGGTGACGCGCTCGGCCGCATCACGCGGGGGGACGTCGGCGCCGAGCGCCTCGGTGACGGCCTCCTGGGTGAGCACCTTGGCCGCGGCGGCAGCCGCCGTCGCGCTCGGCTTCGCTGGCTCAGCCTGCGGCGGTCCGCTGGGATCGGTAGGCGGCGGCGGGATCTCGAGATCCGCGGCGGGTGCCTCAGTGGACGACTCGGGGGCCGCTTCCGCCATCTTCTCGGCGAGCCGCTCCTCGAGCTCGGCCACCGTGGTGGCACCGCCCATCAGCTCGGCCTGGGCCGCGGCGATCTCCTCGTCGGTCTGCGTCTTCTGGACCTCGGCCAGCTCCTGCACCTCGTCGCGGTGCTCGATGGCGTACGCGATCAGCTTCTCGACGGCGTACAGGTTCGCATCGCGAACGGCGGTCAGCTGGATGGGCGGCAGGTCGAAGTCGTACTCGACGCGGTTCTTGATCCGCACCGCCATCAGCGAGTCCAGGCCGAGCTCGATCAGCGGCACCTCCCACGGCAGGTCCTCGGGCTCGTAGCCCATGGCCCCGCCGACGATGGCGCCGAGTCGCTGCGCGATCGTTTCGCCGGAATCGGGTGACCACTTCGCGAAGCCGGCCGCGAGACCCGCACCGGCAGTGAGGTTGTCACTCAGGATGGCCGCGTCGTCCTCCTCCTCGACGGGAGCCAGCTCGACCGGCGCCGCCTGGGTCACGGCCGCACCGGCACCGACGGCCGTCGGCAGTGCAGTCGCTTGCCCGGCGCGGGTGACGATGGCGTCGTACACCAACGTGAAGGACTCGTCGATGCGGGCGTGCACCTGCACCGTCGCGCCGCCGGGGTGGCGGGCCAGCGTGGTCACCAGGCGGGAATCGTCGGCCGGAACGGCGCGCTGCTCGAAGGCCGTGAGCTTGGCGTCCGGAATGACCTGCGTGGCAGCGGCTTTCACCAACGCCGCGAGGTCGGTCGCGCCGCGCGGTGCGTACTCCCACACGTGCTTTCCGTCGGGCATCGCGACGTGCGAACCGGGGATGAGCGAGGAACCGTCACCGGAGAACCGCACGTCGAGCCAGTGCGGCTTGCGCCGGAAGCGGGTCGGCGGGATGGCCGCGTAGTCGCCCCTGGTGAACAGGGTGCGGAAGTCGAGGTCGTGACCGTGCACGAACAGCTGAGCCATGGCGTTGGCCATCGAGTCGACTTCGTCCTGCTTGCGCGCCAGCGTGGCGACGAGCTGCGCGTCATGCAGGCCGGCAGCGGCCGTGGTCAGGCCAACCTGCATGAGCGCCACGGGGTTTGGCGCCAACTCGAGGAAGGTGGTGTGGCCGTTGTCGACGGCGTTGCGGATGCCGTGCGTGAAGTACACGCTGTGCCGCAGGCCCTTCTTCCAGTAGTCGACGTCGTGGATCGGCTCACCACCGGGCCGGATGAAGCCACCCTCGTGGACGGTGGAGAAGTAGGCGATCTTCAGCGGCTGCGGCTCGATGCCCTGCAGCTCGGCGGCCAGTTCACCGAGCAGCGGATCCATCTGCTGGGTGTGACTGGCGCCCTTGGTCTGGAACTTGCGGGCGAACTTCCCCTCGGATTCCGCGCGGGCGATGATCGCGTCGACCTGCTCGGGCGGGCCGCCGATCACCGTCTGGTTCGGGGCGGCATACACGCACACCTCGAGATCGGGGAAGTCCGAGAAGACCGTCTTGATCTCGTCGGCGGAGTACTCGACGAGCGCCATCAGCCGGATGTACTCGCCGAACAGCATGGCCTCGCCCTCGCCCATCAGGTGCGAGCGCGAGCAGATGGTGCGGGTGGCGTCGGCCAGCGAGAGGCCACCGGCGAAGTACGCGGCCGCCGCCTCACCGAGCGACTGGCCAACCACCGCAGCGGGTTTCGCGCCGTGCGCCTTGAGCAGTTCGCCGAGCGCGACCTGGATGGCGAAGATCGTGACCTGCGTGGTCTCGATGCCGTAGTCCTTCGAATCGTCGAGGATCAGCTCGACCACCGAGTAGCCGAGCTCGTCCTGAACCAGGGCGTCGACCTTGTTGATCCACTCGGCGAAGATCTCGTCGCGCAGGTACAGGCTCTTGCCCATCTTGCGGTGCTGCGCACCGAATCCGGCCAACACCCACACCGGTCCGTTGCTGACCGGGCCGTCGGCGGACAGCACCAGCGGGCTCTGCTTGCCCTCGGCCAGCGCCCGCAGACCCTTGATCGCCTCGTCGTGGTCGTGGGCCAGCACCACCGCGCGGGAGCGGCCGTGGTTGCGCCTCGACAGCGACCGGCCGATCGACTCCAGCGACGCCGCCTGACCCTCCTGGCTTTCCATCCAGTCGGCGAGCTCGGCAGCCGTGGAGCGCTTGCGGGAGGTAAGGAATCCCGAAACAGCCAGCGGAACAAGGGGTTTGGTCGAGTTCTCGGCCTCTTCGGCCGCGAGCTCCTCGCGCGCAATCTCCAGCAGGCGCAGCGCCTCGTCGGTCAGACCGGGCAGCTCCGGCTCCGAGTCGTCCGCGGCAGCCACGTGGTCGGGTTCGTCGTCGTCGATGAATTCGCCGTACTCGTCCATCCGGACCCCGCCGACGTACACCGCGTCGGCATCGGCCGCGGCCGGCTTCTCGGCGACCTGCTCCGGTTCGGGTTCCGGCTCGACGAGATCGGAAGGCAACACTTCGCGCACGACGAGGTGGGCGTTGGCGCCACCGAAGCCGAAGCCGGACACGCCTGCGATGGCGTGGCCGCTGTAGCGCGGCCAGTCGCTCACCGTGTCGTTGACCTTGATCCGGATGGACTCGAAGTCGATGTAGGGGTTGGGCCCGGTGTAGTTGATCGACGGCGGCAGCTTGTCGTTGCGCAGCGACAGCGCCACCTTCGCCAGGCTCGCCGCACCGGCGGCCGACTCCAGGTGTCCCACATTGGATTTCACCGCGCCCAGCAGTGCGGGCTTGTCGGCGGGCCTGCCCTTGCCGATCACCCGGCCCAGCGCATCGGCCTCGATCGGGTCACCGAGGATGGTGCCCGTGCCGTGCGCTTCGACGTAGTCGACGTTGCGCGGGTCGATGCCTGCATCCTTGTAGGCCTTGCGCAGCACGTCGGCCTGGGCGTCCGGGTTGGGCGCCAGCAGGCCGTTGGACCGGCCGTCGTGGTTGACCGCGCTGCCCGCGATGACGGCGATGATGTCGTCACCGTCGCGCCGGGCGTCGGCGACGCGCTTGAGCACCACCATGCCGCCGCCCTCGGAGCGGGCGTAACCGTCGGCGTCCTTGGAGAACGACTTGATCCGGCCGTCGGGCGCCAAAACGCCACCGACCTCGTCGAACCCGATGGTGACCAACGGAGTGATGAGTGCGTTGACGCCACCGGCGAGCACCACGTCGGCGTCACCTGCGCGCAGCGCCTTGACGCCCTCGTGCACGGCGACCAACGACGACGAGCACGCGGTGTCGATCGACATCGACGGCCCGCGGAAGTCGTAGAAGTACGACACCCGGTTGGCGATGACCGCGCTGGAGTTGCCCGTGATCGCGTAGGGGTGTGCGGTGGTCGGGTCGGCGACCGACATGAACATGTAGTCGTTGACGGAACTGCCGATGTACACGCCGACACTGCTGCCGCGCAGGGCCGAGGCGGGGATGCGGGCGTTCTCCAACGCTTCCCACGCCAGCTCGAGCGCCATCCGCTGCTGCGGATCGATGTTGTCGGCTTCCATCTTCGACAGCGCGAAGAACTCGGCGTCGAAACCCTTGATGTCGCTCAGGTAGCCGCCGCGGGTACGCGCCCGCGCGACCCGCTCGGCGAGACGCGGCTCGTTGAGGAACTCCTCCCAGCGGCCCTCCGGCAGGTCGGTGATGGCGTCGCGACCCTCGAGCAGGGCCTGCCACATCTCGTCGGGGGTGTTGAGGTCACCGGGAAAGCGGGTGCCGATGCCGATGATCGCAATGTCGTCGACGTCCTTGGTGCGCGACCAGTCCTCTTCGGTGAATTCGCCGCCCTCGAGTTCCGGCTCGCCCTCGACGATCACGGTGGCAAGCGACTCGATGGTCGGATGCCGGAACGCGACGGTGGCCGTCAGCGTCACACCGGTGAGGTCCTCGATGTCGCTGGCCATTGCGACCGCATCACGCGACGACAAGCCGAGCTCGACCATCGGCGTGGACTCGTTGATCGAATCCGGCGACTGCCCCGTGGCATTGGCGATCCACTTGCGCAGCCACTCCCGCATCTCGGGCACGGTGAGGTCGGTGCGTGGCTGGCTCTGGCCTGCCTCTGGCGAATCGTTCTCGGCGTCAGTCATCTTCACTGCTCACTTTCGCCGCTGCGCGGCTTGGATCGCGGTCAGTCCGCTTGATCGGGGAACGCGTTGGCGACCTTGCCGGTGCGCAGCGACCCATCGAGGTAGGCCGAACGGCATGCGCGCCGGCCGATCTTTCCGCTCGACGTGCGTGGGATGGCCCCCGCAGGCGTGAGCAGGACGTCGCGCACGGTCACGCCGTGCCGGACGGCGATGGCCGCCCGGATGTCGTCCACCACCGGAGTCAGGTCCATCTTGTGTGCGCCTGGCGCACGCTCGGCGACGATTACCAACTGCTCGCTGGAGTCGTCAGGGTCGCGCTTGAGGCCCGCGTGGGCGTTGTCGAACACCTCGTCGGGCAGCTGGTTTGCCGGCACCGAGAACGCGGCGACGAACCCGGTCCGCAGCGCACGGCTGGCCTCCTGCGCGGAGTACTCCAGATCCTGCGGATAGTGGTTGCGGCCGTCGATGATCACCAGGTCCTTGACGCGCCCGGTGATGTACAGGTCGCCTTGGTAGAAGGCGCCGTAGTCGCCGGTGCGCACCCACGTCGCGTCGTCCGTCGCGCCTTCGGCGTGGGACGGATTGGTCCGCGACTTGAGGATGTTCTGGAACGTCTCGCGGGTTTCGTCGGGCTTGCCCCAGTAGCCGGTGCCCATGTTCTGGCCGCTGATCCAGATCTCGCCGATCTGCCCGTCGGGCAGCTCGCTGGCCGACTCGGCGTCGACGATGGTGGCCCACTCGGCGATGCCGACCTTGCCAGCCGACGCCTGAGCGACGGCCTTCGGCGAATCGTCGGGCACCTCGACGAAGCGGTGGTTGTTCAGCTCGTCGCGATCCACCGAGATGATCTTCGGCGGCTCGTTGGCCGGGGTGGTCGAGACGAACAGCGTCGCCTCGGCGAGGCCGTAGGACGGCTTGAGTGCCACCGGCTTGAAACCGTACGGGTTGAACGCCTCGTTGAACCGGCGCACGGTCGCGGCCGAGATCGGCTCGCTGCCGTTGAGCACCGCCTTGACGTTGGACAGGTCCAGTGGCGGTTCGCCGTCCTTGGGGAGGCCACGCGCGGCGGCGTGATCGAACGCGAAGTTGGGTGCCACCGAGATGACGCCACCGATGTCGCCGGGCTTGCGGGCCATCTCGCGGATCCAGCGGCCCGGCCTGCGCACGAATGCCGCGGGCGTCATGAACGTGACATAGTGGCCGATCATCGGCGCCACCAGTGCGGTGATCAGACCCATGTCGTGGAAGAACGGCAACCAGGAGACCCCGCGGTCGCCCTCCTCGCCGTCGAGCGCCTCGATGACCTGAACGACGTTCGTGGCCAGGTTGAGGTGAGTGATCTGCACGCCGGTCGGGATGCGCGTCGAGCCGGAGGTGTACTGCAGGTAGGCGATGGTGTCGGTGCTGATGTCGACGTGTTGCCACGTGGCGCCGACCTCGTCGGGCACGGCGTCCACGGCGATGACACGCGGGCGCTGGTTGGCCGGGCGGCTGCGGAAGAACTTGCGGACGCCCTCGGCGGCGTCGGTGGTGGTCAGGATCGCCGTCGGCTCGCAGTCGTCGAGCACCGCGTGCAGCCGGCCGACGTGCCCGGGCTCGGACGGGTCGAACAACGGCACCGCGATGCGGCCGGAGTAGAGCGCGCCGAAGAAGGCGACCATGTACTCCAGGTTCTGCGGGCAGAGGATCGCGACCCGATCGTTCGGCTCGGTCACCTGCTGCAACCGGGCCGCGACGGCCTTGTTCCGGATGCTGAAGTTCGCCCAGTTCAGATCGCGCTCGACACCGTCGCGCTCGATCGAGAAGTCGAGGAACCGGTAGGCGAGCTTGTCGCCGCGCACCTTCGCCCACTTCTCGACGTGGCGCACCACGCTGCCGTTGTCGGGAAACCTGAGGAGTCCGTCCTTTAGGAACGGATTGTGGAATCCCATTTCACTCTCCTGTCAATGCACATCGTCACGGTTCGCTCCGCACGGAGTATCCGGCCGACGCGCTGTCGTTCGGCCGTCACATACGCCAAACCCCGAGAATCGTACCGGGATGTAGCCATCGGCCCCGGGATCACTGGTCAGACACTCTCTGGATGCCTCACACGGCGTCTGATCGGGTTCCCTCGGGCCGATGCCGAACCCTACTCTTACGTTTCTCTTAATGTTAGGTGAGCGCCCCGCACAGGCCAAATCCTTGGCGGGATCTTTACTCAACCGTGTTTCGGGTGAGGCGCGTTCTCGATCACGCCTTGCGCCCACGACAACGTCCACTGCGGGGCGGTCTTGCCGTCCAGGTTCCAGAACTCCGGGGTGTTGTACAACGCGTGCACCGGCGCGCCCGCGCCACCACTGAGCGTCTCAAGCGTCTTCGGCAGGTTGATGATCGAGAACGCCGATGTCGGTGCGGCGCAGATCAGGTCGCCCCGCGCGCAGATCTCGTTGGTGCGGTCATTCAGCGTGCCGAATCCGCCGGGGCGCGGTCCCGTCATCGAAAGCCCGAGCGACGACAGGGTGGGCACCTCGGCCAGCGTGATCTCGGCGCCCTGCCCGTCCGGGTTCGGGCCGACGTCCTGGCCGACGGAGTCCTGCCTGCGGCCGTCGGCGATCAACGTCACACCGAGCACCAGATCCTCGTCGATGGGGCCGCGGCCATTGCCGATGTCGCTGGCGATGTCGCCGGCGATCACCGCACCCTGCGAGAAGCCGATGATCACGTAACTGGTCAGGGGGCAGCGCTCGTTCATCGCCGTCAGCTCGGCGATCGCGGCGCGGGTGCCCTCGGCGCGGCTGTCGTTGTACGACATCTGCTTGTCCGCCGAGAACGGATTGTGGAACTGCGCGGTGTACGGAACCGTGAACTGCGCGAGGCGACCACTGTCGAAGGCGTCACGCAGCGGGTTGGTCACGTTGAGCAGCAGCGCAATCGGGAACTGCGTCGGATTCAGCGGGTCGAGCTGCGGCGAGGACTCCCACGTGCCGGGGATCGACATCAACTGGACGTCGGGGCAGTCCGCACTCTGGAACTCCGGACGCGGCTTGCGCTGCCCGCTGGTCGGCGGGACGGCCGTCGGGGGACTGGCGATGGGCGGCACCGCGGACGGCGGCGTTTCGGGCTGCCGCAGCCAGACCACCACCGCGGCGACCACGACGGCCACCAGCACGGCGACGGCCCCGGCGGCAGCCAGGGCGAGGATGCGGTGACGCTTGCGTCGGGTGGTCGGCATGTTCTCCTGCTAGCAGAGTCGTTCGGTGGCGATGCGAATGTAGTCGGCGGTGGCGGAGTTGACCTCACCCACCGGTGGGGCCTGCGAGCTGCCGTGGGCGTCGCGGACGTCGCCGCGCACCATCGGCAGCACGAAGTCCCACACCGCCTGGTCGCTCTGTTCCGCAGCCTTGGCCTGGCACACGTACGAGCCGATGCTCAGCGCCAGCAGTTCGCTGGACGGTTGCACGCCCGCAGCGGTGAGCGCATCGAGGTAGCCGCGTTGGCGAGGCGTCGCGTGCAGGGCCTCGGCCGGACCGTCGCCCTGTCCCGGCGGCTGCGCGATGGGTTGCGCACCGGACCCCGCGGGAGCGGTCTCCGATGTCGCCACCCCGATGGTGGCGAGCATGCTGTCGCTCATCCCGCAACCGCTTACCAGCAACGCCGCACACGCGACCGTGCCTAGGGTGCGGTAACGGGGCAGCCCCTTTGCCGGACCGGCTGCCGGCCCTACCTCGTATCGCACGTCTCCAAGGTACCGGCTGGTCGCCGCAGCACCGTCGTGGTCTTTGCCAGCGCCGGCCTACTTGATCGCAGCAGCGAGGTCGCCGGACAGCGCGGCCAGCTGCGGACCCCAGCTCGACCAGTCATGGTTACCGGCCGTCGGGAAGTCGAAGTGGCCGTTGTGGCCGCCGACTGCGCGGTAGTGCTGATAGAAGGTTCGGTTGCTGCCCTGCGCCTGATCGCAGTAGCCGATCATCGCTGCGGGATCACTGCACTCCAGCGTCGAGGGGCTGAAGACCCACAGCCGCGTGTTGTTGTCGGCGAGCAGTTGCACGTGCACGTCGGGGTCGTGCCACTTCCAGCGGCCGAGTTGTGGCAAACCCCACATGTTGCGGGTGTCCACCCCGCCCCACTGCGCCAGGCCCGCCGTGATGGCGCCGTTCAACGCGGTCTGCGACGGGGTGAGGAAGCCCGACATCGACCCGGCGTAGCGGTACCGGTCGGGGTGGAACGCCGCCATCATCAAGGCGCCGGTGCCGCCCTGCGCGGCGCCGACGATGCCGTGGCCGCCGGGTGCGAGGCCCTTGTTGGCCGCCAGCCAGTCCGGCAGCTCGCTGGACAGGAAGGTCTCCCACTGGCGACCGCCGTCCTGCTCCCAGTTGGTGTACAGGCTCCATGCGCCGCTGGCAGGGGCGGCAACGGAGACGCCCTTGCCCGCGAAGGTGTTCATCGCGTTGCCCGCCGTCACCCAGTTGCTCACCGGGTCACCCGCGTTGAACGCGTCGAGCAGGATCACCGCGTGCGGTCCACCGGCCTGGAACGCCACCGGGATGTCGCGTCCCATGGCGCCCGAGGGCACCATCAGGTACTCGACGCCTTCCGCCGTCGCCGAGACCGGCGAAGCCGACCACAGCCCCGCGGCCAGCACCACGGTCACGATCGCTCGCAAGAACCCACGCATCTACGCCACCTCACGTCGTTTGGCTGCCCCGCCGCAAAGAAGTGAACCACATCACCGCGACGGGCCGCGCGCGAAACGAACGACGGCGGCGACCCCCGAAGGGATCGCCGCCGCCTTAGTCGTTCTGGTCGTTACGCCGTCGGCGTAGCGCCAAGCACCCGCTGGATGTCGGGCTTCATCTGCTGAAGCTGCGAGCCCCAGTAGCCCCAGCTGTGCGTGCCGTTCTGCGGGAAGTTGAACACGGCGTTCTTGCCGCCCGCGGCGATGTAGTTCTGCTGGAAGGTCTTGTTCGTCCGCAGGGTGAAGCCCTCGAGGAACTTCGCGTTGAACAGGTTGCCCGAGCTGGTGCCCGCGTCGAGATCCGACGGGGTGCCGTCACCGCAGTACACCCAGAGGCGGGTGCCGTTGCTGACCAGCGTTGCCATGTTGACCATCGGGTCGTTGCGCTTCCACGCCGGGTCGCTCGACGGGCCCCACATGTCCTCGGACTTGAAGCCGCCCGCGTCGCCCATCGAGATGCCGACCAGCATGGGCCACCAGCCCTCGGACAGGTTCAGGAAGCCCGAAAGCGATGCTGCGTACTGGAACTGGCCCGGGTGGTAGATCGAGAGCGTCAACGCGGCGGAGCCGGCCATCGACAGACCAACCGCGGCGGTCCGACTCGAGTCGACGCCGTTGTTCGCAGCCAGGTAGGCGGGGAGCTCCGATGTGAGGAACGTCTCCCACTTGTAGGTCTGGCAGGCGCCGCCCTTGCCGCACGCCGGCTTGTACCAGTCGCTGTAGAAGCTGGACTGGCCGCCGACCGGCATGACGACCGAAAGGCCGGAGTTGAGGTACCACTCGAACGCCGGGGTGTTGATGTCCCAGCCGTTGAAGTCATCCTGCGCACGCAGGCCGTCCAGCAGGTACACGGCCGGAGAGTTCGGGCCGCCGCTCTGGAACTGGATCTTGATGTCATGGCCCATGCCAGCGGACGGCACCGAAAGGTACTCGACCGGCAAACCGGGCCGGGAAAACGCGCCAGCAGTCGCCGAGCCGCCGACGACGCCGATCAGTCCGGGCAGGGCGGCAGTTGCTACAGCCGCGACCGCGAGACGGCGCGCCAACTTTCCAACGAAACTCATGCTTCTACATATCCAATCTGTCGTATGCCGCACGGCAGACCTGCTGCGTGCCCATGTAGTGAACCACACCTGTGTGCGATCCCTCATGTCGTGGATGTGACATCCCTGGTCGCCGCTCAGCCATTGAGGGTGGCGATCAGGTCGGGCTTGAGGGCTTGCAATTGCGCACCCCAGTAAGCCCACGAATGGTTCCCAGCGGGTGGGAATTGGAAGGTGGCGTTGGTGCCACCTGCCGCGACGTACTTCTCCTGAAATCGTTTGTTGCTGCCAATGGCCAGTGATTCCAAGCTGTTTGCGTTGAACGACTGACCTGGGTCGACGTTCTCGTCGATGGGGCCGCCGCCCGGGGCGCAGTAAATCCACAGTCGCGTGCCGTTGCCGACGATTCTGGCGACCTGCTGGACCGGATCGTTGCGCTTCCACGCGGGATCCCACGGTGGGCCCCACATGTCGTCGACGTTGTATCCACCGGCATCCAGCATCGCGACGCGGATGGCCTGTTTCATGAAGAGCGTGGACGGATTCAGGAAGCCCGACAGCGACGCCGCATATCTGAACTGAGCAGGGTGATACGCCGAGAGGGTCAGCGCGGCACCACCGGCCATCGACAGGCCGACGACCCCGTTGCCGGTGGGTGAGACGTGCTTGTTGGCGGCCAGCCACTGCGGCAGCTCGGCCGTGAGGAAGGTTTCCCACTTATATGTATAGGGCTGGTCGTTGAAGCTCGACGGCGAGTACCAGTCGGTGTAGAAGCTGGACTGCCCGCCGACCGGCATCACCACCGCGACGCCCGAGTCGAAGAACCACTCGAAGGCGGCGGTGTTGATGTCCCAGCCGTTGAAGTCGTCCTGGGCGCGCAGGCCGTCCAGCAGGTAAACGGCCTTGGTCGGGCTCGCGCCGGGGGCGGCTCCAGAGGCGGGCTGGTACTGGACGTGGACGATCCGGCCCATCGCCGCGGAGTAGACGTCGAGGTACTCGACGGGCAGACCCTCGCGGGAGAACGCCGCCGCGCTCGGGGTGCCGCCGGTGACGTCGCCGAGGACCGTCAACGCGGGAAGTGCCAATGCGAGGGCCAATCCCGCCGACAGGCGTCGGGTCGCCCGTCCCACGGCGGCGAAACGCAAAGTCCTACCCATCTACTGCTCTGACCATCCAATTTCTCGTGTCCGGCGCACGGCGTCGTGGCAGGCGGTGAGTCAACTGACTGCTTATCGCCTCAACATGGCGAAACCGTTACCCAGGGCATAACCAAAGCAGAAGACCTGAGCACCGGACAAATCGTCGAGACGTCGCTCACGGCCCCGTCGCGGGCAGCCCGGTGTACGGAACGCCCTTCGAAGGAGGTGGCTGGAGACCGCATCGGGCCAGCTCGTAGAGCGGTACGCGGTCGATGCGGTACTGGGTCAACTGCGCGGCGTGCAGGAAGTTCGACAGGAACCGGCGCGGGCCCATCGGACCGCGCACGGCGTTGAGCATCGCGTCGGTTGCCGGGCACTTCAGCGCGACCTCCGCCTGGGCGATCCAGTCCTCGTCGAGATACGAAGGGATGAACGGATATTCCTTCAAGAACGGCCCCTCGGCGACGGCCCAGTCCGGGAACAGGTTCTTGTCGTGACCAATCCGGCCGTCCTCGAGCCGCGCCGTGTGCGCGGCCAATGGGTTGGCCAAGCCGATCTGGTCGACGACCCTGACGTCGAGTCCGACGTTCATGCCGAGCATGCCGAGGTTGGTGAAGAACACCGTGTGGGGCCCGATCTGGTCCTTCACCGGAGGTGCACCTGGCGGTGGCGGCGGCGGAGGAATGGCAGGAACGACGTCCCACTGGTCGTAGTTGCCGGACGGCAGCAGCAATGCCCCGTCGGGTGTGTTGTCGATGGCGGTCAGCACCGCGCGCATCCGCGGATAGTCCAAATAGTCTGCCGCAGTGAGGGGATGCGCGTGGCCGGTCGCCTGCGCGTAGAAGCGGCGCTCGTCGACGATCCCGGTGTAGGTGACCCGGGTGGCGTCCGCCCCCATCCCCGGTGAATTCGCCGCCCACACCGACCAGCCGGTGACGGCCAACCAGATCACGCTGGTGGCGCCGGCCAGCGCGTAGCCGGTCGCCCGGCCGATCCTGCTGCCGTCGGGCAACACGATGGGTATGACCGCGACCGGCATCAGCAGGCAGAAGAGCGGGGTCAGCAGCACCCTGCCGTGCATGAAGTCGCCGCCCTGCCGGACCCAGTAGATGCCCTGCACCAAACCACTGAAGAGCATGAAAAGGATGACGGCAGGCGGACTTTGGACGGTCCGCGCGAGCCTGCCGTAGCCGCGCGGAATCTGGTGGCGCGTCCACCACGGCATCGTCCTCGACGCGAACAGCACCAACCCGATCGCCGCGAGCAGCATCACCGGCGCCCACAGCATGTAGGGCTTGTTGAAGTTGGTCAGGTACGCGAAGCCCTGTTCCCACTTCGAACCCGTCGCGTCCTTGGCGATGGCCGTACCGGGCACCAGCAGTCCGTAGTAACCCATCCGGAACACCTGGTACACCACCGGCAGCAGACCGCCGGCCACCACGATGAGCAGCCGCCGGTGCCAGCCGCGCGCGGCGACGAGCATCATCACCAGCGCCAGCCCGCCGATCAGCGCCAGCTCGGGTCGCACCAGGACGCTCAGGCCCGCGACGAAGGCCAGCCATCCGTCGAAGGCGCGGCTGACCGCGTTCTGCTCCGGCCCGCCACCCGGGACGACGGGTTGGCGCAGCGCCTGCGACCAGCACACCATCATCCACCACAGCAGGCCGAGATAGGCCAGTACCAAACCGTTTTCGAGACCGGAGGTGGCGAAGTCACGGGCAGGCGGAATAGCGATGTAGACCACCGCCCCTGCGGGCAGCAACAGCGCCCGCCGCCCACGCAGCCCCGGCGCGTACAGCCTGCCGGTGCCGAGCATGGCGAACACGATGCCGAGCACGCTGAGCGTCAATGCCAGTGTCAGCACGACGTACTCGAGTTGCGTCGAGCCGCCGATCCACCCGCCGAGGGTGACCAGGTACGTCCACACCGTGGACGTGTTGGCCTCCACCCGCTCGCCCTTGTTGAACACCGGACCGTTGCCCGCCAGCAGGTTTCGCACGGTGCGCAGCACGATCAAACCGTCGTCGGCGATCCACCGGCGCTGCCAGGCGCCCCAGCCGAACAACCCTGCCGTCACCAGCACGCTCAGCCAGAGGCTGATCCGGACCGAGACGTCGTAGGGGAACGCCGGCCACGCGGCCGGGCGTAGACGAATGCGCTCAGCTGAAGTAGACGGCGGCACCAATGGTTCCGATCAACGCCACGCCGAGCAGCTGCAGCACGCGGTCGCGCAGCACGATCTCCTCGGGCTCACCCGCCATGCCGCCGTCGACGTCGACGGCGTAGCGCAGGATCGCGATGGTGAACGGGATCATCGACACGGCGAACCAGGACCCGTCGGTGATGCGGTCGCGCTCGAACGCCCACAGTCCGTAACACACCACCACGGCGGTCGCCGACAACGTCCAGACGAACCGCAGATAGGTGCTGGTGTAACTCTCCAGCGACTTGCGGATCTTGGCACCGGTGCGCTCGGCGAGTTGGAGCTCGGCGTAACGCTTTCCGGCTGCCATGAACAGTGAACCGAAGGCCATGACGAGCAGGAACCACTGTGACAGCGGGATGTCCGCGGCCGCGCCGCCGGCGATGGCGCGGATCAGGAAGCCCGACGACACGATGCAGATGTCCAGCACCGCTTGATGTTTGAGCCCGAAGCAGTAGGCCAGCTGAATCGCGATGTAGATCGCGATCACGAGTGCCAGGTTCGGTGTGGTGAACCAGGAGATGACCAGCGCGGTGACGGCCAGCGCCGCGGCGAGCCCGTAGGCCAGTCCTACGGGGACCACGCCGGCGGCGATCGGGCGGAACCTCTTGGTGGGGTGCTCGCGGTCAGCCGCGACGTCGCGAGCATCGTTGATGAGATAGATCGACGAGGCGGCGAAGCTGAACGCGACGAAGGCGATGCCGACGTTGATCACCACGTGCCGGTAGTCGTACTCGACGTTGCCGCCGAGGGCGAACAGCGGCGCGACGAGGACCAGCAGGTTCTTCACCCACTGCCGTGGTCGCAATGCCTTGATGATGCCGGTGGCCAGGTTCTTCGGCGGACCGGCCACCGACACGGCTTCCTCAGTCATCGCTTCCCGTCTCCTTCGACCCGGATGGCATCCACGACCTTCGCGACGACCGCACCGACCGCAACACCGGTCACGACGTCGGTCGGGTAGTGCACGCCAAGCACCAAGCGGGACAACGCCATCGGCGGCACGAGCAGCCACGGCAGGGGCAGTCCGGTCGCGCGGGCCAGCAGGATGGACGCGGCGGTGGTCGAGGTGGCGTGCGCGGACGGGAAGCTCAACCTGCTCGGCGTGCCGACGTTCACGGCGATCGCCGGATGGTGCGGGCGCTCGCGCCTCACGATCCGCTTGATCACCACCGCGCTCGCATGCGCCAGGAACGCACCGCCACCGGCGGCCAACCACACCCGCCTGCGCTGCGGTACCAGCAGCGCGCCCAGCAGCGAGATGGCCACCCATCCTGCGCTGTGTTCGCCGAAGTGCGAAAGGGCGCGGGCACCGCTCAACACTCCTGGCCGACCGGCGATCCCCTGCTGGACGGCGACCAGCACTGCGTCCTCACCCCGCGGGGCCCCGGTGTCGGCAGGGTTCATCTTCGCGAAGCCTGTGAGGCCCCGGGAAGCAGGACGGTCTCCCACTTCTGCTTGCTCGTCAGCACGGGCAGCGCTTCGCGGTAGACCTTGCGCATCCGATTGAACTTGCGGGCCAGGCGCAGCTGCCTTCGCGTCGACTCGCGCAGCAGTTCGAACATCTTCGCGCGGTCACGCTGCCGGTACACCACGCCGCGACCGTCGGCGGTGGTGACGGTGACGCCGTCGACGACGCACAGCGAGAACCAACGGGCGTCCTGCGTCGCCACGTTGATCTGTGGACGCCGATGATGCTCGGGGTCGTGCTGCTTCAACTGGTGGCTGACACCGCGCGCGAGGCGCACCGCGATGGCAGGCGGGTTGGTCGGGATCTTCACCTTCTTGCGTCGCTTGTCCGACGGCGGCGGAAGCACCGTCGCGCTGGGCAGTACGACTGCGTCGGGGAAGTCCTCACGCATCCGCCGCACGTCGGGCAGCGCGGACTCGAGGATCGAGAAGATGTGCTCGGGTCCGGCCAGGAAGTCGTCCATCGCCTTGTTCTGGATGGCAACGGTCGAATATTCAAGGCAGAGAAGGTGTTTGATAGTCGCCTTCATGTGGCTGGCGACCAGTCCGCGGATCGGGCCGTCCCAGTGCATGGCCGCGACCACCAGCCGGTTGCGGAGGTGGAAGTAGGCCTGCCAGTCGATCGCGTCGTCCTTGTCGCTCCACGCCATGTGCCAGATCGCGGTGCCGGGCAGGGTGACGGTGCCGTATCCGTGCTCGGCGGCGCGCAGGCCGTAGTCGGCGTCGTCCCACTTGATGAACAGCGGCAGGGGCTGACCGAGCTCCTCGGCGACCTGGCGCGGGATCATGCACATCCACCAGCCGTTGTAGTCGACGTCGATGCGACGGTGCAGCAGCTTGCTTTTCGGATTCTCTTCGTCGTTGAGCGGATACTTCGCGAAGTTGTGGTCGTACTCCGTGTTGATCGCGTTGGTCCACATGAAGTTCTCTTGGTCGACGATCTCGCCCATGACGTGCAGGTGCGACGGCTCCTGCAGGTTGAGCATCTGACCGCCGACGAGCGTTGGCGACTTGGCGAAGCGATTCATCGCCAACGCCCGCAGGATCGAGTCCGGCTCGATGCGGATGTCGTCGTCCATGAACAGGATCTGTTCGCAGTCGGTGTTCTTCAGCGCCTCGTACATCACCCGGCTGTAGCCGCCGGACCCACCGAGGTTGGGCTGGTTGTGGATCGTCAACCGGTTGCCAAGCGGGGCAGCGGCTTCCGCGAAGCCCGGGTAGTCGACGGCCTTCTTGGTGCCCTGGTCCGACACGATGACCGCGCCAATCACCTCGTCCACCAAGGGATCCGACGTGAGGGTGGCCAGTGCGTTGACGCAGTCCGACGGCCGGTTGAACGTCGGGATGCCCACTGCGATGCTGGCCCGGCTTGGCGGCGACACGGGCGCGTACCAACCCGCGCTGTGCACGGTGACCTTGGTGTCGGTCGTGATGTCGAACCAGATCCAGCCGCCGTCTTCGAATGAGTCGAGGCCGATCTCGAACTCGACAAAGGCGGGTTCGGTCGTGTCACCGCTGGATACCGGTGCTCCCCCGACCGTGATCCTGGCGCCGGTGGCCTTGGAGCGGTAGACATCGACGCGGGCCGTGCCGGTGAGCTCGACGCGCAGCACCACGGACTCGAGGATCGACCAGCGTCGCCAGTAGCTCGCCGGGAACGCGTTGAAGTACGTCGCGAACGACACCTCGGATTCCGCGCCGATCTCCAGGCTGGTGCGGGTCGGCGGATGCGCACGCCGGGCGTTGGTTTCGGATTCCTCGATGTACAGCTTGCGGACGTCCAGCGGTTCACCGGGACGCGGGAGGATGACGCGCGACAGCAAGCTGACCGCGCGGGTCTGCCCGGCGCTCAACGCGCCGGACGGAATGTCGCTCATGCTGGGCCACTTTCGTCTTGGGCAAGCGGCGCACCATCGACGAGGTGCGGCGCCAGGGTGTTGTCGTACATGTTCAGCGCACTGGCGATCGCCATGTGCATGTCGAGGTACTGGTAGGTGCCGAGCCGACCGCCGAACAGCACCTTGGCCGACGCCGTCTCCGCCCTGGCCCTGGCCCGGTACGTCGCGAGCAACGCCCGGTCGGCTTCGGTGTTGATCGGATAGTAGGGCTCGTCCTCGTCGTCGGCGAACCGGGAGAACTCCCGCATGATCACGGTCTGGTCCGTCGGGTACGCCCGCTCCGGATGGAAGTGCCGGAACTCGTGGATGCGCGTGTAGGGCACATCGGGGTCGTTGTAGTTCATGACCGGGGTGCCCTGGTAGTCGCCGGTGGGCAGTACTTCGAGTTCGAAGTCCAGCGTGCGCCAGCCCAGCCGTCCCTCGGCGTAGTCGAAGTAGCGGTCCAGCGGCCCGGTATAAACAACCGGAGCCGACGGGCTCGTCTTGCGCAACCCGTCCCGCACGTCGAACCAGTCGGTGTCGAGCCGCACCTCGATGCGCTCGTCGGAGGCCATGTTCTCCAGCCACGCGGTGTACCCGTCCGCAGGCAGGCCCTCGTAGGTGTCGTTGAAGTACCGGTTGTCGAACGTGTAGCGCACCGGCAGCCGGGCGATGTTCGCCGCGGGCAGTTCCTTGGGGTCGGTCTGCCACTGCTTGGCGGTGTACCCCTTGACGAATGCCTCGTACAGCGGCCGCCCAATCAGGGAGATGGCCTTCTCTTCGAGGTTCTGCGCGTCAGAGGTGTCGATCTCGGCGGCCTGCTCGGCGATCAGCGCCCTGGCTTCGTCGGGGGTGAAGTAGCGGCCGAAGAACTGCGACACCAACCCCAACCCCATCGGGAACTGGTAGGCCTGGCCGTCGTGCATCGCGTACACGCGGTGCTGGTATCCGGTGAACTCGGTGAACTGTCGGACGTAGTCCCACACCCGCTTGTTGGACGTGTGGAACAGGTGGGCGCCGTATTTGTGCACTTCGATGCCGGTCTGCGGCTCCGCCTCGGAGTACGCGTTGCCGCCGATGTGCGGGCGGCGGTCGACGACGAGGACGCGCTTGTTGAGCTGTGTCGCCACGCGCTCGGCGATCGTCAGACCGAAGAACCCGGAACCGACGACGAAGAGGTCAAAGGGGCCGGCTGAAGGAGCTGTCATCGGCAGCAAGGGTATCCGACTCGGGTGCTGGGGCCCGAATGCGTCGGGCGGCCCGCCGCAATGTGACAACCGCCCCGCGGCAGGTCGCAATTCGCTCACGATTCCGCATCGTCACTCTAGAAGCACCAGTCACATCCGTACCATCGACCACGTCGGTATTGACGGATTCCACAAGGGGCTGCGTCGACCGGCAGACCGCACGCACGAGCACTAAACACACGTAGTCCAGATTGAGGAGACTTCCGTGCCGAACCGACGTCGACGCAAGCTCTCGACAGCCATGAGCGCAGTCGCCGCCCTGGCCGTCGCAAGTCCAGTAGCCGTTGCCGCACTTTCCGACGCGTCCACGAGTACCAACGCCGCACCACAACACCGCGAGTTCGTCCAGGCCGCCCTCGTCACCGATCTGCCCAATGAGCTGCTCGGCGCACTGTCGCAGGGCCTCTCGCAGTTCGGGGTCAACCTGCCGCCGATGCCAACGGGCATCCTGACGGGTTCCGCACCGACGTCGCCGACGACGCTGACGTCACCGGGCTTGACCAGCCCCGGCCTGACCAGCCCTGGCCTGACCGCACCCGGTTTGACCAGTCCTGGGCTGACGACCCCGGGTCTGACGGCTCCGCCACTGACCACACCGGGACTGACGACTCCAGGTCTCACCACCCCGGGTCTGACGACGCCCGGCCTCACCACGCCTGGGTTGACGACACCCGGACTGACGACCCCGGGTCTCACGACACCGGGCCTGACGACGCCGGGCCTCACCACACCGGGCCTGACCAATCCGGCGCTGACCAACCCCGCGTTGACCAGCCCGGCCGGCTCACTTCCGGGCCTGACCACACCTAGCGCGACCACGGGCCTGCCCGGCGTCAACGAGATTCCGATCGCCGACCCGATCGGGCTCGACCCGTTGGGTGGCGGCGCCGGCTCCTACCCGATCCTCGGTGATCCCTCGCTCGGGATGCCCGCTGCCACCGGCAGCGGCGGCAGCGGAGGTTTGCTCGGCGATCTGTCGAGCGCCGCGCAGACGCTCGGTGCCAGCCAGGCCATCGATCTGCTCAAGGGCATGGTGATGCCGATGATCACCGGTGCCATTCAGTCCGGGGCCGCTGCTCCTGCTGCCGCGGCTGCGGCAGCGCCTGCGCCCGCCTAGGTCCTGTAACGAAACGGCACCGCAGAAGCCGGATCTTGGCTCTGCGGTGCCGTTGCAGGTTTGACGCCGAAGATTCGTGGCTACGGAATTCGTGTCGAAACTCTGGTAACAGCTGTCCCATACGTAACATCAGGCCGTGCTGTTTCGCCGCAACCTGCCGTCGCTGCTGTTCTCAGCGGTGGCGGCAACGGTCGTGATGTTGCCGTGGGCCGTGGATGGGCTGCCCGGCAACCACGCCGATCGGACGCTGGCAAGCACCCCGCTGATCGTCGAACGACCGCTCACCGGCGTCGGCGGCGGCGAGACCATCCGCGAAGTCCGTCAAGAGACGCCGTTCTCCCTGGTCGCGCTCACCGCCGAAGACCTGACCGGCACATCGGCGCGGGTCCGCGCCAAGCAGGCCGACGGCTCCTGGGGCCCGTGGTTCGCCACCGGTGCCGTCGACGGCGGGGGCGACGGGCCCGCCTTGCGCTCCGGCACCGATCCCATCTACGTCGGCCGCACCACGGCCGTACAGATCGCCGTGACCAGACCCTCCGGCGTCGCTCCCTCCGGACCCGCGCCCGCAGGCGCCGCCAAACCCGCACTCGGCTACGTGCCCGCGAACGTCGAGCAGCCGTTCGCACAGAACCTCAACGCGGTCCTGATCAGCCCGCCGCAATCACCGGTCGACGGCGGCTTCGAACCGCCCACCGCCCTACCCGCGCCAGGCGAGGCGCCCAACATCATCAGCAGGGGCCAGTGGGGCGCCGACGAGGCCTTGAAGTGTGGAAACACCGTGTACGACAACGGAGTTCGCGCCGGCGTCGTGCACCACACCGCGGGCAGCAACGAGTACGCGCCGCAGGACTCGGCGGGCATCGTCCGGTCGATCTACGCCTATCACACCCGCACGCTGGGCTGGTGCGACATCGGCTACAACGCGCTCGTCGACAAGTACGGCCAGGTCTTCGAAGGCCGTGCGGGCGGCATCACCAGGCCGGTAGAGGGCGCTCACGCCGGCGGCTTCAACCAGAACACCTGGGGCGTCGCGATGATCGGCAACTTCGAGACCGTGCCGCCGACGCCGATTCAGTTGCGCACCACCGGCCGACTGCTGGGCTGGCGCCTCGGACTCGACCACGTCGACCCGCTCGGCAGCGTGACCCTCACCTCGGCTGGCGGCTCGTTCACCAGCTTCGGCCAGGGCGTCGTCGCGACTCTGCCTGCCATCTTCGCGCACCGCGACGTCGGCATCACCGAATGCCCCGGCAATGCCGCGTACGCCGAGATGCCCCTGCTGCGCGAGATCGCCGCGCACTTCAACACCCCTCCGGGACCGCAAGATCTGGCCGACACCCTGCGCGGCGGCGCCATCTTCGCCAAGTGGGCGTCGATCGGTGGCGACGCGAGCGCGCTCGGCGCACCGACGTCACCGGAGGCGTCCGGCGAGGGATCAGTGCGGTACGTCAACTTCGCCAGGGGCGCGATGTACTGGTCGCCGGACAGCGGCGCGGAACCGGTCACCGGCGCCATCTACGACGCGTGGGCGTCGCTGGGGTTCGAGCGCGGCGCGCTGGGACTGCCCACCAGCGGCGAGATCCAGGAACCCCAGTGGATCGTGCAGAACTTCCAGCACGGCACGCTGAACTTCGACCGCGAGAAGGGCACCGTCACCCGCGTGATCGACGGTGTGCCGCTGGAACTTCCGAAACCAGCCAACCCGGGCATGCCGGTGCAGCTGGAGCGGTTCACCCCCGTCGACCTGGGCTAG
This sequence comes from Mycobacterium sp. URHB0044, assembly GCF_000620625.1. Classification (GTDB taxonomy): domain Bacteria; phylum Actinomycetota; class Actinomycetes; order Mycobacteriales; family Mycobacteriaceae; genus Mycobacterium. The sequence goes on along the minus strand of NZ_JIAW01000014.1, from coordinate 82,261 downwards.
GCGCCCTTAGAGCCACCACCGTTCCAGCACCCGGGCCAACCCGTCATCGGTGTTGGGGGCGGTGACCTCGTCGGCGGCCTCGATCGCCTCCGGATGGGCATTGCCCATCGCCACGCCGAGCCCCGCCCACCGCAGCATCGGCACGTCATTGGGCATGTCGCCGAACGCCACGATGTCCTCGGCGGTGATGCCCAGCGGGCGCGCGACCTCCTCGACACCCGTCGCCTTGCTGACGCCGACTGGCACCACCTCGATGAGCCCGTTGTTCGTCGAATACGTCAGGTCGGCTTCGATGCCGATGTGCTGCGCCAGCGCGGCCGCCATGTCGGCGCTGCGCGCACCGGCCTTGCGGATGAGCAGCTTGACCGCGGGCGCGCTCAGCAGATCCTCGACCGAGACCTCGGTGTTGTCCGGATTCAACCAGGCGTGCTCGTATCCGGGTGAGCTGACGAACTGCGGTGTCGCCGTGTCGTGCGCACTGTGACCAACGCGCTCGACGGCCAGGCCCGCGCCTGGGATTACCCGCCGCGCCATCTCGGCCAGTTCGGCGAGCAATTCCGGAGACAGGGTGCGGGCGGACAGGATCCGGTCGGTCGTCGGGTCGTAGAGCACCGCGCCGTTGGCGCACACCGCCATTGGTGCAAAGCCCAGCGCGTCGACCACGGGCGCGATCCACCGGGGCGGGCGGCCCGTCGCGAGCACGAACTGCGTGCCGGCGTCGACGGCGGCGCGCACCGCGGCCCTGGTGCGCGGCGTGACGAGTTCATCGGCGTCGAGCAGCGTGCCGTCGACGTCGGTGGCGATCATTGCGGGCAACATCAGTTCTTCTCCGCTCGCCTGCGCGCCCGCTCCGCGAGTTCGGCCTCGTCGAGCATCCTGGCCTCCTGCATCGTGGGAGCACTGCCACCGAGCCGACGCGGCACCCACCACGCACCGTCGGGATGCGGGTATTCCCGCTGAACGCGATCCAACACTCCTGTCATCTCTTCCCGCAGCTCGGCCATCACCTCGTCGACTGTGCCCGACGCCGGGAACGGCCGGCCGACCGCCACCGTGACCGGAATGCGGTGCCTGCCCAGCTGCCGGGCGTGATCCTTCGTCCAAATCCGTTGGGCACCCCAGACGATGAGGGGGACGATCGGGGCGCCTGACTCGAGGGCCATCCGCGCCGCCCCGGTCTTGAAGTCCTTCAGTTCGAAGCTGCGGCTGATCGTTGCCTCGGGATAGACGCCGACGAGTTCGCCGGCACGCAGCCGGTCGACGGCCACCGCGTAGGCACCGGCACCGGCGCGCCGGTCCACCGGGATGGTGCGCGTGTGCCTGATCAGAAAGTTGACGACCTTTATGTCCTGCATCTCGGCCTTGATCATGAACCGCATGCGGCGTCCGCGGTACATCGCGGCCAGCGCCGCGGGGAGGAAGTCAATGTAGCCGGTGTGGTTGATCGCCACCACCGCACCGCCGACCGATGGAATGTTCTGCAAGCCGTGATAGGTGATCCGGGTTCCGGTGATCCGCACCGCCGACCGGCCCGCGATCTCCAGACTGCGGAAGACCGGTTCCATGTCGAGTCCTACTCCGGCGGTTCGTCCGGCCCGGATGCTTGGGCCCGGCGCGCGGCCTTCTGGCTAGCCTCTTCGAGGTCCATCCTGTTGGCCTCGGCCAGGGTCGGTGCCCCGCCGCCGAGCCGGTGCGGAACCCAGAATTCGCCAGGCGGATGGGGGCCGTAGGCGTCCTGTACCCGCTCCAGTAGGTGTTGCATCCGGGAATGCAGTAACGCCGTCAACTCCGTGGCGGGCAACGTGGGGTAGATCGGCTCGCCGACGGTGATCGAGATCGGCACCTTCGGGCGCCACATCTTGCGCGGGTGACCCTTGGTCCAGACGCGCTGCGCTCCCCAGACGATGTGCGGGATGATCGGCACGTCGGCGGCGATGGCCATCCGGGCCGCCCCCGACTTGAACGCCTTGATCTCGAAGCTGCGGCTGATCGTCGCTTCCGGGTAGACGCCGACGAGCTCGCCTTCCTTGAGCCTGCGGCATGCCTCGTCGAAGGAGTCGGCGCCGCTGTCGCGGTCCACCGGGATGTGCCGCAGGCTGCGCATGATGGGCCCGCTGACCTTGGAGTCGAACACTTCCTTCTTCGCCATGAAGCGGACCTTGCGGCCGCGGTGCTGCTTGTAGGCGGGCAATCCGGCGAAGGTGAAGTCGAAGTAGCTGGTGTGGTTGATGGCAATGACGGCGCCACCGGTGACGGGCAGGTTCTCCACTCCGTCGACGGTGAACGTCAGACCCTGCACCCGCCAGACGAGGCGGGCGGCCTGAATGACAGTCCCGTATACCGGCTCCACGACTTCAGCCTAATGGGATTACCTGGAGAACCCGACGAAAAGGCGGGCCGGCGTTGGGGGCGCTGGGCGGGATGGGCCCGTAGGTGCGGCTAAACTCCATGGCGAGCAGGTCACCACCGGAAAGGTTATTCGTGCAGGTCACAAGCGTCGGCCACGCCGGTTTTCGGATCGACACGGCCGCGGGCAGCATTCTGTGCGACCCGTGGGTGAACCCGGCCTACTTTGCGTCCTGGTTCCCCTTCCCCGACAACAGCCAGTTGGACTGGGATGCGCTGGGCGACGTGGACTACCTGTACGTCTCGCATCTGCACAAGGACCACTTCGACCCCGTCAACCTGCGCGAGCACGTGAACAAGGACGCGGTCGTGCTGTTGCCCGACTATCCGGTGCCCGATCTGCGTACCGAGCTGGAGAAGCTGGGGTTCCACCGGTTCTTCGAGACCACCGACTCGGTGAAGCATCGCGTCAGCGGCCCCAAGGGTGACCTCGACGTTATGATCATCGCGTTGCGCGCACCGGCCGACGGTCCGATCGGCGATTCGGGCCTGGTGGTCTCCGACGGCGAGACCGTCGCCTTCAACATGAACGACGCGCGCCCCGTAGACCTTGAAGTTCTGCACGACCAATTCGGCCACGTCGACGTACACATGCTGCAGTACTCCGGCGCCATCTGGTACCCGATGGTCTACGACATGCCCGAGCGGGCCAAGGAGGCCTTCGGCATCCAGAAGCGGCAGCGCCAGATGGACCGCTCCCGCCAGTACATCGCGCAGGTCGACGCGACCTGGGTGGTGCCGTCCGCGGGGCCGCCGTGCTTCCTGGATCCAGAATTGCGCCACCTCAACGACGATCACGGCGATCCGGCGAACATCTTCCCGGACCAGGTGGTGTTCCTCGACCAGATGCGCCGCAACGGCCACGACCGCGGACTGCTGATGATCCCCGGCTCGGTGGCGGATTTCACTGCTGCGCAACTGAATTCGCTGACCCACCCGGTCAGCGACCCGGAAGCGATCTTCACAGGCGACAAGGCCGACTACATCGAGGCCTACGCCAAGCGAATGGCGCCGGTGCTGGCCGCCGAGAAGGCGCGCTGGGCGCCGGCTACCGGTGAGCCGCTGCTGGAACCAGTCCGCGCGCGGCTCGAGCCGATCATGAGCCAGAGCGATCAGATCTGCGACGGCATCGGATACCCGGTCGAGTTGCGCGTGGGCCCCGAGATCATCGTGCTGGACTTCCCGAAACGTGCTGTGCGCGAACCGATTCCGGACGAGAAGTTCCGCTACGGCTTCGAGATTCCGCCCGAATTGATCCGCACCGTGCTACGCGACGAGGAACCGGACTGGGTGAACACCATCTTCCTGTCCACCCGGTTCCGCGCCTGGCGGGTCGGCGGCTACAACGAATACCTGTACACGTTCTTCAAGTGCTTGACCGACGAACGCATCGCCTACGCCGACGGCTGGTTCGCCGAAACCCACGACACCACGGCATCGATCACCTTGGATGGCTGGGAGATCCAGCGCCGCTGCCCACACCTGAAGGCCGACCTGTCGAAGTTCGGCGTGGTGGAAGGTTCCACGTTGACGTGCAATCTGCACGGGTGGTCGTGGAACCTGACCAACGGCCGCTGCCTGACGTCGAAGGGGCACGAGCTGAGGGCGTCCAAATTGTGACTCAAGAGTCCGGACCCCTCCCGCAGTACGACGACGGCCTCATCCAGCTGGACCGGCAGGCGATCACGTTGCGCCGCTATCACTTTCCGTCCGGCACGTCGAAGGTCATCCCGCTGCGGTCGATCCGTGGGTACAAGACGGAGTCGCTGGGCTTGGTGCTCAACCGCTTTCGCATCTGGGGCAGCTCGGACTTCCGGCGCTGGCTTCCGCTCGACGTGTGGCGCCCGATCAAGTCGACGCTGGTAACCCTCGACGTTCCCGGCACCCGGCCCAGCCCGGCGTTCACGCCATTGCGTGCGCGCGAGTTCGTCGCGGTGCTCGACGAACTCCTCGAACGCTAGGCCGCGTTCGCATTTCGCTGCGCAGCAAAGCCGGGCTGGGTTAACGTCGGGTACCGGGCCTGTTCGGTGCGATGTACCCCGGGGGATGCATCGGAGGCTGGAACCGAACGCTGACCTGGTATGGGACCAGCGAATGGGGTCAGTGATGGCATTCGTCGAACGCTCCTGGTGGCACCGGCTGGCGGCCGCTGCCATATCGGCCTTGCTGTTCCCCGGACTGATCGGCGCGGCAGGCGGATCGGCGACTGCGGGAGCGTTCTCCAGTCCCGGCCTGCCCATCGAATACCTCGACGTGCCGTCCCCCTCGATGGGCCGCGACATCAAGGTCGAGTTCCAAAGCGGCGGACCGGGTTCCCACGCGGTCTACCTCCTGGACAGCATGGAGGCGGGCGACGACTTCAACGGCTGGGACATCAACACCGCGGCGTTCGACTGGTATCACCAGTCGGGACTCTCACTCGTCATGCCCGTCGGCGGGAAGTCCAGTTTCTACAGCGACTGGTATCAACCAGCGGTCGGCAACGGTCAGACCGTCACCTACAAGTGGGAGACCTTCCTGACCCAGGAATTGCCGACGTGGCTGGCGGCCAACAAGGCCGTCGCGCCGACCGGCAATGCCGCGGTCGGTTTGTCCATGGGTGGCTCATCGGCACTGGTGCTGGCCATTTGGCACCCGCAGCAGTTCGTCTACGCCGGATCGTTGTCGGGCTTCCTCAACCTCTCGGCGCCCAACTGGCGGCCACAGGTCGGAATCGCGATGTCCTGGAACGGCGGCTTCAGCCCCGAAGCCATGTGGGGCCCGCCGGGCGACCCCGCCTGGGAACGCAACGACCCGACGGTCAACGTCGCGAGGCTCGTCGCCAACGGCACCCGGGTCTGGATCTACTGCGGTAACGGCACCCCCGGCGACCCGGCCCTTGCCAGCCCGGACGCACCCATCGCGGGGCTGGGCTTCCTCGAGGGGTTCGCCATCGACTCCAACGTCGCCTTCCGCGACGCCTACGTCGCGGCCGGGGGCAACAACGGCGTATTCAACTTTTCCGACGGCATCCACAGCTGGGGTTATTGGGGTCAACAGCTGCAGCAGATGAAACCCGACCTGCAGCGGGTGCTGGGCACCGCACCTTCAACTGCGCGTTAACCCTTGTCGCGCAGCAGCGTTGCCTCCAGCAATCGCTGCATCTGACGCATCGCGGTGCGTCCCGCCGCCGACGCCGCGCGCCGACCGGCACCGGGTGGCCGCGCCGGCCGAACCGACACCACGTCACCGACGCGCACCACACCCGGTCGGGTTACGTCGGCGTACACACCGAGGAAGCGGTCGGTGCGTTCGGCGAGCCTGCGCGTGAGCCCGCGGTCCAGCTCGACGCCGGGCTGCGGACGGGTCGGCACCACGCAGCGGATGGTGGGGTTGGTGACCCGCAGCCCTACTGCGCCGATAGCGACGTCGCCGCCGACCCATGCCGCCTCGGGAAACTCCCCATCGGGCTGATCGACGTCGATCAGGACGTTGGGCCGGAACCGCCGCACGTCGTAGGGTTCGGCGTCGGCCGCCAGCGACGCCAGACTGGTCGTGCTCAGCAGGTGTACCGGGCTCAGGTCGACGAAAGTGCCTGGGGGCGTGGCGAACCGGGCCAGGGTTAGGATTTGCTTCGCCGAGAACACCGATGTGTCCGGCAAGGCCTCGGACTCCGCCATCCCGAAGTCGCTGCGCACGTCGCGCGGCGCGAAGTTGCCCCGCGACTGCTGCACGGAGAGCCGGTGCAGGCTGGTGTCCTCGACGGGAGGAAGGGCAGTGAGGCGGACGTCGCGACCGGCGACCTCGGACAGGCGCGCGTGCACACTGGGATCCGAACTGGAGCACTCGCTGCCGTCGGGGAACGTGATCACCACCTCGGGCACATTGCCGGGACCGGCATCCGGTCCCGGTTCAGCCGCGTAGCGCGCCGAGCAGCCCAACAGCTTGGGCAACCGGCGCGCGGACGCGGTGATGTCGTTGTCCAGATCGCGCACCGCCCACAATCGGTCGGCGTGTACCCCGCGGCGCTCGACCCGCACCTCATCGACCCGGTGACCGCCCATCGACTTCACCGGAAACCGCCACAGCTGGCTCACCGTCACGTCGGGCATCGGTCCTCCTAGCGCGAGGAAACCTTCTGCCGCAGTTCGGAGAAGGCGTCGGAAGCCGTGTCGTACACCCGGACGATCGCCTGGTCACCGGCCTGCAGAAACGTCGACTCGCCGAGCGGAGTGTAGCGCGTGGCGCCGATCCCGATCAGCACGTTGCGCGGATGTCCGCTGGCGACCATGAGCGCGCCGACGTCCTCCAACGGCGTCTCGGGTGAGCCCTTCTGGTTGGCGAGGCGCTCGGTGATCCAGTCGAGCAGCACCTCGCCGTAGTAGGAGTAGCCGAGCAGCGGACTGTCGACGCCATAGGCATGCTCCTCGCCCGCCGCGGTGTGCAGGTCGCAGAGCAGCCGCAGGGTCGCCGTCGGGCCGTCCGGGGTCAAGTCGCCGATCTCGAAGAACTCCGCCGCCACGCCCTTCGACGCCGGACCCCAGTTCTTCTTGTGACTGATCTTCGGCGCGCCGGGCCGCCGGATCGAGCAGTCGTTGAACGCACCCAACGCGAACGGTTGCAGCGTCACCACCGTGTCGCCCTCCCACACCACGTGGCAGGCCAGGCCGACCTCGGGCTCGATCTGCAGGTTCAGCGGCCCGTCCTCGGGGTTGGGCTCCGGCAGCAGGATCCTGTCGTGGGACAGCGGGAACTCGCCGAGGTATCCGTCGTATCCCGGTGCGTACCAAGGGAAGATCCCCTTGGGTGCGATCCCTTCGGAGGTGACGTTGACGAAGTCCGCGGCCTCGCCGGCCTGCTCGAGGTGGCCAGCGAAGTTGCCCGCGACGCCGAACCCGAACCAGGTGCGCAGTTCGGCCTCATCCAGTTGGACCGTCTTGAGTTCCGTCACGGTGTCAGCACCGACCTTCCGACGTAGGGCACCAGCGCGTCCGGTATTCGCACGCTGCCATCGGGCTGCTGATGGTTCTCCAGGATCGCGACGAGCCACCGGGTGGTGGCCAACGTCCCGTTGAGCGTCGCCGCGATCTGCGGCTTGCCGTTCTCGTCGCGGTAGCGGGTGGACAGCCGCCGCGCCTGAAACGTGCTGCAGTTCGACGTGGACGTCAGCTCGCGGTAGGTGCCTTGCGTCGGCACCCACGCCTCGCAGTCGAACTTGCGGGCCGCCGACGACCCGAGATCGCCTGCGGCGACGTCGATTACGCGATACGGCACCTCGATCAGCGCCAGCATCTCGCGCTGCCAGCCGAGCAGCCGCTGATGTTCGGCCTCGGCCTCGTCGGGCGTGCAGTAGACGAAGGCCTCCACCTTGTCGAACTGGTGCACCCGGATGATGCCGCGGGTGTCCTTGCCGTAGCTGCCCGCTTCGCGGCGGAAGCACGTCGACCAGCCCGCGTAGCGCCGGGGACCCTCGGAGAGGTCGAGGATCTCGTTCGAGTGATAGCCCGCCAGCGGAACCTCGGAGGTGCCGACGAGGTACATGTCGTCGGCGTCGAGGCGGTAGACCTCGTCGGCGTGCGCACCCAGAAAACCGGTGCCCGACATGACTTCTGGACGCACCAGCACCGGCGGGATGACGAGGGTGAAGCCGTTGTCGGTGGCGAGGCGGACCGCCAGCTGCAGCAGGCCGAGTTGCAGCATGGCGCCGAAACCGGTGAGGAAGTAGAACCTCGACCCAGATACCTTCGCGCCGCGCTCCATGTCGATCAGGCCGAGGGCCTCGCCGAGTTCGAGGTGGTCCTTCGGGTCGTCCAGCACGGGCGGCTCGCCGACGGTGTCGAGCACGACGAAGTCGTCCTCGCCGCCAGGAGGGACGCCGTCCACGATCACGTTGGACAACGCCATGTGCGCCGCGGTGAAGGCGGTCTCGGCCATTGCCTGTTCGGCTTCGGTGGCCTTGACCCGGTCGGCCAGTTCCTTGGCACGTGCCAGCAGGGCGGGGCGTTCCTCGGGGGACGCCGCGCCGACCTGCTTGCTCGCCGTCTTCTGCTCGGCGCGCAAGTTGTCCGCGGCGGAGATCACGGAGCGCCGCTTGGCGTCGGCGTCCAACAACGCATCGACGAGGCCGGGGTCTTCGCCGCGGGCCCGTTGCGACGCGCGTACCCGATCGGGGTCTTCACGCAGCAGCTTGAGGTCGATCACGGGCGCAACCCTACTTTCGGCCCGCGGGCGCCGCGGCGCGGCCCGTCAGCGCGGAAGATCGGACCGCTGAGGCACAACCACATAACATTACAACTGCATCACTTGTCACAGGACTCGACGCGCCTGTCACAATGGACCGGATGCTGGACGCACCCGATCGCGCGGATCTCGTCACCGACGAGGCTGACCGGCCACCTGGCCGGATGGCCTGGTGGCGGAGCCTGCACGCCAGCTCGACGCGGCGCGGCCTGCTGCTCACGGCCCTCGGCGGCCTCCTCATTGCCGGCCTCATCACCGCGCTGCCCGCCGGTGAGGACGGCCGCAGCCCCATCGGTCTGAGCGGCGGAACTGCGCTCGGCGCGCGCGGCAGCGACACGTTCGACCACGCCAAGAGCGGTGACTGCCTGAACTGGCCGGAGCGCACACCCGACGCCGCACAGGTCGTCGACTGCGCCGACGAGCACCGCTTCGAGGTCTCCGAGGCCATCGACATGCGGACGTTCCCCGGCACCGAGTACGGCCCCGACGCGGCGCCGCCGTCACCGTCCCGCATCCAGCAGATCAGCTCGGAGCAGTGCCAGGCCGCCGCACGCCAGTACCTCGGCGCCCGCTACGACCCGAACGGCAAGTTCAGCGTCAGCCTGCTCTGGTCCGGTGACAAGGCATGGCGCCAGTCCGGTGAACGCCGGATGCTGTGCGGCCTGCAGCTGCCCGGCCCGAACAATCAGCAGTTGGCGTTCCGCGGCAAGGTCGCCAACATCGACCAGTCGAAGGTGTGGTCCGCCGGAACGTGTCTCGGCATCGACCCGGCGACCAACCAGCCCACGGACATCCCGGTCGACTGCGCCGCACCGCACGCCATGGAGGTCACCGGCGCGGTGAACCTCGCGGAGAAGTTCCCCGGCGCGGCGCCCGCCGAGGCCGACCAGGATTCGTTCGTCAAGGACGAGTGCACCCGCATGACCGACGCCTACCTGGCGCCCATCCAACTGCGCAGCACCACGCTCACCCTGATCTACAGCACCATCTCGCTGCCGAGCTGGACGGCGGGCAGCCACCAGGTGTCGTGCAGCATCGGCGCCACGCTGGGCAACGGCGGCTGGTCGACGCTGCTCAACAGCGCCAAGGGCCCGCTGCTCATCAACGGGCAGGCGCCCGTGCCGCCGCCGGACATCCCCGACGAGCGGCTCAACCTGCCGCCGATCCCGATGCCGACGGTCGACACGTCCAGCCAGATCGACCTCAGCCAGCAGGATCAGAGCAGCAGCAGCCAGCAAGACCAGAGCAGCAACCAGGGCAATCAGCACCTCCCTGGCCAATCGACGTCGACCGGCGACACCGGAAGCAGCACCCCTGCGTCGCCGGCGCCGCCGCCACAGGGCAACACGTTCCTCAACGGCCCGCCGCCACCGCCCGGGGCACCGCAGGAAGGTCCGCCACCTCCACCCGGTGACGTGCCACCTCCCCCGCCGGATGGGGGCGCACCCGCACCGGCCCCCGGCCCGGTGGATCCGGCGATCCTGCCTCCGCCGGCGTAGCGGCGATGGCCGTGCGGATGAGCCCGCAACGGTTCGACGAGCTGGTGTCCGACGCCTTGGACCAGATCCCTCCCGAGCTGACCGCGGCCATCGAGAACGTCGTGGTCCTGGTCGAGGCGCGGCATGCCGACGAGCCCGACCTGCTCGGCCTCTACGAGGGCATCGCGTTGACCGAGCGCGATTCGTCGTATGCCGGCTCCCTGCCCGACGCCATCACGATCTACCGCGATGCGCTGCTCGACATCTGCGACACCGAGGACCAGGTCGTCGAGGAGGTCACGGTGACGGTGATCCACGAGATCGCACACCACTTCGGCATCGACGACGACCGGTTGCACGAACTCGGGTGGGCATGACACGCGCGCCGATGTTGATTCGTCGGCGCGTGGTGCTATGAACGGGACATGAGCTCGTGGTGCCGGGACTGCCAGGACGGTCTGTTGCACTGTCATGGCGCCCTGATTCACCACGTCGGGCTGCGGGCGGAGTGCACGGAACCGGACTGTGACAGCCCCGACGTGGCGCACGCGTTCAGCCTCGATTGCGTGGCCATTGGCTGCACGTGTGCCGACAGCGGTGCGGCGTCCGGCGACGTCGCGATCTGACGGTCGGTCAGCCCATCGGGTCGGCGCCCTGCAGCGCATCCTCGACGGGGTTGACCTCGGTCTCCGGATAGAACGGCGGGGTCAGCGTTCCCCACTGCACGCAGCTCCACCGGCCGTCGGTGATCGGGGTCAGCACCACGCACTCGCCGTTGTTCAGGTGATGTTCGAGCGCGAAGCTGCCGTCCACGCCGGCCAACACCGCAGACACCAGCCGGATCACGGCACCATGGCTCACCACCACGATGTCGCCCGTCCACGCGTGGTCGTCGAGGTGGCGCAAGCGCAACTGCGTCACCACGGGCAGGTAGCGGTCCAGCACCTGTTGACCGGTTTCCCCATCGGGTAGCGGCTCGTCCAGGTGCCCCTCGTGCCACCGCTGGTAGATGGAGTTGAAGTGCTCGATGGCGGCGTCGTCGTTGCGGTCCTCCAGCGCGCCCACCTGTACCTCGTGGATGCCGTCGAGCGGTTGCGGCGAAAGCCCGAGCTGTTCGGCGATGTCCGCGGCGGTCTCGATCGCGCGCAGCGCCACGGAGTGGGCGACCATCGCGACCGGATGCTGCCAATCGGCGGCGAACGTGCGGGCCTGCTGGTGGCCGAGATCGGTGAGGGACGCACCAGGCGGGCGGGTGTCGAGCCGGCGCTCGACGTTGGCGTGCGACTGGCCGTGTCGCACCAACACCAGGCGGCCGCTCACTTCTCCCCACCCTCACGCAGGGACGTCAGCCACCGCGTGGCGTCGTCCATCGGTGGAGGAGCGGACCCCACGGCGGCACCAGTCGGCCACGAACCCAGATATCGCACGTCCTTACAACGTCGGTGTAGCGCTTTGAGTGCCTGACCCACCGGATCGTCATCGATGTGCCCGACGCAGTCCAGGAAGAACAGGTAGGTGCCCAACTCGGTTCTGGTGGGCCGGGATTCGATGCGGGTGAGGTCGATGTCGCGGATGGCGAATTCGGTCATGGCCGCCACCAGGGCGCCCGGGACGTTGTCGAGGCGCAGAACGACCGACGTTCGGTCGGCTCCGGTGCGGGCCGGTGGTGGCCCTGGCCGGCCGGCGAGGACGAACCTCGTGCGCGCGTTCGGTTCGTCGACCACGCCGTCGGCGAGCAACTCGAGTCCCCACCGCGCGGCCGCCAGCGAGGTGCTGACGCCCGCATCCGCGAGGCCGTTGGCCACGTCTTGAGCGGCCGCCGCGTTGGAGTTGGCGGGCACGATGCGACTCTTCGGCAGGTGGGTGGAAAGCCAGCGCCGCACCTGGGCGGCGGCCACCGGGAAGGCGGCCACCGTCTCGATCAGGTCGAGGGGTTGGTCCGCGCCGGGGCGCACCACGATGCCGAACGCGACGTCCAGCGTGTGTTCGGCGTAGATCTGCAACGGCTCACCCGCCGACAGGCTATCGAGCGTCGGCAGGACGGAGCCCTCGATCGAATTCTCGATCGGCACGCACGCGTAGTCGGCGGCGCCGTCGCGCACCGCGGCGAGCGCGGCCGCAGGGCTCTCGGACGAGACCGGCTCCAGTTCGGACGAGGCTCCTGGAATCGCCCTGGCCGCCGCCATCTGCAACAACGCCGCTTCCGTGAAGGTCCCTTCGGGTCCGAGGTAGGCGACGCGTGGCACCCGTCAACCCTATCGGCTTCGCCGACGACAGCCGCGGAAGTTGGTTTGGAAAGCCTTGCGCGGGCCCAGGGCCGTAGTTAAGTTAGGCTTACCTCATTAACCGGAAGGCGATCGAATGACCGTACTGGCACCGAGCACGGCCGAGCGAATTCGTAGCGCATGCGCACGCGGGGGCGGCGCAATGCTGGCCGTGGAGGGCGTCGAACCGGTCGCCACGCCCGTGCACCATCTGCTCGACGACGGCTCGTTCGCCATCACGGTGCCTGCCAACGGCCTGCTCGCGGGCATGGCGGTCAGCGCGGGCACGGCCGGGGTACAGGCGGTACTCGAACTGACCGACTACGCGCCGCTGCCGTTGCGCGAACCGGTGCGGTCACTGGTGTGGATCAGAGGGCGGGTGCACCACATCCCGGGCGCCGACGTGGCCGAACTGCTCGACCTGGTTGCCGCGGAGAATCCCAATCCCGCTCTGCTGCAGGTGAATACGGGTTCCGACGAGGCGGCGAGCGGCGACACCCCGTACGCCCTGGTGCGCCTCGAGATCGACTCCGTCGTGGTCGCCGATTCCACCGGCGCCGAGTCGGTCGGCCTCAGCACGTTGCTCGACGCGCAACCCGATCCGTTCTGCGCGCTGGAGTCCCCCTGGTTGCAGCACCTCGAGTCGGCACACCGCGAGGTGGTCGACCGGCTGGCCAACCGGCTGCCGACCACGCTCCGCCGCGGTCGCGTGCGTCCGCTCGGACTGGACCGTTACGGCGTGCAGCTGCGGGTGGAGAACGAGGACGGTGACCACGACGTCCGGCTGCCGTTCGCCAAGCCGGTGGACGACGTGACGGGGCTCAGTCAGGCCATCCGCGTGCTGATGGGGTGCCCCTTCCTGAACGGACTGCGCGCGCGCCGCATCTAGGCCCTCCCGGCGCCCCACTACCGTGGCTGCGGTGACCGCGCCGCCCGACGACTTCATCACCCCAGCGCGACGTGCGATCCGCATCGAGATCGCCGTGGTCCTCGCGGTCACGTTCGGCCTCTCCGCCTACACCGCACTACTGCGCCTCACCGAGGCCGTCATCCTCGGCCTGTCCGGCCAGACCGTCGCACTCAACCCACGCCGGTCGCCCATCGACCTGATCGACCTCGGCCTCAACCTGGCATCGGTCTTCCAGTTGCTGGCGTGGGGTTGCCTCGGGCTGTTCCTGTTGTGGCGCAGCGGCATTGGGCCCGCGACGATCGGGCTCGGGCGGTTTCGGCTCAAGCCCGACCTGCTCGGTGGCCTCGGGCTCGCCGCCATCATCGGCCTGCCCGGGCTCGGCCTCTACGTGGTCGGTCGGATGCTCGGCATCGGCGTCGCGGTCGAACCCGCCGAACTCAACGACACCTGGTGGCGGATCCCGGTACTGCTCGCGGTCGCGTTCGCCAACGGGTGGGCCGAGGAGATCATCGTCGTCGGCTTCCTCATGACGCGGCTGCGCCAACTCGGCATGACGCCCGTCGTCGTCCTGGTGGCCTCGAGCGTGCTGCGCGGCCTGTACCACCTGTATCAGGGGTTCGGCGCGGGCATCGGCAACATCGCGATGGGTCTGGTCTTCGGCTACGTGTGGCAACGCACGGGCCGACTGTGGCCCCTGGTCGTCGCGCACGGCCTCATCGATGCGGTGGCCTTCGTGGGCTACGCGCTGGCAGCGGGTCACCTCGGCTGGTTGCGCTGAGCCCGTAGATTTCATTGCGTGAACGACTACCGGCCGCCAGGACCGTGGCCGGACCCGCGGCGGCAGGTCCCGCCGCGGGAACCGTCGCAGGTGATCCGCCGCCCGCCGCATCAGCAGCCGCCACCACCACCACGGATGCCGCCACCACGGACGCCAGCGCCGCCACCGCCCCCACCGATCCGACGGCCGCCTCCTCCTGCCAACCGACGGCCTCCTCCCCCGCCGCCCCCGCACCGGCCGCCGCCCCGCCCGGCACCACCGCCGCCACCACCGGCCGCGCGCAAGCCGCGCCGGAAGCGACGCTGGGGACGGATCCTCGTCGTCTACCCCATGACCGTGCTCCTCGTCGCCGTCGTCGCGGTGGTGGGCACCGGATTCTGGCTCGACGGAAATCTGCGCCGCATCGCCGCGCTGCCCGACTATGCCGAGCGGCCCAGCGCGGGCCGGGGCACGACGTGGCTGCTCGTCGGTTCGGACAGCAGGCAGGGCCTCAGCCCGGAGCAACAGGCCGAACTGGCCACCGGCGGCGACATCGGCGACGGCCGCACCGACACCATCCTGGTGGTCCACGTGCCGCGCTTGGGATCGGCGACGGAGACCACGATGGTGTCGATCCCGCGCGACTCCTACGTCGACATCCCCGGCCACGGCGAGGACAAGATCAACGCCGCGTTCACCATCGGGGGCGCCGCGCTCCTGGCGCAGACGGTCGAGCAGGCGACGGGTCTGCGCCTGGACCACTACGCCGAGATCGGGTTCGACGGCTTCGCCCAGATGGTCGACGCGGTCGGCGGCGTCACGATGTGCCCGCCGGAGCCCATCAACGACCCACTCGCCGGCATCGACCTGCCCGCGGGCTGCCAGGAATTCGACGGCCGAACGGCGCTGGGCTACGTCCGCACCAGGGCCACGCCGCGGGCCGATCTCGACCGGATGGTCAACCAGCGTCAGTTCATGTCGGCGTTGATGCACCGCGCCGCCAGCCCGCTGGTGTTGGCGAACCCGTTGCGCTGGTATCCGATGGCCCACGCCGCGTCGGGCTCCGTGACGGTCGACGACGGGGCGCACATCTGGGATCTGGTCCGGCTGGCGTGGTCGCTGCACGGCACCGTCACGACCACCACTGTGCCGATCGGCGAGTTCACCGGGAGCGACGCGGGCGCGGTGGTGGTGTGGGACGGCGACGCCGCGAGCCGGTTGTTCACCGCGCTGGCATCGGATGAAGCCGTCCCGCCCGACGTGCTCGAGGCCGGTCAACGCTAGGCAAGGCTTGCCTAGCAAACTCTGGCGACGGCCGGTAGCGAGTGTCCTAGCACTAAGGTCAACCTTGCCTGAATAAGGCATACCTTTGATGACAGTGTCCTCTGACCTGCACTATCGTTCGTGCCATGACTGACGCGACGACGGCCGACACCAAATTTCACCATTTGCTGCAGGAGCAGATCCGCACCGAGTTCACCGCTTCACAGCAATACGTCGCGATAGCCGCTCACTTCGACGCCGACGACTTGCCGCAGCTGGCCAAGCACTTCTATGCGCAGGCCCTCGAGGAGCGCAACCACGCCATGATGCTCGTGCAGTATCTGATCGATCGCGACGTCGAGGTGGAGATCCCGGGCACCGATCCGGTGCGCAACGCGTTCGCTTCGCCGACGGATGCACTGCGTCTGGCGCTCGAGCAGGAACGCGCCGTCACCGAACAGATCACCCGGCTCGCCGCGGTCGCCCGCGACGAGGGCGACTACCTCGGCGAGCAGTTCATGCAGTGGTTCCTCAAGGAGCAGGTCGAAGAGGTCGCGCTGATCACCACGCTGGTGCGGGTGAGCGAACGCGCCGGGGCGGACCTGTTCCACCTCGAGGACTTCGTGGCGCGTGAAGTCGCGACGGGAACGGCCGATCCCGTGGCGCCCAAGGCAGCGGGCGGTGCCGTCTAGCCGTCCGGTTGGTCGCGCCCGGCGCCGGTGAGCCCGTTCTGCAGCCAGCCCTTGGTCCGACCGGGGTGGTTGGTGGCGACCCACGCGACGCCCACGTCACGGCAGTACTGCACGTCCTCGTAGTGGTCGACGGTCCAGCAGTACAGCGCGCGGCCATGGGCGGCTGCCCGGTCGACGAGCTCGGGGTGCTCGCGCAGCGTCGCGATCGACGGTCCCACCGCCGTGGCGCCGACCGTGGTGGCCGCACTGCCACCGAGATAGCGCGAGGTCTCCCCGAGCAGGACCGTCGGCAGCATCGGCGCCGCCCGACGGATGCGCCACACCGCCGCCGCGGAGAACGACATCACCACCGCGCGGGACAGGTCCGCCGACGCCGGCGCGGCGATGCCGTATCGGTGCAATAGGGCCAGCACCTTGCTCTCCACCAGTGCGCCGTAGCGCACCGGGTGCTTGGTCTCGATGAAGAGCTTCACCGGCCGGTTCCAGTCCAGCACCAGGGCGATGAGCCGATCCAACGTCAGCAGGCCGGTGTCGCCCTGACTGCCGTCCGCTCGCCAACTGGCATGCCACGCACCGTAATCCAGCTCGCGCAACTGCGCCAGGGTCATCTCGCTGACCAGTCCGACGCCGTTCGACGTGCGGTCCACCTTGCGGTCGTGGACGCACACCAGGTGGCCGTCGCGGGTCAGTCGGACGTCGCACTCGACGGCGTCCGCGCCTTCCCGTAGGGCGAGCTCATAGGCGGCGACGGTGTGCTCCGGCCGGTCGGCCGACGCTCCGCGATGCGCGACCACGAAGGGGTGGCCGCCGAGCGCGCCGTCGCCCGAGTTCATGAGGTTATGCTGCCGGTTCCCGCTGCTTGGCTTCAACCGCGCCCGGAGCTTCGCCGTCTCCAGTGGCAGGTTCGTCTCGGACCGACGTCTTGTCCGCGACCATCACCCAGCGCTTCACCGGCCGGTCGACCGGCCTGCTCTCGAAGCCCACCAGCACCCGCTGGACGAGCAGGAGCGCCGCCAGGGCGCCCAGGTAGGCCACGATGGTGGTCACGGTGTTGTCGGCGATGCCCTGGGGGTCGCTGGTGAAGCTGGTCGCGATCGAGAAGACCGACAGCAGCGTGCTGATGATCCAGACGCACCACCAGGTGACGATGGTGGGGCGCAGCCGCTCGAGGCGCCCCTCGGCGTCAGCCAACTCGATGAGGTAGACCGGCGCCCAGAACAGGTTGACCACCGGCACCAGACACCCGACGCGAATCTCCCATGCCGGGCGCGGGTCCGGCATGTCGCGTTGCGCGAACGCTCGGCCACGCCGGGCGATCAGCCAGTTCATCAGAACCACGACGCTGGCGATCACCGCAAACAACGCCAGCACGCTGGCCGCGACGCCAAGCCACGTTGCCACGCCGGCGACCCACGGGTTCAACAACGTCGTGCGGTTGATGAGCAGCAGTGCGTATCGAACGATGTGCAGCACCGCGGCCGCACCCAGCAGCACCGCGGTGGTCAACAGGGTGCCGCGAACCATTGCGGCCGACGGGCCGGAGCGCGTCTCGGCCTGCGGACCACCTGCCTCGTATCCGCCGTCGAAGTGATCCGTCAGACCCCAGCGGGGGATCACCGAATAGCGCGGTGTGGGCCCTAGTGGACGGCGAGGCCGACGCGGTGGCGGCGCGGCACCCGGCCGCACGGCGATCCACCGGTAGCCCTGTGGCAGCCGCGGCGGGGTGCGTTGGCCCGACCTCAGCGCCGACGCCGTGGGCCGGGCAGCCCAGGCCTGCTCAGGCGCGTCCGCCGTCGGCGCGAGCAGCGTGCCTTGGCACCGGGGACACCAGTCCCGCCGACGGTCGCGGACGTTCCACCGCGTCCCGCACCGCGAACAGACCTGAATCACGCGACCAGCCTACGGCCCTCAGACAGTGCCCACGCCGCCGTCGTCGGTGACGACGGCACGCCCGGCTTCGGCCCACGCGAGCATGCCGCCGTTGACGTTGATCGGCTGATATCCATTGCGGGCGAGGTACTGCGCGACGCGCATCGATCGTCCCCCGGCGTGGCACATCACGTACAGCGTTGCGTCGGCGTCGATCTCACCGATGCGGGCGGGAACGTCA
Organism: Mycobacterium sp. URHB0044; assembly: GCF_000620625.1. Classification (GTDB taxonomy): domain Bacteria; phylum Actinomycetota; class Actinomycetes; order Mycobacteriales; family Mycobacteriaceae; genus Mycobacterium. The sequence continues at coordinate 64,162 of NZ_JIAW01000014.1, read as the reverse complement.
CCCATCGGGATGTGCCTGGCGCCTGCCGCGTGTCCACGCTGCCACTCGTCGTCCTCCCGGACGTCCAGCAGTACCGCGGACTCGTCGAACGCGACGGGCAGGTCGGCGACCTCGGCTTGACCAACCTCGACATCAGACAACGCAAGATCCCTTCACGCACGATCCCTTCACCAGGTCCATGCCACCATGCTGGCACGCTCGTCGCGGCGACGCTCTCGAGTCATCGCAGCAATCCGGCGGCTATCCACAGTTTCCACAGGTTCATCCACAGGCTGCCAACGGGCGATATGGGCTCTGAACCGCGCCGTCTGTGGGTCAGCTGAAATTGACTGGGGATAAACCTGGGGATTTCACAGCATCGATCAACAGGCACAGAGGACATGAGCGAAGAGGATTGGCGTCCTAACCAATCCTGCCAACAGCCTTCTGCGCCGCGCGTCCGCTCGGCGAGGTGACGCTTCTATACCCGCGTTCCCACACCGGCAAACCTCCGAGTTTCAGGGTGTGCGGCCCGATTTTTGCGACGGCTACACAAGGGCTATGATCGGCGTCACAGCCCATCGTTGTGACAGATCTCACTGGGGGACAACGTTGATCGTGCAGGTCAGGAGTTCGTGATGGCAGCTCAGCCCTTTGGTCCAGGTTCCGCATTGCCGCCTTCGGAATGGAATTCCTCAGCCCACGTCTACACCCGGGGTCAGTTGATGGCCTTCGTACGTGCCGGCGTGATCGCCCTTCTGCTTCTCGGCGTGCTCGCGCTGATCGTGCTGTTCTGACACGGACCCCGTAGCTCAAACGAAGACGGCCGGCCCGGAGCGATGCTCGGGGCCGGCCGTCGTTTCGTCGTTGTCAGGCGGGTGGGTAGACGCCCATGCCCTTGGCCTTCTCGGTCTGCCAGAAGATGTCGGAGATCTCGTCGATGGTGGCGAGCAGCTTCTCGGCGACGGCGACGTCAGTCGACTTCTTGACGTCACCCGCGCCGTGGACCCCGTCCCAGAACAGCTGGTGCAGGTTCGGGAACTGCTCGAAGTGATCCTTGGTGAAGAAGTCGGCCCACAGCACCATCAGGTGATGCTTGACCTCTTCGGCGCGCTGCTCCTTGATCAGGATGGCGCGGGTCTTGAAGTGCTCGTCGTCGGAGTCGTTGTACTTCTGAAGGGTCTTCAGGCAGGACAGCGCCTCGATCTTGGCTTGCGCGGGATCGTAGACGCCGCAGTACAGGTCGCAGTGGGCATGGGCAGGAGTTGCGTTGGCGAAGAGTCGATGCAGCATGCGCCCTAACTTACCCTTTGGACGTGGACGATAACCATCGCTCCCGACGCTGGCCGCTGCGCCGGTTCGCCGTCGTGGAGGACTCGATGCGGCCATCGCTTTGCCCCGGCGACGGGCTCCTCGCGTGGCGCGGCGGACGCGTCCGCCGTGCGCAGTTGCGGGTGTTCCGCGACCCGACGTTGCCCACGCGGTGGCTGGTGAAGCGCGTCGGCGATGTGCGCGGTTCCGGTTCCAGCGCGACGTTCGAAGCCTGCTCGGACAATCCGGGCGCACTGGGAGTCGTCGACTCGCGGCAGTTCGGGTGGGTGCCTGCGGCGGGTTCGTACCGGGTGGTGTGGACGGTTCGGAGGGCAGGAGCGAAGCGACCGGGGAATTAACACCGGGTGCTCGGGACGCTCGGGAGGCCTGAGGGAGTAAGGCTTTGGCTCCTTTTGCGTTCCAATCGCGTTTCAATCTCGCGCTGGCACTCGTGTCGTCTTGCGTGCTAACCACCAGCTAACGCATGCTGACGGGATCGACCCACCGTCGTGTCGGAGGCAAGCGTTAGCACCGATCGGAGGCGAGATGGACACAGGATCCAGCGGAGCCGTCGAAGTCGCACCCTTCCACGCGGGCGGATCCTTGAAGGGGTTCGTGGTTTCGGGTCGTTGGCCCGACTCGACGAAGGAATGGGCGCAACTCCTCATGGTCGCGGTGCGGGTGGCGTCGCTGCCCGGATTGCTGGCGACCACAACCATTTTCGGCGTTCGCGAGGAGCTGCCCGACGAGCCTGCGCCCGGCACCGTCGGGCTCGTCCTCGCCGAGGGCACCGTCGTCGGCGAATCTGCCGTCCCCCCAGGCTATTTCGCGGAGCGGATGCCACCGGCCCTGCTGATGCTGCACCCACCGTCGGAGACCATGCCGTCGCTGCCCGAGTGCAACGGAGCCGCGTCGGGTTGTGTTCTGCTACCCGGCATCCCGTATCTGGGTCTCGAGCATCGCGCCGCCTGGGTGGAGGCCGAATCGGACGGCACGGTCACGTCGATGGTCAGCCGCGTCGGGGTCGATCCGATCAGCCACCCCGACACCGCCATTCTGGCCATGCTGCTTGCGGCATAAGGGTTTTCGAAGCCAGAGATCCGGATCTCGAAACTGCGAATACGGGTTCCCGAACTCGGCCCCAGCGGTGGCGCGCGCGCGCGACGGCCGCTATCGTCGTGTCATCAGCGAAGGGGAGTAGCCCCCAATCGTCGTGTCGACATACTGGCGTAAAGCCCGGCCGGCGAACCGCGTGAAGCGGTGGGCGAGACCTTCGACGGAGTGTCCGATGCGTCGCGAGTAGTTGGCGCGCTCGGACGAAGCGTCGAAAGGTTTCGTCATGTTCACCGCCGCCCTGGTCAGTCTGGGAGTCGTGTTCCTCGCCGAGCTCGGGGACAAGTCGCAGCTGATGACCATGACGTACGCGTTGCGCCATCGGTGGTGGGTCGTGCTGTCCGGGGTGGCCATCGCGTCGTTCCTGGTGCACGGGCTGTCGGTGACCATCGGCCACTTCGTCGGCCTGACGCTCCCCGAGCGTCCCATTGCGTTCGCCGCCGCCATCGCGTTTCTGCTCTTCGCCGCCTGGACGTGGCGTGACAGTCGCGGTGGCGATGGTGACGACGTGGCCGCGGTGCCCGAGCCCCGGTACGTCATCTTCGCGGTCATCTCGTCGTTCGTGCTCGCCGAGCTGGGCGACAAGACCATGCTCGCCACGGTCGCCCTCGCCAGTGACTACAACTGGGCCGGGGTGTGGATCGGGGCCACCATCGGGATGGTGCTCGCCGACGGGGTGGCGATCATCGTCGGCCGGCTGCTGCACCGCAGGATGCCGGAGCGCTTCCTGCACCAGATGGCCGCGGTCCTGTTCTTGTTGTTCGGCCTCTGGCTGTTGTTCGACAACGCGCTGCACTGGCAGTGGGCCGCCATTGCGTCCACGGCGGGGGTCGTCGCCGCGGTTGCCATCGTGACCGCGATCCGGCTGGTCAGGCGCCGACGGGCCGGCAGCGGCGAAACACCGGAACGGGAACCGTCGCCAGGATCTGCCGCCAACCAGCGTGGCAACTACCAGCCGACCGACTGACCTCCACCTCGAGGCGTCGCGCGCGGTCTGGCTACGTGCGTGAAGTTGATGCCTGCAGCAACGCATCGCGAGGCCAGCTCATTTTCTGAGCAAAGGACGATGTCAGTAGGTCTCCGCGGGATGCGTGGTAGCCGGGAGTGAACTATGGGTCTGCTGTGACCAAGACCCAGTGACCAGCACCTTGGGCAAAACTGCGCGAGCGTTATTATTTGCTTCGCCCTGCGGTGCAGTAATGGCGCGGATTTTCCAAGGAACCCCAGCTAGGCGACGTGGCACCGACCTCCGGCAACGGGTAATGTCGAGTTTTCGGTGGTTTGCACTTGGCTGTTGGCACAGTTCTCGCTACGATGATCAGCAAATACGCCGAGAAGAACGACCGCCCATATCGCTAAGTGGAGGATTAATCGATGAGCATGACCTTCGCCGCCAGGCTGAACCGCCTGTTCGACACCGTCTACCCGCCAGGACGTGGTCCGCATACGTCGGCCGAAGTGATCGCCGCACTCAAGGCCGAGGGCGTCACCATGTCGGCTCCGTACCTCTCACAGCTGCGATCAGGCAACCGGACCAATCCGTCCGTGACCACCATGGCCGCACTTGCCAACTTCTTCCGGATCAAGCCGGCGTACTTCACCGATGACGAGTACTACGAGAAGCTCGACAAGGAGCTGACGTGGCTTGCCAACATGCGCGATGAAGGCATCCGTCGTATTGCGGCGCGCACCGTGGGCCTGTCCTCCGAGGCCAAGCAGGACATCGCCCACAAGGTCGATGAGCTCCGCCGCATGGAGCACCTGGACGATTAGCCCGAGGTCGCGACAGCCGCGGCGGTGGGCGAAATCGGATCGCTGATCCGATCAGGCCGCGGCAACGTCGCCTCCTCGTTCCAACGTTCGATATTGGTCGGCGATCGCGAGGATCCACTCGCGATCGGAGTATGACTGTGGCTGGCGTAGCCAATTGGGTCCGGGAAAAAGCGACTTTGCCGTATCGCGGTCGGCTCCACGGCCAGCGTGAATCCACTCCGCTATGCGAAGCGCCTGTTTCTCCGGCGGCACCGTAGGCACCGACGAGTCCGACGAATCGTGGATCCCGTCCTCCGTCTCGAGTGCGCCGGTGGCCTCCAGGTACAGCGCGTCGGAGATGAGTGACATCTGCTCGGCGACGCGGAACAGCAGCGGTCCTCGCGGGCGCACGCCGATCCCGACGTTGGGATGGCGTTTGTTCAACTCCTGGAGAAGCGGCTGGATGATCCGGAGTTCACGTCGTGCGCCGAACCAGTCCTCGACGCTCGGGAGCAGCGACCCGCTGGCCACCACGAGCATCGCGCAGCCCAGCAGCGTGGCTGCGGCGCCCACCCCGACGAACCGGGTGTTGCCTGCCGCGCGGAGCAGAAAGAAGGCGCTGGCCAGCACGATCAACGCGATGCCGATGGTGAAGACGAACAATGCCCTGCCGCGACGGGTGCGGTTGGAGTGGCGAGCTCCCGCCCACGCCACCAGCGTCAACGCCAGCAGCACGTAGAGCAGCGGCAGAAGCCACGACAACGACGTGGAGCCGGTGCCGAGGTTGCGCCGCAAGTACTCCTCCGGCGCCATCTCGGGCTGCTGCGGCGCCGTGAAGAAGGCCACCAGCGTCAGCGCGCCGATCACGGCCGCCACGCTGTATTGGATGATCGCGATGCGCCGGATGGTGGCCGGTTTGCGACTGGACGAAGCGGACGTGATCATCACGCAACTGCCTGCGGCGCAGGCAATTAGGGCCACCTGGCTGAACACGGTGGAGACGTTCGGCCAGCGCAGCATCGTATCGATCAGCAGAGTCAGCGGCTGCCAGTTCAATGCGGCCACCAGCCCGAGGCTGCCCAGCGCGAGGATCATCGCCGCGCTTACCAAGGACTGCTTGTTGACGAGTGCCCAGCCGATTCGCAGGCCGGTCGCCAATCCGAGAAGACCGGCGATCACCCAGACGATCAACCAAACGCCTCTCCGAGCCGCACCTGCACGATCGATGAACGGTCAGACGGCAACCGGCCGAGCCGGTAGATGAGCAGCGCCGCGAAGTCCTCGGCCTCCTGCTCGGCATCCTCGCCACTGGGACCCATGCAACCGGTCCGTTGGTTGAGCATGTATCCGATCAGGTCCGAGCTCGCGAGTTCCGTGGTGTCGAGAGCGGCCTCGACGACGGAGATGCCCTCGTGGCCGAGGACGAGGTGGCCGAGTTCGTGGGCGAGCGTCCGGTCCCCTGCGGGCAGACCCTTCTGGATCAGGAAGACGTCGCGGTCACCGTACTGGCGCCACTGGCCGCACACGCCCAACGGCAGGTCGGCCATCTTGAGTTCGATGGGCCGCGCACGATTGGCGGCTACGGCGTCGACCAGGCGCGCGAGCGAGACCTCGCCGCGTCTGGGAGCGAGATCGAGCACTTCGTTGACAGCGCGCGTGACGCGACGGCTGGCAGGCATCCAAACCCCCTCTCGACGAGTCCACTATGACGGGTTCTTTCCCTTGGAAACAACCCGTCAGCCCATGAAGCGCGCCGTGGCCCCAGCCCGAACTGAACGTCCTGCCCTCGCTTGGCGGTATCCGATCAACCCTCCCGCGCCGGTCAGGATCAGAATCCCGGTGAATCCGGGGACGGCAACCGCCGCCACCTGACTGAAACCAGCGGCCCGCAGATACTCCACGTAACCCATCCGGTAGCTCGGGGCCGACAACGCCTCCGTGTCGTCGCTGGGCTTCGGCGACGACTGCTGCGGCTGGGGTTCGGGCACCGGCGTCGCCGAGCCGCCCTGCACGCTCATCGGGGGCTTCGGCGCGGAAGCGATGCCGGGATGCGGAACGACACCGGGGCCACCGGCGTCGTGGTTCACGCCACCCCCGCCGGCGCCCGCGGGGGCACCGCCCGGGATGACGACGACCGGCAGGGTGATCTGCGTGAAGGGAAGGGCCGACGCCGCGGTGGCCAAACCCGAGACGGCGCCGTTGACGCCCGTGACGACGCCGTTGACGGCGTCGACCAGTGGGTCGAACGAGAGGCCCGCCGGTAGCTGGGGAACGAGTTCACGCGGGATCGTGGGGATTTGGGGGATCTGCATCGTCGACGGCAGGGACTGCCAGGTCACCTGCACCCCGGTGCTACCGCCGCCGCCACCGGACGGCGCCTGCGGGTACCAGTTCCACCACGACCAGGGCCAGCCGTAACCGGTCTGCTCGGGAGGCGCGCTGGTGGACGTGGTCTCGGTAGTGGACGAGCCGGGGACGACCTCTTCAACCCCGAGCGGGAGGTCCTCCACCAGCGCCGGGAGCTTCGCGGCGATGTTGGTGGGGTCCTGGGAAACCTTGGTCGTGACGCCCGAGGATTGTTCGCTGGGCGTACCGGATTCGGTGGGCGACGGTGCCGCGCCGCCCGACTCGGCGGGTTTGCTGGACGTTTCCGTCACTTCGGTCGTCGGTGCGACTTCGGTTGCGGATTCCGACGCGGTCGCGGTCTGGGTGGCGGCGACGGAACCCGACGGAAGTCCGTTGCGGCCGTCGCCGACGGACGAGCTGGGCTTCGTCTCCCCGCCGCTGGGGCCAGAACCGACGGCCGCTCCGCCGGTTACCGGAGCCGCGGATGTGGGGGTAGCGGAGGGATCGTTGGTCGGGCCGTTGGTGGCGCCGCCCGAGCCGGTTTCGGGCTCGGCGAGCGCCAGTGCCGCTCCCGTACCGGCCACGAGCAGGCCAGAAGCCATCAGGCATGCCGCCGCCGCGATCCTCACTTGTGGTGCCACGTCGTCACCACCCTCCCAGCGTCAACCGTCAGACGTCCCGATGTTCCACGATTGTCGCACAAACCCGGTCGCCTGTTTGCTGGAGTGCCAGATGTTCTCGTTCGACCAGGGGTGAATCCGATCCGCGACCTGCCCGGCGATAGGGTTGAGCACACCAGCGCAGCCATAATCGCGGGGATCTCGACGAATTGACTGGGAGGCAGCCGGGATGGGCCTGTTCACGCGGCGCAAGAGCCGGGCAACCCGGCGGGCCGAAGCCCGCGCAATCAAGGCCAAGGCCAAGCTGGAGGCCAAACTGGCCGCCAAGAACGAGGCTCGCCGCATCAAGGCCGACGCCAGGCGGCAGGCCGCGGCCATCAAGGCGGGCGTGAAGTCGCAACGCGACAGCGACAAGGCCGCTCTGAAGGTTGCTGAGGCCCAGTTGAAGGCGGCCAGGGAGGGCAAGCTCCTGTCCCCCTCCCGTATTCGCCGGGTGCTGACGGTCACGCGTCTGCTCGCACCGGTCGCGGTGCCGCTCATCTACCGCGCCTCAGTGGCCGCGCGAGGCTTCGTGGACCAGCGCAAGGCGGATCGCCTGGGCATTCCGCTCAGCCAGCTCGGGCAGTTCTCCGGCAGCGGAGGCTCACTGTCCGCGCGTATCGCCGGCGCCGAGCACACGCTGCGGCAGGTCGCCGAGAAGAAACCCAAGGACGCCGAGACCAAGCAGTTCGTGGCCGCCATCAACGACCGCTTGAGGGACCTTGCGGCGGCCGTTACCGCCGCCGAGAACATGCCAACGACGCGTCGCAAGGCCGCGCACGCCGCCATCACCGAGCAGTTGAACGGCATCGAGGCGGACCTGATGGCGCGCCTCGGCGTGATCTGAGCGACGTGACGGCCGGCTCGACGTCACCCGCGGCCCCACTGCGTGGGCTGGCCGCTGGTGCGTTGACGGTCGCGCTGTCCATTCCCGCGCACGCCGCGGCGGGGGGCGGAACACCGTCGGGCGCCACGTCTGCACAGCTCGTCCTGCTGGCCATGGTCGTCGGCGGGCTCGCCGCGACGATCGGCGGCGGCGACCGGTTCCGCGTCCAGTTCGCCCTGATGGCGGGCGGCCAACTGCTCGGCCATCTCCTGCTGGGCACCGTCGGCCACCACCATGCGACGGGAGCAAGTCCGTCGGCCGTGGTGATGGTCGCCGCACACGTCGTAGCCGTCACGTGCGGTGCCGCGCTCATCGCGGCCGCCGGATACCTGTGCACCGTGGTGTCGCGGGTGGTGCGAGCGGCGGATGCGCCCGCCCCCGCCCCGCTGATCGCCGTGCCCGCAGCCGCTTTCGGATTCGCCGATCAGCCGTTGCGTTCGGCACTCCTTCTCGCCGCGTCGATGTCGCATCGAGGGCCGCCGGTCAGCGCCGTGCGCTGACCTCTCCCCTCCCCGACACACAGAAGGCAACAACTCGAATGCGATCCATTCACCGGGCGTTCTCGCGCGCCCTCCTCACGACCGCCACCACCGGTGCGGCCATGTCCATCGCCATGCTCACCGGTGCCGCGCCTGCGTGGGCGCACGTCCACGTCGACGCCGACGACCCCGCACCGGGAAGCTCGGCGGTGCTGACCTTCCGGGTGCCCGGAGAATCCGATACCGGTGCTCTGACAACACAATTCAGCGTGACGCTGCCGAGCGTGGCTTCGGCACGCGCCGAGGTCATGCCCGGCTGGACCAGCCGCCTGGACCGGGACGCCGCCGCGGGCACCGTGCGGTCGGTGACGTGGACGGCGGCACCGTCGGTCGGGATATCACCGGACCAGTTCGCGTTGTTCCGGATTTCGGTGAAACTGCCCGACCAGCCGTCGGTGAGCCTGCCGGCCACCCAGACGTACTCGGACGGCACGGTCGTCCGCTGGGACCAACCGCCACTTCCCGACGGAGGTGAACCCGAACATCCCGCGCCGGTGTTGGAGCTGTCCGGAGCGCCCGCACCCGAGGAGCACACTCCGCCACCGACGGCCGCCGAACAGGCCGCCGCGCAGCCGGCCGTCGCGCAGCCGGCCGCGTCCGGCGACGACACCGCCCGCTGGCTGGCCGGAGGTGCGCTGATCCTGGCGGCGGTGAGCGTCCTGGTCGCCCTCCTCGGCAGGCGGCGAACGTGATCCGCAGGTTGGCGGGCACCGCGGTGGTTGCCGCACTCCTGGCCGTCCTGGCGCTCACCGGCGCCGGGGCGGCCTCTGCCCACGCCGCCCGCATCTCCACGGATCCGGCTCCCGACGCGGCGCTCAGCCAGGGACCGGACCGCGTCAGTGCGACGTTCAACGAACAGCTGCAGACCAGCTTCGCGGCGATGACGGTGGTGGGGCCCGACGGCAATCTGTGGTCGACCGGTCCCGCCGAGGTTCGGGGCGCGGTGGCCAGTGTCGCGCTGCGTCCGCTGGGGCCCGCGGGTACCTACACGGCGAACTACCGGGTGACGTCGGCCGACGGTCACGTCGTGTCGGGGTCGTGGTCGTTTCGGCTGACGTCCGCGGGAACCGGTACGCCTGGTCCTGCGGCGGCGAGCGGTTCCGGGGACGGGGCCGTTCCGGTGTGGCCGTTCGTGGCGGTGGCGGTCGTCATCGTGGGCGTCGGCGCGTGGTGGGCGGTACGACGGCGGCCATGACGCGGCTGCGGCCCGTGGCGGTGGGCGTCGCCGTCGTCGTCGCCGCGGCCGTGGCGGCGTGGGCGCTGGCGTTTCCGCAGAACTCGTTGAGCGGCACGCTGATTCGCGCGATCGCCGACTGTTCGGCGGTCGTCACGCTGGGCCTCGCGGTGGTCCCGATGTTCGACATCGCTCGGTATCGCCGCGAGGTCGCCGAGCGCGCCGCCAGTCCCTTGGTGGTCGCTGCGGCGATCTGGGCGGTCGCGGAAGTGCTTCGGCTCGTCGTGGCGGCCGCCCAGGCGGCCGGGCTTTCCGCCGTGCGGGTGGGCGTGCGGACCACGGTGGAGTTCGCCGTCGCCACCGCCTCCGGGCGGTCCGCATTGGTGTGTCTGGCGGCCGCCGTCACGGGCGGTGTGGTGGCGGCGGCGTCCCGCGGCGGGTGGAAGCCGGCTGTCGGCGTCGTGGTGGCCGGTGCGGCGGCGGTCGGTCTGACCGGACGCACCCTGGTCGGGCATCTGTCGGAGAGCCCCGGCGGCGGCCTTGCCGTGGCCGTGCACGCCTTGGCCGCGGCGGTCTGGTGCGGCGCCCTGGCCGCGTTGGTGCTGGTCATCGAGCACCGTGGGCAGTGGGCGCGGGTGTTGCCGCGGTTCTCGCAAGTGTCGCTGGTATGCGTGGTGGCGCTGGTGGTGTGCGGCGTCGCGGCCACGGTGGTGACACTGCGCTCACCCGCCGACCTCGTCACTACCGGGTACGGCCGGCTGCTCTCGGCGAAGATCGTGTTGACCGGGGCGCTGACGTTCCTGGCGTGGCGCAACCGCACTTGGTGGCTGCCCGCCGCCCGCGCACACCGTGCCGATGCGAGGGTGTCACGCCTGCGGTCGCGGATCGAGGTCGCGGGCATGGCCGTGGCGCTGACCTTGGCCGCCGCGCTGGCGGTCACGGGATAGGCACCGAAGCCGAACTGGCATGATGGGGGCACTGCCCGGCCCCACACCGCACGCCGATCGCGCTTTGGATGAGAACTGCAAAGGAGCAGCCAGATGGCAGACCAGCAGGGTCGACCGGACGAGCAGCCCGCCGAACAGCCGCAGGCGCCGGATCAGACTCCGCCGCCACCGGTGAAGAAGGCTCCCGCCAAGGCGGCGAAGAAGGCTCCGGTGAAGAAGGCCCCCGCCAAGAAGGTTGCGGCGAAGAAGGCTCCCGCCAAGGCCGCCAAGAAGGCCGCCCCCGCGAAGAAGGCCCCGGTCGAACCGACGCCGCCCACACCGATGCCGCCCGTACCGCCGACGACGCCCGCACCTCCGCGGCCCGCACCGGCGGTCGCCGACACCAACGGCGCGGGACCAGCCAGCACGGCCGCCAAGGAGGCTGCCGCCCAGGCAAAGTCGACGGTGGCGCAGGCGAGCAACGCCGTCGTCGCCCCTGCACCGGGGCCTGCGCAGTCCCGCCTCCCCATTGCCGCCGCCGTCGTGGCCGGCCTGCTGGCGATCGTCGCGGTGCTTCTCGCGCGACGGAACTCCGGAGACTGACGAATCGGACTTGACCCTGACGTGACGTCAGGGGCCATAGTCGAATCCGTGGACGCCAACACCGTCGGCACGGTTGCCGACTTGACCGGGATCTCGGTCCGCACGCTGCACCACTACGACCACATCGGTCTGGTCGTGCCGAGCGTGCGGACGGTAGCCGGGTACCGCATGTACACCGACGCCGACGTCGAACGACTGCATCTGGTGCTGGTCTACCGGGCGGTCGGCCTGCGGCTCGACGAGATCCGCACCCTGCTCGACGACCCGAACGTCGACGTGGTGGCCCACCTGCAGCGGCAGCATCAGCTGCTCCTCGAGCAATCCGAGCGGCTGCAGCACACCATCAAGGCAGTGGAGGAACTGATGAACGCACACCACGACGGAATCCAACTCTCGGCCGAGGAACAGATCGAGATCTTCGGAACCACGGCGTTCGGCGACGACTACGCGGCCGAGGCCGAACAGCGCTGGGGTGACACCGACGCCTGGAAGCAATCCCAGCAACGGGTTTCGAAGTTGAGCAAGCAGGACTGGATTGACATCAAGGCCGAGGGTGACGCGCTGCTGGCCGACCTCGCGACCGCAAAGCGGGCCGGCGTCAAGCCAGGCTCACCGGAGGCCGACGAGCTCGCGGCGCGACACCGCGCGGCGATCGAACGGTTCTACGAGTGCGGTGGTGAGATGCACCGCGGCCTGGTGGAGATGTACCTGGCCGACGAGCGGTTCACGGCGTACTACGACGACGTCGAGCCGGGGTTGGCCCAGTTCGTGCGCGACGTCGTCATCGCTAGCATCTTGGCGTGACCATCGAACCGCGCGCCACCGCTGACCTCGTCGACGACATCGGCCCGGACGTTCGCAGCTGCGACCTGCAATTCGGCCAGTACGGCGGCCGGTCGCAGTTCGCGGGGCCGGTCAGCACGGTGCGCTGCTTTCAGGACAACGCGCTGCTCAAGTCGGTGCTTTCCGAACCGGGTAACGGCGGCGTGCTGGTGATCGACGGTGCTGGCTCGCTGCACACCGCACTGGTCGGCGACGTCATCGCGGCGCTGGGACGTGACAGCGGCTGGGCGGGCTTGATCATCAACGGCGCGGTGCGTGACGCGGCGGTACTGCGCACCCTCGACATCGGGATCAAGGCGCTTGGCACGAACCCACGCAAGAGCACGAAGACCGGCGAAGGTGACCGCGACGTGGCGGTCACCTTCGGCGGCGTTACGTTCGTCCCCGGCGAGGTCGTCTATTGCGACGAGGACGGGATCGTCGTCATCTAAACCGTCACCGCTGCACGGTGTTTGGTGAAGTGCAGGGCCTCGTCGTCGACCTTGCCCTGACGGATCGTCCGGACGTCGAGCAGGTAGTTCTGCTTGAGTTTCCAGGGCTCCTTCGAGCCTGCCTTGGGCAGGCTGTCCAGCGCACGCAGCACGTAGCCCGGGGTGAAGTCCATCAGTGGGCGTTCGTCGACGGAATCGCCGGGATGCTCGGGCACCATGGTGTCGAAACCGTTGGCGTCCATGTAATTCAATACGCGGCAGACGAATTCCGATACCAGGTCGGCCTTCAGCGTCCACGACGCGTTGGTGTATCCGATGGTGAACGCCATGTTCGGCATGCCGGACAGCATCATGCCCTTGTAGGACATCGACTTCGTCAGGTCGACCGGCTCGCCGTTGCGGCGAATCGCGGCGCCGCCGAACAGCCGGAGGTTGAGACCCGTTGCGGTGATGATGATGTCGGCCTGCAGCTCGTCACCGGAGTTCAGCTTGATGCCGGTCTCGGTGAACCGCTCGATGGTGTCGGTGACGACATCGGCCTTGCCGTGGCGAATGGCCTTGAAGATGTCGCCGTTGGGCGCCAGGCAGAGCCGCTGATCCCACGGGTTGTAGCTGGGGCCGAAGTGCTTCTCGACGTCGAAGCCCTCGGGCAGTCGGCGCTGCGCCATGGTCATCAACGTCTTGCGCATGTACTGCGGGAACTTGCGCGCCAGTTGGTACTGGGCGGTGCTGAAGACGATCGCCTTCCACCGGTTGACGACGTGGGCGGTCTTCTGCGGCAGATACTTGTTGGCCTGCACCGCAATCGGGTCCACGTCGGGCAGTGCGCCGATGTAGGACGGTGACCGCTGCAGCATCGTGACGTGACCAGCGCCGGAGTTCACCAGCGCGGGAATCAACGTCACCGCGGTGGCGCCACTGCCGATGACGACGATCTTCTTGCCTGCGTAGTCGAGGTCCTCGGGCCAGTGCTGGGGGTGCACGATGGTTCCGTTGAAGTCCTCGGCACCCTCGAACTTCGGCGAGTAGCCCTCGTCGTAGTTGTAGTAACCGCTGCACGCGAAGAGGAACGAGCACGTGATGGTGCTTTCCTGACCGTCGCGGTCCACGGTGACGGTCCAGCGGTTGTCGGCGTCGGACCAGTCGGCGGCTACGACCTGGTGGTTGTAGCGGATGTTCTTGTCGATGCCGTTCTCGGCGGCGGCCTCGTTGATGTAGTTCCAGATGTCAGGACCTTCGGCGATGGCCTTGGCCGACGTCCACGGCTTGAACCGGAAGCCGAGGGTGAACATGTCGGAGTCCGAGCGGATGCCGGGGTACTTGAACAGGTCCCAGGTGCCGCCGAGGTTCTCGCGGCGCTCCAGGATCGCGTAGGTCTTCGTGGGGCACCGGTCCTGCAGGTGCCATGCGGCGCTGATTCCTGAGATGCCTGCGCCGACGATCAGAACGTCGAGGTGTTCGGTCATGGCGACACGTTATCAACACGGTGTTGAATAGGTCAACGGTATGTTGAGATTCTCGACACTGTGTAAAGTTCTGTGCGTGACAACCACCAGCCCAGCGCGAACCGGCCGTGGCCGTCGCACGCGCCCGTCCGGTGACGAACGCGAAGCTGCCATCCTCGCCACCGCAGTGCGCCTGCTCGAGCACAAGAAGTTCGCCGACATCTCCGTCGACGACCTTGCCCGCGGCGCCGGCCTGTCCCGCCCGACGTTCTACTTCTACTTCGCCTCCAAGGACGCCGTACTCCTGTCGCTGCTGGAGCCGTTGATTCAACAGGCAGACAAGGAGTTCGACGGTGCGGCGCAACGGCTTCCGGCGGATCCGCGGCGGGTCTGGCGCAACGGCATCGACGCATTCTTCAGCTCGTTCGGCTCCCACAGCGTGGTCGCGCGCGCAGGCAGCGAGGCCATCGCCACCAGTCCTGACGTGCGAGCCGTGTGGTCGGCCTTCATGCAGAAGTGGATCAACCAAACCGCGGAGATGATCGTCGCGGAACGCGAGCGCGGTGCGGCACCCGACACCATTCCGGTCCTCGACCTTGCGACGTCGCTGAATCTGATGAACGAGCGGGCGATGACCGCCACGCTGGTCGCCGAGGACGGCGCCGTGCCGCAAGACCGCATCGTGGACACCCTCACGCACATCTGGGTGACCAGCATTTACGGCAGGACGCCCTAAACGTCTCACCCTGATGCGAACATATGTTCGTGTCCAGGAGTTCGGCGTCGCGGAACGAGGCGTCGATCCTGCATGCCGACCTGGATTCCTTCTACGCATCGGTCGAGCAGCGGGATGACCCGTCGCTGCGCGGCCTGCCGGTGATCGTCGGCGGCGGCGTGGTGCTGGCCGCCAGCTACGAGGCCAAGGCCTACGGCGTGCGCACCGCCATGGGTGGCCGTCAGGCACGTCAGCTGTGCCCGCACGCCGTCGTCGTCCCGCCGCGCATGTCGGCATACTCGCAAGCCAGCTCGGCGGTGTTCGAGGTGTTCCGCGACACCACTCCCCTGGTCGAGCCGGTATCGGTCGACGAGGCGTTCCTGGACGTCGGCGGCCTCGCCAGGGTGTCCGGCACTCCGGTGCAGATCGCGGCGCAACTGCGGGCGGCCGTCCGCGAGCGCGTCGGGCTGCCCATCACCGTCGGCATCGCGCGCACCAAGTTCCTCGCCAAGGTGGCCAGCCAGGAGGCCAAGCCCGACGGTCTGCTCCTGGTGCCGCCCGACCGCGAGTTGGCGTTCCTGCATCCGCTCCCGGTGCGCAGGCTGTGGGGCGTCGGAGCCAAGACGGCGGACAAGTTGCACGCCCACGGCATCCACACCGTGGCCGACGTCGCGGAGCTCAGCGAGGCCACGCTCGGTTCGATGGTCGGTGGCGGCATGGGACGGCAACTCTTCGCGCTGTCGCACAACGTCGACCGGCGAAGAGTCGTCACCGGCGTGCGGCGCCGCTCGGTCGGTGCGCAACGGGCGCTCGGTCGGGCCGGAAACACCATGTCCCCCAGCGAGATCGACGCCGTCGTCGTCAACCTGGTCGACCGCATCACCCGCCGGATGCGCAAGGCGGACCGCACCGGCAGAACCGTGGTGCTGCGGCTTCGGTTCGACGACTTCGGCCGGGCGACGCGATCCCACACCATGCCTCGGGCCACGGCATCGACCGAGGCCATCCTCGCCGCGGCCAGGGACCTGGTGGCCGGCGCGGCCCCGCTGATCGCCGAACGGGGACTGACGCTGGTCGGCTTCGCGGTGTCGAACATCGACCGGGACGGCGCCCAGCAGCTGGAGCTACCGTTCGAGAGGGCTCCCGACGTGGTGGCCATCGACGCCGCGATGGACGAGGTGCGGCAGCGCTTCGGCAACGCGTCGGTGATGCGAGGCGTGCTGCTGGGCCGCGATCCCGGGCTGGAGATGCCGATGCTGCCCGACTGAATTAGCTACCGTCCGATCTCACCGAGGAGCGCTGTTAGGCTTTTTTGACGGCACGGAAGGGGGCGCCCATGGGTTTTCTGGATGAAGTGGGAAAGGTGCTCGACACCGTCGAGACCGCCACCCCGATCGACATCATCACCGGTATCACGGGCGCTGTAACCGACGTGCCCAATCTGGTGGGTGACGTCGCTCAGGGCAACTTCGGACAAGCCTTCGTCGACGGCCGCAAGGTCCTCGGCGACGGCACGGACATTGTTCTCGGCCTGAGTAGCCTCGGCGCCAACTTGGGCCCCATCCCAAGCTTTCTCGAGAACAACACGGCAACCAAGTTCACCGAATCCAAGGTGCTGGCGGCTGCACAGCTATTGATCGATGGCATGAAGAAGACGACGGGCTCCGGAACTCCGTGCACCGGCCAGGAGTTCCGAGATTCGAGCACGCGCCTGGCAGACGTCGTCGAGACCCTCATTCATGCTGAGCCTCACGCCGATCGGTGGGATGGCACCGGTTCGCAGGTTTACGACGCGACGAATGCATCGCACCGACGGCTCGCCTCGGACGTGCAGACCGCAGACGCCGAGATCGCCGGCCACATCGATACCGAAGCCGGTCAAGTCACCCGCACCCGAAAGACGCTCGACGACACATCGGAAAGCCTCACCAACTACGACTTGACGACGATGTGGATGAATGCGACTCCGCCCACCCGCGCCCTCAAGTTCGCGCTCGACTGCACCGCTGCGGCAGGAGCATTGAACGTGTCCGGCGCCACGATGGCAGTTCTGGTCAAGAATTCCATCGAGAACGCGGATCGCATCAGCAAGGCGTCGAAGCTCTACGAGGACGCTGCGAAAGACACGTCCGGCACCCCCTTGGACGCCTGCGGCACCGGCGAGATCTTCTCCGTACCAGACCCAGAGCATCAACTTCCTCGTCCCAACAATGAGACGCCGCTACCCGCACCGGGCGAAGACAATCCGCCATCGCGTTCATTGCCCGACACGCAATACACGGTGCCCGAACCTGAGGACCCTCCCGTGCAGGCACCGGCGACGCCATACGGTTCGCCAGCCCCAGCCGCTCCCCGCTGACGACGAACGGAACATCGTGTCGACTGATCAAGCGAAGAACCTTCAGGTCCTTACCGATCACATTCTGCATCTGGCAGCCAAACAGCAGGAAGCGGTCAATAAGATCACCGGTGCCAACCGGTCGATCGTCGACCCAGCGCGCAACGTGCAGGACACACATGGAATGGTCTGCGAGGCAACCCATCTCGCCGTATCCGCGGCTGAGGAAGCACGCCGGGCGGCTGGAGGCGCACTGTCCAGGGTCTCGACGGAGTTGGGCGAGAAACTCAATGCAGCCGCCGCACGGTATGAGCACACCGACGCCGCAGGAGCCAATGACATCAACGCGTGCGAGGCCTGAATGAATGGCGACTGGTGCGACGATTCGTGGGACGACGACGAGGACGACCACGGCCCCGCCGAGTCGGTGCTGAACGCGCTCGACTTCTCCCCGCCGGTGGCCGCCGACTACGCCGACGTTGGCCTGGACGCTACAGCGCCGGATTACACGGACAGTGGGCCTCAGACGATGTTCTTCACCGTCACCAACCCACCGGGCACGGTCTCGGCAACGGCACTGCTGGATGGTCGACCCGTCCAGGTCACTCTGGCGCCCCAGGTGGCTGATATGACTGAAAGCGAACTGGCGGAAGAGATTTCACTGATTGCCAGGCTAGCCAGCCAGAACGCCCGTGCCGGTCAACACCTGCTCGCCTCGGGAATGCTTCAACAGATGGGGCAAGATCCCGTCAGTGCGCGTAGCTACGTGGAGTATGAGCTGGGGCTCCCATCCGCTCAGACGGTGCTCGCCGACAAGGCGCAGATCTTCGCTACTCGCTATGCACACGAGGACTGACCCCTTTGATCGAACAAGCGCACCGTAAGCGGCGGCGCTGGCTGCTCATCGTCGGCGCACTCGTCGTTGTCGTAGTCGTCGCGGTCACCGGTGCCATTGGATGGTGGTTTACCGGTGGCGCCGAAAACTGGGCACGCTCTCGCTGGCAGCCGCCCAAGCAAGAACTGCTGTCGTCCATGGAGGTGCACCCCGTTCCGGGATGGACGGCCGATGCCACCGCCTTGGGATTACCGCCTGGGTCGAAAGTCACCACGGACGACACCCCCTGGCGACCTGGCCCCATCATCAAGACCCCGGATCATCGCGCCCTGCTTTTGGCCAGGAGTCCCGGCCCGAACGCACCACAGTGGTGGCTGACGGGTGTCGACGTCCGCGACGGACGTCCGTTGTTTCGGCCTGTCGCGCTCAACGCTGCGGTGGCAGCACCGGCCTGTTTTCTCAACGGGCCTGCGGTGACATGCATTTCCGAAGACCACACCTCAGCCACCGCGTGGGTCATCGACGGGCAAACCGGCGAACTGACATACAGCGGGCCGACAAACGTCCGCGTCATTACCGGCAAGCTCAAGGCTTCGCAGTTCGGCAACTACTTGGTCGCTGCGACGAAGGGCGAGGGCCTCTACGGCGTGGGACCCCATGGAGAGACCACGTGGTTCGTACCCGGCGCTGGCGTCGTCGCGGATCACGTCGGCGACGTCGGATTCGAAGGATCAGGCAGGGAGGGCTTGGTAACGATGTTCTCTCTTCAAGACGGCCGAGTTCTCACTCCTGAGTTTCCCGAAGGTGCCGACATGCGGTCGTCGGGCGCCTTCGACGGCGGGTTCGCAGCCGAATTCAGCGAGCGCCCAGGTGAGTCGTTCATCCAATTCTTCGACGGCATGGGCAGACTCACCAACAGGGAGCGCATCGACGGCCGACGAGTCGGTGGCACCACAGGAAACGTCACGGCGATCGTGCAGAGCGACGGCTTCGGGATTTACGGTCCCCGTGGCGACGAACTGCTCGACGTGTCCGGCGACCCGCCAAACGGCATGCAGCTCATCGGAACCACGCTGTGGATCGGGGAGAAGAGTCTCGTCGACGAATCCCACTTCCAGCCGTACGATCTTCGGACCGGCGACAAGGGCAAGCCGTGCGCATTCGACTTGATCAACGGCTATCTCGGCACCGACGGTTCGGTGTTCGTACGCTCGTCGTGGAACAAGAAATCCGACGACCTTGCGCAGGCCTACGACCTCACCACGTGCGACAAGGTCTGGTCGATCCCGAGAACCGTTGGATCCTCAGGCGAGGTGACCAGGATCGGCGACACCTTGGTCCGATTGTCCGACGATGGGACTGAATTGATGTCGCTGGTGGCGCCGAGCTAGAACGACGCTTGACCTCAACGGTTATTGAGGTCATACCGTTCGGTGCATGGTCGCAATGCAACTGGGACGCTTTGGTCTGACGGTCGATCCCGATGGGTTTGGCTCCGCTGCCGAACTCGAGCGCCTTGGGTTTACGACGCTGTGGATCGTCGGCGGTCAACTCGACCGGCTGGACCGGCTCAGCGACCTGATCCATGCCACCGAGCGCGCCGTGGTCGGCTCCGCGATCATCCCTCCGGAGGTGTACGACGCCGGGTCTGTGTCGGCGTTCTACCACCGGGTCGAGGACGTCACACCGGGGCGCCTGCTCGTCGGCGTGGGTTCGCCGCATTCCGCGAGGCCGTTGACGAAGCTGGCTGCCTACGTCGACCGGTTGGACGCCGACGGCGTTCCGGTGGATCGGCGCGTGTTAGCCGCGTTCGGGCCTCGGGCGCTGGACGTGGCACGGGAGCGGTTCGTAGGGGCGATGCCGGGACTGGTGACGCCCGACTACGTAGCGACGGCGCGCGATCGACTGGGCCCTGACCGCATCCTGTCGGTCGGGCTCTACGTGGTGTTGGACCGCGACGCCGACGCCGCCAGGGTGACCGGGCGCCAGCCGCTTGGCTTCCTCACCGGCCTGCCCGCCTACGTCAAATCGCTACGCCGCCAAGGTTTTACCGATGACGACATCGCTGGTTTGCGGGACGGGATGGTCGACGCCCTCGTCGCCTGGGGCGGTCCCGACGACATCGCCGAACGGGCCCGCGAGTTCCACGCCGCGGGTGCGGATCACGTCCATCTCACGGTGCTGACCGACGGGGACCAGCCTGCGGGTCTCACCGCGGCCGGCCTGCTGGCCCCGGCACTGGGTATCGCCTAGCGCCTACCGAACACCCGCCGTCCCGCGTCGACCAACGGCCACAGCCGCATGGCGGCGTTGCGCGCGAGAATCCCCGGCGCCGAGGCCGGCACGATGAGTCGGGAACTCGATCCCATCCACCGCTGCCGAGGTGTGACCAGCCTGCGGTGGTGCCGTTCGTAGCTGCGTAGGGCGGTCGCCGGGTCGTTGCGGTGCGCGGTGATGGCGTCGGCCAGTGTCGCACCGCCAGCGATCGCGAGGCTCGAGCCCTCCCCGAACAGGGATACGCACGACGCTGCGTCGCCGAGTAACACGATTCGACTCTTCGACCACTGATCGAGCCGAACCCGGCTGACGGAATCGAAGTAGACGTCGTCGGCAGTGCGGAGCAGTTCGAGCAGCTCGGGTACCCGCCAGCCCATACCGGCATACGCGGAGGCGACCACCTCCCGCTGCCACGCAGTGTCGCCGCGGTCGAGCCCCGGAACTTCCGGACTGCGGAAGATGAAGGCCGCACCGCCGCAACCGGTTACCGGATGGATGGTCACGGATCGCGCGGGCGCGTTGTGAATGAGGACGGCATGCTCGTCCTCGACCGCGCCGTTGAGCTCTACCGTGGCGACGTACAGGCCGAGGTGTTCGATGAAACCCGTCCCGAATACGAGTTCCCTTACCCGCGAATGCAATCCGTCGGCTCCGATGACGATGTCGAACCGGCGCGGCGGGGCGTGCTCGAAGGTGACGTCGACACCGTCGCCGTCATCCACCAGCGAAGTAACCGTGTCGCCGTACAGGAACTCCGCCGCAACGCCGCCCGCGTCGGCCAGGATGGTCGCGAGGTCGCTGCGGGGGATCTCGATACCGTCGCCCAGTTGCATCGGAATCCACCCGAGCCTGCGGCCGTTGCGGTCGACCGCGTAGCACCTGGTCGCCTGTGTCGCCGCAGCCCGCAGCCGTGGGAGCACTCCCATCCGTTCAACCACGTCGACCGCTGGGCCGCGTACGTCGACCGGATTTCCACTGGAACGCGCACCGTCGGCGCGCTCCACGACGGTCACTGCCAGCCCATGCCGCGCCAGCCAATGGGCCGCCGTCGAGCCGGCGATGCCTGCGCCGACGATCAGTACCGTCCGAACCGCCATCACTCGACCATACCTGCACTCGATGCAATTCTGCCATGAGTGCAATTTCTGTTACCGTGCTGGCATGCCCAATACGCTGCGCGAACGCAAGCGCGAGCGGACGCGAGCGGCGATCATCACGGCCGCAATGCAGCTGTTCGAAGCCCGCGGCTACGACGGAACCACCGTGGCCGACATCGCTGCCGCCGCCGACATTGGCACCCGAACCTTCTTCACCTACTTCGCCAGCAAGGAAGAACTGCTGTTCCCCGGCGCAGACAATCGGGTCCGTGCGGCACTCGACGCGATCGCGACACGCGGACCGGACGAGCGACCGAGCGACGTCCTGCTGCGTGCGCTGGGCACGGTGATGGACGCCGGCCATGACTTCGCCGACCCGGAGGGTGCGCTGCGGTTCCGGCTCATCCAGACGGTGCCGGCGGTGCGGGGACGTGCCCTGCAACTACAGCTCGACGCGCAACGTGAGATCGCTCGCCACTTGCGTGCGGCCTACCCCGACGACCTCGACGAGATCACGGCCGGGGCCATCGTGGGCGCGTTCGTCGGGTCCGTCGCTGGTGCGGTCCAGGCCATGGTCGACGCCGGAGGGTTTAGCGCTCCGGAAGCGAGGTCGGATGCGATCCGACGCGCCACTGACATCGCGCTGCGCCCGTGGCGTGACGGCTGAGCCTCAACCGCTCGACGACGTCCACTCCAGCAGCTTCTCCACCGGCCACGTGTTGACGATCCGCTCGGCCGGCACGCCGTTGTCAACGGCGCGTTGGGCACCGTAACCGAGGAAGTCCAGCTGGCCCGGCGCGTGCGCGTCAGTGTCGATGGAGAAGTCGCACCCAATCTCCAGCGCCAGCTTCAGCAACCGGGTCGGCGGATCCCGTCGTTCCGGTCGCGAGTTGATCTCCACGGCGGTGCCGTGATCTCGGCATGCGGTGAACACCTTCTCGGCGTCGAACTTCGACTCCGGTCGCTGGCCGCGGGTCCCCGTCACCAGCCGGCCGGTGCAATGACCGAGCACGTCGGCCTGGCCTCCCGACACCGCACGCACCATGCGGCGCGTCATCGACGCTTCGTCCATCTTCAGTTTCGAGTGCACGCTGGCGACGACGACGTCGAGGCGGTCCAGCAGTTCGGGCTCCTGGTCGAGGCTGCCGTCGTCGAGGATGTCGACCTCGATGCCGGTCAGAATCCGCATCGGTGCGAACTGGTCGCGCAGCTCGTCGATCACGTCGAGTTGCTGCCGAAGCCGTTCCGGCGACAGCCCATTCGCGATCGTCAGCCTCGGCGAGTGATCGGTCAACGCGCAGTACTCGTGCCCGAGAGCCTGGGCCGCGGCCATCATCTCGGGGATCGGCGCCGACCCGTCCGACCAGTTGGAGTGCAGGTGCAGATCGCCCTTCAGTGCGGCGCGGATCTCACCGCCACCGAGATCGACTGCGGCTGCCCGTAATTCGACCAACACGTCGGGTTCCCGTCCGGCCCACGCCTGGGCGATGACCTTCGCGGTCTTCGGCCCGATGCCCGGCAGTGACTGCCAGCTGTTGGCCTGACCGTGCTTCTCGCGTTGAGCGTCATCGAGCCGCTCGACGGTGTCGGCGGCGTTGCGGTACGCCATCACCCGGCGGGGCTCCTCGCGGGCACGGTCCTTGTAGAAGGCGATTTCACGCAGCGCGGCTACGGGATCCATGCATCCAGTGTGCCCCGTTGGCTAGGGCCGCCACCCGGGATCGCGGCCACTCAGCCCCAGCGCCCGCTCGAAGACGGGCGCGTCGTCCGGAACTGGGACGGCGGGGCCGAACAACCCCTCGACGGGGCCGTCGGCGGCGAACGAGGCGACTTGGTCGTACACCGCCTGCGCCACGTCGTCGTCCACCTCGTAGTCCTGCCCGGTGGATCGCGCGATGTCCCAGCCATGGATCACCACCTCCCCGAGCGCGACCGCTCCCGCCATGTCGCCGGGCATGTCGACGCCGCCGACGCGGGTCATGCCGTCCCACGCCGCCGGGTCCTGCCACGCCTGCGCCAGATCCGCCAGCGCGGGCGGATACCCGCTGCGCCAGTCATCGGCCAGGGGGTAGCCGCCGTGACCAGGGGGCGTGTCGGTGAGCTCCCCGAAGTTCCGGCGAGCGCCTGCCGCGAACGCCGCCGCGAGCCCGCCGACATGCGCGACCACTTCGCCCAAGGACAACTTCTCGCACGGTGTCCGTCCGCCGAGCTGGTCATCACGGACGCCATCGAGGAGCTTCGCCGTGCGGATACATGCCGAGGTCATATCGATCATGTCCATACCGACCAGCGTCACACAGGAAACTCATCGGGAAGTCTCGGTGCGAGAGGTCTACGCTTGATCGAGTGCGATTCGCGTTCAAGACATCCCCCCAAAACACCACATGGTCCGAGATGCTGCCGATCTGGCAGACCGCCGACGACATCGACGTCTTCGAGTCAGGCTGGACGTTCGACCACTTCTATCCGATCTTCTCCGACTCCACCGGCCCGTGTCTGGAGGGCTGGATCACGCTGACGGCGTTGGCCCAGGCCACCACCCGGCTGCGCGTCGGCGTCCTCGTCACCGGCATCCACTACCGCCACCCCGCCGTCCTGGCCAACATGGCCTCGGCGCTCGACATCGTTTCCAACGGCCGGCTCGAGCTCGGCATCGGCGCCGGCTGGAACGAGGAGGAGTCCGGCGCTTACGGCATCGAACTCGGCACCATCAAGGAGCGCTTCGACCGCTTCGAGGAGGCCTGCGAGGTGCTGACCGGCCTGCTCACCAAGGACACCACGACGTTCGACGGCAAGTACTACCAGCTCAAGGACGCACGTAACGAACCCAAGGGCCCGCAACAGCCGCACCCGCCCATCTGCATCGGCGGCAGCGGCGAGAAGCGCACCTTGCGGATCACCGCGAAGTACGCCGACCACTGGAACTTCGTCGGCGGGACCCCGGAGGAATTCGCCCACAAGCGCGACGTTCTCGCGTCCCACTGCGGCGACATCGGCCGCGACCCCAAGGAGATCACGCTGTCCGCGCACGTCCGGCTCGGCGAGGACCGCGACTACGCGAAGGTGGTGGGCGAGGCCGGGGCGCTCGGCAAGGAAGGTCTGGATCTCGCGATCATCTATCTGCCGCCGCCGTACGATCCAGCCGTGCTGGAACCGCTCGCCGAGACGATCAGGGATTCGGGGCTGGCCACGTAGCTCAGGTATCTCCGACGTCCACGACGTGGACCTGCACACCGGCCGCCGCGATCCGCTCCAGCTGTTCGGGATCGGCGGTGGAATCGGTCACCAGGTGATCGATCTGGCTCGGGGTGACCATTTTCGCGAACGTGATCTTGCCGATCTTGGAGCCATCGACGGCGACGACGACGCGCTGAGCATTGGTGGCCATGGCGATCGCCGTGCGCGCCTCCGCTTCGTCGAACGTCGTCGCCCCGATCTCCGCGGACATCCCGTCGGCGCCCAGAATCGCGGTGCCGACGGTGATCACCTGAAACGCATGCTCGGACATCGGACCAACGGCCTCAAGGGAATTCGCCCTCACCAGCCCGCCCGTCGCGATGACCTTCAGGTGCGCATCGACCGCGCAGTCGGCGGCGATCGTCAGCGAGTTCGTCACGATCGTCATGTTCGGCCTGCCCTTCAGCGACCTGGCCACCTCGCCGGTCGTGACGCCCCCCGTCAGCGCGACGGCCTGCGGTCCGGCGGGCACCAGCGCGGCGGCGTGCTGGGCGATCCGTCGTTTGATGGCGACCATCCGGTGGTCGCGTAGGCGCACCGGTATCTCGCTGCCGCTGGGGTCGAGGGCGCGGGCGCCGCCATGTGTCCGCACCAGCAGACCCTGCTCCTCCAGCTCGCTGAGATCGCGGCGCAACGTCGCCGCCGACACGCGCAGCTCGGTGCACAGCACCTGGGAAGCGACTTCACCACGGTCGCGAAGCAGTGCGAGCACTTCGCGCATGCGGTCCGTGCGCTTGATCGACATCGCTGACGTCTCCTTGGGACGACGGTGGGCGCAATCAGTTTTCCTGATCGTTTTGCCGTTTGGCATTGCGCGTTTTGAGCGATCTTCCCATGATCGACGAATGCACCCGACGTCCGGACCGAAACAGCAGGTGACGACGTGACTCTGGCCGCCACCGCCGACCTCGTCACCGCGGCATCGACCGCAGGCACCGCGGTCCTGGCGTTCAACGCGATCACCATCGAGCACGCCGAGGGCATCGCCGACGGCGTTGAGCGTGTCGGGGCAGCCGCGGTAATCCAGCTCAGCGAGAACACGATTCGCTTCCACGGCGGTCGGATGGCTCCGCTCATCGCGGCCTGCGCGCAGATCGCCGCCCAGTCGTCGGCCAACCTGTCGATCCATCTCGACCATCTGCAGGACGTGGCGCTCCTGACCGAAGCGGTCCAGTCAGCCACTGACCTCGGAGTCACGTCGATCATGGTCGACGCCGCACACTTGTCGTATCGGGACAACGTCGAGCGAACCCGCTCGTTCACGCGCGACGCCCACGCCGCAGGGCTGTGGGTGGAAGCCGAACTGGGCGAAATCGGCGGCAAGGCCAACGCCCATGCCCCGGGAACCCGCACCGATCCGGCCGAGGCCGCGGCCTTCGCCGGTGACACCGCCGTGGACGGTCTGGCCGTCGCCGTCGGCAGCAGCCACGCGATGACGACCCGCAACGCCCAACTCGACCTGGGGCTGATCGCCGCGCTGGCCGCCGACGTGGCGATACCCCTGGTGCTGCACGGATCCTCGGGCGTGCCCGACGATCAACTCCGCCGCGCCGTCGAGGCGGGGATCCGAAAGGTGAACGTCGGAACGGCACTCAACGTCGCCTTCACCGCGGCCATCCGCGACGAGCTGGCCGCCAATGCCGGCTCAACCGACCCACGCAACTTTCTCGCCGCCGGCCGCCGGGCCATCGGCGACACCGTCGCCGATCTGTGCCGCGCTGTCGTCGGGGAGCGGGTGGCGCGATGAGCCGATCTGCAGCTACGTTCGCGGGTCCGGTCAGTCTCCTGACCGAGACGATCAAGCGACACAAGGCCGGCGAACCCGTCGGCGTCTACTCGGTGTGTTCGGCGCATCCGACCGTCGTGCAAGCCGCCATCGCGCAGGCCGCCACTGACGGCAGTTACGTACTCATCGAAGCCACCTCCAATCAGGTCGACCAGTTCGGCGGCTATACCGGTCTGCGTCCGGCGCAGTTCCGCGACCTGGTGTTCGGCATCGCCGACGAGTGCGGATTCGACCGCGGTCGCATCGTTCTGGGCGGCGACCATCTCGGACCCAACCGTTGGCAGCACGAATCCGCCAGTGCCGCAATGGCCAACGCCGAGGTGCTGATCACGAGCTACGTCGAGGCGGGATACGCCAAGATCCACCTCGATTGCAGCATGTCCTGCGCCGACGACCCTGCCGTGCTTCCCGACGAGGTGGTCGCGGCCCGCACCGCTCGGCTGTTGCGGATCGCCGAAGAAGCGGCGCGCCGCGTCGGCTCCGACGGCCCCGTCTACGTCATCGGCACCGAGGTGCCGGTTCCCGGCGGGGCACACGAAACGCTGAGCCACCTCACGCCGACGCCTGCCGACCGGGCCCGGCGGACCATCGACGCCCACCGGACGGCCTTCGCCGAACTGGATCTGGACGACGTGTGGCCCCGCGTGGTGGCGCTGGTGGTGCAACCCGGTGTCGAGTTCGACCACCTCAACGTCATCGACTACGCGCACGGCGCCACCGGCGAGCTGCGACGCGTGCTCGACCCCGAGCCCAACTTGGTCTTCGAAGCACACTCCACCGACTATCAGCGGCCGGCGCAGCTGCGGGAGCTCGTCGAGGACCACTGGGCCATCCTGAAGGTCGGTCCCGCACTGACTTTCGCGATGCGCGAAGCGCTGTTCGCGCTGGCCCGGATCGAGTCCGAGCTGCTCGCACGTCCGTCACGGTCGAACCTCATCGAGGTCATCGAACGACGCATGCTCGCCGATCCCACGCACTGGCAGGGCTACTACGAAGGTGACCCACTCGTCCAGCGCACCGCGCGGCGCTACAGCTACAGCGATCGGCTGCGCTACTACTGGGCCGACGCCGAAATCGACTCGGCGCGAAGTACTCTGCTGACCAACCTGGACCGCATCGGCATTCCGTTGCCGCTGCTCAGTCAGTTCCTACCCCTGCAATACGACCGGATTCGCGCCGGCCGCCTCGAAACCACCGCGCAGGCCATCGTGATCGATCGAATCCGCGATGCCCTACGCCCCTACGCCCTCGCGTGCAGGGCAGCCGATCCCCAAGACCACAGCACTGGAGCAGCCGATGACGCCTAACTCTCCCATTCCCACCCAAGAAGACGGTGGCGCAACGATTCTCGAGATCGGGCAGCAACCCGACGCATGGCGTGAAGTCGCGGGCAGCACCGATGAGCACGCGGCCGCTTTCCTGCGTGGTGTCCTGAGCCGACCCGACCTTCGGATCATCCTCACGGGTGCGGGCAGCTCCGCGTTCGCCGGCGAGATCGCCGCACCCGCGCTGCGCCGCCACCTCAACCGGCGCGTCGAGGCCGTCCCGACCACCAGCATCGTCGCCAGCCCCCTCGACCACCTCGAGCGTCACACGCCGACGCTGATGGTCTCGTTCGGCCGGTCCGGCAACAGCCCCGAGAGCCTGGCGACCACCGCACTCGCCGACGAATTCATCGACGACGTCTGGCATCTCGTCCTCACCTGCGACCGCGACGGGCAACTGGGCCGCGCGCACGCAGGCCGGGAGAACTCGCTGGTCGTCTACATGCCGGAACGCACCAACGACGTCGGCTTCGCAATGACCTCCAGCCTGACGTCGATGTTGTTGTCCTGCCTGCTGATGCTGGGACCGGCCGAACGCAAAGACGCCGAGGCCCTAGCCCGGGCCGCCGAGCACGTCATCGGCCTGCAGCCCGAGATCCGCACGCTCGCCCAGACCAAGAAGCAACGCTTCGTGTATCTCGGTGCCGGACCCCTGGAGGGCCTCGCCCGCGAATCAGCCCTCAAGCTCCTGGAATTGACCGCCGGTGAAGTGGTGACCTACTTCGATTCACCGCTCGGATTTCGCCACGGACCCAAGTCGGTACTCGACGCGGACACGCTCGTCGTCGTGTACGTCTCGACCGACCCATACACCCGCCGCTACGACCTCGACATCGTTCGCGAGATCCGAGAGCAACTCGGCCCGGACGCCGTCACGGTACTCAGCACCGAACCGATCCCCGCGGAGTTGGGCGATGCCGTCGTCCTGCCCGGGCTGCACGGCATGGACGACTCGGCGGCGGCACTGGCCTATCTGGTGTTCGCGCAATACCTCGCACTGTTCACCGCCCTGGAATGCGGCAAGACACCGGACAATCCCTTTCCGGACGGCGAAGTCAGCCGTGTCGTGCGCGGCGTGACCATCTACCCGACGGAGAAGTGATCGACCATGAGCGCCTACTACCTCGGGGCTGACGGCGGAGGGTCCAAGACGGCGTTCGCGCTCATCGACGCCGATGGCCATGTCGTCGCCCGCACCACCGCGCCGAGTTCCTATTACTTCAGCGAGGGCTTTCAGGTCGTCGAACGCGTACTCGCCCAAGGCGTCGCCGACATCTGCGCGCAGGCGGGCATCGACACCGCGGACATCGCCGCGGCGTTCTTCGGCATCCCCGGCTATGGCGAGGCAAGCGGTGACATCGAACGGCTCGATGCCGTGCCGCGCACCGTCCTCGGCCACGACCGGTACAGCTGCAACAACGACATGGTGTGCGGGTGGGCCGGATCGTTGGCCGGCGAAGACGGCATCAACGTCATCTGCGGCACGGGATCGATGACCTACGGCGAACGCCAAGGCAAGGGGCACCGGGTCGGCGGCTGGGGCGAGCTGTTCGGCGACGAGGGTTCGGCGTATTGGATTGCCACGCAGGGCCTCAACGCGTTCAGCCGGATGAGTGACGGCAGGCTGCCGCGCGGGCCGCTCTACGAGCTACTGAGGGAGCGCCTGCAGATCGCCGGAGACCTCGACGTCGTGAGCCTGGTCATCGACGAGTGGGGCGGCAACCGCGGCTCGATTGCCGCGCTGGCGACCACGGTGTGCGAGGCCGCCCGCCACGACGACGTGGCCGCGGGCATTCTGGCCGCCGCTGCCGAGGAACTGGTGACGCTGATCGAAACGACCCGCGTGCTGGTCGGTTTCGGCGATCACGAACCGGTGCCGGTGTCCTACTCGGGCGGCATGTTCTCCGACGACGGCTTCTTGGCGCTGTTCCGCACCGCCCTGCAGACGCTACCGGCGAAGTACGACCTGCAGCGTCCGCTGCTCGATCCGGCCGTCGGCGCCGCCCTGTACGCCGCCAAGCACAGCGGTCATCCGCTGTCCCCCGGCGCCGTCCACCAACTCAGCACCACCCGACCATGATTCGACGTGGTGAAGTCACGATGACCGATACACCGACGACCAAGAACACCCGCAGTTGGATGTTCTACGCCGCCCTACTGGTCTTGTTCTGGGGCGTATGGGGAGCGTTCTCCGCGCTTCCCGCCACCAAATACGGCTACCCCAACGAGATGATCTACGTCATCTGGGCCGTGACGATGATCATCCCCGCCGCCTTCGCGCTGCGCGGGCAACGCTTCGACCGGCGGCGCAGCGCCGCGGTCTACGGCCTGCTCATCGGACTGACCGGCGCCGGCGGCCAGCTGCTGCTGTTTCAGGCGTTGACCATGGGCCCCGCCTACCTGATCTTCCCGATCGTCTCGATCTCGCCTGCGATCACGGTCGTGATGGCCATGGTCCTGCTGCGCGAACGCATCAGCACGCTAGCGGCCGTCGGGCTCGTCGCGGCCCTCGCCGCGATCGTCCTGTTCAGCATCACCAGTGCCTCGCCCGACGACTCGTCGGGCCCATGGTTGCCGCTGGCGATCCTGATCTGCGTGGCGTGGGGCGTGCAGGCGTACTTCATGCGCAAGACCGCGACGATCGGGGTCAACGACGCCACCACCTTCGGCTGGATGGCGATCAGCGCTCTCGCCCTGATTCCGGTAGCCCTGTTCACCCTCGGCGGCCTGCCCCTCGACTTCCCCTGGCAGGCACCGGCACTCACGGCAGCCACTCAGCTGCTCAACGCCGTCGGCGCGCTGTTCCTGGTGATGGCGCTCAGCCGAGGGAAGGCCGCCATCGTCGCACCAACGACCAACGCGCTCGCCCCGGCGCTCACCATCGTCATCTCGCTCGTCGCCTACCAGACGTTGCCCACTCCCTACGGCGCCATCGGGATCGTGCTGGCACTCGTCGGTTCCACGCTGATGGTCTACAGCGACGAGAAACGCGGCGAAGCACTCACCGACGCCGTGCTGGACCAGCCGGCCGAGCGCGCGCAACCGAGGAAGTGACATGAAACCCACGATCGTCATCATCGGCGCAGGCAGCGTCGAGTTCACCCGCGAGCTGCTCGGCGACGTCTTCTCGTTTCCGGAACTCGGGGCCGTGCGAGTCGTGTTGCACGACATCGACACCGAACGTCTCGAGACCGCGGAGGCCATCGCGCGCGCGACGGCGCGTGCAGCCGGCGCGCAGCCCGAGATCGTCGCCACCACCGATCGCCGCCGCGCCCTCGACGGCGCCGACTACGTCATCAACGTCATCCAGGTCGGCATGCACGAGGCCACGGTGCGGGATTTCGAGATTCCCGCGAAGTACGGTGTGCGCCAGACGATCGGCGACACCATCGGGATCGGCGGCATCTTCCGCGGGCTGCGCACCTTCCCCGTCCTCGCGGCGATCGCCCGCGACATGGAGCAGGTGTGCCCCGACGCGTGGTTGCTCAACTACACCAACCCGATGGCCATGAACGTCACGTTCCTGCGCCACGTCGCTCCGCGGCTGAAGGTGCTGGGGCTGTGCCATTCGGTGTACTGGACGATGGTGGGCCTGTGCGAGCTCGTGGACGTCCCGTTCGACGAGGTGTCGTACTGGTCCGCAGGCGTCAATCATCAAGCGTGGGTGCTGCGTTGGGAGCGTGAGGGCCAGGACCTGTATCCGCTGCTGGACCGGCGGATCGCTGCGGATCCCGAGTTGCGCCGACGGGTGCGGGTCGACATGTACCGCAGGCTCGGCTACTACCCCACCGAGACGAGCGAACACTCCAGTGAGTACGTTTCGTGGTATCTGCGCCACGCCGACGAGATCGACCGGCTGCGGATCAACGTCGGCGAGTACGTCTCGATCAGCGAGGCCAACCTGGCCGAATACGCCCGGGTCCGTGCGGAATTGGCCAACACCGAGACACTCGGCATCGACACCGGGTCGACGGAGTACGCACCCCAGGTGATCCACTCGCTCGAGACCGGCACGGTGCGCGTGATCTCCGCCAACGTCGCCAACGAGGGGCTGATCACCAACCTGCCCGACGGCCTGGCCGTCGAAGTCCCCACGGTGCTCGACGCGCTGGGTGCGCACCCCATGAAGGTGGGCGACCTCCCACCGCAGTGCGCCGCACTGAACCGCGGATTCCTCGGCCCCGTCGAGCTGGCAGTCCGGGCGGCCGTCGACGGGGATCCGCGCCTGGTGCGGGCCGCGGCCATGGTCGACCCGAACACGGCAGCCACGTTGACCGTCGACCAGATCTGGAATCTGTGCGACGAACTGACGGCGGCGCACGGGACGCTGCTGCCCGAGGCGCTACGCGCGCCATTGACGCTGTGAGAGGTGCCATCCGACATGCTCCAAACCGCTCAGCCGCCGCCAACGAAGGAGTACCAACCGTGAATCGCCAACGACGCCAACGACTCTGCATCGCCCTGGTCGCGGTGCTTGCCCTGCTCCTCAGTGCCTGCGGTGGAGGCGGATCGTCGTCCTCCTCCGGGCCCACCAAGATCGTCGTCTGGCACGGGTACCAGGACACCGAGGGCGACGCGTTCAAGTCCCTCATCGACCAGTTCAACAAAACCCACCCCGACATCGAGGTCAGCGAGCTGTACTCCAGCAACGACCTGGTGTTGCAGAAGGTTCTGACCGCAGTGCGCGGCAACAGCGCGCCCGACGTGGCCTACATGTTCGGGTCGTGGTCGCCGAACATCGCGCAGATCCCGCAACTCGTCGACATGTCCCAATACGTTTCGGCGCCGGACTGGAAGTGGGACGACTTCTACCCCGCCGAACGCGAGGCGGCGACGGTCGGCGACAAGGTCGTCGGCGTGCCGGCGCTGGTCGACAACCTCGCGATCGTCTACAACAAGAAGCTGTTCGCCGACGCCGGGATCGAACCGCCGACCGCGAACTGGACGTGGGACGACTTCCGCACCGCTGCAGCCAAACTCACCGATCCCGCCAAGGGGCAGTACGGCTGGCTCATCCCCGCCGACGGCAGCGAGGACACCGTCTGGCACTACGTTCCGATGCTCTGGGAAGCCGGCGGTGACATCCTGACGCCGGACGAGCAGCACGCCGCGTTCAATTCCCAGGCGGGCGTCAAGGCGCTGACGGTGTTGCAGCAGATGGCCGTCACCGACAAGTCGCTCTATCTGGACACCACGAACGAGAACGGCCCCAAGCTGATGAACAGCGGCAAGGTGGCGATGCTCGTCACCGGTCCGTGGGACCTCAGCTCGTTGTCCGACATCGAGTACGGCGTGCAGGTGCTGCCCACCTTCGCCGGTTCGACGGGTGGCCATCAGACGATCTCCGGCCCCGACAACTGGGTGGTCTTCGACAACGGCGACAAGAAGAAGCAAGCGGCGGTCGACTTCGTCAAGTGGCTGACCGCTGCCGATCAGGTCAAGTCGTTCTCGCTGGCTACCGGCGATCTGCCGACCCGCGCCTCGGTGGGCCAGGACCAGGCGTTCGTCACCAAGCTCAACGACCAGCTGCCGGGTAGCGGCATCTTCGTGGAGAACCTGTCCAACGTGAAGAAGGCCAGGCCCACCGTCGAGCAGTACCCCGCGGTCTCCGAGGCGCTGGGTCAGGCGATCGTGTCCGTCATGCTCGGCAAGGACCAGCCGGCCGACGCACTGAACGCCGCGGCGAAGGCCGCGGACGCGGCACTGGCCGCGAAATAGCCGTGGCGGAGGATGGGTAGATGGCTTCGTTCCTGGGGCGTCTCGGCCGCTCGGACAGCGTGAACGGGTGGGCGCTGGTGAGTCCGGCGGCGGTGCTCATCGGCATCTTCGGGCTGCTGCCGGTCGTCATGTCCCTGCAGCTGTCGTTTCAGCACTCCGACCTGCTCACCCCGGAGACGCCCTGGGTCGGTTTCGACAACTACCGGAAGCTGGCCGACGACCCGGTGTTCGTGGAGGCGATCAAGCACACGATCGTCTACACGGCCCTCTTCGTCCCCGGCACCATGCTGGTGGGCCTGTTCGTCGCCGCGGCGATGAACAGGTCGCTGCGGTTCATCTCGGTGTACCGGACGGCCGCGTACGTCACGATGGCGGTCTCGACGATCTCGCAGGGCATCATCTTCCTCTGGCTGACCGACCGTGACTACGGCCTGGTGAATGCGGCGCTCAACGTGGTCGGGGTGCCGTCCCAGCCGTTCCTGGCCTCGCCGTCGCAGGCACTGTTCGTGATCGTGGCAACGACGATCTGGGGGTGGACCGGATTCTCGGTGATCGTCTATCTCGCTGCACTCCAAGGAGTTCCGCCCGAGCTGCACGAGGCGGCCGCGATCGACGGTGCCACCGCGTTCACCCGGTTCCGCACCATCACCGTGCCGATGCTGGGTCCGGCGAACCTGTTCCTGCTCGTCTGGCTGACGATCAATGCGCTGCAACTGTTCGACGAGGTCTACGCCACCACGCGCGGCGGACCGCTGCGCGCGACGACCGTGATCGTCTACTACCTCTGGGACAGGGCCTTCGTGCACTTCGACGCCGGATACGCCGCGGCGATGGCCTACGCGCTGTTCGTCGTCATCCTGCTGATCACCGCCGTGCAGTTCCGGCTTGCCAGGAAGCACGTGCACCACTCGTGACGACGCTACGAATTCCTCCCACCGAAGCGCCTGCGCCGCAGACCCCTTCGCCGACGCGACGACCGAGGCTGAGGCTGCCGTTCAGCCCGTGGCACCTGGTCCTCATCCCGCTGACGTTCCTGCTGATCGTCCCGCTGCTGTGGATGCTCGTCACGTCGTTGGAGACGGAGGGCGAGGCCAACCACTTCCCGCCGGTGCTCTTGCCGGCACGGCCGCGCTTCGAGAACTACTCGGAGGCATGGGCCGCGGCGCCGTTCGGGCACTTCTTCCTCAACAGCGCCCTGGTCACGTTGGTGGTTCTCGTCAGCAACCTCATCGTGTGCAGCCTCGCGGGATACGCATTCGCGCGCATCCGATTCCTCGGCCGCGGAGCGCTTTTCGTCACCCTGATGGCAACGCTGATGGTGCCGTTTCAGGTCACGATGATTCCGGTGTTCCTGATCGTGAAGTGGTTCGGCGACAACGTGTGGGAGGTGCTGGGCATCGACCACATCGGCGCGTTGATGCTGCCGAACCTCGCGACGGCGTTCGGCATCTTCTTCCTGCGCCAGTTCTTTCAGACGGTTCCCGTCGAGCTCGAGGAAGCCGCCAGGGTCGACGGCACGTCACGGCTGGGCGTGCTGTTCAAGATCGTGTTGCCGCTGTCCCTGCCGGCGATGTCGACGTTGGCCGCCCTGACGGTCCTCACCTCGTGGAATGACTTCCTGTGGCCGTTGATCGTCATCACGTCGCAGGACCAGATGACGATTCCGTTGGGGCTCAGCTACTTCCAGGGCGCGCACCGGGTCAAGTGGCCGCTGCTGATGGCGGCCAACGTGATGAGCCTGCTGCCCATGCTGCTGGTGTTCATCGGCGCGCAGCGGTACTTCGTCCAGTCGGTGGCCAGTACCGGTGTCAAGGGCTGACCGGTGACAGCGAGAGAGGAACGACGTTGGCAGAGGTAGAGTTCCGCGATGTCACGCGGCGTTACGCCGGAGGTGTGTCCGCCCTCAAGGGCCTCAATCTGACGGTCGCCGACGGGGAGTTCCTGATCCTGGTCGGACCGTCGGGATGCGGCAAGAGCACCGCCCTGCGCCTGCTGGCCGGTCTGGACAAGCCGACGTCCGGCGAGCTGCGGATCGGCGGCACGGTGGTGAACGGGCTTGCGCCCGGGCAGCGCGACATCGCGATGGTGTTTCAGAACTACGCGCTGTATCCGCACATGACGGTGTATCGCAATCTCGCCTACGGCCTGCGGCAGCGCAAGACGCCACGGCGCGAGATCGAGCAGCGGGTCCGCGAGACGGCCGATCTGCTGCAGATCGGCGAACTGCTCGACCGCAAGCCCGGCCAACTCTCCGGCGGACAGCGGCAACGGGTCGCGATGGGCCGCGCGCTGGTGCGCAAGCCGCAGGCCTTCCTGCTCGACGAGCCCCTGTCGAATCTCGACGCGAAGTTACGCAACCAGGTCCGCGGCGACCTCAAGCGGCTGCACCGCGAGCTGCCGGTGACCTCCATCTACGTCACCCACGACCAGGTCGAGGCCATGACGCTGGGTGACCGGCTGTGCGTGATGTCGAATGGCGAAGTGCAGCAGATCGGTTCGACCGACGACATCTACAACCGGCCGGCCAACACGTTCGTCGCGGCGTTCATGGGCAGCCCGCCGATGAACCTGGTGCCTGGCGTCATCCGCGGCGGAATCCTGCACGTCGGCGGTGCGCCGCTGGCGACGGTCGCCGAACCCGACGGCCCGGTCACGGTCGGGGCACGCCCGGAGCATCTGCAGTTACACACCAGCTGGGTCGACGGGATGGTGCCCGCACGGGTCGACTTCGTGGAGCCGCTCGGCAGCCACGTGCTGGTGACCGCGCTCGTCGACAACGGGGACGGATCCGGGGAGACGCGGGTAATCGTGCAAGCGCCCGCCGGCCTGGTGCTGGAGTCCGGCACCCGCATCGGCCTCGCCATGGCGCGCGAGCGGACGTACTTCTTCGACGCCGAGACCGGCGACGCGCGCCGCAGCCGCGAGCGCATCTCGCTGTGAGGTTCAGGGATGGTTACTGACGATCAAGTAGATATAGCGGCTAAGCAAACAACCGCCGGTCCGGCGCAACCGCCGAAGGGTCGAGGTCAGACGCCGTAGCGGACGAGTTCGGCCGCGGTGATGAGGCGCTCTTGCTTGGCAGGGAATTCGCGACACTTCACCGGGTGACGAAGATATGACCAGGCGATTCGCGTGATCCGCGATTGGGACAGCGGGTTGATATACACCGTTTTCACTCCTGCGTCGGTTGTCTACACCGTGGGGTCAGACTAACGCAAGACCCCCGCGCCTTCATTAGATACCTGTGAACTGGCTAACACCACAAGGCGCGCCGAACAAATAATCTGATGTTTCTGGTGTGACTACTGTGACTAATGGGGCTTAGCGGTGCAGTCCGCTCTTCGCGCAAGCGCTCATCGCTGGGGCGCGGCGGTCGGCGCGATCGGCGCCGGAAGCGCGGTCTGGCCCATCAGGTAGCGGTCGACGCCCGCGGCCGCGGCGCGACCCTCGGCAATCGCCCACACGATCAACGATTGCCCGCGACCCATGTCGCCGGCAACGAAGACACCGGGCACCGACGTCTGGAAGTCGTCGTTGCGCGCCACGTTTCCGCGGTCGGACAGTTCGACGCGGAGGTCGTCGATCAGCCCCGCCTTCTCCGGGCCGACGAAGCCCATCGCCAGCAGCACCAGGTCGGCCTCGAGGTCGAAGTCGCTGCCCTCGGTCTTGACGAACTTGCCGTCCTGCATCGTCACCTCGTGCACCCGCAGCGCGGTGACACGGCCATCGGTGCCGACGAACTCCTCGGTGTTGACGGAGAAGACGCGCTCGCCGCCCTCTTCGTGCGCGGACGCCACCCGGTACATCAGCGGATAGGTCGGCCACGGCGTCGACTCGGCCCGGGTCTCCGGCGGCCGCGGCATGATCTCGAACTGGTGCACGCTGGCGGCACCTTGACGATGTGCGGTGCCGAGGCAGTCGGCGCCGGTGTCGCCACCGCCGATGATGACGACGCGCTTGCCCTTGGCGGTGATCGGCGGCTCGCCGTCGACGCCGAGCACCGGATCGCCGTTCTGCACGCGGTTGGCCCAGGGCAGGTACTCCATCGCCTGGTAGATGCCCTCGAGGTCGCGCCCGGGGATCGGCAGGTCACGCCATGCGGTCGCGCCGCCGGTGAGCACCACGGCGTCGAAGTCGGCCCGCAGCTGCTCGGCGGTGATGTCGACGCCGACGTTGACGCCGGTCCGGAACTGCGTGCCCTCGGCCTCCATCTGCTCGAGGCGGCGGTCGATGTGGCGCTTCTCCATCTTGAACTCGGGGATGCCGTAGCGCAGCAGGCCGCCGATGCGGTCGGCGCGCTCGAACACCGTCACGGCGTGCCCCGCCCGGGTCAGCTGCTGCGCGGCCGCGAGCCCCGCGGGCCCCGACCCCACGACGGCGACGGTCTTGCCGGTGAGCCGGTCCGGCGGCAGCGGAACTACCCAGCCCTCGTCGAAGGCGTTGTCGATGATCTCGACCTCGACCTGCTTGATGGTCACCGGATCCTGATTGATGCCGAGCACGCAGGACGCCTCGCATGGCGCGGGGCACAGCCGCCCGGTGAACTCCGGGAAGTTGTTGGTGGCGTGCAACCGCTCGATGGCGTCGCGCCAACGGTCGGTGCGCACCAGGTCATTCCACTCGGGAATGAGGTTGCCCAGCGGGCAGCCGTTGTGGCAGAACGGGATTCCGCAATCCATGCAACGGGAGGCCTGCTCCCGCAGCGTGTCGTGGGAGAAGTCCTCGTAGACCTCTTTCCAGTCGCGAAGGCGCAGTGGGACGGGCCGCCGCTGCGGGGTCTCGCGGTGGGTGATCTTCAGGAAGCCGCGTGGATCAGGCATTGGCCGCCGCCATGATCGCCGTGTCGACGTCCTCGCCCGTGCGCTCGGCCTCCGCGATCGCCACCAGCACCCGCTTGTAGTCGCGCGGCATGACCTTCACGAAGTGCTTGACCTCGGCCTCCCAGTCGGACAGGACGCGTTGGCCGACAGCCGAATCCGTGGCATCGACGTGCGCAACGAGCATGCCCCGCAGCCACTCGACGTCCTCGCCGTCGAGCGCATCGAGTTCCACCATCCCGGTGTTCAGATTGTCCGGGAGTGCACCCTGCGGGTCGTACACGTAGGCGATGCCGCCCGACATTCCCGCCGCGAAGTTGCGGCCGGTAGACCCGAGGATGACGACCTTGCCGCCGGTCATGTACTCACAGCCGTGGTCGCCGACACCCTCGACGACCGCGTGGGCGCCGGAGTTGCGTACCGCGAACCGCTCACCCACCACACCGCGCAGGAAGGCCTGCCCGCTGGTGGCGCCGAACAGGATCACGTTGCCTCCGATGATGTTCTCCTCGGCGACGAAGTCAGCGGGCGCGCCGTCCGACGGTCGCACCACGAGCCGTCCACCGGACAGGCCCTTGCCCACGTAGTCGTTGGCGTCGCCATACACCCGCAGCGTGATGCCGCGTGGCACGAAGGCGCCGAAGCTGTTGCCCGCGGAGCCCTCGAACGTGATGTCGATGGTGCCGTCCGGAAGTCCTTGACCGCCATGGGCCTTGGTCACCTCGTGGCCCAGCATCGTGCCGACGGTGCGGTTGACGTTGGCGATCGTGGTGGAGAACCGCACCGGGGTGGCCGAGTCGATGGCCTCGCGACTCATGACGATCAGCTGCTGATCCAGAGCCTTGTCCAGACCGTGGTCCTGGCGCGAGCTGCAGTACAGGTCCTGGTTCATGAACGCCGACTCGGGCTCGTGCAGCACCGGCGCCAGGTCCAGCTTGCGGGCCTTCCAGTGCTCGGCGGCCTTCGTCGTGTCCAGCGCACCGACCTGGCCGACCATCTCGTTGACGGTGCGGAAGCCCAACTGCGCCATCAGTTCCCGGACTTCCTGGGCGATGAACATGAAGAAGTTCTCGACGAACTCGGGCTTGCCGTTGAACCGCTGGCGCAGCACCGGATTCTGGGTCGCCACACCGACGGGGCAGGTGTCGAGATGACACACCCGCATCATGATGCAGCCCGACACCACCAAAGGTGCTGTGGCGAAGCCGAACTCCTCGGCGCCGAGCAGCGCGGCGATCACCACGTCGCGCCCGGTCTTGAGCTGGCCGTCGACCTGCACCACGATCCGGTCGCGAAGTCCGTTGAGCAGCAACGTCTGCTGCGTCTCGGCCAGGCCGAGCTCCCACGGCGCACCCGCATGCTTCTGTGACGTCAGCGGCGTGGCGCCCGTGCCACCGTCGTGCCCGGAGATGAGCACGACGTCGGCGTGCGCCTTCGAGACGCCCGCGGCAACGGTGCCGACGCCGTTCTCGCTGACCAGCTTGACGTGCACGCGTGCCTGCGGATTGGCGTTCTTCAGGTCGTGGATCAGCTGCGCCAGATCCTCGATCGAATAGATGTCGTGGTGCGGCGGCGGCGAGATCAGCCCGACGCCCGGGGTCGAGTGCCGTACCTCGGCCACCCACGGGTACACCTTGTTGCCCGGAAGCTGGCCACCCTCACCGGGTTTCGCGCCCTGGGCCATCTTGATCTGGATGTCGGTGCAGTTGGTCAGGTAGTGCGACGTGACGCCGAACCGCGCGGACGCCACCTGCTTGATGGCGCTGCGCCGCCAGTCGCCGTTCTCGTCGGGGTCGAAGCGGCTGACGTGCTCGCCGCCCTCACCCGAATTCGACCGTCCACCAAGGCGGTTCATGGCGATGGCGAGCGTCTCGTGCGCCTCGGCGGAGATCGAGCCGTAGCTCATCGCCCCGGTGGAGAAGCGCTTGACGATCTCACTGGCAGGCTCGACCTCGTCGATCGGCACTGGCTGCCGGCCAAGCTCCTTGAACTTCAACAGCCCGCGCAGCGATGCCATCCGCTTGCTCTGGTCGTCGACCAGCTTGGTGTACTCCTTGAAGATCGAGTACTGACCGGTGCGGGTCGAGTGTTGCAGCTTGAAGACGGTGTCCGGGTTGAACAGGTGGTACTCGCCCTCTCGGCGCCACTGGTACTCGCCGCCGACCTCGAGCTCGCGGTGCGCGCGCTCGTCGGGGCGGTCCAGGTACGCCAGCGCGTGCCGGGAGGCGACGTCGTCGGCGATGTCGTCGAGGTCGATGCCGCCGACCGGGCAGTGCAGCCCGGTGAAGTACTCGTCGAGCACCGACTGGCTGATGCCGACCGCCTGGAACAGCTGGGCGCCGGTGTAGGACGCCAGCGTCGAGATGCCCATCTTGGACATCACCTTCAACACGCCCTTGCCGGCCGCCTTGACGTAGTTGGCCTTGGCCTGGTCGCTGCTGATGCCCTCGATGGCGCCGCGGTCGACCATGTCCTCGATGGACTCGAACGCCATGTACGGGTTGATCGCGGCGGCGCCGAAACCGACCAGGCACGCCATGTGGTGCACCTCGCGGGCATCGCCTGCCTCCACGACGAGCCCGACCTTGGTGCGGGTGCGGTCGCGGACGAGGTGGTGGTGCACGGCCGAAACGCTCAGCAGCGACGGGATCGGCGCCATCGATTCGTCCGACTCGCGGTCGGACAGCACGATGATGCGCGCGCCGTCGCGGATGGCGGCCGAAACCTTGGCCCGGACGTTGTCGAGGGCCTCCTTGAGGCCCTGTCCGCCGCGGTTCACCGGATACAGGCAGCGAATCACCGCGGCCCGCATGCCGTGCTTGTGCCCACGGATCTCGTGGTCGGGATCGACGCAGATCAGCTTCGACAGTTCGGCGTTGCGCAGGATCGGCTGGGGCAGCACGATCTGGCGGCACGACTCGGCCGTCGGGTTGAGCAGGTCGCCTTCCGGGCCGACGGTGCCCGACAGGCTGGTCACCACCTCTTCGCGGATGGCGTCCAACGGCGGGTTCGTCACCTGGGCGAACAGCTGCTGGAAGTAGTCGTAGAGCATCCGCGGCCGGTCCGAGAGGACGGCTACGGGCGTGTCGGTGCCCATCGAACCCAGCGCTTCGACGCCGGTGCGCGCCATCGGTCCCACCAGGAGGTTCAGCTCCTCGTAGGTGAAACCGAAGATCTGCTGCCGCAGGACGACGCGGTGGTGCGGCATGCGGACGTAGTCGCCGGGGGGAAGGTCGTCGACGTGGAACAGGCCGGCGTCGAGCCATTCCTGGTACGGGAGCTCGGCGGCCAGTTCGGCCTTGATCTCCTCGTCGTCGACGATGCGGCCCTTCGACGTGTCGACCAGGAACATGCGGCCGGGCTGCAGGCGCAGCTTCTTGACCACGGTCGACGGGTCGAGGTTCAGCACGCCCGCCTCGGACGCCATGACCACCAGGCCGTCGTTCGTCACCCAGATCCGGGACGGACGCAGGCCGTTGCGGTCGAGCACCGCGCCGACCACGGTGCCGTCGGTGAAGCACACCGACGCCGGGCCGTCCCACGGCTCCATCAGCGACGCGTGGTACTCGTAGAACGCGCGCCGGGCCGGGTCCATCGACTCGTGGCGTTCCCACGCCTCCGGGATCATCATCAGCACGGCGTGCGGCAGCGAGCGTCCGCCGAGGTGCAGCAGTTCGAGCGCCTCGTCGAAGCGCGCGGTGTCCGAGGCGCCCGGCGTGCAGATCGGCACGATCTTGTCGATGTCGTCGTACGAGCCGAAGACGTCGCTGCGGATCAGTGCCTCACGGGCCCGCATCCAGTTCTCGTTGCCGGTGACGGTGTTGATCTCGCCGTTGTGGGCGACCCGGCGGAACGGGTGCGCCAGCGGCCACGACGGGAACGTGTTGGTCGAGAAGCGCGAGTGCACGATGCCGAGCGCGCTGGTCAGCCGTTCGTCCTGCAGGTCCAGGTAGAACGCCTTCAGCTGGGGCGTGGTGAGCATGCCCTTGTAGACGAAGGTCTGGCCGGAAAGGCTTGGGAAGTAGACGGTTTCACGTCCGGGGCCGTCCTGGCCGGGACCCTTGGTGCCGAGCTCGTGCTCGGCACGCTTGCGCACCACGTAGGCGCGTCGCTCCAGGTCCATGCCCTCGGCTCCGCCGATGAAGACCTGGCGGAAGGTCGGCATCGCGTCGCGGGCCAGTGCGCCGAGCGAGGAATCGTCGGTCGGCACGTCGCGCCAGCCGAGCAGGGTCAGGCCCTCGGCCTCGACGATCTTGCCGACGGCCTCGCAGGCAGCCGCGGCGTCCTTGGCGGACTGCGGGAGGAAGGCGATGCCCGTGGCATAGCTGCCCGGCGCGGGGAGCTCGAAGTCGCCCTGTTCGGCGACGACCGCCCGGAGGAACTCGTCGGGCACCTGCAGCAGGATGCCTGCGCCGTCGCCGCTGTGCTGCTCGGCGCCTGCCGCGCCGCGGTGTTCCAGGTTCAGCAGGGCCGTGATGGCCTTGTCGACGATGTCGCGGCTGCGACGTCCGTGCATGTCGGCGATCATCGCGACACCGCAGGAGTCGTGCTCGTATGCGGGGTTGTACAGCCCGGCCTTACTGGGCATTCCCACCTAACCCTTCACCGTCACGAAAGCTGTGTGTATGGCAGCCGTCGACGACGGCGTATGCCTGGCTTGGCGATGGGGTGCCTGCGTGCAGCACTGAACGGCGGGCTTTGTCCCACTCGCCACAAGTGTTGAAACGATATGACAAACACCGCCTGACATGCCAACTTAGTCAAGCCTAACTATCGCCGTTCGGTGGCCGATTCAACATCAGGTGCAGCCGGGCGTTTTCGCGGTTAAGCCGTTGTCGCCCTGGAACTTTCGCCGACGCGCGAGCGCTGGCCCCGGTTCCGGGTGCGACCCATCTCACTGTCCCTGCGCGGGGCTATGTTTGCTGGTTGACTTGATCATGACTCTGTACTGGAGCGACTTGCCAAACCCGCTTTGCTTAAAAGCCTTTCCGGATTCTTAGAGACGCTGACGATCGAGCGCACGGACGCTGGCGGCGGGACTGAGGTCCAGTCGACGCAACAGTTGGGCATTCAGTGCGACCACGACGGTCGACATCGACATCAGCAGTGCACCCACCGACATCGGCATGACGAAGCCGACGGGCGCAAGCACCCCGGCGGCCAGCGGAACGGAGATCAGGTTGTAACCCGCTGCCCACCAAAGGTTTTGCTTCATCTTCCGGTACGAGGCGCAGGACAGCAGGATGGTCGAGAGCACCGAGCGCGGGTCCGAGCTGGCGAGGATCACGCCCGCCGAACCGATGGCGACGTCGGTGCCCGCGCCGATCGCGATGCCGACGTCGGCACGGGCCAACGCGGGCGCATCGTTGACGCCGTCGCCGACCATCGCCACCACGAGGCCCTCGGCCTGCAACTCGGCCACCTTGGCGGCCTTGTCCTCCGGTCGCACCCCGGCGAAGACCCGCCCGATCCCCAGTTCCGCGGCGACTGACCTGGCTACGGATTCCGCATCGCCGGTGATCATGACGACTTCGACGCCCATCCGCCGCAGCGCGTCGACCGTCTGGCGGGATTCCTCGCGGATCTCGTCCGCCAGGGCGAGCGCCCCGGCCGCCGTGCCGTCGACCAGGACATGCAGGACGATGGCACCCTCGTCGTGCCAGGCCAGCGTCGCCTCCAACGCGGGCTGCCCTGCCTCGTCGAGCAGGCGCGGCCCACCGACCCGCACCTCTTGGCCGTCCACGGTGGCCGTGACCCCGACGGCCGGTGACGACGTGAAGTCGGCCGATCCGCGCACCGGGACGTTCCGCCTGCCTGCGGCAGCGACGATGGCCCGCGCCAGCGGGTGCTCGGAATCGGATTCGGCGGCCGCGGCCAGCGCCAACACCTCGTCCTCGGAGCGACCGCCGACTGCGACCACGGCGGTGACGGCGGGTTCACCCTTGGTGAGGGTGCCGGTCTTGTCGAACAGCACCGCCCCGACCGTGCGCATGCTCTCCAGGGCCAGCCGGTCCTTGACCAGCACACCGCCCCGCGCTGCGCGCTCGGTGGCGATGGACACCACCAGCGGAATGGCCAGACCGAGTGCGTGCGGGCAGGCGATCACCAAAACGGTGATGGTGCG
The DNA here is from genome assembly GCF_000620625.1 of Mycobacterium sp. URHB0044. Taxonomy (GTDB): domain Bacteria; phylum Actinomycetota; class Actinomycetes; order Mycobacteriales; family Mycobacteriaceae; genus Mycobacterium. Next base: position 19,886 of record NZ_JIAW01000014.1, on the reverse strand, counting down.
GATGACGGCGTCCTCGGGTTGTCCGGCGAAGCCCCACACCACGGCGGTGATGGCGGCCGATCCGAGCGCGAACCAGAACAGCCAACCGGCCGCCCGGTCGGCGAGGCGCTGGGCCCGCGACGACGAGTTCTGCGCCTCGGTGACGAGGCGCTGGATGCCCGCCAGTGCGGTGTCGGTGCCGACGGCGGTCACCTCGATGCGCAGGCCCGAATCGGTCGCGACCGTGCCTGCAACGACGGTGTCGCCCACGGCGCGCCGGACGGGACGGGACTCGCCGGTGACCATGGACTCGTCGATCTCGGCGCTCCCCTGCGTGATGCGCCCGTCGGCGGGGATGCTGCCGCCGGGTCGTACGACCACGACGTCACCCAATCGCAGGTCGGCTGGCGCGACGGTGGTCAGCACGTCGCCGTCGGGGCCGGACTCGACGCGTTCGGCTTCGTCGGGCAGCAGCGCGGCCAACGAATCGAGAGCCGACGTGGTCTGTGCCAGGGACCGCATCTCGATCCAGTGGCCCAGCAGCATGATCACGATGAGCAGCGCGAGTTCCCACCAGAAGTCCAGCTCGTGGTGCAGCACGCCGAGGGAGGCGCCCCACGACGACACGAACGCCACGGTGATGGCCAACCCGATGAGCAGCATCATTCCGGGCGCGCGGGAGCGGACCTCGCTGACCGCTCCGGTGAGGAACGGCCGGCCGCCCCACAGGTACATCACCGTGCCGAGCACGGGCGAGACCCACGTGACGCCCGGCAGGTCCGGCACGGCGTAGCCCAGGATCATCGCGAACATGCCCGACAGCGCGACCGTCGGGATCGACAACGCCAACATGATCCAGAACAGCCGCCGGAAGGCGGCTACGTGGTCAGCGTGGCCGGAGTGACCGGAGTGGCCGTGGTCGGTGTGCTCGGCGTGCGCCTCGGTTTCGACGGTATGAGCGTGAGTCATGGCGTTCACTATATACCCCCTGGGGGTATGCTGCCAGATTCCAGTCGACAAGCTCGAGCCCGGGTGACGGCCTACCGCTGCTAGCATCCGGCCATGCCCCAGGCGCGTGACGTCAGCGCGGCTCTCGGCGGCTTCATCCGGCGCTCCGGATATCTGCGCAAGTGGTTGATCCTCGGCGTGACCATCGGCGTCATCGCCGGGCTCGGAGCGGTGGTCTTCTATCTCGCCCTGGACTACGCCGGGCAGTTCTTCCTCGGCTACCTCGCCGGCTACCACATCCCAAAACCGTTGGGCGACGGCGGCGATGCGGGATCGAGCGGATTCGAGCGGCCGTGGGCCATCCCGCTCGTGGTGTTCGGCGGCGCGCTGATGTCGGCGTTCCTGGTGAACAAGTTCGCCCCCGAGGCGGAGGGTCACGGCACCGACAGCGCCATCGAAGCGGTGCACACCGATCCGCGCGCCATCCGGGTCCGGGCCATCGTGGTGAAGACGATCGCCAGCGCGCTGACCATCGGATCGGGCGGGTCGGGCGGACGCGAGGGTCCCGCCGCCCAGATCTCGGCGGGGTTCGGCTCGTTGCTCGCCCGCCGCCTCGATCTGTCCGACGAGGACGGCCGCGTCGCGGTGTCGCTGGGCATCGGCTCGGGCATCGGCGCCATCTTCGGTGCCCCGCTGGGTGGTGCGGTGCTCGCGGCGTCCATCGTCTACCGCGAGGACTTCGATTACCGGGCGCTGATTCCCGGCTTCATCACCTCGGCGACGGCGTACGCGGTGCTGGGCTCGATCCTCGGCTTCGAGCCCCTCTTCGGCTTCCTCGCCACCGATTTCCGCTTCGACCATCCGCTGGATCTGGCGTGGTACGTCCCGCTCGGAGTCCTCGCGGCGGCCGTCGGATATCTCTATGCGCGCATCTTCTACGGCACCGTCGCCTTGACCGCAAAGCTGCCAGGCAACAAGGTGATCAAGCCGGCGTTGGGCGGCTTGGCGGTGGGCCTGCTCGCGTTGCTCATCCCGCAGATTCTGGCCAGCGGCTACGGCTGGGCACAGAAGGCCGCCGACACCGACACCTTGCTGGCGATGCCGCTGTGGATCGTGCTGATCCTGCCTCTCGCCAAGATCGTGGCCACCTCGCTGTCGATTGGCACCGGCGGTTCGGGCGGCATCTTCGGGCCCGGCGTCGTGATCGGCGCATTCGTTGGTGCCGCATTGTGGCGCGTCGGCCACGAATTGGGCGCGCCCGGCCTCCCCGATGGACCGGCGGTGTTCGTCGTGGTCGGCATGATGGCGTGCTTCGGCAGCGTCGCCCACGCCCCGCTCGCAGTGATGATCATGGTGGCCGAGATGACGGGGTCGTTCTCGGTCATCCCGTGCGCGATGGTCGCCGTCGGTTTGGCCTACCTGATCATCACCCGCACCGACGTGTCGATCTACCGCTCGCAGCGGCTCAACCGGGAGACCGCCGAAGCCGAGCGCCGCCGGGACGAGGCCACCGAGCCGTAGGTAACGCGCCGATCGCGGTGTATCACGATCGGACAATGATTCGGCCACGATCACCCCGCCTACGCCGAGCACATGCCACGCTCGTCGCATTGGCGTCCCAGTGTCGAGATGCCAAGGGAGGGTTGGGGTCATGACTGCACCGACGATGTTTCATCGCCTGGCGGCGGAGTTCATCGGGACGTTCTGGCTGGTTCTCGGTGGCTGCGGCAGCGCCGTGTTCGCCGCGAAGTCGATCTCCGACGGCGTGTCCGTCGGCATCGGATTCCTTGGCGTGTCACTGGCATTCGGCCTGACCGTGCTTACCGGCGTGTACGCCTTCGGCACCATCTCGGGCGGCCACTTCAACCCGGCAGTCACCCTTGGCGCCGCGCTCGCCCGCCGCGTCGAGTGGAAGGCGCTACCCGCCTACTGGATTGTCCAAGTCATAGGCGGCCTGATCGGCGGATTGGTGATCTACGTGATCGCCAAGGGACAGGACGGCTGGACCGCCACCGGAAACATGGCCGCCAACGGTTACGGCGCCCACTCCCCCGGCGGCTATTCGCTCGTGGCGGTGGTGATCGCGGAGATCGTCCTCACCGGCGTGTTCCTACTCGTCATCCTGGGCGCCACCGACGACCGCGCGCCGAAGGGCTTCGCGGGCTTGGCAATCGGGCTGACGCTCACGCTGATCCACCTGATCTCGATCCCCATCTCCAACACGTCGGTCAACCCGGCCCGCACCACCGCCGTCGCCTTCTTCAACGGCAATGACGCGCCCGCGCAGCTCTGGGTGTTCTGGCTGGCACCGCTGATCGGCGCGGCCATCGCAGGCGCTGCCTACCCGTTCCTGTTCGGGCGCAACGAGGAACTCGCCGACCGGCCGGTACACGACGACGCCCTCGAAGAAGCCGCGGGACCGGCCGCTACTTGACCGGCGCCTTCTTCTTGGCGTTCTGCGCGGCCTGCTTCTCGGTCCTGGCACCTCGAGTCGCCAACTGACCACCTGCGTTCTCGAGGTGCGCGCGCACGAACCACTGGAACTTCTCCAGCTCGGCAGCGTGGTCGATCAGCATGTCCTGCGACACCAGATCGAGGTCCTCCATACGCTCAATGGCCTTCCGGGTGTCCTCGATGACGCCGGTGTACACCAGGTCCAGGGCTGCGAGATGCGCCTGCACGGTGTCGCGCCCCACCGAGTAGTCGTCCCAGGTGCGGTCCTTGATGATGGCGCCGGGAGTGCCCTGCGGTGATGCCCCCAACGCCGCGGCCCGCTCGGCCACCTCGTCGGCGTAGCCGCGGACCAGTTCGACCTGGGGGTCGATCATCTCGTGGACGCCGATGAAGTTGGGTCCGACGACGTTCCAGTGCACGTGCTTGAGCGTCAGGTGCAGGTCGTTGTAGGTGCTGAGCTGCTTCTGCAGCAGATCGGCGACCTCGCGGCCGTCCTTCGCGGACATGCCCGGGATGGTGAATTCTGGCATCGTCTTGCCTCCTCGTGGCTTGGCTTCCTAGGAGACCTACCCGGCTGCGCGGCGGGCTACACACCGGTCGCTACGCTCGCGGCATGACGGAGTCGACGCCCCCGTTCACCGGCTTTCCCGAGGCCGCGCTCGACTTCTACGACGACCTGGAGATCGACAACACCAAGTCGTTCTGGGACGCGCATAAGGACGTCTACGAAGCGGCCGTCAAGGCGCCGACGATCGCGCTGGTGACTGCGCTGGAGCGGGAGTTCGGCACGGCCAAGGTCTTCCGGCCGTACCGCGACGTCCGGTTCGCGAAGGACAAGACGCCGTACAAGACACACCAGGGCGCCTTCGTCGGAGCCGGTCCCGCCTGCGGGTGGTACGTCGAGATCGCCGCCCGCGGCTTCCGTACGGGTGCCGGTTTCTACGACGCCAGCGCCGCCGACCTCGCCGCCATCAGGGCAGCGATCGTCGACGACGCCAAAGGCAAAGAGCTGCAACGGATCCTGGCCAAGTTGGAACGGGCCGGCTTCGAGGTCGGCGGAGACCGGCTCAAGACCGCACCGCGCGGACACGACGCCGACCATCCGCGCATCGATCTACTGCGGCACCGTTCCCTCACGGTCACGAAGGACTACGGCTTCGAACCGGTCATCCACACCTCCGATCTGCTCGCCGCGGTGCGCAAGGACTGGAAGGCCACCCGGCCGCTGGTCGACTGGGTGACGACCCGCCTCGGGCATTAGAGCGCGCGCAGGTTCGGAATCGCCTGCCGTGCCCCGAACCGGGGATTGGTGGCGAGCCCGCTGACTTCCAGTAGCCGCACGGCGCGGTGCCGGTGCGGCCGAAGCGGTTCCAGCAGTTCGAGCATCTCCGGGTCGTCGATCCGATGGCCGAGCAGCGTGCACCCGACCACGTTGGCGAGGTGGTAGTCCCCGACCGAGAGTGCGTCGGCGTCGCCGAACGCCCGCTGCGCGGTCTCGGCCGCCGTCCACTCGCCGACGCCGGGCAGTGACATCATCGCCGCGCGTGCCTCGGCGGCCGGACGGCTCGACAGCCGCTCCAGGGCGTCCGCCCGCTGCGCACATCCGACCAGCGTGCGGGCCCGGCCGGGATCGACGTTGGCGAGGTGGAACTCCCACGACGGGATGCGCCGCCAGACGTCGGCCGACGGTGGTACCCGCATCCTGGCGGGTGCCGGGCCGGGTGCCGGTGCGCCGAACTTCGTGACGAGCAGGCGCCACGCGCGGAACGCGTCCTTGCCCGAGACCCGCTGTTCGAGGACGGCGGGGATGAGGGCCTCCATGACACGGTCGGTGCGCCCGAGCCGGAGGTGCGGCACCTTGCGGTGCGCCGCGGCGATGGTCGGTTCAGTGGGTTCGAAGCCGCTCCTGTCGTCCTCGACACCGAGCCAGGCGGGCAGCTTCTCGACGAATTCGCTTGCGCCGCTTCCCCATACCTCGCAGTCGACGACGTTGGGCGCGCTCTTCTCGATCCGGGCGGTCACGGGTCCGGTCGGCATCGACGTGGTCTTCCAGATGACTCCGTCGACGACTTGGTAGCACGGGTCGCCGGGCCCGCGGCGCAGCGGCGACAGCGTCATCGCGGGGCTTGCGGGCCCGTCGAACACCACGCTGGCCGAACTGCTCACGGCCTCAGGTTAGGCGCACGGGTTACCCGACGGTGACGTCAGCCTTGTCCGCGTAGAACGCCACGTGCCCGGCGATCGCGCCCACGGCCGGGTACGGCTGCTCGTAGGTCCAGATGGCGTCGCCGACGGTGGCGCCGCCGACGGTCACGTCGTAGTAGTTCGCGTTGCCCTTGTACGGGCAGTAGGTGGTGGTGTCGCTGCGGCGCAACGCGGTGCCGACGACGTCGGCCAGCGGCACGTACTGGACCGCCGGATACGTCGACTCCTGCAGCGTCAGCGCGGCGTCGGTCTCGGCGACGACTTCGCCGTTGACCCGGACGGTGACGTGCCGGCCGGTCGGGGTGACGGTGATGGGATGTTCGGCGGTGGGCTGCAGAACGGGGCGTTCGGTCATGGCGCTCTCCTGACGACGGTTCTTAGGGCAACGTGCGCGACCCGCCCCGGATTCCGCGTCCCCTGATTACGCTTCGCCGCATGACCGACCTGCCTGACGCCGACGTTGCGGCGACCGTGGAGATCGCCGCCGATGCCGACAGCGTGTACCGGATGATCACCGATCTGGCCACCCTGGCCGAAGTCGCCGAGGAGACCACGTCGATGCAGTGGGTGACGGGTGACGCCGCGGTGCGGGGGGCGAAGTTCAAGGGTGCGAATTGTCGTGGCTCGAAGTCCTGGTCCACCACCTGCACCGTTACCGATGCCGAGCCGGGACGGGTGTTCGGCTTCGACGTCAAGAGCGTCGTCGTCCCCGTCTCGCACTGGCGTTACGACATCGAACCGGTCGACGGTGGCTGTCGCGTCACCGAGCGCACCTGGGACCGCCGACCGGGATGGTTCCTGCTACCCGCGCGGATCGGGACCGGCGTGAAGGACCGCACCGCCGCGAACGCCGAGAACATCGACCGGACGTTGCAGCGGCTCAAGGCCAGGGCCGAAGCCGGCTAGCGCCAAACTGCTTCGCCCGCCTATGTACTGGCAACCATACGACGCCGCCCGCACCCCAACCGGGATGCGGGCGGCGTGAACCGTTGGCGCAGCCGGCTACTTCGTATGCCCAGGCGTGAATTGCTTGAACGTGCTCCCCGGCGTGCCGTACACTCCGATCGCGTCGGAGACCGCGCCGGGCCCCTGATGCGCGACGATCGTAACTCCGGCTCCTGGGGGCAGACCTCCGAAAGTCCCCGGCAGGCCGGGGTTTTCGGAGGTGGGGTCCGCCCCTGCGACTGCGGCGAACGGAACGGCCAGGGCGCCTGCGGCAATCACGGTGACCAATACCTTCTTGAGCATGTTCTTCCCCCATGTTCGGTGGCGCCGTCGTTGGCGCCGTCCAATTTGGGACATTACGCCGGGGCATTACAGCAAAGAGTGAGTAGTTCGCTACTCGTTTTCGGCGCTCGACTGGGATCTCATCGCGGCGAGACCGGACCGAACGCGTAGCGGTGGTACTGCGCCATGTAGCGCAGCGCCGGCACCGCCGTCATCACCTTGGTCATCGCCCGGTAGTACCAAGCCAGCCTCTTGAAGGTGTCCGTCTCGAGGGCCGAGACCCAGGCCAGCAGCCGCACGCCAGGCACGGCGTCGACGATGTCGTCGGGCCCGTCGATCCCCCAGTAGAGCGTCGCGCCCGACCGTCGCACCACGGCGTTCATCCATTGCGACTTGATGCCCAGTCGGTTGAAGGCGTCGAACTGCAACTCCCCCGACGGCGCATGTTCGACGACGCGGCGCAGCAGCGCGGTGCCGTCCTCACGCGTCAGGTACATCGTCAGGCCCTCGCCGATCATCAGCGTCGGGCGGTCGCGCGGGATGTCGGCGAACCACGCCGGGTCGGTGACCGAGGCTGCGATGACGTGGTAGCGGTCGTGCGTCGGGTAGAGCTGCTGGCGCAGCGTCGCGACTTCGGGATAGTCGATGTCGTACCACTCGACGCCGGGCCCCGGGTCCAGCCGGAAGAACCGTCCGTCGAGCCCGCAGCCGAGGTGCAGGACGACGGCATCCGGGTTGACCGCGAGGAACTGGCGGGCCCAGTCGTCGAAGTGGGCGCTGCGGGTGGTCACCGACGGCGAATTGCCCGGTGTGATCGCGGTTTTCGACCAGTCGTAGTCGATGCGGTCGGCGATCTCCTTGGCCAGTCGGTCACCGAGGATGGGCTCGGGGAGGCCGGCGTCCAGCGCCTTGGCGTAGAACGTCGCGAGCATGGTCTGCGGCGCTCCGCTGAGGTCGACGTGCACCTTGTCGGTATCGGTCATGCTTCGACGCTAGCCCCGTGACGTGACGTCCCGCAGCGTACTGAACGGCGTCCGGCGTGGTGTTCAGCCCGCCTGTTTGCTCTTGCGCTTGGCCTCGCGCAGGCCGACCCAGAACTTGGCGGCTTCGCGGATCGACTCCTCGACGGGCGCTGGCTGCCAACCCAATTCGCGCTTGGCCTTGCTGCAGTCCACCGGCGCCTCGGCGCGCATCAGCCGCAGCGAACCCAGCGACAGCCGTTCGTCGGAGCCCTTCAGCCGGGCCTTGGCGCTGCCGAGCGCCGCCATCGCGTACGACACGGGCAGCGGAATCGACTTCGACGGCGGCGGTACCCCTGCCGCTTCGGCCGCGATGCGCGCGACGTCGGCGTTGGTGATCATCTTCTCCGAGATCAGGTAGCGCTCACCGACGCGGCCCTTCTCCGCGGCCAGGATCATCGCCCTGGCGGCGTCGTCGATTCCGACGGCCTCCAAGGAGATTCCGCTCATCGTGAAGGGCAGCTTGCCGAACGCAGCGCCCGCGATGATCGCGCCGTGCGGGGTGCGACCCCAGTCTCGGCCGCCGTACGTCGTCGACACGCACATCGCCACGGCGGGCAGCCCGCGCTCACGGGCGTACTCCAGCACCAGGTTCTCGGCCTGCACGCGCGACCGCACGTACGGCGTCAGTCCGCGATCGACGATGGCGTCGTCCTCCGTGGCGCGACGGCCGCGCCGACGACCCACCGTCACGTAGCTGCTGGTGAAGATGAAGCGCTTGAGGTCGGCAGCAGTGGCGACCTCAAGCACGTTTCGGGTGCCCTCGACGTTCGTGTGGAACAGCGGGGCAGGGTCGCGCAGCCAGCCACGGGTGTCGACGACGCAGTAGTAGACGTCGTCGACGCCAGCCATCGCGTCGCGCAGCACGTCGTCGTTCCAGATGTCACCGAGGAACCGGGTGACCTTCAGATCGTCGATGCCGATGGTGTTGGCCTCGGGCCGCACCATGACCCGCACGTCCTGCCCGTCGGCGACGAGTTGGCGGGTGACGTGCGAGCCCAGGTATCCGTTCGCGCCGATCACCAGAGCCGTCATGCCGCGCCCCCAACCTGACGCATCCAACGCTCCGCTTCGTCGGGCAGCGTGCCGAGTTCCTTGGCCTTCTTGCACCACTTCATCGCCGCCGATACGAACCGCAACGGGTTGTAGACGTCCTCCTGGCGGGACCACTGCCCGTCGCCGGCATAGGTGACGATCGAGATGTTCGTGGCACTGATGACGGTGCCGTCGCCGGGGTCGCGCAGTGGGTTGTCGAGCTCGCACAGCACCCGGCCGGTCGGCTCGTCGATGACCGTCCACAGCGACGGGAACGACGTCATGTAGTTGCCCGGGAAGCTCTCCATGGTCTTCCAGATCCAGTCGCGGACCTGCTCGCGGCCGCGCATGGTTCCCGCCGCGTGCTCGACGTACGTGACGTCGGGTGTGTACTGCTCGACCCAGCGATCCCAGTCGCGGGTCTCGGCCGCGCGGGCCACCGTCTGCTCGAAGGTGGCGAATGCCTCGGTCAACTCGTCGCGGGTGAAGGTCTTGCTCGTCACACCCAGAACTAGAACACGTTCTACCGCGCTTTGTCGAGTGGGCCCGGGGCGGTCGGCGGCCAGGTGTAACGCAGGAACTTCTCCAGCGCACTCGTGGTTATACGAGTGCCAACATTAGGAGGACGAGTGGCGAAGGAATACAACAAGAACCCGGAAGCTGTGGAGGCCTTGTCTCCCGAGCAGTACCAGGTCACGCAGAAGAACGGCACCGAGCGGCCGTTCACCGGTGAGTACTGGGACAACCACGAACCCGGCATTTACGTCGACGTGGTCTCCGGTGAACCGCTGTTCGCCTCGACGGACAAGTTCGAGAGCGGATCCGGCTGGCCGAGCTTTACCAAACCGATCAATGCCGACCACGTGGTCGAGAAGCGCGACCGCTCGCTGTTCATGGTGCGCACCGAGGTGCGGTCGGCCAACGGTGACAGCCACCTCGGTCACGTCTTCGACGACGGCCCCCGCGAGGCAGGAGGGTTGCGCTACTGCATCAACTCCGCTTCGCTGAGATTCATCCACCTCGATGACCTCGAAACCGAGGGCTACGGGGAGTTCAAGACGCTTTTCGAGAGCACCAAGGAGGCTCGGGCATGACGAACACTTCGAGGGCGGTCCTCGCGGGCGGTTGCTTCTGGGGCATGCAGGATCTGATCCGCAAGCAGCCAGGCGTGGTGTCGACGCGCGTCGGCTACACCGGCGGCAAGAACGATCACCCCAACTACCGCAACCATCCGGGGCACGCCGAGGCCATCGAGATCGAATACGACCCGGCGCAGACCGACTACCGCGCGCTGCTCGAATTCTTCTTCCAGATCCACGATCCGACGACGAAGGACCGCCAGGGCAACGACGTCGGGAGCAGCTACCGCTCGGCGATCTTCTACCTCGACGACGAGCAGAAGCGCGTCGCGCTGGACACCATCGCCGACGTCGAGGCGTCCGGCCTGTGGCCAGGCAAGGTGGTCACCGAGGTGACGCCGGCCAGCGATTTCTGGGAGGCCGAGCCGGAGCACCAGGACTACCTGGAGCGCTACCCGAACGGGTACACCTGCCACTTCCCGCGCGCGGGATGGAAGCTGCCGAAGCGGCAAACGGCTAGCCAGTAATCAGTGGCGTCGGCCGGCGGCGCATCACCACGCGTCCGCCGGCCTTCGGCGTATACGCAACCCCTCGGGAGTGCACCTTCTCGTCGGGCGCCGTCGTGGTCTCGATCGTGAAGTGCCGCAACACCGTTCGCAGCACCACGTCCATCTCGACGTTGGCGAACACGGCGCCGACGCAGCGCCGGGTACCGCCGCCGAACGGGATGAACGACGACGTCGACGGCCGGTTGCCGACGAAGCGCTGCGGATCGAAGCGTTCTGGGTCGGCGTAGTCGCTTTCGTGTTCGTGGATGTGCGCGATGGCGACGACGACCGAGTAGCCCCGCGGTATTACCCAGTCACCCAGTTGGAAGGTCGGGGCGTAGACGTGGCGTCCGGCGAAGTCGATGACCGTGCGGACGCGCTGCACCTCGAGGATCGCGGCCTGGCGGTATTCGTTGTCGTCGGTCGCAGCCTCGGCTTCGAGTTTGGCCAGCACGTCCGGGTGCCTGGCGACCCGCTCGAATACCCAGGCCAACGTCGAGGCCGTCGTCTCGTGCCCGGCGGCCAGCAAGGTCAGCAGTTCATCGGCGATGTCGCGCCGGGACATCGCCGAGCCGTCCTCGTAGGTGCTGCGCAGCAGTAGCGTCAGCACGTCGTCGCGGGTCTCGAAGTTCGGGTCGGCGGTGACCTGGTCGATCAGCCGGTCGATGACGCGGTCGTACTCGCGTCGGTACGCGGCAAGCCTGCCCCACGGGCTGAACCGGCCGTAGGTCCGGGGCGGCGTCGGCACCACGACCAACTTCGAGCCGAGGGTGACCCACGGCGGGATGATCCGGCGCAGTTCGTCGAGTTGTTCACCGTCTGCGCCGAATACCGCGCGCAGGATCGCGTTCAGCGTGATCCGCATCATCGGCTCGAGGGTCTGGAACTCACTGCCCTGTGGCCAGTTGGCCGATTCGCGCAGCGTCTCCTCTTCGAAGATCTTTTCGTAGTTCTTGATGCTCTTGCCGTGAAACGGCGGGGTCAGCAGCTTGCGGCGGCGTCGGTGGTCGGCACCGTCGAGCGCGAAAACCGAACCGGGACCGAGGATTCTGCTGAGGTTGGGCTGAATGTTGCCGACGTCGTCGGTGTTGGCGACGAACAGTTGCTTGGCCAGTTGCGGGTCGGCCACCATGACGGTGCGCCCGAACACCGGGACGTTCAGCGTGAACACGTCGCCGTAGCGCCGGGCGAGGCGGTCCACCATCTGCGGGCGCGACAACATGAATGCGGCGCTCAGCAGGAAGCTGGGCAGTCGCGGACGGGGCGGAAGGTTGATTGCCGGGGCGGTGCCCGTGTCGGCGGCGTCGATGATCGCTTGGCTCACGAGACTCTCCAACCCCTGTACTGGTACTGCGGTGTACCGTCGGTGTGTGTTGTACGGTACATCTCAGTACCGCACGTGCGCAAGGGTTCGGAGGCAACGACGTGGAAGCCGCTTTGACGGACGCAGCCCCGACCGCGTCGGGAGCCGGCGCCTTTCGGCAGCGGTTGCTCGACGGACTCGCCGACTCCATCGCCGAACGCGGTTACCGCGAGACCACGGTCGCCGACATCGTGCGCAACGCGAAGACCTCCAAGCGGACCTTCTACGGCGAATTCCCAAGCAAGGAAGAGTGTTTCGTCGACCTACTGCGCACCAACAACGATCATCTGATCGCCACGATCCAGGCGGCTGTCGACGGGGAAGCCCCGTGGCAGGACCAGATTCGCGCCGCGGCGGACGCCTACGTCCACCACATCGCCGCGCGACCGGCCATCACGCTGAGCTGGATCCGCGAGGCGCCCGCGCTCGGCCTGGCGGCGCAGCCGTTGCACCGGCTGGCCATGGAGCAGCTCACCGACATGCTCGTCGACCTCACCGACAGCCCGGGATTCCGGCGCGCGGGGCTACCACCGGCCCCGCGAGCCCTGGCGCTGATCCTGCTTGGCGGCTTGCGCGAACTGACCGCGCAGATCGTCGAACGCGGAACCGACCCACACGACATGACGGAGCCCGCCATCATCGCGGCGACCGCCATCCTTGGTCCGCGCGGCGTCAGCTCAGAATGAGTCGCGCCGACTTCTCCAGTCGGCGGGCGATGTCCGGGTAGGACGCGTACCCCATCCCGGCCCGGACCAGGGCGCCGGAGTACAGCATCTCCAACGTGTCGATCACGTCCGGGTCGACGTCCGCGCCGAGTGCCGCCGACAGCCGGCCGCGGATGTCGCGACCGATGCGCTGGCGCAGCACCTCGACGTCGGGGTCGCGGCCCAACAGCGCGCTGGTCACTGCCCCTGCGAATTCCGGCTCGTCGGCGACCAGCAGCGCGATGTGGTGCAGCACGTCGATGACCCGTGCGGCGGGATCGACGGAGTCGTGTCCGGCGGGTGGTGAGGCCGCGAGCCTGCGCCAGAACACCTCGGCGACGAGGTGCTCCTTGGACGAGAAGTAGGTGTACGCGGTGGCGGCGCCAACCCCCGCTTCGGCGGCGACGCGGCGCACGGTGAGACCGGCGAAACCCTCGCGATTCAGGAGTTCGACCGCGGCCTTGCCCAGGCGATCGACGGTGTCGGCCTGCTTGGCGGTCAGACGGCGCCGAGTCGACTCTAGGGTCGGATCGGACACGTGTCTGGACGCTACTACAACTGCGTAGTACCGGCAACGGTAAGTTGACCCACATGAGCTCTGCCGACACCACCGACACCGCCCTGCCGCCCGCCGCGGCGCGCCTGTTCGCACTCGCCGACGAGGTCATCGGATTCATGCCGGCCGACGAGGGCCGGGCGCTGTACGACGCGGCGGTGCGCTACCTCGGTGACGGCGTCGGCGTCGAGATCGGCACCTACTGCGGCAAGTCGACGGTGCTGCTCGGCGCCGCCGCCCAGCAGACCGGCGGCGTGCTGTACACCATCGACCACCACCACGGCTCCGAGGAGCACCAGCCCGGCTGGGAGTACCACGACACCTCGATGGTCGACCCGGTCACCGGGCGGTTCGACACGTTACCGACCCTGCGGCACACGCTCGATGCCGCCGCACTGGACGACACGGTGGTCGCCGTGGTCGGCAAGTCCGCGCTCGTCGCCAGGTCGTGGCGAACTCCCTTGCAGTTCTTGTTCATCGACGGCGGCCACACCGACGAGGCCGCGCAGAAGGACTACGACGGCTGGGCCAAATGGGTGGCCGTCGGTGGCGCACTGGTGATCCACGATGTGTTTCCCAACCCCGACGACGGTGGGCAGGCGCCGTACCGCATCTACCGGCGCGCACTGGACAGCGGCGAGTTCCGCGAGGTCGGCGCGACCGGCTCGCTGCGGCTGCTTGAGCGGATCTGATTCGCCGAATGTGAAGTTGTTGGCCAACTTTCGCTGATTCTTCGCAATGTTCTGCACTCTCGGCGGGCGCGCGCAGCCCGTCTGACGGTTAGCGGTCGCCAGGACCGCCGGCGCTGCCCGTCGCGCCTTGCGATCCGGTGCTGCCCGTGGAGCCGTCGGCGCCCGGGCTGCCCGAACCCGCTTGACCCTGTCCGCCGGCCCTGCCGGATCCGAGCGCTCCTCCCGCGCCGCCTTGGCCCCCGGTGCCGCCCGAGCCGCCAGAGCCCGTGGTGCCGCCGCCGCCGATGAAGCCGCCCGATCCTGCCGCACCACCGTTGCCGCCGGTGCCACCAGCGCCACCGGTGCCGCCCGTGCCGCCGTCGCCGCCCTGACCGCCGGTTCCGCCCGTGATCTCAGAGCTACCACCAAAGCCGCCGCTGCCACCCAAACCGCCAGGGCCACCGGTGGCGCCGGTTCCTCCAGTGCCGCCTGAACCACCCGTGCCGCCTGCACCGCCGGTGCCGACGAGGATGCCGCCCGAGCCACCTGCGCCGCCCGCCCCGCCGGCTCCGCCGCCGCTGCCCGATGCCCCCGTGCCGCCGGTGCCTCCTGCCCCGCCGGTGCCAGCAACGGCCGGGTTGGGTCCAACGTTGATTCTGCCGCCGTCACCGCCGGTGCCGCCTGCCGCGCCGGTACCTCCGGTGCCGCCCGCACCGCCCGTACCCGCCGCCGTGCCGGGTGCGCCTGCGCCCCCGCCACCGTTACCACCGTTACCGCCGGGAGCGCCGGATCCGCCATCGCCGCCCACACCACCGACACCGCCGACACCGATACCGCCGTCGGCGGGATCACCGGCGGCATCGCCGCCATTGCCGCCGGCGCCGCCGGGAGCGCCGGGCCCGCCGGCCCCACCTGCGCCGCCCGCCCCGCCGAAGCCGCTGCGAGGGTCACGAGGGCCACCCCCGGAGCCATCCGCGTCGCCGCCGGTGCCACCCGTGCCACCGGCCTGCCCGTCCGCGGTGCCCGGCTGGCCCGGAGTGCCGGCGCCAGCCTGACCTCCGAACGGTGCCTGGGTGCCTTGCGACCCGTCGCCAGCCGGTGTCGTCGGCGGTTTCGGGCCTGGATTGACCCCGGCCGCGCCCGTCGCGCCCTGCCCGCCCTGACCGCCTGCGCCGCCGTTGCCGATCAACAACCCACCGTTGCCGCCGCGACCACCGTTGCCCGCGACGCCACTGTTCGCGTCCGCCGCCACACCCGCCCCGCCGGCGCCACCGTTGCCGAACAGTCCTGCGCTACCGCCGTTCCCGCCAGCCCCGCCATTGACGCCGGCCACCCCGACGCCGCCTGCACCACCCAAGCCGAACAGCAGCCCGCCGTTGCCACCGTGCTGACCCGGCAACCCGTCGAGGCCATTGCCGATCAGCAGCCCGGCATTCGGATTGTCGGCGGTCCCATTGCCGACGAAGATCCGGATGAACGCACTGATCGGATCGGTACCCGGAGCAGCCGCAGGCACATCGAGGGCCGCGGCCAGCCGCAGCGGAGTGGGCGCCGAGACGGCCGACCCGAACAGCTCGCTGCACCACAACTCACCACACGTTCCCGTCGCAGGCGAGAGCGGTACCGTCGACAGCACCGACTCCACTGACGCCAATCGCACCTCGGGCGCAGGCTCGCCGGGAGCACTCGCCAGCCAAAAACTGGCACCGGCAACGGCAATCCCTGCGACGAGACATGGGCGGACGAGAGCGGCCATCAGCGGTCCTTCATTTGGGGGGCGATGCGAATAGGCCCAAATCATCCATCACCAAGGACGGTGGCGTCGCTAAAACGTCGTCAATCCGTGACGCCGCTAGCGCTCGCTGGCCGCGCAGGCGCAGTCGAACTCGCCTTCGAGACCGCGCGGCAGGTCGTGGCCGCGGAAGATGCCGCTCGCACGCGTGGTGCGCGACAGCGCGTCGGCCGCCAGGATCATGGCCGCCCCGGTCCACGTGGTGCGCTCCACCGGCCACCGCTTGCCGTCGGCGAACACCAGACCGGTCCAGTACGAGCCGTCCGTCTCGCGTAGGTGGTGCATGTTCGCGAACTGCTCGTGGGCGCGGGCCGCATCGCCGATGGCGTCCAGCGCCATCACCAGTTCGCACGTCTCCGCGCCGGTCACCCACGGCCGATGGTCGATGCACCGGATGCCGAGGCCCGGCACCACGAACTCATCCCAGCGGGCGTCGATGCGTGCCCTGGCGGCGTCGCCGCGAACCGCGCCACCGAGCACCGGGTAATACCACTCCATCGAGTGAGTGTCCTTGAGCAGGAACGACTCCGGATGCTCCGCGACGGCGTGGCCGAGGCTGCCGACGGCCACTTCCCACTCGGGTTGCGACTCGCCGACGTAGGTCGCCAGCGCCAGCGCACACCGGATGCTGTGATAGATGCTGGCACACCCGGTCAGCAGCGCCTCCTCGACGATTCCGGCATCGCTTCGGGCCCAAGCGATCTCGCCACCGTCGAGCTGCATGGTCAGCACGAATTCGATGGCACGGTTCACCACCGGCCACATCAACTCCGCGAACGCGCGGTCCTTGGTGATGAGCACGTAGTGCCAGACGCCGGTCGCGACGTAGGCACAGAAGTTGCTGTCGCTGTTCGCATCCTCGACGACGCCGTTGCGTAGCTGGATGGGCCACGAGCCGTCCGCGCGCTGCGTGTTCCGGCACCAGTCGAACGCCGCGCGCGCGGGCTCCCACAGCCCGGCAGCCGTCAGGGCCATCGCGTTCTCGACGTGATCCCACGGATCCGTGTGGCCGCCGTCGAACCAGGGCAGCGCACCGCTGGATTCCTGCGTCGCGGCAATCGACTTGGCGGTCTGGAGGCACTGCTGCGGCGTCAGAACGCCCGCGACACCGGGGATCTCATGCGTCCGCAACGTCACCGGCTCCCGAAATCCGCCGGCTTCTGGAAGTACAGGGCGACGCTCTTACCGATCAGCGGGTTGAGCGCCGCCTCGGCGTTGCGGGTCAGCCAGGGCCGCGACATCATGTCCCACACCAACAGCTTGTGATAGGCACCCACCAGCGGATGGTCCGGCTTGTCAACGCCTACAGCGCATTTCAGCCACCAGAACGGTGAGTGCAGCGCGTGTGCGTGGTGGCGATGTTCGAAGCGCATGCCACGATCCGCGATCTTGGCGTGCAACTCGTCGGCCCGGTAGATCCGGATGTGGCCGCCCTCGTTGGCGTGATACTCGTCGGACAACGCCCAGCAGATCTTCTCGGGCAGCCACCGCGGCACGGTGACGGCCAGCCAGCCGCCGGGCTTGACGATCCGCACCAGCTCGTCGATCGCGCGGTCGTCCTGCGGAACGTGTTCGAGGATCTCCGACGCGATCACGCAGTCGAAACTGGCGTCGCCGTAAGGCAAATCGAGTGCGTCACCCTTGACTGCCTCGGCCTTGGCCGACGCCGGCGCCTCGCCCTGCTGCTGCATGGCCTGCAGGATCGCGTCGACGTCGTTGAGCTCCTCGCCGTCCTGGTCGAACGCCACCACGTCGGCGCCACGCCGGAACGCTTCGAACGAGTGCCTGCCCGCACCGCATCCCACGTCGATCACGGAAGTGCCAACGCCGACACCCAGCCGGTCGAAGTCAACGGTCAGCATGTCTTGGTCCGCTCCATCGCCAGTTCGTACACCGAGGCCGTCTGTGCCGCAACGGATTCCCAGCTGAACACCTCGAGTGCGCGGCGACGGCCTGCCGCGCCGAGGCGGCGCAACTCCAGCGGCGAGTCGAGCAACTCGCCCAGGACTGTGGTCAGATCGTCGACGTCGGCCGGGCGGACGAGGCGGGCGCATTCGCCGTCGGTGCCGACCACCTCGGGCAGCGCACCAGCGCGGCTGGCGACGATGGGTGTGCCGCTGGCCATCGCCTCGACGGCGGGCAGGGAGAAGCCCTCGTAGAGCGACGGGATGCAGGCGACCTCGGCCGACGCCAGCAGGCGGGCGAGTTCGGCGTCGCTGATGCCGCTGCAGCTGTGCACGATGTCCGAGATGCCCAGTTCGGCGATCAGCTTCTCGGTGGGCCCGTTGGGTTCGAGCTTCGAAACGAGCTGCACGTCGAGGTCGCGCTCCACGCGCAGCCGGGCGACGGCGTGCAGCAGGTGGCTGACGCCCTTCAACGGCACGTCGGCGCTGGCGATGGCGATGATGCGGTTGCGCACCCGGTTCTCGGACGGCTGAAACAGTTCGGTGTCGACGCCGAGCGGCACCACGTGCAGTTGGCTTGGCGACACCCCGAAGTCGTCGGCGATGTCGATGCCCGACGTGGTGGACACGGTCAACAGTTCGGGGATCTGGCGGGCGACTTGCTTCTGCATCTCGGCGAAGGCATACCACCTGCGCACCAACGGCTTTCGCCACCACTTGGCCGCCGCGACGTCGAGCACGCGGTCCCGGGTGATGGGATGGTGCACGGTGGCGACCACCGGCAGGCCCAGCGCGGCGACGTCCAGCAGCCCGGTGCCCAGGCTCTGGTTGTCGTGGACGACGTCGAACTCGTCGCGGCGTTCGGCGAGGATCCGGGCCACCCGCATGCAGAACGTCTTCGGCTCGGGAAAGCCCGCCGTCCAGGTGGTCAGCAGTTCGAGCAGATCGATGCGGTCGCGGATCTCGCTGGGTCGCGGGATGCGGAACGGATCGGGCTCGCGGTAGAGGTCGAGGCTGGGCACCTTGGTGAGCCGCACCCGGGGGTCCAGACCGCCCGGATAGGGCTGACCCGAGAAGACCTCGACGTCGTGACCGAGCTCGACCAGACCGCGGCTGAGATGGCGGACGTACACGCCTTGCCCACCGCAATGCGTCTTGCTTCGGTACGACAACAGGGCGATCCGCATGGTCAACTCACCGAGGCCAGAGGCGATGGCAGGGCTCTGGACATGTGTCCAGACTATAGTTTGACCGTCTAGCCACCGCAACGCGGCCGCCCTCTGTGACTACCACAGCGGCACCGTCGTGTCCCCGATATCGCGCCGGGTCAGGCCGGCGGGAATCCGCCGGTGGCCACCGGACCCCATCGCGTCGGAGTGATCCTGATCAGGCACTTTCCCTGGTCCACCATCGCGCGGCGGTACTCGTCCCAGTCGGAGTGCTCGCCCGCAACGGCACGGAAGTAGTCCACGAGCGGTTCGACGGCATCCGGCAACAGCACCACCTCGGCGTCGCCGTCGACCTGGACATAGGCGCCGTTGAACTCGTCGGACAACACCGTCACGCTGGCGCGGGGATCACGGCGCAGGTTCGCCGACTTCGCCCGCTGCGGATAGCTGGCGATCACGATGCGGCCGGCATCGTCGACGCCGCCGGTCACCGGCGAACTCTGCAGTGAGCCGTCGGCGCGGTAGGTGGTCAGAACCATGTGGTGGCGTGGCCGGACGAAGTCCAGCAGTTCGGGAAGTCCAACGGCGTCGGCAGTAGCGAAGTTGCGGGCCATGGCTCCACGGTAGTGACGCGCTCAGTCGGCCTTGCGCTTGAGCGTCCACGCCGGAATCCAGTGCGTGACGGACCGGCGTTGCGCCCCGTACGCGACCTCGTACGTCACCCATCCCCACCAGAATCCCTGCTCACACAGCCCCCAGCAGGTCAGCCGGCCCTCGACGACGGCGTGCATCTGCAGCCCCTCGGGGTTGTATCCGCCGGCGCGGTGCGGTTCGCGGGGAAACACCGCGGTCAGGTCGACGAGCACGGCGAGCGGCGGGTCGACCCGGCGGAAGGCCCGTTGCACGGGCTGGCCGTTGTAGCCGATCGACTGGTGTGATGTCTCGGGACATCGGTGACAGTTCTGTATCAGGACTTTGGTGACAGTAGGTGTGTCAGGACTTCGGTGACGCTTCGTCGTCTTTGGCGCGTGGGCCGCGGGGTCGGCCGTTGCCGACGTATTTGACGCCGGGTGCGGGTCGGGTTCGTTCGGCGAGGACCTCGCCGTCCAGATCGGTGATGATGATGTTGTCGCCGTCACTGACGACGAGAACCTGTTGAAAGGCGTATTGGGCACCGACCTTGTAGGCGACTGAGTTCAGTCCGATGTTGCCCACCGCGCTGACCGTTCGGGC
>NZ_JIAW01000013.1 GCF_000620625.1 Mycobacterium sp. URHB0044 | reverse complement strand
AGAGGTGTATTCGGTATTAGACCCAGTTTCCCAGGCTTATCCCAAAGTGCAGGGCAGATCACCCACGTGTTACTCACCCGTTCGCCACTCGTGTACCCCGAAGGGCCTTACCGTTCGACTTGCATGTGTTAAGCACGCCGCCAGCGTTCGTCCTGAGCCAGAATCAAACTCTCCAAACAAAAACAACCCATGACAAGCACAGGTGAATTCGAATCAGAAAAATCTGACCTAACAACCAGTCAAAACTGGCAATCTATAAAACAACACCACACCCCAACACGGGACGCTGAAGCATGGCAAAAAACAACAAACAAAAACCACCAAACACACTATTGAGTTCTCAAACAACACACCCGTTTTCACCGGAACTTTCCCGGTGAGCAGGCAACCCCACTACTGTACTACATCCAGCGGGGGCGGTCAAAACCCCGTCCTCCGGCTTTTCGGCCGGGGCCGTGGGTACTACGGAGAGCTTACCCTCTCGATCTCCGCTCCCAAAGCCACCAGGTTCTCCACGAACAACGGATAGCCGCGATCGATGTGGAAAACGTCGTGAACCTCGGTGTCGCCGTCGGCCACCAGACCAGCCAAAACCAGCCCCGCACCTGCACGGATGTCGGATGCCCAGACCGGCGCACTCGACAGTTGAGGCATGCCGCGAATCACAGCGTGGTGTCCGTCCGTCCGCGCGTCGGCGCCTAGCCGGATCATCTCCTCGACGAAGCGGAACCGTGCCTCGAAGACGTTCTCGGTGATCATCGACGTGCCGTCGGCGATGCAGGCCAGGCCGATGGCCATCGGCTGCAGGTCGGTAGGAAAGCCGGGAAACGGCAGGGTCGCGACGTTGACGGCCTTCGGCCGGTCGTACTGGACGATGCGGAATCCGTTGTCGTGCTGCGTGACGGTGGCGCCGGCGTCGTGCAGCTTGTGCAGGACGAGCTGCAGGTGTTGCGGGTCGACACCGGTCACCGAGATGTCGCCCCTTGTCATCGCCGCCGCGATACCCCAGGTGGCGGCGACGATGCGGTCGCCAATCACCCGATGCTCGGTGGGGTGCAGGCGGTCGACGCCGGTGATCGTCATCGTGGACGCCCCGGCCCCCTCGATTTGGGCGCCCATCTGGACGAGCATCTCGCACAGGTCGACGACGTCGGGCTCGCGCGCCGCGTTGTGAATGATCGTCACGCCTTCGGCCAGCACGGCGGCCATCAGGATGTTCTCCGTCGCGCCTACCGACGGGAACTCGAGCTGAATCTCCGCGCCGCGCAGGTGGTCCGCCTCAGCGACCACGCAGCCGTGCTCGATGTTGCACCGGGCGCCGAGCTGCCGCAGGCCGGCCTGGTGCATGTCCAGTGGCCGCGAGCCGATCGCATCGCCACCCGGCAACGCGACCTTGGCCTTCTTGCAGCGCCCCACCAGTGGGCCAAGGACGCACACCGACGCGCGGAACTGTCGGACCGCGGCGAAGTCGGCGTCGTACTTGGGTTCGTCCGGGGACGTGATCCGGACCGTCGCTCCATCGAGTTCGACCGTGGCCCCGAGCCCTCGGAGCACCTCGGCCATCAGCGGGACGTCCAGGATGTCGGGACAGTTGGTAATGGTGCTGGTGCCTTCGGCTAGGAGCGTCGCGGCCATCAGCTTCAACACACTGTTCTTGGCTCCCCCGACGGCAACTTCGCCTGATAACCGGGTACCGCCGGTCACCACGAATCGCTCGCTCACGCGGGCAAGTGTAAACAGCACAGCGGTTGGTGTCAGTCTCGCGACGGGGTGTCCCGAGTACGGTTTCAGCCATGGCAGTCCACTTGACCCGCATCTATACCCGCACCGGCGACGATGGGACCACCGGACTCAGCGACTTCAGCAGGGTGTCGAAGAACGACGCACGGCTCGAGGCGTACGCGGATTGTGACGAGGCCAACGCCGCCATCGGCGTCGCGGTGGCATTGGGACAGCCAGATGAGCGCATTCTCAAGGTGCTGCGCCAGATTCAGAACGATCTGTTCGACGCGGGAGCAGACCTGTCGACGCCGGTGGTCGAAAAGCCCGAGCATCCACCGCTGCGGATCCGCCAGGAATACGTCGACCGGTTGGAATCGTGGTGCGACGAGTTCAATGAGCCACTGCCAGCGCTCAATTCGTTCGTGCTGCCGGGCGGTACGCCGTTGTCGGCGCTACTGCACGTCGCGCGCACGGTGGCACGCCGCGCGGAGCGCTCCGCATGGCGGGCCATTGAGCAGCACGGTGATTCGGTCAGCGTGCTGCCGGCGAAGTATCTGAATCGCCTGTCAGACCTGCTCTTCATTCTGTCGCGCGCAGCTAATCCCGAGGGGGACGTGCTCTGGAAACCGGGCGGATGAGCGCTTGCGCGAAGACTGTGATCGGGATGAGCGCCTGCGCGAAGGCTAGTAGGAACGCCGGCGCGCCCGCGGCGACGGCCGCGACTCGACCCATGAGGTGAACGCCGTCAAAGCACCGCGGTCCAGGGCGATCTCGTAGCCGCGCCGACGCTCGGGGCTGGTGTCACGCAATTCCAGCACCACGATCTCGTCGGTCATGATGTCGAATTCATCGCCACGCGGGGCACGCCTCGACACGACTTCAAGACCCCGGCGTGAGAGCCGACGGTCGGGCCACCAGCGCAGGCTGGACAACCGGTAGAAACCCGCTTCCCCACCGCGATAACGCACGACACCATGGCGCCAGCCGTGGCCGCCGACGGCGGGAACGTCACGCAGGATCGCGGCCGTGCCGCCCACTTGACGCAGCTTCCACAGCCGGTAGCACAGCGCGACGACGACGAGTAGGAGCACGCCGACCAGCGCGACCATGATCACCATGGACGCGCTCATCGGCTGTCAGTCGATCTGGCCTAGAGCGCGCAAGCGCGCCCGGCCCCACGCTGCGGTCCGCTCGTCGTCCGACTCGGAGTCCTGCTTGGCTTGATCGGCGTTGATCTCCGACTCCAGTTCGGCGTTCTCGACCAAAATC
This sequence comes from Mycobacterium sp. URHB0044, assembly GCF_000620625.1. Lineage (GTDB taxonomy): Bacteria > Actinomycetota > Actinomycetes > Mycobacteriales > Mycobacteriaceae > Mycobacterium. The sequence continues at coordinate 223,560 of NZ_JIAW01000013.1, read as the reverse complement.
CGGACGGCTTCATCGGTTACGGATAGAAAGCCTCCGTCGACGGCGATGCGAAGGTCCTCTTCACCTTCTCGCTCGACGCGCACCATCGCGTCGTCGACGAGCTGCGCCACCAAGGGAATGTGTCGAGGCAGGATGCCGATCTCGCCAGCGGTGGTGCGGGTGAACACGAACGTCGCGTCACCCGACCACAACTCGCGCTCGACGGCAACGATCTCGACGTGGAGTTCAGCCATGCCACACCGCCTTTCGACTCGACACCAGCACTGCGCTCATCACAACTTGGCGCCGAAGCTCTCGGCCTTCTTGGCCAGATCCTCCAGGCCACCGATGAGGAAGAACGCCTGCTCGGGCAGGTGGTCGAAGTCACCCTTGGTCAGCTTGTCGAAGGCCTCGATGGTCTCCTTCAGCGGCACCGTCGAACCCGGCTGGCCGGTGAACTGCTCGGCGGCCATCATGTTCTGGCTCAGGAAGCGTTCGATGCGTCGCGCCCGGTTCACCAGCTGCTTGTCCTCCTCGGACAACTCGTCGACACCGAGGATGGCGATGATGTCCTGAAGGTCCTTGTAGCGCTGCAGGACTCGGATGACTTCCTGGGCTACGCGGTAGTGCTCGTCGCCAACCACGGACGGGTCCAGGATGGTCGAGCTGGAGGCCAGCGGGTCCACCGCAGGGAAGATGCCCTTCGAGAACACCGCACGCGAAAGCTCCGTGGTGGCATCGAGGTGGGCGAACGTCGTCGCGGGGGCCGGGTCGGTGTAGTCATCGGCGGGCACGTAGACGGCCTGCATCGAGGTGATGGAGTGACCACGGGTCGAGGTGATGCGCTCCTGCAGCTCGCCCATCTCATCGGCCAGGGTGGGCTGGTAACCCACCGCCGACGGCATGCGGCCGAGCAGCGTCGAGACCTCGGAACCGGCCTGCGTGAACCGGAAGATGTTGTCGATGAACAACAGAACGTCCTGGTTCTGCTCATCGCGGAAGTACTCCGCCATGGTCAGCGCTGACAGGGCGACGCGCATACGGGTGCCTGGCGGCTCGTCCATCTGGCCGAACACCAACGCGGTGTCCTTGAGGACGTTGGCGTCCGCGAGCTCGACCCACAGGTCGTTGCCCTCGCGGGTGCGCTCCCCAACGCCGGCGAACACCGAAGTGCCACCGAAGTTCCGGGCGATGCGGTTGATCATCTCCTGGATGAGAACCGTCTTGCCGACGCCTGCACCACCGAACAGGGCGATCTTGCCGCCGCGCACGTACGGCGTGAGCAAGTCGACGACCTTGAGACCGGTCTCCAGCATCTCGGTCTTCGGCTCGAGCTCGGAGAATGGCGGCGGCTTGCGGTGGATCGACCAGTGGTCGAAGTCCTTGCCGTAGCCGGGCTCGTCCAAGCAGTCTCCGAGGGCGTTGAACACGTGGCCCTTGACGCCGTCACCGACCGGGACCGAGATCGACTTCCCGGTATCGGTCACCTCGACGCCGCGGACCAGTCCATCGGTGGGCTGCATCGAGATGGTGCGCACCAGGTTGTCACCGAGGTGCTGCGCAACCTCGAGGGTCAGGGTCTTCGCCATCTCCTTGTAGGTGATGTCGGCGTGCAGGGCGTTGAACAGCTCCGGCACGGACCCGCGCGGGAACTCGATGTCGACGACGGGGCCCGTGATGCGGACGACCCGGCCTGCGGTCTTCTCTGCGGTTGCAGTCATTTCCTCTTCGCTTCCTACGGGGCCTATTTGGCGTCGGCGAGGGCGTTTGCGCCGCCGACGATCTCGCTGATTTCTTGGGTGATCTGCGCCTGGCGTTCGCGGTTGGCTTCCAGCGTCAGCGCCTTGATCAGGTCATCGGCATTGTCGGTGGCCGACTTCATGGCACGGCGACGCGACGCGGACTCCGACGCCGCGGCCTCGAGAAGCGCCGAGTAGACGCGGGTGGCGATGTAGCGCGGAAGCAGTGCGTCGAACAGGGTCTCCGCGCTCGGCTCGAACGAGAAGAGCGTCCGCGGGCCCTCTTCGGGTTCCTCGTCGCCCACGTACTCCACCACCATCGGGGCAGCCCGTCGGGCCACCGCCGACTGCGAGAGCATCGACCGGAATTCGGTGAACACGATGTGGATTTCGTCGACGCCCAGGATGCCGTCGTCGCCGGCGTCATCACCTTCGTCGTCGGCGCCCGACATGAACGCCGCGACGAGGGTGTCCGCAATCTCGCGGGCTTGCTCGTACGTCGGACGCTCGGAGAAGCCGGTCCACGACTCCTTCACTTCGCGCTGACGGAAGCTGTAGTAACCCAACGCCTTTCGCCCGACGGCGTAGATCACCGGCTCCTTGCCCTCGTCCCGCAGGAGCGCGAAGAGTTCCTCGGATTGCCGCAGCACGTTGGCGTTGTAGGCGCCGCAGAGACCACGGTCCGACGACACCACCAGCACGGCGGCACGCCGAGGCGTCTCACGCTCGACGAGCAGCGGATGGTCCAGCGCGCTGGCACTCGCAAGCTCGGTGAGCATGTTGGTGATCTCTTCGGAGTAGGGCCGAGCCGCTTGGACTCGGGCCTGCGCCTTGGCGATTCGCGAGGTCGCGATCAGTTCCTGGGCCTTGGTGATCTTCTTGATCGACCCGGCGGAACGGATGCGGCCGCGCAATTCGCGCAGTGTGGCTGCCATGTGGTCGCCTACCTACTTCTTCGGTGCGGGCTTGCGGACCTTGACCGATTCCTTCTCGACGTCCTCTTCGTCCATCGCCTCGGCCTCGGCCTCGTTGACCACTACGGAGCTGCCGTCAGTCGCGGAGAAACCCTTCTTGAATTCGTTGACCAAGTCGGTCAGCTTCTGCTCGGCTTCCTCGGGAAGCTTCTTGGTCTCGCGGATGTCCTTGTAGACGTCTTCGTGGCTGGCCTTGATGTGCTCCAGGAACTCGGCCTCGAAACGCTGAACGTCTTCCGACGGAACCGAATCGAGGTGGCCCTTGGTGCCGAGGAAGATCGCGACGACCTGCTCCTCCACCGCCAACGGGCTGTACTGGGGCTGCTTCAGCAGCTCCACCAGACGCACACCGCGCTCCAGCTGAGCCTTCGACGTCGGGTCCAGGTCGGAGGCAAAGGCCGCGAAGGCTTCCAGCTCGCGGTACTGCGAAAGGTCGAGTCGCAGCGAGCCTGCAACCTCTTTCATCGCCTTGATCTGCGCGGCGCCACCGACACGGGACACCGACACACCGACGTTGATGGCCGGCCGCACACCCTGGTTGAACAGGTCGGACTCCAGGAAGCACTGACCGTCGGTGATCGAGATGACGTTGGTCGGGATGAACGCCGAGATGTCGTTGGCCTTGGTCTCGATGATCGGCAGCCCGGTCATCGAACCACCACCCAGCTCGTCGGACAGCTTCGCGCAGCGCTCCAGCAGACGGGAGTGCAGGTAGAAGACGTCACCGGGGAACGCCTCGCGGCCCGGCGGGCGGCGCAGCAGCAGCGAGATCGCGCGGTAGGCATCGGCCTGCTTGGAGAGGTCGTCGAACACGATCAGGACGTGCTTGCCGTCGTACATCCACTCCTGGCCGATGGCCGAGCCCGTGTAGGGGGCAAGCCACTTGAACCCGGCAGGGTCGGACGCGGGCGCCGCGACGATGGTGGTGTACTCCATCGCGCCGCCGTCCTCGAGCGCGCGCTTGACGCTGGCGATCGTGGTGCCCTTCTGGCCGATCGCGACGTACACGCAGCGCACCTGCTGCTTGGGATCGCCGGTGGCCCACGCCTCACGCTGGTTGAGGATGGTGTCGACGCAGACCGCGGTCTTGCCGGTCTTGCGGTCGCCGATGATCAGCTGGCGCTGGCCGCGGCCGATCGGGGTCATCGCGTCGATGGCCTTGATACCGGTCTGCAGCGGCTCGGAAACACCTTGGCGCTCAACGACCGACGGCGCCTGAAGCTCCAAGGCGCGTCGCTTGTCGGACTCGATGTCACCCTGGCCGTCGATCGGCTGACCCAACGGATTCACCACACGTCCGAGGAAGGCGTCGCCGACCGGAACCGAGAGCACCTCGCCGGTGCGCTTGACCTGCTGGCCCTGTTCGATCTTCTCGAACTCGCCGAGGATGACGGCGCCGATGCTGTGCTCGTCGAGGTTCAGCGCGACACCGAGGACGCCACCGGGGAACTCGAGGAGCTCCTGGGTCATCACGGAGGGCAGCCCCTCGACGTGGGCGATGCCGTCACCGGCATCGATGACGGTGCCCACCTCTTCGCGTTCAGTGGCAGCGGAAAACGACGATACGTAGTCCTCGATCGCACCTTCGATGTCAGCAGCCGAGATTGTCAACTCTGCCATGATTCTTCGTCTTCCTACCTTTGTTGTATAGCCGGGTGATGAGTCGTGGTGTTAGTCCGGCAGCTGAGTCTCTGCTGCGGACAGGCGGGATGCGATGGAGCCGTCGATCACCTCGTCGCCGACGGCAATCGAAAGACCGCCAAGGACATCGGGATCAACGTCGAGCTGGACGGACACCGGGTGCCCGTAGATCCGGGTGAGCACCTCGGTGAGTCGGGTGCGCTGGACATCTGACAGCTCGGCGGGGGCGCTGACGTGCGCCACGACCTCGCCCCTACGTGCCACCGCAAGTTCGGCGAGATCGATGACCGCCTCGTCGGCGCGCTCGCCCCGCAGCTGACTGACCGTCTGACGCAGCAAGGCCGCGGCAGTGTCATTCGAGCTCTGGTCGCGGTCGAGGATCTTGTCCAACAAGGCGATTCGGCCCTCGACGGGCGCCGTGTAGTCGCTCAGCAATGCCGTCAGGCGCGGCTCGGCGTCGAGCAGGCGACCGAACTGGAAGAGCCGTTCCTCGACGTCGTCGGTCTCTCCCGCGTTCTCGGCACGCTTCAACAGCGCCACACGTCCGATGTGCTCGACCGCATCGATCAGGTTCGCCTCCGTTGACCACCGTTGCGATACGGCGTTCTTCAGGATGTCGAGCGTCTGCTGGGCGACCTTCCCGGACAGCAGGGCCTCGACGAGACGAACCTTGGGCGCCGGATCGTCGGCGGGCTCCGCGAGGTGCTTGTTCAGTGAAGGCTCCGCGATGAGCAGGCTGACGACAGAGCCGAGCTCGTCGGCAAGCTTGATCAACGCGTCGGCGTCCAAACCGTCTGCGGACCGGTCGAACTCGGCTACTAAAGCTGCGAGGGATTCCCGGCTGGCTGCGCGAAGGCGTGCGGTGGCACTGGTTTCGATGACCGCTTCTGACGGAGCCATCTGCTCGAGCTCGTCGAGGAAGCGGTCGACCGTGGCGGCTTGCGCAGCAGGGTCGGCCACATGGCCACGCACCAGCTCGGCGGCCTTCTGCACGGCCTCGTCTCCGAGACCCTGGCGCAGCTGACGGATGAGCTGTTGGCGCATCAACTGAATCTGCTGTGCACCTTGGGCCTTGATCCGCTCCGCATCGACGCCAGCCTGCTCGGCGAGCTGCGCGGCGATCCGCTCCGAGTCGTGCTTGGCCTCGTCGGTGACCTTGGCGGACTCGGCCTTGGCCTTCTCCAGCGCCTTGGCGTGCTCGGCGTCGGCTTCGGCGAGTTTCTTTGCCGCTTCCGCGCTTTCGGCGAGCGCGGTACGAACCGCGTCCTGTTGCTTCTGCATCAGGGTGCGCACCGGCGGCACGACGTATCGCCACAAGATGAAGGCGATGACGGCGAAGCCGATGAGCTGTCCGATGAAGGTCGACATCTACTGGTTCCGTCCGTTGTTCACGTCGACGCCGAGGATCCGGCTGGCCAGCGTGGCGGACAACCCGTCCACCGACGACTGCAGATCGGATTGCACGGACGAACCCTGTTGGGACAGTTCATCGTCCGCCTGCTGCAGGGTGTCGGCGACTTCCCCGCTGGCCTCGGCCCGCTTCTCGTCGATCACCTGACGGCCCGCGGTGCGGGCCTCGTCGCGGATCGACGATGCCTCGCTTCGCGCGCCTGCCATCGCCTTGTCGTAATCGGCTTGTGCGGCGGCGACCTGCTCGGCCGACTTCCGGCTGTCCGCAGCCGTCTTGGCCAGCATGGCCTCCCGCTCGGCCAGCACCTTGCTTACCGGTGGGACAACCCACTTCGTGATTACGGCCAGCACGATGATGAAGATGGCCAGCACGACGAAGAAGGTGGCGTTGGGAACCAGGAAGTTGCTCTGCCCCCCGCCGCCTTCTTCCGCTGCCTGGCTGGCCGCCAGGATCGTTGCGCTCAATTCACCCATGCTGTCGGTGTACTAGCCCGAGTAGGCCGGCGTGGCGAAGACGAACAACGCCATGAAGGCCAGGTTGATGAAGTACGCGGCCTCCACCAGACCGACCGTGATGAAGAACGGGGTGAACAACCGGCCCTGAGCCTCGGGCTGCCGAGCGATGCCCGAGATCAGGGCGTTACCGGCGATACCGTCACCGATACCGGCGCCGATCGCACCGCCACCCATGATCAGACCGCCACCGATCAGCGCGCCCGCCGTGATGAGGGCGTTTGCATCCATTCCTATTTCCTCCTTGGTAGCTGGTGGCGGCGCCACCAGGACTGCTGGTCAAACGGGTCGTGCAGGTCTACTAGTGGTCGGCTTTCTCGTCTTCGTGGTCCAGTTCCATCGACTGGCTGAAGTACAGGATGGTCAGCAGGGCGAAGATGAACGCCTGAATCAGGCCGACGAACAGATCGAAGGTCTTCCAGATGGCGTTCGGCGCCCACTGGACGTACCAGGGGAACAGCGCGATGAGTCCGACCAGAATGCCGCCGGCGAACATGTTGCCGAAGAGTCGCAGGGACAACGAGATCGGCTTGGCGATCTCCTCGACGATGTTGATCGGCGCCATGAACGCCACGTGTCCCTTGACCGTCTTCTTGGCGTGGCCCCAGGCGCCGCGACGCCAGACGCCCGCGGCGTGGTAGCAGATGAAGACGAACAGCGCGAGCGCCAGCACGTAGTTGATGTCCGAGGCAGGCGGCTTCACCAGCTCGGTGGCCACCCCGTCGGAACCGGCGAACTGCACCGGCAGCACCGACAGCCAGTTGGAGACCAGGACGAACACGAAGATCGTGACGGCCAGCGGCAACACGAACGGCGCGACCTTCATGCCGATGGCGGCCTCGATCTGCTGGCGCATCTGGATGGTGATGGCCTCGAAGAACAGCTGCACTCCCCCGGGCACACCGGTGGAGGTCACCTTGGCGCGCAGGAAGAAAGCCAACGCGATGACGACGACTGCCGCGATGCTCGTCCCGATGATCGTGTCGAGGTTGAAGGTCAGGCCGAGCCAGTGCACCTCTTCGTGGTGCCCGACGTGGATTGCCCCCTCGGCGAGAACGGACTCAGTCATTGGTGTCAGCTCAATCCTTCGATTCCGTGTCGATGACTTTCAGTCCTTCGGTGCGGATCTTCTTCATCACGGGCAGGCTGGTGCTGAGCACGAGCAGTGCCTGGAAGATCGCAAGACCGAAGAGCACCGCGATGCCGCCGTGTGCCTTGAAGAGGAACGCGATGGTCATGGCGATGACGGTGATGACGAGCAACCGCGTCGCCGAGTTGACGGCCATCTTCTTCTTGAGCGGATGGTCCTGGGCCGTGATGGCCTCGACGGCGCGGCGGACCAAGAGAGCGTTGAGCAAACCCAGGATCAGGCCGACGCCGAAGAAGACACCGAAGAAGATGTGGCCGGCGTAGCCGGCGGCCAGTATGGCAACGCCGGTCAGGGCGACGCAGATGGCAAACAGGCGGACGGGCCGAAATGCCACGGACGGGAACACCAACGGCGCATCCTGCGCTGGCGTCGTCACTGCTTCACCTCAATCTCCGCTTTCACGGAAGCCGTCCCCTTTGACGAGCGATGTTCCGGTGCGTGCCCGACGAGCGTATCGAAGGCTGTCAGGCGCGCTGGATTCACCCAAGGGGTAGCTCCCTTTGTCGGTCGTAGTTCGGCGCCAATCGGTCGGTGAACCGATGGGCCCGGGGGCCGGCAACCCGCGAGGTTTTTCGGGTTCTACCAGCAAGGTACCACATATAGGCAGCCCTAAAACAAGGCCTACTACTATTTGTCGTACTTACTAGTCTGACAGGTCGCTGGGAAGCTCTTTGCCCCGTCGAAGCACTGGGATGAGCGTGATGACGATCGCCACGAAGATGGCACCCAACATGACCGCGCCGGTATAGCGCGGATCGAAGAAGATCGTGCTCGCAGCGCCGAGCGCAACGATGCCGACCCATAGATAGATCAGCAGCACGACGCGCCGGTGCGAGTGACCGATCTGGAGCAGTCGGTGGTGCAGATGCATCTTGTCCGGGCTGAACGGACTGCGGCCCGCGCGGGTCCGCCGCACGATCGCCAGCAATGTGTCGAGGGCGGGCACGAACATCACCGCCACCACCAACAGGAACGGTGAGAGCAGAGCGAACACGTCGCGCGCGCCGTAGGCGGTTTGCGAAATCGGGCCTGCCGCCGTCGTCGACGCCGCGGCGAGCATCAGGCCGATCAGCATGGAGCCGGAGTCACCCATGAAGATGCGGGCGCGGTGGAAGTTGTGCGGCAGAAATCCGAGGCATGCCCCGGCGAGCACCACGGAGATGACGGCGGGCGGGTAGAAGAGCACGTCGCCGCCGTGGTCGCGCAGCAGGCCGATCGAGAAGATGCAGATCGCCGCCGCGGTGATGAGACCGAGTCCGGCGGCCAGACCGTCCAGGCCGTCGATGAAGTTCATCGCGTTGACGATCGACACGGTCAACGCCAGGGTCAGCAGGATCGACGTCACCTGGTCGAGCACGATGGTGCCGACGCCGCCGATCGGGATGTAGAGCACGCTCCACGCCACTCCCATGGTGACCAGCACGCTGGCAGCGGTGATCTGGCCGGCGAACTTCGTCAGCGAGTCCAAGCCCCAGCGGTCGTCGATCAGCCCGATGGCCATGATGAGGCCGCCTGCGACCACGACGGCGGGCATTCCCGACGAGTACACGAAGCCCCGCGTCAGGGCGGGCAGTTGGGATGCCAGCAGGACCGCAGCCACGACGCCGGTGTACATGGCGAGCCCGCCCATCCTGGGCGTCGGCTGCACGTGGACGTCCCGGTCGCGCGGATAGGCCACCGCACCCAACCGGGTGGCGAGCGCACGGACCCAGCCGGTGGCGAAGTAGGTGACGATTGCGGCGGTGAGGCCGACGAGGGCAAGCTCGCGCAGCGGGACGCCCGCGCCGCGATCCGAGAGGGCAAGCGTTCCCGTCGCGACAATCGCTTCGCTCACCACCCGGTGAACCGTAGTCGAACAGTCTGAGACCCACGAAGTCGTCAATGCGCCGAGCAACACGCCGGATGGTGACTTACGGTTCGTCCATGCGGTGGTTCTTCGGCAGGCTGCCCAAAGTCGGCGACCTACCCGCCGCCTTGCGGGAAGAGTTGGAACGGGAAGCGATCATCGTGGTCGCCGAGAACGTCCGCGTGCGCCAACGTTTCAGTGGTTCGGTTCCCGGTCGCCACGACGCAGTTGGCATGAGCTGGAACACCGGGTTCTTCGTGTGCACGCGTCAGCGGCTGTATGCGTCGATCCCGACCATGCGCCGATTGACGCAGCCCGTGGTCGACCAGGCGTGGGACGCCGCTCAGCACGGTCCGGCCAAGGTTGTGATCGATGAGTCGGGTGTGGTGTTGACGATCGACCTGAGGCGAGTAGACGCCAGGTTTCATGGCGAGGTGTCGGAGACGTTCAAGACGGATCTGTCTGCCGACGTACTAGCGGCGCTACCGAAACGCGCACTGTCATTTGACGTCTCGCCCGAGTACGTCTTTCACAGCCTCGGCGTGCGCGCACGAACCTAAGCGGTCAGGCCGTGAGCGACTCGGCTTCGACGCCGAGCACGTCGGCGATGGCCTCCGCACTGATGGGCCCCTGCCGGAGCACCTGCGGTTGCGCGCCGGTGAGGTCGACGATCGTGGAGGCCGCCTGTTTCGCCGACGGGCCGCTCTCGAGGTACACCTCGACGAGGTCGGCGAGCTGCTCGCGGGCGTCGGCGGCGGTGACGGCAGCGGGCCTGCCGGAGATGTTCGCACTCGACACCGCCATGGGCCCGACCTCGCGCAGGAGTTCGATCGCGATGGGGTGCAGCGGCATCCGCAGCATCACGGTGCCGTGCGCGTCACCGAGATCCCACTGCAGCGACGGCGCCTGCCGCACGACGAGGCTCAGAGCGCCGGGCCAGAACGCTTGAATCAGTTCCCTGGCGGCGTCGGGCACCGAGTACACCAGGCCGTCGATGGTGTGCCACGACCCGACGAGCACTGGGACCGGCATGTCGCGGCCGCGGCCCTTCGCCGCGAGCAGTGCGGACACGGCCGAACTGTCGAACGCGTCAGCGCCGATACCGTAGACGGTGTCGGTGGGCAGGACGACCAAGCGACCACTCTTCAGGGCGCTGATCGCCGACGCGATGCCCGCCGTCCGCTGGGCGGGGTCGGAGCAGTCGAACGTCTCAGTCATAGGCCCTAGCTTCTCACTGGCGTCGCGGTGGCCGTGACGAACCTCGGTCGCCCAGCCAGGTCGCGGCGGGACACCACGTCGGTGAACCCACCCGCCCCCTCGAACAGCGCCGTCGTTGCGTCGGCGGTGGTGTCGTCGTGCTCGACGGCGATGCGGCCACCAGGCCGCAGCAGGCGGGCGGCGAGGTCGACGATCGGCCCGATCACCCGCATCCCGTCCGGGCCGCCGAACAGCGCGTGCTCCGGATCATGTTGGGCCACTTCGGGTTGCAGCTGAGCGCCGTCCGGGATGTATGGCGGGTTGGCGACGATCAGGTCGACGGTTGCGTCGTGGTCGGCCAACAGACCCGATGCGGTGACGTCGGCCGCGATGAGTTCCACCGACGTTCCTGCGGTGTTGCGGCGCGCGTAGGCCAGCGCTTCGGCGGAGTCGTCGACCGCGATGATCCGGGCGTCGGGGCGGGCGTGCGCCAGCGCGACGGCGAGGGCGCCGGAACCGGTGCACAGGTCGACGATGACCGGGCTGTGTAATTCCCCGGTCACTTCGCTCCTGCCCGCCGGACCTGAAAGTAGTTGCGCCAGCGCCCATTCCAGCATCGACTCGGTTTCGGGCCGCGGGATGAACACCCCGGGTCCGACGGCCACCGTCACCGGACCGAATGCCGCCGTCGACGTCAGGTGTTGCAAGGGAATCCGGCGGGCGCGGGCGTCGATCAGGTCGCGGTAGCGGCCGAAGAACGGCTCGTCGGGCTCGTGAAATCTGAGGCGTCCGCGGTCGACACCGGCGGTGTGCGCGGCAAGCTGCTCGGCGTCGACGCGGGGCGTGTCGATGCCCGCCGCGGCCAGGGCGTCGACCGCCTCGTCGATGGCCTGCCGCAGCCGCGTCATGCTTGCTGCAGCCTCGCCTCTTTGTCGGCGGCGGCCAACGCGTCGAAGAGCGGGTCGAGGTCGCCGTCGAGAACCTGGTCGAGGTTGTGCGACTTGAAGCCGATGCGGTGATCGGCGATGCGGTTCTCGGGGAAGTTGTAGGTACGGATCCGCTCGCTGCGGTCGACGGTGCGGATCTGGCTGGCCCGGTCGGCGGACGCGTCGGCCTGCGCCTGCTCCTCGGCCAGTGCCTGCAGCCGCGCCGCCAGCACCACCATGGCGCGGGCCTTGTTCTGCAGCTGGGACCGCTCGTTCTGGCAGGTGACCACGATGCCGGTGGGCAGGTGGGTGATGCGCACGGCCGAGTCGGTGGTGTTGACGCCCTGACCACCCTTGCCCGAGGACCGGTACACGTCGATGCGCAGATCGGATTCGTCGATCTGGACGGCTTCGACGTCTTCGGGTTCGGGGTAGACGAGCACGCCGGCGGCCGAGGTGTGCACCCGGCCTTGGGATTCGGTGACCGGCACGCGCTGCACGCGGTGCACGCCGCCCTCGAACTTCAGCCGCGACCACACGCCGTCCGCGGAATCGCCCTTGCTGGCGATGGTGATGGTGGCGTCCTTGTAGCCACCGAGGTCCGACCACGTTTCGTCGAGCACGGTGACCGTCCAGCCATGCCGTTCGGCGTACCGGATGTACATGCGGGCGAGGTCGGCGGCGAACAGCGCCGACTCCTCGCCACCTTCGCCGGACTTCACCTCAAGAACGACGTCGTCGGCGTCGTGCGGGTCGCGCGGTGCGAGCAGGTCGGCGAGCCGGGTGCTCAGTTCCTCGACGCTGGCCTCGAGCGCAGGCACTTCCGCGGCAAACGACGCGTCGTCGGCGCCCAATTCCCGCGCGGCCTCGAGATCACCGCGGGCGGCCTCGAGCTTGCGGAAGGTCGACACGATTGGTGCGATCTGCGCGAAGCGGCGGCCCACTCTGCGGGCCGCCCCCGCGTCCGCGTGCAGGTTGGGGTCGGAGAGCTGACGCTCGAGGTCGGCGTGCTCGGCCAACAGCGCTTCGATTGCGGGCCCTGTATCAGCCACGCGGACCTCCTTCCCCGAACGCGAACCGGCGCCCGGCCTGGCACGGATGCGACAGAACGGGCGCCGGTGACGTCACTACTTGTCGGCGCTGGCCTTCTCGCCGGTGGCGCGCTTGCCGTAGCGCTTCTCGAAGCGGGCCACGCGGCCGCCGCTGTCGAGGATCTTCTGCTTACCGGTGTAGAAGGGGTGGCACTGGGAGCAGACCTCGACCACGATGTGGCCGCTCTCCTTGGTGCTACGAGTCTGGAAGGTGTTGCCGCAGCCGCAGACCACGGTGGTCTCGACGTAGGCGGGGTGAATACCCGATCTCATTTCTGGTCCTCTTCAATAGTTGGTCGCCGGGTCGCCCGAGCCCTAACCTGATGGCTTTCGAGCGTGAACCGGAACCGAGGGTTCGGCGGCCCATTATGCCAGGTCAACCGCCAACCTCCTAAACGCGTGCGGACCGGCGGCTATTCCTGGGAGGTCACCGATCCGTTCGGCTGATCGCGCGCTCGCCGAACGGGTGGAACGCGCGCCCATCCCGTTTCCACATCACCCTGCCCCCGGGGTCGGTGCCCAGGCCGATCAACTCGCGTTTCAGGATCTTGTTGGTCGCGGTCGTGGGTAGGTCGGCGGCGATCCACACGTAGCGTGGCCAGGCCTTCGGCGAGAGGTCGCGCTGCGCGGCGAGGAACTGTTCGAACTCGGCGGGGGTCAGCTGAGCGCCGTCGCGCAGGACGATCGCGGCCATCACCTGGTCGCCGACGTACTCGTCGGGCACCGGGTACACCGCGACCCGGCTGATCGCCGACAGGCGCAGCAGGATGCGTTCGATCGGTGCGGTGGTGAGGTTCTCGCCGTCGACGCGCATCCAATCGGCGGTACGGCCGGCGAGATAGATCCACCCGTCGGCGTCGCGATAGGCCAGGTCACCGGACCAGTACATGCCGTGGCGCATGCGCTGATCAGTGGCGCCGGGATCGTTGTAGTAGCCCCGGAACAGGCCGCTCCCCGATGTGTTGACCAGTTCACCCGTCGCCGCGTCGGCGTTGACCAGGGCACCGGCCTCGTCGAACCGCGCGACCTCGCATTCCTGGACGGTCTCGGGGTCATAGATCGCGACGCCGGGAAAGTCCTGCCCGATCGACCCGGTCGGACAGTCGTCGGGCCGCGTGATGATCACCGCGACCTCCGTGGAACCGAAGCCGTCCCACACCGTGCAGCCGAACCGGCGGCCGAACTCCTCGATGTCCCGGTCGGCGGCTTCGTTGCCGAACGCGATGCGCAGCGGATTGTCGGCGTCGTCGGGCCGTTCCGGCGTGGCCAGGATGTAGGCCAGCGGCTTGCCGACGTAGTTCATGTACGTCGCGCCGTAGCGCCGGACGTCGTCCAGGAACCGCGACGACGAGAACGCCGCGGGCGCCATCGCGGCACCGGCGCCGAGCGCGACGCTCCAGCCCGCGTAGACGGCGTTGGAGTGGAACAGCGGCATCGCGAGGTAACAGACGTCCGAGTCGGTCAATCCGTACCGTTCGACCAGCGCGCTCCCGGCGAACAGCACCATGGCGTGCGGTACCTCGACCGCCTTGGGTTCGCCGCTGGTGCCGGACGTGAAGATCATCATGAACGTGTCGTCGGCCGTCACCTCGCGATGCGGGACGAGTGCGGGCGCGGACGCCACGCGGTCGGCCCACGTCTCGGTCGAGACGTCGATGACTTTGACCCCGGGCAACTCGACGTCGTCGAGCAGGTGGCGGTGCTCCGCGTCGGTGAGCACGATCTGGCAGTCCACCCGGGTGATGTCGCGGGCCAGGGCCTCGCCGCGGCGGGTGGTGTTGATGCCGCACAGGACGTACCCACCGAGGCCGGCGGCGGCCAGCGCGGTCAGCATGTCGGGGTTGTTGCCCATCAGGGTTCCGACGTGCAGCGGCCGCTGCGCGTCGGCGTCCTCGATCAGGGTGGCGGCCTGCGCGGCGGCCGCTGCCAGGTGTTCACGCCACGTCCAGGTTCGGTCGCCGTACTTGACCGCCGGCCCGTCCTGTTCGGCCCGCTGGCGCAGCAGGTGCTGGAGCGTGTCCGCCATCGTTGGCCACCTCGATCGGTTGAGTGAACAGATATCGGAAAGTGTCTACCACCTTCGGCCCGCCGCACGGTAGCGTCTGGCACTTGGGCAGAATGAACGTTTCCCGCCCCCTCTCGCTGCGAAATGATCAGGAGTCGCCGTTGACCGGCACCACCGCCGCCAAGACGGTCCGCGACCGGCTCATCGATGCTGCCGAGGAGTGCTTGGGCGCCAAGGGAATTCGCGCGACCACCGTATCCGAAGTGGCCGAGGTCGCCGGGGTGTCCAGGGGCTGGCTCTACCGGCACTTCCCGGACAAGACGTCGCTACTCGGCGCGGCCATCGTGCGTCTCAACAATGCGTACTGGTCGGAGGCGCACGCGCTGCTCGAACAGGTCGAGAGCTTGGACGAGCAGATCGCCGCGGGCATCCGCCACGGCCGCACGGCCTACGACGATCCTGGCGCGTTGCTGATGAAGCTGCGTCTCGAGGAGCCCGACGAGTTCGCGGCATGCGCGGGCGCAGGTGTGCAAGGCCTGGTGCCCGACCTGGCCGATTTCTGGTCGCGCTACCTGGTGGCCGCACGCGACTCGGGGCAGATCCATCCCGACGTGGCGATCGCCGAGGCTTCGGAATGGGTTGCCCGGGCGGTCATTTCGCTGGCGACGGTGCCCGGGCAACAGCTCGACGCCGACGATCACGAGGCGGTGCTGGCCCATGTTCGGCGCTACGTGATGCCCGGCTTGCGCGCCGACCCCGCGGTCTAGTCTCCGTCGTCGGCGAAGCGGAACTCACCGGCCGAGATCCGGGCGAGCATCGCGGTCGCCCAGCTCGCGTGGGCCGCGAAGGTGCCCCGCCACAGATCCAGGAGGTGTTGCGCATGCGGCGGAGCCGTCGGATCCGGCCAGTTCGGTTTCATCTCGTCCAGCTGCACGTCGACCGACTTGGTGAGGGCCAGCTGCTCCCCCAGTAGCTGCAGGACGCGCTCACGTGGCAGGCAGGTCATGAAGGCGATGCCCGCGCCGAATTCCTCGATGTCGGGGCTGCGTAGCCCCTCCTCGAGCAGCCGGATGAACTCCTGGTCGCCTGCCGGCGTGACGCGGTAGGCCACCCGCGCCGGTCCTCGCGGACTGCCCTGCCATCCCGACCCCGTCAGCAGGCCTTCGCGTTCGAGCTGTTTGACGGCGTGGTAGATCGACGGCGGCTTGACCGCGGTCCACGTGTCGACCCGCCACGACATCAGCTCCTGGTGCACCGCGTAACCGTGAGCCTCGCCGCGAGTGCGCACCACGCCGAGGACCAACAGGCGGACCGTCGACATCAGTGCGACAGCCAGCGCTCGATCTCGTCGATCGCGCGCAGATCGTCGTCGATCTGGGCGCGTTCGGTGTCGCTCAACGCCATCGCCGTCAGTTGGCCGCGGCTGGCGGCGGCACTGGCTGCGTCGCCGAGCGCGATCGCCAACTCGATTCGGTTGGCGATCGCCCTGGCCAGGTCGACGCGCGACGCGGCGTCGCCATGGCGGCGCAGTGCGACGTCGAGGGCTCGGGCGGCGAGCGCGTCGTCGTTCTTGAAGTCGCGCAGGATCCGGACGTTGTCCAGTGCCTTGGCCAGTCCGGACATCGAACGGGAGCCGCCGTATTCGATGTCGGGTTCGTCGCGGTTGATGAAGATGACGCAGTTTCCCGATGGGTCGTACAGGCAGAACCGCGTCTGGCCGGGCCGCAACCGAGTCAGCCGAGGCAGGCCCTGTGCGGGCACCCGTCCGTACCGGCGGCGCAGACCGCTGGTGAAGTCCCGGTGGTACCCGTCGACGGCGTCGACCATCACCAGGCAGCCGCCGGAGAGTTCGTCGGATGGGTCTAGCTGCGGCGCGGCGTCCTTGAAGTGCAGCTCGATGCCGCCCAGCCGGAAGGCCATGTAGAGGTAGGGGCGGGTCTGTGTGCGGGCCACGTCGAATCCGAGGGCCTCGTAGAACGCGATGCTGGCGTCAACGGTCAGGCAGGGAAGCAAGGGAACGGTGGTTGCGGTCGTCACGCGCTCCACACTACTCAGGGTTGACTAGTGCGTGGGTCAAAAAACGGCGGAAGCCCCGCACACGTGCGTGTGCGGGGCTTCCGTCGTCGTTCGGGTTTTAGTCGGAATCCATGTTTCCCGGCGTGGTCTTGGAGACCTGGACCAGGAACTCATAGTTCGTCTTGGTCTTGCGCAGCTGGCTCATCAGCAGGTCGATGGCCTGATGCGAATCCAGCCCCGACAGGACACGACGCAGCTTGTGCACGACCGAGAACTCATCCGGGCCGAGCAACAGCTCGTCCTTACGGGTGCCTGACGGGTTGACGTCGACGGCCGGGAACACGCGGCGCTCGGCGATCTTGCGATCGAGCTTGAGCTCGGCGTTGCCGGTGCCCTTGAACTCCTCGAAGATGACCGTGTCGCCGGTGGACCCCGTTTCGACCATGGCCGTGGCGATGATCGTCAGCGAGCCGCCGTCCTCGATGTTGCGCGCCGCGCCGAGGAAGCGCTTCGGCGGGTACAGCGCGGTCGAGTCGACACCACCGGACAGGATGCGGCCGGACGCGGGCGACGCGTTGTTGTACGCGCGACCAAGGCGGGTGATCGAGTCCAGCAGGACGACGACGTCGCTGCCCTGCTCGACGAGCCGCTTGGCCCGTTCGATCGCCAGCTCCGCGACCGCGGTGTGATCTGACGGCGGGCGGTCGAAGGTGGAGGCGATGACCTCACCCTTCACCGACCGCTGCATGTCGGTCACTTCTTCGGGTCGCTCGTCGACCAGGACCACCATCAGGTGGCATTCCGGGTTGTTCGTGGTGATCGCGTTGGCGATCGCCTGCAGAATCATGGTCTTGCCGGCCTTGGGCGGCGACACGATCAGTGCGCGCTGTCCCTTGCCGATCGGCATGATCAGGTCGATCACGCGGGGCGTCAGCCGGTCCGGAGTGGTCTCGAGGCGCAGCCGCTGGTTCGGGTACAGCGGGGTGAGCTTGCCGAATTCGGGGCGCTTCTTGGCGTCCTCGATCGATCCGCCGTTGATGGTGTCGAGGCGGACCAGCGGGTTGAACTTCTGGCGCGGGTTCTGATTGCCGCCACCGCCGGTGCCTTCGCCCTCGCGGGAGATCCGGACCGCACCGGTCACGGCGTCGCCGCGGCGCAGGCCGTTCTTGCGGACCATGTTCATCGACACGTAGACGTCGTTCGGTCCGGCGAGGTAGCCCGAGGTACGGACGAACGCGTAGTTGTCGAGCACGTCGAGGATGCCTGCGACGGGCTGGACGACGTCGTCTTCGCGCAGTTCGGTGTCGCGGTCGCCACCGCCGGTCTCGCCGCCACGCTCACCGCGCCGCCTGCGGTCACGGAATCGACGGCCCCGGCGACCCTGGCGGCCGTCGTCGTCATCGTCGTCGTTGTTGTTGCGGTTGCCGCCGTCGTTCGACCGGTTGCCGCCACCCTGGTTGCCACCGTCGTTGGAGCGATTGCCACCGCCCTGGTTGCCACCGTCATTGGAGCGGTTGCCACCGCCCTGGTTGCCACCGTCGTTCGAGCGGTTGCCACCGTCGTTCGACCGGTTGCCGCCGTCGTTGGAGCGATTGTCCTGGCGGGAGTTCTGGCGCTTCTCGTCAGCCTTGTCGTCGGACCGGGGCGGTTTCGTCTCGGTCTCGGCCTTGGCTTCGGTCTTGACCTCGGGGGCCTCGTCGACCTTGGGGGCCTCGTCGACCTTGGTTTCGGTCTTGGCGGTCTCGGTCTTGGCGTCAGCCTTGGCTTCGGCCTTGGTCTCGGCGGTGCCGTCGGCCTCGGCGGGCGGCGCGGCCTGGCGCGAGGCACCGCGGCGTTCGCGGCGCGGCCGGGTCGGCTGTTCGGCAGGCGCCGCGGCGCCGTTCTCGGCAGGCGGAGCTTCGACGGCCGGGGCCGGCGCGGCCTGCGTGGCGCTACCGCTGGTCTCGCCGCGGTGCTCGCGGATGGCCGCGATCAGCTCGCTCTTGCGCATGCCGGAGGAGCCCTTGATGCTCAGCTGGTTGGCGAGCGCCCGTAGATCGGGCAGCACCATCCCGGTAAGCGAGGCGCTGCGATCGCCACGATCGCCCGAGGCGACGTCGGCGGTAGGCGCGGTCTCGACAGCAGCCGGCGCAGCGGGCTCCTTGGAGGCAACCTTCGCAGCGCTGTCTGAATTCACGGAGTCCGGCAACTCGATGTCGCTGCCGCCAGCCGTGAAGAGGTCCGTATCAGTCACGGATTTCCTTTCTTTCCCCCGCTGATTCGCCTCAAGCGAGGGTTCGTCGCGCTCAGCCAAACAGCTGAGTGCGGAGGTCAAGCCGTCGCCAATGCAACGGTGATCGCCGGGTTTCGCCGCGATACGGCGAACCGTCATCCACGAGAAGAATTGGTGGTCGTCCTAGTGTCGGCGCGGGCAAAGCCGCTGCGATTGCTGGACGAAAGCGAGAATAGCCCGCATCGGTGTGGGAAGCAAGAATCACCCCTGATTCGCGTGTGACGCGTGTCAACTGCGAATCGGCACACCGGACGTCCAGCGGACGCCCTGCCCGACCGACATCTCGCTGACGGAGAACCCATGCGCGGTGCCGAACTCCAGGGCTTCGGCCGGCAGTTCCGACTCCGTGCTGAACGCGATAACCGCAGGTCCAGCCCCAGAAAGCACCGCTGGTACCCCACAACGCCGCAGAAGCGCGAGATATTCCGCGGAGGCGGGCATGGCCGCCGCCCGCTGCGCCTGGTGCAGCCTGTCCGCGGTGGCCGCCATGAGCAGATCGGGCCGTTCCGTCAATGCCACCACCAGCAGGGCGGCGCGGCTGAGGTTGAACCGCGCGTCGACGTGGCTCACCTGTTCGGGAAGCAACACCCGGGTCTCGGCCGTGGACGAGCGGACCTGCGGGATCGCGGGAAACAGGTGGATGTCGGGGTGCAGGCGCAGCGGCGCTGCCGCGTAACGGGCCGCGGGACCCTCGCCATCGGTCCACGACACCACCGCCCCGCCCAGTACCGCGGCGGACGCGTTGTCCGGGTGACCCTCGAACTCCGACGACAACTGGATGAGTTGGTCGTTTGTCAGCGGTGTCGAATCGGATTGCGCGACAAGCCCGTTGGCGACGGCTATGCCGCCGACCACCGCTGCAGCCGACGATCCGAGGCCACGGGAGTGCGGAATGTCGTTGCGGCAGCGAACGATCAGGCCGGCAGCGCTTACCCCCGCCGCGGCCAATCCGCTTTGGATGGCTCGGACGACGAGGTGCGAAGAGTCCAACGGAACCTGGCCCGCGCCTTCCCCCTCGACCTCGACGACGAGTCCGGATCCGGTTGTCTCGACGTCGATCTCGTCATAGAGGCTGAGCGCGAGGCCGAGGCTGTCGAAGCCGGGCCCCAGGTTCGCACTCGACGCCGCGACCACGGCGTTGGCCGCCAGGCCGGCAGGCAGAATCCGCGTCACTCTGGACTATCCACTCCGCTAGACCAGTCCGAGCTTGGCGACGACTGCGACGGGGTCCACCGCAACGGCCTCGACGACGGGGATGCCCTTCAGCGCGGTGTCCGGATCCTTGAGCCCGTTGCCGGTCACCGTGCACACCACCGTGGAGCCAGGCTTCACCCACCCGTCCTCGACCGACTTGAGCAGCCCCGCGATGCTGGCCGCAGACGCCGGTTCGACGAATACCCCTTCGGAGCGCGCCACCAGGTGGTAGGCGGCGAGGATCTCGTCGTCGGTGGCGGCCAGGAACCGGCCCTCGGACTGCTGCTGCGCCTCGACGGCCTGCGTCCACGACGCCGGCGCACCGATCCGGATCGCCGTGGCGATGGTCTCGGGATTCTTGACCGGCTCACCCAGGACCAATGGCGCTGCGCCCGCGGCCTGCGTGCCCAGCATGCGGGGCAGCCGGTCGGACAGGCCGTCGCGGTGGTACTCGGTGTAACCCTTCCAGTACGCGGTGATGTTGCCCGCGTTGCCGACCGGCAGCGCGTGCACGTCGGGCGCGGTTCCCAGCGCGTCGACGATCTCGAACGCCGCGGTCTTCTGGCCCTCGATGCGGTACGGGTTCACCGAGTTCACCAGCGCGATGGTCGGGAAGTCGGAGGTCAGCTTTCGGGCCAGTTCCAGGCAGTCGTCGAAGTTGCCGTCGACCTGAATGATCTTGGCGCCGTGCATCACCGCCTGCGCGAGCTTGCCCATCGCGATCTTGCCCTGCGGGATCAGCACGGCGCAGGTGATGCCTGCTCGTGCCGCGTACGCCGCGGCCGAGGCCGATGTGTTGCCGGTGGACGCGCACAGCACCGCCTTCTGGCCGCGGGCCACCGACTCGGTGACGGCCACCGTCATGCCGCGGTCCTTGAACGAGCCTGTCGGGTTGAGGCCCTCGACCTTCAAATGCACTGTGCAGCCGGTGAGTTCGCTGATCTGCTTGGCGTGGATCAGCGGTGTGCCGCCCTCGAGCAGGGTGATGGGCGTCCACTGCGGGTCGATCGGCAGCCGGTCGCGGTACGCCGCGATCAGGCCGGGCCACGGTTGGTGTACGGCGGTACGGGCATGGCTCATTCGCTGGTTCCTTCCAGGCGGAGCACGCTGTTGATGTTCTGCACGACGTCGAGGTCGGCCAGCGCGGCCACGGTGTCCGACAGTGCGGCGTCCGTGGCCAGGTGGGTGACCACGACGATGCGGGCGCCGCAACGCTGACCGCCCTCGTCGACCATGCCTTCCTGGCGCACCTCGGCGATGCTGACTTCGCGCTTGCCGAATTCGGCTGCCACGGAAGACAACACGCCCGGCCGGTCGGCCACGTTCATGCTCACGTAGTAGCGCGTCGGGATGAAGCCGATGGGCGCGATCGGCAGCTGGGCGTACTTGGATTCGCGCGGTCCCCGACCACCCTGCACGCGGTTGCGGGCCGCCATCACCACGTCTCCCATTACCGCCGACGCCGTCGGGGCCCCGCCGGCTCCCTGACCGTAGAACATCAGCCGGCCCGCCGCCTCGGCTTCGACCACGACGGCGTTGAAGGCGCCGTTCACGGCTGCCAGCGGATGATCGAGCGGCACCAGCGCCGGGTACACCCGGGCCGAAACACGCTGCTGACCTTCGTCGTTGGTGAGTCGCTCGCAGATGGCCAGCAGCTTGATGGTGCAGCGCAGTGCCCGCGCGGACTCGAAGTCGGCGGCGCTGACCTTGGTGATGCCCTCGCGGTAGACGTCGTCGGCGGTCACCCGGGTGTGGAACGCGATGGATGCCAGGATCGCGGCCTTGGCCGCTGCGTCGTAACCCTCCACGTCAGCGGTGGGGTCGGCCTCGGCGTAGCCGAGCGCACTGGCGTCGGCGAGTGCCGAGTCGTAGTCCGCACCGGTCTCGTCCATCGCGGAGAGGATGAAGTTCGTGGTGCCGTTGACGATTCCGGCGACCCGCAGCACGCTGTCGCCGGCCAGGGATTGCGTCAGCGGACGGATTACCGGGATCGCGCCGGCAACCGCTGCCTCGAAGTAGAGGTCGACGCGGGCGAGTTCGGCGGCCTGCGCGAGTTCACCGGTGGACTGCGCCATCAGCGCCTTGTTCGCGGTCACCACCGACTTGCCGAGTTCGAGCGCCGTCAGGATCGCCTTGCGCGCCGGTTCGACCGGCCCCATCAGTTCGACGACGATGTCGACGTCCTCGCGGGACACCAAGGCGTCGACGTCGTCGGTGAGCAACTCGATCGGCACGCCGCGGTCGGCGGCGACGCGGCGAACGCCGATACCCCGCAACTCCAGGGGCGCACCGATGCGCGCGGCGAGGTCGGTGGCGCTCTCCTCGATGATGCGCACCACCTCGCTGCCAACGTTGCCCAGCCCCAACACCGCGATGCCGACGGGCTTTTCCGTTTCACTCATTGACCACTCACCTCCAAGCTCAGTAGATCCTCGACCGTTTCGCGACGGAGGATCAGTCGTGCCTTCCCGTCCCGCACGGCGACCACGGCGGGCCGACCGAGCAGGTTGTAGCGGCTCGACATCGAATAGCAGTACGCGCCGGTGGCGGCGACGCCGATCAGGTCCCCTGGCGTGACGTCGTCGGACACCCACGTGTCGCGAACGACGATATCGCCACTCTCGCAATGCTTTCCGACGATGCGCGCCAGCGTGGGCGGCGCGTCGCTGAGTCGGGACACCAGGCGTGCGTCGTATTCGGCACCGTAGAGCGACGTCCTGATGTTGTCGCTCATCCCCCCGTCGACGCTGACGTAGCGGCGGTGCGCGGTCGGACTGACTGCGACGTCCTTGACGGTGCCCACCTCGTAGAGCGTGATGGTGCCGGGACCGGCGATGGCCCGGCCCGGCTCGACGACCAGCCGCGGCGCCGGCAGTCCGACGGCGGCCGATTCGTTCTCGACGATGGCGCTCAGCTTGGCGGCCAGGTCCTCGACCGGCGGCGGATCGTCCTGCGGCAGATACGAGATGCCAAGGCCGCCACCGAGGTCGACGGTGGAGATCTGTGCGGTCTTCGCGACGCCGAACTCGGCCACGACGTCGCGCAGCAGCCCGATCACCCGGTGGGCGGCGAGCTCGAATCCGTCGACGTCGAAGATCTGCGACCCGATGTGGCTGTGCAGGCCGACCAACCGGAGGTTGTCGGCGGCGAACACGCGGCGCACCGCGTCCATCGCCGCACCGCTGGCGAGCGACAGCCCGAACTTCTGGTCTTCGTGGGCGGTCGAGATGAATTCGTGGGTGTGGGCCTCGACGCCGACGGTGACGCGCACCAGGACGTCCTGCACGATGCCGGCCGCTCCGGCGATGGCGTCCAGGCGTTCGATCTCGGTCAGCGAGTCCAGCACGACGTGCCCGACACCCGCCTTCACCGCGGCGACCAGTTCGGGGACCGACTTGTTGTTGCCGTGCAACGCGATTCGCTCGGCGGGGAAGCCGCCGTGCAGCGCCACCGCGAGTTCGCCGCCACTGGCGACGTCGAGCGAGAGGCCTTCCTCGTCGATCCAGCGCGCGACTTCCGAGCACAGGAACGCCTTGGCGGCGTAGCGCACGTACTCACCACCGCCGAACGCGGCGGCGATGTCGCGGCAGCGCGACCGGAAGTCGTCCTCGTCGATCACGAACAGCGGGGTGCCGTACTCCTCCGCCAGCGTCGTCACCGGGATGCCCGCGATGGACACGACGCCGTGTTCACCGCGGATGGCGTTGCGCGGCCACACGTTCGGGGCGAGCATCAGCATGTCCGTGGCCGACTGTGGACGCGCGGGTGCCCCGCCGTGGTGGATCTCCTCGGCGTGCCGTGGTCCGGCGGGGTGTGCGTTCACATGCGCTCCGGGGCGCTGACGCCGAGGATCTGCAGACCGTTGGCGATGACCTGTCGGGTGGCGGCGCACAACGCCAGCCGCGCGGCGTGCAGGTCGCCAGGTGCCTCGTCACCGAAGGGCAGCACCCGGCAGGAGTCGTAGAACCGGTGGTAGTCGCCGGCCAGGTCCTCGAGGTAGCGGCACACGCGGTGCGGTTCACGAAGGGAGGCAGCGGATTTCACGATGCGGGGGAACTCGCCGATGCTGCGCATCAGCTTGCCCTCCCGGTCGTGGGTGAGCAGTTCCAGATGCGCTGTGTCGGCGGCGATTCCGAGTTCTGCGGCATTGCGTGCCAGCGCCGAGAGCCGGGCGTGGGCGTACTGCACGTAGTAGACGGGGTTCTCGGCCGACGCGCTCGACCACAGCTGCAGGTCGATGTCGATCGGCGTGTCGACCGAGCTGCGAATGAGGCTGTACCGACTGGCGTCGACGCCGATGGCCTCGACGAGGTCGTCGAGCGTGATGACGGTGCCTGCCCGCTTACTCATCTTCAGCGGCTGGCCGTCGCGCACCAGGTTGACCATCTGGCCGATGAGCACCTCGACGGTGTCGGGGTCGTCACCGAGCGCCGCGGCGGCGGCCTTGAGCCGGGCGATGTAGCCGTGGTGGTCGGCGCCGAGCATGTAGATGCACAGGTCGAAGCCGCGCTGCCGCTTGTCCAGGAAGTAGGCGAGGTCACCGGCGATGTAGGCGGCGTTGCCGTCGCTCTTGATGACGACGCGGTCCTTGTCGTCGCCGAATTCGCTGGTGCGCAACCACGTTGCGCCGTCCTTCTCGTAGATGTTGCCGGTCTCGCGCAGCTTGGCGATGGCCTGATCGACCCGGCCGCTGGTGTGCATCGAGTCTTCGTGGGTGTACACGTCGAAGTCGGTGCCGAATTCGTGCAGCGATTCCTTGATGTGGGTGAACATCAGGTCGACGCCGATGGCGCGGAACGTCTCGTGCTGCTGGTCGGCGGGCTGCTCGAGCGCGTCAGGCGCCTGGGCGATCACCTGGGCCGCGATGTCGGCGATGTAGCTGCCGGCGTAGCCGCCCTCGGGCGCGGGCTCGCCCTTGGCGGCGGCGATCAGCGAGTTGGTGAACCGGTCGATCTGCGCACCGTGGTCGTTGAAGT
Source organism: Mycobacterium sp. URHB0044 (assembly GCF_000620625.1). Taxonomy (GTDB): domain Bacteria; phylum Actinomycetota; class Actinomycetes; order Mycobacteriales; family Mycobacteriaceae; genus Mycobacterium. The sequence continues at coordinate 198,631 of NZ_JIAW01000013.1, read as the reverse complement.
AGTACTCCCGGACCACGCCGGCGCCCTGGGTGGCCAGCAGGCGGCCGAGCGCGTCGCCGACCGCGGCCCACCGGGTGCCGCCGATGTGGATGGGCCCGGTGGGGTTGGCGGAGACGAACTCCAGGTTGATGTTCTTGCCCGCGAGCTCGTCGGAGCCGCCGTACGCGGCGCCTGCCGACAACACGTTGTCGACGACGACGGCCTGCGCGGACGCCTCGATGCGCAGGTTGACGAAGCCGGGGCCGGCCACCTCGGCCGCGGCGATGCCGGGGCTCGCGACCAGGGCGTCGGCCAGCCAACCGGCGAACTCGCGGGGGTTGGCGCCGGCCTTCTTGCCGACCTGCAGGGCCAGGTTGGTGGCGTAATCGCCGTGCTCTGGGTTGCGGGGGCGCTCGACGGTCACGGTCGCGGGCAGCGCCGCGGTGTCGAGGCCGTGGTCGGCCAGGACCGCGGCGGCGGTGGTCTTGAGCAGCTCTGCCAGGTCGGCGGGGGTCACGATGGACCATCCTATGGTCTGGTGTGGTCACGCCCCGAATCCATTCTTTGGTGCACGGACGCAGGGACCGGCACGACGGAGCAGTGACGCGGGGTGCGAATGGGGCTGCAACCATGCGTTAGGCTGTCGGAGCCCAAAGGCGCACCGGTTTCACCACTGCGCCCCCGTAGCTCAGGGGATAGAGCGTCCGCCTCCGGAGCGGAAGGCCGCAGGTTCGAATCCTGCCGGGGGCACCACGCCAAGAACCAGCTCTCACCAGCAGGTATAGGGCGGATCGGCTGACCTGGCCCGCAGGGCCCAACAATCTTCCAACCATCTGCAGCTGGCTGCCCGCCTCGACGCGGCATCGAAGCGGTTGCAGGCCTCGGCGGGACGCGTTCTCGTCGCGGATCCGATCGAGACGATCGCGCGCAATTGAACTTCAGACACGTTGACTGCCAACCCAATCCGCGAGCTCGCTGGCAGTGGTGACATGGTCGAACGCCAGCGCGACAGCGCCATGCAGCGGCCCGTCCTCACCGTGCTCAGCTTCGCGCACTGGAGGAGGAAAGCCTTTACGAAACGCCATCAGCGCCCCGAGGTACGCCTCGTCAAAAGCCTGAGGCGCGACGGCCCGCAGTGGCGCCGCGACGCCGCCCAACGTGACGACGTCAGGGTCGTGCACATTGACGTAAGCACCGGTACCGCGGCCGAGTGACGCAGCGACGGCTTCAAATGCCCGGCGGGTGGACTCGTCTCGGACGGGCATGCCGAGCAGTTCGTGCACGTACTCAACCGCGTCGACCGGTGGCGCATCACCGCGATGCCTGGCCAACGCGCGCCCGTCGACGGTGAGATCCCAGCAGCCCCGCGCACCGCACGGACAGACCAGTGCCGGGTCGCCGAACGGGACGTGGCCGTATTCGCCTGCCGCACCATGCGCGCCGGTCAGCGGCTCGCCGTTGACAACCAAGGTGCCGCCGACGCCTTCCGCGACCATCAGATACAGCGCGGTCGGGGCCGAGCGGGCCGCGCCGGTGCGGGCCTCGGCCAACCCGGCGAGCGTGGCGTCGTTACCCAGCAACAGCCTGATGCCGGCACGCTCGGGGATCTTCGCGGTCAACACCGAAAGATCTGCGTCGCGCCACCCGCGAGGCGTGAACTGGCCGAGCTTGGCACCGCTGATGGGCCCTGCAGCCGAGACCGCGATTGCCCTGAGTCGCTTGGACTTCCGTCGGTAGATCGCGCCGATCGCATTCGCTATCGGCGTGAGCACGGCGTTCACATCCTCACCCACATACCCGGCTTGCGTCACGATCTGAGGCGAGCCGTCGAGATCGGCAACAGCCAGGCGCCAATCCGCCGCGCGCAGGTCGACGGCGAGCACCAACGGCCCCTCAGCGTGCGGGCCGAGCACCGTCGTCGGCCTGCCGCGCCCCTTGCTCGGTGCGGGCGTCTCGTCGAGCAGACGGGCTTGACGCATCCGCGCCACGAGTTCGGTGGCGCCGCCGCTGCCGATGCCCAGCCGCTGCGCTGCCGCCGCCCGAGTGATGCCCGGCTCGGAGCGCAGCAGTGCGATCAGTTGAGCTGCGCCCAGCCATCGCATCTGTGCTGCTTGCCGCGGTTTCCGTGCCATCGACGGTAGTATCCCACTTGAATATGCTCGTTGGTCGAGTATTTTAGGGTGGGTGAGTTCATCCGCTGAACGCCTTACCGGGTACGGACTTCGCGCGAGCATGCCGGGGCTGCTGTCGCTCGGCCTTGCCTCCTGCCTGGCGGTGACGACCGAAATACTGCCCGTGGGGCTGCTGCCCGGCATCGGCGCGACGTTCGCGGTGTCCGACTCTGTCACCGGGCTCCTGGTCAGCCTCTATGCCGTAATGGTCGCCGCGCTCGCGGTGCCGCTGACCTTCGCCACCTCGAGGTTCGGTCGCAAGCCCCTGCTGCTCACGACCCTGTTGGGTTACGCGACGAGCAATGCGCTGGTGGCCGCCGCGCCAGTATTCGCCGTTGTCGCTATCGGCCGGACACTTGGCGGGATAACGCATGCGCTGTTCTTCTCGTTGGTGATCGGATACGCGCCACGACTCGTGTCGAGGGCCGATGTCGGGCGCGCGCTCGCCATCGCCGCCAGCGGCGCCACGACCGGCATGGTGCTCGGTTTGCCGCTTTCGACGTCGTTCGGTACCGCGGCCGGCTGGCGGGCGCCCTTCACACTTCTCGCCGTGCTGTCGATTCTCACGTTCCTTGTCGTGCGCCGGTTGCTGCCGAGTCTGAATCACGAGTCGGCCTCCGGCGAGTCCGCCGGTTCCGGTCGCCGCGCACTGACAGCGGTATCGGCGTCGAACTTGTTGGCGTTTCTCGGACAGTTCACGGTGTACACCTTCATCAGCCTGCTGCTGCTGTCCAGTGGAGTCAGCCCTGCCCTCGTCGGCCCGATCCTCCTGGTGTGCGGCGCATGTGAGTTGCTCGCATTGTGGTGGGCGGGAAGGAATCTCGATCGAAGCCCGCGACGAGCCGCCGTGGTCCTCCTGGTCGTGGTCATCGCAGCGGTCCTCGCGCTCGGCGGCACCTGGCCGACTCTGGTGACGGTACTAGTCGCAACCGTCATCTGGAATGGGGCATTCGGCGGTTTGCCGTCGATCTACCAGGCGTGTGCGGTACGGACACACGCGCTGTCGCCCGAACTGGCAGGCGCGTGGGTGAACGCCACTGCCAACGCCGGCATTGCCGGCGGGGCGGCCCTTGGCGCTGGCCTGCTGCAGACGATGGGCTTGGCGTCGTTGCCGTGGGTGGGCGCGGCGCTCATAGCCTCCAGTTTCGCGGTAGTCCTACTGTCTCCCAAGGCTTTCCCGGCATCGGCTTGAGGTCCGGCCTCCACGCCGCGTTGCAGTAACCGGTCGCGGACGTCGAGCGTGTAGCGATCGTCGATCTGATGCCACCGAACGAATGGCTCTGCGCACACCCTCCTCCTCGACTTCGGCGAGCAGCGCCGCGAATCCCTCGGTCTTGTCGCGGAAGCGGTGCTAGAACGCGCCTTTACTGGATCCGGCGCGACTAGTCTGTATCCACCTTCCGCGGAATGAGACGTGATGTCACTGATCGACGCTTTCGGACTTGCCAGCGGGATTTTCTGGATCATTACCTACGCGTGCGTGATACGGCAGGGCCTGCTCGACCGCACCTACGCGATGCCGTTCCTCGCGCTGGCGATGAACATCACCTGGGAATTCCTGTTCACCTTCGTCTATCCGTCCGTCGGCGGGATCATGCAGGAAGGCATCAACGCAGTCTGGTTCGCCGCCGACGTCGCCATCCTCGCCATCTTCCTGAAGTACTGGCGCTCCGACTACGCGAAAAGCCTTCCGCAGACGTATTTCTGGCCCATGTTCGCGTTTACCTTCGTCATGGTCACCCCGATGATGGTCGCCACGGTGTCGGTTTTCGGGCGCGAGAACGGCTCCGTCTACACGGCGTTCGTCGACAACCTCGTCATGTCAGCGCTGTTCTTGAGCATGCTCGTACGCCGCGGAGACCGGCGAGGCCAGAGCATGTGGATCGCCTGGGGCAAGCTGCTGGGCACCTTGACCGCCTCGGTCTCGCAGTACCTCTACGACCCGGGGAACGTCCTCTGGCTGGTGATCTACATCGAGATCCTGGTCCTGGACGCGCTTTACGTCGTCCTGCTGTCGAAAGCGCCCAAGTATCGACGCGACGGGGTGGACCCCCCAGTCGTGCCGCTGCAGTCGTATGGCTAGCCGCCGCCGGTCACGGGGTTCGACGACAGCGTGATGAACTGACCGTTCTTCCAGACGCCCCAGCGGCCGCCCCATCCGGAGAACCACACGACCGGTTCCCCGTTCCAGGTCTCTGCCGGCTTGCGGGGCGCCCAGTCCGGCGGCACTTCCCCCACGACGGGCGCCGGCGGCGGTGGCGCGGGTTCCGCGCTCGCCGTGGCACCGAAGCCCAGCGTCGCTGCGATGAAGCCGCCGGCTACGGCGGCGGCGGTCAGGCGGGATCTCAGCACGGACATTCGCAACACTCCAGGTATCGAGGTGATTCCGGTTTGCTTAGCAGACATAACCAATCTACGTCATGCGCCTTGGCCCCACCCGCTGGGCACCGCCGATCCGGATCCCCGCCGTTGCGCCGCTAATCGTCGTGGTCGCCGTGCCCATGGCCGTGGCCCCAGCCCCCGCCGCGCCAGCGCGGACCGTCATACCAATCGCCGCGCCACCCGGGCACGTCGACGCATGCTTGCGCGTATCCAAACGGGCCGGTCACACACAGGCCCGGGTCTGCTGACGCCGGGGCGGCGCCGGCAAACCCGATCACCACGGGCACAGCCACTGCACCAAGACCCACAACGGCCGTCCTGAGCATTCTCGCCGACTTCACAACACACCTCCGAACTCTTCGCCGCACGACGACCCTGCGCAAAATCGCAGCATCTGCCCGCGCGGCCGCACTTGCAACGACTAGAACACGAGCTATCCAGGATATGTTCCAACAGGATCGTACCGGCGTCGACGGTCGAAGTGAACTGGTGAACCACTGACTCCGACAACGCAATTCACCGACAAACCTCGCCCACCGATCCCTCTCGATGCAACCGCGGGTATGCGATCGCGTGACATGGTGACTGTGCATCTGCGTACGGCGCGACGGCGTGTTGCGTACGACATTGCACACTCGGCAACTATCGGTGTGACGCGGGTAGCGATGCTGCCGTTACTGCCGTCTCCGGTTCGTTGCTCGGTGAGGTGACCAGCACCGCTGGTGCCGCACGCCCATCCCCTGCGTTAGCGTTGGCATCATGACGGCGCCGGTCATGCTCGCCGGCCGCTACGAACTGCGGGGGGTTCTGGGACGCGGCGGCTGGGCCGAAGTCCACGACGGGTGGGACACCCGTCTAGACCGCGCTGTCGCCATCAAGCTGCTCTACGCGCGTTTCAGCGCCGATCCGGCCAACCGGCGCCGCTTCGAGGCCGAAGCCCGCGCCGCGGCGTCGCTCAGTCACCCCAACATCGTCGCCGTGCACGACTACGGCGAGCACGACGGTGCGCCGTTCATCGTGATGGAGCGGCTGCCCGGCAACACACTGGCCGACGCGATCGCCCGGGGGCCGATGCCTCAGCAGCTCCTCCGCGACGTCCTCGCGGACGTGCTCGCCGCGCTGACGGCCGCGCATGACGTCGGCATCCTGCACCGCGACGTCAAGCCGGGCAACATCCTGTTCACCACGTCGGGTCACGTAAAGGTCGCCGATTTCGGCATCGCGAAGACCGCCGGCTCTGAACCCACGGCCAGCGGGCAGATCATGGGCACGATGGGTTACGTCAGCCCCGACCGACTGGAGGGCAAGCCCGCGACTGTCCTCGATGACGTGTATTCCGTCGGCGTACTGGGCTACGAGGCGCTCACCGGCCGCCCACCCTTCCGGCACGACAACATGGGCGCCCTCGCCAGGGCGATTCTCTCCGAACAACCGCCGCCCATCTTGGCATTGCGACCGGATGCGGATCCGGCCTTGGTGGCCGCCATCGACCGTGCGATGACGCGCGACACTCTGCACCGATTCCAGAGCGCGCGACAGATGCGGGCGGCGTTGTCCGACAACGTTTCCCGGCCATTGGTCGCCGGTCCGCCTGCCGCTGCGGTGCGGCCACCGACGATGGTGCTGACCTCGGTGCCACCGCCGCCGGCGACCTTCGTCCCGATGCCGCCACCCCGACGGAACCGGCCGAGCCGGAAGCAAACCTTGATGGCCGTGGCCGCGGTGCTCGCCCTCATCCTCGGCAGCATCCTGATCTTCGCGGACGATCCGCCGCCGACACCCCGACCCGTGACGACGAGCACTCCGGTTCCCACGACGACGACGACGACCACGACCACGCCGCCGCCACCCACCACGTCGGCAGAATTCGAGGAGGGCCCGAAGGGGCCAGGGAAGGACAAGAAGGGCGGCCAGGGCAAGAAGGGCAAGGGCGAAGGGCACGGCGGTTAGCCGGCGGCCTCCGACCCTAGGCATTCCGACGGCGAGCCAAGCGTTCGCGGTGCGATGACCCGCAGCAGCGGCAAGGCGACGACCAAGGCAAGGGCAACCAGGATGCTGCTCACCCATACGGGTCCGGTGTAGCCGACGTGAGCGTCGAGGGCTGCTGCCGCAACGGCAGGGCCACCCGCGGCGCCGACGTTGAGCGCCGCGGTCGCGTAGGCCCCACCCATCGTGGGTGCGCTCGCCGCCTCGTAGAGAACTCTCGCGATGAGTGTGCTGCCGACGGCGAAGGACAGAGCTCCCTGAACGAACACCAGGACCAAGAGCCCTACCGGCCGGTCGGCGAAAATCGCCAACCCGACCCAGCCGAGAAACAGGAGTGGCCCACCCGCCGCCACGGTCAGACCGGGACGATGGTCCGACAGTCGTCCCGCGACGGTGATGCCGAGGAACGACCCCACTCCAAAGAGCATGAGGGCCACCGAAACCCACGGAATTCCCATACCGGCGGTATCGGTGACGAGCGGCGCCAGAAAGGCGAACGTGGCGAAGGTGGCCGCGTTGACCAGGCCGCCAAGCCCCATCACCAGAGCAAGTCTGACAGTTGTCAGCTGCGCGAGCTCAGTCCGCAGCGATGGCGCATCACCCGTGCTTTCGGCAGCAGGGGCTGCCGGGATGCCCATCACGATGCCGACCGCAGCCGGTATGCAGAGCATTGCAATCGCCCAGAAGGTCGCCCGCCAGTCGAACAGTGTGCCGAGCATCGCACCGCCCGGGACGCCCGCGATGGTCGCCACGGTCGTACCCGACAACAGGACCGCCAGCGCGCGACCCTTCTGATTGAACGGAACGAGCTCTGCCGCCGCGCGAAGTGCCACGGCGAGAAAGCCCGCGTTGGCCAAGGCGGCGATCACGCGAGTGGCCAACAGTATCTCGAAACTCATTGTCAGAGCACCGACTACGTGCGTCGCGGCGAAGACCAGGACGAAGCACAACAGACTTGCTCTGGTGGGCCACCGACGCGCAAGGGCCGCAATCAGCGGCGCACCGACGACCATTCCGACCGCGAAGGCCGAGAGTAGAAGGCCGGCGGCCCCGACGGACACGTCAAGGCTGGTGGCGATGTCCGGAAGCAGGCCGCCGAGCATGAATTCGGAAGTGCCCATGGCGAATACGGCCAAGGCGAGAAGGTACAGCGAGATAGGCATTGGAGACTCCGAGATGAGTGAGGACGAAGAGGAGTCGTCTCGTCACCACGGTCGGCACCCGAACGCGCGCAATATCCCGGGCAGCAACGGCTGCCGGGATGCGATCTACGGACTCAGGGGTTCAGGGGGCTGACGGCGTGACCGAAAGCCCCCACCTTGGCTGCCTCAGGGCTCGACATTCCGCGAACCCTACTCAATTCACTGGTCGTCACACAACCGGAATTCTCCGAAAGACAGGACGCCGTGGGCCAATCCGATTGGCACGGGCGAAGCCGGAGGGCCGGCGTCAGTACGCGTCGTGCAGCCGCATCCATTCGTACGGCGGCTGCTGCGGCCAGTTCGGTGGGGAGTCCTCCCACGTTTCCTGGCGGCCGTACGGGGTCAGGTCGAGCAGATCCCACACCACCATGAACGACTCCTCGCCGCGGTCGAACGTCGACCAGGTGTGGAAGACGCGGTCACCGTCGCGGAGGAACACGCTGATCGCGTGACGCTCCTCGCCATCCACGGTCGTCCGGAAATCCTCATTGAACGTGGTCGACCCGGACGACACCCACGGCAGCGTCCACCCCATCCGGTCGCGGAATGCCAGCAGCGTGGCCAGCGGCGCGCGCGAAACCATCACGAACGACGTGTCTTTCGCGTACAGGTGCGACAACGGCCCGATGTGATCGGCCATCATCGAGCACCCGCTGCATCCTTCGTCCCAGTCGGCTCCGAACATGAAGTGCTGAACGATGAGCTGCCGTCGGCCGTCGAACAGGTCGAGTAGCGACACGGGACCACTCGCGCCGGTGAACGTGTACGGCTCGGTCATCTCCACCATCGGGAGGCGTCGACGGGCGGCGCTGACCGAGTCCTTGAGTCGGGTCAGCTCTTTTTCCCGGACCAGCAATTCAGCGCGCACCTTCTCCCACTCGGAACGCGAGACGACGGGCGGCAGTGGCGTCGGGCTCGTTGGCATTGACTCTCCAGCGTCGAGGACGGTGTGCACCCCAGACTTCCAAAGGTCAGCGCAACTTGCAACTCTCCAGTTGCAGTAGCGTCATTCAACCGGCTGCTGCGGTGAGCTCAGGCGAACTCCTTGACCACCTCTGCAACGCGGCGCAGCTGGTCGATGTTGGAGCTCGTCGGGATCAGGTGCACTTCGTCAGTGCCGATGTCCTCGAACCGGTGCAGTACGGCGAGGAGTTCCTCGTCGGTGCCTGCCCATCCGGTGGTCGGCGCCATGGCGTCGACGATCTCGGCGGGAATCCAGTTCATGTACCGCCGGAGGTGCCGATGCACCTGCCCGCGGGCCTCCTCGGCGTCACCGAGCGCGAACCAGAACGACGTCGCCAGGTGCGGCTTGGGCTTGCCCGCCTCGGCCCATGCCGTGCGGGCGACGTCGTACAGCTCGTTCTGCTTGTCGACGTCGAGATCGAGGGTGGTGCCCGCCAGTCCCTCGGCCCACGTCGCCGCGCTGCGCAGCGTCTTGGGGCCGAGGCTGCCGACCAGCAGTCGCGGGCCGCCGGACTGCGCCGGTGGCGGGCCGACCGGCAGCACCGATTCGGTGATCTTCTCGCCCGCCCAGACCCGTTTCATGATGGCGACCCGGTCGGCCATGTCCCGGATGGTTTGCGTGGCCGGATCGGCGCCGACGGCCTGGTAGTCCTCATGCCGACCGCCGACGCCCAACCCGACGCTCAGCCGACCGCCACTGAGCATGTCGCCGGTGGCCAGCGCCTTGGCCAGCATGACGGGGTCGTGCAGTTGCGGAACGATCACCGTCGTCACCAGGCGCACCCGGTCGGTCAGCGCCGCCAACGCTCCGAGCAGCGTCAGCGAATCCGGGTTGTCGAACGCGATCCGCTCGCCCCAGCACAGCGACGAGAACGGTCCGCCGTCGACGACGCGCGCCCACGACGTCAGCGTGGCGGCGTCGAGGTTGGGTTCCATCACCGGCATCGTCATCCCGATCTGCACGTCCGGATTCTGACACGGGCTGATGGGGACGACGGCCGGCGGACGGCGGAAGTCGCTGCAAGGCGGGCAAACGAGATGCCCGCCGCGCCCGCCCCAACCCCCGGCTCGCGGCGAGCGCCCCCGCTGGCAGCATTGGCTCGTGATCAACGCGAACGCCGTGGCCCACATCCGCCTGACGGTCACCGACATCGAACGGTCCCGGAAGTTCTACGAGAGCGTGTTCGGTTGGCCCGTGGCACTGGAGGTCCTGCCCGACGCCGACGACGCGACCCGCGAGCGGTTGAGCTTCCTGTTCGGCGGCGTGCTCTACAACCTCGGCGACTGTCTGATCGGGCTGCGGCCGGTCGCCACCGACCGGTTCGACGAGAACCGCGTCGGCCTCGACCACCTGTGCCTTCGGGTAGCGTCCAGAGCCGACTTGGTTTCGGCCGCAGCGCATCTCGATGATTTGGGTGTTGCCCACGAGCCGGTCAAGGACATCGGCCACGGCTACGTCCTCGAGTTCCGCGATCCGGACCACATCGCCCTGGAACTGTCCGCCCCCAAGTGATTCAACGGCGCAGTCCCGCGACCTTCAACAGCTCCGGCCGACGCAGGACCATGCCGACCCACATCAGCACGCCGAAGTACACGGCGAACAGGGTCGCGCTGAACAGCGGCGCCTCGACCCGCATGTTCGCCGTGACGGCGCCACCGAGGTAGGCGGTGATGCCGAGCGCGCCCAGCACGGCGGTGCGCGGAATGGCGTACACGATGACGCACAAGCTCAGCACGATGCCCATCACCAGCGCCTGGCCGGCGGGGAAGCCGAGCGCCGCGGTGCCCTCCTTGACCTGTTGTGCGCCCGCCAACTTGCCCGCGGCGTCGAACACCAGGAAGGCGCCGACGAGCGCGCTGATTCCGATGCCGACCTTCTGGCTCGTCGGCCGCTTCGTGTCGGCGGCGGTGGGGATGCTGGTTGAGGTTTCGATGGTCATGGTGGTTTCTCCTCGCTGGTGGGTGTTCCGTACCAGAGCAGACCGGGGGCGGCCGGAAAACTCATCGCGACCGGTGTGCGGGGGTTATCCCCCGCCAGAATCTCGGGGAATCGCCGTGTCGAGCGGGGCCGTCAGTCCATAGGTTGAAGGCATGGTTGCAGTCACCACCCCAGTCGACGCGGTTCCCGCGTCCCCCGTCACTACCGCCGAGACCCCGCGAGATCGACCGCTCGGTCTGGTCCCCACCGCGTCGATGATCACCGGCGCCGCGATCGGGGTGTTGTGGTTCTGGATTCCCCTGACACTGCTGATCATCGCCGTCTCCTCCATCCCGTCGGTGATCGGCTTCCTGCTCGCCGGCGTCGTCTTCGTCTACCTGATGCGTGGCGTCGAATGGGTGGAGCGGATGCGCAGTGAAGCGGTGTTCGGCCTCGGCATTCCCGTGCCGTACCGGAAGTTGTCCCATTACACCGGTTTTCAGCGGTGGGCCCACCAGTTGTGGCTCGACGTCAGCAGCGTCAGGTTCTGGAAGTCGGCCGCGCATCACTACCTGCGGCTGATCTACGACATCCTCGCCACGGCAGTCGCATTCGCGTTGTTGGCCTTCGCGTTCATCGGACCCGCGGCCGCGACCGCCATCAGCCGCAGCGACGACGCCGCCGGCCTGTCGTTCATCTCACCGCCGCTGGCATGGCTGCTGGCCGCCGTCGCGCTCGTTGCCGCCGCCGCGATCGTGGTGTTCGCACCTGCGGTGGACGCGGCCATCGACCGCTGGCTGCTGCGTCCGTCGCCCACCGCAGCGCTGCAGTACGAAGTGAGCGCGCTCAGCGACGCCCGGCAGGGCGCGGTGTCGTCGGCCCAGACCGAACGCCATCGCATCGAACGCGACCTGCACGACAGCGTCCAGCCGCGGCTGGTCTCGCTGGCCATGACGATCGGCCTGGCGCAGACCAAGCTGGACTCGGACCTCCCCACCGCCCGCACGCTCATCGCCGAGGCGCACGACGACGCCAAGAGCGCACTCGTCGAGTTGCGCAACGTGGTGCGGGGCATCGCGCCGACCATCCTGGCCGATCGAGGCCTCGACGCGGCACTGTCCGCCGTCGTGCAGCGCACCGAAACCGCCGGGGTGCCAACGGCATTGAACATCAACTTGCCGCACCGCCTTCCCGACGAAGTCGAATCGGTGGCGTACTTCGTCGTCGCCGAGGCACTGACCAACGTCGCCAAACATGCCCGGGCCACCCAGGCCGTGGTGACCGTGCGGTTCGATCCGCTGAGCAACGCCCTGCACGTCTCGGTGTTCGACGACGGCGTCGGCGGCGCGGGCGTCTCGGACGGAGACGATGCCACCGGGCTGCGCGGCCTCGAGGAACGCGTGCGCGCCGCCCGCGGCACCTTCACGGTGGCCAGCCCGGCCACCGGCCCGACCATCGTCACGGCGGTGCTGCCATGCGCATCGTGATCGCCGAGGACTCCGCGCTGCTGCGGACCGGCATCGAGCGCATCCTCACCGACGCCGGGCACGAGGTGGTTGCAGGGGTGTCGGATGCGACGGACCTGTTGCGCATCGTCAACGAGCTGCGGCCCGACCTCGCGATCCTGGACGTGCGGATGCCGCCGACGTTCACCGACGAGGGCATCCGGGCGGCCGCACTGCTGCGCAGCCAGAACCCGGAATCCCCGGTGCTGGTGCTGTCGCACTACGTCGAGGAGCGCTACGCCTCGGACCTGATCGCCTCGGACACCCGGGGATTCGGCTACCTGCTCAAGGACCGGGTGGCCGACGTGTCGACGTTCCTCGACGCCGTCGCCGTCATCAGCGGCGGTGGCACCGTGCTCGACCCGGAGGTCGTCTCGCAGATCTTGGTGCGGTCGCGTCGCCGGTCGGCCGTCGACCAGCTCACGCCACGTGAGCAGGAAGTGCTGCAACTGATGGCCGAGGGCAAGACCAATTCGGCCATCGCGTCGGCCCTGCACGTCTCGGTCGGCTCGGCCGAGAAGCACATCGCCTCGATCTTCACCAAGTTCGACCTCGCTCCCGACGACAGTGAGAACCGCCGCGTCCTGGCGGTCCTGCGCTACCTCGAATCCTGAACCGCCGAAAGGGCTTCCGATGACCTCCGCAGTAACAACCACCCCTCCCCCGCCGCCCGCGCCCGCCACGCCGCCGCCACTGACCCCCGGCGGCCGTACCGCGGTACGGGTGCTGCTCGTCGTGGCCGCCTCGGTGTTGGTGATCGGCACGGTCGCCGGCCTCGGCGTCTCCGCGTTCGGGCTCAGCGCCCTGCGCGTCACCAACGACACCAGTGCCCTTCCGGCAGGCATGCGATCGCTGACGATCGACACCACCGGTTCGCCGGCAATGGTCCACATCGTCGCCGACCGCAACGCCGCCGAACCCCGCGTCGACCTACGCCAGGTCGATTCGACGCGCTCGGCGCAGGCTGCTCTGAACGTCGTCAACGACGGCGCGGGCACGAAGGTCAGCTTCTCGGGACCGCACGGGGCCTTCATGGACTGGCATCGCGGTGGGGAGCTCACCGTGACGCTGCCGCCCGCGTTGGCCCAGCGGTTGTCGGTCACCGTGCAGCAGGAGGACGGCGCGCTGAGGGCCGACGCCGATCTGGACCAGCTGATCGCCCGGATGAGTGATGGAGCCGTGTTCCTGAGCGGCTCGGCACGACGGATCGAGATCGACAGCCGCGACGGCGCGGTGGTCACCCGCGATCCGATCTCGGTCACCGAGTCGATCAGGGTCGACAGCAGGGACGGCAAGGTCGGCCTGGACTTCAAGGACGCGCCACCGCGCACCGTCGACGTGACCGCCCGCGACGGCAGCATCGCCATCGCGCTGCCGGCCCCCGGTCCGTACCTGGTCAACGCCAGCACCGGCGATCGGGACGCGGCAGCCGTCGTCCGGGTGCCTCAGACGTCGGACCGCAAGGCAGCGGCGGGCGTGGTCACCGTACGGGCGGACGACGGCGACGTCGACATCACCACGCTGGGTCGCGGCGAGCACGAGTAGTCGTCGACCACCGGCACGTGAGCCACTCGTGAATCCGTCGAGCGATCATCGAAGGGGCGAAGGACCGTGAGTACGACATTGAGTACGACATTGAATACGACGTTGCCAAGGCTGGCCGATGACGAGCGCGCCCTCACCCGTCTGATTCGGGTGGCGCTGCGCTTCGAGGGCCGGGAAAACGACGACGAACTCGTCGCCCGGCTGCGCAGCGTGCTGCGGGAACTGACCGACAGGGAGTCAGCAGCGGACGAGGTGCTCACCGTCGGCGATCTCGAACTCGACGACGGGAGTCGGACCGTCACCCGAGCCGGCTCCCCGATCTCGTTGACCAGCACGGAGTTCGCGCTGCTGCGCTATCTCATGCGTCATCCGAAGCGGGCGCTGCGCCGCCAGCAGATCCTTGACCACGTCTGGAACTACGACTTCGGTGGCCGAACCGGCATCGTCGATCTCTACGTCTCGTATCTGAGGAAGAAGATCGACGCCGGACGCCCGCCCATGATTCACACCGTGCGCGGCATCGGATATCTGCTCCAGCCGGCGGAATGAAAGCCATTTAAAAAAATGGGAGTGTGACGCGGTGATCCTGCGTCACACTCCCATTCTCATTCAATGCACTTCTACCCGTCAGCATGCCAAGTCGACACGCACCGTCTTCGACAGAATCGTTTCACTCGGCGACGAACTCCCACGCGAATCGACGGTGCTGTAGGTCTGGCCCGGCTGGATCGAGGCCACCGTGCACGACGACGATGCCCCGGCTCCGGACCGGTTGACGATCACCGTATAACCGCTGGCCTCCAGCGTGCGCACCGTATCGTCAGCCGATGACGACCCGCTGGGCGCCGCGGTGGCGATCCCCGTCACGCCGAGCACCGAGGCCACCAAAGCGCCGGCAACAGCTGCCGGAATGGCGAAATTCTTCATTTTCGTAGTCCCCTTTTTATATTGGCGGAAACAATCCGCTGCGTACCGAATTCGACACCCTTCAGAGTAATTGAATTCAGCTCGCATTCGACGTTCTCAAAGGGGATTCAAATGTGTGAATCCGTTTAGCGGTCCAGCAGGTCCGGCAGCCCGAACATCGTGACCAGACGGGGATCGCCGAATACGACGATGCGGGCAATGCCGGTCGTGGTCACGACGAGCACGGCGACACCGAAGGCCCGCATCGCGCCATCCGCGTCGCGTTGATACGCCGCGGCGGCGGGTTGGCCGTTGGCGGCGACGCCGATCATCGACCAGTCGCCGGCCGCGCCAAGCACGTGGTCGGCGATGAAGGGCAGGCAGGTGGCCCGTCCCGCGAACCACGTTCGGGAGCCGACCATTTCGAGTGCGGCGTCGTGTCGCAACACCTCGGCCAGCGCGTCGGCATCCGCGTTGCCGAACGCGGCCATGTACCCATCGAGCAGGGCGCGCGCCTGTGGCGATGACGGCTCGACCACGTCGTCGGGACTCGGTGCCGCGTCCTTCATCCGCGCCCTCGCGCGCTGCAACGCGCTCTTCACCGCCGTCACGCTGGTGTCGAGCATGGCGGCCACCTCGGCGGCGGGGAAGGCCAGTACGTCCCGCAGGATCAGCACCGCCCGCTGCTGGGCGGGTAGGTGCTGCAGGCTCGCAATCAGCGCCAGCCGCAAGCCTTCTCGCGACGTCACGATGGCGGCGGGATCGTCGGACGGCGCGGTGACCCACGCATCGGGGATCGGCTCAATCCAGTCGACGTCCGCGGCCGACGGCGGCTGATTCGGGTCGTCGCTGGGCGCGCCCAGCCCCGAAGGCAGCACCCGTCGGCTGGTGTGGCTCAGCGCGGTAAGGCACGCATTGGTGGCGATCCGGTAGAGCCAGGTCCGCAGCGACGACCGGTTCTCGAAGGCGTCGTAGGACCGCCAGGCCCTGATGTAGGTCTCCTGGACGACGTCCTCGGCGTCGTGCGCCGAGCCGAGCATCCGGTAGCAGTGCGCAAGCAGCTCCCTGCGGAACGGCTCGGTATCGCGGGCGAAATCAGAACCGGAGGGCAGGAGCGGAGCGACCCGGGAATGAGAACCGGAGGGCAGCACCCGGCGATCGAGGTCGGTCATACCGCGGCCGGTACCGGCGGGAACTGATAGACCCGCTCCGCGGTGATCCGCACGATGAGCCGCTCGGCGTCCGGCTCGGGTGGGGGCGGGGTGCCGCCCATGTACCGGTCGTACATCTCGTGCAGCAGTCGCTTCTCGGGGTCCTCCGTGATCTCGACCGTGCCGCGAATTTCCACGTAGCGGCCCTTCTCGTTGCCGACGACCAGCAGGCTCACCCGCGGATCGCGGGCCATGTTCCGTGTCTTCAGACGTCCCTTGATGGTGCTGAACACCACCGTGTCACCGTCGCGCTTGACGAAGATCACCGAGGACTGGGGCCGCCCGTCACCGTTGGATGTCGCGATCATGGCCGTGTGTGGGCCGTCCAGAATCTCGCGGGCCGTGTCGTTCAGTTGTTGAGTCATGCCCATGTTGACCGCGGCGGACGCGAAAAGGAATCGGCCCGCGGAATATCTCGCCGACGATCGGTGTTTCGGGCTCCGTGACCGAAAACGCCGAATTGAGCCCGACGGACTGGGTGCGCGAGCAGACCGAAAAGATTTTGGAGCAGGGAACCACCGACGGTGTCCAGATCCTGGACCGTCCCGTGGTCCTGTTCACGACCACGGGCGCCAAGTCCGGCAAGAAGCGCTACGTGCCGTTGATGCGCGTCGAGGAGAACGGCAAGTACGCCATGGTCGCCTCCAAGGGTGGCGACCCGCAGCACCCCTCCTGGTATCACAACGTGAAGGCCAATCCGCAGGTGACGGCGCAGGACGGCGACAAGGTCGTCGAACTCACCGCCCGCGAGGTGGACGGCGAGGAACGCGAACATTGGTGGAAGCTCGCGGTCGAGGCCTATCCGCCCTACGCCGAGTACCAGACCAAGACGGACCGCCAGATCCCGGTCTTCGTCCTCGAGTAGCCGACCTCCTACGGAGGGCCTCTAGGCCAAGGCGGACATGATGTCGGCCACCGACGCCGCCTTGGCCTTCTGGAAGCCGGTGCCCGCCCAGACGTTGGTGCCGTGCGGATCACCGGCGCGCACGGCTGCGGCGCGCAGCGGGCTGGTCATGTAGTGGATTTCGGGGTAACCGAACGGCGCCTCGGCGTCGTGCTCGGTGATGAAGCGGTTACGCAGGCCCCGCGCGTACCGGCCGGAGAAGCAGCGGGTCACGGCGGTCTCGGTGAACTGTGGATCCTGCAGGGCGGCGCGGTGCACGGGGCTGCTGCCCGCTTCGTCGGCGAGTAGGAACGCGGTCCCCAGCTGGGCGGCGACCGCCCCGTACGCCATCACGTCGGCCACGTCGACTGCCGTCATCAGGCCGCCCGCGGCGATGACCGGCACGTCCAGTCCGACGGTCGTGGCTCGAAGTAGTTGCGCGAGCGGTTGGGTGGGCGGAGACGCCACGGGATCGAGCGTGCCGCGGTGCCCACCCGCCGCCGGGCCCTGCACCGCCACCGCGTCGACGCCGACGGCGACGGCCATCTGCCCTTCGGCCAGCGTGGTGACGGTGGACACCGTCGTCATGCCCGCGCCACGCAGCCGCTCACACTCGTCGGCGGAGGGCAGCCCGAACGTGAACGACACCACCTCGGGCTTGAGATCCAGCACCACCTCCAGCTTGGCCGCCCACTGGTCGTCGTCGAACCGCGGTTCCCCAAGGTTGACGGCGTAGCGCTCCGATTCGCCCTCGAGCTGTTGCGCGTACCGGTGGATCGCTTGTGGCAGTGCGGCACTGGGCTGCGGGACGAACAGGTTCACGCCCAGCGGACCCGACGTCAAACCGCGCGCCGCCGTGATCCGCTCGGCGAGTGCGTCGGCGCTGAGATAGCCCGCGGCCAGGAAGCCGAGGCCGCCGGCGTTGGTGCCTGCGGCGGCGAGCTCGGGGGTCGAGGGTCCGCCCGCCATGGGTGCGACGATCACCGGCACCGCCAGCGCGCGTAGATCCAGTCCGGCCATCACCGCACCGCCTTTCCAAACATCAGACAATCCTGCGGTTCCGGACCGAGATTGGGAAGCACCGCATATCGAGCGAGTTGGCCCTCGAGGTTGAGGCCGCAATGCCGGAGAACGCCAGCAGATCCCGCATTGTCGACGTGGCAGTGCGCCGAGACCCGGTACACGGCCGGGTCGCGGCGGGCCTCGTCGATCAGCACCTGCGCCACCTCCGACATGATGCCGCGCCGCCACCAGCGCCGGCCGAGGCAGTACCCGAGGTCCACGATGTGGGGTTGCGGCCGCCGCCAGCCGCACGTGCCGATCAGCTCACCGGTCTCGCGCCACTCGACGACCCAGGTCGGGTCATCGCCGACGTTGAAGAGCTCGGTGATCACGCGTCGAGTCTCGCCGATGTCCGGGTGCGGAGTCCAGGACAGATAACGCGTGACCTCGACGTCGGATGCCACCACGGCGAACATCGCCTCGGCGTCGTCGAGGTGCGGTGCTCGCAGCGTGACGCGTGGGCCGGTCAACGTCGGGGGGTTCGCCATCTCCCCATCCTGCAACGCTGGGCTGACGGCGCCGAAAGTGGTTCACTGGATGGACATGGCAATCACCTTCAACCACACCATCGTGGCCGCCAAGAACCGCCGGGAGTCGGCGGACTACTTCACCGAACTGTTCGGGCTTCCGCCCGCCGCGGAGTTCGGCCCCTTCCTGGCGGTGACCCTCAATCACGGCGTCAGCCTCGACTTCGCCAACGCCCGCGACGACCAGGACATCCATCCGCAGCACTACGCGTTCCTCGTGTCCGAGGAAGAGTTCGACGCGATCTACGGCCGCATTCGCGAACGCGGACAGCAGCATTGGGCCGATCCGCAGGGCCAACATCCCGGCGAGATCAATCACCACGACGGCGGTCGGGGCGTCTACTTCCAGGATCCGAGTGGTCACTACCTGGAGATCATCACGCGACCGTACGGCTCTGGCGGCTGAACACCCGCGACGACAGCACGCTCACGCCGTCGCCGTTCAGCCGAGGCAGCGCCCTGGGCCGGTCGCCCAGCACGGACACCAGATCGGCGGCCCGACCCGTCACGACCGGTCCGTCGTCACCGTGCGCCCAGTCGGCATCGACGGCTGCCAAGCGGATTCGTCGGCCGTTGAAGTACGCGGGAACGAACGGATTCGGCAGCGCCACTTGGGTATTGAGCACACACACCAGCACGTCCGCGGGTATCGTCGGCTCGCGGTCGAGAGCCAGGACGATGTCGAGTTCGTGGGTGACGTGATCGCCGAGCAGGAGGTTCTTCGGGAAGTACCTGCCCATGCCGCGCGGCCGGTCGACCAGACGCGCGAACTCGTCGAGCAGATCGGCGGGACCGCGGACCGCCGCCAAGGCGCGGGCCAGTTCGGTGTTCGCGCGGTCGAATGAACCACGCTGCCTGGCCATCTCGACGGCCACCGTCGCAAGCCGGGTCCGGTAACCGATGACGAGGTGGGCCAGCACCTCGTGGTTGGACCATTCCTCGCACAGGCTGGGCGCGGCCCAGTCCTGCGGGGTCAACGTCGATGCGACCGAGAGGAACCGAAGGTCGTTGGAGCGCAACACCTCACCCGCGGACATCGAGATGCTCCACGAGGAACGCCGTCTGATCGGCGAGCACCCGGCTCACCAGCGGCGGGTGGTAGACGGCGAAGTGGTCCGACTCGTAGTGGCGGGCCACACCGTTCGGCGCCCGTCGCGCCACCAGCGCGGCGTAGCGCGGATTCATCAGGTTCTCCCGATCGGACACGCAGACCAGCAGGGGCGCAGCGACCCGGCGGGCCTGCCGCAGCGCCGACGTAGCCACCATGGCCACCGCATCGGCCGCGGCGATCCGGTTGTCGAACCGGCCGCCCGAGGGCACCGTCGAATTCCACCCCTCCTCCGCGCCCGGCGCAGTCACCATCGCGAGGCTTCCCGGCGGGCCCACGATCGGCACGTAGCGGCGGCCGCGGCGCGTCACGGCGCGCCCGACGTCCTCGACGATGGCGGGAGTCAGCCGCAACGGCCCCGAAATGCCCAGGCTGCGCGCCGCGCCCGGGCCGTGCACGATCGGACACTGGATCACGGCCGCAGCGAGGTCGAGTCGATCGGCGGCCACGCGGACCACGTTCATCCCGCCCAGGCTGGTCCCCCACAGGCCGAGCCGCGCCGCGTCGACGTCGGGCCGCGCCGCCAGATACGACAGCGCCGCGTGCACGTCGGCCCGCTGCTTTCGCATCGAGATGCGTTGGCGCGGTTGGCCGTCTGAGGCCCCGGTATGGCGGTAGTCGAAGGCCAGCACCGCGATGCCTGCGGCGGCGAAGTGCTGTTCGTATTGCGCCAGCATCATGTCGTGCGTGGCACCCAGCCCGTGCACAAGCACCATTGCGGGATGGGGTGCTGTCCTTGCCGGCAGCGTCAGCCACGCCGCGCACCGCGTCCCGTCGGAACGGAAGTCGATGCGTTCGGTGGGGATCGCCTTCGTGTCGCCCTGGGCCATGGGCCGCTCCTTCATAAGTACGGTGTACGTGTTGCTAGAGTGCATCAAGTACGTCGTACGTGTCAAGGAGCAATGCGCGAAGGGAGCCACGTGATGGTGCGGGCGCGTTTCACCAGAGACGAAATCGCTTCGGCGGCACTGGGAATCGTCGACGAATCAGGTCTCAGCGCGCTCAGCATGCGTACGTTGGCCACCGCGCTCGGCACCGGGCCGATGACCGTGTACAACTACGTCGCGGACAAGGAGGGGTTGGAGGAGCTCGTCGTCGCCGCCGTGGTCGCCGACGTCCCCATTCCGGCACCGACTGACGATTGGCGCCACGACGTCCACGCGATCGCGACGGCAATGTGGCGCGGTGTGCGAGCCCACCCGGCCGCCATTCCGCTGGTGCTGACGCGGCGGATGGCGTCGGCGACGGGGTTCGCGATCGCCGACGGGCTAGTGGGCGCCCTCGGGCGGGCCGGGCTGACCGACCGGGACCGGCTCTACGCCTTCCATGCGGTGCTGGGCTTCGTCACGGGCGCGGCTCAGGCGGAACTGGCCGGTCCGCTGGCGCGCGGCCGGTCGGCCGACGCGAAGGAGGCCGCAGCACGCATCGGTGCGGTAGCGGGGCAACAGTTTCCGCACATCGAGGCGCTGTCGAAGGTCGCGATGCGGACGTCGGTCGAGGACGACTTCGACGGCGGCCTGCGCATGCTGCTCGACGGCATCGCCCTGCGCAGCAGCTAGTCAGCGGTAGCCACGCTTCAACAGGTACCGGGCACCGGAGTTCATGGCCTCGGGAGTCGCGAGGTCGAAGTCGAACGCATCGGCCAGCCGGTCAGTGATGTTGAAGGCGAGGCACACGGCCAGGGCGTCCCGAATCTGCTCGGGGGTAACACCTTCGGCGAGAAGGGCCCGCATGTCGTCCGGATCGACGCGATGCTCGCGCGTGAGTTTGCCAAGCATGCGAAGCGTCGCCCGCACGGGCTCGTCGATGGGCGCCGTCTCCAGATCAGCCAGCGTGGCAACCACTTTGGCCTGGTCGTCGTACCACAGGCCCGCGGTCGCCGAATGCGCGGCGACGCAGAATCGCGTCTCGTTGACCTTCGAGACGAACGCCGCCATCAGCTCGCGGTCACCGACCGACCAGGCCGACGGTCCGCGCATCGCCTCGTGGGTGAGATCGCCGGCGCCGTAGAACTCCGGGCGGTACATCGCCAGCTTGACGGCGTCGACCACCGGCTGGCGTGAAACCAACCGGATCAGCACGAAAATCGCCTTCTTGGACAGCCGGTGGCCGCGCTCCAGGATGGTGAGCCTCATCGCTTTCCCTCCTGCGTTGCGCTGGCCAGCGCTGCCAACGCGTTCTCGTACTGCCGGCTCGCCTGTCCGACTGCGGCGCACACCATGATTTCGAAGATCTGATCCTCGGTCAGGCCCGTCGCCCGGACGGCGGCGACGTCGTCGTCGGTCACCCGGTTGGCGTGACGGGCGACCTTGTCGATCAGCGTTCGCACCGGTTCGTCGAGGCCAACGTCGTCGAAGGCGGCCCGGCGCAACGAAGTTGGCGCCGTCGCGTTGCCGTCACGGACGCGAGCGATGAGCGCGCGGTGCAGCTGGGTGATGTCGGACATGGCGGTCGGAGTCTCCTCTCAGGTTGGGATCGAGGTCCACGCGATGCGCTGCTCGAGCACGGCTTGTTCGGCGGGGTTTGCGGTCAGGTCGAGTGCGCGACGGTCGGCGGCGCGGGCCTGGTCCGGGTGGCCGAGTTCGCGCAGGAGGTCGGCGCGAGTGGCGTGGTAGAGGTGATAGCGGTCCAACGCGTCGGCGAGGTCGTCGAGTTCGGACATCGCCGCCTGCGGCCCCGCCGTGTAGCGCAATGCGATGGCCCGGTGCAGTCGGGTGACGGGGGACGGCGCGAGGTGCAGCAGCATGTCGTAGAGCAGCACGATCTGCTCCCAGTCGGTCTCCTGCCAACATCGGGCCTCGGCGTGACAGGCCACGATCGCCGCTTGCAGCTGATACGGGCCGGGCCGCTGCTGTTTCGCGGCGCGGGCCAGCAGCTGACCCGCATCCGCGATGGCTTGCCGGTCCCAGGAGGATCGATCCTGATGTTCCAGCAGCACCAGGTGTCCGTCGGCATCGAAGCGGGCGGCGGCGCGGGCGCGGTGCAATCGGATCAAGGAGAGCAGGCCCGCCACCTCCGGCTCGCTCGGCATCAGCTCGTGCAACAGCGCCGCCAGCCACTCGGCGTCATCGACGAGATCGTGCGCATGTGTCCGCTCGGCAGTGGACAGATAACCCTCGTTCAACAGCAGGTAGATCACGGCGAGGACCTCGGTCAGCCGGGCGCCGAGCTCGTCGTCGGCCGGGATGCGGTACGGAATTCCTGCGTCGGTGATCTTCCGCTTGGCGCGGGTGATTCGCCGTGCCATCGTCGTCTCGGGCACCAGGAACGCCCGAGCGATCTGTGCCGTGGTCAGGCCACACACGACCCGCAGGGTCAGTGCGATCTGCGCCTCCCGCGGGAGTGCGGGGTGGCAACACGTGAAGATCAGCCGCAGCCGATCGTCGGGCTCGGCCTGGACGGGCCACTGCAGCTGCGCCAGTTTGGTGCGGTAATTGTCTTCGCGCCGTAGGGCATCCAGGCCGCGGCGCCGGGCCACCGTGAACAACCACGCATCGGGGCGCTGCGGGATTCCCTCCACCGGCCAGTGTCGCAGCGCTGCCAGGACGGCGTCCTGAACGAGATCCTCCGCCGTGGCGAAGTCGCCCGTCAGATGCATCAGCGACGCCGCGAGCCCGCCCGCGTGTTCTCGTACCACGCGGGACAACTCGGCATGCGACGCGTCAGCCATGTGGGCTCATGCCTGCAGCGGGCGGATCTCGACGACCGGGCACGCCGGCCACGTCTTGACCATTTGCAACGCCTCGTCCAGATCGGCGACCTCGATCTCGGCGTATCCGCTCACGACCTCTTTGCCCTCGACGAACGGCCCGTCGATGATGACGGGTTCGCCGCGGTCGAGCCGCACGGTCGTCGCCGTCTCCGGCGATTGGAGCTTGCTTCCACCGCGCAGCTTGTCGGCGTGGGTGGCGAACCATTCGTTGACGCGGTCGTACGCCCGTTCTCGCTCGGCGTCGCTCAAGGCCTCGAGATCGCGCGCGAATTGCTCGGTCTCGACGAACAACAGCACATACTTCACTGCCCGTGCCTCCTCCTCGTTCGGGACGTATTTCGTTCCTACTAGAAAGACGATCGGCGGCAGGCGCATTACGACACTGGCGTGCAAACACGGTCAACCGTGCCCGCGGCGCTCCTCCTGCGCGAGGTAGTCACCGGCGAGTCGGCTGACGTGATCGGGCAACGCGCCGTTCGCGACGTCGGCCACCGTGGTCTCTTCGAGCACCGATCGCATGCTGGCGCGCAGTGCCCGCCACACGTCGGTCAGCGCCGCCGTGGGCCCGGAGTACGGCAGGTCGCCGAGCGCGATGTCGCGGACGCTGGCCAGTGGACCGTCGATGCAGCGCATCACGTCGGCGATGCTGACCTCGGCGGCGGGCTTGGCGAGCGCGTAGCCGCCGTCACGGCCGCGGTGGCTGCGCACCAGCCGGTCGGTGCGCAGGTCGGACAGGATGTCGACGAGGAATTGAGGCGGAATGCCCTGCGCCTTGGCCAGGTCGTCGGTCTTGACCAGGACACCGTCATCGACGGTGGCCAGTTGGACCATGGCACGGATGGCGTACTCCGCCTTCGCCGACATCCGCATATCGCGCATTGTGCCACCGACGTTGCTGCGAACTCCGCAAGCCGGATTGAATTCCCGAGTCGCTGCGCTCCTGCCCTCCGTCGACGACGATCAAGGGATGACCACGCGCGTCGCCTGCTGCCAGATCCCGCTGAGAATCGGCGACCTCACCGGAAACCGGACCACCGCCAGGGACGCCATCGAGGCGGCCGCCGCCGACGGGGCGCAGATCGTCGTGCTGCCCGAACTGGCGTCGTCGGGGTACATGTTCGCCGACCGCGCCGAGCTCGCCTCGCTCGCCGAGCCCCGCGACGGGCCAACGATCACGGAATGGGCAAATCTCGCCTCGGCGTTCGGTGTGACGATCGTGGCCGGGTTTCCCGAGGACGCGGGCGACAAGATCTACAACGCCGCCGCGGTCGTCGACCCGACCGGACTGCGTGGCGTCTACCGCAAGGCGCATCTGTGGGATTCCGAGAACACGGTGTTCGACCGCGCCGACGACATGCCGCTGCTGGTGGACACCGAGCACGGCCGCATCGGCGTGATGGTCTGCTACGACGTCGAATTCCCCGAGTGGGTGCGCGTCGCGGCGCTGGCGGGCGCGGATCTGCTGTGCGCCCCGGTCAACTGGCCGCTGCTACCGCGCCCGGAGGGCGAGCGGCCGACCGAGATGGTCCGCGTGCTGGCCGGGGCCGGCATGAACCGGTTGCCGATCGCGGTGTGTGACCGTGCCGGCGTCGAGCGCGGCCAGGACTGGATCGGCGGCAGCATCATCACCGACGCCGACGGCTATCCCGCGGCGATCGGCCAGTTCGGCATGCCGTGCACCGTCACTGCCGACGTCGACTTCGCGCTGTCGCGGATCAAGAAGTTCAACGAGCACAACGACGTTCACGGCGACCGGCGTATCGACCTGTACCGTCGGGCCGGACTATTCGACTGACGGCTCGGTCATGGCCAGAACGGATCCGGGCACCGCGATCCCCGGCCTGAGGTCGGGAGCGGGTTGCGGCGCACCGTAGCTGACCGTCATCGGCACCACGCCCGCCCACGCGTCGGCGGCGACGTCCTCGTCGGGATCATCCGGCCAGCCCGCGCTGACCTTGAGCGACCAGTTGTCCTCGCCGATGGGCAGGCGCAAGGCCATCGTGGCGGCCAACTCCCTGCGGCTGCTGGCCCGCAGTTCGGCGACGCGACCGGGAATGAAGGCGTCGGTCAGCGCATTCAGATACGCGATCTTCTCGTCTTCGGGAATCGGCTCGAAGACACCGAACAGCGCGGCGCTGCGGTAGCGGAACGACGACTCGAATGCGCTGCGCGCCACGACGACGCCATCGAGCGTCGTCACTGACACCGCCGCCGCCGCGCCCGCCGCCAGCGCGCGCATCCATGGCGCGCCCGTGGATCCGTGAATGACGAAGTCGTCGCCGATCCTGGCGAAGCCGGTCGGGAAGATCACCGGATGGTCGTCGCGGACCAACGCGACCGTGGCCAGCGGTGTGCTGTCCAGCAGCTCGTCGAGCGAGCTGCGGGAGGTGTCCTGCTTCTCGTTGAGCCGGGTGACTCGGGTGGAGGGCGTCGTCATCCGACCATTCTCAGTCCGGGATGCCCGACGTGCCGGGTACGACGACGGCGAACAGGTCGGCCATGCCCGCCAGGCTCGCCGACTGGATCGCCGCGGCAGGCACCGTCTCCCCCGTGACGCCCGGCAGCGCGCGCGTAGCGGTCGCGGCCGCCACCACGGTGGGCGCGTAGCCGAGGTTGAACGCGCCACGTGCGGTGGAGTTGACGCACATGTGCGTCATGAACCCGGCGAGCACGAGATTCGATGCGCCAACCGTCTTCAGGCATGAGTCGAGATCCGTCTGCACGAACGAGTTCGGGTACTGCTTGATCACCACGGTTTCACCGTCGCGCGGCGCCACCTGCTCGACGATGGCACCGCTCTCACCGTCGATGTCATACAGCGAACCGGGGCCGTCGGAGTGCTGGATGTGGATCACCGGGATACCTGCCGACCTGGCGCGGTCCAGCAGCGCGGCCGCCTCGTCGAGGGCGGCCTGTACGCCGTCGAGTGCCATGACACCGGTGGTGTACGTCTTCTGGCAGTCGATCAGGATCAACGTCGACTCGGCGAGACCTGCGGGCTCGAGCGGGAGTTCGGCAAGGGCGCGCAGGGTGGGATTGGTCATGGAGTCAGGCTAGTGCGTCGACGGACGCCGACGACGAGCCGCATCACCACCGCCAATCGCGGCTTCGGTGGCAATATCCCGGAGCATGTGGAGATCTAGCCATCGCCGCTGGTACGGTTCGGCCATGCACACCGTGGCCGTCCTGGCGCTGCCCGACGTCATCGCCTTCGACCTCACCACCGCCGTCGCGGTGTTCGGACGCGTCCCGC
Organism: Mycobacterium sp. URHB0044; assembly: GCF_000620625.1. Lineage (GTDB taxonomy): Bacteria > Actinomycetota > Actinomycetes > Mycobacteriales > Mycobacteriaceae > Mycobacterium. The sequence continues at coordinate 172,318 of NZ_JIAW01000013.1, read as the reverse complement.
TTGCCGACGGCACCAACGGATATGACGTCGTGGTGTGCGGCAGCGAGCCGATCGTCACGGCGGGTCCGCTGCGCATCGGCACCGACCACGGACTGGAGGCGCTGGCCGAGGCGGACACGATCATCGTTCCCGGCTGCAACGACGTCACCGTCGACGTCCCGGAGCGGGTCATCCACGCCCTGCGGTCGGCATTCGCGGCAGGCACCCGCATCGCATCGATCTGCTCGGGCGCGTTCACCCTCGCCGCCGCCGGACTGCTCGACGGCAGGCGCGCCACCACGCACTGGATCGCCGCGGACCTGTTCCGCGCGACGTATCCCGCCGTCAACCTTCATCCCGATGTGCTCTACGTCGACGAGGGGCAGATCTTGACGTCCGCGGGCGCCTCGGCCGGGCTGGATCTGTGCCTGCACATGGTGCAACGCGACCACGGCGCCGCAGCGGCAGCCGCGGCGGCCCGGCTCGCCGTCGCTCCCCTGCACCGCAGCGGCGGTCAGGCACAGTTCATCGTGCGAAACCAGTTGCCCGCCAAGCACCTCGGGGAAAGAACCGAGCTGGACGACCTGCTCGCATGGATCGAGCTGAATGCGCACCGCGAGTTGACGCTGACCGACATCGCCCAGCGTGCCGCGATGAGCATCCGCACGATCAATCGCCGGTTTCAGGCCGAAACCGGGCAGACTCCGATGCAGTGGGTCGCCGGCGTGCGGATCCGCCACGCGCAGGAACTGCTCGAAGGCACCTCATACGGGGTGGAGCGAATCGGCAGGGAGGTCGGGTTCACGTCGTCGGCGAACTTCCGCGAACAGTTCCGCCGACTCACCGGGGTGGCGCCGCAGAGCTACCGCAACACATTTCGTGAACGCCTCGCCGGCTAGCCGAGCGTTCCAGGCCGTCAGTGCGCCGTGGTGACGGCCAACACCGCGTCGGCCAGTTCGGGCCGGCACACGACGAGGTCCGGCAGCAGCGGGTCGGCCCGGTTGTAGACCAGCGGCGAGCCGTCGATGCGCGACGTGTGCAGGCCAGCAGCACGGGCCACCGCGACCGGCGCCGCGGAGTCCCATTCGTACTGTCCGCCCGCATGCACGTACACGTCGGCCAACCCTTGCACGACGGAGGCGACTTTGGCTCCCGCCGAACCCATTTCGACCAGCACGCCGTCAAGGGCGTCGCGCACCGCGAGCGCCACGGCGGGCGGCCGGGTCCGCGAGACCACGATGCGCGGCTTGGCCGGCGCAGCGGCCGGGGCGGCGACGTCCGGGGTGGCCAGCGTGACGCCCTGCGCGGGCAGCGCGACGGCCCCGGCGATCAGCTCGCCCGACTGCCACAACCCCACGTGCACCGCCCAGTCCTCGCGGCCGAGCTCGGAGAATTCCCGGGTGCCGTCAAGCGGGTCGACGATCCACACCCGCTCGGCGCTCAGTCGCGTGGAGTTGGCCTTGTCCTCCGCCGACGCCTCCTCGGACAGCACCGCGTCATCGGGGCGGTGCTCGGCCAGCGCATCCATCAGGTACTCATGAGAACGCTTGTCCCCGGCGGCCTTCCGCTCGGCACCGGTAGCGTCGGCGAGCTCCGCACGGACCGCGAGCAGCAGTGCACCGGCCTCGGTGGCCAGCTGGGCGGCGAGCTGATGATCGGTGCTCTCCTGCCCGGTCACCGCGGCGCACTGATCATGTCGATGACCTGCTGGGCTAGATCCTCCACCGATTGATCCGGGGTGAGCCGCAGATCGGGGTTCTTCGGCCGCTGATACGGACTGTCGATACCGGTGAAGTGGGTGATCTCGCCCGCCCTCGCCTTGGCGTAGAGCCCCTTGGGATCTCGACGCTCGCAATCCTCCAGCGGCGTATCGCAGAACACCTCGAAGAAGTCGTAACCCTGATCGGCGTGCACCCGCCGGGCCAGCTCCCGATGCTCCTCGAGCGGGCTGATCGCCGGGACGAGCACGATCTGACCGGAATCGGCGAGCAGGGTCGCGACGTGGGCCAGCCGGCGCAGGTTCTCGGCGCGGTCGGCCATCGAAAAGCCCAGGTCGGCGTTCAGCCCGTGCCGCAGGTTGTCACCGTCGAGAACGTATGCCGGACGCCCACTTTCGAGCAGCTTCTGCTCGACGAGCATCGCCACCGACGACTTGCCCGAGCCGGACAGCCCGGTGAACCACACCGTGCTTCCCCGTGACAGCCGGTCCTCGGCCGTGACGAGATTCTTGTGCCGCACGGCGTTCGGGGTGGCGGCCCGGGTCGCGGCGGGTGACGTGTCGCGGACCATGCCCGCGGCGACGGTGCCGTTGGTGTCGGGGTCGATCAGGATGAACGAGCCCGTTGCCGAATTGCGGGAGTACTCGTCGAGCAACAGCGGCACCTGCGAGCGCAGGGTCACGCGACCGAGTTCGTTGAGCTTCAACGCCGTAGCGCCCTTGTCGCGGTGCAGCGTGTTGACGTCGAGCCGGTAGTCAAGCCCGGTCACCTTGACGCGGGTGGTCCTGGTGGTCTGCTTGATGACGTAGTCGCGGCCGGGCTCCAGCGCCGCGTCGTCGGCCATCCAGCACACCATCGCGTCGAACTCCTGCGTGGCGTGCGGCTGATTGTTGACCCGCGTGATCATGTCGCCGCGCGAGATGTCGATGTCGTCGGCCAGGCTGATCGACACCGCCATCGGCGGAAAGGCCTCGGCGACGGGCCCATTCGGGCCTTCGATCGTGGTGATGCGACTGGTCTTGCCCGCCGGCAGGATCGCGACCTCGTCACCGGGACGCATGACGCCGCTGGCCACCGTGCCGGCGTAACTGCGGTGGTCGGCGTGCTCGCGGGTCTGCGGCCGGATGACGTACTGCACGGGGAACCGCACGTCGACAAGGTTGCGGTCGCCGGCGATGTAGACCTCTTCGAGGTGACTCAGCAAGGCCGGGCCCTCGTACCACGGGGTGCGCTCCGACTTGGTCACCACGTTGTCGCCGTTGAGCGCCGACAGCGGGATGGACGTCACGTCGTGCACGTCCAGGCGCGCGGCGAACTCGTGGAAGTCGTCGCGGATCTTCTCGAACCGCTCCTGATCCCAGTCGACGAGGTCCATCTTGTTGACGGCCAACACGATGTGCCGGATGCCGAGCAGCGACGCCAGGAAGGCATGCCGCCGGGACTGTTCGAGCAGTCCGTGCCTGGCGTCGACGAGGACGATCGCCAGCTGCGCCGTCGACGTTCCCGTCACCATGTTCCGGGTGTACTGCGTGTGCCCCGGAGTGTCGGCGATGATGAACTTCCGCTTGGGCGTTGCGAAGTAGCGGTAGGCGACGTCGATCGTGATGCCCTGTTCCCGCTCGGCGCGCAGGCCGTCGGTCACCAGAGCCAGGTCGGTGTAGTCGTTTCCGCGTTCCTTCGAGGTGCGCTCCACAGAGGCCAGCTGGTCCTCCATGACCGCCTTGGAGTCGAACAGCAGCCGACCGATCAGCGTTGACTTGCCGTCGTCGACGGAGCCGGCAGTCGCCAGTCGTAGCAACGTAGCCATCAGAAGTAGCCCTCTCGCTTGCGGTCTTCCATGCCGGCCTCGGAGATCCGGTCATCGGCACGGGTCGCCCCGCGCTCGGTCAGGCGGGACACGGCGGTCTCGGCGATCACCTCGGACACCGTGGCGGCGTTCGACTCCACACATCCCGTGCAGGTGACGTCGCCGACGGTGCGGAAGCGCACGACCTTCTCGATCACCTTCTCGTCCTTGCGCGGCTGCAGGTACTTATGCACGGCCAGCAGCATGCCGTCGCGCTCGAAGACTTGGCGCGGGTGCGCGTAGTAGATCGACGGCAGCTTGATCTTCTCGGCACCGATGTAGGACCAGATGTCGAATTCGGTCCAGTTGGAAATCGGGAACGCGCGGATGTGCTCACCCTTGTGATGCCGCCCGTTGTAGAGGTTCCACAGTTCGGGCCGCTGCGCCTTGGGATCCCACTGGCCGAACTCGTCGCGGAAGCTGAACACGCGCTCCTTGGCGCGGGCCTTCTCCTCGTCGCGGCGGGCACCACCGAAGGCAGCGTCGAACTTGTTCTCGCGGATGGCCCGCAACAGCGTGAAGGTCTGCATGGGGTTGCGCGACGGGATGGTCTCGACGACCCGGCCCGCGTCGATGTCGTCCTGCACCTTGGCGACGACGAGGCGCACCCCGGACTCGGCGACGAGCTCGTCGCGGACCTGCAGCACCTCGTCGAAATTGTGCCCGGTGTCCACGTGCATCACCGGGAACGGCAACCGGCCGGGCCGAAATGCCTTGAGCGCCAGGTGCAACATGACGATCGAGTCCTTGCCGCCGGAGAACAGCAGCACGGGCTTCTCGAACTCCGCGGCGACCTCGCGGATGATGTGGATGGCCTCGGCCTCCAGCGCCCGCAGGTGGCTCAGCTCGTAACGCGCCGACTGCGGATCGACGTCCGCGACCGCAGTCACTGCTTCACCATTAAGTTGGTAGAGTTAACCAGAATTGCAAGCATAACCAGGAATGTAACCGGCGCGCCCGCGCCGTGTCAATGACGCAGCTAAGTACGGGCCCCGCTGACGTGCGCGCCCGCATCTCCCGGGAGCCGCAGCGATTCGATCAGCGTGACCGCCATCAGCCCACCGAGGACTAGGAACGTGGCCGGGTAGGACGTCAGCTGACTCAGCAGCAGCGCCGCCACCGCGATGCCGAGCCCGGCGGCCAGCTCCTGCACCGAGGCGTTCAGCGTGTTGGCGTGCGTGAGCTCGTCGCCGTCGACATCGGAGAACGCCAGGCTGTTGTAGGCGGTGAACCCGATCGAGCGCAGCGCGCCGCTGAGATACAGCACGGCGGCGATGACCGCGACCGGGAGCCCCGGCTTCAGTGCGGCCAGTAGTGCGAAACAACCGACGGAGGCCACGCCGTTGACCAGGAGGACGGTGCGGATGCCGAACCGTCGCATCAACGGAGTGGTCGCCGGTTTGATGGTGAGATTGCCGGCGAACAGCGCGGCCACCATCAACCCGGCTTCGAACGGCGTCCAGCCGAACTCCAGCTGGAACTGCAGCGGTAAGAGGAACGGCACCGCGGTGATCACCATCCGGTACAGCGATCCCGCCGAGACCGTGATCCGCAGCGTGCGCACCCGCAGCACCCGCAACGCCACCAGCGGGGCCCGCGAGCGCAGCAGATGCCACAGGGCGACGCTCAGCAGCACCACCGAACCCGCCGCACAGGCGGCAACGAGGGACCAGTGAGTGCCGCTGACCCTGACGTTCTCCAGCGCAAGCAGGGCCGCGGCGATACCGCCGCCCAGCAGCACCATGCCGGGCCAGTCCAGTGATCTGGTGGCCGGGGCCGGCGCACCACGAATCAGCTTGAGTGCCAACAGAAACCCAATGATGCCGAGAGGGATGTTGACCACGAAGATCCACCGCCAGCTGCCAAGGGTTGCGATCGCCCCGCCGAGCACCGGCGCGAGCACGGGTGCCGCCAACGCGGGCCACGTCAGCAGCGCGATCGCCCGGACCAGGTCCGATTTGGCGCTGTAGCGCAGCACCGCCAGCCGCCCGACGGGCACCATCATCGCCCCGCCGATGCCCTGGGCCACCCGCATCCCCACCAACATGGGCAGCGACGTGCTCAGCGCGCAGCCGACCGACGCGAGGGTGAACACCACGATGGCCGCGAGGAACACCTGGCGGATGCCGAACCGGTCGGCCATCCAGCCGCTCGCCGGGATGAGCACCGCGACGGTGACGAGGTAGGCGGAGATGGCCACGTTCACGTCGACGGCGTCGACGCCGAACGACGAGGCGATCAGGGGGATGGCCGGCGTGATGATGGTGGCGTCGAGGATCTCCATGAAGAACGCGCCTGCCACCAGCAGTGCCATCCCGCGCGGGAACCGTGCAGGGTTCTCAGGTCTGGACACCGAAGGCAATCTAGTCCAGCCAGTTCGCGCCACTGCTGTGGCTTGGGTCAGCTGCCCAGTACGAACTCGATCCGTCGCGCGCAGATGTCGGCGAGGTCGACGCCGGGGATCGCGAACATGCGGTTGAGCCGGATCAGCGCGACCGCGAGCAGCAGTGGCGCCGTGACGTCGCCGAACCCGATGTTGCCGATCGGATGGCCGACCGCGTTCTCGTACCGATCGATCGTCTCGTCGCGGCTCGGGGTGCCCGCTGCGGCTGCGTTGTCGGGCAGCGGACTACTCACCCAGTCGGTCATCAGCAGCCACGCGATGTCGGCGGCCTGATCACCGAGATAGGCGATCTCCCAATCCAACGCCGCGACCGGCGCCAGGTCCCGGCCGTACAACACGTTCGACATCCGGCTGTCGCCCCAGCACAGCCCGATCCGGTCCGGCACGTACGCGTGCCCGTCCAGCCAGTCGAGCGCGCGCAGGAACGTCGGGTGGATTGGCTTGTCGCCGTACGCCCAGCCGATGGCGTACCGCAGGAAGTCGGCCAGCGCTTGCGATCCGTTGGACGGCAGCGCGAGGAAGCCGAGCCGGTAGTCCGCCACGTCCAGCCGGTGCACGGCGGCGATCAGGTCGACGCAGCCGTTCCACAGCGTCGCCCTACCGGTGTCGTCGGTTTCGGCGAACAGCCCGGCCTGGTGGTAGGGCGGAACGTCGCTGACTCCGACGACGTCGTCGATGCGGTCCATCACCAGGTACGGGGTGCCCAGCGCATCGGCCGACGCGTCGATCCACCGCACCGTCGGCACCGGGATCGGTGACGACGCGAGCCGTTGCATGACGAGGTACTGCCTGCGCAGGTCGTAGTCCGGCAGGATCTGGTACTCCGGCGGTCTGCGGAACACCAGGCCCGCCGACCCGCCGCCGTCGAGACCGACGACGTCGAACAGGAACGTCTCCGTCGAGAACCCACCCGGGGACGGCGTCCAGTTGGCGATTTCCGCCCTGGAGGCATCCGGAAGACGGTCGCGGACCATGGTTTCGAGCGCGGCGGGCAGCTGGTCGGCGGCCAGGCGGGCCGGTGTCAAACCCGTCACGTCACCAGCCCGTGTAGCCGTAGCGGGGGTAGGCCCCGACGAACACCATCTCCACCAGCCCGTGACCGGTCTTGGGTCCGGTCGGACCCTGCATCGTCACTTCGCACAGCGTCTCGGACAGGAAGCTGACCGGTCGGATGGCGTCGAGGTCGTCCGGGTCGACGGTGAACCCGTCGATGAAATCCCTTCCGCGCCAATGCCCGGAGGCGTAGCCGTTGACCTCCATGTAGCCGGCCAGGCCGGGCCAGAAGTCGCACAGCGGGGTCACGTCGATGGTGCTGGTGGTCCGGTCGCCGCGGTGCACGGTGAAGGTGCCGCCGCTGACCACGCGAAGGTCGTCGCGGAACTTCAGGTCGTGTTCGACGTCGATGATGGTGCCGGCGTCGCGGCCGGTCGCCAACGGGTAGAGCACCTCGCCTTCGAACTGCCAGCGCTCCCCCGTGCTGGTCTCGCGCTGCGCGAAGTGCACCAGTTCGTCGTCGAACTCGAAGATGCCCATGTAGTACAACGTCCCCTCGGGGATCTCCTGCGGTTGCAGGTTGGCGCCCTCGGACAGGCTGCCGCCGCCGGGGCCGTTGCGGATGCCCCAGGAGTGGTCGCGGCCGAACCACCAACGCTCCGTGTCGATCTCGATGCGCTCGCCGTCGATTTCGATCCAGCCCTCGAGGTCGCCGTTCTGGTAGAACCGGCGCGCATCCTCACTGACCCGGCCGCGGCTGCGATGGAAGGCGGGCGTCTGCTCGTAGGTCGGAAACTGGCCGCGCAGGCGGAGATCCAGGCTCAGGCCCTGTTCGTTGGGCGCGAGCACCGCGCGCACCGTGCGCAGCGGCTCCTCGACGCTGTAGGTGAAGGGCCCGACGGTGTAGGAGCCCAGCGGACCGGACTCAGGGTTGAGTTCGGTGGACATCCGCACCACCTTGGTCTGCCCGCCGCGCCTGGTCACCATCGCGTAGGCGTCGGTGACGTTGCGGTTGGGAAAGCGCGCCATTCCGGTCATGACGTTGATGTCACCCGAGCGGTCGAACCCGTACATCACGATGCGCTCGGTCCACCGCAGGTCGCTCTGTTCGACGTGGTCGAACGTGGTGGGCAGTTGGTGGCAGAGCAGTTCGTCGTGCGGCGTCAGCATGGCGTTCCTTCCGAGGTAATTACGTTATGAGGCGTAACGTAACAGAATGCTCCGGCTTCGGATAGGTTTTCTGCCATGACCGTCGTGACGCCGTTGGGCCGCCCGCGCAATCCCGCGAAGGACGTGGCCGTGCTCGAGGCGACCCGGGACCTGCTGGTCGAGGTCGGCTATCCGGGCACGACGGTGGTCGCGATCGCACGACGCGCCGGCGTCGGTGCACCCACCATCTACCGGCGCTGGCCCTCCAAGGAGGCGCTCGTCGAGGACGCGGCGTTCGGCCACCCGCAGCCGGCGCCGGTTCCCGAACCCACCGGTGACCTGCACACCGACCTGCGCGCATGGGTGGCGACGTTCATCGACTTCCTGGCGGACCCGGTCACTCGTGCCGCCCTTCCGGGCCTGCTCGCCGCCTACCACCTCGACGAGGAGATCTACGAGCGGCTGGTGCTGCGCTCGGAGGCCGACGTGCGCGAGCTCATGCGGGGCCTGTTGTCCGCGTCGTTGCCCGACCTGAAGGGTGGCGACCTCTCCGACCGGGCCGACACGGTGTTCGACGTCCTCGTCGCGATGACCGTCGCGCGCGCGATGACCCGCGGCCTGACCGACCGGGACGAATTCTGCGACCGGACGGCCCAGGTCCTCGCCACCCTGGCCCGGGCGTAGCTCGCCTACCCGACAGGTAATTGAAACGCTTCTGCCTCGGCGGGCAGGATGACCAGGTGTCCACACCCACTGGCGCCGACGTCATGGCGCAATTCATCCCGCAATCACCCTTCGTCGCCAAGCTCGGCGTGGTGATCGACAAGCTCGATGACGACGAGGTGCGGTTGCGCCTGCCCTGGGATCCGACGAACACCACGGTCGGCGACATGGTGCACGGCGGAGCGATCGCCACGCTCGCCGATCTGACGGTGATGGCGGCCGCCTGGTGCGGTGCGCAGGTGCCCGACAACATGCGCGGCGTCACGGTGTCGGTGGCCTTGGACTACATGGCGCCTGCGCGGGCCACCGAACTGATCGGCGTCGGCCGCGTGCTGCGACGGGGCCGGTCGTTGGTCAACTGCGAGGCCGAGATCCTCGATCCAGCAGGCACTCTCGTCGCCAAGGCGTTGGCGACGTACAAGGTGGGCTAGATCGGCGCGTTCGCCGGCTGGAATACCCCGGAGGCGTCGGCGTCCTCTTCGGCGCGGATGACGTGCACCACGGCGTTGATGAGCGCCAGGTGGGTGAACGCCTGCGGGAAGTTGCCGAGGTGACGGCCGGTGCGCGGCTCGATCTCCTCGGCGTACAGATGCAACGGGCTGGCGAACGACAGCAGCCGCTCGCACAGGTGCTTGGCTCTGCTGACCTCGCCGATCTCGACCAGCGCGGACACCAGCCAGAACGAACAGATGGTGAAAGTGCCTTCCTCGCCGGACAATCCGTCGTCGGTCTCCTCGACCCGGTAGCGCAGCACCAGCCCGTCCTCGGTCAGCTCGTCGGCGATGGCCAACACCGTCGCCCTCAACCGGGGATCGTCGGCAGGCAGGAATCGGGTCAGCACCGCCAACAACAGCGAGGCGTCCAACGCGTCGTCGCCGTAGCGCTGCGTCAGCACGCCGCGCGAGTCGACGCCGTGGGCCAGGATGTCGGCCTTGATCTCCTCGGCGATCGCCCGCCACTGTTGCATGTAGCTGGTCCAGCCGTGTATCTCGGCGAGCTTGGAGCCGCGGTCGAGCGCCACCCAGCACATGATCTTGCTCGAGGTGAAGTGCTGCGGCTCGCCACGCACCTCCCAGATGCCGCGGTCGGGTTCGCGCCAGTGCTTGATCGCGTCCTCGACCTGCTTCTTGAGCACCGGCCACAGGTTCTCGGGGATCTGCTCGCGCGACTTGGCGTGCAGATACACCGAATCCAGCATCGAACCCCAGACGTCGTGCTGGCGCTGATCGAAGGCGCCGTTGCCGATCCGCACCGGACGGGCGTTGTCGTAACCCGACAGGTGGTTGAGCTCGTCCTCGACGAGCCGCTGCTCGCCCCCGACGCCGTACATCACCTGAAGTTCGTGCGGCTCACCGTGATTGGCACCCGATACGTCGGCGATGAACGCGAAGAAGTCGTCGGCCTCGCGATCCAGGCCCAACGTGTACAGACCCCACAGTGCGAACGTCGAATCCCGGATCCACGAATAGCGGTAGTCCCAGTTGCGTTGCCCCTGCGGCGTTTCCGGCAGCGACGTGGTGCTCGCGGCGAGCAGTGCACCGGTCGGCGCGTAGCTCAGCCCCTTCAGCGTCAGTGCGCTGCGCTGCAGATACCCCCGCCACGGGTGGTCGGGGAAGTTGCCGATGTTGATCCACTGCCGCCAGCATTCGCTGGTCTTCCACATCTTGTCGGAGGCCTCGTCGTAGGTCTGCGGGGCGGCATTCGAGGAGAAGCTCAACGCGACGAAGACATCGTCGCCCTCCTTCAACCTGGTCCGTGCCCGGGCCTGCCGCCCGTCCAATCCGAGACGCAGGTTGGTGGTCAACCGCAGGGTCGGGTGCGCTTCCGGGTCGCGCTTCGCCCGGGCAATCGCCTCCCCGTATCCCTCCGCCGCGTACTCCCACTCGGCGACGTTGCGGTGGTAGTCGAACGACGGCTCGCAGTCCATCACCAGTTCGACGGTGCCGCTGACGCACTTCACGGTCCGCAGCAACGTGTGCTCGGCATCCCAGTCCATCGGCGTGCGGCGGTGGGTTCGCGACCTGTGCTCGACGTCGTGCCACGGACTCATCACCAGGGTGTCGCGGACGATCATCCAGCCGGTGTGGGTCTGCCACGTCGTCTCCAGGATGAGACTGCCTGGCAGGTACCTGCGCGCGGAGGGCACCGCGATGCCGTAGGGGCTGATCCGGAAGTGTCCGGCGCCGCGATCCAGAATGGCGCCGAACAGGCTTGGTGAATCGGGGCGCGGAGCGCACAGCCACTCCACCGATCCGGCCGACGAGATCAGGCAGGTGTTCTCACAATCGGACAGGAAGGCGTAGTCCGCGATCGGTGGAAACGGGTTCCGCAGGTTGCTCGGTGTGTGCGGAACAGGGGCGGTATTGAGCTGTACGGCGGCGCTACCTTCGTCCGCGGGCGTCGTGCTCTGCAAGACCATCCCGACATCATCGACTGCCAGACGCCCACGCGGGGCATTTGCCGGGCATTGATCCGCTCGGCGCGCTCAACTGATCAGGCGCGCTCAACTGATCAACGGTGCGCCGCTGGATTCCAACGACGGCCCGATCGCATCCAGCGAGCCGAGCCGGCGGCCCTTGCCCCAGCCGATCCGTTCCCGGTAGCTACCCAGCAGACCGTGGTCCACCAACGCCTGCTCGTCGGCGGCCATCGACGTGTCGGGCTGCGGGGCGGTGTACGGCGAGACGAACAGGGCGTCGACCGGGCAGTTCGCCTCGCACTGGAAGCACGTCTGACAGTCGCCGTGGCGGCTGATCACCGGAATCCCGTCGACGCCGCGGTCGAACACGTTCGTCGGGCATACGGTGATGCACTTGTCACACGCGATGCAGCGCTCGGCCGACACCAACTCGATCACGAGGCCACCGCGGCCACGGGCGTCGGCACCTCGGGGCGCACCCAGACGGAGTCCAGCCCGCCGGTGGTCAGGCGGCGACGCTGCGCATCGTCCTGCTCGGGAAAGTCCAATCGCTTCGCCATGCCGCGGGTTTCGGTGCGCGCCAACGCCGCGTGATACATCCAGCGCGCATGTGCGGTCATCGCCGCCGTCTGCCGGTTGCGCACCAATTGCTCGCCCTCCCCCGCCAGCGATTCCCTTATGTCCGACCAGATTCCGTCGAGCACGTCGAGTGATGCGACCAGCACCGAGCCACGGCGCAGATAGTTCTTGTCATAGGGCAAGACCTCGGCCTGTACGGCGGCGACCACGGCCCGGTGGTCGGCCGAGGCGCGGGACCCCCGAGGGCGGGCACCGGCGTCACCGATCGCGGACAGCCGCCTGGCTGCCGCGTTCGATCCGAGCGACCTGGCATACCGCGCCGAACCCCGTCCCGCCCATGTGCCGGACGAGATGGCCCACGCTGCGTTGTGGCTGCCTCCGCCGCTGAAGCCACCACAGATCAACTCGCGCGTCGCCGCGTCACCGGCAGCGTAGAGACCGGCAACGGTGGTCGTGCAGTCGTCCCCGACGATGCGGATGCCGCCCGTCCCACGCACGGTGCCCTCGGCGAGCAGCGTGACGGGGAACTTCGTGGTGAACGGGTCGATGCCCATGCGATCGAAGGGCAGGAAGAAGTTCGGCTGTGCGCGCCGCATGGCCTCCCGCGCCTGCGCGTCGGCGCGGTCGAGGCGGCAGAACACCTTGCCCCGCAACAGCTCCGCAGCGATCGGCGACCGCTTCTGACCGCTCGCACCCTCCAGAACGCTGCCGTCAGCCTTGTAGAACGTGGCGAAGTGGTAGAACGCCGTCTTCGTCACCGATGTGCCCTCCGGGGCGATGCCGTAGGCATTGGAGAATTCCATGCCGGACAGCTCCGCGCCGGCCTCGACGGCGAACAGGGCGCCATCGCCGGTATTGACGTCGCACCCAAGGGCCTTGGATTGAAACGCGCAGCCACCGGTCGCGAGCACGACGGCGCCGGCCCGGACGCGGTAGCCCTGCTTGGCCTGGCGCTGGTAGCCGACGGCCCCCGCAGCGGCACCAGAGGCGTCGACGAGCAATTCGGTGACCGGGCTGTGGTCGAGTATCCGGACGCCCGCGCGCCGCACCAGGATTCGCATGCGCCGCATGTACTCGGGGCCCTGCAGGCCGGTGCGCAACTGGTGCCCGTCCGAACCTACGGGGAACGGGAAGCGGTGCGCGACGGCGAGTTCGTTGATCCGCTCGTAGGTCTCGTCGAGCACCCGGGTGGCCCAGCGCCGATCGGCGAGATACCCGCCGAGGGCTTCGCGGCTCGCCATGGCGGCCTCCCGCGCCACCGGATCCGGCGGCACGTACCAGACGCCGGTGCCGGCCGACGCCGTCGCACCGCTGGTGCCGCAGTAGCCCTTGTCGGCGAGCACCACGTCTGCGCCTTCGCGTGCGGCGGTCAGTGCCGCCCAGGTGGCGGCGGGTCCACCACCGACGACCAGAACGTCGGCGGCAAGGTCGATTGAGTCCGACAAGTCGCGGCCCACTTTCCACATCGTGAAAACCCGCAGCCAAACGTGTTCGATTCAGCGGCAGGACTTTTCGGAACGTGCCCAACGTTAGGCCGAGGGTTCGTGGCGAACTATGCCTGCGATCGCGAGGATTTAAATCGCCGGTGGCCAAAACTGTTGTCCCGCCATCGGCCCAGCCGCCATCATCGGGCGATGCGTTTCCGTATCGCCGGACTGATGTCTGCGGCTCTCGTCGTCGCCTCTTTGACGTCGGCATGCGGCCCGTCGTCGGACACCGCGACCACCGAGGACGGCAGGACGGTGATCCGCTACCAGGGTTGGGCCAGCCAGGTCACCTATCCCGAACTCGCCGAGAATCTGGGCTACTTCGCCAAGGTCAAGCTGCACTGGGTCGGCAACACGACCAGCGGCCCACAGGACATCCAATCCGCTGCCACCGGCGACACCGACATCGGTGGTGCCTTCAACGGCGCCGTCGTGAAACTGGCCGCGGCCGGCGCTCCGATCACCTCGGTGGTCGGCTACTACGGCTCGGACAAGGAGAACTTCACCGGCTACTACGTCCTGAACGACAGCCCCATCCACGGGGCCCGCGATCTGATCGGCAAGAAGTTCGGCATGAACACGCTGGGCGCCCATCAGGAATTCGTCATGCGGGAGTGGCTGCAACAGCAGGGGCTATCCAACGACGAAGTCAAGCAGGTCGAACTGACCGTGGTACCGCCCGTCAACGCCGAGCAGTCATTGCGGCAGGGCCAGATCGACGCCGTCGCCCTCAACGACATCTGGCGCGACCAGGGCATCGCCCGGGGCGGCATCCGGCCGCTGTTCACCGACGGGTCTCTGTTCGGCGACTTCACTTACGGCACGTACATCGTGCGCAACGACTTCCGGCAGCGCAACGAGGATGCCGTCGCCGATCTCACCCAGGGCATCGCCCGCGCGATCCGCTGGGCCCAGATCACGCCCCGCGACCAAGTGATCGCCAAGTTCAAGCAGATCATCGCCGCCCGTGGCCGCAACGAAAGCGCGGAGAAGGCCGACTACTGGAAGAGCACCGGCGTCGCAGGCCCCGGCGGGGTGATCGCCGAGAAGGAGATCCAGCTGTGGATCGACTGGCTGGTACGCAACGGCGAGCTCGAGCGGGGCAAGTTGTCCGCCAATGATCTCTACACCAACCAATACAACCCCTACGCCAACGGCACCTACCCGCAGAACTCCGGACCCGATGGCCAGGCGCCCGAGAAGTGAGGTGAAGGCCGGCCCGCAGTCGGTGCACCGGGCCATCGCGATCCTCGCGGCGTTCAGCGATGCCGATCCCGAACTCTCGCTGACATCCATCGCCGCGCGCACCGGGTTGCCGGTGAGCACCACCTACCGGCTCGCTCAGGCATTGCAGCACAGTGGATTGCTGGAACGTGCCGGCGACGGGGACGACCGCTATCGGATCGGTTCCGGCCTCGTCGCGCTGGCCGCGCCCGCCCTGCACCGGCTGAGCGTCCAGACCCTTGCACCGCACTTGCAGTCGCTGGCCACCGACATCGAAATCACGGCGAGCTTCGGGGTGGTCGACCACCACGACATGTTGACCGTGTTCTCCGCCAGGCCGGCACGGCGCTTCTGTGGCAATCAGCTGCCCGGGCCGCGACAACCGTTGGCGCGCAGCGCAATGGGGATGGCGGTCCTCGCGTTCAGCCGCCCGGCGGAGCAGGAACTGGCACTCGTCCGCCGCCGTGGCTATGCCGACGGCACCGGCGCTCAGGGCGCCCACGTGCGCGCCATTGCGGTCCCCGTACTCGGCCGCGACGGGAACGCCTGGGGCGCGGTCGGCGTGCAGGCATTGCGGCGCAGGCTCACCGACGAGCTCGTGCACGACATCCTGCCGGTGATCCGACGCCATGCGAATCGCATCGTCCGAACTGACACACCCAGGCACGACTAAAGCTCGGATTGAAGGTATCTCGCATCGTGAAAACGCTCTTCTCTCAACGGTTCACGAGAGCCAGCATGGATCAACGGCGCCGACCGGCGCTGGGGCACTAGGAGGTTTCATGAGCATCACCGTCGAAAGCCAGAAGGCAGAAGAGGATTCGGTCACGGCGCTGCCGGTCTTCACACCAGTAGCCGGGCACATCGGGGCCGACGTCTCCGGCCTCGACCTGCGCACCGAACTCACCGACGAGCAGGTGACCGCGGTTCGGGCGGCGCTGCACCGCTTCAAGGTGCTGTTCTTCCACGACCAGGACATCGACCACGCGCAACAGGTGGCATTCACGCGCCGCTTCGGGGACGTCACACCGTCACATCCGTACGACGACGACGCCCCCGCCGACCACCCGGAGATCCTCGCCGTCGACAGCCGCAAGTACGCCGAGCGTTTCGGCCGGGTGAAGTACAGCTACGACAACAAGTGGCACACCGACGTGACCGCGCTGATCAATCCGCCGGCAGGCACCGTCCTGCGCGCGCACCTGGTGCCCGAAATCGGCGGTGACACGCAGTGGACGAATCTCGTTGCCGCGTATCAAGGCCTGCCCGAACCGCTGGCGCGCCTTGCCGACGGGCTGCGAGCCGAGCACCGCTTCGGCGGACGCAAGCCGCAATGGTCGGAGGACAGCAGTTACGCGAGGAAGACCAGGGAGAACCCGCTCGTCACGGAACATCCGGTGGTCCGCGTGCACCCGGTGACCGGAGAGCGCGCCTTGTTCATCACGCCCGGCTTCACCGCCCGCATCCTCGGCGTATCGCCGTCGCAGAGCGACCGACTGCTCGACCTGTTCTTCGACGAGGTGACCAACCCGGCCTACACGGTCCGGTTCCGCTGGCGGCGGGGCAGCATCGCGTTCTGGGACAACCGCGCGACCGCACACCTGGCCCCAACCGACCTCGACCATCTCGACGTCACCCGGGTGCTGTATCGGACCACGCTGGAAGGCGACGTTCCGTTCGGACCCGACGGCAAGCCGTCGGTGTCGGTCGCGGGTACGGAGTTTCGCGGCTCATGACGTCACCTCCGAAGGCTCGCCGCGCGTCACGGCGATTGACGGTGCTCGGCGCGATCACCGCTCTGCTCGCCATGTGCGCGACCGCGTGCGGGTCGTCGGGAGAGGGTACCCAAACCGCCGACGGGAGAACGGTGTTGCGCTATCAGGGCAGCACCGGCGAGGTCACCTTCCCCGAACTCGCCGAGGACCTTGGCTATTTCAGCAAGGTCAAGCTGGAATGGGTGGGTGACACCACCAGCGGGCCACAGGACATTCAGTCGGCCGCGACCGGCGACACCGACTTCGGCTCCGCCTTCAACGGCGCCGTCGTCAAGCTCAACGCGGCAGGCGCCCCGATCACGTCGGTGATCAGTTCGTACGGTGCCGACGACGGCGAATACACCGGGTACTACGTGTTGGACGGCAGCCCCATTCGCAGTGCCCGTGACCTCATCGGCAAGAAGGTGGGCATGAACACGCTTGGCGCCCACCACGAATTCCTCACCAGGGAATGGCTGGCCAAGGAGGGGCTGTCCGCCGACGAGATCAAGACCGTCAGCCTGACCGTGGTGCCGCCGGTGAACACCGAACAGGCGCTGCGGGCCGGACAGATCGACGTCGCCGCACTCAACGGGATCTATCGCGAGACGGCCCAGGAACGCGGCGGCATCCGGCCGCTGTTCACCGACAAGGCGCTGTTCGGCGCCTTCAGCTACGGCACGTACGTGATGCGCAAGCAGTTCGTGGCCGAAAATAAGGACGCCGCAGCGGATTTCGTGCAGGGCACGGCGAGGGCGATCCGCTGGACACAGGTGACTCCCCGCGATGAGGTAGTCGCCAAGTTCCGCCAGATCATCGACAACCGCAAGCGCAACGAAGATCACCAGTCGATCGAGTATTGGCGGAGCTCGGGCATTCCGGTCGCCGGCGGGGTGATCGCCGAGCGTGAACTGCAGACCTGGATCGACTGGCTGGTACGCAACGGCGAGCTGAAGCAGGGTCAGCTGACCGCAAGAGATCTGTACACCAACGAGTTCAACCCATACGCCAACGGCACCTACCCCGAGGCCAGCGGTCCCGACGGAAAGTCACTGGCAGCGAAATGACCACACCACCGAAGCTCCGACTCGACAACGTCACCAAGCAGTTCCCCATCCGGGGACAGAAGGCGGGCTTCACCGCCGTCGACGGCATATCCATCGACGTCGCCGATGGCGAGTTCCTCGTGCTGGTCGGGCCGAGCGGATGTGGCAAGTCGACGCTGCTCGACCTGCTCGGCGGCCTAACCACACCGACGGCAGGCCAGATCCTGCTGGACGGCCGGCCCATCACCGGGCCCGGGCTGGACAGGGGAATCGTGTTCCAGCAGTACGCGCTGCTCCCCTGGCGCACCGCACGCAAGAACATCGAGTTCGGGCTCGAGGCCAAGGGACTACCCGCCACCGAACGTCGCGTCCGCGCCGAGCACTACCTCGAGTTGGTCGGCCTGCAGGGCTTCGCCGACCGTTACCCGCACGAACTGTCGGGCGGCATGAAGCAGCGCGTGGCCATCGCCCGCAGCCTCGCGTTCGACCCCGAAGTGCTGCTGATGGACGAGCCGTTTGCCGCGCTCGACGCGCAGACCAGGGAATCGCTGCAGGATGAGCTGTTGCGCATCTGGGAAGCGACGGGCAAGACGATTCTGTTCATCACTCACGGCATCGACGAGGCAATCTATCTCGGTCAGCGCGTGGCGGTGCTCACCTCGCGACCGGGACGAATCAAGCGGGTGGTCGAGGTGAACATCGACCGCAGCACCGAGGACGTGCGCTCGGATGCCGGCTTCCGCGCGCTGCGCCACCACATCTGGACGCTGCTGCACGACGAGGTCGAGCGCGCGCGTTCCGAGGAGCTCCAGCTTTCGACGACCGAAGAGGTACAGCATGTCTAGCGCCATCGCCGTCCCCGCCACGACGCCACCGGCACCGACCACCGCCCCCTCCACGTCCGCCGCCGCGGAACCATCGATCCGCAGGCGGGTGGCCACGGTGGCGTGGCGCGTCGTCAAACCCGCCATCGCCATCGTCGCGTTCCTGGCGCTGTGGGAGATCGCGCCACGAACCGGACTGGTGGACAAGGTGTTCCTGCCCCCGTTCAGCGAGGTGGCGGAGACGTTCTTCACGCTGATCGCCAACGGTCAACTCGCCGAACACGTGTCGACGAGCCTGTCCCGGGCACTGTCCGGCTTCGCCATCGCCGTCGTGGTCGCGATTCCCCTCGGTGTGGCGATCGCGTGGTACCGACCGGTCGCGGACTTCCTCAACCCCATCCTTGAGCTGTTCCGCAACACCGCGGCACTGGCATTGCTGCCCGTGTTCATCCTCATCCTCGGGATCGGCGAGACCTCGAAGGTCGCGCTGGTGGTGTACGCGTCGACCTTCCCGATCCTGTTGAACACGATCTCAGGCGTGCGCACCGTCGACCCGCTACTGATCAAATCTGCCCAGTCACTGGGGCTTCCACCGATCCGGCTGTTCCAGAAGGTGATCCTGCCCGCCGCGGTACCGACGATCTTCACCGGTCTCCGGATGGCGGCGGCCTCGTCGATCCTGGTGCTGATCGCCGCCGAGATGGTCGGCGCCAAGGCGGGATTGGGTTACCTGATCACGGCTTCGCAGTTGAACTTCCAGATTCCCAACATGTATGCCGGCATCGTCGCGATCGCGTTGGTCGGGCTCGTCTTCAACGGCGTGCTGGTGTTCGTCGAGAACCGGCTGTCGCGGTGGCGGACCACAGCGGGTTAGGGCGCTCGCCCAAAATGACTACAGCGTGACCTCGTTGAGCTTGCCGGTGGCAACGTCGAAGACGAAGCCGCGCAAGGACTCGTGCTTGGTCACGAAGGGACTTGCCTCGATGCGGCGCAACGACTGACGCACGTCTTCCTCGACGTCGGGGAAGGCCTCGGCCGCCCACTCCGGCTTGAGGCCGGTCTCGTCCTGAATCGCGCGCTTGAAGTCGTCGTCGGTGAAGGTCAGCATCCCGCAGTCGGTGTGGTGGATGAGGATGATCTCCTTGGTGCCGAGCAGCCGCTGGCTGATCGCCAGCGACCGGATTTCGTCGTCGGTCACCACACCGCCTGCGTTGCGGATGACGTGGGCCTCGCCGTCTGCCAGCCCGAGGATCCGGTAGACGTCCAGCCTGGCGTCCATGCATGCGACCACCGCGACGTGCTTGCTCGGCGGAAGCGGCAGCGGACCTGAGAACTGGGCGGCGTACGCCTCGTTGTTCTTGAGGTACTCGTCGGTCACGGACACGTGGACCTCCTGGCGTGGGCGGGCAGACGTCGACGGTTGACGCTACTGCGCGGCTACCCCGTCTCCCATGGAGAGAATCGGGCAGATTCCAACCATCACGCCGGCGCCTGCAGGTCATAGACGGTCGTGCCGCCGACGTCGGTCTTGGTGAAGTGTTGCTCGACCCACGTCGTGATGTCGCTGGCCGCACCCTCGCGGTGACCCATCGGTCCGCCGCGTTCGCCGTCGATGAAGTACCGCACCTGGCCATCGGTGACGTACTGCTGGAACTGGGCCAGGGTGGGCGACGGGTCACCGCCGGTGAATCCACCGATCGCCATCAACGACGCTCCGGTCTTGAGTTCCAGATCACTCACCGTGAACGAGCCGACCGACGCTGCCGCCCAACGGTTGTCGGCGTCCTTCACCATGGCCTCCAGCGCGGCGTTGTCGGCATTCCGGCCGAACGGGCCGCCCTGGCCCTTGGCATCGGGGCCGTCCGACTTTCCGGGGCCGCCGAAGACGTCCGCCTTCACGGGGCCGGACATGGTGCCGGGCCCGCTGTGTGACTGCGTCGCGTTGTACAGCGCATAGGAGGTGCTCCCGGCGAGCCCGAGGATCGCGGCAGCGACGGCGACCACTGCGGTTGCCCGGCCCAGCCGCCGGGTACCGACTGCGAACACGGCGGCCACCAGGATCGAGCCGACGAGCACGACCCAGCGCAGTGCCGGCCACCAGTCCGGCGTCCGACCCAACAGGACGAACGCCCACACCCCGGAGGCTGTCAGCATGACCGCCAGTGTCAGGCGGGCTTGCCAGGAGTCCTTGCGGCGCAGCAGTTCTGTCACCGAGATGCCGACGAGGGCGGCTACCGCCGGTGCAAGAGCGACGGTGTAGTACGGGTGCACGGTGCCGTCCATGAAGCTGAAGACCACGGCCGTCACCAGCAGCCAAGTACCCCACAGCAGCAGGCTGGCGCGCACCCGACCCGTGCGTGGCGACCGCCACGTCAACCACAGGCCTGCTGCCAGCCCGATGAGCGCCGCCGGCAGCAGCCAGGACACCTCTGCGCCGAACGATGGGCCGAACATCCGCGTGATGCCGGGTACGCCACCGAAGAACACGTTGGCTCCACCCGGACCGCCACTAGGACCGCCACCGCCGGGCGAGCCACCACCACCGGTGATGCGCTCGAGTCCGTTGTATCCCAACGCCAGCTGCAGCAGGCTGTTGTCGGTGGAACCGGCGATGTACGGCCGGGAATCCGCGGGCCACAGGCTGACCAACGCGACGTACCAACCGGCCGAGACGATGATGGCGACACCTCCCACCAACAGCGCGCCCAACCGCTTCCACATCGACGTGGGAGCGGCGATCAGGAAGGCGAGCGCGAAGGCGGGAACCGGCAGGAAGGCCTGCAGCATCTTGGTCAGGAACGCGAACCCGACGACGACGCCGGTGAGCGCCATCCAGCGGTAGCTGCCGTTCTCGATGGCGCGCACCGTGCAGTACGCCGCCACGAGGAGCAGCAGAACGAGCAGCGCGTCGGGGTTGTTGTACCGGAACATCAGCACGGCCACAGGCGTCAGGGCCAGCACGGCGCCCGCGATCAGGCCGGCACCGGGGCCGCTGAACCGCTTCACGGTGACGTAGAGCACCGCCACGGCGGCCACTCCCATCAGCGCTTGGGGCAGCAGCATGGTGAACGCGTTGAACCCGAACAGCCTGCCGGACAATGCCATTACCCACATCGCAGCGGGCGGCTTGTCGACCGTGATGGCGTTGCCTGCGTCCAGCGAGCCGAACAGCCAGGCCTTCCAGTCCTGGGTGCCTGCCTGCGCGGCGGCGGCGTAGTAGCTGTTGGCCCAGCCCGAGGAGCCGAGGCCCCACAGATACAGCACGGCGGTGGCGGCCAGCAGTGCGAAGAGGCCTGGTCTGGCCCATCGCGGGTCCGCGGGCGTCGCCGGGTCGGCGTTGACGTCCGGCCGGACGGCTTCGGTGATGGTGGTCATCGGGATCCTCGAGTTCGGTGGGGTTGAGGGTGGTTAGCGCGCTCGGCGTGGGTGAAAAACCCAGCCGCGCAACAGGACGAAGCGGACGGCGGTGGCGACCAGGTTCGCCAGCACCAAGACGGTGATCTCGAGCATTCGGTGGGGCTGTTCGACGATGCCGTGCAGTCCGGCCAGCGCACCGCTGGTGATGGCCAGGGCGATGGCGAACACGATGAGACCCTCCACGTGGTGGCGCGCAGCCTTGCCGCGGCCCGCCACGCCGAAGGTGAACCGGCGGTTGACCGCGGTGTTGCCAATTGCGGTGAGCAACAACGCCACCAGGTTCGCCGCCTGGGCGCCGATCCAACCGTGCAGCAGGATGAACAGCACCAGATAAGCCACCGTCGACGCGATGCCGACAGCGCCGAACCTGACCACCTGGCGGAACAACGAATTCGGCGCCGCCGACTGGCGCGACGAACCGAGCTGGGCGGCAATCGCATTCACGGGGATGGAGCCACTGGCAAAGCCGCGGAGCAAGCGACCCACCCCTTTCAGGTCGGCGGCTGCGGTTGCGACGATGTCCACCCGACTGTCGGGGTCGTCGACCCAGTCGACCGGCACTTCGTGGATGCGCAGCCCGCTGCGTTCGGCGAGCACCAACAGCTCGGTGTCGAAGAACCATCCCGTGTCGGCGACATGCGGCAGCAGTTCGCGGGCGACGTCGGCGCGGATGGCCTTGAAGCCGCACTGGGCGTCGGAGAACCGCGCGGCCAGCGTCGAGCGCAGGATCAGGTTGTAGCAGCGCGAGATGATCTCCCGCTTGGCACCACGTACGACGCGCGAACCCCGGCTCAACCGGGTTCCGATCGCGAGGTCGGAGTGGCCGGAGATCAACGGCGCCACCAGCGGCGCGAGCGCAGCGAGGTCGGTGGACAGGTCGACGTCCATGTAGGCCAGTACGGCGGCATCGGAGTCCGACCACACCTGGTGCAACGCGCGACCGCGTCCCTTCTGCTCCAGACGCACCACCCGGACGTCGGGGAGCTCGTCGGCGAGCTGCGCGGCGATGCCGGGGGTGTCGTCGACGCTGGCGTTGTCCGCGATGGTGATGCGCACCGGGTACGGAAACGTGTCCCGCAGATAGCGATGCAGCCGGTGCACCGAGCCGGCCAGGGCCGCTTCCTCGTTGTACACGGGGACCACCACGTCGAGCACCGGCACGCCGAGCGCGGCGGCGGCTCGCGCCGCGTTGGGCCGGGACTCGAAGCGGCGCGCCCGATCCGTGGGCACGAAGGCGTCGGAAGGTGCTTCGGAGAGGACCGTGTCTGTCATGAGATCCATGGTCGAGTGGTCCGTTGTGGTGGTAGTTGGCAAGAGCTATGTGCCGGCTATGAGTTCTGCGGTGCCGCGGTGAGGTCGTAGACGACCGTGCCGTCGACGGTCACCGCGGTGTAGTGACTCTCCACCCATTCGCCGATGTCAGCGGCTTCGCGGCTGCCGCCGTTGGTGTGACCCCCGAAACCACCGAACATCATCCGGCCGCGGACGAAGTAGTGGATTCGACCGGCGGCAACGTCGGCCTGGAACTGTTCGAGGGTCGGTGACGGATCGGTCCCGTTGAATCCCCCGACCGCCATTACCGGTGCGCCGCTGGCCAATTGGTAACCGGCGGCGTTGTTGGATCCGACGACGGCAGCCGTCCACGCGTAGCGCTGCGCGTCGGCCGCGAGCAGCGCCGTGAGGCTTGCTCCCGGTTCTGGCGAATCGAGCAGCCCGCCGCCCATGCCGCCGAATCCACCCGGCCCCTTCGCCGGACCGACGGACGGCAGGGCGCCAGTGTGCGGCGTGGCGACGGTCGCCAGCGTGTAGGCCGTCGGCGCGGCCAGGCACGCCGCGACGGCCAGTCCGCCGGCGGTCACGGCCAGCCGCCGCGGAAGCCGACCGACGATCAGCAGCAGCACCGCAACAGCCACTCCCCCGACCGCCAGGCCGAGGCGCAACCAGTTCAGCCAGTCTCCGTGCCGGGTCATCAGAACGGCGGCGAGCACGACGGTGACGATCACGGTGGACGACATCGCCGTGGCTGACCGGACATCGGACCGGTTGCGCCACAACAGCGTTGCGCCGATTCCCATCAGCGCGGCGATGGCGGGCGCGAGCGCGACGGTGTAGTAGGAATGCACGATGCCATTGGCGAAGCTGAATACCACTGCCGTGACGACCAGCCAGCCGCCCCACAGGATCAGTGCTGCGCGCCGCGGATCGGTCCGCGGCGCCCGACGGGTCAGGAGCAGACCGGCGACCAGGCACACCACCGCAGCAGGTAGCAGCCAGGCGATGTAGGACCCCATGCCACTGCCGAGCAGACGCCCCCAGCCCACGTCGAAGTTCATGTTGCCGAGGCCGCCGGTCTCGTTGCCGGTGAGGCGGCCGAAGCCGTTGTAGCCCAAGGCAAGCTCGACGATGCTGTCGTTCTGCGAGCCGCCCACGTAGGGCCGCGACGACGCAGGCCACAGCTCGACCAGTAGCAGGTACCAACCGCCGGAGACGATCAGCGCCGCCAGGCCGCCAGCCAGCCGTAGCAGCCGGGTCCGCAGGGGCACGGCAGCCGCGATCAGGTACGCCGCCCCGAAGCCGGGCAGCACGAGGAACGCCTGCAGCATCTTGGCCAGGAAGCCGATGCCCACCGCGGCTCCGGCGCCGACCAGCCACCAGCGGCTGGCGTCGCGCTCACAGCCCCGCTGCACGCAGTACGCACCGGCGACGAGCATCAGCACCAGCAGTGCGTCGGGGTTGTTGAAGCGAAACATCAACGCCGCCACGGGCGTCAACGCGAACACCGCGCCGGCCAGCAGCGCGGCTCCTGGACCGGAGGCGCGGCGCACAGCCGCATAGAGCAGCGCCACCGCGGCCACGCCCTCCAGCGCCTGCGGCACCAGCACGCTCCACGAGTTGAGCCCGAACAGCCGCACCGACAGGTCCATCACCCAGAGTGCGGCGGGCGTCTTGTCGACGGTGATCGCGTTGCTCGCATCGCTGGACCCGAACAGCATCGCCGTCCAGTTCTGCCCGCCCGCCTGCGCGGCGGCGGAATAGAAGGCGTTGGCCCACCCGCTGGCGGACAGGTTCCACAGGTAGAGCGCCGCGGTGACCACCAACAGCACGCCGAACGCGATCCGCTCGCGCGCGTCGAATCGGGTGCGCGCCGTGGTCGTCGAGTCGGAGGGAAGGCCGGGCGTCGAGGCGCGCGGCAGTACGGCGGTCACCCTGTCGATTCTCACCCGATCGGCTAGGTGTCGGATTTGCTTGAGCTGTGGGTCGCCTGTGAAGCAGCGGGGAGGCGGACTTCGAACACGGTACTGCCGGGCGCACTTCGGACATCGATCCTGCCGTCGTGCGCCTTGACCACGGCCGCGACGATCGCCAAACCGAGGCCGGTGCTGCCGCCGACGCCAGATGTCGCCGCCGGGGCGGCTCCGGCCCCCGATGTCGCCGCCGGGGCCCCTCCGCGCCGCGAGCGCGACGAGTCACCCCGAGCGAACCGTTCGAACACCTCGGGCTGCAGCGCCTGCGGAATGCCGGGACCATCGTCGGCCACCGTCAGCACGACGTCACCGTTGTCGTCGCGACCAAGGGACGTGGTGACCGTCGTCCCGGCCGGTGTGTGGATCCTGGCGTTGGCGAGAAGGTTGCCCAGCACTTGATGCAACCGGGCCTCGTCGCCGACGACCAGAAGCGGCTCGTCGGGCAGATCGAGTGACCACTCGTGGTCGGGACCCGCGACGTGGGCGTCGCTGACGGTGTCGACGACCAACCGCGACAGGTCGACGGGCTCGCGGATCAACGGACGGCCCGCGTCCAGACGGGCCAGCAACAGCATGTCCTCGACCAGTTGGGTCATGCGTCTGGTTTCGGATTCGACGCGGTTCATCGCGTGGGCGACGTCGTCGGGCAATTCGTCGCGCTTGCGTTGGGCGAGTTCGGTGTAACCGCGGATCGCGGCCAGCGGCGTGCGCAGCTCGTGGCTCGCGTCGGCGACGAATTGGCGCACCCGCGTCTCACTCGCGTGCCGCGCCGACAGCGCCCCCGCGATGCGGTCGAGCATCCGGTTGAGCGCAGAACCGAGCTGACCGATTTCGGTGTGCGCCCCGGCAGGGTCGACGCGCACGATCGGCGTGGGCAACCGCACCTCGCCCCTGTCCAGCTCGAGGTCGGCGACTTCGCGGGCGGCGGCGGAAACCCTTGACAGCGGCGCGAGTTGGCGACGGATGATCAGGACGCCAGCGGTCGTCGCACCGATCAGCGCGACGACGGCCACCACGCAGAACATGCCGAGCACCCACAGCAGCGTGTCGTCGACGACCGCGGTCGGCAGGCCGGTCACGATCGTCTCGCCGCCGTGCTGGGCGCGCAGCCCGATCAGCCGGTAGCGGCCGAGCCCGTCGAGCACGATCGTCGTCGGCTTGCGGTTCGGTGGGACCTTGGCGAGCTGGGCCGCGGCGGCGGCGCTCACCGCCGATCGACCACCCTGGGCGGTGATCTTGCCGGCGTCCACCGAACCGTCCCGGGCGATGACGGCGCCGACGGTCCGCGCGGCCTGGCCCGGCGCATTGAGGAAGCCCGGGCCGGGTCCCTCCTCCGGGTCGAGGCCGTCGCGATACGAAAACCCCGGCGGTAATCCGGGAAACCCAGGAGGCGGGCCAGGGAAGTGCTGACGACCGGGGAGGCCGGGGGGCGGGCCGGGAAAGTGCTCGGGACCGGGTTCCCCCGGCGGGCCGAGGATGACCATCCGACCGCCGAAGGGTGGTCGCGGCATGTCGAAGATCGCCGCCGATCGCCTGCCCGCCTCGAGCAGCTGATCGTCAAGTTGATGCGACAGGAAGCGTTGCAGCGCAAACTCGGTCGCCACGCCGATGCCGGCACACACCACGGCCAGCAACACCACCTGGGTGACCAGCAGCCGAACCCGCAGCGACCAGGTACGCGGAGACCAGAACTTGGTGCGCGACGTCCTCAGACCTTCGCCTCCCGGCCTAGCGGGCTGGCTTGAGGACATACCCCGCGCCCCGCAACGTGTGGATCATCGGCTCGCGTCCGCTGTCGATCTTCTTGCGCAGGTACGACACGTACAGCTCGACGATGTTCGACCGGCCGCCGAAGTCGTAGCTCCACACCCGGTCGAGGATCTGCGCCTTGCTCAGCACGCGTTTCGAATTGCGCATCATGAACCGCAGCAGTTCGAATTCGGTGGCGGTCAGCGTGATGGTCTCGCCCGCCCGGGTGACCTCGTGGCTGTCCTCGTCGAGCACCAGGTCACCGACCACGATCTGCGCGCCACCGGCTTCGCTCGCCACGCCCGTGCGCCGCAGCAGCGCACGCAGACGCAGCACGACCTCTTCGATGCTGAACGGCTTGGTCACGTAGTCGTCCCCGCCCGCGGTCAAGCCGGCGATCCGGTCCTCGACCGAATCCTTCGCGGTCAACAGCAGCAGCGGCAGACCCGGAATCTGCTCGCGGAGCCGGTGCAGCACGTCGAGCCCGCTCATGTCGGGAAGCATGACGTCGAGCACGACCACGTCGGGCGGATTGTCGCGGGCCAGGGAGATCGCCGTCGCGCCGTCCCCCGCGGTGGCGATGTCCCAGCCCTCGTAGCGCAGCGCCATGGAGACCAGCTCCGCCAGTACGGGCTCATCGTCGACGACGAGTACGTTGATCGGCTTGCCGTCGGCCCGCCGCATCACGACGCGGCCAGGATCGTTGTCGTGGACGGATCCGTTCGCGGTGGTCATGATTCTTCATTCTTCGCCCACGCGATGGGGGGACGCTGTGGCGTTTCTATGTGCGGGCTGTGAACGCTGGGAAACGCACATCGTCGGCAGATCCGGCACACAGCCGACACACGAGTGAGGCCCGCAGAGTGGTCACATGAACACCTGGAGCCTACGCGGAACCGCCGCCGCCGTCGGGGTTGCGGCCGTCATCGGCGGACTGGGCGGTGCGGCCGTCTACGCCGCCACCGACAGTGGGCCCCGGATGATGGGCAGCCACGCCGGCCCGGGACCTGGCGCCCAGCTGGGTGGAACAGCTCACGACGCCGCCAGGGAAGCGGCCCCGGATTCGGCGTCCGTGCACGGCGAGTTCGTCGTTGCCGACGGGACCGGCGGATTCACCACGTTGATGACGCAGACCGGCCGGATCACCGCCATCTCGCCCACCTCGGTCACCGCACGCAGCGACGACGGCTACACCCAGACGTACGTCATTCCTGCGGCGAGCAACGGTGCGGGCGTCACGCCGCCGTTCGCGGTGAACGACGACGTCACGATCAGAGGAACGCGCAGCGGCCAGACCGCATCGGTGACGACGATCACCTATGCGCGGACGGCGCCGCGGTAGCTACGGCGTCGCAAAGCCCTCGGGCGTCGTCGCCGTCACAGGCGGCGTGGCGAACGTCGTCTCCGGCTCCGTCGGCGCCGTCGTCGTGGTCGTCGTCTCGCCGATGGTGGCCTCGCTGGGCGCCACCGGACCGGGAGGAGCCGGATCGGCCGAGCTGCTCTCGCTGAACGCCACCGATACGGCGCCCATCGCGAGCACCGCTCCAGCACCCACGGTCGCGGACATCAACTTCAACTTGGTCGACTTCACCTCTGACCACTCCAATTCGATCGCACGTCGCAGTTGGGTCGGCTGACCCCTCCTCCGACGGGTAACCGGATCGAACGGAGAACAAACGCCGGTGCAATCAGACGGTCAGAGCATCGCGGATCAGGGCAAACCCTGCTCCTCGGACGGCAGCGGCGCCGGTCCCTTGATCGACGGCGCTGCTTCGCCGATGGCCGGCGCGGTGGGTGGCGTGGTCTCCGTGCTGGTCGAACCGATGGTCATGGTCGTGCTCTTCGCCAGGTCCTGACCGGTGTGCGCCTCCTGCGTCAGCGCCAGGTTCATGGCGCCGATGGCCACCACCGCGCTGCCACCGATGATCGCGGCGAGCATCTTGACGTTCTTGCGGTTCGTCGAAGTCATCTCATGTCCTCGTGTCGGTTGGTTGGTCGTGGATCTGACCGAAAGTGAACGCCGCAGGTCTGTGAGCACCCTGATCTCGGGGTGCGAGTTGACTTAGGCGGCCCGCCGCGCCCCACACGCCGTTCACAGCCATCCGGGCAGCGATCTCCTACCCTGTGGCCATGCGGAAACCGGCGGGCGCGACGTGACGCGCTTCTTGGCGCGCCGGTTGCTCAACTACGTGGTGCTGCTCGCGTTGGCGTCGTTCCTGACCTTCACGCTCGCCTCCGTCGCCTTCAACCCCCTGGAAAGCCTGCAGCAGCGCAACCCGCGGCCACCGCAATCCACGATCGACGCGAAGGCCGCCGAGTTGGATCTCGACAAGCCGATCCTCGTCCGGTACGGCCACTGGGTTTCGGGCGCGGTGCACGGCGACTTCGGCACCACGATCGGCGGACAACCGGTGTCGGACGAACTCTGGCGCCGAATCGGAGTGAGCCTGCGACTGTTGATCATCGGCTCGGTGATCGGCACGGTGATCGGCGTCGTCGTCGGCGCGTGGGGGGCGATCAGGCAGTACCGGCTCAGCGATCGCGTCATCACGGTCTTGTCGCTGTTGGTGATCAGCACGCCAACGTTCGTGATGGCCAACCTGCTGATCCTGTGGGCGCTCGGCGTCAATTCCGTGCTGGGCGTTCAGCTGTTCGAGTACACCGGCGAGACCTCGCCCGACGCGGTCGGTGGAGCGTGGAACCAATTCGTCGACCGGGTACAGCATCTGGTGCTGCCGACCTTCACGCTGGCGCTCGGCGCCATCGCGGTCTACAGCCGATATCAGCGCAACGCGATGCTCGACGTGCTCGGCCAGGACTTCATCCGCACCGCTCGCGCCAAGGGTTTGACCCGGCGTCAAGCGCTGTTCAAACACGGTCTGCGGACGGCGCTGATCCCGATGGCGACGCTATTCGCCTACGGCATCGCCGGACTCGTCACCGGTGCCGTGTTCACCGAGAAGATCTTCGGCTGGCACGGCATGGGCGAGTGGGTGGTGCAGGGCATCACCAGTCAGGACATCAACATCACCGCGACGATCACGGTGTTCGCGGCGATCATGATCCTGGCGGCCGGATTGTTGTCCGACGTCATCTACGCCGCACTCGACCCGAGGGTGAGGGCGCAATGAGCGAACCCGTCATCAGCGAATCCGCGACCACGGCGAAGTCCGGTGCCGACGTCGCGGCGTTCGCGTCACGGCGCACCTTGGTGCTGCGCCGCTTCCTGCGCAACAAGCCCGCGGTGGCGTCGCTCGCCGTGTTGCTCCTGCTCTTCATCGGCTGCTATGCCCTGCCCCCGCTGCTGCCGTACAGCTACAGCGACCTGGACTTCTACGCGCTGCAGCAGCCGCCCACCCTCGAGCACTGGTTCGGAACCAACGGGCTTGGCCAGGATCTGCTGGCCCAAACCCTGCGTGGCATGCAGAAATCCATGCTCATCGGGGTCTGCGTCGCGTTCATCTCCACGATCATCGCCGCGACGGTGGGAACGATCGCCGGCTACTTCGGCGGCTGGCGCGACAGCACGCTGATGTGGATCGTCGACCTGATGCTCGTGGTACCGAGCTTCCTGCTGATCGCGATCGTCATCCAGCGGACCAAGGGCAGTGTCGTCTGGCTGATCGTCCTGCTGGCCGCGTTCAGCTGGATGATCAGCTCCCGCATCGTGCGTGGCATGACCATGAGCCTGCGGGAACGCGAATTCGTCGCTGCCGCACGGTACATGGGCGTGAAGAACTGGCGGATCATCGTCCGTCACATCCTGCCGAACGTCGCCTCGATTCTGATCATCGACACCGCGCTGAACGTCGGCGTGGCGGTGCTCGCCGAAACGGGGTTGAGCTTCCTCGGTTTCGGCATCCAGCCGCCCGACGTTTCGCTAGGCACGTTGATCGCCGACGGCACCAAATCCGCGACGACATTCCCGTGGGTGTTCCTCTTTCCCGCCGGTGTCCTGGTGTTGATCGTGTTGTGCGCCAACCTGACCGGCGACGGCCTGCGTGACGCGCTCGATCCCAGTTCGCGGCAACTGCGGAAGGCCCGCAAGTGAGCCTCCTCGAGGTCAACGATCTCGCGGTGAAATTTCCCACCGACACCGAAGTGGTAAGTGCGGTGCGCGGCATGAACTTTCACGTCGACCGTGGCGAAGTCGTCGCGCTCGTCGGCGAATCGGGCGCCGGCAAGTCCGCGACCGCCATGGCCGTTGCAGGCCTGCTACCCGAATACGCCGAGATGTCGGGTTCGATCCGGCTGCACGGCGACGAGCTGATCGGCCGGTCCGACCAGGAGCTGTCCAAGGTCCGGGGCAAGGCCATCGGCACCGTCTTCCAGGACCCGATGTCGGCGCTCACCCCCGTGTACACGGTTGGCGACCAAATCGCCGAGGCCATTCGGGTGCACCGACGCGACGTCGGCAAGCACGCCGCCCGGTCCCGCGCCATCGAACTCCTCGAGTTGGTGGGCATCGCCCAGCCCGACCGCCGGGCGCGTGCCTTTCCGCACGAACTCTCCGGCGGTGAACGGCAGCGCGTCGTCATCGCAATCGCGATCGCAAACGATCCCGACCTGTTGATCTGCGACGAGCCGACCACCGCGCTGGACGTGACGGTGCAGGCGCAGATCCTCGAGGTGCTCAAGACCGCCCGGGACGTCACGGGGGCGGGAGTATTGATCATCACCCACGACCTGGGCGTGGTCGCCGAATTCGCCGACCGCGCATTGGTGATGTACGCCGGGCGGGCCGTCGAGACGGCTTCGGTTGGTGATCTTTACCGCGATCGCCGGATGCCCTACACGGTGGGGCTGCTCGGCTCGGTGCCGCGGCTCGACGCACCGCGCGGCGCGCGGCTGGTGCCGATCCCAGGCGGGCCCCCATCGCTGGCTGCCCTGCCGCCCGGCTGCCCGTTCGCGCCGCGCTGCCCACTGGCGATCGATGACTGCCGCGCCGCCGAACCCGAGCTACTGGAGATCGGTCCCGCGCACCGGGCGGCGTGCATCCGCACCGAACACGTGGCCGGTCGCAGCGCGGCCGAGATCTACGGCGTGTCCACCGAGCCCGCCGCCGCGGTGCCTGCTGCCGACGCGCCCGTCGTTCTGGCGGTGCGCGACCTGGTGAAGACCTACAAACTGACCAAGGGCGTCGTGTTCCGCCGCCAGGTCGGCGAGGTTCGCGCCGTGGATGGCGTCAGCCTCGAACTGCAGCAGGGCCACACCCTCGGGATCGTCGGTGAATCCGGCTCGGGCAAGTCCACGACGCTGCACCAGATCTTGGAACTGTCCGCGCCACAGTCGGGTTCGATCGAGGTGCTTGGCTCCGACGTCGCCACACTCGATCGTGTGGGCAGGCGTGCGCTGCGCGGGGACCTGCAGGTGGTGTTCCAGGATCCGGTCGCGTCGCTGGATCCTCGGCTGCCGGTGTTCGACGTTCTGGCGGAGCCGTTGCAGGCCAACGGTTTCGACAAGAGCCGCACCGACGAACGGGTTGCCGAACTACTCGGCATCGTGGGGCTGCGCCGCGAGGACGCCAGCCGCTATCCGGCCGAGTTCTCCGGCGGACAAAAGCAGCGCATCGGGATCGCCAGGGCCCTGGCGCTGCAACCGAAGATCCTCGCGCTCGACGAACCGGTTTCGGCGCTCGACGTATCGATCCAGGCGGGCATCATCAACCTGCTGCTGGAACTGCAGGAGCGGTTCGGGTTGTCCTATTTGTTCGTCTCGCACGATCTATCGGTGGTCAAACACCTCGCCCACCGCGTGGCGGTGATGTACAAGGGCACGATCGTCGAACAAGGCGACGGCGACCAGGTGTTCAACGATCCGCAGCACGACTACACCCGCCGATTGCTTGCCGCAGTTCCCCAGCCGAACCCCGATCGCAGTTAGAGTCGGTGCGCATGAGGACCCGACGCTTCGCTGTGGCAACCGTCATCGCCGCACTCGTACTGACCAGTTGCTCGAGCGGAAACCGGGAGACCCCGTCGGCCGGTGGCAGCGGCGAAGTCAGCAGCACCAACGACATCAACCCCCAAGACGTCGCCAACCTCCGGCAGGGCGGCAACCTGCGGGTGGCGCTGACCGACTTCCCACCGAACTTCAATTCGCTGCACGTCGACGGCAACGACGCCGACACCCACTCGCTGATGCGCCCCACCATGCCTCGCGCGTTCCGGATCAACGCCGACGGCTCCCCGACCGTGAACACCGACTACTTCACCAGCGTCGAACTGACGGGCACCAATCCGCAGGTCGTCACCTACACGATCAATCCCAAGGCGGTGTGGTCCGACGGCACACCGCTCACGTGGGAGGACATCGCCTCCCAGATCAACGCGACCAGCGGCAAGGACAAGGCGTTCGGGATCGCGGCGACCAACGGCAGCGACCGTGTCGGATCGGTCACCCGCGGCGTGGACGATCGCCAGGCGGTCATCACCTTCGCGAAGCCATGGGCCGATTGGCGCGGCATGTTCTCCGGCAGCACCGTGCTGTTGCCCAAGAGCATGACGGCTACGCCCGAGGCGTTCAACAAGGCGCAACTCACCGGTCCCGGACCGTCTGCCGGGCCGTTCATCATCTCCAACCTCGACCGGGGTGCGCAGCGAATCACGTTGACCCGCAACCCGAAGTGGTGGGGCACGCCGCCGCTACTGGACAGCATCACCTATCTCATCCTCGACGACGCCGCGCGCATCCCCGCGTTGCAGAACAACACGATCGACGCGTCGGGTCTCGCGACGCTCGACGAGATGGAGATCGCGCGACGCACCGAGGGCATCAGCATCCGACGCGCACCCGGCCTCGCCTGGTATCACTTCACGTTCAACGGCGCCAAGGGGTCGATTCTGGAAGATCCGGCGCTGCGCCGCGCCGTCGCCAAGGGCATCGACCGCCAGGCCATCGCCAACGTCGTATTGCGTGGCCTCGTCGACAAACCCGCTCCGCTGAACAACCACGTCTACGTTCCCGGCCAGGAGGGTTATCAGGACAACAGCGGGGCGGTCGCCTACAACCCCGAGAAGGCCAAGCAGGAACTCGACGCGCTGGGCTGGCGGATGAACGGCCAGTTCCGGGAGAAGGACGGGCGCCAGTTGGTGATCCGCGACGTGCTGTTCGACGCGCTCAGCACCCGGCAATACGGGCAGGTCGCCCAGAACAACCTTGCCCAGATCGGGGTCAAGCTCGACCTCGACGTCAGACCTGCGGCGGGCTTCTTCACCGACTACGTCACGGTCGGCAACTTCGACATCGCCCAATTCGGCTGGGGCGCCGACGCGTTTGCCCTGTCGAGCCTGACTCAGACCTATCGCACGAATTCCGAGAGCAACTTCGGCAAGATCGGCAGCCCCGAGATCGACGCGAAGATCGAACAGACCGTCTCGGAGCTCGATCCCGCCAAGGCCCGCGCGCTGGCCAACGAGGTCGACAAGATGTTGTTCGAAGAGGTGTTCAGCCTGCCGTTGACCCAGTCACCCGGAAACGTCGGGGTGCGAAGCAATCTGGCGAACTTCGGGGCGTTCGGCCTGGCCGATGCCGACTACACCAAGATCGGCTTCATGAAGTAGTGACGCGGCGGACCACCCGGGGTACCACGGATGGCACCGCAGCTTCCGCGACCGCGGCCGCGCCGATGGCGCGGACCAGCAGCCGCACGCCGATGCCCCCGGGCGTCGCATCCAGTTGCGCTGAGCGGCTTGGCAGTTGGTGCATGGTGCCGGCGTAGACGGCCTTGACGACGTCGAGCGCGGTGCGCTCCCTGGTGTCGATGACACTGTGACCCGCGGTGGGCAGATCCACCAGTGCGGCATCAGGAAGCAATGAGACGATCCGCTGCGCCACAGCGCGCGGGGTGACGAGGTCGCGGCCCCCCGAGATGACAGCAGTGGGCCAGCCGAAGCCGGGCATCGCCGCGATCAGATCGTAGGGCTCCGCGACGAAATCGACGTCGCCGGTGGCCGTTTCGCGGAATGCCACCGCCGGGTCGAGCGGACCGCCGTCGGGCACGGCCGCGTAGTTGAGCTCGCGGTAGCCGATCCGCCCGACGAGGTCTGGTTCGTGGTGGTATGGCGTCTTGCGGTCGAGCAGCAGCCTGGTGCCCAGCCCAACGGCGCCCCACAACCAACCGCGGCCCTGGAGCAGCAGATCGAGCTGGCGGCGCAGCACCTTCGGACCGACGAACCCGTACATGCCGGCGACCAGTTGGGCGGCGACCGGCGTGAGTACGCCGTCCTCGACGAGGGCACGCACCTTGGCCGCCAACTCTGCGGTGTCCGGGTCGGCACCGTCCCACAGCACGCGCCGGGTCGCGGTGCGCACGGCGTCGACGTCGTCGGCCGACAGCAGCGGTGAATCGAGGATCATCGCGTGCACCCGGCCGGGATGCCGCACGCCGAGACCCGCCGCCAGGTAGGTGCCGTACGACGTGCCGTACACCACCGCCGACTCGACGTGGGCATCGTCGAGCACCGCGGCGATGTCGTCCACGGCGGCGTCGACCGTCAGGGCCTCCGGCGGCAGGTCGGCACCGGCGTCGTCGTGGCGCGACATGCCGACCCCGCGATGCTCGATCATGATGACGTCGAGCCCATCGGCCGCCGCGCGCCGCCGCAGCCCCCGATACAGCGCCACCGATGCCGCACCTGGTCCGCCCGGGATCACGACCAGCGGATGGTCCGACTTGCGGCCGGTGCGCGCGTAGTAGAGGTCGAATTCCTGGTCGGCCCGCGACCCGCCGATGGGGCGGCGAACGGGTCGGACACCGGGCAGCGCGGCCAGCCTGTTGTGGGCCCTGCGGCGACTGGCGTTCATGGTCATCGCCTCCCATTCTGCCTCGCGTCGCCGCACTCTTCTCCTCCGAGCATCGTTCTTAGGTTCGGGGTGATCCAAAGCCGTGCTCGAACCCGCGGCTCTTGCGTAGAACGGTTGTCATGACCACCGTCGAGAACACGCCCCGAGTCCTACCCGGTTCGCCCGAGTGGGACGAACTACTGGCCGGCATCGCTGCGGGCGCCAAGGACCGAGACCTCAACGACGAGAACCCCTTTGACCAAGTCGTCGCGCTCAAACGAGCTGGCTTCGGCACGTTGCGGCTTCCGACGGAGCTGGGTGGCGCGGGATTCACCGTGCCGCAGGTGTTCTCCGCGGTGATCGACGTGGCGCGTGCCGATCCCATTGTGGCGCACATCTTCCGGACCCATTTCTGGTTCACCGAAGAGCGCCTGCGTTCGGTTTCCGACGAAGTGGCGCAGCGCTGGCTCCGCGCGGTCGCCGACGGCAAGATCTTCGGCAACGCCTTCAGCGAGAAGGGCTCGCTGGCCGTTGGCAGCCTGGTGTTCAACACGCGACTGCTACCCGATCCCGCCGGCGGCTTCCGCCTGACGGGCGAGAAGTACTACAGCACGGGCACCCTGTTCGCGGACTACCTCACCGCGACTGCGACCACCGACCACGACTCGGTGGCCATCGTGATCGTCCCCGCCGACCGGACGGGTGTGCAGATCGTCGACGACTGGGACGGCTTCGGTCAGCGCCGCACCGGTACCGGTACCACGATCTTCACCGACGTCGCCGTCTCGGCCGAGGAGGTGTTGTCCGACTCGCCCTACGACGCGGATCCCGTGCCGACCGTCCAGTACGCGTCGTTGCAGCTGTACATCCACGCCGTGGTCGCCGGTGTCCTCGCGGCCGTCGTCGACGACGGGGTGGCGCTCCTGCGGTCGCGGGATCGCAGCTTCAGCCACGCACCGACCGAGAAGCCCACCGACGATCCGCTGCTGCAGCGTCAACTCGGCGTGCTGGCCAGCACCGCCTACATCGCCAGGGCCGCAGTCCTCGACGCCGCGGAGGCGATCGGGCGGGCCACCGCGTCGGACACCGGTGACGGGCCCGACCCACAACTGGCCGCCGAGGCACAGCTGAAGGTCGCCAAGGTCAAGGTGCACCTCGACGACGTCGCCCCCGAGGCGGCCACCCGGCTACTCGAACTCGGCGGCGCCAGCGCGGCGAGCAAGCAGCGCAACCTCGACCGGCACTGGCGCAACATCCGCACCATCACGTTGCACAATCCCGTCGCCTACAAGGCCCGTGTAATCGGCGAGAACCTGTTGCACGGCACCGCCCTTCCCGCCAACGCCTACTTCTGACCTCTCCCCCTTTGCGATTTCGGCGTGATCCGTTGCGTTCAGCGTGACGAATCACGCCCAAATCACAAGAGGGGGCTAAGGGGCTACGGGGACGATCGGATCAGGTCGGCCGCCTTCTCGCCGATCAGCACGCACGGCGCGTGGGTGTGCCCGCGGATGATCGTCGGCATCACCGACGCGTCGACGACGCGCAACCCATCGACGCCACGCACGCGCAGATGCGGATCGACCACGCTGCCCTCGTCGGCGCCCATCCGGCAGGTGCCC
This sequence comes from Mycobacterium sp. URHB0044, assembly GCF_000620625.1. GTDB lineage: Bacteria > Actinomycetota > Actinomycetes > Mycobacteriales > Mycobacteriaceae > Mycobacterium. The sequence goes on along the minus strand of NZ_JIAW01000013.1, from coordinate 135,356 downwards.
ACGGGGTGATACAGCGTGTGCGACACCGTGTTCAGCGCCGACTCCAGCGTCTCGTCGGTCAGCTCGCGGACACCGCCGGGCCGCGCAATGCCAGTGATCACGCCCCGCATCCCGGGTGACTCGGCGATCCTGGCGGTGATCCGCAGCCCCTCCATCAACGCCGCGCGGTCCTCACCCGCATCGTCGGACAGGTAGCGCGGATCGATGAGCGGCTTGGCCAACGGGTCCGCCGACGCCAGCGCAATGGTGCCGGTGCTCTTGGGCTTCAGCAGGATCGGCCCCATCACGACGGCGTGGCCTGGGTACGGCTCGCCGATGCCCTCGTCGAAGAACGGGGCGGGGGCGAAGATCAACTCCAGATCGGGCAGCGCGAGATCCGGCCTGCTCCGCACGAACCCGTAGGCCTCGCCGACGTTCGAGGTGAGCATGCCGCGTCGCCTGCCGAAGTAGTTGAGCAGTTCCAGCGGCTTCTCGGCGGCCATCAGGGTGTCGCGTGGTGTCTTGAAGCCGAGCGGAACCACCAGGTGGTCGAGCAGATTGGAGCCGACCTCCGGTGCATGGTGCAGGGTTTCGATGCCGTGTTCGGCGAGTTGATCGCGGTCCCCGATGCCGGACAGCATCAGCAGCTGGGGCGTGTTGATCGCACCCGCGCACAGCAACACTTCGCGCCGCGCCCGGATCACTTCGCGCCGGCCTTCCATGTGGAGTTCGATCCCGACGGCGCGGTTGCCATCGAACAGCACCCGCGTCACTGTGGCGTTGGTGAGCAGCTTCAGGTTCTGCCGACGCAGCGCCGGTTTCAGGTAGGCGTCGGCGGTGCTCCACCTCGCTCCCCTGCGCTGGGTGACCAACGTCTGGCAAAACCCTTCCGGTGACGCCTGATTCGGAGCTTCAACCCGGTGGCCCTGCTCTTCGACGGCGGCAAGCCACGCCGCAGTCAAGCCGCGCGGGCTGCGCTGGGGCGAGACGACGAGCGGTCCGCGTTCGATCCGGTCGAAGTACTTCTCGACGCCTGCGAAGGACCACTCCTCGCCTGCGGTCGCGCCCCAGTCGTCGTAGTCCGCGGCGAACCCGCGCACCCACATCATGGCGTTCATCGACGACGAGCCGCCGAGCATCTTGCCGCGCGGCCAATAGATCTGGCGACCGTCGAGGTGTTTCTGCGGCTCGGTCAGATAGTTCCAGTCGACCGGGCTGCGGAACAGCTTGGAGAAGGCCGCGGGGATGTGGATGAACTTGTCCTTGTCGCGCGGCCCCGCCTCCACCACCGCCACCCGAACGCCTGGCACGGCGCTGAGCCGGCTGGCAAGCACGGCGCCCGACGAGCCCGTTCCCACAACGATGTAGTCCGCCTCCACGTCGCGGAGTGTAGGAGTACTTGGCCCGCTACGCGGTCAATTGGATGTGCAGCGCGTCGCCCACCGCGGCGTACCGCTCCGGGCTGCAGGTCAGCACGATGACTTGACCGTCACCGCCCACGGCGTCGAAGACTTCGCCCATCTTGGTCAGCCGGTCGGCATCGGTGAATCCGAGCGCATCGTCGATGAGCACGGGCACGCCGTCCTCCTTGGCGACCAGCGCCGCGCCCGCCAGCCGCGCCACGATGCCGAGCTGCTCCTTAGCGCCACCCGACAGCGAGTCGTACGGCACCGTGCGTCCCGCCAGCGTGCGGGTGCAGATGCGCAGCTCGGCGTCGATTTCCACCTCGAAGTCGGCGCCGAACACGATGCGTCCCAGCCGCTCCACCTCGGTGCGGAACGGTTGCACGTAGCGCAGCCGCGCGTCGTCGCGGTGTCGCAGCATCACCGACCGCAGCACGTCCACCGCTGCAGCGCGTCGGCCCAACCGGGCGTGCTCGGCCACCGCGTGCTGCAGCTCGATCCGAGCGGCGTCCAACTGGCCCTGCCTGCCCTGCGTGCCGTACGCGCGCAACTGCGCAGTGGTGTCGCGCAGCTGCTCGCCGATCTCCCCGTGCCGACGCACGAAGGCCTCGTGGCAGCGTGTGGCCTCGGCGAGTTCTTCGGCGACGGCCGCGGGTGCGGTGCCCGCGAGTTCGGTCTCTACGGCCTGCACCCCCGCCGCGAGCTCACGGGCACGCGCATTCTCTGCCTCCGCCCGTGCCGTCAGGTCGTCGTCGGATTCCGACTCCCGTTGCGCAGCAAGGCGTTCACCGACCTTGGCCAGCTCGGTCCTGGCATTGCTCAGCTTCTCCCGCAGCACCGTCACGCGCGTGGCCTGGGTGGTCGCCGCCGTCGCCGCCGCCGTCGCCACTTCGCAGCGCAGGTCGCACGCGCTGACCGCCCGGCGATGGTCGGCCACCGCGGCCTTCAGTTCGGCCTTCGCGTCCTCGGCGTCGCCCGACACGTCGGCCGGTTGTTCCTTGCGCAGTTCGGCGAGGTGAGCCCGCATCACCGCGATGGAATCGTCGCCGCGCAACGCATCCCGTGCGGCCCGCACGCGGTCGGCGGATGCGACCAGCTCGCGCCGCCGCTGATCGATCGCTCGAGCCGCGTCGACGTCGGCCGCTCCGGCCCGTTGCAGCCGAGCGGTCAAGTGCTCCCTGGCGGCTTCGAGAACCGCCTGGGCGTCGGCGGCCGGCTCGCCGGGCACGACGCGTACGGTCAGCATCCCTGGCAGTTCGACGTCGGTGGGCCCCGCGGCGCTCGCCGACCAGCCCTGACCCGCGGCCAGCTCCACGACCTCGCCGGCGACCAGCACCTCGATGTCGGCAGCCGAGACCAACTCGACACGGGCAGAAGCTGATTCGGCCCGCGCGGCGGCCAGCTGGACCGCTGCGGCGGCGGTCTCGAGGTCGCGCATCGAGCCGTCCGTCACGGCGATGCCTGCGAGTTCGCGATCGATGCGAAGCAGTTCGCGGTCGGCGGCGTCGATCTTCTCCAGCTTCGCCGTCAGCCTGGCGACTTCGTCGCGATGGGCGATCTGCTCGAGGGTACGGCGTGCGGCCTCAACCCTGGCCTGGCACGCATCGACGGCTGCCTTCGCCTCGGCCACCGCCGCGTCGGCCAGATCCTTCACCTCGCAGGCGGACGCTTCCTCGGCCGTCACCTGTTCGACCGACTGCTCCAGTTCCAGGATGGTGGCGGCTCGGACGTCGAGGTCGGCGCACAGCCGTCGTCGTTCCTCCAGCGCGGCAACGGAGGCGGCGCGCTTCTGAGCCGCGGCCTCGGCGAGGGCGCGTGCGTGGACCAACCGCTCAGTGAGCTCCTTGACGGTTTCGGCCGCAGCTGCGGCCGAGTCCAGTCGCTTCGCGGCGTTCGCGCGCTCGACGGTCACCCGGGCCAACTGCTCGGTCAGCTCTGCGTGCCGGGCCACCGCGTCGTCGACCTCGGCGACCGCGGCTTCACCGTCGGCGACCGCCTGCTGCGCGGCGCGCAACCGGGTGATCGCCGCGCCCCAGTCGCCGGTCGGCCGACCGGTCGCCGTGAAGTGCTGCCGGTATTCGGCATCGATGCGGTCGACCAGCAGTGGCTCAGCCCCCGACAGCGCCACCGCCTGCCCGGCGGCCACGTCCAGCGCGCGGGACAGCGCGTCGGAACCGGACAGGTCGACCGGTGCGGTGGCGCTCGACTGCAGGACCCGCTGCGCCTGCCAGAGGTCGATGTCGACGGTCTCCTTCAGGATCGCCTGCACCCGCTCGTGCGCCTCGTCGCCAGTGAGCTGCTCCCGACGCGGAGCGGTGATGGTCAGCTCGGTGACGGGCCGCTTGTGGAAGCGCTTGAAGTACTCGAACCGGTACGGACCGGTCGAGATGACCGCCGCGATCTCCGCGCCCTCGTCGACGTGGGTGGGCTTGACCTGTTTGACCTCCTTCTTGGAGGAGCGGTCCTTGGCGTGCAACAGCAGGTCGACCGCCTCGATCATCGACGACTTGCCGATCTCGTTGGCACCGCTGATCACGACCACGCCACGGTCGGGAAACTCGATGTCGCGGTGGGCGATTCCGCGGTAGTTGCGCAGGGTGAGACGGTGGAGTTTCATGCCGCGCTGCCCCGATCAACCAGGCGCAGCAACAATGCCAACGCGCCGCGGGCGTCGTCGCCCTGCTCGCCGTCGTGGTGCGCCGTGGCCACCAACTCCTCGACGGCCGCCGATGCAAACCCCCCGAGGCCGAGGTCGTCGAACTCACCGTCGGCGGGCACCACGACGACGTCGGTCTGGCTGTCCCAGGACGTCAACGCGGCGAAGAGCCTGGTGTGCTTGTCGATGCACGCGTCCAGTTCGGCCTTGTCGGTCACGGTCAGCGACCCGGTCAGCGCCAACTGGACGACGGTGCGGTCCTTGTCGGGCATCAGGTCGAGGTTCAGGCCGAGGTCGGTGATGTCGCGGGTGTTGTCGACCGTGAACCGCAGCGACACGAACCGCCATCGCCCCACCCTGCGGGCGTCCACCCGCACCGGCCGCGCCGGGTCCCGTTCGTCGATGTCGACGACGAGCGCGTGACCGGGGTCGGATTCGATGTGGTCGTAGTTGGTGACTTCGGGGGCGCCCGAGTACCAGACCCGGCCGGTCGTGCCGACCTCGGTGCGAGAATGCTTGTCGCCCAATGCCACGTAGTGCACGGCTCCGCGTGCCAGAGCTGCCTCCACCGCCGCGAGCCGGATCAGTGCCGCCTTGTCCCGGTCGGGTTCGAAGACGTCGACGCCGCCGTGCCCGACGACGATGCGGGTGACGCCGTCGGCAGGCAGGTCCTCGAGCACGTCGCCGACGAGGTCGATGGTGGGCGCCTTGGAACGCCATGGGGCGGCGACGATCTCGAGACCCGGCCGCACCTCGTGGACGCCCGTACGGTCGAGCACCGTAACGTTGTCGGGGCACTCGGCTTGGAACAGGGCGCTGGTGTACACCGACGACGCGTCGAGCGGGTCGTGGTTGCCGGGTAGCAGGTACACCGGTACGCCGATGGCACGCATGGCCTCCAGCGACTGGCTGACCACGCGCGGGGCGAGTTGGTTGTGTTCGAATACGTCGCCGGCCACGACGACGAACTCGGCGCCGACCTCCGCCGCCAACGGTCCGAGTGCCACGACGGCCTCGCGGCGGGCGGCCGAATATCGCGGCTGCGCCTCGCCATTGAGGAAGTAACGGGTCATGCCGAGTTGCCAATCGGCGGTGTGCACGAAGCGCATCTCGGCGTCCTCCTCGCTCTCTCTTTGGGTGGGGCAAGGCGAGTGTAGGACCGGGTGCCGACAAGTCTGCGGATCTCGATCGGCATGTGGGCGACCGGCTGTCCCAAGCACTACGTCTAGAGCACTACGACTACGTTGGGTCCAATGAGCAGGACACTGCTGTTGCTTCGGCACGCCAAATCGGACTACCCGGCCGGCGTGCCCGACCACGAACGGCCACTCGCAGCGCGGGGCATCCGCGAGGCGCCCCTGGCCGGCGACTGGATCCGGTCGAACGCGCCCAGCGTCGACGCGGTGTTGTGCTCCACGGCGACGCGCACGCGCCAGACCCTGGAGCGGACGGGCATCGACGCCCCGGTGGAGTACGTCGACCGGCTCTACGACGCCGTGCCGGGCACCGTCATCGACGTGATCAACGGGGTCAGTTCACTTTTCGGAGCCGACGTCGAGACGCTGCTGGTGGTCGGTCACGAGCCGACCATGTCGCACCTGGCACTCGGACTGAACGCCGACGGCAACGAGGCGGCGGCGCAACGCATTGCGACGAAGTTCCCCACGTCGGCGATCGCGATGCTCGGCACCACCGCACCGTGGGACCAACTCACGCTGCGCGGGGCGGCGCTCATCGCGTTCCACGTGCCGCGCTGAGCGCCTACGAGTTGGTCGCGAGCGTCAACTCCATCAGCTTGATCGCCATCCCGCACGCGTCGATCCCGGGCGTCTGCGGATTCACCCACCAGCCCACCACGCCGCCGGCGTCGCTCGCCACGCCGCAGGCACCGTTGCCGTCGTTGGGCTTCATGACGATCGACGGCACGCCCGCGATCGAACGGTTCTCGATCTGGTAGTTCAGGTGCTGGGCGACCTTCTTCTCGTTGTCCAGGCTGCCCTGCTCGAACCAGAAGCGGGTGATGTCGATCAAACCGGCGGGGTTCGCGGCCTGCCACCGGCAGATCGCGCCCACGAAGGTGCTCTGGATGTCGAGCGGGTCGGCGCCGACGGTCTTCGCGAGGATGTCCTGGGTCAGGACGTCGCACTCCTTGAGCAGGTTCGGGTACTGCTTTTCCGAGTCCTCGTTGCGCGGGTTGTCGCCAGAACCGGCTCGGGCCGCCGTGCCCTCCACGGTGCGCGAACAGCCCAAGAGCAACGTCATGGCCGACAGCAGCGCCACGAGGGCCGCCAACACCCTGCGGGTTCCGTTGCGCCGGATCATTTCGCGTTCACGATCGACTGGCGGGTGAGTTCCTTGGCGATGTCACACGGGTCGGGGAACGGCTTCTCGCTGAAGCTGATCGACCACTCGATGAAGTCGTCGTCGTACTGGATGCCGATCTCACACAGGCTGGTGCCCAGGGTCGGATCGTCGCCCATCGCGATGAAGCCGCTGTGCCCCTCGATGTTGATGTCCTCCACGTTGGCGCGCGACAGTTCCTCGGTCTTGCGTTCCCGGCCGATCGGGCTGCCGCGATACCAGGAGAACGAGAAGTGCGGACCCAGGATGCCGCCGCCGGCCAGCCACTGGCAGCCCACCGAATTGCGGGCGGTGTTGACCAGTCCGGTGATCCTGGTCTGTTCGGCCACCGTCTGGTCGGTGACGCCGCCGCACTCCGGGAACATCGGCCCGTGCTTGGCGCCGTCGGACTGCGCCGCCGTCGACGGAGCTCCCGGTCCCGTCGGTTGATCCGAACTCGAGCAGGCGGCAAGGATCGGAACCGTGGCGGCCACCAACACGAGGAACCGAGTAGCCAGCGCTTTCGCGTTGCGCCTGCTTCTCAGGTCGCCGCGTCGTCCCATCACGCCCGCAACTGTAGCGGCAGCCTCGCACCACAACCACCAACACGCCGACTGACCTGGTCTTTCCTCGCCAAACCGTGAAGCACGGCCGATCCCCATCCGGTCATCGGCGGTATGCGAGAGTTACCGGATGCTCTGGGCGCTGCTGCGGCAGTACGTGCGGCCCTACCGTTGGCTGCTCACCATCGTCGCGGTGCTCCAGGTCATCAGCACACTCGCGTCGCTGTACCTGCCGACGATCAATGCGGCGATCATCGACGACGGGGTGGCCAAGGGCGACACCGGCGCCATCACCGAACTCGGCGGCATCATGCTCGGCGTCACCGCGCTGCAGGTGGTGTGCGCGGTCGGGGCGGTCTACTACGGGTCGCGGGCCGGCATGGGGTTCGGGCGCGATCTGCGGTCGGCGATCTTCCACCACGTGACCGGGCTGTCGGCGGAGGAGACCGCGCGGTTCGGCGCCTCCACACTGCTGACGCGCACCACCAACGACGTACAACAGATCCAGCTGCTGGTGGCCATGACGTGCACCATGCTGATCACCGCGCCCATCATGAGCGTCGGCGGCATCGTAATGGCGGTGCATCAGAATGCCCGGCTGTCGTGGCTGCTGGTGGTCAGCGTCCCGGTGCTCGGATTGGCGAACTACTGGATCGTGGGACATCTGCTGCCGCTCTTCCGTGCCATGCAGCGACTCATCGACGGCATCAATCGGGTGATGCGCGAACAGTTGTCGGGCATCCGGGTGATCCGTGCATTCGCGCGCGAGCCCCTCGAGCGGGCCCGCTTCGCGCAGGCCAGCCAGGCGTTGTCGGACACGGCACTGTCGGTCGGCCGGTGGCAGGCGTTGATGCTGCCGGTCACCACGCTCGTCATCAACGTCTCCAGCGTCGCGCTGATCTGGTTCGGCGGCAAGGCGATCGACGCGGGTCAGATGCAGGTGGGTTCACTGATCGCGTTCCTGTCCTACTTCATGCAGATCCTGATGGCCGTGCTGCTGGTGACCATCATCCTGGTGCTGCTGCCGCGCGCGTCGGTGTGCGCCGAACGCATCACCGAGGTGCTGTCCACCTCCCCGGCAATCACCAGTCCCCAGCATCCCGTTCGACCCGCAACGGCCACCGGCGAGATCGCGCTGAAGGCAGCGACATTCCGCTATCCGGGTGCGGATCGCCCGGTGCTGCAAGATGTTTCGTTCACGGCGCGTCCCGGCACCACGACCGCGGTGGTCGGCTCGACCGGGTCGGGAAAGTCGACTCTGATCTCACTGATCTGCCGGTTGTACGACGTGACCGACGGCGCGGTGACCATCGACGGCGTCGACGTCCGCGACCACGACATCGAACGCCTGTGGTCGTCCATCGGCCTCGTGCCCCAACGCGGCTACCTGTTCTCCGGCACCGTGGAACAGAACCTGCGCTACGGAAGGGCGGACGCGACCGAGGAGCAGATGTGGGAGGCGCTGCGGGTGGCAGCCGCCGACGGCTTCGTGTCCGCACACCCCGACGGTCTGGCCATGCCGGTCGCCCAGGGAGGCATCAACTTCTCCGGCGGCCAGCGCCAGCGACTTGCCATCGCCCGTGCGGTGATTCGCCGACCGGCCATCTATCTGTTCGACGACGCGTTCTCCGCGCTCGACGTGCACACCGATGCCCGCGTGCGCGCCGCATTGCGCGAGGTCTCGGCGGAGGCGACGGTAATCATCGTCTCGCAACGCATTTCGACCGTCATCGAAGCCGATCAGGTGGTGGTCGTCGACGACGGCGCGGTGGTGGGCACCGGCACGCACGACGAACTGCTCGTCGACTGCCCCATCTACGCCGAGTTCGCCGACTCGCAGTCCGTTGGCGCCTCGTGACCGGGCCGATGGGTCGCCCGATGCGTGGCGGCGCGCAGCCGCCGACGCAGCGGTCCCGCGACTTCAAGGGCTCGGCGATCCGGCTGCTGAAACGGCTGACGCCCCAACGGGCGATGACGGTCACGGTGCTGCTGCTCGGTGTCGCCGGCATCGCGATCGGCGTGGTCGGTCCGCGCATCCTTGGCCACGCCACCGACCTGCTGTTCAACGGCGTGATCGGCCGGGGACTGCCCGCGGGACTCACCAAGGAGCAGGCCATCGCTGCGGCCAGGGCGCGCGGCGATACGACGTTCGCCGACCTGCTGTCCGGGATGAACGTCGTGCCCGGCCGAGGGGTCGACTTCGGGGCCGTCGGCCGCACCCTGCTTCTGGCGCTCGGCCTCTATCTCATTGCCGCGCTGTTCGTTTGGATGCAGGCCCGGTTGCTCAACGTCGTCGTCCAGCGCACCATGGTGAAGCTGCGCTCCGACGTCGAAGACAAAGTCCATCGGATGCCGTTGTCCTACTTCGACTCCCGGCAGCGTGGCGAAGTGCTCAGTCGCGTCACCAACGACGTCGACAACATCCAATCGTCGCTGTCGATGACGATCGCCCAGCTGCTCACCTCGGTGCTGACGCTGATCGCCGTACTGGTGGCTATGTTGACGATCTCGCCGCTGCTGACGCTGATCACCGTGCTCACCGTGCCGCTGTCGTTGCTCGCGACGCGGACGATCGCGCGACGCTCACAGCGCCTGTTCGTCGCGCAGTGGCGCAACACCGGCAGGCTCAACGCGCACATCGAAGAGACCTACAGCGGTTTCACCGTGGTCAAGACGTTCGGGCACCGCGCCATCGCCGAGGAGAAGTTCCGGGAGCTCAACGACGACGTCTATCAGGCCAGCTTCGGCGCGCAGTTCTTGTCGGGGCTGGTGTCGCCTGCCACCAATTTCATCGGGAACCTCAGTTACGTGGCCGTCGCCGTCGTCGGCGGCATCCAGGTTGCGACGGGCCAGATCACTCTGGGCAGCATCCAGGCGTTCATTCAGTACGTGCGCCAGTTCAACCAGCCCCTCACCCAGATGGCAGCGATGTACAACACCCTGCAGTCCGGGATCGCCAGCGCGGAGCGGGTCTTCGACCTCCTGGACGCCGACGAGCAACAGCCGGAATCGCCCACGCCCGCACGCGTGGACGTCAAGGGCGCAGGCCGCGTGGAGTTCGACCACGTCCACTTCGGCTACCGGCCCGGCACTCCCGTGATCGAAGACCTCTCGCTGGTCGCCGAGCCGGGCAGCACCGTCGCGATCGTCGGCCCGACCGGCGCGGGCAAGACCACCCTGGTCAACCTGCTGATGCGGTTCTACGAAGTGGATTCGGGCCGGATCCTCGTCGACGACGTCGACATCACGGAGCTGACCCGCCACGACCTGCGGTCGCGGATCGGCATGGTGCTGCAGGACACGTGGTTGTTCGCCGGCACCATCTACGACAACATCGCCTATGGCCGGCCGGACGCGACCGAGGCCGAGGTGATCGACGCCGCCAAGGCCGCGCACGTCGACCGGTTCGTGCACATGCTCCCCAACGGCTACGACACCGTGGTGACCGACGACGGCGGCAACGTCAGCGCCGGTGAGAAGCAGTTGATCACCATCGCCAGGGCGATCCTGGCCCGACCGCAGCTGCTCGTCCTCGATGAAGCGACCAGCTCGGTCGACACCCGCACCGAGCTCCTGATCCAGCAGGCCACCGCCGAGCTGCGCCGTGACCGCACCAGTTTCATCATCGCGCACCGACTTTCGACGATCCGCGACGCCGACGTCATCCTGGTGATGGAGGCCGGCCGCATCGTGGAGCGCGGCAGCCACGACGAGCTGCTGGCCCGACGCGGTGAGTACTGGTCGATGACGCAGGTGTGAGCGGTGCGCTCAATGCGAATCGCCCGTGGTGTGCCGCCGGTTCGGGCAGGATGACCGCATGAGTACTGGCACCGTGCACACGTTCTGCCGGTACTGCCTGGCAGCCTGCGGGATCGACGTGACGGTGCAGGGCAACACGATCACCAAGATCTCGGCCGACAAGCAGAACCCGCACAGCTGGCAGGACTTCTGCGCGAAGGGACGCACCGCCAACCAGCTCGTCGAACATCCACGCCGGATTCTGAATCCGATGCGGCGCGTTGGCGATTCGTATGTCGAGGCCAGCTGGGACGAGGCCATCGCCGACATTGCCGCGCGGATGAACCGGCTGATCGACGCCGACGGTCCCGACGCGATAGGCGTCTACTACGGCAACCCGTCGGGTTTCTCGTCGTCGAACATCATCTTCATGAACGGGTGGCTGGACGCCATCGGCACGCACAGCCGCTACTTCGTCGGCTCGGTCGACCAGAACGCCATGCACGTCGTGGCCTCGGCGATGTACGGCTCACAGCTCATGTCGCCGGTGTCCGACGTCGACCAGTGCGACTACTTCCTGCTGGTCGGAACGAACCCGGCGGTCAGCGCCTGGAACTGGCTGGAATCCGTGCCCGGCGGCTGGCGGCGTGCGCTGGAGCGCCAGAAGGCCGGCGCGACCATCGTGGTCGTCGACCCGGTCCGCACCGAGACCGCGGTGAAGGCCGACGTGCACCTCGCCGTGCGGCCGGGGCAGGATTGGGCGCTGCTGCTGGCGATGACGAAGGTCATCCTCGACGAGGGACTCGAACACGCCGAGGACTGTCGCGACCTGGCCACCGGAGTGCCCGAACTCCGCGCGCTGGTCGCCGACACCGACCTCGACGACCTGGCCGCCCGCTGCGAGGTGCGACGGGACGACATCGAGCGGGTAGCACGGGGTTTCGCCACCGCACGCGGGGCGATGGTCGTCACCAGGACCGGTGTCTCGCTGCACGAGGCGGGCACCGTCGCCGAGTGGCTCGGTCACGTGCTGAACGTGATCACCGGACGCATGGACCGGCCCGGCGGACGGCGGTTCGAACGTGGTTACGTCGATGCGCTGCGCATGGTCGACATGGTCAAGACCGAGCCGCACCGCAGCAGGCTGCGAGGGCGGGAGATGGTGGTCGGCGCGCACGGGCTCAGTGAACTGCCCGACGAGATCACCACCCCCGGGCGCGGTCAGATCCGGGCGATGGTGATCAACTGTGGCAACCCCGTCGTGTCCGGGCCCGACGGGGCGAAACTCGATGCGGCACTTGCCGACTTGGACCTTCTGGTGGCCATCGACATCGTCCAGCGGGAGAGCCACCGGCACGCGCACTGGCTGCTGCCCGCCGTGCACTGGCTGGAACGCAACGACCTGCCCGCCTTCACCAGCAGCATGCACGACGAGCCGTTCGTGCAGTACGGGGTCAAGGCCGTCGACCCGCCGCCAGGGGCCCGCGAGGAATGGCGGATCTGGACCGACCTCGCCATCGCCATGCGACGCCCGCTCTTCCGCGCCAGGGGGCTCAACGGCTTCATCACGGCCTCGCGCAAAGTCGCAACGCTCACCCGCAGGCCGGGCCTGGCCTTCGGCCCGCATTGGATCGATCGACTGGTGATCGCGACGTCACGAAAGATCAACGGCCGCAGGCTCGCATGGCGCGACCTGACGAGGAACCCGCACGGCCTGGTGCTGGGCCCTCGCGAGTTCGGCCACTTCAAGGACGCACTGCGCACCGACGACAAACGCGTGCACGTCGCGCCGCCGGAGTTCGTGGCACGCACACGAGAGCTGCTCGATTCCACCGCACCCATTGCGCCGCAACGGTATCCGTTTCAACTCGGCAACCAGCGACACCGACATTCGATGAACTCGTGGCTCAACGAGCTGCCGGGTCTGCACCCCGCGGGCAAGCGCAACGAGGTGCTGATCAACCCGGTCGACGCCGCCGACCTTGGCATCGGCGACGGCGACCGGGTGCGGGTGTTCTCCTCGGTCGGCGAGGTCGAACTCGATGCCACGCTGTCCGAGCGACTACGCCGCGGGCTGGTGGTGATCGACCACGGCTGGGGTTCCCGGATCTTCGACCCGCGCGGCGGCGATGCGCCCCAGTCCTACGGCGTCAACCGCAACCTCCTGGTCGACGGTGAGTCGATCGACCCGTTGTCGCAGACCTCGACGCTCAGCTCGTCCTACGTCGGCCTCGAGCGGGTGGGGGCTGGTTAGAGCTCCGGCCCCTCGGCGCGCAGATCCTCGACCGTCGACATGGCGTCGCGCAGCTTCGTCAACCACTCGTCGGCGTGCTCACCGACCAGCCGGACAGACCAGGCGAGTGCGTCGGAGCGTGACCGCGCCACGCCTGCATCGACCAGCGTGTCCAGTACCTGGCGTTCCGGCTGCTTGAGCCGGGTCATCACCGGTACCGCGATGTGGGTGAAGAGGATGCGCTCCGGGGATTCGGCGGTGCCGACCTCGACGCCCCAGGCGACCTTGCGCCCATAGCGGGCTTCGGCTTCGTCGGCGATGCGCATCCGCTCCGAGCGGGTGTCCTCACGGAAGCGGGCCGCGCGCCCGGAGGCGCGGGCTTCGCTTTCCTCGCCGTCGGGCTCGGGAAGCCGGCCGACGACGGTGATTTCCTCGCGGTCGACGACGACCTCCGGGTCGCCGGTGAACCAGCCTTCGGGAAGCCGACCGGAGATCCACTCGGCTGCGTCGCCCGCGTCGGGCTGCTGTGACTGTTGCCAACCGCCGGAACGTCCGGGACGTCGGCCACTGTGATGATGTTGTCTCATGATTACATGATTACACCGTTGCAGCGGTAACAGACCGACTTTCGCCGCGGGCGAACTCGTCGCCCCCTATCGCTTGCGGAGAAGTGCCGCTCCACCAGCCAGGACGAGCGCAACCAGCAGGATCGCCGCCCAGCCCGGACCGACCAGAAACCACACGACGCCCAAGGCGACGATGCCCGGTGACGCGAGGAACAGCACCATGCCGGGGTGCTGCTTGATGACCGCAAGCGCGCTCTTGGCCCGCACCCGGTCGATTTCATCTGCCATCTGCCAAGGATGCCAGTTCATGCCTCGCTCCGGACGATCACGACATGGGCGTTCATGCCGTTGCCATAGGGTTTCTGAAGCTGCGGCGTGAAAGCTGTGCCGCACCCGACCCGAGGAGCGAACGGTGACTGGACCTGGAGCAGGCAGCTGGCAGGCCGACCCCGAAGGCCGCTACGAATACCGGTGGTGGGACGGACAGAGTTGGACAGACCAGGTTTCCCATCAAGGCCGGACCGGAACGGCACCCATGGGTGGGGCACCGCCACAGGGTGGCGGGCGTCATGCGGATCCTGCCGGGCAGCCGTCCGCGGCGCAGGCGGCTCCGGTCGGGCAGCCCTCCGGCGACGGTTTCTCCGGCATCACCGGTGATCTCATCGACGGCCGCTTCAGCGAGAAGGAAGCGAAGCCGATCGCGAACCAGAACTCCAAGCTGCTCCGCGTGCGGCTCGGCGAGCCGTTCATGGCGCGGCAGGGCTCGATGGTCGCCTATCAGGGCAACGTCGACTTCGCCTTCGAGGGCGGCGGGGCGTCCAAGTTCATCAAGAAGGCACTCACGGGTGAAGGCCTGCCGCTGATGCGCTGTCAGGGCCAGGGCGACGTGTTCCTCGCCGAGCGGGCGTTCGACGTGCACGTGTTGAACCTGAACAATTCCAGCCTGTCGATCAGCGGCAAGAACGTGCTCGCGTTCTCGACGAGCCTCGACTGGAACATCGAGCGGGTGAAGGGCGGCAGCATCGCGACGGGCGGCCTGTTCAACACGACCCTGCGCGGGACCGGGTGGGTGGCGCTGACCACCGACGGCCCGCCGGTGGTGCTCAACGCCGGTGAGGCGCCGACGTTCGCCGACACCAACGCGGTGGTGGCGTGGTCGGCGAACCTGCAGACGCAGCTGAAGACGAGCTTCAAGGCGGGCGCGCTGATCGGTCGCGGTTCGGGTGAGGCGCTGCAGGTGTCGTTCTACGGCCAGGGCTTCGTCATCGTCCAGCCCTCGGAGGGCATCCAGATCCCCACGCAGTGACGGCGAGTCCGGGGTTCACCACTCCTTGAGGATGCGCAGCTTGTTCGCGCCAACCGCGGCTTCGCGACGCAGCCGCGTCAACTCGGGGTAGAACGCGTTGTGCTTGTTGCTGGTCTGCACGTTGAGCGGGAGGTCGAGAGCGGCGATCAGTTCGTCCTCGATCAACCACGGCTCGGGGTGGACCAGCCACGACACCAGGGCGTTCTCGGCCATCCACTGGTTGAGCACGGCCTCACCCCCGGCGAACGTGCGTCGGTCGCCGGCGCCGATGCGGCGCAGTTTGAAGCCGAGCTCGTCGCCAAGCAGCACGCCGAGCGTCTTGCGGAGCGTCGAACCCTCGGCGTCCGCCTTGCCGCCGCCGAAGTGATAGCGGATGCGCTTGCGCAGATCCTGGGTGCTCGGAGGCTTGCCGCTCTTGGGCGGCGCCGTCGGGCTGATCCCGACGTAGAGCAGCGTCAGCCCGTCGCGCTCCTGGCAGCCCGAGATGTCGATGTTTCCGGGTATCGAGCGAAACCACCAGCCTTGGACACCCGGCATACTGGGCACCGGACCCGGATCCGTGAACACTTCCGCTCGCGTAAACGGCCGCGCGGCAAGGAAAGCCGCGATGCGGCCCTCAGTTCTCTTGCTTGCCATGCACTCTCCGATCGTCGCGCGGGCGTTTCGCCGCAGACCCGAGAGGCCCCAACGTCACGCTCGCTCGACACCAGCCTAGAAGCCGACTGGCTGACGGCCGCCCCCGCACCGCCCAACCGCTCGAGACTGCGGTGAGATCGCGTTTTCGCGAGTTTTCGCGATCTCACAGCAGTGTCGACAGCTAGGAGTCAGTGAGACTCCCGCCGCGCCCGGAACACCTTCACGTCGTCCCTGATGCCCTTCAGACGCCGGGCGCCGGCGAACGACCAGGCGAACCGGTCCACGTCCGCGGTTGCGTCCCGCGTCGGCTCCGAGACGAGGATCGTGCCGGGCCGTGCGGTTCCGGTGATCCGGCTCGCGAGGTTGACGGGACTGCCGAACCAATCACCGGCGCGGCTGACCGCCATGCCGGTCGCCACGCCCACCCGCACGCGGGGGAAGTCGTCGTCGGTCTCGGTGGCGTCGACCAGGTCGAGCATCGCGTCGAGCATCGCCACGGGATCGGCGCTGACCAGCATCACCTCGTCGCCGATGCTCTTGATGTAGCGCACGGGCGGGACGGCGACCTCACGCGCCATGTTCACCAGTCGCTGCGCGAGCTGCTCCAGATCCTCCGGCGGCACCGCCTCGCCGAGCCGGGTGAACCCGACCAGATCGGCGAACCCGATCGTCACCAGACGCGCACCGGGCAGGTGCAGTCCCTCGGCGCGTTCCGTGGTGGTGACCGCCTCGGTATCCATCACGTGCAATAGCTGCAGGCGCAGCATGTCCTGGATCAGCGGGCCGAGCAGCGGTGCCACGTCCCGAATCAGCGCCTCGACGGCCTTCGCCGTGTCGAGTTCGCTGGCAGTGGGCTCCAGAATGGCCGCCAACCCGGCGTACCGCATGACGTCGGCGGCGCGGGTCAGGCCTTCTGCGAGCACCTGGATGACGAGCACGATCTGATCGGCACTGATCCCGAGTTCGAGGAACTTCTTGGCATAGGCGAACGCGTCCCCGTCCACGCGCAGGAGGACGGCCTCGTCGGGATCCTCCACCCTCGGCAGCCCGGTGGCCGTCTGCAGCCGCTGCAGCAGCTCGATGTCGATGCCCGTCTTCTCGCTGATCTCGCGGGCAGACACCAGGGTCCCGTCGTCACCGAGGATGCGCCGCGGCGCAAGCAGTATGGGAGAGAACGAATCCCGGATCTGCTCGACGGTGAAATCCTGCGCGAGCAGCCACTCGATCAGCTCGACGCGTTCCTCGCGCGCGTCGCCATCCAGTCCGTCGAGCAGACCGGACGCTTCGACGTCTACGTGTTCGGGCACCGGGTCAACGTATACCGCGTACCGCGCGGATAGCCGGCGCCGTCGACGACGCCAGGAACGTGGTCATGTCGGCGGGATACCGGACGTCGACGACGGCCGACTCCGGGAACCGGTAGGGCCTGCCAAGCACCAATCCGACGAACTGCCTGCGCAGCCGCGACATCTCGGCGCGCACGGTGACCACGCGCGAGCGGTCGCCGTAGAGGTCGTCGGCCAACTCGGTCGCCGAGCGGCCCTGCCGGTGGGTCGCCAGCACGTGCAAGATCTCGGCATGCCGCGGCGACATGTCGCGCCGCCAGCGGCCGAACTGCCCAACCAACTCGAGGCTCGGTGCCGCGCCGTCGCGCAGATCGAGGGTGATCCGCGACGCTTCGGGCCCCTCCCCAACCTCATCGGCCAAGCGCACCAGCCAGCCGCCCGGCAGGGATTCGACGTCGCACGCGCCGAGCGAAGGGATCCAGGTGCGGCCAGGAACACCGTTGTCCGGCAACAGAATCCGATTGTGCGGTGGCAACGAATCCACCGCGGCCACCCAGCCGTGCTGATCCACCGCCAGGGCGGGTCTGCCGACGCGCGCGAGGATGGGCGCGGCCACCATGCGCAGGCGGTTGAGCGTGCGGTCGTGCACCTCACGCAGCTGCGATTCCGCCAGCCGGGCGACCAGGTCCACCAGCGCGATCGTCGTGGGGTGCACCGTGGCTGCGGGACCGGAGACGTCGACGACGCCGACCACCTGGCCGGTCCGCGGATCCCGGATCGGCGCGCCCGCGCACGTCCACGGGTGGTGGCTGCGCAGGAAGTGCTCGGCGGAGAACACCTGGACGGCGCGGTGCGACACCAGGGCGGTGCCGATCGCATTGGTGCCGACGGCGTTCTCACTCCACGTGGCACCTTCCACGAAGCCGAGCCGGTCGGCGTTGTTCAGCACCCGCGACGAGCCGTACCGCCACAGCACCCGGCCTCGCGCGTCTGCCACGACCAGGATGTTGTCGCCGCCCTCGATCACCGACTCGAGCCCGCGCGACACGTCGTCCAGCACGGCGAACAAACCGGAGGTCTGCCGCAAGACGTCGACGCCGCCGGTGTCGACGTCCGGCGGTGAATGCCGATCGGGGTCGATGCCCTTGCCCAACAATCTGTTCCACGAATCGGCGATGACGTCCCTCGGCCGTGCGGGGCCGCGGGTGCCCGCCATCGTCGCGTCGTAGACCTCGGACAGCAGCATGGCGTAGCTGCGCGGGTCGTCACCGGCCGCGACGGCAGGCTCTGGTATCGCCGATGAGTTGGCCATCGATGTCGATTGTGCGCTACGTCACACGATCAGTCACGCCGGGTACGGGTCGCTCCATCACCGGTACACCATGCCGCCGTCGATCAGCCCGGCCTGACCGGTCATGTAGTCGGCTCCGGGACCGGCCAGGTACGCCACGAAGCCCGCGACGTCGTCGGGGGTCTCGGAGCGTCCGAGCGCGATGGTGGCGGAGAACTTCTCGAACGTCTCGCCCACCGCCGCACCGGTGAGCTCGGCGAACCGCTTGTCGATCTCCACCCACATGTCGGTGCCCACCACGCCCGGGCAGTAGGCGTTCACCGTGATCCCGTCGACTGCGTGCTCCTTGGCCGCGGCCTGGGTCAGCGCCCGAACCGCGAACTTGGTCGCGCTGTACGGACCGAGCATCGCGAACCCCTCGTGCCCCGCGATCGACGACGCATTTATGATCTTGCCCGGCGTGCCTCGCGCCTTGAACTTCGCGACCGCCGCCTGGATTCCCCACAGCACGCCGTCGACGTTGATGGCCCACAGCCGGGACAGCTCCTGCGCGGTCACCTCATCGATCGGGCCCACCAGCGCGATGCCTGCGTTGTTCACCATGACGTCGAAGCCGCCGAGCGCCGATGCGGCGTGGTCGACCGCGGCGAACACTGCGGCACGGTCGCTAACGTCGGCCACGAAGGTGGTTGCCTTCGAGCCGATTTCGGCCACTTCGTCGGCTACCGAGGCGATCCCGTCGGCGGTGACGTCGACGAGCGCCACGTCGGCGCCCTGGCGGGCCAGTTCGAGCGCGATACCGCGGCCGATGCCGCGGCCCGCCCCGGTGACCAAGGCCACCTTGTCGATGAGCGGTGGTTGCATGAATCTTGTCATTTCCCTGCGCCTTTCAGTCATTTGGACGGGTCGACCAGGACCTTCATCTTGGTGCCCGCGTGCAATGCCTCGAACCCCTCGTCGACGACGTCGTCGATGCCGATCGCCGTCACCCAGCCGGTGGTGTCGTACACGCCGTTGGCCATCAGGCCGATCACCGCTTCGAAGTCGGCCGACGTGTAGCACAGCGAGCCCTGGATGCGGGATTCGTTCATGACGAGGTTGAGCAGCGGTGTGGTCAACGGCTTCTCGTAGATGGCGACGCTGACCATGGGCCGACGCGCACCGACGCACGCCAGGGCCGTCGCCACCGCAGGCGCCACGCCGGCCGCGTCATAGACGGCGTCGGCACCGCTGCCCCTGGTGTGGTCGGCGATGAACGCGGCGACGTCGACGCCGCCGGGGTCCAGGGTGGTGGCGCCGAGCGCCTCGATGGCCGCGCGCCGGGTGGCCGACGGCTCGACGACGAAGACGTCGTCGACGCCCTTGCCACGCAACGCAAACCACAGCCCGATACCGATGGGGCCTGCGCCGAACACCATGGCCGTCCCGCCCCGTTGGGGCTCACCGAGCGTCGCCGCGTGATACGCCACCGACATCGGTTCGACCAGCGCGCCGAGTTCGAGCGAGACGTTGTCGGGCAACCGGTGCAGCATGTTGGTCGGCACGACGGTGTACTCGGCCATGCCGCCGTCGGACATGAGTCCGTGGAAGCCGATCTGGGCGCAGATGTTGTAGTTGCCCGCCTGGCAGGGGCCGCAGTGCCCGCACCGGTAGATCGGCTCGATCGCCACCCGATCGCCCTCGGCGTAGCCGGTGACCCCCTCGCCTACGGCGGTGACGACGCCGGAGAACTCGTGTCCCATCACCAGCGGCATCTGCTGACCGGTCAGCGGGTGCGGCTCGGTGGGCACGAAGATCGGCCCCGCGTAGTACTCGTGCAGGTCAGTGCCGCAAATGCCGTTGAACCCCACCTTCACCTGGACGGTGCCCGCGGTGGGTTGCGGTTCGGGCACGTCGGCGACCTCGAGCTTGTTCGGTCCGTAGTACACAGCTGCTTTCATGTCGCTGTTTCTATGTGAGCTGGCACACAAGCGGAAGAGTTGCACCAGGTTGCAACCCTTGTGAGGGTGCGGCAGATGGTGTGTTGTGGCTCACATGACTCAGACCGTTGATGCCCCTCCAGCCGCCACCAGATCTCCCCAGGACCGCATCGACGCGTGGCTGGCCGACTTCGAGCTCGCACTGGCCACCCGCGACATCGATCGGGTCGTCGGCAAGTTCGCCGTCGACTCCTTCTGGCGCGACCTGGTCGCGTTCACCTGGAACATCAAGACCGTCGAGGGCCGCGACGGCATCGCCGACATGCTGACGGCGCGACTGGCCGCCACCGACCCCGCCGGCTTCCGGACCCGCGAGGCCGCAACCGACGACGGCGACGGCGTCGTGTCCGCCTTCATCGAATTCGAGACCGCGGTGGGGCGGGGCACCGGGCACCTGCGGCTCAAGGACGATCAGGCGTGGACGTTGTTGACCGCGATGCAGGAACTCAAGGGCCACGAGGAGCGCAAGGGTGCGTCGCGCGTCCTAGGCGCCGTGCACGGCAGCGACCCCGACACCCGGTCGTGGGCCGAGAAGCGGCTCGCCGAAGAGGCGTCACTGGGCTATTCGGAGCAGCCCTTCGTCCTGATCGTCGGCGGTGGCCAGGGCGGCATCGCGCTCGGTGCGCGGATGCGCCAGCTCGGCGTGCCGGCCATCGTCCTCGACAAGCACGAACGGCCCGGCGACCAGTGGCGCAACCGGTACAAGTCGCTCTGCCTGCACGACCCGGTGTGGTACGACCACCTGCCGTACCTGCCGTTCCCACCGAACTGGCCGGTGTTCGCGCCCAAGGACAAGATCGGTGACTGGCTCGAGTTCTACACGCGGGTGATGGAGGTGCCGTACTGGTCGAAGACCACCTGCCTGTCGGCGTCCTTCGACGACGCCGAGCAGCGGTGGACCGTCGAGGTGGACCGGGACGGCGAACGGGTGACGCTGCGGCCCGCGCATCTGGTGCTGGCGACCGGGATGTCCGGCAAGCCCAGCGTGCCAACGCTTCCCGGCCAGGACGTGTTCCGTGGTGACCAGCACCACTCCAGCGCCCACCCGGGTCCGGACCGCTACGTCGGCAAGCGCGCGGTGGTGATCGGCTCCAACAACTCCGCGCACGACATCTGCAAGGCGTTGGTGGAGAACGCCGTCGACACGACGATGGTGCAGCGGTCCTCGACGCACATCGTGAAGTCCGACTCGTTGATGGAACTCGGTCTCGGCGACCTCTACTCGGAGCGGGCGGTGGCCGCCGGCATGACGACCGAGAAGGCCGACCTGACGTTCGCGTCGCTGCCGTACCGCATCTTGCACGAGTTCCAGATCCCCATCTATGACGCAATCCGCGAGCGGGACAAGGACTTCTACGACCGCCTGGCCGCCGCCGGATTCGACCTGGACTGGGGCGACGACGGCTCCGGGCTGTTCATGAAGTACCTGCGCCGCGGGTCGGGCTACTACATCGACGTCGGCGCCTCCGACCTGGTTGCCGACGGCACCATCAAGCTGGCCCACGGACAGGTCGACCACCTGACCGAAGACGCGGTGGTACTGGCCGACGGGACGGTGCTGCCCGCCGACGTCGTGGTGTACGCCACCGGGTACGGCTCGATGAACGGCTGGGCGGCCGACCTCATCGGCCAGGACGTCGCCGACAAGGTCGGCAAGGTCTGGGGGCTGGGCTCGGGCACCGCCAAGGATCCCGGGCCGTGGGAGGGCGAGCAGCGCAACATGTGGAAGCCCACCCAGCAGGACAACCTCTGGTTCCACGGCGGCAACCTGCACCAGTCACGGCACTACTCGCTGTATCTGGCACTGCAACTCAAGGCCCGCCACGCGGGAATTCCGACGCCCGTGTACGGCCTGCAGGAGGTACACCACCTCAGCTAACGGCGCGACGTGTGCACGCTCGGTTGCGTTGAGCGCGACCGAGCGTGCACGCATCGTAGGATTCACAGCCGCTCGACGGCGTCCTTGGACTCCTTGAGGCCCAGGCCGGTCTGTTCGCGCAGCACCTTGATGGCTTCGATCTTCTTGCCGCTGGCGGCGAGGCTGCGTACCTCGTCGCTGATCCACCCGTCGCTGAACTCGCCGGCGGGCCGCGGCACGGCCCGTTCGATGCCCGCGTGTGCCAGGGCGCGTTCGAGCGCCACGACCCGCTGCTCGAGTTGTTCGACTCGGCGCGCCAGATCGTCGTCAGAGCTTCCGAAGAGTGCCATGCCGGATAGTGTCGCGCATCTATCCTCGGACCGTGACCGAGCCGCTACGTGAAGGACTGGCACCCGTCGTCGCCGACGGCGCACGGGTGTTGATCCTCGGTTCGTTCCCGAGCGAGCGGTCACTGGCTTCCGGCCAGTACTACGCCAACCGGGGCAACCAGTTCTGGCGTCTGCTGGGCACTGTGTTCGGCTTTGACCCCGACGCGACCTACGAGCAGCGGATCGAGTCGGTGACGCGTCACGGGGTGGCGTTGTGGGACGTCGTGCACAGCTGCAGGCGGGTCGGCAGCATGGACGTCAAGATCGACCGAAAGACGTTGGTGGTAAACGACTTCGGGCCGCTGTTCATGGCTCACCCCGGAATTGAGCGGGTGTTCGTCAATGGGTTGACGGCACATCAGCTGTTCGAGCGCCACGTCGACACGCCGTTGCCGACCGTCCGACTTCCGTCGACTAGCGGCGCGCTGCCGATGACGTTCGCCGACAAGCTCGCCCAGTGGCGTGAAGTCGGCTGAAAAACCAATTCTGATCTTGGTGGTTTCAAGCGGTTCGGGGTGGGTACCGGCACTTGGGTGATTCCCAGGATTCTCGGAAAGACGCTGGGCATTGGCCTGGCGCTCGTTGTGGTGGCCGGCCTGACGGTCGTCACCGGTGGCGCGGGTACCGCGCACGCATTCTCCCGACCCGGCCTTCCCGTCGAATACCTGGACGTGCCGTCCCCGTCGATGGGCCGCAACGTCCGCATCGAATTCCAGGGCGGTGGCCCCCACGCCATCTACCTGTTGGACGGCCTGCGGGCGCAGGACGACCTCAATGGGTGGGACATCAACACCCAAGCCTTCGAGTGGTACTACCAATCCGGGGTGTCACTGGTAATGCCCGTCGGCGGCATGTCGAGTTTCTACACCGACTGGTACGAGCCGGCCGTCGGCAACGGCACCACACAGACGTACAAGTGGGAGACGTTTCTGACCAGCGAGCTGCCCGCGTGGCTGGCGAGCAACAAGGGCATCTCGCGAAGCGGCAACGCCGTAGTGGGCCTGTCGATGGGTGGCTCGTCGGCGTTGATCTTCGCCGCGTACCACCCGAACCAGTTCAGTTACGCCGGTTCACTATCCGGCTTTCTGAACCTGTCCGATCCGTTCTGGCCGCCGCTGGTCGGCCTCGCGATGAACGATTCGGGTGGCTTCAACGCCGGTGCCATGTGGGGTCCGCCTGGCGATCCGGCATGGGTGCGCAACGACCCGACGGTGAACGTGGGCAGCTTGGTTTCCAACGGCACCCGGCTCTGGATCTATTGCGGCAGCGGAACTCCCGGCGAGTTGGAGGGCGCGACGAGCGGCATTCCGCAGCAGTTCCTCGAGAACTTCACGCTCAAGTCCAACCTCAACTTCCAGGCCGCCTATCTCGGGGCAGGCGGGTCGAACGCGACGTTCAACTTCCCGCCGACCGGCACGCACAGCTGGGGCTACTGGGGCGCGCAACTCCTCGCCATGAAGCCCGACGTCGTCGGGGCACTCACCTAGTTCACAGGCTTCATGACAGGGGCGGCCGGCGGTGCGCCCACGGTCGCGCCGCCTCGATCTGCGCGGCGAGTGACAGCAGCGTCGCCTCGTCGAACGGTCGGCCGACGAGTTGAATCGACGTCGGAATGCCGTTGCCGTCCAACCCCCACGGCACCACCGCGGCGGGCTGTCCCGTCACGTTGAACAGGGCTTGGAACGGCACGCGGCCGGCCACCATCGCCAACGTCGAGACGGCGCCGCGACGTTGATACGCGCCCACCCGCGACGGCCCCATCGCCGTGCCCGGCGTAATCAGCACGTCGACGTCGTCGAAGATCGCGTTGATTCGGGCAGTCACGTCCCCCTCGGCGGCCGCCATCGACGCCACCCGCCGCTCCGACACCAGTCCGCCGATCCGCGCGAACGCACGGGTGCGACGATCGAGCCGCTCCGGCCGCGGCAGCGCCTTCGCGTCGTCGTGCACGCCGCGGAAGTAGCGCGGCAGTCCCTGGCCGTACACCGCGCTGGGCGGATAGTCGGGATCGCGGCGGACCACGTCGTGGCCGAGGTCGCGCAGTAGCGCCCCTGCGTCGTCGAGCGCGGTGCGTTGCGCCCTGCCGACCCACGCCGTCAGCGGCGGAGGAACCTTGGCACTCAAGGCAATTCGCAGCCGACCCGGTGCGCGTGCCGCCGCCGCGGCGAAACCATCCTCCGGCGCCTGCGTCGCCGTCACGTCGAGGAACAGCGCCGCGTCGGCGACGGTCCGCGCGATCGGTCCGTTGACGCTGAGGCCGCACCACGCCCCGTCGTGCGGCGCCAGGGGCACCCGGTCGCGTTGCGGCTTGATGCCGAACAGCCCACACCACGTCGACGGGATCCGGATGGACCCCATGCCGTCGGAGCCCAATGCCAGCGCGGCCAGGCCCGCGGCCACGGCGGCCGCGCTGCCGCCGCTGCTGCCGCCCGGCGCGAAGTCGGTGTTCCACGGGTTGCGGGTCGCGCCGAAGGTGACGGTCTCGGTGAACGGCCAGAGCATCAGCTCGGGCACGCAGGTCTTGCCGACGATCACCGCGCCGGCCGCGCGCAACCGTCGCACCACCTCGGCGTCGGCCGTGCGGGCCGGGCCGTGCGCGCTGCTGCCGTAGGTGGTCACCTCACCCGCGACGTCGACGTCGTCCTTGATCGCGATCGGCACGCCGAGCAGCGGCAGCCGCTCCCCCGCGTCGAGCCGCTGCTGCGCCTCGGCCGCCTCCCGCCGGGCGGAGTCGGCGAGAACGACCCGGTACGAACGCAATTCGCCGTCCAGTCGCGCGATGCGGTCCAGGTAGACGTCCAGCAGTGCGGGTGCGGTGACGGTACCGGAGGCGAGCAGGCGAGCCTGCTCGGCGGCACCGGTGTAGGCGAGGTCGCGAGGGTCCACGGGCCCAGTCTGGGTCAGCTAGCCGTGTCTGGTGGCGTATTCGCCCGGCGTGCAGCCGAGCATCGACCGGAAGTCGTTGATGAAGTGCGCCTGGTCGTACCAGCCCCGCCGAACCGCGAGGTCGGCGAAGTCGACCGACGGATTGGTCTCGATCTCCAACGCGGCGTGCTGCAACCGGTAGCGGCACAGCACCCACTTCACCGGAACGCCGACGTAGCGGCGGAACACGCGCTGCGTGGTGCGCACGCTCCACGGTGAATGCGCCATCACCTGCTCGACGCGGTGCAGCGTGTCGTCGTCGCGGATGCGGTGCACCAGCGTGGTCAACGCGCGGTAGGTCGGGTCGTCGTCGCCGCGGTACGCCGCGATCGCCTCATCCATCCGCGCCGACGCCGTATCTCGGTCGTCCTCCAGATCCAATCGGTAGCCGAACAGGTCGTCGTCGATGGGGACGGTGCGGCCGGTCAGTGCGCCCGCATCCCGGTCGAACCGGGCCGCGAATCCGCCCGGCCAGAAGCGCGCTCCGACCACGGCGCCGCGCTCGGACAGCGTCGTGGTGAAGACCTCCTCCACGACGCCCTGGATCAGGGTGCTCGGCAGTGGATAGCCGTGGCGTGGCGAGTCGGTGCCCCATTCGTGGGTGAGGTGGACGACCGGGAAGGTGATGACGGCGCTGGTGAAGGGCGGGCGGCCGCGCAGATCCCAGCTGACCGACCAGAAGTGCTCGACCCAGCGGGCAGCGTCGTCGGACGGGGCCCACCGGTCGAGGTCGAACACCGACGTGGTGGCAGCCCGGCCGACCACGCCGAGTTGAGGTGACGCGTTTTTCCAAGCGCCCATGGTGATGACCCTACGAAACTGGCAGACATGAACGTGAAACCGATTCCGGAGGGCTACACCAGCCTGACCCCGTTCCTGGTCGTCGACGGCGCCGCAGAAGCCATCGAGTTCTACACGTCCGTGTTCGGCGCGACTTTGACCGAGAAGATGGACGGCCCGAACGAAACCATCGCGCACGCCGAACTCGACTTCGGCAACGGCCGCCTGCAACTGTCCGACCCGAACGCCGATTACAAGCTCGAAGCGCCCGAACGCAAGGAGTCCGTCACCCATTCGATGGTGCTGTACTGCGCGGACGTGGACGACGTCGTCGCCCGCGCCGCCAAGGCCGGGGCCACGATCCGGGAGGACGTGCAGACGTTCGTGACGGGCGACCGGTTCGCCTCGATCGTCGACCCGTTCGGGCAGCGCTGGGCGGTGATGACGCGGGTTGAGAACGTCGACGCCGAAGAGCGCGACCGCCGGCTGGCCGACTGGGCGAAGGAGAACCTCTAAGCGTCGTGCGCGGCCCGGCGCACGCGGAAGAGCTTGACGTCGCCGCGGACGCCCTTGAGGTGCCGCGCTCCTGCCGGCGACCAATCGAAACCCCTGGCGTTGCCGACGGCGTCATGGGTGGACTCGTCGACCAGAACCGTTCCGGGCTGCGCCGCGCCGGTCACGCGGCTCGCCACGTTGACCGGACTGCCGAACCAGTCGCCGGCACGACTGACGGCGCACCCGGAGGAAAGGCCAATCCGCAGGCGCGGCAAGCCATTTGCCTTCGCGGCGTCGGCGAGTTCGAGGACGGCCGCCAGCAGCGGCGCGGGCTCGTAGCACACCAGCATCACGGCGTCGCCGATCGACTTGACGAACCGCACCGGTGCGGCAACCACGTCGTGTGCGATTTCGGCCAGCCTGCTGGCGACGTGTTCCAGCTCTTCGGCAGGTAGCGCTTCACCGAGCTTGGTGAAGCCGGCAAGGTCGGCGAACGCTACCGTCACGAGCCGAGCCCCCGGCAATCTGCCAGCCGCCCGCTCGGCGGCATTCACGGCCTCGGCCTCGAACGTGTGCCGCAGTTCGAGACGGATGAGGTTGTCCATCATCGGCCCGAGCATCGGGGCCGCACTGATCGCCAGATCCTCGGACGCCTTGGCTACCTCGATCTCGGAGGCTCCCGGCCGCAGCACCGTCTTCAGCGCCGCCTCACGCATCGTCGCCGCAGCGTGACCGAGACTCTCGGTCACCACGCGCATGACGCCGACGATGTCCTCCGATGCCATACCCAGGTCCACGAGGAATTTCGCGCTCGCCGCCGCCTCGGCATCCGACCGCAACAACACCGCCGCGTCGGGATCCTCGATGCGGGGCAGGCCGATCGCGCGTTGCAGGCGCAGCAACAGCTCCACGTCGATACCGGTTGCCTCGCAGATCTCGCGCGCCGACACGAAGTCCCCGTCGTCGCCGAGCACCCTGTTCGCCGGCAGCATCATCGGGGCGGCGACCGACCCGCGGATCTGGTCGACGTCGAAGCCCCGGTCGATCAGCCACGCGATGAGTTCGGCGCGCTCCTGGCGTGCCTCCCCTTCGAGGCCGTCGAGCAGGCCCAACGCCTCCAAGTCGACGTCTGCTGCCACGTCGTCAACGTACAACGGATCACACTCGGCGTTTCGGGATCACGCTAACGTTGCCTGCATGTCATGTGTGTTCTGCGCCATCGTCGCCGGGGAGGCACCCGCGATCCGGGTCTACGAGGACGACGAGTATCTCGCCATCCTCGACATCCGCCCCTTCACCCGCGGGCACACCCTCGTCATCCCCAAGAAGCACACCGTCGACCTGACGGATACCCCTCCGGACACCATCGCC
This sequence comes from Mycobacterium sp. URHB0044, assembly GCF_000620625.1. GTDB lineage: Bacteria > Actinomycetota > Actinomycetes > Mycobacteriales > Mycobacteriaceae > Mycobacterium. The sequence goes on along the minus strand of NZ_JIAW01000013.1, from coordinate 107,562 downwards.
GAGATGGTGCGCATCGGGCAACGGATAGCCAAGGCGGCACGGAATTCAGAGCTCAAGGCCGACGGCAACAACATCGCCATCAACGACGGCAAGGCCGCGTTCCAATCCGTGTTTCACATCCACCTGCACGTGGTCCCCCGCCGCAACGGCGACAAACTGTCGTTCGCCAAGGGCATGCTGCTGCGCCGCGACCCCGACCGCGAGGAATCCGGGCGCATCCTTCGCGAGGCATTGGCGGAAATCGACGCCTAGCGCGTCGGCCTCCGGTGACAGACTGAGGCGATGAACATCTCCCGTTGGCTCGAGAACAACGTCGGCAAACCGCTGCTGATGCTGCACGACAACGTCTACAAGCGCTCAGGCGGCCGGATCGGACACACGATCCCCGGCGGCCCGTCGCAACTGATCCTGCACACGGTCGGAGCGAAGACGGGCCAGAAGCGCGCCAACTCGCTCAGCTATGCCCATGACGGTGACGACTATCTGGTCGTGGCGTCGAAGGGTGGCGATCCCAAGGCACCGGGTTGGTACCACAACCTCAAGGCCAACCCGAACGTCGAGATCAACGTCGGCCCAAAGCGATTCGCCGTCACGGCGAAGCCCATCACGCCGGATGACCCGGACTACCCGCGGTTGTGGGAGGTCGTCAACAACATGCGGGGCAACGAGAACCGCTACAAGGGATATCAGGAACGCACCACGCGGCCGATTCCGATCATCAGGCTTCTGCCTAATTGACGGCTCGCCGTCGTGCCTAATTGACGGCTCGCCGTCGCGCCCTAGAAGAGCTCCTTGGCGAGCAGCTCGAGCGTCGTCTCGCGGGCGGGCGCGGTCGCCGGGTCGACGCCGCGATACGCGGAGGCGACGGGGTTGACCATGACCTCGTCGACCCCGAAGTGCTCCGCCAGCTCGCGCACCTGATCGGCGGCCTCCGTCGGGGATCCGACGATCGCGCGGGACAGCCCCGCATCGACGATGGCCTGCTGCTGGTGGCTCAGTACCAGGCCCTGCGCGTCCTCGACGAGGTCCAGCGCGCGCAGCGGCTGGCCGGTGCGCAGCAAGGCCATCATGTGCAAGTTCGGGAGCATCAGGGCTTCCGCCTCGGCACGGGTGGCCGCGACCGATGCGTTGACGGTCATGAACGTGGTGGGAGCGGGCGCCAGGTCGCTTGGCCGGAACTCAGAGCGGTAGACGGCCAGCGCCTCCTCGGTGCCCTGCCCCGAGAAGTGGTGGGCGAACACGTACGGCAGCCCCTTCGCGGCGGCTAGGTGCGCCGAGTAGAGCGACGAGCCGAGCAGCCACAACCGCGGTTCGCTGCCCGCGGCTGGCGTCGCCTTCAGAACGTAGTTGTCCTCCATCAGGTTTCGGCCCCTGATCGACACGTGCACGCCGGTGGCGCTCATCAGCGCGGCCACGTCGTCGAGGTACTGCGGGAACTTCTCGATGTCCGTGTCGTCGCGGCCCGCGGCGCCGCGCAACGCCATGGAGGTCACCGGATCGGAGCCTGGCGCGCGGCCGATGCCCAGGTCGATGCGACCCGGCGCGGCGGCCTCCAGCAGCGCGAACTGCTCGGCCACTGCCAAAGGCGCGTGATTGGGCAGCATGACGCCGCCCGAGCCGAGCCGGAGCTGATGGGTCTGCCCGGCCAGGTAGCCGAGCACGACGGGCGGGCTGGTGGCCGCGACGGCGGGCATGTTGTGGTGCTCGGCCACCCAGTAGCGGGTGTAGCCCAGCGCGTCGGCGGTCTGCGCCACCCCGACGGTCGCCTGCAGGGCGTCAGCGGTGGTCTGGTCGCTGCGGACGGGAATGAGGTCGAGAACGGAGAGTCGCACGTGTGGGTCAACGCCAGTCGTCTGCCATACGTTCCCAGCGATTTGTGCACGTCGGGTTGCGGTCACCGCACCCAGACGTGCCCAAATCACTCGTTGGCCAGCCGTTTGGCCGTGGCGAAGACGTCGTCGAGCATCGCCGGGGTGAGCTTGCCGGTGAACGTGTTCTGCTGGCTGGGGTGGTAGCACCCGACGAGCGTGATCTCGCCGTACGGGGTGGACACCGCCGCTGTCGCGCCGTGGCCGAACTTCGGCTGCGGAACGCCGACGACTCCACCGCCCGCGCGAAGCATGTCGAGCGCGGCCCGCCAGGCGAAGCCGCCCAACGCGATGAGGACCCGCGCGTCGGGTCCGAGCAGACGCCACTCCGCATCGAGCCACGGCGCGCACGTCGACCGCTCGGCCGGCGTCGGCACGTTGGCAGGCGGCGCGCAGCGCACCGCCGCGGCCATCCGAACATCGTTGAGCGCCAAGCCATCCGCCGCGTCGATGCTGGGCGCCTGGTTGGCCAGACCGGCTCGGTGCAGGGCGGCGAACAGGAAGTCGCCCGACCGGTCGCCGGTGAACACCCGCCCCGTGCGATTGCCGCCGTGCGCGGCAGGCGCAAGGCCGACGATCACGATCCGCGCACGCGGCGCACCCCAGCCGGGGATCGGCCGACCCCAGTACGGCTCGTCGGCGAACGACTTGCGCTTGACGATCGCCACCTCCTCGCGCCACTCGACCAGGCGCGGGCAGGCCCGGCAGACCGACACCAGCGCGTCGAGCTCGTCGAGCGTCGCGACCGCCTCCGCCAGCGACGCCACCTGCGCCGCCGACGACGCCACCGCGGTGTGCGGTGTGGCAGGGTCTCCCGGCCAGCCGGAACCGGGCGGCACCGGCGAGTCGTACGGTGCGCCGGTGCGCGGATGCGGCAACTGCACGACTCCACTGTGCCCTGCACTGCGCAACTACTGTGCCTGCGCCCAGAAAATCCGTCGCCGACGGGTGACGGCCACTGCTACATTCAGCCGCGATACCCCATGATCATCAAGAAGCGCGGCCCGCTGTATCTGATCCTGTTCGCTGCGCTGACGGCCGGCGCGGGCAACGGCATCTCGATGATCGCCTTTCCCTGGCTGGTGCTGCAGCGCAACGGATCCGCGTTGGACGCGTCGATCGTCGCCATGGCGGGGACGTTGCCACTGTTGGTGGCGACCCTGATCGCCGGTGCGGCGGTCGACTACCTCGGGCGGCGCCGGGTGTCGATGATCTCCGACGCGCTGTCGGCGCTGTCGGTGGCCGCGGTCCCAGTGATCGCCCTGATGTTCGGGGTGGACGCGATCAACGTCGCGGTGCTCGCCGGTCTGGCCGCGCTCGGCGCATTCTTCGACCCGGCAGGGATGACCGCACGCGAAACGATGCTGCCCGAGGCGGCGACGCGGGCCGGCTGGACGCTCGACCACGCGAACAGCGTGTACGAGGCCACCTTCAACCTGGCCTACATCGTGGGTCCCGGCATCGGCGGCCTCCTGATCACCACCCTGGGTGGCGTCAACACCATGTGGGTGACGGCCGGGGCATTCGGTCTGTCGATCGTCTCGATCGCCGTGCTGCGCCTGGAGGGTGCGGGCAAGCCGGACCGCGATGCCCTGCCCGATGGCGTGTGGGCGGGGGTGGTCGAGGGGCTGTCGTTCGTGTGGAACCTGAAGGTGTTGCGCACGCTGGCGTTCATCGACCTCGCCGCGACGGGGCTGTACATGCCGATGGAGAGCGTGCTGTTCCCGAAGTACTTCACGGACCGCGACGAACCCGCGCAACTGGGCTGGGTGCTGATGGCACTGTCGGTCGGCGGGCTGGTGGGTGCGCTGGGATATGCGGTGACGTCGAAGTACGTCAAGCGGCGCACCACGATGTTGATCGCCGTGCTGACGTTGGGCGTGGCGATGACGATCATCGCGTTCCTGCCGCCGCTGCCGGTGATCCTGGTGTTGTGCGCGGTCGTCGGCTTCGTCTACGGCCCGATGGCGCCGATCTACAACTACGTCATGCAGACCCGTGCGCCACTGCACCTGCGCGGCCGGGTGGTCGGGGTGATGGGCTCGCTGACCTACGCGGCGGGACCGCTGGGCCTGATCCTCGCGGGGCCGCTCGCCGACGCGGCAGGCCTGAAGGCGACGTTCTTCGCGCTGTCCTTGCCGATGGTGGTGCTGGGGCTCGTCGCATTGGGGCTGCCGTCGCTGCGCGACCTCGACCGCACGCCCGAACACGCCTAGCGGGCGTTAGAACCGCCCGCGGCGCGGGTAAACCGGTTCACTTAGTGACTCACGCCACAATCGAGGTCAGCCGTGTACCAGCAAGTTCTTGATCCGGTCGCCAATTCCCTTGCCTGGAGTGCCGTGGTTGCGGCAATACCGCTGCTGTTGTTGTTCGTTCTGCTCGGCGCCGTCAAGATGACCGCCTGGGTGGCGTCACTGATATCGCTCGCGACGAGCATCGTGATCGCCGTCGTGGTCTACGGCATGCCCATCGGGCAGACCCTGTTGGCCGGGACCGAGGGCGCCGCGTTCGGGTTCTTCCCGATCCTCTGGATCGTCATCAATGCGATCTGGGTTTACCAGATGACCGTCGAGACAGGACATTTCGACGTGCTGCGGCGCTCCTTCTCCTCGGTCAGCGACGACCAGCGGATCCAGTCCATCATCATCGCGTTCTCGTTCGGCGCGCTGATCGAGGCGCTCGCCGGGTTCGGCACGCCCGTCGCCGTGACCTCGGTGATGCTGATGGCCTTGGGCTTCAAGCCGCTGAAGGCCGCCGTGCTCGCGCTGGTCGCCAACACCGCGCCCGTCGCGTTCGGCGCAATGGCCACGCCCATCATCACGTTGGGCAAGGTCACGGATCTGCCCGTCGACACGCTCGGCGCGATGGTCGGGCGGCAGACGCCGCTGCTTGCGCTGTTCGTACCGCTCGCCCTGGTCATGGTCGTCGACGGCTGGCGTGGCGTGCGCGAAACCTGGCCAGCCGCAGTGGTCTGCGGCTTCGTGTTCGCCGTCGCGCAGTACGCAACGTCGAACTTCGTCTCGGTGCCGTTGGCCGACGTCGTGGCGTCCCTGGTGTCCGCCGCCGCGGTGGTCGCGTTGGTGCGGGTCTGGCAGCCCCGGCACGCGTATACGGAGCAGCCCGTGGTCGCCGGTTCGGCGGGCAGGAGCGGAGCGACCGGGGAAGCGGTATCGGCGGGCGTTGCGGGTCCGACGGGCGACGAACCGTCGGCCGACTCAACCCGACGCGTCGAACAAACAGACGGCCACCATGACTCGCGCGCCGAGGTGACAAAGGCGTACGCGCCCTACGCAATCATCATCGGGGTCTTCGTGATCTGCCAGATTCCCGCGATCAAAAAGCTGCTCGACAAGGCGACGTTCGCGATCAACTGGCCCGGCCTGCACGTCGTCAACGCCAAAGGCGACCCGTCGACCCTGACGAAGTTCACCCTCAACCTGCTGACTACGCCGGGCACGCAGATGCTCGTCGCAGGCATCCTGACGATGGTGGCGCTGCGACTGTCGGTGCCATGCGCGCTGAAGGCGTACGGCGCGACGCTGCATCAGCTCCGCTGGGCAATCTTGACCGTAATGACGGTCCTCGCACTGGCATTCGTGATGAACCTGTCCGGTCAGACCATCACGCTCGGCACCTGGATGGCCGCGGCAGGCGGGGCGTTCGCGGTGCTGTCGCCCATCCTCGGTTGGCTCGGCGTCGCCGTCACCGGCTCCGACACCTCGTCCAACTCGCTCTTCGGGGCACTGCAGGTCGCCGCTGCGAATCAGGCGGGACTGTCGGACGTGCTGATGGCGGCGTCGAACAGTTCCGGTGGCGTGCTTGGCAAGATGATCTCGCCGCAGAACCTCGCGATCGCCGCCGCGGCGGTCGGCCTCAACGGCAAGGAGGGCGACATCTTCCGCCGCGTCATCCTGTGGAGCCTCGGGTTCCTGGTCCTGCTGTGCATTCTGTCCGGACTGCAGGCCTCCCCCGTGTTGTCGTGGATGGTGCCCTGATCAGCCGGTCGTGTACACGCCCGTGCTCGTGGCGTGATATCCCTTCGCGCCCACGGCGAGTGCGAGCGGACTGCGCGGATCGAGACCCTCCGCAAGTCGGTCCAGGGCATGGCGGAAGTCGTAGCGAGGTGACCAGCCCAGGTCGCGTCGCGCCCTGGCGTTGACGTACACCCGGTCGATCACCGGGAACATGGTCCATCCGAGCGACGCGTACACCTCGTCGACGTCCGGGTACAGCCGACGCACGACGCCAGGCGTGTCCCGTGCCAGCGCGGCGACGTCGTCGACGACGAATGGTGTTGTAGCGCTGACGATGTAGCGGCCGAAGCCCAGTGTGGGAGCACGTTCGACGGCCAGGCGGTGGGCGGTGACCACGTCGTCGAGGTCGACGCGACGGTGCAGCAGTTCGTTGACCTTGAGGTTGAGATCGTCGTAGGCGGACCGGACGTCGTCGCGGTCGTCGGCTTCGGGAAAGAACCTCGACGTACGCAGGATCACGCACGGCAGTCCCCGGTCGCGTGCAACGAGCTCGCACAGGTCTTCCGCGGCGGTCTTCGTTGCGCCGTAGACGTTCTTCACCACCGGCGCGACGTCCTCGGTGATCCAGGCGGCCGGCTCGCCCGGCGGTGGGCTCAGTGCCCGCCCGAATGTGCTGGTGGTGCTGGTGAAGACGAAGCTGCCCACGCCTGCGTCGGCGGCCGCTTCGAGCAGGTTCAGCGTCCCGGTCACGTTGGACTCGACGAAATCGGATCGGCTGTGGGTTCCGACGTGCGGCTTGTGCAGTGTCGCGGTGTGGACGACGGCGTCGATGCCGTCCATGACACGCCCCACCAGGGCACGGTCGACGATCGAGCCGACGACCGCGGTGTGGGGCGACGGCAGAACGTCGAATCCCACGATTTCGTTACCGTCAGCCGCCAGGACCCGACAGAGCGCCTCGCCCAGGTGCCCGGAACTCCCCGTGATCAGAATCCGCACGGTACAAGGGTCTACCAGATTCGAACTCCTCCGCCGCGAACGTACTGAAACTGCGAGCCGGACGGCCGGTGACCGTTTCGACCGTGTTCGTGACGCGGTCTTCGGCACCGTCGCGGATGTCGACGTCCATCGCGGCGAGCACCTGTGCGAAATCGGCGGGGATGCCATGTTCGGTGATGCGGCGCGCTGCCTCGTCGGCGGGCACCGACCGGTGCCGGACGGTCCTGCCAGTGTGCCGGGTCAGGATGTCGGCGGCATCTGCGTAACTGAGCGCCTCGGGGCCCGTCAGGATGTGCTCGGTGTTGTGCGGAACTTCGTCCGTCAGTGCGCGAGCCGCTACGGCGGCGATGTCACCCGCGTCGATGAAGGCCACTCTGCCGTCTCCGGTTGCGGTGACGATCTCACCGTCGCGGACACCTCGCGCGACGAGGTGGTCGCCGGAGAAGTTCTGCATGAACCACGAGGGCCGCAACACCGCCCACTCCGGCATGGCCGTGCGGACCAGGCGATGCATTGCGCCAAGACCAGGCGACCCCTCCGGAACCGCCGACGAGCTCAGCTGGACGACACGTCGGACCCGTTGCCGCACCGCCTCTTCGAGAAACGGTTCGGCCAGCGGGACTGGATCCGCGACGCCGATCGGCGCGATGAGGTAGACCGCCGAAACGCCGCGCAGTGCGTCCTCATACGTGTCGCGGTCGGACCAGTCGAACCGAATCTGGCCGGTCGACTTCGGGGTTCGCGTCGCCAACCGGGTGGTGACGCCGCGTCCGGCCAGAAGGGCGGCGACCCGGCTGCCCGTGGTTCCGGTAGCGCCCATGACGAGGACGTCAGTCATCCGCCGGCCATGCGAATGCGCTCGACAACTGGTCGCTGCCGCCCAGCAGTTCCGCGGCAGCCAACGGACTCCAGTAGTCGCGGTAGCGCTGAATCTCGTTGTTCCGCACCGTGATCACCGCGATGTAGGTCATTTGGTACGGCGCGCCGCTGGAGACGACGACGCCTGCCACCTCAAACTCGACGACCACGACTTCGGGATCGACGGTCTGGTGCAGCACCAATTGCCGAATCTCCTTGATGTCGAGAATGTCCGGATAACCGCGCATGTACTCTGCGACCGCGGCGCGGCCTTCCACTCTGGCCGGGTAGCCGGGCGCAGCGAAGGGGAATTCCAGCACGCCGTCTTCGGCCCACAGGGCGGCGAAGGCCGCCACGTCGTGCGCGAGTAGCAGTTCCAGGGCGTGCTTCACGAGCTTCTCAGCCGTCATGCTTACCTCCCAAGGTTCGGACGATACGGTACCGTCCCATCGTAAACTATACGCGGGACGGGTCCGTATCGTCCACTCGCTATACTCTGCCCATGACCCGTCGAGCGCCCACCGGCGCAGCCGTGCTGCAGCCCGCGATCACCACGGCCATCACCGAGGCCGTTCTCGACGAATTGGCCGACCAGGGCTACGCGCGGCTCTCCATGGAAGCCGTCGCCAAGCGCGCGGGAGTCGGCAAGAGCGCGCTCTACCGGCGCTGGCCGTCCAAGCAGGAGATGGCGATGGCCGTCGTCGCTGAATTCAGCGTCGCGCAGGCTCCGGCGTCCGACACCGGGTCGCTGCACGGAGACATCCGAGAGTTGCTGGGTGCAGTCATGCGGTGGCTGTCCCATCCGCGGTTCTCCCGGATACTTCCCGACCTGGTGGCGGAGATGGCACGAAACCCCGAGCTGAACACGCTCGTCGACGGCATGATCGGCCAACCACGACGCGAACAGGGTCGCGAAATGCTTCAGCGTGCCATCGCGCGCGGCGAACTGAGCCCGGATACCGACCTGGAGCTCGCGCTCGATGTCCTGGCCGCGCCCATCTATTGGCGGCTCACCGTCCGCGGTGGACGCGCGGAGCCGGGCTATCTCGACAAATTGGCGACGCTGCTCGCAAGAGCGCTCGGCGGTTAGCCCGGTCGGATCCGCGCCGACGCCTACCATCGAGGAATGGACTCCGCGCTGGAAGAACTCATCGCCGAGCTACCCGAAGGCACCGTCGTCACCGATCCCGACATCGTCGCCTCGTACCGTCAGGACCGCGCGGCCGACCCGAATGCGGGTACCGCGATGGCCGTCGTCAGGCCACGCCGCACGGAAGAGGTTCAGGCCGTGTTGCGCTGGGCCTCCGCACACCGCGTGCCGGTCGTGCCGCGCGGTGCGGGCACCGGACTGTCGGGCGGCGCCACCGCGCTCGACGGTGGCATCGTGCTGTCGACCGAGCGCATGCGCGACATCGTCGTCGACCCCGTGACCCGCACGGCCGTCACGCAACCCGGCCTGTTCAACGCCGAGGTCAAGAAGGCCGTCGCCGAATACGGCCTCTGGTATCCGCCCGACCCGTCGTCGTTCGAGATCTGCAGCATCGGCGGCAACATCGCCACCAACGCCGGGGGCCTCTGCTGCGTGAAGTACGGCGTCACGACCGACTACGTGCTGGGCCTACAGGTGGTGCTGGCCGACGGCACCGCCGTCCGCCTTGGCGGGCCGCGGCTCAAAGACGTTGCGGGACTGAGCTTGACGAAACTGTTCGTGGGCAGCGAGGGCACGCTCGGCGTGATCACCGAGGTGACGCTGCGCCTGCTGCCGCCACAGCACAGGGGCTGCACGGTGGTGGCTTCGTTCGATTCGGTGGCGTCTGCTGCGGACGCCGTCGTCACGATCACCGGCAAGATCCGGCCATCGATGCTCGAGTTCATGGACGCCGTGGCGATCAACGCGGTCGAGGACAAACTGAAGATGGGCCTGGACCGCAACGCCGCCGCCATGATGGTCGCCGCGTCCGACGACCGCGGGGCTGCGGGCGTCGAGGACACCGAGTACATGGCCCGCGTCTTCACCGAACACGGTGCGACGGAGGTCTATTCGACCGATGACCCCGACGAGGGCGAGGCGTTCGTCGCGGCGCGCCGGTTCGCCATCCCTGCCGTCGAGGCGAAGGGCTCGCTGCTGCTCGAGGACGTCGGAGTGCCGCTGCCCTCGCTGGCCGACCTCGTCTCCGGCGTGGAGAAGATCGCCGAGCAGCACGGCCTGATGATCTCGGTGATCGCGCATGCCGGCGACGGCAACACCCACCCGCTGATCGTGTACGACCCCACCAACCACGACGAGACCGAGCGGGCCCAGACGGCGTTCGGCCAGATCATGGATCTCGCCGTCGGCCTGGGCGGGACGATCACCGGCGAGCACGGCGTCGGCAGACTCAAACGGCCCTGGCTCGCGGGATATCTCGGGCCGGAGGCGATGGAGCTCAACCACCGGATCAAGAAGGCGTTGGATCCGGACAACATCCTGAATCCGGGCGCCGCGATCTAGGCCGGCGATGAACACGCCCTCCCGGTCGTGGGAGGGCGTGCCCGACGGTGTTAGTTCATGTGGCCCGGGCCGTGGTGGCTCGGCCAGCCGGGCGCCTGCGTCGGCGCGGGAGTGGCGTAGTAGTCCGGGTAGTACTGGTAGCCAGGGCCAGCCGGGACCGTCGTAGTGGTGGGGGCTGCGGGGTCGGCTTTGGCCATGGTGGCCAAGCCGACTGCCACGCCGAGGCCCATGACGGCGGCGATTGCCAACGGCAGGGCGCAATATCGAGCGAACGCGTGCGCTTTGGGTGTCATTTCGTCAATCCTTCTGTGTTGACTGGTTTTTCAGTCGTCCGCCGGCGAGTTCCGGCGATGAGTCAACTGTGTCCTGGATGTGACGCGGTGTATGTCGGGCGTCCGGTGGAGGGAGGGGATGAATCTCTTGTCCACCGATCGGCGGACGTCGCCGATTTTCGGCAGCGACGGTCCATGCCGTAAACCCGTGGGGTCAACGGCGAGTAACCGCCTTCCCCGTGGCCGGGTCGATGTCCACCACCACGACCCAGCCAGGCCGCTGGCGTCGTGGCAGACCTCCCACGCGCACCGGTTGCTCAGGCGGCAACCGCGGTCAAGCGGCGTCTGGTTCGGGTGGTTTCTTCGGCCTTCGGTGATGCCCATTCGCCCGTGGCTGACGGCTGGGGTCGACGGATTTCGCAGCATGTTGGCGAGGTGATCACGCAGCCGCCCGAGGCGCTTGGGCCAATGAGCGCGCAGGGCGTTGATTGCGTCGTACCCGACGGTCGACAGAACGCGCTCGGCGGACTCGATGCTGCACAACACGGAATCGAGCACGTCGGCGGGCAGCTCTTCGAAGGGCAAGGCGGCCAACTCGGCGACCGCAGCCAGCAAGCGTGACTGACGAGCCGCCACGTCGTCGAGATCGACCGCCACCGTAATCACCTCCTGCTTCGAACGTATGTGCGAAGTATGCCCAAGGGGTGTGACAAGTCCATCTGCGCAGGTCAGCGCAGCCGTTGAGCAAAAAGACCGGCGTTGGGAGCCACGAACCGCAACGATGCGGAACATTGACATCAGCATTGAACTGTCGTAAACATGAGACATGTCAGCTAGCTTGTCTCACGCCACGTCAGCCAGGTTCCGGCTGGCCGGCGCCGACACCTGGCCCGACCCATGGCCGATGTACCGCGCGCTGCGCGAGCACGACCCGGTGCACCACGTGGTTCCCGACGACAAGCCCGATCACGACTACTACGTGCTGTCCCGCCATGCCGACGTCTTCGCCGCCGCACGCGATCATCAGACGTTCTCGTCGGCGGAGGGGCTGACGGTCAACTACGGCGAGCTGGAGATGATCGGCCTGGCCGACAACCCGCCGATGGTCATGCAGGATCCGCCCGCGCACACCGAATTTCGCAAGCTGGTGTCGCGCGGCTTCACGCCGCGGCAGGTCGAGGCGGTGGAGCCGAAGGTCCGGGAGTTCGTCGTCGAGCGCATCGAGGGGTTGCGCTCGAACGGCGGAGGCGACATCGTCGCCGAACTCTTCAAGCCGCTGCCGTCGATGGTCGTCGCGCACTACCTCGGCGTGCCGGACGAGGACCGCGACCAGTTCGACGGCTGGACCGACGCGATCGTCGCGGCCAACACCGCCGAGGGCGGCATCGGCGGGGCGCTGGAGAATCTCGGCGACAAGCTCGGCGAGATGATGGCGTACTTCACCGCACTCATCGAACGCCGCCGCCACGAGCCGGCAGACGACACCGTCTCGCACCTGGTCGCCGCCGGAGTGGGTGCCGACGGCGACATCGCGGGCACCCTTTCGATTCTTGCATTCACCTTCACGATGGTCACGGGCGGCAATGACACCACCACCGGAATGCTCGGTGGTTCAATACAATTGCTGCACCGGCGACCCGACCAACGCAAGCTGCTGGCCGACCACCCGGAGCTGATCCCCGACAGTGTCGACGAATTCCTCCGGATGACGTCACCGGTGCAGTGCCTGGCCAGAACCGTCACCCGGGACGTGACGATCGGTGACACCACCATTCCCGAAGGCAGACGCGCACTGCTGCTGTACGCCTCGGCCAACCACGACGAGCGCCAATACGGCGACGACGCAGCGCAATTGGACGTCACCCGTAAGCCGCGCAACATCATGACCTTCAGCCACGGCGCGCATCACTGCCTGGGCGCCGCGGCCGCACGCATGCAGTCCCGCGTCGCATTGACCGAGCTGATGGCCCGCATTCCGAACTTCGAAGTCGACGAGGATGGGATCGTCTGGGCCGGTGGCAGTTACGTGCGGCGGCCGCTGTCGGTGCCGTTCAGGGTGACCTGATGCCGGGCAACTGGCTGGCCGCCCGCCGGACCGAGGTAGCCGCCGACCGCATCCTCGACGCCGCCGAGGACCTGTTCACGCAAAAAGGCGCCGCAGCCGTCGGGATGAATGAAATCGCCAAGGCCGCAGGGTGTTCGAGGGCGACGCTGTACCGCTACTTCGAGAACCGCGACGCCCTGTACACCGCATACGTGCACCGCGAGACCTACCGCATCTTCGCCGGAATGGGCGAGCGGATCGCGAGCATCGCCGACCCGCGGCAGCGTCTGATCGAGGGCATCGTCGCGTCACTGCGCAGTGTGCGCGAAAGCCCGGCGCTGTCAGCGTGGTTCGCACCCGCGCAGCGGCCCATCGGCGGTGAGATGGCCGAACGCTCCGAGGTGATCAAGGGTTTGACCGAGGCGTTCCTCCGCTCGCTGGGCACCGATCACGTCGAGGACCGGGCCCGTTGGGTGGTGCGCGTGATGATCTCGCTGCTGATGTTTCCTGGTCACGACGACGCCGACGAGCGGGCGATGCTCGAGGAGTTCGTGTTGCCGACGGTCGTGCCGACCCAACCAGACGCGGTCTAGCGCGACGCGCCGAGACTGCCGGGAGATCGCGAAATCACGCCGGATCGCGATCTCCTAGCAGTCTCGGCGGGGTTTGGGCCGCCGCGAGGCTCAGGTCTTGACCCGGGTGAACCGGTGCAGCAGCCATGCCAACGGAATCGTCACCACCATCGTCACCACGAACAACGCGGGCATCGAGCCCGTGTAGATCGGGAAGTGCAGGACGTCGACCATCACCAACTCCATGGTGACCAGATGGATCAGGAAGATCTCGTAGGAGATCTCGCCGAGGAACACCATCGGCCTGCTCGCCATGAACCGCGCGTACCACCCGCGATTGCCCAGCGCGAGCGGCGCCACCGCCAGCGTGGAGATGACGGCGTAGAAGGCGGCCTTCGCCAACCCCTCGCGCAGTTCCGACGGCGACGTGGTGGGCGCACCCGCGATGGGCGTCGAGGCAATGAAGTAGCAGACGATCGCCAAGGGGATGCACACCAGGGCGTAGGCGCGAACGCCCATCTCCCGCAGCGCGGCGAGCATCATGCCGCCGACGAACCACGCCAGATACGTCGGCAGCCACAGCCGTGCGCCGTCGGGCAACCAGTCCGTCGTGTGTACCAACACCAACCACGCCGGCGTGGCGAGCGCCAGCACCGAGAGGCCGACCATCAAGAGCACTGGGCGCCATTGCCTTCGGCACAGCACCACCAGTAGCAGCCAGGCCAGCACCGGCAGCGCCACGTAGAACGCGACCTCCACCGCCAGACTCCACATCTGGGTCAGTCCTTGATGCAGGTAGGAGAACAGGTAGTCGTCGGTGTAGATCTGCGTGAGGGTGAGGTTGCGGAAGAGACCGAGCCAGGTGTGCCCGGGATTCGGTCCTGCCGTGCGGAAATGGTAGACGACGTAGGCCGCCAGCACCGTGACGACGTAGGCGGGCATGATGCGCCGCACCCGGTGCCAGGCATAGCGCCGCACCGAGGGCCCGTCCCTGCCGTCCCTCGAAGCCCGTACCCACGGACCGAACAACAGGAAACCCGACAACACGAAGAAGATCGGCACCCCGATCTCCATGCGGGAGTAGATCAATCCGGCATAGCCGTGGGTGTACTTGCCGGTGGTGTACGCCGCGTGCGTCAGCACCACGAGGATGGCGGCGACGGCGCGGATGCCGGTCAGCGAGTCCACCCGGCTGGCCGTTACGGATTCCAGCCCGCCTTGTGCATCGAGGCCGTGCCGCAGCGTCACTTCGGCTTATGTCGCTTGGGGCCGCGATCGGGTTCGAGATTGATCAGCACACCCTGAATTCTGGTGCGCTCCAGCTTCTTCAGGGTCTCCGAGGACATCTTCGCGGGCAGTTCCACCAGCGAGTACTCGGGCCGGATGGAGATGTGGCCGAAATCGCTGCGGTGCAAGCCGCCCTCGTTGGCGATCGCACCGACGATGGCGCCGGGGGCGACCTTGTGCCGCTTGCCCACCGCGATGCGGTAGGTGATGAGGTCGTCGCGATTGCGGTCGTGCCGCTTGTGCGGCGGGCCGTCCCCGCGGGCCGGACGGTCGTCGCGCTCCCGACGCTTCTCCGGCGGCGGTTCCGTCATCAGGAACTCCCCGCCACCGCGACTCTGCAACGCCAACGCAGCGGCGATGTCCGCCATGGGGACGTCGTGGTCCTGCTCGTAACCCTCGATCAGCTTGCGGAACAACTCGATTCCTGGCGCGCTGAGCGCCTCGGTGATCGAATCGCGGAACTTCTCCACCCGCTGGGCGTTGACGTCGTCGACCGTCGGCAGTCGCTCCTCGACCAGCTTCTGACGGGTGGTCCGTTCGATCGCCGCCAGCATGTGGCGTTCCCGCGGCGACACGAAGAGCAGCGCGGTGCCCGAACGACCGGCCCGGCCGGTGCGACCGATGCGGTGCACGTACGACTCCGTGTCGTGCGGGATGTCGTAGTTGAGCACGTGCGAGATGCGTTCGACGTCCAGCCCGCGCGCCGCGACGTCGGTCGCCACCAGGATGTCGATGCTGCCGTCCTTGAGCGCGGCGATGGTGCGCTCGCGCTGCGCCTGGGCGATGTCACCGTTGATCGCCGCCGCGGAAAACCCACGCGCCCGCAGCTTTTCGGCGACTTCCTCGGTGGCCTGCTTGGTGCGGACGAAGACGATCATCGCCTCGAAGGTCTCGACCTCGAGCACCCTGGTCAGCGCGTCCATCTTGCGCGGACCCGCGACCTGGATGTAGCGCTGCGTGATGTTGTCGGCGGTCGCGGTCTTGGACTCGACCTTGACCTGGACCGGGTCGTGCAGGTACTTCGTCGTGATCTTGCGGATGGCCCCCGGCATGGTGGCCGAGAACAGCGCCACCTGCTTGTACTCGGGGGTGCCCTCGAGGATGCGTTCGACGTCCTCGGCGAAGCCCATCTGCAGCATCTCATCGGCCTCGTCGAGCACCAGGTAGTCCAGGTGCGAGAGGTCCAGGCTGCCCTTCTCGAGGTGGTCGATCACGCGGCCCGGAGTGCCGACGACCACCTGGGCGCCACGCTTGAGCCCGGCCATCTGCGGGCCGTACGGGGAGCCGCCGTAGATCGGCAACACGTTCACCTTCAGATGCGCGCCGTAGCGGCTGAACGCCTCCGCCACCTGCAACGCCAACTCACGCGTCGGCGCCAGCACCAACGCCTGCGTGATGCGGCTGGACGTGTCGATCTTGGACAGGATCGGGATGGCGAACGCGGCCGTCTTGCCGGTACCGGTCTGCGCCAGGCCGACGACGTCGGAACCCGCCAGCATCGCCGGGATGGTGGCGGCCTGGATCGCCGACGGGGACTCATATCCGACGTCGGCAATGGCCTGCAGTACCGCTGGGTGAATCTGCAGGTCGGCGAAGGTCGGTGAGGCGTCGTGCGCGTCGGTGTCAGGCGAGGTCATCGAGGTAGGAGTCTACGGGTAGATCCTGGCGCCATCTGCCGAGCGGCAACACGACCGGTACCGTGCCCTGTTGTGAAGTGGGTCGCGATGCTGGCGGCGGTGTTCGTGCTTGCCGGATGCGGGTCCAGCGACTCCACCGTCTCCAAGACGCCGCAAGCCTCGGCGACGACCGCGCCGACCGCCCGACCTGCCCCCGAACCGACCGTGGCCGCAGGCCCCACCGCCACCTCTCCCCCTGCCGATCCGTGCGCGGAGAACCTCGCCGCCCCCGAGATCGCCAGGGCCGTGTCCGAGTTGCCGCGCGACCCGCGCAGCAATCAGCCGTGGAGTCCCGAGCCGCTGGCGGGCAACTTCAACGAATGCGCGCCGTTGTCGGTGGTGATCGTCAAGGCCAACACCAACGCCGCCAACCCCAACACGCGTGCGGTGATGTTCCACCTCGGCAAGTTCATCCCGACCGGCGTTCCCGACACCTACGGCTTCAACGGCATCGACGACCAGGCGACGACCGGTGACACCGTTGCGCTGATGTACTCACCAGGGTCCACGGGGTTGAAGAGCGTCGTGCGGTTCCACTGGAACGGCAACGGCGTGGAACTCATCGGCAACACCGGCTGAAGCGCCCCGGATTCGTCGGCGCACTGCCCTACAGTGGCGGACGTGTTCCTGACGTCCACCGGAGCCGCCCCGGCGGCGACATCCAACGCGGGAGCCGACGCCCACGTCATCTACAGCGCCTCCGATCTCGCTGCCGCGGCGCGGTGTGAGTACGCGTTGTTGCGGGCGTTCGACGCGAAACTCGGGCGGGGCCCCAGAATTTCGGCCGACGACGAACTGCTCGCCCGCACTGCGACTCTCGGTGACGACCACGAGCGCCGTCAGCTCGACGACCTGCGCACCGAGTTCGGCGGCGACGTCACGATCATCGGCCGCCCGCCCTACACCGACGCCGGACTGCGCGCCGCGGCCGAACAGACCATGCGTGCCGTCGAGCGCCGCGCTCCCGTCATCTACCAGGCGGCGATGTTCGACGGCCGGTTCGCCGGCTTCGCGGACTTCCTGGTGCTGGACGGCGATCGTTACCGGCTGCGGGACACCAAGCTCGCACGCTCGGTGAAGGTCGAGGCGCTGCTGCAACTCGCCGCCTACGCCGACACCCTCGCCAGAGCCGGTGTGCCGGTGGCCGACGAGGTGGAGCTCGTCCTCGGCGACGGCGCGGTCGCGAGCTACCGGGTCGACGAGCTGCTCCCGGTCTACCTCCCGCGGCGGGCCGCGTTGCAGCGGCTGCTGGACGGCCACCTCGCAGGCGGGGCCGCGGTGACGTGGGAGGACCAACGGGTGCGGGCCTGCTTCCGCTGCCCCGAATGCGACGTCCAGGTCCGCGAGCACGACGACCTGCTGCTCGTCGCCGGCATGCGGGTCACCCAGCGGGCTCGGCTCATCGACGCCGGGGTGAGCACCCTGCACGACCTGGCCGGCCACACCGGACCCGTGCCCGAACTATCGGCCCGCACGGTGAATGTGCTCACCGCGCAGGCCCGCCTTCAGGTCGCGGCTCGGGTGGACGGCAAGCCGCCGTACGAAGTGCTCGACGCCCAGCCGCTGATGGTGCTGCCCGACGCGAACAAGGGCGATCTCTTCTTCGACTTCGAGGGCGACCCGCTCTGGACGGTCGACGGCCACGAGTGGGGACTCGAGTACCTGTGGGGCGTTCTGACCACCACTGACGAGTTCACCCCGTACTGGGCGCACGACCGGGCGAGTGAGCGCCAAGCCCTCGTCGACTTCCTTGCCATGGTGCGCAAACGGCTCAAGAAGTACCCCGGCATGCACGTCTACCACTACGCGGCATACGAGAAGAGCACGCTGCTGCGCTTGGCCGGACGCTATGGTGTCGGCGAGCACGATGTCGACGAAATGCTGCGCAACGGCGTCCTCGTCGATCTGTACCCGTTGGTGCGCAAGAGCATTCGGGTGGGCACCGAGAGCTACAGCATCAAGTATCTCGAACCGCTCTACATGGGCAACGAGCTCCGTAGCGGCGAGGTCACCACGGCCACCGACTCGATCACCCAGTACGCCCGGTTCTGCGAACTGCGCGACGCGGGAAGCGCCCACGAGGCGGCCATCGTGCTCAAGGAGATCGAGGACTACAACCGTTACGACTGCCGTTCGACGCGCAGGCTGCGCGACTGGTTGATGGCGCGCGCCATCGAGTCGGGGGTGCCCCCGCGCGGCCCGCTGGTGGTGACCGACGGAGCCGCAGCCGAGCCCGCGGACGAACTCGAACGCCGACTGCTCAAGTTCGCGGGCGACAGCATCGAGGAACGCACCCCCACGCAGACGGCCGTCGCGATGGTGGCCGCCGCCCGTGGCTTCCACAAGCGCGAGGACAAGCCGTTCTGGTGGGCGCACTTCGACCGCGTCAACAACCCCGTCGACGAGTGGGCCGACAACACCGACGTCTTCATCGCCGACCGGATCGAGATCGTCGCCGACTGGCACCAGCCGCCCAAGGCGCGCAAGCCCCAACGCCACCTCAAGTTGATCGGTGAACTCGCCAACGGCGGACTCGGCAGGGAGATGTTCGCGCTATACGACCCGCCTGCCCCGGAAGGATTGGCCGACGACCCGGACCGCAGGGCGTTCGGAACGGTGACGGTCGTCGAGTGCGACAACCCCGAGGCGCCCACGGAGGCCGTCGTGGTCGAGCGGCAGCCCAAGAACGGTGGTGTCTTCGACCAGTTGCCATTCGCCCTCACGCCGGGCGGACCCATCAACACCAAACCGCTCCAGGACTCCATCGCGGACACTGCGGCCATGGTCGCGGCCGGGCTTCCGAACCTGCCTGCCGATGCCGTCACCGACGTCCTGCTGCGCCGGGCGCCCCGCACGATCAGCGGCGGCCCGCTGCCTCGGGACGGCGATGTCGCCGACGACATCACCAGGGCACTACTCGATCTGGACTCGTCCTACCTCGCCGTGCACGGACCTCCAGGCACCGGCAAGACGTTCACCTCGTCGACGGTCATCGCGCGACTGGTGAAGGAGCACGGGTGGCGCATCGGCGTGGTCGCGCAATCGCACGCCGTGGTCGAGAACCTCCTGGGCTGCGTGATCGAGGCGGGCGTCGACCCGGACTGCGTCGGCAAGAAGAAGGCCCCGAACGCAGCGTGGCGCGAGGTCGACGAGAAGGATTACGCGTCGTTCATCGCCGACCACGAAGGATGCGTAATCGGGGGCACCGCTTGGGATTTCGCCAACCGTGGCCGCGTTCCCCGCCTCGCCCTCGACCTACTCGTCGTCGAGGAGGCCGGCCAGTTCAACCTCGCCAACACCATCGCGGTGGCGTCCTCGGCCAGGAACCTGATGCTGCTCGGCGACCCGCAGCAGCTGCCGCAGGTGAGTCAGGGCACCCATCCGGAGCCGGTGAACGAGTCCGCCCTCGGCTGGCTGGTGGAGGGCCACCACATCCTGCCTGCCGAACGCGGCTACTTCCTCGACTGCTCGTTCCGGATGCATCCCGCGGTATGCGCACCGGTGTCGCGGCTGTCCTACGACGGGCGGCTGCAGTCCCGCGAAGAGGTCAGCGGGGCCCGCAGCCTCGACGGGGTGGCGCCGGGCGTGACCGTGCTGGCCGTCGACCACGACGGCAACTCGACCGACAGCCCCGAGGAGGCCGACGCGATCGTCGCGGAGATCGGCCGCCTGTTAGGCATCCCGTGGACCGACGAGGCGGGCACCCGGCCGTTGGGCCAGCAGGACGTCCTGATCGTCACCCCGTACAACGCGCAGGTGGTGATGCTGCGCCGCAGGCTCGACGCCGCCGATCTCCCAGATGTCGAGGTCGGCACCGTCGACAAGTTCCAGGGCAGGCAGGCCGCGGTCGTGTTCGTCTCGATGACGGCCTCGACGGCGGACGACGTGCCACGCGGAATCTCGTTCCTGCTCAACAGGAACCGGCTCAACGTCGCGATCAGCAGGGCGAAGTACGCAGCGATCATCGTCCGGTCGACGCTGCTTACCGAGTACCTGCCGTCCACCCCGCAGGGCCTGATCGACCTCGGTGCGTTCCTGGCGCTCGTGCCGTGTGATACACCCACGGGATGACGGATTCGCTGCCCCCGGCACTGACCGACCGGCTCGCCGCGATCGTCGGCGCAAGTCACGTCAGCTCCGATCCGGACGTGCTCGACGGCCGCAGTGTCGACCACACCGGCCGCTACCGCGGCCATGCGGGCGCGCTGGTGCGGCCCGGCTCCGACGACGAGGTCGCGGAGGTCCTGCGCGCCTGCCATGCCGCCGGCGTCTGCGTGACGATCCAGGGCGGGCGGACGTCGCTGGTCGCGGGGACGGTGCCCGAACACGACGACGTTCTGCTGTCCACCGAGCGGCTCACCGACATCGGCGAAGTCGACACGGTCGAGCGGCGCGTCCGCGTCGGCGCGGGAGCCACGCTCGCCGCGGTGCAACGCGCGGCAGCCGACGCGGGCCTCCTGTTCGGGGTCGACCTCGCCGCCAGGGACTCGGCGACGATCGGCGGCATGGCGTCCACCAACGCCGGCGGATTGCGCACCGTGCGCTACGGCAACATGGGCGAACAGGTGCTCGGACTCGACGTGGTGCTGCCCGACGGTGCGCTGGTGCGCAGGCACAGCGAGGTCCGCCGCGACAACACCGGTTACGACCTGGTGTCGCTGTTCATCGGTGCCGAGGGCACGCTCGGCGTGATCACCGGAGTGGACCTGCGGCTGCACCCGTCCCCCGCGCACCGCGTCACGGCGGTGGTCGGGTTCGCCGACCTCGGCGCGCTGATCGCCGTCGGCCGCGAGTTCCGCGACGCCGACGGCATCGCCGCCCTCGAGCTGATCGACGCCCGGGCGAGCGCGCTGACGGCCGAGCACCTCGGCGTCGGCGCACCGGTCGAGGGCGCCTGGCAACTGCTGATCGAACTGGCAGGCGACACCGACCAGACCGAGCGGCTGGCCGAAGCGCTCGAGCGGGCCGATCTCGCGGGCGAGCCCGCCGTCGGCATCGACGTCAATGCGCAACAACGCCTTTGGCAGGTGCGCGAGTCCGTCGCCGAGGTGCTCGGGCTCTACGGGCCGCCGCTGAAGTTCGACGTGTCCCTGCCGCTGTCGATGATCGAAGGGTTCGCCGCCGCGTCGACCACGCTCGTCGCCGAGTACGCGCCGGACGCCATACCGGTGCTGTTCGGTCACGTCGGCGAGGGCAACCTGCACCTGAACCTGGTGCGCTGTGCGCTCGACGGCGAGCGGGAGAAGCAGCTGTACTCGGCGATGATGGCGTTGATCGCGGACTTCCACGGCAACGTCAGCTCAGAGCACGGTGTCGGCAGCCGCAAGCGCGACTACCTGTCGATGTCGCGCACCGACGCCGACATAGCCGCGATGCGGGCGGTGAAGGCGGCCTTCGACCCGCGCGGCTACCTCAATCCCGCGGTGCTGTTCGGCTGAGTCATTCGTCGCGGAACCGCGTCGAGTGCCTGCCGTAGGTGCCCCCGTCGTCGTCCCCACTCCGGGAGTGCCTGCCGCTTCGCTCGGGCGGCAGCGGCTGGAAGCGTTCCTCGTGCTCGACGTGAAAACCGTTGTGCGCGAATCCGATCGGCTCGGGATAGGGCGTCGGTTCGGGCTCATCCAAGGGTTCGTCGTCGAGCAGGCTGTGCCAGGACTCGACGGGACCGGCGTGCCAGCTGTCGGCGGGTGCGGGCAACGGGGGCTCGACGTGCGTGGGCAGCGGTTCGGTTTCGCCTTCGTCTAGCAGGTCGACGTCCAGCATGTCGGCGGGCGGGGGAACGGCGACCACTGGGGATGGGGCAGCACGACGCGGCGGATGTGGCTCGTCCCAGTCGATCGTGTACTCGACGTATTCGTCGTCGTCGGGGAAGTAGTCGTGTTCGTCGGGGAGGTGGTCGGGTTCGTCCGCCGCCGGCTGAGCGGGCACGTCACCGAATCCGCGCAGGAAGAGCGCAGCGACGACGCCGAACAGCGCGACGAACGCCGGCAGCAGCAGCGACTGCGACAACGCGGCCGAGAACGGCTCGTGCAGGAACGCGGGCAGCTTGGTGACCGAACCCTCGGCCGCCGCGGGCGCCGCGCCGCCGCCGGGCATCTCGGCGCTGATCCGCGACGTCATGAACGCGGCAATGCTGGCGCTGCCCAGGACGCTGCCGACCTGCCGGGTGGTGTTGTAGACCCCCGAGCCGGCACCGGCCAACGGACCGGGCAGGTTGCGCGTCGCGGTCGCCGCCAGCGGTGACCAGATGAACGCCATGCCGACGCCGATGAGGATGAACGGCAGCACCAGCCGCCAGATAGGCGTCGTCGGCGTCATCTCGACCGACAACCAGGTCAGCGCGATCGACAGCGCCGAGAAGCCGAATCCGACGATCGGTCGTGGGTGCGCACGATCGACGAGCTGGCCGACGAACCGCGCCAACACGCCCGTCGCGATCGGCATCGGCGCGGTCAGCAGCGCCGCCCGCGTCGGCGACAGCCCGCACACCGCCTGCGCGTAGAAGAACACGGGAACCACCATGGCCGTCACCGAGAAGCCGATCACGGCGATGCCCACGTTCGCGAGGCTGAAGTCGTTGTCCCGGAAGATCTTCAGCGGGATGAGCGGCTCGCCCGGGTTGACCGCCTGCCAGTAGACGAAGCCGGCGACGAACACCACACCGGCGGCGATCATGCCCCAGATCCACAGGGCCCAGTGATGCGACTGGCCCTCCTGCAGCGCGAAGACGACGAGGAACATCCCGGTGCCGGACAGCACCACGCCGAGCACGTCGAAGTCGTGCATCTTCGTCGGCAGGCTGGGCACCAGGTAGTACGCCAGGCCGAGCCCGATCACCCCGATCGGCACGTTGACGATGAAGATCCACTGCCAACCCAGCCCGTCGACGAGGACTCCGCCCGCCAGCGGACCCAGGAGCGTCGCCACGCCCGCGGTGGCGCCCCAGACGCTCAGCGCGACGCCGCGCCGCTCGGGCGGGAAGATCCGCGTGATCGTCGAAAGGGTCTGCGGGGTGAGCAGCGCCGCGCCGAGCCCCTGCACCACCCGCGCCGCGATGAGCGTCTCGATGCTGCCCGACAACCCACACCACAGCGATGCCGCGGTGAACACCGCCAACCCGACCAGATAGAGGTTCTTCGGCCCGAAGCGGTCACCGAGCCGGCCCGCAAGAAGCAGCGGGACCGCGTACGCGAGCAGGTAGGCGCTGGTCACCCAGATGACGGCGTCGTAGTCCGCTCCGAGGTGATCCATGATCGACGGATTGGCCACCGCGACGATCGTCGCGTCGACCAGGATCATGAAGAAGCCGACCAGCAGCGCCCACAGCGCGTGCCACGGGTTGTCCGTCGACGCCGGCGCCACGGCGAGCCCGCTCGGGCGCGTCATACCGCCGCTCCCGTCACGTGACCGCCCGGCGCCGTGACGGCGTGCGGAACGGGTGGGGGCACCAGCTGGGGAAGCACTGTCTGCAACATCTACTCGGGCATGCGTAACGGAGCTGTCCAGCCGACGCTACGGACCCGGCGTTATCCCGACAAGTCGGATGTTCAGCGCACCGAGCCCATCACGCCGGGTCGCCGACCATCCCGGCCGCGACGGCGTCGTCCTCGGCATCGGACTTGCGCAGGCCCGCGGCCAGCAGAGCGAACAAGGCGATCACCACGCCGGTGGTCATGACCACCGCGAGCGCAAGCTCGTCGTTGCCGAGCACGCCGACCAGCGGCGCCACCGCCGCACCGAGGCCGAACTGCGCGGCCCCGAGAAGCGCGGCCGACGTACCGGCGGCGTCGGCGTGGCGGGTCAACGCCAACGCGGGCGCATTCGGGATGACCAGGCCCATGGCCGCCAGGATCGCCCACACCGGGACCACGAACGCGGCAAGTCCGCCGACGCCCGCCACGGCGAGCCCGACGAACACGACCCCGAACAGCGACGAGGCGACCAGCGCCCACAGCACGATCACCTGCGGCGTGAACCGGCGCAGGAGGACGACGTTGAACTGCGTCGCACCGATCAGCGCCACCGCGCCTGCGCCGAAGACCAGCGCGAACGCCTGCTGATCGAGGCCGTAGCGACCCTGCATCACGAACGACGCCCCGGCGATGTAGGCGAACAGGCCCGACATGCCGAGCGCGGCGACCAACACCAGGATGACGAATCGCAGGTCGCGCAGCAGTTCGCCGTAGGTCGCGAAGATTCCGCCCACCCGCAGCGGCCTGCGGTGGGACTGCGGCAGCGTCTCGGGCAGCGCCAGCACGGCGAGCAACAGGAGCAGCCCCGCGAGCACGACGAGTACCGCGAACACCCAGTGCCACGACGCCTTCAACAACACCGCCGCGCCCAGCGACGGTGCCACCACGGGTGCCACGCCGAGGACGAGCATCAACCGGGACATCACGGTGGCGGCAGCAGAGTCGGTGAACAGGTCACCCACGATCGCGATCGCCACCACCATCGCGGCGGCCGCGCCCATGCCCTGCAACGTGCGGGCGGCGCCAAGCACGACGATGTTCGGCGCGATCAGGCACAGCAGCGACGCCAGCATGTGCAACACGATTCCCGCCATCAGCGGGCGGCGCCGACCCAGTGAATCAGACAGCGGGCCGACGATGAGCTGCCCCAACGCCAGCCCCGCCAACGTGCCGGTCAGCGTCAACTGGGCCACAGACGACGAGACGCCGAGTTCGTTCGCGATGCCCGGCAGCGCGGGCAGGTACATGTCGATGGTCAGAGGGCCAAGGGCGACGAGCAGGCCGAGCACCACGATCATCCGGGTGCGGCTGGGCCTCGGCCCGTCTTCCGACCGGCTGTCGATTGCCACTGATTCGGCGCTCCTGAGGTCCACGAAGGGCGATGGTGCCATGAAGATTGTTAGCACCGCGTATGAATATTTTCTTCCCGAGATGGTCCGACGATCGCGAACCGTGACCGCCGTCACTCGCGGGCACACCGCACCCCACGGCGTTCGTTGTCGACGCAGTAGCCTTGATGATCAGTCGGAAACGCACAGGGAGGCCGAGAGATGAGCGCTCGTTCCAGCGCCAAGAGCCGTGTTCCAGCGGTTGGCAATGACTCGGCTGACAACCCGAGCGTCGCGGCGCGGACGCTGTCCCAGATCATCGAACGCGGGGCGCGGGTGCAGGCGCCGGCGGTGCGGGCCTACGTCGAACGGCTCCGTCAGCAGAATCCGGACGCGACGCCCGCCGAGATCATCGGCAAGCTCGAGAAGCACTACCTCGCCGCGGTGATGGCCAGCGGCGCGGCCGTCGGCTCCGCGGCGGCGTTCCCCGGGATCGGCACGCTCGTCGCACTGTCCGCAGTGGCCGGTGAGACGGTGGTCTTCCTCGAGGCGACGGCCGTCTTCGTGCTCGCCGTCGCCGAGGTGCACGGCATCCCCGCCGAACACCGTGAGCGCAGGCGCGCGCTGGTCCTCGCGGTGCTGGTCGGCGAGGACAGCAAGCACGCCCTCGCGGATCTCATCGGGTCGGGGCGGACCAGCGGCGCATGGCTGGCCGACGGTGCCGCGTCGTTGCCGCTGCCCGCGGTGTCCCAGCTCAACTCGCGGCTGCTGAGGTACTTCGTCAAGCGCTACACGCTCAAGCGCGGCGCGATCGCGTTCGGCAAGATGCTTCCCGTCGGCGTCGGCGCGGTCGTCGGCGGCGTCGGCAACCGCCTGATGGGGCGCAAGATCATCGGCAACGCCCGGCAGGCGTTCGGCAACCCGCCGCCACGCTGGCCGTCGACGTTGCTCGTGCTTCCCCCACCGAAGCAGTAGCCGGCGAAGTAGGCGCCGCAACGAAGCGTCGCCGATACCACGAGTCAATAACGCCAAGTAGTCAATAACACAATGACCACAAGCCCGTTGCCGTGGTCTGCCCTCGTTGCGAGGGATAGCCTTGATTCGGCGCAAGGGCGGGTAACCGCATAGAAGAGATCAGCGAGCGAACACGACGCTCGCCGGGGCAGAAGGAAACGAGGCGAGTAGCTGCCGTGAGCAGTTCACCATCACCATTCGGACAGAACGAGTGGCTGGTCGAGGAGATGTACCGCAAATTCCGCGACGATCCGTCGTCAGTGGATCCCAGTTGGCACGAGTTTCTCGTCGACTACTCCCCCGAACCGACCACGGACACAACGGCTTCGAACGGCAACGGACAGCCCATCACACCGCCGACGCCTGCCCCCGCTCCGCCGCCCGCCGCGAAGGCACCGACTCCGACGCCAGCCGCAGCAGCACCCGCTGCACCAAAGCCACCCCCAGCCGAGCCCGCCAAGCAGACCCCACCGCCCGCCAAGCCGGCGCCCGAAGCTGCGAAGCCCAAGGCAGCTGCCGGACCACCCGCGGCCGAAGGCGACGAGACGGCCGTGCTGCGCGGCGCTGCGGCCGCCGTGGTCAAGAACATGAACGCATCGCTGGACGTGCCGACGGCCACCAGCGTGCGCGCCATCCCGGCCAAGCTGATGATCGACAATCGCGTCGTCATCAACAACCACCTCAAGCGCACCCGTGGCGGCAAGATCTCGTTCACCCACCTCATCGGGTACGCGATCGTGCGGGCGGTCACCAAGTTCCCGAACATGAACCGCCACTTCAGCGAGATCGACGGCAAGCCGAACACGGTCACCCCGGCCCACACGAACCTGGGCCTCGCCATCGACCTGCAGGGCAAGGACGGCAACCGGCAGCTCGTGGTCGCGGCCATCAAGAAGTGCGAGTCCATGCGCTTCGGCCAGTTCATCGCCGCCTACGAGGACATCGTGCGGCGTGCGCGCGACGGCAAGCTGACCGCCGAGGACTTCTCCGGCGTCACGATCTCGCTGACCAACCCCGGCACCATCGGCACCGTGCACTCCGTGCCGCGCCTCATGCGCGGCCAGGGCGCCATCATCGGCGTCGGCGCGATGGAGTACCCCGCCGAATTCCAGGGCGCCAGCGACGAGCGCATCGCCGAGCTGGGCATCGGCAAGCTCATCACCCTGACGTCGACCTACGACCACCGCATCATTCAGGGCGCCGAGTCCGGCGACTTCCTGCGCACCGTGCACGAGCTGCTGCTGTCCGACGACTTCTTCGACGAGATCTTCCGCGAGCTCGGCATCCCCTACGAGCCGGTGCGCTGGCGCAGGGACAACCCCGACTCCATCGAGGACAAGAACGCGCGCGTCATCGAGCTGATCGCCGCCTATCGCAACCGCGGTCACCTGATGGCCGACATTGACCCGCTGCGGCTCGACAAGACCCGGTTCCGCAGCCACCCGGATCTCGACGTGCTGACCCACGGGTTGACGTTGTGGGATCTGGACCGCGTGTTCAAGGTCGACGGGTTCGCCGGTGCCGAGTACAAGAAGCTGCGCGACGTGCTCTCGGTGCTGCGCGACGCGTACTGCCGCCACGTCGGTGTGGAGTACACCCACATCCTCGAGCCGGATCAGCAGCGCTGGATCCAGGAACGCGTCGAGGTCAAGCACGACAAGCCGACGGTCGCCGAGCAGAAGTACATCCTGAGCAAGCTCAACGCCGCCGAAGCGTTCGAGACGTTCCTGCAGACCAAATACGTTGGGCAGAAGCGCTTCTCGCTGGAGGGCGCCGAGGGTGTCATCCCGATGATGGACGCCGTCCTCGACCAGAGCGCCGAGCACGCGCTCGACGAAGTCGTGATCGGCATGCCGCACCGCGGCCGGCTCAACGTTCTGGCCAACATCGTCGGCAAGCCCTCGTCGCAGATCTTCAGCGAGTTCGAGGGCAACCTGAACCCGTCGCAGGCGCACGGCTCCGGTGACGTCAAGTACCACCTCGGCGCCAACGGCAACTATCTGCAGATGTTCGGCGACAACGACATCGACGTGTCGCTGGTGGCCAACCCGTCGCACCTGGAGGCCGTCGACCCCGTGCTCGAGGGCCTGGTCCGCGCCAAGCAGGACCTGCTGAATAAGGGCGACGGCCCGGACGGCTTCTCGGTGGTGCCGATGATGCTGCACGGCGACGCGGCGTTCGCCGGCCAAGGCGTGGTGGCCGAGACGCTGAACCTCGCACTGCTGCGCGGCTACCGCACCGGCGGCACCATCCACATCATCGTCAACAACCAGATCGGCTTCACCACGTCGCCGCACGACTCGCGCTCCAGCGAGTACTGCACGGACGTCGCAAAGATGGTGGGGGCGCCCATCTTCCACGTCAACGGCGACGATCCCGAGGCCGCCGCGTGGGTGGCGCGGTTGGCGGTCGACTTCCGTCAGCAGTTCAAGAAGGACGTCATCATCGACATGCTGTGCTACCGCCGTCGCGGGCACAACGAGGGCGACGACCCGTCGATGACGCAACCAGGCATGTACGACGTCATCGACACCAAGCGCGGCGTCCGCAAGACCTACACCGAGGCCCTCATCGGCCGCGGCGACATCTCGATCAAGGAGGCCGAGGACGCCCTGCGCGACTACCAGGGCCAACTCGAGCGGGTGTTCAACGAGGTCCGCGAACTCGAGAAGCACGAGATCGAGCCCAGCGAGTCGGTGGAATCCGATCAGGTCACGCCGCAAGGGCTGGACACCGCGGTGGACAAGTCGCTGCTCGCCCGGATCGGCGACGCCCATCTGGCCGTGCCGGACGGCTTCACCGTGCACCCGCGCGTCAAGCCGGTGCTGGAGAAGCGCCGCGAGATGGCCTACGAGGGCAAGGTGGACTGGGCGTTCGGCGAATTGCTGGCGCTGGGCACGCTGGTCGCCGAGGGCAAGACCATCCGGTTGTCCGGCCAGGACACCCGGCGCGGCACGTTCACGCAGCGCCACTCGGTGATCATCGACCGCAAGACCGGCCAGGAGTTCACGCCGCTGCAGCTGCTGACCGTCAACACCGACGGCACCCCAACCGGCGGCCGGTTCATGGTGTACGACTCGGCGCTGTCGGAGTACGCGGCGGTCGGCTTCGAGTACGGCTACTCCGTCGGCGACCCCGACGCGGTGGTGCTGTGGGAGGCGCAGTTCGGCGACTTCGTCAACGGCGCGCAGTCCATCATCGACGAGTTCATCAGCTCCGGTGAGGCCAAGTGGGGCCAGCTGTCCGACGTCGTGCTGCTGCTGCCGCACGGCCACGAAGGCCAGGGCCCCGACCACACGTCGGGTCGCATCGAGCGGTTCCTGCAGGTGTGCGCCGAGGGATCCATGACCGTCGCGATGCCGTCGACTCCTGCCAACTACTTCCACCTGCTGCGCAGGCACGCGCTGGACGGGATTCACCGGCCGCTGATCGTCTTCACGCCGAAGTCGATGCTGCGCAAGAAGGAAGCCGTCAGCGACATCCGCGACTTCACCGAGCAGAAGTTCCGCTCGATCCTCGAGGAGCCGACATACGCCGAGGGCGACGGCGACCGTTCGAAGGTGAAGCGGGTCCTGCTGACCAGCGGCAAGATCTACTACGACCTGGTGGCGCGCAAGGCCAAGGACAACCGCGACGACATCGCCATCGTCCGCGTCGAGCAGCTCTACCCGCTGCCGAAGCGGCGCCTCGGCGCCACGCTCGACCAGTACCCGAACACCGAGCAGTACTTCTGGGTGCAGGAGGAGCCGGCCAACCAGGGCGCGTGGCCGACGTTCGGGCTCTCGATGCCAGAGCTGTTGCCGGACAAGCTGACCGGCATCAAGCGGATCTCGCGGCGCGCCATGTCGGCGCCGTCGTCGGGTAGCTCGAAGGTGCACGCCGTCGAGCAGCAGGAGATCCTCGACGAGGCCTTCAGCTGAGTCCTCTCGTCTGGTGATGAGGTGGCGCCCCACGTCGATTCGCGCCGCCTTACCGTAGAGACATGACTCTGGTAGACCTTCGCCACCACAACGCCGACTACGGCTTCGATGGGGACTACCGCGCGGTGCCCGCACCGGCAGTGGCCGCCGTCGTCGCCACCACCGACGCGGCATTGCTGGCCGTGGCGGCACGCAATCTCGCCAAGGGCAGACCGATCGCCGCGGCCGTCACGGGCGCCGTGGGTGCCACCCTCGGTGCGACGGCGGCGCTGTTCATCCGCACCACCCGCGTCGGCAAGTTCGAGGCATGGGCGCAGATCCTCGAGGGTTTGGGGCTGCGCGGTGACGAGACGCTGCTCGACCTCGGGTGTGGACGCGGCGCGGTGCTGCTTGCCGCCGCCAAGCTGCTCCCGGAGGGTCGGGCGATCGGCGTCGACATCTGGCGCGCCGACCAGACGGACAACTCCCCCACCAACACGTTGGCCAACGCGGCGTTGGAAGGGGTTGCCGACCGCGTCGAGGTGCACACCGCCGACATCACGGATCTGCCGTTCGACGACGACAGGTTCGACGTGATCGTCAGCAGCCTCGTCGTCCACAACATCCCGACCAACGCCGGCCGGGCGAAGGCGATCAGCGAGGCGGCTCGAGTGCTGCGCCCGGGTGGGCGCCTGGTACTCGCCGACCTCTGGGCGACGCGGCGGCACGTCCGCCAGCTGCGCGAGCTCGGCTGGACCGATGTCGCCCGCCGCGACCTCGGCTGGCGCATGTGGTGGGGCCCGGGGATGGGCACCCACCTGATCACCGCGACGAAGCCGGGCTGACGACCCCGGCCCCCTGTATGCGGGACCGCGGGTACCGATTACCCTCGACGGGAGTCAACTGACACGAGGAGTTCACATGCAGGGGTTCGCCGGCAAGGTAGCCGTGGTGACGGGAGCCGGTTCCGGCATCGGGCAGGCACTGGCCCTCGAGCTGGGCCGCTCGGGCGCCAAGGTGGCGATCAGCGACGTCGACACCGAAGGTCTCGCGCTCACCGAGGAGCGCCTGAAGGCCATCGGCGCACCGGTCAAGGCCGACCGGCTCAACGTCACCGAGCGCGAGGCCTTCCTGCTGTACGCCGACGCCGTGAAGGCGCACTTCGGCCACGTCAACCAGATCTACAACAACGCGGGCATCGCGTACGTGGGTGACGTCGAAGTCACCCCGTTCAAGGACATCGAGCGCGTGATGGACGTCGACTTCTGGGGCGTCGTCAACGGCACGAAGGCCTTCCTGCCGCACCTCATCGAGTCCGGCGACGGCCACGTCGTCAACGTCTCCAGCCTCTTCGGCATCTTCTCGGTCCCCGGCCAGGCGGCCTACAACTCGGCGAAGTTCGCCGTTCGCGGCTTCACCGAGGCGCTGCGCCAGGAGATGATGGCCAACGGCCACCCCGTCAAGGTCACCACCGTGCACCCCGGCGGCATCAAGACCGCGATCATGCGCAACTCGACCGCCGCCGAAGGCGTCGACACCGCGACGTTGACCGACTTCTTCGACAAGAAGCTCACCATGACCACGCCGGAGAAGGCCGCGACGATCATTCTCGACGCGGTCCGCAAGGGCAAGGCGCGCGTGCTCGTCGGGCCCGATGCCAAGGCGCTCGACGTCATCGTGCGGCTCACCGGGTCGGGGTATCAGAAGCTGTTCTCGACGGTTCTCGCCAAGATGCCGTCGGTGCACTGACGCGGTCTAGTGGCCCAGCGGGTGGGCGTCCAGCCAGGCGCCCGCAACGGCGCCGGGATCGGTGCCGTCGGCAACCTGACGCCGCATGTCGGCCAATCCCCCGGTGTCGAGTTCACCCGCAACTTGGTTGAGCGCGATGACCTGCTGTTCGGTCAGCTCGTTGCGCCGGTACAGCGGCACCACGTTCTCCGCGCGGACCAGCGCCGTCCGGTCGGACAACACCACCACGTCGTCGGGCAGGTTGGGAGCGGCGGTCGACGTCCACGCCGCGTTCACCTCACCCGCCCGCAATGCGCCGAACAACGTTGCGGCATCGGGGAATTCGCGCGCCGCGGGCAGCCGGCAGGTGCCGATCGCGGCAGGAGGGTCGGCACTGGCATCTGCACTGGCGACGGCGCCCGCCTCGATGGCGCCGCAGTGCCGGACCGCTGACGTCAGGTCGTGCCCGTTCCATGCCCGCGCCGTCGCCTCGGTGACCGCCAACGCGGGCTTGTCCTGGGCCGACTGGGCGTAGTCACCCGCGCCGATGCCCTCGGGTAACGCGGAGATCATCGATCGGTACACCTGCTCGTCGGCGCGCGCCGCCGCATCGGGGGCGAAGCGCTTCAACAGCCGGCCCGTCAGTCCCGGGACCACCGTGACGTCACCGGTGTCGAGCTCGGCGACGGGGTCGGAGCCCGACTCCACGTGCGCCGGGCTGCCGTAGTACCGCAGTGCCGCCGCATACACGTGGGCCAGCAGCACCGATTCGGGATCATCGCCGGCGCCGACCGCGATCGACGGCGGCCCCGACGGACCCCCACAGCCGGCGATCAGCAGCGCGACCAGCGCGACCGCCAGCCGGCGCATCGCGCGGCTCAGACCTTCGACGCCGCCGCCACCGCGGCCGCCACGGCCGGTCCGACGCGCGGATCCAGCGCGCTGGGCACGATGTGGTCGACGGCCAGGTCGTCGCCGACCACGGAGAAGATCGCCTCGGCCGCGGCGACCTTCATCGCCTCGGTGATCCGACGCGCACCCGCGTCCAGCGCCCCGCGGAACACCCCGGGAAAGGCCAGCACGTTGTTGATCTGGTTCGGGAAGTCGCTCCGCCCGGTGGCCACCACGGCGGCGTACTTGCGTGCCGCGTCGGGGTGGATTTCGGGGTCGGGGTTCGACAGCGCGAAGACGATGCCACCCGGCGCCATCGTCGCGATGAGTTCTTCGGGAACCAGCCCGGCGGAGACGCCGAGGAACACGTCGGCGCCGTCGAGCGCTTCGGCGATCCCACCGGTTCGCCCCTCCGGGTTCGTCTTCTCGGCCAGCTCGGCCTTGAACGGGTTGAGGTCGTCGCGGCCGCTGTGCACGATGCCCTTGGAGTCGAGCAGGACGACGTTGGTGATGCCCTTGGCGATCAAGATGTTGGCGCACGCCACACCCGCGGCGCCAGCGCCGGAGATCACCAGCCGAAGTGAGTGGATGTCCCGGTCGAGGACCTTGGTGGCGCCGATCAGCGCCGCCAGCACCACGATCGCGGTGCCGTGCTGATCGTCGTGCATCACCGGGCAGTCCAGCGCCTCGATGACCCTGCGCTCGATCTCGAAGCAGCGCGGAGCCGAGATGTCCTCCAGGTTGACGGCGCCGAACGTCGGGCGCAGCCGCACGATCGTCTCGACGATCTCGTCGGGATCCTTGGTGTCCAGAACGATCGGAATGGAATCCAGCCCGCCGAACGTCTTGAACAGCGCGCTCTTGCCCTCCATCACGGGCAACGACGCGGCGGGGCCGATGTCGCCGAGGCCGAGCACGGCACTGCCGTCACTGATGACCGCCACCAGCCGGTTGGCCCAGGTGTACTTGGCGGCCAGCGTGTGGTCGGTCGCGATCGCGCGGCTGACCTGGGCTACGCCCGGCGTGTAGGCGATGGAAAGGGCGCGCTGGGTGTCCAGCGGCTCGTTGAGCGCTACCGAGAGCTTGCCGCCCTCGTGGGCGGCGAAGATCTCCGCATCGTCGATGACGACCTGTGGCGTTCGCTCCGCTGACGAGCGCGAGGAATCAATGGTTCCGTTAGACACGGGCGTCAGGGTACTTCACACAACAACCTCACCCGGGTGGGTTCCCCACTCGTGAGCAGATCGGTAAACAGGCTTGGGGCGTAGCATCACCCCTGTCGATTTCGAGGCCCCGACGTGGGCTGCGTCGCCGCGACGGGAGGTCAGCGCATGCCGTCTTTCCGTTCCATGCAGCCATCGATGCTGCGTCCCAACACCCGCAGGACCACTACGCCTCTGCCCAGTTCGATCCACGTGCCGGTGGCGCGTGCGATGGTCGACTGCGGCGTCTATGCCGACGGGGCCCGGCTACCGGGCAAGTACACCCACGCCGCGGCGCTGACAAAGGTGCACGAGCTCGAGCAGGACGGCGTCACGGCGTTCGTGTGGATCGGTCTGCACGAACCCGACGAACACCAGATGCAGGCCGTGGCCGACGTGTTCGGACTGCACGAACTCGCCGTCGAGGATGCGGTGCACGCGCACCAGCGCCCCAAGCTCGAGCGCTACGACGACACATTGTTCCTTGTACTGAAGACCGTGAACTACGTCGAACACGAGTCGGTGGCCATGGCCCGCGAGATCGTCGAGACCGGCGAAATCATGATCTTCGTCGGGCGCGACTTCGTCGTCACCGTCCGGCACGGTGATCACGGCGGGCTGGCCAGCGTGCGCAGGCACATGGACACCTCGCCGGCGAACTGCAGGCTCGGTCCCTACGCGGTGATGCACGCCATCTCCGATCACGTCGTCGACTCCTACCTGGAGGTCACCGATCTCGTCGAGAACGACATCGATGCGATGGAGGAGAACGTCTTCTCACCGGACAGCCCCACCGACATCGAGCACATCTATCTGCTCAAGCGGGAAGTCGTCGAAATGCGCAGGGCGGTCGGTCCGCTGACGCTGGCGCTGCAGCGAATCGGCAGCGACCACAACGACCTGATCTCCAAGGAGGTCCGGCGGTACATGCGCGACGTGCTCGACCACAACACGCAGGCCTCCGACCGGATCTCCAGCTACGACGAGGTACTCAGTTCACTGGTGCAGGCCGCGGTGGGCAAGGTGTCGATGCAGCAGAACCTCGACATGCGCAAGATCTCGGCGTGGGTGGCGATCGCCGCAGTGCCCACCGCGTTGGCAGGCATCTACGGGATGAACTTCGACCACATGCCCGAATTGCACCAGGTATGGGGCTATCCCGCGGTGCTGGTGGTGATGGCGACCGTGTGCACGGTGCTCTACACGACGTTCCGGCGCAACCACTGGCTCTAGCTCAGCTCGACGGCTGCTGCGCGGTGCGCCACGCGCCCGGCGCGCTGCCGTGGCTACGCCGGAACGCTCGGCTAAACGCCACCTCGGATTCGTACCCCACACGTCGGGAGACCGCGCTGACGCTGAGGTCGGTCGTGCGCAGCAGATCGTCGGCGACGTGCATGCGCCATTCCGTCAGATACCGAATCGGCGACCGGCCGAGGACGTCGCGGAACCGCTGATCCAGTACCGAGCGGGAAACCGCTGCGGTACGGGCGATCTCGGTCAACGTCCACTTCCTCTCCGGCGCAGCGTGTAGCGCGGCCATCGCCGGCGCCAACACCCGATCGTGAAGCGCGGCGATCCAACCGTGTTCGGCCATCGGCGCCGTGGCGAGATGGATCCTCAGGACCTCGGTGAGCAACAGTTCCGGCAGTCGCGTCGAGGACGGCGGCGCAGGCAGCGCGTCGGTGGTGACCTCGAGCGCGTAGTTGATGCTCGAAGCGACCCAGCGCGCAGCAGGTCCGTCGGGGACGCGCACGACGAACACCGGTGGCAACGCCCGCATGGCTGGATCGAACAGCGGATCGTCGGAATGCATGTGCCCGCAGACGATGTCGGTGCGCTCACCACCGGCGCCGTGCAGGAGCACCGGCATGGTTTCCCACGGCGGCCTGCTCATCAACTGCACGAGCGGAACGACCTCCGCCGATTCCTCCCCACCCATCAGGTAGTCGTCGCCGTAGGGCAACACGATCACGTCGCCGCGGTTGGCCCAGTGTCTTTCGCCGCCGGGCAACGAGATCCAGCACCGGCCCGCGGCGACGATGTGGAACATGATCATGCTGGCGGCGCCCGGCCGCAGCGCCTTCGTCAGGTCCTGCAACGGGGATTCGAATGCCCAGTTCTCGGTGAACTCGGCGCGGAAGAAGATGACGCCGTCGAGGCGCAGATTCTCCAGAGCGGCACGCAACGGCGTCGGCTCCACGGCCGTCATCGTGCCGGATCCGCGTAATCCGGTGTTTCGGCACGGAGTTCGGGTTGATCGGTCATTGGCTGCTTCCCTCCACCCCTAGAGGCTGATGGTGTCACACACCAGAACCCGAAACCGGGCCGAATTCACGAGGAAACGAAGCAATGTCGAAATACGTCATCGAACGCACCATGCCCGGCGCCGGCAGGCTCTCACCGGCAGAGCTGCGCGCCGCGTCCGCGGTATCGAACGAAGCCCTGGCCACGCTCTCGCCCCGCGTGAAGTGGCAACAGAGCTACGTCACCGCCGACAAGATCTTCTGCGTCTACATCGCCGAGGATCCCGATGCCATCCGCGAGCACGCCCAACTTGCCGGCCTGCCCGCCGACGCCATCCACCTGGTCGGCTCCGTGATCGACCCGTCGACCGGCGATGTCTGAACCTTTCACCGGCCGCCTGCGTATTCACTGTGAACGGACATCGTGTACGTCGCCGATCTCCGCCCCGAACACCCAACCGAACGCGAGGAACAACACCATGTCCACGAATCACCCGGTGATCAAGGCTGCCGCATTCGTCGCTCTGTCAATGACTGTCGGCGTTGTGCTACCACCGGCGCTGGCGCACGCCGGCCCGACCACACTGGCGATGTCGAGCAGCATCCGCATGGCGGTGAGTGACTCGACCCGTTCTCCCGGCGGCAACTACATGGAGCAGGTCGTGTACGTCGACGGCCTGGTTTCGATGAGTCAGGCTGCGGCACAGGACACCATCAACCACGGCAACTACACCATTGCGCTGAGATACTGGGGCGACGACACCAACGACGACGACCTGCTCTTCGGGCCCGTCACTGCCGACCTCTTCGCGGCGCCCGACGGCCTGCACTTCCAGCGCGCGACCGCGCTGAAGCACGCGCAGCTGGACGAGGACAGCGGGACGTTCGAGAACATCGGCGACGGCGGCATCGACGAAATCTACGTCGGCGCACGGCTACTCGACGCGAGCGGCAACACCGTCGCCAAGGTGGAGAGCAATCGCCTCGAGGGAGACTTCTGATCGATCGCCTTAAGGGACTCAGCGATCACCTTGCCGGGCGATCTGCTCGGCGATGGCTTGGGTGTCGATCAATGACCACACCTCGGTGATCCTTTGGTCGCGAAACCTGTAGAAGACGTGCTCCGCGAACGACATCAGCGTGCCCGTTGGCTCGAACCCGAGAAAGGGCTGCTGCGGGGTGCACCGGAAGTACAGCCGCGCCGCGACGGTATCGGTGTCGGCGACGACGAGTTCTGCGGTGAACCGAAGATCCGGAATCGCTAGGACTTCGGCTTGCCGCGCCGCGCGATAGTCGGCCAGGCGCATCCGCGTCGAGTTGTAGGTCAACTCGTCGTCGACGAATTCGTGCAGGTCGTCCCAGCGCCGTTCGTTGAGGCACTGCAGGTAGCGGTGGTAGTGGGTGGCCAGATTTCCGGTCGTCACGGCGTTCTTCTCCTCAGTCGAATCGCCCCGTAGCGCTAGCGCGGCTGAGCGGCCGGCCGCCGAGGATCGAGCACGTCGACACCGTCCACCCGCCAGGCCTCCCGCATCGCCTCGGCTCCCTTGAGCCGCACCCAGGCCGCCTCAGTCGCGGTGATCGGAGTGGCCGACAACACCGTCACCGCATCAAGGGGTGCTGGCAGCCGAACGTCATCGATGTCGCTGGCGCCCAACAACATCGCAGTGAACGGAGCGCCCTCCCACAAGGGGGTCTCGAGGTCGACGAGCGCGTCGGGACCGAGCACCAAACCTTCGACGGCTGGAGCCGCCGCGACCACGGCAATGGATCGGGCCAGTCCGGTGGGCGTCGGGCCGCGCAGCGACACCACGACCTCGGCGCGCGGACCGGCCGTGGGGTCGGCCACCATCTCGGTGGGCTCGATCATCGGGTGACGTGAACAGCCAAGGGACACATAGTGATAGACATCGCGCCCGACCGGTCCGTAACGCAGCACCTCGATGGACTCCGCGCCAAGGAACGTCACACTGGCCGAAACGGGTTCGGCGGTGATCCCGGCCGCTGCGAAGTGTTCGGTCAGACGCGCGCGGACCTCGGTGAGGACGTCGGTCACTCGGCGGGCGGGATGGACAGGTTGACTCCCGTGTCCGCGTCGAACAACGTCAGCTTGGACGTGTCGAACGCGAGCTCGACGGTCTGCCCTGCGGTCACGGTCGACTCGGCGGAAACCCTTGCCACGAACTGGTTCTTGGGGGCCCCGGACTCGACCGCCAGCTCGGCGAGCTGGGCGGCCTCCGCGCCTTCGCCCTCGGTGTGGAAGTGCAGATACTTGTCGGCGCCAAGCGACTCCACGAAGTCGACGGTGACGGTGAACGTCAGGGCCCTGATGCGCGCGTAGGTGTCGATCAACGCGACGTCCTCGATGTTCTCGGGGCGTACGCCGACGATCACGTTGTTGGGCTTGGGATGAAGCCCCAGCACGTCGTGGACCTCAGAGGTCAGGGTGACGTCGCCGAACGGCAACCGCACTCCCACGTCGGTCAGGGTGGCCGGGAAGAAGTTCATCGCCGGCGACCCGATGAAGCCGGCCACGAACAGGTTCGCAGGACGGTTGTACAGCTCCTCGGGCGTGCCGATCTGCTGCGCGACGCCCGCCAGCATGACGACCACGCGGTCGCCGAGGGTCATCGCCTCGGTCTGGTCGTGCGTCACGTAGACCGTCGTGGTGCCGAGCCGGTTCTGCAAACGCGCGATCTCCGAACGCATCTGCACGCGCAGCTTGGCGTCGAGGTTGCTCAGCGGTTCGTCCATCAGGAACGCCTTCGGGTCCCGCACGATGGCGCGGCCCATCGCCACCCGCTGGCGCTGCCCGCCGGACAATTGCCCGGGCTTGCGGTCGAGCAGCTCGGTCAGATCGAGGACCTTCGCCGTCTGCTCGACCTTGGTCGCGATGTCGGCCTTGCTCACCTTGGCCAGCGTGAGCGGAAACGCGATGTTCTGCCGGACGGTCATGTGCGGGTAGAGCGCATACGACTGGAACACCATCGCGATGTCGCGGTCCTTGGGGGCCTTCTCGTTGACCCGCTCGCCGCCGATGCTGAGCTCGCCCGAGCTGATGTCCTCCAGCCCGGCGATCATGTTGAGCGTGGTCGACTTCCCGCAGCCCGAAGGCCCGACCAGGATGATGAACTCCCCGTCGGCGATGCTGATTGACAGATCCTTAACCGCCACAGCGCCATTGGGATAGCTCTTGGACACGTGGTCGAGCACGATTTCGGCCATCGAATTACCCCTTCACCGCACCGGACGTCAAACCGGCGACGATCCGTCGTTGGAAGATTAGTACGAAGATGATGATCGGCACGGTGATGACCATCGCGCCGGCGGCAATGGATCCGGTCGGCTCCTCGAATTGCGAACTGCCGGTGAAGTTCGCGATCGCCACCGGCGCCGTGATCGCCCGCTGCGTCGCCGTCAGCGACAGCGCCAGCAACAGGTCGTTCCAGGCGAAGATGAAGACCAGGATGGCCGCCGTCACGATGCCCGGCGCCGCCAGCGGCGCGATCACCTTGCGGAAGGCCTGCCCCGGGGTGGCGCCGTCCATCTTGGCCGCCTTCTCCAGATCCCATGGGATCTCCCGGAAGAACGCCGACATGGTGTAGATCGCCAGCGGCAGCGCGAACGTGATGTACGGCAGGATGAGGCCCGGCCAGGTGTCGAACAGCCCGAGCCGGCGTTCGATGTTGAAAAGCGGTGTCACCAGCGAGATCTGGGGGAACATCGCGATCAACAACGCGACGCCCACCAATGCCTTCTTGCCGGGGAACGCGAGCCTCGCGATCGCGTACGCCGCCATTCCGCCCAGCAGCACCGCGATCACCGTGGTGATCAGCCCGATGCCGATCGAGTTCACCAGCGCCGAACTGAAGATGTTGCCCTGGAAGATGGCCTTGTAGTTGTCGAACGTCACCTGCGCCGGAATCAGCTTGCCGTCCTTGACACTTGACGTCGGCTTCAACGACAGCGACAGGATCCACAGCACGGGGAACAGGGCGTAGAGCACCACCAGGACGTTGACGACGGTCCACCCCGTCGCACGGCCGGGGCCGACCCGATCGGACATCAGCGGCTCCCCTCGTCGTCCGAGCCGGGCGCCGACGCGCCGAACACCTTGATGTAGATGAAGGCGATCACCGCGACGGACAGGAAGACCAGCACGCTGATCGCCGACCCGAGTCCGAGGTTGAATGCCTTGAACAGGTTGTCGTAGCCCAGGATCGACACCGAGCCGGTGTCGTTGGCCCCGCCGGTCAGCACGTAGATGTTGTCGAAGATGCGGAACGCGTCGAGGGTGCGGAACAGCAACGCCACCAGGATGGCCGGCTTGATCATCGGCAGGATCACCTTGATCAGGCGCTTCCACGCGCCGGCACCGTCGACCTGTGCGGCGTTGAGCAGGTCCTGCGGCACCAGCGCCAGCCCGGCGAGCAGCAGCAGCGCCATGAACGGCGTCGTCTTCCACACCTCGGCCAGCACGACGATCGCCAGCGAGGGCAGCTGCTCGGTCAGCGGCGCGCTGCCGGTGGGCAGCAGATTGGCCAGGTATCCGGTCCCGGGCGTCCAGGCGTAGTACCAGCTGTAGGACGCCGCGACGGTGACGATGCCGTACGGGACCAGGATCGCGGTGCGCACGGCGCCCTTGCCGAAGATCGTCCGGTGCATCACCAGGGCCAGCGCCATGCCGAGCACGAACTCGATGGCCACCGAGACGATGGTGATGGCCAGGGTGACCACGAACGCGGTCCACCAGTACCGGTCGGTGAGGATGGTCTGGTAGTTGGCGAACCAGACGAACTTGGTGTCGTCGGGTGCGGCCAGGTTGTAGCGCTGCAGGCTGAGCCATACGGCGTAGGCGATCGGGTACGCGGTGACGGCGATCATCAGGATGACGGCCGGACTCACCAACCAGAACGCCAGCCGTCGGTCCGAACGACTGTCGTCGGTGGCGTCGCCGGGCGCTGCAGCCTGCTCTGCGACGGATGCCGTCACGGGATCAGCCCCTTCCCGTCGATGGCCTTCTGTACCTGATCGGCGAGCTCGTCGGCGTCGCGCTCGGGTTCGATGTCGGTGATCGGCGCCAGCGTCGCCGAGATGCGTGTCGACACCGCCTGGTAGACGGGCGTCGCGGGTCGTACCGCGGCGTTGGTCAGCTGCTGGCGGATGATCTCGTACTGCGGGTACTTGGCCTGGAACGCCGGATCGTCGTAGAGCGACTCACGTACGGCGGGCAAGCCGCCCTCGATCGAGGTGTACCGCTGATTCTCCACGTTGCGCATGCACCGGATGGCCTCGAAGGCTTCAGCCCTGTGCTGGCTGGTCTTCGCGACCGCGAGGTTCAAGCCGCCGATCGTGACCTTGGCGGGCTCGCCCTGCTGCACGCCGGGGTAGGTGGCGAAGCCGAACACCTTCTTGCTGGCGTCGTAGGCGGCTCGGAACTGCTCGTCGGTTGGCGAGAACGTCCCGACGTCGTTGATGCTGCCGGCCAGCGCGGGGTCGTCGTTGAGCGGGAGGAAGGACACGCCGCCCTTGACGGCGTTCTCCAGCAGCGACGGCAACACGAACGGCCAGTTCACCTCGAGGGCGGCTTTGCCCTGTTCCAGCGCCAGGCGCGCGGTGCCTTCGTCCGTCTGCGTGATCGACGGGTCGGCCCCTGGGGCCGTGGCAACCGCTTTGATGATCTGCAGCGCCTTCACCGTCGCCGCGCGGTGCTCTGGGGTATCGGTGAGCGTCACGGACTTGCCGTCGTCGGAGAGCACTTGGCCTCCGGCGCTCTCCAGCAACGTGTTGAACCACACCACCAGGCCCTCGTACTGCTTGGCCTGCAACGCGATCCAGCTGGGCTTCCCCGCGGCGTGCAGACGTGCCGCCTCGGACACCATGCCATCCCACGTGTTTGGCGGTTCGTCCATCAAATCAGCGCGGTACCAAAGCAATTGGGTATTAGTGGTGATCGGCGCGGCGTACAACTTGTCCTGCCACTCCGCCGTCTTGAGCGGTCCTGGCAACGTATTGCTCTTGGCGTCGGCCTCCGCCTTGCCCGCCGGGTCGTCGGAGAGCGGCAACGCCCAACCGGCCTCCGCGAACTCGGCGGTCCACACCACGTCGAGGGCCATCACGTCGAGCGTCTTGTCATTGCCGGTGAGCCGGCGAGCCAGCTGCAGACGCTGATCGTCGGCGCCCTTGGGCAGGCTGATCTGCTTGATGGTGAAGCGCCCACCGAGCTCTTCGTTGCAGCGCTTCGCCACGGCCGTGAACGTGGCCATCTCGCTGGCCGGTGTGTAGTAGTTGATGACGATTCCGTTGGACTGCGACCCGCACGCCGACACCATCGACGCCGTCGTCAGCGCAGCCAACACCGCAGCCCGCAGCCGCAGAGCGCGCACCGCCCGCCTCCTGTCCGTGCGAGTTCGTCCCGCGCGCAAACCGTAGAGCGAATTACGCGTGATGTGCAACACTTTCGCCCCGCGCGTCGCAATCGTGACCTGCGGGCCCCCGGGTCAGCGAACTTCAGGGTTCACCAGAACGGCATCGGAGATGGGCGGCGACGGGCTCAGATCGTCAAGCGCGCCAGCAGATCCCGACCCTGCTCTGCGCCCTGGGGATCGCACAGCACGTCGTAGCGGCCGGCAACCAGTTGCATCGTCGAACTGAAATCTCTTGTGCCGCGAGCCATCGCGTATTGCAGGCCCGAGGTGATGAGTCCGAAGAACACACCGGCCACCAGCCCAGCGATCAACGAACCCCACGGGCTGGGGCTGAAGAAGCCGAGCACCAGCCCGATGAACAGGCCGAGCCAGGCGCCCGTCAGCGCACCGCCGCCGAGTACCCGCGGCCACGTCAGCCGTCCCGTCACGCGTTCGACCTGCATCAAGTCGACGCCGACGATGGTCACCTGCTGCACCAGAAACTCTTGGTCGGACAGGTAATCCACCGCCCGTTGCGCCTCGGCGTAGGTGGGATAGGAGCCGATCGGCCATCCCTTCGGCGGCGTCGGCAGTCCAGCGGGGCCGCCGCGGCCCGGCTTCTGTCCAGGTTGTAGCGGACTGGTCATCTTTGTCTTCTCCTCCGGCCTTCGGACAGCCAACCAGTCGAACGTCCAGTCGGACAACGCCCGGGCACACCCAATGGTGCCCCGAATGTGGACCGGCCACCGGCAATCGGCGCGTGCGCTAGGTTTGACGCCATGACGAATCCGGGCGGAGACGCAGGCCAGACGCCGTCACCCGAGACAGGAGCGGGCGCAGGCGAGCCGGCGTCGGGTGGCTACGAGGCGCCGCCAATCGAGCAGTCCCAGCAACCTCCGGCGTACCCGCCGCCATCGACGGACGCGCCGTCCTACGATGCCCCGTCCTACGATGCCCCGGCCTACCCGCCGCCGTCGTTCGACCAAGGCGGCTACCCGCCGCCCGGCGACCAAGGCGGCTACCCGCCTCCTGGGGCCTACCCGCCACCGGGTGATCCGCAGGCGTATCCGCCGCCCGGCTACGGCACCGGTTACCCGCCGCCGCCTCCGCCGTCCTACGGCACTCCCCCCGGCTACGGTCCCCCGCCCGGCTACGGCCCCCCTCCGGGCTACGGTCCCCCGCCGGCGGCGGCATACGGCGGTGGCTACAACCCGTACGGCGCACCGACCGCGTCCACGAACACCATGGCGATCGCCTCCGTGGTCGCGTCGGTGATCGGGTTCTTCTGCGGCATCGGTTCGATCATC
Organism: Mycobacterium sp. URHB0044; assembly: GCF_000620625.1. Taxonomy (GTDB): domain Bacteria; phylum Actinomycetota; class Actinomycetes; order Mycobacteriales; family Mycobacteriaceae; genus Mycobacterium. The sequence goes on along the minus strand of NZ_JIAW01000013.1, from coordinate 64,036 downwards.
GGCATCGTGCTGGGCATCATCGCGCTCAACCAGATCAAGGCCACCGGCGCGAACGGCCGCGGCCTTGCCATCGCGGGTATCGCCATCGGTGCGGCGTCGCTGCTGATCAGTCTGATCTGGACCATCTCGGTACTGGCTTCCTGACCGTGACCAGCGGCCCGGACCAGCCGTACGTCAATCCGGGAGGCGGCGAATACCCGCCACTGGAGAACTCGCCGCGCCAGCACGACCCGTACGCACCGGTGGACTACCCGAACAACGTCGGGCTGCCTCCGCCCGTCTACGGGCCCGGCTACTCCGGACCTCCCGGGTATCCGCCACCCGGATATCCGCCGCCGGGTTATCCGCCCTACGCCGGCGGCTACCCGTATGCGACGGATCCGTACGACCCGTACCGGCCGGTGAAGCCGCTGGGCACCAACGGCAAGGCGATCGGTGCGCTCGCGACCGCGCTGGCCGGCCTGCTGTTCTGCGGGTTGCCGTCGATCATCGGGCTCTTCCTCGGCGTCATCGCGATGCGCGAGACCAAGCGCACGGGCCAGGACGGCTACGGCATCGCGCTGGCGGGCACCATCATCGGCGGTCTGGTGACGGTGGGGTGGGTGCTCTACCTGCTGCTCTTCATCGGGTTGTACGCCAGCGGCTGGTCGTTGGTCTAGCGGCTACTCAGGCGGCCGGAACGGTTCACCGGTGCGCGACATGCCGGCTGCCCGGCCCTTGCCCGCGATCACCAATGCCATCTTGCGGCTGGCCTCGTCGATCATTTCGTCGCCGAGCATCACTGCGCCCCTTGCGCCGCCGGCCCGCGACGTGTGCCAGTCGTAGGCCTCGAGGATCAGCTCGGCGTGGTCGTAGTCGTCTTGGCGCGGGCTGAAGATGTCGTTGCCCGCGTCGATTTGATCGGGGTGCAGCACCCACTTGCCGTCGTAGCCGAGCGCGGCCGAACGTCCGGCGATCCGGCGGAACGCCTCGACGTCGCGCACCTTGAGGTACGGCCCGTCGATGGCGTTGATGCCGTGGGTGCGCGCGGCGATCAGGATGCGCATGAACACGTGGTGGTAGGCGTCGCCGACGTCGTAGCCCTCCGGTTGCTCGCCGACGACGAGCGTCCGCATGTTCAGGCTCGCCATCATGTCGGCGGGCCCGAGCACCAGCGCCTGAACGCGCGGACCGGCAGCGATCGCGTCGACGTTGGTCAGGCCCTTGGCGTTCTCGATCTGCGCCTCGATGCCGATGCGCCCCGGCGGCAGCCCGTGGATGGTCTCGAGTTGGGTGAGCAATAGGTCGAGCGCGTGAACATGGGAGGCGTCGGTCACCTTCGGCAACACGACGAGGTCGAGGTGTTCACCCGCCGCGGCGACGACCTCGATGACGTCGGCATGGGTCCACGGCGTGGTCCAGTCGTTGACCCTTACGCCGCGCAATTGGCCCGACCAGCCGGGCTGTGCCAGGGCTGCCGCGACCCGAGCACGAGCCTCCGCCTTGGCGTCGGGTGCGACGGCGTCCTCCAGATCGAGGAACACCTCGTCGGCGGGCAGGCCCTTGGCCTTCTCAATCATCTTGTCGCTACTGCCTGGAACCGAAAGGCACGTTCGACGGGGGCGATACAGGTTGTCCACGCGTTCACTCTCTACCCTTTGAGTCATGGTGGCGGTGAACAGGGTCTACGCGGCCCGACTAGCGGGGATGGTGGTGCTCGGCCCGGACGGCGAGTCCATCGGACGTGTCCGCGACGTGGTGATCAGCATCAGCAGCGTCCGCCAACAGCCTCGCGTGCTCGGCCTCGTCGTCGAATTGCTCAGTCGCAGAAGGATTTTCGTTCCCATCCTGCGCGTGACCGCCATCGAACCCAACGCCGTCACGCTGACCACCGCCAACGTGTCGCTGCGCCGGTTCGCACAGCGCCCCGGTGAAGTGCTGGTGCTTGGCCAGGTGCTCGACACCCGCGTGCGGGTCACCGATCCGGAGCTCGAGAACCTCGCCGGAATGGACGTGGTCGTCGCCGACCTGGCGATCGAGCAGGTGCGCTCGCGCGACTGGATGGTCACCAGAATCGCCGTGCGCAGCCACCGCCGGCTCGGGCGCCGCACCACCGTGCACGTCGTCGACTGGCAGCACGTGGCGGGCCTGACTCCGTCGGCCCTTGCGCTGCCCGGCCAGGCCGTCGCGCAGCTGCTTGCCCAGTTCGAGGGGCAACGCCCCATCGAGGTCGCCGACGCCATCCGCGAGCTGCCTGCCAAGCGACGCTACGAGATCGTCAACGCCCTCGACGACGAGCGGCTGGCCGACATCCTGCAGGAGCTGCCCGAGAGCGAGCAGGCCGAGCTCCTCGAGCAGCTGGACACCGACCGCGCCGCCGACGTGCTCGAGGAGATGGACCCCGACGACGCGGCCGATCTGCTCGGCGAACTCGGCGCATCGCGGGCCGAGGTGCTGCTGGCCCGGATGGATCCGGAGGACTCGGAGCCCGTTCGACGGCTGCTCAAGCACTCTCCCGACACCGCCGGTGGTCTGATGACCCCGGAGCCCGTGGTGCTCGCGCCCGACACCACCGTGGCCGAGGCCCTGGCGCGGGTGCGCGACCCCGACCTGACGCCCGCGCTGGCGTCGCTGTCGTTCGTCGTGCGGCCTCCGACGTCCACCCCGACCGGGCGGTACCTCGGGTGCGTGCATCTGCAGCGGCTGCTGCGAGAGCCACCCGCGGCGCTCGTCAGCGGGATCATCGACAGCGACCTGCCCAACCTCACCCCCGACACCTCCCTGGCGGCCGTGACGCGATACTTCGCCGCCTACAACATGTTGTGCGGGCCGGTCGTCGACGCGGAGAACCATCTGCTTGGCGCCGTCACCGTCGACGACGTGCTCGATCATTTGCTGCCGCACGACTGGCGCCTCAGCGCCGACGAACCCGAACTGCCCACCGGTAGCGCCGCCACCGGAGCCGGGTCGTGAGCGACCTGTCGGCCCGCCAACGGCTCGACACGCCGCGCACGTCGCGACGACGGTTCACGCCGCAGTTCGACGTCGAGGCCGCCGGCCGCTTCGGCGAGTCCTTCGCCCGATTCCTCGGCACTGGGCGCTACCTGGCGATCCAGACCGTGTTCGTGGTGGTGTGGATCCTGCTGAACCTGTTCGCGGTGACGCTGCGCTGGGACCCGTATCCGTTCATCCTGCTCAACCTGGCCTTCTCCACGCAGGCGGCCTACGCCGCGCCATTGATCCTGCTGGCGCAGAACCGACAGGAGAACCGCGACCGGGTGGCACTCGAGGAGGACCGGCGCCGTGCCGAGCAGACCAAGGCCGACACCGAGTACCTGGCCCGCGAATTGGCGGCGTTGCGACTGGCCGTCGGCGAGGTCGCCACGCGTGATTACCTTCGCCGTGAACTCGAGGAATTGCGTGAGCTGATCAACGAGCTGCGGCCCCCGCAGGACGGCGCGGGCAAGGAGAAACCGGGCAAGGTCGACGGTGCGGACAAACGGTCCAAGCGACTGAGCTGAAACGTGGTCGGGCATTGCTGCAACGCAACAATCTTCAGTAGGTATGGTGACTTGGTTCACAACGTTGCTCGATCACGCTAGGACGGTTGAGTGCCCATAGGCGGAAGCGACGCCTTCGCGAAGGTGCGGCGTCGCGTGGAGCGCGTCATGCGGACGCCTGCCTTCGGCGTCGCGGTGCTCGCCCCGATGGTGCTCGCCGGAGCGGTCGGCGCGTCGTCGCACACCGGTCACACCTCCATGGGCGACAACGGGATTACCCCGCTGGCCGCCGTCGCCAGCACCGGCGACGATTCGGGAGCCACCGTCGTCGCCGCCATCAAGCGGCCCGCCCCGTTCCGCTTCGCGTCCCCTGGCACCTCCGCCCCACCGCCGTCGATCGTGGTGAATGCCCCAGGCAGCCTTCGTATTCCAGCGATGGCGCTGAACGCCTACCAGAACGCCGAGCGCATGATGGCGGGCGCCGTCCCTGGATGCGGCATCAGCTGGAACCTGCTGGCCGGCATCGGCCGCATCGAGTCGATGCACGCCAACGGCGGCGCCACCGATTCCCGTGGTACGCCCGTCAGCCCCATCTACGGACCTTCCCTCGACGGCACGCTGGCAGGCAACGAGGTCATCGTGCAGAGCGTGCAGGCCGGGCGGGTCACCTATGCGCGCGCCATGGGCCCGATGCAGTTCCTGCCAGGCACGTGGGCTCGCTACGCCTCCGACGGTGACGGCGACGGCAAGGCCGACGTGCAGAACCTGTACGACTCGACGCTCGCCGCCGCGCGCTACCTGTGCAGCGGCAACCTCAACCTGCGTGATCCGTCCCAGGTGATGGCAGCCATCCTGCGCTACAACAACTCGGTGCCCTATGCCCGCAACGTGCTGGGCTGGGCCGCGGCCTACGCCACCGGCGTGGTTCCGCTCGACCTGCCGCCGCTGACCGGGCCGGTACCTGCCCTCGGCGACGCGCACCTCGACGCCAACCCAGAGGGTTTGGGTCCCGGCCTACCGCTCAATGCGGCGGGACTGCCTGCCACGGACCCGCTGGCGCTCTTGACGATGATGCCCGAGATGGCCGGCCGGCTCGGTCCCGCACCGGGTCCGCTTCCCGGTCCGGCGGACGCACTGCAGGCACCCCCGCAGAACTGCGCGGTGTTCTGCCTGGGGCAACAGCTGCCGGCGACGCCGACCGCCGCGCTTCCGGTGGCGCCGCCTGCACCGTTCGGGCTGCCTCCGGCACCGTTCGCGCCGCCTCCGCCGTTCCCGCCACCGCTGTTCCCACCACCGCCACCTCCGGCGCCCCTGCCGTTCGCCCCGCCCCCCGAACCGGCGCCCGTCATGGTGCCGACCGGGCCTGCACCGGGCCCCGTGGCCTGACCGCTCCCGGTCGGCCGTTGCACGCGGCCTAGACTCGGAGACGATGTCTCCTACACCTACCGACCTCGAATCCGCGGTTCGCTCTGCGCTCGGCAAGGTCATCGACCCCGAGCTGCGCAGGCCGATCACCGAAGTCGGCATGGTCAAGAACGTCACCGTCGACGACGATGCCGGCGTGCACGTCGAGATCTACCTGACCACCTCGGCGTGCCCCAAGAAGAGCGAGATCACCGACCGCGTGAGCGCCGCCGCCGCCGACGTTCCCGGTACGGGCGCGGTGAAGGTCACCCTCGACGTGATGAACGACGAGCAGCGCGCCGAGCTGCGCAAGCTGCTGCGCGGCGACTCCCGCGAACCCGTCATCCCCTTCGCCCAGCCCGGCTCGCTGACCCGCGTCTACGCGGTGGCGTCGGGCAAGGGCGGCGTCGGCAAGTCAAGCGTCACCGTCAATCTGGCTGCCGCCATGGCGGCACGCGGTTTGTCGGTCGGCGTGCTCGACGCCGACATCTACGGCCACTCCGTGCCCCGCATGATGGGCACCGAGGACCGGCCCACCCAGGTGGAGTCGATGATCCTGCCGCCCATCGCGCACGACGTGCGGGTGATCTCGATCGCCATGTTCACCCAAGGCAACACTCCGGTCGTGTGGCGCGGGCCGATGCTGCATCGCGCGTTGCAGCAGTTCCTCGCCGACGTGTACTGGGGCGACCTGGACGTGCTGCTGCTCGATCTGCCGCCGGGGACGGGTGACATCGCGATCTCGGTGTCGCAGTTGATTCCTGGCGCCGAGATCCTGGTGGTGACCACGCCGCAGTTGGCCGCCGCCGAGGTCGCCGAACGTGCCGGAGCCATTGCGCTGCAGACCCGCCAGAAGATCGTCGGCGTGGTGGAGAACATGTCGGGCCTGCTGCTGCCCGACGGCACCACGATGAACCTGTTCGGCGAGGGCGGCGGCGCGCTGGTGGCCGAAAGCCTGTCCCGCGCGGTGGGCGCCGACGTGCCCCTGCTCGGTCAGATCCCGCTCGACCCGGCATTGGTCGCCGCGGGCGATACGGGTGTCCCGCTGGTGCTCAGTGCCCCCGACTCCGCCGCAGGCAAGGAACTGCGCAAGGTCGCCGACGCATTGTCGTCGCGCAAGCGGGGGTTGGCCGGGATGTCGCTGGGCCTGGACCCGGCTGGCCGCTAGCGAGCTAGGTTGCGTCGCTGTCGAACGGCGTCGTGGCAGGCGGCTCAGGCTTGGCCGCAGGGGGCGTCGGAGGTGTCGGAGGCGTTGCCGAGACTGGCTTCTCGAAGTTGCCGGTGATGAACGAGTCGTCGCCGTCGAACAGGTGCTTGGTCAGGGCGGCGCGCGGCGTCATGCCCCGCAGCTTCTGCAGCTCGCTGAGCGGCTGACGCAGATCCTCGAACTCGGGGCCGAGGTCCTCACGCAACTGACTGGTCGCGCCGCTGAGGTATTCGCGGGCCTGCTTGATGGCACCCGTCGTCCAGCGGATTGCGCCGGGCAGCCGTTCCGGGCCGAGGATCACCAGACCGGCGACCACCAGCACGAGCATCTCACCCCAGCCGACGTTGCCGAACATGACTACGCGGCAGGGTTGTCGGGGCCGGGGTTGACGATCAGGGTGACGGGACGGCCGTCGCGGACCACCTCGATCGGCGCGTCCTGGCCGATCTTGAGCTGACGTACCGCGACCACCATCTCGTCGGCGTCGGCCACCTTGCGGTTGCCCACCTTCACCACGACGTCGTTCTCGAGGATGCCCGCCCGGTCGGCGGGCCCGCCGGCCACGACGTTCTTGATCAGCGCACCGGAGGCGACGGAGTTGCTGACCGAAACGGCGTTCAGGCCGAGGGTCGGATGCGAGACCTTGCCATCCTTGATCAGGGTTTGGACTACGTCCTTGACCTCGTTGACGGGGATCGCGAAGCCCAACCCACTTGCGCTGTCGGACAAGGACTTACCGGCTGTGTTGATGCCGATGATCTCGGAGCTCATGTTGATCAGCGGGCCACCGGAGTTGCCGTGGTTGATCGACGCGTCGGTCTGGATACCGTCGATCACCGTGTCGGTGTCGGAGCCGTCACCGGACAACGGAACCGGCCGGTGCAGGGCGCTGACGATGCCGTGCGTGACGGTGCTGCGCAGGCCCAGCGGAGCGCCCGCAGCGATGACTTCCTCGCCGACCTTGACCTTCTCGGAATCGCCGAAGCGCGCGACGACGAGGTTGTCGACGTTGTCGACCTTCAGCACGGCCAGGTCGGTCTTCGGATCGCGGCCCACCAGGTTGGCGGGCACTTCCTTGCCGTCGTTGAACACCACGGTGATCTTGTACGCACTGGGATTGCTGGCAGCTTCGGAGATGACGTGGTTGTTGGTGACGATGTAGCCGCGGCCGTCGACGACGACGCCCGAACCCTGCGAGCCCTCGTTGTCGCTGACGGCCTCGATGGTCACCACCGAGTCGGCGACCGCGGACGCGACCGTCGCGAACCGGCCCGCCGGCGCCTCCGGGTTGTTGTCCGTCTCCAGCGTCACCTTCGACGTGGTGAACGCCTCGACGGTTTCTGCTGTCTTGTTGCCGACCCAGCCACCGATGAACGCGATGACGATGGCGATGATCAGCAGGGTGCCCAGTGCCAGCCAGGAGACCTTGCCGCCGAAGAGCACGTCACGGACGCCCAGCTTTCCGACCGGGGCCAGTGCGACGGTCGGAGACGACGGCGGCACTGCGGGGGTGCCCAGCGACGGGGCGGCGTTCGGATCGCGCCACGGGTCGGCGGGTTGCTCCGGCGGCTCGTTCTCGGCGTCCAACGCGCCTGCGTCGGCGGGGTGGCGCTGCAGCGACTCGCCGCTGCCGTTCTGCGGGCCGAAGGCGTCGGCGAGGACGGGGTCGGGCGCGAGGTCGACGGGCGTGTAGGCGCCCTGGTCACGGTGCTTGTCGGCGCCGAGGAACGAACCCTGGAAACCGTCGGGCCTGCCGAACGCGCGCGACGCCGCGGGATCGACGGGCGGTCGCGACACCGGGCGTGGTGCCAGACGGTTGCCGTTACCGGACTGGTCCTGATTGGTCACCCGTAGTCACTCTCCATTAGAGCGGCCGCCAACCCGGCGGCCGCAGACGATCAACGCAGCTCCAGCCTACCGGCGCTTACGACGGGCCCGCATGGTCCCTTCAGCAAACTGCCGATCCTCCGACTCAACGGGCGGATCGGGCGGCGGATGATGCGGGATCTGCGACAACATGCCAAGCAACGAACTGGGCACGACGATCGGGCAGGAGTCCCGCAAAGCACTACGGGCCTGACCTTGGGCCTCGACCTCGGCTGCACACTGTGGACAGAGCGACAGATGGGTCGCTGCGCGCAGGTGCGACTTCATGGTCAGCTCGCCGTCCACGAAGGCGGCGACGGCCTCGATCGACAGGTGCTCGGTGGATCCGAAGCGGCGAGGACCGACGGGCGCGTCGCTCTGCGACGCAAAATGGGCTGGTAGCCACGAGAGTGCGCGACGGAACACGTCTCCCGGGTCGACCATCACCCACTCCCCTTCGTTCGCTCGCATCACGAATTGAACTACTTCCCTACCTTGAATGTAGCGCGGACAGGCGGACCCGACACCTGTGAACGTCAGGCGGATTTGACCTGCGTGTCGGATCCGGCGTCGGAATAGGTGTCCGGGTGGCTGGCCAGGTAGTCGCGCAAGGCCTGCCGGCCGCGGTGAATACGGCTGCGCACGGTGCCGAGCTTGACGCCGAGGGTGGCGCCGATCTCCTCGTAGGACAGACCTTCGATGTCGCACAGGACCACGGCGGCGCGGAACTCCGGCGGCAGCGAGTCGAGCGCGGCCTGCAGGTCCGGGCCCAACCGTGAGTCGTGATAGATCTGCTCGGGGTTCGGGTCCTCTGCGGGCACGCGGTCGTAGTCCTCGGGGAGGGCTTCCATCCGGATGCGGCTGCGGCGACGAACCATGTCGAGGAACAGGTTCGTGGTGATGCGGTGCAGCCAGCCCTCGAACGTGCCGGGCTGGTAGTTCTGGACGGACCGGAACACCCGGATGAACGTTTCCTGGGTCAGGTCCTCGGCGTCGTGCTGGTTACCCGACAACCGGTAGGCCAGGCGGTAGACGCGGTCGGCGTGCTGGCGGACCAGCTCGTCCCACGACGGCATGGCGGCCATGTCACCGGTCGCATCGAACACGGCAGTGCCGGTCAACTCGTCGGACGGCTCAACCCAATCGCCGTCGCCGGCCTGCTCGAGGTGTGCCATGAAAACGGGCGTCGAGGTGGTGGTCGTCGGATCCTCCAGATCACTAACTGAGCCGGCATTGCGGGTTGTCGGCTCCACATCGGCGGCAACGGTATCCGCTCCATGGTTATTCCGTGGTCGGCCGCTTCCGTCGTATCCCATGCGAGTACCTTTTCCGACCCTGGTGAGCTTGGCATATGAGCAAACTGAACATTTCCTGAGAAAGCGGGCTACCCCATACGCGAGCTGGGCAAACTGCGGGCGCGACGGGGGATTCCCATGGCCCCGCGCGGGCGTGTCGCCGCGTGGGCGAATCGGGTTCCCTTACGCTGCGGGCATGGGCAGCACCGGCGAGAGTCAGGCACGGCCCAGTCGCGCCGAATCGATCGTGAGGCATGCCGAGCAGTCGATCACCGAGGACGCGATCACCGCGGCCGCCCGGGAGCGTGCCGACGACAGCGGAGCTGGTGCCGTCACCCCTGCCGTCGGTGCGTTGTTGAGCGTGCTGGCGAAGCTGGCCGGGGCCAAGTCCGTGGTCGAGGTGGGCACCGGCGCCGGAGTCAGCGGGCTGTGGCTGCTGTCGGGAATGCGTGACGACGGGGTGCTGACCACCATCGACGTCGAACCCGAGCATCAGCGGCTGGCCAAGCAGGCATTCGCCGAGGCGGGCATCGGGCCGTCCCGGACGCGGCTGATCAGCGGCCGCGCCCAAGACGTGCTCACCCGCCTGGCCGACGACTCGTACGACCTGGTGTTCATCGACGCCGACCCGGTCGATCAACCGCAATTCGTCGTCGAAGGCGTGCGGCTGTTGCGCTCGGGCGGGGCGATCGTGCTGCACCGCGCCGCCCTCGGTGGCCGAGCCGGCGACGCGAACGCCGCCGACAAGGAGGTCAGCGCCGTGCGGGAGGCCGCGCGCCTGATCGCCGAGGACGAGCGGCTGACTCCGGTGCTGGTCCCCCTCGGCGACGGTCTTCTCGCCGCCGCCCGCGACTGACCATCCCCTCTCGCCGCGGCGCTGGCGGAGTTCTGATTTTCGCGATCTTTACGGGTTCTTGATGGGCAGACGCTTGACCCTCGACTGAACGCGTGTTTAGCATACTAAACATGCGTTCAGCCTCAGACGATCGGACCGCCGTCGCGCGGATCCGCGATGCCGCGATCGACCAATGGGGCCAGCACGGGTTCAACGTCGGACTGCGCCGCGTCGCCGAGGCCGCGGGCGTGTCCGCCGCCCTGGTGATCCACCACTTCGGGTCCAAGGAGGGTCTGCGCAAGGCGTGTGACGACTACATCGCCGAGGAGATCCGCGGAGCGAAGACCGAATCCGTCACGACATCCGATCCGGCGGCATGGTTCGCGCAGATGGCCGAGATGGAGTCGTACGCACCGTTGATGGCGTACCTGGTGCGCAGCATGCAGTCCGGCAGCGACCTGGCCAAGGCCTTCTGGCAGCGGATGCTCGACAACGCCGAGGAGTACCTCGAAGCGGGTGTCCGCGCAGGCACGCTGAAACCCAGCCGCGACCCGCGCGCCCGTGCCAGGTTCCTGGGCCTCACCGGCGGCGGCGCATTCTTCCTGTTCATCCAAATGCACGACACGCCAACCGATCTGCGCGCCGTCCTGCGCGACTACGGCGAGGAGATGGTGTTGCCAGCCCTCGAGGTCTACACCAACGGCCTGATGACGGATTCCACGATGTACGACGCGTTCCTCGAAGCGCGTGAGAAGGGCATTTCGTTCACATCCAAAGAAGGAGAAGGCGATGACGGCTCAGACAACCGGGTCCCCACAGCGGGCTGAGACGAACCACTCCCAGCTCGCCGTCGAAATCCGCGGTCTATCCAAGTCTTTCGGCCGCACCAAGGCGCTCGACGGCCTCGACCTGACGGTCGCGCCCGGCGACATCACCGGCTTCCTCGGGCCGAACGGCGCGGGCAAGTCCACCACCATCCGCGTGTTGCTCGGGCTGCTGCGCGCCGACGGCGGCACGGTCCGGCTGCTCGGCGGCGATCCGTGGCGCGATGCCGTCGCTCTGCACAGGCGAATAGCCTACGTACCCGGCGACGTGACGTTGTGGCCCAACCTGACCGGCTTGCAGGCCATCGACTTCCTGGCCCGCCTGCGCGGCAACGGGGTCGATACCCGGCGCCGCGATCAGCTGATCGAACGGTTCGAACTCGATCCGCACAAGAAGGCGCGCACCTATTCGAAGGGCAACAGGCAGAAGGTGGCGCTCGTCGCCGCGTTCTCGACCAACGCCGAACTCTACATCCTCGACGAGCCCACCTCGGGCCTGGATCCGTTGATGGAGAAGGCGTTTCAGGTCTGCGTCCAAGAGGTCGCCGACCGTGGTGCCGCGGTACTGCTGTCCAGTCACATCCTCGCCGAGGTGGAGAAGCTGTGCGACAACGTGACCATCATCCGCGCCGGCCGAGCGGTGAAGTCCGGCACCCTCGAGGAGTTGCGCCACCTGATGCGCACCACGATCACGGTGCGCACCCGTGGTGACGCCAATGCGCTGCAACAAGTCCCGTACGTACACGACTTCGACAGCCAAGACGGCTACGTCCGGTTCTCGGCCGACCGCAACGATCTGGACTTCACGATGGAACACCTCACCGAACTGGGCATCGAGGAACTGACCGTGACGCCGGCGTCGCTGGAGGACATGTTCCTGCGCGAGTATCAGGGGGTGCCCCGATGACCACCGCCACCGCGGTACCCCGCGCCGGGCGACACGAAGCAGCCCAGTCGGGATCGCCGTTCACCGGAGTGCCCAGCCTGCTTCGCCTCGCGCTGCGCCGCGATCGGGTCCGACTGTCGGCATGGATCACGATCCTGACGCTGATGATGGTCTACGCCCCGAACGCGATCAAACTGGCCTACCCCGAGGAGGCGCAGCGGTTGGCGCGCGTCAACCTGCTCAAGACGCCGGCGGGAATGATCTTGGGCGGCCCCATGTTCGGCGTCAACGAGACCGACCTGGGCGTGATGATGGCCAACGAGCTAACGCTCACGCTGATCATCGCCACATCGATCTTGGCGATCACCACGGTGATTCGGCATACCCGCACCGAGGAGGAAAGCGGTGCAGCCGAACTGGTGCTGTCGTCGGTCGTCGGCAGGTATGCCCGCACCTACGCCGCGCTGATCCTGGTCGGCGGGGTCAATGCCGTGCTGGCGGTCACGATGACGCTGGCGATGTCGGCAACCGGATTCGCGGTCGTCGACACAGCCGCCATGTGCCTTGGCGTCACCGGGGTCGCCATGGTGTTCGGTGCACTGGCCGCGGTCACCGCGCAGCTGTGGCGTCAGGCGCGGACCGCGAGCGGCGCGGCCATGGCCGCGCTCGCGTTGGCGGCGTTTGTCCGCGGCATCGGTGACGTCATCGACAACTCGGGCAGTGCGCTGAGCTGGTTCTCCCCCATCGCCTGGGCGCAGCAGATGCGGCCGTTCGTCGACCTGCGGTGGTGGCCGTTCGCGCTACTGGTGGTGCTCGCGGTCGGGCTGATGGCGCTGGCGGCGTGGCTGGAGAGCAGACGGCAGTACGACGACGGCACCATCCCGTCATCCGGCGAACGCCCCAACGCGCGCCCGATTTCTGGTGTGTTCGCTCTGCATCTCACGCTGCAGCGGGGCCAAACCATCGGCTGGTCGGTCGGTCTCTTCCTGGCTGGCTTGGCATTTGGCTCGATGACGAAGTCGCTGCTCGATGCCGCCAAGGGCAACGAGTTGCTGGCCCGCATGCTCGAGGCGCAGGGCAACGACGGCGTCTACACCACGATGACGCAGTTCCTCGCCGCGGCAGCCACGGCGTACGTCGTCGGCGCCGTGCTGCGCGTATACGGCGACGAGCAGAAGGGCCTCGGCGAAGCGGTTCTGGCGGGCGCGATTTCGCGGTGGCGGTGGCTGCTGACCGCGGTCGCCTCCGCATTGGTGGGCGCCACCGTGCTGATGTTCTTCGCCGGGCTGGGCAATGGACTCGGCGCGGGCCTGACGCTCGGCGAGCCGCAAACCATCGTGCGGCTGACGCTGGCCGGCCTCGCGTTCGTGCCTGCGATGGCGGTGCTCGCCGGAATCGCGGCGCTCGCCGTCGCCGTGCGTCACGCGTGGATCGGTTGGCTCGCGGTGACATTCGTCGTGGTGTCGCTGTATTTGGGTGCGCTGCTGCGGCTCCCGCGGTGGCTCATCGATCTGTCGCCCGTGGGCCGCACGACGGCGCCGACGGACTTCCCCGTCGCCGCACTCGCGGTGATGATCGTCGCCGCTGCCGTACTCGCCATCGTCGCCGGCTGGATCTACCGCAGCCGCGACGCAGCCTGAAAGGAGAATCATGAAGCTCGCCTTGCAAACGGTGGCGTCCGGAATCTTCGGATTGGCGTTCTTCGCCGCTCTGCTCTTCTGGCCTGCCGGCACGCTCGACTATTGGCAGGCATGGGTTTTCATCGCCGTATTCCTGGTCTCCACGCTCGTCCCGAGCATCTACCTCGCGGTCAAGGATCCGGCGGCGCTTCAGCGGCGGATGAAGGCCGGTCCGACGGCCGAGACCCGCGCGGTGCAGAAGCTCGTCATCACCGGGACGATCCTGGCGGTCGTGGCGGTGCTGGTACTCAGCGCCCTCGACCATCGGTTCGGTTGGTCGCAGGTACCGACGCCGGTCGTCGTGACCGGCAACGTCCTGGTCGCTGTCGGCCTCGTGTTGGCGCAGTTCGTAGTGATTCAGAACAGCTACGCGGCCGCGACGATCACGGTCGAAACGGACCAGAAAGTCGTGTCGACGGGTCTCTACGGTGTCGTCCGGCACCCGATGTACGTCGGCACGCTGGTCATGTTGACCGGCACCCCGCTCGCTCTCGATTCGTACTGGGGGCTGCTGGCGATCGTGCTCGCCCTGCCCGTGCTTGCGGCCCGCATCGAGGACGAGGAGAAGATGCTCCGCGAGGAACTCGACGGCTACGACGAGTACACGCAGAAGGTGCACTACCGCTTGGTCCCCGGCGTCTGGTGACGGAGTGATCATGAAGCCCTTGATTCAGGCCGCGGCCGCAAGTGCGTTCGGACTGGCCTTCTTCGGCGCCCTGTTGTTCGGACCCGCGGGCACGTTCGACTACTGGCAGGCCTGGGTTTTCATCGGTGTCTTCACCGCAGTGTCGTTGAGCCCCACCGTGTATTGGGCGATGCGCAGACCCGACGTGTTTGCGCGCCGCCTGCGCTCGGGACCGCTCGCCGAAACGCGGCCGATGCAGAAGATCGCCACGGTGGGCGTATACGTCGTGGTCGTCGCCATGGCCGTCGTCAGCGCGCTGGACCATCGATTCGGCTGGTCGCACGTGCCGACGCCGGTCGTCGTCGTCGGCAACGTCTTGGTCGCGTTCGGCCTCGGCATGTCGATGCTCGTCGTCGGCCAGAACGAATTTGCGGCCGCCACCGTCACGGTCGAAGCGGAACAGCCGGTCGTCGACACCGGGTTGTACGCCGTTGTGCGGCACCCGATGTACGTCGGTGCGCTAATCATGATGGCGGGCATGCCACTCGCGCTCGACTCCTATTGGGGTCTCGCCACTGTCGTGCCCGGTGTGGCGGTGCTTGCCTTGCGTACCGTCGACGAAGAGAAGATGCTCCGCGACGACCTCCTCGGATACGACGAGTACACCGAGAAGGTGCGCTACCGACTGGTGCCCGGCGTCTGGTGACGACGCGCGGCCCACCACGCGCCCAGGAGCACGGCGACCACTGCGAAACGCAGCACGGCGTTCGAGATCATCGTGCCGTTCGGCTCCGTCAATGCCATGTAGACGATGTCGAGGATGCCGCTCACCGAATGCAGCACGACCAACGTAGCCACGATGAGCCCCAAGGCGGCCCGGTCGGTGATGCGGACCGCGCCGAACGACAGCACCGCGACGGCGAGTTCCGCCGCAGCGACGAGATAGACCAGCAGGTAGTCGGGTCGCATTAGCGTGATGCCCACCGCGGAGGGAATCGCGGTGGGAAACACGACCAACACGAACGCACCGGCCAGCGTGATCACCCCATGAATCACCAAGACGGCCCGCAGTGTCCTCATCAGATTTCCTTCCTGTCATGCCAACCGGCAGTCATCCGTCATAGAGATGACGGATGACGACGGTGGAACATGACTGGAGGGAGGCATGACGTGGACGAGGCAACATTCGAACAGCACCGGCCACATCTGCGCGCGGTCGCGTTCCGCATGCTGGGTTCGCTGACCGACGCCGACGACGCCGTGCAGGAAGCGTGGCTTCGGATGGACCGCGCCGACGTCGGCGACGTCCGCAATCCGCGCGGCTGGTTGACCACGGTCGTCGCACGGATCTGCTTGGACGTGCTGCGGGCGCGAAACGCACGGCCCGAGAAGCCGCTCGACGAAGCGGCGACCATCCCCGCGCATGACGCCTTCGAC
Organism: Mycobacterium sp. URHB0044; assembly: GCF_000620625.1. Taxonomy (GTDB): domain Bacteria; phylum Actinomycetota; class Actinomycetes; order Mycobacteriales; family Mycobacteriaceae; genus Mycobacterium. Next base: position 48,499 of record NZ_JIAW01000013.1, on the reverse strand, counting down.
CCAGAACAGCAAGCGGTGCTGGCCGACTCCGTCGGCATCGCGCTCCTCGTGGTGCTGCAGACGCTGTCACCGGCCGAGCGGCTCGCGTTCGTGCTGCATGACATGTTCGACCTGCCGTACGCCGAGATCGCACCGATCGTGGGCCGCTCGGAGAACACCGCCGCCCAACTGGCCTCCCGGGCACGGCGCCGCGTGCGCGGCAAGACTCCCGATCCTGCAACGGATTTGGCGCACCAACGTCGCCTCGTCGACGCCTTCCTCGCCGCGGCGCGCGATGGTGACTTCGACGCGCTTCTCGCGTTGCTGGACGACGATGTGGAGTTGCACGTCGACGCCACCGCGGCAGGCACCCCGACGACGATCCGCGGCGCGGACGCGGTAGCCGCCAACGCGCACGCCTTCTCGGCCAACGCACGATTCGCCGAGCCCGCATTGGTGGACGGCGCCGTCGGAATCGTCGTCGCACCGTTGGGAAGGCTGGCGCTGGTGCTGCGCTTCGGCATCGCCGGCGACAGGATCAGCGACATCGACATCGTCGCGGATCCGATGCGACTCCATGCACTCGACCTCGCCCTCCTGGACTGATCAACGACACATACTGAAGCCGTGGAACTGCTTACCGGTTTCGGCCTGGCCACCGCGGCGGGACTCAACGCCTACATTCCGCTGCTGGCGCTCGGCCTGCTGTCGCGGTTCACCGACTTGGTGACACTGCCCCACGGCTGGGCCTGGCTGGAAAACGGCTGGGTCATGACGATCGTGGCGGTACTACTGGTCGTCGAGATCGTCGCCGACAAGATCCCCGCGCTCGACAGCGTCAACGATGCGATCCAGACGTTCGTCCGTCCGACGGCGGGCGGCATCGTGTTCGGCTCGGGCACGGCCTCCCAGACGGCCGCGGTCACCGACCCCGGGGCATTCGCGCAGTCGGGCCAGTGGATTCCCGTCGTCATCGGCGTCGTCACCGCTCTGGTGGTGTCGCTGACCAAGTCGACCGTCCGGCCCGCGGCCAACGTCGCCACTGCGGGAATCGCCGCGCCGGTGCTGTCCACCTTCGAAGACGTCACCAGCCTCGGACTGGTGTTCGCGGCGATCCTGCTGCCGGTCCTGGTCTTGGTGGCGATGGTCGCGTTGATCTGGGCGGCCGTGACGCTCTTGCGGCGTCGACGGCGACGCCGTCAAGCGCGAGCGGTTGGCAGCTAGATCCAGACGCCCTTGCCGACTGCCACCACGCCGCCGGCGCTGATCGCGAATCGCTCGCGATCCTTCTCCAGGTCGACACCTACCTGCTCGCCAGGGCCGACCACGACGTTCTTGTCGAGGATGGCGTGTCGGACGACGGCACCACGCCCCACGCGTACGCCGGGCATGATCACGCTGCCCTCGACGATCGCGCCGTCGTCGACCACCACGTTGGAGGACAGCACCGAATTGCGCACCGACGCCGCGGAGATGATGCTGCCCGCGCCGACCACCGACTCCTGCGCGGAACCGCCGTTGACGAACTTGGCGGGCGCCAGGTTCTCCGGCTCGCCCCGAATCGGCCAGCGCCGGTTGTACAGGTTGAACACCGGGTGCACCGACACCAGATCCATGTGGGCGTCGTAGAACGCGTCGAGGGTGCCGACGTCGCGCCAGTAGCCGTGGTCGCGCTCCGTGGCGCCGGGCACTTCGTTGTTGTTGAAGTCGTAGACGGCGGCCATGCCGTCCCTGACCAGACGCGGGATGATGTCGCCGCCCATGTCGTGGTCCGAGTGGTCCTCGTCGGCGTCGGCACGGATGGCGTCGATCAGCACCTTGGTGGTGAAGATGTAATTGCCCATCGACGCGAACGTCTGTTCCGGATCGTCGGGCGTGCCGGGCGGGTCGGCGGGCTTCTCGACGAAGGCGCGGATGCGGCCCGACTCGTCGGAGTCGATGCAGCCGAACGCGGTGGCCTCCTTCCGCGGCACGCGGATGCCCGCCACCGTCGCGCCCGCACCGCTCTCGATGTGGAACTGGAGCATCTGCTCCGGGTCCATCCGGTAGATGTGGTCCGCGCCGAACACGACGACGTAGTCGGGGTCTTCGTCGTAGATCAGGTTCATCGACTGATAGATCGCGTCGGCCGAGCCGGTGTACCACCGCGGGCCGAGCCGCTGTTGGGCGGGCACCGGCGTGATGTACTCCCCCGCAAGCCCGGAAAGCCGCCAGTTCTGCGAGATGTGGCGGTCCAGCGAATGCGACTTGTATTGCGTGAGAACGCAGATCCGCAGGTACCGCGCGTTGACCAGATTGGACAGCACGAAGTCGATGAGCCGATAGGCGCCGCCGAACGGAACCGCGGGCTTCGCGCGGTCGGCGGTGAGCGGGTAAAGACGCTTGCCCTCACCGCCGGCAAGGACGATGCCGAGCACGTGTGGCAGTTCCCTCATCCCTCAAACCTATCGGCCCCCACCAGATGCGGCTAGCCATTCGCGGTGATTGACCGAGTTCTCCTCCGCTGTCGGTCAAGACAATTGGATGCGGTGACCCGCGCGGGCTACTAGCGTCGTCACCATGCGGGTGGCGATGATGACACGGGAATATCCACCCGAGGTGTACGGCGGCGCGGGAGTGCACGTCACCGAGCTCGTCGCGCAGCTGCGACATCTCTGCGAGGTCGACGTGCACTGCATGGGTGCGCCACGGCCCGACGCCTTCGTCGCCCAGCCCGATCCCGCGCTGCTGGGAGCCAATGCCGCGCTGGCCACGCTGTCGGCCGATCTGCTCATGGTGAACGCCGCCGCATCCGCGACGGTCGTGCACTCCCACACCTGGTACACCGGGATGGCCGGCCACCTCGCGGCGCTGCTGTACGGCGTTCCGCACGTGCTGACCGCGCATTCGCTGGAGCCCATGCGCCCGTGGAAGGCCGAGCAGCTCGGTGGTGGCTATCGCGTGTCGTCGTGGGTGGAGCGCACCGCGGTGGAGGCCGCCGACGCCGTCATCGCGGTCAGCTCCGGCATGCGCGACGACGTGCTGCGCACGTACCCGGCCCTCGACCCCAGCCGGGTGCACGTCGTGCGCAATGGCATCGACACGCAGGCGTGGTACCCGGCCGAGCCGCAGCCGGGCGACTCGGTGCTGGCCGACCTCGGCGTCGACCCGGCCAAGCCCATCGTGGCGTTCGTCGGCAGGATCACCCGGCAGAAGGGCGTCGCACATCTCGTGGCGGCGGCGCACCGGTTCGCCCCGGACGTGCAGCTGGTGTTGTGTGCAGGCGCGCCGGACACCCCCGAGATCGCCGCGGAAGTCGCTTCGGCGGTGCAGGATTTGGCCGCCGCCAGGAGCGGGGTGTTCTGGGTACGAGAGATGTTGCCGGTCACGAAGATACGCGAAATACTCTCGGCTTCAACGGTTTTCGTGTGCCCGTCGGTGTACGAGCCGCTGGGCATCGTGAACCTGGAGGCGATGGCGTGCGCGACGGCGGTGGTCGCCTCCGACGTCGGCGGCATTCCCGAGGTGGTGGCCGAGCAGGAGACCGGGCTGCTGGTGCACTACGACGCGGCCGACGCGGCCTCCTTCGAGGCCGGGCTCGCCGACGCGGTCAACGCTTTGGTCGCCGATCCCGAGCGCGCCAAGCGGTACGGGCAGGCCGGGCGCCAACGCTGCATCGACGAATTCTCCTGGGCGCACATCGCCGAGCAGACGCTCGACATCTATCGCAAGGTCGCCTCGGAGGGATAGCGGCGCGATGCCGTGCGCCGGAGACGGGTCTCCGCGCAACGGGTGGCCCCGCGCGTGCAGCGGGACTAGCTGGTGACGCCCTTGAGTTCGTCGCCGAGAGCAGCGGCTTCGTCGGGAGTGAGTTCGACGACGAGGCGTCCGCCGCCCTCCAGTGGTACCCGCATCACGATGCCTCGCCCCTCCTTGGTCGCTTCCAGTGGACCGTCGCCGGTCCGGGGCTTCATCGCCGCCATCGACTGCTCCCTCCGAACGTGCGGGCCCGCGTGAGCGGATCCGTCTGCAGCCGGGACTGCCCACCCGTCGACAGCTCCCGGCACTGAACTGCAACTGAACTTCCTACATTGTTCCCTATGGTGGGCGTTCGGTGTGCAAAGACCCGGCCAAGGTCACTGGACGGCGCGTCCGGGGGTGCGCTCACGGCTGAAATGAAACCCAGCACGAATCGAGGTGATCGTCGACCATTCCGGTCGCCTGCATCAGCGCGTAGGCGGTCGTCGGGCCGACGAATTTGAATCCGCGCCGCTTCAGTTCCTTTGCCATCGCCGTGGACTCGGGGCTGATGGCAGGCACGGCGGACATGTCGACCGGGCGGGGCCGGGCCGGAGGGGCGAACGACCACAGCAACTCGTCGAGGTCGACGTCCAACTCGGCTGCCGCGCGGGCGTTGGCAATGGTCGCGTCGATCTTGGCGCGGTTGCGGACGATCCCGGTGTCGGCCATCAACCGCTCGACGTCGCGGTCGGTGAACGCAGCCACCTTCGGCACGTCGAACTGCTCGAAGGCACGCCGGAAGTTCTCCCGCTTGCGCAGGATGATCAGCCACGACAGCCCACTCTGGAAGGCCTCCAGCGACATCCGCTCGAACAGCTCCCGGGTACCGTGCAGGGGACGGCCCCACTCGTAGTCGTGGTAGTCGCGGTAGAGCACGGAATCCGGTGCGGCGGAACGTGTTCCGGTGAAGTCGGCCCAGCCGCAACGTATCCGGCCATCACCGTCGACGGCGACGCTCACGGGTCCGTCCGCTCGTCCTCGTGCAGCGCATGCGCGCCCTGGTGCACCTCGTTCCCGACGTCGTCGGAATCCTCGTCGAGGCTCTGGACGCCGCGCACGGCGGCGAGTTGACCGCGCAGCAGATCGAGTTCCTGCCCGAGCCGCTCGAGCACCCAGTCGACCTCGCTGGTCTTGTAGCCACGCAGCGTCTGGGTGAACTTGACGGCCTCGACGTCGGAACCCGTCACGCCGGAGGCGGGCAACACCGTGGCGGTGGTCCCCCGCGGCAGTGGCGGCAACCGCTCACCGCGGCCGAACAGCACGCTGCCAAGACCGAACAGGACGACGGCCACCAGGATCAGCACGACCAGGTACAGAAGAATCAAGGTCACGAGATCGATACTGCCGCACGGCGCCGACAAGCCGGCCGCCGGATCAACCCCTCGCCGCGGTCGGGCGGCGGCTGAGCAACCGCAGCGTGACACGGCTCAGCCGGGGCGCCCGGTTCGCCACCTCGACGAGGGCCCGGTCGGCGGCTTTCATCGTCGCGACGGGCGATGGCGTCAACGCGGCATGCTCGGGAGTGGCCTGGGACGCCGGCCGCTGGTCCTCGCGGCGGTCGGAGACGACGGCGTGCACCGACCACATGCCCGGTACACCCTTCAACTCGTGCTCTCCCCGTGCGTCGAACTCGACGCCCGAGCCAAAGACCAGATCGCGCACCGTGGCGGAGACCAACACCTCGGCCGGCCCGGCCAGCGCCATGATGCGAGCCCCGATGTGCGCGGCGACACCGCTGATGTCGTCTTCGGTGACCTCGCACTCGCCGGCATGCACCCCCGCGCGCACCTGTAGCCCTTCCTCGCGCGCATGCCGGGAGATTGCGAGCGCGCACCGGACGGCGAGCGTCGGGCGGTCGAAGATCGCCAGTACGCCGTCGCCCATCGTCTTGATCAGCCTGCCGTCGTGGCGCTCAACCCGGTCACGCACCTCGGCGTGGTGCACGGCCAGCAGCGTCGACCACCGCTCGTCCCCCATCTGCACCGCGCGCGCAGTGGATTCGACGATGTCGGTGTAGAGCACGGTGACGAGCTTGCGCGTGACGGGCCCGCGGGGCGCACTGCCGCCGACGAAGTCTTCGATGCCCGCGAGCATGTCGTCCCCGTTGAACCAACAGATGTGCTCGGCCCCCGGTAGTTCGAGCATCTTGGCCCCGCCGATTGCATCCGCGGTCCACCGTGCAGCCTCGACGGGAGTGACGTCGGCGGTCCGGTGAATCACCAGCGTCGGCACATCGACGGCATCGACCGCGCCCGTGACGTCGTAGTCGAGCATCGCGTTGATCATGACTCGCGCCATGCCGGGACTCGCGCACGCTCGCTCGACGTTCGGGGCCAACCTGCGGTACAGCAAGTTGTCGCGCGCATACGGGGAAAGGGTTTGGAGCATCGCCCCGTCGCCCCAATGGTCGGTGGAGTGTCGAAGCATCGCCCAGAGCGGTTCGAATCGAGATTCGGCGCCCGGCAGGAAGTCATCGCCGAGCGTGAATCGCGGGGGCGCGGCGGACACCGTGATCAGGGCCTCGACGCGCTCCGGATGCGTAGCCGCGAGCAGCACGGCCGGCGGAGCCGCCTCCGAGCTGCCGATCACCACCGCGCGGCGCGAACCGGCCGCGTCGAGGACGGCGAGGAAGTCGTCAGCCCGCTGCTCCACGGTCGGGATACCGGCGACCGGATCGGACAACCCGGTGCCCGGCTTGTCGAACAGCAGGAGGCGTCCGATCGACGCCAGCCGACGCAGGAACGCCGTCGCATACGGGTCGGCCCACATCAGGTCGAGGTGCGAGATCAATCCGGCACCAAAGATGATGTCGACGGGCCCATCGCCGATCGCCTGAAAGGCGATGCTGATGTCCCCCCGACGGGCGTACTCGACGTCGACCGTCACGTCGCTACCGCTTGCTCTTCCCCCACATAACCGCTGATCGTCCCCCTCTGGGGTCGTCAGGTCAATTAGCCCGCGGAAGCGGGTGTTATTACCGGCCCGGGCGCAGCGTCATCATCGGCGGCCGGTCCGCCAGCGACACCGTCGACGTCCTGGCGGCGTAGTCGTCGCCGTCGGCGAAGAACTGCGTCAGGCCCACCTCGGAGTCGGAGACGCCGCAGCGGGACAGCAGCGTGGCGATCACCTGTCTGCTCATCGAGGCCAGTTCGGTGAGCGGGCGGTTGCGGTGCGTGCGCACGCCGAGGTTCACCTGGGCGATGGCGTCGAGCCCAAGCCGGTCGTAGGTGTCGATCAGCAGACCGATCTCGACGCCGTACGCGGGGGCGAACGGCACTGAGGTCAGCAGTTCGCGGGTACCGGCGTACTCACCGCCCAGCGGCTGCAGCAGGCAGGTCAGCTCGGGGCGCAGCGCAGCCAGCAGCGGCCGCGCGACGAGTTCGGTGACCCGCCCGCCGCCGTTGGCGTCCTCGCTGCCGCTCACCTTCAACGGGCGGCGGTAGAACCCCTTGACCAGGTGCACGCCGTCGGTCGTCAGCAGTGGACCGAGCAGCTTGGGAACGAACATCGGGTCGGGGTCGATGAGGTCGGAGTCGACGAACACCACCAGGTCACCGGTGGTCGCGGCAAGCGACCGCCACAGCACCTCACCCTTGCCTGGCTGCGGCTCGACCTCGGGCAATGCGGCCTCGCGGCTGATCACCCTGGCGCCAGCGGCGAGGGCGCGGATCTCGGTGTCGTCGGTCGAGCCGGAGTCCAGCACGATCAACTCGTCGACCAGTCCCCCGAGCAGCGGGGTGATGGTGTCGATCACCGATGCGACGGTGTCCTCTTCGTTGAGCGCGGGCAGGACGACGGAAACCGTCCGGCCCCCCTTCGCCGCCTCGAGGTCGGCGACGGTCCAGGATGGCCTGCGCCACGTGTGGTCGGTCATCCATCGGTGTCCCGCCACGGCGTCGGCGGCGGTCAGTTCAGGTGTGAGTGTCATGCCAGTCCCCTCGTGGTCCGCGTCGGTGGACGCACCCCTTGGATCGACGCGACCATTTCCAGTACGCGCCGAGTCGGCCCTACCTCGTGTACCCGAAACATGGCGGCTCCCGCCTCGGCGGCGAGTGCCGTCGCGGCTAGGGTTCCCTCCAGGCGTTCGGTCAAGCCCACGCCCAGAGTCTCCCCGACAAAATCCTTGTTGCTCAGCGCCATCAGGACCGGCCATCCGGTATTTACAAGATCTTTTACGTGGCGCAACAAACTAAGACCATGATGAGTGTTCTTACCGAAATCGTGGGTTGGGTCGATGAGCACGGCGTCCCGCGCGACGCCCGCGGCGACGGCGCGTTCGGCGGCCGCGGTAACCTCCGCGATCACGTCGTCGACCACACCGCGTTCGGTTATCCCGTAGTTCACCCGGAACGGTCGCGTGCGCGGCGTCGCGCCGCCCGTGTGTGAGCACACCAGGCCCGCGCCGAACTCGGCGGCGACCTCCGCCAGACCCGGATCGGCGCCTGCCCAGGTGTCGTTGATCAGGTCCGCGCCCGCCGCGCATGCCTGCTTGGCCACCGCCGCGCGCCAGGTGTCGACGCTGATCAGCTGGTCGGGATAGGTGCTGCGCACCCATTCGATGAACGGCACGACGCGGGCGGTCTCCGCCTCGGCGTCGACGTCGCTACCGGGGCCGGCCTTGACGCCGCCGACGTCGATCACGTCCGCGCCTTCGGCGATCACCCGGTCGACGGCAGTCTTCGCGGCGTCGTCGGTGAACGTCGAGCCACGGTCGTAGAACGAGTCCGGCGTGCGGTTGACGATCGCCATGATCATGGCGCGATCGCCCGCCACGGGGCGGCCCAAGAAGGTCGACTGCACGACTCCAGGCTACGGACGTGTGGTTTGTGCATCCGTAGTCGCGTTCACCGCGACCAACCGTGCACGCGTCGCTAGCCCTTCGGCTTCTTGCCGTCCTTCACCTCGGCGAGGTACTCGTCGTAGAACGGCACGTAGCCCTCCTCGCGGCCGGCCAGCACGTACAGCGGGTCCTCGACGTTGGTCTCGCCGGCGCCGTAGCCCTCCTTGCGCAGGTCCACCTTCTGGCTCTTGAACGTCGACGTGTGTGCCAGCTCGCCGACCACGCGGACGAACAGCGGGACGGCGTAGCCGGGCAGCCGGTCGTAGGCCGCCTTGGCCAGCGCCTTGCCGTCGAACTCCTCGCCGTCCTTCAGCTGGATCGCCGTCATGCCTGCGCGGCCACCGGTGCCCGGCACCTCGACGCCGAACACCGTGCATTCCTCCACTTGCGGGGCGGTGGACACCGCCGCTTCCACCTCCGTGGTGGCGACGTTCTCGCCCTTCCAGCGGAACGTGTCGCCGAGCCGGTCGGTGAAGGCGGCATGCCCGAAGCCCTGCGAGCGCATCAAATCGCCGGTGTTGAACCAGACGTCGCCCTCCTTGAAGGCGTCCCGGATCAACTTCTTCTCGGACTCCTTCTTGTCGGTGTAGCCGTCGAACGGCTGGAAGTTGCTCACCTTGGACAGCAACAGGCCCGGCTCGCCGTTGCGCACCTTCTTGACGCGGCCGTTGCCGTCGCGCACGGGTTCGCCTGTGTCGCCGTCGTATTCGACGAACGCGACAGGGGTAGGACAGATGCCCGTGGTCTTGTCGACGTTGAGCACGTTGACGAACGCGGTGTTGCCCTCGCTCGCGGCGTAGAACTCGCACACTCGGTCGATGCCGAACCGCTCGGTGAACTCGTCCCAGATGGCCGGGCGAAGCCCGTTGCCCGCGATCACCCGCACCCTGTGCTTGCGGTCGGTGTCCTTGGGCGGTTGGTTGAGCAGATACGCGCAGATCTCGCCGATGTAGACGAAGGCCGTTGCGTCGAAGCGGATCACGTCGTCCCAGAACTTCGACGCCGAGAAGGACTTGCCGAGGGCAAGCGTCGCACCCGAGTTGAGCACCGAGGACAACGCCACCGTCAACGCGTTGTTGTGATAGAGCGGCAGGCAGCAGTACAGGGTGTCGTTGCTGTTCAGCCGCATGCCGAGGCCCCCGAACCCGGCCAGTGCTCGCAACCAGCGGTAGTGCGTCATCACGCTGGCCTTCGGCATGCCGGTGGTGCCCGAGGTGAAGATGTAGAACGCCTTGTCCTTGGCCAACACGGCCGACGTGGTGGCCGGGTTGGTGGTGGGCGCGGTGGCCGCCAGCCGCTGCAGTTCGTCGACGGTCATCAACCCGTCGATCTGGGCGCCGCTTTCGCTGATCGGCTCGAGCAGGTCGGTTTCCGCCACGACCGCCGCCGCGTTGAGCAGACCGAAGCTGTGCTTGAGGACGTCGCCGCGCTGGTGGTAGTTGAGCATTCCGGCGATCGCGCCGCACTTGACCACCGCCAGCATCAGCAGCACCGACTGCGGCGAGTTGCGCAGCATGACGCCGACAACGTCGCCGTGGCCGACTCCGCGCGCGGCGAGCACCGCGGCGTAGCGGTTCACGGTCTCGTTGGATTCGCGGTAGGTCAGCCGCTCGTCGCCGAACTTGATGAAGTCCTTGTCGCCGTACCGTGCGGCGCGGTCCTGGAACACCTTGCCGATCGACGTCTTGGCCGTGGGGCGGGCCCCGAAGCCGGTGATCACACCACTCAGGATGGTGGGCAAGTCCATCAGCAGACCTGGTACGTGGGTGGCGATGTCGAGCAGCCCGACGCTGCTGCGGGTGGTCTGCTTCTGGTCGCTCATTCCGTACGTCCCCCTCTGGTGGTCATCCGCGAAGTACCCTAGCCGCGCAGGTGAGCGGTATCGCCACCGCTCGGGGCGCAGGCCTCCATGGCAGCGTCGACGTCGGCCACCACGATGAGCCGGTCCAGCGCGGCAGGCGCAACGTAGCCAGTACCCGCCAGCCCGCGGAGCCACTCCAGCAACCCGTCGTAGTGACCGATCGGGTCGAGCATCACCAACGGCTTGTCGTGCATGCCGAGATAGCCGGCGGTCCAGGCCTCGAAGAACTCCTCGAGCGTGCCGATTCCGCCGGGCAGCACGATGAATGCGTCGGCCCGCTCCTCCATGACCTGCTTCCGCTCGCGCATGGTGTCGGTGACGATCAGTTCGTCGGCGTCGACGTCGGCGACCTCGCGGTGCACCAGTGCCTTGGGGATCACCCCGACCGTGTGGCCGCGGTGCGCACGGGCGGCCTCGGCGAGCGCGCCCATCGCCGACACGTTGCCTCCCCCGGATACCAGGGTCCAGCCGCGGTCGGCGATGGCGTGTCCGACGCCGTTCGCCAGCGCCAGCAACTCGGGATGTGTCGGGCCGGACGCGCAGTACACGCACACGGCCCAGGGGCGGTCCTTGGATTCGGTGAAGTCGGAGTCTTCGGGCACATCGCAAACTTAGACGAGCGCTCTCCGGCCAGATTTGGCGCATTCAGCGGTTTGGGCCAGGGGCCGCGCCATAGGATCCGGCGGTGCCTGTCGAGTGGGTGACCGCGCCGGAAGAACCGTTGCTGGGCCGTCTCGAGGCCGCTGTTCGCAACCGTGCGGGAGCCATGCTGATCGGGCCCGCCGGGGTCGGCAAGACGTCGCTAGCGCGCACGGCGGTCGCTCGTCTCTCGGGGGAATTCGCGCGGGTCGCGACGGTGACGGGCTCGGTCTGCGACTCGGCCGTGCCGTTCGCAGCCTTCGGCGGACTGATCGAGGTGCCCGACACCGGCAAGACCGCGGCGGTGCTGCGCGCCGCGCGCGAATCTCTGGGCGAGGACTTGTTGCTGCTCGTCGACGACGCGCACGCCCTGGACAAGCTGTCCGCCGCGCTGCTGCATCAACTCGCGATCAGCGGAGCGGCACGGTTGATCGTCGTGGTCGACTCCGACGAGTCGATCCCCGACGGGCTCGCGGCCCTGGTGCGCGACGACCTGGTGGACCGAATAGACGTTCTCCCAACGGGATACGACGCGCGCCTGCTCGAAGAGCAGGTGAGCTACTTCGTCGCGGAACTGCCAGGGCAGGCATCATCCGTGTTGGAGTTCGTCGCCGTCTGCGAACCGCTTTCCGTGGCAGCGCTTTCCGATCTGGTAGGTGCCGACGCCGTGGCCGCGGCGGCCTCGGCAGGCGCGGTGACGGTTGACGGCGACGAGGTGCGGGCGGTCCACCCCATGTTCACGTTGGTGGCGCGAAACCACTTGAGCCCCAGCCGAGAACGGGCCGTGCGTACCGCCCTCGTCGAGAAACTGCCCGCCGCGGGAGGCGTCGTCGAACGACTGCGGCGCACCGCGCTGGCACTGAACAGCGACCGGCCGCCTCCGGCCGCCGACCTCGTCGCGGCGGCCGACGAGGCGCTGCGGCTGGGCGATCTCGAGCTCAGCGAGCGGTTCGGCCGCGCCGCCCTGGCCGACGGCGGTCTGGCTGCCCGGCTGCCGCTGGCGTACGCCCTGGCGTGGCAGGGGCGGGGCCGGGATGCGGATGCCGTGCTCGCCGACGTCGACCCGGCCACCTTGACCGAGACGGAGCTGATGGCCTGGGCCCTGCCGCGGGCGGCCAACCAGTTCTGGATGCTGTCCGAGCCCGAGCGGGCGACGGCGTTCCTGCAGACCACCCGCAACCGGGTGACGACGCCGACCGCTCGCGCCACGCTCGACGCGTTGTCGGCCACGTTCACGATGAACTCGGGCAGCCCGAGCCGCGCCATGCAGATCGCCACCGAGGTGCTCGCATCGCCCGACGCGGACGACACGGCAGTCGGCTGGGCTGCCGCGGCGGCGGCGTTGAGTTCGGCGCGCATGGGCCTGTTCGCGGACGTCGACCCGTTGGCCGAACGGGCGGCGACGGCGGGACATCCCGGCCTATTGCGGTTCACGTCCGGCTTCGGGCAGACCACGACGCGGCTGCTGGCCGGTGACCTGGACGGGGCGCAGGCCTTGGCGCAGGGCCTGCTCGACTACACCCAAGCTCAGCAGCCGGGCCGCGCCATCGGTGAAGTGTTGGTGGCCGACGTGCTGATCGCCCGCGGCGAATTGCGGGAGGCGGTGGCGCTGTTGCGCGATGCCGCCGCGGCCCTTTCGCCGACCGGCTATTCGTGGGGCCCGCTCGCGTGGATGTCGTTGGCCTACGCCCTCGGTCAGCTCGGCGAGACGGCAGAGGCGAGTCGCACGCTCGCCAAAGCCGAAGCGCGGCATGGACTCAAGTCGATGCTGTTCGCTCCCGAGCTGGCCATGGCGAAGGCGTGGACGTGTGCGGCCCGCCGCGACGGCCACGGCGCGATCGACGCCGCGCGAGACGCCGCGCGCGCGGCCGAGCGGGGCGGCCAGTCCGCGGTAGCCCTGCGGGCGCTGCACGACGGTGTGCGACTCGGCGACACCCGAGCGGCCGACGGAATCGCCCGGCTCGGCCTCGATTGCATGGTGAGCAGGCTCGCCCTCGATCATGGTCGCGCGTTGGCGGCTGCCGACGCGGACGGGTTGGACGCCGTGGCGGCGGCGTTCGCCGGGATCGGGATGCACGGTGCCGCGTCCGATGCCGCGGCGCAGGCCGATCGGGCGCGCGCGTAGGGGTCAGTGTCGCGGCGGCGGGCTCTCGTTGTCGGATGGGTCGTCGATTCCGTCGGGCCTCGGCATCGGCGGCATGGCACCGCGGATCTGGTCGAGGTGGCTGTCGGATTCCCACGTCGGGAATCCCTTCCTTCGCGCGTTGCGCACGTAGACCGCGACGACGAAGGCGACGGCCAGCGCGAGGAAGGCGACGAGGGCGACTTTGCCGATGGTGAGCCACATCAGGGTCGACCCTAATCCCAGAATTGCCGCCCGGATGCACCTATCGGCGGTCCTAAGATCATTAGCTGACGGTATGAGCGAGGGGGCGGCGGTGTGAGCGTGCTGGATGCGTTTCTATCCACGTGGTCGAACGCGCGGGCCACGTTCGGCGAGGGCACTCCCGAAACCGGCGCCCAGTACGACCAGAGTGGGCAGCTGCTGGAGATTCAGACCATCGTTGAGTCGGCGGCGCCTGATTCGACGTGGATCGGCAGCGCCGCTATGCCGTACGCCGTCGCCAACACCAAACAAGCCGAGGTGTTGGGGAAACTCGCCGCGCTCGATCAACGGCTCAGCGCACGGGTGAACCTGTCGTCTCAGGTCGTCGACGGCGGCCGCAAGAATCTCGATGCGTTGCGCCAGTGGGTAATCGATGCTGCCGCAGCCGTGCCTCCCAATGAGAACCGCGACGAGCTCCTGCTGGGCATCGTGCAGACGGGTCTCGGTCAACTCAGCCAGATCGTCGCCACATCCAACGGCGAGGCGACCAAGATCGCCGGTGAGATCCGCAAGTTGGATGCCGAATTCACGGCGCTGGGGTGGGAAAGTGCTGCTTCCGAGCCCCGATCAACACCCTAAAATCGACATGCAGGATGAGTTGCCAGTCGAGGGGGCCACGCCGTGAATGAACCGCTGTACGTACAACCCGATGGCGTGCGCAACTTCTCTCAGGTTCACGACCAGGTGGTGTCGGCCCTCTCGCAGGTGATGGGATCGGCCGCACCCGAAGCGCTCGGTGTCGAGACGTCGCACGGCCCCATCGCGTCAGCGGTCAGCACCGCCCTCGGACAGGTCCTCGGCAGCAGGCAGGGCACGTTGCAGGCCACGTCGACGTCCGGTCAGACCATCTCGGAGTTGTTGCGGAAGGCCGCCCAGATGTACGAGCAGGGCGACCAGAAGGGTGCCGAGACGCTCCGGAAGGCGGCCGAGACGATGCAGGCCGCCGAGGCTGGGGGCGCGCCCGGTGGTGGCGGGCCCGCCGGGGCAGCGGGCGCAGGCGGGGGTGCGGCGGGCGCCGGCGGTGCGGGTGCGGGTGGCGGTGCCGACATGATGGGCCAGATGGTCGGACAGATCGGACAGCAGGTCGGTCAGATGGCGCAGTCCATTGCGCAGCCGCTGCAGGGTCTCGCCCAAGGGCTGCAACAGCTTCCGCAACAAGTCATGCAGGGCGTCCAGGGCATCGTTCAGGCGGCTGCCGGATCCGCAGGAGCGGCTGGGGCGGGAGCCGACGAGGCCAAGGACGGTGATCGGCCCGGCGACAAGGAGTCCAAGGACGACGAACGCCGCAACGAACCGCGCGAGGCGCCGTCCGGCCAGCGCGACGAGGCCCAGCCCGGGAAGTCCGCGGAGCAGGGCAGGGCACCGGAACCGCCACCCACACCCGAGCGTCGCGAACCGGCGCAGACCCGTCCGCAGCAGTCGCTCTAACCGAGCCGACCGTCGGCGAGCACCAGACGCCGTTGGACCCCAATGGCTTCCAGGAAGCTTTCGTCGTGGCTGACCACCACGAACGCCCCCCGATAGGCGTTCAACGCCGACTCCAGCTGACCGACGCTCACGAGGTCGAGGTTGTTGGTCGGCTCGTCGAGCAACAACAGTTGCGGTGCGGGCTCGGCGTTGAGCACGCACACCAACGTCGCCCGTAGCCGTTCACCGCCCGACAGCGACCCTACGGGCAGGTGGATGTGGTCGCCGCGAAACAGGAACTGCGCCAAGAGGTGCATGCGACGGGTATGGGTCACGCTGGGCGCGAACGCGGCGAGACTCTCTGCCACCGTGCGCTCGGGGTCGAGCAGATCCAGCCGCTGGGACAGATACGCGATCCGCCCGTCGGCTCGTTGCACGTCGCCGTGCTCCGGCGTCAGGTCGCCGGCGATGATGCGCAGCAGCGTCGACTTGCCCGCCCCGTTCGGTCCGGTGAGCGCGATCCGTTCCGGTCCGCGGATGTCCAGGTCGATGCCGTTGTCCGCGAACAGGTCCCGCCCTCCCCTGCTCATCCGAAGACCCCGCGCGGCGAGGACGGTGCGGCCAACCGGCACGTCGGTATCCGGCAGGTCGAGCACGAGCGCGTCGTCGTCGCGCAACGCGAGCTCTGCCGCGCCGAGTCGAGCCCTGGCGTCGTCGACCCGCTTGGCGTGCACCTCGTCGGACCGGGCGGCGGATTCCTGCGCGTCGCGCTTGAGCTTGCCCGCGACGATCTTGGGCAGGCCGGCGTTCTTGACGTTGCGGGCGGCGGTTCCCGATCGCCGCGCCGCGCGTTCCCTTGCCTGCTGCATCTGTTGCTTCTCGCGCTTCAACTGCAGTTCCGCGTTGCGCACGTCGGCCGCGGCGGCGCGTTGCGCGGCTTCCACCGCGGCCTCGTAGTCGGTGAAACTGCCTCCGTAGAAGGTCATTTCACTTCCGCGCAGCTCGGCGATGCGGTCCATCCGGTCGAGCAGTACGCGGTCGTGGCTGACCACCAGCAGGGTGCCGCCGAAGTCGTCGAGCGCGGCGTACAGCCGCTGCCGGGCGTCGGCGTCGAGGTTGTTGGTCGGTTCGTCGAGCAGCAGCACGTCGGGGCGCCTGAGCAGCTGCGCGGCCAGCCCGACCGACACCACCTCGCCACCGCTGAGTGATCCCAACGGCCGGTCGAGTGTCAGGCCGGCCAGGCCCAGCCGGTCGAGTTGGGCACGAAGCCGCTCCTCGACGTCCCAGTCGTCGCCGATCGCGGCGAAGACCTCGTCCGAGGCGTCGCCCGCGGCGAGGGCGTCCAACGCGCCGATGATCGGAGCGACGCCAAGGACGTCGGCGACGGTCCGCTCCGCATCGAACGGCAACGTCTGCGGCAGATATCCGAGCGTGCCGTCGACGGTGATGGAACCGGCGGTGGGTTGGTACTCCCCCGCTGCGAGCTTGAGCAGCGTGCTCTTGCCCGCACCGTTCGGCGCCACCAAGCCGGTCCGGCCCGCCGGGATCGTGAAGGACAGGTCGGCGAACAGCGGGGTGTCGTCGGGCCAGCCGAAGGACAGATGTGAGAAGACGATGGAAATGTCAGACATGCGAGAGGTCTCTCGGTGAGACCGCGGCATCGCGCCGCGGCACGAGGAAAGGACGAACGACGTGTGCTCCGGTTTTATCCGGAGATGTCGTCTCCCAGCATGTTTGCGGCCCGCCTCTGTCTGACTACAGGTACAACGACCATAGTAGCCGCGTCACGCAACCAGATATTTCCGCAACATCTCCGTGGCGGCGGTGATCTGCGCGACCTGCACACGCTCGTCGACGCGGTGCGCGAGGTTCGGATCACCGGGCCCGTAATTGACCGCCGGGATGCCGAGCGCCGCGAACCGCGCCACGTCGGTCCAGCCGTACTTCGCGCGCACCTGTCCGCCTGCGGCCGCCACCAGCGCGGCAGCGGCCGGTTTGGCCAGCCCGGGCAGTGCGCCCGCCGCGGCGTCGGTCAATTCGATGTCGACGTCGAGGCCGTCGAGCACCTCCCGCACGTGGGCCAGCGCGGCATCGACGCTGCGGTCGGGCGCGAAGCGGAAGTTGACCGTGACCGACGCGGCGTCGGGGATCACGTTGCCGGCGACGCCGCCGTCGATCCGAACAGCCGACAGTCCTTCGCGATACGTGCAGCCGTCGATGTCGACGCTGCGGGCCTGATACGCCGAGAGCCCGTCGAGTACCGCACCAAGCTTGTGAATGGCGTTGTCGCCCAACCACGATCGCGCGGAGTGCGCTCGCGTGCCTGCAGCCCTGACGACGACGCGGATGGTGCCCTGGCAGCCGGCCTCGATGAATCCCCCCGACGGCTCGCCGAGGATCGCCACGTCGGCGCGCAGCCAGTCGGGCAGCTCGCGTTCGATCCGGCCGAGCCCGTTCGCGCTCGACTCGATCTCCTCGCAGTCGTACATCACCAGCGTGATGTCGTGCGTGGGCTCCGCGACGGTGGCGGCCAGGTGCAGGAACACCGCGTCGCCCGATTTCATGTCCGACGTGCCGCAGCCGTGCAGTTCGCCGTCGACCAGCCTGCTCGGCAGATTGTCCGCCGCCGGAACCGTGTCGGTGTGTCCGGCCAGCAGCACCCGCGACGGCCTGCCGAGATTGGTGCGGGCCAGCACCGCGTCACCGTTCCGTACGACCTCGAAGCCGGGGGCTTGCGCTCGCAGGGCGGCCTCGATCTCGTCGGCGATGCGCTGTTCGTGCCGCGACTCGCTGGGAATGTCGACCAGCGCGGCGGTCAGCGCGATCGGATCGGCGCGTAAGTCCAGGGCCACAAGTCCTGAGGCTAGTTCCGGCGGGCAGGAGCGCAGCGACCGGGGGATCTTGTCCAGTAGCCTTTGACGACGTGACTTCTGCATCAGGCGTCGGCGTGGCCACCATTGCGGCCGACGGAACGGTTCTCGACACGTGGTTCCCCGCTCCCGAGCTCGACGCGGACGGCGAATCCGGTACGACGCGGCTGTCGGTGGCCGAGGTGCCCGAGGACCTGGGCGCCCTGGCCGGTCGCGACGACGACCGCGGCGTCGACATCGTGCTGGTGCGCACCACGATCGCGTCCCTCGATGACAAGCCTGCCGACACCTACGACGCCTACCTGCGGCTGCACCTGCTGTCCCACCGGCTGATCACCCCACACGGCGCCAACATGGAGGGCATCTTCGGTGTCCTGACCAACGTGGTGTGGACGAACTACGGCCCGTGCGCGGTCGACGGCTTCGAGCTGACCCGGGCCCGGCTGCGTCGGCGCGGAACCGTCACGGTGTACGGCATCGACAAGTTCCCGCGGATGGTGGACTACGTGGTCCCGGCGGGCGTCCGGATCGCCGATGCCGACCGGGTACGGCTGGGCGCGCACCTGGCCGCCGGCACCACCGTGATGCACGAGGGCTTCGTGAACTTCAACGCCGGCACCCTCGGCACGTCGATGGTCGAGGGCCGGATCTCGGCGGGCGTCGTGGTCGGCGACGGCTCCGACGTCGGCGGTGGCGCCTCGATCATGGGCACCTTGTCCGGAGGCGGCAAGGAAGTGATCTCCGTCGGCAAGAGCTGCCTGCTCGGTGCGAACGCGGGCCTGGGCATCTCGCTCGGCAACGACTGCGTGATCGAGGCCGGCCTCTACGTCACTGGCGGCACCAAGGTGACGACCTCTGACGGCGAGACGGTGAAGGCGCGCGAACTGTCGGGCGCGAACAACCTTCTGTTCCGGCGCAATTCGCTGTCCGGCGCGGTCGAGGTCGTCAAGCGTGACGGCACCGGGATCACGCTCAACGAAGCACTGCACGCCAACTGACGCCTACGGGCAACCCGGCGTCACACGCAGCATCGCGACGCCATGTCCCGGCACCGTCCGCTCGACGTCGCCAGTGGTGGTCGTGTCCGCATGCGCCCACAGGTCACGCACGGCGTAGCAATTCGCCTGGCGCAGACCGCTCGAACTCGCGTCGGCGCGAATCGACGCGGGCTCGGCGTCGGGGTTGAACAACGCCATCGCTACCGCACCGTCGGCCAGGCGCTTCACGATCACCCGGGGGTCTCCCGGGAGCGGCCCCCCCTGAACCAGCAACGGATCCTGGTCGACGGCGATCACGTCGCGGTTGGTCAAGATGTCGCGGGTCTCGTCGGTCATCGACCGAATGTCGTTGCCCGCCAGCAGCGGAGCTGCCAGCATGGCCCACAACGAGAAGTGCGCGCGCTGTTCGGCATCGGTCAGGTCGGGCCGTCGCGGGCCGAGCGCCATGGTCGGGTGCCCGCTGGCGAACGCGAGCCACGGGATGCCGACCACCAGCATGTCCGGGTCATTCACGTGCGCCGGGCCGCTCCGGGACGCCGTCGGGCCTGCGGCGCTGAATGCCTGACTGACGCCGGCGAGCCCTTCCGACCACAAGCCGTCGTCGCCCCAGGCAGGCACCAGGTCGATGGCGTCGCGGCTCATGTCGGCGATGTGGGACCAGTCGTACTCCGACCCGGCCGACGGGTCACCGGAACTGTTGGGGTTGATGCTGTACGCGATCCGACGGCCGCTGGCGCGCAAGGCATCTCGCATCGCCGTGAAGTACTTCACCTGTTCGTCGTGCCCGGCCTGTAGCCGGCACCAGTCGTACTTGAGGTAGTCGACACCCCAGTCGGCGAACGCACGCGCGTCGGCCGCCTCGTGACCGGCGGACCCGATGCGCGGATCCTGACCGCACGCCTGGTTGAACGGGCTCTGATAGAGGCCGAGGAACATCCCGCGATCGTGCGCGTAACGAGCCAGCGCGGCGATGCCGTGCGGAAACCGGTCCGGATCGGCACGCAGGTTGCCCTCGCCGTCCCGGGTAGGCGCCGCCCAGCCGGCGTCGAGGTTGACGTAGCGGTAGCCGGCGTCGCGCATCCCCGACGACACCATCGCGTCGATGGTCTGCTCGACGGTCCGTTCGGTCAGCGGGACACCGGAGTTCCACGAGTTCCAGCCCATCGGCGGTGTGCGCAACAGGGCCGGCTCGGTGGTCGTCGACGTGCAGCCGGCGAGCACGGCCACGCACGCCATCAGGCTCATGAGTCGACGCACGCCGCCATCGTGGCATCGAAGCCTGGGAGTCGGTTTGGAAGCGCCTGAACGGCCGCACGCGCGTAGATTCGGCCGGTATGACGCAGCCCGTCGTGGCCCTCTTTCCCGAACCTGGCGCGTGGGGACCCACCAACAATCTCGTCGCACTGGGCAATCACCTGCTCGAACGGAACATCCGCACCGTGTTCGTGGTCGAGGAGTCGTTCGAGGGCGAGCTGGTTGCCCGCGGCTTCGAGGAACGCCTCATGCGGTTGGCCCCGCCCCCAGAGGGCGGTGAAGCGGTCGGCGAGGGCTGGGCCGAGTTCGTTCGCGTGACGTCACCGGAGTTCCGCAAACCGACCATCCAGCAGCTCGAAACCGTGACGGGGCCGATCTGGGACGAATTCGTCGCGGGCGCCGAGTATTCGCACGATCGGCTGACCGAGATCTGGTCGGAAGTGCAGCCCGACGCCATCGTGCTCGACTGCGTCGCAAGCTTCCCGTCGGTGTCCTTGGCGGGCTGTCCGTGGGCGCGTGTGGTGTCGGCGAACCCGTTGGAGCTGCCCGACGTCGACATCGCGCCCGTCTTCTCCGGGTACCCGGCCGACGACCGCACCGGCTGGGACGAGTTCCGCGCCGAGTACCGCCGGGTCACCGGCCCACTATTGGAGCGCTACAACGCGTTTCATCAGGAGTGTGACGCCGAGCCGCTGCCCGACGGGGCGTTCCAGTACGAGTCGCCGTACCTCAACCTCTACATGTTCCCGGCCGAGCTGGACTATCCGCGATCGCGACCGCTCGGTCCGTCGTGGCACCGGATCGACACCTCGACGCGCAACTCCGACGGCGCGTTCGACGTGGCCGAAAGGGTCGGCGATTCAGGCACGTTGGTGTATCTGTCCCTGGGCAGCCTCGGTTGCATGGACGTGCCGCTCATGCAGCGGGTCATCGACTCACTGGATCGGACGCCGCATCGGGTGATCGTGTCGATGGGCCCGCTGCACGACCAGCTGAGGCTGGGCGACCGGATGTGGGGCGAGCAATTCGTTCCGCAGACGGCGATCGTGCCGCAGTGCGACGTGATGATCACCCACGGCGGCAACAACACCGTCGGCGAGGCGTTCACGTTCGGGGTGCCGACGATCGTGCTGCCGCTGTTCTGGGATCAGTACGACAACGCGCAGCGCATCGACGAATGCGGTTACGGCGTAAGGCTTTCCACGTATGAGTTTACCGACGAAGAGCTACATTCGACGATCGGCCAGTTGATCGGCGACGAGGTGCTCGGCAAGCGACTGGGGGCGGCGTCACGACGGCTGCAGGCCTCGCCGGGGCGGCTGCGCGCCGCGGACCTCCTCGAAGGACTGATCCGGGGCTGAGGGCGCGAACATACCGGTCTGCGCCCTAACGGCCAGTCCTACCCCAGGGTTGTCGATCGCCGCCTCGCGGCCCCGAGCACAGCCGTG
Organism: Mycobacterium sp. URHB0044; assembly: GCF_000620625.1. Classification (GTDB taxonomy): domain Bacteria; phylum Actinomycetota; class Actinomycetes; order Mycobacteriales; family Mycobacteriaceae; genus Mycobacterium. The sequence continues at coordinate 27,037 of NZ_JIAW01000013.1, read as the reverse complement.
GCGTGGAAAATGCGCATAGGACGCAGCAGGGGGTATCGGGCAGATTCTCGTTCGCCGCGAACGGTCCTCAGGAATGGGCGGCGAGGATGCAGAATTCGTTGCCCTCGGGGTCGGCCAGCACCACCCACGACTCGTCGCCCTGGCCGATGTCGACGTGGCGGGCACCAAGTGCGACGACGCGGTCAACCTCGGCCTGTTGATCGTCGGGCCGGAAGTCGAAGTGAATGCGGTTCTTGACGACCTTGTCGTCGGGTACCCCGATGAACAACCAGTTGGGCCCGGCGCCGGGCGGGGCGACCAGCAGGACGTCGCCGTCGGAGTCCACGTCGGAGGGCCAGCCCAGCACCTGAGACCACCATTCGCCCAGAGCTTTGGCGTCGTGCGAGTCGATGCAGATCTCGTCGAACGTCAGGCCCACGTGACCAACTCCTTCTTCAGCACCTTGCCCATCGCGTTGCGGGGCAGACCGTCGACGACCCGCACCTCGCGGGGCCGCTTGTGCACCGAAAGCTGCGCCGCGACGAAGTCGATCAGGTCAGCCGGTTGGGCCTCACCGACGACGAACGCGACGATCCGCTGCCCGAGGTCGTCGTCGGGGACACCGACCACAGCCGCCTCGCTGACGCCGGCGTGCCCCAGCAGCACGGCCTCGATCTCGCCTGCGCCGACGCGGTAGCCGCCCGACTTGATCAGGTCCACGGATTCGCGCCCGACGATGCGGTGCATTCCCCCGCCGTCGACCACCGCCACGTCACCGGTCCGGTACCAGCCGTCGCCGTCGAGGACTTCCGCGGTGGCGTCCGGCCGGTTCAGGTAACCGTCGAAGAGCGTAGGGCTCCGAACCTCAAGGCGCCCAATGGTTTCCCCGTCGTGCGCCACCTCCGCACCGTCGTCGTCGACCAATCTGGTCGATACGCCGGCCAGGGGCAGCCCCACCCAGCCGGGCCTGCGTTCCCCGTCGGCGAGGGTGCTCAGCGTGATCAGCGATTCGGTGCTGCCGTAGCGCTCCACGGGCGCATGGCCGGTCAGCCGGACGAGCCCGTCGAACACCGGCACGGGCAAGGGGGCGCTGCCCGAAACCAGCAGCCGCGCCGGCGCCAGTGCCAGCGCCGCATCGACGTCGACGACGACGCGCGACCACACCGTCGGCACGCCGAAGTACAGCGAGCCGTGCGCCGCGGCGTACGCCTGCGGCGTCGGTCTTCCCGTGTGCACGAAGCGATTTCCGATCCGCAGCGAGCCGAGGAGTCCGAGCACCAGGCCGTGCACGTGGAACAGCGGCAGTCCGTGCACCAGGGTGTCGTCGGGTGTCCACTGCCACGCGTGCGCGAGGGCGTCGATGTCGGCTGCGATCGCCCGGCGGCTGATCAGCACACCCTTGGGCGGGCCCGTGGTTCCGGAGGTGTAGATGATCAGCGCGGTGGCATCTGGCGACGGCTCCTGATAGCGGTGCCACGACCGGGCGTGCATCCGAACCGGTATGTGGGGCAGTCCCTCGGTCTCGTCCGGGAGGTCGCCCAGCCAGGCTTGCGCACCCGAGTCGGTGAGGATGTGACGGCGCTCGGCGACGCCGACATCGGCAGGCACCGGGACGACCGGTACGCCCGCGATCAGGCAGCCCGTCACTGCCAGCACGGTCGCGGCGGTCGGCGTGGCCAGCACCGCGACGCGGTGGGCGCCGCCGACACGCTCCGCGACCGACGTCGCGGCGCCGACGAGGTCGCTGCGACTCAGCGTGACTCCATCGATGCGGACGGCGTCGCCGACGTCGTGGCCGGCGGCGACCGACGCAGGGTTCAACGAGGCCAGCAACACGACTGCGACGTTACCCGGTGGCCCAATCGCAGCCCTGAGCGCGCCCACAGCTGCCATGGGGATACTTGACCGGTGGATTTCATCGAGCGCATCGCCTCGCGGGAGGTGTACCGGAACCCGTGGATGATCGTCAGGGAGGACGACGTGCGCAGGCAGGACGGCCACGTCGGCATCTATGGCGTCATCGACAAGCCGACCTACGCGCTGGTGATCCCCAAGGACGGCGACCGGTTCCGGCTCGTCGAACAGTTCCGCTACCCGATCGGCCTGCGCCGCTGGGAGTTTCCGCAAGGCACCGCGCCGGGAACGCTGGAGGGCGACGAGCCGCCGCCCGCCGAGCTCGCCGCCCAGGAGCTGCGCGAGGAGACGGGTCTTCGCGCCACGTCGATGGTGGTGCTCGGCCAGCTCGACGTCGCGCCGGGAATGAGCAGCCAGCGGGGCTGGGTGTTCCTGGCCACCGGCATCACCGAGGGCGAGCACGAGCGTGAGCCCGAGGAGCAGGACATGCACAGCGAGTGGTTCACCGGGGACCAGATCGAACGGATGATCGTCGACGGGATCATCACCGACGCGCAGACCCTCGCCGCGTGGACGCTGCTGCGGCTGTGTGGGTCGAAGTGACGATCGCCCCACTGCACGACCCCGATTGGCGCGGCTTCGCGAGCGACAACTACGCCGGCGTGCACCCCGAGGTGCTGGCCGCGATCGCCGCGGCCAATGGCGGCCACCAAGTCGCGTACGGCGAGGACCAGTACACGGCCCGACTGCGATCGGTGATCGGCGAGCACTTCGGCGAGCGTGCCGAGGTCTTCCCCGTGTTCAACGGCACGGGCGCGAACGTCATCTCGCTGACCAGCGTCCTGCCGCGCTGGGGCGCCGTCATCGCAGCGGCGACCGCGCACATCAACACCGACGAGGCCGGCGCACCGGAACGGATGACGGGCATCAAACTGCTCACCGTGCCGACCCCCGACGGCAAGCTGACGCCAGAGCTCGTCGCCCGCGAGGCGTGGGGCTGGGGCGACGAGCACCGCGCCCAGCCGTTGGCCGTCAGCATCACCCAGACCACCGAGATGGGCACGCTCTACACACCCGACGAGGTTCGGGCCATCGCCGACTTCGCCCACGGACACGACATGGCCGTCCACATGGACGGCTCGCGGCTGTGGAACGCGGCCGCGGCGCTCGGCGTGCCGTTCCGCGACTTCACCACGGACGCAGGGGTCGACGTCCTCAGCCTCGGCGGCACCAAGAACGGGCTCCTCGGCACGGAGGCGGTGGTCGTGCTCGCTCCTGAGCGCGCCACCGGTCTGGTCTACCTGCGCAAGCTGACGATGCAGCTGGCCAGCAAGATGCGGTTCGCCTCGGCGCAGCTGCTCGCGCTCTTCGACGACGGCCTCGGCCTGCGCAGTGCGGCACACGCCAACGCGATGGCCGCGCGCCTGCGTTCGGCGCTCGAGGCCGGCATCGCCGACGGAACGCTGGCCGGGCTGGCGCTGACGCAGGACAGCCCGGCGAACGCGATCTTCGCGACGCTCGCCACGGATACGGCGGACCGCATTCGGGAGCGGGTGCGCTTCTACGACTGGGATCGCGCGCGCGGCGAAGTGCGCTGGATGACCGCGTGGGACACGACGGAGGCCGACGTCGACCGGTTCGTCGCCGTCATTCACGAGGAGTTCGCAGCCAACTGAAAGTCGGGACCTACCCTGCGCGAGGCTAGGGTGGACGCGGGCCGGGTGAGTCGTTGGGAGCGTGATGGTTGCCCTGAAGCGTGGGATTCTGATCTTCGGATGTGCAGTGGCGTTTGCTTTTGCACCGTTGGTGGTCGCCGCGCCGGCATCCGCCGACGGCTGTCCCTGGGGGACGACGCCGACCCGGTTCCCCGGCGTGTGCACCAGTGGCGCGTCGAGCGGCAATGCGCCTGCCGTGGTCATTCCGCCGCAGGCGTCGGCGCCCGGCGCCGTGGTATCCCCCGACCCCGCGGGAGTCGGTTCCGTGAACGGCATCCCCTGCACGCCAGAGCACTACGGCACCTGCTTGGCGATGCAGCAGAGCCAGGGTTGATCGCGGCGTTCTAGCCGTCGAATACCGTTGCGCGGCCGACCTTCTCCCACGCCGCCAGCTCGGCCTTCGCATCCTCCAGCGCCGTGGCGACCGCGTCGACCGCGTCGTTGCCGAGGGCGAGACGCAACGGCGGCTGTTCGGAGTTCAGCGCGGTCAGGATCGCCGCGGCCGCCTTCGCCGGATCGCCCGGTTGCTTCCCGTCGTCCTCGGGCATGCCGGTGCGCAGCGGCTCGATCTGATCGTCGTACGCGGCGATCGGAGTGGACACCAGCAGCGCGCCTGGCCCGTTGAACGACGTGCGGAAGGCGCCGGGTTCGACGATGAGCACCCGGATGTCGAAGCCGCCGACTTCCTTGGCCAGTGCCTCCGACCACCCCTCGAGGGCGAACTTGGTCGCCGAGTACGCGCCGACGCCCGGAAAGGTGAACCGGCCACCCATGCTGCTCATCTGGACGATCGCGCCGGATCCGCGCTCGCGCATCTGCGGTAGCAGCGCCCGCGTCAACGCGGCCGGCCCGAAGAAGTGCAGATCCATCAGAGCGCGCAGTTCTTCGTCGGAGGTCTCCTCGGCGGCGCCGATCGCGCCGCGGCCCGCGTTGTTCACCAGCACGTCGACCCGACCGTGGCGTGCCAGCACCTCGTCGACGGCGGCCGCGATGCGGTCGTGGTCGGTGATGTCGAGTCGCAGCGGGGTCACCCGATCCGGCGCGGCGTCCACCAGGTCGGCGAGCGTGTCGGGGCGCCGGGCCGCGGCCACCACCGTGTCACCGGCCGCGAGCGCCGCTTCCGCAATGGCCCGGCCGAAGCCGGAGTTGGCGCCGGTGATGAGCCAGACCCGATTGGCAGTTGATTCGGTCATGGTTCATGTATTGCAGCAGCGGCGGCCGCTGTCCAGCGCGGAGTCCGCCGGGGTCAGTGCCGTCGCTCGGCCAGCGCCCGCAGGAAGAACGTCAGGTTGGCGGGACGCTCGGCGAGCCGGCGCACGAAGTAGCCGTACCACTGGGTGCCGAACGGCACGTACACCCGCACGTGGTTGCCTTCCTCGGCGAGCCGACGCTGCTCCGCGTCGCGGATGCCGTACAGCATCTGATACTCGAAATCGTCGACCCCGCGGCCGAATTCCCGCGTCATGGCCGGCACGGCCTCGATGATCTCCGGGTCGTGCGAGGCGATCATCGGATAGCCCTTACCCGCCATCAGGATCCGCAGGCAGGTGAGATACGAGTCGGTGACGTCATCACGGTCGCGGAAGGCTACCGACGCGGGCTCGTCGTACGCCCCCTTGCACAACCGGATCCGCGCACCGGACGCCGCGAACTCCGAGCAGTCGGCGCGGCTGCGCTTGAGGTACGCCTGCAGAACCGTGCCCAGCCAGTCGAAGTCCGCACGCAGTTCGCGCACGATCGAGAGCGTCGAGTCGGTCGTGGTGTGATCTTCGGCGTCGACGGTCACCCAGATGCCGGCCTGCTGCGCCCGCTGACAGATGGTGTGGGCGTTCTCCAATGCGATCTTCTCGCCGTCGCGCGGCAGCGCCTGGCCCAGCGCGGAGAGCTTCAGCGACACCTCCAGCGGTCGCGCCGCTGCCGTCGGCTCGTCGCGGTTACTCAGCCCGTCGAGCAGTGCCAGGTACGCATCCACGGTGGCGTTCGCCGTGTCGATGTCGGTGACGTCCTCGCCGAGATAGTCGATCGAGATCAGCCGACCGGAATCCCGAAGTAGCTCAACGGCATTCAGCGCGTCGGTGGCGGTTTCGCCGGGCACGAAGCGCTGCACGACCTTGCGCGTGACGGGCAGTCGCTCGCTGACGCGCCGCAGACCGTCGGCGCGGCTGGCGGCCAGGATGGCCGGGCGGACGACCCGGCTGAAAACGTCGGCCATTGTCACGCCTCCATGTGTGGGTAGGTGTGGTTGGTGGGCGGAACGAACGTCTCCTTGATGGAGCGGGCGGACGTCCACCGCAGCAGGTTCTGCGCCGAGCCCGCCTTGTCATTGGTGCCCGAGCCGCGCGACCCACCGAACGGCTGCTGGCCGACGACGGCGCCGGTGGGCTTGTCGTTGACGTAGAAGTTGCCTGCGGCGTACCGCAACCGGTTCTGGGCCGTCAGCACAGCCGACCGGTCGTCGGCGATCACCGCACCGGTGAGGCCGTACTTGGATCCGCCGTCGATGATGCCGAGCACGTCCTCGAAGCGGTCGTCGTCGTACACGTGCACGGCGAGGATCGGGCCGAAGTACTCGTTGCGGAACGCCTCGTCGGTCGGGTCGTCGGACAGCAGCACGGTGGGCCGCACGAAGTAACCTTGGGCGTCGTCGTATTCGCCGCCTGTGGCAATGGTGACGCCGGGCGCGCTCTTGGCGCGTTCGATGGCTGCCACGTTCTTGGCGAAGGAGCGGTCGTCGATCAGCGCGCCGCCGTAGTTGGACAGGTCGGTGACGTCGCCGTAGGTCAGTGCCTCTGTCGCGCCGAGGAAGTCGTCGCCCATCCGCTGCCACACCGATCGCGGGACGAACGCCCGCGATGCCGCCGAGCACTTCTGCCCCTGGTAGTCGAAGGCACCGCGAATCAGCGCCGTGCGCAACACGTCTGGCCGTGCCGATGCATGTGCGACCACGAAGTCCTTGCCGCCCGTCTCGCCGACCAGCCGCGGATAGGTGTGGTAGCGGTCGATGTTGGTGCCGACCTCGCGCCACAGGTGCTGGAACGTCGGGGTCGATCCGGTGAAGTGGATGCCGGCGAGCCGCGGATCGGCGAGCACCACGTCGGAGACCGCGTAGCCGTCACCGGTGACCAGGTTGATCACGCCGGGCGGCAGGCCCGCAGCCTCGAGTAGCTGCATGGTCAGGTACGCCGAGAACGTCTGGGTGACGGACGGTTTCCACACGACGGTGTTGCCCATCAACGCGGGCGCGGTCGGGAGGTTGCCCGCGATGGCCGTGAAGTTGAACGGCGTGATGGCGTAGACGAAACCCTCGAGCGGACGGTAGTCGGTGCGGTTCCAAACCCCGCTCGCGCTGACCGGCTGTTGTGCCAGGATCTGCCGGGCGAACGCGACGTTGAACCGCCAGAAGTCGATGAGTTCGCACGCCGCGTCGATCTCGGCCTGATACGCCGACTTGGACTGGCCGAGCATGGTCGCCGCGCACAACTTCTCGCGCCAGGGGCCGGCCAGCAGATCGGCGGCACGCAGGAACACCGCGGCCCGCTCGTCGAACGGGGTCGCCGCCCATGCGTCCTTGGCGGCGATGGCAGCGTCGACCGCGGCAGCGGCTTCGGCGTGCCCGGCGTTGGTCAGCGTGCCGAGTACCGCACCGTGGCGGTGCGGTTGCACCACGTCGATGCGCTCCCCGTCGCTCATGGCGTGCGTGCCGCCGATGACGTGGGGAAGGTCGATGGCGTCGCCGACGAGCGCGTCCAGCGCGGCGGTCAGGCGGGCGCGTTCGGGGCTGCCTGGGGCATATTCGCGGACCGGCTCGTTGGACGGCGCCGGGACGTCGGTGATGGCGGCGAAGGCGTTCATATGCACAACGATCTCGCACTCCGGTCCGCGAACCTTTGGCCGATCGGACAAGCTCTGCCCATAGTGTCGGTAAGATCACACAACATGATGAAGTCCGGCGTGAGCCTCGGTCAGCTGATCCTGGCGCTGGACGCAACCATGGTGACCTTGGTCGAGGCGCCGCGAGGGTTGGACCTGCCCGTCGCGTCGGCCGCACTCATCGATGGCGACGACGTCCGGCTCGGTCTGGCGGCGGGTTCGGGTTCGGCCGACGTGTTCTTCCTGCTCGGCATCAGCGACGACGACGCGGTCGGCTGGCTCGACCAGCAGGTCAAACGGCGCGTCCCCGCGGCCCTCTTCGTCAAGGAGCCCGCCGCCGCCGTGGTGGCGCGGGCCGTCGCGGCGGGGACGGCGGTCGTGGCCGTCGAACCGCGGGCGCGCTGGGAGCGCCTCTACCGGTTGGTCGATCACGTCTTCGAACATCACGGCGACCACGGCGATCCGATGTACGACTCGGGCACCGACCTATTCGGCCTCGCACAGTCGATCGCCGACCGCACCCACGGCATGGTCAGCATCGAGGACGCCCAGTCGCACGTGTTGGCCTACTCCGCCTCCAACGACGAGGCCGACGAGCTGCGGCGGCTCTCGATCCTGGGACGCGCGGGCCCACCCGAGCACCTCGCATGGATCGGCCAGTGGGGCATCTTCGACGCCCTGCGCGCCCGCGACGACGTCGTCCGCGTCGCCGAGCGCCCCGAGCTGGGGTTGCGGCCACGCCGCGCCATCGGCATCCACCAGCCCGGCACGGATCGGCGCCGCGCCGCCATGTTCGTCGGCACCATCTGGGTACAGGAGGGGTCGCGTCCGCTCGCCGACGACGCCGACGAGGTGCTGCGGGGCGCAGCGGTGCTGGCCGCCAGGATCATGTCGCGGCTGGCAGCGACGCCCTCGACGCATGCCGTGCAGGTGCAGGAACTGTTGGGCCTGGGTGGCGGTGACGAAACGCCCGTCGCCGAACTCGCCCGCGACCTCGGCATCGTCGCCGACGGACGCGCCGCCGTCGTCGGCTTCGACTGCGCCACCGACGCGCCGTCACGGTTGGCAGACGTTCTCGCGTTGAGCGCCAGCGCGTTTCGGCACGACGCGCAGGTGGCAGCGAGCGGATCGCGGGTCTACGTGTTGTTCCCGCACACCGGCCGTGCCGCATCGGTGACGTCGTGGATCCGCGGCACGATCGGGGCGCTGCGCACCGAGTTGGGCCTCGAGCTGCGGGCCGTGATCGCCACGCCCGCAACGGGACTGAGCGCGGTCGCCGCCGCGCGCGCCGAGGTGGACCGGGTACTCGACAGCGCGGGGCGCCATCCCGGTGCCATCGGGCAGGTCACCTCCCTCGCGGAGGCGCGCACGACGGTCCTGCTCGACGAGATCGTCACGATGATCGGCGCCGACGAACGGCTGATCGACCCGCGGGTGCGCGAACTCCGCGAGAAGGACGCCGTCCTGGCCGAGACGTTGCGGGCCTACCTGGACAGCTTCGGTGACGTCGCCGCCGCGGCCCAGTGGCTGCACGTACACCCCAATACGGTGCGCTACCGCATCCGCAGGCTCGAGGAGACGCTGGGCACGTCACTTGCCGATGCCGATGTGCGACTGTTGCTTTCGTTGAGCCTGCGCGCGACGGGTTGACCGAGCCTCCGAGGGGTACGCGGAAACCAGTTGGTGAGAGGAGAGATGCCGTGACCACAGCGACGACGCACAGCAACCCGGAGGCCATCCGTCGACTCCTGGCCGCGAAGACCTGGGCGTTCGTCGGGTTGACCGACGACCCCTATCGCACCGCGTTCGAGATGGCGGACTTCCTGAGCCCTCGTGGCGTGCGCTGCGTGCCCGTTCACCCCAGCGCCCAGTCGGTCCTCGGGGAACGCGGATACGCCAGGCTGGGCGACATCCCGTTCCCGGTGGACGTCGTGGCGGTCTACCGCCGTTCGGAATTCGCAGGCCCACACTTCGACGAGGCCGTCGAGATCGGGGCTGCCGGCGTGTGGACGCCGCTGAGGGTGGTCGACGAAGCCGCCGCCGAACGGGCCATGGCCGCCGGCCTCACCGTGGTGATGGACCGCTGTCCCATGATCGAGTGGCCGGCCTACGGGCCGCGCTGACCCGATCCCTCGGTCACACCGACGCCAGGAACTGCCGCACCGTCCGAATGAACGCGTCGGTCTCCGTGACCATGGGCAGATGGGCGGACGCCTCGAAGACGTGCCACCGCGCGCCGGGGATCGCATCGACCATCGGCCGGACGCAGCCGGGCGTCATCTCGTCGTGGCGACCGGACGTCACCAGTACCGGAAGGTCCAGTTCGCCGAGTCGATCCGTGACGTCCCAGCCTGCCATCGTGCCGGTGAACTTCCACTCCGCGCCGATCATCGCCGCGTAGACCGCCTCGTTCATGCCGGCCAGCGCGGTCCGCACGTGCTCGGGGACGGCGTCGCTACCCATCAGGTGTAGTCGGTTGAACAGCGCGAAGGCGGCCAGGTACTCGGGATCCGTTGTGGTTCCGGCTGATTCGTGGCAGTCGATGACGGCGCCGGCCCCGTCGGGCAGTGCGTCCTTCAGCGCCGCGACCTCGCGCTCGAAGGTGGGGATGCTCGCGCAGGTGTTGGCCAGATGCAGGCTGACGAGCCCGGACGGGTCGCGCAGTGCGTACTCGAGGGCAACCCAGCCGCCTGCGGACTGGCCGAGCAGGTGGACCCGGTCGAGGCCCAACGCGCTGCGTACGGTGTCGATCTCGTCGACGAAGGTGCCCAGCGTCCAGAGCGCGGAGTCCTCGGGCCGGTCGGATCTGCCGCAGCCGATCTGGTCGTAGTAGACCACCTGCCGCTCGTCGGCCAGCGCGTCCAGGTCACGCAGGTAGTCGTGCGGCATGCCGGGTCCACCGTGAATCACCAACAGCGGCACCGCATTCCCGTCACCGACGGTGCGGTAGTGGATCGAACCGTGTGGTCCGGCGATGGCGCCCTCTGGCACGGCTAGGCCGCCAGGCGTGCCACCGCGGCGTCGATGCGCTCGTCGGTGGCGGTCAGGGCAATCCGCACGTACTCGGCGCCGCGCGGCCCGTAGAACTCGCCAGGGGCGACGAGGATGCCGCGTTGCGCCAGCCACGCGAGCGTGTCTCGGCACGGCTCGCCGCGCGTCGCCCAGAGGTAGAGGCCGGCATCGGAGTGGTCGACGGTGAAGCCGGCGTCGCGCACCGCACGCAGCAGAGCGACACGTCGGCGCGCATAGCGCTCCTTCTGCTCCTTCTCGTGGGCGTCGTCGTCGAGCGCCGCGACCATGGCGGCCTGCACCGGCGTCGGGACCATCATCCCGGCGTGCTTGCGCACGGCCAACAGCTCGGCGACGACGGCAGGATCACCGGCGACGAAGCCGGCGCGGTAACCGGCAAGGGACGACGTCTTCGACAGCGAGTGCATCGCGAGCAGGCCGGTGTGGTCGCCGTCGCAGACCGACGGATGCAGCACCGACACGGGCTCGACCTCCCAGCCCAGCCCGAGATAGCACTCGTCGGAGGCGACGAGCACACCTCGGTCACGCGCCCAGCCGACGACCTTGCGGAGGTGTTCGACGCCGAGAACGGCGCCGGTGGGGTTGCTCGGCGAATTGACGTACACCAGCTTCGGGACGCGCGGTCCGAGTTGGGTGAGCGAGTCGGCGTGGGCGACCTGCGCGCCGGCCAGGCGGGCACCGACGTCGTACGTCGGGTAAGCCAGCTCCGGCACCACGACGAGGTCATCCGCCCCGTAACCGAGCAGGGTGGGCAGCCAGGCGATCAGTTCCTTGGTGCCGATCACCGGGAGCACCGCGTCGTCGGCGAGGTCGGTGATGCCGTAGCGGCGGCGCAGTGCCGCCGTCGCGGAGGCGCGCAGGGCGGGAGTGCCCGCCGTGGTCGGGTAGCCAGGCGCGCCGCTCGCGTCAGCGAGTGCCTGGCGGATCAGCTTGGCGACCGGGTCCACCGGCGTGCCGACCGACAGGTCGACGATGCCGCCGGGATGGGCCTTGGCCGCAGCGGTGACGTCGGCGAGGGTGTCCCAGGGAAATACGGGCAGCGATCCGGAAACCGGACCGGTGAGCGACCTGGCCGTTGGTCAGTCCTCGCCCTGCGGCGGCAAATCCTTCACGGCCTGCGGGTCGTTGTCGGTCTGCCCGACCTTGGAAGCGCCACCCGGCGAGCCGAGCTCGGCGAAGAAGTCGGCGTTGATCTGGGTGTAGCCGCTCCACTGGTCGGGGACGTCGTCCTCGTAGTAGATCGCCTCGACGGGGCAGACGGGCTCGCAGGCACCGCAATCCACGCACTCGTCGGGGTGGATGTACAGCATGCGGGCGCCCTCGTAGATGCAATCGACAGGGCATTCCTCGATGCATGCCTTGTCTTTGATATCGACGCAAGGTTCGGCGATCGTGTACGTCACGAAGGTCTCCTCGACTCCTGTTAGGGCTGCCGGTTGGTTCAGTCTGTTCGGGCTCGGTGAGGAGCCGCCGCAAGTATGCGTTGCGCAAACCTGGACGCCTGTCTCAGTGTGCCCTAACTTTGCGCGCCGCCCGTATGACGGGTGGCGCGCGTGGTTACTGATACTAGACGTTGCAGATACAAGTCGACCAGTCGCCACACCGGCTGCCGATCCGATGCTGTGCAACTAGTTGCATAGGACTCCCGGTATCACCTACGCTGCCGAGATGGCCCTGCCCCACGCGATCCTGGTGTCGCTGAGTGAGCAGGCCGGCTCCGGTTACGAGCTGGCCCGCCGGTTCGACCGGTCCATCGGCTACTTCTGGTCCGCCACTCATCAGCAGATCTACCGGACGCTGCGCGCCATGGAGGACGACGGCTGGGTGCACGTCGACGTCGTCGAGCAACACGGCAGGCCGGACAAGAAGGTGTACGGGGTGACCGAGGCCGGCCGCGCCGAGTTGATCCGCTGGATCGCCGAACCACTGTCCGGCCGAGGCAGCTCCGTCACCGACGCCCGGACCCGCGAGCTGGCGGTGAAGATCCGCGGCGCCGCGTACGGCGACGAGTCGACGCTCGCCGCGGTTCGTCACCAGGTGGCCGGTTTGCGGCGCGAACGCGCCGAATTGCTGGACACCTACCTGAATTTCGCGAAACGCCAATTTCCCGATCCGGCCGGATTGCACGGTGCAGCCCTACATCAGTATCTGGTGCTGCGAGGCGGTATCCGCGCCGAGGAAGGCTCGGTCGACTGGCTCGACGAAGTGCTGACCGCATTGGGAGGAACACATGCCTGAACACCCGTATCCGAACCTGTTGTCGCCGTTGGACCTCGGCTTCACCACACTGCGCAACCGCGTGGTCATGGGTTCGATGCACACCGGGCTGGAGGACCGCAGCCGCGACATCGACCGGCTGGCAACGTATTTCGCCGAGCGCGCTCGCGGCGGAGTGGGGCTCATCATCACCGGCGGCTATGCCCCCAACCGCACCGGGTGGCTGCTTCCGTTCGCCGCGCAGCTGGTGTCCTCGTCGGAAGCCCGGCGACACCGTCGCATCACGAAGGCCGTCCACGATGAGGGCGCCAAGATCCTGCTGCAGATACTGCACGCCGGACGCTATGCGTACCACCCACTCTCGGTCAGCGCGTCGTCGATCAAGGCGCCGATCAATCCGTTCCGGCCGCGCAAGCTGCGGGACGTCAACGGCACCATCGACGACTTCGTGCGCTGTGCGCTGCTGGCCCGCGAGGCCGGCTACGACGGCGTCGAGATCATGGGCAGCGAAGGGTATCTGCTCAACCAGTTCCTCGCGCCGAGGACCAACAAGCGCACCGACGCCTGGGGCGGCACCGCCGAGAAGCGGCGCCGCATGCCGGTGGAGATCGTGCGCCGGACCCGTGCCGCGGTCGGTGAGGACTTCATCATCTGCTACCGCATGTCGATGGCCGACTACGTCGAGGGCGGCCAGACGTGGGATGAGATCGTCGCGCTGGCAACGGAAGTCGAGACCGCCGGGGCTACCATGATCAACTCGGGCTTCGGCTGGCACGAAGCCCGCGTGCCCACCATCGTGACGTCGGTGCCCAACGGCGCGTTCGTCGACGTCAGTAACGCGGTGGCCGAGCACGTCGGCATTCCGGTGGTGGCGTCGAACCGGATCAACATGCCCGAGGCGTGCGAGCAGATCCTCGCCGATGGCCAGGTGCGGTTGATCTCGATGGCGCGCCCGTTGCTCTCGGACCCAGACTGGGTGAACAAGGCACTAGCCGGCGCTGCCGACGAGATCAACACCTGCATCGCCTGCAACCAGGCCTGCCTCGACCACGCCTTCGTGCACAAGACGGTGTCCTGCCTGCTCAATCCGCGGGCAGGCCACGAGACCACGCTGGTGCTGGGACCGACGCGGCGCGCCAAACGGGTCGCGGTGGTCGGCGCCGGACCCGCGGGTCTGTCGGCGGCAGTGACGGCGGCCGAGCGCGGCCACCACGTCACGCTCTTCGAGGCGAGCAGCACGATCGGCGGCCAATTCGACTTGGCACGACGGATTCCCGGCAAGGAGGAGTTCGCGGAGACCATCCGCTACTACACCCGGATGCTCGACAAGCACGGCGTCGACGTGCGGCTCGCGACCCGAGCGGGCGTCGACGAGCTGGCCGGGTTCGACGACGTCGTGCTGGCGACTGGCGTGTCGCCGCGGATGCCCGACATCCCCGGCATCGATCACCCGATGGTGCTGTCCTACGCCGAAGCCATCACCGGAAAGCCCGTCGGCAAGACCGTGGCGGTGGTCGGCGCTGGTGGGGTCGGCTTCGACGTCAGCGAGTTCCTCGTCGTGGACGAATCACCGACGCTGAACCTCAAGGAGTGGAAGGCCGAGTGGGGTGTCGTCGATCCGCAGGAGGCCCGCGGCGCACTCACCACTCCCCTGCCTGCGCCGCCCGCCCGCGAGGTCTACTTGCTACAGCGGACGAAGGGGCCGCAGGGCCGTGGACTCGGCAAGACGTCGGGCTGGGTGCACCGCGCGTCGCTGAAGGCCAAGGGCGTGCATCAGCTGTCGGGCGTCAACTACGAGCGCATCGACGACGACGGCCTGCACATCAGCTTCGGGCCCGACCACTCCGATCGGCGGCTGCTCGAAGTCGACAACGTGATCATCTGCGCCGGCCAGGAGCCAGTGCGTGATCTCGAGGAAGGACTGCGCCGCAACGGTATCGAGCCCCACGTCATCGGCGGTGCGGCCGTCGCGGCCGAGCTCGATGCCAAGCGTGCGATCCGCCAAGGCACCGAGCTCGCCGCGAAGCTGTAACTCAGGCCTGCTTGAGCGCCTCAATCTGGAGCGTGATGGTGACCTTGTCGCCGACGACGGCGCCACCGGTCTCCAGCGGCATGTCGATGTCGATGCCAAAGTCCTTGCGGTTCAAGACGACCGAGGCCTCGAAGCCGGCCACCTCACCGTGTCCCATGCCCGGGTTGACCCCGTCGAACTCCAGCGCCAGCGTGACGGGCTTGGTGATGCCCTTGAGGGTGAAGTCACCGTCGAGCAGGTAGTTGTCGCCATCGGCGCGCACGCCGGTCGAGACGAAGGTAGCGGTCGGATGGTTGGCGGCGTCGAAGAAGTCAGCGGCCTTCAGGTGCTCGTCGCGCTGCTCGTTGCCGGTGTGGATCGAGTCGACCGCGATCTCGGCGCTCACCGAAGGAGTGCCGTCCTCGGCGACGACGATCGCGCCGCTGAACGATTCGAAGGTGCCGCGGACCTTGCTCACCACGAGGTGGCGAACCGAGAAGCCGATCGACGAGTGTGCGGGGTCGATGGCCCAGGTGCCGGTGCTCAGGTCGGTCGCTACTGCTGCGGTCATGTCGTTCTCCTTGGCTGGGAGCGCCGGCCTTCCCGGCGCCTCACCCAGTCCAAACGGACCACAGTCCGAATTTGTTCCGGACTCCGGTCCGGATTTTTCAGGCGAGCATCTCCGTCAGGCGGTCGAGGGGCAGCCGAGGTGACCGGTGACCGTCCCGGCCGACCATGTCGTCGTTCACGACCAGCGCGTTGAGCACGGCTTCTTCGACGGCCTGCACGACGCCGGCATAGAACGCATCCATCCGGCCCCACGGGATGAAGCGCATCGTGCCGAACTCGTCGTCGCCGGGCGGGCCGAGCGGAAAGGCGCTCTGCAGGCCGGGGGCGTCGGCCGTCGAGAACGCGAGGAAGATGTCGCCCGAGAAGTGGCTGCCCGCGGTGCCCGTCCGCGCCAGCCCCAGCGGCACCCGGCGGGCCAGCGCCTTGCACTGTCCTGGCAGCAGCGGCGCGTCGGTCGCGACGATGGCGATCACCGACCCCGCACCGGGCGGTGGCCGCACGCCGAGGTCCGCCGCGAACCAGTCCTCGTCGAGTGGGTTGTCGTCGGCGAGCAGCGCACCGACGTACCTGCCCGCCACGGTGAGCTCGCTGCGCGAGCCGAAGTTCGCCTGCACGAACGCCGCCACGGTGAAGTCGTGCGAGCCGTACCGCACGACCCTGGACGCGGTGCCGTTGCCGCCCTTGAATTCGTAGCAGTTCATTCCGGTGCCGCCGCCGACGGATCCCTCGGGCACCGGGCCTGACACGGCGGCATCGAGCGCGGCTTCGACGTGTTCGGGCCGCACGTGGTTGCCGTTGATGTCGTTCAGGTAGCCGTCCCACGTCTCGGCGCAGACGGGTAGCAGCCATTGTCGAGCGACCATTGGATGCACCCGGTTCACCCAACTCACCACCCCGGTGTGACAGGAGCCAACGGCATGCGTATTCGACAGCACCACAGGCAGATTGAAGGCGCCGGACTCTTCGATCCACGTCGTGCCGGTCATCTCGCCGTTGCCGTTCAGTGAGAACCAGCCCGCCGCGCACGGTTGCCCGACGCCGTCACGCCCGCGCGGCAGGATGGCGGTGACACCGGTGCGCACCGGTCCCCGACCGACCTCCAGCGGACCCTCCCCGTCGATCAGGGTGACGGCTCCGACCTCGACGCCGGCGACGTCGGTGATCGCGTTGAGCGGTCCTGGCTCGCCGGGCAGGTCGATCCCGAGCCCACGGGCCCGCGGTCGTCCGTCAGCAGTGTGCGTCTGGGGTGAAGTCACACTCCTGACTAGCACGCCGCCGCCCAAACGGCTGACCGACGCTCAGCCGCCGCCCCACACGGACTGCGCGCCGGAGTCCCCGATTCGCACCACGGTCACGATCGACGACACGCCGACGGCAAGGGCGACGACCGCCACCACGACGGTCGCCACGGTCCTCGGCTTGTCCGACCGCCCCTCGAGCAGGTGCAACACCGCCAGAGCCACCGCCACCACCAGCAGCGCGACCGAGAAGTAGATCATCCACCCGCCTCGCAAGGCGTGCTCCGCGAGCATAGGGCTGACCTGGGGCCGCTGGTCGTACAGCCACTCGCCGGCCTCCGTCGTCAGCGGAGTGAGCACGGCCGTCACCGCGGCGAGCGCCACGACGAGCCACACCAATCGGCGACGCGCGGCGGGCCACACGCCGCACAGCATCTCCAACACCGCGGTGAGCGGCGCCAGCACGACGATGGCGTGCACGAACAAGACATGGGCGGGCAACCCGCTAATGGTGGTCACACACTTGCTCCTCGGCTCGGCGGATCGGACGCCGCAATGGTCGTCTCCCCCTATATACGTCGTGGACGCGCATCCGGATCGAACCTGCCTCGTCCGTGGGTGCTTACGTTCGATCGCATTGGGGGCAGACCAGGCAGTATGCTCCTCGAGCTGCGCGTTTGCAGCCGGGAACGAGGCTCCATTGTGGACACGGGTGGTCGCGACGGGGCTGACCCAGACGTCGGCCAGATAATCACCGGCTTGGCTTCTGCTGGGAATCTCGGTGGACGTGGCGTGCTTGAGGGCGCATTTCAAGTGCTCGGCGTGCTGGCCCAGTCGCAGGTAGGCGTCGGCCTGTCGGAGATCGCCCGCCAAGCCGCGCTCCCCAAGTCGACGACGTATCGGCTCTTGGAGCAGCTGGTGGACCTCGGCGTGGCGCAGCGCCACGACCGCCGCTACTTCGTCGGACCGGGACTCGCTCGCCTGGGCAACGCCTGGCAACCGCACCCCGGTTTGCAGGGCGCGACTCGTGCGCCAGCGCGGACGTTGTCGGCGTTGACCACGACCGTCGTCTCCATCTCGGTACTGCACGAGGATCGGGTCCGGGTCGTGACGGCGACTCGAGGGGTGGTGACCGACGTTCCGCGAATGCAGCCATACGACGAGATCCCGCCGACCCACGCCGGCGGCCTACTGCTACGGCTGACCCAGCGGGGCCCGAACGACGAACCGCCTTCCGGTTTCACTTCCTCGCAGTGGCGTCAGGCACACGCCGATTTTGCCCGGCCCGGGAATCTAGTGGTCGACCATCAGGAGGTGCTCGCCGGCGTGTGTTGCGTGGCCGCCCCGGTTCGGTGCCCAGACGGTGAGCTGATCGCGTCGATCAGCGCCATCTCGCTCACGTCCTCCGTGCCTGCCGGACTGCCCGAGCTGGTGCTGAAGGCCACACGCGAGATCACCCGCAACCTTGGGCGTGCCGGTGGGTGATGTCGGTCCGCTCAGTGCACCGAGCCCTTTCGCGTTGATGTCGTGGTGGCGAAAACTTCTGCGGCACACCCGTCCAGGGTGATTCGCGGCTGAGGACCAACGCCCTCTGTCTTGAGGGCAGGTTTCAGAAGCAATGCTTGCCAAGCAATCGACCGACATCACCACGCGATCCGGTGTTCCGGACAGGATTTCCGGGTTCTCGGTCATTGGCACCGCTCGAGCAGTCATCGATGCTGACTGTGAAGCAAAACGAAGCCAAGCCACGGATACGCAGCTAGCTGATCGACCGCAACGCTGCCCGCCTTGGTAAGGCCGGTCCGCTCAGTGAACCGAGTCCTTTCGAGTCGAGGTCGCGGTACCGAACACTTTGCGAAAAGCATCCCAAGTTGATTAGCCGGCCGAGGACCGAAACCCTCTGCCTTGAGGGAAGGTTCCGACAGCGACCATGACCAAGCAATCCACCATGATCACCGCCGTGTTGGCGGCGGGCGTGTTAGCCGGCGCGGGCACCGCCATGCCGACAGGCGCGCCGCCCATCGCGTCGTCGGCCACATCCACGACCCCCGTGAGCATTTCGGCTCCGGCGTTGGCTGCGGTCATCACACCCAACATCCTGTTCGCCGCAGGTGGGGTGCCCCGGCTGATGGTGGTGCGCCCCGGCGGAAGCCTAGGCGTCGGCCGCACAGCCAGGTCCGGGCCGGCCGCGGACACTGGTGACCACACCACAGCGGCAACGACCATCGGCGTCGCGGCACCCGCGCTGAACCCGTTGACGCCCAGCATGTTCGCTCCCGGTGTGTTCGCACACTCAACGGCGGTACCGGGCGGCGGGCCATCCGGCCTCGTCGGCCCCGCGGCCCTGGCGGCGATCAGCCCAGGCACCGCCGACGCGCCGGTGCCGATGGCCGCAGTCAATCCCGGTGACGCGATCGGCACCCTCATCGGCGGCGTCATCGGAATATTCATCAGCAACGGCGGTCCCGGACAGAACGCTGGGCTGCTGATCGGCAATGGCGGCGACGGCCTCCCAGGCCAGAACGGCGGCCGCGGCGGCTTGCTGTTCGGCAACGGCGGCAACGGCGGCGTCGGTCTCGCAGGACGGGCCGGTGGAAATGGCGGCAACGCAGGCCTGTTCGGCAACGGCGGTGCCGGCGGTTCGGCCAGCGCGAGCAATGACGTCGCCATCGGCGGTGCCGGAGGAAACGGTGGCAACGGTGGCATCCTTTCCGGCGACGGCGGTAACGGCGGTCGAGGCGCTACGGGTCTCAGCGAGGATGTCGACGTCACCGGCGGTCATGGTGGAACGGGTGGCAACGGTGGCCTGCTGACGGGTAGCGGCGGCAGCGGCGGTGCCGGAGGCGGTGGCATCAGCGTAACCGGCAATGCAAGCGGCGGTGCGGGTGGCAATGGCGGCCAAAGCGGGGTCGTCGCAGGCGATGCCGGCGACGGTGGCAACGGCGGCAACGTCGAGACCAGCGTCGGTAACACCAGCGGCGGAGCGGGCGGCGATGGTGGGCGCACCGGT
The DNA here is from genome assembly GCF_000620625.1 of Mycobacterium sp. URHB0044. Classification (GTDB taxonomy): domain Bacteria; phylum Actinomycetota; class Actinomycetes; order Mycobacteriales; family Mycobacteriaceae; genus Mycobacterium. The sequence continues at coordinate 7,543 of NZ_JIAW01000013.1, read as the reverse complement.
GTTTCCGGCATCGGCGGTGACGGCGGAAACGGCGGACGGGCGGTCACCAATGGCGGTGATGCCATTGGCGGCGACGGCGGGAACGCGGGCCAGGGCGGCGTTCTCGGCAACGGCCCCGGCGCAGCAGCATCAGGCGGCAACGGCGGAGGCGCCGTCAGCGCCGGCACCAGCACGGCCCCAGGGACGGCCAGCGGGGGCGCCGGCGGCAACGGCGCCAGCGGCTCGCCGGGACAAGCAGGCGGTCCTGGCGGAGTCGGCGGTGCCGGTACTTCCACTGCCGGCGTCGGTCATGGCGGCCAGGGTGGCAACGGCGGTGCCGGTGGGCTCGGCGCGCCGGGAGGTGCCGCAGGTTCCGGCGGTGCGGGTGCCGGCACGCCCGGCAGCAGCAACGGTTCGGCTGGCAGCAACGGACCCGACGGCTAGATATCCGGCCCGTTTCAGGTGATTCACGTCAGCCGTGCAGCTTGCGGTACGCACCCACCGCGCCCGAGTGCAACGGCACCCGACCGGTCTGGATCATCGCCGGCGGGTCGAGATACTGCAGCCCGCGGACGTAGGGCGGCACCAGCCGCGGGGCTTCGGAGGCGAGGACGTCGACCACCGCGGCGACCACGTCGGACGCCGTGTCTTGGCGGCACAGCAGGAGATCCGGCACGCCGATCGAACGCAGTCCGGGCGGCACGTAGTTCACGGTCGGCACGCGGCGGGCGAGGTAGGGGTACCCGGAACGCGCCATCAAGGTCGCCTGCTGGCCGAGGTCGACCATCCGCAGCGGCACCGTGGCGTCCAGCTCGGCGAGGGCGGGCGTCGGCACTCCTCCGGACCACACCAGTGCGTCTACGGTGCCGTCCCCGAGTCGAGAGAGACTCTCCTGCAGGGGATACCCGAACATCTGGACGCGACCGGTGAGGCCGGCGGTGTCGAACAGCACCTGGCTGGTGGCCGCAGCGCCGGATCCGGCAGCGCCGACGGAGACCCTCTTTCCCGCGAGGTCTGAGAGTCGTTGCACGGCAGCGGAATCACGCACCACGACCTGTAGGTAGTTTTCGTACACCCTGGCAACGGCCGGCGGTGCGGTGCCCACCGCACCTGCGGCCCGATCCTGCTCGGTGACGTCGGCCAGTGCGAGCCCCAGGTCGACATCACCAGCCCGCAGCAACGCGAGGTTGTCGACACTGCCTTCCGTGGGAACCACCTCGACGCCGATGCCCGAATAGCGGGCTTGGATGCGTTCCGCGAGAAGCGCTGCGAACGCGATGTAGAGCCCGCCCCGTTGTCCCGCCGCAAGGCGCACACTGGCGCGTGGACCGCCGGGGACGCACGCGCTGGCCGCCAGCACAGCGGCCCCGAGAACGAATGCGCGACGGCTCATTTCGGCCGATCGCCCGTCGATCACGTCTCATCCCCTGCCATGGGGAGCGAACAACGGACGAGCAGGCCGCCCTCCGGCGACGCCTCCACCGAGATTGCCCCGCCGTACCCAGACGCGATCTCGCCGGCTATCGCCAGGCCGAGGCCCGTCCCTGCACCACCGTCCTGCTGTCCTCGCCAAAACCGCATCGCTGCCCGTTGCAGGTCCGCACTGGGCAGTCCGCGTCCGTCGTCGCTGACGATCAGCTCCACCATTTGATCGTTCACCACGGTCGACACACTGACCGTGGTGTCCGCACCGGCGTAGCGCAGCGCGTTGTCCAGCGCGACGTCGAGCAGTTGTTCCACGTCGTGGCGGGCGACCCGGACTGCGAGACCCCTGGGGCCGGCGTGGTGGCGCAGTCGCTGATTCTGCCCCTCGGCGACGGGCTGCCAGAACGCGATGCGCTCGCCGATGAGGTCATCGAGGTCGGTCGACTCGGCCACGGCGGCATGCAGACCGACCTTGCGACTGCCGCTGACCTCCTCTGCCCGGGCCAGTCGGAGCAACTGCTGCAGGAGGTGTTCCAAACGATCCAACTCCGCGGTCATCGAGCCGTACGTCGATCGCCCGTCCTCCGCTACGTAGTGGTCCAGGCTGTCCGCGCGCAGCCGGACGGCGGCCAGCGGATTGCGCAGTTGATGAGACGCGTCGGCAACGAGTCGGCGTTGGCGGTCGAGCGACGCCCGCACCGCACGTGCCATCGTGTTGAAGGCGGCGGTGAAGTGGCGCACTTCCGGCGGACCCGTGACGTCGACGGGCGGTCCGGCAACGCCTTCCGTCATCTCAGCCACCGCGCGCTCGAGCCCATCGAGCGGCCGAAGGACCCACCTCGTGATCGCGCGAGCCGCGAGGACGGCCAAGGCCAGTAAACCCAAGCAGCCCAACGCCACCCACATCCAGGCGCGGGCGACATCGCGTGCCGCCGTCGTGGTGTCCACCGCCACCACGACGGCGCCGACCAGTTCGCCGTCGCGTCGCACACCCACGGCAGTCAGGACGGGATCGGGGTGCCAGGGCAGGATTCGCGCCCATGGTGGCGCGGGCGCATCGACCAGCGCGCCATTCGCCGCGGACGCGACGGCCGATTCGTCGGTGCTGAGTCCACGCGAGGCAAGCGGCTGTCCGTCGGTGTCGACGATCAGCACGCCTTCCCCGTAGACGTCGTAGTAGCGGTCGACGAGGGGTTGCACGGGCATGCCTGCCACGGCGGCCGAATCCGCGAGCGCGGTGAGTTGCCTGCCCCGCTCCTCGGCGAGCACTGCAGTGCGCCGGGCCGCCGAACTGACCGCGAGCGGAACGGCAAGTGCGACGGTGGTGAGCAGCGAAAGCACGACGAGGACGATGCGAACCCGCAGGCCCATGTCAGGTGTCCAGCCGGAAGCCGAACCCGCGCACCGTCTGCAGCGGAAGGCCGGTGAGTTTGGCCCTTACCTGGCCGATGAAGAAGTCCAGCGACCGCGAACGGCCCACGACCGCGGTTCCCCACACTTCGAGCATCAGTTCTTCGCGGCTGACCGCCTCGCCTTGGCGACCGGCCAGCAAGGAGAGAAGCTGAAATTCGGTCTTCGTGAGCGTCTGTGGGGTGCCGTCCAAAGTGACTTCTCGGCGCTCCCGGTCGATGGTCACGGGACCGGCCACCACCGGCGCGGCATGCGCAGCGGCGTCGCTCCCGGACCGGTTGACGCGCCGCATCACTGCCTGGATTCGCGCCAGCAGCACCGCTTTTCGCACCGGCTTGACCAAGTAGTCGTCGGCTCCCGCGCGCAGCCCCAGCACCACCGCGCCGTCACTGTCCCGTGCGGTCATGATGATCACGGGCACGGCCGATGCGCGCCGCAGGGTGCGCAAAACCTCGAGGCCATCCATGTCGGGCAGCCCGAGATCCAATAGGACGAGATCGCAACCCTTGACGCGGTGCAGAGCGTCGGCGCCACGGCCGGTCCGCACGACGGTCGCGCCGGTCTGGCCGAGAAGTTCGGCCAGCGCCGACGCGACACCCTCGTCGTCTTCGACGAGCAACACCTGCATGTTGCTGATGGTATGACCCTGGCACCCAACCACCTAGGCGGTTGCGGGCTCTGCCCTGTCTGCATCGAGTTCTTTTGTCTCCCGTTCCAAGTGGGAACGACGTGAAGACTCGCCCATGAAGACGTAGACCAAGAGCGAGATCAACGCACAGCCGGCGACGTAGAAGAAGAACCAATTCTCGTGGCCGATGTTCTTCAGCCCCAACGCGACGTACTCCGTCGTACCGCCGAAGATCGCGACCGTCAGCGCGTATGGCAGACCGACGCCGAGCGCCCGGATCCGAGCGGGGAAGAGCTCCGCCTTGACCACCGCATTGATCGACGTGTAACCCGACACGATGACGAGGCCGATCATCATCAGGCCGAACGCGGACAGCGCGGAACCGGCGTGACCGACCGCGGTGAGCAACGGCACCGTGCCCAGTGTCGCGCCGATACCGAAGGCGATCAGCAGAGGGCGACGGCCGACGCGATCCGAGAACGCGCCGACCAGCGGCTGCAGCCCGACGAACAGCAGCAGCGCGACGAAGTTGATCCACGTCACCTGCTCCTTCGGCAGGCCGGTCGTGTTGATCATGAACTTCTGCATGTAGGTGGTGAACGTATAGAAGGCGATGGTGCCGCCCAAGGTGAGGCCGACGACGGTCAGGCATTCGCGCGGGTACGCGAGCAAGACCTTCAGGCTGCCCCGTTCGGTGTCTTCCTTGACAGCGAGCTGGTAGTTCTCCGACTCATCCATGGTGCGGCGCAGCCACATGACCGTCACCGCCGCAATTGCACCGACGACGAACGAGATTCGCCAGCCCCACGACTGCATCTGCGCCGAGGTGAGCGTCTGCTGCAGGACGATCTGCAGGCCCAGCGCGAGGAGTTGGCCGCCGATCAGCGTCACGTACTGGAACGACGAGTAGAACCCGCGGCGGTGTGGGGTCGCCACCTCGCTGAGATACGTTGCGGAGGTTCCGTATTCGCCGCCCAGTGACAGCCCCTGCAACAGCCTCGCGAGGACGAGCAGTATCGGTGCCAGCGCACCGATCTGGCCATACCCCGGAGTCAAGGCGATGGCGAGCGAACCGACGCCCATCATGGTGACGGAAAGGGTCAGTGCCGCTCGGCGCCCGAATCGGTCGGCATACATCCCGAAGAGCCAACCGCCGAGCGGCCGCATCAGGAAGCCCACCGCGAAGATGCCAGCGGTGTTCAACAGCTGCGCCGTCGGATTGCCCGACGGGAAGAAGACACTCGCGAAGTAGATGCTGAACGCCGCATAGGCGTACCAGTCGTACCACTCGATCAGGTTGCCGAGCGATCCGCGGATCACGTTGCCGGCAACGGATCTCGTGCGACGCGATCCGCCACTGGCCTGCTCCGTCGACTGCATGTCGATGTGCCTCCTCTTGTCGTTGGTGTCGACCATGATGTGACGCGCGCCACGTCGCATGGAATGGGCGTGGGGTTCATCCGGGTGTTTCCTTGCACGATCCACAGATTCGTCGGCGTGCGCGGCGTTCGGAGTACATCAATTCCGGAGGCGGGGGCCGAGTCTGGCTACGGCAAGCTCGATCGTCTCGATGCGAGCCGGCTCGAGGCCCCACGGCTGGTGCACTCCGACACGGTTGTCGAGATCCCAGAGGACACACTGTTCGCCGGGCCGCGCAACCAGCGACCACGCGATGACGGTCCTCCGCAACTGCTCGTCCATCGGATCCATGGCTGGCATGCCCTCGGTTGGAGCGCCGGCCGGGTGGTGGTGCATGAATCGTCCGTAAGCCTTGGTGCAGAAGGCTTGATAGTGCGCGGTGTGCAGAATCAGGCCGTGCCATGCCTCGTCCACCGCGTGCGATGGCATCCCAATCACCTGGCGGTCACGCAGCCCGGCCGCGCAACATCGCAGCCACTGCCGCAAACCGGTCTCGACGAGATCGCGTGGCTGCCACGGGCACGTCTTGAACACTGCAGGCGGGAGCTCGAGGTTTGCCACCGCAGCGAACGACCGATCGAACCCGGTGCCATGCCGACGCCACATCTTGTCACTCATGTTGCCATCCAATGACTTTGACTGAACGTAGGGGTCAACCGCCGCAACCGCCGCAGCCGCCGCAGCCACCACACCCGCCGCAGCCACCGCACGTGGACGCCACAGCCACCCAGGCAGTGGTCTTCTTCGCCCGTGACTGCGGACCATCCGAAGCCCCGGCCGACCAGACATCTCCAGGGACGGCGGCCCGGACCTTGCGTGCGCTGCGTAGGGCGTGCGCGTCCCGACGATATCGGGCTTCCGCATCCTCGCCGGCCGGACGGCGTCGCCTCCCGCGCCACACCAACAGGGCAACGGCAACTGCCACACCCAGCGCGATGAGCACCACACTCAGTTGCGTCAACTGCATGATGGACCTCCTGCTCGCAGCAGATGCCAGCATCATGTGATGGACACCACACGCGCGAAAGAGAGACGCTCCTAGTCGGGGGGTTTCCTTGCACGATCCACAGATTGGCGCGCGAGCGCGCGCGTTTGCAGGTCACACACTGGCGTGCCGTGCGACAGACACGCGCTCGCGGGAGAAGGGGACTACGCGGCGAGCGGGGCGTACGTGGTGGTGCGCTGCCGGGCCGGACGGCCGATCCCCTCGGCGATGGCGGCGAGCTCCGCCGCCGTCTTGGCCGAACCGTTCTCGGAGCCGGCCATCCGCGAGATGGTCTCCTCCATCAGCGTGCCGCCGAGATCGTTCGCACCACCGGTGAGCATCACCTGCGTGCGCTCGACACCGAGCTTGACCCAGCTGGTCTGGATGTGATCGATCCTGCCGTGCAACATGATCCGGGCCAACGCGTGCACGGCCCGGTTGTCGCGGTGCGTCGGGCCGGGACGAGCTCCGCCGGCCAGGTACAACGGCGAGGACTGGTGCACGAACGGCAACGGGACGAACTCGGTGAACCCGCCGGTGCGGTCCTGGATGTCGCGCAACACGTTGAGGTGTCCGACCCAGTGCTTGGGGGTGTCGACGTGTCCGTACATCATCGTCGAGCTCGACCGCAGGCCCACCTCGTGCGCGGTCGTGATGACCTCGATCCACGCGGAGGTCGGCAGCTTGCCCTTGGTGAGCACCCAACGCACCTCGTCGTCGAGGATCTCCGCGGCGGTGCCCGGGATGCTGCCCAGCCCGGCCTCGCGCAGGCTGGTCAGCCACTCGCGGGTCGAAATGCCGCTGCGGGTCACGCCGTTGGAGATCTCCATCGGGGTGAACGCGTGCACGTGCATCGAGGGCACCTTCGCCTTGACCGCACGCACCAGGTCGGCGTAGCCGGTGACCGGAAGCTCGGGATCGATCCCGCCCTGCATGCACACCTCGGTGGCGCCGGCGACGTGCGCCTCCCACGCCCGGTTGGCGACCTCCTCGGTCGACAGCGAGTACGCGTCGGCGTCGCCCTTGCGCTGGGCGAACGCGCAGAACCGGCAGCCGGTGTAGCAGATGTTGGTGAAGTTGATGTTGCGGTTGACCACGAACGTCACGTCGTCGCCGACCACGTCACGGCGCAGCGAATCAGCCAGTGCCGTAACGGCTTCCAGCGCCGGTCCGTCGGCCGTGGCGAGCGCCAGATACTCGTCGTCACTGCAGCCGGCCGGGTCGCGCTCGGCCGAGCGCAGCGCCGCCAGCACGTCGGTGTCGACGCGCTCGGGGGCACGGGCGGCCAGCTCGTGCACCTTCTCGCGAATGGACTCCCAGTCCCCGAACGCGCTACCCAGGTCGCTGCGGGTCTCGGTGAGCCGCCCCTCGGAGTCGATCGCGGTGTGCAGATCCGTGCGCCCCAGTGACTCGGTGGCCTCGTCGGGCTCCTGCCACGGCCGCCCCACCGGGTTGACGTCACGCGCCAGGCCGGTGTCCGGGTCGGCCAGCGCGTCGACGTGCCCGCGTACCCGCGGATCGATCCACGCCGCGCCGGCCTGCACGTACTGCGGCTGCGCGGTCAGCCGCTGCACCAGGTCGTAACCGGCTTCGGCGGTGACGGCAGCCAGCTCGTCCAGCGCGGGCCACGGCCGCTCCGGGTTGACGTGATCGGGGGTGAGCGGTGAGACGCCGCCCCAATCGTCCACACCGGCGCC
>NZ_JIAW01000012.1 GCF_000620625.1 Mycobacterium sp. URHB0044 | reverse complement strand
TGCGCCCGAACGGTCAGCGCGGTGGGCAACATCGGACTGAACTCAGTCGCCTACAAGGTCGGTGCCCAATACGCCTTTCAACAGGTTCTCGTCGTCAGTGACGGCGACAACATCATCATCACCGATCTGGACGGCGAGGTCCTCGCCGAACGAACCCGACCCGCACCCGGCGTCAAATACGTCGGCAACGGCCGACCCCGCGGCCCACGCGCCAAAGACGACGAAGCGTCACCGAAGTCCTGACACACCTACTGTCACCAAAGTCCTGATACAGAACTGTCACCGATGTCCCGAGACATCACACGCCGGCACCTCGGGTGCCGCCGCGACCCTGGCGTGGGCACGGGTCGAAAACGCCGCCTGCGCACGCCGGTTGGCCGGCATGGTCACCATGCTCGATGCCCTGCACGCCGCAGACGGATCAGCGAACCGCGACCAGTGGTGCCTCGATAACTGGGGAGCAGCATGCGCCGAGATCGGCGCCAGCCAACAGCTCACACCAGGAGTCGCCTCCCATCTGCTGCTGATCGGCACCGCCCTGCGCGACCGCCTCCCCACGATCTCCGCGCTGTTCCACGACGGACTGATCGGCTACCGCCTGATCGCCACCATCGTGCGCCGCACCGGACTGATCAAGGATCCCGACGCCCTGCGCGCAGTCGACACCGAGCTCGCCGCCATGGTCCAGGGGTGGGGTGCGATGTCGATGGACAAGACCGACCAGGCCATCGACGCCCTCATCGCCACGCACGACCCCTACGCCCTGCGCCGGACCCAGGAGAAGGCCCGCGGCCGCGCCGTCGACGTCTTCGTCGACGACGACTCCGGAATGGCGACGCTGTGGGCCACCCTGTTCGCCACCGATGCCGCCGCGTTCGACCAACGACTCGACGCGATGGCCTCCACCCTGTGCGCGCACGATCCCCGCACCCGCGACCAACGCCGCTCCGACGCCATGGGCGCCATAGGACACGGCCAAGACCGATTGATCTGCCTCTGCGGCCGCGACGACTGCCTCGGTGCCACCAGCGTCCCCAGCACGGTCGTCGTATACGTCGTCGCCAACGCCGACTCCGTCGCGCCACCCACACCTGCTGCGTGCCCCGACCAGCCCGACGGCGGTGCCACCCCCGCTGATCCGCCCACGGCCGAGACCGACGACGCGGAAGCGGACGACACCGACGCCGACGCCGACGCGGACGCGGAAGCGGAAGCGGAAGAGAACGACGCGGACGCGGACACGACCGAGACCAGCATTGCCGCTTCCGACGACGCCCGGCACGAGTCCGATCGAGTGGCTGCCGATGCGGCCGCTCAGCACGCCTCCCTCGACGGCGAATCACCGCCAATGTTCAGCAAGCCACTGCGAGAGATGACGCTGGCCGAGGTCTACGCGGAGTGCAACGCCGATCCCGGCGAACCGCTAGCCACCCCGCCGGGAGTGATCATCGGCGGCCCGCTGCTACCCGGACCCGTCGTCGCTCGCGCCGCCCTGCACGCCAAGATCGTGCCGGTCGTGCACCCTGGCAACGCACCACCCGAACTCCGCTACACACCATCGAGGAAGCTGGCAGACTTCGTGCGCTGCCGCGACCTGACATGTCGCTTCCCGCACTGCACCGTGCCCGCGAATCGCTGCGACGTCGACCACACGATCGCCCACCCGCTGGGGCCCACCAGCGCGTCAAACCTCAAGTGCCTATGCAGGTTTCACCATTTGTTGAAGACCTTCTGGGGCGGGCCATGTGGTTGGCGAGACCAGCAGCTCCCTGACGGCGATGTCATCTGGACCTCGCCATCCGGCCAGACTTACACCACCCAGCCCGGCAGCCGCCTGCTCTTCCCCAGCCTGAGTCTGCCCACCGCACCAGTCACCGTGACCGACACCCCCACGGCACACACCGCTGGGCTGACCATGCCACGACGCAAGACCACCCGCGCCCAAGACCGCCAATACCGAATCGACGACGAACGTCGACGCAACGAAGCCGAGAACGCAGCCGCCGCACTCGATGCGCAACCGCCGTTCTGAGGCGGCTACCCGAACTGGTTCGGATCGATCAGCAGGTAGTCGGAAACATCGCCGACCATCTGTAGGTCGACGACCGTCCGTACCGTCGTTGCTGCCGGCGTACCGGCCGACAACGATGGGCTTCAGCGGCACGGTTTCGGTCGCCTGGACAATGCAGAACGTCGACCGCGACGTGGCAGTGGCGCAGTCGACAGGGTCGACGACGCGGGGTTTCCCGTTTGAGCCAGCGGCGTCGCTCGGCGAGGGAAGATGGCCGACATGGGTGACTTGCAAGGCCCGTTCAGCGGGTCGGCCCGCTCCTCGGCGAGCGCGGAGGATGTGTGGGCGGTATGGACGAACCCCGCCGAATGGGCCGGTGACGTCATTGCGACGGCCAAGATCGACGGCCCGTTCGCAGTTGGGGCGAAGATCACGACTCGGGTCAAGGGCTATCCTCCGCTGACATCGACCGTCACCCGAATCGAACCGCCGACATCGTGGACGGGTGTGGCGAAAGCGCCCGGTTTGACGCAGACCATCGATCATCTCATCGAGCCAACCGACTCGGGCACCTTGATCACCGAGCGCACCGTCTTCACCGGCCCCTTGGCTTCGATTGCCGCCCGAATACTTGGCGGAAGACTGCGGAAGACATTTGAGGCGACGACGGCGCACTGTGCGCGAATGGCCGAGAGGCCCTCGTCCCACTAAGGAGCGTAAATCCGCGGCAGGGTCAGGCAGCCACCGTTCTGAGGCGGCTACCCGAACTGCTTCGGATCGATCAGCAGGTGGTCGGAAACGTCCCCGACCATCTGTAGGTCCACCGTCCGCTCGGTGAAGTACCAACCCGCGGGGAGGTCGGGGTCGCTTGCGAAGGTGTCGGCGTACCGGCCGACGACGATCGGCTGCAGCGGAATGGTTTCGGTCGCCTGGACAACGCAGAACGTCGAGCGCGACCTGGCGGTGGCGCCGTCGACTTCCACGATCGGGTTGAGCACCAAATGCCTAGTCCGCGGGGTGTTTCCATGCTCGGGAAAGCGGCGGGTGGTCGTGACGAACAGCTTGGCGATCTTCTCGGCGCCCGAGACGCCCATGAAGTTGCCCCGACCAAGCAGTGCGCCGACGCCGTCGAAGTCACCCACATCGATCAGTTCGGCGTAGCGGTAGAGCAGTTCGGTGATGGCCATCTTGGCCGCCAACTCGGCGACCGACTCGTAGGCGTTCATCCGACCTGTCCCTTCACCACCGGCAGACCGGGGTCACTCGCCACGTCCAGCGGCGACGGCGGCGCACCCGCAGCTATGAGGTGTGCGGCGAACGACGCGATCATCGCCCCGTTGTCGGTACACAACCGCGGCCGGGGAATGCGCAACGTCAAACCCGCTGCCGCGCAGCGTTCTTCGGCCAGTTCACGCAACCGCGAATTCGCCGCGACACCGCCCGCGATCAACAGCGTCGACACTCCGAGCTCGGTGGCGGCGCGCACCGCCTTGCGGGTCAGTACGTCGGCCACCGCCTCCTGGAAGCCCGCCGCCACGTCGGCGGTCGACGCATCGGGGTGGCTTTCGACGTAGCGGGCCACCGCGGTCTTGAGGCCGGAGAAGCTGAACGCGTAGGGCGCGTCGCGGGGCCCCGTCATGCCGCGCGGGAACGCGATGGCATCCCGGTTCCCCGTGCGGGCCAGGTCGTCGAGCACCTTGCCGCCCGGATAGCCAAGCCCCAGCAGCCGGGCGATCTTGTCGTAGGCCTCCCCTGCCGCGTCGTCGACCGTGCTTCCCAGCTCGGCGATCGGCTCACCGAGCGACCGCACGTGCAGCAGGTTGGTGTGCCCGCCGGAGACCAGCAGGCCGACGCTCTCCGGCAGCGGTCCATGCTCGTAGACGTCCGCTGCCAGGTGCCCGCCGAGGTGGTTCACTGCGTAGAACGGCACCTCCCACGCGGCCGCATAGGCTTTGGCCGCCGCGACGCCGACCAACAACGCACCGGCCAACCCGGGTCCGATGGTGGCGGCCACGACGTCCGGCTTGGCCACGCCCGCCGCGTCCAAGGCCCGACGCATGGTGGGGCCCAACGCCTCCAGATGTGCGCGCGACGCGATCTCGGGTACGACGCCGCCGAACCGGGCGTGCTCGTCGACGCTGGAAGCCACCTCGTCGGCAAGGAGCGTGATGGCGCCGTCGGCCGCCAGCTCGCAGATGCCGACACCGGTCTCGTCGCAGGAACTCTCGATGGCCAGGATGATCATTGCGCCTCCCTCCGCATCGTGTACGCGTCGGCCCCGCTGACACGGTAGTACCGCTTGCGCAGGCCCACGTTGACGAAACCGGCGCTCTGGTACAGCCCGAGGGCGGCAGCGTTGTCGGTGCGCACCTCGAGGAACACCACGCCGCCGGACGCGATGGCCAACAGACGGTCGAGCAGTTCGCGGCCGATGCCCCGACCCTGAAAGTCGGGATCGACACCGATGGTGTGAATCTCGTACTCATACGGCGGTTTCCGGCCCAGCCGGCTGATCCCGGCATACCCCACCAGGACGCCATCGACCCGCGCGGCGACGTAGTGGTTGTGCTTGGACTCGAGTTCGCGCACGAACGCGATCGCCGACCAGGGATCGTCTCCGGGGAACAGTTGCGCCTCGAGTTCGGCGCACCGGTCGGCATCGCCGACGGCCAGCTCGCCGTACTCGACCGTCACTTGTTCGCCTCGCTGCGGGGCTTGGCGTCCGGGCGCCGCAAGTACAACGGGATCAGCGGCTCGGGTGGCGCCGCCCAATCCACCGCGCGCACCAGCCCCGACGCCGTCGGATAGGTGGGCGTCTGACGCGGCAGCTCGAACAGCCCGGCATGGTCGGGTGAACCGGCGACCGCCTCCACGTCGGTGGGCACGTCGCCGGGTGCGCTGACGGCAGGCCCGTCGAACCGGACACCGTCGCGATAGCGCGCCCAGTACACCTCGCGTCGGCGGGCATCGGTCACCACCAGCACCTCACCCGTGGTGTCCACGCCGATGGCGTCGAGGCTGCAGACGCCGTACACCGGCAGGTTCAGTGCGTGCGCATACGCAGCAGCCGTCGCCATGCCCACGCGCAGGCCGGTGAACGGTCCCGGCCCGCACCCGACGACGACGGCACCGAGGTCGCCCATCGCGAGTCCGGCATCGGCCAAGACGCCCAACACGTTTGGCGTCAATTTCTCGGCATGGGCACGCGCGTCGAGGGTGACGCGTTCGGCGAGAACCTCGACACCGGACGGTCCACGCCTGATCACCCCGGCGGTCACGGCGGGGGTGGCGGTGTCGATGGCCAGCACGATCGAGGTCATCACGGATGGCTCCATCGCCACACCGCCGTGCGCACGTCGGTCTCGGTGTCGCGCTCGAGCCGGATGTCGAGATGACGCTCGGAGAGGCGTTCCGCCAGGCCCTCTCCCCATTCGACCACCACCACGGCACCGTCGAGGTCGGTGTCGAGGTCGAGCGAGTCGAGTTCGGCCAGCAGGTCCGCGCCGGCGTGATCGAGCAGGCGGTAGACGTCGACGTGCACCAGCGCCGGTGTGCCTGGCCGCCGCGCCGGATGGACGCGGGCCAACACGAACGTCGGCGACGTCACAGCGCCCTCGACGTCCATGGCCTGCGCGATTCCCTTGGCCAGCACCGTCTTTCCCGCACCGAGTGGACCGGACAGCACCACCACGTCGCCTGCGCGCAGGTCGGCGCCGAGGCGCGCACCGAACGCGACAGTGTCCGCCGCGGTCGGCAGTTCGGCGGTGCCTTCGAGGATCTCAGCCATGGTTGCGCGCCCGATCGCGTAGCCGCCGGGTGATCGCGACGAGCTTGGAAGGCGTCGCGCGCTCGACGAGCCGCACCAGCGCGTCGTCGACCAGCTCGGGCTGCTCCAACTGGACCAGATGCCCTGCGCCGCCGATGATCAACAACTCGGACTTGGGCAGCGCCTCCGCCATCGATTCGGAGTACTCCTTGGGGGTGAGCAGGTCGCGGTCACCGCACACGATGAGGGTCGGGATCTTGGCCAGCGTCTTCAGAGCGGGTGTCTCGTCATGCACCTCCAGCGCGTGCAGGAATCCGACGAGGGTCGCGATGGGCGTGTCGTGCATCATCTTCTCGGAGAACGCGACGACGCTGGGGCTGATCTTCTCGTCGCCGTAGGACGCCGCGCGCAGGATCGGCCCGATCACCGAACGGGCCGCGCCGCGCGTGCGATGGACCGTCTTGGGTGCGTACCGCACCGCGAACCGGGCCGCCTCGAGCGCCGGGTTTCGCAGGATCTCCCCCAGCGGGGAACGCGAAACCCCTTCTGCGGCCGAGGAAATCAGCGCGACGCCGACGATCCGGTTGCCGTACCGCTTGGGGTACTGGCGGGCATGCGAAAGCACGGTCATGCCGCCCATGGAGTGCCCGACCAGCACCACGGGTCCGCGCGGGGCCATCACCGCCAGCACGGCCTCCAGGTCCTGGCCGAGTTGGGAGACGGTGAAGGTGTCGGACGGGGCGTCGCCGGACTGGCCGTGGCCGCGATGGTCGTAGAACACCATCCGGACCTGCGGACCCCACTGCGCGGTCAGCCGTGCCCGCTGAAAGTGGAAGGCGCCCATCCGTAGACAGAAGCCGTGTGCGAACACGACGGTGAGCGGCGCGTCGGCCGGCCCGACCTCCCGGACGGCGAGGGGCACCCCGTCGGGTGTGGTCACCACGTAGCTGCGGTCGGCGTCGAGCAGTCCGAAGTCCTCCCCGTGGTGGGGATCGTCGTCGGTGGTGCGTCGCGTGACGGCCCGAGCGACCGACACCCCGGCCACGCTGCCGACGGCGGCCAGGCCGGCTGCACCCGCCAGCCAGCGACCGGTGTTCGTCTTGGCGATCTCCTTGCGAAGTTCCTTGTCGCTCAACGGCTCGCGCCCGATGAATCGCCTGCGCCGCCACCGCGGTAGGCCCGAACGACCCGGCCTCGCGGACTGGTGACCACCTCGTAGTTGATGGTGCCGAGCAGTTCGGCCCAGTCCTGCGCAGTCTGCTCACCATCCAGCCCCGGCCCGAAGAGGATGGCGTCGTCGCCCTCGGCGACGTCGACCGGTCCAGGCCCGAGATCGACGACGAACTGGTCCATGCAAACACGTCCGACGCTGCGCCTGCGCCGCCCGTTGATCGTCACGTCGATGCGTCCGCCGAGCGTGCGGAAGACGCCATCTGCGTAGCCGAGCGGCAGCAGCGCCACCGTGGTGTCTCGGTCGGCGATCCAGGTGTGCCCGTACGAGACGCCGTCGCCCGCCTTGATCGAACGCACCATCACAACAGGGCATTTCAGCGTCATCGCGGGCAGCAGACCCATGTCGCCGCGCGCCGGGATCGGGGTCTGGCCGTAGACGGCGATGCCGGGACGGACCATGTCGTAGGCCAGATCGGGCCGGGTCAGCGCCGCAGGCGAGTTGGACAGATGGGCGATGTCGAACTGCACGCCGGCCTCTTGCGCATGGGCACGGAACTCCGAGAAACGTTGGGCCTGAAGGTCGTTGACCGGACTGGCCGGATCGTCGCCGCACGCCAAATGGGACATGATGCCCCGCAGCCGGATCGCACCGTCGATGCGGGCCCGTGCCAGCATCGGCAGCATCGCGGCGAACTCCGCGCGGCCGGCACCGTTGCGGTTCAGTCCGGTGTCCACCTTGACCGTCGTGATCGCGGTACGCCCGGTGCGCGCAGCGGCGTCGAGCAGGGCGTGGAGTTGGCGCGCCGACGAGACCGCAATCTGAACGCCCGCGGTCAACGCCGGGCCGAAGTCCGTTCCCGGGGTGTGCAGCCACGCCAGCAGCGGGGCGGTGACGCCGTCGCGCCGCAGCGCCAGCGCCTCGTCGAGCGTCGCCACGCCGATCTCCGACGCACCGGCGTCGAGCGCAGCCTTGGCGACCTGGGTGGCGCCGTGGCCGTAGCCGTCGGCCTTCACCACGACCATCACCTGGGCGGAACCGGCGTGTTCGCGCAGCAGGCGAACGTTGTGCTGGATGGCGTCGAGGTCGACCACCGCCTGAGGCGTGGGGTTCGACGTCGTGATCTCGGTTGTCTGCATGGTCATGTCACCACCGCCGATTGTCCCAGAGGGCGGCACCAGGGGCCGTCGGGGCTAGTGCGCGAAGGGTTGCAGCTGGTCGAAGTGCCCCTGCGGTTTGAGCTCGTCGAGGCTCTTCAAGGCGCTGATGATGTCGTCCTTGAGCGCCCGCGCCAGGTCCGCCGAGAAGCCCTCCCGCACCACCACGCGCAGCACGGCGACGTCGGTGGCGTCGTCGGGCATCGTGTAGGCGGGCACCTGCCAGCCGTAGGACCGCAGCGCGTGCGACACGTCGAACTCGGTGTATCCGCGGTCGCCCGTGAGCCGGAAGCTGATCACCGGGATGGCCGACCCGTCCGAGATCACCTCGAAGTGCTCGCTTTCGCGCAATTGGTCGCCCAGCCACCGCGCGGTCTGCGACAGACAGGTCATGACCTGGGTGTATCCCGCCCTGCCGAGTCGCAGGAAGTTGTAGTACTGCCCCACGACCTGGTTGCCGCCGCGCGAGAAGTTCAGCGTGAACGTCGGCATGTCGCCGCCCAGGTAGTTGACCCGGAACACCAGTTCCTCGGGCAGATGCTCGGCGCTGCGCCACACCACGAAGCCGATCCCCGGATAGGTCAGGCCGTACTTGTGGCCGCTGACGTTGATCGACACGACGCGGGGCAGGCGGAAGTCCCAGACGAGGTCGGGATGCAGGAACGGCACCACGAAGCCTCCGCTGGCCGCGTCCACGTGCACAGGAACGTCTGGACCCCCGTTGGCGGCCAGCTTGTCCAGGGCCGCGCAGATCTCCGCGATCGGTTCCAGTTCACCCGTGAACGTGGTGCCGAGGATCGCGACGACGCCGATGGTGTCTTCGTTGACCGCCGCGAGCACCTGTTCGGTCGTGATGACGTAGCGGCCCTCCTCCATCGGCAGATAGACGGGTTCGACGTCGAAGTACCGGCAGAACTTCTCCCAGACCACCTGCACGTTGGACCCCATCACCAGGTTCGGCCTGCGGCTGCGCCAGTCCTTGCCGAAGCGCTGCCGCCAGCGCCAGCTGAGCGCCAGCCCGGCCAGCATCACGGCCTCGCTGGACCCGACCGTGGAGACACCGATCCCGGTAGCGGGGTCGTCGTCGCGCAGCCCCTCGGCGTGGAAGAGGTCGGCAACCATGCACACGCAGCGCTGCTCGATGGCCGCGGTCGCCGGGTACTCGTCCTTGTCGATCATGTTCTTGTCGAAGGTCTCGGCCATCAACTTCTCGGCCTCGGGATCCATCCACGTGGTGACGAAGGTGGCGAGGTTGAGCCGCGAGCTGCCGTCGAGCATGAGTTCGTCGTGGATGAACCGATAGGCCGCCTGCGGGTCCATGCATTCTTCGGGCATCCGCAGCGTCGGGATGGGCGAAGTGGAGAGCCGTCCGGTGTAGGCGGGGCTGATCGACGGTGTCGGGGTGTGCCTGGATGCCATGGAGATTCCCTTCGTTGAACGTTCTAGAGGCCGGCGATCGCGGCACGGAGATGACCGAGGATGCGGGAGGCCGACGTCGGGGCGGGCCTCGGCCCGGGGTCGGCGGCGGACAGGTTGGCCGCCCGCGCATGTACGAACGCCGCCATCGCCGCGGCCTCGCCCGGCGGCCGACCGGCGGCGAGCAGCGCGCCGATGACACCGGACAGCACGTCGCCCGACCCCGCGGTAGCCGCCCACGATCCGCCCGCACGGTTGAGATGAACCCGTCCCGCCGAGCCCGGTTCGGCGATGACCGTGACGTTGCCCTTGAGCAACACCGTCACGCCGAGCTCGTCGGCGAGCCTGCGCGTGGCCGCGACGCGATCGTTGCCAGGCGGGTGTCCGGCCAGCCGCGCGAATTCGCCTGCGTGCGGGGTCAATACGGTCGGCGCCGCTCGGTTGGCAACCAGTTCGGGGTGGGCGGCGAGGATGGTCAGCCCGTCGGCGTCGACGATCACGGGCAGATCGGTGTCCAGGGCGAACCACAGTGCCGCGGCGCCTGCCTCGTCGGTGCCGAGGCCCGGACCCACCACCCACGCTTGCACCCGGCCTGCGGCACTCACG
Organism: Mycobacterium sp. URHB0044; assembly: GCF_000620625.1. GTDB lineage: Bacteria > Actinomycetota > Actinomycetes > Mycobacteriales > Mycobacteriaceae > Mycobacterium. The sequence goes on along the minus strand of NZ_JIAW01000012.1, from coordinate 229,415 downwards.
CTCGTGGTGGCGATGACCTCGGGCCAGTGCGAGACCACCTCATGCGCCGCGGTTCCCGCATAGCGGACCATGCCCGACGTGGCCGCGACCGCGGCGCCGGTGCAAAGGATCGCCGCGCCCGGGTAGGTCGACGAGCCGGCCAAAACCCCGGTGACGCCCTGGCTGTACTTGTCGTCGGACACTCCCGGCACCGGCCACCGCGCGGCGACGTCGGCTGCGTCGACGGCGACCACGTCGCTGTCGGGCAGGTCGAGACCGATGTCGATCAGCTCGATGCGCCCGCAATCACCAAGGGCGTGAACCGGTTTGAGTCCACCGAACGTCACGGTCAGGACGGCGTGGACGTACGGCCCGTCCGTCGCTCCGGTCGCGACGTCGATGCCGCTGGGTAGGTCCACCGCGACGACGGGAATTCCCGCGGCGTCGACGGCGGCGAACACCTCGGCCGCGGCGGGGCGCAGCGGTCCGGATCCGGAAATCCCGACGACGCCGTCGATCACGAGATCCGTTCCTGCTGGCACGTTTTGGACGACGCGGCCACCCGTCTTGGTGAATGCCGCCAGCGCCGCGGCGTGCACGCGGTCGGGGTTCAGTACGACGGCGGCGGCGCTCACCCCGCGCCGACGCAGGAACGTCGCGGCCCACAGCGCGTCACCGCCGTTGTCCCCGGAGCCGACGACGGCGCACACCCGCCGCCCGGCGATCGCACCGGCACGGGAGGTGAGTTCACGGGCGACGGCGGCAGCCAGGCCATGGGCGGCACGGCGCATGAGGGCGCCATCGGGCAGGCTTCGCAGTAGTGGCGCTTCGGCGGCGCGTATCGCGTCGGCGGTGTAGTAATGCCGCATCGGGGATCAGGATTCCATGCCGAAGGCCGTTCGTGGCCCTCGACACCGGAATTGACAGCCGAGCGTCAGCCGCCCGAACCGATGGCCTCGACCATGTCGTCGACCAACGCCGCCAGTTGCAGGTCGAGCTCGGTGACCCGATCGACCGACGTCGTCGACAGCGTGCACGCGAAGCCGTCCTCCGTTTGCCGAAGAACGCCGCGATGGTTGACCATTCGCTGGGCCACTTCGAACTCGCGGTTCAGCGGCGCCAGCCGCAGGCCCGGCAGACCGACGACTCGCTGCAGGCGGTGGCCGTCGGTCGACCAGCTTGGGTGCACGGATCTCCATCGGGTGAGTTCCTCACCGCCGATGACCCGTGGGCCGGCGCGGGGCGGGCGCATGCTGTGGTTCGACGGGTCGACCACGATTCTCCCTTCGACGGTCGGTGGGTGATCCCCGTCGCATGCCCCTTCCCAACGCAACGAAACTCGCGGGATCCAACCCGATCCGCCAGAGGGCTACGAGCGCGCCAGGTTGAAGCCGGCGCCTACGGCCATGTCCTCCGGGAGCAGTCCGCCGGCCGGGCCGCGAACAGCGCTGGCGGCCAGCTCCCCGACGCGGTCGGCGGACACGGCGACCCCCGGCGTCTCGAAGAACCAGCGGAACGCCTCGTGCGGGCTGGCGCCCTCGGGCCGGGACGCGGGAAAGTACGGCAGGCAGTAGACCGGCGTGCCGGGTTCGCTGCGCCAGCTGTCGGCGAGCGTGCCGATGTCGACGGCGTCGTAGCCGAGCACGTCCAGAAGCTGGGCTACCTCGGCCTTGGCCACGGCGTCGTTACCGGCGATGGGCAGGCCACTGCGGTCGGGGGTGCCCCACGGCAGGGCGAGGGTGAACAGGCGACGGAAGTCGATGTTGTTGAACGCCTTGACCACTCGGGAGCGGGAGAGGTGGCGCTGCACCAGCTCGCTGCTGGTGGCTTCGCCGGCGTCGAGCTCGGCGATGCGGTCGTCGCGCTGCGGGTAGTAGTTCATCGTGTCGATCACGACCTTGCCTGCCAGCTCGTCGGCCGACAGTCGCTGGTAGGCGTTGAGCGGGATGGTCGCAACGACGACGTCGCCGGCCTCCGCTGCTTCGGCCGGCGTGCCGGCGCGTGCCTGCATTCCGAGTTCGGCGACGAGATCACTGAGCGTGTCGGGGCCGCGTGAGTTGCTCACGACGACGTCGAGGCCGGAGTCGACGGCGAGGCGGGCCAGGGCGCTGCCGATCATTCCGCTGCCGATGAGGCCGAGTGTCTCTGTCATGGCGTCGCGTCTCCTCGTCAGTGGGTTCAGGCAATAACCGATACTCGACTATCGGTTATCTAGCCCAAGCGAACCCTACCCCGTAGCGATAGTCAACTATCGGTTGCTAGTCTGTGGCCGTGGTCACCGATGTCTCGCGCCCGCTTCGTGCCGACGCTGCGCGCAACTCGGAGAGGATCGCGCGGGCGGCGCGGGAGGTCTACGCCAAGAACGGGCCCGACGCCACGCTCGATGACATTGCCCGTAGGGCGGGCGTCGGCATCGCCACCCTTTACCGCCGCTTTCCGAACAAGGAGGAACTGGTCCGGGCGGCGCTCGAGCAGAGCATCGCCGAGCAGCTCTCCCCCGCCATCGAGAAGGCGCTCGCCGACGACGATCCCAAGCGCGGGCTTGCCGCCCTGATGGAGGCCACCATGGCCATGGTGGCGCGCGAGCAGCACACCTTGGCCGCGGCGAACAACGCGGGCACTCTCACGGCCGAAGTCACGGCGCCCATCCTCGACTCGCTGACCCTGCTCGTGCAGCGCGGACAAGAGGCCGGCGTCTTCCGGCCCGATCTCGTCCCCCAGGACATCCACACGATGATGGGAATGCTCGCCGGAGTCCTGCCGAGCATGGACCCACAGGGCGACGGCTGGCGGCGCTACGTCGTGCTCGTGATGGATGCCCTGTCGCCCGTCGGGGCGAGCCCCCTGCCGCCGGCAGTCCCGATCCAGCTGGTGCCGTCAGGCAAGTGCACCTTCTAACGCGTCACCATGGCACCGGGCCATGGGCGGAGAAGTAGCCGCCCGTCGGCCCGTCGGGCGCAGTCTGAGCCATCGCGACGATGATGCGGGCACCCTCTTCGACGGTTTGCGTGCCGGTATGCCCGTTGAGGTCGGTATCGGTGTAGCCCGGTTCGACGGCGTTGATCCGCATCTGCGGGAATTGCTTGGCGAATTGGACCGTGATCATGTTGACCGCTGACTTCGACGCAGGGTAGGCAACGCCGGGATAGAAGTAGGTGGGACTCTCCGGCGCTTGGGCCATACTCAACGATCCGAGGCTGCTACTGACGTTGACCACCACGGGCGCAGGCGATCGTTGCAGCAGCGGCAGGAAGGCGTGCGTCACGCGGACGACGCCGAAGACGTTGGTGTCGAAGACCTCTCCCATCATATCGGCGGTGACTGACCCGGCGTCGATGATGGCGTTGCCATCGCCGCGGCCTTCGATGCCGGCATTGTTGACCAGGACGTCGAGGCCGCCCATTTCGTCGATGAGTTGCGCTGCGGCGGCGACTGATTCGGCATCGGTCACGTCGAGCTGAACGAGTCGAGCACCCAGCTGCTGAGCCGCCGCTTGCCCACGCTGCGGGTCGCGGCACCCGAGGTAGACGGTGTGGCCGGCGGCGATCAATTGGCGGGCGGTCTCGAAGCCGAGTCCCTTGTTCGCTCCGGTGATCAGTGTCGTGGTCATTTCTTGTTCTCCTTTTCCGATGTGTTGTGGTTGAGCCAGTCGAAGGCCTCGGCAAGCAGCGCGTCGGCCGACGCCGGTCGATCGTCACCGGGCATGTCCGGGTTGACGTCGTATCCTCGAACGCTGAAGTAGTAGGCCAGCATTCGATAACTTGCGGGCATCGCCTCCAGGCGTTGCCGGTCGATGGGAATCGCGTCGCCGGGCACCACGGGCGTCAGCGTGTCGCGCTCGTAGATGGTCGACAGATCGCAGATCCTGTACTGGTCGTTTCTCCGCTCGAGCCGATAGATGCCGCGGGCATAGCTGACGAGGTCCGCGCAGACGCCGTGCAACTCGATGCGGAACTCGATGGCCATGGGCATGGTGACGACGGCGCGCGCACCGTGCAGGTGGACGCTGGGGACCGATAGGCGATGCCTGGAATGGTCTCCGCGCGCAGCCATCCCGCGGGAGGCTGCGGCGAAGTCACGCCCGCTACCGGTGAACCACATCGATCGCACCTGCGAATCGGCGTGGTAGCAGCCAGCCATCTGATCCCACCAGCCTCGGTCACGCCCCTCACGCTCGTGCGCGATCACCTGCACGAGATCGGCAATCGCCGGATCAGTCATCGCACTGCCCTCCGTCGTCCGTTGCGCCGATTTCGGCGCGCTCACCATTGAGTCTTGGACGGCAAGCAGGATCTTCGGTACGTCCGGCTGATCCTGGGTACTGGCAAACCCACCCTTGGCTACGCTGTGGTCGTGGCCAGCGGGAACGCACTCGGCGAGTACCTCAAACTGCGGCGCGGCCGGATCCGTCCAGAAGATGCCGGGCTCGTCCCCGGCCCACGCCGGCGCGTCGACGGGCTACGTCGCGAAGAGTTGGCTGCCCTCGCGGGTATCAGCGCCGACTACTACCTGCGCATCGAGCAAGGCCGCAACGCCCATCCGTCGGCACAGATCCTCGACGCGCTCGCGCGAGCACTTCGTCTGGATGCCGCGGCGACAGCACATCTTCACGAACTCGCGCGCGATGACCGACCCACCTACACCGGCGTCGAGCGCGTCGGCGACGAGATCGTCAGCCTGGTGGATCAGCTTTCCGTGCCGGCCTTCGTCGCCGGACGATGCCTGGACTGCCTCGCGTCGAATGGTTTGGCCCGCGCGCTCTCGCCCAACTTCACGCCCGGCAAAAACCTTCTGCGGCAACTCTTCCTCGATCCGTCCGAGCGTGACCTGCACGCCGATTGGGACGATGCCACCCACGGTGTGGTGAGCGGTTTGCGCCAAATCGCGGGTGGCGAAGCCAACGATCCTCGCCTGGACGTCATCGTCGACGAACTTCGGGCCAGCAGCCCCCGTTTCGACATGCTCTGGACCCGAGCCGATGTGGGGCACCGCCCAGCGGGTACCAGCCACATGCGCCATCCCGTGGTCGGTGAGCTGCATCTGCGCCGCAACCGATTCGTCATCCCCGACTCCGACGGTCAGCACCTGCAGATCTACCACGCCATACCCGGCAGCGATACGGCCGACAAACTCGCCCGGCTGGCCTAAATCGGTTCGGAACCGGCTCCGTCCACACCGCGCCAGAAGGCAGCAGCCACTTCGGCGATCTCACCCGGGTATTCGCCGTTGATGGCGTGCGACGCGTCTGGCCATAGTTCGAGCTGCCCGTACGGCAACAGGTTTCGCGCCCTTGCGGCGGCGCGGGCGGCGTCGTGCATGACGCTGCGGCCGGCCAGCAAGGCGAGCACGGGCATCCGGACCGAGCGCAACTGGTCGTCGGTGAACACCTTGGGCATCGGTGCGCGCAGCACGAAGTCCGCGCTCGCCGCGGACAGCGACTCCGCCTCCGGCACGCTCTCGTCCACCGGCGCGCCACCGGAGATCCAGCTGAACACGCTGCGCCGCAACACTTCTGGAACGGGCAGGAACAGCGCTGCGGACACCACCACGGCGCGGACCGGAATTCGCGCGAAGGTCATCGCCGGGTCGAGCAACGTCAGCGACGCGACCCGGTCCGGCCGGTGCACGGCACAGTTCGTCGCGGTCCATCCGCCGATCGACACCCCCATCAAGTGGGCACGATCCAACCCGAGGCCGGCCAGCGTTTCGTCGACCCACGCCGCTTGATCCTCGGGGCCGGTCAGCGGGCGCGTCTGCACGCTCATCCCGGCTTCACCCAGCAGGTCCAGGCAGTAGACGGTGCGCTGCCCGATCAGCGACGGCAGGTTCGCGCGCCACATCGGCGTCGATGCGTTGCGGCCCGGCAGCAGCACCACCGGAGGGGATTCCTCGGCAGCGCCGAAGCGGTAGACCCGAACGGCACCGAAAGACGTTGACACGTCCACGCTCTCGTCGAACGGCGGCAGCTGCGCCAGGGCTGCGTCGTACACGGCGCGGAAGTGGTCGAACGCGCGCCCGCTGCGGAAGTGGCCGAGCCGGGGCACTACTCGACGGTGACGGACTTGGCCAGGTTGCGCGGCTTGTCGACGTCGTAGCCGCGGGCCCTGGCCACCTCGGCGGCGAACACCTGCAGCGGGATGGTCGAGAGCAGCGGCTGGAACAGCGTTGACACCGCGGGGATTTCGATCAGGTGATCGGCGTAGGGGCGCACCGTGTCGTCACCTTCCTCAGCGATCACGATGGTGACGGCGCCACGGGCCTGAATCTCGCGGATGTTGCTCAGCAGCTTGGAATGCAGCATCGCGGCGTTCTTCGGCGACGGCATCACGACGATGACGGGCAGGCCCTCGTCGATCAGCGCGATCGGCCCGTGCTTGAGCTCGCCTGCCGCGAAACCCTCGGCGTGCATGTACGCCAATTCCTTGAGCTTGAGCGCACCCTCGAGCGCGACGGGGTAGCCGACGTGACGTCCGAGGAACAAGATGGTGGGCGACTTGGCGAACCGGTGCGCGAGCTCCGCGACGGGCTCCATGCAGGTCAGCACGCGGGCGACCAGATCCGGCATGGCTTCGAGCGCGTGGTACTCGCGCGACACCTCGTCGGGGTACTTGGTGCCGCGCGCCTGCGCCAGCGCCAGACCCACGAGGTAGTTCGCCGTGATCTGCGCGAGGAACGTCTTGGTGGACGCGACGCCGATCTCGGGCCCGGCGCGGGTGTACAGCACCGCATCGCACTCGCGCGGGATCTGGCTGCCGTTGGTGTTGCAGACCGCCAACACCTTGGCCTTCTGCTCCTTGGCGTGCCGGACGGCCTCCAACGTGTCAGCGGTCTCACCGGACTGCGAGATGGCGACGACCAGTGTGTGGCGATCCAAAACCGCATCGCGGTAACGGAATTCGCTGGCCAGTTCCACTTCGACGGGCAGTCGGGTCCAGTGCTCGATCGCGTACTTGGCGAGCAGACCGGAGTGATACGCGGTACCGCATGCCACCACGAAGACCTTGTCGACCTCGCGCAGCTCCTGATCGGAGAGGCGCTGCTCGTCGAGCACCACGCGCCCGTCGACGAAGTGGCCGAGCAGAGTGTCGGCGACCGCGGCGGGTTGCTCCGCGATCTCCTTGAGCATGAAGTACTCGTAGCCGCCCTTCTCGGCGGCCGACAGATCCCAGTCGATGTGGAACTCACGGAAGTCGACGTCGGAGCTGCCGTGGAAGTCGGTGATTCGGTAGCCGTCGGCGGTGATCACCACGGCCTGGTCCTGACCGAGTTCGACGGCGTCGCGGGTGTGCTCGATGAACGCGGCGACGTCGGAGCCGATGAACATCTCACCGTCGCCAACGCCGACCACCAGTGGGGTGGACCGGCGCGCGGCGACGATCATGCCGGGCTCGTCGGCATTGGCGAACACCAGGGTGAAGTGGCCCTCGAGGCGGCGCAGCACGGTAAGCACCGAGGCCGGGAAGTCGCCCGCGGTGTCGCCGTGGTGGTACGCCGCGGAGACCAGGTGGACGGCCACCTCGGTGTCGGTGTCGCTGGAGAACTCGGTGCCCGCCGCTTCCAGTTCGGCGCGCAACGCCGAGAAGTTCTCGATGATCCCGTTGTGGACGACGGCGATCTTGCCTGCGGCGTCGCGGTGCGGGTGGGCGTTGCGGTCCGTCGGCCGGCCATGCGTGGCCCAGCGGGTGTGCCCTACGCCTGTGCTGCCCGCGAGCACGCCGTCGTCGGTCCCCTCGAGCGCGGCCTCCAGGTTGGCCAGGCGACCTGCGCGGCGGCGGACCGCCAGCCCGCCCGCGCCGTCGAGCAGCGCAATGCCCGATGAGTCGTACCCGCGGTACTCCATCCGGCGCAGCGCGTCGACGACGATGCCGCGCGCAGGACGCTGTCCGACGTAGCCGACGATTCCGCACACGAGCATCAAGGGTAGTGCAGTCGCAGCCCCGAAACCCCCCTGCGGGGTGGCGGTGGTGCCCAACAGCTGGTCGCGGCCATCAGTCCACGAGCTACGGTCAACGCGTGGCCAAGACGAAGAAGCTCTTCGCTGCGTTGACCCGACGAGGGCCGCATCGTGTTCTGCGCGGTGACCTGGCCTTTGCCGGACTGCCGGGCGTGGTGTACACCCCCGAGTCCGGGATGAACCTGCCCGGGGTGGCGTTCGCCCACGACTGGCTGGCTGGCGCGGACCGGTACGACGGCACCCTCGAGCACCTGGCGTCCTGGGGCATCGTCGCGGCGGCGCCCCACACCGAGACCAGCATCGCGCCATCGGTGCTGAATCTGGCCTTCGACCTGGGCACCACGGTCGACATCATCGCCGGCGTGCGGCTGGGTACCGGCAAGATCAGCGTGCATCCCAACAAGCTGGGGGTCGTCGGACATGGTTTCGGCGGGTCGGCGGCGGTCTTCGCCGCCGCGGGCATGCCAGGCAGGCTCAAGGCGGCGGTGGCACTCTTCCCGACGGTGTCGAAACCGGCGGCCCAGGAGGCGGCGCTGTCGCTGCAGGTGCCCGGGTTGATCCTCGCCGACCCCGGCGATCCGATGTCGCTGCGTTCGAACGCCGTCGAGCTGGCGAGGGTGTGGAGGCCCGCGACGTTGCGCGCGGTCGACGACGTGAAGGCCGGCGGGCTGATCGAAGGCCGTCGCCTGGCCAGGGTCGTCGGACTTCCCGGGGCCGACCGCGGTACGCAGAAGCGGGTTCGCGCGCTGACCACCGGCTATCTTCTCTACATGCTGACCGGCGACAAGACCTACCGCGACTTCGCCGACCCCGAGGTCGGGCTACCCAAGACCGACGTCATCGATCCGTTCTCCGATGACCCGGCCGCGCTCGAGGACAAAGTCGTCGCGCTGTTGAAGCCCTGAGCCCTCTTGAAGCCCTGACCGCAGCCAACCAACCGGTTGGGTGTATAACTCTACGATGCGCACCGGAATCTTCCTCAACTACACCGACGGCTTCCGCGAGGCTGCCGAGCAGGTCGTCGAGTTCGAGAAGCGCGGTGTCGACATCGCACTCGTCCCGGAGGCCTACTCCTTCGACGCCATCAGCCAGCTCGGCTACCTGGCGGCCAAGACCTCCACTATCGAACTCGGGTCCGGCGTCGTGCCGATCTACACGCGCACCCCGACGCTGCTCGCCATGACGGCGGCCGGCGTCGACTACGTCTCCGACGGCCGATTCCGACTCGGCATCGGGACATCAGGCCCGCAGGTGGTCGAGGGCTTTCACGGCGTCCCGTTCGACGCCCCGATGGGCCGTACCCGCGAGGTCGTTGAGATCTGCCGTCAGGTCTGGCGCCGCGAGAACGTCTCCTACGACGGCAAGCACTACCAGCTGCCCTTGGCCGAAGGGCGCGGAACGGGCCTTGGCAAGTCGCTGCACCTGATCAACCACCCAGTGCGAGAGCGCATTCCGATCAACATCGCCGCACTGGGCCCCAAGAACGTCGAGCTGACTGCCGAGATCGCCGAGGGCTGGCAGCCAGTGTTCTTCTACCCCGAGAAGGCCGACGCGGTGTGGGGTGACGCGCTGCGCGCCGGCTTCGCCAAGCGCGACCCAGCGCTGGGCCCGCTGGACGTCATGGTCTCGGCGGGCCTTGCCATCGGCGACGATCTCGAGGACCGGCTGGCCTGGGCGAAACCCCAACTGGCGCTGTACATCGGCGGTATGGGCGCTCGGGGCAAGAACTTCTACCACACACTGGCCACCAGCTACGGCTTCGGCGACGTCGCCAACCACATCCAGGATCTGTACCTCGCGGGCAAGAAGGCCGAGGCGATCGCGGCCGTGCCCGACGACCTGGTGCGCCATACCTCGCTCGTGGGTCCCAGCGGGTTCATCAAGGAACGGCTCGCCGCATTCGCCGAGGCGGGGGTCACGACGCTGCTGGTGCATCCCTACGCCGTCGACGCGGCCGAACAGAACCGCTACGTCGAGGAATTGGTGACGCTCGTCTCGTGATTCGGGTGAAAGGCCTTCGTCCGGTAGTCTGATCTTCAGCGGCATCGTCTGTTCTGCCTTTTGCCGCTTCGCCGGAGGCGCATCATCGCCCTCCGTTCGATCGTCACACCGAGCGCCGCGGGAATACCCCCGCGCCGGGCAGGACGACCTTTCAACTTTCGGAGTTTCAACCTTGTCTGTCCCCATGTCCGTTGGGTCAACCATGCCCAGCTTCGCCGACTTCGACCTCCCGACGGCCGTCGTCGCCGCCATGTCCGCCAACGGCATCGAGAATGCCTTTCCGATTCAGGCTGCGACGCTGCCGGATTCGCTGGCTGGCCGCGACGTGCTCGGCCGTGGCCGTACCGGCTCCGGCAAGACCTACGCGTTCCTGCTGCCGGTCGTCGCCCGCCTGGCGAAGAGCGACAGCCCCCGCCGCGCCAATCGACCCCGTGCGCTGATCCTTGCCCCCACCCGCGAATTGGTCGCGCAGATCGACGCCGCGCTTGCGCCGTTGGCCAAGGCCATGAACCTGCGGTCGGTCACCATCTTCGGCGGCGTCGGCCCCGGCCCGCAGATCGCCAAGCTGCGCGAGGGCGTCGACATCGTCATCGCCTGCCCCGGCCGGCTCGAGGACCACATGCAGTCCCGGCACGCCGACCTGTCCGCGGTGGAGATCACCGTGCTCGACGAGGCCGACCACATGGCCGACCTCGGCTTCCTGCCCCCGGTCAAGCGACTGATGGACAAGACGCCGAAGGACGGTCAGCGACTGCTGTTCTCCGCCACGCTGGATGGCGGAGTGGACGTGCTGATCAAGCGCTACCTGCATGATCCCGTGGTGCACAGCGTCGACTCCGAGCAGTCACCGGTGACCGCGATGGTCCACCACGTGCTGCACGTCGACAACGCGTCGCGCTTCGACGTCCTCACCGATCTGGCGGCCTCCCCCGGGCGCACCATCATGTTCGCCCGCACCAAGCACGGCGCCAAGGGCCTTGCGCGCAAGCTGAACTCGCGTGGCGTGCCCGCGGTCGAGCTGCACGGCAATCTGTCGCAGAACGCCCGTACCCGTAATCTCGCGGCGTTCTCGGACGGTTCCGCCGCCGTGCTGGTCGCCACCGACATCGCCGCGCGCGGCATCCACGTCGACGACGTCAGCCTCGTCGTGCACGCCGATCCGCCCGTTGAGCACAAGGCGTACCTGCACCGGTCCGGCCGCACGGCGCGTGCCGGCGCCGAAGGCACCGTGGTGACGCTGATGATCGACGGCCAGGTGTCCGACGTCCGCACCCTGACCCGCAAGGCCGGCGTCAAGCCGACGATCACCCGGTTCAGCGGCGCCTCGCATCCCGTGCTGCAGGAGATCGCTCCGGGCGAGCGTACTTTCGGTGAGCCGTTGGTTCTCGACGTTCCGGAGAGCCGGTCGTCGGCGCCGAGACAGCGCAGTCACACCGGCGGCTCCGGCGGTGGCCGGTCTGCCGCGAACCCACGCTCCGGCAACGGATCGCGGCGCGGCAGGCGGCCCCAGGGCGGCGGCTCGGGTTCCGGTTCCGGTCGGACGTACACGACGAGCACCGGCGGTTCGCGCGGTCGTTAGACCGATACACCACGCCACGTAGCGATTTCGGCGTGTTCGGTTGCGTTCACCGCGACTGAACACGCCGAAGTCGGCCCTCAGACCAGCACGGTGCCGCCGTCGACCGTGAGGACGACGCCCGTTCCGTAGGCCTGCTCCATGCAGTACACGTAGGCCAACGCCACGTCGTCGACCTCACCGACCCGGCCGAGCGGAAGCCGTTGTGCCGCTGCGGCGTACATCGTCTCGCGGTCGCCATCGGTCATCGCATCCCACAGCCCGGTGCGCACCACTCCAGGCGCGATCGCGTTGACCCGGATCGGCGCCAACTCGACGGCGAGCGCCGTAGTCAAGGCGTTCATCGCGCCACACAGGCTCACCGGCAGCGCGCCGAATCCGGGTTGCTCGGCGGCGGTGCCGCTGGTGAGCGTGATCGATCCGCCGTTCGCGATGTGCGGCGCGAACGCCCGCACCGCGCTCAATGCGCCGATGAAGCGGGTTTGGAAGAAGCCGGTGATGCGCGCTGGCGTCAGGTCGGCCAGGCTGGTCAGTTCCAGCGACTCCCCTGCGGTGAACACCAGATGGTCGATGTCTCCGACGTAGCTCACCAACCGCTTCAGCGATGCCTCGTCGGTGAGGTCGACGGTGGCCCCACGGGCGCCTTCCGGCAGATGCGCGAGCGCACCGTCCACGCTTGACTGCCGGCGCGACGCCACGATGGGAGTGGCGCCACGCTCTGCGACGGCGGTCGCGACACCCAGGCCGATGCCGGAGGTGCCGCCGATGACGAGGACGCGGGTGCTCTTCAGGCTCATGCCTCCACGGTCCGCCGTCTGCCGCACACCGTCCAAGACTTTCTCGGTCGCCGCGCGATACCGTGGAGGTATGGGCACGGCGGACCTCGACATGCGCAAGCTGAGGTACTTCGTCGCGGTGGCCGAGGAGTTGAACTTCGGCCGGGCCGCTCAGCGGCTCCACATCGCACAGCCGGTGCTGTCCCGCCAGATCCGGTCGTTCGAGGATGAACTCGGGGTTCAGCTGTTCGTCCGCGATTCGCGAGGCACCGAACTGACCCCTGCGGGCGCACAACTCCTCGACGACGCACGGTTCATGTTGCGTGAGTCGAAAGCTCTGCAGGAGAGGCTCGTTCGGGCAGCCGCACCGACCGTGACGGTGACCGTCGGCGTCATGCCGGGATTGCTGGCAACAGCGGCGGTGCGCAAGTTCGAGGCCACCCAATCGTCATGTCGGGCCCGAGTGATCCAGGTGGGCTGGGCCGATCAGGTCGACGTCGTCAAGCGCGGCGACGTCGACCTGGTGTACGCCCGCGAACCGATCGACCACCACGGGCTGGGTACCGCGGCGCTTCTCGAGGAACCGCGGGACGCGCTACTGCCCAGCGGCGACCCACTCGCGTCGCAGGCATCGGTGCGGCTCGCCGACCTCGCCTCGCGCACCCTGCTGCAGGATCCCAGCACCGTGCCGGAGTGGTACGCGATCGCGACCCCTGAGCAACGCCGAGCCGCCACGCGCAAGATGGCGTCGACCGTGGAGGAGAAGTTGGAACGCGTCGCCGCACAGGACGGCTTCGTCATCCTCCCTCGCTCGACTACCGCCTTCTACCGCCGGCCCGACGTCCGCGTGATTCCGATCGACGACATCGGGCCGAGCCAGGTCACGCTGATCTGGGATGCGACGGCGGCGAATCCGGCCCGCGACGAATTCATCGCGGCGGCCTTGGCGTGCCGCGACGAAACGATCTGATTCATTCGCCCACCTGCGGCAGCTCGTCCGCGGCGATCTCACACGGAGTCTTCTCCTCGGGCAGGGCCTCGGGAACGGCTGGCGGAATCGGTGGTTCCGGCGGTGGCGGGGCCACGGGTGTCTCAGCCGGTGGTGGTTCGGGATCGACGGCCGTCTCGTCCGGTGGAATCGGGTCCCCGTCGGTCGGCTCCTCGTCGTCCGGTTCTTCGTCGGATTCCTCTGCGGCGCCGGCGGGTTCGGTGTCTTCCTCGCCTTCGTCGCTCTCGTCGGTCTCATCGTCGGGTTCGTCGTCGATCTCCTCGGCCGGATCGATCTCCGGCTGGTCGGGCGTCAGACCTTCCGAGGAGCCGACCAGCCCACCGATCAAGTCGGCGAGCTGCTGCCCGAAGCCCGACGTTCCGAGCGACGGCATGCCGCCACCGAGGTCACCGAGGGACGGCATCGGTGGTGTCGGTGTCATCGGTGGCTGGGATGCCGTGGCGGGTAAGGGGTCGACCGGCGGTGCCGGGGACGGGGCGGGTGCACTCGGTGCGCCATCAGGCGGCGACCCGAAGGCGGCGGGCTGCCAGCTGGGCGCAGCCGACGGCATCGTCGCGGTGGCTGGCATCGCCGCGGACAACGTCGAAATCGGTGCGGCGGCTGGCGGTGATGCGGCGGCGTCGGACGTCGCCGCAGGTTCAGCCCACCTCGGCCCCATCTCCCCCGGCACGTCGAAGCTGGCGGCGGCCGTGTCGAGCTCGGCGATCGCCGCGTCGTAGGCCGCCGTTGCGGACGCGGCGGCCTGGCGCATCGCCGCCAGCCAATCCGAACGGATGTCGTTGTCCACGAACGGTTTCACCTGCTGGTCGACGAGCTCACTGGCCGCCGCGCGGTCACCGGCGCCCGTCGTCACGGTCTGCGCCGCAGCCAGCCACTCGGCACGCTGCGCCACGCTTCGGTCGTCGATGTCCTGCACGGCGTCGACCTTGGTGTCGACGGCGCGCCACAGCTCGTCGCGCAACGCGGCTACGGCATCGACGGCGCGATGCAGCCCGACGCGCACGGCGTCAGCCGATTCGCCGTGCCGCCGGAGGAATTCGCCTGCCGAGGCGGAGCCCCCACCGGACCAGGCGCCGGCCAGCTGCGCCGTCAGATCGCCGTGCCGCCGCAACGCATCGTCGGCAGCCGTGGCCACCGCCGACAACGCGGTCCGGTCGGTATCCAACGCCCGCAGATCGAGGCCGTCGTCGTGGCCGTACCAATCGCGTATCTGAGCGGGGTGTGCGGTGAGATCCGGATGCTGGTAGCCGAGTTGACGGCACGCCGACACGTAGGCAGCGGTGTGCTCCACGGCAGGCGCCCCGGCGGCCAATCGCGCGGACACGTCCCCTCCGTCGGGCACGGCTAGCTGACCCGTCGCGCGGTGCGCGCATCGGCTTCGACGTATCGGTCCGCGGAAGACCGCAGCGCGGAAGCGATCTCGGCGCTCGCCCGGGACCACAGCCGCATCCCGTCGCCGATCTTCTCCACGGCGTGCCGAACGGCGTTGCCTTGCGCGGTGTACGACCGGCCGGCGACGGCACCGTCGAACGACAATCGGACGAGGTGCGTCCGAACGGCGTCTTCGATGGCGTCGGCCAGAGCGTCGTACCCGCGGGCGACGTCGAGCAGTGCCGTGACATCGACGCGCGCGGCGTCACTTGCTCCCATGCCCAGTTAGGACGCGGCGCGGGCCCATTTGGTTCCCGCGTCAGCGCTGTTCGCTGACCGCCTCCGCGACGCGTGCCGCGAGAAGGCTGGCGGTGTCCTCGTCGGCAGCCTCCACCATGACCCGGACGACCTGCTCGGTTCCCGACGGCCGCAACAGGATTCGACCGGTGTCGCCCAGCTGCGCCTCGGCCTCGGCCACCGCGATGCGCACGGATGGCGCCTCGGCGACGGTCGCCTTGTCCGCGACCGCGACGTTGATCAGAACCTGCGGCAGGGTGCGCATCGGCGCGGCGAGTTCGGCCAACGACATCCGGGTCTCCGCCATCCGCGACATCAGCCGCAGCCCGGTGACGATGCCGTCGCCGGTGGTGCCCATCGACGGCATCACGATGTGACCGGATTGCTCACCGCCCAGCGAGTATTCACCGGCGCGCAGTTCCTCGAGGACGTAGCGGTCGCCCACGCTGGTGGTGCGGACCTCGATGCCCGCGGCGCGCATGGCCAGATGCAGCCCCAGGTTGCTCATCACGGTCGTCACGAGGGTGTTCGACGCGAGCTCACCGGCATCACGCATGGCCAGCGCGAGCACCACCATGATCGCGTCCCCGTCGACCACCCTGCCATCGGCGTCGACGGCCAGGCATCGGTCCGCGTCGCCGTCGTGTGCGAGGCCGAGATGGGCTCCGTGACTGCGCACGGCCTGTTGCAGCTCGCCCATGTGTGTGGAGCCGCAGCCGTCGTTGATGTTCAACCCGTTGGGATCGGCGTTGATGGTGATGACGTTGGCGCCCGCGGCCCGGTAGGCCTGCGGTGCGGCCGTCGACGCGGCGCCGTGCGCGCAGTCGACGACGACGGTCAACCCATCGGCAGGAGTGCTGATGGCCTTGCCGACGTGGCGCAGATAGCGGTCGAGGGCATCCTCGGCGTCGACCACGCGGCCGATTCCCGAACCGACGGGCCGGGCACCGGGTCCGCCGCCGACCAGCTCTTCGATGCGGTCCTCGGTGGCGTCGTCGAGCTTGTGTCCACCCGGACCGAAGATCTTGATGCCGTTGTCGGGCATCGGGTTGTGCGATGCGGAGATCATCACGCCGAACTCGGCGTCATAGGCGCCGGTGAGGTGCGCGACCGCGGGGGTGGGCAACACGCCGACCCGCATCGCGTCGACGCCTTCACTGGTCAATCCCGCGATGACCGCGGCCTCCAGCATTTCGCCGCTGGCGCGCGGATCCCGGCCGACGACGGCCAGCCGCCGAGACCTCCCCGAGGTACCGAGCCGAGCCGCCGCGGAACCCAGGGCCAGCGCCAGTTCGGCGGTCAGATCGCGATTGGCGACGCCGCGCACCCCATCGGTGCCGAACAGTCGACCCATGCGCAAACCCTCCTCAATACGCCGAAAGCGTGCGCGTCGAGTGAAACACGACGCGCACGCTTGCGGTCACAGCGAAATGCAGATCAGCGCTTGCTGTACTGAGGCGCCTTACGGGCCTTCTTGAGGCCGTACTTCTTGCGCTCGATGGCACGCGGGTCACGCGTCAGGAAGCCGGCCTTCTTCAGCGCCGGGCGATCCTCGGGCTGCACGATGATCAGCGCCCGGGCGATGGCCAGGCGCAGCGCGCCGGCCTGACCGGAAGGACCGCCGCCGTCGAGGTGGGCGAAGATGTCGACCGTGTCCAGTCGATCCACGGTCACCAGCGGCGCCTTGATCAGCTGCTGGTGCACCTTGTTCGGGAAGTAGGCCTCCAGCGAACGGCCGTCCAGCTCGAACTTGCCGGTGCCGGGCGTCAGGCGCACCCGCACCACGGCCTCCTTGCGGCGGCCGACGGTCTGGATGGGACGGTCGATCACGATGGGCTCGCGGGGCGGAGCGGACTCCTCCACCGGCGCGGTCTCGGACACGTGAGTGGTCTCGGCCACCTCAGGCGCCTCGGTCACTTCGGGCACGTCGGTCACGTCAGTCGGTTCGGTCACTGGGCCACCTGCTTGATTTCGTACGGAACCGGCTGCTGCGCGGTGTGCGGATGCTCGGGTCCCACGTAGACCTTGAGCTTCTTCTGGACCTGCCTGCTGAGCTTGTTGTGCGGCAGCATCCCGACGATCGCCTTCTCGACGACACGGTCGGCGTGCTTCTCCAGCTCGTCACCGAGCGAGCGGGCGCGCAGGCCGCCGGGAAAACCCGAGTGCCGGTAGGCCATCTTGTTCTTGAGCTTGTCGCCGCTGACGGCGATCTTCTCGGCGTTGATGACGATGACGAAGTCGCCACCATCGACATTGGGCGCGAACGTCGGCTTGTGCTTGCCGCGGAGCAGCTTGGCTGCTTCGACGGCGAGCCGGCCGAGCACGACGTCCGTGGCGTCGATGACATACCACGAACGCGTGGTGTCACCGGCCTTCGGCGTGTACGTAGGCACAGTGCTTACCTATCCTTTTCTCGGGTGATTCCCGGTGTGACCCGGGTGCCGGTCTGGCGTCTAGTGGCTGGGGACGGTTCTCGGCGACCGACAGTGACCCGAGGTCCCGGCGTGCCACACGCCAACGAGGCAGCTTACCCGGGTGCGTCAGTGCAGGTCAAAACGCTCATCGAGATCACCGATCGAGCGGTCCCCTGCCCATAGAATTCAGCCCCGATGCTGATCGACGCCATTCTGCTGTGCGCGCCCGTCGTGGCCGCGCTGCCCGCCGTCATCACCATCCTCACCAGCCACGCCAGTCTCGCGTCCCCAGCACGCGTGCAGAAGCGCCTGTATCGGATGTTGTTGCTCGCCGAGAAACTGCCCGCCGACGTCCCCGGCGCGTCGCTGATCAGCCACGACGTCGAGCGGCAGACCCTGCGCGTCGCCTATCTGACGCAGTACCCGCAGCGGACCCGCGAGATCATCTACCTCGGACTGATCGGTACGGCAGCCGTGGCGTGCCTGGTCGCGTACTACCTGCTGTGGTGGGACGAAGCGCCGCTTCTCGTCCTGCTCATTGGACTGGGCGCGCTCGCGACATTGGCGCTGTGGTTCGAGCGGGCACTGCTCAACTTCGGGCGCAACGACCGTCTGGCACGCGATTTGTTCGAGTACTTCGCCGCTCCCGACGGGTTGATCCGCCCGCGGACGGAGCTGGTGGCCAAGGCACCGCCGTTGACCGTCGACGTCGTGTTCGAGCGCGCGGCCGACGTCCGGGATGCCCACGACGGCACCATGACGACGCTCGACGCGGTGAACGCCGTCGTCGCCACCGCGCATGCTCACTTCGACTGGCGGCACGAGGCGCGGCGCGCGGTGCACTGGGTGGCGGACGTCGACTACCGGAGACATGCGGCGGTCGCGTACGACTGGCTGCTGCGGCATCTGGTCGGCCCGTTCTTCACGCTGCGGTTGGGCTTCCTCGACGCCAGGGAGCGACACCGCGCCGCCGCGGCCGAACGGTTCGGCGACGTCTACAAGGCGGCCTGGCTATCCACCCACTACCGCAACGAGCGCCGCCGCCTGGCCAACCATTGGGCCTATCTGCACGCCATTCGCGAGCCCTTGGCCAACCGGAAGGGCACGGCACCGGTCACGGTCGACGCATGACGCGGCCCACCAGCCCCCTACCGGGAGTGCCCGGCCGATTGCCCACCTAACAGCGACTTCCGTGGCGCGGTCGTGGTGATCGCGTGAAATGTCGCTGCCAGGTGGACAATTCGCATACCGTCTCCGGCACGGCGCGGCCGAGCAATGCCCAGCCGCGCCGATCGATCAGAAGAACCCCTGGGCCTTGTTGCCGTAGGACACCAACAGATTCTTGGTCTGCTGGTAGTGGTCCAGCATCATCTTGTGGTTCTCGCGACCGATGCCGGACTGCTTGTACCCGCCGAACGCGGCGTGCGCCGGGTAGGCGTGATAGCAGTTGGTCCACACTCGGCCGGCCTTGATGTCGCGACCCGCGCGGTAGGCGGTGTTGCCGTCGCGCGACCAGACGCCCGCGCCCAGCCCGTACAGCGTGTCATTGGCGATCGAGATGGCGTCGTCGTAATCGGTAAACGACGTCACCGCCACAACCGGCCCGAAGATCTCCTCCTGGAACACCCGCATCTTGTTGTTGCCGGTGAAGATCGTCGGCGCGACGTAGTAGCCGGTGCTGAGGTCTCCACCGAGCTCGGCGCGTTCGCCGCCCGTAAGCAGCTTGGCGCCTTCGGATTTGCCGATCTCGATGTAGGACAGGATCTTCTCGAGCTGATCGTTCGACGCCTGGGCGCCGATCATGGTCTCGGTGTCCAGCGGGTCACCCTGGCGCACGGCCTTGGTCCGGATCGCGGCGAGTTCGAGGAACTCGTCGTAGATGTCGGCCTGGATCAGGGACCGCGACGGGCACGTGCACACCTCGCCCTGGTTGAGGGCGAACATGGTGAAGCCCTCCAGCGCCTTGTCCTGGAAGTCGTCGGCCGCGGCCAACACATCGGAGAAGAAGATGTTCGGGCTCTTGCCGCCCAATTCCAGCGTGACCGGGATCAGGTTCTGCGACGCGTACTGCATGATCAGCCGGCCCGTGGTCGTCTCCCCGGTGAACGCGATCTTCGCGATCCGGTTGCTAGACGCCAGCGGCTTGCCCGCCTCCACGCCGAACCCGTTGACGATGTTCACCACACCGGCGGGCAACAGATCCCCGATGAGGGAGAACAGGTACAGGATCGACACCGGCGTCTGCTCGGCGGGCTTGAGCACGACGGCGTTGCCCGCGGCCAGCGCCGGAGCCAACTTCCAGACGGCCATCAGGATCGGGAAGTTCCACGGAATGATCTGTCCCACAACGCCCAACGGCTCGTGGAAGTGATACGCGACGGTGTCCTCGTCGATCTGGGACAGCGAACCCTCCTGCGCGCGCAGGGCGCCGGCGAAGTACCGGAAGTGGTCCACCGCAAGCGGGATGTCCGCGTTCAGCGTCTCGCGGATCGGCTTGCCGTTGTCCCACGACTCGGCCAGTGCGATCGACTCGAGGTTCTCCTCGATGCGGTCGGCGATCTTGTTGAGAATCACGGCGCGCTCGGCGGGCGACGTCTTGCCCCATGCGGGTGCCGCGGCATGGGCGGCGTCGAGGGCCTTGTCGATGTCGGCCGCCGTCGACCGGGCGACCTCGCAGAACGTCTGGCCCGTAATCGGCGTCGGGTTCTCGAAGTACTGTCCGTCGACCGGCGGCACCCATTCGCCACCGATGTAGTTCTCATACCGGGGCGCGAAGGACATCAGCGATCCCTCGGCGCCTGGTCGTGCGTAAACAGTCATGGCGTTCTCTCCTGCCTTCGGACGGGGATGTGTGTCCGTCATCACTAACGCTATGCGGCAGGGGGTTGCAGCACGGTTGCAATCGGCAGTTCGAGCCGCGTCAGGAGTACTCCGCGTCCAATCCGGCCAGGTGACCGCGGGCCTGGGCGCGGGCGCCGGCGTCCGCCGCCGGGTGAGCGTGCAGCAGCTCCCAGCCGTCGCGGTCGTCGCGGCCCTCCGGCAGGGCCAACCACCGGCGCAGCGGATCGAGGCGTCCGGTCGACAGGACCGCGCTGCGCAGGCTCGTGCCGAGCTCGGTGCGGAACCTGGCGATCGCCGGTGACACCGATTGCGGCAGCAACGCACCCGGGTAGCCGTCGAGCGCGGCGTCCACGTCCCCGCGCTGCAACGCGTCCATCACATCGCCCACGTCGGTGTCGACCGGGGCGAGCAAGCGATATGGCCGCGACCCGACGTAGTGGGTCCCGATCACCCTGCGCAGCCTCGACATCTCGGCGCGGATGGTGACGGCGTCGAGGTCGTGGTCGTCGAGCAGCATCGCGAGGTGATCGGCACTGAGGCCTTCGGGGTGGCGACTGAGGAGCACCAGGATGTCGGCGTGCCTGCCGGTCAGCGTGCTGGTCCGCGGCGCCCCGTCACTGACCGTCCAGCGCGGGCGGTTCGCGCCGAGCACCGACAGCCGGGCCGCGGCAGTCGCAGGCCGGTCGGAGTGCGTCAGGCGTACCAGGGCCAGGTGGTTCTCGACGGCGACGGCGGTGGCCCGCACCAACGCCAGCGTCTGGGGTGATGCGACGTCGGCGCCGCCAGTCAGGTCGATGGCGCCCAGCAGCACCCCGGTGACGGGGTCGTGCACGGGTACGGCCGTGCAACTCCATGGCTGCACGATGCGGGTGAAGTGCTCCGAGCCGCGGATCTGCAGCTCGCGGTCCAGCGCCAGCGCAGTGCCGGGTGCATTGGTGCCTGCGCTGCGCTCGCTCCAGTCGGCACCGGGCACGAAGTTCATCGCCTCGGCCTTCCGGCAGGCAGTGGGATCCCCCTCCACCCACAGCAGGGTGCCGTCAGCGGCGGTCACGGCCACCACGACACCGGCATCCGACGCGTCCTCGACCAGCAGTCGGCGGATCACGGGTAGCGCCTCGCCGAGCGGATGCGCGGCCCGCAACTGGTCGAGTGTGAGCACCGGGCCGGAGACGTCCACCCCGCCCCTGTCCGGATCCACACCCGTCGCGAGACTGCGCCGCCAACTGTCGGCGACGACGGTGCGCAGTGCCGAATCGAGATAGCTGGCGTCGACTTCACCCGAGACGAACAGTTCGTGGACCGCGCGCACGGCGGATGCGGGCGGGGCAATCGCCCGCCCGCCCGAGGTATTCGACGTACCCATCGTGATCACGCTCCTCGCGCGCAGCCGATGGCCGCTGGCTGCACCGCGTTGGAGTCGACCCTAGTCCTCGACCAGTCGCGTTAGGTGGTAACCACGTTGAGGACGAAGTTGGCGTCAGTCTGGTCGGGCACGTCGACGGGGACCTGAATGGTTCCGTCGCCGCGTGCGGTGCGATAGACGCCGGTGCCGCCGGTGATGTACAGCGGAGTCGGATCACCGCGGACGAAGAGCGCGGCGTTGTCGGCGAGACCCTGCACGGCGATCTGGCCGTCCGCGAGGGAAAAGGTTGCGCCGCAACTGGTCTCGCCGCCCGTCTGGTCGCCGGTCAGTGTGGTGCACATGCCGGTGGCCCGTCCGAGGAAGACGCCGCCGGGCCGGTCGAACACGTCGCCGGCGAAGATGAACTGGTCTCCCGGGCCGGGGCCGGGTTTGCCGTGGTCGATCACGTTCTGCTCGGTGTCGTGTTCGAAGAGGACGAGCGTGGTGTCGGCCGCCGCCGTCGGAGCCAGAAATCCCGCCATCGACAGGCTCAGAGCGCCTACGCCCATTGCCACGGCCGCTCGTTTCCCGCACATATTCATCTTCATCGCCGGTCCCCCTCCAGGCTGCAAGTTAGCTGGAGGGTACCGCCGACGGACGAAGACCACGGCGTTTCGGCCGGGTCTGACTGTGCGGTCCCGCTGAGCTCTCCTCCCAGCGGGAACCGCACAGGGTCTTGGTTGGCGTGGCCTAGAAGCCCCACGCCGCGGCCGCGCGCCGGTCGGTGTCCGCGACGTCATCAGATCCGTCGCGCACCGCATTGCCGAGGCTGACCAGGATCTCGTTCAGTGCCGCCGCCGACTGATCCCACCGCGCCTGTTCGACGCGGTACGCCTCAGCTGCCTCCCGGGTCCATACCGCCATCAGCGGCGCAATCTGGGCCCGCAGGTCGTCCAGCGCAGCGTTGAACCGGGCCGACGTCGCGTGGATCTGCTGGCGCACGGTGTGCTCGATGGCGTTGAAGTCATACGACAGAACCGGATCCATGGGAACTCCATTCGGGTTGACGATTACAGGGATTGGGCCGTGGCGGCGATTTGATGCGAGTGGATCTCGGTGGCCTCGTGCAGCGTTCGCTCGTTGTGGGTGATGGTCTCGGCGATCCGCTGCAGGGCGGCGTGCAGTTTCACCGACTCCGCATTCCACCGGTCGACGACGTCGCGAAAGCGCGCCGCCGCCACTCCTCCCCATACCGATGCGGGCACGCTCGTCATCTCACCGATGAAGGAGCGCAGCATGCCGCGGACCTCCTCGTTGCGGGCGTCGATGCGGCCCGCGACGGCGGTCATGAGTTCGAAGTCGGCATTCAATGGATTCGTCATCGCGGCCCTTCCTGTTCTGTGAAGCGGGACATGATGATTGGACGCGTCCGCTTGCGATTCGGTTCCCTCGTCCGCGCAAGTCGTTCACGGCAGCGTCCTGGCTGATCGAATCGCTTGCTCACACGCACGCTGCGGAGCGGGGCGTTCCGGGGCGTGTTGGCACCCAATGGCGATCCGTACGCCACGGTCGAGCATCACGGACCACTCGACGTGGCGTTCCCGACGGATCTCGCGGTAACCGATGACGGTCCTGTCCGCCCGCCGGGCCGTCGCGGTGAAGTCCACGAACACCCCTGCGGGTTGCTCGTCGAGCGCACGTCGCAGCACGTCTGCCGCCGCGGCCAGCGACTCCTGTCCCGCCGACTGCGTGAGCAGAATCGCCTCATGGGGTTCCGACGGCGAATTCGCCTGCACCCGGGCGGAACCCGGACCCGAGACGATGCGCTCGGTGGTCCACCCGGCGGGCACTTCGACCGCGACGCGTGCCTCCACCAGCCACGTCGTGGCGGTCGTTGCGGACTCGTCGGCGCCGTACGCCGCCGCAGCGCCTGCGAGCACAACCACCAGACCCGTGCAGGCGACTGCCGCGACGCGGGGACGGGAGACACGGGTAGGCATTCTCGCGATCTCGGCCGCGCGCAGGACGCGTTGGTCGTCGGCCAGTGACACCGCAGTGCCGCGTAACCGAAGGGCGTGCGCGACGTCCCCGCTGAGTTGCCTCGCTGCGGTGACACCGCCCGGCACGTCGATCAGAACGTCGTCCCAGGGGGCCGTGGCGGCGACGACGGTCTCGACGACGGCGTGCTGGTCACCCACCCGGGGCACGACGGACGGGTCCCCGTCCGGAGCATGGACAATGACGAAATCCTCTGCAATTTCGACGATTACCGAATGCCCGCGGCTGCGCAGGAGTTCAGCCCGCCGCAGCACGACGACGTTCGCGGCGACGTGACGGGCGGCGTCACGAGCCAGATCGATTCGCGGCGTCTGCCACCACGACGGGCAGACGAGCACCACGGTGCGAGCGCCCGGGTGTACCGCGGCTGCCATCACCTCGCGCCACGCCGCGTCGATCGGCAGAACACGTTCATCGACGAGGGCCAACGCGTCGTCGATGAATTCGAAGGCCGCCGTGGCGAGTTCGGTGCCGACCGCACGTCCACCGACGATCTCGGCCGGTCCGACGACCAGCACGGCATCGGAACCCGTCACGGCGGATCCGTCCACGACACCTGGATCACCCGGTTCGGCTGCCCACGCCGAGTCAGCGTGCCGCGTCCGGGCGGCTGCGCCGTCGGGCGTACCGAGCCGAGCAGCACGCCCTCGTCCGGACCGGCGCTCATCGTCAGTCCCATGCATCCGAGGTCACGCAACCGGGCCAGGAACGGATCGAACATCGCCCTGGCGGCACCGCCCGACCGACGCGCCACCACGACGTGCAGGCCGAGATCACGGGCATGCGGCAGCAGATCGATCAACCCGGCGAGTGGGTTGGAGGCGGACTCGGCCACCAGGTCGTAATCGTCGACGATGACGTACATCTCGGGACCCGACCACCATGACCGGTCGCGTAGTTGCCGTTGGCTGACCTCCGGTCCCGGCATGCGCGCCTGCAATGTCCTTGCGAGGGCTGCTACGTGCGTCTCGGCCATGGCGGCGGACATCGCGTAACCGGCGAGGTGATCCGATTCGACGACGCCCAGAAGCGACCGGCGAGGATCGGCGATGAGGAGCTGCGCGCAGTCCGCGTCGTTGGTCCGGATGATCTCCTCACACAGGGTGCGCAGCGTCGTCGTCTTTCCGCATTCCGTTTCGCCGAGCACGATGAGGTGTGACTGCGCACCGAAGTCGAGCGCGACGGGACGCAGGTCGTCTTCGGCGAGGCCGATCAATACGGTGGTGGATGGCCGAACGTCGGGAGCGGCGGCGGCCACGGCTTCGCGGCGCACCTTCGTCGGGAGCAGCTCGACGGGTGGCGCCGCAACGCCCGGGACGCAGTTGCGCAGGAGTTCGGCGACGGCCCGCATTGCGGCATCCAGCCCGACGTCGGATGAGCTGCCGTCCAGTCGAGGGAGGGCGATCACGGTCTCGAGGCCGTCGCGCGTGAGTCCGCGGCCGGGCGGTCTGTCAGCGAGGAGACGGGCTCGTCGGCGGTCCATCTCCGAGTCCGCCGGATCGCCAAGCCGCAGTTCGATTCTGGTGCCCAGCTGGTCCTTGAGTGCGGGACGGATCTCGACCCAGCGGGAAGCAGAGACCACGACGTGCACGCCGACGGCCAATGCCCTGGCGGCCAGGGCCGTGATGGCTTCCTCGAGCCCGTCGAAGTCCTGCCGGACGGCTACCCAACCGTCGATGACCAGGAACACGTCGCCGTAGCCGTCGTCGAAGCCTGCGTCTGCCCCGTCGCGGCGCAACCGGGTCTCTCTGGCCTGGACGAGGCCGTGGACCTGACCGACGATGCGGCGGACCAACGCGGTCTCGAAACGCCCGGCAACCGCGCCGACGTGAGGAAGCACCTGCATCGCGGCGAGCACCCCGCCCCCGAAGTCCAGGCCGTAAACCTGCACACGTGACGGCGGTTGCGTCGCCGCCAGCGCCAACACCAACGTGCCCAGTGCGATGGACTTGCCCGATCGAGGGCCGCCGACGACAGCCACGTGTCCGCCGGCTCCCCTCGTATCGGCGATCAGCGGGTCGCGCCGCTGCGCGAACGGGTTGTCCACCAGCCCGATCGGCAGCACCAGCGGTGGAAGCGGCCCCGCCGATGCCAGGACGGTGTCCAGGGCGGGTGATTCGGCGAGCGGGGGCGACCACACTCGGTGCGCAGGTGTCCCCCGACCGGCCAGACCGTCGAGTACGGCGTCGAGAATCGACTGCGTGGA
Source organism: Mycobacterium sp. URHB0044 (assembly GCF_000620625.1). GTDB lineage: Bacteria > Actinomycetota > Actinomycetes > Mycobacteriales > Mycobacteriaceae > Mycobacterium. The sequence goes on along the minus strand of NZ_JIAW01000012.1, from coordinate 203,591 downwards.
AGCGGTTTGGACGGATCGAACCTGGCCCGGCGCGCGCGGAACGGGTCGCGCGGTGAACAACGTTGGCATGACTGCTCGTTGGTCGTCGAGCGGCCGGGACGGACTGGTGACCGGCCCGGACACGTATGCCGTGCGGAACCGCACGAGTCGGCCGTCGGCGGTCTTGAGGTACGCCGCTCCGGGAGCGTTCGGCAGGTCGTAGGCATCGGACGTGCCAAGGACGGCGCGGGATTCGGCCGCGGAGAAGGTCTTCAAACAGATCCGGTACGACAGGTGGTTCTCGAGTCCGCGCAGTCGACCTTCGTCGAGTCGTTGACTGGCCAGCAGCAGGTGCATTCCGAGCGAGCGTCCGACTCTGCCGATTGCGGTGAACAGGTCGGCGAAGTCGGGCTGCTGGCTGAGCAGTTCGGAGAACTCGTCCACCACGATGAACAGGACGGGTAGCGGGGCCAGCGCGGCGCCCGCCGACCGCGCGGTCTCGTAGTCGGTGAGGTTGGCGAAGTTTCCGGCCACACGCAGTGCCTGCTGCCTGCGCGTCATCTCACCGGCGAGGGCGTCCCGCATCCGCGCCACCAGATGCGCCTCCTCCGACAGGTTGGTGATGACGGCCGCCACGTGCCGAAGTCGCTCGAACCCGAGAAACGTTGCGCCTCCTTTGAAGTCGACGAGCACCAGGTTCAACGCCTCGGGCGGATGGGTGGCCACGAGTCCGAGAGCCAACGTGCGCAGGAACTCCGACTTGCCGGATCCGGTGGCGCCAACGCACAACCCGTGCGGACCCATGCCGTGCTGGGCGGCCTCCTTGATGTCCAGCTCGACGGGCTGGTCGTCGTCGGAGATCCCGATCGCCACGCGCAGGCGTCGACGGCCGCGGGGCCGCCACCACGTCGTCGCGCGGCCGGGATCCACGTCGCCAAGGCCGTTCAGCGCCGCCCAACCGTCGTGGCCCATGGGCAGGCCATCGGGGGCCGAGGAGCCGACGCGAAACGGTGCCAGCCGCCGCGCACACGAGACCGCGGCGTCCAGTGTCAGATGATCGGGGTGCTGCGGCCTTACGTCCAGCGCGCCGTCGGCGGCGCCGATCGTGATCACGGTGACCCCGTCGGCAGGCACCTCGGGCGGCAGATCGCCTCCGTCGACCAGGACCACCACGTGTTTGCTGCTGGCGACGTCGATCTCGGCCAAGCTGCGATGGGTCATCCTGCCCATTCCCGCACCGTCGGACGCGCGCGGGTCTTGATGGTGGGGAAGCCATTTCAGCCAGTCCCACTCTGCAGCGGCGGCCTCTCCGACGACGGCGACGATCTTCACGAACTCCGGGGCGTGCCACACCGCCAGCTGGCAGATCATGGCTCTGGCCAGGCCGCGCGCCGCGGTGACGTCGCCATCCAGTGCTATCGCCGGCTGGGCGCACACGTCGATGGCGACGGGCAGATTCGGCACCGTCGACCGGGTCGCGAGCAGACGGCGCACCGCGTCCGTCGTCACCGGATCGACGGTTTCCACTGGCTTCGACTCGGGTGGCGTCAGTCTGGTGGACAAGGTGAGCGTGCCGAGTCCGACGCGAACATGGCAGAAGTCAGCGTCGTCGGGCCGCCGTTCCCACATCCGCCTCCCGCCGACCAGCGTCCACAACGATGCCGGATCGGGGTGCCGCCAGTGCAGCGCTCGGTGCTGTGCCTCCGCAGTCGCGACCACCGCATCGTCGAGCGCGTCGAGGTACCGCAGATAGTCGCGTCGATCCTGATCGAGCTCCCCGGTCCGGCGGCTGCCGCGCGACCCGTAGGCCAACGAACCGAGCATGGAGACCACCATCATGACGGGAAAGAACAGGAACATCGGGCTGCGGTTGGTGCCGGAGGTGAAGTACAGCAACGCCATTCCCGAGGCCGCAACCAGCATTGCCACCGGCAGCAGCCACCTCAGTGGGTTGGCGGGTGCCGCCCGCGGCACCTCCGGTGGAGGGTCGACGACGATGTCGCCGTCGTCCGCCAACGGCGCGGGCAGGCGCGAAGCGCGCACGAAGTCCATTCCTGAATGGACGCAGCAGGAACCGATTCCGTTCCATCGCGGCGCGAACTATTTTGCCGCGCCGACCTCCCCCAAAGCTCGGTTACGGTGACGGTACTGGGCACCTATCGGGGGGTGATGCGGATGTCGGTGTGTCGGCTATCCATTCAGGTCGAGCGGGACGACCGACAGGTCATGATCGACGTGGCGCTGCCGTCCGGCACGCCGCTGACCGCGCTGTTGCCGGACATCGTCGAGTTGGCCGAACCAGCATCGGATGAGTGGCCGAGGGGTTGGCGGCTGGACCGCAGGTCCGGAGTGTCGCTCGACGAGTCGATCACCCTGGCCGAGAACGGTGTTCACGACGGCGATGTGCTGGTCCTGGCCGCATCGGACGCGCCGGTTCTCGGGGTGGGCCGGTGGGATCCGTGCCGAACGGTCGCCGACGCGGGGGCACCGACAGTGGGTGGGCGGCCGTTCCCGTTCGAGCTGGTCTCCGCGTGGGCGGCGGTCGTCGGCTCCGCGGCGTTGTGCATCGGCGGCGCGGGACATTCGGGTATCCATCTGCTCGTCGCCGCCCTCGCAGCGTGCGTCGCCGCAGCCCTGGCCGTCACCGTCCCGAGCCCGGCCGCGGGCGTCGCCGCCACATCGTTGGCGTCCGCGACGGGTTTCCTGGCGGTGCCCTCGGGCCCCGGTGCTGCGAACGTCTTCCTCGCAGCGGTGGCCGCTACGTCCGTCTCGGCGCTCTTGCTGCGGTGGACCGATGACTCGATGCCGACTCCGATTGCGACGGCATGCTTCTCGACCCTTGTCGCCGTCGCGGCGGTGCCACCTGTGCTCACCGCTATGCCCGTCGCGGCGGTCGGAGCCGTGCTGACCGTCACCGCTCTCGGCCTGCTGACGATGTCCGGCAGAGCCGCCGTCGTGCTGTCCGGATTGGCCGCTGATCGCGACCTCGACGAGTATGACCAACGCTCGATTCGCGCCCACGCCGCGTTGACCGGCCTGATCCAGGGGTGCAGCGGTGGTGCCGCGCTCGGCGCGGTCCTCGTCGCGGTGGGGTGCCTTCGACACGAGGTGCCCGCCGCGGCCGGTTTCGGCTTCGCGGTGGTGCTCGCCGTCGCATTGTTGCTGCGGATTCGCACGCACGTCGACGCCACGCGCCGCTGGGCTCTCGTCTTCGCCGGGATGGTCAGTGCCCTAGCGGCTTTCGGCATCGTCGTGGCGAGGATGCCAGACCAGGTGAGCCTGGCGAGTGCGACGGTCGTCGCGATCGGCTTCGGCCTGATCCGTCCGCCCCGGCTCAGCGCTGGGGCTGTCCGAGCGCTGGAGGTACTCGAGTACGCCGCGCTGGTCGCCGTCGTCCCGCTGGCCTGTTTCGTCGGCGGTGTGTATGCGATGGTGCGCGGAACGCCCGTCTGATGCCCCGTTCGGTGCTGCGCCTCGCAACGGCGGTCGCCCTGGTCTGGGTGGCGGGGCTGACGTCACCGCCGGCGGGCGCGGTGATGCCTCCCTCGGTCGACGACGCACTGTTGCCCCCACCGGCGTCGCCGGCACCGCGGGAGGCCACCGAGCAGAACGAACCCTGCCAGTCGGCGCTCGAAGCCAAGGACACCGACGAGCAACGTCAGCTGAGTGACGTTGACCTGCAGGCCATCTGGCGCCTGTCGCGCGGCTCGAGCCAGACGGTGGCGGTGATCGACACGGGCGTGTCCCGGCATCGGCTGCTGCCGCATCTGTTGCCCGGTGGGGACTACGTGTCGACCGGGGACGGTACGCAGGACTGCGACGGCCACGGGACCATAGTCGCCGGGATCATCGGTGCTGCAGCGGTTGACGAGTTCGGCGGACTCGCACCCGATGCCACGATCATGGCCATCCGGCAGTCGAGCAACAGGTTCCGACGGTCGGTCGACTCCACGGGCTCGGGTGTCGGTGACGTCGAAACACTCGCGATGGCCGTGCGCACGGCGGCCGACGCGGGAGCGACGGTCATCAACGTCTCCTCCGTCGCCTGCCTATCGGCGGACGAGGAGATCGGCGACGGGGCCCTCGGCGCGGCGCTCGCGTATGCAGTGGACGTCAAGAACGTGGTCGTCGTCGCCGCGGCGGGCAACGTCGGCGGGTCCGGTCAATGCCGTGAGCAGAACCCGCCGCCGGATCCCTCCCGCCCCGGCCTGCCGGACTGGGGCGCGGTGAAGGTCGTGGTCAGTCCCTCCTGGTACGACGACTACGTCCTGACGGTCGGGTCGGTCGATCTGGACGGCCGCCCGTCGACGTTCAGCATGGCCGGGCCTTGGGTCGACGTGGCCGCGCCCGGCGAGTCGGTCGTCTCGCTGGATCCCGATGGGGAGGGTCTGATCGACAGCCCGCCGGGTTCCTCTGAGCCAGAGCGGATTTCGGGCACTAGCTATGCCGCGCCGGTCGTCACCGGCGTGGCGGCGTTGATACGGTCGCGCGAACCGCAGCTCTCGGCGCGGCAGGTGATGCAACGCATCGAGGACACCGCCCACGCTCCGGCGGCGGGGTGGGATCCGCGAGTCGGCCACGGAGTGGTCGACGTCCTGGCCGCGATCAGCACCGGCGGTCCCGGCACCCCACCATCCGTCCCGACGTCCGCAGGGCCCGCAGCCCCGACGGCGGAGGTGCGCCGCCCGGACCCGTTGTCCCGGCGTGTCGCGTTCGGCGGTGCTGCGGTGTGCGTGGCGGGCGCGGCGCTGGCGTCGATCTCGGCTGCGCGCCTACGACGGCGTGGACGGCCCATCCCGCACGACTAGCGCCGCGTCGGCGCTGAGCTCCGGACCGCGTGGCAAGGCTGCGAGGACGGGCCACGGCGCGGGAGCGGGCGGGCCCGTCAGGCCGAGGTGCGTGGCGGCCTCGTCGTCGTGAATGCCGTAGCGCACACCAAGATCGCTGACGAGATACCGCGGCCCCGTCGCGCCGTCGTCCCCGGCGATCGACGCCGCCCGGACGTCGATGGAGCGGCCCGCCGGGACGGCCACGGCATCGACGTTGGGTCCTCCGCCGTCGGCCCGGGCGAGGCTTGCCAACCGGTCCCCGGCGACGGGCAGCTCGCCGGTCAGCACCGCGCTGTGCGCAGGTTTGTCGGCGGGATCGGACTGCCAGTGCACGCAGACCGCACCCGGACCGTCTGCCCCGACCGGTTCGCGGGCACGCTGGGGAAGGTCCTCGACCGACAATGCCTGCACGATGCGGGTTCGCGCGATCGCCGACGGTGCGAGGGACGGGACCTCGTCGAGACCGCCCGGGTAAGTGAATCTGATCAGATCGGCGGCCACCTCGCCGATCCGCTGGACGCCGTCGCGGACAACGGCGTAGTAGTCGGTCGATTCGGCGCGAACCACCCGCACGACGGCCCCGACCGGAATTCCGTCCAGCGACGGCGGCCCGGCGGTGCCGACGCCCGCGATGGGCGGCGCGGCGATCGGCCGAACTTCCGGCAGCGAGTCGAGGAGCGCTCGCGAAACGGGCTTCGGCGCAACACCTTCCAGTCGCAAGGCGCGCACCACCGCCTGGTTGCGCAGGTCCACTTCAGCTCGGCTGCCGTCGTAGAGCAGATACGTCGACGCAGGGCCTTCGCCTCGCGGGGTGACGAGCACGCTGCGCGACCCGTCGAGCCGGTCGGTGGCCGCGGATTCTGCGCCGACGATCACGACGGTGCGGTCGGTGTCGCAGACCATCCACGACGGCCCGGCCAATGGCGTTCCGATCGTTGCGGGCGCCCCCGGGATGCCCATCGAGGGCCCGTGTCTGGCTTTGGCGATGGCAGCCTCGCCCACCAGGGTGGGGGTGACGGCCGACCGGGCGATCAGGCGGGCTGACGCCAAGTTCGGGACCGGGTGCAGGATGTCGTCGACGCGGACGTACAGCGCTCCCGACTCTCGGGCCATCACGATCGGGGCGGTTCCGAGCGTGCCCTGGGGCCTGGCGAAGGCCAGGATCGCACACGCGGCGACGCCGATGACCGCGAGGACGGACCCCGCCAACAACGACAATGATTGCGCGCGCAGAGGATCGTCGTGCATCGCAATGTTCCTGCGCACCAAGGCATGTTCCATGCGACGCATCAGGAAGCGGTGACCACAGCTGGCGAGCCGGGTCCTCGGTTGGTCAGACATGATTTCCCCCGACGTCGAGCCTAACCGCGCCCGACCGACCTACCGATCACCGATTCAGCGCCACCGCGCCCAGACGTAAGGCACCAGCGAGCGCAGGAAGTCGAGGTCCGGTCCCGCCTGGGCGTCGGCGAACGCCTGCTCGAAGTACTCCTCGGCAACCAACAGGATGCCCTCGGCGTATTCGCGGGTGAACCCGATGCTGCCGTAGTCGTCCATCAGCCGGCGCACCGAGCGAACGAGGTCCTCCGACCGCTCGGTCCTGGTGCGGCGTAGGTAGTCGCTCACCAACACGCGGTCGGTCCCCTTCGCAGTCGCCATCAGATGCACCAGTGTGAGCGTCCGTTTGCCTTCGTACAGATCGCCGAGGATCTCCTTGCCGTAGGTGTGCTCGTCTCCAACTAGATTCAGCAGATCGTCGCGAATCTGGAAGGCCGCTCCGAAGTGAAAGCCGAACCGCACCAGCGGACCAAGCTCCGCCGTCCCTCCTGAACCCACCATCGCGCCGACCCGCAATGGATGAATGGTGGTATACCAGCACGTCTTGTGCATGATCAGCTCGAGGTAGTCTTCGGGTCCCAAATCCTCGACATTGTCGAGCTGCCAACCGACTTCGGTCGCCTGCCCTTCGAGAGTGCGCATGGCCATGGTGTCGAATTCGCCCCATACGAGGTCGGCGAGGTCACGGTCGAGCCGACGTGTCGCCCTTCGCAATACCTGTCCGGCCACGATCGCGAGTCCATCACCGGCGTTCAGTGCCGCGGCCATTCCGTGTGTCGCTGCGAGTGTCGGTCGACCACGCCGCATCTCGCTACCGTCCGCGATGTCATCGTGTACGAGAAATGCATTGTGCAGCAATTCAATAGCGACGGCGATCCCGAGCAGATCATCCGGTTCCGCACCGAATGCGCGACCTGCAGACAGGCACAGCGCCGGCCGCAAGGCCTTGCCGGGTCGCGACGGATAGTCGCGCATCGGCCCATAGAGCCATTGTGCTGGTTCGCCGTCGGGCATCGCGTCGAGCATGGAGCGGCGAACGACTTTCCCGACCTCGCGCAGTCGGCCTTCGACTTCGAAGATCGAGTCAGCTCGGTCGGCGGTGCTCGTCATGGTAGCTGCGGTTTGATCGTCAGCACGATCGACAGCCACACGTCTGGATGACCGTCGGCGAGCAGCGTCCCGCGGTAGCAGGCCGGAGGAAGGCCCTCAGCGACGTCGATTTCCATGGTCACGCCTCGACTACACCGTGCAGGCATCGGGACGACATCCGGTTCGAAGCGCACCATCTGGGCGGCAATCACCGTGCCGTCGTGGGCGAGCAGATCGCTGCACCGAAGGCGCACCTTACCCAGATCCGTCGCGCCGCTGTTGTGCAGCCACACCTCGGTGGAGACAGCGCCTGACTCCGTTGCAACGAGCGCAATGTGACCGCTCGCGGTGTCGTTCATCAGGTCGAATGTGGCGGTTCCGCTCTGACTCGACGTATCTCCTACCCCGCGAAGTGATTGCGTGACTTGGGCGACGACGCCCTTCCATGATTCCAGCAACCGCTGCACATCCGGAATCGTTGTGGCATCGCGCGTTTCGGCGGCCTCGACCTCAGGACTGGACGTCGCCGTCGAGCAGCTCGCGTTGTCGCTTTGATTCATCTGTACGAATCGATCAACGAGTTCTGTCGCGGCTTTGAAACCACGTGCCTGAATCTCGCCCAAGGCACGTACGTTGATCGCCGGGTCGAACACCGCGGCCCACGGGATGTCGGAAATTGCGCCGTCGTCGCCGATGCCCCGCTCATTCACGAATCGCTCCCCATCGTTCCCCCCGCCTTTCGAGCGCACAACGGTATGCTATGACCGCCAGCGACGGGAGGCGGGGGCATGTCGAAACTTCATTCTCAACTGGCCCTTTTCGGTGCAATCGACCAGGAAGTTAGTGCTGCTAAGAAGCGACTGAAGGACGGCGCCGACGGCGACGATGCGGCGGCAGCGAGTGACCTCATCGACATGGTTGGGAAGTTTCTTCCGGGCACCACGGGGTTCGGTCAACACGGCTGGTACGCCGAACTCGCCAAATTTCTCAACAGGCCACCGGTGCTCTGCGGACGCAGCCGTGTCGTGTTTCCGGATCTCAACCGTGCGCTGGCCGAACTTCGGGGCGCGGAGAAAGAGCAAAACGACCGTGATCCCGTTTTGGCGAGAGCGGTGTACGCCGCGGTCATCCTGAAGAAGATCTACTCGGCAACGGGTCGCGGCGGAACAGAAGAAGACACCGATGCCTTCAGCATCGTCGGGCCATCCCTCAAGTCCTGGACGTCGGAAAACGAAGCCGAGGCCGCCGTGGCACTCGAGAGAGTCGTTCCGGATATCAATAACCGACAGACGTGGCTCTCGTACGCGGCCGAAGCTGTCGGCGCGCAGTTTGCCGAACGATCCATGTCGTGCTTCGGGGCGCTCAAAAAGGTGAATGGTCAGTACTGCGCCTTTGTCACCACCGACGCCACGGACGACGACTTGACTGTCGCAGACATCGCGAAAATCGTCGAACCGATCAACTGGCACGAGTGCTGCACATTCTTCTGTCACATGACGGCACAGACGGATCCCCACGACCAGAACGGCGCAACTCGGGTGTCGGAGCGGATCAGCGCGGAGTGCAAGGAGTACTTCCTGGACACAGCACTGGTCTTCTGGAAGGCGAAGCAAGCGGACGGCTCGATTTACATCAACTACGACATCGATTCGACACGAGACAACGACACCGGGCTGGTCGAGGTCGACAGCGGCTACATCTGGATCACCCCTATTCCCGGCCAAGTCACCGGCGTTCGGGTACGCACCAGCAAGCTGGAAAGGGTCAGCGGGCTCAGCCCGACGGCCACTGCGGCGTTGGCCTGTCTACTCGGATGGGGCAGCCAGGCTCACGAAATGCTGGCCGGCACCGCTCGAAGGTACATGCAGAATCCCGTCCCCCCGCCGACGTTCCAACCGTTCCGCCGGTCGCCGTACGACGCGAAGACCTACACCGACGCCTAGGAAGGACGACATGACCGATCCGAAGAAGGCCACGCTGCCACCGAATTTCCAGGACACCGTGGAAGATACCGTGATGCTTACCAAGGACCTCATCGCACGTACGGCCAACGTACTCGGAGACCTTGGGAAACGCTGGATGGATGGGATGTCACACACGGACGTGGATATCGTCACCAAGAACGCTGGCACGAATGCCAACGAATTCTGGCTGAAGGTCTACGACACCGCCGAAGACAACGTAACGCCGGGCAATCCCTAATGGACGATCCGAAGGACATCGCCAAGGCGTTTGCGGACGACGCCAACAAGATCATCGACGAGTCGCAAAAAGTGGCGGTCGACGCGTTCAAGAAGATCAACAAGCAAGTCCCGAACCAGCCGATTACCTATACCGCCGGGGATGCCATCAAGTCGATGACCGAGCTCGCCAAGATCGCAGCCACCGGCGGGATCGAGATCGGCCAGACGGCGCTCGAGGTGGAGCCCACAAAGGGCGTGCTCATCCTCGCCGACCACGTCGCCACAGTCGTAGGCAGAGCCATCAAGGATGCCGCGACGGTCGTCTCCGAAGCCGCAGATCAGGTCGACAAGAACGCCTTCAAACAGAACCAGTGGACACAGTCCGCGATCAAACTCGCGAACATCGCGTTGCTGCGAGGAGCGGAGATCGTGCAGACGGTAGCTGCCGGTCCGGCTCAATACGCAAACCCGGTGGTCAAGGAGTTATTCACCTTGGCCGCAGGACAAGTGGATCCGATCAACGACCGCGTGCTTACGCTCGTCACCTTGAAGTTGGGGGGACCCCCGACTCTTCCTCCCGTCGCGAGCTACCGAGTCAGTTTCGAGCCTACTGGCGGCGTGTTGAAGGCCGGCAAGAACGAATTCACCCTCGTCGTCAATTCGGCAGGGCTCGCAAGCGGGCTATACATCGGCAGCGTGGAAATCAGCGTTCCCGGCGCCACGCCGCCTCAAGTCCTGAATTTCCCCGTCGCGATCGCGCTGTGAGCCAACACGACAAACCAGCAGGCGTCGACGAACTGCTCGATCGTGCACTGGCAGCCCTAGCCAAGGGCGATCGGTTCACCGCAGACCTTCTCGCCGGCCAAGTACTGGCCGTGGACCGCAACAATGCTGATGCCGAGGATCTGCTCGCGGCGCCTGCAGATCACGGCGAAATCCGACGATTGACAATTCTTTTCGCGGACCTCGTTGATTCGACCGCACTGTCCACCCGAATCGAGCCCGAAACATATCGCACCGTAGTAGGGCGCTACCGCGACGACGTCATTCGGATCGTCAATCGCTATGAGGGCCACATCGGATCGACCAAGGGTGACGGGCTGCTGGCCTTCTTCGGTCATCCGCAAGCGCACGAGGACGACGTTCAGCGCTCAGTGCAGGTCGGGTTGGACATCACTCGGGAAATTGCGACCCTCAGCGCGCGCGTGCGGCGTCGATTCGGTTTCGAGATCAACGTTCGCGTTGGGATCCACCGCGGAATCGTGTATTTGGACACCGCCCAAGACGACGTGTACGGGCTCGCGGCGAACATGGCGGCACGGATGTGCAGCCTGGCCGAACCAGGAACCGTTGCGGTGTCGGACTCGATTGAACCGCTCATCCGAGACAGTTTCGAACTGGCGGCCCGGCTCCCCAAGTCCGTCAAGGGTGTGGACGATCCGGTGCGCCACTTCCTCGTAGTCGCCGAACGTGACGTCACCCGAATGACATTCGGCCCGTTGGTGGGCCGGCATCCGGAGTTCGCGTACATCGAGCAATGTTGGGCTCGCGCACAGGTCGGCAGGTTGGACCGGCCCGGAGTGGCGTTCGTTGGTGACGCTGGCATCGGCAAGAGTCGGCTCGCATGGTCGGCCGTCGACATGGCTGAGCGATCCCATGCGATCGTCCTGCAGCTGATCGGCTCGCCGTTTCACACCGACGTCGGCTTGCGTCCGATCCGCAGGTTGCTGGAACGCCAGTGTGGCATCGGCCGCACGTCCGACCCCGCTGAGCGCCTTCGATATCTCGAGCGCGAGGTCGAGGAACGTTCGCTCGAATCCTCCGCCCTGATTCCCTTGTTGGCTCCTGTGCTCGGCATCGATCCGCGGAGCGGGTATCGACCCGTCCACGCCGAAGGCCGCAAGTTGTACGGGCAGATCGCTGGCGCGGTGCACGATTACCTCCTTGCGTGTGTGCACGATGCGCCGGCGCTGGTGCTCGTCGAAGACATGCATTGGTTCGATGAGGACAGCATCGAAGTCCTGCAATCCCTCATGCGCGCCGATCTGGGCGGTCACGTGCTCATCGTGATGACCAGTCGCGAGCAAGTGCCGTTGACCGACAGCTCGCAGGTCGAGGCCTTCGAATTGAAGCCGTTGACCGACGATGAGACCGACGATCTGATCGTTGCCCTCTACCCCGAGGTGACGCCGGATGACCAACGGGCGGTCCGCCGTCGGTGTGACGGCGTCCCGCTCTACATCGAAGAAGTAGTGACAAAGCTCAAAGAACATCCAACTGACGAGTCCAACTCGGTTGGGGTGCCAGATTCACTCTACGAGGCCTTGTTCGCGCGGCTTCGTTCCAGCAAGAACGCCGTACAGGTCGTCGAGGCCGCAGCCATCATCGGCAGTCGAATCGAGCGGAGCTTGCTGTTATCGGTCGTCGACTTGAGTGAAGACGAAGTCGACCAAGTGATTCAGCAGCTTTCAAACGGCCGGGTGCTCGAACCGCTCGACCAGGACAGCTGGAGATTCCGTCACGAGCTGCTTCGCGAGGTGGCGGCGGAGCTGTCTCCGCCGAGTCTTCGCCTCCTGCAACACAGCCGCATTGCGGATGCTTTGGCGTCGGCGGCCACAGACGGAAACCCCGACTGGCCCTTGATCGCCCGCCACTACGAGCGGGCGGAACGGTACACCGAGGCGGCATCGGCCTACGGGCAAGCATCGGCGAATGCCGGGCAGCGAGGCGCACTCGGCGAAGCCCGGACCTACCTGACCTATGCGGTATCCCAGGCCGAGCGTGCGGCACCAGGCGCCGAGCGCGACCAGCAGGAAATCTCGCTTCGACTGCGACGCGCCTTCTTGGCACAGGCGGCTGAAGGGGTTTCGAGCCCCAATGTCGCGGCTGACTTCGAACGTTGTCTTCAACTGTGCGGTAGCGACTTACGTGACGACGATGTCTTTTCGACGGTGATGTCGCTGTACCCGTATTACACGATGCGTGCGGACCTTGACCGTGCGGAACGGTTGGTCCAGTCGATCCGCGTGAACCTAACGGGCACACGAGCAGGGTTCCTGCCTGTCAACGACTTCGCGTTGGGGATGTTGGCTTGGTACCGCGGCGACTTCGGTTACTCGCGGGCGAAACTCGAAATGGCGGCAAACTCGTTGAGCGAAGAGGCCATGCGCGAGCTGGACACAATGCTCTTCATGCCGAACGACACAACGGCGGGGCTGTACACACACCTCGCGTTGGCCCGCTACGTCGAGGGAGACTTGGGCGGGGTGGAGGCCGACCTAGCCAGCGCAGAACAGCGATGCGAACGACTCCCCTTTCCGCAGGGCGCATTCAGCCTGGCCTACACGCGGCAGATCGAAGTCTTGATACGAATCGAGGCAGGCCAGCTCGGCCGTGCCAATGAAGTCGCCATTGACGTGGGCAAGCTTGGTGAACAACATGGCTTCGATTCGTGGGCCCTCATCGGAGCGGCACAACGCGAAATGGTCAGCGCGATATCTTCACTGGCCGAGAGGGGTGGTGACGCAGCCACATTACCGGCGCAGATCGCAACCATGACCGGATTCATCGATACGTTTCGTGCTCTAGGCGTAATCGCACTCATCACGTTCTACGACGCGGTACTGGCACGAATGTTGATCGCGGCGAACGAGCCCGACGAAGCACGTATGCGTTTGCAAATCGCATTGGATTTGGCAGACGAGACCGGGATGCATTTCTACGATGCCGAGTTGGTGCGACTCCGCTCCCACACCACCGATGACGTCGAGCTGCGTCGCGCAGACCTGCGTGCGGCACTTGAGCTAGCACGCCGACAGGAGGCGTGGATCTTTGAGTTACGCGTCGCTGCAGATGATTTCGAGTTGTCCGGTGAGCCTGCGAGGCACGCGTTGTTCGAAGCCTTGAGCCGCTTCCCCCACCAGAGCACCTGGCCCGAGTTGACGCGCGCACGGACATTGCTGGGGTGAGGCGGCCCGACGGGAAGGTAGCGGTCCTCGGCGGCGGCATGGCGGGGCTGAGTGCGGCCTGGCGGCTTAGCGAGCCAGGCTGGCGGGATCGCTTCGAGTCGATCACGGTGTACCAGCGCGGCTGGCGCCTGGGCGGCAAGGGGGCATCCAGCCGTGGCGAGCACGGCCGGATTGAGGAACACGGTTTGCACGTCTGGCTCGGATGCTACGAGAACGCCTTCCGATTGATTCGCGAGTGCTACGCCGAACTCGACAGAGGTACAACGGATCCAGCTTCACCCATACGAACCTGGGATCAGGCGATAGTTCCGGCCGAAAATCCCGGCTTGGCCGACCGGTGGGGCAGCGATTGGGTGACCTGGCTCGGCACGCATCCCCGAAACGACCTGACCCCGGGCGAACCGGAAGCCGCGGGACGTGAGCTCACGGCCATCGAATTCATCGAGAGGGCACTCAAACTCGTCATCTCGTTCACCGACTCCTTGCGCGCCGCCGCGCCGGGCGGCCTACTCCTATCCACGTCGGCTGAGCCGCCACGGACACCGGCGTCATTGGCAATCGATATGGTGCAGCGAGGAGTGCTCGCTGCACTCCTCGCGGTAACTGACCCGGGCCTCGCCCAGGGCGCACCGACGGATGCGCTCGAACGTGCCCTCGATGCAATCCGTAATGCGATCGAGTACGAGAACCGCCTTGACCACAAACGAGCTTGGCTGCTGATATCGCTTGTCGCAGCCGTCGTCCGCGGAGTCGTCGCAGACAACCTGGTCACCCATGCGCGGGGGTTCAGGGCGATCAACGACGAAGACTTCGGCCAGTGGATTCTGCGTCACGGCGGTCATCCAGATGTGCTCGACTCCCCTTTGGTACGGGGCCTTTACGACCTGGTGTTTGGCTACGAGGATGCCAACCCGGAGCGGCCCGCGGTGGCAGCCGGTTTGATGATCTTCCTCATCGGCGTCGTCCTCTTCGAGTACAAGGGCGCAATCTTCTGGAAGATGACAGCCGGCATGGGTGACATCGTGATCGCTCCGCTTTATCAGGCTTTGCGCCGCCGAGGCGTCGAGTTCGAGTTCTTCCATCGCCTCGACGCTCTGCACCTCGACGCCCGCCGCCAGACGATCGACACCATCACCATGGGGCGCCAGGTCAGGCTCGCCGAGGGCCTCGACCACTACGAGCCGTTGACGGCAGTGCGTGGTCTTCCCGTCTTCCCGAATGCGCCGCTCGCTGACCAGATCGAACCAAAATCAGGATTGGACGCCCTGGAATCGCATTTCAACGAGCACAGTGACGCTGAAGCTCGAGTGCTGCGCCTCGGCGTCGACTACGACCACGTCATTCTCGCTGTTTCGCTGGGGATGATCCCCATCGTCGCGGCCGAACTCATCGCTGACCGACCCGAATGGCGCGATATGACCACGCACGTACGCACCGTCGCGACACAGGCGTTCCAGATCTGGCTGCGACCCGATGAGCCATCTCTGGGATGGGATCACCCCGGGGCCACGATCAGCGCCTACCTCCCGCCGTTCGAGACCTGGGCATCGATGCCGCAGACGCTATGGGCCGAGGACTGGCCGGATGGCGATCTCCCGGGCACCGTTGCGTACTTCTGCGGCAGCCTTCGAGCCCCCTGGCCGACGACCGAGGACAGCACCGAATACGTCCGTCGCCTTCACGAGCAGGTGCATACGGAAGCGACGCAACACCTCGATCGCCACCTCGGCCTGTACTTCCCACGCGCCACCGCTGAGCAAGGCTTCGCCTGGCACCTGCTCAGCGGTGTCAACGGCCAGCGCGGCCGGTCCGCGATGGCAACGCAGCACGTCAGCGTGAACATCGACCCTTCGGATCGCTATGTGCAATCCGTCCCAGGCTCCGACAAACATCGCCTGCGGCCCGATGAAAGTGGTTACGACAACCTGTTTTTGGCGGGTGACTGGACCGATTCGGGAATCAACGCCGGCTGTATCGAGGCCGCGGTGATGTCCGGCCTCGAGGCGGCGAACGCGTTACTCGGCCGCGGTCGGTACCACCGCATCCGCGGCTTCTACCTGCCGTGAACACCCTAGCTACTCGCCCGCCGCTCCCGGTACGCCGCCACGTGCTGCCGGTTACCACAGTTGCCGGTGTCGCAGAACATCCGGGATCGGTTGCGGGACAGATCGATCAGGACGGCATCACAGTCCGGTGCCGCACAGATCTTGAGCCTGCGCAGCTCCCCGGCGCGGATGAGGTCTGCCAATGCCATCGCCATCTCGGCGCCCATCCGCTGCCAGAGCGGATCGTGGATCGAGGCGAGGTGCAGGTGCCATTCCGGCTGCTCCGGGTGTCGGGTGAGCCACGGCATGGCGCGGGTGTCGCTCAGTAGCGCGTTGACCGCAGCGACCGCGCGCTCCTCGTCGTCGGCCACGTCCCAGATCCTGCCCAGCCGCTCCCGCAGCCGGTGCACGGAGTCCAACTCGGCGGCGTCCTTGTCGCGGCGGCCCGTCCAGCCGAATCCGTCGAGGTAGCCGTCCAGCGCCTCCATGTCGCCGAGGTGTTCGCCGTCGACGCGGTCGGTGTTGATCAGGACACAAGAAGCCTTCAAGGTGAGCTCCGTGTCATGAGTAAAAATCATTTGACTCATGACTCCCTTCAGCGCTAGCGTCATGACCAACATCGATTTTACTCATTACATGCCAGGAGGTGCTCGGTGACGGCCACGACCACGCCAGATCAGCGGGCTGCAGGCGACCACTTCCGGCTCGGCTTGCTCTTCGCGGTCGCATCGGCCTTCACCTTCGGGACGTCCGGGCCGCTGGCCAAGTCGCTGATGGAAACGGGCTGGAGCCCCATCGCCGCCGTCACCGCACGGCTGGCCGGTGGCGCCCTGGTGATGGCGATCTTCGCCACCATCATGAACCCTGGCTGGGTTCGCGAAGCGCTGCAGCACGCCAAGACCGTCGTGGCCTATGGGCTGATCCCCATTGCGGGCGCCCAACTGTGCTACTTCAACGCCATTTCGCACCTGACGGTCGGCGTCGCATTACTGCTCGAATACACGGCCCCCGTACTCGTCGTGGGCTGGCTGTGGGCGACCACCCGTCGTCGGCCCAGCAACCTCGTGTTGACCGGGGTCGCCCTTGCCGTCGTCGGCATCGTCCTGGTTCTCGACGTCGTGTCGGGCGCCCACGTCAACCTCGTCGGAATCGGCTGGGGCCTGGCCGCGGCAATCTGTGCGGCGTGCTACTTCATGATGGCCGACAAGGTCACCACGGACGGCACCGGGCTGAACTCCATCACCCTGGCCGCCGGCGGTCTGATCGTGGGGGCCGGCTCGGTCGCGTTGCTCGGTGTGTCGGGAATTCTTCCGCTGACCTTCGCTACACATGACGTCGTCGTCGCGGGGTGGACGACGTCGTGGCTGGTTCCGGTGCTAGCCCTGGCTGTCGTCCCGACCGCCATCGCGTACACGCTCGGCATCATGGGGATCGCCAGACTGAAGCCACGGTTTGCCTCGCTGGTCGGGCTCGCCGAGGTGCTGTTCGCCGTACTCACGGCATGGGCGCTCCTAGGCGAGGCGATCTCGGTCAGCCAGGCCATCGGCGGGGTGGTCGTCCTCGGTGGACTCACCTTGGCGCGCCTTGGCGACCGCGCCGAGCAGGTCCGGCTGTCCGCCCTTCCGGATGACCCGGCCGCCGAGCCGCACACTGAGCAAACGGTTGGTCGTAGCTGATCGCGGTATGCCAAGATGCCTAGGTGACCTTGAAGAAGATGTCGGCCCGGCTGGCCGCGATCACCTCGGCCCTGGTCTGTACGGCCACGATGCTGGCCATCGCCCCACCGGCGACGGCCGAGCCGTGCTCCGACGTCGCGGTCGTGTTCGCGCGCGGTACCGACGACACGCCGGGCCTCGGACGCGTCGGTGACGCATTCTCCGGCGCCCTCAGCGGACTGATCGGTGGCCGCAGCCTCACCACGTATGCGGTGAACTACCCGGCCTCGTATGACTTCCTCGCCGCGGCCGACGGCGCGGCGGACGCCACCAACTACATCGCGACCCTGACGCAGCAGTGCCCGTCCACCCGGATCGTGCTCGGCGGCTACTCGCAGGGCGCCGCCGTGGTCGACATGCTGGCCGGTATTCCGCCGCTTGGCAACAAGATCGGTGACATCGGGTCGGCGCCCCCGTTGCCGAGCGGTCTCCTTCCCTCCATCGCGGCGGTGGCGGTGTTCGGCAACCCCGCGACCAAGTTCAGCAACCCGATCACCTCGTCGGTCTTCGGCGGCAGGGCCATCGACCTGTGCAAGGACGGTGACCCCATTTGTTCGCGGGGCCGCAATCCGTTCGCCCATAGCGATTACGTGACCGCGGGCCTGGCGCAACAGGCCGCAAACTACGTGGCGGGACTTGTTTAGCTCGTTTACGCGTTATCATTCGGCGTGGCTCTTGATCTTGTTCGACGCTCCGCCCTCGCCGTCGTGACGGCCTGCGCCGCCGTCGTTGCTCCCGTCGTCTCGTCCGCCGTCCTCCCGACCGCATCGGCCGACGATTGCCCCGCCATCCAGGTGGTCTTTGCCCGCGGTACCAGCGAATCTGCAGGGCTGGGACTGCCCGGCGGAGCGTTCGTCGATGCGTTGCGCAGCAAGGTCGGTGGCCGCTCGGTCGGCACCTACGCCGTCAACTACCCCGCCACCTACGACTTCCTGGCGGCCGCCGACGGCGCCAACGACGCCAGTGGCCACATCCAGTACATGATCGGCGCCTGCCCCGACACCCGTCTGGTGCTCGGCGGTTACTCGCAGGGTGCCGCGGTGATCGACGTGATCAGTGCGGTGCCGGTTCCGGCGATCGGGTTCAACAACCCGCTGCCGCCGAACGCGCCCGATCACGTCGCCGCCATCGCCGTCTTCGGCAACCCCTCCGCCAAGCTGGGTTTGCCCTTGACCTCGAGCCCGGTGTGGGGTGGCCGGTCCATCGATCTGTGCAACGGGGGCGACCCGATCTGCCAGACCGACGGTGAAAGCGTTGCCGCGCACAAGGCCTACGCGGGCGGTCCGACCAACGCCGCAGCCAACTTCGTCGCAGGTCTGCTGTAACGAACTCGCAGGTGCAACGGATAATCTCCAGCGTGACCGCATCCGTGTTCAGTAGGTTCTGCCGCCGCGTCCTCGTGCCGGCCTTGTCGACTCTGGCTGTGGCCGCAGCGGTCACCGGCACCGCCCCCGTGGCCGCGGCCGCGCCATGCCCAGACGTGCAGGTCCTGTTCGCCCGCGGCACCGACGAACCCCCGGGCCTTGGACAGGTCGGCGACGCATTCGTCCAGGGGCTGCGCGACAGGACCGGTCGCGACATCGCGGCGTCGGCGGTGAACTACCCCGCGCACCAGGACATCGCGCCCGGCGTCGACGACCTGACCGGCCAGCTCGAGTCCTTCGCCAGCCGGTGCCCGAACACCCGGATCATCGTCGGCGGCTATTCACTGGGCGCAGGTGTCACCAACCGGGTGCTCAACGATCCGCTGCCGCCGGGTGTCGACGACCGGATCGCCGCGGTCGTGCTCTTCGGCAACGCCAGCCGGCTGCTCGACGTCCCCCTCGCGCCCGGTCCCGCATTCGCAGGGAAGTTCATCGACGTGTGCAATCCGGGCGATCCCATCTGCTCCGGCGGCCCCTTCGCCCTGTCCCATCTTCAGCTCGCGTACGTTGCGGGCGGCGGCGTGAATTCGGCAGTCGAGTTCGCCATGGGCAAGATCTGACCCGCGTCCGCGTGCTCCCCGTAACGGGTGCACCACGCAATGCCGACGAAAGCGACAATTAGTTCGGCTAGCATCGCCTTCGTGACCTCACGGCGTATTCACAGGTTCATCATCAGCGTGGCAGTCTCCGTAATGACCGCGGCCAGTCTGTTGCTCGTACCCGCGGTCACCCCTGGTGGCGCCCCGTCGGCGTCGGCCGCGGCGTGCCCCGACGTCGAGGTGATCTTCGCCCGCGGCCGGACCGAGCCGGCAGGCCCCGGCCAAATCGGGAACGCCTTCGTCAGTGACCTTCGGAAGAAGACGGGCAAGAACGTCAATCTCTACGCGGTGCGCTACCCCGCCGACAGCGAGATCGACATCGGCGCCAACGACATGAGCCAGCGCATTCAGAGCACCGCAGCGAGCTGCCCCAATACGCGCATCGTGCTCGGCGGGTACTCGCTTGGCGCCGCCGTCACCGACGTGGTTCTGGCTCTGCCCTTCTCGTTCTTCGGTTTCAAGAACCCGCTGCCGGGTGAGATGGAGCAGCACATCGCCGGAGTCGCACTGTTCGGCAACGGCAGCGCGTGGGCCGGGCCCATCGGGGCCTTCAATCCGGTCTATCGCGAGAGAACCATCGAGATGTGCCATGGCGCAGACCCGGTGTGCAACCCGGCCGACCCCAATACGTGGGAGAACAACTGGTCCGATCACCTGGCCAAGGCCTACCTCAGCGCGGGCATGGTCAACGAGGCCGCCGACTTCGTTGCGGGCCGGCTCGCACCGCCCCCGCCACCGGCCTAGTTACCGGCCGATCTCGTCGGCCGAACGAAGGTCGCGGGTGATCGTGATCCGCGACTCCAACTGATCGTCGGCTGGATAGTCGACGCCGACCAACGTCAGCCCGCGGGCGGGCGCGGCGGTGAAGTCGCTCGATCGCCGGGTGGCCGTCAACAGCTGGGCACACCAACCAGATTCGCGTCGGCCCTCCCCCACCGCCAGCAGCGCCCCGATGAGCGACCTGACCATCGACCAGCAGAAGGCGTCGGCGGTGACGTGTGCGGTGATCAGGTAGCCGTCGCGCGTCCAGTCCAGCCGCTGCAGGTCGCGGATCGTGGTGGCACCCTCACGATGCCGGCAGAAGGCGGCGAAGTCGCGTAACCCCAAGAGATTTCGCGATGCGACGGCCATCGCATCGACGTCGAGCGTGCGCGGCCACGGTGTGACGAAGCGGGCCCGTTGCGGTTCCACCCCGTACGGGGCCGTCGACAGCCGGTACTCGTAGTGCCGCCGCAACGCCGAGAACCTGGCGTCGAAACCCGTTGGCGCACGGACGACGTCGAACACCCGGATCTCCTCCGGCAAGAACCGCGCGAGCCGACGTACCAGTGGGAGGAACTCCGGTTCCCCGTGGCGTGGGGTGCGTGGCTGCACGTGCACGAGCGCGTCGGCGGGCACGTCGCAGTGCGCCACCTGGCCCGTGGCGTGCACGCCGGTGTCGGTCCGGCCGGCTGCGCGCAGCACGACCGGGGTGCGCAACATCGTGGACAGCGCGTCGTCCAGGACACCGGCAACGGTCCGTTGCCCGGCCTGGGTGGCCCAACCTGCGAAACCGGTTCCGTCGTAGGCGATGTCGAGTCGAAGCCGAACGGTAGCCGGGGATAACGACACGTGCCCGCCATCTGACTCGATGGCGGGCACGTTCACGGTGTCGTCAGGACTTGGCGTCGTCAGCCTCGTCCTTGGCGTCCTCGACGGCGTCTTCGGCTTCGGCGGTCTCGGCGTCGGCAACGGCCTCGTCCTCGACCTTGGCGTCCTCCACGACCTCATCGGTCTCGGGGCCGACAGCGGCCTCGGGCTCGACTGCGGCCTGCGGGGCTGTTGCCGCCGCAACGGGAGCGGACTGGGAAGCCGAAACCCGGCGGGCGCGATCGGCCTCCGAGGTGACGGTCTTCTCCCGAACCAGTTCGATGACGGCCATCGGGGCGTTGTCGCCCTTGCGCGGCTCCACCTTGATGATGCGGGTGTAGCCGCCGGCGCGATCGGCGAAGAACGGCCCGATCTCGGCGAACAGCGTGTGCACCACGTCCTTGTCGCGGATCTTCTTCATCACCTCACGCCGGTTGTGCAGCGTGCCCTTCTTGGCGTGGGTGATGAGCTTCTCCGCGTAGGGGCGCAACGCCCGCGCCTTGGGCTCGGTCGTCTTGATGCGGCCGTGCTCGAACAGCGACGTGGCCAGGTTGGCCAGGAGCGCCTTCTGGTGCGAGGACGACCCGCCGAGACGGGCACCCTTCGTGGGCTTGGGCATTGCGACTATCTCCTCAGTGGGGCCGGTCCCCGTATCAGGTAGGACCGGGACGGGGTTTTGTTAGAGCTCTTCGGTTTCGGTGAAGTCCTGGTCGGTGTCCAGGTCGTAGCTGGCGTCGCTGTTCCAAGTACCGGTGGCGACGTCATAGCCGGCAACCTCGGACGGGTCGAACGTGGCCGGGCTGTCCTTCAGCGAGAGACCCAGCTGGTGCAGCTTGATCTTCACCTCGTCGATGGACTTCTGGCCGAAGTTGCGGATGTCCAGCAGATCGGACTCCGTGCGCGAGACCAGCTCGCCGACCGTGTGGACACCCTCGCGCTTGAGGCAGTTGTACGACCGGACGGTGAGCTCCAGGTCATCGATCGGCAGCGCGAAGCTGGCGATGTGATCGGCCTCCGCCGGCGACGGCCCGATCTCGATGCCCTCGGCCTCGACGTTGAGTTCCCGTGCCAGACCGAACAATTCGACCAGCGTCTTGCCAGCCGAGGCCAGCGCATCACGCGGGGTGATCGAGTTCTTGGTCTCGACGTCGAGGATCAGCTTGTCGAAGTCGGTGCGCTGCTCGACGCGGGTTGCCTCCACCTTGTAGGTGACCTTGAGGACCGGCGAGTAGATGGAATCGACTGGGATGCGGCCGATCTCGGCGCCCGACGCCTTGTTCTGCACGGCGGGAACGTAACCACGGCCACGCTCGACGACCAGCTCGACCTCGAGCTTGCCCTTGTCGTTCAGGGTGGCGATGTGCATGTCGGGGTTGTGCACGGTGACGCCGGCAGGCGGCACGATGTCACCCGCGGTGACCGCACCCGGGCCCTGCTTGCGCAGGTACATGGTGACGGGCTCGTCCTCCTCGGATGACACGACCAGGCCCTTGAGGTTCAGGATGATGTCGGTGACGTCTTCCTTCACCCCGGGGACGGTCGTGAACTCGTGCAGCACGCCGTCGATGCGGATGCTGGTGACCGCCGCGCCCGGAATGGACGACAGCAGCGTGCGCCGAAGCGAGTTGGCCAGGGTGTAACCGAATCCCGGCTCCAAGGGCTCGATGACGAACTTGGAACGGTTGTCGGCGAGGTTTTCCTCGGCCAGTGTGGGTCGCTGAGAGATCAGCATTTTTTTCCATCTCCTTCTCGGCACCCGCTATTTGATGCCGGTTTGGTGACCCTGCCCCCGCAATCTGTACGGGGGCAGGGGTACTGCTACTTCGAGTAGAACTCGACGATCAGCTGCTCGGCGAGCGGCACCTGGATCTGTGCGCGCTCCGGCAGCTGGTGGATGAGGATGCGCTGGCGCTCGCCGACGACTTGCAGCCAGCCCGGGATCGGGCGATCGCCCGCGGTCTGCCGTGCCAGTTCGAAGGGCAGCGTGTTCAGCGACTTCTCGCGGATGTCGATGATGTCGTACTGCGACACCCGGTAGCTCGGGATGTCGACCTTGACGCCATTGACGGTGAAGTGGCCGTGGCTGACCAGCTGGCGGGCCATGCGACGCGTGCGGGCGAGCCCGGCGCGGTACACGACGTTGTCCAGCCGGCTCTCCAGGATCTGCAGCAGGTTCTCGCCGGTCTTGCCCGCGTGGCGGTTGGCCTCTTCGTAGTAGCGACGGAACTGCTTCTCCATCACGCCGTAGGTGAAGCGGGCCTTCTGCTTCTCCTGCAGCTGCGTGCGGTACTCGCTCTCCTTGATCCGCGCGCGGCCGTGCTGGCCGGGCGGGTAGGGGCGCTTCTCGAAGGACTGATCTCCACCAACGAGGTCGACGCCGAGGCGGCGCGACTTGCGGGTGACTGGTCCGGTGTAACGAGCCATGAGTCTCTAGATCCCTTCTAGACCCGGCGCCGCTTGGGCGGACGGCAGCCGTTGTGCGGCTGCGGGGTGACATCGGAAATTGCGCCAACCTCGAGGCCGGCGGCTTGGAGTGACCGGATGGCGGTCTCGCGGCCCGAACCCGGGCCCTTCACGAACACGTCGACCTTCTTGACACCGTGCTCCTGCGCCTTGCGGGCTGCGTTCTCGGCGGCCAGCTGCGCGGCGAACGGCGTCGACTTGCGCGAACCCTTGAAGCCGACGTGGCCCGAGGATGCCCAGGCGATGACGTTGCCCTGCGGATCGGTGATCGAGACGATCGTGTTGTTGAACGTGCTCTTGATGTGCGCGGCGCCGTGCGGGACGTTCTTCTTTTCCCTGCGGCGGGTCTTCTGACCCTTCTTGGCGGCGGTGCCGCCCTTCTTCGCTTGTGCCATCCGGGGTTACCTGGCCTTCTTCTTGCCGGCGATGGTGCGCTTCGGGCCCTTGCGGGTGCGCGCGTTGGTCTTCGTCCGCTGGCCACGCACGGGAAGGCCACGGCGATGCCGCAGACCCTGGTAGCAGCCGATCTCGATCTTGCGTCGGATGTCGGCCTGCACCTCGCGGCGCAGATCACCCTCCACCTTGAGGTTGCCCTCGATGAATTCGCGGAGCTGCGCCACCTGGTCGTCGGTGAGGTCCTTGGTGCGCAGGTCGCGGTCGATGCTGGTCGCCGCCAGAATTTCCTGGGAGCGGGTACGGCCGATGCCGTAGATGTAGGTCAGCGCGATCTCCATGCGCTTGTCGCGCGGGAGGTCAACGCCCATTAGACGTGCCATTAGGCAGAGTGTTCCTTCTTCTATGCGGAGGTCTGTTCCCAGTCCGTTCCCTGCTGGTCCTTTAGGACTGCGCTGGGGCCCGGCCTCCGTGCCGGGCGTGATGAGCAGCCAATCTGCTCAGTGGTACTGGGAGGTCATCATTCAGTTGTGACGTGCGTCTGGCGCTGGGCCAGGACTCAGCCCTGACGCTGCTTGTGACGCGGATCAGAGCAGATCACCATGACCCGCCCATGCCGGCGGATCACCCTGCACTTGTCGCAGATCGGCTTTACGCTCGGGTTCACCTTCACGGCAGTTCGATCCTTCTAGGTCTTGTCGGGGACTCGCGCGAACGCTCGTCTCCGGTCTCGTAGGTGGTGTGTGTTCGGACGCGGGTTACTTGTACCGGTACACGATGCGGCCCCGGGACAGGTCATATGGAGAGAGCTCCACGACGACCCGGTCCTCGGGCAGAATGCGGATGTAGTGCTGCCGCATCTTGCCGCTGATGTGGGCGAGAACCTTGTGACCGTTCTCCAGCTCAATGCGGAACATCGCATTGGGCAGGGGCTCGACCACGCGACCCTCGACCTCGATCGCACCGTCTTTCTTGGCCATACTGTCTGGCGATCCTTAGCTTTTCGTTTCGTATCGACGTTTCGTATCGACCACGCCCGTACCGGCGCAGCCTTCGATCCGACTTAAAACGTGAGCCGGATTAGGAAAATTCCAGTATCTCCAGGACAGGGCACGCAAGTAGCCGGCACGGAAGCCGCACCGTTGGTCAATACTACTCGCTGATCCGCGCTCCCCAAAATCGCTGAGACACCGCCTCCAGCGTTCGCTCAGAGCGCGACCACTGGGCGGATATCCGCTGGACAACCAGCGCATACTTACAAGCGATGACTGGACCCGCTCCCCAGCCCCGCAAACCCGTGATTCTCACGGTCGACGACGATCCCGCCGTCTCCCGCGCCGTCGCACGTGACCTCCGTCGACACTACGGCGAGCACTACCGCATCGTCCGCGCCGAGTCCGGCCCGGACGCCCTGGAAACGCTCGCCGAACTCAAGCTACGCGGCGACACCGTCGCAGTCTTCGTCGCCGACTACCGGATGCCGCAAATGAGCGGCATCGAGTTCCTCGAAGAGGCGATGGACCTCTACCCGTTGGCTCGCCGAGTGCTGCTGACGGCCTACGCCGACACCCACGCCGCAATCGACGCCATCAACGTCGTCGACCTCGACCACTACCTCCTCAAGCCGTGGGATCCGCCGGAGGAGAAGCTCTATCCGGTCATCGACGCCCTGCTCGACGCGTGGCGCTCAGCGGGTGACCGGGTCATCCCGCACACCAAGATCATCGGCCATCCGTGGAACGCCAGATCCTCGGAGGTGCGCGAGTTCCTGGCCCGCAACAGGCTCTTCTACACGTGGTTCCGCGCCGACGAACCAAAGGGCAAGCAGCTGCTCGAGGCCGCCGGGCTGGACGAGATGACGCTGCCGGTGGTGATCACCGAACAGGGCGAGACACTCGTCGCTCCCACCGACGCCGAGCTGGCGGCAACCCTCGGGCTGACCACCACGCCTGCCGACGACTTCTACGAGCTGGTGGTCATCGGCGGCGGCCCGGCCGGGCTGGCCGCGGCTGTGTACGGCGCGTCCGAGGGCCTCAAGACGGTGCTCATCGAACGCACCGCCACCGGCGGACAGGCCGGACAGAGTTCCCGCATCGAGAACTACCTGGGCTTCCCCGACGGTCTGTCGGGTTCGCAGCTGGCCGAGCGTGCCCGTCGGCAGGCCGAGAAGTTCGAGGCCGAGCTCATCACCGCCGCAGAAGTGACGGGCATCGACATCGACGGAGCGGCCAGGACGGTGCATCTGTCGGACGGTCGGGCCATCGGGGCACGCGCGGTAATCCTCGCGA
The DNA here is from genome assembly GCF_000620625.1 of Mycobacterium sp. URHB0044. Lineage (GTDB taxonomy): Bacteria > Actinomycetota > Actinomycetes > Mycobacteriales > Mycobacteriaceae > Mycobacterium. Next base: position 177,649 of record NZ_JIAW01000012.1, on the reverse strand, counting down.
TGGGCGTCGAGTACCGCGAACTCACCGCCGAAGGCTGTGCCGGGTTGACCGGGGCCGGCGTCTACTACGGCGCGACCACCTCGGTGGCGTCGGACTGCGACGACGACGAGGTGTACGTCATCGGAGGGGCCAACTCGGCCGGTCAGGCCGCGATGTACCTGTCCCGATCGGCCAAGTCGGTGACCATCGTCAGCCGCCGCACGCTCGAGGACTCGATGTCGCACTACCTGATCCAACAGATCCGGGCCAACGACAAGATCAAGGAAATGCCGAACACGGTGGTGCACGCCGTCAAGGGCAACGGCCGCCTGGAGGGCGTCTGCCTGGAGAACAGGCAGACCGGCCAGCGTGAAGAGTTCAACTGCGGCCGCATGTTCATCTTCATCGGCGCCGAACCGCGCACCGACTGGCTCGACGGCGTGGTCGCGCGCGACGACCACGGCTTCATCCTGTCCGGACCGGATCTGCGTGACGTGTGTGGCTGGACTCTGGACCGCCCGCCACACCACTTGGAAACAAGTGTGCCGGGTGTGTTTGTTGCAGGGGACGTGCGTGCCGAATCCGCCAAACGAGTGGCAGCTGCCGTCGGCGAAGGGTCGATGGCAGTGATGTTGGTACACCGCTACCTGGCGGAGTCGTAGAGAGAAGCTTAGTGATGGATGAGCCCAAAGACAGATGTCTGCCGAGTGAACTGCGAACCCTGTTCCTGTTCGAGGCGCTGACCGACGAGCAGCTGGCGGTTCTCTGCGAAAACGGGCATATCCAGACCTTCGAGCCGGGCCCCGTCGTCATCGAAGGCGAGCCTGCCACCTGCTTCTACGTCCTCATCGAGGGCGAACTGGTGATGTCCCAACGGTCGGGCGGCGTCGACATCGAAACCGGGCGCACGTCGCAGCGCGGCGTGTACTGCGGCGCATGGTCCGCGTACATACCGGGCGCGGAGAGCGTCTACTCGGCATCGGTGCGCGTGACCAAGCCGTCCCGGTTCTTCGTGCTGGACGCCGAGGCGTTCGCCCGCTTCATGAAGGCCGAGTTCCCGATGGCGGTGCATCTGCTCGAGGGACACATGGTCGGCAGCCGGCGAGCACGGGACATCATCGGCCAGCGCGAGAAGCTGCTTGCGCTCGGCCAGTTGTCGGCCGGTCTGACGCACCAATTGAACAACCCGGCCGCCGCCACCGCTCGCGCGGTTTCGGATCTCCGCGAGAAGACGGTCGGGATGCGCCACAAACTGGCGATGCTCGCCGACGGCAAGTTCACTCCCGAGGCCCTACGCGTCATGGTGAACATCCAAGACGAAGTCGCCGAGCAGGTCGCCAAGTCCAAGAACGTCGAGTTGACCGCGCTGGAAGCCTCCGACCGCGAGGAGAAGATCGGCGAATGGCTCGAAGACCACGGCATCAACTATGCGTGGGACTACGCACCGACGTTCGTCGACGCCGGCCTGGACATCGACTGGCTGGAAAGAGTGTCGGCATCGGTCGATGAAGTCGACGCCACCGCCTCGTTGCAGGGCGCTCTCGGCTGGCTGAGGTACACCATCGAGACCGAACTTTTGATGAACCAGATCGCGGAGGCCAGCAAGCGAATCTCGGCCCTGCTCGCCGGAGCGAAGCAGTACTCACAGATGGACCGCGCGGAGTATCAGAGCGCCGACGTCCACGAATTGCTGCGCAGCACGGTGATGATGTTCGGCGAGAAGTTCGGCAAGGACGGCGCGGTCAAACTCATCAAGGAGATGGACAAGTCGCTGCCTGAATTGCTCTGCTACCCAGGCGATCTCAATCAGGTCTGGACCAACATCATCGACAATGCGATTCAGGCGATGAACGGCCGCGGCACGCTCACCTTGCGCACGATGCGAGAAAACGAAGACATGATCCGCGTCGAGATCTGCGACGACGGTCCCGGCATCCCCGATGACGTCGTCGGCAGCATCTTCAACCCGTTCTTCACCACGAAGCCGTTCGGCGAGGGCACCGGTCTTGGCCTGGACCTGGCCCGTCGCATCATCGTGGAGAAGCACCACGGCGATCTGCGGGTCGAGTCCGAGCCCGGGCACACCAAGTTCATCGTCCTGCTTCCGCTGGTGGCACCCGCACCCGAGGCGTTGACCCCAACGGAGCTTCCCGTCGGAGCGGAATAGGGCGCACCGAACCCGGGGTTGACCCAACCATGACGAAACCAGACCTCGGCACGTTCGGCGTATTCGGCCACTACACGCAGTGGCAGCAGCTGACTGCCGGGCAACTCAAGGACATCGAGTCCCTCGGCTACGGAGCCATCTGGGGCGGCGGATCGCCGCCCGCCGAACTCGACTGGGTCGACACCCTTCTCGAAGCCACCACCACGCTGAAGGTGGCCACCGGCATCGTCAACATCTGGACCGCCGACGCGGCCCCCATCGCCGAGTCCTTTCATCGCATCGAGGCCGCCTACCCCGGTCGCTTCCTGTTGGGCATCGGCGTGGGCCATCCCGAGGCGCACACCGAGTACAAGAAGCCCTACGACGCGCTCACCGAATACCTCGACAAGCTCGACGAGCACGGCGTGCCCAAAGACCGCGTGGTCGTCGCGGCGTTGGGTCCGCAGGTGCTCAAGCTCTCGGCTCGGCGCAGCGCAGGCGCCCACCCCTACCTGACCACTCCGGAGCACACCGCCCAGGCGCGCGAGCTCATCGGACCGGACGCGTTCATCGCCCCCGAGCACAAGGTGATTCTGACCACCGATGCCGAGCAGGCGCGCGCCGTCGGACGCAAGGCGCTCGAGCTCTACCTCGGTCTGGCCAACTACCTGAACAACTTCAAGCGACTCGGTTTCACCGACGAGGACCTGGCCAGGCCCGGCAGCGACCGATTCGTCGACGCCGTCGTCGCCTACGGGACCGTCGACGCCATCGCAGCGCGGCTCAAGGAGCATGTTGCGGCGGGTGCCGATCATGTTCCGGTCCAGGTCCTGATGGGTACTGAGAAGCTGGTGCCCGCGCTCACCGAACTGGCAGGTCCGCTCGGTCTGCAGTGAGCCGACCTCCCCGCCCGCAACCTCGAAGGGACCCGCATGACCGACGCAGTAACGCTCAAGCCCGACTTCGGCCGATTCGGCGTATGGACGTTCGGGGCTCCCGAGCCCGAGCAGGCGGTGGAGATCGAGAGACTGGGGTACGGCGCACTGTGGATCGGCGGGTCGCCGTCCGGTGACCTGGCCTACGTGGAGCCGATTCTCGAGCAGACCGAGACGCTGCACGTCGCCACGGGCATCGTGAACGTCTGGACGGCGCCTGCCGAGCAGGTGGCGGAGGCCTATCACCGGGTCGAGGCTGCCTACCCCGGGCGGTTCCTGCTCGGCATCGGCATCGGGCATCCGGAGCACACCGACGAGTACCGCAAGCCGTACGACGTGCTGGTCGAGTACCTGGACGCGCTGGACGCCGCCCAGGTGCCCACCAGCCGACGCGTCGTCGCGGCACTGGGACCCAAGGTGCTCGAGCTGGCCGCCAAGCGCAGCGCGGGTGCACATCCGTACCTGACGACGCCCGAGCACACCGCCCAGGCCCACAATCTCATCGGCAACACGGTGTTCCTGGCTCCCGAGCACAAGGTGGTGCTGACCAGGGATGCGGCACAGGCGCGCGAGATCGGCCGCAAGACCGTGGACTTCTACCTCAACCTGAGCAACTACCTGAACAACTGGAAGCGGATCGGCTTCACCGACGCCGACATCGCCAAGCCCGGCAGCGACAAGCTCATCGACTCCGTGGTCGCCCACGGCACCCCGGAAGCGATCGCCGCGCGGCTCACCGAGCACCTCGACGCCGGCGCCGACCACGTCGCCATCCAGGTGCTCGGCGGCAAGGAGGCGCTGGTGCCGACGTTGACCGATCTGGCCGGTCCGCTGGGACTGTCGACCAAGGGGTAACGCCGGTTGGCGCTAAGGTGGCGCCATGCGTTTGCTGGTCACCGGTGGAGCCGGCTTCATCGGCGCCAACTTCGTGCACGGCGCGGTGCGGGAGCACCCCGAGGTCTCGGTGACCGTGCTCGACGCCATGACCTACGCGGGCAGCCACGAGTCGCTGGCACCGGTGCAGGACGCGGTGCGACTGGTGCGGGGTGACGTCACCGATGCCGAACTGGTCGGCAAGCTCGTCGCCGAATCCGACGCCGTGGTGCACTTCGCCGCCGAAACCCACGTCGACAACGCCATCGCCGATCCCGAGCCGTTCTTGCGGACCAACGTGATCGGCACGTTCACGATTCTCGAAGCGGTGCGCCACAACGCGATTCGGCTGCATCACGTGTCGACCGACGAGGTGTACGGCGACCTGGAGATCGACGATCCGCGCCGGTTCACCGAGGCGACGCCGTACAACCCGTCGAGCCCGTACTCGTCGACCAAGGCCGCCGCCGACATGCTGGTGCGGTCCTGGGTTCGGTCCTACGGCGTGCGCGCGACAATCTCCAACTGCTCCAACAATTACGGGCCGTACCAGCACGTGGAGAAGTTCATCCCCCGTCAGATCACGAACGTGCTCACCGGCCGACGGCCCAAGCTGTACGGCACCGGCGCCAACGTGCGCGACTGGATCCACGTCGACGACCACAACGCCGCAGTGTGGCGGATCCTGGCCGACGGCGTCATCGGGCGGACCTACCTGATCGGCGCCGACGGAGAACGCGACAACCTGTCGGTGTTGCGCTCGGTGTTGCGATTGATGGGCCGTGACGCCGACGACTTCGACTACGTGACCGACCGCGTCGGCCACGACATGCGCTACGCAATCGACCCCTCGGCGCTGCGCGACGAATTGGGTTGGATACCAACGCACACCGACTTCGAGGCGGGCCTGCGGGAGACCATCGCTTGGTACCGCGCCAACGAATCCTGGTGGCGGCCGCTGAAGGATCAGGCCGAGGCGGTCTACGAGGGCCGCGGCCAGTGACGTTCCGCGAGCTCGCCGTGCCAGGAGCGTGGGAGATCACGCCGACGGTGCACACCGATGCGCGCGGCGTCTTCTTCGAATGGTTCACCGACCGCGAATTCACGGCCATGACCGGGCATCGGCTCGACCTCCACCAGGCCAACACGTCGGTGTCGTCGGCGGGTGTGCTGCGCGGCCTGCACTTCGCGCAGCTGCCGCCGAGTCAGGCCAAGTACGTGAGCTGCCTGCGCGGTGCGGTGTTCGACGTCGTCGTCGACATCCGGGTCGGCTCGCCCACCTTCGGTCGCTGGGACTCGGTGCTGCTCGACGACCGCGACCACCGGACGGTGTACCTCTCGGAGGGCCTCGCACACGGTTTCGTTGCGCTGCAGGATGATTCGACGGTGTCCTACCTCTGCTCGACTGGCTACGACCCGCAACGCGAACACACCATCTGCCCTACCGATCCGGCGATCGGGATCGAGTGGCCCATCGCCGAGCCGACGATGTCGGATCGCGACGCCGCCGCGCCCACGCTCGCCGACGTCGAGGCCGCCGGCCTGCTCCCGACGTGGGACGAGGCGCGGGCGTTCGTCGAGGAGCTGCGCGGCCAGCACGACGACGGCTAGCCGAATTCAGCCAACCCCTTCCCGAACGACGCCGAGCGACCTACGCTAGCAAACATAGCTCGTCTCGAGGGGGGACAATGAGCAGTTCAACCACTGTATGTGAAGCATTTCAGCGAACATCTATTGTGGCGCCCGACGAAGTGGCGCTGCGAACGCCCGGCGACGCGGTGTCCATCACCTGGCGTGAGTACGCCGACAGAGTTCGTCGCATTGCGGCCGGTCTCGACCAGCTGGGCCTGCGCCATGGCGAGACACTCGGGCTCATGCTGACGAACCGTCCGGAGTTCGCACTCGTCGACATGGCCGCCACGCATCTTGGCGCCATTCCGTTCTCGGTCTACAACACCAGCGCCCCCGAGCAGCTCGAATATCTCTTCACCCACGCCGAGAACCGCATCGTCGTGACCGAACGGGCCTTCCTCGACCGCATTCTGAAGTCCGGGGTCGTCCTGGGGCACGTCGTGTGCGTGGACGGTCCGGCCGAAGGTGCCACCCTCACATTGACCGACCTCGAACTGGCCGAGCCGCGGGCGGGCTTCAACTTCGAGTCCGCTTGGCGGACAGTGAGTTCCGACGACATCTGCACGCTGATCTACACCTCCGGGACCACGGGACCCCCGAAAGGCGTGCAGATCACCCACGCGAACGTGCTGGCCGAGATCGCGTGCTTCCAGGCCGTCGCGCCGATGAAGTTCGGCGACAGATGGACGTCATTCCTGCCCGCGGCGCACATCGCCGACCGGGTAACCAGCATCTACCTGGCGTCGGCGATCGGTTCGCAGGTGACCTACGTCGCCGACCCCAAGGCCATCCTCGCCGCACTCCTGGACTGCCGTCCGAACCTGTGGTTCGCCGTCCCTCGCGTGTGGGAGAAGATCCGGGCCGGCATCGAAGCCAAGATCAACGCCGAGCCCAACGAGCACATCCTCGCCGCGACGTGGGAGGCCCTGGCGATCGGCCGGCTGAAGGTGCAACTCGGACAACGCGGTGAGTCGCTGACCACCGAACAGCAGAAGCAATGGGAACGCAGTGAGGCCCTGGTGTTCTCCAGCCTGCGGCGCGCCATCGGGCTGGACCAGTGCCGCATCGCGTGGACGGGTGCGGCCGCACTGGCCCCGGCGACCATCGAGTTCTTCCTCGCCATCGGCATCAACCTGTGCGAAATCTGGGGGATGTCGGAGCTCACCGGGCTCGCGACGGTGAATCCGCCCGACCGCATCAAGGTCGGCACCATAGGGCGTGCTGCACTGGGAATGGAGATCAAGCTCGCCGAGGATGGCGAGATCATGGCGCGGGGTCCGCTGGTGATGAAGGGCTACCGCAAGGACCCGGTGCGAACGGCGGAGACACTCGTCGACGGCTGGGTCATGACCGGTGACATCGGCACGGTGGACGAGGACGGCTACGTCACGATCGTCGATCGCAAGAAGGAGCTGATGATCAATCTCGCCGGAAAGAACATGTCCCCCACCAACATCGAGAACTCCATCAAGGCGGCATGTCCACTCATCGGCGGCATCATCGCGATCGGTGACAACCGGCCGTACAACGTCGCCCTCATTGCGCTCGACCCCGACGCCGGCGCGGCGTACGCCGAACGGACCGGGTTGTGCGATGCCTCAGGCATGACACTGGCCTGCGACCCTGGCGTCGCGCAGATCATCGCGGCAGGCGTCGCGGCAGGCAACGAGAAGCTCTCCCGCGTCGAGCAGATCAAGAAGTACGAGATTCTGCCGACGTTCTGGGAAGCGGGCGGCACCGAGCTGACGCCGACGATGAAGCTGCGGCGCAAGCCGATCAACGAGAAGTACGCCGATCGGATCGACTCCCTGTACGCCTGACCGACGCAGTCTCCTCGCCCCCGGCGACGGCGGTAATCGCCGCGGCGAACGCGATCGCCGCCGCGCAGATGGCTGCGGTCGCGGGCCAGCCGAACCAACCAACGGCTGCGGCGCCGAACGCCGTGCCGATGCTGCCGCCGATGAAGTACACCAACATGTAGGCGCTGTTGAACTGGGCGGGCGCTTCCGGATCGATCGCCAGAACGGTGCTCTGATTCGCGACCTGAGCCGCAAACAGGCCCGCGTCGAAGAGACCGAGACACACCAGGGTGGCCGGAGTGTTCGAAAGGCACAGGGCGAGTGCGGCTGCCGCGGTCACGGCGATGCCGAGTCCGACCAGAATCACCGTGCGGGCACCGACGCGGTCCGTCCAGGCGCCGGCAACGCGGGTGGCGGCGATGCCCAACAGCCCGGCAACGGCATACAGCCCGATCCGTTCCGACGAGTACGAGTACGGCGGCTGTGACAACGCAACCGCGAGCCCGGCCCACACTGCGCAGAAGGCGAAGAACCACGAGGTGCCACGACCGACTGCCAGCCTCAGTGGCCGAAATCGGGCATAGAGCCCCGGCAGCGCGCGCAGCGTCGTGAGATAGCCGGAGGTGACGGCGCCAGCGGCACCTGGCAGCAGGAAGCGCGCCGCAACCGCCATGGCCGCGCATGCGACGGCGAAGACGAGAAGCATCCCGCGCCAAGCGATCACGTCCGTGAGCCATCCGCCGACGATCCGTCCGGCAAGGATTCCCGCGGATATCCCCGAGGTGACGATGCCGAGAACCGTTGCACGCCTGGCGGGATCGGCGAAGCGGCCGCCGACGGAACTCAGCTGGGCACCGACCGAGGAACCTGCTCCTACGGCACAGGTGACGAGGCACAGCAACCACGTCGTGCCCACCGAGCTGGTGACCGCAAGCGCGGTTGCCAAGGCGCCGAACTGGATTGAGAGCACGCGACGTGGTGGGAACCGGTCGACGAGCGGTACCAGCAGGGCCAGCCCCAACATGTAGCCAACGGGCCCGAACGCGAGGGCGAGTCCAATTTCGGCGACGGATACCCGAAGGCCGCCCGCCACCTCGCCGATCGCGGGTTGGAGGGGATAGATGGTGGCGGTACCGATCGCCGCGGCAAGCGCCATGAACCAGACGACCGGTGCCCGAAGGATCGCGACGGGCGTGGTCCGGAGTGAATCGGATTGCATGCCTCGACGTTAGGAACGCGGGACACGTCGATGCTGGCGGAAATCGGACACTGCGGTTTCCGGCTACCTGGGTCTTCCGGGTACCTGCAATGCCGTTCACCCGCTAGCACTGGCGAAATGGACGCCTCGGTCGGACACGATCATCTCGTAGGTCCGAACGATTTCCCAGACAGGAGCACATCATGATCCGCAAACTCGCCATCACCGTCCCGTGGCTCGGCGCCGGTCTCTTCGCCGGTCTGGTAGCCGTCTTGCCGATCAGCGGGGCCACCACGCTGCTCGCCGACGGCCCCACGTCGACCGCCATCGACACCAACACGCCGATCGCAGCCGAGACCGGTGCGCCGGTCGGCGACGCCGGCATCGGCACGGACCCGCTGGTGCCCTACGGCATCGAGCCGCAGGCTCCGGTCACCCCCGGTTACGTCAACCGCAACCACGATGAGGGTGTCACGTCCAACGGCGAAGTGGACCTGCCCTTCTGACGGCACGTGGCGCGCCATCCGCCACGTGGCGCGCGGACCCAAACTCAAGTAATCAGGAACGTATGACGCACACACCGCTCGAGGGACTACTGGCTCGCTCGGGCGGTGTGCGCGGCATGATCTTCACGGCGTTGCCGGTAACGACGTTCGCCGTGGCGTCGTCGGTGTTGGGTCTCGTACCAGCGATCAGTGCGGCACTGGTCACCGCCGCGGTCATCCTGGGGTGGCAGCTCCTCCGCCGCGAGTCGACGCGTCCCGCGCTGTTCGGATTCGGCGGTGTGGTGGCGTGCGCGGTCTTCGCGCTCGTCACCGGCAAGGCCAAGGACTTCTACCTTCCGGGCATCGGCATGTACTTGGTCACGGCGATCGTGTTCACGATTTCGCTGGTGATTCGACGCCCGCTCGTCGGGGCGGTCTGGGCGTGGGCCACCGGTCGCGACGACACGTGGCGCCGAATTCCGCGGGTGCGCTTGGCCTTCGACGTCGTCACGCTCGCGATGGCGGCGGCATCGTGGTCCCGCTTCTTCGTCCAGTACTACCTGTACGACACGGACCAGGCGGGCCTGCTGGCGGTTGCGCGGGTGGCCATGGGCTGGCCGGTCTTCGTCGTGACCTCCACGCTGATCCTGCTGGCCGTCCGCTACGCGATTCGGGCGCTCCCGAGAACCGCGACCGCCGACGACTGAGACGCCGCTCCCCTGGCCGTGCGTCGGCGGTCTTGCCAAGCACCGCGAGAACTTACTAGGATGTCCTAGTATTCGCCGCAGATCGTTTCTCGAGGGGCACGCTCATGACCACACAAATTCCGCACTTCATCGACGGCAAGCGCGCCGCAGGCACGTCCGGGCGCACCGCCGACGTGCTCAACCCCAGCACCGGTGAGGTGCAGGCTCAGGTCGCGATGGCCTCGTCGGCCGACGTCGACGCCGCCGTCGCCTCGGCGGTCGAGGCCCAGAAGGGCTGGGCCGCGTTCAACCCGCAGCGCCGCGCACGGGTGATGATGCGCTTCGTCGACCTGGTGAACCAGAACATGGACGAACTCGCCGAGCTGCTCTCCCTCGAGCACGGCAAGACCGTCGCCGACGCACGGGGCGACATTCAGCGCGGCGTCGAGGTCATCGAGTTCGCGATCGGCATCCCCCACCTGCTCAAGGGCGAGCACACCGAGAATGCAGGCGGCGGCATCGACGTCTACTCGCTGCGCCAGCCGCTCGGCGTCGTCGCGGGCATCACGCCGTTCAACTTCCCCGCGATGATCCCGCTGTGGAAGGCCGGCCCCGCGCTGGCGTGCGGCAACGCCTTCATCCTCAAGCCCTCCGAGCGCGACCCTTCGGTGCCGGTACGGCTGGCCGAGCTATTCCTCGAGGCAGGCCTGCCGCCCGGCGTCTTCCAGGTCGTGCAGGGCGACAAGGAGGCCGTCGACGCCATCCTGCACCACCCCGACATCCAGGCGGTGGGCTTCGTCGGCAGCTCCGACATCGCGCAGTACATCTATTCCACCGCGGCGGCAAATGGCAAGCGCGCCCAGTGTTTCGGTGGCGCCAAGAACCACATGATCATCATGCCGGACGCCGACCTCGACCAGGCGGTGGATGCTCTGATCGGCGCGGGTTACGGCAGTGCCGGCGAGCGGTGCATGGCCATCAGCGTCGCGGTGCCGGTCGGTGAGCAGACGGCAGAACGCCTGCGCGCCAGGCTGGTCGAGCGCGTCAACAACCTGCGGGTCGGCCACAGCCTCGACCCCAAGGCCGACTACGGCCCTCTGGTCACGGGCGCCGCGCTGGAGCGGGTCCGCGACTACATCGGCCAGGGCGTCGCCGCCGGCGCCGAGGCCGTGGTCGACGGCCGCGAGCGCGCCAGCGACGAGCTCACCTTCGGTGACGCGAACCTGGAGGGCGGCTACTTCATCGGGCCGACGCTGTTCGATCACGTCACCCCCGACATGTCGATCTACACCGACGAGATCTTCGGCCCGGTGCTGTGCATCGTGCGCGCACACGACTACGAAGAGGCGTTGCGGCTGCCGTCCGAGCACGAGTACGGCAACGGGGTGGCGATCTTCACCCGGGACGGCGACACCGCCCGCGACTTCGTGTCACGTGTGCAGGTCGGCATGGTCGGCGTGAACGTGCCGATCCCGGTGCCGGTCGCCTACCACAGCTTCGGTGGCTGGAAACGGTCCGGCTTCGGCGACCTCAACCAGCACGGCCCGTCGTCGATCATCTTCTACACCAAGGTCAAGACCGTGACGCAACGGTGGCCCTCGGGCATCAAGGATGGCGCCGAGTTCTCCATCCCGACGATGAAATAGGCCGATGGACTACTTCGGGCTCGCCGACGACGAGCGCGTGATCGCCGAGACGGCGGCCGCGTTCGCCGAGAAGCGCATCGCGCCTTACGCATTGGAGTGGGACGCCACCAAGCACTTCCCCACCGACGTGTTGCGTGAGGCGGCCGAACTCGGCATGGCGGCGATCTACTGTTCCGAGGACGTCGGCGGCAGTGGGCTGCGGCGCCTCGACGGTGTGCGGATCTTCGAACAGCTGGCCGCGGCCGACCCGACGGTCGCCGCGTTCCTGTCGATCCACAACATGTGCACGTGGATGGTCGACACCTACGGCACGCCCGAGCAGCGCAAGGCCCTGGTGCCGCGGCTGGCATCCATGGAGCTGATTGCCAGTTACTGCCTCACCGAGCCGGGCGCGGGATCCGATGCAAGTGCCCTGCGCACCAGGGCCGTTCGGGACGGTGACCACTACGTCCTCGATGGCGTCAAGCAGTTCATCTCCGGCGCGGGCGCGTCCGACGTGTACGTCGTCATGGCCCGCACCGGCGGTGAAGGGCCGCGCGGCATCTCGGCATTCGTGGTCGAGAAGGACACGCCGGGAGTCAGTTTCGGTGCCGACGAGCTCAAGATGGGCTGGAACGCGCAGCCAACCGCGCAGGTGGTTTTCGAGGGCGCGCGGGTGCCCCTCGACGCGATGCTGGGCGGCCACGAGGGTGAGGGCACCGGGTTCGGCATCGCGATGAACGGGCTCAACGGCGGGCGCATCAACATCGCGGCGTGCTCCCTTGGCGGCGCGCAGGCAGCCTACGACAAGGCGGTGGCCTACCTCGCCGACCGGCAGGCGTTCGGCATGACGCTGCTCGATGAGCCCACCATCCGATTCGCGCTCGCCGACATGGCCACCACGCTGGAGGCGTCGCGGAACATGTTGTGGCGCGCGGCGACTGCACTCGACGAGAACCATCCTCGCAAGGTCGAACTGTGCGCCATGGCCAAGCGCTACGTCACCGACGCATGCTATGACGTGGCGGATCAGGCGCTGCAGCTGCACGGCGGCTACGGCTACCTGCGCGAGTACGGGCTGGAGAAGATCGTCCGCGACCTCCGGGTACACCGCATCCTCGAGGGCACCAACGAAATCATGCGCGTGGTGGTGGGGCGGGCAGAAGCCGCCCGTGGCCGCGCGTCCGCGTAACACCAGGAAGGTTCTTCAATGACGACGATCGCATTCTTGGGGCTGGGCCACATGGGTGGCCCGATGGCGGCGAACCTGGTCGCGGGCGGTCTCACCGTTCGCGGGTTCGATCCGGTTCCCGACCTGAAGGCAGCAGCAGAGTCCAAGGGCGCCAAGGTATTCGACAGCGGCGCCGAGGCCGTCGCCGACGCCGACGTCGTGATCACGTCGCTGCCCAGCGGCGCCATCGTCAAGGCCTGCTATGCCGAGGTGCTGCCCGCCGCCAGGTCCGGCGCACTGTTCATCGACACTTCGACGATCTCGGTCCACGACGCCAGGGCCATCAACGCGCAGGCCGTCGAACATGGCTTCGCGCAGATCGACGCGCCGGTCTCCGGCGGTGTCAAGGGCGCGACGGCCGGCACACTGGCCTTCATGGTCGGCGGTGACGACGCCGCCGTGGAGCGCGCCAGGCCGGTGCTGGAACCCATGGCAGGCAAGATCATTCACTGCGGTGGCTCCGGCACAGGACAGAGCGCCAAGCTGTGCAACAACATGGTGCTCGCCGTGCAGCAGATCGCCATCGGAGAGGCCTTCGTCCTTGCCGAGAAGCTGGGGCTGTCGGCGCAGTCGCTGTTCGACGTGATCACCGGTGCCACCGGGAACTGCTGGGCCGTTCACACCAACTGTCCAGTGCCCGGGCCGGTTCCGACCTCACCGGCGAACAACGACTTCCAGCCGGGCTTCGCCACGGCCCTGATGAACAAGGATCTGGGGCTGGCGATGGACGCCGTCAGTTCGTCGGGTTCGTCGGCACCGCTCGGCAGCCACGCCGCCGAGATCTACGCGAAATTTGCCACCGACCACGCCGACAAGGACTTCAGCGCCGTCATCGAGATGATCCGCAACGGGTAGGACGCTCGTCAGCCGGCGTTGCGAAACTGCCAGCGGTGGTGCAACTGCTCACAACCCTGGCCCAGTAGTCCGTCGTAGTCCTTGCGCACCTCGACCGCACCGGGGAAGTCCTCGCCGTCGCCGGGGGCGAGCACTAGCGTCGGGAGCTTGGCTGCGGTCGCGGCGCGGAACCCACGTTTCGTTCCGACGACGGCCAGTGCGCTCTCCGGCCCGAGACCGAGCTCCCACAGCGCGTGCCCGTGCAGATCGGGTTCACGACCGGGGTGGGGCAGATCGTCGGGCGTCACGATCGTCTCGGCAATGCCTTCTCCGATCAGCTGCCGAACCAGCGGCTGGGCCCACCTGCGCGAGCCCGTACTGACGACCGCGACGGAGATACCGGCGAAGAACAAGCTGTTCACCAGCTCGTCCAGACCCGCGCGCGGCATGACGTCGGCATCCAGTACCGGCACCTCGAACAGGAAGTCCTCGGTCAATGCGCCGTCCAGATCGAAGATGACGGCCTTTAGGGGTTCGATGGCGGCGTCGGCCGGCCGTCCGGCGTCCCACCAGAACGTCCTCGCCTCTCGTGTAACCGGCATGGTGATCAGCGTGTCCTACGTCACACTCCCCCGACTCCCCCATTCGGGGGATTTGGGTAGTCATCTTCGTCTGCGTCTTGCGGTTAATCGGCGCCACCCAGACCTAGGGTGGGCGGATGGGCAGGAGCGAAGCGGGACCGGTCCGGCTCGTCCTGGTAGACGACCACGAGATGGTCATCGAGGGGCTCAAGGCAATGCTCGCGGCGTTCAGCGACCGGGTGGCGGTGGTGGGCCAGGCCGTCGGTGCCGAACGCGCTGCGCAGGTAGTCGACGAGCTGAACCCCGACATCGTGCTGTGCGACGTGCGGATGCAGGGGTCGAGCGGGCTGGATCTGTGCGCCGACCTGCGCAGCCGCGATCCCGACCGCAAGGTCGTGATGCTCTCGGTATACGACGATGAGCAGTACCTGTTCCAGGCGTTGCGGGTGGGCGCGTCGGGCTATCTGCTGAAGAGCATCAGCAGTGACGAACTGGTCCGCCAGCTCGAGTTCGTGCATGGCGGGGAGACGGCGATCGACCCCGGCATGGCGGTCCGTGCCGTCGACACCGCGGCCCGCCTGCAGCGCGACGAGTTCTGGCCTGGGGCCCGGCAGGGGCTGACGCAGCGCGAGAGCGAAATCCTGTCCTACGTGGTCAACGGACTATCCAACCGCGGCATCGCCACGAAGTTGGTGATCGGCGACGAGACGGTGAAGAGCCATCTGCGGTCGATCTACCGCAAGTTGGGCGTCAGCGACCGCACCGGCGCCGTGGCGACGGCCCTGCGTGAAGGGATCTACCAGTGAGCCCGCTCAAGCCCAATGCAGTGCGCGACCTCGTCGACGCCGACCGCGAGCTGGCACTGCTGCGTGAACTGATCCAGGCGGCGTCCAGCGGTCCCGGCGTGGAGCCGCTCGCGGCCGCTGCGGCCCGGATGATCACGGCGGCCACCACCACCGACGTCTGCTTCGTGCACGTGCTCGACGACACCGAACGATCCCTGACCCTGACGGGGGCGACGCCGCCGTTCGACCGCGAGGTCGGCAAGATCCGGCTGCCGTTGGGTCAGGGCGTGTCCGGCTGGGTGGCCCGACACCGTCAGCCCGTCGTGATCATCGAGGACAAGGAATCCGATCCCCGCTACATGCCGTTCGAGTCGCTGCGCGGGTCCGACTTCACCTCGATGGTGTCGGTGCCGATGGAGACCGACCCCGGCGGGCTGGTCGGCGTGCTCAACGTGCACACCGTCGATCGGCGCGAGTTCGCCGACCGCGACGTCCAATTGCTGCTCGTCATCGGCAGACTGATCGCAGGCGCCATGCATCAGGCGCGGTTGCACCGGCAACTGGTGGCCCGCGAACGCGCCCACGAGAACTTCGTCGAGCAGGTGATCGAGGCCCAGGAACTCGAGCGGCGCCGGCTCGCCGGCGACATCCACGACGGCATCTCGCAGCGGCTCGTCACGCTGTCCTACCGATTGGATGCCGCCAGCCGTGCGGTGGGCGGCGATGACCGCCTGGCCGCCGAGCAGCTCGGGATGGCCAGGGAGCTGGTGGACCTGACGCTGCAGGAGGCCCGCGCCGCGATCGGTGGGCTGCGGCCTCCCGTGCTCGACGACCTCGGCTTGGCAGGCGGGCTGGCCAGCCTGGCCCGCTCGATCCCGCAGGTCGAGATCGACGTCGAACTCGCGGACACCCGGGTGCCCGATCACATCGAGATCGCGCTGTACCGGATCGCGCAGGAATGCCTGCAGAACGTCGTCAAGCATGCACGCGCCACCAACGCGCGGTTGACGTTCTCGGTCGGCACGGAAGAGTCGGGCGACATCGCGCGTCTCGAAATCGTCGACAACGGTGTGGGTTTCGACACCTTCGAGCATCCGCTGGGCAGCGACGAGATGGGTGGCTACGGCCTGCTGTCCATGGCTGAACGGGCCGAGATCGTCGGCGGCAGGCTCAACATCCGGTCACGTCCGGGAGAGGGCACGGCCGTGACGGCGACGATCCCGCTGCCCTCGACCGCGCGTAGTTAGAAGTCGCCGGCGTGGCGGCGCAGCGATTGAATGGCGGCGGCGAGCGCCCGCGAATCGGATTCCGACATTCCGACGTCGGCGAACACCTCGTTGTTGAGCGTCACCGTCGCGTCCTCGACCGTGGAGCGGCCGAGATCGGTCAGCCGGACCAGCGTCGTGCGGCCGTCGGTCGGATGCGGTATGCGTTCCACCAGCCCGTCGCTCTCGAGCCGGCGGATGGCGTGCGTGACGCTGGTGACGTGCACCTGCAGCCGGTCGGATGCCTTGGTGATCGGCAGCGCGCCGCGGCTGCTGAACGCCAGCAGCCGCAACAACTCGTACCGGGAGAAGCTCAGGTCGTAGGGCCGAAGTGCGGTCTCTACGCGGGCCAGCAGGATCTGGTGCGCCCGCATCACCGACGTCACCGCCACCATGCCCTCGGCGACGTCACCCCACCCCGAGCCCTCCCAATTCTCGCGCGCCAGCGCGATGGGGTCACGCTTGGCGGGCTCTGAGGGCACGCTCCTTCATACCGCACGCGGCGTCGCCGCCGCGAGTACGGCGCGCGACGACTGGCGGTTGCCGACGGTGATGCGCACGCCGCCATCGGCATAGCTGCGCACCCGCAGGTCCGTGCCCGCGAAGACGTCGTTCCACGGACGTCCCCCCGCGGGCAGGTAGACGAAGTTGGCATGCGTGTCGGTGCTGTACACGCCCATCGCGGCGAGCCGGGCCCGAAGATAGCGCCCCTCGGCGGAGATCACCCGGATGCGTTGGGTGAGTTCGGCTTCCGCATCATAGGATGCGGCGACGGCAACCAGCCCCGTGACGCCCATGCCGAACGGCAGCT
This sequence comes from Mycobacterium sp. URHB0044, assembly GCF_000620625.1. Taxonomy (GTDB): domain Bacteria; phylum Actinomycetota; class Actinomycetes; order Mycobacteriales; family Mycobacteriaceae; genus Mycobacterium. Next base: position 160,784 of record NZ_JIAW01000012.1, on the reverse strand, counting down.
GCATGGCCCACAACCGCTGAGCCAGCTCGGCCGCACAGAATCCGTATCCGATCCGCATTCCCGCCAACCCGTACGCCTTCGAGAACGTCCGCACCACCACGACATTGGGAAACCGTGCGACCAATGCGGGAGCGTCGATTCGGTGTTCGGGCGCGAGGAACTCCACGTACGCCTCGTCGAGCAGCACCACGGCGTCGGGCGGGACGCGCCGCAGGAACCGCTCGACGTCGTCGGCCGACTCGATGGTGCCGGTGGGGTTGTGCGGCCGGCACAGCACCACCACGCGCGCGTCCGCGGCGGCGTCGGCCATCGCGTCGAGGTCGTGGTGGCCGTGCCGGTCGAGCGCAACGGTCACCGCTCTCAGCCGGGCCATCTGTGCGAAGATCGGGTAGCCGTCGAACGTCGGTGACGTCATCACGATCGCGTCGCCGGGACTGGTCACCGCATGCAGCACCTGCATCACCACACCGGTTGCGCCCGCGCCGATCACCACCTGCTCGGCATGCACCCCGACGCGTGCGGCGATGAGCGACCGCATCCGCTCCGGCAGGAACTCCGGGTAGCGGTTGGCGGCGTCGATGGACGCGGTCAGCGCCGAGCGCACCGACGGCAACGGGGGGAATGGATTCTCGTTGAGCGACAACGCAAGTGGGTTCACGGCCTCGGGTAGGGCGTCGACCGCGTCGGACAGCGCCAGGTGCATGGTCATTCGGTGCGTCCGCCCCACTGAACCGCTGCGGCTCCCGCGAAGTCACCGGCGTGCGCGAACGCCGCCATCAGCACCACGTCACCCTTCTTGAGCCGGCCGTCGGCGATGGCGCGGTCCAGGTTGACCGGGATGCCGGCGGCGAACAGGTTGCCGCAGTCGTCGAAGGTGTCGACGTGGCGCTCGGCGGGCAACTCCAACGCGTCGCGCCAGTTGCGCAGGAAGACGCGGTTGGGCTGATTGGTGACCAGCAGGTCGAGATCCCTTGGCTTACGGCCGATTCGGTCGCAGACCGCGTACGACACCTCGGGCACCTGACGGTTGCCCCGCGCCAGCACCTTGGTGATCTTGGCGTCGGTGAACCCGATGGACGCCTCGCCGGGTCCGGCCTGCCACCATTTGCGTGGCGGGTCGATCGCCAGCGTCATGTCACCGGCGAACTCGCCGAAGGTTCGGCATTCGACGTCGAGGATCGGCGATTCGTCCGACAACGTGACCAGGCCTACGGCGGCACCGTCGCCCGGCACCGCGGCCTGTGCCTTGCGCCGCACGGTCGGCTGATCGAACGCGGTCCCCGCGGAATTCTGCGCGACGGCGATCAGCGCCGTGCGGCCCTCTCCGGAGCTCAGCAGGTTGCGCGCCAGCTTCAGCCCAAGCACGAAGGCCGCGCACCCGCCGTTGTGCAGATCGATCACCCAATTCGGTTTCATGCCAAGGCGATGCGCCATGCCCCCGCCGCCACCGTAGAAGGGCATGTCCGGCATCTGGCTGTGAGTGATCAACACGTCCACGTCCGCGATGGCGTCCTGGCCGTGACGTTCCACCAGTCCGGCCGCGGCACGCTCGACCATGTCGATCGCCGTCTCGTCGGGTGCAACGTGATGACGGAACCGGGGCGCCCGGAACATCAGGTTGTCGCGGAGGTCGTCGGAATCGGCGAATTGCGCGTAGTAGTCGGCGCTGATCGGCCTGCCGGGGAGGTAGGTCGAGACGTCGATCAGGCTCACGGCGGGCGGGAGCGCAGCGACTTGGGGGGTTGTCTCGGTCATGCGGTTCTCATCCCATCCAGGCCGGGGTGACCGGCAGGCCGTTGCGGTGCCGGTACTCGGCAATTGCCTTGAGGTTCTTCAACTCCAGCTCGTGCCCTGCGCCGAACATGTCCCAGAAGTCGCCAACCCACACCGGGCGTTGTGGTGGCGCCGTGTCCGGGTAGGGGTTGTGGTCGTAGAACGGGTGATGGCAGTTGGTCCACAGCACCACCGAACCGGGCTTGTCGAGCACGACCTGCGCGTCCACCACCCGCATCAGGTACACCATCCACAGGTGCTTGCCCTGATCCCACGCGCAGTGGTAGTCGACGGTCCTGGCTTCGCGGTTGGCGACGGTCCGCGTGTAGATCTCGGTCTCCGACCCCAGCCGGTCGTACGCCAGCCACAGGCCGGGCTGTTCGGTTGGCGTGAACCCGCGCAGGCTGTAGGTCCACTCCTCGAGACTTCGCGTGTCCGACAGGTAGTCGAACAGTTCGTCGGGCGGACAGTCGACGTAGTCGTTGACGGTGCAGTACTGGCCGAACACCTGATCGTGCGGATACACCGACCGCATCATCTCCATGATGATCGGCGTGGCCTTCTCACGCGGCGCAGTCTCGATCCGAATCACGCCGTCGATGGGTTCGTGATTGCCGGTGTGGGTGGTTATGTCGTCAAGCGCGGGCAGCGACATCGGGCATCATCTCCTCGTTGATCGAAAGGTCTTGGGCGGCATCGATGAACGGTGCGAACGGCGGCATCTCGTCGGCAGAGCATTCGACGCTCACCACCGACGGCCCATCATGGGTGAGCGCTTCACGAAGGGCTCCCGGCAATTGGTCGACGTCGGCGACGTCGACGGACGGCAGCCCGGGGAACATCGCGGCCAGGCCGGCGCCGAGGCGGCTCGGGGTGAACCGGTTGTAGCTGTACCGATCGCCGTAGAACAGCTGCTCACGGGTGACGCACATGGCGTGGGCGTTGTTGTTGAACAACACCACCGTGAGCGGCAGGCCGTACTGGATGGCGGTGTGTAATTCCATGCCGTGCATGAAGAACGAGCCGTCACCCGCGATCACCACGGTGCGGCGGGTCGGCCCTGGCCTCTTCGACCGCGCGAAGCAGACGCCCATCGCGGCGCCGAAGCTGTAGCCCATGCCGCCCATGCCGAGCGCCACGACGAACCGCCCCGACCGCCGTACGGGTAGGTAGTGGATGGCTGCCGCGCCCGTGTTGCCCGCATCGACCACCACGTCCACTCCGTCGGGCAGCGCCTGGTCGAGCACGCCCATCGCGTCGCGGTAGCCGATGCCGGGTCCCTCGTGGGTGGGCAGCGGTAACTCGCCGTACGGCAGCGGTTCTGCCACCCGCAGTCCGGGCGGCCGGCCATGCCCGCTCAGTGCTTCGGTCAGCTGCGGCAATGACACCCGCAGGTCGTCGGAGTGGACGTGCGTGGCGGCCGGGTAGGGAATTTCGGCACCGATCGACACCACGCGGACCCGGCCGAGCGCGTCGTCGAGGCCGGCGCGGGCCGTGACGGGCAGCCGGGTGCCGATCAGCAGGCACACAGCACTGGAGGCCACCGCATCGGCGACGCCGGGATGCCCCATCACACCGGTGACGCCGAGCGACGACGAGGCGCCGAGGCCCGGCGAGCCACTGACGTCCTTGGCGTCGGGAACCGTCGCCACCCATGCCCGCAGCGCGGCGCGCAGGCCCTCGAGTTCGGCGCGCGCATCGTCGCGGGCGACCTGATCGCCTGCGATGATCGTCACCGGCCCAAGCGCGCGGTGCAGTTCGTCGAGGATCGGCTGCGGATCGTCGGTACGGTCATCGAGCTCGGCTGGATCGACGTACCCATCGACCGGCTTGTCGATGAGCCCCTGCTGGATGTCCTTGGGCAGCAACAGGACCGCGGGACCACCGGTGCGGGCGGCGGCGATAGCCTCTTGCAGCGCCGCGACGATGTCAGTCGGTGTCAGCACCCGCCTGCAGTACACCGAGACCGCGGAAAACAGCGCGTGGGCGTCGAGTGAACCGCCTTCACCGCTGGTGTCCTGGAAGCTGCCCCTGCCGTCGAGCGCCGTCGGCGCCTGGCCCACCAGCGCGAGAACGGGAATCCTGCTGGTGAACGACTCCCCGAGTCCCGCAACCAAGTTCAGCGATCCGCCGCCGGAGGTCGCCACGACGACCCCGAGGTCGGCGGTGGCGCGGCTGAACCCGTCGGCCATGGTCGCCGCCGAGAATTCGTGTTTGGCCAGCACGGCGGTGATTCCGTCGCAGTAGTGCGCCGCGTCGTAGAGGTCCTCGACATTGGCGCCGTCGACGCCGAAGAAGTGACTCACTCCCTGCGTGACGAGGCTTTCGACCACGTGGTCGACGACCCGATACCTGCTGGCCATTGCTCACCTGCTTCCCGCTCCTCCTAGTGACACGACGGGCGTGGCACGCGGGTTCACCGCAGGCGTGAACTCATATCTTGCGTTCGAGCAGAACCTTCCCGTTGTCTGCCGAAACCAGTTGAACAGCAGCGATTTCGGTGGCAGGCATGGGCGTGTTTCCGCTCGGTAGCGCGGTTGCGCCCGAGAGGCCCAGCCAGGTCGCGATCTGCGTGTGACTTCCGTCACGGCCCACGACCACCATGCCGAGGTTGCTTGGCGTCGCGCCACCGCCGCCCGACCACTGGCCGTACGTGCAGGCCATGTCGATGCGGGTGCCCCAGGCGAAGCTGTTCAACGCGACGGTGGCGCTGAACGGGGTCGGAACGAGCTTGTCCATCGGCAATTCCTGCGCCGTCTGCTGCTCGTCGCCGTTCTGCAGGCCCACGATGCCGGGCCGCACGGCGATGACCAATCCGACGGCCAGCAGCGCCGCAGCCAGCCCGACGGCGGCCGACGTCAGCCACCGCGCCCGGCGCCTGCGCCACCGCACCTTGTCCAGTACGGAATCCAGCACCTCGGGCCGCAACGGCGGAGGCTCGGGCTGCGCACCCTGCAGCGCACGGACGTCCTCGACGTCGAGCATCGCCAGCAGTGCGGGCATGCCGCTGAGGTCCGCGACCGCCGCCCGGCACCGATCGCACGTCTCGAGGTGTGCCTCGTATTCGCGGCGCTCGGCGCTCGACAGCGAACCCAGCACGTATGCCGCGTCCCATGTCGCATAGCGGTCGCCGTCGACCGATTCCAAGCCACGGGATTCACCTGACTGTGTCACCGTGTCACCCCCATTTCCTGCAAATTTAGGCGCAAGGCACGCACTGCGTAGTGCAGTCGCGACTTCACCGTGCCCTCGGCGATCTGCAAGTCGGCAGCCACCTGTGCCAGGCTCCAGCCCTGGTAATAGGCGCGCAAGATCACCGCTCGATGATCCTCCGAAAGTTCGCTCATCGCGTTGCCGAGCAAAAGTTTGTCGAGCGCGCTGTCCACTTCGTCGGGCCCCGCATGATCCGCCACCGACTCCACGTCGCCCGTCTGCGTCTCGTTGCGGTACCGCGCGCTGCGGCGTTCGTCGATGATGAGGTTGCGCGCGACGGTGAACAGCCACGCCCGCGGTGATCGTTCGGCGGTGCCGTTCGTGTGGGCGCTCGGGTGCAGACCATCGGGCTGATGGCGCCACGCGCGCAGCAGGGTCTCCTGCACCACGTCCTCGGCGCGGGCGGCATCACCCGTCAAGCGAAGGACATACCGCCAGAGCGCCCCTGCGTGCTCGTCGTACAGCACCCGCATCATGGCGGCCTCCGGATCGTCCATACCCACCCTCCGTCTGATACACGCTGCACAGGGACGCGAAGTTCAGTACTTCCACAGCAATGGGGCGACGCGCGTCTGCCAACCAGTGTCTCTCGCCGCGCGGGCAGGGTGCCGAAACGGCAGGCGGAACACCCAAGAGCTTTGGTCAGAGGGTGAGGATCCGGGGCCCATCCTCGGTCGCGGCGACCGTGTGCTCCCAGTGCGCCGCGCGCGATCCGTCGGCGGTGACGACCGTCCATTCGTCGTCGAGCACGTTCGTCTTGGTGGTACCGAGTGTGAGCATCGGTTCGATGGCCAGCACCGAGCCCGGCGCCAGGTAGGGCCCGCGGCCCGGTGCGCCCTCGTTGGCCAGGAAGGGATCCATGTGCATCTGACGGCCGATGCCGTGCCCGCCGTAGCCTGCGACTATCCCGAAGGCGCGGCCGTAGCGTTGCTCCGCGGCGCGGGTCTCGGTCTCGATGGCGTGCGAAACGTCGGTCAACCGGTTGCCGGGCACCATGGCGGCGATGCCGGCCTCCATCGACTCACGGGTGGCCTTCGAGAGGTTCACGTCAGCGTCGATCAGGTCACCGATGCCGAACGTCACCGCCGAGTCGCCGTGCCAGTCGTCGAGGATCGCCCCGCAGTCGATGGACACCAGATCACCCGCGGCCAGCACTTCGGTGGCCGACGGGATGCCGTGCACGACGCGGTCGTTCACCGACGAGCAGATGCTGGCCGGGAAGCCGTGGTACCCGAGGAACGATGGAATGCCGCCGCCGTCGCGGATGACGGCTTCGGCAATGGCGTCGAGGTCCTTCGTGGAGACACCCGGTACCGCGGCGGCTTGGACGGCGCGCAGTGCTGCCGCGACGAGCGCACCCGCGGCGGCCATGGCATCGAGCTCGTCGCTCGTGCGCTGGGCGACGACCTTGCGCCCACGCAGACTGGGCAGGCCGATCATCGGCTACTTACCGAGCGCACGCAGGGCGCGGGCGAACACCTCGTCCAGCGAGCCGATGGCGTCGACGGTCTTGAGCTCATCGGAGTAGTAGTCCAGCAGCGGAGCGGTTTCGTCGCGGTAGACCTTCATGCGGTTGAGGATGACGTCGTCCGTGTCGTCGGCCCGGCCGCGGCTCTTGAGGCGACTGAGCAGCTCGTCCTCGGAAACCCGAAACTCCAGCACCGCGTCGAGCTTGGTGTTGCGCTTGGCGAGCATGTCGCGCAGCGCCTCGGCCTGCTCCACCGAGCGGGGGAAGCCGTCGAGGATGAAGCCGTCGGCGGCGTCCGCGTCATCGATGCGGTCGTCGACCAGCGCGTTGGTCAACGTGGCGGGAACGAGGTCACCGGCATCGAGGTACTTCTTGGCCTCGAGGCCCAGTTCCGTTTCATTGGTGATGTTGTGGCGGAAGAGATCACCCGTCGAGATGTGCGGAATGCCGAGCTTCTCGGCCAGCTTCTCCGCCTGTGTGCCCTTGCCCGCGCCCGGCGGTCCCAGCAAAACGATTCTCACTTGAGGAACCCTTCGTAGTTGCGCTGCATCAGCTGGCTCTCGATTTGTTTCACGGTGTCAAGACCCACGCCGATCATGATCAGCACCGCGGTGCCACCGAACGGCAGGTTCTGTACCGCGCCGGTGTTGCCGATTTCGAGGAACAGGTTCGGGAGCACGGCGATCACGCCGAGATAGATCGAACCGGGAAGCGTGATGCGGCTCAACACGTAACGCAGGTAGTCGGCGGTCGGCTTGCCAGGGCGGATGCCCGGGATGAAGCCACCGAACTTGCGCATCTCGTCGGCCCGCTCGTCGGGGTTGAACGTGATGGACACGTAGAAGTACGTGAAGAAGATGATCAGGGCGAAGTAGACGCCGATGTAGACCGGGCTGGCGGGGTTGGTCAGGTAGTTCGCGACGAACTTCTCCCACCAGCCCGTCCCCTGACTGGTGCTGCCGCTCTTGATCAGCTGGGTGATCAGCTGCGGGATGTAGATGAGCGACGAGGCGAAGATGACGGGGATGACGCCGGCCTGGTTCACCTTCAGCGGCAGATAGGTCGACGTGCCGCCGTACATGCGGCGCCCGACCATGCGCTTGGCGTACTGCACCGGGATGCGGCGTTGGCCCTGCTCGACGAACACGACGCCGATGATGATGATCAGGGCTGCGACGCAGACCGCGGTGAACACGACGCCGCCGCGGCTGTCGAGGATGGTCTTGCCCTCGGAGGGGATGCGGGCGGCGATGCCAGCGAAGATCAGCAGCGACATGCCGTTGCCGATGCCACGCTCGGTGACCAGCTCGCCCATCCACATCACCAGGCCGGCACCGGCCGTCAGCACCAGCACGATGACGACGAGCGTGAAGATGCCCGAGTCCTGGATGATGTCCAGCGAGCAGCCCTGCAGCAGGCCACCGTTGGCGGCCAACGCCACGATGGACGTGCCCTGCAGGAGTGCCAGAGCTATCGCCAGGTAGCGGGTGTACTGCGTCATCTTGGCCTGGCCGGATTGGCCTTCCTTGCGCAGCTGTTCGAAGCGCGGAATCACCACCGTGAGCAGCTGAACGATGATGCTGGCGGTGATGTAGGGCATGACGCCGACCGCGAACACCGACAGCTGCAGCAGCGCGCCGCCGGAGAACAGGTTGATCAGCGAGTAGATCTGCGCCGAGTCACCACCGCTGACCTGCTCGATGCACTTCTGCACGTTGGGGTAGTTCACCCCTGGGGAAGGCAGCGTTGCGCCGGCGCGGTACACGATCACGATCCCGAGGGTGAAGAGGATCTTGCGCCTCAGGTCGGCCGTCCGCAGCGACGAGATGAAAGCCGAAAGCACTCTTCCTCCTGCGCAGCCGAGCACTTGTCGCGGCGTGCCAATGGGGCTGGTCCTACCAGCGTGTGGTCAAGTCGTGCGCGGTTGTCCCGCCGGTTCGCAGGCATGCCTGCAACCAGCAATGTCGCGCGTCAAACAGTCTACGAGAGTAACAGCCACCACCGGTCGAACCCCCATCCGATCAGGGTGACCGCGGTCCAATCGGGTCTTCAGGTTGGAAGCGTACAGTCGGCCAAGCTCGTTATACCTACTAACTAATAGCCGATGTGGATTTCGGGGGTAGCAATGACACGAACCGACAACGACACCTGGGACCTGGCGTCCAGCGTGGGAGCGACGGCGACCATGGTGGCCGCGGGCCGAGCGGCGGCCACCAGGGCACCCCACCCGCTGATCACCGATCCGTTCGCCGAACCGCTGGTACGCGCCGTCGGCATCGAAGCGCTGACCCGGATGGCGACCGGAGAGCTGCAGCCCGACGACGACGCGGCCAACCGCATGAAGAACATGGCCGACCACATGGCCGTCCGGACCGCCTTCTTCGACGAGTTCTTCCTCGACGCGACGGCGGCGGGCATCACACAGGCCGTCATCCTGGCGTCCGGCCTGGACTCCCGCGCGTATCGGCTGCCGTGGCCGGCGGGCACGGTGGTGTTCGAGATCGACCAGCCCGACGTCATCGAGTTCAAGACCCGCACGTTGGCAGGCCTCGGCGCCTTGCCGACCGCCATGCGGCGCACCGTCCCGATCGACCTGCGCGACGACTGGCCCGCTGCGCTCCGGCAGGCCGGGTTCGACCCGGCCAAACCGACCGCGTGGGCCGCCGAGGGACTGCTCCCCTACCTGCCCGCCGACGCGCAGGACAGGTTGCTCGACACCGTCACCGCGCTCAGCGCCCCTGGCAGCCGGTTCGCCACCGAGAGTTCCGCCAGCCCCGATCCGGCCGACGAGGACTCGATCCGCGAGCGCATGCGGAACCTCGGGGCACGATGGCGAGACGCCGGCTTCGATCTCGACCTCACCGAGTTGGTCTACTTCGGTGACCGCAAGGAGGCCGCGACGTACCTGGCCGACCACGGCTGGCAGATCAGCGGCCGCGGCATCCGGGAACTGTTCGACGCGCATGGCGTGACGATCGACCCCGAGGATGCCGCGCACTTCGCCAAACACCGCTACGTCAGCGGCACCCTCGGCGGTGGCCGGTGACGCGCTCCGATGCCGACAGCTGGGATCTCGCGTCCAGCGTCGGTGCGACGGCGACGATGGTGGCCGCGGCACGCGCCCTCGCCACCCGGGAAGCCGATCCGCTGATCCGCGACCCGTACGCCGAACCCCTGGTGCGTGCCGTCGGGATCGACTTCTTCGTCAAGCTGATCGACGGGCAGGTCACCACCTCCGATGTCGATGACGGCGGAGCGGCAGCCCTGATGACCGGGATGATGGCCGTGCGCACCCGGTTCTTCGACGACTTCTTCCTGGACGCCGCCGGAGCCGGTGTCCGGCAGGCGGTGATTCTGGCGTCCGGGCTGGATTCGCGTGCCTACCGGCTGCCCTGGCCGAACGGCACCGTGGTCTACGAGATCGACCAACCGCAGGTGATCGAGGCGAAGACCGCGACGATGGCCGACATCGGCGCCGTACCGTCCGCCGACCGCCGCGCCGTCGCCGTCGACCTGCGCGACGACTGGCCGTCCGCGCTGACGGCGGCAGGCTTCGACACCGGCCAGCCGACGGCGTGGAGCGCCGAGGGCCTGCTGGTGTATCTGCCTCCCGACGCACAGGACCGGCTGTTCGACGACATCACCGCGCTGTCTGCGCCGGGCAGCCGACTGGCAACGGAGTATCACCCCGACGGCGGGGCAAGCATGGGGGAACGTGCCAGCGCCATCAGCGAGGCGTGGAAGGGCCACGGTTTCGACGTCAACCTGACGGACCTGTTCTACGCCGGCGAACGCCGGCCGGTGGTCGACTACCTCACCGGCCTCGACTGGCGGGTTACGTCCCGCACCCGACCCGAGGTCTTCGCAGGCTATGGCCGCGACTTCCCCGACACCGGAACCCTTGCACCGATGCGCAATTCGCTGTCGGTCATCGCCACGAAGAACTAGGAGACACCCACCACATGGCACGAACTGAAGGCGACACCTGGGATCTGGCGTCCAGCGTCGGTGCGACGGCGACGGCAGTCGCCGCCTCACGCGCGATGGCATCCCAGGGTCCGGACGCGCTTCTCGACGATCCCTGGGCCGACCCGCTGGTGCGCGCCGTCGGCATCGAGACGTTCATCCGGCTCATCGACGGCGAGATCACGGCCGACGACGATCCGCTGCTGAATCGTCGGGCGATGAACGAGCAGATGACGGTGCGGACCCGCTTCTTCGACGACTTCTTCACTACCGCAACCAGTTCCGGTGCCCGGCAGGCCGTGATCCTGGCCTCGGGACTCGACACCAGGGCCTACCGACTGCGGTGGCCTGCGGGCACCGTGGTGTACGAGATCGACCAGCCCGACGTCATCGAGTTCAAGACGCGCACGTTGGACGGGCTCGGTGCGCAACCGACGGCGACGCGCCGGACGGTCGCGATCGATCTGCGGGACGATTGGCCTTCGGCGCTGACCGCTGCGGGCTTCGACCCCAGCCTGCCGACCGCGTGGAGCGCCGAAGGGCTGCTCGTGTACCTACCGCCGGACGCGCAGGATCGGCTGTTCGACAACGTCACCGCGCTGTCGGCGCCCGGAAGCAGGGTGGCGACGGAGCACATGGACATGGACGAGTTGCCGTCGGACTGGGCGCGCAAGCTCACGGACCGTTCGCGGCGCATCGGCTCCGACATCGACCTCGCCGAGCTGTTCTACACCGGCGAACGCAACAGCGCAGCCGACTACCTGACGACTCGTGGTTGGCAGGTGGACATCGCGAAGACCGCAGAAGCGTTCGCCGCGAACGGTTTCGAGCTGCCCGACGACGAACTGGCGACGTTCGGCAGCGGCTCTGGCTATCTCACTGCGATTTTCAAGTAGTAAGGAGAAAACATGGCAAGAACCGAAGGTGACACCTGGGACCTGGCCTCCAGCGTCGGCGCAACCGCCACGATGGTCGCAGCGCAGCGCGCACTGGCCCATCGCGAGAAGCTGATCGACGACCCGTACGCGGAGCCACTGGTGCGTGCGGTCGGTGTGGAGTTCTTCACCAATATGCTCGACGGTGACGTCGACTTCACCACCGTCGATCCGGCGTTCACGGTCCGTCGGGCCGCCGAGGGCATGGCGGTGCGTACACGCTTCTTCGACCAGATGTTCCTCGACGGTGCCGCCAACGGCGTTCGGCAGGCGGTGATTCTGGCAGCGGGCCTGGACGCGCGCAGCTACCGGCTGCCGTGGCCGGACCGCACCGTGGTCTACGAAGTGGACCAGCCCGAGGTCATCGAATTCAAGACGACGACGCTGGCGGGCATGGGTGCGGCGCCGACGGCGACCCGAAGGACCGTTGCCATCGATCTGCGGGAGGATTGGCCGAAGGCCTTGGTGGACAGTGGCTTCGATCCGAAGCAACCGACGGCGTGGAGCGCGGAGGGCCTGTTGATCTACCTGCCGCCCGAGGCGCAGGACAGGCTGTTCGACAACATCACCGAGCTGTCGGCGGCAGGAAGCCGGCTCGCCACCGAGCACATCCCCGACATGACCGCATTGTCCGACGAGCGCGCCCAGCGCGTGTCGGAGCGCATCAAGCAGTTCGGGATGGACATCGAGATGGCCGACCTCGTCTATCACGGCGAGCGCAGCCACGTCGTCGACTACCTGACGGCGAAGGGCTGGTACGTATCGGCGCTGCCTGCGCGGGAGGCTCACCAGGCCAACGGCTTCGAGTTCCCCACCGACGACATGTCGAGTTTCCTCGCCGACCTGAGCTACGTCAGCGCGGTGCTGACCTAGAAGCGGTAGTCCCCCAGCCACAGTGCGGTGACCCCACTGAGCGACCGCTCGGCCTGGGTGAGGACGCCGGCCACCGACCGGCCCACCAGCGCGCCGAGCGCCTCCGGCAACGACGCCGCGGCTGGCTGTGACGACGGCTTCGGGCGCAGCATGTCCATGAACGACGATCCGGGCAGGCTGACCAGCTTGACCTCGGTGTCGGCGTCGAAACCGGCCAGCACCTTGGCCCGGTCGATCGCGGTGCGCAGGCCGCCGAGTTCGTCGACCAGTCCCCGCTCACGGGCATCCGCGCCGGTCCACACCCGGCCGCGGGCGACGGCTTGGACGGCCTCCTCCGTCATGTCGCGGCCCTGCGCGACGCGCTGCACGAAGTCGGTGTAGAACAGGTCGGCCTCGGCTTCGACGTGCGCGTGTTGCTCGTCGGTGAACGGCTTGTTGAGCGACCATGCGTCGGCATTGGCGTTGGTGCGCACCGAATCCGAGCCGATGCCGAGGCGGTCCTTCAGGTCGCGGGCGACCAGCTTGCCGGTCACGACACCGATCGATCCGGTGATGGTGCCGGGGTTGGCCACGATGGCGTCGGCCGCCATCGATACGTAGTAGCCGCCCGACGCGGCGACCGCGCCCATCGACGCGACGACCGGCTTGCCTGCCTTGCACAGCCGATTCACTTCGCGCCAAACGGTTTCCGAGCCGGTCACCGATCCACCGGGGCTGTCGACGCGCAACACCACCGCGGACACCGAGTCGTCGGCGGCCGCCTCGCGCAGCGCAGCGGCAATGGTGTCCCCGCCTGCGCTGGAGGTGCCGAGCGGCGACAGCTGACGTCCGCCGCGGCCGCTCACGATCGGCCCGGCCAACGTCACGACGGCGATGGTGGGTTTTGCCTTGCGCCCAGGTAGCGACGGCGTCGGCACGGACGTGCTGGTCCTGGCGTAGCGCGACAGATACAGCCGCGGTGGTGCATCGGGATCGTCGGCGTCGCCGGTCTCGGGCGAAACATTCGGAGCGCCAACCAATTCGCCCACGCGGGCGTAGGCCTCGTCGCGGAATCCGATCCGGTCGACCAGGCGACCCTCCACGGCGGCGTCGCGCAGCAGCGGCGCCCGGTCGGCGAGTGCGTCGACGTCGGCGGGTTCGATGTGGCGCGACTCGGCGACCGCGGCCAGCACCTGGGCGTGCAGGCTCTCGATCAACCGGCTGTCGGCTTCGCGGTGGGCGTCGGTGTACTCGCCCTGGGTGAACAGGTTGGCCGCGGACTTGTATTCGCCGCGGGCGATGAACTGTGCTTGAACGCCTGCCTTGTCGAGCGCATCGCGCAGGAACATCGCGTTGGTGGCGAAGCCCACCAGCCCGACGGTGCCCGACGGCTGCATCCACACCTCGCGGAAGGCAGAGGCGAGGTAGTAGGACAGCGTGCCGGGATACGTCTCCGCCCACGCCAGCGAGGGCTTGACGGCGCTGAACGCAGCGATCGCCTCGCGCAGTTCCTGCACTGGACCGGCAGCGGCGGCGGGGATCTGCACCCGCGCGATCAGGCCGGCGACGCGGTCGTCCTCGGCGGCACGGTGAATCGCGCTGACGGCTTCACGCAGCAGCAGCGGGCGGCCGCCACTGGCGAGGATGGCCAACGGATCGAAGCCACTGGTCTCGTGAGGTATCGACTGCAGGTCGAGTTCGAGCACGCAGCCCTCGGGCACGCCGTGGTGACGCGCGGTGTCCACCTTGCGGGCGAACGCCCGAAGCTCGTCGGTACCGGGGATGCCGGACAGGAGACTGAACATCCCGCGAGCCTACCGATCAGCCCGGTGCCCACGTTTTCGCCGTAACGTGGTCCGGTGCGATTCTCGATTTCACTCCCCCAGCGCGACGAGGACGGCTTCGACGCGGCGGGGTTCAAGGACTACGTGACCCGGGCCGAGGACCTCGGCTTCGAAGGTGGTTGGACGCTGGAGCAAACCATCGGCGCTGCGCCGTTGATCGCGCCCATGGAGCTGCTGGCCTACGCCGCCGCGTGCACGACGCGCCTGCGGCTGGGCGTCGCGGCGCTGGTGACGTCGCTGCACGATCCGCTGCAACTGGCCGCCACCGCAACGGCCGTCGACCGGCTTAGCCACGGCAGGCTCGACCTCGGTGTGGCCGCCGGCGGCGGATTCCGTCAGTTCGCCGCCTTTGGGGTGGAACGCAAGACGTTCATCAGCAGCTTCACCGAGGGCGTCGAGTTGATGAAGGCGGCGTGGTCGGACGAGGAGAAGGTGACGTTCCACGGCCGGTTCCGCGACGTCGACGACCTGCCGATCACGCCGAAACCGGTGCAGCGCCCCCATCCGCCGATCTGGTTCGGCGCCAACGCCCCCAAGGCGCTGGCCCGCGCGGTGCGCCTTGGCGACGCCTTCCTTGGCGCGGGGTCGTCCACCACGGAGGCCTTCGTATCGGCGGTCGCCACCACCCGCCGCGAACTCGAGGAACAACGGAAGGATCCGGCTCAGTTCACCATCGGCAAGCGGGTGTACCTGACCATCGACGACGACGCCGCCCGCGCCAGGGAACGCGTCGTCGCCGGGTTGCACCGCATCTACGGCGAGATGCCCGGCATCGAGGCGGTACCGGTGTCGGGTACCACGTCGGACGTCATCCGTGGTCTGCAGGAGGTCGTCGACGCAGGTGCGCAGATGATCCTGCTCAACCCGGTCGGTCAGACGGTCGCCGAGGATCGCGAGCAGATGGAACGGCTGGCCGCGGACGTGATTCCGCAGCTGGGCTAAGCCATGGAATTCAGTGAAGATTAGGTGGTTTAACCGTCTGATCTTGGTGGTAAACCCGATCATGATCGCGAAATTGAAATTCCTCGGCCCGCTCCTCATGGCGGGCGTGGCCGCGACGGCAATCGCCGCGGCACCGATTGCCGCGGCAGAGTCCTTCGCCGTGGCGACGGGCGCATCGAGCATCACCATTCCCCAGAGCCCCGGCGGCGACGGCTGCGCCAACGGCGTCTGCGGCAGTGGCGACGCCGGCGGCGGCAGCGGGTGTACGGCCGACGGAACGTGCGGCTCCGGCGGCCCGATGGGCGGCGGAGGCTGCACTGCCGACGGGGCGTGCGGGCACGGCGGCCCGCTCGGCGGCGGTGGCTGCGTGCCCGGCGTCGGCTGCTTCGAGTGGGGCCAGTAAGGGCGTAAACGGATGAGCCCCCGCACGCCGTGGCGTGCGGGGGCTCGTCGCTTGAGTTTTACAGCTCAGGGGTTACAGCTCAGTGGCCGAACCGCCTGCAGCAGTGATCTTCTCGCGGGCGCTGCCGCTGAACTTGTGTGCGGTGACGTCGACCTTCACGGTCAGCTTGCCGTCGCCGAGCACCTTCACCAAGGTGTTCTTCCGAACCGCGCCGGAGGCCACGAGTTCCTCGACACCGATCGTGCCGCCCTTGGGGAACAGCCGATCGAGATCGGCGACGTTGACCACCTGGTACTCGGTGCGGAACCGGTTGCGGAAGCCCTTGAGCTTCGGCAGCCGCATGTGAATGGGCATCTGGCCACCCTCGAACGTCGCGGGGACGTTCTTGCGCGCCTTGGTGCCCTTGGTGCCGCGGCCTGCGGTCTTACCCTTGGAGCCCTCACCACGACCAACGCGGGTACGGGCGGTCTTCGCGCCCTTCGCGGGGCGCAGGTCGTGCAGCTTGATGGTCACTTGGATTCGACCCCTTCAACTTCCACCAGGTGGTGCACCACGGCGATCAGGCCGCGGTTCTGCGCGTTGTCCTCGCGGATCACGGACTGGCGGATCTTGCGCAAGCCCAGTGTCCGCAGGCTCTCGCGCTGCTTCCAACGTGCACCCACGGTGCTGCGCACCTGGGTGATCTTCAATTCAGCCATGGTTTAAGCCGATCCCTCACGCGCGGCCGCGGCGGCCAGCGCATCGCTCTCACGCCGGGCCCGCAGCATGCCTGCCGGGGCGACGTCCTCGATGGGCAGGCCACGACGGGCCGCCACCTCTTCTGGGCGCTGAATCATCTTCAGCGCGGCAACGGTGGCGTGCACCACGTTGATCGCGTTGTCACTGCCCAGCGACTTGGCCAGAATATCGTGCACGCCAGCGCATTCCAGCACCGCACGCGCCGCGCCACCGGCGATGACGCCGGTACCGGGGCTGGCCGGGCGCAGCATGACCACGCCCGCGGCGGCTTCACCCTGCACCGGGTGCACGATGGTGCCACCGATCAGCGGAACCCGGAAGAAGCCCTTGCGTGCCTCTTCGACGCCCTTGGCGATCGCGGCGGGAACTTCCTTGGCCTTGCCGTAGCCGACACCGACCATGCCGTTGCCGTCACCGACGATCACGAGGGCGGTGAAGCTGAACCGCCGACCACCCTTGACCACCTTGGAGACGCGATTGATCGCGACGACGCGTTCGATGTAGTTGCTCTTGTCGCCACCGTCGCGGCCACCGCGGCCACCGCGGTCGTCACGACGACCCCGGCCGCCATCGCGACCGTCGCGGCCCCCGCCGCCACCGCCCCGGTTGTCGGACGTCGCCGGACCGCCGCCGGCACCAGTTGCCTGCTCGGCCATCATGCAGTCCTTCCGTTGGAAATAGTCATCAGAACTTGAGCCCGCCTTCTCGCGCGGCGTCGGCCAGCGCGGCGATCCGACCGCCGTAGGTGTACCCACCCCGGTCGAACACCACGGCCTCGATGCCTGCGGCCTTGGCGCGCTCGGCGATCAGCTGACCGACGCGCACGCTGTGGGCCTTCTTGTCACCGTCGACGGCGCGGACGTCGGCCTCGATGGACGACGCAGCGGCGAGCGTCACGCCCTCCAGGTCGTCGACCAGCTGGACGTGGATGTGCCGCGACGAACGGTTGACCACCAAACGTGGCGTCTCCGCAGTGCCCGCCACCTTCTTGCGAAGGCGGGCGTGCCGGCGCAGCCGGGCCACCCGACGGGTCTCGGAGATGTTCTGTCCGACCGGCTTCCGCTTCGCGGTATCAGTATTCGCAGCCATGTCTTACTTACCTGTCTTTCCGACCTTGCGGCGGATCTGCTCACCCTCGTAGCGGACGCCCTTGCCCTTGTACGGGTCCGGGCGGCGCAGGCGGCGGATGTTCGCCGAGATCTGGCCGACCTTCTGCTTGTCGATTCCGGAGACCGAGAACTTGGTGGGCGTCTCGACCGCGAAGGTGATGCCTTCCGGGGCCTCGATGATCACCGGGTGGCTGTAGCCGAGCGCGAACTCCAGGGTGTTGCCCTTGAGCTGCACGCGGTAACCCACGCCGAAGATCTCCATCTTCGTGGTGTAACCCTCGGTGACACCCGTGATCAGGTTGGCCACCAGCGTGCGGGACAGCCCGTGCAGCGAGCGGTTGTTCCGCTCGTCGTCGGGGCGGGCCACCACGATGGCGCCATCGTCGTTGCGCGTCACCGAGATCGGCTCTGCGACGGCGAGTGCCAGTGAGCCCTTCGGGCCCTTGACGGACACGTTCTGTCCGTCGATCGTGACGTCGACCCCGGTTGGAACCAGGACCGGTTGCTTACCAATGCGCGACATGTCTACTCCCTCACCACACGTAAGCGAGGACTTCGCCGCCCACGCCTTGTCGTGCTGCCTGGCGATCGGTGAGCAGGCCAGAGGACGTGGAGATGATCGCCACGCCCAGGCCACCCAGCACCCGCGGCAGATTGGTGGATTTTGCGTACACCCGCAGACCGGGCTTGCTCACCCGGCGCAGGCCCGCGATGCTGCGTTCACGGCTCGGGCCGTACTTCAGTTGCACCACGAGCGACTTGCCAACCCGAGCATCCTCGGTGTGGAAATCCGTGATGTAACCCTCCGACTTGAGGATCGAGGCGATGTTCACCTTGATCTTCGAGTGCGGCAGCGTCACCTCGTCGTGGTACGCCGAATTGGCGTTGCGCAGACGTGTCAAGAAGTCTGCGATCGGGTCCGTCATGGTCATGACAGCCAGCTCACCTTCCTCGCAGCGGTTCCCGGGCCCATGTCGTGCTCTGGGAGGGCCTGCTGCGTGCCTTTTCTAAGTTGGTTCATTGATTTGGCTGTTACCAGCTGGACTTCTGCACGCCGGGCAGTTCGCCGGCATGTGCCATCTCCCGCAAGCAGATTCGGCACAGGCCGAACTTGCGGTACACGGCGTGGGGGCGGCCGCACCTGTTGCAACGGGTGTAACCACGGACCTTGAACTTGGGCTTCTTGTTGGCCTTGTTGACCAGAGCCTTCTTTGCCATCTGCTCAGTTCTCCTTGAACGGAAAGCCCAGTGCACGCAGCAGCGCACGACCTTCGTCGTCGTTCGTCGCCGAGGTGACGACGGTGATGTCCATGCCGCGGGGCCGGTCGATGCTGTCCACGTCGATCTCGTGGAACACCGACTGCTCGGCCAGCCCGAAGGTGTAGTTGCCGTTGCCGTCGAACTGCTTGGGCGACAGGCCACGGAAGTCACGGATTCGGGGAAGCGCGATCGACACCAGTCGGTCGAGGAACTCCCACATCCGGTCGCCGCGCAGCGTCACGCGGGCGCCGATCGGCATGCCCTCGCGCAGCTTGAACTGGGCGATGGACTTGCGCGCCTTGCGGACCTCGGGCTTCTGACCGGTGATCAGTGCCAGGTCGTTGACCGCGCCGTTGATCAGCTTCGCGTCGCGGGCGGCGTCGCCGACACCCATGTTCACGATGACCTTGACCACGCCGGGGATCTGCATGACGTTGTCGTAGCCGAACTGCGTGTTGAGCGCGTCCTTGATCTCTTCGCGGTAGCGCTGCTTCAGGCGGGGCAGTGTCTTCTCGGTGGTTTCTGCGGTGGTCATGCCTAAATGTCCTTGCCGTTGCGCTTGGAGACGCGGACCTTCTTGCCGCTCTCCTCGTCGACGCGGTAGCCGATTCGCGTCGGGTTGCCGTCGGAGTCGACCACCAGCACGTTGCTCACGTGGATCGCCGCTTCCTGCGTCACGATGCCGCCGGACTGCGCGCCACGCTCGTTGCGCGAGATGGCGGTGTGCTTCTTGATCCGGTTGACGCCCTCGACCAGCACCTTGTTGCGCGTCGGGTAGGCCTCCAGGACCTTGCCCTTGGCGCCCTTGTCCTTGCCAGAGATGACCAGGACGGTGTCACCCTTGTGCACCTTCATTTACAGCACCTCCGGGGCAAGCGAAACGATCTTCATGAAGCGCTTCTCGCGCAATTCGCGGCCGACCGGCCCGAAGATGCGGGTACCACGCGGGTCATTGTCGGCCTTGATGATGACGGCGGCGTTCTCGTCGAACTTGATGTAGCTGCCGTCGGCACGCCTGCGCTCCTTGACGGTGCGGACGATGACGGCCTTGACCACGTCGCCCCGCTTGACGTTGCCGCCGGGGATGGCGTCCTTGACGGTCGCGACGATGACGTCACCGATGCCGGCGTAGCGCCGACCCGAGCCACCGAGCACGCGGATGCACAAGATCTCCTTGGCGCCCGTGTTGTCGGCGACCTTCAGCCGCGATTCCTGCTGAATCACTCGATCTCCTCGAATTGTGTGCACGGCAAGCAGCAAGAAGTCGCTCGTCGTACTCGGTCTTCGTCACCGAAGGGCACGCAGGGCTGACGGAAGCCAGCCGAGGTCTGCCCAAGGCAACCCCTACATACTAGGTGAGCACGGGGAATGCACCAAATCGCTGCTGGTCGCCCCGCGATCGGTTCAATCAGCCCCCACCACGCAGCGGAAACCGATGTGCGTCGTCGCGCTGTCCTGCGACTGCGAGGATCGCGCCGCGGGCCGATAACGCTGACAGTATTCCGGCGCGCACAGGTGCGAGCCGCCCTTGAGCGTCTGGTTGACGGCCGGGTCGGGCACCGCGCCCACATTTCCCGGGTCGCTTCGCTCCTGCCCTCCGATAGACGGCGTACAACACCCCTTCGTCGCCTCCGGCTGGTGATGGACGGAGTACGGCTGGAATCTTGAAGTGGTCCACTCCCACACGTTGCCGATCATGTCGAGCAGCCCGAACTCGTTCGGCGGGAACGTGCCGACGGGCGAGGTGCCGACCCAGCCCAGCGCTCCGTCGTTGCGGTACGGGAACCGGCCCTGCCACGTGTTGGCCATCAGCCGGCCGTCCGGCATCATCTCGTCACCCCAGGCGTAGGTCGTGCTCGCCCCACCCCGGCCGGCGTACTCCCATTCCGCCTCCGTCGGCAGACGCCGGTCCGCCCAGCGTGCGTACGCCGACGCGTCGGTGTAGGCGAGCTGCACGACGGGATGATCCATGCGGTCGGCGATCCCACTGCCCTCGCCGAACGGATGGCGCCAGCACGCGCCGGGCGCCCAGTCCCACCACTGTCGCCAGTCCCGCAGATCGACCGGTCCCGGCGTGGGACGGAACACCAGGGCACCGGGCGCCAGATCTTCGGCCGCCACGCCGGGGTACAGCGCTGGGTCGAGCGCCTGCTCGGCGACCGTGACGTGGCCCGTCGCCGCGACGAATTCGGCGTACTGGGCGTTCGTCACCGGGTGCCGTTCGATCGCGAACGCGCCGACGGCGGCGGTGTGGATCGGCGCCTCTTCGGGATAGAAGCTCGTCGAGCCCATGCGGAAGGCTCCGCCAGGCAGCTCGACCAGGTCGGTCAGCATGGCTCGATGGTAGGTCAGGGGATCCTGACCTCGAAGTCCTCGGTCAGCAGCTCCCCCGCCGCATCGAGACCATGAACGCCGGTGGGCGCCTGGACGTGGACGGACACCAGATAGTTCGTCGTGTTGGTCCAGACGTGCACGATGCGGTCGATGAATTCGATGGAGTTCTGCGGTGTGTCCGACCACGCGCCCATCAGCTTCTGGCCGCTGTACTCGCACAGTTCGCCGGGCAGGATGCTGACGGAGCTGACCGCCGACTGCGCCATGAGCTTGTCGGTGTAGTCGCGGAAGGCCGCGGCGGGATCGAGGTCGGTGGGAGCGATCGTGACGACCGCCGACAGGCCGTCGGGCCCCTCCATCCGTGCGCCGACGGCGCCCGAGCCGGTCGAGGACTTCCAGCCCGGTGGCACGGCCACCATGATCTGAGGCGCTCCCGGGTCGGCCGTGGTCGCGGTGATCATGACGCCGGACCGGTTCGGCATCGGGCAGGTGATGGCGCCGGCGGGCACTGGCACCTGGGTGGTGGGGACGATTCCGGGCGGCCCCTGATCGTTGTCAGTGGTCGGCGCCGCGGTGCTCGGGCGCGACGTCGAGGTCGAGGTCGCGGGGGCAGACGAATCCGCCATCGGAACGCCCTCGCTGGTCCGCACGCACGCCGACGTCACGGCCACCGCCACACACGTGATCGCGATGGTCGTCGATCGCCAGAGCTTCATCAGTCCTTAGAGAATGCCTGCGCAAGTTCTCGCTCTACGTCGACGTACGGCGTACCCGAGATGTCTACGACCACCTTAGCGATCGTGCCCCCGGTGAAGGCGTACGGCGCCTTGTAGGTACTGGACACCGGCTGGCCGGTGTTGCGGCCGACGGCCACGCCGCCACCGGCAAGGCCGAAGCTGCCGGGATGGGTCCGCACGCCCGATCTGGCCGCGACGATCGCACCGTCGACGTAGAGCGAGACGTCTCCGACTGGGGTGTGGGCGCCCTCGATGGTGCCGGTCCGCTCGAATCGGACGCCGAAGACGTGGCTGCCCAAGGGAATCTCCTCCGGCGCCGACACGGCTTGTTCCTCTTCGCCCATGAAGTTGTAGATGTACTGCAGCCGGCCGTCCCGAACGAACAGCACGTGGCCGCCGTGGCCTGCGCCCTGTTTGTAGAGCACTCCCTCCGCGTCTGCGTTCTCGACGTCGACTTCGGCCAGCACCGAGAACGATTGGCCGCGCAACTCCACCGCAGCGCCGATGCCCACCTCCGCGGTGCCCGGATAGTAGGTGAAGTTCTTCCGATCGCCGACGAGGTAGGGCCGCCACCGCGTCAGGGTCTCGAAGAAGTTCAGATCCGCCAGCGGAAGTCCGTTGTACTTGTCGGCTTCGGAGAACCACAGCGCCTTGAGTTCCTCGAGCTTGTCGGGCTGCTCGCCGGCCAGGTCGTGACACTGGCTGCGGTCGGAGGAGATGTGGTAGAGCTCCCAGCGGTCGGCGGGAAAGTTGGACCAGCCGGCGGGGCTCGCGGCGTGCACGGTGTTGGCGAACCAGCCCTGGTGCCAGATTCCGCGGGTGCCGAGCATCGTGTAGAACTGCGTGTCCTTGCCGGTGTCGGCGGCCGGATCCGCAAGGGCGGCTTTGAAACTCACTCCGTCGAGCGGCTTCTGGGTGATGCCCTTGACGGCCTCGGGCGGCTCGATGCCGAGCAGTTCGTAGACGGTCGGAGTGATGTCGCAGACGTTGACGTAGTTGTCGCGAACCTCGCCGTGTGCGTCGATTCCGTTGGGCCAGGAAATGATTGCGGTATCGGCGATGCCGCCCTCGTGCGAGGCGTAGCGCTTGAACAGCTTGTAGGGCGTGTTGAAGGCCATCGCCCACCCGATCGGGTAATGGTTGTAGGTGTCCGGTCCACCCAGCCGATCGAAGAACCGCATGCTCTCCTCGACGGTGTCGATGTAGCCGTTGAAGAACTTCACCTCGTTGACCGACCCACTCGGCCCGCCCTCGCCGCTGGCTCCGTTGTCGGATATGACGACGATGATGGTGTTGTCCAGCTGGCCGGATTCCTCGAGGTAGTCCAGGATGCGACCGATCTGCGCGTCGGTGTAGCTCAGGAAACCGGCGAACACCTCGGCCATCCGGCAAAAGAGTTTGCGCTCTTCGTCGTTCAGCGTGCCCCATGGCCGCACGGTGTCCTGCAACGGCCACGATTCGCCGTTCGGTCCCTTCACGTCGAGGTAGGGATTCATCGGCGACAACTCGGTGTCCTGGGGCACGATGCCCAGCTGCTTCTGGTTCTCCAGCACGATCTCCCGATAGCGCTCGTAACCCATGTCGAAGCGTCCGGCGTACTCGTCGGCCCATTCCTTGAAGACGTGGTGGGGCGCGTGGCCCGCGCCAGGGCACAGATAGGAGAACCACGGCTTGTCGGGAGCGATCACCTTGGCATCGCGTATGAACTCGATCGTCTTGTCCGCGAGGTCCTTCGAGAGGTGATAACCCTCCTCGGGTGTGGCAGGCGGGGGCACCGGATGGTTGTCGTAGACCAGTTCCGGATACCACTGGTCGGTCTCCCCGCCCATGAAGCCGTAGAAGCGTTCGAAGCCGCGCGCGAGCGGCCAATGCCGTTTGGTGGCAGCGAGATTGGATTCTTCCAGCGGAGTCAGGTGCCACTTGCCGACGCAGTACGTGTTGTAGCCGCGTTCGGCGAGCACCTCCGACAGCAGTGCCGTGTCGTCGGGGATTCGGCCGTTGCAGTTCGGGAAGCCGTCGGTGAACTCCTCGATGGTGGCCATTCCCACCGTGGTGGCGTTGCGACCCGTGAGCAGGGACGCGCGCGTCGGTGAGCACAGTGCGGTGGTGTGGAACTGCGAAAGGCGCACCCCGCGATCGGCGATGCGAGACATGTTCGGCATGTCGACCAGTCCGCCGAAGCAGTCCCAGGTCGCGATGCCGGTGTCGTCCCACACCAGGTAGAGCACGTTGGGTGCATCGGGCGGCGCGGTCGGCGCAGCGTAGGGGCCCCAGTCCGCCTCGGAGTCACGGATGTTCAGTTCGATCTTGCCGTTGAATTCCGTCATTCTTCCCGTCGCTTCGCTCGCCCCAGCCATCCACGCCTCGTCCCGCTCGGTGGATCACCCGTCCTCGACGGTCGCGGCGAGGTTACACCCGCAACGCGCCCGGCGACCTCGAAATTGACGACGGCGCCACATCGGGTTTGCGGGTGAGCCACCACTGCACGGCAAGTAGTGGAATGCTCCATCCCAGCCAGGCTCCGAGACCGGCGACCACCCAGGTGAAGTGTTCCTCGCTGCCGCCGAAGGCGCTGTCCTGCAATGGGTGCAGTCCGATGAACAACACAGGCGTCCAGATTCGATTGGTGATGATCGACAGCGCCAGCGTCGCGCTGCGAATCATGTGGCGGCGATGCTCGGCGATGCGTCCTCGTCTGACCGCCAGGTAGCCGTTGATCGTGAACCAGAGCCACAGTGCCGACAGCACGACGTTGCCGACGGCAAGGATGGGGCCGAAGGGGGTCGCCGCGCCGATCACCATTGCGCACGCGGCCGCCGGGATCGCCGTGCACACGTATGCCCGACCGGCCCGGCGATGCAGGCGAGGATGGCGATGTCGCAGCCCCGGCCAGATCTGCGCCACCGCGCATACCATCGCCACGCTCGCCAGCATCACGTGAGCCACCAGCAGCGGGTAGTGCAGTCCGAACGTCGCAGGTACACGGGTCCCGCCGGTGAAGTAGGGCGGCAGCGAGAACGCGAGGAAGCCCGTCACGACGACGGCGAGTGCGGGCGCAAGCAGTTTCCGGCCCGACGAGCGCTTTGCGTATGTCATACGCATTAGCGTATGGCATACGCGTCCGGTTTGCACGGACGTTAAGGTGACCAGATGATGGCCGGCGATACGAGCGACGAGACGCCGCTGCCCCGTGCACTGGCCGCGCTCTGGCAGGAGCCCAAACCGCCACGGCGCAACCGCGGCTTGAGCCGCGATCGCATCGTCGCTGCGGCAATCGAATTGGCCGATGCCGACGGCCTCGGTGCACTGTCGATGGCCCGGCTCGCCGAGCGACTGGGCTGCGGCACCATGTCGCTCTACCGACACGTCGCGAATAAGGACGAGTTGGTGACCTTCATGCTCTCCGCGGGACCAGGGCCGCCACCGCCGAGTCGAGAAGAACCGAATTGGCGTGCTGCCCTGAGCGATTGGGCGGACGGCCTGTGGGACGTCTACCATCAGCATCCCTGGATCCTGCAAGCGGCGTCGGCCGGACCGCCCGCGGATCCGGGGCAGGTGGCATGGCTGGACGCCGGGCTGGCCGCGCTCGCCGGCACGGGATTGGGCGAGCACGACGAATTCGCGGCCGTGATGGCGGTGCTGCACTTCGTTCGTGGCGCGGCAGCACTGGCGATCGAAGCGGGCCCGTCCGACTTCGGCGAGTTCCCCGATCTGCTCAGAAAGGTGGTCGAACCCAAGCGCTTCCCCGCGTTGGCCGCAGCGCTCGACGCCGGAGTATTCGACGCGGGGTCCGACGAAGCGGCCGACGACCATCGGGCCGCCCTTCATTCCGGGTTGACGCTCCTGCTCGACGGCATCGACGCGCGAATCCAACGCAGGACTTAGCTCGACACCACCGGCTCGTTGACCCGGTACAACCGCCACGTCGGCTGATTGTCACCGTCATTGGGAATCTCCAGCTCCAACGTCGCAACGTCGGCGCCGGTGTCGTACAACGTCGGATACCGCAGGTTGAGGGCGTCCGACCGGCCCCGCCCACTCGCCGGAACGGACAGCAGGTATCTGATTCCGTTCTCCGTCGGAGCGTTGAGCAGGGAGGTGAAGTCCGGATCTGACGGCACCACGAAGACCTTGGGATGCCGTGACGCGGCGAGGATGGCGAATCCGTAGACCGTATCGGTGATTACCGAGCTCTCCGGAAGATTCAGGTCGTCCAAGTAGCGCGCGATCGCCCGTTCGGTCGAGAAGGTCGCGGCGATGCGGCGTTCGAGCGCCTTGCGCTCGCTGACGCTATCGACGCCCGGCGCAAGCACCGCCCCCAGCGCGTACTCCTGCGGTGCGTACTTCTGCTGACCCATCCCCCAAGCGGTCAACGGAACGGCCAGCGCGAACGCCGCCGCCACGGGCACGTACGCGGCCCACGCCGCACGCGATGGCCTTGCCGGCTCCGCCGGTGCCGGAGCATAGTTTCCGCGGCGGGTGGCCGGGACGAGTTGCCCGTCCGGCACCGCGAGGATGGCCAGGCACGCGGTGAGCGGTATCGCGACGATGTAGAAGCGCAGGAACGGGAAGGTCGCCCCGGATGCGAAGCTGTATGCCTGAAATGCCAGCGCCGCACCATAAATCGCGACGGGAACCAACAGCACTTGCCAGTTCGGCCGACCCCACCTGCGGACGACGCCCCAAGCCGCGATGGGCACCAGGGTCGGCGCCAACAGCGAGATGCAGACGACGGCGAAGAGCAATCCGGCACCGAAGTCGGGCGCCGTCTGACCGGACTGCTCGAGGATCGCGGTGTTGCCGTACTGGGAGGTGAACTGTGCGAACGCCTCGCCGGTGATCAGCCAGCTGACCGCAGCCCAGCCGATGAACGCCGTGAAGCCGGGACCGCTGACCATCAGTGAATCCAGCAGCGCCCGCCGCACCCGCGGCGGCGGCTTGGCCCGCCGATACGTTGTCACACCCACCAGCACGCCCGCGGCGGCGATGCACGCGACGGCGTCGTATCGGGTCAGGTAGGCCAGCCCCATCGCAATGCCACCGGCGGTGATCAGGTGATGGACGTCGTCGTCGGCCATCCACATGATCAGCCTGCGAACCGCCCACGACATGAAGAAGATGAAGGGCGCCTCGCTCATCCCGTTGGAGCCGTAGAAGACGATCATCGGGTTGAGCGCGAAGAGCGCGGTGATCGTCAGCACGTAGGCACGCGGCAGGCCGCGGTCGGTACCCATGCCGAGGATCTGGACCACGCCACCGGCCATGAACACCGCCGACATCATTGACCCCGAGAATGCGCGCACCGCCATGTCCGGCCAGAGCGGGCTGACGGCGATCGCCGGGATCTGCACCATCGCGGTGAGCGGGGTGAAGATGAAGCCGATGGCTGCCAGGTGCGGGTCGCGGCTGAACAGCACGGCCTGGGCAGCCGACACGCGCGACAGCGCGTCGCCGATGATGAAGCCGTGCCGCACCTGCAGCCAGTATCCGACCGCCAGATACACCAGCAGCGATGCGCTGAAGGCCGCCACCTTCAGCGTGCGGCGCGACTGGCTACGCATCGGCGTCGTCGGGCGGCTCAGTCAGACCGTGCACGGTCTTCTCCCAGTACGACGGGTTGCGGATCAGTTGATAGCAGCCCTTGGCCGCGGCGACGCTCATCATCAACCAGAACACCGGAACGGTCAGCGCGGCGAACAGGAGATCGGCTCGGTCGTCTTCGCGCAGCGTGATCAGGTTCATGTACAGCGTCGCGGCGTTGCCGAAGATCAACGCCACCAACGCAGGAAAGTAGATGTACCAAGGGAATACGGCTTCGACCACGGCGGGCTGACCCAGGAACCAGACCATGGTGAGCAACCAGAACGCGAGGTTGAGGACCGCGATGATCGGCGTGCCGGCGAGCACGAGGTTGAACCTGATGAAGCTGCGCAGACCGATGGTTCGCAGCAGTTGCCGCGGTCGCCTGATCTGCACCAGCCAGGTCTGCAGGTAGCCCTTGTACCACCGCGAACGCTGCCGGATCCAGTTGATCCCGTCGCTATTGGCTTCTTCGAGCGTGCTGGAATCGATTACGGCCGTGTGGTATCCGCTTGCCGCGATGCGCAGGCCGAGATCGGCGTCCTCGGTGACGTTGAACGGGTCCCATGCGCCGATCTCGTCAAGGACATCCCGACGGAGATGATTCGACGTGCCGCCCAACGGAATCGGCGATCCGGTCCGCATCATTCCAGGCAGTAGGTACCCGAACCACAATCGGTATTCGGCGGTGAACCACGCAGTCAACATGTTCTGGTGCCCGTTGTGGTAGACCAGCTTGGCCTGTACGCACGCGGTGGTGTCTGGAAGGCTACGGAAGGCAGCGACGACGCGACGAAGCTGAAGCGGTTCCGGTCGGTCCTCGGCGTCGTAGATGGTGACGATGTCACCCGTGGCGAAGTACAAACCGTAGTTGCAGGCCTTGGGTTTCGTGCGTGGTTCGCCGGGGGGAACGAGGACGGTGGTGATGGCGTCGGAGGAGGCGGTGCCCTTGGCAGCGGCGATGGTCACCTCGTCGTCGGCTTCGAGCAGCAACAGCACTTGAAGACGATCGCGCGGATAGTCCAGCGCGGCCATCGCCCCGATGAGATCGCCCACCACCTCCGGCTCGTTGTACGCGGGAACGAGAATCGTGTACGGCGGCAACTCTGCGTCCGGTATCGCCCTGGCCTCTTCGTCGGTGACCACGATGGCGCGGGAGGCAAGTCCTACCCGGAAGATCATCAGCCGGTCCACCATCGTGAGGACATAGCCGAATGTGCAGACGCCGACCAGGACTACCGCGGTTCCCATCGGCTGCCAGACCACGAACCCGACCAGCACGATCAACGACGACCACAGCAGCCACCGCTGCCAACCGAGCACCGGGGTCGAAGCAGAACTGACCGGATCATGGTCGCGCAGGCTGTCGACGGCCCGTCCGAGGAAGTACTCGCGTTCCGCGTCGGTGACCGCGTCCGGCGACGGACGCTCGAATCCCGTGCTCATCGCGCCCTCGAGGCTTCGAATTGCGCCGCCACGAAGGCGTGTCCGAACTCGGTGAGCAGGTCGGCGTCCTTGAACGACGAGTCCTTCGCTTCCAGCACGGCGTTGCCCCGAAACAGCAAGGTGATCAACGTCCGTACGGCCGGCGCCAGCTCGGCGGAAGGTTCGGGAAACGGTGCGCCCGGGTCGTGGTTGTCGACGGCGAAGATGGCGAAACGCTGGGCTATCTCTTTGTCCCCCCACGCGAACTGGACGGAATTCCACGTCACCAACAAGTCGTCGTCGATCACCGAGACCATTCGTCCCGTGACACCCATCCCGAGATCGACCTCCCTCGCCGCACTGAACCGTGCCCCGGTCAGGCCATACAGGACCCGGCCGGGGTAGACCCCGAAGGTGTATGGACGATGAGACACCAGACTGTCGACCACGACGGTTCGTGGCCGGGAGAACTTGTCGAATCGGGGATCTCCGGCGAGCGGCGTCATCCACTGCCTTACCAGGACGGCGCCGTCGCCGTACAGCCGCTTCATGTCGGTATAGTTCTGCCGCTTCACGGTCGCCCATCCTGGCGGCGCGGCGACGGGTTGGCCGGCGACCAGTTGACCCGGACTGGCCCTGTCGATCGGGACGATGGTCACCTGCGTCGGTAGGTGGATGAGGGAAAGTACGATGGCAACGCCGATCACCAGCGGCACCCCCGCCCAAACTTGCTTCGCTGCAAGCGGTTCGACCTTGCGGTCTAGCACCCGCTTCGGCATTCCCCGACGCGAGCCCAGAAACATCGCGAGGCCGACCACGACGATGGCCGTTACCGGTGGCACCTCTTGGTAGACGACCATCGGCGCGTCGGTGAAGAAGACGGCGATCGCCCCGAGGACGGCGAATCCGACGGCCCAGGAGGCCAACGAACCCACCAGTCCGCGCCGGACGGTCCGACCCGTCGCGATGCCGGTGCCAACGCCCGCGATCATCAATGTGACGGCGCCCGCGGCGAACGTTCCGCCGCCCAGGAAGATCACCATGAGGTAGTACGGCAGCGCGAAGAGCATGAACATCATGGCCCACACCCAGGCGAACCTCGCGACCGGACGCAGGCCGAACAACACGATGCAGCAGCTGAGCACGAACAACCACATCGCCAGCAGATCGAGCCGGAGCAGGTGGAAGTACAGCTCGTACCGTGGCAGGAGGACGGCCTCGATGAGCAATGCGAGGATGAGGCCCATCGTTCCGACGATGATGTCGGTCTGACGATCGTGGATCGGCAATTCCGTGCGGTTGTGGCGGGCCACTCCGATCGCCACCAGGATCGCAACGGTCGGCACCGTCCAGACGTAGCCGCCGATGCCGTCGACGTGCGCGGTCACCCCGATGCTGTAGAAGCTTTCGCGAAAAGCGACCGCGGTGAGCACCGCAATCAACGTCCAGCGAACGATCAACCGGTAGCTGGGATGGACTTCGTAGTAACGCGACAGGGTGGCCGCAAGGCGGCTGGGCCGCACCTCGGCCGTTGCTGTCATGGTTGGCTGCGGTGACGCAGGCGCACGACGAGCAGCGCGGCGGCAACGAGCAGACCCGCGCCCAACGCCGCAGCGATCCACCACAGCGACGGCGATCCACTCTGCAGCGCCAGGTCTTCTTGGGCGACGGGAGGGCTGGCACTCACGGTGAAGGGATCGCGGTCGGGAACGGACAGCGCGGCGTCGCCCGAGAGACGCGCCCATCGCCGGGAATCGGCGTTGAGCCAGTCCAGAAGCACGTCGAGCTGCTTCGGCTTTCCGGTCGACGTGGCGACCAGCACCGTCCGACGACCGTCGAAAACCGTTTGTAACGACCCATATTCGATCACCGGATCGAGTGTCACGGTCTGTGGTTCGCCACCGTCCGTGCCGGTCAGTTTCAGCTCGCCAGCAGCCGAATTCGCGACTGGCAGGGTGATGCGTTGGTCAGTCCAGCCGGTAGCCGCTACGAGAACCGCCGGATCCTTCGCCGCTACCGCGTCTTGGACGGACATCACCGCGGTATCGATCGGTAGCGCACCCAACCGTTGCAGCCCGGCCATGATGGTCACGGCCCGCGCGACATCCTCGAATGAATGGTCGTCGACCCCGACAGCAACCCGCGGTAGGAAGGCCTGCGGAAGCGACTGGAAACCCTGTGGTAGTGGCGGATTCGCGACCACGCTGGTGACTGCGCTGTCACCGTCGATCGTCAGCGTGAACGGCTGAAACTCGCCACACCGGCCGGTGTTGCCGGAGATGTTGAGCGCCACGATCAGATTGGTGTAGCGCTCCAACATCCCGTCGGGGACGCCTACCCACCGGTCGATGGAGCCGCTGGCGTCGGTTGCCCAATGGTCGATCGTCTGACCGCCGACGCTGGCCACCAACTCGCCACCGATGCCGGGTGGTAGCGGAGTGTAGGAGCCCTGAAGGTGAACACGGACGTCGCGCGCCGACCGGCCGAGGCGCGTCTGGTCCAGACCGAGCGCCACCTGCGGCGCCAGTCCGACCGCGTTGACACCGGGTTGGCCCAAGGCTCGCAACGTGGTCTGATCGGGGGTTAGCTGGGGCACGGATTTCAACGGTCCTGCAACGGCTTTCGATGCCAGCGCGAGCCGCGACATGTCACTCGAGAGCAGCCGAGTCTGGTTGGCCAGGTCCCCGGCGGGACCCCCGATCAGCAGTGCCGGAACGCCGCCATTGCCGCGCAGCGAGACACCGCTGTCCGGACCTTCGCGGATCACGACCTGACGTTCGAACGGTCCGGCGGGTGTCGGCGGGATGACGTCGCCCTCCAGCGCCGCGACGCGGACGAGGACCGGCTGCTTGCCGTAGTGGGCCACCACCGCGGTCGTCATCCGAACCGCAGCATCGGCCTCCGCTCGAGTCGGTGCGGACGGGACGAACAAAGTCAGGGCGCTCAAGACCGGCGGCAGGAAATCGGCGACGACACGAGGCGCCACTTCGGTTCCGGCGAAACTCACCGATGCGTTGCTGAGTCGCAACGGGACGATCGGGTCGTAGAGGCAGTAGCCGTCAAGTGGATCGAGGTAGCTGCGCAACTGCACGGTTACGGCATGGTCCACCACTTCGGCACCGGTCAGCGGAACGTTGAGGGGCGCCTGGAAGTCCGTTGGCAGCGGAGTCCGCGAGATGCTCCGATCGTCTTGGGTCACAAGCAGATTGCCACCGCGGACCCCGACGGGAAGTTCGACGAGCATGTTCAACGACGATGGTGTCAAGCCGTCCGGCACCGGTATCGTCAGCGTTTGGATACCCCGCAGACCGTACAACGCAAACGCGTCGTCGGAACCCACCGCGGTCAGGCTCAACGTCGGAGCGTCCGCCAGTTGCCCGCCATCGCCGGGAACCGCTGTGGCAACGGGCATTACGACGAGTGGCAAGAGGCCTATCAACACCAGGGCGAAACCGACTAATTGCCGGACACCATTGTCCGCGATTCTCACGATCGCGATCGTAAGCCGCAATTGACGCTGCCGGAGGCGAATTGGTGAGGATCAGACCGCAGATACGAAGAAGTCCCCCAAAACCGTGGCTTTGGGGGACTTCTTCGTCTGCTCGCAAAAAGGGCGAGCCTGTATTACTTGGCCTTCTCGAGGATGTCGACGAGACGCCACCGCTTGGTCGCGGACAGCGGCCGGGTCTCCATCAGCGACACCCGGTCGCCGACGCCGGCGATGCCGTTCTCGTCGTGCGCCTTCACCTTGGTGGTGGTGCGGATGATCTTGCCGTAGAGCGGGTGCTTCGTGCGCTCTTCGAGCTCGACCACGATGGTCTTCTGCATCTTGTCGCTCACCACGTAGCCGATGCGGGTCTTGCGACGACCGCGCGGCTTCTCGGTGCGTGGCGTGTGCTTCGGGCCCTTGGCCTCAGTGCTGTTGTCTGCCATTACGAATCCTCACCAACGGGTCCGGATGCCAGACCCAACTCACGTTCGCGCAACACGGTGTACACGCGTGCGATTTCCTGACGCACAATGCGAAGCCGACGATTGTTGGCCAGCTGTCCGGTCGCCATCTGGAAGCGAAGGTTGAAGAGCTCTTCCTTCGACTCACGCAGACGGGAGGTCAGCTCGTCCTCGGTCAGTTCGCGCAGTTCACCAGGCGACGTTCCCACTGCCATCAGAACTGCTCCTCTCGGGTAACGATGCGGGCCTTGATCGGCAACTTGTGAATTGCACGGGTCAGGGCGTCGCGGGCGATCTTCTCGTCCGGGTAGCTCAGCTCGAAGAGCACGCGGCCGGGCTTTACGTTGGCAATCCACCATTCCGGGCTGCCCTTACCGGAACCCATGCGGGTTTCTGCGGGCTTCTTGGTCAGCGGCCGGTCGGGGAAGATGTTGATCCAGACCTTGCCGCCACGCTTGATGTGCCGGTTGATGGCGATACGAGCGGACTCGATCTGCCGGTTGGTGATGTAGGCGTGCTCCAGAGCCTGGATGCCGTAGTCACCGAAGCTCACCGTCGTGCCGCCGCTGGCGATGCCACGCTGACGAGGGTGATGCTGCTTGCGGTGCTTGACCTTGCGGGGAATCAACATGACTAGCTCTCCGTGGTTTCAGCGGCTGCCGGAGCCTCAGTGGTGGCTGCCGATGTATCAGCTGCGGGCGCTTCCTCGGTGGCTGCGCGACCCGCTTCGGTGCTCGTCGCGGTGGTGCCCGACGCGCCACTGCGGCGCGGACGGGTGGCACCGGTCGGACGCTCGCGACGCGGACGGTCGGCCCCTGCGGGAGCGGCGGCGGTCAGCTCACGCTTGCCACCGACGATGTCGCCCTTGTAGATCCAGACCTTCACGCCGATGCGGCCGAACGTCGTCTTGGCCTCGTACAGGCCGTAGTCGATGTCGGCACGCAAGGTGTGCAGCGGAACGCGGCCCTCGCGGTAGAACTCCGAGCGGCTCATCTCGGCGCCGCCGAGGCGGCCCGAGCACTGCACGCGGATGCCCTTGACGTTGGGCTGGCGCATCGCCGACTGGATCGCCTTGCGCATGGCGCGGCGGAACGCGACGCGGTTGGACAGCTGCTCGGCGACACCCTGGGCCACCAGCTGAGCCACCGACTCGGGGTTCTTCACCTCGAGGATGTTCAGCTGCACCTGCTTCTTGGTCAGCTTCTCCAGGTCGGCCCGGATGCGGTCGGCCTCGGTGCCGCGGCGTCCGATGACGATGCCCGGCCGCGCGGTGTGGATATCGACACGGACTCGGTCGCGAGTCCTCTCGATCTCCACGTCGGCGATGCCGGCGCGCTCGAGACCCGTTGCGAGCAGACGGCGGATCGCGACGTCTTCCTTGACGTAATCCGAGTACTGCTTGTCGGCGTACCACCGGGACTTCCAGTCGGTCGTGATGCCGAGGCGGAAGCCGTGGGGATTGATCTTCTGGCCCACTACTCCGAGCCTCCCTTCGAATCAGAGGTCTCAGTCGTCGCCTTCTTGGCAGCGGCCTTCTTGGCCGGCGCCTTGGTCGCGGCGGCCTTGCTGCCCTGGGCGCGGCGCGCGCGGGCTGCGCTGGCGGACGCGCTCTTGGCGCCGCCTTCCCGCGGTGGCCGGCTTTCGACGATCACGGTGATGTGGCTGGTGCGCTTGCGAATCCGGAACGCGCGCCCTTGGGCACGGGGACGGATGCGCTTGGCGGTCGGGCCCTCGTCCGCGTGGATGGTGGCGACCACCAGGGTCGACGGATCGAGCCCGTCGTTGTTCTGCGCGTTGGCCGCCGCACTGGCGATGACCTTCGCGACGGTCTCGCTCGCGTCCTGCGGTGCCCACCGCAGGATGTCGAGGGCCTCGGCCACGGGCTTGCCGCGCACCAGGTCGATCACCCGGCGTGCCTTGCTCGCCGAGATCCCCGTGAAGCGCGCAACTGCTGTCGCGGACGGGTATTCGAGGATGTCAGTGCTCTTCGACATCAGCGCCTCTTACTCTTCCGGTCATCCTTGATGTGACCCTTGAACGTCCGCGTGGGGGCAAACTCGCCCAGCTTGTGTCCAACCATCGCCTCGGTGACGAACACCGGCACGTGCTTGCGACCGTCGTGGACGGCGAAGGTGTGACCGATGAAGTCGGGGATGATGGTCGACCGACGCGACCAGGTCTTGATGACCTGCTTCGTGTTCTTGTCGTTCTGTACGTCGACCTTCTTGAGCAGATGGTCGTCGACGAACGGGCCCTTCTTCAGGCTGCGTGGCATCGGCTACTCCCCTAGCGCTTCTTGCCGGTGCGCCGGCGTCGGACGATGAGCTTGTCGCTCGGCTTGTTTGGCTTGCGGGTGCGGCCTTCCGGCTTGCCCCACGGGCTGACCGGGTGGCGACCACCGGAGGTCTTGCCCTCACCACCACCATGCGGGTGGTCGACCGGGTTCATCACGACACCACGAACGGTGGGGCGCTTGCCCTTCCACCGCATGCGGCCGGCCTTGCCCCAGTTGATGTTGGCCTGTTCGGCGTTGCCGACCTCGCCGACGGTGGCGCGGCAGCGCACGTCGACGCGACGGATCTCACCGGACGGCATGCGCAGCGAGGCGTAGGTGCCTTCCTTGCCGAGCAGCTGAATGCTCACACCGGCGGAACGGGCCAGCTTGGCGCCACCGCCGGGCCGCAGCTCGACGGCGTGGATCACGGTGCCTGCCGGGATGTTGCGCAGCGGCAGGTTGTTGCCCGGCTTGATGTCGGCGTTGGCACCCGACTCCACGACCGCGCCCTGGACCAAGCCCTGCGGCGCGATGATGTAGCGCTTCTCGCCATCGACGAAGTGCAGCAGCGCGATGTTGGCGGTGCGGTTGGGGTCGTACTCGATCTGCGCGACCTTGGCGTTGACGCCGTCCTTGTCGTGGCGACGGAAGTCGATCACCCGGTAGGCGCGCTTGTGGCCACCGCCCTTGTGCCGGGTGGTGATTCGACCATGCGCGTTGCGGCCGCCCTTGCCGTGCAGCGGGCGAACCAGCGACTTCTCCGGCGTCGACCGAGTGATCTCGGCGAAGTCGGAGACGCTGGAGCCGCGGCGACCCGGAGTCGTCGGCTTGTACTTGCGAATTCCCATGTCTGTCTAAGTCCTCTGTACTTCCGCCGGCTACGCCGGTGCTCCGAACAGGTCGATCGGCTTGCTGCCGGCGGCCAGCGTGACGATGGCGCGCTTGGTGCTCTTGCGCTGTCCGAAGCCGGTGCGGGTGCGCTTGCGCTTGCCCTGCCGGTTGGCAGTGTTCACCGAGTCGACCTTGACGTTGAAGATCTTCTCGATGGCGATCTTGATCTGCGTCTTGTTCGAGCTGGGGTGAACGACGAACGTGTACACGTTGTCTTCGATCAGCGCGTAGCTCTTCTCCGAGATGACCGGAGCCAAGATGATGTCGCGGGGGTCAGTGATGTTCGCCATCAGGCCGAAACCTCCTCAGCAGCTTTGGTGTTCGAGCTGATGTAGGCATCGAGCGCCTCGACACTGAACACCAGGTCGTCGGCGTCGAGCACGTCGTACGTGTTGAGCTGATCCGGCGAGATGACATGCACGCCAGGCAGATTCCGCACGCTCTTGGTGCTGACCTCGTCGCTGCGGCCGATGACGACCAGCACCTTGCGGTGCTCGGTCAGCGACGCGAGGAACGACTTGGCGCTCTTGGTCGAGGGCGTCTGACCGCCGACGATCTCGGTCACCGCGTGGATCCGGTCGTTGCGGGCCCGATCCGAAAGCGCCCCGCGCAGTGCGGCGGCGATCATCTTCTTCGGGGTCCGCTGGCTGTAGTCGCGCGGCTGCGGGCCGTGCACCACGCCACCACCGGTGAACTGCGGTGCGCGGGTCGAACCCTGGCGGGCGCGGCCGGTGCCCTTCTGCCGGTACGGCTTCTTGCCGCCGCCGGAGACCTGAGCGCGCGTCTTGGTCGCGTGGGTGCCCTGACGCTTGGCGGCCAGCTGTGCGGTGACGACCTGGTGCATCAACGCGATGTTGGGCTCCACGTCGAACAGTTCAGCGGGCAGCTCGACGCTGCCGTTGGTCTTGCCGTCCGGGGTACGAACGTCAATTTTCTTGGCGGCCATTACTTCTCACCTCGTTTGATGGCACTGCGGACCATCACCAGTCCGCCGGTACGGCCGGGGATGGCGCCCTTGATCAACAGCACGCCGTTCTCGGCATCGACCTTGTGCACCACCAGGTTCTGCGTGGTGATCCGGTCGGTGCCCATCCGGCCCGACATGCGGGTGCCCTTGAAGACGCGGCCCGGGGTGGCACAGCCACCGATCGAGCCGGGACGACGGTGCACCGCCTGGGCGCCGTGCGCGGCGCCCTGGCCCTTGAAGCCGTGACGCTTCATGGTGCCGGCGAAACCCTTGCCCTTCGAGGTCCCCGTGACGTCGACGAAGCTGCCGTCGACGAAGATCTCGGCGGTGAGCTCCTGGCCCACCTCGTACTCGGCGGCAGCGGTCTCGTCGTCGAGCCGCAGCTCGGCCAGATGCCTGCGCGGGTTGACGCCTGCGGCGGCGAACTGACCGGTGACCGGCTTGTTCACCTTGCGCGGGCTGATCTCGCCGTAGGCGAGCTGGACGGCGCTGTAGCCGTCGACCTCGGGGGTACGGATGCGGGTCACCACGTTGGGGCCGGCCTTGACGACCGTCACCGGGACGACTTTGTTGTTCTCGTCGAACACCTGCGTCATGCCCAGCTTGGTGCCCAAAATGCCTTTTCTAGCCATTTCTCTGGGTCTCCTACTGGATGTTGACGTCGACGCTTGCCGGCAGATCGATGCGCATCAAGGCGTCAACGGTCTTCGGCGTCGGGTCGAGAATGTCGATGAGTCGCTTGTGGGTGCGCATCTCGAAGTGCTCCCGCGAGTCCTTGTACTTGTGCGGGGACCGAATGACGCAATACACGTTCTTCTCGGTCGGCAGCGGCACTGGTCCGACCACGCTTGCTCCCGTCCGGGTGACCGTCTCGACGATCTTGCGCGCAGAGGCGTCAATCGCCTCGTGGTCGTAGGCCTTGAGCCTGATGCGGATCTTCTGTCCCGCCACGCCTTCTCCTACCTCACTACTAACGGACCCGTGCTCGGGCCTGGTCTTCGTGCGCGTGCCCGTGGGGGTTCCCTCGGACAGCGCGCTGGCTATGCCGCCGCTGTTTACCTGTCGTATGTTCACCGACCCCCGCGCTCGGGTGTGTCGCCCTAGCGCACGCTCGCTCGCGGCGGAAATCCGTCACGCTCGAAGGTTGGGACCGGATGCGCCCGTGAGGGCGCTGGTCGGATGCCCGGCCAGGCGAACCCGGCTCAAGGCAACCCGAACAGTATGCCTCAGATCTGGGCCTCATCCAAATCTCTGGCCATCGGGCGGCCGACCGTCGCACCAGCGGTTCTTACTCCAGAGTAAGGTACTCCGTCATGGCCGCGCAGACCTCCACCTATCGCGCTTGGCAGCAGTTGTCGGGCAGGCCCGGCGGCAGCCGCCTGTTCTCCTTGGCGGCCGTGGCGCGCGTGCCGTACTTCGCCTCGGTGCTTCCGCACGTCAGGCGCATGGAGCCGGGCTTCGCCGAGGTCGACGTGCCGAAGTGGTTCTTCGTGCACAACCACCTGCACACCGTGCACGCCATCGCGTCGTGCAATGCGGCGGAGATGGCGATGGGCATGCTGATGGAGGCCACCGTGCCGACGAGCCACCGCTGGATCCCGAAGGCGATGAACGTGCAGTACCTCGCGAAGGCCACCACGTCGCTGCGAGCCATCGCGCGCCTCGATCCGCCGGACTTCGATGCGATCACCGACGGCACGGAGATCGTCGTCCCGGTGAGCGTCGTGGACCGATCGGGCAGCGAGGTCGTCCACGCCGACATCACCACCTGGGTGACGCCCGCCTAATCACCCTTCAGCGATCCGCGACGGAATCTCGATCTCCCAGCAGTCTCGGCGCAGACCGTTTGTTCGTTTGCTAGTTTCGCCGCACCGCGTGTGGGACGCTCGAGGAATGGCCGCGTCGTACGACGAA
Source organism: Mycobacterium sp. URHB0044 (assembly GCF_000620625.1). Taxonomy (GTDB): domain Bacteria; phylum Actinomycetota; class Actinomycetes; order Mycobacteriales; family Mycobacteriaceae; genus Mycobacterium. The sequence continues at coordinate 122,207 of NZ_JIAW01000012.1, read as the reverse complement.
TTCGCAGCTGAGCACCGGGGTGAGCACCTGACCGCGTTCAACCGCTGGTGCGCGGTAATCGGTAACTATTCGAACGTCCCGACCGCCATCGCGCTGGTATCGGGCCGGCCACGCGTTGCCGCCGGAATCTTCGCCGCAGGGTCGATGGTCCTGGTCGCGGGGCATGCCGTCGAGGGCAATCTGGCTCAGTCCCTGCGCATGCTGTCCGCTCATCCGGTTTGGTCCGTCCGAGCAGATCTCGCTGTGGCGAATGCGACGCTCAAGGGCTTGGTTTCCAGGAAGTAGGCCCATCGCCGGCCCTAACGCCTCGAGACTGCGGGGAGATCGCGATTCGCGACGGAATTTCGATCTCTCAGCAGTCTCGGCGCTGTTCGAGTGCCGGGGCTACGCCAGATAGGTGCCGTGGCCCTCACGGACCAGATCGCCGTCGAACATCAACACCTCGTTGACCGGCTCGTCGCGGTGATTGCGGTAGTTGATCACCAACAGCGATTCGCCCCGGTAGACGTCGATCACCTCGAAGTGCAGATCGGGCAGCTGCTCCAGCGCGGTCACCCAGTAGTGGCGCAGCGCGGCCTTGCCCCGCACCACTCCCCCGGTTTCGGGCAGCACCCGCGCCGCCACCGGCGAACTGAAGAGGACGTCGTCGTGGAAGTGCGCGAGCACCGCTTCGACGTCGTGAGCGTTCCAGGCCCGCACCCACGCGTCGGCGAAGGCAGTCGGGGCGGGCGTTGGCACCTCTACGTCATCCCTTCAGGCCGGCCCAGAACGGGCACTGGTGCGACTGGTCGAAGTCGGTGACCACTTTGACGTCACCCGGCGCCAGTGACAACCGATTTTCTCCCGTTGCGACTTCCGGCCAGTCCGGTTGATGCTCGACGTCGGGGGCGCCGGTGGCGACGAATCGGCTCCAGTAGTCGATCATCTGGTCGGACAAGACCTGCTGCGCTGGATTCAGCGGGGGCGCGCCACCGACGTCGAAGAGGTACCGCAGTTCCAGCGAATGGCTGGCGCCGACGGGAAAGGGCAAGGTGCGCATGGGCTCCGGCGCGGGCGCGCTGCGGTCGTTGAATTCGTAGGCGTAGACGGGAGCATTGGCGGCCAGGGAATCCCCGATGCGGTCGGCCACGCAGGCGAAAACGCCGTCGGTGACGGCAGCGGAGTACGCCAACGGCGCACTGCCCCCATAACGGTCAAGCGGATAGTGGGCCGCCACCGCGCCAGCGTTGGCACCGAACGTGCCGGACAACTCGTGCGGGTACTGCTCGGGCGTCAAGTCCTTGCCCTGCTGCAGGTACTGCAGCGCCACGAACAGGGTGAATTCGTCGCGGTTGCTGCCGATCACGACCGGCACCTTCGCCGCCTCGCCCCTGGCGAACGCCGTCATCGGATCGACGGGCAGCGCATCCGTCCCCGTCACCGGTCCGCTCAGGGCATCATCGCCAATATGGTAGTACCACACGGGCTTTCGCAGTTTGTCGGCAGGCAACGCGCGCAAGCAGGCGGCCGCCGTGGCCGGGTCGCCACAGCCGGCTTCACGCGCGTAGTCGAGGCTGGCCCGTTGCGCCTCGGGCAGTGCGACCTGCGCCTGGCACGGACCACTCTGGATGATCGCGCCGCGGAACAGGCCCGCCGATCCCGGGGCGGCGAGGTGGTCGCACACCGACATCCCACCCGCCGACTCGCCGGCGATGGTCACCTTGCCGGGGTCTCCGCCGAACCGACCGATGTTCTCCCGCACCCAGCGCAGCGCCGCCTGCTGGTCGGCCAGCCCGTAGTTGCCCACGTCCGACGTGCCGAGGCCGGGATGCGCGAGGAAGCCGAGCGCACCGAGCCGGTAGTTGATGGTGACGACGACGATGTCGCCGCGGGACGCCAGCCAGCGCGCGTCGTAGATCCCGCTGCTGCCACTGGTGAAGGAGCCGCCGTGGATCCAGACCATCACCGGCCGCCGCTCGTCGGGCGCGACCGGTGGAGTCCAGACGTTGAGCGACAGGCAGTCCTCGTCGGTCTGCCGCCCGAGCTCGAGATCACCGGTGTCCTGCAGGCAGCGGGGACCAGAGCGTGTCGCGTCCCGGACTCCCGGCCACGGCGCCGGGGGCAACGGCGGTTGCCACCGCAGTGGGCCGACGGGTGGCGCGGCGTAAGGGATTCCGGCAAACAGCCGATGGTCGGGCGCGACGACGCCGCGGACGGTTCCCGTCGAGGTCTGCACCAGCGCCGGGTCGCTTGGCGGCGGCGCCACGGCGACCGCTCCGTCGCCTCGACCGCAGCCAATGATCAGCAGCAGTACCACCGCGACGAGCCTGACCACGCTCCGAGTTGGTACGGGCTGCACGACTTCGAGGGTAGGCGACGACGGATCGATGGATTCGGCGCGTGGCGCCGACTACACCCACCTAGACTCTAGTTGACACCCGTCAACTTCCAGCCCGTACGTTGAGGAGCCTTCATGAGCACGCCCACGATGGACGATGCCGCCAAAGTCCTGGCCGACCCGACGGCCTACGCCGACGACGAGCGGTTGCACACTGCCCTCACCCACCTGCGTGCGAACAATCCCGTTGCGTGGGTGGACAATCCGCCTTACCGGCCGTTCTGGGCGATCACCAAGCACGCCGACATCATGGCCATCGAACGCGACAACGAGCTCTTCATCAACGGGCCCCGTCCCCTGCTGGCCACCGCCGAGGGCGACGACATCGCGAAGGCCCAACTCGAGTCGGGGATGGGGTTGCGGACGTTGATTCACATGGACGACCCGCACCACCGGAAAGTGCGGACGATCGGGGCCGACTGGTTCCGGCCCAAGGCGATGCGCGATCTGAAGGTGCGCGTTGACGAGCTGTCGAAGCGCTACGTCGACAAGTTGCGCGACGTGGGGCCCGAATGTGACTTCGTCACCGAAATCGCGGTGAACTTCCCGCTGTACGTGATCATGTCGCTGCTGGGTCTGCCCGAGTCGGACTTCGGCCGGATGCACTCCCTGACCCAGGAGTTGTTCGGGGGTGACGACGACGAGTACAAGCGCGGCAGCACCCCGGAGGAACAGCTTCAGGTTCTGCTCGAGTTCTTCGCCTACTTCACCCAACTCACCGCCTCTCGGCGTGAGCACCCGACGGACGACCTGGCGTCGGCCATCGCCAACGGTCGCGTCGATGGCGAACCGCTCTCCGACGTCGACACCGCGTCCTACTACGTGATCGTCGCCACCGCCGGACACGACACCACGAAGGACGCCATCTCGGGCGGCCTGCACGCGCTGATCGAGAATCCTGGTGAGCTCCGCCGGCTACGCGACGACCCGGAGTTGATGCCGACCGCCGTCGAGGAGATGATCCGGTGGTCGACGCCCGTGAAGGAGTTCATGCGCACCGCGACGGCCGATACCACGGTGCGCGGCGTCGACATCGCCAAGGGCGATTCGGTGTACCTGGCCTACGTTTCAGGCAACCGCGACGAGGAGGTCTTCGACGAGCCGTTCCGATTCGACGTGAGCCGCAATCCCAACAAGCACGTCGCGTTCGGTTACGGCGTCCACTTCTGCCTTGGCGCCGCCCTGGCGCGGATGGAGATGAGCAGCCTGTTCACCGAGTTGATTCCGCGGCTGGATTCCATCGAATTGGCCGGTCCGCCTGAGCTTTCCGCCACTACGTTCGTGGGCGGACTCAAACACCTTCCGATTCGCTACTCGCTGCGGTAGTCCCGCCGGAGTCCTTCGCGAAGCACTTGAGGAAGCCGTCGACGGCAGCCACCGCCACCGCCCGGTAGTCGAACTCCGCGAGTGTGCTGATCCGCCCGAACGCGCGAAGATCACGTCGAACGGAGCCGAGTACTGCTGCGCAATGCGTTCCCGCAGCGAGCGCATCTCGGGGGGCATCGACGGCGGCGGGATGCGGCTCATGAAGGCCGCGGCCAGGAGATCGTTGGCGCTGCGCCGGCTCGGTCGGCATCGCGACTGATCGACGCCTACGCTGAGCGGGTGCGCCTGCTGCTGATCAATCCGAACACCACGGCGTCGATGACCGCCGCGATCAAGGCGTCAGCGGCAGCCGTTGCCGGATCGGGCACCGTCGTGGAGGCCACCAATCCCACGGTCGGTCCTGCCAGCATCGAGAACGACGACGACGAACGCCGTTGCGTACCCGGGCTTCTCGATCAGGTGCGCACTGCGCTGGCGCGGCCCCAACACGAGCGGCCGAATGCCTACGTGGTGGCCTGCTTCGGAGACCCCGGACTCGACGAGGTGCGCGACCTGGTGGACGTGCCGGTGCTCGGAATCGCCCAGGCTGCCATGCACGCCGCCGCACTGGCCGCAGGCAGCTTCTCCGTCGTGACGTCGATGTCGGCCACCGTTCCGCGCGGATGGGAATTGGCCAAGGCCCACACGCCAAGCCAGTGCCTCGGCGTGTACGCCTGCGACATTCCCGTCTTGTCGATCGACTCCGATCCGAGCACGATCGGTCCGATCGGTGACCGTTGCGAGGCGGCCCTGACGTCGGATGGCAGCAAGGCCATCGTGCTGGGCTGCGCCGCGATGGCGAAGTTCGCCGTCCCCCTGACGCGGCGCCTGGGCGTGCCGGTCATCGACGGCGTGGTCGCCGCGACGTTGCTCGCCGAAGCACTGGTCAGGTTGAACGGGGTCAGCTGACCACGAACTCGGCCGCGCGGTGCCCGATCATGACGATGGTGGCGTGCGGACCCCGACTCGTGATCGACGGCATGATCGACCCGTCGATCACCCACAGCCCGTCCACGCCACGCACCCGGCAGTGCGCGTCGAGCGCCGACGCATCCTCGTTCGTGCCCATCGGGACCGTCCCGCACAGATGCTGCGACGTCGACCAGAATGATTCGCGCACTTCGTAACCCGTTCCCGCCAGCTCGTGCGCGAGGTCCGCGCCCGCCTCCAGCGCGGTGACGTCCGCAGGCTCACTGTCGTACCGGTGCTCGATCACCGGTGGCACCGTATCGTCCGCCGACGCCAGGGTGACCCTGCCGCGCGACCGCGGCCGCATCAGGGTGACCCCGAGATGCGGTCGGTCCGCCGGGTCGGCCCCGCGCGCACCCGTCATCGCCGCGAAGCCTGTCGTGTACGACTTGATCTCCAGTCCGTCGGGCGTGGTGAGCACGGCCTCCAGGGGCGGTCGGCCCGGCGCGGCGGGCCAGTTCACCGGCAGTACCCATTCCGGATGATCGGAGCATCGGCTGCCTACCGGCAGATCAACCAGCACCCGCACACCGGCAGACGTCAACGTCGCCGCGGGCCCGATGCCGGACAACATGAGCAGGTGCGCCGATCCTATTGCGCCGGACGACAACACGATTCGGTCTGCCGCCAGATATGTCCGACCGGCCGGTCCGTGGCATTCGACACCGCTTGCCCTGCCGCCCGCGATCCGGATGCGGGCGACGCGCATCTGCTCGAGCACCCGCAGATTCGGCCGATGCAGCGCAGGCCCCAGGAACGCTCCACCCGGCCCGACGCGGGTACCACCATCGATGTTCAGCGGGACGGGACCGACGCCGGCCGCCAGCGGGTCCGCGGGCGTCGAACCGTTCAGATCGGCGACCCAGCCGTAACCGAGAGCGCGCGCCGCTTCAACGAAAGATGCTGCGCCCTCTTCGAATTCGGCGACGCGCCGAATGATCATCGGGCCGTCGGAGCCGTGCACCGGTCCGTCGAAGTCGAGATCATTCTCGATCGCCACGAAGTGCGGCAACACGTCGTCCCACGCCCAACCGGGCAGGTCCCACGCGTCGAAGTCACCGGGCAGGCCGCGACAGAAGTAGCCGCCGTTCACCGCACCGGAGCCACCCACCACCGCCCCGCGCATGATCACCGCGGCGCGGCGCGGCGAATCGGTCAGGACGGTCGAATAGCGCCGCACCACCGAACTGGCGTCGCCGATCGGCAGTCGCAGGCCGTCGCTGATTTGCTCCATGACCTTCGGGTCAGACGGGCCGGGACCCGCCTCCACGACCGTGACCTGGCAGTCCGGATCGCGTGAAAGCCGTTCGGCCAGAACACAGCCCGCACTTCCGGCACCAACTATGAGGACATCGGCCAAGGCGTGCGTCAGGTCCGGATCTGCGGCTTGAGCGCACCCAGGTGGCGCTCCCTGACGACACCGGTCCACAGCCCGAGGCCGTACGCGATGTCGTCGAGCCGTTTGAGCAAGAGGTAGGTCAGCAGCCCGACGCGTTTCACCTCGTCATCGGTGTCCGCATTGCGGGTGGCCCAATCGACGACGCCATCGACGACGGCCGCCACCAGCACCAGATGGCGCCAGCGGCGGAAGAACACCGCGGCGACGAGAGCAACGGGCCAGTAGTGCCGACAGATCGCGGACGCCAGCTGCAGCGCGGCGGACCACAGCCCCTTTGCGGCCAACGCCGCAACCTCTGTCGGTTCGGTCTCGACGGTGCTCAGCGACCGCGCGATCCGTCGGCCCGTGATCGCGGCGACGATGGTCGACGCGAGGTAGCCGAAGCCCGAACCCATCGCCATGAGTATCCACGCCATCAGCGTCCAGCCCGATATCACCAGGGGCGCTGTCTTGCCGGGGTGGCGAACCGCGAGCGGAGCTGCCGAGGTCCCGTAGAATGTCTTGCGCGCGAACCACTCTCGTAGTTCGGTGCGGTGATCGTGGCCGACGAGGGCGATGGGTTCGTAGCGCAGCCGCGCGCCGGCCTCAATGAGCCGCCAGCACAGGTCGACGTCCTCGCCGGACTTCAACGTCTCGTCGAACCCGCCCATTTCGTCCAGCGCCGTACGGCGGCAGATGATGGCTGCACTGGGTACGTAGGACACCGTCCCATAGGGCACCACCGGCGCCTCGCGGTGCCCGAGGTCGAGCGACGACCGGACGGCCTCGTAGCGGGCCACCAGGTTCTCGGGCTCGCGCAGGCCGACGATTCGCGGCGCCACCAGGGCGACCGCGGGATCACAGAAGTGCCCGAGCAGCGCCTCGAGCCACCCACGGCGCGGCACCACGTCGGAGTCCAGGAAGGCCACGAAGTCGGTTTCGCATGCCGCCAGCCCGGTGTTGCGGGCGGCCGCCGGGCCCCTGCTCCTGCCGTGCCGCAGCACCGTCACCTTGCAGTACGTACCGTCGAAGTCGTCGGCACTGACGGGCTGCGTCGAGCCGTCGTCCACCACGACCACGCGCATCCCGCGCAGCGTCCGCAGCAGCCGGTTGAGACCGAATGCGTTGTCGCGCACTGGAATTATGACAGTGACGTCCTGATGGGACGGCCCTGTCGCCGGCCGAGGATGGGCGACGGTGGCATCGAGCAGCGTGCGTGCCAGCTGCGCGCTCTGCGCATCGCGCACCTCCAGACGGCCACCGGAGAGCATGGTCTGCGCGGCGGGCGCCAGTCGCAGCAGCCGGGTCGGCGACCCGCCCAGCAGGGCCGAGCCCTCGCCCAACACCTTCACCCGCCTGTCCACCTGTACGGCGAACCCGTCCGGCAAGCGCGGTCCCGTCACGTCAGCATCCCCCCACCATTTGGATTCCACGCCTCGATCCGGCGGACGCACGTGTCGACCATTTCGGTGAAGAGGCGAGCGCCCTCGGCCACCGACGCGGTGGTCGGATCCCCCAGTACCCCGACCGGGCTGACCGCTGCGACACCACCGCGACGCATCGGCTCGATCAGTTCCGCCAGCGGAGCCCCGTTGCCCGGTGCCCATTCGTCGGTCCACACGACTTCCGGCGAAATATGTAGCAATACAGATGTTTCGGTATGGCCCGCGTGCGCGTCACCCTCCGCTACGGTGCACGGGCACCACGCCGCGTCGCGGCCCTCCTCACGCAACAGCGCGGTCGCCTCAGCAACGGCCTGGACGTTTCCGCCGTGGCCATTGACGAAGACCAAGCGGGACGCCCACTGGCAGGCGGACCTGCCGTACTCGATCAACAGAAGTCGCAGGGCAGCGGTACCGATCGACACGGTGCCCGGAAATCCTTCGTGTTCGCCACTGGCACCGTAGGCAACCGCCGGCGCCGTCATCCACTCACCCGACAACTTCTCGGATGCAGTTCTAGCAACGGCGGTGGCGATCCGCGTGTCGGTATCCAACGGCAAGTGCGGCCCATGTTGCTCGGTAGAACCGAGCGGGATAATCAACGCGGGCGACAGGTTGTGGAGCTGCCTCGTCGTCGAGTCCCCGAGCTCGCTAGGGAAGGCCACCCGCCGATGGTAGGCCGAATTCACCTGGTGTGCGCCAATTGTTGGCGTATGCGTAGCCGTTGATTTCGGATTCATCCGATCAAGCCCCGCAAGCGACCACGCCAGCCACGTCTGCCACGCCTGTACCACCGCATTGCCGCGCAGCGAAGGCGGTGACGTCAGGCGGTCCCGCCGCCGGGCACGCCGAGAGCCCGAGCGAAGTCCGGCGGGATCAGAATGTCGTCGGCGGAGAGGTCGTGGATCGACGCCTTGCCAAGACCCCGCAGCGCCGAGTCAATGCCCCCGCTCAGGATGTCGAGCACGTTCTCGACGCCGGCCTGCCCGTTGGCCGCCAGGCCCCACAAGTAGGCCCGGCCGATCATCACGGCGCGTGCGCCAAGTGCCAGTGCCTTTATGACATCGCTGCCCCGGCGGATGCCACCGTCCAGCAAAACCTCGACTTGATCACCGACCGCCTCCGCGATCGCAGGCAGGCAACGGATCGCCGCTGGCGTGCCGTCCAGGTTGTTGCCACCGTGATTGGACACCGTGATCGCCGAAACACCGGCATCCACAGCGCGTTTCGCGTCATCGACGCGGACCATGCCCTTGAGCAGGAACGGGCCGCCCCACTGCTCGCGCAGCCACGCGATGTCCTCCCACGTCGGCGGCGGGGTTCCCATCCACTGGCCGTAGGCCTCGAAGAACGTGGGGCCCAGCTCGCCGCGCCTGCCCTGATTGGGAACCCGCAGGTCCGGCGGACGCAGATGCTTGCCGAAGCTCCACAGCCATCGCGGCTTGGTGAGCACCTCAGGCGACATCTTGAGCATCGTCCTGAGGTCCATCCGCTCGGGGATCTTGGGGCTACCCCAGTCGCGGCCGTGCGAGAAACTCCAGTCGGTCGTCGCGATCATGCCGACCGCACCGGCATCCTTGGCGCGCTGCACCCGCTCGGCGATTTCGTCGCGACTGCCCAACCAGTAGATCTGGAAGAAGATCTTGTCGTTGACGGCGGTCACTTCCTCCATGGGCTTGCTCGCGAACGACGACAGTCCCATCGCGGTGCCGCGGGCGGCCGCCGCCCTGGCAACGGCCACCTCGCCGTCCGGATGGACCGCCTGCACACCGGTCGGCGAGATGATGACGGGCATCGAAATGTCTTGTCCCATAACCGTTGTCGCCATCTCACGCTTCTCCGTCGCGCCGATGACGTGCGGGGCGAAGCCCAGCTCGGCAAAGGCCTCGACGTTGTCGGAGACCGACACGCCCTTCTCGCTCGCGGAGATCAGCGACGAGTAGGCGGACTTGGGCAACCGCTTCTTCGCACGCTGTTGGGCGATGGCTACGGTTTCGAACCAGGTGTCGCGGGCCATGATCAGACGGGACTTTCGTCGCAGTAAGCCTTGGGTGGCTTGGATGGAGGAGCCAGGAGCTTGAGCGGGATCGGACCCTTGCGTCCACCGCTGCGGGAGTGGTCGCCGCTGGGTCGTGGCTTGTTCCGCTCCCGCGCCAGCGCGGGCTCACCGTAGCCGACCACGCACTCCGGGTCGGGGCCGTCGAGCGGCAGGCCGGTGAAGAACTTCGCGGCCATGCAGCCGCCGCGGCAGCTGTCGTAGTGCCCGCAGCTGCCGCACGCGCCTGCGGACTGCGGCTCGCGCAACTCACGGAACAACGGAGCGTTCTTCCAGACGTTGTCAAAACCGCCATCGGACAGGATGTTTCCGGCGAGGAACTTGTCGTGGATGGCGAACGGGCAGGCGTACACGTCACCGACCGGATCGATCAGGCACACCACCCGGCCGGCCCCGCACAGATTCAGACCGGCCAGCGCACCGGGTTCGCCGAGTCCGGACAGATGGAAGAACGAGTCACCGGTCAGCACGCCGTCACCGTGCGACACCAGCCAGTCGTACAGCTGGACCTGTTGCGCGGCGGTCGGGTGCAGTTCGTCCCACACGTCCGCGCCGCGACCCGACGGCCGCAGCCGGGTAATGCGCAGCGTTGCGCCGTATTGGTCTGCGAGCGCCTTGAATTCGTCGAGTTGGTCGACGTTGTGGCGGGTGACGACGACGGAGATCTTCGCGTCCTTGAATCCTTCGGCCGCGAGGTTCTCCAGCGCGCGCACCGCCATCGCGAAGGAGCCGGGGCCACGCACCGCGTCGTTGACCTCGGCCGTGGCACCGTCGAGGGAGATCTGCACGTCGACGTAGTCACTGGCGGCCAGCTTGGCAGCGACCTCCTGCGTGATCCGTACGCCGTTGGTCGAGAACTTCACGCCGACGTGATGCGCGGTCGCGTAGTCGACGAGTTCCCAGAAGTCCGGCCGCACAGTCGGTTCACCGCCGCCGATGTTCACGTAGAACACCTGCATGCGCTCGAGCTCGTCGATGATGTCCATGCACTGCCGCGTGGACAGTTCACGGGGGTCGCGCTTGCCCGACGAGGAGAGGCAGTGCACGCACGACAGGTTGCAGGCGTACGTGAGCTCCCAGGTCAGGCAGATCGGCGCGTCCAGCCCGTGTTCGAATTGGTCGACCAACCGGGGTACTGGCTGCATGGTGGTCATGTCGTCTCCTTGCGTACCAGCATCTTGGATGAAACCAACACGCTCAGCGCGTGCAGGTAGGGCGCTTGCTGCTCATCGTCGACCCCCGCCGCGCGCAGCGCCGAGCGGGCGTCGGCGTGCTCGTCGAGTGAGTTCACCACCTCGAGGATGGTGCGGTTCTTCAGAAACGAAAGTTTCCGGGTGCCAAAGTGATACAGCAATGCCCCGAACGGCTCCGGCCGCACCGCCACCTGGTGGTGCAGCCGCCAGCCGAGATCGGAGTCGAACGCCACTGCGTCGGCAGCGGGAGCCGACACGATCAGTAGACCCCGCACATGCCGTCGATCGAAACCTCTTCGACCAGCGACTCGGTGACGAGCTCTTCTTGCGCTTCCACCTGCTGATTCGGCTCCATGGGGACTACCTTTCGGGTCGTGTGTCTCGGCATAATGTGACCGAGGTCGCAATAATATGGCATCGAGTGCCTAAATGGAAGGGTGGGATCGAATGCGCCGTGATCTTGGCCCTCGCGTGGGACGACGCCGCTCGACCACTCAAGATCACATCACCGACGTCGCGCTCGATCTGTTCACCAGTCGCGGCTTCGACGAGGTGAGCGTCGACGACGTCGCGCATGCCGCCGGGATCGCCCGTCGCACCCTGTTCCGCTACTACTCGTCGAAGAACGCCATCCCGTGGGGTGACTTCGACGCCTACCTCGATCACATGCGCGACCTGCTCGACGAAGTGCCCAAGGACGTGCCCGTCAGTGTCGCGTTGCGCTCGGCGCTGTTGGCGTTCAACAGCTTCGACGACGCAGAGACCGCCGTTCATCGCAAGCGCATGCGCCTCATTCTCGAGACCGCGACGTTGCAGGCGTATTCCATGACGATGTACGCGGGCTGGCGCGGCGTCGTCGCCGCGTTCGTCGCCCGCAGGGTCGGCGCCAAGGCCGAGGATCTGATGCCCCAGACCGTCGCCTGGACCATGCTCGGCGTCGCCCTATCGGCCTATGGGCACTGGCTGGCCGACGAATCGCAGTCACTCCCGCAGGCGCTTGGCGAGGCGTTCGACACCGTCAGCGCAGGCCTCGCCGAACTCGGGCGCACGGAGCACTAAACCCCCTCACGGTTCGTGCACACGCGGTTGCGGTGACCGCGACTGCGTGTGCCCGAATCGCTGGAGGGTCAGGCGGGGAGGACGTCGGAGATGGGCGCGGCGTTGGCGATCTTGTTCCGCGCCTTCATCACCTTGCCCGGCATGCCGCCGCCGACCACGCCGACGACGGCGCCGTCGCGCTCGTAGTAGGCGAGGAACTTGCGGCCGTCGTCCTCCACCACGTGCACCACGTCGTCGGCCTCGGGTTCGCCGAGGCACTGGATCTTGACGTCGTACTGGTCGCTCCAGAAGTACGGCACCACCACGGCCGTCGGCGCTTCGCTGCCCAGCATCGTCGGCACGATGGTCCTGGCTTGCTCGGCGACGTTGCTCCAATGTTCCACGCGCACTTGGTGACCGGAGACGTCCTGCCAGGACGCCACGTCGCCGATCGCCCAGACGTTGGGCGCCGAGGTGCGACCTGCCGCGTCGCAGACCACGCCGTTGTCGACTTCGACGCCGCTGCCCTCGAGCCAGTCGGTCGACGGCCGGGAGCCGATGCCGACCACCACGATGTCGGCGTCCAGCTCGGTGCCGTCCGACAGCACCACCTTCTCGACGTGGTCGGTACCGGTGACGCCGGTGACCCCCACCCCGCAGCGCACGTCGACGCCCTCGGCGCGGTGCAGCCGGGCGACCAGCCCGCCGATCTGCTCACCGAGGACCGACGCCAGCGGCGACGGCTGCGGCTCGACGAGGGTGACCTCGACCCCGAGTGTGCGCAGGCTGGCCGCGACCTCGCAGCCGATGAATCCGGCGCCGATGACCACCGCGTGCTTGGCCGAACCGGCGTGCTTGCGCAGCGCGAGGCTCTCCTCGAAGGTGCGCAGCACCCGGATGCCCTCGAGGTCGGGCAGCGAGCGAATGCGCTTGGGCACCAGGCCCGTCGCGATGACGAGCTCGTCGTAGGAGATGACGTCGCCGTTGGCCAGCGTGACCGTTTGCGCCGCGGTGTCCAGCGCCGTCGCGCCCGCACCCAGCAGCACCGTGATGTCGTTCTCTTCGTAGAACTCGGCCGGCTTCAGCGCGACTTCGTCGGTCTCGGCGCGCAGCACCTCCTTCGACAGCGGCGGCCGGTCGTAGGGCAGGTGGTCTTCGTCGCTGACGATCGTGATCGGTCCGGTGTACGCGGCGCGGCGCAGCTGCTCGGCAGTCCGCGACGCGGCCAGCCCACCACCGACGATGACGATTCCCCCACTAGTAGTCACGTGCGCTTTCTTACACGATGGCCGCAGCGAGATGTGCGCCACCCTGCGTTCACGGGCGCGTGCGCTCGATGATGTTCGACAGAACGACGATGCTCTCGCTGCGCTCGATGTCCGCGCTCGAGCGTATGCGTTCCAGCGCGACCTCCAGGTGCCGCATGTCGCGGGCGAGGACGTGCAGGATGGCGTCGGACGTGCCCGTCACCGTTGCGGCACTGACGACTTCCGGGATGTCGACCCAGGCGTCGCGCAGTTCGTCGGGCGCAATCGTGCCGTGGCAGTACACCTGTACGTACGCCTCGGTACTCCAGCCGATCGCGTTGCGGTCGATGATGGTGGTGAAGCCTCGAATCACGCCGTTGTCGAGCATCCGGTCCACGCGCCGTTTGACGGCGGGTGCGGACAGGTTCACCCGCTGCCCGATCTCGGCGAACGTGGCCCTGGCGTGCTCCGCCAACTCGGCCAGAATCAGCTCGTCGGTGTCATCGAGACGGTCCATCTGAGCCACACTCCCATTTCGCACAATAAATCGCCGCAATCATAGCTCTGGCGCAATAGACCACGTGGCAATACGCAATGAGTGGCGATTGATTGCGTCGATCGCGGTCAATATCGTCTATGACATGACGATTTCCGATTTCGCCGGCACCGCTCCGGAAGCGGGCCCGCTGTCAGATGTCGCCGCAACGTCGCAGCGATCCCGTACCGCAAGCCTCCGCCACTACGCCATGACCCCTCCCGCGTTCTTCACCGTCGAGTACGCGATCAACCCCTGGATGGATACCTCGACGCCGGTCGACGCAGATCTTGCGACCCGGCAGTGGGACGTTCTTCGCCGCACCTACGAGTCGCTGGGCCACACCGTCGCGGTGGTCGAGCCCGTCGCCGGTCTGCCCGACATGGTCTACGCCGCCAACGGCGGTCTGATGGTCGGCGACCGCGCAGTGGTCGCCCGCTTCGCCTATCCCCAGCGCGCGGACGAAGCAATCGCGTACGCCGAGTGGATGGCCAGCTACGGCTACCCGCCGTTGCACACCAAGCACACCAACGAAGGCCAGGGCGACCTGCTCGTCGTCGGCCCGATGGTGTTGGCGGGCTACGGTTTCCGTACCGATCGCCGGGCGCATGACGAGATCGCGGAGATGATCGGCATGCCGCTCGTCAGCCTCGAACTGGTCGATCCCCGCTTCTACCACCTCGACACGGCGCTGGCGGTTCTCGACGACAGCACCATCGCGTACTACCCACCCGCGTTCAGCGACGCGTCTAGGGCCCGGCTTCGGGAACTGTTCCCCGACGCGATCGAGGTGGCCACTGCCGACGCGTACGTACTCGGCCTCAACGCCGTATCGGACGGCCTGCACGTCGTCCATCCCGCGGCGGCGGTCGGCTTCGCCGCGCAACTCGCCGACGCCGGCTTCGAACCGATCGGCGTCGACCTTTCCGAACTGCTCAAGGGCGGCGGATCCGTCAAATGCTGCACGCTGGAGGTGTACTCGTGACCATCCTCGATACCGTGACGACCCGTCCTGGTGGCATCACGGAGGCCGCGATCGCGGTCGACGATCGGTACGCGGCGCACAACTATTCGCCGTTGCCCGTCGTCGCCGCCTCCGCGGAGGGTGCGTGGATCACCGACGTCGAGGGACGTCGCTACCTGGATTGCCTTGCGGCGTACTCGGCGGTGAACTTCGGGCACCGCAATCCGGAGATCACCGCAACGGCGCACGCCCAACTCGACGCCGTCACCCTGGTCAGTCGCGCGTTCCACTCCGACCGGCTGGGCCCGTTCTGTGCGGCGCTGGCGCAGCTGTGCGGCAAGGACATGGTGTTGCCGATGAACAGCGGTGCCGAGGCCGTCGAGAGCGGCCTCAAGGTGGCCCGCAAGTGGGGCACCGACGTCAAGGGCGTACCGGCCGGTCAAGGCAATATCATCGTGGCGCACAACAACTTCCATGGTCGCACCACGACCATCATCAGCTTCTCCGACGACGAGACGGCACGCCGCGGCTTCGGCCCGTACACGCCGGGGTTCCGCGCGGTGCCGTTCGGTGACGCCGACGCCTTGGCCGACGCGATCGACGAGAACACCGTCGCGGTACTACTGGAACCCATCCAGGGCGAAGCGGGCATCATCGTGCCGCCGGACGAGTACCTACCCCGGGTGCGTGCGCTGTGCACCGAGCGCAACGTGCTGATGATCGCCGACGAGATCCAGTCCGGCCTTGCCCGCACGGGGCGCACCTTCGCGTGCGACCACTGGGGCGTGGTGCCCGACGTCTACCTCCTCGGCAAGGCACTCGGTGGCGGCGTCGTTCCGCTGTCCGCAGTGGTAGCCAACCGCGACGTCCTCGGCGTCCTGCATCCCGGCGAGCACGGCTCCACGTTCGGCGGCAATCCGCTGGCTGCCGCAATCGGCGCGACCGTTGTCGCCATGCTCGCGCGCGGCGAGTTCCAGTCCCGGTCAACCGAACTCGGTGATCATCTGCATCGTCGGCTGCGTGATCTGATCGGTCACGGCGTGCTTGCGGTGCGTGGACGCGGGCTGTGGGCCGGTGTGGACCTCGACCCCGCGCGCGGGACGGGCAAGCACGTCAGCCTGCTGCTGGCCGAGCGTGGCGTCCTGGTGAAGGACACCCACGGGTCCACCCTGCGCTTTGCACCGCCGCTGGTCATCACGGAGTCGGAGATCGACTGGGCCGTGGATCGTTTCGCTGCCGTACTGGCAGAACAGGGTTAAGTTCGACTCACAGCTCCGCAGCCTGCTCAGGAGGCACCATGACATCGCCGAACGTAAGCCTCACCGAGCAGATGCTGCGGCGTCGACCCGTGATCGGAGCACCCGTCGCCCATGGGGCATCCGATCACCTCCACCGGACAATCGGAACCTTCCAGCTGACGATGTTCGGTGTCGGCGCCACGGTCGGCACCGGCATCTTCTTCGTGCTGTCGGTGGCGGTGCCGGGTGCCGGGCCCTCCGTCGTCGTCTCGTTCATCATCGCGGGCATCGCTGCGGGGCTTGCCGCCATCTGTTATGCCGAATTGGCGTCGGCGGTACCGGTTTCGGGCTCGACCTACTCGTACGCGTACACCACGCTCGGCGAATTCGTCGCGATGGGCGTCGCGGCTTGCCTGCTCCTCGAGTACGGCGTATCGATCGCCGCGGTTGCCGTGGGATGGAGCGGTTACCTCAACAAGCTGCTCGACAACCTGTTCGGCGTGCAGATACCGCACGTTCTCACTGCGGCGCCATGGGACGCCGATCCCGGCTGGGTCAACCTGCCCGCGATCGCGCTGATCGTGATGTGTGCACTTCTGCTGATCAGGGGCGCCAGCGAGTCGGCAGCCGTGAACACCGTCATGGTGGTGATCAAGCTCGGCGTGCTGGCGCTGTTCGCGATCATCGCGTTCACCGCCTTCAACGCCGACCACTTCGCCGACTTCGCCCCCTTCGGAGTAGCGGGCATCGGCGCGGCTGCAGGCACGATCTTCTTCTCGTACATCGGTCTCGACGCCGTCTCCACCGCAGGCGACGAGGTCAAGGATCCACAGCACACGATGCCCAAGGCCATCATCGCCGCACTGATCATCGTGACCAGCGTGTACGTGCTGGTGACGGTCGCCGCTCTCGGCACCCAGCCCTGGCAGGAGTTCGAGAATCAGGAGGAGGCCGGCCTGGCCACCATCCTCGACAACGTCACCGGAAGCACCTGGGCCAGCACCGTTTTGGCTGCCGGTGCCGTGATCTCCATCTTCTCGGTCACCCTGGTGGTGATGTACGGACAGACCCGCATCCTCTTCGCCATGGGGCGCGACGGTCTGCTGCCTGCCCGGTTCGCCAAGGTCAACCCGAAGACGATGACGCCGGTCGGCAACACCATCATCGTTGCCGTCGTGGTCTCGATCCTGGCCGGCTTCGTGGCGCTCGACAAGCTTGCCGACATGGTGTCGATCGGCACCCTCGTCGCATTCATCATCGTCTCGCTCGGGGTGATCATTCTGCGGGTCCGCGAGCCAGACCTGCCCCGCGCGTTCAAGGTGCCGCTGTACCCGGTCACACCGGTTCTGTCGATCCTCGCGTGTGGCTACATCCTCTACAGCCTGCATTGGTACACCTGGATCGCGTTCAGCATCTGGGTCGCGGTGGCGCTGGTCTTCTACTTGCTGTGGAGCAGGCATCACAGCGCGCTCAACGACGGGGGCGACGGCCTCATCCCGACCGCCGCGCCGACGGAGGACGAAGTGCTCCTGCCGCCAGACGAACTCACTCCGCCGAGGGATGGTCAATGACCGTCGTCGTCGGCTACCTGGCCGGCAAGGGCGGGCTTGGGGCGCTGCACCTCGGTGTCGAGGCGGCCAAGACGCTGAGGACGTCGCTTGCGGTCGTCACCGTCGTCCCCAAGCCGTGGACCACGCCGTCGCCGGCCCGCATCGACGCCGAGTACGCGCATTACGCCGACCGACTCGCGGCGGACTCAGCGGCCCAGGCTCGGCAGCTCATCGGCGCACTGGATGCCGAACTCGAGGTCGGCTTCCACAAGTACGCGCACCGCTCGGCGCCCGGGGGTCTGCTCATCGCCGCCGAGGAATTGAAGGCCGACGCGCTCGTACTGGGCTCTGCGGCCGACGGCAAGCTCGGGCAGGTCGTGATCGGGTCGACCGCGGACCGGCTGCTGCACTCGTCGCCCGTGCCGCTGGCGATCAGCCCGCGTGGCTACCGCGGCTCCAAGACGCACGGACTGACCCGGATCACCTGCGCGTACCCCGGCACGCCCGAGTCGCGGCACGTGGTGGAGCGGGTTGCGGCGCTCGCGGCACGGCTCGAGGTCCCGATGCGGGTCATCACGTTCGCCGTGCGTGGCCGCACCATGTACCCGCCCGAGGTGGGACTTCACGCCGAGGATTCGATCCTCGAATCCTGGGCAGCAAATGCGCGAGAGGCGTTGGCGGAGTTGAAGACCGGCGGGCTGGTCGGTGACGACGTCGAACTGCAGGTGGTCACCGGCAACGGCTGGGATCAGGCGCTCGACGCCGCGGAATGGATCGACGGCGAACTGCTGGCCATCGGCACGTCGCCGCAGGGCGCGATCGCCCGGGTCTTCCTGGGCTCCAAGGGCGCCAAGATCATCCGGCACAGCCCGGTCCCGGTGCTGGCACTACCGAACTAACGGTCGAACGTCTCCCCCAGCATGTCGAGCAGGCTGGCCCACGCGCGCCGCGCCGTGGTCGCGTCGTACTGAATGCCCCGCTCGGGGGCGTTGGCGAACGGCGCCATGAACGCGTGCATCGCATGGCCGTAGGCATGCACCTGCCAGTCGGCACCCCGCGCAGTCAACTCGGCCCCCAGCGCGACGACGTCGGCCGGTGGAGCGAACGGGTCCTCCCAGCCGTGGTAGACCGCGATGCGGGTGGAGATCGGCGAATCGGGGGTCTGCGGCGGTGGCGTGAGTATGCCGTGGAAGCTGGCGACGGCCTTGAGGTGCGTTCCGTGCCGCGCCAGGTCGAGCATGCACAGGCCGCCGAAGCAGAAACCGATCGCGGCCATCGCGTCGCGCTCGACACCAGGCGACCCGGCGAGAATGTCGACGACGCCGAACATCCTGTCGCGCAACATCTCACGGTCCTCCATCAGGGCGGTCATCGCGGCGGCACCCGCGTCCATGCCGTCGAGGGCGACGGCCCGGCTGACGCCAATGCCGAACAGGTCGACGGCCACGCTCCGGTAGCCCGTCGCAGCGAGCCGGTGGCAGAACTCCACCTGGGCGTCGCTGCGGCCCTCCATGCCGTGGAACACCAGCACGGTTGGCACATTCGGATCTTCGCCGGATACCACCACCGCCTCCAGGTCGAGGCCGTCGTAGGCGTAGTCGAACGTCGAAGTGCTCACTGCAGTCATGCCGTGAACGTACCGAGACACCAGCGGTGACGACAGCGCCGTTCGCTCAGCGCTTATCGGTCGGCGCGACGATCAGTACTTCATCGTCCCGCGGTCGACGGCGATCTGCGATCCGGAGATGGTTGCCGAGCCGTCGCCGGCCAGCCACGCCACCACGTCCGAAACCTCTTCTGGGGTCATGAATTCCTGCAGCCCCTTCTTGCCCTCGTGGTTGACCGGATGCAGCGGCATCGGCGCGAAGGCGTGCAGGTAGTTCGGGTACTTGCTGAACACGGCCATCATCGCGTCGCGCTCGACCATCGGGGTGTCGATCGAGTAGGGGTGGATCGAGTTGACCCGAATTCCGAACTCCCCCACCTCGAGTGCGAGCGCGTTGGTGATGGCGACCAGACCGTGTTTGGACGCGGCGTAGTGGCCGTTGCCCGGGGTGGCCTTGAGCCCGGCCGACGAACTGACGACGATGATCGACCCGCCGTTGCCCGCCTCAATCATCGCGGGCACCGCGGCGCGGATGGTGCGCCACGTCCCGTTCAGGTTCACGTCGATGACGGTGTCCCACTGTTCTTCGGACATCTCGAACATCCGGCCCCAGCTGAGTACGCCCGCGTTCGCCACCACGATGTCGAGCCGACCGAACTGCTCGATGCCGTCGGCGACCACCTGCTGCTGGGCCGCGAGATCGCGGATGTCGACTTCTCGCGCGAGCACCTTGCGTCCCGCTGCCTCGACCGCACGCACGGTCTCGGCCAGTTCCTCGGACGTCGCCGCCGGATAGGTGATCGACTCGGCGACGGGCCCGCAGACGTCGATGGCGATGATGTCGGCGCCCTCGGCGGCCAAGCGCACCGCATGGGCCCTACCCTGCCCGCGGGCCGCTCCGGTGACGAATGCCACCCGGCCTTCGAGCGTTCCGTCAACTGCCGCCATTGCCAGTCCTTTCGTCACCGCCTGGTGCGCATAACTGCGCTCAGGCTAGCAGCAAAACTGGAACGTGTTCTAGTCAGTAGTCGACGGGGCTCCTGGTGATCGGGCAGGTCATGCAGTGCCCGCCGCCCCGCCCGCGGCCCAGTTCGGCGCCGACGATCGTGATGACCTCTATTCCGGCCTTGCGCAGCAGCGAGTTGGTGTGGATGTTGCGGTCGTAGGCGAACACCACGCCCGGTTCGACGGCGACGAGGTTGTTGCCGCTGTCCCACTGCTGCCGCTCGGAGTCGTACCGGCTGCCGCCCGTTTCCACGACCCGCAACTCCGCCAGACCCAACGCCGCGGCCACCACCTCGACGAACGGCTTCGACTCGACGACCACGTCGACACCGTGTGCCGAGTCGCCGGGTAGCAGCGTGAAGGTCTGCATGTTGTCGACGATGTCCGGATAGATGGTCACCACGTCGCGGTCGGCGAAGGTGAAGACGGTGTCGAGATGCATTGCCGCGCGCAGTTTGGGCATGCCCGCGACGATCACCTTCTCGGCGGCGCCCTCGGCGAACAACGTCGCGGCCACCTGGGTAATCGCCTGCCGCGAGGTGCGTTCGCTCATGCCGATGATGACGACCCCGTTGCCCGGCACCAACACGTCGCCGCCCTCGATTGTGGCCATCCCCCAGACACTTTCGGGATCGCCCCACCACACCCGCGAGCCGACGAAGTCGGGATGGAACTCGTAAATCGCCTTCATCAACAAGGTTTCGTCGTGGCGGGCAGCCCAGAACAACGGATTGAGCGTCAAGCCTCCGTAGATCCAGCAAGTGGTGTCGCGGGTGTAGAGGGTGTTGGGCAGCGGCGGCATCAGATATTCGGTGACACCGCTCGCTTCGCGGGCGAGCGCCCGGTAACCCGAGTTGATCTCGGCGGGCAGATCGCGCGTGGACAGGCCGCCGATCAAGAGTTCGGCCAGCCGGCTGGAGGGCAGCGAGTCCAGGAACCCGCGGGTGTCGTCGACCAGCCCGAGGCCCACCTCGTTCGGCACGATCTTGCGGTCCAGCAGCCAGGCCTTCGCCGCCGGGTCCGAGACGGTTTCGGTCAGGACGTCGTGCAACTCGACGACCTCTACGCCGCGGTCGCGCATCTTGTCCATGAAGTCGAAGTGGTCGCGGCGCGCATTTTGCACCCACAGCACGTCGTCGAACAACAGCTCGTCACAGTTGGTCGGGGTCAGCCGTTCGTGGGCCAGGCCGGGCGAGCAGACCAGCACCTTGTGCAGCTTGCCGACCTCGGAGTGCACCCCGTAGGCCTGTGAGGGTTGCGTGGCGCTCGTGGGTTGCGTCATGGTCGGTCCCTTCGTCGCTAGATCTCGATCGCACCGGTTGCAAGGCTCACCACGCCGGCCAGGGCGCCCACCACGATGATGGCGAACAACACCAGTTCGGCGGGGCTGAACACTCGCAGACTGCGTTCGCGCCGGGCCTTGAAGTACAGCGCGGCGGCGGGCGCGTACAGGATGCACGACAGCAGCAGCTTGTCGAATCCCGCCGCGTAAATCAGAAACAACGTGTAGATCGTTGCCACCGCGGCGATCACCATGTCTGGAACGAGCGATTTGCCACCCCCGTAGGTCTCACGGGTTGCGGTCAACTTCAGCGCATAGGCGGCCGCGAGCAGATACGGAATCAGCGATAGCGCGGCAGTCAGGTCGAGCATGAAATCCAGCGCGTCAGAGGCGAACAACAGCGCAACGAGCAGCAGCGAGATCAGCCCGGCCGCCATCATCAGCGCGGCGACCGGCGCGCCGTGACTGTTCGTGCGGGCAAGGAATCGCGGCATGTCATCGGTCTTGGCGGGAATGTAGAGAACCTCGGCGGACATCAGCGTCCAAGCGAGATAGGCGCCCAGCACGGACACGATCACACCCACTCGGATGAAGATCGATCCCCAATGCCCGACAACGGATTCCAGCACCGCCGCCATCGACGGCTGACTGACGTTGGCGAGTTCGCCCTGTGGCATCACGCCATACGACACCAGCGTGACCAGTGCGAAAACGCTCAGCACACCGAGGAACCCGATGACGGTGGCCCGTCCGACGTCCTCGCGCTTGCGCGCCATCCGCGAGTAGACACTCGCGCCTTCGATGCCCAGGAACACGAAGACCGTGATCAGCATGGTCCCGGTGGCCTGGTCCCAGATCGACGCGAACGTGTATCCCTCGCCGCCCCAGAAGTTGTCGGCAAAGACGTCGGCCTTGAACGCGATGATCGCGATCACGATGAACACCAAGATCGGCACGACCTTGGCAATGGTGACGATGTAATTGATGACCGCGGCGTCCTTGACGCCGCGCATTACGAGCAGGGCGAACAGCCACACACAGATGGCGGACACCACCACTGCGAGCACCGTGTCGCCGCCGCCGAAGCCCGGCACAAGCGCGCTCAGCGTTGCGGTGATGAGCACCCAATACGAGGTGTTTCCCGCGCAGGCCGATGCCCAGTATCCGATGGCCGAATTGAATCCCACGTAGTCGCCGAACCCTGCCTTGGCGTACGCGAAGATGCCCGCGTCCAGATCCGGTTTGCGCATCGCCAGGCGCTGAAAGACGAAGGCCAGCATCAACATTCCAGTACCGGCGATGGTCCAGGCGATGACGGCGCCGAGCACGCCGGTCTCGGTGCCGAACCGACGCGGCAAGAGGAAGACGCCGGATCCGATCATCGATCCGATGACCATCGCCGTCAGAGTCGGAAGACTGACCTTCTGATCTTTCGGTGCAGTCTCCACTTCGGTAGTTGCCATCGTCCACACCCCGGCTTCTCAGTGAGGCAACACTGCCACGACCTCGAACCTGGGCAGAATATCCGATCAACGCGGCCGTGGTGGCCGCATCGATCAACTGGAACTGCCGAAACCGGTGCATCCCTTGTGGTTCCGACGTGGTGGCATTACGCCAGCAAACTTTCTACAGGTCGGAGAGGATCTGCTGGCGCTTCGTCGCGTACTCCGCATCGGAGATGGTGCCCATCGCGCGCAGTGTCTCCAGTTCCTGCAACCGCTGTGCGGTCGACGGCTGCGGGGCCGCCATGGCTGCGACCGGCGGAGTCCACGCGCCGACGGGTGGGGGCTGGGGTGGCGCAGGCGGGGGTGCCATGTGCGCAGGCGGCGGCACCTGCTGGGCCGCGGTGCGACGTACCACGTCCATCACCTGCTGGCGCACCGCGGGATTGGACCGGATGTCGATGGTGCCGTTCATCGGCACGTTGTTGGCTTTGAGGATCTGCATGATCTCCATCAGCGGCCCGGCCTGCCCCGACAGGTCGTAGGTTCGGTTGTCGTCGGCGAGGGAGAACTGCGCAGGCACGATTCCCGTCACCAAAGCGCTTCGGTTCCAATCGATCTGATACTGATTGGTGACCGGGTCGACGAGGACGGCCAGTTTGCGTCCTGTGATCATGGGCAGCCGCGTCACCGAGGCGATCACCGAATCCTGCGTGTCGAACGGTGTCAGACCCGGCCCCTCGATATGCAGGTCGAGCTTCACCAGCGGCTGGTCGTTGATCCGGGTTCCGGTCTCCTTGATGCCGGTGATCTGCGCCAGCGCCAAGACCCCGGTGGCCTCCAGCATCTGGGTCTTGTGGTCGGACTTGGCGCCGTAGTTCGCGAGCGCCAGTGCGATCAGCACGTCGGCCGCGGTGATCAGCAGACCGACCCAGAACATCCACTTGATGATGCTCATCTGACCCAGCCAGAAGTACGTCACCAGGAAGATCGGCCCAACCAGGCCACCACACAGCAGCACCATGAGCTGCGCCTTCAGATAGCGACCCAACATCTGCCATCCCCCTCGGTCAGCCGGGCGTCGTCAGCCGGGCACTCTTGCAGGTCAGAGTAACGTCAAGTCGCGATTTTTGGCCGAGTTGCGTGACTGTGTGGCTAACATCGATGCCGTCACCGCCGCGATATCGTCGGTGCGTGCCTCCGGCGGCGAGCACCACCCGGTCCCGGTGGGTGCTGGCTGCCGTGTCGACCGCACTGTTCTGCGTGCAGATCGACTACTTCGCGATGAATCTGGCCCTGCCGCGGATGGCTCGAGATTTGCACAGCAGCTCCACCGACCTGCAGTGGGTGATCAGTGTCTACATGCTGACGCTTGGGGCGTTCATGGTGCCGGCCGGACGGATCGGCGACGTATTGGGGCGCCGCCGGGCACTGCTGGGTGGCATTGCGCTGTTCGCCGTCGCGTCGGTGTTCTGTGCGCTGGCGCCGTCCGTGGGCGCGGTCGTCATCTTCCGTGCGCTGCAAGGCTTGGGCGCAGCGTTCATCTTCCCGGTGTCGGTGAGTGTGCTGACCAACGCATTCCCGGCTGCGCGGGCCGCAGGTGCCATCGGATGGGCCTACGGCATAGCGGGTTTGGGCAATGCAGCCGGCCCCGTATTCGGCGGCCTGCTGACACAGACGGTCGGTTGGCGGTGGGTCTTCTGGCTGCTGGTTCCATTGGCGGCAAGCGCGTTCGCCATCGGCGCGCTGACGATCACCGAGTCTTCGGACAGCACGGTGCCGCGGCGCATCGACGTCACCGGCCTTGCCCTGATCACAATCGGGATCGGTTTGTTCACGTTGACCTTCGACCGAGCCTCGGCGTGGGGGTGGCTGTCACCCGCCACGATCGCGGCGTTCATCGTCTCGGCCGGATTGCTGGTCGCGTTCGTCATCGCGGAAAGACGGATCCGCTGGCCGCTGGTCGACCTCTCGCTCCTTCGCGACTCCCGCTTCGTGGTCGTGGTGGTCGCGGGCACCGTCTGCAACATCGCCTACGCCATCACGATCTACCTGTCGACGCTGAACCTGCAGCAGGTTCGGGGCCTCGATCCCCTCGTGGCCGGTCTGGCGTTCCTTGGCCCGTCGGCAGGTGCGGCGATCGGCGGCGTCCTGTCCGGCAGACTCGCGACGAGGTTGGCTCCCCTCGTGGTCGTCGGCGGCACCGGCGTGCTCGCCGCGATCTCGCTTGCGGCACTGGCCATCACCGACGACTGGGTGCCCTACCTGAGCGCCCTGACGATGTGCGGCTTCACGATGGGCCTGGTGTACGCATTCACCACGGTGGCGACGCAGGCGGTCGTTCCGCCGGAACGCGCAGGCGCGGCCGCGGGGCTGACGTTGACGTCGCTGGTCACGTTTGCGGGTGTCGGCGTTGCGGTATCGGGTGCCGTGCTCGAGATGCTGCAGCAGCGCGGCATGTCGATGGGAGGAGGGATTACCGCGATCCTTCTCGTGCTGGCGGCAGTACTGCTGCCCGCGTCGGCGGCGGTGTTGTGCTACCGGCGCCGGCCCGCGTCAGCTGACTGAATGCAGGGTCAGAAGCCGATGCCGATCGGGGTTCCGGGAATCCCGATCCCGATGCCCGGCAGCTTGGGCGGCGGTGGCAGCTTCGGCATGCCGAACTGCGGCGGCGGAGGCAACTGCGGCAGGCCGATTTGCGGAGGTGCAGGCAACTTCGGTAGGCCGATCTGCGGCAACGCCGGGACCGAAAGGGCCGCGACCTGATCGAGTCCGGGCACTCCCACGCCGGAACCATTGCCTCCGTAGAAGCCGGCGTTGGCCAGGATCAGCGTGGTGATCAGGTCGAACGTGTTGTTGCCGACGAAGTTGAACGCGTTGTTCCCGATCGAGGTGGCAGCGCCGATGATGGCGCCGGTCGTGGCATCAGCGCCGGAGTTCTGCCAGAGATAGGAGGCCGCGGCGTTCTGCAGATTCGAGTTGAGGTCGTTCCAGTTGAGGTTGGGCACTGTGGCGTTGGGCCAGTCGATCGTCGGGACGGTCCCGTTCGACGACGGCGCCGTCGGAGCGATGGCGGCCATCGTGGGGTTCTGCAAGAGGCCCGGGTTGGTACCGGCGGCATTGGCGGCAGGCACGGCGGCCGGTGGCGCAACGGGCGCCGCGACGGGAGCGGGCGCAGGTGCCGGCGCGGGGACAGCTGCCGGTTGCAGCGCACCAGCCGGGGCTGCGACGGCAGGCAGCGCCGCGATGTCGGTCCGGACGGTCTGCGGCTGCGCCGCAGGCTGCGATACGCCGGTAACCGTCCAGATGAGCACGACGACGGCCGTCAGCAGCGCGACGATCCCTGAGATGCCAACGAATACGGCGACTCCCAGCACACGAGACGGCGGCAATGCGATGGCCCGCATCGGCTCTGTCCGGTCCAATATCATGAGCGTCTCCCCGATCCCACTACGATTCCGCCAGACATTTGCAGGCCGCGAGCGTGCTTCACACGTTTACAGTGGACCGCCAGATTAACACTTGCGACGAATCGACGCGGGTCTTGGATTGGTTAGATCGCTTACGGCGCAGCGCAATCCGGCGGGCACCCATGCGCATCGCGGGGACCGGGGCACGTTGCTGAATGACCGCGAGCCGACGGAACATCCACGGCCCACGCGATAATCGCAAGCTGCCCGTAATTGCCCGTTTCGACAATATCGCGCGTCATTCTGCCACGACGTCGACGATCAGGAACGAGAAGTTGTCCTCCGCACCGTTGGCACGGGTGGTTTCGATGATTCGGGCGGCGCAGCGGTCGAGATCGGGTTGCTGGACGGCCGCGGCGAGTTCGTCGTCCGACATCATCCCGCTGACGCCGTCGGAGCACATCAGATAGGTGCCCGACTGCAGGGCCATCGTCAGCACGTGCGGCCCAACCGGTCCCGGCTGGCCCAGTGACTGCGTGATGATGTTCGTCGGCCTGCCCGTCGCGTCGAAGACCGAGTCGTCGACGGAGATCTGCTCGACCGCGCCTGCGGTGATCGAATAGATGCGGCTGTCGCCGACGTTGAAGGCGATCAACTCGTCGGCCAGGCCGCACAGCCCCGCGACGGTCGTCCCGAGCCCGCCCAAATCGTTGCCAGCCCCCACGGCGCGCACCTGCTCGTTGACCATCTCCAGCGCCGACGACACGTCCTGCGCACTGCGCCAGCCCGGCGACACCTGCCCGATCAGGTTGAGCGCCACCCGGCTGGCGAGGTCGCCACCCGCGTGGCCGCCCATGCCGTCGGCGACCGCACACACGAACGGCGGTTCAGGGTCGAAATGCATTGTGGCGACTGAACCGTCGCGTGCCTGACACTGCCAGCCCGCCACCAGAACGGCGTCCTCGTTGCGCTTGCGCAGCAGTCCGACGTCAGTGAACGCCCGGACGGTGAACCGCGTCATCTGCAGTTGTCCTCACTGTTGCCGGAGCCCCCATGCAAGCATCAATGGGACCTCCCCACACGGGAAACGAAAGCGGCGCCCACCCCGCAGGGTGAGCGCCGCTTCCGTTGCAGGCGGAGCCTACTTGTTGATCTTCGTCACGCGGCCGGCGCCGACGGTACGTCCACCCTCACGGATGGCGAACCGCAGGCCCTCGTCCATGGCGACGGGCTGGATCAGCTTGACGGAGATGTCGGTGTTGTCACCGGGCATCACCATCTCGGTGCCCTCGGGAAGGGTCACCACGCCGGTCACGTCCGTCGTGCGGAAGTAGAACTGCGGACGGTAGTTGTTGAAGAACGGCGTGTGGCGGCCGCCCTCGTCCTTGCTCAGGATGTAGACGCTGCCGTCGAACTCGGTGTGCGGCGTGGTGGTGCCGGGCTTGACCACGACCTGGCCACGCTCGACGTCCTCACGCTTGACACCGCGGACCAGGAGGCCGACGTTGTCGCCCGCCTGACCCTGATCGAGCAGCTTGCGGAACATCTCGACACCCGTGACCGTGGTCTTGGTGACGGTCGGCTTGATACCGACGATCTCGACTTCCTCGTTCACGTTGACCACGCCACGCTCGACGCGACCGGTGACCACGGTGCCGCGGCCGGTGATCGTGAAGACGTCCTCGACGGGCATCAGGAACGGCTTGTCGGTGTCGCGAACCGGGTCCGGGATGGACTCGTCGACGGCGTCCATGAGGTCCTCGACGGACTTGACCCACTTCGGGTCACCCTCGAGCGCCTTCAGCGCGGACACCTGGATGACCGGGGCGTCTTCGTCGAACTCCTGGGCGGCCAGCAGTTCGCGGACCTCCAGCTCGACGAGCTCCAGGAGCTCCTCGTCGTCGACCATGTCGGCCTTGTTCAGCGCGACCAGGATGTAGGGCACGCCGACCTGGCGGGCGAGCAGCACGTGCTCGCGGGTCTGCGGCATCGGACCGTCAGTGGCGGCGACCACCAGGATCGCGCCGTCCATCTGGGCGGCACCGGTGATCATGTTCTTGATGTAGTCAGCGTGACCGGGGGCGTCGACGTGCGCGTAGTGACGCTTCTCGGTCTGGTACTCCACGTGGGAGATGTTGATCGTGATACCACGCTGACGTTCCTCGGGCGCATTGTCGATCTGGTCGAATGCGCGCGACTCGTTCAACTCGGGGTACTTATCGTGCAGAACCTTGGTGATTGCTGCGGTAAGCGTGGTCTTGCCGTGGTCAACGTGACCGATGGTCCCGATGTTGACGTGCGGCTTCGTCCGCTCGAACTTCGCCTTCGCCACTTCTGTGTCCTCCTGGACTTGTTGGTGCTTGGTTAAGCAGTGCTGTTTTATTCAGTTGTGTGGTCCCACGAACCGAGGGGTCAGCTTACTGACTACTGACCCGTCGCCTTCGCGATGATTTCCTTCGACACGTTCGCCGGAACTTCGGCGTACGAATCGAAAACCATGGAGTAGTTGGCCCGGCCCTGGGTCTTCGACCGAAGGTCGCCGACGTAGCCGAACATCTCCGACAGTGGCACATGCGCCTTGACGACGCGGGCACCGCTGCGCTCCTCCATGGCCTGAATCTGACCACGGCGGGAGTTCAGGTCGCCGATCACGTCGCCCATGTAATCCTCGGGCGTGGTGACCTCGACGGCCATGACGGGCTCCAGGATCACCGGCTGCGCTTGTGCCGCAGCCTTTTTCAGGACCTGGGAACCGGCGATCTTGAACGCCATCTCCGACGAGTCGACGTCGTGGTACGCGCCGTCGAGCAGGATGAGCTTCAGGTTCACGAGCGGGTAGCCGGCCAGCACGCCGTACTGCATGGCGTCCTGCGCACCGGCGTCAACCGACGGGATGTACTCGCGCGGGATGCGGCCACCGGTGACCTTGTTCTCGAACTCGTAGGTCGCGCCGTCCTCGCCGGTGAACGGCTCGATGCTGACGAGAACCTTCGCGAACTGACCCGATCCACCGGTCTGCTTCTTGTGGGTGAACTCAACCTTGTCGACCGAGCGCTTGATGGTCTCCTTGTAGGCCACCTGCGGCTTGCCGACGTTGGCCTCGACCTTGAACTCGCGACGCATGCGGTCGACCAGGATGTCGAGGTGAAGCTCGCCCATACCGCCGATGATGGTCTGGCCGGTCTCGTGGTCCTGGTTGACCTTGAAGGTCGGATCTTCCTCGGCCAGCTTCTGGATGGCCAGGGACAGCTTCTCCTGGTCGCTCTTCGTCTTGGGCTCGATGGCGACCTGGATGACGGGATCCGGGAAGGTCATCGACTCCAGCACGACCTGCTGGTTCGGGTCACTCAAGGTGTCACCGGTGGTGGTGTCCTTCAGGCCGATGACGGCGTAGATGTGACCCGCCGCCGCGGTCTCCACCGGGTTCTCCTTGTTGGAGTGCATCTGGAACAGCTTGCCCAGCCGCTCCTTCTTGCCCTTGGTGGCGTTGATGACCTGGGCGCCGGAGTCGACCTTGCCCGAGTACACCCGGACGTAGGTCAGCTTGCCGAAGAACGGGTGCGTGGCGACCTTGAACGCGAGCGCCGAGAACGGCTCGTCGGTCGACGGCTTGCGCACGACCTCGACGTCCTCCTTGCCGGGTGCATGACCGATGGCGGCGGCCACGTCCAGCGGCGTCGGGAGGTAGTCGATGACCGCGTCGAGCATGGGCTGCACGCCCTTGTTCTTGAACGCGCTACCGCACAGCACCGGGTAGGCCTCGGAGTTGATCGTCAGCTTGCGGATCGCACCCTTGATCTCCGCGACCGTGAGCTCTTCACCGCCGAAGTACTTCTCCAGCAGCGCCTCGTCGGTCTCGGCGACCGCCTCGAGCAGCTTGGTCCGGTACTCCTGCGCCTGATCGACCAGCTCGGCCGGAATCTCGATGGTGTCGTAGGTCTCGCCGAGCTTCGTCTCGCCGCGCCACACCTTCGCGTTCATCTCGACCAGGTCGACGATGCCTTCGAAGTCACCTTCGGACCCGATCGGGAGCTGGATCGGCAGCGCGTTCGCGCCCAGGCGCTCCTCGATGGTGCGCACGGTGAAATAGAAGTCCGCGCCGATCTTGTCCATCTTGTTGACGAAGCAGATGCGCGGCACGTCGTACTTGTCGGCCTGGCGCCAAACCTGCTCGGACTGCGGCTCGACGCCTTCCTTGCCGTCGAAGACGGCTACGGCGCCGTCCAGGACGCGCAGGCTGCGCTCCACCTCGACGGTGAAGTCGACGTGCCCGGGGGTGTCGATGATGTTGATCTGGTTGCCGTCCCAGAAGCAGGTGGTGGCGGCGGAGGTGATGGTGATCCCCCGCTCCTGCTCCTGCTCCATCCAGTCCATCGTTGCGGCGCCGTCGTGCACCTCACCGATCTTGTAGCTGATACCGGTGTAGTAGAGGATGCGCTCGGTCGTCGTCGTCTTGCCGGCGTCGATGTGCGCCATGATGCCGATGTTGCGGACCTTAGTCAGGTCGGTCAGCACGTCCTGTGCCACGAACTCTTCCCACTCTCGCTTGCTTGATTGCTGTTGTCGTTACGCCCGGGCAGCGGTGCCCGAAGGTGGCCGCCGGAGCGGATCCGCGCCTTACGGGCGCGCTATCACCAGCGGTAGTGCGCGAAGGCCCGGTTCGCCTCGGCCATCTTGTGGGTGTCCTCACGTCGCTTGACGGCGGCACCCAGGCCATTGCTGGCATCGAGAATCTCGTTGGCCAGACGCTCGACCATGGTCTTCTCGCGGCGGTTCTTCGAGAAGCTGACCAGCCAGCGCAGTGCCAGCGTGGTCGAACGCTCCGGGCGCACCTCGACGGGAACCTGGTAGGTCGCCCCACCGACGCGGCGGCTGCGAACCTCGAGTGCAGGCTTCACGTTGTCGAGAGCGCGCTTCAGAGTGACCACCGGATCGGTGCCGGTCTTGTCGCGGGCCTGTTCGAGCGCACCATAGACAATGCGTTCGGCGAGCGATTTCTTCCCGTCGAGCAGAACCTTGTTGACCAGCTGGGTCACCAGCTGCGACCCGTAAACCGGGTCGTTGACCAGTGGGCGCTTCGGCGCGGGCCCCTTGCGTGGCATTAGCTCTTCTCCTTCTTGGCGCCGTAGCGACTACGGGCTTGCTTGCGGCTCTTCACGCCCTGCGTGTCGAGCGACCCGCGGATGATCTTGTAGCGGACACCGGGGAGGTCCTTCACACGACCGCCACGCACGAGCACCATCGAGTGCTCCTGCAGGTTGTGACCCTCACCCGGGATGTATGCGGTGACCTCGACCTGGCTGGTGAGCTTGACGCGCGCGACCTTCCGAAGTGCCGAGTTCGGCTTCTTCGGTGTGGTGGTGTACACGCGGGTGCACACTCCGCGGCGCTGCGGGCTGCCCTTGAGGGCCGCGGTCTTGACCTTGGCGATCTTGTCGCGGCGACCCTTGCGGACCAGCTGGTTGATGGTTGGCATGTACCGGCTTTCTGTGTTGCTTCCGTGGTGCTTCTGCTTGTATTCGGTCGTTCTCAAGTCTGTGTACTGCGGGTTTCGCTCGATCGCGTACCCCGCAACCGGGCGTGTCGCACGCACCCGGAGAACATCGATGTCATCGATGCGCCGTGGACATGCGAATTGGCCCGGCGTGCAGGCATGCTTGCGGAACTACTCAGCCGCAGGCGCCTCGGCCAGGCACGATCGACCACGATACCCGTCCACGGTGGCGCAGGTCAAAGCGCGTCGGACCCGCCCGGCCAGCTGCCAGTTCAGCGCCTTTCCATGCCGACCGCCAGCCGCAGAACCATGTCGGTGAACACTGCGTCCGTGTCGATGTCGTCCATCACGCCCGTCATCTCCAACAGGACGAATCCGTGCAGCGCCGACCAGAACTCGAGTGCCGCATAGAACGCGTTCTCGCCGTCGAGTCCGTACGACGCCAGCACCTCGATGACCGGCCCCGCCGCAGCCCGCGTGGCCTCGGTGTATTCGGGGTCGTCACCGCCGAGGGGCATGCGGGTGAACGCCGAGTAGCGGCCCGGATGGTGATGCGCGTAACTCCGGTAGGCACTGGCCATCGAGGTGACGGCGTCGTCGCGGGTACGACCGTCCCCGACCGTGGTGAGCATGCCGATGATGTCGTCGATCACCCGCATCCGGACGGTCCGCCGCAGGTCGTCGAGACTCTGGACGTGGTTGTAGAGCGACGGGCCCTTGGTGCCGAGCTGGTTGGCGAGCGCATTGATCGTCAGGGCGTCCCAGCCCTCGCGGTCGAGGAAGGTCAGCGCGGCGTTGACGATGGACTCGCGGCTGAGCTTCGTGGTGCGCGCCGGGCCCCTGGGTCGGCCGGCTGCCCCCGACGTCGCCGGCCGGGCGGCGCCGGCCGACTGCGACTCGGGCCGACCTGCCATGTGCGCGTCATCCTTAACTGGGTTGGTCATCGGTGGGTCCGCAATTGGGCCGACGAATGACTCTAGTTCACCCGCTGTTGGCTGAGGTGGGCCAGTTGTTCGGTGATCGAGCAGAGATCGGGCAGCATCGCCGGATTCATCGTCTGGATCGACCAGGTGACGACGTCGTCGCCCTTCGCCACGTAGATGCTGCACGCATTGTCGTCGAAGGCCTTGAAGCCCTTGTTGCCGTCGACCGACAATTCGGTGAGTTCGCGGCCGGCGTTGTGCTCGAGCGTCCGCTCGGTGTCCAGGTCACTGCCGCGGTACCACCACGTCGAGATCCCCATGCCGACGCCGAACGTGCCGATGGCGGTGTTCTCCTGCCAGAAGCAGCCTGCCTCGCTGTCCACGACCTTCGTGAACAGCGTCGACCCGATCACCTTCGTGACGTCGGCGTCGGTGACGCCGTTGCAGGGCTCGCTGCGGAACCCGGCGTCGGGTGCCGGGACCGCGGGACGTGTCGAGGGTGCTGCCGTCTGGTCCGGCCCGCAACCCATCAGGACGGCCGCGCAGGCGACCCCGAGCGCGGCGACGCGTCCCGCTGACGTCGCCATCAGAGGTCCGCGGACAAGGTAGCGGCCAGCAGTTTCTCGGCGGCCTGGCATGGATCGGCCCCGGTCTGCGGACGGAACTGCACCCACCACGCGACGACGCCCGTGCCTGCCGCCGCCGTCGCCGAGCACGATGGGTTCTTGCTGGCCAGCGATGCCAGGAAGGCGGGGTGGCGCTCGATGTCGGTGTCGGTGATCGTTGCGCCGCGCTGCGCGGCCAACCCGCGTTCGCGGTCGAAGCTGCCGGTCTCGAACCACGAGAAGACGACGTCGGTGAGCCCGGCCTTCCCGGCGAGCACGTACTGGCAGACGGCACCGCTGTAGGGCCGAACCACGCTGTCGGCGCCGAGGGTCTGTTGAATCGTCTCGTCGGTCAGCAACCCGCAGCGGTCATCGACGTAGCCGTAGTTGCGGTCCGGGTCGGGGGCGGCGGGTCGCGCCCGTTCGGCGGCGCCCGTGACGGTCTGCGAGCACCCCGCTGTCACCGCCGCGGCGACCGCCACAGCAGCAAGTCCCTTGACTCGGCATCGCATCGCTGCACACGCTACCGAGCCCGGCACGAGCGAGCGACCCCTACGACCGGCCTACCCCAAACGGAACCGGCGAACCGCTGTCGTGGCGGCAACCCAGCAACGTAGGCTGCGGTGATCGGAACCGCCGACGCGAAGGGAGCGCGGAATGCGAATCAGGACGTTGGGCGGACTACTGGCCACGGGCATGGTCGCGGCGACGGCGACGGTGGCGCTCGGGTCGCCCGTGGCGTACGCCAAGAACGGCGACACCCACATCACCGGCCAAGGCATCAGCCAGACCCTCGACTGCAACGAGTCGACGCTGATCGTGACGGGCACCGGAAACTACGTCACCGCGAAGGGATCCTGTTGGGCGATAGCGGTTCAGGGATCGGCCAACATCGTCATCGCCGACAACGTGGTCCACGACATCGTGGTGTACGGAACCGACCAGACCGTGTTCTACCACAACGGTGAACCCTCGGTCTGGGACCGCGGTCGGGAGCTCGGCATGACCAACCGCATCGACCGGGTTCCCGCGTAGTCTGGGGAGCCACGGCGGACCGCGCCGTGCACCGCCCCTGAAGTAAGGAATCCATGCGCGCGCACTCCCGCGGACTCGTCGCAGCCATCGGCGTCGGCCTCCTGGTGGTCGGGCTGACCGGCTGCGGTTCGGAGAGCAAGGACACCAACACACCGACCGCGACGGCAGGCACGTCGGGCGCGCAGGTCGAGGTGGGCAACACCATCAACTACGGATCGTTCGGCACGACGGCCGAGATCGACTGCGCCGACGGCAAATCGCTGAATGTCGGCGGCTCGAACAACACCCTGACCGTCAAGGGCACCTGCGCCAGCGTGAACATCGGCGGCGCGGACAACAAGATCACCTTCGAGAAGGTGGACAAGGACCTCAGCGTCCTCGGCTTGAACAACACCATCACCTATAAGGACGGCGATCCCAAGCTCAACGACGTCGGCTCCGGGAACTCGGTCAAGAAGGGTTGATTCCCTAGCGCAACGGTCAGGCGTGCGCGCCGTGTCTGCCTGCGCCGTCGGCGAATCTCTTGGCCCCGGCCAATGATTCGGCCGCGACACGCGAGAGGCTGGCGAACTCGGCGTCCATCGCGTCGGCCTCCGACATGCCCCACTGGTTGAGTGCGGAGAGCCGGTCCGCCCGCAGGCACAGCTGCGGTAGAGCCGCGAGTTCGGCGGCCATGGCCTCTGCCGCCTGCCGGGCCTCCCCCTTGCCCACGACGCGATTGGCCAGCCCGATGGCAAGCGCCTCCTGCGCTTCGACGGCCCGCCCGGTCAGGATTAGGTCCATCGCCCTGCTGTGGCCGATCAACCTGGGCAGCCGGACGGTGCCGCCGTCGATCAGCGGTACACCCCAGCGTCGGCAGAAGACGCCGAAGACGGCATCCTCCTCGGCGACCCGCAGATCACACCACAGCGCCAACTCCAGTCCGCCCGCCACGGCGTAGCCGCTCACCGCGGCGATCACCGGCTTGGACAGCACCATTCGGCTCGGACCCATCGGTCCCGGGCCGGTGCGATGCGCCGGGTTCATGTCGGGTGTGCCGAACGCCTTGAGATCTGCTCCGGCGCAAAAGGTTCCGTTCTCACCGCACAGGACTGCCACCGAGGCGGAGTCGTCGGCGTCGAACTCCTCGAACGCAGCGAACAGCGCGGCGGCGGCAGGACCGTTGACGGCGTTGCGCGCATGTGGCCGGTTCATGATCACCGTCGTCACGGGTCCGTTGCGCTCGACCCGAACGCCCCCGTTCGCTTCGCTGCCTTGAGGATCGGTCACGTCGCCTCCATCAGTTCGGTGTCGTCTCGCCGTGCCGCCAATTCGGTGGCGAAGTCGTGGTAGACCGAGCGCAGCTGGGCGCCCGGCCAGTCGTCGGGCAGAAGTTCCTGGGGTAGCACCGGGTCGGTCAGGAGGTGCCGAACCATGCCCGCCGCGGCGGCGAAGCGCTGCGGAACGTCGCCGGCAGCGGACATGTCGGCAAGCAGCCGATGTCCGGATGCCGCCCAGGCGGGCAGGTCCCACAGCCGCGCGGTCAGCCCGACCGGATCATCGTCGCGCGCCGCCAACACGCGCACCCGGTTGCGCAGCGCGTCGGTCAGGTCCAGCTCGAGGTTGGCAGGCCGCATCCAAACACCCTCGCGCAGCTCGCCGAACCGCTTGTCTTGCAACGTGCTTCGAAGCAGCGCCCGGGTCTTGGCGTCGGTGCCCACGCTGGTGATCACCAATGTCGTCCAGGTGCCGTCCCAGGCTCGCAGCCGGGGGTCCAGCGCATCGTCCTGGCGCCGCTGCCGGGCCAGCAGCCGCTCGGAGAGCCGGTAGCCGTCGGCCGACCGGACCAGATCACCCGCGCCGACCATCCGGGTCAGCGCCACCCGCAGTGTCGGCTCCTTGATGCCGAAATCGGCTGTCAGCCTGATCAGTCCGCTCGCCGACGCCCACGCCGGATGAGCGCCGAGCAGCACGCTGAGCACCACCGAACGCGCCGTCAGCCGAGACAGCGCGACGCCAGGGGCACCGCGCTTCCCTGCATCGGGCTTGGGCATCGGGCTATACCCCGGACGTCTTGCGGCCCGCGTCGCCGAACGGTTCGTCACGGTTGCGCACGGCGTCCCTGAAGCCGTGCTCGCGCGACTCGGCGACGAACGCATGTCCTTCCGGCGTGTGCCGCGCGACGCCGTCGAAGACGGTACTGACCATCCGGCTGGTCGCCACGCCCTGCTGCAGCAGTGCCGTGGTGAGCGCCAGCTTCGCCATGATCAACTGGTTGACCGGCATCGCCGCGATGCGCTCGACGAGCCGTTCGGTGCGCTCGTCCAGGTCGGCCGGTTCGGGCGCCTCGATCGCCAGACCCCACTCGGCGGCCTGCGTGCCGGTGATGCAATCCCCGGTGAACAGAAGACGTTTCGCGCGCTGATCACCGAGGCGGTGTGCCCACAGTCCGGCGGCGGGCACACCCCACACCCGCATCGGCGGATAGCCGATCTTGGCGTCCGCGGCCGCGATCACCTGGTCGGCGTGCAGGGCGATGTCGGTGCCGCCGGCGACGCAATAGCCGTGAATCTTGACCACCGTGGGCTTGTCGGCGTGCATGAGGCTGGAGAAGCCCCGCACGAACCGGCTCATCATCTGATAGTCGATCATCGGATCCCACGGCTGATCGGGCAGGTGGTTGATGGCCTGTGTCTTCCCGGAGAGCACGGTGTCCCTGTACGGGCTGCCACCGCCCGCGGACGACGAGCCCTCGGCATAGGCGGAGAGGTCGAATCCGGAGCAGAATCCCTCGCCCCGGCCGGACACCAGGATCACGTGAACGTTCGGATCGAGATCGGCGCGCTCGACCAACGCCGACAACTCCAGTGGCGTGTCGGCGACGATCGCGTTACCCCTCTCGGGGCGGTTGAAGGTGATCCTCGCGACCCGGTCGGTGACCTCGTACGTCATGGTCTTCAGATCGTCGAAGTCGACGGGCCTGATGGCGTGCGTCATATGGTGGTCACCTTCCCCCGCGAGCAGACGCAAATGTCCCCCAAAACGGGCACTTTGGGGGACATTTGCGTCTGCTCGGCCGTAGAAGTCATCCCTTGACCAACGCCCGCTCGATGATGGGCGCGAGGTCCAGTCCGGTGGGCAGCGTGCCGAACGCACCGCCCCACTGACCGCCGAGCCGGCTGGCCAGGAAGGCCTCGGCGACGGCCGGGTGCCCGTGCCGGACCAGCAGCGACCCCTGCAGGGCCAGCGAGATGTCCTCGGCCACCTTGCGTGCGCGGTACTGGATGGTCTCGAGGTCGTCGAGTTCCGCGCGCAGAGACGTCACGTGGGAGTCCAGCCGCGGATCCTGGCCGGCGGTGCGGGCCAGCTCGTCGAACAGGACGTCAATGCATTCCGGCCGGGTTGCCATGGCGCGCAACGTGTCCAGCGCACTGACGTTGCCGGAACCTTCCCAGATTCCCATCAGCGGCGCCTCGCGGTAGAGCCGCGGCATGCCGGACTCCTCGACGTAGCCGTTGCCGCCAAGGCACTCCATAGCCTCGGCGGCGTGCGGGGTCGCTCGCTTGCACACCCAGTACTTGGCGGCGGCCAGACCGATCCGGCGCAGCAGCGTCTCGCGCTCGTCGCCGCGCACCGCGTGGTCGGTAGCACCGGCCATCCGCATGGCCAGCATGGTGGCCGCCTCGGCCTCGACCGCCAGGTCGGCGAGCACGTTGCGCATGAGCGGTTGGTCGATCAGGTACGCGCCGAACGCCTTTCGGTGCTGCGCATGGTGGATGGCGCGAGTGAGGCCGCTGCGCATGCTGGTGGCACTGCCCAGGGTGCAGTCCAGTCGCGTGAGGTTGACCATCTCGATGATGGTCGGGACGCCGCGCCCCTCCTCGCCGACCAGCCACGCCGTCGCGCCGTCGTACTCGACCTCGCTCGACGCGTTGGCGTGGTTGCCGAGCTTGTCCTTCAAGCGCTGCAAGAACATTCGGTTGCGGGTGCCGTCGGGCAGCACACGCGGCAGGAAGAAGCAGCTCAATCCGCCGGGAGCTTGGGCCAACACCAAGAACACGTCGCACATCGGGGCCGAGGTGAACCACTTGTGCCCGGTGAGGCGGTAACTGCCGTCGCCGTTGGGGGTGGCCTCGGTGGTGCCGGCGCGGACGTCGGAGCCACCCTGCTTCTCGGTCATCGACATCCCGGCGGTGATACCGGCCTTGGTGGTCGGCACCCGGAGCTCGGGATCGTAGGTCCGGCTGGTCAGCAGCGGCTCGTAGATCGCCGCCAGTTCGGGGTTGTGCCGCAGCGCGGGAACGACGGCGTAGGTCATCGAGATCGGACAGATGTGGCCGGGCTCCGGTGTCCACACCGAGGTCTTCGCGGCACGCACCACGTGGGCACCGGCACGCTCGTCGGCCCACGGTGCGGCGTGCAACCCGTTGGCCACCGCGACCGTCATCAGTTCGTGGTAGGCGGGGTCGTACTCGACCTCGTCGATGCGGTGGCCGTAGCGATCGTGGGTGCGCAGGATCGGCTGGTTGCGGTCGGCGAGTTCACCCCAGCGTTGCGCTTGACTGCCACCCGACAAGGCACCGAGTTCGGTTACCTCTTCGAGGCCCCATTGGCCACCCTCGCGGATCAGCGCCTCGGTGAGTACCGGTGACGTGGCCGGGTTGTAGTTCTCCAGCAGCGGGGCCTGATTGGTGACGACGTGCGTATCTGCCATGCCCCGATGTTACAGTTTTTCGACAGTCGCACAAGAGTCGTAACACGGTGCTGGACGCCGTCAGCGGGCATTGTGGTTGCGGTGAAGCCGAATACGTCCGTCCGCGCCACCGCACTCGACCTCGACCCACAACTGGTCGCTCCCGATCAGACGGTGAGCGGCCAACCACGGACCGGCTTCCACGCCTTGACCGAGTTCGGCGGTGTCGAAGTCGGCGTATGGGAGATGACGCCCGGCGTGATGAGCGACGTCGAGTCGGACGAGGTCTTCGTGGTGCTGTCGGGTTCTGCCACGGTCGAATTCGCCGACGGAGGCGAGACGATTCAGCTGGTCGTCGGCGACGTGGTGCGGCTCGCTGCCGGCGCGCGGACGGTCTGGTCGGTGACCGAGACGCTGCGCAAGGTCTACCTCGCCTGACGCGGATGGCTCGCGAAGAACTGCCACAGTGCCTCCGTTGCGAACGGCGGCCAGTCGTGGCCACCGTCGTCGACGGTGATCAACGTGACGCCACGGCCACCCGCGCAGTCGGCGGTGGACGTCGACACCGCACCGTCGGTGGTCACGATCGGCGGAGCACAGCGGTCGACGTCGCGCCAGAACGCGTTGACCTCCTCGACCGGAGGACCGTCGATGCTTGCGAAGCCTGCGCCGGCTTGACCGTCGAAGCGGATCATCCGGTCCGCAGTGCCGTGAACGTGCACTACCGATGTCGGACGGGGCGACGCGCATGGGTCCAGCTGGGTCGCGGCATCGGGCCCGATCGCCGCGAACAGATCCGTATTGCAGGCCAACGCGTACGTCATCATGCCGCCGTTGCTGATGCCGGTTGCATAGACGCGGTCGGGATCGATGGGGACGTTCGTGGCGATGTCGCGCACCACGGCGCCGACGAAACCGACGTCGTCGACGTTCTGCCGTGCCGGGCGCCCGCAGCAGCCGTTGACGTTCCACGCGCGGCCGACACCGTCGGGGTAGGCCACCACGAATTTCGCACGATCGGCCAATTCGCGCCAACCGTAGGATCTTTCGGCCTGCTCAGCGCTGCCGAAGCCACCGTGCAGCATTACCACCAGCGGAGCGGGAGACTCCACACCGGCAGGGATGTAGAGCCGGTAGTCGCGATCCAGCCCGCCGATCCTCATCGAGTGGGCCGTCGAGCCCTCGGTAAACGTGGGCGGCGCGGCCCAACCGGGCGTCGCACAGCCGGCGACCGCGAGAAGCATCACGACCAAGACGGTCAGTCGGGCAACCACCACTACACGGTAGGTGCCGTCCACTCGTTCGGCCTGCCGGCGAACGACTCCTCCGCCAGGTCTTCGGCGCCGGTACTCACCCGTCGCCGCCGCCACGCGTCGTACCGGTTGATCACGACGACGACGATCGCGGCGAACGCCCAGCCCAGCAGGATGTCGACGACGAAGTGCTCGGCGGTATAGACCAGCGTGAACGCCATGACGAGTACGTAGGCCACCAGCACCGGCCGCCACCCGCGATACACGCGGTGCCAGAGGAACGCCGCCACCGCCGCCGTCATCCCCGCATGTAGTGACGGAATGGCCGCGACGAGGTTGACGCTGGACTGCCCCTGGTCGATGAGCGCGGTGGCGGAGTGCAGATTCAGCTTGCCCCAGCCGCGGGCGACGATCCGCTCCACCCATGCGTTCGCGCCACCTTGACTGGTCTGCATCGCACCGAGGAGGCCGCCGTCGGGCACACCCCTTGCGGAACGAAACATGCACGCGGGGCCGGACGGACCGTCGGCCACGTCACCGGCCGTGCATCGCGCGGCAGCCCACGGCGGTGCGGCGGGCAGCAGCGCGTAGATGATCAGCGCGCTGAAGGACAGCCCGACGAACAGCCGGACGAACGCCTTCCATTCCTCCCGATTACGCAGCCACAGCACGCCCGCCACGATGTACGGCAGGATGAAGAACGACATGTAAACGGAGCTGATCACCACTTCCCACCACGGCGGCTGGGACAGTTTCAGCCGCTCCTGCAACCACACCGTCGGCATCGTTCCGAAGAACAGCCAGCGGTCGGCGTCGACCTGCCAATGCCACAGCGTCGGCCGGCCGATCAGCGTCGCCGCTCCCCTGCTCAGGTCATAGGCGAGCAACACCAACGCGAATGGCAGCCAGTCGCGGATGACGTACAGCATGCGTCGGCCGCGGCCGACGCTCGCCGCCAACAGGCCCGTCGCGATGTACAGCAACAACAGTTCTCGGTTGAACGCGAATCCATCGGTCACCGTCCGGTAGATCACCGCAGCAGCCCATGCGACGACCGCCGCCCACCGCACGATCGTCAGCCGTCGCTCACGCGCCGAACTGGAATCCTCGGCGCGCGTCAAGACGATCGGCGGTTGCTCGTCAATTGCGGACACATCAGCCTCTCGGTACCGGGAGGAGTGATTCCCGCGCTTAGCGTAGTTAACCGTGTCGCCACCCGTCGTTTCACGATCGTTTGGTTAGCGAACCGTTGCCACACCACGATCCCGCCGTCTCGGTGGTGCTCGTGAACCTATTTGACGACGGCGTCGAATAAACGTACATGAGCAAACAAATTTAGAAACGAAGGGTAGCTCGGCGCTCAAGGCCTTGAGCTGCATAAAGAACGCCATTTCGAGCGCTGGGCAAATATTTTTGATTGCCCTGTAGCAATGCTCACCCAAGCGCTAAACTGACCTCGACGTCAACAGCTTTATTCAAGGATCTGACCTGCGAGCGCGATCGCGCCCGCGGGGCGGTGAGTACTGGCCTTGGGGGTTGGGGACGTTGAAATACGGTAATTTCGTGGGCCGAATTGGTGCCCTCGCAGTCGCTCTGGGCGTGGGCTCCGCCATCGCCGCACCCGCGGGAATCGCGTGGGCGAACCCCGACACGACGACCGACTCACCGTCGGTGGGCAGTCAGGGCGCCGAAGGCAGCACCGACACGTCGAGCCCGTCGACCGCCGGCGAAACAGCCACACAGCCCGGCGGGACGGGCGCCTCGCCATCGGCCCCGACGACACCGGCGACCAGGGACGCCGGCAAGGGGTCGTCCACGACCGTCGAGGTGGCACCCGGCGTCACGGTGTCATCCTCGGGAGGTGCCACCGCGTCGACGCACGATGGCGGGCCGACTCCAGAGGACGCGTCCACCGACGACACCGAGGGACAATCCGACGCGCCCGAGGAAACCGTGCCCGACGCATCGGCCCCGGAGCCCGACCCATCGACCCCCAAGCCCACTGCGGTGGCCTCGCCGTCACACTCCAACGACAGCGGGAGGCCGTCGGGAGCGGCAGCGGCATCGGACCCCGCGCCACAGCCGACCACGTCGATTGCCGCGCAGACCTCCGGCGGCGGCACCACTGCCGTTGACGATGTGACCCCACCGGTCTCCCCGACGAGCGGGTCCGCGCCAGCCGCCGGCACGATCACCGCGACGGAACTCGCGGTCGCCACGGCGCCGACCGCCGCGGCTCCCCCAGCGCAGAACCCGATCGAAACGACCATCACGACGGTCTTGAGAAACATCGTCACGCCGGTCTTCTCGGAGTTCCTCGCGGCACTGCAACGCGGGTGGACCGAGTCGCCGCTGGCGTGGATGTTCCTCGCAGCGGCGCGCCGCGAGGTGGGTCCGACCACTGCTCCGACGGCCGACGCGGGGACCCTGCAGATGGCTGCCGCCCAAACCGTGAGCACGGCCGTCGTAAACGAACCCCCGACCGCTCAGGCCGTCTTCACGACCCCCAATCCGACGACGGGCGCCGTGACGGGCCGACTCGTTGGCTCCGACGCGGAGGGCGCCAAGGTCACCTTCACGCTGACGGCCAAACCGACCGTCGGAACCTTGGTCTACAACTCCACCACCGCAACGTTCACCTACACCCCCACGACGGCGCAACGAATCCTCGCCGGCGCCACCGCGCAGGCTGACACGATCGCCATGACCATCACCGCATCGGACGGCACCACCACGGTGCCCGTTCAGATCGACATCCCCATCGGAGCGATTCCGATCGCCGTGCGTACCGACGTTCCCGGAGTGTCCGGTGCCGGAGCCGTCGCCGCGACCAACACGCGCGCGTACGTCACGAACCGCGATGCCGGCACCGTCACAGTGATCGACACGCTCACCGGGACCGTGGTGGGCACCTTCGCCGCGGGAGTCGCACCGGATGGCATCGCGGTAAAGCAGACCGGCACACGGCTTTACGTGTCGAGCTCGACCAACAACACGGTCACCGTCATCGACACGGCCACTGGCGCGGTGAAGGCCACGATCGCCGTCGCTACGCCGAGTGCGCTGACGATGAGCCCCAGCGGCGGCGTGGTCTACGTGACCAACTACGACACCGCTACGGTGACGCGGATCAGCACGTCGACGAACAAGATCGACGCCACCATCAAACTGCCAATCGGATCCCACCCGACCGGCATCGCGGTCAGTCCAGACACCACGAAGATCTACGTCACCAGCACGACGGAGACGGGCGCCACCACGGTGCTGGTCTTTGCGTCGTCTTCGAGAACTGCCGCCGTGATCGGCGGATTGTCCAGCTCGGCAACCGGTTTGGTGGTTAGCCCCGACAATTCCAAACTCTATGTCAGCGCGGCCGACGGTAGCGTCACCGTGATCGACGTCAAGACCCGCGCCGTCGTCAGGACCATCCAGGTGGGTGGCGTCCCGACCGGCGTGGCCATCAGCAAGGACGGAACCACCATCGTCGTCACCGACGACGCCGGTCGGGTTGCGGCCTTCGATGCGTCCAGCGGGACCATGCTCGACGACGTCGCCACGCGCGGGACGTCGGGCCCGCTGTCACAGCGGCCTGCGGCGGCCATCAGCCCGGACGGCACCGAGCTGTACGTCACGGACTACGACACCGGCGTGGTGCACGTCGTCTCGCTCA
Source organism: Mycobacterium sp. URHB0044 (assembly GCF_000620625.1). Taxonomy (GTDB): domain Bacteria; phylum Actinomycetota; class Actinomycetes; order Mycobacteriales; family Mycobacteriaceae; genus Mycobacterium. Next base: position 78,458 of record NZ_JIAW01000012.1, on the reverse strand, counting down.
CCGCACCCAACGCCCGCCCGACCGCGGGAACACCGACGACGGGAGTTCCAAGCACGACGAGCGGGGCCATCACGGGAACCGTCGGTGTGACCGATGCGGACGGAGATCCGTTGACCTACAGCGTGTCCGGAGCGCCCACCAAGGGCAAGGTCGTTCTGAACGCCAACGGCACCTTCACCTACACGCCGACGGCCGCTGCCCGGCACGCCGCCTCGGCGGTGAACGCGCCGTCGACCGTCACAGGCGACTCCTTCACCGTCACGGTGTCCGACGGCCGACGTGGCGTCGTGACCACCACGATCACCGTCGCCATCAGCCCGACCAACAAGGTGCCCACGGTGAGCACGACCGTCGGCACGCCGAACAGCAGCACCGGGGTCGTCACGGGCAGCGTCAAGGGCACCGACGGTGACTACGACGTCGTCACCTACACGCCGACGGCGCCTGCGAAGGGCACCGTGACCTTCACGGCCACAGGCGGATTCACCTACACGCCCACTGCGGCGGCGCGTCATGCCGCGATGAAGCCCGGGGCCACGACCGCCGACAAGCAGGACGCGTTCACCGTCACCGTCGCCGACGGGCACGGTGGCGTCGTCACCGTCACGGTCGCCGTGAAGATCAGTCCTGCGAACGCGGCGCCCACCGGCGGCAGCGGCACCGTCACACAGACGGATCCGAGGACCGGAGTCGTCACCGGCAACCTCTCCGCCGTCGACCTCGACGGTGACGCGCTCACCTACACCGCGGCCACGCCGAAGAAGGGGACGCTCGTCATCGGCGCCAACGGCCGCTTCACCTACACGCCGACGGTGGCGGCACGCGACGCAGCTTCCGCGGAGGACGCAACCGCGGCATCGAAGGCCGAGGCGATCGCCATCACCGTGACCGACGGCTACGGCGGGACAGCCACGTTCACCCTGACGGTGTCGATCGAGCCCTACCCGCCTGGCAACCGCCCGCCGGGCAACGGCCATGCCACCGTCGCGACGTCGACGTCGGCCATCGGCACGGTGACGGGAACGGTGAGCGCCACCGATCCCGAAGGCGACCCGCTGACCTACACGGTGACGGGTGGACCGACCAAGGGCGTCGTGACGCTCAATCCGACGACGGGCGCCTTCAGCTACACCCCGACCGTGGATGCCCGCTACACGGCGCTGGTGACCCCCGGCGTAGACATCGACACGTTCACGGTCACGGTAAGCGACGGCCTCGGTGGGACCACCGTGATGACCGTCGGCATCACGATTGCGCCGCCGTCGGCAACCGCCGTGGATCAGCGCCCGACGAACGTCGCCATCCACGCCCCCGACCTGTTGTTCTACTCGCAGACCGACCTCAATCGCGCCCTCCAAGCCTTGCAGGACAACGGAATCGACACGGTCCGCGTCATGATTCCGTGGGCGGCGGTCGAACCCCTGCCCGGATGGTACGACTGGAGCGCCGTCGATCGGGTGGTCAATAGCGCGACGCTGCGCGGCATCAAGGTGCTCGGCATCCTCAACTCGACACCGATCTGGGCGATTGCCCCGGGCACGCTGCCGATATCCGGCCAACCGAACGATCCGGCGCAGTTCGCGAACTTCGCCCGCCTCGTCGCCACCCGGTACAAGGGCAAGGTGGCGAACTACGAGGTCTGGAACGAACCGAACGGAATCCAGTTCTGGATGCCGACACCGAACGCAGCGCAGTACACCACGCTGCTGAAGGCCGCCTACACGGCGATCAAGACCGCCGACCCGAACGCGATGGTGATCGGCGGAGTCGTCGGTGCGACGCTCGACTGGCCGGGTCTCACGGTGAATCCAGTGCGTTTCATCTCGGAGATGTACGCGGCTGGTGCGGCGGGCTATTTCGACGCACTGTCATTCCACCCGTATCTGTACAACAACCCGTTCTCCCAAGGCAGCGCCTACGACTCGCCGCTGAATCAGGCCAAGCGGATCTACGCCCTCATGGTCGCCAACGGCGACGGCAACAAGAAGATCTGGGCAACCGAGTACGGGCAGCCGTCATCGGTGGTGTCCGAGGCCAATCAGGCGTCGTTCACCGGCGACTTCCTGCGGACCTGGCGCGACCTGCCGTTCGCGGGGCCCGCGTTCCTGCACACCTTGCTCGATACGACCGGTTCCGATCCCGTCGAAGCGTCCATGGGGCTCTTCCACCCCGACTGGACGCCGAAGCCGGTGTTGGCCACCGTCGTGCAGGTCATCGCGGAGAACAACGCCATCGAGGCGGCGCAGAACGTCCTGTAGGCAAGAGCTCAAAGCGCCGACTGTGAACGTGACGAGATTCTCGGGCCGACTTCGTCGTGACGCGCACAGTGGAGGTTCGCGTGTCTACCGGGCGCAGGTTCATCGATTTGCTGGTTTGAGAGGCCTGCGCCTTGGGCAAACAAGATCAGAAACCGAGCGCAACTTCGAAGTCACGTCTGTCACCACGACAAACAGCGGCGATGCGCTTCTATGGCAAATGTCTAGTTATGCCACTAGCAACGCGGCGAGTGGGTTAAACTGACGTCGACGTCAGCGAAGAATCTGACCTGCATCGCGATCGCGACCGCGGGAAGTCGAGTACCGACCGGGGGGTCGTGGGGATGGAATACGGCAATTTCGTAGGTCGAATTGGAGCGCTCGCGGTCGCATTGGGCGTGGGATCAGCCATCGCCGCCCCGGCGGGAATCGCGTGGGCGAACCCCGACACGGCGACTGAATCACCGTCGGCGGAGGGCCAGGTTGCCGCTGGGAGCACCGGCGCCACCGAGCCATCCGCCGCGCAGCCCGGACCGACAGACGACTCACCACCGGACGCGACGTCGGCGACCACTGACGTCGACAAGGGTTCCTCGGAGACCGTCGAGGTGGCACCCGGCGTGACGGTGTCCTCCTCGGGTGGCGCCCAGTCGTCGACCCACGGTACTGGGTCGAACGCAAACGACGAGCCGACCGACGGCACCGCTGCCAAACCGGCAATCCCGCCGTCACACAACAAGTTCCGCGACAGCGCAAAGACGTCGACGACCGGTGTGTCGTCGGCCCCCGCCCCAAAGCCAACCACGTCGACCCTCGAGCACACCTCCAGCCGCGGCACTGCCACCGATGACGGTGTCGCCCCGTCGCTCTCGTCGATGAACGCGAAGGCACCAGCCGCCGGCGCCGTCACCGCGACGCAACTCTCGGTCTCGACGACGGCACCGACCATCGCGCCGCCGCCGGCACTGCGCCCCATCGAAACGACCATCACGTCGGTTCTGAGAAATGTTGTGGCGCCGGTGTTGTCGTCGTTCCTCGCGGCGCTGCAGCGCGGAGTGACGGAGTCTCCGCTCGCGTGGATGTTCCTCGCGGCAGCCCGCCGCGAAGTCGGGACGGAGGCGGTTACGGAAGTCGCACCGACCGCCATGCGGATGGCCGCTACCCAGGTCGTCGCGACGGCCGTCGTGAACCAGGCACCGACGGCGGTGGGCACGTTCTCGACGCCCAACCCGCTCACGGGTGCGGTGACGGGAAAGGTGGTCGCCACCGACCCAGAGGGCACGACGCCCACCATCACCCTGACTACCAAGCCGGCCCTCGGGACGCTGGTCTACAACACGACCGCGGCCACGTTCACCTATACCCCCACCGCGGCGCAGCGGATTCTTGCTGGAGCCAACCCGCAGTCCGGCACGATCGCCATGACCGTCACCGTCTCGGACGGCGTGAACAAGGTGCCCGTACAGATCAACATCCCCGTCTCGGCCGTCCTGATCGGCGTCCGCACCGACGTCGGCGGGGTGAGTGGAGCAGGTGCGGTCGCCGCCACCAATACCCGTGCCTACGTGGCGAACCGGGACGCGGGCACCGTCACCGTGATCGACACGGTCACCGCCACAGTGGTGGGCACCTACGCCGCGGGGGTCGCACCTGACGGCTTGGCCGTGAAGCAGGACGGCACGAGGCTCTACGTGTCCAGCTCGACCAAGAACACGGTGACGGTCCTCGACACGGCGACCGGAGCGGTCAAGGCCACCATCGCCGTCGCCAAGCCCACTGCGATCACCATGGCCCCCGGCGGCGCATCCGTGTACGTGACGAGCTACGACACGGCCAAGGTGCTGCGCATCAGCACCTCGACCAACACGGTCGCCACCACCACCACACTGCCCACCGGGTACCGCCCGACCGGTATCGCGGCCAGCCCCGACAACACACGGGTCTACGTCACCACCGACACGCCCACCGGCGGCACCGCGGTCCTGACCTTCGGGCCGACCTCCACGACAACTACTCAATTGGCGAAATTGGCCGGCAAGGCAACCGCGTTGACGGTCAGCCCGGACAACGGGAGGCTCTACGTCGGTACCCAAGACGGGGGCGTGTCGGTCATCGACACCAAAACCCGTGCCCTGATTGGAGTCATCCAGACCGGCGGGTTGCCCACCGCTGCGCTGGCCGTCAGCGGTGACGGCAGCACACTGATCGTGACCGATGCCGCCGGTCGCGTCGGTGCGTTCAACGCCGCGAACGGCGGATTGTTCGTCGCCATCGCCACTCGCCCGACGATGGACATCTCGCAAAGCCCAGGGTCCACCGTCAGCCCCGATGGCACCGAGCTGTACGTGACCGACCGCCCAGCCGGCGTCGTGCACGTCGTCTCGTTGACTGCGCCGAATGCGAATCCGGTGGCAGGGACCGCGACGAAGGGCGCCCCCAACGCGACCACGGGTGCTATCAGCGGAACCGTCGGCGTGACCGACCCCAACGGAGATCCGTTGAGTTACACCGTATCCGGGGCGCCGATCAGTGGAACCGTGGTCGTCGGCGCGAACGGCACGTTCACCTACACCCCGACCGCCGCTGCCCGGCACGCCGCCTCGACGGTCGGCGCGCCCTCGAGCGTCACCACCGACTCATTCACTGTGACCGTGACCGACGGCAGGCGCGGCGTCGTCACCACCAGGATCACGGTCGACGTCAGCCCGACGAACAAGGTGCCGACGGCGACCCTCGTGGTCGGCGCGCCGAACAGTTCGACGGGAGTCGTCACGGGCAGCGTCAAGGGCACCGACCTGGACAATGACGTCGTCAGCTATGCGCAGTCCGCCGCACCCACCAAGGGCACCGTCACGCTCACGGCCACAGGCGGTTTCACCTACACCCCGACGGCCGTCGCACGTCACGCCGCGCAGCAGCTCGGCGCGACCGCCGCCGACAAGCAGGACACCTTCACCATCGCGGTCAACGACGGGCACGGAGGCGTCGTCGCCACCTCGGTCACCGTGAGCATCAGCCCCACCAACGCCGCACCTACCGGCGGCAACGGCACGGTGACGCAAGTCAACTCGACCACGGGAGCGGTCACCGGGGTCCTGAGTGCAGTCGATCTCGACGGTGACAAATTGACGTTCACCTCAGCGACACCACAGAAGGGCACGCTGACAATCGGCGCCAACGGCGGCTTCACCTACACTCCGACGACCGCGGCGCGTGACGCCGCTTCCGCGCCGAACGCCGACCCGGCCACGAAGGCCGAGGCAATCGCGATCACCGTTGCCGACGGGTACGGCGGGACGGCTACGTTCACCCTGACCGCACCCATCACCCCGTACACGACCGGCAACCGCCCGCCAGTGACCGGCGTTGCGACCGTGAGCAGTTCATCGTCGGCGATCGGCACCGTCACGGGCACGGTGGTGGCAACCGACCCCGACGGTGACGCGCTGACCTACACGGTGATCGGCGGGCCGGCCAAGGGCGTCGTCAAGGTCAACGCCGTTACGGGCGCGTACACCTACACGCCCACGGTGGACGCCCGCTATACCGCGCTGGTGACTCCGGGCGTCGACACCGACGTGTTCACCGTGACGGTCAAGGATGCGCTTGGCGCGTCGACGACCGCCACGGTGTCGGTCACGATCGTGCCGCCGGCGGCGAACGCCATCGACCAGCGTGCGACCAGCGTCGCCATTCATGTGCCGGATCTGTTGTTCTACTCGCAGGCCGAGATCGACACCGCGTTGGACGCGCTGCAGTCCGTCGGCGTCACCGACATCCGCGTACTGGTGCCATGGGCGGCCGTCGAGCCCGTACAGGGATGGGCTGACTGGAGCGCGGTGGACCGCGTGATCAACAGCGCCGCCGCGCGCAACATCAAGGTGCTCGGCGTGCTCAACTCCACGCCGACGTGGGCGGCGGTACCGAACACGTACCCGCTGGCCGGAATGCCCAGCGACAACGCGCAATTCGCCGCGTTCGCGGGGCTCGCCGCCGCGCGCTACAAGGGCAAGGTCACGGCATGGGAGGTGTGGAACGAGCCCAATGCCGTCATGTTCTGGCAACCCGGGCCCAACGCCGCCCAGTACACCGCGCTGCTGAAGGCGGCCTACCCGGCGATCAAGGCTGCGGACCCCGACGCGGTCGTGGTCGCGGCAGCGGTGGGTGCGACGCTCGACTGGTTCGGCCTCACGGTGAACCCGGTGCGATTCGTCTCGGAGATGTACGACGCCGGCGCGGCGGGCTACTTCGACGCGCTGTCATTCCATCCGTACCAGTACACGACGCCCTTCACACAGGGTGGAATCTATTACGACTCGCCGCTCACTCAGGTCAACCGGATCCATGACCTGATGGTCGCCAACGGCGACGGCTACAAGAAGATCTGGGCGACGGAATACGGGGAGCCGTCCTCGGCCGCGGGCGACGCAAACCAGGCCGCGTATCTCGGCGACTTCTTGCGCGGATGGCGGACCCTGTCCTTCGCCGGGCCCGCGTTCATCCACACTCTCGTCGACAGGGCGGATGCAGACCCTGCCGAGGCATCGTTCGGCCTGTTCTACCCGGACTGGACACCGAAGCCGGCCGCCTCGACGGTGGAGGCCGTCATCGCCGAGAACAACGCCATCGAGGCGGCGCAGAACGTCCTGTAGGCGTCAGACGTTGTCGCGCAGGAAGGCGATGTCGTCCTTGCGGCCCTCGTCCGCGGTCTCGCAGATGACCGGCGCGTCGGCGGCCTTGACCACCGCTACCAGTAACTGAGGATCGATCTGGCCGGTGCCGAAGTTCGCGTGCCGGTCCGCGCCTGAGCCGGCGGCGTCGCGGGAGTCGTTGCAGTGCACCAGATCAATGCGCCCCGTGATGGCCTTGATGCGCTCGACGGCGTCGATGAGTGCCTCGCCTGCCGCCCAGGCGTGGCAGGTGTCCAGGCAGAAGCCGATGCCCTTGTCGCCGATGCGGTCCCACAGTCGGGCGATGGTGTCGAAGTGGCGCGCCATCGCATGGTCGCCACCGGCGGTGTTCTCGAGGTAGACGGGGACGTCGGTCTTGAGCTGGTCGAGCGCCTTGACCCACCGCTCGAACCCGGCCTCCATGTCCTTGTCGTCGGCGTGGCCGCCGTGCACGATCACGGCGGTGGCCCCGACCTCGGCCGCCGCGTCGCACGTGTCCTGGAGGATCTTGCGCGACGGGATGCGCACCCGGTTGTTGGCCGACGCGACGTTGATCAGGTACGGCGCGTGCACGTAGAGCGGGGTGGTCGACGCCTTCAGCACGTCGGCGTCCTCCCGTGGCTTCGGCTTCTTCCAACTCTGCGGGTCACCGAGGAAGAACTGCACGGCCTCGGCGCCGTCCGCGTCCGCGGCGGCCAGGGGATCTTCATTGTGAACATGCGAACCAATCAGCACGTGCCCCAGTCTAGGTCTGGGGTCCGACGGGTCCTAGCGGCGCCATTTGCTCTTGTCCACGGTGTAGAGAAAGGGCAGTACGAACACCGGAGACAGGTAGAACAGGTTGAACGTCCACCACCCTGCGACGCCGAACTCGGAGACGGCCATCCGCTCGGAGAAGTCGAGGCTCATCGCCATGGTGTACCCCACCCACAGGAACAGGTACAGCCAGGCGGACACCTTCATGAAGTGCAACCCCCAGGTACGCATCTGCATGAACGCCCACGCGCTGACCACCCGCATCGGCATGAGGATGAAGACCGCAAGGTACTGCCACATCTTCTCCGACGTGTTCGCCACGCCGCCCAACGCGCCGCTGTTGTAATCGAGAAAGAACGCACCGTCGAAGAAGCGCCCATAACCGGTGATGAACGTCTGACCGAGCACCGTGCTGTGCGCGAAGGTGTCAAAGGTCCACGGAGAGAAGTTGATCAAGCCGTCGACCATGCAGAAGGTTCCGATGATCGTGACCGCCCACGGCCGTGCGTTCGTGCCTGCCTTTACCGACTTGAACAACTTCCAGAGGGCGATGCCCAGCACGGCCGGTCCGATGGGCCCGAGGATCATCGTGCCCGACAGGATGCAACCGACGAGCAGCCATCCGTCGGCCTCCTCCACCCATCGCTTCGGCTCCGCAGGCGCCGTGGTGCCGGCGACGTCAATCATGTTCTCTCTCAGGACCATCCGAACCTCACTAGGATTGCGGGGAACATTGCCATGCATTCGACGAGCAGACCTACGAGGAGCAGGAAGCAGACCACGGTCAAGACCTTGTGTAGCAGCGGGGTCGACGTACGCGTCGACTCTTCCGCGGGCGGGCTGGATTCCGCGGGAACCAGGCGGCTACCGAGGAACCACCACACGCCGAGGATGGCCAAGTCGGCCACGACCATGCCTGCCAGTATCAGTCCATCGTGCAACATCGCGCGCCTACCCGTACTGCGTTGCCTGCAGCGACTGCACCGTCACGATGGTGACGATCCAGGCCGCGGCCAGAATGAAGAACAGCGCAACGGCTGCTCCTTTGGATGTTGGTATCTTCAACGCTCCTCCTCGACTCGCCGATCTGATGACCGGACTCGATCCTGTTTCTTCTCAATGTGATTGATGTGCGCCTTGAGTCCGGCAATGAGGATGTCGAGGGCCTCGGCGAACGTGTCGATGTCGGCCTGCCTGCGCGCTCGCCCCTCCAACGCCGCTCGGGAACCCAACCACAACCACGTCACGGCGCGGTACACCTTGTGCGCTTCGTCGAGGGTGAGGCCCTCGCGTTGCAACGCCTCCATGCCTTCTCGGCGGAGTTCGTTCGCCTTCGGTGAGCTCGCCGAGCGCACCATGATCGCGTCATCCAAGCCCGGGTAGCGGTCCATCAGCGCCTGAACGCCGAGCACCTGGGCCCGCAGTGCCAGCCACCCGTCGAGGGTTTCGGCGCCCATTCGCGGCGCCTCGTCGAGGACCCCCTCGACGACGAGGTTCAACAGTTCGTCGCGGCCGGAAACGTGTTTGTACAAGGCGCCGACCGAGACCTCCAGCTCGTCGGCCAGCGACCGCATCGTCAGCTCAGTCACGCGATTGCGCGCCAGCTTCAGCGCCGCGGCAACGATCACCCGCTCGTTCAGACGGTCCTTGCGAACCAGGGGCCTGCCAACCATACGCCGTATAGTAAACAGCGTTCGCCATGAAGCGCAAGAGGTCGCCGCACTGCTGCGCTCATTCGTCCGACGAAGCCTTGCGCTTCACGGGTGGCCCGCCACTTTCCGCCAATGAGCTGATGTAGTGGTTGATACGTCGTCGAGCGGCGTTCAAATCGGTGCTGGGATCCGCGGCCCACTCGTAGGCATATCCGCGTGCCATCGACAAGGTGAGGCTCGCAACCTCGGCCGGTTCGAATTGCGGTGAAAGTTCGCCCAGTGCAATGGCTTCGCGCGCTGAACTCTCAGCTTGTTCACGCAAGGCGGCGGTCTGCTCCCTCACCTGTGCAGCAGCCCACTTCGCTGTCGGCTCCAATGCCAACATTAGATATGCCCGCGCTTCATCGGGCGTCTGAATACAGCGGTACAGGGTGCAGTCCACGACCGCAGCAAGTCGCGCGAGTCCCCGCTTACCCTCGGTGGCCTTTCGAAACTCAACCCCATTCTTGTCGAGCACCCTGTCGAGCAACGCCGTCAGCAATCCCGCTTTCGACCCGAAGTGGTGGGTCGCCAAGCCGCGGCTATAGCCCGCCAACTCCCCGACTTCGGCGAGTGTCATTGCGGCGTAACCACCCTTACCAATCGCGTGAATGGCCACCTGACACATTAGGTCGATGGCATTCTCGCGCTGCGCTTCCCGCTTGCCGGCCATGCGATGTGCACTCCTCTATACGATTCCAGCGATGCTCTGCAGTGCCGTCATCCGACGTCCAAGGTGATCGGCAGGTACTCGACCATCCGGACGGCGATGTTGTCATACCGCGGCTCGTCGTCTCGGGTGATGCCATAACGAGGAAAACGTCGATGGAGTTCTTCGATTGCCAAGCGCAGTTCGAGCCGCGCGAGGTGCGAGCCCAGACATCGGTGCGTTCCGCTCGCGAATACCATGTGCACGTTGCGAGGTCTATCGAACTTGACGTCCATGGGACTCTCGGTGGCCGTTGGATCGACGTTGGCCGCAGACCAAATCGCGTGGATGGCTTCGCCCGCGTGGATCACTTCACCGCCTAGGTCGATGTCCTCGGTCGCGTACCGCGTGCCCGCGGGCACCGGCGATTCGTATCGCAGCAGCTCCTCCACCGCGGCCCGGATGGCCTCCGGGTTGCGCACCAAACGGTCCCGCTGTTCGGGGTGGCGTGCCAACCAGGCGAAGATGCACGACATCGAAGCAGTGACGGTGTCGAGGCCGGCGAACATCAGCAGAAACAGCATGTTCAACAACTCGAGTTGCGACACCGGCTCACCGTCAACAGTCCCCTGCATGAGAGCACCGAGCAGGTCATCGCGTGGCGGGTGCTCGCGACGCGCGTCGATGAGCGCGTTGAGGTACTCATAGAGCTTCGCACCGGCGACCGCCGCCGATGCCGTCTTCTCTTCTGCCGTATCTCCCTTCGCGTGGATCACCGCGTCCTTGAACTCGAGGAAGAAGGTGAGATCTTCGGTGGGCGCACCGAGCAGTCGCAAGAACGTCAGGCATGGCAAGGGAACGCAGAACCGGTCGTACAGGTCCACCGTCTTCTCGTGGCTGAAGCTATCGATCAGTTCACGCGCCAATGCGCGGAAGCTGGCTTCGAGTAGCGCCACACGCTTCGGCGCAAACAACGGGTCGAGGAGCTTCCGATACTTCACATGGCCGGGGCCGTCGAGTTCCAACGGAATGAGGGCGCTGTTGCTACCCAGTATCGACCCGCGGCCGCCTTGGCCGAGGACAGCGGGGTGGCGATTTACGGTCAGAATATCCGTGTAACGGTAGAGGTGGACGATTCCGTCGAGCCGCTCCATGCGGACGTCGTTGGCCTTTCGATGCCAAAAATGTTGGGGTTCACCGTCTCCTTTGACCTCCGTGAAGATCGGGGCCAGGCGCGAGTCGAACGGCGCAGCGGATGTCGTCATGACGGCAGCGCACCGATCTTCCCGCTCGTGCTTTCCTCCGCGTAGGTCAGGAACTGCAGCGGATTCACGCACATGAGTTGCTCGTCGATCACCGTCACCTTCCCGTCGGCGTGATGGAACGTGCCACTGGCCGAACACAACATCCAGATCTCCAGCCGGACACCCAACACTTGCACCCACGGGAAGAACGCCCGGCCGTGAGCGGCGATGTCGAGCACCAGCGTGCCGCGGCCAGAGGCGAGGACCAGGTTCCACTTGCAGGGAAGGGATAGCCCACTCCGGCGGTCGGACCAATGCTCCACGACCGTATTGGTGATCTGGCCCGATGCATAGGCAATGTCCTCGCCGTCGACGCGGACGAAGCCAAGATCAAGCCCTGGGCCCGGGTACCGGAAGAACCAGACCGAGATGTCGGGGTTGATCAACCAGTTCCAGTAAATGGGGTCGTAGGGTGCGTTGTTGCCGATGTTGTTGGTCTCCTTGCCGACCGTCATGTGCTCTCGGATCCCGTGCGCGGCAAAGGTATACGGCTTGCCGTCGACGGTGATCGTGCCAGCGACCTCGCTCATGACGTCATACCAAATCGGCACGACGGCCGCGTCGTCCGACTTTCCCCAGGGCCACAGCGGCGGATGCGTTGGGGTAAAGGTCAAGTCGAGATCCACGCCGGCGTGTTCGCCGCGGATATGCCACATGTCAGGCGTGGCCTTGTAGACGCGACCTCCTATCGACCACGAGACTGCCTCGTCGTCCGCGACGATGGTGAGATCGGAGCGAGCACGAAGTTGCGCCGCCTGAGCGCCGTTGGCGATGAAGGTGTGCTCGCTCAGCGCTCCGCGACGCTCGGACGGGACCATGATGAGCGTGGTCGCGTGTTCGACGGTCTGCCCGGTGTGCAGCCACTGCCCCCCTTCACGTCCAGAGATGATGCAGATGCGGGTCCACAACAGGAAGTCCATGCCGTCCGACGAACCGACGAAGGTGTACCCATTCTGTTGCCAGAACTCTTGGCCAGGCTCGGGGTGGCTGTATGACTCACCTTCTGCGGACAGGTCGACGTTCGTAAGATTCAGCGTCATTCGGAGGTCTCCTTGAAATGCCCGTTCGGCTGTCGCGGCACGGCCGAGAGGACGGCCGTTGCGGGAACATTCGGCGTAGTAATCCGGCCACGTGCACGCAGGTAGACGTCGTCGATCTTGCGTTCGCCGACGTCGACGCCGCGTGTGATGACGCCGTCTTCGATTCGCACGACCATGACGTACTCGTAACTGACCCGTTCGCCGGTGTTGCGGATCAAGCGGTGGCATCTGGTGTGAACGGCCACGAGTTCGTCGCCGAAGGCCACGCAGTCGAGCAGTTCCTCGCCCCGCTCATCAGGCTCCATGAATTGCGCTGCCTCACGGGATATTTCAAAGACCGCCTGTTTGCCCAGCGCCAACTGCAGATTGCCGTGAGAGCTCGTTCCGCAGTAGCTCACATCGTCGGCGAAAAGCGTGTCCCACCCACCCTCGAGGTAGCCGTCCATCGCAATGGGGTCGGCGCTCGCATCGGCTCGCTCGAACAGTCCGCGTACCAGGGCGACGTTGGGGTGGACGTCGGTCATGCGGAACCAGACTTCAACGCGCCGAAGGAGTCGACGTTCCCGCGCTCTCCGGGCGCACGTTCTATGACGTTGTCGGCCCCGCGACGCAGTTCGGGAATGTAGGGCACCTTCCGGTTGGTCGACTGCCGATCCCCGATTCGGCGAGGCGCCATTCTTCCCGCGGCATCGACCCTGAAACCCAGCAAGTCGAGTTCTTCAGGCGACAGGCCTTCGTACACGTCGTCGTGCAAGGACTGCAGGAAGTTGTCGATGGGCTTGACCCAGCTCTGCCCCCAGATGCATCCCACCGAGTACCGCACCTTCTCAGAGGACGACGCTCCGGATTGGTGCCAGATACGGCCCTCCCACGAGAACATGTCCCCCGCCTCGCACACGATGGGAAGGGTTTCTGCCTCCTGGACGCTGTGTGCACCACTATTCGGATCGAACACGAGCTCGGGCGGTGGGCCCAGGTGACTCTTCGGGACGACCCGCGTGGCCCCCATGTCCTCGTCGAAGTCGCTCAAGCAGAAGAAGAAGTTGAGAAAGACCGGCGTCGCGGTGGCCACGGGTACCCACTGCTGGTCGGTGTGCACGGTCATGGCTTCACAACCGTGGCGCTGGATGATTCCCGACGTCGAGGACAGCTGGTACGGAACGCCGCCGAACGCGTGCGCGCAGTACTCGTGGACCAACGGATTCTTCAGGATCAGGTCCATGAAGATCCGCCCCTTGTTCACCAGCATCGTGACGTTCTGCCAGGCCGGCAGTCGACCGTCCGCCCCGCCGTACCACGTGGTTCCGGTGAAACTCTGGTTGCTGACAAGCGCCACATCGTATTTGCGTTCCAGCTCGGCTTGCTCGTCGAGGCGTTCTTTTAGCGCCTCTACTTGTTCGCGGGTGAGCACGTTCTCGTGGACCACCAGTCCGTACTCATCGAGCGTGGCCTTACCGGCGGCAATGTCCGTCACCGGGGCGGGCATGGTGATCACATCCGACGACGCGGGTGCCGTCTCCAGGTCGTAGGTCATCTGAAACCTTCCAAGGCTCGAAAGCGTTGCTGGCGAGGTGAATTAGGCCATCTGCCGGCGGCCGGTACCTGAGTTGCGAAGTGCTCCGCGTAGCCACGGGCGGTGATCGACGAGATATAGATACGGAATCATCAGAATGGGGCCGATGATGTAGACGCCGTTGAACACGAACATCCCTACTACCCCGAGCGATCCGCTGAAGCGATTCTCCGAGTCGACCACGGAGTTGGCCACCCAGATCACCCAGTACACCACCATCATCCAAGTCGATGTGATCATCCAGCCCAACGCCCACGGCTTCATCTTGAGGAAGCCCCACGCCGCAGCCAGCCGGCATGGCCATACCAGCAGCACCGCTGCGATGATCAACGCCTTCTCCCCGGGGCTGTTGACCCCACCGAGGATCACACCGCCGACGTCGGTGCTGTTGATGTGGTTGATGTATCCGCCGTCGAACAGTCGGCCGTAGGTCATTTCGGCGGTGTGGGTGATGATGGCGCGCCCGGCGAACAGGTCGATGGACCACCCGATGAAGTTGGCGGCCGAGTCTCCGATCGCGAAGCCTCCGACCAGCGCCACGTGCCACGGGATCGTGGGGATTGCGCCTTGTCGTTCGGCACGTCGGCTTTGCAGCCAGCCCCAAATGACGAGCGGAATACCGACCGGGCCAAGAAATACGGTGCCCATTAACAGCACGCCGGCAAAGAATACGAGCTCTCCTCGACGGTGTTTCTTTTGGAGCGCCGCATTGAACACTTCGGTGTCGCTCGCTGTGTTGCCTGTTCGGCTCAACAATTCATCGGTCACGGTACTTGCCATCCCCACGTTGCGACTCCGTACGGCATGAGCACTGCCCCCTCGATGAGTATTCCCACGGATACGACCAACGCGACGATCATGGTCAATTTGACGACCGCGGGGAAATTTCCCCACGTGGGATCTCTTCGCCAATTCGTCGCAAAGGCAGGCGACCCGTCGACCTGGTTGTCCTCTGCCGGTTCGGCATCAGTGAACGAACTGACCTCTGGTGACGGCATCATGCGGCGATCGCCGAGCAGCGCCATGAGCTTCCACCAAAAGAGCAGGATGGCGACGTCGACGACCACCAGCAAGAGGTAGTCGGGTATGTCGGAAAGTCGAATCATCGGTGACCGCCTATCGTTCGCCTAGTTTCAGAAGGGATTGGCCGGGCCGGGCCCAAAGCTGACAATCATGGCGACGACAAAGAACGCGAACATCAGCGCGAAATAGCTACCGACGAATATCCATACCCCGCGGACGCGGTCTTTGTACTCCTGCGAATCATCGGGCATCGTTGCTCCTTGGTCAGATCGCACTAGCGCGTGGGGCAGGCATTTAACGAAGGTGAGTTGATGTTCATGAGAACCCCGCGCCGAACACCTTATGGCTAGTTCGCTTACCGTATGACAAGTGAACAGTGGAGTCAATGCTTGTCGTGAAACAAGCCAACTTGAGTTTCGCCAGCATCCGGGCGAGTGCCGCTGCACATCGCCCGGCCATCTTCACTGCAATCGATGCCTGACCATCGGAAGGCGTCAGTCATGACGAAACATGGTCGCGCTCAAGGTATCCGACGGCCAACATGGCCGCATCTACACAACGCAGCACTCAATTGCGGTACCAGTCGACCGCGGGCGAATCCGACGAGCGACGGTTCGATCAGCGCGACAGGATCGACACCGTCGATGCGCCAGGCGCGCCGTAGAGGTGTGTGTAGCCGACCCGCGGATCGTTGGGCACCTGCCGCTCGCCCGCCCGACCTTGCAGCTGGAGCACGATCTCGTACACCTGGCGCAGGCCCGACGCGCCGATCGGCTCGCCGTTGGCAATCAACCCGCCATCGGTGTTGACGGGCAGGCGGCCACCGATCTCTGTGTCGCCATCAGCAATCCACTTCTCCTGCTCCCCATCGGCACAGAAGCCGTTCTCCGCCATGTGAATCAGCTCGGATCCCGCGTCGGTATCCTGCAGCTGCGCTACGTCGACGTCCTCCGGCCCCAGACCGGCGAATTCGTAGGCCGCACGGGAGGCATCGACGGTGGGACTGGGTGCGCTGGTCAATGGCAGTGAGGGACTTTGCAATTCGAAGGCGCCCTCACGCCGCGTACGAAGCTCGGCCGCACGCACGAAGATCGGGGTGGACGTGAATTGGTGCGCGATGTCTGCGCGGCACAACACCACGGCCGCACCTCCCTCGTCGGGATTGCAATACATGTACCGGGTCAATGGGTAGTTGACCACTTCGGAGTTCAAGATCTCCTCGTAGCCAACGGCCTTGCGCCGCCAGGCGTGCGGGTTGATCGCGCCGTTGGCAAGGTTCTTCGCGGCGATGCGCGCGAGCGACTCGGCGGAAACCCCGTGGTCGTGCATGTAGCGGTTGATCTTGGTGCCGAAGAAGTGGGTCGTGAGGAACATCCCCGTCTGCCCGTACCAACTCGGCAACCCGACCACCGATGGGTCCGCCGCGAAGGCGCCACGGGGGTGCTTGTCCATGCCGATCGCCATGGCGACGTCGGCCTCCCCGTGGCGAATGGCCTGCACGGCCATCTGCAGCGAGACGCCTCCGGTCGCGCATCCGTTGAACACGCCGCGCACCGGGATACCGGTCAAACCGAGCCAACTCACCACCGCATCGGGATTGGACACCTCGTAGCTGCCCACGAAGGCCGACTGCACGCGGTTCCAATCCGTGCCTGCGTCGGCGAGCGCGGCTTGGGCCGCTTCAGCACCCATTTGGAGGGCGAGCTTGTCGCCGTGGCGACCGAACGGGTGTAGCCCCACACCGACAATGGCGACATCCGTCATGGTCATTTCCCTTCTACAGGCGCGAATGCGTAGGTGAGCACCTCGGTGCCGTCCGGACGCGTGGTGTACGGCACGATCCGCAGTTCCATCGGCTGGCCGACGGTCAGCTTGTTCGGATCCGACTCCGTGAACCGGGCCTGGACGAGGCACTGGCCGGCGAGCTCGACATATCCGAGGGCGTAGGGCACGAAGGTCTCCGCCGTGTCATCGCCGTCGTAGGGCGGCGATGGCGGCCGGAACTGCTGAGTGGTGAACCCCCACAGGGTCCCTCTCGGCTCGAGCAGCACTTCGGTTTCACCCTGGCGGGCGGGAAAGGAATACCGGCCGTCGCGTTCCGAGCCGATGAGGCGTGGCTCCTCGGAGGGCCACGTGAACAGGCCCTCTGCCACAGGTTGCTGGCTGGCACTCAACGCCGTACCTCTTTCACAGATGCTAGGGCTGGTGGGCGTGGCCGCACCGCGTAGATGGTTAATATCTAAATGATTAAGCCAGTGCAAGGATGTGTAGTCAAGCACGCATCCTCCGTAGTGTGCTTGACATCACGTTACAGCGTAAGGTTAAGTGGCGAGCAGCGTTTACCACTGATCAGTGCGGTCGCGTGAGGGCGGCCGCTCCTTCGCGTGGGTCGCATTCACTGAACAGAAGGGACAACCCATGGACGGTAGCTACGAAGGCCGGCTTTTCATCGACGGTGAGTTTCGGGAAGCCCGCTCCGGTAAGCGCTTCGACGTACTCAGCCCAGCCGACGAGTCGGTCGTCGGCGCCGCCGCAGATGCGTCCCTCGAGGACGTCGACGACGCCATCACCGCGGCCCGGCGCGCCGCCGACGAGACCGACTGGTCCACCAACCACGAGTTCCGTCGGCGCTGCCTCGAGCAGCTGCAGCTCGGCCTTCGCAAGGAGACCGACGACATTCGCAAGCTGGTGACTGCCGAAGCCGGCGTCGCATCGTCGGTGATCGTCACCCACGTCGACTTCTGGATCGACGGCATGGACTACTTCAACGACCTGTGCACGTCATTCCCGTGGGAGTCGGACCTGCCCCCATACGAGATCATGGGAATGCCAAGCAATCACAAGGTCCGCTACGAGCCCTACGGCGTCGTCGGCGCGATCACCCCGTGGAATGCACCGTTCATGACGGCGATCTGGAAGGTGCACCACGCACTGGCCACCGGCAACACCGTGGTGCTCAAGAGCGCTCCCGACACACCACTCACCGCCGCGCTACTCGCGCGAATCGCCGCCGAGACCACCGACATCCCTGCCGGTGTCATCAATACCCTGAGCGCCAGGGACAAGGGCGTCGTCGGCGACGCCATGACGGCCGATCAGCGCATCAACCTGTTCCACTTCACCGGCTCGGCCGCGGTCGGCCAGCGCATCGCCGAGCGCGCCGCGAACGGCATTCGTCATACGGTGCTCGAACTGGGCGGCAAGTCGGCGAACGTACTGCTGCCCGACGCGAACCTCGACATGGCCTGCGGACTCGGCGTGGCAATGTGCATGTCCAGCAGCGGCCAAGGCTGCGCGCTGGCGACCCGCATGATCGTGCACGCCGACATCTACGACGAAGTGCTCGAGCGGCTCACCAACCTGGTGGGGAATCTGCCGTGGGGCGATCCGACCGATCCTGGCAACGTGGTGGGCCCCATCATCCGGGCCGAGCAACTCGATCGCATGGAGGGCCTCGTCAACCGCGCTCGTGACGCCGGTGCGCGCATCCTGTGCGGCGGCAAACGTGGCGACGTCAACGGCAAGGGCTTCTGGTATGAGCCCACCGTGGTAGCCGACGTCGACGAGAACTCGGAGATCGCACAAACCGAGGTCTTCGGGCCGGTGCTCAGCGTGATCCGCTACGACGGTGACGACGACGAAGCGGTCCGGGTGGCCAACAACTCGAAGTTCGGGTTGTCCGGATACGTGCAGTCGGCGAACGAGGACCGGGCGTGGGCGGTCGCCCGCAAGCTCAAGGCGGGCACGGTGAACATCAACAACTCGTTCTATCTGGCGCCCGACGCACCGTTCGGCGGCTTCGGCATCAGCGGCGACGGCGTGGAGCACGGAATCGAAGGCTTCCGTGAGTACCTTCGCATCAAGACCATCGCCAGCCCGGTCGGCTGACCATCACCCGAAGGAAGTACGACAATGCGGTTGCGTGACAAGGTAATAGCCATCACCGGTTCGGGCTCCGGCCTTGGTCGGGAAGCGGCGCTGCTGTTCTCGTCCGAGGGTGCTCGCATCGTCACCAGCGACGTGGTACCGGGTCGGGCGCAAAAGGTGGCGCAAGAGGTGATCGATGCAGGCGGAGACGCGATCGGCATCGATGCCGACGTCCGCGTGGAAGCCGACATGGAACGACTGGTCGCGACGACGGTGGAGAAGTTCGGCCGGGTGGACGTGATGTGGGGCAACGCAGGAATTCCCGAGCCGGGGTTCGGCATGCAACCACTGAACGAATCCCGCTTGGAGGACTGGAACAACATCTTCGCGGTCAACGTGACGGGGATCTACCTCGCCTGGAAGCATGCCGCGCAGTGGATGATCGCCAATGGCCGCATCGGCACGCTGCTGGCCACCACGTCGGCCGCGGCGTTCACGGCCTACCCCGGCTTTCCGATGTACACGGCGTCGAAGGCCGCCGCCAACGGCCTGGTCCGCGCGGCGGCACTGGAGTTCGGCAAGCACGGGATCCGTGCGATCGGCTTCGCTCCGACGCACGGTATGTCGGTGAACTTCGCACTGCCGCCCGACGCGGACGTGCTGGGGAAGTCGTACGAAGAGATGATGCCCTGGAATCCGGACAACCGGGCGATGCCGCTGCGGCTCGACCGTCCACCGACGTTGCGCGACAACGCAAATGTCGCCTTGTTCCTGGCGTCGGACGAATCGGCGTACATGTCGGGGCAGACGCTGCACTCGGCCGACGGTGGCCAGTTCGCGCGGACGTCGATCATCTTCCCGACCGATCTGGGCCAGTCGGAGGACATCACCGCAGGTGTCCTTCCGGATGAGCTGCGCGAGACCATCGATCGCTAAGGCCCCCTCATTGATTCGGCCCGCCAGCGATGGCGGGCCGAATCTCTCTGATGTCGGATCAGACGGTGTGCAGCATCAACCCTTGGGCGTTGAAGAAGAAGCCGCCGGCGGTGATCAGCGCACGCTGCGCACCCTCGACTTGGCGCTCCCCCGCCATGCCCTGAAGCTGGTGCACCGCTTCACGAATGTGGCCGGATGCCTGCGTTGCACCTTCCGACAACGATCCTCCGTGCGGGTTCACCGGAATCCGACCGTTGATGAGCACCCGACCCTCGGCCGGGTCCCAGTGCTGTCGAAGGAAGGCACCGCCCTCCCCAGGGGCACACCACCCCGCGTTCTCGATCCAATTGAGGGTGATCGGTGTGAAGCCGTCGTAGGGGAAGTAGACGTCGACCTCGTCGAGCCAGAAGTCACCCTTGGCCTTTAGCGTATCGATGACGACCTGCTGTCCATTGGCCCGCAAACTCGTGGTCTGGTCTTCCTTGTTCGGCGAGACCTGGCCCAGCACAGCGGCGTTGATGAGGGCCGGGGCCAGCCGGAGGTCTCTTGCCCGCTCCGTGGTGGTCACGATGAACGCATCGCCACCGTCGACGGCGGGATCCATGTCGTACAAGCACAGCGGATCGCGGATCATTCGAGCGGAGAGATAGTCGTCCATCGACAACGGTTCCCGCATCGCCGCGGCCGGATTCCGCACGGCGTTCGCCCGCGCGTTGACCGCCACGATTCCGAAATCTTCTCGCTTGACGTCGAATTCGTACACGTACCGGGACGCCCACGCCGTGTAGCCGACTCCGGCCGCCACGGTGTCGGGTCCAGGCTGCGGTTCGGTGAGCCCAGGCGTCGCGATGCGTCGGAAGGGGTCCTTCAACGCTCCGCTGGTATTCCATGCCGCACGGTAGGCCGCGTGGTAGACGAGCACCGTCTCGCATAGCCCCGCATACACGGCAGCGGCCGCGGTGGCGATGTGATCGACGATGGGAATCACGGGATTCCCGAACCACGTCACGCGCGGTAGCCCGAGGGCCGATTGCAATTCGTGTGCCGCCGGCCAGCTGCCGCACAAACCATCGATGTCGTCCTTCGTCAATCCGCACTGACGGATGACGTCGATGGCCGCCTGCGCGGCCAAGGAGGTTTGCGTGCGACCGGAGTTCTTGGTCGTGAAACCGGTGGTGGCCGCGCCGGCGATGGCCACCTGATCCTTCATGGAATTTCGCACGGGAGAACTCATTTCGCCGCCTCATTCAACTCGAAGACCGGAACCGGCATGCCCGCCCGCTCGATCCAGTTCAGCCGAACCCGGGCGCCGATGCGAATGGCGTCGTTGTCGGCGCCGACCACCGTCGCGGTGAAACGCAAGCCCGGTTGCTCATCGAGTTCGACGGTGACCACTGGATACGGCACCGAATAATCCACCCCCGGGGCCGGCGGCCCCTGGTGCAGAAAGATCGCCATGTAGATCGTGCCGTCCCCCGAAACAGGAGCCGATTCCACGTCGAACGACCAGCATTGCGGACATACCGGCTTGGGTGGTGATTGCCAGCGCCCGCAGGATTGGCACTTGCCGAGCAGAAGCCGATGATCCAGCCGACCACGGTAGTGCTCCGCATTGTCGTGGGTGATCGGCTGGCCGGGGAAGCGTTCGACGAGGGCTTCGTCGCTGATCGTCATGGCACGGACTTTCTCGGAGGTGTTGACAGCTGGCAAGCGACGAAATGAACGACGGCTCAGGACGTCCTCAGGCTCAGCTCTTCGGTAGCTGGAACGTCGAACAGCTCCTCGAACGTGCCGCGCAAGACGCGATCCTTGATCTTCGGATCGACCGTGTCGAAGATGTCGTGCAGCGTCTGCTGCGTGTGGCCGTAGGTTCCCTCGAGGTGCGGGTAATCGTCGCCCCACATGACATTCCAGTAATTGGTGTCCTCGATTACCTGGACCGCACTGATGTCGTGCTGGAACGACGTGTAAACCTGGGAGCGAACGATCTCACTCGGCAGCCGGTCCAGACGCGGCCGGACGAACATGCCGTGCTGGCGGTATGCCTCGTCCATGCGGTCACCGATCGCGGGCACCCATCCCGCGCCGCCTTCGGCGACGAGCATCTTGAGGTTGGGATGACGATCGAGGGCGCCGCTCGCGACCAGATGTGACACGACGCGCATCCCCGGGTAGGTGGTCTCCATGTAGTTGACCACCGCGCCGCCGGGACCCCGGTACACGACGTTCGCCCCACCAGTACCGATGTGGTAGGCCAACACGACGTCGTTGGCGGCCGCCGCATCCCACAGCGGGTTCCACAGCTCCAGGCCCCACTCGCGCTCCGCGGGCATGCCGCAGGGCAAGAAGATCGACTGGAATCCGTTCTCCGCTGCCCACTCCACCTCCGCCACCGTGTCGGCGACGTCTACCAACGGAACGATCGCCGGCGTGAAAATCCGGTTCTGCTTGCCCATGAAGTCATCTCGCGCCCACTCGTTCCAAGCGTGGGCGACAGCCTTGCTCAGCTCGGGGTCGTCGATGTTTGCCGACCAGAAGCCCGATGACGGGAACGCGAGCTGACACCGCACACCCTCCTGCTCGAGATCCTGCAGACGAATGTCGAGATCGCGGAAGCCGGGCGGGCGCATCGCGTCCATGAAGTCGTTGAGTTGCCGGTCGAGTCGCTTGCCGTCGACGTAAGTGATCTCGTACTTCTCACCGCGTTCGGACCGCGGCGCCCGGTCGGCGAGGTGCTTGGGCAGGCGCGAGGTCCAGATGTCTTCCGGCTCCATGGCGTGGGAGTCACCCGAGTGGGCCCAGATCTTCTCGCTCTCGATGGTCGGATCCACTGACGGAGAGACAACTGCCTGGGCCATGTTCACCAAAGTCCTTTCGCGTTTTTAGCCGGGCCCGCTCGTCAGGACATTGACCGGGGCACCTCGTTCATCTTCGACTATACACTGTAATGTTGGGACCGTACATGCGAATGCCCGACCGCCCATGACAGCGAGGTACCCCTTCATGCCCACCGACAATCGATCGTCCCTCAACGGGGCCGTCCGCGACGTCGATGCACTGCTCACCGCGGATGTGCTGTCGGCGTTGATGCGCTCGACGTGGACGTGGGACGATCGCGCGCTCAGACGCGATCTGAGCCAGCTTCTCGTTCGCGTCGAAGCGGCACGCTTGGTGGGCGCCAACGGAAACGCCGACGAGGCAATTGCATCGGCGTTGCACTCCGAGGCGCGGGCCGTCGCATCCGACTTCGTGGCGACGGTGCTCGGACCCAAGCTGGTCGCCGACACGGGTAACCCGCTACGCGGTCAGTTCCTGGAACTGGCGATGGATCGGACCCACTTCAGCAGACGGGCGCATGCCGCGCGAGGGGCCGTCCGGGCGAATGGTGACGGCTACTTCGCCGCGCATGTCGAAGGCATCGACTATCCGCCCGAGGCTGACTGGTCGGCGCTCGTCGCCAAGGAGGGCAGCGCTGGGCTTGGCGCGGCGACACGCGCCTACGGGCACGCTCTTGCAGACTCGGCGTTCTTCGCCACCAAGGCACTGGCATGGCAGGCGGCGTCGGCCGTGCCACGTTGCGACGTGGCAACCGGGTATGCAGCCCGGATCGAGGCCGATGAACTGACCGCAACGCTGGCCGCGGCCGAGGAGACCGGAGCGTGGGACCCGGTGCTCGTCAAGACGCGCGCTGCGCACACCGAGGACGGATGGACGATCAGCGGGCAGAAGCATTACGTGCCCGGAGCGGATTCGGCCGACGTGATCTTCGTCATCGCACGGTCGACGGCGGGCCCGTCCCTATTCGCCGTCGAGGGCGGAAGCAGAGGGCTCCGCGTGACCGAGCACGACGTCATCGACCCAACCCGGCCATTGTTCGGCGTCACGTTCGATGACACGCCTGCGACCCTGCTTGGCACGGAGGGCAGTGGCGGCAGGCTGATGTGGACGTTGATCGACCGCGCCTCAACAGCTTTGGCCGGCGAGCAGGTGGGCCTCATCGAGAAGGCAATCGGCGTACTGCGTGACACTGGCGGCGGCGACGATCACCGCGTTGCCGAGGTGGTACTGGCACACGCGGCGGCTCGTGCACTATGGCAGCAGGCGCTGACCGATGCCTCGCCCGCGTCCGCGGCGGCCGCCCACGTCGGGTGCTCCGGCGCAGCGGTACGCGTCACCACGGCGGTCGCCGAAATCTGTGACGACGACTCGGCGACGGTCCCGCTGGTCTTGCGGGCCCTCTCGGGCAGCCTGCTCTTCGGTGGGCCGGCGTTGTCCCACGAGCGGCTGCTCGATCGGCTCGGGATCTAGGTGCCTGGCGTGGCCCTTCCCGTACCACAACCGAAAGACGTGCAACCGCAACGCATAAGGATGCCCGACATCCCTGCGAGAATCACGTGCGGCTTGGATGACCCGTTCATGAGCGGCGAGCTGCTGACCGGAAACATGCAGATCACGGATACCGTGTGCGAACCGGGTGGGGCACTGGTGCCGGGCGCCATCGCGGTGCTCGCCGACAGCTGCCTCGGCATGGCACTGATTGAGGGCTTCGAGCGGCCGACCGCCATGGTCACTTCGCATCTGCACATCGAGTTCACGCGTCAAGTCCGGCCCGCGACGACCGTGCTCAGTTGCGGGGCAACCGTGCGCTACATCGACGGCTCCTTCGGGCTCACCGACGGGTCCATCGACGACGGCCTCGGAAATGAGGTCGCGCGGGCCACCCTCGGCGGTGTCTTCGTCCCATCACCCGACCTCTTGTCGACGGGCAGCGACGTTGGTGCGCAACGCTCAACGGCCACGGACAGCAGGTTCTCGGACGTCGATGCACTGCTCGGAACCGACGTCGTGCACCTGTCGCCTGTCGAGGCCGTCGTCGAATTCGAATTGGGGGTACAACTTTCGAACCTGTTCGGCAACGTGCACGGCGGAATGGGCGCGCTCATGGCTGCACGCGCGATCGACCTCGTGGTGCACCAGGGCACACCAGCTCAAGAACTTCGCGTGGCCGACATTCGGGCGGTATTCCCGAAACCGCTTCCGGCCACGGGTGGGCGAGCGCGCTGCCTGGTTTCAGTGCCACATCGAGGACGCCGGTTGACCGTCGCCCGTGCGGAAGTGCATGCACCTGACGGACGGCTGGCAATCATGGCCGACACGACGTACGTGGCAACGACGGAATAGTGGCCACTTGGTACACCGGGTGTGCGTGCACATATCGAGCGCGTCGCATTGGAAGTCAACTACCCGAAGAACGGACATACCGATGGGCATTGGCAGAGTCGGCGTTTGGACGATGGCATTCGACACCGTGACGTGGAAGGAGACCCAGCAGGCCCTCGAGTCGCTGGAACAGCAAGGCTGGGGCACAGTGTGGCTTCCCGAAGCATTTGGGCGAGAAGCTCTTTCATTGAGCGCCCTGTCCTTGAGCGCCACCTCGACCATCACCATCGCCACCGGCATCGCCAACATCTGGGGCCGCGATGCCCAGTCGATGGCAAGCGCCCAGCGGTCGCTGTCCGAGGCTTTCCCAGATCGCTTCATGCTCGGCATCGGCATCAGCCACCCGTTGGTGGCAACCGCTCGCGGAGGAGACTACGGCGGGAACACCGGTCCGTTGGAGTCCATGCGCGCCTACCTGGACGCGATGGACGCAGCGCACTACGTCGGTGTTTCTCCGCCCTCGATGTCAGCTCCGATACTGGCCGCGCTCGGCCCCAAGATGATTGCGTTGGCCGGCGAGCGCGGTGCGGGGGCGCATACCTACAACTCGCCCGTCGCCCATACCGCTGCCGCCCGCTCCATCCTGGGCGAAGGCCCGCTTCTGGTCCCCGAAGTGAAAGTCGTCCTCGGAAAGAATGCCGCCGCGGCGCGGACTCTGGCCCGAGAGTTTCTCCCGCTGGCACTGCCGGTGTATGCCAAGAACCTGCATCGGTGCGGGTTCTCGGAGGACGACGTCGCCGCTGTGGCCGACAACGTCGTCGATGCCCTCGTCGCGCACGGCGACGTTACTGCGGTCGCAGCGCGCGTCCAGGAACATCTCGATGCTGGAGCGGACCACGTGTGCCTCAATGTCCTGTCGCCGCCAGGCACCTTGCCGACCGGACAGTGGCAGGACTTGGCCGAGGTGTTCGCATCCATTTAGTGATCTAGAACGCCCTCCGCATACCACTTTTGGAGCACGTGCTTGCGCACCTTTCCTGAGCTCGTGCGAGGAAACTGAGACACGACGAAGTACTCGCTCGGCCGCTTGTACCTGTTCAACTTCTCATCGGCGAGCGCCGCGAGCTCCCCAACATCCACCGCCGTCGGCCCAGCGGGTATGACGGCGGCCACGACCCGCTCACCGAGGCGCAGGTCGCTGACCCCGAAAACAGTGAGTTCGCCGACGGATTCGTGCGTGGACAAAGCCTGTTCGACCTCCGCCGGATAGACGTTGAGGCCACCGCGGATGATTACCTCGCGGAGCCGGCCATGAAAGACGAGTACGCCGTCGTCGTCCATTGAGCACAGGTCACCGGTGCGCAGCCATCCCTCGGCGTCCACGGCGGGGTCGAGGGTGCCATCCGTCCGTAGGTAGCCGGACATGCACAGGGGTCCGCGCACGCAGAGCTCACCCACCATGCCGGTGGGCAGCACGGTGCCTGCGTCGTTCCGGATGGCGAGCTCACGTCCAGGAAGACATCGGCCAAGGGTCTGGGTGCGCACCCGCGGTACGTCGTCGGGCGAACTGGCGGCCATCGCAGGCGCCTCGCTCTGCCCGTAGCCCACCATCGTCGTGACTCCGAGGCGGGCCTCCATGTCATCGATGAGCTGTGGATTCACCGCCGATGCGCCTGCCGCCACCGTGCGCACGCTCGCGAAGTCGTCCGCATTCACGCCAGGTAGGCCGAGGATGTCGATCACCATGGTGGGCACCAGGCCTGCCCACGCGGGTTGAATCTGGCGAATGGCGTCGAGTGCGATTCTCGGGCTGAATCTCTCGACGACGGTGTAGGCGCCGCCGAAGGACACCACCGAGAGCATTCCGGTGACGAGCCCGCCGACGTGGTGCAACGGAAGCGGGTTGAACCACCGATCACCTTTGCGCGCACCACACGCCCGCGCGAAGACTGCGCCGGTGTTCAGCGCCGCACGATGCGACAGGCTCGCCGCCTTGGGTAACCCCGTTGTCCCCGAGGTGAACTGGACGAGGAATTCGTCGTCGGCGGACACCTCGAGGGGACTTGCGGGCTTCGTCCCGCAGAGCCCGGCGAGAGCGCGAACGACAGGCGATGGTGACGACGCCGGGGCGGTCGCCCGTATATGGTCCAGAACGCCTTTGGCCTCGTCAGCCAAGACCACGCCGACAGCAGCGCGCGCCAGCTGGTGGCGTGCTTCGTCTGCAGTGGCCGTCGCGCTGATGGGCACCACCGGCATGCCGCCGAGCGCGCACGCGAACATCGCCACCACCCAGTCGACGGAGTTGGGGCCCACCAACGCCACCCGGCGACGGTCCGGGTTCAGCTCGAGCAGCGTCGCGAGCGCTCGTAGTGCTCGATCAGCCAATTGCGACCAACTCATCTGTTCCGCGACGGATTCACCGATCCACATCAAGGCGGGTTCGTCAGCAGCATCTGCCGACAGCGCGATCAACGCGTCACCCACCGAGGCCGGCACGAAAACGAACTCGTCGAGTCCGCTTACGTACGACCTGCCTTCCCGCGGCGGTGCAACAGTCAAGGTGCAATCCCATCCTCCGGCGTGAGGAGCCATGGGCGGTCAGGCTCACTCAATCATCTAGATTAACTAGCCCATCCTCTATCAATCGCAATGCTGCGCCAATTCGTTCGGCAGGGTCGTCCGTGCCTCCGGACTGCGCCCAGGCCCGGAACTCGGCGGCCGCCACGGCGTCCATCGCGGTCACCACCACTCTGGCGTGCATCGCATTGCCGCGGCGAAGCCGTCGGTGCACTTCCGTGACGAGTGCGTCGTCGCGGGTGAGGCGCTCCCCATGCGCCCGGGCACGCAGTCCCGGAGCGTCGGCGAGGATACGCGCGAGTTGCACCACGCGCGCCCGCGCTTCTGGCTCCACGTGAGAGGTCACCAGATAGGCCTCGCGAAGCGCCGTCACGGCGCCTTCGTCGCCAGGCCTCGCCGAGACCGCGTCGATCAGTCGATCGTGCACGATCCGTTCGTAGTCGAGTACCACTTCGTCCTTCGATTCGAAGTATCGAAAGAACGTGCGCTCGGAAATGCCTGCGGCAACGGCTATGTCAGCCACGGTGACGTTGTCGAATCCCTCGTCGGCGAACAGGTTGACCGCGATTCGGCCCAGCTCTTCGCGCAGGAGGCGGCGCCGACGTACGGCAAGCGGTTCCGTCATTGCCGCCTACCCGTGGCGAAGTCGGCCGCCCCACGAAGCAGCGCAGGCACGATGGTCGCCATCGACGTGCGCTCAGCCGGGGCACCCATGTCGACCTCCCGGGCGTGTCTGCCCTCGAGAATTATTGCCAGCTTGAACAGAGCCAGTGCCTCGTAGTACGGGAGTGCGCTGAGGTCGCGTCCAGTGCGCTCACCGTACCGTCGCGCGAGGTCGGCCCGTGTCGGGTACCCGTGCACTCCCCCGGCTTGCAGGGTGATGACCGGTTCCTCGCCGGGTTCGGTCCATCGGGCGAGCAGGTGCCCGAGATCAATGAGCGGATCACCGATCGTGCCGGTGTCCCAGTCGATGATCGCGGCCAGTCGGGCGGGCGGCCTCGGGGCGACCATCACGTTGAAGGGACTGTAGTCACCGTGGATGAGCCCCGCCGCGCTCATCGTCGGCAAGTTCGACCCGAGCCAGTCGGCCAGGAACTCGAGGTGCGGTAGGTCACGCGTTCGGTAGCGGTCGAGTTGAGCCAGCCAGCGTGAAACCTGACGCTCGAGGAACCCCTCGGGCTTGCCCAAGCCCTCCAGACCCCTTGCGCGCCAATCGACCGCAGACAGCTCCGCAATGCCGTCGACGTAGGCCATCGCCAGCTCGTACCTCAGGGTCATGTCGCCGGCGAACGGTTGTGGTAGTTCGAATCCCGGAGTGAATCCGTCGATGACCTCCATGATGAGGAACGGCGCTCCGATCACGTCGGCGTCGGGGCAGTACAGCACCGCGTTGGGATGAGGGACGGCTGTTCCGTTGAGCGCGTCGAGGATTCGCCATTCCCGTGCGGTATTCGAGGCGGTGGGATCGTTCTTGACCGCCGGGGGTCTGCGCAGAATCCACTCGCGGTCGCCGCGCGTGACCAGGAATAGCGCATTGGCGATCCCCGTGCCTTCGCCAAGGCGTGCTGCGCTCAACGCTGCTCCCTCGCCGGGCAGGCGATCGCCGATCCACGCGTTCAAGCGGTCGCAATCGAGTGCCACGTCATCGGCCATGTCGGCAGCGTAGGCGGCGTTGACATAGACTGTCAACGCTGTCAGTCTATGACACATGATCGATTTCACGCTTCCCCCGGAGGCCTTGGACCTGCGCACGCGGGTCGCCGCCTTCATCGATCAGACCGTGCTGCCCGCCGAGCCGTTGATCGGGACCAAGCCCTTCTTCGACATCGTCGGCGAATTGCAGGGCAAGGCCCGTGCCGAGGGTTTGTGGTGTCCGTTCGTGCCCGTCGAGTACGGCGGAATGGGCTTGAGCCAGCTCGAGAACGCCGTCGTCCAAGTCGAGGTCGGAAGGTCCTTCACTCACCTCGGCGCGTGGGCACTCAATTGCATGGGCCCGCAGGACGCGACCATGTTGACGCTCATCGAACATGGCACCGACGAGCAGAAGGAGCGCTATCTCGTTCCGCTCGTCAACGGCGACCTTCGCGTCTGCTTCGCCATGACGGAGAAGGCCGCCGGAGCGGACGCGACGGGCATGCAGACCACGGCGGTGCCGGTCGGGTCGAACTGGATTCTCAACGGCGAGAAGTGGTTTACCTCGGGAGCCAGCATCTCGCAGTTGGCACTCGTGATGGCGATGACCGACCCCAAGGCGCCTCGTCACCAACGCTTTTCGACGTTCCTGGTCGAATTACCCGACCCCGGCTTCGAGATCGTGCGCAACATCCCCGTGCTCGGCGAGGACGCGGAAGTGCGATTCGCTGACGAGATCACGATGGGACACGCAGAGGTTCGCATTCGCAACCTCGAGGTGGCCGGGGACCGCATCGTCGGCGGCATCGGGCAAGGCTTTGCGATGGGGCAACACCGGCTCGGCTACGGCCGACTCCGGCACGGCATGTGGAGTATCGCGAAAGCCCAAGCGGCGCTTGACATGGCCACTTCCCGCGCCTGCGGGCGGGTGACGTTCGGCGAACGGGTGGCCGACCGGCAAGGCATCCAGTGGATGCTCGCCGACTGCGCCGAGAAGCTCTATCTGGCCAGACTCATGGTTCTGCACATCGCGTACAAGATGGAGCATGGGCTAGACCTCCGTCAGGAGAACTCGATCGCCAAGACCTTCATCGCCAACATGTTGTGCGATGTCCTCGACACTGCGATGCAGATCCACGGCTCTCTCGGATACACCCACGATCTGCCGTTGGCCGCCTGGCTCAACGAAG
Source organism: Mycobacterium sp. URHB0044 (assembly GCF_000620625.1). Taxonomy (GTDB): domain Bacteria; phylum Actinomycetota; class Actinomycetes; order Mycobacteriales; family Mycobacteriaceae; genus Mycobacterium. The sequence continues at coordinate 48,135 of NZ_JIAW01000012.1, read as the reverse complement.
CGCGTGCGAATCGGATCATCGACGGCCCAGACGAGGTCCACCGATGGATGGTCGGACGCAGCGTGGTGAAGGCGTTCGAGCACTCGGGCACCACCGCTGCTGCCGCGGGCGGCGATCTCTTTTGATGCAAGCACCCTTCGACTTGTCCGGGCGGGTGGCCCTAATCACGGGCGGCACCAGGGGCATTGGTCGCGAGATCGCGGGGACGCTGTCCCGGGCCGGCGCCGACGTGATCGTGGTCAGTCGTAAGGCCGAGGCCTGCGAGCGCGCGGCGGGGGAAATCCGGGTCGAAACCGGCCGACGCGCATACGCACTGCCCGCCAACGTCAGCAGTTGGGCCGAATGCGATCGCGTCGTCGAGGAGGCGTACGCCGAAGCCGGCCGGATCGACATCCTGGTCAACAACGCCGGCGCGTCGCTGCTCTACGACGACGTCGACACCGTCGACGAGGCGATGTTCGACAAGATGATTGCCTTGAACCTCAAGGGCCACTTCCGATTGACGGCGCTCGTCGGTACCCGAATGGCCGCCACCGGTGCTGGCTGCGTCGTCAACATCAGCACAATCTCGGCCCGGGTGGGTGCGGCGCACGCGATCGTGTACGCCGCGGCGAAGGCGGGTCTGAACAACATGACCAAGTCATTCGCGGAGCGCTTCGCTCCCGCCGTCCGCGTCAACGCGGTGATGCCCGGCGCCGTCGACACCGACGTCATGACGTCATGGACCGCAGCCCAGCGTGAACGGGCCTGCGACACAGCACTCATGGGCCGAGTCGGCCGCCCCGAGGAGATCTCGGGCGCCGTGCTCTACCTAGCCAGTGACGCCGCGAGTTTCACCACCGGTCAGGTGCTCGCGGTCGACGGCGGACACGTCTGAGCACGAACACGGGAGGCTGAACGATGAACCTGAAGGATCGCTGCGCCGTCGTCACCGGAGGTGGTCATGGCATCGGACGTGCGCTCGCGGAGGAACTCAGTGCATGCGGCGCCCGGGTCGTGGTGGCCGATCTCAACGTCGAACGAGCACGCAAGGTCGCCGAGCGCATCGACGGTCTTGGCCTGCACTGTGACGTCGGATCCCAGGAGGCCGTCGACGGCCTGGTCGTCCGCGCCGAGCGCGAGTTCGGCCCTGTCTCGGTGTTCTGTTCGAACGCCGGTTACAGCGACAGCGGTGACGGGCTCGCCCAAACGCCCGAAGCCGTTCGACGCGTGGTCGACGTGAACATGTTCAGCCACGTCTGGGCAGCCCAAGCGGTGCTACCCGGAATGCTGGATCGCGGTGAGGGTTGGCTGATCCAGACGATCTCGTCAGCGGCATTGATCACCGGGCCGTCGTTCATGGGGTACACGATGAGCAAGCACGGCGCGCTCGGCTTCGCAGAATGGGCCGCTCTCAACTACGCGCATCGCGGAATTCAGGTGACGTGCCTATGCCCGAACGCGGTGAACACCGGCATGCTTGGCCGCAACGAGGACGACGAGACGAGGAGTCCGACCGCTGTCGATCTCGAAACACTCGGTGAGGTGGTGGAGCCAGAGGACTGCGCCCGGCAAGCACTCGATGCGGCTGCACGGGGCCATTTCCTGGCCTTGCCGCACCCGCGAGTGGGACAGTCGTTCCTGCGGAAGGCCACGGACTACGACGCTTGGCTGGAACGGACGAATCAGCGTCTGCAGGCCATGGGCACGGTGCCGAGCTAGGCGACGGGTGTCACGTTACGTCGACTGCTGCGCCGCAGCATCCTGTTCGGCCAGCCAAGCCTCGTGACGAGCGAAGTGCGCCACGTCGCGTGCGATCCAGATACCAGTGGCAGTGGCGAGCACGCTCTCATTCGGCAGAAGTACCAATTCACCTGAGATGAACCACTTCTGGCCCTCGATCTTGTCGATCCACGCGCGGGCCTGCAGCGGGCGCTCGATCGGCACCGGCTTGCGGAAGTTCACCGTGAGCGTGGCGGTGACACTGAGTTGGTTGTGGGCGATCGGCACGTGACCGAGGATCTCGTCCATGACACTGGCCGTCCAGCCGCCATGAGCCACGTTCGGTCCGCCCTCGTGGTCGGCTGGGCAGGCCAGGTCCGAGGTCAGCACGTCGTCGTCCCTCAATTTCTCCTGCGTAACACCGAGCCGACACCGTCCGGTAGGCAGGCACGCGCCGCACAGCGCAACGCCACCCTCGCTGCGGGGCATCGACTGAAAGTCCGTGCCCACCCAGGACAACAGATCCGATTCCGGTGTGCCCGCACTCATTCGGTGCGACCGCCGGCCAGGAGTGAAAGAACAGTTGCCGCTCGTTCGATGTACACCATCGCCCCTTCCGTACGCACCACTGTGACTGTACACCGTACAGTTGTGCCCCCGCTTCCGACCCGTCAAACCGAGCGCGGCAAGTGGCCCCTACTTCTTGGCGCGCCCCGCCCGCGGCTTGCTCGGTGACTTCGGCGTCTGGGATGCCGCCAGCTGGACGCGCAAGCCCTCGATGATGGTGTCGACTCCGTAACTGAAGAAGTCGCGCCCGTGTAGTCCAGCGAGATGAGGCCGCAGTTCGACGATGGTGTCCTCGAGGTCGACCAGTTCAGGTTCCTCGACGTCGACTCCGAATTCGACGACCTGATATCGCCCGAACAGGTAGGTGTGAATCATGGCGTACGACAGGAACACTCGCGGACCAACGAAACCAGCACTGACGAGGATCTCGATGATGCCGTTCATCAGCCGGCGATCGGTGCTGCGCATCCGTTCGAGCAGAATCGATGCAATGCCCGGATGATTGTGCAGCTGCGCGTCAATGCCGTCGATGACCGCGCGTAGTCGTTCATCCCACGGACCAGCGTCCGGATCGGGCAGCTCGACTCGGGAGAGCAACTTTCCCGCCACCAAGTCCAGGAGTTCCTGCTTGTCCGACACGTACCAGTACGCGGCCATCGCGGAGCGTCCGAGCTGTCGCGACAACCGCCGCATCGACAGCGCTTCCAACCCCTCGTCATGGATGACTTCGAGTGCTGCTTCGACGATCTGCTCTTCGGTCAGCGCAGGTAGCTTGTTGCGTGCTGGGGAACGGCGAGCCTGAGCAGCTGACCGATTGTTCTCGGCGATCTCACACTCCGATCCTTCGATGACGTCCGGTCAGATCGTAACGGAGGTCGCCGGTACGGCCCGCGATTGAGGCTGGCCCGCCCTTCCCGACCTAGTCCGCCAAGGTGACCAGGTGCCGTCCGTCGACGTCGGCGACGGTGCCGCGAACACCAGTCGGTGAGCGATCGAACGCCGCCGCACGGTCCGCCACGTTCGACACGTTCAGCAATCCGCCCTGGTCGTCGATCCGCCACTCGGCGCCGTTCACTTCCGCAACCGACTCACCGGGTATCCCCAGCGCCAACGCCGGCCCGAGCGGGAAGACCGGTGCGACGCGGGCGCCGACGCCGGCCAGCTTGGCGAGCGCCGCCGGACGGGCCCAGACCACGTCCACGCCCTTGAGCAGGTCCTGTGAGGACAGCTCCTTCTCGATCCACCCGTCGACGGTCTCTGCACCGAGCCCGATGAACGCCTTGACGTCGAATTGCTGCAACAGCGAGGCCGACCGGCCTGCATCGAACGCGTACACCTCGGCGGGGAGATAGGTGATGCCAAGCGCCTTGATCGCACGTAGCACCGGCCCAAACCAAGGGCCCTCACACGACAGTGCAGTGATCAACACGGCGTCACCGGCAGCCAGGCCGGCTCGCGTCAACTGCGACTGCGCCCACGCGGTATCACGCGCAAATTCCGGCCATCCGATCTCGAAGTCGAACGGCTCGGCTCCGACTTCATAGCGGCCGATGCCGTAGATGGGTGCACGGGGCAGTTCCGCAGCCCGCGCCGTCATCGTCGCTCTGCTCATGCGCGATCCCGCTCCGCTTCTCGCTCGTTGCTCACGCCTTCACCTTCCGGGAGAACTTCGCCACGCTCTTGCTGCTCGCGAGCAACGTGTCGACGTTGATCAGTTCGGCGTCGATCGGGACGCCGAGTCCCTTCTCAAGCAGTCCGCTCGCCCTGTTCCGCAGCTCGTCCACGTCCGAGGTCAGTTCTGGCGAGTAGCCGAGTCGGATTCGCAACCGGGGTGACGGCTCTTCGTAGACCACCTGGAACATCGCGTCACTGAATTCAGGGATGGACTCGACGTGTTCCCAGATGTCGGAGAGCAGTAGCGCCTTGTTCGCGATGGACATCTCGTCACCAGCGCGGCCGACCACCCACATCCTTGCGTGCGTGCGGCCGCTCGGCGCAGGTTCGCGGTTCAGACGGACGAGGTCGCCGGTCCGGAACCGGATGTACGGAGCCGCGAAGTTGTCCAGGTCGGTAGAGACCAACTCTCCGAGTTCGTTGTCGCCGACGGCCTTTCCGGTTACAGGGTCCAATGTCTCGGCGAACATGGTGTCCTCCCAGAGGTGGTAGCCATCGTGTTCGACGCCCTCCCAGGCCGTGCCGGTGTCCCCCGCACTGGTGTAGGTGAACAGGTTCAGTCCCCATTCGTCGCGCACCTTGGCGCTCAGCGCCTTGCCGAGGGGCATTCCGGCGAAGGACGCTCCCTTCAGCGAGGAGAGCATGGCCCTGACGTCGTACTTCTGCTCGAGCTTCTCCCACTCCAATACCGTCGGCAGGAACAGCTGCAAATAGCTGACCTGGTACTGCTCGATCGCCTTCAGCAGTTGTTCGCCCTGACCGATCCAGCCGTCGATGAATACGGGTACGACCCCCAGCATCTCGAAGAAGCCGTCGAAGTAATTGCGGAACGTGCCCGCGGGAATCAACACCTTGTCGCCGGGCCGCAGCCCCAGACACCAGAGGTCACGTGAATAGATCGTGGGCAACGGCGGCGCCACGTCCCAGATCTCGGGAATCGGTTCGGGCGCGCCCGAACTGCCCGACGTCGAGGTGATGGAGGTCAACTCGCTGCGATCGACACACAGCAGTCCGGCGAACGGATCGCCGGTTCGAGCGCGGTATGCCCTCAAATCGTCCTTGGAGAAGGTGGGCACCTTCTCGACGAAGTCGCTGATCGACCGAACGGACGTTGGATCGAGGCCGGCCGCCGACCACAGTTCGCGGTAGAACGCCGAGCGCTCCCACGCATAGGGCACCAGTTCGACGATCCGCTTCTCCTGCAGGGCAGTGAGTTCCTCGCGGCTGGCCGTTTCGAGCCCCGGCTCGAAGAACCGATCGTCCGGTGTGCCGATGTCAGCACTCGTGTTCATGTTCCTCCGCGTACTTCGGCCGTTGTTCGGCGTGACCTGACGCACCCGGTGGACGCGGCAGTGATGGCCATCACCTTACAGCGTAATGTGCCGATGATGGAAGAGTCCGGGCCATTGCCACGAGTCCAACCCGCGTAGTCGTCGACCGTTGCGCCGAGTATCCGATCAAGAACCGTGCGACGAGGCGGCGAAGATGCTGCTCCTCCTCATGGCTCGAATAGGTGTCGAGCCACGTCGAACACCGTTGCACCAGTTCGGCATGTAGCGGAATTTGTTTGACCACAACCAATTTGAACAACCGTCGGATTGCCGCGAACGTGTCGCCGGCACCGATGACGACGAAGACGTCGTTGCATTCGCGAGCGTTCAAGCGCGGCTTGACGGTCTCGATGAGCGCCCACGCTAGGTTCGTTTCTCGTAAGTTCTGCATCACGATCACCGCCTCCTTTGGCCCGACGCGAGTCCTGAGCCCATCGCGCTAGGTCCGGATCCTGACGAGCTCCCAGGGACAGACCACCCGCGAGGTGCCTTCATTCGTCTCGACCTGAACGAGGACGGTTCCGACGTCCGTGACGGTACCGACGTGCGTGCCGTCGCGAACCGTATCGCCAATTTGGAATTGCATGTCTACTCCATCGTTCTCTGTGTGTGCTCGTCGCTAGAGCGGCGCGTTCGATACCCGATCTCGGCCACGAACCGTCGCCCGTGTTCATCCACGACGTCCCAACAAAAGGGCCCACGCAACTGCGTAGTGCCCAGCGTGTGGACGGTACGGCGCGCATCGTGCTCGGAAGCGATGTTCGCTAGCCGTCGGCCGTCACTGGTGACGAGGGTCCACATGCAGTGAGCTTAGAGGCATCTAGGACAATTATCTAGATGTATAGTTGACGTAGTTTCGAAGAGCTCCCGAACGCGGCCTCCGCCGCTTCGGTCAAGCGATTCGACTTCGACTTCGACATTACGGTGTAAGGTTAGGCTCGGTGGCGTAATCGCCCCGGCAGGTATGCGACCCAGGAAGAGCGATGCCCGATCTCACACTGTCCGACATCTGCAGTGAGCACCGCAGGCGGTACCCCACTCGACTAGCCGTCATCGATGGCCCGACGCGCTACACCTGGCCGCAGTTCGACGATCGCGTCAACCAGGCCGCGCGGCTGTTGGCGCACCACGGCGTCGGTCGCGGCGATCGAGTGCTGTGGCTGGCCCAGGGTGCTGCGCGATTCCTCGAGCTCATGATCGGTTGCGCCCGGTTGGGCGCCATGATCTGCCCGGTGAACTGGCGGCAGTCCGGCGAGGAACTCGCGTTCGTCATCGATGACTTCGACCCCAAGGTCATCGTGTGGCAGGACGAGGAGATCGGTGCTCAGGTCGCACAGGCGCGCGCCCTTGCCGGCCAGAGCGCAGTGTGGATTCAGCACGACTCCGACGATCCCGATTCCTACGAGCGACGCATCGCCGAATTCAGCACGGAGCCAGTGACGTCGGAGGCCGATCCACACGACGCGCTTCTGGTGATCTACACGGCCGCGATCATCGATCGGCCGGCGGGATCCATGCTCTCGCAACGCAATCTGACCACCATGGCCACTCTCACGGGCCGGGTTACTGAGGCGGATCACACCAGCGTCTTCATCAATTCTGGGCCGCTCTTCCACATCGGCAACTTCCAGTTCGACGCGCTCCCAACGTTCGTCATGGGAGGCACCAACATCTTCGTGCGCCGCGTCGACGAGGCGGAGTTGCTGCAGATCATCGCCGCCGAGGGCGTCACCTCGGCATTCCTGATGCCGCCGACCATCCTGAAGATGCTGGAGCTCAACAAGGACGCGCAGCATGACATCAGCTCGCTGCACGCCGGACCATTCAAGCCGGTGTGGGGTGACGCGCTACCCCCGGACACGAGCCTCTGGGCCAGACACACAGGCGGATTCGGCCAGACCGAGGTCACCGGCCTCGCTGTGCTGAACGCGTGGGGTGGACGGGGAACGGGCAATTCCGGTCGCCCTTCTCCACTGTGTGCGGTGCGCATCGTCGACGCCGAGGGCAACGAGCTACCCGACGGCACGCCCGGCGAGATCGCGATCCGCGGCGACACCGTCCACCTGGGTTACTGGAATCGGCCTGACACCAATGCCGCGCGCATGCGTGATGGCTGGTGGCACACGCGCGACCAAGGTCGTCGCGAAGCCGACGGAACCATTGAGTTCATGGGCACGCTGACGCGCATGATCAAGTCGGCGGCCGAGAACATCTATCCGCCCGAGGTCGAGGACTGCCTCACCGGACACCCCGCGGTGAAGCAAGCAGCCATCATCGGCGTCCCTGATCCGCAGTTCACGCAGTCGGTCAAGGCGATCGTGGTCCTAGAGCCGGGAAAGACTCTCACTGCAGACGAACTCATCGACCATTGCCGAGCCCGCATCGCCTCGTACAAGAAGCCGAAGGCGGTCGAGTTCGCCGAGTCGATTCCCATGGTGAATGGGCTGACCGACTACGACGCCCTCGACGCGGCCTACGGTGGCGGCGGCTATCCCGGTGGAGCCAACGTCGCGCGGTAGTTGGTGCCCTGCGCGCTAGGAAAGCACTTCGACGAGGGCGGTGTCGCCCTCGGCGATCATGTACGACTCGGCCGCTTCCAGGTGGCGCCGCCAGTGCTTCTGCGCACCTTCGATGTCGGCTTCCGCCAAGAGCTTGACCAGTCGCAGGTAACCGCGTTGGGCCTGTTTGTTCACGGAGGTGCTGAAGCCCTTGGGGTGCGACGCGATGAACACCGCGTTGTGGGCCTCGACGATTTGGAACAGCATCTTGCTCAACGCGGCCAAGGTGGTGCTCTCGGTCGCCTCGACGATCGCCGTGTGGAATTTCAGATCGTGCTCGGCGAAGCCATCGTCGTTGCCGAGCAAGCCTTCGGCCTCCTGAGCCAACCGCTCGAGCACTCGAACCGCAGGCTTGCGCTTGGCGCCACCAAGCATTCCGACCGCGGACACCTCGATCTCGGTGCGGGCCCGATACACGTCACTGAGCGGCACGCCTTGGTACTGCAGCAGGATGCCCATGTAACGGGCGGCGACCGCACCGTCCGGTTCCAGCACGCGACCGCCACCGCGGGCTCCGCGCAACACGACGATGATGGCCTCGGACTCGAGGATGCGGAATGCCTCACGAAGCGTGGGACGGGACACTCCGTACTCCTGCATCAGCACGGCCTCGTTCGGCAGCAAGTCCCCTGGCGCGAGGTCGCCCGTGACGATCTGCCGCCGAAGATTGGCAGCAACGAGCTCACTGGCCTTCGGGATCTTGACGATCGCGGACTTTCGCATCCCGTCGAACCGTTCCTTTCAGATCCCGCACCAGACCAACGACGTGCTCGCTGCATGCGTCTTATCTATTCGAATGATTTTGCTCATTGTAAGGGTAAAGCCGGCTGTGCACTGGACTCCAGGGGGTCAAATCACGCCTGCTTTTCGCCAGTGCTCGATCCGGTCTTCCGGGTAACCCAGTTCGGACAGTATGTCATCGGTGTCGGCGCCCAACGTGGGAGCGGGTCCGCGGATGGTGCCAGGGGTTTCGGAGAGCGTGACGGGAAAGTCGGCAAGCGGTGCAGGCCGGGGCATGCCGGGATAGCTGACGTCGACGAGTTGCCCGGTGAACGTGACGTGCGGATCGTCCAGCAGCTGCTCGGGACGCAGCACCGGACCCGCCGCGATCCCCGCCCCGCCCAATTGGGCGATGACGTCGTCCGTCGATCGGCTGGCGCACCACTCGGCGAAGATTGCCGACAATTCCGCGCCGTTGTTTCCCCGCAGGGTGTCGGTGGCGAACCGCTCCTCGGATCGCAGGCACTCCCGCTCCACCAGATGGCACCACCGCTCGAACTGGCGATCACCGACGACGGACGCCATCACGAAGCCATCGCGGGTGGCGAACACGTCGAATGGGCCCGACGTCTGGCCTCGGTTGCCGGTCGGTTGCCGCCGTATCCCGGTCACCCTCGTCTCGACGGTCTCCCGATTGCCCATCAACAGGCCGGTATTGAGCAGCGACCCGTCGACGTGCTGACCTCGACCGGTGCGCTCCCGCGCGAGCATCGCGGCGAGCACGCCCAACGCGAGATGACTGCCCGTGGTGAAGTCGATGTAGGGCACCCAGCACCGGGTCGGGGCACCTGGCTCTCCCGAAAGTGCGATCGCGCCACTCATCGCCTGGATGGTGCCGTCGAACCCGATCCGCTCGGAGTACGGACCATCATCGCCAAAGGCAGTAGCGGTCACCAAGATTAGTCGTGGGTGACGCTCGTGGAGTTCGTCCCAGTCGAGGCCCATTCGGCGCCTGGTCTCGTGTGGCAGGTTCGCGACCACGACGTCCGCGGTGCCGAGCAGCGCCTCGACGACGTCCGCGGCCTCAGCGCGATGGGCAGACAGCGTGAGGGAACGCTTACCGCGGTTGCACACCATGTACATGGCACCGGAACCGTCGTCGGCGATCGGCGCGATGAAGCGGTCGTCGCCGCCGCTTGGCCGCTCGATCCGGATCACCTCGGCACCAAGGTCGGCCAGCAGCGCCGCGCACCACGGCCCGGCGACGTGCTTGCCGAAGTCGAGTACTCGGACTCCCGCCAGCAGTCCGTCGGCTTCCGTTGTCGAGTCCGGCGTGGTCACTTAGTTCATCCCGACGAGTTTGGCGATCCGTTCGCGATGAGCCGACGGTGAACCGAACATCGTCTCGGCCGACTTGGCCCGCTTGAAGAAGAGCTGCGCCGGATGCTCCCATGTGAAGCCGATGCCGCCGTGCATCTGAATGCTCTCCGCGGCGATGTGGTAAAACGCCTGCGAGCAGTACACTTTGGCGATTGACGCCGACAGCGACGCGTCGTCGGCACCCGCCGCGAGGGCGGCACTCGCGTACGCGGCGGCCGAGCGGGCCGACTCCAATTCGACGAGCATGTCCGCGCACCGGTGCTTGATCGCCTGGAACGAACCGATGGGCCTGCCGAACTGCTCGCGCATCTTCAGGTAGTCGACGGTGGCGTCCAGCACGGCGGCGGCTCCGCCGACCTGTTCACAGGCCAACGCGACGATCGCGTAGTCGAAGACGTGGGCGAGCACGTCCCACCCCTCGCCATCGGTGCCGACGAGGACGGCAGGGCAATTCTCGAAGGTCACCCGAGCCAACCGCCTGGTGAGGTCCATGACGGGCAGCGGCATCGCGCCGAACCCTGCTGCGGAACTCTCGACCGCGAACAGCGAAACCCCTCGTGCGGTGCGCGCGGCGACCAGGATCAGCGTCGCCTCGGCACCGCTGAGCACGTAGGCCTTCGTGCCGTCGAGCAGCCAGCGATCCCCGTCCCTCGTGGCGGCGACGTTGATGTCTGATTCTTCCCAGCTCGCTGCGCGCTCGCTGACGGCGACGGTGGCAACCGTTGAACCGTCGGCGATTCCGGGTAGGTACCGCGCGCACGCCCGCTCGTCTCCGGAGCGCAGAAGCAGGGCGGGCGCAAGCACCACGCTCGGCAGCACCGGTGCGGTGAAGAGCGCGCGGCCCGTCTCCTCGAGCACGACCGCGAGTTCGTCGAAGCCGTACCCCGCACCGCCGAGTTCCTCGGGAATCGCCAAGGCATGCATGCCAATCTGCTCGGCGGCAGTCCGCCACGCCTGCGGGTCGTAGCCGAGCTCGCCGTCGATCTGCTTGCGGACGTCCGCCTCCGAGGAGTACCGCTTGAGGAACTCCCGGATCACGGTTCGTAGTTCCTCTTGCTCGGCCGTCGTGATCAACGCCATGAGCCAACCTGCCTTCTTGTAGTCGTTCAGATGCGGGGAAGCCCGAGCAGGCGCTCCGAGAGGATGTTGCGTTGGATTTCCGACGTACCGCCGTAGATGGTCTCCGCGCGCGACAGCAGGAAGAGCTTCCTGGCTTCGGCTACGCCATCGGTGGCCTCGCCGTACACCGCGTCGGCGCCGTGAACGTCCATGGCCAGCTCGCCCATCCGCTGGTGGTGTACCGAGGCGAACAACTTGCTTGCCGCGGCCGCGGCGGCCGTCGCGCTGCCTGGTTCTACGGCGTCCTCGTTCAACAGGTCGGCGACGATTCGTAGGTTCGACGACCGCATGACGCTGACGCCGATATAGGCGTCCACCAGGCGCCGGCGGATCCACGGATCGTCGACCATGCCCGACCGGTTGGCCGCCGCGATGAGGTCGCCGACCTCGCGCTCCATGGCGAGTTGCATTGGCATCAGTGCGCTTCCGCGCTCCATGCCGAGTGTGGTCATGACCACCCGCCAGCCGTTGCCGACGCCGCCAACCACCATGTCGGCGTCCGTGCGCGCGTCGCTGAAGAAGCACTCGCTGAACTCGGCGGACCGCATCAGGTTCTCGATGGGACGAACCTCGACACCGGGCTGATCGGCCTCCACCAACAGCAGGCTCAAGCCCTTGTGGCGCAGGGCGGCATCGGGGTCGGTGCGGCACAGCACGTACAGCCAGTCGGCGTGGTCGCCGAACGTCATCCAGATCTTCTGCCCGTCGACGCGCCACTGATCTCCGTCGAGGACTGCCTTCGTCCGCACCGAGGCCAGGTCCGATCCGGCTCCCGGCTCACTGAAGCCCTGTCCCCACGTCTCCTCTACCGCAAGGATCTTGGGGAGAAACCTGCTCTTCTGTGCATCACTGCCGAAAGCCAGCAGAGTGGGGCCGAGCAAGTCCAGTGACTGAGTGTTCACCCGCGCGGGCGCCGCGGCTCGGGCGTACTCGTACTCGAAGACGATCTCCTCGGCCAAGCCGGCACCGCGGCCGCCGTACTCGCGGGGCCAGGTCAGTCCGAGCCAGTTTCCGTCGGACAACTCGCGTTCCCACGCGATGCGCACGTCCCACGCCGTGTCGTCGGTGGGGCTCCCGACTCCGCGATGTTCGGCGAACTCGCCGACGAGGTGTTCGGCCAACCAGGTGCGCACCTCGTCCCGGAAGCCGGAATGCGAAGGGGCGATGTCAATTTCCATGGACTCAGCTAGATGTTGAGGGGTTGATAGGGAGGGAACTCCGGCGGTCGCTTTTCGGTGAGACTGGCCACCCCTTCGGAGAAGTCGGGCTGGGCCTTCGCCAATGTCAACAGGTATTGGGCACGCACGCGCGCCGCCTCCATCGAGGATTCACTGTCACGCCAGATCTGCGACTTGATCATGGCCATGGCGACGGGCGAGACGGTGGACGCCAACTGGTGGGCGTAGGCAACCGCATCGGCGACCACCTGACCGGGTTGCGAAAGCCGCTGCACCACCCCGAGTTCGGCAGCTTCCTCCGCCAGGAATACGCGCCCGGAGGCGAGCAGGTCGAAGGCGTGCGCGGGTCCGGCGAGGCGGACGAGCATCCACGCGGTCGCATCCTCTGCGGGCAGCCCGCGCTTGGCGAAGGCGGTGCTGAACTTCGCTCCGCTGACGGCAAATCGGTAGTCGAAGGTGAGCGCTTGTGCCAGCCCGATGCCGGCGCAGGCGCCGTTGATGGCACCGATGATCGGTTTCGGAACGGTGGTCGGGTAGGTCTGCGGTCGCCGGTTGGTGGTGTAGCGGCCGCCGCTCGACACGTCCGACAGCACGGCAGGATCCAGCCCAGGCACGAACGAGTTGCCCGCACCGGTGACGACGATCGCACGCACGCCGTCGTCGGCAGCTGCGCGATCCAGTGCGTCGTAGAACTCGGTCTCCATCTGCGCGGTCCACATGTTGCGCCGATCGGGTCGGCTCAGCGTGAGGAGCACAGCGCCACCGTCGTCGAGGTCGTAGCGCACCGTGTCAGCCATCAGCGGTGCCCCATCCGCCGCTAACCACCGGTAGCTCTTCATGCTTGGACGATGTGAACCGTGGCGCCCGCTTGGCCAGAAACGATTGCGCCCCCTCCGACGAGTCGCTCCCGCGCCCCATCCAGCGGAACGCCTCCCACTCGCGGTAGAAGGAGGACTCGCGGTCGGTGTCCTCGAGCATGGCGTAGAAGAGTTCCTTGGTGACGCCGACGGAAGCAGGCGCGGTGTTGTCGGCGATGTCGCGCGCGATCTCCGTGGCACGGGCCAGCACCTCGTCGCCGGGCACCGCCTCGGTGGCCAGGCCGAGTGCTTGCGCCTCGGCACCGGTGAAGATTCGGCCGGTCAACAGCAACTCCAACGCGGAGCCCGCGCCCACCAGCTTCGGGAGCAGCCACAGGGAGTTCTGCTCGGGTGTCAGGCCGCGACGGGTGAACACGAAGCCGTACTTGGCATCCGCGTTGACGATGCGGATGTCCCATTGCAGCGGAAAGGTCAGGCCGATACCCACGGCGGATCCGTTGAGCGCCCCGATGATCGGCGTGCGCATCCGCCACGGGCGCGGCCGGGCACCCATCGTGGCTCGTGCCTGCCGGTGTCGGTCCTCGTCGAACGCGAAGGTGGATCCGCCGGGTTCCATGTCGGCACCGGCAGAGAAGAGCTTGCCCGTGCCGGTCACGATGATCGCGCGTATGTCCTCGTCCCGGTCGAGCGCTTCCAGCTGGACGTGCAATTCGTCCTGCATCGCCGAGGTGAATGCGTTCCCGCGGTCCGGCCGGTCCAGCCACACCGTGCCGACTCGATCCGCGCGTTCGACGCGGATGCCGTCGACGGCGTCAGACACGCGGCTTGCCCGACCCGTCGGAGTTCGTCCGCGCTTCGGCCAGCAGGCCGGGGACTATCTCGCCGAGTTCCGCGGGATCCCAACGTGATTCGCGGCTGACGCCGGGACCTGCGACCCAGCCCTCGGCGACGGAGATGGCGCCGCCCTTGACGTTGAACACCCGCCCGGTGACCTCGGCGGCCTCCGCGGACGCCAGCCAGACGACGAGCGGCGCGATGTTGGCGGGCGAACCCGCATCGAAACCGGTGCGTTCCTTGACCTCTGCCATGGCTGCCACGTAGGCGTCCAGCCCCTCGGTCATCTGAGTCAGCGCACTCGGTGCGATTGCGTTGACGGTGATCCCGAGGCGGGCCAACTCATCGGCGAGGATGACGGTGAACGAGGCGATGGCCGCCTTGGCAGCGCCGTAATTAGACTGTCCCACATTGCCGTACAGCCCCGATGGCGAAGACGTGTTGACGATGCGCGGGTGCTCCACCGGCGTGCCGGCCTTGTGCCGTTCCCGCCAATGGGCCACCGCATGCTTGGTCGGGGCGAAGGTACCGCGCAGGTGCACCTTGATCACGGCGTCCCACATGTCGATGTCCATGTTGACGAACATCTTGTCGCGCAGGATCCCTGCGTTGTTGACGAGCACGTGCAGGTCACCGAACGAGTCGAGTGCGGTCTGCACCAACCGTCCGGCACCGTCCCAGTCCGACACGTCGTCGCCGTTCGCGACGGCTTCTCCGCCTGCCGATTCAATCTCGGCGACCACGTCAGCAGCCGGGCCGAGGTCGTTGACGACGACCTTGGCACCCTGGCGGGCGAATTCGAGTGCGTGCTCGCGACCGATGCCTCCTGCGGCGCCGGTGACGATGACGACACGTCCGTCGTGCAAACCCATGGTGTTTGTCTTCTTTCCTTTAGGGCGATCCGAAGACCGCGCGCGCGTTGGCACCCAGGTAGCCGGTGCGAGAGTCACCGGTCAGCGGCAACGCCCGGCCCTCGGTGATGGTGCGGTCGAACGGCAGGATCGGATAGTCGGACGCCCACATCAGCTTTCGCGGGTTCCGCCGTTCGGCCAAGCGCACGATCTCGTCGGGCACGTACTTCGGCGCCCATCCCGCGGTCATCGCGTAGACGTTGGGGTGCTTGATCAGCATCGCCACCGTCTCGGAGATCCACGGGTCACCCAGATGGCTCATGACGATCGCGAGTTCCGGGAAGGCCAACGCAACCTCGTCGACGAGGATGGTGCGCTGCAGCTTGGCCGGCTTCATCGGGCCTGGCACGCCCACGTTGATCGACACCACGACGTCCTCGTCGCACGCCGCCGTGTACAGCGGATAGGCCAGCTTGTCGTCGATGGCGATGCCAGTGAACATCGGGATGATGCGAACGCACTTGATCCCATACTCGCGCTTCGCAATCCGCACGTGTTGAGCCGCCTCGTAACCGAGGCGCGGATCGATGCCTACGCTCGTCACGAACCGGCCGGGGTATTCAGCTTGGATCTTCGCGAGCCGTTCGCAGGTCTCCCTCAACACCTGCTCCCCGGTCTTGGTGCCGTGCACGAACGGCGGGGTGATGTCGCGCGGCGCCTTGGACAGCACGCCACCGGCGATACCCAGGCGATCCATCTCGGCGATGACGTCCGCCATGGTCTCGCCGCCCTCGTAGGCACTGTTGCCGCGTTTGAATCGCGCCACCACCGACGGGTCGGGGGTGACCTCGCCGGGGAGGTAGGGCAGGTTGATCCAGGCGTCGAAGACGTCCGGGCTTTCGGTGGCGTCAGCGGTCATCGGAGCTCCCTCATCTGCCCACGTAATTGGGTGGGCGCTTCTCCTTCATGGCGGCCAGCGCCTCGGCCGCGTCCTCGGTCGCCGCGACGACCGCGAAGTGGGACGAGATCAAATCGAGTGCCGTGCGGCGGTCGACGTCAGCGGACTGATAGGTGGCGCGCTTGATCATGCGAACGGTGACGGGCGCGTGGTCGGCGATCGAACGCGCAAACCGCAGCGTCTCCTCGGCGAGCATCTCCGGACTGGCGAGCCGATTGACGAGGCCGATCCGCAGCGCTTCGTCGGCGTCGATGAAGTCACCGGTCAGTAGCAACTCGAGTGCCTTCGACGTGCCGACGATGCGCGGTAGGTAGTAGGCGCCGCCGTCGCCGGGGGTCAGCCCAACCTTCACGTATCCCTCGGAGACTCGCGCCGAGGTGGACATGATGCGCAGGTCGCACATCAGCGCCATGTCGAGGCCGGCCCCGACGGCCACGCCGTTGATCGAGGCGATCACCGGCTTGTCCAAGTCCGCCAAGGCGTGCGATACCTCGTGGATTTCGTCGTGCAGCTGACTCTTGCGCTGCAACGGGGTCAGGTTGGGGTTGGCGTTGGAGATGGACGACAGGTCGACACCGGAGCAGAACGCCTTGTCCCCGGTTCCGGTCAGCACGATCACCCGGACCGCATCGTCGAGCTTGGCCGCGCGCAGCAGACGCACCCACTCGCCGATCATCTCGAAGGTGAACGCGTTGCGTGCATGGGGGCGATTGAGCCGGATGGTCCCGATGCCCTCGCTCACCGACCACTGCAGGTCGTCCACTCGGGGCCTCCTTCGCTCGATGACGGACGTGTTGCCACCACCCGCACCACGCCATAATCAACTAATTTATCTTACTGTATAGTCGCGATAGAACGTACCATGACGGGACGGGCGTCACGCGGCTTGCGGATCGTCGTCGAATGAACATTCGAGCGTCCACAGGCACCGACTCGCGCTCAAAAGTCAGGCATTCGTGGTCTACCAGAACGCTCGTCTAATCCGATAACTCATTGTACTATCCAGGCATGTCCTCCCCCTCGGACGGCTTCGCGTCGCTGCCGCTGTCAGACGCCGACCGCAAGTTCCGTGACGAGGTGCGCAGCTGGCTCGACGAGCACCTGGTTGGTGACTTCGTCGGCACCGCGGACCGTGGCGGACCCGACGACGACGACAACTGGGAACTGCGCCGCGCCTGGGAACGCGAACTTGCCGACGGCAACTGGCTCGGCTTGTCCTGGCCGTCGGAGTACGGCGGACGTTCGGCCTCGATGACCCAGGAGATCGTGTTCGCGATGGAATGCGCCAAGGCGCAGGCACCGCCGCGCGCCGCGTTCCACGGTGAGACGCTCATGGCCCCCACGGCACTGTCCTACGGCACCGCAGCGCAGAAGCAACGGTTGCTTCCGCCAATGGCCCGCTCGGAGGTCGTTTGGTGCCAAGGGTATTCGGAGCCCGGCGCCGGATCAGATCTCGCCGCCATCTCCACCCGCGCCGAACGCGACGGCGACGAGTGGGTGGTGACGGGGCAGAAGATTTGGACGACGTTCGCCCATCATGCGGACTGGATCTTCGCGATCGTTCGCACCGAACCGGGGTCGACGCGCCACGCCGGGTTGTCCTACACGCTCATTCCACTCGATCAACCTGGCGTGACGGTCGTGCCGATCCGCACGATGCTCGGCGATAGTGGCTTCAACGAAGTCTTCTTCGACGCCGCCCGCACGTCATCCGACAACGTGCTCGGCGACGTGGGCAACGGATGGTCCGCAGCGATGACGACGCTGGGCCACGAACGTGCCACCTCGGTGCTCAACTACCAGTTCTCATTCCGCCGGGAGATGAGTCAGCTTCAACACCTCGCGAGACACCGGGGCGCGCTCGACGACCCGATCCTGCGTCACCAACTGGTCGACTCCTACATCGGGTTGCAGATCATGGCCTACAACAACCTTCGGTCGCTGTCGGCGGCGCTACGCGACGGCGAGTTCGGCCCGGAAGCCTCGATCGGCAAGTACTACTGGGCGAAGTGGCACCAGCAGTTCAGCGAGGTCGCCATGGACGTGCTCGGCCCAGACGCCCTGCTCGGCACGGAGTGGCAGACGGGTCCCGACACCACCGCCGAGGCCGTGCGCCGGACGTTCATCCGCGCGCGGGCCGAGACCATCTATGCCGGAACCAGCGAGATCCAGAAGAACATCATCAGCGAGCGCGTGCTCGGACTGCCGCGGGAACCCAAGAGGTCGGCGTGAGCGGTCCGCTGGCTGGAGTTCGCGTGCTCGACCTGAGCCGAATCCTTGCCGCGCCGTTGACCTCTCAACTACTCGCCGACATGGGCGCAGACGTCATCAAGGTGGAGCGACCCGGAGTCGGAGACGACGCCCGTCAGTACGGACCACCGTTCTTCGGTGACCCCGAGGACAACCAATCCGGCTTCTACCTCAGCGCCAACCGCAACAAGCGCTCGATCACAGTCGACCATTCCACACCCGAGGGTGCAGCCCTCATCGCCGAACTCGCGGCCCGGTCGGACGTGTTCATCGAGAACTTCCGCAGTGGCGTGCTCGCGAAGTACGGCCTCGACTACGACAGCCTGCGCGAGCACAATCCCCGGCTCGTGTACTGCTCGGTGACCGGCTTCGGCCAGACGGGCCCGTACGCGCAGCGCGCGGGATACGACGGCGTCTTCCAGGCCATGAGCGGCATGATGAGCGTGTCCGGTGTCCCCGACGGCGAACCAGGTGCCGGACCGATGAAGGTCGGTGTGTCGATGGTGGACGTGCTGACCGGATTGTACGCGTCGTCCGCGATTCTCGCGGCTTTACATCATCGCGACATAGTGAGTGGCACAGGCCAATTCATCGATCTGGCGCTGCTCGACTGCGGAGTGGCCGCGTTGTCGCACTACGTGCAGAACTACCTCGTCTCTGGTGAGGCGGCGCCGCGCCGAGGTAACGGCGGGTTCGGCGGAATCCCGTCCCAGGCGTTCGCGTGTGAGGACGACGAGATCTTCGTGGTGGCGTCGACCGCCAAGCAGTGGACGGGCCTCGTCACGGCGCTGGGCCGCCCAGAGCTCGCGTCAGATCCGCGGTTCTCGACGGTGTCGGCTCGCATCACCAACCGCGAGCGCGTGCTCGACACGCTCAACGACATCTTCGCCCAGCGGCCAGCCGCCCACTGGATCAGCAGGCTCGAGGCCGAGGACGTCCCCGTGAGCCCGGTGAACACGATGGCTGGAGTCTTCACCAACCCACAGGTTCAGCACCGACGGATGCGCCGCACGATCGAGACCGAGGATGGAGGCAGCCTCGACCTGCTGGCCAACCCCATCCAGTTCTCCGAAACACCGCTGGATTCCTACCTCGCCCCGCCGCGGCTCGGCGAACACACCGAGGAGGTACTGCGCACGGTGCTCGGCAAGTCCGACGCCGACATCTCCAAACTGCAGGCATGCCAAGCGCTTTAGCACAGTTCGCCAAACCAACGACTCACCTAACCGAAAGGCACCGATGAACACCCCGACGCTGATTACCCCCACGATGACGTCCGCCGAACGAACGGGCAGCTTCTACTCCGGCGCGCTGGCGTCGGGCCGCGTGTTCGACCCCGCCGACTTCGTCACTGGTGAATCCATCTTGGGTCTGCAACGCGAGGGCGGCTACATGTGGGGCACGCTGCGCGACGAGGACGGCACGCTGTACAGCACGATGCGCCGCATCGCGCCGCCCGTCGCCGGTGCCGAGGACGACGGAAGGTCCTCGCTCGGCGGCAAGCTCATCGTCGTGAGTTCGGGAACCGACCGGGGCCCGGGTCTGCAGATCCGCAAGGAACCGCGCTACGCCGTCGACAGCGCCAAGATCGGAATCGAGTTGACCGACGCCGACACCGCAACGATGACCTCGGCCCCGGACGCCGAAGGTCAGCCGATGAAACTGGTGCTCAACAAGGACGACTTCCACTACGTCGAGGAAGGCGTCATCGACATGTCGGGGCGCATGGTGGTCAATCCGTTGCAGTGGTACCTCCCCGGCCGCGACGCCTCCCTGCTTTACATCACCCAGACCTGGCTGGTGGACGGCACGATCCTTGGCAAGCCCGCGCGGGGGTTCCTGTTCTGGGAGGAAGCGTGGATGTACCCAGGTGGCCAGCTCTACCGCCAGAAGGAACCGCTGCACGACGCCGAATACATGACGTGGTACTCGTGGGCGAATCAGTGGGAGGACGGCAGCTGCGAGGTGGGTCACTTCCTGTTCGGCCAGCGTGACTTTCACGTTGCCGTTACCGCGCACAGTGACGGCACGGTGACGTCGGCGGCCAGCATGGACATCGACATCACCCGGGCCGAGGACGGGTACTGGCACGACGGCATCAGTTACGACATCGACGGCGTTAAGTGGGTTTGCGAACCCGATCCGGAGGGGCACATGCGCGGACTCGGCAAGATGCCGAACCCACAGCAGGAGGGCCGCATGCATCGCGTCGACGACACCCGCACGCCCGTACTGCACATGGCCTGGGGCGAGACGGTGCCCGCGGCAGGCAACCACCGTCGTCGATAGCCTGCATTCGCCACGCCTGCGCCGAAATCTGCACACGGGTTGTGATCGGGCCGATTCGACGACCCGGACGCAGATTTCGGCGCAGCCGATTAGTCGATGAGTTCGTAGATGGTGGCGTTCGCGGTGCCGCCGCCCTCGCACATGGTTTGCAGGCCGTAGCGGCTCCCGGTGCGCTGCATGTGATAGATCAGCGTGGTGGCCAGCCGGGCCCCCGAGCACCCGAGCGGATGGCCGAGTGCGATGGCGCCGCCGAGCGGATTGAGCTTGTCGCGTGCCACGCCGGTATCGGCCTGCCAGGCCAGCGGTACCGGCGCGAAGGCCTCATTCACCTCGAAGAAGCCGATCTCGTCGAGCGAGAGCCCCGAGCGCTTGAGCGCCAGTTGGGTCGCGGGGATCGGACCCGTCAGCATCTTCACCGGGTCGTCGCCGGTACACACCGCGGTGTGGATGCGGGCGAGCGGCGTCATGCCCAACTCGGCGGCCCGTTCGGAGGTGGTGATGAGTACCGCCGCGGCGCCGTCGGAGATCTGCGACGCATTGCCCGCCGTGATCTTGCCGTCCGCAACGAAGGGCGCCTTCAAGGTGCCGAGCTTCTCGACCGTGGAGCCGCGGCGGATGCCCTCGTCAGCGGTGACGGCACCTTCCGGGGTGGACACCGACATGGTTTCCTCGATGAACAGCCCGTCGTCCTGCGCGGCGGCCGCCCGTTCGTGGGACTCGACGGAGTACTCGTCGAGCTGCGCGCGGGACAACCCGTAGCGTTCGGCGATCAGCTCGGCGCCCGCGCCCTGATTGAACCGGCCATCGAACCCGGGAGCCGTCAGCTCGGACGCGTATCGGTCGACGGCAGGACCACCCATTTCACCGGTGCCGGCGACGGTCGCAGCGCCCATCGGCACTCCGGACATCATCTCCACGCCGCCGGCGACGACGACGTCGGCCTGCCCTGAGATCACCGCGGCCGCACCCGTCGAGATGGCCTGTTGCGACGACCCACACTGCCGATCGATGGTGAAGCCGGGCACCGACTCCGGCCAGCCCGCGGCGAGCACCGCCATGCGTCCGATGTTGCCGGACTGCTGACCGATGCTGATCACGTTGCCCCAGTGCACGTCCTCGACCAGGAGCGGATCGAGTGCCGCTCGCGCGACGAGTTCGTTGAGCACCAGTGCCGACAGCTCGACCGCGTGCATCGCGGCCAACCCGCCGTTGCGTTTGCCGATCGGTGACCTCACCGCGGCGGTGATGACTGCATCCCGCATGTCACGCCTCCCTCAAGCGGTCGCGCCGATCGCGACTCCGTGCTAGATGCAAATCAGGTTAATCTATAATCTCAATGAACACGACAGTGGGTAGGAGTAGCCGATGACCAGTGCACTGGTTCCGCCGTTTCGCGCGTTGCCAGCGCACACGGAGGAACTGCGCACCGCCGTGCGTGAATTCATCGTGGCCGACCGAGCGGAACACGGCTGGTCGCCACGCGTCGACTCCTGGATCGCGTCCTGGGATCCCGACTTCAGCCGACGGCTCGCCGCCAAGGGTTGGTTGGGCATGACGTTTCCCTCCGAATACGGCGGCGGAGGCTTCAGTCACGTCGAGCGCTTCGTCGTGATCGAGGAACTGCTCGCCGCCGGAGCGCCCGTCGCGGCCCACTGGGTAGCCGACCGGCAGGCCGGGCCGTCACTGCTCAAGTACGGCAACGAGATTCAACGCCAGCGGTATCTGCCCGCCATCGCACGGGGCGAGTGTTACTTCGCGATCGGCATGAGCGAACCCGAATCCGGCTCGGACCTGGCCAGCGTCAAGACCAAGGGCGTCCGCGTCGACGGCGGGTGGGAGCTGAGCGGTACGAAGGTGTGGACCTCCGGTGCACACCACGCGCACGCGTTCGTCGTGCTCGCGCGCACCTCCGAATTGGACGTCACCAAACGGCACGAGGGGCTGAGCCAGTTCGTCGTCCCACTCGACTCCCCCAACCTCGACATTCGGCCCATCAAGCTTCTGACGGGCGCCCACCACTTCAACGAAGTCGTGCTGTCAAAGGTGTTCGTGCCCGACGACATGGTGCTCGGCGACATCGGCGACGGCTGGGCGCAGGTCACCTCCGAACTGGGTTTCGAGCGCAGCGGCCCTGAGCGGATCCTGTCCACCCACCCGCTGCTCGAGGAGCTGGCCCGCGAACTTCACGCGCATTCGCCGGGTGAACTTCCCTGGGCAGCAGTGGAACTCGGCGAACTCGTGTCCCAACTCGTGGCATTGCGTCAGATGTCGGCGTCCGTCGCTGCCGCGCTGAGCCGGGGCGAATCGGTCGGCGTCGGGGCCGCCGTCATCAAGGATTTGGGGACACGGTACGAGGCCGCGGTCGTCGACGTCGCGGGACAGTCGGCTCCCATTCGGCCCGAGGTCGACACCGACGAGGCACTCCCCCGGTTGTTGGCCGAGGGCCTGTTGCACGCGCCGGGCTTCACGCTGCGGGGCGGCACCAACGAGATTCTGAGCGGGGTCGTGGCCCGCGGTTTGGGGCTCCGATGACGATGACGACGAACGATTCCGCCGACCTGCTCGCCGTACGCGAGCTCGCCGACGACATCTTGCGCTCCGGCACCGAATCAATGCTCGACGTCCAGAGCGTCGGACTCGACTACCAGCCCGGCTTGTGGCAGACCCTGACCGACTCCGGTCTCACTCTGCTGACCACTCCCGAGTCGCGGGGTGGAACGGGGGCGGGACTCGGTGAACTGGCGGTCGTCCTCGAGAGCACGGGTTACCACGCGGCCCCGGTCCCGCTCGCCGAGCACGATCTGCTGGCCTCTTGGCTGCTCGGCGTCGCCGACCTCTCCGACGTTGCTGTGGACGCAGCCCCGCTGACGGCGGCGGTCACCGATCAGCCGCTGCGCGCCGGACGGTTGACGGCCAGCATCGACCCCGTGCCGTGGACCAACGCAGCCGAGTCCGTGGTCGTTGGGGGTGACGGGTTCGTCGCCGTCGTGCCGCTGGCTCGATCCACGATCGAGGCGCGAGTGGACATCGCAGGCCAGCCCAGCGCCCGCATCGACGTCGACGTGGCACTCGAGCCGGGGCAGTTCCGCCTGATCGACCACGACGTCGCGGGCGAGTTCCGGCTCCGTGGCGCACTGGCCCGGTCCCTGCAGACCTGCGGCGCACTGACCCGCGCACTCGAGCTGGCCTGTGAGCACGCGCAGCACCGCGAACAATTCGGCCGCCCAATCGCGAAGTTCCAAGCGGTGCAAGCACTGATCGCCAACGCGGCGAGCTCGGTGGCCCTGGCGAAGACGGCCGCGGAGTTCGCCACCGGCATCGTCGTCGCATACGGATTCGACTCACCGCACGGTCGATTCGCCGTAGCAGTCGCCAAGATCGAGGCATCGCGCGCGGCAACACTGGTTGCGCGCAACGCACATCAGGTACACGGGGCCATCGGATTCACGCTCGACCACCGGTTGCGGCACTTCACCTCGCGCGCCCTGGCGTGGCGAGCTGAGTTCGGCGGCCAACGCGAATGGCAGCAACTGCTCGGCGAGCTCGCGCTCGAGTCCCCCGACGGGGTGTGGGCGTTGGTCACTCGGATGAGCGAGGCCATGGTCGCGCCTTCCGCCATATAGTTATAGCATTAAACTAATTTAATCTAGTCGACGACAACACACTGGAGAAATGCCGTGCGCCGAGACATCTTCGAGCCCGAACACGACGAGTTCCGCGCTACCGCGCGCTCGTTCTTCGAAACCGCGTGCGTTCCGCACGCCGAGGAGTGGGAGCAGCGCGGTTACACCGACCGAGAGCCATGGCTGGAGGCCGGAAAACTGGGCTTGCTCGGCTGGGAGGTGCCCGAGGAGTACGGCGGGCTCGGCATCAAGGACTTCCGCTACAACGCCATCGTCAACGAAGAGTTCTGGCTCACCGGTAGCGTCGGGCTGGGACTCGGCGTCCAGAACGACATCCTCGCCGGCTACTTCACCGAACTGACCACCGAGGAACAGAAGAAGCGGTGGCTTCCCGGATACGTGTCCGGCGAGATCATCACGGCGATTGCCATGTCCGAACCGGGCGCCGGCTCCGACCTGGCCAACGTCAAGACGTCTGCCCGCCGCGACGGCAGTGACTACATCGTCAACGGCACGAAGACGTTCATCTCCAACGGTCTGTTGTCGAACCTCGTCGTCGTGGTGTGCCGCACCGACCCCCACGCGGAGAAGCCCCACAAGGGCCTGAGCCTCATCGTCGTCGAGGAGGGCATGCCGGGCTTCTCGCGAGGTCGTAAGCTCGACAAGATCGGCCAAAAGTCTGCTGACACAGCTGAACTCATTTTTGAGGACGTGCGCGTGCCCGCCGAGAATCTGCTCGGCGAGGAAAACAAGGGGTTCTACCACCTCATGCGGAACCTGCCTGCCGAGCGACTCGGTATTGCGATCCACGCCGCCGCGGCGGCACGCAGGGCCGTGGACCTTTCGACGCAATACGCGCACGACCGCAAGGCGTTCGGGCAGCCGATCGGCACCTTTCAGGTGAATCGGCACGCCATCGCACAGATGGAAACCGAACTGAGCGTGATGCAGACCTACATCGACAAGTGCATCATGGCGGTGAACAACGGGGAGCTCACCGCCGACGAGGCCGCCGGTGCCAAGTGGTGGTCGACGGAGACGCAGTGGCGCATCGTCGACCGGTGCCTGCAACTGCACGGCGGATACGGCTACATCAACGAATACGAGATCGCCCGACTCTGGCGAGACGCCCGGGTCCAGCGCATCTACGGCGGCACCAATGAGATCATGCTCGACATCATTGGCAAGGGAATGGGCTTCTGATCACTCCAGCAGGTCGATGACCGACTCGGCAATACCGGAGCTACGCAAGCGAGCGCTCGTCGCGAGAATGTGCTTGCGCCACAATGCTTCTGCACCCACGGCATCCTTGGCGGCGATGAAGTCGACGACCTTCGCGTGAGTGCGGGTGGCCGCCGCGGTACTCGCGGACGTCGAAGTGTCCGAACCGGTTTGGTCGTCCATGTAGCGTTGGGTCGCGAGCTCGATGATGTGCCGAAGGACGTCACTGAGCACCGTCAGTGTCTGATTGCCCGCCAGCTCGATGACGAGGCGATGAAAGTCGTTTTGCAGCTCGAGGAGTTGGCCGGCCTCTTGACGCCCGTCCCGCTCGCTGGACACCGCGTCGCGCAGCCGCTCGAGGTCGTCGGCGGCGCGGGTCCTGGCGAGCATCGCCACGCACGGTCCCTCGATGGCTGCTGCGGCCGTGAAGACGTCGGCGGTGGTCGCCTGACGATATTCCAGAAGCAGGCCGGCGTAGTGGGCCGCCTTCTCGACCCGAGGCACACTGACCTCGATACCGCCTCGCGACCCACGCTTGACGACCACCAACGATTCGGACTCGAGCACTCTGATCGCTTCTCGCAACGTCGGCCGCGACACCCCGAATTGCGTCAGGAGCTCGGCTTCGCTCGGCAACCCATCACCCTCGACGAGCTCACCTCGGATGATCCGGCGACGCAACTGTCGGGCGATGACGTCCGCCGCTCGTCCGACCGGCTTCCCATCGTCGTTGGCATTGTCGTCCGCGTTCACCGCCATCGGGCTACCTTAGCCACCCGGCTAGCCCCTGACGGGGAGGACGGCGGGAAACGATGGAGGTCACGGCCCGGTCGGCCCCGCTTACCGCTGTGCCACGGTCAACGTCGCCCAAAGTGCGTCGACGATCTCGCGCTGCGCCGCTCGCGAAGGTGGCCGTTGACCTGGCGACCTGATGGTTCGCATGTACATGACGCCGATCAACGCGTCGGCTGCCCATCGAGCGTCCGTCCCGGCGGGTAGGTCACCTTCGGCCGCAGCCCGCTGCAACAGTTGGGTGAGCCGCCGGCCCGCCTTGGCGATGACCGTCTCCTGGAACGCGGCGTACAGCTCGGGGTGTTGGGGGGCGTCGGCAATCAGGCGCAACTGGATCGGCAGCATGTCCGGCCCCAACAAGTGCCCCACACGGGCGATGATGGCGTCGATCTCGTCACGCGCATTGGCGTTCGGCTCCGGCAGCGGCCACTCGACCAGCCGCTGCATCGTCTCCAAGATGAGCGCATCGCGAGTCGGCCAGCGCAGCAACAGGCTGGGTCGGGCGACACCCGAGCGTCTAGCCACGCTGCGCATGCTGAACGCCTCGAAGCCGCGCTCGGCCAGCTCCTGCTTGGCCGCCGCGAAGACGCGCTCTTCCGTCGACGGGTCGCGGGGCCTGCCCGGACCAGAAATCGCCGCATCCACGACAGCGTCTCCATCTCTGCTCAGGTCAACAGCGCCTACTTCAACAGCGCGAGCCCATTGTCGCGCAGGAACTCCTTGCGCAGCTTCTCGTCGAGACCTTGGACCTTGAGATACATCTCGGCCGGCTCGCGCAGGCCCTCGGCGTGCGGCCAGTCCGACCCCATGACGAGCGCCTCGGTCCCGCCGAGTTCGTCGATGAGCGAGATGGTGTCGTCCTCCGGGTAGGGCACGACGTTGACGTGCCGCTTGAAGATGGTGCTCGGACGCTCTGTCAGCGGGCCTCCGATCCACGGACCAAGCCGCGCCATGCCCCGGCTCTTGTCCATGTGTCGGAGGAAGTGCGGCACCCAGGAGGCGCCGAACTCGCTGACGAGCACCCGGATGTCGGGGAAGCGGCCGAAGAGGTTGTCGAAGATCAACGCCGACAACGTGTCGGTGATCGGCCGCTCGCCGTAGGTGTTCTGCCACTGCCAGGCCGAGAACTGGAACGGCGGCCCCATCTTCCAGCCCCACTGCGACGCCACGTGCTCTTGGTAGTGATTCTCCGAGATGTGGTAGCAGACGACGGCTTTCGCCTCGTTGATGCGAGCCCAGAACGGATCGAAGTATGGGTCGCCTGGGCTGCGGCCGTAGGCCGGTCCGGTGCACAGGTAGATGAAGCGGGCACCCGCGTTGAGTACCCGGTCCAGTTCCGCGACGGCGCGGTCGAGGTCGCGCAGCGAGTTGAGCGCAGGCGCGTAGATGGTGTCCTGGAAGTTGAAACCCCAGTCCTCGTCTATCCACTTGTTGAACGACTCGAAGTTGTCGTAGAGCGGGTCGATGCCGTCCAGATAGGGTTCGGCCAGCAGCGCCCAGCCGCCCGGATACATGATCGAGCGTTCGATCTGCTGTTCGGCGAGCTGCTTGAGCCGTGCGTTCTTGTCCAGGTACTCACTTTGGATCGGCTCGAAGAATCGCTCGGCGTCGCTGGCGTCGCCGGAGGCACGTTGTTTGAGCATCTCCACCAAAGAGCCTGGGACGTAGGCGACGTCGGGATCGGTTTCGAAGGCCGTGACGATGCGCTCGTTGGCCAGGAGCGCCTTGCCGCCCGCCGGGGTGTCGATGAGGTGTACCGCGGTGTTCAGCTTCGCCTTGGGCATGAACCGCGTGAAGCAGTCCTTGGCTTCATACGAGTGCTGATCGAAGTCCACCAACTTGTACGGCAGTTGGCCGACGGTGTCTTGAATCAGGGCCATGGTGACTCCTACGTCGGGGCGAGTGGCTGTTTTATGCCAGGGTGGCACTTTATCAGACACAGCCCTGCGTCCGCCATGAGTCATCCACCCATACCCAGGGTGATGTGCATCATAAATCCGATAAATGATTCAGCGTTAGAGTCTTGTCTAGCCATACCCGAAAGAGGTACCGTCAGATCATGTTCCATCTAGGTAATCCTGACCAGATCACCATGGATGGTGCTTGCGGAACGAACTCCGGGCGGTGCCGGTGAGCAGCGATTCGATGAGCGGTGAACTTGTAATCGTCACCGGTGGAGGATCGGGCATCGGAGCAGCCGTCTGCCGGCTGGTCGTCGAGGAAGGCGGCCAGGTCGCGGTCCTCGGACGACGAAGCGAATCGATCGAAGCCGTCGCCGGCGAAGTGGGTGGCATCGCATTCCAGGTCGACGTCCGCGACAAGGAACAGGTCCAGCGGGCCGTTGGTGACGCAACGTCGAAACTTGGCGGGCTTACCGCCATGTGCAACAACGCGGGCACTGGTGGACTGGCCCGGCTACACCAGACATCGTCACGTGCCTGGGATCGGACGATGAGCGTCAACCTCGCCGGAGTCTTCCACGGCCTCAGCGCTGCCGCGCCGCTGATGGCCGAATCCGGGCGCGGCTCCGTCGTCAACGTTGCGTCGATCAGCGGGATCCGACCATCACGGGGAGAGGCAGCCTATGCCGCCTCGAAGGCCGGCGTACTGGCACTGACTGCGGCCGCTGCCCTGGAGTACGCACCGGCCATCAGGATCAACGCCGTCTCGCCAGGCGTCGTCGATACCGCGATGACCGAACCGATGCTGGGCGCCGACGCGGCCCTGCTCCGTAAGGCCATCCCGCTCGGCCGGATCGGTAGCCCAGAAGACGTCGCCGAACTGATCGTCTTCCTGTTGTCGAGTCGGGCCGGATGGATCACGGGTCAGAACTTCACGATCGACGGGGGCACCACCCTGAACGGCGGAGGAATCGGCGACTACACAACGGCCTTGCTGGGAGAAGACCAGTGAACGCAGACGACGTCATCGAAGCGGCGCAGAAGCGCACCGGAATACAAGAGCTCCATACGGATTCGTTCCACGAAGGTCTGGATGTCGTGGTGGACGCGATCAATCGAGATCCTCAGACACCACAGCGTGAGGCCCGGTTGTTCGCCGAGTGCCGGCGGGCGGTGATGAATCGGCTACGCATCGACGATTGGTGGCACCGCCACGACTTGGGCGAACAGAAGGTGATCCGCCCGGTATTCGTGATCGGCATGCCGAGGACCGGCACCACCGTCCTGGTCAACCTGCTCGCTCAAGACCTCGCGGACTCTCGGGTGCTGTGGCACTGGGAGATTGACGATCCGGTACCGCCGGTCGCTCCGAATCGCCTCGGCGACGATCCTCGGATAGCGGCCAAGTCCGCGAAGATGGCGCCATTGGTCGAACAGCTGGCGCACTTTCCCCACTTGGAACGCCCGACCGACCCGGTCGAGTGCGTGCACGTGCTCGCCCAAGACTTCAAGTCGCTGACGTGGCATACGTCCACTGGTTCCACGTTTTACAACGACTGGTTCCTCGGCACGGCGGACCTTCGCTCCGCTTATGAGCATCACCGTAGGACCCTGCAGGTGCTGCAATCCAACGGCGCCGACGGACAATGGGTGCTGAAACTCCCCTCTCATGCTCTCCATCTCGATGCACTGTTGTCCGTCTACCCCGATGCGCGCTTCGTGCTGACGCACCGTGATCCGATGCCCGCCCTGGTGTCGATGTGCAGTTATGCCACCATGATTCACGATGTCGGCGGCAATCAGGTCGGCCTACGCGACCTGATTCAGGCCACCTACCGGCAGGTGCTCGAGTCCGCGCTTCGCTCGGCTGACTTCGTCACGCGACATCCCGACGTGCCGGTGTACCACGTCTATCAACGCGAGTTGGCGGTCGACCCCATCGGACAAGTCACCGCATTGCGCGCGTGGATCGGTCTCGCACGCGGTGATGAACTCGACGAGCGCATGCACCGCTACCTCGAGACCGACTGGCACCACCCGCCCGGCAGTCACCGCTACGCCGCAAGGGACTTCGGCATCACCCGGCAAGCAATCACCGAGGCATTCGCGCCATACATCGAGCAATTCGATGTGCCACTGGAGGTTTGATGAGCAATCCCTGGCAGCCTGACTATTCGCTTCGCGACCACGAGATCGTCGACTACGGGTACTGGGAACTACCCGGTTCCGGCATCCGGTTTCGCGGCCCCGAGGTGAACTTCGAGGACCCCGCCCCCTACCTGGTCTGTGCGGGTGCCGCGCAAACCTTCGGCTGCTTCGTGGCCCGGCCATATCCCACCCTGCTAGCCGAACAACTCGGCATGCGCGTGGTGAATCTTGGGCTTGGCTCGGCAACACCAAGTGTCTTCTCCTCCAACGATCGACTGCTGGAGGTGATCAATGGCGGTCAAGTGCTCGTCCTGCAAGTCATGGCGGCGCGCCAGGAAACCAATTCTCGACTCGAGCAACTCGGCACCGATCTCGTGCACGACAGCCGCCACGGCGACCAGATTCCCGCACACATGGCGTGGCAACGCATCCTCGACGAAGAACCCGCAGAACTCGACCGCTACATCGCCGAGTCCCAGAAGAGCTGGACCGACGACTACCGCGAACTCTTGGGCCACGTTCGCGTACCGGTGGTCCTGTTCTTCTTCTCGGTCAGGGAAAAGGACATCACCGTTGCGCGCGACGCACCGAACGCCCACGCAATGCTGGAACCGTTCCCACAACTGGTCGAGGGCGCCAGCGTCGACACCGTTGCCGCGCAGTGCGACCACTACGTGGAATGCACCAGTACGCGCAACCACAAGCACGCGTTGACCAGTCGCTTCACCGGCGAGCCAGTCGAGGTAGATAACTCGGTGCTCGATCCACGCATGCGAAATCGTTGGAGGCACAACTGGTATTACCCGTCACCGGAAATGCACGAAGACGCCGCCGCCAACCTTCTTCCCGTGCTGTCCGTCATGCGATCCACACACGCTTGAGCCCGCGATGACGAAGTCTGCTGGCGGAGAATCCGTCGTCTCGACGTTTTGCCGCATCTGCGAATCACGTTGCGGTATCGACGTGACCGTCGGCGACGGGCACATCCAGCGGATCGGCCCCGACAAGGCCAACCCGTACTCGTGGCGGGACTTCTGCTCGAAGGGCCGCTCAGCGGCGGAGGTGGTGTACCACCCTCGCCGGTTGCGCTGGCCGCTGCGGCGAGTCAACGGCCAGTACCAGCGCGCCACATGGGCCGAAGCGACCGAAGACATCGCCACCAGGCTGGGTGCGATTAAGGATCGCTTCGGACCGGACGCGATCGCAGCGTATCTCGGAAACCCCGTGGGATTCAACGGCTCCAACGCCACGTGGTTCGCCACCTTCGTGCGCGCGTTGGGGACGAGCAACATGTTCTCGGTATCGTCGGTCGACCAGAACAATCTCCAGCGCGTGTGCTTCGAAATGTACGGACGTTGGCTGGTACCGCTGGTTCCAGACGTCGACGAGTGCGACTTCTTTTTGCTCGTCGGGATGAACCCGGCCGTGTCGACGTTCGGCTGGATCCACAACGTCCCGGACGGCTGGCGCCGGGTGTTGGCGCGCCAGGCCCAAGGTGCGAGCGTCGTGATCGTGGATCCGAACCGCACCCCAAGCAGTGCCAAAGCCGACCAGCACGTCGCCGTTTGGCCGGGGCAGGACTGGGCCCTGCTGCTCGCAATCCTCACGACCATCATGCGGGAGGGCTGGGCCAGCTTCCCGACGCAGCCGCCGCTGGCCGGAATCAGCGAATTGACCGAACTCGTCGAAGGCATCGACATCGCCGAGCTCTGTGCACGGTGCCGTGTCCCCCGCGACGTCGTCACGTCGATCGCGCGCGAATTCGCTTCCGCGAGAACGGCCATGTGCGTCGCACACACGGGAGTTTCCCACAGCGGCGAAGGCGTGCTGGCCGAATGGCTCAGTCACGTGCTCAATGCCGTGACCGGTCGGCTCGACACCGTTGGCGGTCGGCGTTTCGAGCCGGGCTACGTGCCCGTGGCGGGGCTGTTCGGTACCCGCCCCGCACAGCCAAGTCGCGTGCGCAAGCTGCCCGCGATCGCCGGAGCCCGCTCGCTGGCGGAGTTGGCCGACGAGATCCAAACTCCCGGTGAGGGACAGATCCGGGCGCTGATCTGCAACAGCGGCAATCCGGTCATCAGTGGACCACAAGGCCCGCGCCTCGCCGACGCGCTCGAGGAGCTGGACCTCATGGTGGTGATCGACATGGTTCAGCGCGAGTCCCACGAACATGCGGACTGGTTGCTTCCTGCGGCGCACTTCCTGGAGCGCGAAGACCTGCTACCCGTTTACTCGGCCTTCGAGGATCAGCCGTTCGCTCAGTTCGCACATGCGGTCGTGCAGCCGCCAGACGAGGCGCGCGAAGAATGGATGTTCTTCCGCGAACTGGCCGTGGCGCTGGGCCTTTCGCTGTTTGGCCCCGGAACCGAATCGATGGTGCCCTTAACCATGTGGAAGAACATGGTTAACGGAGGCGGCAAGCTGTCGTGGGATGAACTCGAAGCATCACCACACGGGGTGATCTACGGCGAAAAGCAGTACGGGCAGCTTGGCACGGCCATCGCCACGGCCGACGGTGCAGTACGACTCGCACCGGAGGCGTTCGTCGCACGTGTCCGGAGCCTCCTCGCCGAACCGCTAGCCGAGCCTTCCCCGGATCGGCCGCTGCTCCTGTCGAGTCAGCGCTGGAAGTCGTCGATGAACTCCTGGCTGAACGAAACCCCCACTGCGCTCCGTCGAGAACCGACCAACACCGTCTATCTCCACCCCGACGATGCCGCCAACAGTGCGATCTCCCACGGAGACACCGTGCGCGTGTCATCCGCTTCCGCAGCGCTCGAGTGCACTGCCGAAGTCAGCGCGGCGCCCCTACGCGGTGTCGCGATACTGGGCCATGGGTGGGGTTCGCGCATCTTCGATCCGCACGGCGGTGAACTGCCCGAGTCGCACGGCGTGAACCGCAACGCTCTGGTCGCGGATGCAGCGATCGATCCGCTGTCGGGGACACCGGCTTTCGGCATCGTCGAGGTCCGCGTCGAGCCGGTCGGCTGACGGCTGCGGCGTAGAACCTACGGCTGCACGAGCACCTTCAAGTGATTGCCTGGCTCGGTCACCAGCGCGTGGAAGCCCAGCTCCACCGCATCGTTCAAGGCGACGCGCGTCGACACGAAGCCTTCAGGATCGATCGCGCCGCTGCGCACCGCTTCGACGACCTGCGCGAAGTCGTCGCCGGCATAGGCATAGCTACCGACGTACGCGAGCTCCTTCTGCATCAGTACGTTGTCGTCGAAGACTCGCGGACGGGAGGCAGCTACCGCCACCGCGGTGCCTCCGCGGCGGAGCGCACGAAACATGGTTTCCAACGCCGTTGGCGCGCCGGAGGCATCGAACGCGACGTCGACACCTTGACCGCCCGTGACCGCGCGAACACGAGCGACCACATCGTCTTCCATGGGATTGACGACGGCGTGTGCGCCGAAGCCGTCTGCCGCAGCGCGCCGAGACGCAGTGGGCTCACTCATCACGATCGCTCCTGCCCCACGCGCCTTGGCGACGAGCAGCAGCGCCAGACCGATCGGACCGGCCCCCGAGATCAACGCGGTGTCACCGGGCCGCAACCCCGATCGGCTCACCGAACGCCACGCCACGGCCAATGGCTCGATCAGCGCGGCGGTCTCCGCGGTGAGCTCCGGCGGCATGACGTGCACGCGGTCCGCGGGCACCACGACGTACTCAGACATTCCGCCGCCCCACCCGTGGATTCCGATGAATCCGTTGGCGTCACAGAGGTTGGTGTCCCCGCGTCGGCACGCAGCACACGACCCGTCGAACAAAATCGGCTCCACCGCGACGAGCGCACCCGCGTCGATGTCGCCGACGTCGCCGGCCACCTCGGTCACCAGCCCCGAGAACTCGTGGCCGAGGATGTGCGGTCCACGCTCCCCCGTCAGCGGATGGGTGTACTCCTGCGGAATGGGTGATTCGCGAAGCAGAAACAGGTCGGAGCCGCAGATTCCGGCATGACTCACCTTGATCATGACCGTGCCAGGACGCAGCCGTGGGATGGGCACGTCCTCGAGGCGGATGTCACCGGGTCCGTGGAGTCGGATCGCGCGCATGGAGGTTCCTCTCGCCGAGCGACTCATCACGTCCCGGTCATGCTAGCCGGTCGTTCCTGGATCAGGCTGGTTCACTGCGCCGGGGCTCATCGGGATCGGTACCTCTGGGCCCGGGCAGGCGTATTCGGTGCCAGCGCCGCACATGTCGTTTCTCAGGTAGGTCGGGTAACCCCGAGGTGTGGGGTCTATCTGCAGTGCCATGAAGTTGATGGCGATGTTGAAGATCACGTAGATCACATTGAGGAACCCGATGATCGCGAACGTGCGTACAGCGGTCTGGGTCCGTTGTGAGACGGCCAGCGATTCTGCGCCGCGTTCGACCACTGAGCGCCCTTTGTCGTCGCGGAAGTACCGCAGGATGCCACTCGACGCCCATACGAAGCCCCAAAAGAGCGATTCATAGAGCGGGAACTGGTAGCGCTCGCCGCCCCACAGCGACAAGCTGTACACGGCGCCGTTGTAGGCGTAGAGAGATGTCCTGACCATGAACACCTCGTACGCCAGATCCATGAAGAATCCGGCGGTCATCGCGACGGTCACCAGACCTAGCACTCCCATGCTGGGTCGGATCTGCTTCGCCTTGCGCATCGCCGTTGAGATGGCAATGCTGAACAACAGGCAGGACAGGTAACCGAAACCCGACATCAGCAGTGGCGATGGCAGATTGCCGCCGTCGGGACTGATCCAGCCGGGGATCTGCTCCACCCAGGATCCGAAGCTGATCAGGTAGCTGTTGTAGAAGAACGTGGGGCGGATGTAGTTGAGGACGGGGTCCTGCCACATCACGCTGAACCACGCGATCAGCAGCATGCCGTCGAAGGTCAGTCGGCGCTCACGTCGCGCCTGGCGAACGGCCCACACGATAGCCGCTCCGATGGCGATGACCGTCGCGATCTGCACGAACCACGCCCAGAACTTGACGATGCCGGGCACCGCGTCGGCACCCGTCTGGGGATCATGGAATTGCGGTGAGCCAAACCATCGGATGTATATGTACAGCTGCAGGATAGTGAATGCGAGGCCAACCAACGCCCATGCCTTGACGGGCGTTATCCGCCTCGTCTCCGCTGGATTGGCCGCCGCCCCTTGGGTCGTTCCGCGCGGCTCCGTAATACTCATACCTGTTCCTTCTGTAGATGGGTAAGCGTCGCCCGACGTCGCGGTGAGCGGGCGTACTTGTTGGACTTGGACCGATCGGCCGCGCGCTCCGCGGTCAAAATCGCGTGATTGAACAATCGGTTGAGGTCAGTCCCGAGACCCTCGATGCTCTCGGCGCGACCGAAGCCGGATGAGCCAAATACCTTCTGCAGGTCTGAATCGCCGCTCTGTGAGCCCAGCGACAAGCAGACCGAACCGATTCGGCTGCTGCGCGCCTCGTCGAGGGCGCGCCGCGTGTCACCCATCGCATAGCCGGCCTCATACCCGTCGTCGTAGGGAAACCCATCGGAGAGCACCACCAGAACCTTTCGAGAGGTCCCCGAACGCTTCGCGAGGATCTCCGAAGCGTGCCTGATCGCTGCACCCATCCGCGTAAAGCCTGCCGGCGACAGACGCGCCATGTTCGTCCGCCACCGCGAATCAAGCGGCTTCTCAAAGCGTTTGATGGGATAGAGGTAGACGTTGGCCCTGCCTCGTGAGTTGAATCCGTAGATCGCCAACCGGTCACCGCGCATCTCCAGCGTGCGGGCAATCCGTGCCACGGCGTGCATCTGGGCCTCGGATGCACTTCGGCCGATCGCCGATTTTTCGGCGGTCGAACCCGATGCGTCGATGAGGATCAACACGCCCAAGTCACGGCCGAGCCTGCGTATGGAGGTATACAGGCGATCGTCGGGTGTCTGTCCTGCTCGTACATCGGCCCGCGCTCTCACGACCGCATCGAGGTCGAGTTCTTCGCCCTGACTCTCATGGCGAGACCGCCGCAGGTCCAAGTTGAATCGTCCGAGGGGATAGCGCAGCTGCATCGCGTCAACAATCCGGTCGCCTTCGCCTATCGGATCGAGTTCACGTACTACGCAATGGTTTTCGCGATAGCGACGTCGATAAACATCCCATTCCGGGTAACGGGCACCACCGTCGGACAGCGCATCTTCGGTCGAAGACGCGCTCGCGAGGCGCGTGGGCACCTGCACTCCGCCTCCGGTCCAGCGGCGGCCGTAGACGCTCTTCGTCGGGGAGTCGTCGTTGGCGCCTCCCCCAGCCTTGGCAGATTTGCGCGAGGCACCTGACAGGGCTGCGAACAGTCTTGCCAATCGGCCGTTACCGCCCAGCGGTGACGACATCAGCTCCAGGAAGCGTGATCGCTCAGCGTCTTCATCGTCGTCGGCGTCGCTCTCTTCGAATTTGGGTGCGCCAGACTTGAGCGTGATGGGCGCGGTCGACGACGTCGGGTTCTCCAACCGACGCAATAACGCCTTGGGGCGTAGTTCGCCGAGCGACGTGGGTAGCTCCACGACCATTCGTCGACTCATGGCAAATGCCAGCGACTCGTCTGCGGACCGAGTCGATGCCTCCGTATCGCCGACCAGGGGTATCGACATGGCAGGAATCAGCCCACCCAATTCTGTTGTCGCGCGGCGTGCTTCGAGCGCGAAATAGCGCCGCGTGAGGCGCGGATGACCTTTGAGCCGGTGAACCAGGTCGGGACGACAGGTGCCGGCGCTGAGGATGCTGGCATGCAGTACGACCACATTGACGACCTCGGACAGTGGACAGTCGGCAGGGACGAAGATCCTTTGAGCATCGGTATAGGCCAAGGTCGTAGCACCAGCCACACTGACCGCCAGACTGCGCCCAGCGATGGCGCTTGCGAGCAGTGAGTACCGCGCGATATCGGTTGCCAGCGGGACCCCTCGTGGCCCGTCGACATGAGCTGTATCACCGCCTAACACGGACCGAACTATACGCGGCCGCTACACTATGCACAATATGTAGCGTACAGCGCGTGTACCGGGCCTCAGCGCTAGGGCGAGGTTGGGTCAAGAGCCAGGGCACACTGTCGCTTGGAGGCAAGGTAGCCCGTAAGTTCGTATGTGGTGGCGGATTTCGTCCAGCTCGTAGTCAGGCTTGAACAGTAGGAGGATGAGGCTTACGTCCAGCAGCCACTGGATCATGTCGTCGACCGATATGTCCCTTCGAACGTAACCGTGCTCTTGGGCCTGCAATAGATATCGGGAGGTGACGTCGATCGCTCGCTGCTTGAAGCGTTCGGACATCCCTGCGGAGTGAAATGAGCCGCCCTCATTCCAGACGCCCATCACCTGTTTCAGACCTGGCGTTATGCGCACGTCGTAGACAGCGCCGGAGACGGCGTCGACAAGCTTGTCGGGAAATGGTTCCAAGCCAACGAGTTTCGTCTTGGCCCTCTGCATCAACGGTGCAGATCTCTGGTCCAGCAGCTCGACGATGATTGCTTCACGATCCGCGAAATGGCGATAAATCGTCACACGATGGACGCCGGCGGATTCCGCGATCGCAGCAACGGTGGAGCGTTCCAGTCCGAGACGGTCAACGCAGTCGCCGGCGGCAAAGATGATGCGATCTCTAGTCGACATCACGATGCCGGAGTTCACGGTCGACTGCCGACAGTCATCTGTCCATCCCATCGCGCCACCCGTCACGAACCGTGCGGTTGGTGAAGTGTTACTCCGCAGCGCCCATATAACTGTCGATCAGGACCCGCAGCCCTTCAGACATCTGAGGATCATCGGTCAACGGGGCGCCGAGGGCTCCCCACGCGGCTGATCGCGCATCGACGCCCGCGACCATCAGCCGGCCGGCAGTGACCAAAGTGCGCGTGGATGCCACTTCGCGTAGGCCCGATGCTTCGACTCGCCGGATGGCGGCCGCCATCCGCACCAGACGCTGTGCAGCCGCATGCGGGATGCCCGTCTCGTGCCGCAGCACCTCCAGCTCGACCTCCTCGGATGGAAAGCCAAGCTCGATGCCCACCATGCGTTGCCGAGTCGAGTCCTTGAGATCCTTCAACAGGCTCTGGTATCCCGGGTTGTAGGACACCACCAGCTGGAACTCGGGTGGCGCCTGAAGTGTGATATTCAAGCGGTCAATCGGCAGTATTCGCCGATGATCTGTCAGGGAATGCAGGACAACCGTCGTGTCCTGCCGGGCTTCGACGATCTCGTCCAAATAGCAGATCGCCCCGTTTCTCACCGCACGGGTAAGGGGGCCGTCGGTCCATACAGTGCGGTCGCCCTCGAGGAGGAATCGTCCCACGAGGTCTGACGAGGTCAGGTCCTCGTGGCAGGAAACCGTGATCAATTCGCGCCCGAGTCGGTAAGCCATTGCCTCGACCAACCGTGTCTTGCCGACGCCCGTCGGGCCTTTGAGCATGATCGGCAGCGATTGACGATGAGCCGCCTCAAACATCTCGATCTCGTTGCCGGACGGCGCATAAAACGGGGCCGTTGTAACGGTTTCCAAGGTCATGGTGACCAGATGATCCTTCCCGAGGTCGAGTGCTTACGCGCCCACCGCCGACAGGCGGCTCGGCCGTTGATCGGCTGCGGACCGAAACTGGAGCTGCACGAAGCGTACTACATATTCGGCATTCTGTAGCGTCCAAGATTGCTGTTATGGTCGCCGTCCGCTCCATGTAGCCGAGGGACCACACCCAACCACTGGCACTTCGATCAGCACCTGGCGCAATGCAAGGGTATAGACGGAATGCTACAACCAGTCTAATCTGTAGTCTTGATTCGGGGTTGCCAGCAATCCAGCCTGTCCACCACCAACACAGCCACGGATAATCGCAGCGCCGACCGATAGAGGCCTCCTGGCAGTGCAGTTCGAAGAACGGAGCTACGAAACATGCGACTCGGGACTGACAGATCGCCAACGGCACCCCGACATCACGAGCGTCGAAGTTCGACCGGCTCGCGCTGCGCGGATCGTCGAAATCAAATCAGTACAGCGCGTACCAACAGACCAATGGGGTCCTCGTGAAGTTCCATGTCGTCTTGCCCGGCTGTGTCCACACCCCGCCGCTCACCCAGCCCTGGGAACTCTCCCTCACTGGGCCGGATGTCGTGCGAGTCGCGCAGGCGGCTGATCGGCTCGGATTCGAAAGTCTGCTCATTCCTGAGCATTTCGTAGTGGGTGCCCATCACGCCGATACCACGGGAACTCATTTCCTCGACGCCACCACCGCACAGGCGGTAATGGCAGGCGCTACCACGCGTATCAAGCTCGGATCCATGTTGACGCTGCTCCCGTTGCACAATCCCGTCGTCATGGCGAAAGCCATTTGCACGCTCGACTGGCTCAGTGGCGGGCGTGCCGCCATGACTGTCGGTTTGGGCTGGCAAGAAGACGAGTACCACACACTCGGGGTTCCGTGGAGCGGGCGCGGATCGCGCATGGACGACTACCTCGGCGCCATGTTGGAGCTCTGGCACAGCGATAGTCCCAGATTCGAGGGCAAGCATACTTCGTTCGCCGACATCGTGTTTGAGCCCAAGCCGGTTCAAAGGCCGCACCCTCCGCTTTGGATTGGCGGCGATGTCGACGCGACGTTGAGACGGGCTGCGCGCTTCGGTGACGGATGGTCGCCCTGGCTCACACCGCCTGCAGAGATTCCCGAGAAGTTGGACCGCATCCGATCATGTCCTGAGTTCGATGGCCGTCCGTTCGCTGTGTTCTTCTCCCTCGCAGCGCTGAACATCGGCCTAGGCGGCGACGGACATTATGCCCGCGATGCGCACGCTGCGGGCAGTCCGCGAGAGCAACAACGGGTTATCGACGACTGCGGTCGGCTAGCCAAGTTGGGTGTGACCGACACCTGGGTTGCGCCACCACCGGTTAGCGGTATCAGCGAATACCTCGAGCACTTGCAGTGGGTTGCTGAGTGCGTCGCACCTGCGCTGGAGGGCGTGTGATGTCTGGTCCCGACACGTACACCGGTGTATTCAAGGGAGTGCATGGTGAGTGATCGCAACCAATCACGAGTCACAGTGGGGTGCTACCTCGATCCAATTACGCCGCTGTGGGCAACACGCGCGAACGTAGCCTCCGCCCGCCTGATGGGCGCGGACGACATTTGGGTAGGTGATCACGTCAGATCGGTGTTTCCGTCGACGGCTTGGAATCCGAAACTGTCACCGATGGCCCGTTTTATCCCATCGCTGGACGCGTACCTCGATCCGACGGTCGTCATCGCTCGATGGGCCGGACGACTCGGGATCACAATGGGCATGTCAGTGACGGACGCCATTCGACGCACACCGGCAGACCTGGCGCGGTCCTGGATGTCGCTGCACCACATGACGCGCGGTCATGCGGTGCTTGGAATCGGATCCGGCGAACACGAGAACGTCGTGCCGTACGGGCAGTCCATGGAACGGCGCGTTAGTCGGCTCGAAGACACCTTGTGCGCAATTCGAGAGGCATGGGAGTCCGGCGGGAAACCGCTCACCCATGAGGGTGAGTTCCACCGCTGGAAAGACGCAACATTCGCGCTTCCCAAGCGGCGCGGCACCACGCCGCCTGTCTGGGTCGCGGCGCAAGGACCCCGTGCATGTCGCGTCGCTGGCCGTTACGGCGATGGTTGGCTATACATACCCCTGACGGGCGTCGACGCCTGGCACGACGCTGCCGCGCAGGTCGTCAATGGAGCCACGGAGGCCGGCCGTGACCCCAACGCAATGACTCGCAGCCTGTACTTCGCACCGTTGCCGGCGCGCAACCGGGCAGCGATGCAGCAGATCGCGGCGCAGCCGATGGTCCACGCAATGGCGCTGACCCTTCCCGCGGCAGCGTGGACGGCGGCGGGAGCGCGGCACCCACTGGGCGACGACTACACCGGCTTCATCGAGCTTGATCCCAAAGTGCTCGAGTCAGAAAGCCTGCGAGAGTACGGAAAAGACATCAGTGTTGAGTTACTGCGCGAAATCATCCCGTTCGGCAATGCGGAACACATCGTCGAACAACTGCGCCCGGTGGTCGATGCCGGTGTGAATCACGTCATCATCTACAGCGCTGCCAGTGCGCTCAAACCGTCACTGGCGGCTGGAAGCTTGATCGAGCAGCGGCGGTTGATGCAAATGCTCAAGAAGCTAAAGCCGGGACTGTTCGGCAAGTAGGCGACGGTCTAACGAATCCGACTGGCCACCAGCGCGGGCATGACGTAGGTCTTGCAGACTTCCAGGAGCCTAGCGGGGCTGTCGTCTTCAGCGAGGTAGAGCCAGGAGTAGCACACCTGGGTTAGCCATCTGACCGTCTCTTCGACTGAAAGGTCCGCCCGCATCTCGCCCCGCTCTTGAGCCCAGAGGAGGTAGGGCCTTACTACGTCCTGCGAAGCTGCCCGGAATCGATCCGACATGGCGGGGCTCTTGAACGAGTCCCCCTCCTGTACAAGCGCCATTGCCTGGAGCACTCCCGGGATTTGCCGGGCCTCGTCGACAGCGGCTACTAGGACATACGCAAGATCGTCTGGAAAGCGATCCGCCTTGGCCAGTCGAGCGGCCGCGCGGTCCAACACCGGCCTTGACCTTCGCAACAGCACTTCCTCGAGAATGGAGTCACGGTCGGCAAAGTGTCGATACACCGTCACCCGGTGAATACCGGCGTAATCCGCTATCTCTCCAACGTTGACATTGTCGATACCGACCTCTGCGATGAGATGTTCGGCTGCGGCGATGATCCGGTCCCGAGTCGATGTAGCGGGCCGGGGCACCGTTCGAGCTTTCTTCGGCGCTGCCATTACTCCATTTGATCACAGGTTTCGCAAAGTGGAGGTTATGTCCGCCGCGTGCGCGAGCGGCGGCGCGTGCAACACACAACGACCTATGTCGCATATCCTGGCTCCGCGACCACAAATGGTTCGGGACGTACCGGGCCTCACTTGCGGACCTTGGCGCAATGAGACGTCGTACCTGACGACGGTGATCCGTCGCCAGACCGAGGGCAGGTGATGGCGAGCTACTCATCGACGCCGAAATACGCCATTGCACAACGGGACTGGCGTTGATAGCAACCACTATCGACCGATCACGATACGCGGACCTTTGCGGGATGAGCGTTCTCAGACCCGGCCGTACTCAGTCGCTATTACCCGACCCTTCTGAGTCGCCTCCGCTCTCTCCATTGCTGCCGGCGGTCAATTTGCCCACGGATGTCGGATTATTTGTCTCCGCACCGGAGGTCTCATGGGCCGTCGTCGACTTCGCCTGGACGGTGGCCGGCTGCACTGGTTTGCGAACTTCTGAATCATCTTTACGAACGGCGTCGATCGATGGACTAACGGCAGTCGTCGAATTCTCTTCGGTGTCGATGACATCGTCATGCGTATCGCCCGATGTGACGTGAGTCAATCCGATCTCACCACCGGCACCGGTTGCCGTAGTGGTCTTCTCGGGCTGTGAGCCACGGTCAGCCGTTTCACCGCCCGATGGTTCGTCGACGGGACCACTGGGTTTGCTCGCCAGCGAATTGGTCGACGTGACGTCTGCGCCGACTGCATCACCTGTGCTCAGGTCGTTGACGTCGTTCGCATCGAGAGTGAGAGGTATCGCCCTCGAGAGCGGTGCAGTTGTGAGCGGCGCTGGTGCCGCGTCAACCGCGGTTTCGACATGGGTCGACACCAAGGACGTTGTGCTGGTGGTCGATGGTGCAACGACTGGGTACGGTGTGCCGTCGTCCTTGATGTAGAACTTGAGGTTGAGGATTCCGGGCAGAATCTCGATGTATTGCTGGTGGTAGACGAGAGTGGACTTGTCGACGAGCCATGTGTCGCCGTTCTTCACGTACGAGTCTGTGTAGACGCCGTGGCCGCGTAGTCCGATGATGTTGAACGGGTCGGTGAGCCGGTCGTTCATCTGCCATACGCCGGTAGCCGTCGTTCCGTCGTCGGCCACCGTTATGACGGGGTTGTATCCCTCGTGGTGCGTGCTGATCGCAGTGAGAACCAACGCATCGAAGCCGACGAATTGGTTTCGGTCGTGAAAGACCGGCCCAAGCCCACCCGGTAAGGAATCGCTGGCGTCGATCAGCGCATTGGGAGTGAACTGCTGGTACAGGGCTATCCAGTTGTTCAGGTCGACGTTGGCGAAGTAGTCCATCTTCAACTGCTTGATTGCTTCGACATCCGGGTTCGCGTCCGCTCCTGCCTCAGGTCCAGCGACTGGGAAGGGTGTGCCGTCGTCCTTGATATAGATCTTGAGGTTGAGGATTCCGGGCAGAATCTCGATGTATTGCTTGTGGTAGATCTCGGTGAACCCACTTTCAACCCATGTGTCGCCGTTCTTCACGTAGGTGTCCGTGTAGACGCCGTGGCCGCGTAGTCCGATGATGTTGAACGGGTCGGAGAGCCGGTCGTTCACCTGCCACACGCCGGTAGCCGTCTTTCCGTCGTCGGCCACCGTTATGAGGGGGTTGTATGCCTCGTGGTGCGTGCTGAGCGGACCGAGAACCAGCGCATTGAAGGCGATGAATTGGTCTCGGCCGTGAAAGACCGGTCCAAGACCACCCGGCAAGGAATCGCTGGCGTCGATCAGCGCATTGGGAGTGAACTGCTGGTATAACGCTATCCAATTGTTCAGGTCGACGTTGGCGACGTAGTCCATCTTCAACTGCTTGAGTGCCTCGACCTCGGGACCAGAGGTCACCGCGGCTTGAGCAGTGAACGGGTATGTGCCACAACAGATGGTTGTCGCGGCACCGATGGTCGCCGCCGCGCGCAGTACGCGCCCGGTACGCGACTTGTGTGTCAATCGATGGTTGTTTTTCTTGGACAAGAGCTGACTCCTATGCCTTAGCCCCCCGCGAACTTCCCCTCGTGACTGGCGCTTTCGGGCCCAGGTCGAACCGAGTGTCTTGTCGGCGGCTTGTCGCACCGTTGGTGCGGACGGGCTGATGGTGCCGACAGTGGTGGGTTTTCGCGAAGAGGGACTGCGTTGTGTCGCACGTCACTTTTGACGGGCTCGTTAGAACATAGCGCGCGATGAACCAAAATGCTACATAAATGATACGGTGTAGCGTCAGCCAGCTCATAAGGAGAAAGGCTGGCGGGACATTGGAAGTCCGGCGGGTGCCGCTCTAGACGAGTTCGGCGACTGCTGGCTGAGTCCTCCTGCGCCCTAATACTTTTTGAAGGGAAGAGCACGTGACGAATGACAAACCCGGCGTCCTCATCGTCGGTGCGGGCGCGATGGGCTTGGTAATCGGCTACCACCTCAGCCTGGCTGGTGCCCAGATCACGTTTCTAGTGAGGCCGCAGCGATTGGCTGCGCTGGCATCGCCGCAACGCCTCTACAACTACCGCGACGGGCAGCTGAGAACTTTTAGCGACTACCGGGCCGTGGCGACCACGGCCGAGATCGATGCCCGTTCCCTGGACTACGTCCTGCTCACGCTCGACGGTTCTGCGATGCGAACGGTCGAAGGCAGCACGCTGCTCAAAGACATCGGCGCCGCATTCCAGGACTCGTCCGCCACACTGATGTTCGGTGGTGTGGCGGTCGGCCTTCGCGACCACGTGATACGACTCACCGGACTGCCATCGGAGCGGGTGCTCAGTTGCGCTCTCGGGCTACTCGCCCACCAGGTTGCCGGAGCGCAGCTGCCGATACGTCCGCCGACACGGCCTGAACTTCTCGCCCAGGCCGACGTGGCCTATGTACAGGGTTCGAACAAGCGCGGGATTGTGGTCGAGACGCGACCAACGCTGCCCGCCAAGAGGTTTC
The DNA here is from genome assembly GCF_000620625.1 of Mycobacterium sp. URHB0044. Taxonomy (GTDB): domain Bacteria; phylum Actinomycetota; class Actinomycetes; order Mycobacteriales; family Mycobacteriaceae; genus Mycobacterium. Next base: position 3,467 of record NZ_JIAW01000012.1, on the reverse strand, counting down.
GTGAGTTGTACAACCGGTGCGGCATCTCGCGCTGTCAGCGAATGAACAGCGCCCTGTTTGAGATCGTCTGCAAACTGCCGTACCCACTGTTTGCGATAAGCGAGCTCGCAGGCTGGCCCCGAGCCGAGGTGCTTGCAGGCAACAAATCCTTGTGGCAGCTCAATCGCCGCGCACAGGGCGAAATCATGGGGTTGCGCCAGCACGGCTGGATCGGCCGGCTAATGCAGCACGTGATGACCGAGAGGGTTCAACGGAAGGTGGCGCTGAAAATGGAACACGATGCGTGGCCGATGGATCTGTCTGCCTTCAACCGCTTCCACCACGGCAATAAAGTGCAGCAGCAGAACATCGAGATCATGCGCGACTGTATTGCGGCCGGTGAACGCGACGGGTCTGCCATGTCGGCGCTAAAGGAGGTACTAGACCAGCTCGAGCACCACACCGCCACCAAGACGACCCGGTGAAAGCAGCCAACGTGACGGGTTGAGTTTCGTTGCGGTCCTGCCACATCACGCTCGACGCGATGAGAAGGAACACGCCGAAGCCTGGACGAACGTTCCAGATGGCTCAATCGGCTGACTGGCCAAACGCAATGTCACCGTTGAGGAAGCCTTTCCAGTCGGGGAATACTGATCTATCCACTAGTTCGACGAGTAGTCCATCCCGAGTCGCGTGATAGGCGAAGCCGAACAGCACGCCGTCGACCATTGCACCAGCGACGCATGAAAGGCCGTGCTTTTCGAGCTCCGCCGACTCTGCGACAAGGTCGTCCGCCCAGTATCCGAAGTGATGTATGGGCCGTGAACCACCGCCCCACATCGTGCCGGGCACGGCAGCAATTAGTTCCAGATGCGGTGACTCAACTGAATACACGGCTTCGAACCGCATCGGCTGAACGCCACCGTCAGGGCTCCAGATCGGCACCTCGGTGTCGATACACGGGCTCCAGCGAAGACCAAACAGGCCAGTCAACTCCTGCATGCTCCGATCGAGATCTTCGACGACCATTGCGGTGTGGAACTGGTTCTTTGCTTCCAGAATCACTGCTGTGCTCCTTCGCGGTGGTTGTGCACGAACCTGACATCCCTGCTGGCGGGTTGGCCATCCAATCGTCTTGCCCTCAACTCATCTCGAGGACCGACAGGCAGCATGACGGCCCGCGATGTGACCGAAGGTCAAGGCCAGAGCAATCGTGCAGCCTGCGCCGCCATAGAAGCCTCCCGTCGCGGCACCGCCGGCATTGCCGGCGGCGTTAGTTCTCGATACGCAAGACCATGATTCGGCACCCATGCCGCGCCACCGGAAATGGCGGTGGTACCGCCAATCAGCGGTTCCGATTCGACGACCAGGACCGCGCTTCCTTCCAAAGCGGCGGAGAGGGCCGCGACCAGTCCCGCGGCACCAGAGCCGACTACGGCGACGTCCACCCGCTGCGGCAGTCCCAACTGGCCCGCCGTACCGATGCTGCCGACCATCTCAGGCAGAGTCCGCCAGGTTGAGGCGGTCGAATGTCGGTTTCGCCGTTTCGAGTGCATCGACTGACGCCATATCCGGGCCTACTACCTCCTCTTTGGGGGTTGCCATGCCGCCTCCGAACTCAGGACCCATCTCCGTGCGCAAGAATGCTAACGCGAGCCTAGCGTAATGCTACATTGTTTAATGAATGTAGCTTGCAACGAGCTCGGGTCTTCTGACCCCGTTGACCGCTAATGCTCGCGCCCTCGAAATACGTTTGTCTTCAAGGACGCAACGCTGATGCATCCGACGTCTGCGTCATTTCGAGAGTGCACGACGGCAGTGAAACATTTGGTGACTCCGCCAGCATTCCTTTGCCTAGAACTACTTAGACGGAGCGCGGCTCAATCGAGCCGGCCCATGCGTCGTGCGAACCCCGTCAGCAAGTCCCTGAGCCCTGACGCCAGGTGGTTGCTGGCGTGCTCTCTTGCGAGCAAGTCCGCCACCCGGCGCAAGCTGTCGCTGCCGGCGGTGTCGGGTTCCTTCTCAAGGAGATCCTGGAGTCCGGCCGCTGCCGTCGCTGGCTGATCCCGCATCGCGTCGGTGATCCACAATTGACCCACGAGCCAGGTTTCGCACACGGTCCAAACTTCGACAGCTTCAACATCAGACAGGCCGGCGGACAGCAGCTTGGCCAGAATCGAGTCGATGATCTCAACGACACCGCTGGTTACATACACCGGGTGCCGCGAAAACACGTAGGCCGCAACACCGCGGTACTTGCTCAGCACATCGAAGGTGCACTGCCCGGTTTGGACGAGCCATTCGATCCAAGCCCCGTCGAACTCCGGCAGCTCGATTTCGGCAAGTACCGCGTCAGTCGTAACTTGAAGGAGTTCCTCACGGCCACCGGGGAAGTGGTGGTAGACGGCCATATGGGAAACGCCGAGAGCATGTCCTAGCGACCGCATCGTGAGTTCGCTCAGTCCATGCTCGGCGACAAAGCCGAGCAGCTTCTCCGTGAACGCGGCCCGGTTGAACCGTCCGATGTCCCCTGTGGCCACGCTACAAGCCTATTGGTAGCCCGAGCTGATCTGCGGTCGGACGGTCAACGAGTCGTAACCAAGACCATCCGGCACGATGACGGTCCCTTCCGGGTGCAAGTCAGCAGGCCGTGTATCCACTGTGGATCTCGCCGCTGGTGCGTAGGTCGTGGTGCGCTGCCGGGCCGGACGGCCGATGCCCTCGGCGATGGCGGCGAGCTCCGCCGCCGTCTTGGCCGATCCGTTCTCGGAGCCGGCCATCCGGGAGATGGTCTCCTCCATCAGCGTGCCGCCGAGATCGTTCGCACCACCGGTGAGCATCACCTGCGTGCGCTCGACACCGAGCTTGACCCAGCTGGTCTGGATGTGATCGATCCTGCCGTGCAACATGATCCGGGCCAACGCGTGCACGGCCCGGTTGTCGCGGTGCGTCGGGCCGGGACGGGCTCCGCCGGCCAGGTACAGCGGCGAGGACTGGTGCACGAACGGCAACGGGACGAACTCGGTGAACCCGCCGGTGCGGTCCTGGATGTCGCGCAACACGTTGAGGTGTCCGACCCAGTGCTTGGGGGTGTCGACGTGTCCGTACATCATCGTCGAGCTCGACCGCAGGCCGACTTCGTGCGCGGTGGTGATGACCTCGATCCACGCGGAGGTCGGCAGCTTGCCCTTGGTGAGCACCCAACGCACCTCGTCGTCGAGGATCTCCGCGGCGGTGCCCGGGATGCTGCCCAGCCCGGCCTCGCGCAGGCTGGTCAGCCACTCGCGGGTCGAAATGCCGCTGCGGGTCACGCCGTTGGAGATCTCCATCGGGGTGAACGCGTGCACGTGCATCGAGGGCACCTTCGCCTTGACCGCACGCACCAGGTCGGCGTAGCCGGTGACCGGAAGCTCGGGATCGATCCCGCCCTGCATGCACACCTCGGTGGCGCCGGCGACGTGCGCCTCCCACGCCCGGTTGGCGACCTC
>NZ_JIAW01000011.1 GCF_000620625.1 Mycobacterium sp. URHB0044 | reverse complement strand
AGAGGTGTATTCGGTATTAGACCCAGTTTCCCAGGCTTATCCCAAAGTGCAGGGCAGATCACCCACGTGTTACTCACCCGTTCGCCACTCGTGTACCCCGAAGGGCCTTACCGTTCGACTTGCATGTGTTAAGCACGCCGCCAGCGTTCGTCCTGAGCCAGAATCAAACTCTCCAAACAAAAACAACCCATGACAAGCACAGGTGAATTCGAATCAGAAAGATCTGACCTAACAACCAGTCAAAACTGGCAATCTATAAAACAACACCACACCCCAACACGGGACGCTGAAGCATGGCAAAAAACAACAAACAAAAACCACCAAACACACTATTGAGTTCTCAAACAACACACCCGCCTGACCGCGCAACGATCCCCGGCTCGAAAGCCGCGAGTTGTCTTGCGGGCAGATGAGGTAACCCACCGAAGTGGACTTCCCTCTGGGATGCCGTCGCGCTCAGCGGCTGGACCGCGTCGCGACGACTTGGATTAAGTTACAAGAGGGAAAACTCGGAGTCAAATCGCCTGCTAGAAGGCGTGTCTCGCCTCCGGCGCGCTACGAAACGCGTTCTACCCCTGCGAAATTCCGCTTGCCCCGTCGGACCACCAGCCACCGGCCGTGCAGGAAGTCGGAGGGCTGCGGTACCCACTCCTCGCTCTCGACGCGAACGTTGTTCACGTAGGCGCCGCCTTCGGCGACGGTCCGTCGCGCAGCGCCCTTGCTCGCGGATAGTCCGGTGGCCACGAGGAGGTCGGTGATGCCGTCCGGACCGCCCGGCTTCAGTTCAGCGACCGAGGCCTCTCGCAGTGCGGCGGCCAGAGTGGGTTCGTCGAGCTGCAACAGCTCGCCGCGACCGAAGAGGGCCTGGCTGGCATGCTCCACGGACTCCGTCGCCGCCTGTCCGTGCACCAAGGTGGTGAACTCCTGCGCCAGCCGGCGCTGCGCGGCCCGCTCGTGCGGTCGCTCCCCCGTCGCCCGTTCCAGCTCGGCCAGTTCGTCGGCAGTGAGGAACGTGAACCAGCGCAGGTAGTTGATGACATCGGCGTCCGCGGTGTTGATGAAGTACTGGTAGAACGCGTACGGGCTCGTCATCGTCGGATCGAGCCAGAGATTGCCGCCACCGGTCGACTTGCCGAATTTGGTGCCGTCGGCGGCGGTGACCAGCGGAACCGTCAACGCGTGGACTGCCGCGCCCAGCTTCTGCCGGACCAACCTCACCCCGGCGATGATGTTTCCCCATTGATCGGAGCCGCCGATCTGCAGCCGGGTGTCGTACCGACGGTGCAGCTCCACGTAGTCATTCGCCTGCAGCAGCATGTAGCTGAACTCGGTGTAGGAGATGCCCTCGGCCTCGAGCCGGCGCCGGATGGTGTCGCGCTCCAGCATCACGTTGACCGAGAAGTGCTTGCCGACGTCCCTGAGGAATTCGATCGCTCCGAGCTGCGCCGTCCAGGTCAGGTTGTTCTCGATGATCGCGCCGGTGGGTGAATCGTCGAAGTCCACGAATCGCTCCAGCTGCCCGCGGATGCGTTCGGTCCAGTCGGCGACGGTGTCGGTGGTGTTGAGGCTGCGTTCGGCGGTGTCACGAGGATCACCGATCATGCCGGTGGCACCGCCGGCCAACACGATGGGCCGGTGTCCGGCCCGCTGGAAACGACGCAGCGCCAACAGCGGAACGAGGTTCCCGGCGTGCAGGCTCGGCGCGGTCGGATCGAACCCGCAGTACACGGTGGTGGGGCCGGTCGCGAGCTCGGCTGCGAGTGCGTCCCGGTCAGTGGACTGCGCAATCAGTCCGCGCCAGTCCAGTTCGGCCAGGATGTCGGTACCCATGGTGTCGATCCTTCCGTATCAGTCGCTGTCGCCGGGTGCGGGTGCGCGCGGACTGCGCCGGTAGGACGACACCTCGGGCCGACCGGCCAGCCAGAACCGCCACGGACGGTCGGCCGCCTTGCTGACCCCGACTCTCGGGCCGTCCACCGCGGGGAACTCACCCGCCAGTTCCAGCTGAACCGGGCTGTCGGGGTCGAACAGGTCGACGCCGTTGTCATCCATGGTGATTCCCAGCGCCGAGCAGAGGTTGCCGGGTCCGCGGGCCAAGGCCGCCGGGCGCACTGAGTCGCCGCGACGCACCTGAGCGGTGGCGGTGCCGGACTCGATCGCGGCCGCGCGCAGCAGCACCGCCCCGGCGACGCCCTCGTAGGCGCAGACGACGTTGGCGCAGACGTGGATGCCGTGGCTGCGATAGGTGTAGAGCCGGCCCGCGGGACCGAACATCACCCCGTTCCGCGGACTCGGGCCACGGAAGGAGTGCGCCGCGGCATCGGGCCACGGTCCGTCCGGCGGGCCGCCGTAGGCCTCGACTTCGACGATCATCGCGCTCACGCCCCGCCCTTCGAGTGTGGCGCCGAGCAGCCGCTGAGCTGCCGTTATCGGATCGACCGACAACAACTCCGAACTCATTTGGGCCATTGTGCCCGGGTCTGTTGACACGGCCGCGCACGGGGAGGATTATTCATCGCATGATGACTTCATCGAGTGATGAATTATTTCGAAACGGAGTCGAACCCGTCGTCTCGATCGAGCACTTGCGCGTCGTCCGCGGCAAGCGACCCGCCCTCCACGACTTCTCGGTGCAGATCGCGCGCGGCACCATCACCGGTCTGCTCGGCCCCTCCGGCTGCGGAAAGACCACGCTGATGCGCAGCATCGTCGGCACGCAGATCATCGCGTCGGGCACGGTGACGGTGCTGGGACGGCCGGCGGGTTCGGCCGACCTGCGCCACCGCGTCGGCTACGTCACGCAGGACCCCACCGTCTACGACGATCTGCGGGTGGTCGACAACGTCCGCTACTTCGCCTCGCTGTACGGCTCCGATGCGCAGTCCGCCGACGACGCCGTCTCGGCGGTTGGTCTGGACGATCATCGAACGGCGTTGTGCGGCAACCTCTCCGGCGGGCAGCGGACGCGCGCGTCGTTGGCATGCGCGCTGGTTTCACATCCGGATCTACTGGTGCTCGACGAACCAACGGTCGGATTGGACCCCGTCCTGCGGGTCGATCTGTGGGACCAGTTCCACCGCCTCGCCGAGGGGGGAACGACCCTCATCGTCTCCAGCCACGTCATGGACGAAGCCGACCACTGCGGCGATCTGATGCTCATGCGCGACGGCCACCTACTCGCCCACACGACACCCACCAAACTACGAGAGGACACGGGATGCACGTCACTGGAGGAAGCGTTTCTGTCCGTCATCCGGCACAACACCGAAGCCGCAGCCGGCTGAGCCCACAGGCGTACTTCGCGACCACCGGCAGGATCCTGCGGCAGCTGGCGGCGGACCATCGCAGCGTCGCGATGATCCTCGTCGTACCGAGCGTGATCATCACGCTGATGTACTTCATGTTCGAGAACGCCCCGCATCCGCCGGGCGCGCCGACCCCGTTCAACAACGCCTGCCTGATCATGCTGGGCGTGTTTCCGCTGATCATCATGTTCCTGATCACCTCGATCACCATGCAGCGCGAACGCGTGTCGGGAACCTTGGAGCGCATCCTGACCACTCCCCTGCGCCGGCTCGACCTGCTGGCGGCCTACGGGACCGCGTTCTCGCTGGCGGCCGCGGCCCAAGCTGCATTGGCGTGCGTCGTGGCCTTCTGGTTCCTTGGGTTCGACACCGCGGGCAGCCCGATCCTCGTGGTCGCCATCGCGATCATCAACGCGGTGCTCGGTGTGGGCCTCGGCTTGCTGTGCAGCGCGTTCGCCCGCACGGAGTTCCAGGCCGTGCAGTTCATGCCCGTGGTGATCGCTCCGCAGCTGCTGCTGTGCGGCATCATCGTCCCGCGTGAGGTGCTGCCGGAGTGGCTGCAATGGATCAGCAACGTGCTGCCCGCCAGCTATGCGCTCGAAGCGCTCCGGCAGGTGGGCGCGTACGCCGAGCCGACGGCCATCGCGGTGCGTGACATCGCTATCGTGGTGGGCTTCGCGGTGCTGGCCCTGTGCCTGGCCGCGGCCACGCTACGACGACGCACCCCTTAGGACGCCTTGACCACCAACGCCGAGCGCAAGCGCCCCGGGCGGCCACCCGGGACGTCGGACAACCGCGAGCGGATCCTGGTGAGTGCGCGAGAATTGTTCGCCCGCAACGGGATCGACAAGACGTCGATCCGTGCGATCGCGTCGGCCGCTGGGGTCGACGCGGCACTCGTCCATCACTACTTCGGCACCAAGCAACAGTTGTTCGCCGCAGCCATCCACATCCCGATCGATCCCATGCTGGTGATCGGCCCGATGCGCGAGACGCCGATCGAGGACCTGGGGTTGACGTTGCCCTCGTTGCTGCTGCCGCTGTGGGACTCCGAGCTGGGCTCGGGCTTCATAGCGACGCTGCGGTCACTGTTGGCCGGCGGCGACGTGAGCCTGGTGCGCTCGTTCCTGCAGGAAGTCATCGCCGTGGAGGTCGGCAGTCGCGTCGACGACCCGCCCGGCTCCGGGAGGATCCGAATACAGTTCGTCGCGTCGCAGTTGGTGGGCGTGGTGATGGCCCGCTACATCTTGGAACTGGATCCGTTCAAGTCGCTGCCCGTGCAGCAGATCGCCGAAACCATCGCGCCCAATCTGCAGCGCTATCTCACGGGTGATCTTCCGGGGCTGACCTAGGATTCGGCGCGCTCGAGCAGCCGCTGGTGCTCCGCGTCGTCGCTGATCAGCACTGCTTCGTCGACCAAGAGCACGGGTATGCCCGCCTCGATCCGGTAGGCGCGACGCAACCGGGGGTTGTACAACAGCTCATCAGCGATGAGCAGGAGCGGGCCCCGGTCCTCGGGGCAGACCAGGATGTCGAGCAGTCGTTCGTCGAGCACGACCGCTAGGGGCCGAGCGGGATGTTGATGCCGCCACCGCCGCCGGGCGTGATGCCGAATCCGCCAACCGCGCTGGGGTTGGTCGGGTCGTACTGGTTGATCCCGATCGTCATGGGCGCCTGCTGCTGTGCCTGCTGGCCGCGCAGTTGATTGCGCTTCTGGAACGACACCGTGTTCTGCAGCGCGGCGACCAGCGGCACCTGGTTGGGACGCTTGTCCATCGCAGCTACCAGGTCGTCCATGTTGCCCTTGGAGGGGACGTAGCCCAGGGCGCGCAGCTTGAGGGCGGTGTGGATCAATTGCGAGATCTGGCCGCCGCCGGCGCCGGTGTCGTACTGCGCGGCGATGTCGTCGAGGACGTCGGCGTTCGCGGTACCAGACCCGAGCCCGATCACCATGCCAGCGGCCAGGGCACTACTGGCCACTGCGCCGGTGACGGCGCGCCGCCAGCCCGTGTTCCTGCTGGTCTGCGATGTCATCGATCTCCTCCATTGCGGACCTTGCCCGGACCCGTACGGCGATCTACCGCACCCGGGAGCCTAACAGTGTGACGCATGTGACGCACGACCTCAGTCGGCCGAATCATCCTTGAGCAATTCGGCGCGCACCGCAGTCGTGAACCGCTTGTACACCCCTGTTTCGTCGTCGAGGTACCAGGCGTTACGCGCGGCCTTCGGCACGCCGGCGGCGCGAAGCGGGCCGAGCAGCGGGCGGTACGACGCACCGAGCTTCATGTCCGGCACCACGTGCACCAGGTCCGGGGGGCAGCCGACGGCAAGGCCCGCCATCGCCTCGTTGAGATCGGCGGTTGGGACGCTGCCGCCGGGAGCCAGCGTGAGTGCGGTGACCGCGATCTGGCGCCCGCCGGCCTCGACGCAGTATGTGGCCGCCAGGTCGACGGCGCCGACCCGGCCCGCGGCGTCGTTGACCGCGGCGGCGAAGACCGGTCCGCGCGGGGTACGGGTGACCGCGCCTCGGTTGTCGACCAGCCAGAAGTCCCCGTCGACGTCGCGGCGGAACAGGTATTCGGTCGACACCCAGGTATCCGCGGGGGCGAAGACTCCCCGCTTGATCGACGCGGTCGGATCGATCGGGCCGCGCGGGTGAGCGAGCAATACCCCTACTTCGTTGGGCCGGGCCAGCCGCACGAAGCCACGATCGTCCTCGAGGATCAGATCGTCCTCGACGTCGTATGCGGCGAGTTCGATGCGGCCTCCGCCGGGAAGTGGACGTCCCTCGCTGCCGAGCTTGGCACCGGACACGTTGGCCAGCACGGCCTGCCCGTCGGTGGTGGCAAAGAACTCGACGACCTGCGCGGGCTCGAATTCCTGCTCGACGCGTTTCCACAGCCCGGTCGGCATGCCGGAGCCGATGAACAAGCGGACCGGGTGGTTGCCGTTTAGCGCGAACGACGGGTCGTCGATCACGTCGCGCAGCATCGCCCACGTGTAGGTGACGACGGTGACGCCGTACTGCCGGATTTCGTGAACGAACCGCTCGGGACGCAGGCCCCGCGACAACGCGATCCGGGTACCGCCGACCACCGCGCCGCCGAGGCTGACCAGCAGGCCGGACTGGTGATGCAGCGGGGTCAGGCAGTAGACCGTGTCGTTGCGGCCGAGGTTCGCCGCCGACGCCGTGCCGAACGCCGACAGCGCCCAGCGGAAGTTGGTGATCTGACGGGCGACGAGCTCGCCGCCGATGGTGGTGAACGCGACGTAGGCCAGATCCTTGGCGTAGCCGGGGTTTGGCCGGTACCACCCGGGCAGCTCGACCACGTCCGGGTTGATCTTCTCCATGTCGGTGACGTCGGCGTCTTCGGGAAGGTGCAGGTCGCGGGATTCGCCGCCGCCGAGCACCAGGACCCGTAACGGCAGCCGGCGGGCCGCCTCGAGGTTGCCCGGGTCGGCGATGACGTCGGATATCGCACCGAGGCGGGCGGCTTCGGCCAGGTCACCGTCCGGCGGCATCAGGACGGCCACGGCGCCGAGCCGCGACAGCGCGGCGATGGCGACCAGCGCACTGGGCCGCGTTTCCATCAGGACGCCGACGTGGGTGCCCTGCCGCACGCCGACCTCGATCAATCCGCGGACCACGTTGTTGATGCGACGGTCCACCGCTTCATAGGTGTGCACGCGACCGTCGAACAGCAGGAACTCGCCGTTGGGTGCGCCGCTGGCCTGCTCGGACATGATCCGTCCGAGCGAGATGCGGGTGTGATCGTTGATTTGACCAAGGCGTGCCAGGCGGGGCAGGGTGCGGACGGTCTCGACGGCCAGCGCGCGCGCCGACTTATTGGCGTTGACGACCGCATCGGCCGCCGACCTGGCCAGGCTGAAGGTCATCTCCGTTGCCGACACGGCGCCGTGCGCTACCCGCGACGCGAACGGCACGCCGCTCTCGTTGTGCTCGGCGGGCTGCAGCGCCATCGGCACCACCTCCTCGGGCATCTCGCCCTCGCCGGCCAGCCACTTCACCCAGGCAGCGACCGTCGGCCAGGTCTGGTTGGCCGCCTTCGATCCCACGACGAGCCCGAAATGCCCTGTGCGGATGAGGTATTCGTATACGTCGGCCTTCGGGGCGGCGCGTTTGATGCCACGCACCGAAGCCGGCTGTCCGATGTCGTCGACCTCACCGACGACGGCCAGCACCGGGCAGTCGATGTCGCTGAGCGTGACGAGGTCGCCGCGAATGCTGAATCCGCCCGTCATCATCCGGTTGTGGGCGATGAACTGCTTGAGCAGTTCGGAGATCGCAGGCCCGGACCAGGCGATCCAGCCCTCCGACGCGAGGAACCGACGCTGCTGTTCGCGGGAGAGCAGCGCTTCCCGGTCATGCAGCTGACGGACGAAGTCGAGGCGGGACTGGGCGGTCTTGAGCGGGTCGAGCATCTGAAATCCGGTGCGGGCCAACCAGCCAGGAATGTCGATGCGACTGAACACGTGATCGGCCATGAAGTCGGCCGCCGCGGCACCCAAGCCGGCGGGCAGATTCATCGGCAGGGCCGCCAAGGTGTCGACCGGCGAACCGAACCCGATGATGCTCGCCAGATCCTTCGAACGGCGATAGGCCGCGGTTTGGTAGCAGAACATGCCGCCCTGCGAGTAGCCGGCGAGATGCACGTCGCGGTCGGTGACCTTCTTGACGGTGTCGATGGCCTCGCTCAGCGCCACGACGTGGTCGGCCAGGTTGCGCTGCATGCCGCCTTCGACCTGGTCGGGCGAGCCGAAGTCGATGACCCAGGGATCGACGCCCGCCTCGTGCAGGATGCCGACCGCACCCTCGTGGCGGGTGACGTCCCACATGTCGGCCGACATCATCATCGGGTGCACCATCAGAACCGGTGGTCCGGCGGGCTTCGCCCCAGGCCGGGCGTCGGGCGGGAAGTACCGTCGCAGCCGGTACATCGGGACGCTTTCCACGATCTGGAACGGCGACGGCACCGCGCCGGTCTCCAGTCCGCCGTACCGCAGGACTTCCAAACCGTTCTGCGCGGTTGCAACCAACCGTCCGACGGGCCTGGTGATCGCGGACAAGTCCACCACTGGGCTCCCCTTCGAGACGTGTCGATCCCCCGATTCCCGACGTCATCATGGCACAGCAACGTTCACGCTCCTCGAGGATCGGGCCGAGCACCCTCAGCGCCCTCGGCCCTATGATCGGCGGCTGATGGCGAACCTGATCAACGTCGAACGCGCAAGCGTCGGCTACGGCACCCGGATCCTGCTCGACGCGGTCAGCCTCGGCGTGGACGAGGGCGACGCGATCGGCGTCGTCGGCCGCAACGGCGACGGGAAGACGACGCTGCTGCAGGTCCTGACCGAAACCCGACCACCCGACTCGGGCCGCGTCACCCACACCTCCGGCCTCTCGGTGGGATACGTGCGCCAGGCCGACGACTTCGCGGCCGACGCGACGGTGCGCGACGTGATCGTGGGCGGCCGCGCCGATCACATCTGGGCGGCCGAAGCCGAGACCCGGTCGGTCGTCGAGCACCTACTCGCCGACGTCGACCTGGACAGCGCGGTCGGCAACCTCAGCGGTGGCGAACGTCGCCGCGTCGCGCTGGCCGCCGTGCTGCTGGCCGGTCACGACGTCCTGGTGCTCGACGAGCCCACCAACCACCTCGACGTCGAGATCATCGGCTGGCTGGCCCGCCACCTCGCGGCTCGAACCTCCGGGGCGCTGGTGGTCGTCAGCCACGATCGCTGGTTCCTCGATGAGGTGTGCACCCGGACCTGGGAGGTGCACGATGGCCAGGTCGACGCCTACGAGGGCGGTTACGCGGCCTACGTGCTGGCCCGCGCGGAGCGGATGCGGGTGGCCGCGGGAACCGAGGCCCGCCGCCGCAACCTGATGCGCAAGGAACTTGCGTGGCTGCGGCGCGGCCCGCCCGCGCGCACGTCGAAGCCGAAGTTCCGCATTCAGGCGGCGAACGACTTGATCGCCAACGAGCCGGAGCCGCGGGATTCGCTTGCGCTGCAACGGTTCGCGACCGCCCGGCTCGGCAAGGACGTCTTCGATCTGCACCGCGTCGTGCTTGAGATGGGCGACCGGGTGATCCTCGACAAGCTGGACTGGTCCATCGGGCCCGGCGTCCGGATCGGGCTGGTGGGCGTGAACGGCTCCGGCAAGACGTCGGTGCTGAAGCTGTTGGCCGGTGAGTTGAAGCCGACGTCGGGCACCATCAAGCGCGGCACCACGCTCAAGATCGGCTACCTCAGCCAGGCGCTGGTCGAGCTGGACGGCAACGAACGGGTGCTCGACGCCGTCGAAAGTCAGCGCCGCATCACCGAACTCGCGGGCGGCAAGGAAGTCAGCACGGCAACGCTGCTGGAAGACTTCGGCTTCACCGGCGACAAGCTGACCACCCGGCTGGGCGACCTCTCCGGCGGCGAACGGCGACGCTTCCAGTTCCTGCGCCTGCTGCTCGACGAACCCAACGTGCTACTGCTCGACGAGCCGACCAACGATCTCGACATCGACACCCTCAACGTCCTCGAGGACTACCTCGACGGCTGGCCAGGCACGCTGATCGTGGTGACGCACGACCGCTACTTCCTGGAGCGGGTCGCCGACGCCACCTACGCGCTGGTCGGCGACGGCCGGTGCGACATGCTGCCCGGCGGCATCGAGCAGTATCTGGCCGGGCGGGCAGCGGCGGAAGAAGCCGCGGCGCCGTCGCGTCCCGCCGAGCGCTCCGAGTCCGCCGCGGCACGTGAGCGGCGGACGGGCAAGGAGATGAACCGCATCGAAAGTCAGCTCGGCAAGCTCGACCAGCAGATCGCGAAACTGCACCACACCATGGCCGAAGCCGCGGCCGACCACGTGCGCGCCGCGAAGTTGAATGCCGAACTCAACGATCTGCTGGCGCGGAAGGAATCACTCGAAGAGGAGTGGCTGGCGTTGGCGGAGGACTAGGGCCGCAGGCCGATCCGCAGCCTGTCCGCGGTGTCACGGACGATGCCGAGCTGCTTGGCCACCTGAATCGGTGACGTGCCGCCGCGGGAATCCCGCGAATGCACCGATCCCTCGACGGTCAGCACTTCGCGGACCTCGGCGGTGAGCCCGGGATGGATGCCGGCCAGTTCGGCGTCGGCCAGCTCCTCGAGCCCGACGCCGCGGGCCTCCGCGGCACGCACCGCCGCCCCCGCCGCCTCGTGCGCGACGCGGAATGGAATGCCTTGGCGTACCAGCCATTCCGCGACGTCGGTGGCCAACGTGTAGCCCAGCGGCGCCAGCTCGGCCATCCGGTCGGTGTCGAACAGCAACGTGCCGACCAGCCCGGCCATCGCGGGCAGCAGCAGCTCGAGTTGGCCGACGGAGTCGAACAACGGTTCCTTGTCCTCCTGCAGATCCCGGTTGTACGCCAGCGGTTGGGCCTTGAGCGTGGCGAGCAGGCCGGTCAGGTTGCCGATCAGCCGGCCCGACTTGCCGCGCGCCAGTTCGGCGATGTCGGGGTTCTTCTTCTGCGGCATGATCGAACTGCCCGTCGACCAGGCGTCGTGCAACCTGACGTAGCCGAATTCGGTGGTGCTCCAGAGGATGACGTCCTCGGCCAGCCGGGACAGGTCGACGGCGATCATGGCCAGGACGAACGCGGCTTCGGCGGCGAAGTCCCGGGAAGCAGTGGCGTCGATGGAGTTGTCGGCCGCGGCGTCGAACCCCAACTCCTCGGCGATGGCATCGGGGTTCAGACCCAGCGACGACCCCGCCAAGGCCCCGGATCCGTACGGCGACACGGCGGCTCGCTTGTCGAAGTCGACGATCCGCTCGACGTCGCGCAGCAGCGGGTGTGCATGCGCAAGCAGGTGGTGCGCCAGCAGGACCGGCTGCGCGGACTGCAGATGGGTCTTGCCCGGCATGATGGCGGTCGGGTGTGTGGCGGCCTGGGTGGCGAGCGCCGCGACGACGTCGAGCGCACCGTTGCCGACCGACCGCATCGCGTCGCGCAGCCACATCCGGAACAGCGTGGCGACCTGGTCGTTTCGCGACCGGCCCGCCCGCAGGCGTCCGCCGAGGTCGTCACCAACCCGGTCGATCAGGCCACGCTCCAACGCGCCGTGCACGTCCTCGTCCGTCGGCAACGGGCCGAAGCTGCCGTCGGCGACGTCGGCGCCGAGGCTGTCGAGGCCGGCCAGCAGCCCGTCGCGTTGTTCGTCGGTCAGCAGACCCGCCTGGTGCAGCACGCGCGCGTGCGCCTTGGACGCGGTGACGTCGTACGGGGCGAGCACCCAGTCGAAGTGCGTCGACTTGCTCAGAGCGGCAAGGGCATCCGACGGTCCACCCGCGAACCGGCCACCCCACAGCGAACCCTCGTTAGTGCTCACTGGCCAGGTCCCGCTGCGCGGCGATCTTGCTGGACAGCCCGTGCACGTGCACGAAACCCTTCGCGCTCGACTGGTCGAACGTGTCGCCCTCGTCGTAGGTGGCCAGGTTGAAGTCGTACAGCGACTGGGGGCTGCGCCTGCCGTTCACGGCGATGTGGCCGCCGTGCAGCACCAACCGGATCTCCCCCGTGACGTGTTCCTGGGTGTGATCGACGAACGTCTCCAGGGCCCGCTTCAGCGGCGAGTACCAGAGGCCGTCGTAGACCAGTTCGCCCCACCGCTGATCGGTGGTCCGCTTGAACCGGCTGAGCTCGCGCTCCAACGTCACGTGTTCGAGCTCGGTGTGCGCCGTGATCAGCACCATGGCGCCTGGTGCCTCGTAGATCTCGCGGCTCTTGATGCCGACCAGCCGGTCCTCGACTACGTCGAGCCGGCCAACGCCCTGGGCGCCGGCGCGCCGGTTCAGCTCGACGATCGCCTCGAGCACCGTGACGGGCCTGCCGTCGATGGAGCAGGGCACGCCCTTCTCGAATCCGACGATCACCTCGTCGGGTGAGCTCCAGTTGACGGTGGGGTCTTCGGTGTAGTCGTAGACGTCCTTGGTGGGGGCGTTCCAGAGATGTTCCAGGAAGCCGGTTTCCACCGCGCGGCCCCACACGTTCTGATCGATCGAGAACGGTGAGCGCTTCGTGACGTTGATCGGGATGGCGTTCTCCTCGGCGAACGCGATCGCCTTCTCGCGCGTCCACGCGTAGTCGCGGACCGGTGCGAGCACGTCGAGATCCGGGGCGAGCGAGGCGAATCCCACCTCGAAGCGGACCTGGTCGTTGCCCTTGCCCGTGCAGCCGTGGGCGACGGTGCCGCCGCCGTGCGCACGCGCAGCCTCGACGAGGTGCTTGACGATCAACGGCCGGCTGATCGCCGACACCAAGGGGTAGCGGTCCATGTACAGGGCATTGGACTTGATCGTGGGCAGGCAGTATTGCTCGGCGAACTCATCGCGCGCGTCGACCACGACGGCTTCGACCGCGCCGCAGTCGAGCGCGCGCTGCCGGATGACCTCCATGTCCTCGCCGCCCTGCCCGAGGTCGATGGCCACGGCTACGACCTCACGGCCGGTCTCCTTGCCGATCCAGCTGATCGCGACCGAGGTGTCCAGACCGCCGGAATACGCCAAGATGACGCGTTCGGACATGTATCAATCTCCTTTGTTCTCAAGCTTCTTGGCCAGTTCGGCACCCGTCATGGGTTCGCGGGCTATTACGAGGATGGTGTCATCGCCGGCGACGGTGCCCACCACATAGGGCAGGGAGGCCCGGTCGATCGCGCTGGCGAGGTAGTGCGCGGCGCCGGGCGGGGTTCGCAGAACGGCCAGGTTGGCGCTGGCGTCGGTGGACACCAGAAGGTCGCCGAGCAGGCGCGACATCCGTTCCGTCCCACCCGAAACCCCGCGCACCGGACTGCCGTCCTCGGGTACGACGTAGACGCCGACGCCACCGTCGGCTCCACGCAGTTTGACCGCGCCCAGCTCCTCGAGGTCGCGTGACAGCGTCGCCTGGGTAACTTCGATGCCCTCCTCGGCGAGCATCGTCGCCAGTTCGCTCTGACTGCTCACCGACTTCGACGACAGGAGTGTCACGATGCGCGCCTGCCGTCCTGCCCTCGTCGATGCGGAAGTCATGATCGCTCGACTCCTGTTCGCGCTCGTCTTCGCGAAGTCATGATCTCTCCAGCAGCCACACCAGCAGTGCCTTCTGGGCGTGCAGCCGGTTCTCCGCCTCGTCCCACACCGCGCTGCTGGGGCCGTCGAGGACGTCGTCGGTGATCTCGTGTCCGCGGTGTGCGGGCAGGCAGTGCAGGACGACGGCATCGGGATCGGCACGACTCATCAGATCGGCGTTGACCTGGAACGGGCGGAACGGGCGCACCCGGTCCAGGCCGTCGTTCTCCTGTCCCATCGACGTCCAGGTGTCCGTCACCACCACGTCGACGCCATCGGCGGCGGCATGCGGATCGCTCGTCACCGTCACTGAGGCACCCGTGTCGCTCGCCCGCTTGCGCGCCGCGTCGACGAACTCCGGGTCGGGCTCGAACCCCGCCGGGGCCGCGATGGTGACGTGGATGCCCGCGGTCACGCCGCCCAGCATCAGCGAGTGCGCCATGTTGTTGGCGCCGTCGCCGAAGTACGCCATCCGCAGCCCGTACAACGTGCCGCGGCGTTCGTCGAGGGTCTGCAGGTCGGCGAGCACCTGGCAGGGATGGAAGTCGTCGGACAGCGCGTTGACGATCGGCACCGTCGAGCCAGAGGCCATCGCGGCCAAGCGTTCCTGCGCGAACGTGCGCCACACGATGGCATCGACGTAGCGGGACAACACCCTTCCGGTGTCCTCCAGCGTCTCCTCCCGCCCGAGCTGGGTGCTGCGCCCGTCCACGACGACGGCGTGACCGCCCAGTTGCGCGATGCCCATCTCGAACGAGAACCGGGTGCGAGTGGAGTTCTTCTCGAAGATGACGGCCACGCCGCGTGGGCCCTCGAGGGGGCGCCGGCTCATCGGCGCCTTCTTGAGTCCGGCTGCCAGCGCCAGTACTTCGGCCTGCTCGTCGGGCGTCAGGTCGTCGTCGCGCAGGAAGTGTCGCAACGTCACGAGGCCTCCGCCGCTTTCGTCGCCGTGTCGAGGACGGCGGGCAGGGCGGTGAGGAACGCCTCGATCTGCGCGTCGGTGACGACCAGGGGCGGGGCCAGCCGAATCACGTCGGGCATGGCGGCGTTGACGAGGAAGCCCGCGTCCCTGGCGGCCGTCTCGATCGCCTTGGCGTGCGGGGCGGTGAGCACCACGCCGCGCAGCAGACCGCGGCCGCGGACGTGGTCGATCAAGGGGTGACCGATGGCCTCGATGCCGTGGCTCAGCGTCTTGCCGAGCACGTCGGCGCGGCTGATCAGATCCTCGTCGGCCAGCGTCTTCAGTACCGCGAGGGCGGCGGCGGTGCACACCGGGTTGCCGCCAAATGTGCTGCCGTGCAGGCCGGGAGTCAACAGCTCGGCGGCGTCACCGATGGCCAGGCACGCGCCGATCGGCAGCCCGCCCCCGAGTCCCTTTGCCAGCGTGACGATGTCGGGTGTGATGCCGTCGTGTTGATGGGCGTAGAAGGTTCCGGTGCGCCCCACGCCGGTCTGCACCTCGTCGAGGACCAGTAGCGCGCCGCGCTTCGCGGTGATGTCACGCGCGGCGACGAGGTAGCCCGGCGGCGGCGTGACGACGCCGCCCTCCCCCATGATGGGCTCGAGGAACACCGCGGCGGTGCCGTCGGTCACCGCGGCGGCCAACGCGTCGGCGTCACCGTACGGGACGTGCGTGACGTCACCGGGCAGCGGCGCGAACGGAGCCTGCTTGGCGGGCTGGCCGGTCAGCGCGAGCGACCCCATGGTCCGGCCGTGGAAGGCACCTTCTGCGGCAACGAGTTTCGTCCGACCCGTGAGCCGGGTGATCTTGAAGGCGACCTCGTTGGCCTCGGTGCCCGAGTTGCAGAAGAACGCCCGCGCATGGGTGTCGGCGCCGAGGTGCGCCACCAACGCCTCCGCGAGCGCAATGCCCGGTTCGGTGGCGTACAGGTTGGAGGTGTGACCCAGGATGTTCAGCTGACGGGTCACGGCGTCGATGACCGCCGGATGGCGGTGTCCGAGAACGTTGACGGCGATGCCGCCGAGCAGATCGACGTAGGACCGGCCGTCGGCGTCGGTGACCACCGCGCCGTCGCCGCTGACCAGTGCGACCGGAGGCGTGCCGTAGTTGTCCATCATCACGGCCTGCCAACGCTGTTGCAGCGCTTGCGTATTGCTCACTTCACCACCTTCGTCCCAGAACCCTCGTCGGTGAACAACTCGACCAGCACACAGTGTTCGACGCGGCCGTCGATGACGTGCGCGCTGGGCACCCCGCCGGCGACCGCGCGCAGGCACGCCTCGATCTTCGGCACCATGCCGGATTCGAGCGTGGGCAGCAACCCGGCGAGCGTGGCGACGTCGATCTCCTTCACCAGCGAGCCCCGATCAGGCCAGCTGGTGTACAGCCCCTCGACGTCGGTGAGCATCAGCAGCTTCTCGGCCGACAGCGCCTCGGCCAGGGCCGCGGCGGCGGTGTCGGCGTTGATGTTGTGCACAACGCCCGCGGCGTCGGGCGCGATGGTGGACACGACCGGAATGCGTCCTGCGGCAATGAGGTCCAGTATCGCAGCGGCATTGACACGTTCGACGTCGCCGACGAGGCCGATGTCGGTCGCGACGCCGTCCACCGTGACGCTGCGCCGGACGGCGGTGAACAGGTTCGCGTCCTCACCGGTGATGCCGACGGCGTACGGGCCGTGGGCATTGATCAGGCCGACGAGTTCCCTTCCGACCTGACCGAACAGCACCATCCGCGCGACGTCGAGCACCTCAGGCGTCGTGACCCGGAACCCACCCTTGAAATCGCCTGCAATGCCGAGCTTCTTGAGCATGGCGCTGATCTGCGGACCGCCGCCGTGTACGACGACGGGGTGGATCCCGCAGTTGCGCAGGAACACCATGTCGGCAGCGAACGCGGCGCGCAGTGCGTCGTCGGTCATCGCGTTGCCGCCGTACTTGACGACCACGACCTTGCCGTGCAACGCCTTCAGCCACGGCAGCGCCTCGGCCAACACCGCGGCCTTGGTGTGGATGTCTGTCGTGGTTCCCGCGGTCACGAGCTGTAGGCCGAGTTCTCTTCGACGTAGGCGTGCGACAGGTCCGTGGTGCGGATGGTCGCCGCAGCGGAACCGATCCCGAGGTCGACGGTCACATCGATGGCGGCGCCCGTGAGGTCGACCTCGCGCGCACCGGGCGCGCCAACACCGTCGATGCAGACGGGGAATCCGTTGAACGCCACGCCGATCCGGTCGGGATCCAGCTCGACGGGCGCCATGCCGACCGCGGCCAACACCCGGCCCCAGTTGGCGTCCGAGCCGAACAGTGCCGTCTTGACCAGGCTGTCGCGGGCGATGACTCGCGCGGCAACGACGGCGTCGTCCTCGCTTGCGGCGCCGGTGACGGTGACCGCGATCCGCTTGGTGACGCCCTCGGCGTCGGCCTGCAGTTGCGCGCAGAGGTCGTCGCAGACGGCGAGCAGCGCGGCGTCCAGGTCGTCCTGGCTGGGCGCCACCTCGCTGGCGCCCGACGCCAGTAACAGCACGGTGTCGTTGGTGGAGCAGCTGCCGTCGACGTCCAGCCGGTCGAACGTGCGCGCCGTGGCATTCCGCAGCGCACGGTCGAGCGCATCGGCGTCGGCGACCGCGTCGGTGGTGATGACGCACAGCATCGTGGCCAGCGACGGCGCAAGCATGCCCGCGCCCTTCGCCATGCCGCCCACCGTCCAGTTGTCGCCGTGGTGCAGGGCAACCTGTTTGGGCACCGTATCGGTGGTCATGATGGCCTGCGCGGCCTCGACGCCGCCGGTCAGCCCGCCCGCCATCTCCTGCACGACCGCCTTGACACCGGCGAGGACCTTGTCCATCGGCAGCCGGTCCCCGATCAGGCCCGTCGAGCAGACCGCGACCTCGATGGCGCCGGTCTCGGTGCCCCAGTCCGACAACGCCGCGGCGACGGCCTCGGCGGTCTGGTGCGCGTCCTGGAAACCGCCGGGCCCCGTGCAGGCGTTGGCTCCGCCGGAGTTGAGGATGGCGGCGCGCAGGCGGCGCGTGGTCATCACCTGCTGGGTCCACAGCACCGGCGCGGCCTTGACCTTGTTGCGGGTGAACACGGCGGCGGCCGCGTAGTCGGGTCCCTCGTTGAAGACCAGGGCGAGGTCGGGTGCGCCGGATGCCTTGATGCCCGCCGAGATTCCGGTCGCGCGGAAGCCCGCGGGTGCGGTGACGCCCTGGCTGCGGACCAGCCGCGTGGTGTCGGTTTGCTCCTGGTTGACGGTCACGGTGCCACTCCCACGGTCGAAAGTCCTTCGGTCTCAGGCCAGCCCAGCGCCAGGTTCATCGATTGCACGGCAGCACCACCGGTGCCCTTGGTCAGGTTGTCGATGGCGGACACCGCCACCAGCACGCCGGCGTCGACGTCGACGGCCACCGCGACCTGCGCGGCGTTGCTGCCGATGACCGCACCGGTCTTGGGCAGCTGCCCGTCGGGCAGCAGGTGCACGAACGGTTCGTCGCCGTAGAACTTCTCGTACGCGGCGCGGATCTCGGACAGCGAGGCCTGCGTGCGTGCAGTGCAGGTGGCAAGGATGCCGCGCGAGGTGGGTATCAGCACCGGCGTGAACGACACGGTGACGGCCTTGTCGGTGACCGTGCGCAGGCCCTGGGCGATCTCGGGCGTGTGCCGGTGCGCGCCGCCGATGTTGTAGGCCCGTGCGGATCCGATCACCTCGGAACCGAGCAGGTCGACCTTGGCGGCGCGTCCCGCGCCGGAGGTCCCGCTCACGGCGACGACGGTGACGGCCGGCTCGACCAGGTCCTCTGCCACCGCGGGCAGCAGGGCGAGCAGTGCGGCGGTGGGATAACAGCCCGGCACGGCGACGCGCTTGGTGCCCCGCAGCGCCTCGCGGCTGCCGGGTAGTTCGGGCAGGCCGTAGGGCCAGCTGCCGGCATGCGTCGAGCCGTAGAACCGCTCCCACGCGGCGGGGTCGGTCAGCCGGAAGTCGGCGCCGCAGTCGACGATCAGCGTGTCGGGTCCGAGCTGCTGCGCCAACGCTGCGGAATGGCCGTGCGGCAGGCCGAGGAACACCACGTCATGACCGGCGAGCACCTCGGCGTCCGTAGGCTCGAGGACGCGGTTGGCCAACGGCAGGAGGTGCGGATGGTGCTCGGTCAGCGCCGTACCCGCGCTCGCGGCGGCGGTCAGCGCGCCGATGGTCAGCCGCCCCTCGGCGTAGGCCGGATGGCCGAGCAGGAGCCGCAGGATCTCGCCGCCGGCGTATCCGCTGGCACCGGCCACCGCCACTGAAGTCATGCAGCGATTCTGCATGGTTATGCATGCAGGTGCAAATTCATTTTGCCTGCGCAGATGCCGCCACACGGACGGCTCTTGCCGCTAGGCGGCAACTGAGCTTGGCAGGCATTCTCCGAACGCGTTGCGATGTTTGCTCGATACTGTTAAAGATGGACGTAGAAGCTTCGATCGACCTGAGCGGAACATTCGCTGGCGATCTGCACGGAATGCTGCACGACGCTGCAGCCCGAGGACCGCTGGCCACGGACCTGACGACCGGCGCAACGATCGTTCTGCGCCAACGCGATCTGGAGTCGCTTGCCCACGATCAGCGCCTGACCGGAATCGGACTCGCACTCTTCGACCTGATGGGCATCGCCGACGGCCCGCTGCGCGACTGGTACGGCAGCTTGATGTTCACCACGGAAGGCGACTATCACCGCCGAATACGATCGGTCGTCTCACGGGCGTTTACGCCCCGATCCGTGGACGCCCTACGCACGACCGCGGCCGACATGGCTGCAGCCGGGGTAGCTTCCGTTCGCGATGGTGGTGACTTGGTCGCGGCATGCTCGACGTTGGCGACGCGCCTGATTTGTTGCCTGCTCGGTGTGCCGGACAGCGATGTCGCGGTCTTCACGAAGTGGGCGGACGCGTTGAGCCCCGTCTTCTTCGTCATGACTCCCGACCAGATAACCGCAGCGACGACTGCGCTCGTGGAGTTGCAGAGTTACGTCGATGAATTGACGACCCGCCGAAGCGAGGATCCCGGACCGGATCTGATCACTGCGCTGTTGGCCGCCGAGGCCGACGGCGACCGACTGACGCACGCCGAAACCGTCACGATGATCGCCAATCTGCTCGTGGCGGGCCATGACACGGCCGGCAGCCAGATACCGTGCAGCGTTCTGGTGGCCCTGCAACACCTCGACGAGCTGGTCGGAGTGTGCGAAGACGAGGATCGACTGGCCAGCGCTGTCGCCGAGACGATACGTCTGGAGCCGAGCATCCCGATCATTCCCCGCACCGCCGTGGCACCAATCGACTTGCACGGCACGACGATTCCAACCGGTTCGATGGTCTTCCTCTGCATCGCGTCGGCTTGTCGTGACGAATCGGTGTGGCCGGAACCCGACCGCTACGACCCGGATCGCTTCACCAGATCGGATACGGCCAAGTTGCCGAACTTCGGTGCCGGAACGCATTACTGCCTGGGCACGGCGCTTGCGAAGGTAGCGGTTGAAGAGTCGTTGCGTGCCGTCATCGGCGCCGACCGACCGCTAACGCTGACCGAGAATCCCGTGGACATTCCGTGGCGTCAGGTGCTCGGCCGGAGTCCTGCGCGGCTGATGGTTCGTCCCCTGGACACCGCTGGCCGCCGCTAAGCGCGTTGCGTGGCGCCGACGCGGTCAGCCGCCAGCGCGACCGCGGCATCGCGTGCCGCGCTCGCCTCGTCCTCGGTGAGCGTGCGGTCGACGGCCCTGAACCGCAGTGCGAGGGTGAGGGACTTGCGACCCTCACCGATCTGCGGCCCGACGTACACGTCGAACAGGCGGACGTCCTCGAGCAGGTCGCCCGCCCCTTCGCGCACGGCGTCGACGACCGACTGGGCGGCAACGTCGTCGGCCACGATCAGGCTGACGTCCTGGAACACCGCCGGGAACGGCGACACCGCGGGCGCCGGCAACCGCTCGACCAGCGGCACGGCGTCGAGGTCCAGTTCGACAGCGCAGGTGCGCTTCGGCAGACCGGTCCTCTCGATCACCGCGGGGTGCAACTCGCCCGCGTGGCCCACCACCGTCTCGCCCACCAGGATCTCGGCGCAGCGACCCGGGTGCCACGGCGACTGGCCCGCTGCGCGCAGCGTCAGTTCAACGTTGCAGGTGCGGCTGATGATCCGTACCACTTCGAATGCGTCGGAGGCCTCGACGCGCCTGCCCGGCCCCCACGGGCCCACGGGTTCCCGCAAGCCGGCCAGTACCGCGGCGACGTGCACCGGTTGTCGCGGCAGCGAATCGTCGATGGTGGCGATCTCGTCGGCGGTTGGTGGTCGGTCGACCGGGATCGGCTGCAGGGCCCGAGTCCGCGGCGTCGCCTCGGCGATCTGCTCGATGGCGAACAACGCCACGTCGGAGGTTCCACGGGAGACGTTGCGCACCAACGCCTCCAGGATCCCCGGCAGCAACGTGGTTGCCAGCTGCGGACGGTCCGACTCCAGCGGGTTGAGCACGGACACCGTCGCCCGGCGCGGATCGTCCGCGGCCAGTCCCCATGCGTCGAATATTCCGGCGGGCAGGAACGGAGTGGGCAAGATCTCGACGAACCCGTTGAGCGCCAAGGACTTCTCGATGGCACGGCGCCGGGCCTGACCGGCGGTGAGGCCGCGACCGGGGGGTGCCTGCGGCAGAACCGAAGGGATCTTGTCCAGCCCTTCGAGCCGCAACACCTCCTCGACGAGATCCGCGGGCTGCTTGAGGTCGGGTCGCCAGCTCGGCGGGACGGCGGTGACCTGGCCGTCCGACGTCGTCACCGCTGCGCCGATCTGGGTCAGGCGACGGGTCGTGGTGCCCACGGCGTAGTCGATGCCCGCGGTCCGGTCCGGCAGGTCGACCGGCATGCTCACCGGCGGCGGCGACCAGTCGTCGCGGGGTGGATCACCGCGCCAGTCGGTCAGCGTCGGTTCGACGGTGCCGCTGGCGATGGCGGCCAGCAGTGACGCGCAACGATCAAGTGCCGCAACGGAAATGGCGGGGTCGACGGTGCGTTCGTAGCGCCGACCCGCCTCGCTGACCAGGTGCAGACGGCGCTGCGTGCGGGATACCGCTGCCGGATCCCAGACGGCGGCCTCGAGGAGGACGTCGGTGGTGCTGTCCCGCACCTCGGTGGTGCCTGCGCCCATCACGCCGCCGATGGCGGCGGTCGCGACGTCGTCGACGATCAGGACGTCGGCCGGGTCGAGGCGGCGTTCCACGTCGTCGAGGGTGACCACCGTCTCCCCCGGCGTCGCGAACCGGACGTCGAAGCCGCCGGTGATCAGCGTGCGGTCGTGGGCGTGCATCGGATGCCCGATTTCGAGCATCACGTAGTTGGTCACGTCGACTGCCGGGGAGATGGCCCGGATTCCGCTCAGCAGCAACCGGCGTTGCATCCACCACGGCGATACCGCGGCGGGGTCGATACCCGTCACCGGGCGCAGGCCGAACCGCAGCACGCCGGTCCCTGGCTGGATGGTCACCGGCCATGCCTCGCCATCCGCGGGCAGCGGAGCGACGTCGGCGGGGTCGACGAAGTCGAGGTCGTAGGCGCAGGCGATTTCGCGCGCCATCCCGCGAATCGACAGGCAGTAGCCACGATCCGGCGTGATCGCGAGGTGGAACACCACGTCGTCGAGACCGACCACGTCGATCGCGTCGGCGCCCGGTTCGGCGGTCCCCGGCGGTAGCACCAAGATGCCGGACTGCTCGACGCCGAGGTTCAATTCGGCCGCCGAGCAGATCATGCCGTCGGAAACGCGCCCGTAGGTCTTGCGGGCCGTGATGGTGAAGTCGCCGGGCAGGACGGTGCCCGGCAGGGCGACGACGACGAGGTCGCCAACCTTGAAATTCGTTGCACCGCAGACGATGTCGCGAGGAGCGCCGTCGACGTTCTGGGCGCCGACGTTCACCTTGCACGCCCGGATCGGCTTCTTGAACTCGGTGAGCTCCTCGATCTCGACGACCTCGCCGACGGTCAGCGGACCGCTGACCGGCCCGACCGGGATGATCTCCTCGACCTCGTGGCCGATGTCGATCAGCGTGCGCTCGAGCTCGTCGACGGACGCATCCCAACCCGGTGCGCCGGCTCGGACGACGTCGCGGAGCCAGCCATAGGGAACGCGCATCAGGCTCCCACTCCGAAGGGTAGGGAGAACCGCACGTCACCCTCGACCATGTCGCGCATGTCGGGAATGCCGTTGCGGAACTGGAGGGTTCGTTCCAGACCCATGCCGAAGGCGAAGCCGGAGTAGACCTCAGGGTCGATGCCGCAGGCGATCAACACGTTCGGGTTCACCATGCCGCAGCCGCCCCATTCCACCCAGCCGGGTCCGCCCTTCTTGTTCTCGAACCAGACGTCGACCTCGGCCGACGGTTCGGTGAACGGGAAGAAGTGCGGCCGGAAACGAGTACGGCCCTGCGGTCCGAATTCGGCCCGCGCGAACGCGTCGAGCGTGCCCTTCAGATGGGCCATGGTCAGGCCGCGGTCCACGGCGAGTCCTTCGACCTGATGGAAGACCGGGGTGTGCGTGGCATCGAGTTCGTCGGTGCGGAACGTCCGGCCGATCGAGACGATGTACACCGGCAGTTCGCGGTCCAGCAGCGCCCGGATCTGCACCGGCGAGGTGTGCGTGCGCAGCACCTGGCGGGATCCCTCGGGAGCGACGTGGAAGGTGTCCTGCTCGCTGCGCGCCGGGTGATCCGGCGGGAAGTTCAGCGCGTCGAAGTTGAACTGCTCGGTCTCGACCTCCGGGCCCTCGGCCAGCTCCCACCCCATCGCGATGAACGTGTCGGCGACGTGCTCGGCCAGGATCGTGATCGGGTGGCGCGCCCCGACGGGCTGCCGCGTCGACGGCAGTGTGACGTCGATGCGTTCGGCTACCAGGACGGCTGCATCGCGCTCGATGCGCAGCGCGGCCAGGCGTTCGTCGTAGGCGGTCTGCGCCTCGGTGCGGGCGACGTTGACGCGACGCCCGGCGTCGGCCCGATCGGCCTTGGCCAGGGAGCCGAGTGCTTGACGGGCCAACGCGATGGGCGACCGGTCGCCGAGGTGTTCGGTCTTGGCGCGGGCCAGCGCATCGAGGTCGGCGGCCCGATCGAAGGCGTCGCGCGCCGCGCTGACGGCCTTCGTCAGTGCATCCTCGGAGAGGTCGATGGGCTGATCAGACACCCGGCGATCATAGGCGATGGTCGGATGTGGGCCGCGACACGCGAGGCCGTTGCGCGGTGATCGTGCGGCCGCTCATCGTCACGACCAGCTTCGTCGCGGGGGCATTCGCCGCCGTCGCGGGGATGGGCGGGAACGGACTTCGTCGAGGCGTCGGCAGAAGAGTTCACCGGACCAAATTGTCGGCATGCCGATCAGTAAGGACAGCCCAGTGTTCCCGATCCCTGCCTGCGGAGGATGGTGACGACACTGTCGCGGCCTACTGCGAGCTGAAGCAGGTCCTCGAAGTCGCCCCAAATCCACACCGTGCGTTCATCTGTTGCACCTTGGCCTGGCTCAGTACCCTCGCCGCACCACTGCAGCCCGTCGAGTTCGCCGCCGATCGGCAATGCCCCTCGGAAGTACTGCACGATCGATTCGTAAAACCCCGGAGCCAACCACTCCTCCTGGCGCGAGACGTCGCTATAGCCGAGGTCCATCGTGCCCGCTGGAAGAACTATGTTCGCCAATCTCGATCGGGGGCCGTTGCCGGGCAGGGACTCCACCGGTGGAGTAGTCGCCGGGGGCACGATCGACGGGACCCCTGACGTCGACGCGGGGGCTGGGGCTGCAGTGATCTGTGGCGCGGTCACCGTGACTGTGTTGGTTTCCGCAGGTTGAGATGGCGCACTGCAGGCGACGAGAACGCTAAGCAGCAGCGGCAGCGACAACCGCCTGAACATGTGCCAGGTGTTGACCACAATTCGCTTGCCCAAACGCGCCTCGGCCGCGGGTATGCCTCATTGAGAAGTTTGCTGAGCGATGCGAGGGGGTTCAATCCACCACTGCGGAAGTGCCACGCCTCATCCGGGCCGTACCGACTCAGGCGCGATCGGAGCGGGCACTTCCAGATCGCGAGGAGTTGCCCAAGGTCGCCACCCCAGCAGGGCGCCCAGCACCGCACCCGCGGCGCCACAGATGGTCCCGACCAGCATCGACAAGCCCGTGTTGGCCAGGATCAGGAAGCCGAACGCCGAGCCGACCCCCAGTAGGGCGACGCGCGGCGCCGTCCACCGACCAGGGGTGCCGAATCGCGTCGCCACCAGCATTCCCAATACCAGCGCCACGACATGCCCCACGTCGGTGAAGTCGCGGTCCACCCAGACGACGGCCAATCCGACCGCCAGCCACCAGCCGATCCAGATCGGCCGCCACCGGCGGGGCACGGCTGCGGTCAGCGTTCCCAGCACGGCGGTAGCCCCGTAGCTCATGCCGACGTCCGCGGCGCGGGTGATGGACGCGGGCAGCCAGCCGAGTTTCAGTGCCACGATGAGGCCCGCCGCGACCAGCAGCGTGGCACCGACGTGGCCGATGGCGAAGGCCAGCGCCAGACGTCTGCTCTGCCAGAGCAGTTCGGCGAGACCCATCAAGCAGACCAAGCCGGGCAGCCACACGTACGGTGCGCCGGCGTCGACGACGAACGCGCTGCCGAGCAGCGTGCCGAGGTGACCGTGGTTCAGGTTGTGCAGATTGGTGCTGGCGTGCCGGATCACGCGATCCGCAGCGGACGGCCCGAGCACGGAAAGGGTGCTGGTGACGCAGATCAAGATCACCGCATACGTCACGGTCACCCGCACCCGACCCAGCCCGGACAGCATTGCCGACACCATCAGTTACAACTATGCGCCGGCGGAATCGGCCTCGCCGTAATCCTGACCTGGCAAATCCCTGCGAATACTCAAGCGGTACATGGCCAGATCCTCGGGCACTCCGGCCATCTTCGGCGCGAAGAGCTGCTTGCGAATGCGTTTCGCCGTCACGCCGAGCGCATCGAACTCGTCTTCCGAGATGCCCTCCAACGTCGTCTGCGACACGACCAGCCCGCCTCTGGTGGCGCGTTCCATCACCCTGGCGGCGATGTTGACGTCGACGCCCAGCCAGTCCGAGCCGATGCGTTGCGGCCTGCCGGTGTGGATGCCTGCCCGCATCCGCGGCGTATATCCATCTACCTCAACGGTTTTCACCGCTTCCAACGCGGTGATGACGGAGCGCACGGCGGTGGTGGGGTTGGAGAACACGGCCATGGCCCCGTCCCCCATCCGCTTGACGATGTGTCCGCCCGAGGCCAGCAGCGGCGGTTCCATCACCTGGGCCACGCGGCGCAGCAACCGCAACGTGGCGTCGTCACCCGCCGAAAGCGACCAGTCCGAGAAGCCGACGAGGTCGGTGAACACCAGCGTGACCTCACGGTTCGCCGGTCGACCGGACACCCGCTCCGTCAGCGCCTGCCACACCTGCAACGTCGCGAGGCTGACTTCGCGCGTCGCGGCGTCGTGCTCCAGCAGCCGATCCGCGGCACGGGCGGCGGCCCGCGGACCTCCCTCGCCGTCCGCCGACAGGGGGTCGCCGAAGTCTGGGTCGCCTGGCAGCGCGCGACGGGCCCGCCGGATGAAGCCGATGACGTCGGGGCTGTGGTTGGTGTTCTTCAGCCAGGCCAGCGGCCCCGTCGACCGTGCGGGGGCGGAGGCGACGCCCTGCGGCCGTTCGATCGCGCCGACGCCGGCTGACCGTTCGTTGGGGGGTTCGGCATCCACAGCGCCACGATATGCGGCGCTCTTGAACGTTGGCAGTCACGATCGCCGGGCCGGTCGGCATTGCTGACGGCGCTGGCATCGAATGTGCAGGTGGCGGCTGATCTTGACGGGTGTCTAAGACATTGCTCACGTCGCGCGGGGTCGCACGTCGCAGCTCGGTAACGGTGTCGCCCGGCGCGCCCGCAAATCATGGACAACGTGTGTTGTCAACATTATCGTGAGCCGGACACCGTGGGATTTGGAATCAGCGAGGACACCATGACCGCGAGATCAACGACGACCGCGCCGGCAGCAGCCGATCCCCTCGGCCCCGACTCCCTCACCTGGAAGTACTTCGGCGACCTGCGCACCGGCATGCTGGGCGTGTGGATCGGCGCGATCCAGAACATGTACCCCGAGCTCGGCGCCGGCGTGGAGGACCACTCGATACTGCTGCGCGAGCCGCTACAGCGCGTGGCACGGTCGGTCTTCCCGATCATGGGCGTGGTGTACGACGGCGACCGCGCGCCCGACACCGGCGCCCAGATCCGCGGGTACCACGAGACCATCAAGGGCGTCGACGGCGCCGGGCGGCGCTACCACGCCCTCAATCCCGACACCTTCTACTGGGCGCACGCCACGTTCTTCATGCTGATCATCAAGACCGCCGAGTACTTCTGCGGCGGCCTGACCGAAGCCGAGAAGCGCCAGCTGTTCGACGAACACGTGCAGTGGTACCGGATGTACGGCATGAGCATGCGACCGGTCCCCCGCTCGTGGGAGGACTTCCAGGCGTACTGGGAAGCCAAGTGCCGCGACGAGCTCGAGATCAATCGGGCGACGTTGGACATCTTCTCGCTCCGGATCCCCAAGCCGTGGTTCGTCCTGCTGCCGACGCCCGTGTGGGATCAGATGTTCAAGCCGATGCTCGCGGGGCAGCGCTGGATCGCGGCAGGGCTCTTCGAGCCGGCGCTGCGGGAAAAGGCGGGCATGCGGTGGACGCCCAGCGACGAGGTGGTGCTGCGCCTGTTCGGGAAACTCGTCGAGATCGCCTTCGTCGCGGTGCCCGACGAGATTCGGCTGCACCCCCGAGCGGTGGCCGCCTACAAACGTGCGGCGGGCCGCCTGCCCGCAGACGCCCCGCTCGTCGAGGCGCCCGCGTTCACTGCTCCACCGCGCGACCGCCGAGACATGCCGGTGCACTACGTGCCTCGGCGCAAAAAGTCGCTGGTGGAGCGCGCGGGGTCGCTCGTACACACCACCTTCTCGCTGGCGGGTCTGCGCCCGGCGCGCGGTCGCGGAAAGGCAGCCTGAGCCATGCTCGAGTGGTCTGACGTCGACATTGCCGTGCGCGATGCCGTCCGGGAATTCGTGGACAAGGAGATCAGGCCGCACCTGGACGCCCTCGAGAGCGGCGACATGCCGCCCTATCCGATCGTCCGGAAGCTGTTCGCCACGTTCGGCATCGACGCGATGGCGAAGGAGTCGCTCGAGAAGCGGCTGGCCAAGATGCGCGACGGCGGATCGTCGGGGAAGGCGTCGTCGGGAGGCATGTTCGGCGGCGGAACCGACCAGGCCGGCATGGGTTTCGTCGTCGTCAGCGAATTGTGCCGGGTCAGCATGGGCGTCGTGACGGGCATGGGCGTCAGCCTGGGTTTGACTGTGTCCACCATCGCGTCTCGAGGCACCCTCGCCCAGCAGGAGCGCTGGCTTCCCGGTCTCGTCACCTACGAGAAGATCGGCGCCTGGGCCATCACAGAGCCGGATTCCGGCTCGGATGCGTTCGGCGGCATGAAGTCCTACGTCGTGCGCGATGGTTCGGGAAATGGGGACTACATCCTCAACGGGCAGAAGACGTTCATCACCAACGGACCCGATGCCGACGTCGTGGTGGTGTACGCCAAGCTCGACGAAGGTGATTCGGACGTCGCGAAGCGTGACCGCAAGGTGCTGACGTTCGTGCTCGATCGCGGCATGGACGGCTTCGTGCAGTCGAAGCCGTTGCGCAAGATGGGCATTCACAGCTCCCGCACCGGTGAACTGTTCTTCAACAACGTGCGGCTGGGTCGTGACCGGCTGCTCGGCGAGACAGAGGACAACAAGGCGGGCGACGGACGCGATAGCGCCCGGTCGAACTTCGCCTCGGAGCGGATCGGTGTCGCGGCGATGGCGCTCGGCGTCATCGAGGAATGTCTGCGATTGTCGGTCGACTACGCCAAGACGAGGACGTTGTGGGGCAAGGACATCGGCCAGTTCCAGCTTATCCAGCTCAAGCTGGCGAACATGGAAGTTGCCCGGATGAACGTGCGCAACATGCTCTTTCGGGTGATCGAGGCCGGCCAGACCGGTGCGACGATCTCGTTAGCCGAGGCGTCGGCGATGAAGTGGTACTGCTCGCAGGCGGCCACCGACGTGGCGATGGAAGCCGTGCAGCTGTTCGGCGGCAACGGCTACATGACCGAGTACCGGGTGGAGCAACTGGCGCGCGACGCGAAGTCGCTGATGATCTACGCCGGCAGCAACGAGGTGCAGATCACCCACGTGGCGCGGGGATTGCTCAGCGGCCAGTAGTCCGGCGACTGTGCGGATTCGTACGCCCCGGCGGCGTGTCGCGTACGACACCGCACAGTCGCGGGAATGGAGCTCGCGGGCCGGGGGAAGGGCGGCGCGGCCTCGGCGGCTAGTAATCCTGCGCCCGGGCGCTCTGATACATGCAGATCGCCGCCGCGGCCGCGACGTTGAGGCTTTCCGCGCCGCCACGCATCGGGATGCGCACCCGCGCGTCGGTCAACGCCGCGACCTCCGGCGGCAACCCGTGGGCCTCCGGACCGAACAGCCACGCGGTGGGTGTGGACAGCAGAGCCGCGAGTTCCGGACCGTCGAGCGACATCTCGCCGTCGACGGTGGTGGCGAACACCTGCACGCCGACGCCCCGAAGCGCCTTGATCAGGCCAGCGGCGTCGGGCTCTTCGAGGACGGGCACCGAGAAGATGCTTCCCGCCGAAGCGCGCAGACACTTCCCGTTGTAGGGGTCGACACCGTGCCCGGCCAGGACGACGGCGTCGGCGCCCATCGCATCGGCCAACCGGATCAACGTGCCCGCGTTGCCGGGTTCGGAGATCTCGACGGCGACGAGCACCAACCGCGGACTGGCGGCGAGTACGTCGCTCAGGAGCGTCTCCGGCATCGAACACACCGCGACGAGCCCGACGGGAGTGACGGTGTCCGACAACGCCTTCGCCGCCCGCTCGGTCACGACCTGAACGGGCGCACCGTGGAGGATGGCGCCGAATCGGTGCAGCGCCTCCTCGGTGGCGAAGACCTCGCCAACGAGACCGCGCCGCAACGCCGCCTCGACGAGGTTGGGCCCTTCGGCGAGGAAACGTGCGGCGCGGGTGCGGCCCACGTGGCGGTGCAGCTTGGCTGCGGCCACCACGCGAGCCGATCGCTCGGTGAGCGGGGTGGGGCTCAGGCGGCCTCTCCGGACGGCGCGTTGACGTCTTCCGGCAGGGCTGCCTTGGCGGCCTCGACCAGCGCGGTGAACGCAGCCGGATCGCTGACCGCGATCTCGGCCAGGTTCTTGCGGTCGACCTCGATGCCAGCGGCCTTGAGGCCCTGGATCAGCCGGTTGTAGGTGATGTCATTGGCGCGGGCCGCCGCGTTGATGCGGGAGATCCACAACTTGCGGAACTCGCCCTTGCGGGCACGGCGGTCGCGGTAGGCGTACGCCAATGAATGGAGTTGCTGCTCCTTGGCCTTGCGGTAGAGCCGGGACCGCTGTCCGCGGTAGCCCTTCGAGGCCTTGAGGACGGTACGCCGCTTCTTTTGGGCGTTGAGTGCGCGCTTCACGCGTGCCATGGGGGTGTTCCTATTCTCGTGCGGTCTTTACGGGGTGCTGCACTCAGCCGTTCAGCATCTTCTTCACGCGGCTGGTGTCGTTGGCAGACACCGTGGTACGGCCGTCGAGGCGGCGGGTGCGCTTGCTCGCCTTGTGCTCCAGGAGGTGCCGTTTGTTGGCCTTCTGGCGCACGATCTTGCCGGTTCCAGTGAGGCGGAAGCGCTTCGACGCTCCGCTGTGGGTCTTGGCCTTGGGCATGCTGTCCTCTAGTTCTGTGGTGTGTCGGTCGGTGCTTCGCTGGGCGGAGCTGCCGCCGGCTGGGCGGGAGCCGGAGCCGGTGCCGCGCGTTGAGCCGGTGGCGCGGCTGCGTCGTGTGCAGCTCTTGCCTTGGTCTTCGCGCCGCGGTGCGGCGCCAGCACCATCGTCATGTTGCGGCCGTCCTGCTTGGCTGACGTCTCGACGAAGCCGTACTCGGCGACGTCGGCGCCCAGCCGCTGCAACAGTCGGTAACCCAGTTCGGGCCGCGACTGCTCACGTCCGCGGAACATGATGGTGACCTTGACCTTCGACCCCGCTTCGAGGAAGCGGACGACGTGACCCTTCTTGGTCTCGTAGTCGTGCGGGTCGATCTTGGGTCGGAGCTTCTGTTCCTTGACGACGGTCTGCTGCTGGTTCTTGCGAGACTCGCGCGCCTTCTGAGCCGTCTCGTACTTGAACTTGCCGTAGTCCATGATCTTGCACACCGGCGGTTTGGCGTCCGGTGCAACTTCGACGAGGTCGAGATCGGCGTCCGCGGCGACGCGGAGTGCATCTTCGATGCGCACGATGCCTACCTGCTCGCCGCCCGGTCCGATCAGGCGGACTTCAGGTACGCGGATGCGCTCGTTGATGCGTGTCTCAGTGCTGATGGGGCCTCCTATGTAGTCTTGCCGGAGTCCCACGCCATCCGCACCCTGTTCCACGGAACAGAAAAGCCCTGCATATAGCAGGGCCCGATGCCGACCGATCACGGCTCACGCCGCCTGCGCAAAACGCAGAACGAGCGTCGCGAGACACTCGTGACCGGACCGCTGAGCCTGGTCTCGAAGACTGGCCAACGGTGGGAGCGGGACTCCACTTGGGTGTCCTGGCGTACGCCAGAACGGTCGCGCGTGCCACTCTAGCAGGCATGACCGAGATTCCTAACATCCGCGAACTGGCCGAAATTCCCGCGGTCGAGGTGATCACCCGGTCGGCCGTGATGCTGATGAGCGCGGCCGCCGAGAAGCTGGGGCTCTCAGCCGAGGATCCGGATGACAGCCCGCACCGCGATCTCGACGAGGCCCGTCGCCTGATCACCGCACTCGCCGGATTGGTGGCCGCGTCGGCCGAATACCTGGGCCCGCACGCCGGACCGGTTCGCGACGGTCTGAAGAGCCTCCAGCTCGCGTTCCGTGAGTCGAGTGCGGCACCCGACGAGCCGGGCCAGGGACCGGGCGAGAAGTACACCGGCCCCGTCTGGTAACCACTCTCACCCATTTCGCCGGTTGACCGCATATCCTCGCGGCCTATGACCCTGACCGCGGTGAACAAGAAACGGCGCGCGACGTTCTGGTGGGTACCCGCCGCGGCCGGGTGGACCGTGGGCGTCATCGCCACGCTGTCACTGATCGCCAGCGTGTCGCCGCTGATTCGGTGGGTCATCAAGGTCCCCCGCGAATTCGTCAACGACTACCTCTTCAACTTCCCAGACACCAGCTTCGCGTGGGCGTTCGTGCTGGCGCTTCTGGCGGCGGCGCTGGCCGCCCGCAAGCGGATCGCGTGGTGGATCCTCGTCCTCTACATGGTCGCCGCCATCGGCTGGAACGTCGTCGACCTGGTGACGGGCGACGAGACGGTCATCGTGGACGTCGGCGAGGTCATCGGCATCGCCTTCCACGTCGCGGCAATCGGTTTCCTGGTCCTGGCCCGCCCCCAGTTTTGGGCGAAGGTACGGCGCGGCGCCCTGTTCAAGGCGGCCGCCACCCTGGTCGTGGGTATGGCGGTCGGCACGCTCGTCGGCTGGGGACTGCTCGAGTTCTTCCCCGGCTCGCTGGCCCGATCGGACCGGCTCCTGTACGCGCTCAACCGGGTGAGTGCCTTCGCCGGCGCGGACGCCGATTCGTTCACCGGACACCCGCACGTGTTCGTCAATGCGCTGCTGGGCTTGTTCGGCGCGCTGGCGTTGATGGTCGCGGCCGTCGTGCTGTTCCAGTCCCAGCGTGCCGAGAACGCACTGACCGGCGAGGACGAGTCGGCGATCCGCGGCCTGCTCGAGTTGTTCGGCAAGAACGACTCGCTCGGCTACTTCGCCACCCGCCGCGACAAGTCGGTCGTGTTCGCGCCGAACGGTCGCGCCGCGATCACCTACCGCGTCGAAGTGGGCGTCTGCCTGGCCAGTGGCGACCCGATCGGAGACCCGAGGGCGTGGCCCGCCGCGATCGAGGCCTGGCTGAAGCTGTGCGAGACCTACGGCTGGGCGCCGGGCGTGATGGGCGCCAGTTCCGTTGCGGCCCAAGCCTTTCGCGAGGCAGGCCTCAACGCACTCGAACTGGGCGATGAGGCGATCCTGCACCCGGACTACTTCAAGCTGTCCGGCCCGGACATGAAGCCGGTACGGCAGGCGGTCACCCGGGCACGCCGGGCCGGTCTCACGGTGCGGATCCGCAGGCACCGCGAATTGTCCGCCGACGAAATGAGCCAGGTGATCAAGCGGGCGGACGCCTGGCGCGACACGGAGACCGAACGCGGCTTCTCGATGGCCCTCGGTCGCCTCGGCGATCCGGCCGACGGCGACTGCCTGCTGGTCGAGGCGGTGGCCGCCGACGACGGGGAGACGGTCGCGATGTTGTCGTTGGTGCCGTGGGGCACCAATGGGGCATCGCTCGATCTGATGCGCCGCTCGCCCCAGTCCCCCAACGGCACCAACGAACTGATGGTCAGCGAGCTGTGCCTGCAGGCCGAAGACATCGGCGTGACCCGCATCTCGCTCAACTTCGCGATGTTCCGCTCCGCCTTCGAGGAAGGTGCCCAGCTCGGAGCGGGCCCGGTTGCGCGCCTGTGGCGCGGCCTGCTGGTCTTCTTCTCGCGCTGGTGGCAACTCGAGACGTTGTACCGGTCGAACATGAAGTACCAACCCGAATGGGTGCCGCGGTTCGCCTGCTACGAGGACGCCAGGCTGATTCCGAGAGTCGGCGTCGCCTCCGTGATCGCCGAGGGTTTCCTGGTGCTGCCCTTCAGCCGTCGCGCCAAGCAACACACCGGGCACCACACGGCCGCGCCGGACACGTTGGTGCAATCGGGTCGTCTGCATCACGACGGCAGTGCGCCCGATCTCACCGGCCTGGACGTCCCGGTCCCCGAAGAGGCGGGGCCGCAGCGACTACCCGAACAGGTACGGGTTCGCATGGCCAAGCTGAAGGCCCTGCAGGCCAAGGGAATCGACGCCTATCCCGTCGGACAGGCCCCCAGTCACACCGTCGCCCTTGCCATCGACGCACGAGACGACGTCACCGTGAGCGTCGCCGGACGCGTACTTCGCCTCCGCGACTACGGCGCCGTGCTGTTCGCCCAGCTGCGGGACTGGTCGGGCGAAGTTCAACTGCTACTGGACAATTCCCGCCTCGCCGAAGGGAACACGTCCGACTTCACCGGCGCCATCGATCTGGGCGACCTGGTCGAGGTAACGGGCACCATGGGCCGCAGCAAGAACGGCACCCGCTCGCTGCTCGTCGACAGCTGGCGGCTGATCGGCAAGTGCCTGCGTCCCTTGCCAGACAAGTGGAAGGGCCTCACCGACCCCGAGGCGCGGGTGCGTACGCGCTACGTCGACCTGGCGATCAACACCGAGGCGCGCGACCTCATCACCGCGCGCAGCCGGATCCTGCACGCCATCCGCGAAACCCTGGTCGGCAAGGGCTTTCTCGAAGTCGAGACGCCGATTCTGCAACAGATTCACGGGGGCGCCAACGCGCGTCCGTTCATGACGCACATCAACGCCTACGACCTGGATCTGTACTTGCGCATCGCGCCCGAGCTGTACCTGAAGCGGCTCTGCGTCGGTGGCGTGGAACGCGTCTTCGAACTCGGCCGGGCATTCCGCAACGAGGGCGTGGACTTCAGCCACAACCCCGAGTTCACCCTGTTGGAGGCCTACCAGGCCCACGCCGATTACAACGTGTGGGTGCACGGGTGCCGCGAGTTGATCCAGAACGCCGCCGAGGCCGCCAACGGCAGCCAGGTGGTCATGCGGCCCGGTGCCACCGAGGGATCGCTGGAGCCCGTCGACATCTCCGGCGAGTGGCCGGTCAAGACCGTGCACGGCGCGGTGTCGGAGGCGCTCGGCGAGGAGATCGACACCGACACCGAGCTGGCGCGGCTACGCAAGCTCTGCGACGGTGCGGGCATTCCGTACCTGACGCACTGGGACGAGGGCGCCGTGGTGCTCGAGCTGTACGAACGCCTCGTCGAAGGCCGCACCGAACGCCCGACGTTCTACAAGGACTTTCCTACCTCGGTGTCACCGCTGACCCGCCCTCACCGCAGCAAACCCGGTATCGCCGAACGGTGGGACCTGGTCGCGTGGGGCGTCGAGCTGGGCACCGCCTACAGCGAGCTGACCGACCCGGTCGAACAGCGCAGGCGGCTGCAGGAGCAGTCGCTGCTCGCGGCGGGCGGCGACCCGGAGGCCATGGAACTCGACGAGGACTTCCTGCAGGCGATGGAGTACGCGATGCCTCCCACCGGCGGGCTGGGAGTTGGGGTGGACCGCGTGGTCATGTTGATCACCGGTCGCAGCATCCGCGAGACGCTGCCGTTCCCGCTCGCCAAGCCGCGCTGAGCATCCATCGATTCCCCGGTCGCTTCGCTCCAGCCCGCCGAAACTCACAGCCTGTCTCCAGGAACGCCAGACACCATGATGCCGTGACGACTTCGACGACGAGGATCGCCGAGACGCTGTTGGCGGACCCGGCCGGCGGCTACCGCCAACAACACCTCTCACTGATGCACGGCTGGCTGCCGCTGATGGTGCAGGCGCTCGCCGCAGTGGTACTGCTGCTCGCGATCGGGTGGCGCAACCGGCGCTGGCGGCTGGTCTGGCTGCCCGTGGCGCTGGGCATCGGCGCGGTGCTGGCGGCCACGGCGTATTGGTACATCTCCTCCGAGGGCCTCGCCGGCGACCCCGCTCCGAACTTGCTGTGGATCTGGATCGCAGTGACGGGCGTCGCGGCCGTGGTCCTCGTGGCCGGCTGGCGGGGTGCCCGTTGGTGGCGCCGTGGCGCGGCAACGGTCGCGCTTCCGCTGTGCCTCCTGTGTGCCGCGCTCTCCCTGAACCTCTGGGTGGGCTACTTCCCCACCGTGCA
Organism: Mycobacterium sp. URHB0044; assembly: GCF_000620625.1. Lineage (GTDB taxonomy): Bacteria > Actinomycetota > Actinomycetes > Mycobacteriales > Mycobacteriaceae > Mycobacterium. The sequence continues at coordinate 216,616 of NZ_JIAW01000011.1, read as the reverse complement.
GACGGCGTGGAATCAACTCACCGCTGGACCGCTGCCCGACCAGACGGATCAGGCGACGGTCGTGGCGATGCAGGTGTCCCGCAAAGTCCCCGCCAAGGGCACCCTCGTGCCGGTGACCATCAGCGCGGCGGCGTCGGGGTTCAAGCACCGCGGCGAGCTGGTCTACCTGCCGCCGGCCTGGTACGCGTCGAATCCGCCGCCTCCGCTGCCGACCCTGATGATGATCGGCGGCGAGTTCAACACCCCGGCCGACTGGCTGCGGGCGGGCAACGCGATCAAGACCGTGGACGACTTCGCCGCCGCCCATCACGGAAACGCGCCGGTGCTCGTCTTCGTCGACTCCGGCGGCGCGTTCAACAACGACACCGAATGCGTCAACGGCGGCCGCGGCAACGCGGCCGACCACCTGACCAAGGACGTCGTCCCATTCATGGAGGCGACCTACGGCGTGAGCACCAGCCGGACCAACTGGGGCATCGTCGGCTGGTCGATGGGCGGGACGTGTGCGGTCGACCTCGCCGTGATGCACCCCGACATGTTCAGCACCTTCGAGGACATCGCAGGCGACCTCAGCCCGAACTCGGGCACGAAGGAGCAGACGATCGACCGGCTGTTCGGTGGTGACGCGGCCCAGTACGCCAACTTCGACCCCAGCACCGTCATCACCCGACACGGGCCGTACACGGGCATCTCGGGATGGTTCGACATCAGCGGGGCCACCTCACCACCGCCGCCCACGTTCAACCCCGCCAGCGCCAACGGCGGCGGCAACGGCCTCGGCGGGCGTGACGCCGCCGGACGGACGAGCGATCAGACCACGGCGGCGACGTCGTTGTGCGGGTTGGGTGCCGCCAACGGGATCCAGTGCGCCGTGGTGGCACAGCCCGGTAAGCACGACTGGCCGTTCGCCGCGCATGCCTTCGCCTCGGCACTCCCCTGGCTGGCCGGGCAGATCGGTACCCCCGACGTTGCCAAGCAGCCGTTGCCGGTGCCGACACCCGCGGCACCCACGCTGCAGGCCGCTGCGAGGTAACAGGGGGGTCAGTAGTCGGATTCCGCCGCAAGGATCTCGGCGAGGAACGCGTCGGGCCCGGGCTGCGCGAGTCTCGACCTGGCGAAGGCCCGAACCCGGTCCCGGGTGCGCGCGGCATCGTCCGAAGCGTCGACGTCGGCCCCGACGGTCACCGTCGTCGCCGACCAGTCATGGTCCCAGGCTTGCGTTTCGGTGACCTGTCGCTGTTCGGCGCCGACCAGCGCAAGCGTCGCGCGACCGTCGGCATCCAGGACGCCGGCGCCGCCAACGGCTCCCGACCGCAGCCGTACCGCGACGCCTTCGGCCGGCATCGTCGTGGCCACCCGCACCGCGGCGACCACTGCGGCGCCGTCGATCTCGATGGACCAGTCCACGGTCCGGTCGGCCGCGTCGAACAGACCGGGCGGAACGGCGATCCAGTTGACCGAACCGACTCCGCTGGCGATCGTCAACGCTGCCGTCCGAACCGATTCCGGCCCTGCCGCCAACGCATAGTGGTCGCGGCGCGCCGAATCTATCAGCGGTACAGCTAGTTCCGACCATCCGAGACCGAGTTCGTCGGCGAGCTCGCGGCAAGTGTCGACGAGCGCCGAAACGCGCGGATCATCCCCGTGTGCACCGGGGACGAGGCTCGCGGCGTGGGGCCGCAGCAGGTCCGTCACGTCGGAGTCGAACGTCTCGTCGGCGAAGTAGTCCTCGGCGGCGGCGGTCAGCAGTGCGATCTCGCCGTCCAGCACCGCCGGATCGAGGGCGACGATGCCGTCGCGCGAACTGGCGGGCCACCACCGTCGCAGCCAGTGGCCGACGGCGATCCGGCGCAGCGCAGCCAGCTCGTCGGGCGACGGCTCGACACCCGCGAGGTCGACGGCGCGTCCGTCCTCCGCCGTGCCATCACGCAGTGCGGTCAGTGCGGCGACGTGTCCGGTTTCGCCGACGAGGCGCCAAAGCCATTCCGCCGCATGCACATCGGTGAACGTGATGCGGGCGGCGCCGGACGGATCGTCAACCGTCCACGCCAGTACCGCTCCGCTGACCTCGAGCACGGCGACCGCGGGTGACTCCGCGACGGTCGGCCCGGTGCTCCACAGACCAGAATCGGCGACGAGTCTCATCGAGCCGACTCCAGCATGCTCTTGATCCTCTGCCTGTGATCCAGGCTGACCGACCTGGCCACGCCTTCCAACAGCGCTCTCACGTCGTCGACGTCGTCGCAGGGTTCCTGCCACACGTCACGCCCGTGCAGCCGCGCCCACAACCGGCTGGTGTACGGGCGGGCGAAGGCCGCGAGGTCGTCGATCACCTGCCGTTGGCGTGGATGCAGCGGGCCGCCGTCGGCGAGGTATCGCCTGGCGTGCAGCACGTAGGCCTCCTTGCGCAGCCGGGCCTGAATCAGCCGGCCGAGTTCGTAACGTGGCACGGCGGATTCGCGCAGCGGAGCAAGGTCGACGGCCACCTCGATGCCCGCCACCAATGTTGCCTGCTTGTCCTCGGCCAGCAGTCCCCACGGCGCGCAGGCGCGGTCGACCTCCTCGGCGCACAGCAGCGGAATGTCGGGGAGTTCGTCACGGTCCAGCGCACGGCGCAGTGTCGCCCGCACGCGGTCGATGACGCTGCGGTCCAGGGGCCGGTCGCCGTGGACGCCGTCGACCATCGGCGGAGGTTGTTGCGGGGCGATGGCGCTCAATCCGACCTCGACGATGGACCACGGCAGGTCGGCGAACTCGCGGCGGGCCGTGGCGCCGAGGTTGTAGGGCGTCGCGTCGGCGGTCAGCACCGACCAGACCCGCTGCCGGGCCGACTCGGCGGTGTGGCCGTCGGCGGGGCCCAGCACGGTCGACAGGCCTGCAAGGAACGGGCCGGGGATGGCGTCACCGGGGTGGACGTCGCTCCAGCTCCGGTCGAGCTGGCGGGTGAGCTTGGCGATGACGTCCTCGCCAGCCACGTAACGGTTCAGCTGCTCGATTCCGGTGCGGTCGCGGTCCTCGTGGACGTCGCGCAATACGGCCTCGGCCGTGACCCGGTCGTCGGGGCCGGGTGCTCCCCTGGTGACGGCGAGCTCGAAACAGACTGGGAAGTAAAGTTCTTGGGCATTTCCCGTGGTGATGCGCAGCCGACGTCGCTCCGTCTTCAGTAGCGCGAACCAGGCGGCAGTGGCGCGCAGTCGAGCCGCGTGGTCGGCGATGAGGTCACGTGCCGCCGAGGCGGTGTCGGGCCCAAGGACCGGCGCGGAGTACTGCGGGTTGGCTCGCAGCCGCAGCACCAGGGGGTCCAGGATGCGCTTGACGGTGCGGCGCAGAGGGCCGCCGTCCGAGCCGCTGAGCACCTCGACGCCAGGGCCGATCGCCCGCCACGCCTGGTCGATCACCGCGCGCCGTGGTTGCGCGACGGCGACCGTCGTGACCAGCCGCGGCTCCGTACTCATCAGCTCAGGATAGGTGGCCGGGAAAGTTGGGTTCGGTAGCCGCCGTCGTCGTCGACCCTGATGTCATGCCCGACACCCTCGTCATCACGCTCGTCTTCTTCGCCTTCGCCGCACTCGGAGTGGCTCTGGTCGGTCCGCTTGCCCGCCGCCGAGGGCGTGCCGTGCCCGCACCGGATGCCGGCCAGTCGGTTGGGATCGGCACCGTGCGCACCATCGCAGGCCCGATCACCGTCGACGTCGAAAGCGTGTCGGGTCAGCGGTTCGTCGGCCGCCTGCGCCACGGAGACGGAGATCCGGAGTTGCGTCCGGGCGTGGTGCTGCTGGTCGCATTCGATCCCGATGCGCGCGAACATCTTTCGCTTGCGAACGACATGGTGGCGGTTCGGTCGGCGTTCGACCAGATGCTGATCCGCAAGGGACTGGTAACGCCCGATCAACTCGAGTTGATCCGCCACGGCACCCGATCGCACGGCGTGGTGACGGCGATGCGGACCACGGGTGAGGCTCGGGAGGACTATCGGGAAGTCGAACTCGACCTGATGGTGAGGAAGCCCGAGGGCGGGCAGTTCCCCGCCCACGAGACCACGCTGATTCCCGAGTCTTCGCTGACCGATGTGACCCCGGGCAGCGTCGTCGACGCCTACTACCGCAGCGGCGACGAGTCGGCCGTCGCAGTCTGCGTGCCGCCGAGTTGAAGGATCACCGGGCACCGTCGACGGTGAAGGTGACGAGAGCCGCCCAGTAGACGGGGTTGGCCGTGGCATCGCCCGCCCGCCACCGCCGCATCTGGTCGCGTTGCCAGCGATTGACGTCGCGGCCCGCGTCCGCGGACTGGTGCGCCTCGTCCACCGCGACGATGACGTCGGCCATCGGGTCTACGTCCCTGGCTTGCGTGAACTGCCGGTATCCCGCGGTGGTCGGGAGCGACCAGAGCGTGGCCGTGACGAGTTGCGCGCCGCCGAGGACGGCGGCGGCGACCAGTCCGGTCGCCTCGTCGAAGCGGTAGTCGCCGCCGGAAGCGCAGGCCAGCAATGCAACCCGCGGCGGCATGACCAAGCGCATCGACATCACATCCGCGGCGGTCAGCGGTCGTTCGTCGGCGAGGTGCAGCGCTGCCCGATCGGCGCTGCCGGAGTCGGCCGCGCTGGCGTGACCCACGAACATGAGCCGACTCGGACCGTCGGCCAGTCGGTCGGCCAGCCAGTTCCAGTCGGCGTCGGTGCGACGGAACAGCTCGACGGCCGCGGCGACGGCAGGCAGCACCGGTCCCCGGCTCAACGTCGCCGCGAAGTGCCGGGCCAACGGCGCGTCGGGCGACGGACGGCCCAGGACCGAGCCGAGCGCCGAGTCGGCCCGCTGCCCTGGCACCCGCGGGTCGAGCACGAGCAGCGGAGGCCGGTCCGCAGACCGGCCCCACTCGGTACGGGGCCGCGGTGAATTCACGATGTTGGCGGGCACCGCCATCAAGACGTCCACGAGTTCCATCAGCCGGTAACCCTCGGTCACCGATTCGGCATCGGCGGCCGGCCACGTGATTCGGGCGGCGGACGTGCCCTCCACCGTGACTGCGGCGGTCTTGGCCCGCAGCAGGTCGTCGGCGGTCGGGCGCACCACGGGTAACGCGAGCATCCCCCACGGCACGCGGGCCAGGCGCGCGCTGGGCGACACGAACAAGACACTGCGCGGTGTGTTCGCGTACTCCAGCAGCAGCTGCCAGCCCGCGTCGGACACCAACAGCACGCCCAGCCGATACGCAAGCGTCAGCTCGCCGGCCTGGTCGGCGAACGGGCCGACTGTGAGCGCCCGCGTCAGGGCTGCCGCGACCGTCTCCCCCTCGTTCGGTTCGGGTAGCGCTCCTGCGAGTTCGTCCAGCGCCGCCAGCAGAAACGGTTCATCGACCACCCAGGTCACCGTTCGGTCCGGCCGTCCGACCACGCGCAGACTGGCGTAGGTGGCGATGCCGACGTCGGCGAAGCGCAGGACCAGGGTGTCCGGCGGGCAGGAGCGCAGCGACCCGGGATTTGGCACCTGCGGCTGTGCCGTCAAGGCCACGTCGACCAGGCGGCTTCGTCCGTGGTGACGTGCTGGCCGTACCGGTCGAGCGCCAGGTCCCGGTAACGGGCAAGCACGGGACCGGCTGTCGGGTCCATCCGCAGCGGCGGCAACGGGGCCAGCCGAGTCAATGAGCGGCCCGACTGCACCGGCGGGCCCGCGGCCACCAACGCAAGCTCGTCGACGTCGCTGATCGGGGCAAGGGCCGTCGAGGCCCTGGACCACTCCACCACCTCGGACTGCCGACTCTCGGCGCTGAAGGCACCTCTGGCGCTGTGGTATTCGATCAGCTCGCTGGTCAACTCGCTGTTCTCCGACTCCCACACCACTGCGAACGCCCCCGCCAGCAGCGGTGCGGCGACGCACTCGGCCCACTGCGCCCGCGCCTCCGCGTCGGCGATCGAGTAGCGCACCGAATCGACCGCAAGGGCGGCAGGAAGTTTCAGGTCCGCGGCCCGTGCCAGCTTCTCCATCGCGCCGCGATACTCGGGACTTCCCGGCTCGGCGTGCATCGCGCCCTGCGCGGTGCGGTACCGCGCCTCGGCGGCCGACCAGTCCTCGTCCGGTCGACCGGCGCCGTCGAAGCCGAGATCGGCCAGTGCGTGCGCGCGCCACACCGAGCCGAGGTGATCGTCGAGCCGTGCGTACGCCAGCCAACTGCTGCGGGGTGACTCGTCGAGGCAGACGCGCGCCTGCTCGACCATGTCGATCGCATCCTGATAGCGGCCTCGGACTATGGCGATCCAGCTGCGCTGCAACAGGATCCGGTGGATGTGCAAGGGCTTGCCGAGCTCACGCCAGTGTCGCTCGGCATGCTCCCAGCATTCGTCGGCGACCTGGAGCCCGCCGGCCGCCATTCGGTACAGCCCGAAGTACAGCCAGCAGCGGGAGACGTCGTTGGCGCGCAGGTACTCCGCGATCACGGGGTACGCCTCGCGCACCAACTGCTCGGTGTTGAGTCGGTCGCCCATGGCCCAACTTGCGGTCGCCCGCTCCAAACGCGTTCGGGCGATCGCCAACTCCCAGCCACGCGCCTCGGCGCGAGCGGCCGCCCTGCGTAACCACGGTTCGGCTTCTGACAGCGCGCCGGTCTCGATGCAGAATCTGGCGTAGGCGATGGCGCCGAGGACGAGCAGGTTGTCGCTCGACTCGCTTGAGATTGTCGGCCCCTGGATGTCGTTGATCACGTTGTGCCACAACGGAACCGAGCGGACGTGCAGATCGTCCTCGCACAGTGCGGTGGCACAGTTGATCCGGGCATAGGTGCACAGGTACGCGTGCTCGTCGCACAGATCGGCGAACGCGGGGTCGTCGGACGCCATGTCGTCAAGGACGTCCAGCGCGGCCGCGGCACCCTCGTGGTCACCCATGGCTGCGGTGAGCCCGGCGTCGAGGAACTGTGCGCGGCGCGAGTACCTGCAGATCAGGTGGCGTGCCTCGGCGGTGGTCATCGTCGACTGCGCGACGATCTCCGGTGCCGCCGTGCCGGACAGGATCGACGAGTAGATGGCCAGCGTGTCGCGGATCCGGCTTATCGCCTCCCGCACGCCGTCGTAGGCGGTCCTGACCAGATAGAGCTCGCCGAGTTGCGCGAGGACCTCGAGCATCAGGTCGTCGCGGTCGGCCTCCTCGATCTGCGGCATCAGCGACAGCAGCAGCTCCTTGGCGGCGGTCTCGTCGGCGGCCAGGGCAAGGTGACGGGCCCGCTCCAGCTCACCGGGGATCGACACGGCTGCATCATAAGTCGCTGGACACGATGGAAGGCGGCGGACGTGCAATGCACGTCCGCCGCCCGGGGTGAGACCCGTCAGTTGCAGGTCACCTTGATCTCGAACTTCTTCGTGATCATCCCCGCCATCGGGTTCTTCATGTCGGCGCCCTGCGCCTCACCGGTGATGGTGTAGGTGCTTCCGTCGACCTTGACGTCGGCCGAGCCGGTATTCATGCCACCCATCGAGGCGACCGCCAGCGCGTTTCCGTCGACCGTCAGACCCAGGGACTCGACCTTCGGGGTGGCCTCGTCGGTCATCACGACACCGAGTCCGCCGGCGGCGCCTCCGCTGGCGACGTTGATCTTGCCGGCCTGCTTGACGCAGGTCACGGACTTGAGGTCCAGGCCGGCCAGGTCCTGGCCCTCCACCTTGACCTCGGTGTTGCCGGTCGTGCTGACCGCGGTGGTTCCGCTGCCGCCGCTTGCGGCGGTGCTCGACGCCGGTGAGCTGCCCTTGTCGTCGGAGCAGCCGACCAGTACGGCGGCGGCGGCGACGAGCCCGATCCCAGCAGCCAGAACCCGATTCAGTGATGTTGCCATTGAACTTTCCTCCGCTTCACGCGTCGCCCCGATGGCGTCGTCGTGAGAGAAGTACATCCGGCCGGATTCGCTACCGATCCCAACTATGCGCCCGAGGTACGGTGACGATGTGTCCGATGAAAGGCCCGACTCTCAGCCCGACGAGCCGGTTCCCGGTGACGACGTGATGGATGTCGAGCCCGAGCCGGTGCCCGACGAGGCGGTCCTGTCCGTCACCGCCGAACCCGTGCCCGTGCAGCCCGCTGACACCGGCTACACCGCGGGTGGCGTGCCGACGTTCGATTCCGTGCGCGAGAAGATCGAGACGCGGTACGGCACGGCGATCGGGGCGGCCGAACTGGCCGCCGAGACGCCGGAGGGCCGGACCGTCGAGGAGCAGTACGACGCCCGTCAGCGTGCCGCCATCAAGCGGATGGAGCAGATCCGCGCGTCGATGCGCGACGAGACCGGCCCCGAGTCCGGCCCAGCCTGACGGTGCGCTCCTTCTCCGTCGACGAACGGCGGGCCCGGCTGGGGCGGCGTCACCTGCTGGCCACCGCGTCGGCAGGCGGATCCATCGCGGAGATCACGTCACAGCTGGTCGGACTGCACGCCACCGATCCGGCCACTCCGTACCTCTCGCTGTGGGCGCGGATGCCCGGATTCCAGGTCGAGGACCTGGATGCCGCCCTCTACCAGGACCGCTCGGTGGTCAAGCATCTCGCGATGCGCCGCACGTTGTGGGTGCTCAACGCCCGTGACCTGCCCGCGGTCCAGGCCGCCGCCAGCGATCGGGTGGCGGCCAACGAACGTCGCAGGCTCATCGCCGACGTGGAGAAGGCGGGCATCGCCGACGACGGTGAGGCATGGCTGGGCCTCGCGTCGAAGGCGGTGCTCGGCTACATCGCCGAACATGGCCCGGCGAGTGCTCGGGAACTTCGTGCCGCCCTACCGGAGTTGGCGGGAAACCACGACCCGGCGCCCGGAAAGAGTTGGGGCGGAGCGACTCCCGTCTCACCACGGGTGTTGACCGTGCTGGCCGTGGAGGGCTTCCTCGTCCGCGGGCCGAACGAGGGCACCTGGACCACGTCGCGTCCGCGCTGGGCGTCGGCGCCGAGTTGGCTGGGCGCAGCCGCGCAGCCGACGGCCGCAGAAGCCGCACGGGAATTCATGATCCGCGCCTGGTTGCGCACGTTCGGGCCCGCGACCGTCAATGACGTGAAGTGGTGGTTCGGCAACACGCTGACGTGGGCCAGGGACGGACTGCGCGACGTGGAGGCCGTCGAGGTCGACATGGACGGCGTGACCGGCTACGTGCTGCCCGACGACCTCGAGCCCGAATCCGCACCCGCCCGCTGGTGCGCGTTGCTTCCTGGCCTCGACGTCACCACGATGGGATGGCAGGACCGCGACTGGTACCTCGGCGAGCATCGCGGCCAGGTATTCGACCGCAACGGCAACGCCGGGCCGACCGCATGGTGTGACGGGCGGGTGGTCGGCGGGTGGCGTCAGGACGCCGACGGGCGCGTGGTGCTGCAACTGCTCGAGGACGTCGGGGCGAGGACCGCCAAGGCGTTGGCGCGCAAGGCAGACGAGCTAACCGAGTGGCTGAGCGGGGTGCGGATCAACCCCCGCTTCCCGTCGCCGCTGTCGAAGGGCTAGCCGCTGTCGAAGGGCTAGGCGCTGACCTTGCGCCGCTTCTTCTTGGGCGCGGGCATGTCGAGCAGCTCGGCGAGGAACTTCCCCGTGTAGCTGCTCGCGTCGGACGCGACGTCCTCGGGCGTGCCAGCTGTCACGACCGTGCCACCACCGCCGCCCCCCTCGGGCCCCATGTCAACGATCCAGTCCGACGTCTTGATCACGTCCAGATTGTGCTCGATGACGATCACCGTGTTGCCCTTGTCGACGAGGCCGTTGATGACCTTCAACAGCTTGCGGATGTCGTCGAAGTGCAGACCGGTGGTCGGCTCGTCGAGGATGTACACGGTGCGCCCGGTGGAGCGCTTCTGCAGCTCGGAGGCCAGCTTGACCCGCTGCGCCTCGCCACCGGACAGCGTCGGTGCAGGCTGCCCGAGCCTGACGTAACCGAGACCGACGTCGACCAGCGTCTTGAGGTACCGGTGGATCGACGAGATGGGTTCGAAGAACTCGGTGGCCTCCTCGATCGACATGTCGAGCACCTCGGAAATGGTCTTGCCCTTGTAGTGCACCTCGAGAGTTTCCCGGTTGTACCGGGCGCCATGGCAGACCTCGCACGGCACGTATACGTCAGGAAGGAAGTTCATCTCGATCTTGATGGTGCCGTCGCCGGAGCATGCCTCACAACGGCCGCCCTTGACGTTGAACGAGAACCGCCCCGGCTGATAACCCCGCACCTTGGCCTCGGTGGTGGCGGCAAACAACGTCCGGATCTTGTCGAAGACCCCGGTGTAGGTGGCCGGATTGGAGCGCGGGGTCCGACCGATCGGCGACTGGTCGACGCGAACCAACTTGTCGACCTGGTCGAGCCCGTTGATCCTGGTGTGCCTGCCGGGTACCTGACGCGCACCGTTGAGCTTGTTGGCCAGCACGGACGCCAGAATGTCGTTGACCAGGGTCGACTTGCCCGAACCCGAGACCCCCGTGACGGAGGTCAGGACGCCGAGCGGGAACGCCACGTCGATCTCGCGCAGGTTGTGCTCGCGGGCACCGATGACGGTCAGCTGACGCTTGCGGTCGATGGGCCGCCTGATCGCAGGGACCTCGATGGTCTCCTTGCCGGAAAGGTAAGCGCCGGTGATGGATTCGGGGTTGTTGAGCAGGTCGGCGTAGGTGCCGCTGTGCACGATGCGACCGCCGTGCTCACCGGCCGCCGGGCCGATGTCGACCACCCAGTCGGCGTGCGCAATGGTGTCGAGGTCGTGCTCGACGACGATCAGCGTGTTGCCGAGGTCGCGCAGCCGCACCAGGGTGTCGATCAGCCTGCGGTTGTCGCGCTGGTGCAAGCCGATCGACGGTTCGTCGAGCACGTACAACACGCCGACGAGCCCCGAGCCGATCTGGGTGGCGAGCCGAATGCGTTGCGCCTCACCGCCGGACAGCGTCCCCGCCGCCCGGGACAGCGACAGGTAGTCGAGCCCGACGTCGAGCAGGAAGCCGAGCCGGGACTGCACCTCCTTGAGCACCTGACCGGCGATCGCCTGTTCGCGGTGACCGAGGGTGAGCGCATTGAGGAAGTCCGAGCAGTCGGCGATGGAGAGTTCGCAGACCTTCGCGATGGACATGTCGCCGTAATCGCCCGCCGCGAGCGTGACGGCCAGGATCTCCGGCTTGAGCCGGGTGCCCTCACAGACTGGGCACGGTACGTCGCGCATGAAGCCGTCGTAGCGTTCCTTCATCTGCTCGGATTCGGTCTGCTCCATGCGGCGTTGCAGGAACGCCATCACGCCTTCGAAGTCCGCGTAGTAGGACCGGGTACGTCCGTAGCGGTTCTTGTACTTGACGTGCACCTGCTCGTCGCATCCCTCGAGGATGGACTTGCGCGCCTTCAGCGGGAGCTTGCGCCACGGGGTGTCGACGTCGAACCCCAACGCCTCGCCGAGCCCGGACAACATGCGGGTGAAGTACTCGGCGGTGTGGCCCATCGCCCACGGCGCGATGGCGCCCTCGGCGAGGGTCAGGTCGGGATCGGGCACGACCAGGTCGGGATCGACCTCCTTGCGGATGCCGAGGCCGGTGCACTCGGGGCAGGCGCCGTAGGGCGAGTTGAACGAGAAGGACCGCGGCTCGAGGTCGTCGACCGACAGGGGGTGGCCGTTGGGGCAGGCCAGCTTCTCGGAGAAACGCTGCTCGCGGTGCGGATGGTCGTCCTCGCGGTCGACGAACTCGAGCACGACGATGCCGTCGGCGAGGCCGAGTGCGGTCTCGATCGAGTCGGTGAGCCGCTGCTTGGCGCTGGTCTTCACGGTCAGGCGGTCGACGACCACCTCGATGTCGTGCTTCTCCTGCTTCTTCAGCTTCGGCGGCTCGGTCAGTGGGTGAACCACGCCGTCGACCCGCACCCTGCTGTAGCCCTGGCTGTTCAGCTTGTCGAAGAGGTCGGCGAACTCGCCCTTGCGGGTGCGGACCACGGGCGCAAGCACCTGGAACCGGATGCCCTCGTCCATCGCGAGCACCTGGTCGACGATCTGCTGCGGGGTCTGCCTGGCGATCCGCTCGCCGCACACCGGGCAGTGCGGAGTGCCTGCCCGCGCGTACAGCAGACGCAGGTAGTCGTAGACCTCGGTGATGGTGCCGACGGTCGAGCGCGGGTTCCGGTTGGTCGACTTCTGGTCGATCGACACCGCGGGTGACAGGCCCTCGATGAAGTCGACGTCCGGCTTGTCCATCTGGCCGAGGAACTGGCGGGCGTAGGCCGACAGCGACTCCACGTACCGGCGCTGGCCCTCCGCGAAGATGGTGTCGAACGCCAGCGACGACTTGCCGGATCCGGACAGGCCGGTGAAGACGATCAGTGCATCGCGGGGCAGATCAAGATCGATGCCTCTCAGGTTGTGCTCGCGTGCACCCTTGACGATCAGGCGGTCTGCCAACTGATCCCTCTCCCGGTCCCGTACTGCTCTCCGACCCGCAGAAAGCTATCCACGGCCATGCTATGTCCACCCACCGACAAGTCCCCCGCCAAGCCCGTTACCGTGGCTGACATGAGCGTCGTCGATGACAACTACACAGGCCACGTCGAACCCGGCACCGCCGCACGCCGCACCCTCCCCGGGGCGTCGATCGTTAAGGCATCCGTCGGCCCGATGGACAACAACGCCTACCTCATCACGTGTTCCCAGACCGGCGAGACGCTACTCATCGACGCCGCCAACGACGCCGCGACCCTGCTCGAGCTGATCGAACGACACGCGCCCAAACTGACGCTGATCGTCACCAGCCATCAGCACCCCGATCACTGGAAGGCGCTGGCCGAAGTGGTCGAGGCCACCGGCGCCCCGACGGCGGCCCATCAGCTCGACGCCGAACCGCTCCCCGTCAAACCCGACCGGATCCTCGCCAACGGCGACACCATCCGAGTCGGCGAGCTGAGCTTCGACGTCATCCACCTCCAGGGGCACACCGAAGGCTCGGTGGCGCTCGCACTGGCCGGGCCCGCAGCCGGCGACGCGGTCCAGCTGTTCACCGGCGACTGCCTGTTTCCCGGTGGCGTCGGCAAGACATGGCAGCCCGGTGACTTCGAACGGTTGCTCGGCGACGTGACGACCCGCGTCTTCGACGTCTACCCGGACTCCACCGTGGTGTATCCGGGCCACGGCGATGACACCACGCTGGGTGCGGAGCGTCCGCACCTCGACGAGTGGAGGAAGCGGGGCTGGTAGCCCCTTACGCGACCGTCAGGACGTGTGGACGATGAGGACGTCGGTCTTCGAGCGACGCGCCACGTTCGCGGGCACCGACCCGAGCAGGCGGCCGGCAATGGTGCTGAGGCCGACGTTGCCGACGACGAGCAGATCCGCGTGCTCCTGCTCGGCGAGTTCTACGAGGGCGTCAACGGGAGCACCGACGACGGCCTTCTCCTCCACCGAGCCCGCGCCGGCAGCCTTGGCCCGGTCCCTCGCCTCACGCAGGATGGCGTAGATGGGGGCGTTGCCGGACATCTTGTAGCCCTCGTCCTTGAGGACGTCGGCCGCGCGCTGATCCTCGCTCTGAGGGAAGTACGCCGTCGCCACGATCAGCTTGGCGCCCGACCCGGCAGCGATCGCACCGGCCCGATCCACCGCGCGTAGCGACGAATCCGAGCCGTCCGTGCCAACCACCACGGTCTGATAGCCGCTCATGCATGCCCTCCAAGTGTCGTTTGCAACGCCACCCGAGACAGTAACGCGTCACCCCTCAGGCGGGGGTCGATTCGCTGACACGCATTCGCTCGGCTGACGCGGCATCGTGCGTTCTACCGGCCATGATGGTAACCCGTTGTGCAGTGCTCAAACCCGATGTCGTGACCAAACCTACGGGCAGCACGGCATTCCGGCGTCGTCGCAGCGCACGCGCCTGCGTGACGTGCGTCATGTTACGGCCATGCCAATTACCGCAATCACGTTCGACGCCAGCAGGTTTCGCTGCTCCCCCGGTTCAGGGGCGGTGCCTGGGGTCGAAGTTGTGCGGTTCGGTTTCCTCGACCTTCACCGCAAAGTCGGTGTCGGAGAACGTGTAGCGGTACCACGGTTCGTCGTCGCAGCGTCCGAGTTGATGCCGAAGATTGCTGAATGCGCCGTAGACGGCGCGGTACGGCTGCCCGTTGTAGTGCTGGAGGATTTCCTTCCACGTGCGGGGAGCTTCGCGGATGAGCGCAGCCATGTCGAGCGTCAATTCCGCCTCCGACATGACGACGACATCTGGCGGTGGATCGCCGAGTTCGAACACGGTGCTGCGGTCGAAGTGGCTCTTGTTGAACTTCGGGCTGATCGGGATGGTGCAGTCCAAACCGATCTTCGATGCGGTGCCCGGTGCCGCGTCTTCGGCGATCATCGGGTCGACGGTCATCGTGTTGCCGTTCGGAATGGTCACGGTGTCGAGGTGGGGCATGTACCGGAACGCCATCGCGAACTGCACGGCATTGTCGTCCCAGATGTCGACATCCTCGTCGAAGACCATCGCGATCTTCGGAAGCCCCTGCTTCGAGCACGTCAGCATCACCCCGAGCGCCTGCTTGGAGTCGCCTGCGCCGCGCGGTTTGATCTTCGCGTACGCGATGTTCGACAACCCGCCAAGCGGTGCGCGAACTTCCTTGACGTCGATTCCGGCCATGGCGAGCCCTCCGTACAGGTCGGACTCGATCATGGGCAGCTGGAGCATGTTGTCGGTGTACCAAGGGTGCAACCCACCGATGGTCGCGTGCTGGAAGATGCCGCCCTTGCGGAACGTCATCGCCTTGACGACGGCCCGGAAGTTGGCCTTGATGCCGCCGCCATACATCCCGGTGAACTCGCCGTACGGGCCCTCGTCGTGGGTCAATCCCTCCGTCGCCATCAGCTCGCACTCGATCACGATTTCGGCGTTGGCCGGCACCAGCAGGTCGATGGTCTCGCACTTCACCAGCTCCGCGGGGTGGCCGTAGAAGCTGCCGAGCACTTCGAAGTCGTCGGTGCCCGGAGGTACGCCCGTCAGCGCGGCCACCTTGTCCACCAACGGGCCACCGAGCACGATCGCCAGCTCGAGGTTGTGCCCCTTGGCTTGTGCCGCTTGGGCATTCAGGCGGGCGCGGTGCGAGGTGCACGTCATGTCGAACAGCTTCTCGTTCTTCGTCCGGAACATGCTGCGGTAGATGCCCCAGTCGTAGACGCCGGTATCTGGGTGCTTGGTCACCACCAGGTTGTCGTTGGTGTAGGCGTGGCCGTCGCGGTCATGGTGGAGGAACAGCGGTAGCCGCGTCAGGTCGACGTCGTCACCGGTGAGGATCACCTCCTTGCACGGTGCGGTGTCGACGACCGTGGGCTTGATCCGACCCTTGCCGAGTTCGACCATCCGACGGCCAGTTTCGCTCTTGTCGCAGCCGAGTGCCCACGCCGTCTGATCCTGATTGGAGTAGGCGTTGGCCAGGAACTGGAACTCACAATCGGTGACCTTCTCCACCAGCACCGCGGTCAGCGGGTTGGCCTCCATGACGGCGGGCAGCTCGTCGACCCGCTTCTCCTCCTTGATGCGGACGAGGAGGCCCGCCTTCTCCATGTCGTCGACGAATTCGCTGAGGCTCTGCTGTGGCATTGGGGTCCTTACTCGAATGCCGGTGCGGCGGCGCCGGTCTCGACGTAATCGCGTAGGTGGTGGAGTAGGACGCCCCACGTCGTGTTGCACTTGCGGAAGTTGCCATGGGTACCGGGCCAGCCAGCGTGTTGGAGCTCCAACAGGGTCCGCTCGCCAGCAGGGGCGATGGTGAACGTTGCCGTGGTGCCGACCGAGTCCCCCGGCCCGCGGGTACACCGCCATTGCACCCCGCTCACCGGCTCCGAAGCGACCACCTGCCAACGGAATTCGGGATGGTCGGAGTACGAGAACGCCCATTCGCCGCCGACCTCTCCGCTTCCCGTCGCGGACGGCGCATGCCAGCCCTTGACGCCGGCCAGCGTCGTCAAGGCCGTGAACACCTCGTCGGGTGTGGCGTCGATCTTGATCTCGTGATCGATGTCGGGCATGTCCCCTCCTACCTCGCGTCGAGTTCGGGAAAGTCGTAGTCGCGCCAGCCGGGGACGTCGGCGACCTCGACGACGTGACCGCCGTGTTCCTCCGACGCCGGCCCGCAGAGGTCACCCACCTTCTTGATCACCGTGCCGTAGGGATAGGTGGCGTCGATGCCGATCGCCGAACCGGTGCGCTGGTCCGCGGGCAGCGACTCGTCGGCCGTCGGGTCGAGCGGTCCGCCGGGCAGGCTGTCCACGATGATCACGTCACGTGCCGGCTGGGTGCGGAAGGCCATCGCCCACTCGACCTGTTCCGAGTCGTGCACGTCGATGTCGGGGTCGACCACGACCACCATCTTCGGTCGCAGGTTGCTGCCCATCGCCGCGAGGATCGCGCTGCGCGCCTCGCCCGAATACCGCGGCGTCATGGCGATGATCAATCGGAAGTAGACGCCGCCCGACGGCGGGATCGCCACCGCCGTCACGGTCGGAAACTGCTGACGGAACATGTCGTAGAACGACGCCTCGAACGACAATTGCTTGAGGATGTGGTTCTCGGTGGTGGGTCTGCCGGTCAGCAGGGCCTGGAAGTACGCACCGGTGCGATGGGTGATGGCGGTCGGCCGGACAACGGGTTTCGGTGACGCGGGCGTGTAGTAGCCGGTGTACTCGCCAAGTGGCCCCTCGTCGACTGTCTGGGTGAAGTCGACCTCGAACTCGATGACCACCTCGGCGTGCGCGGGCACCCACACGTCGTTCGTGCGGCACTTGACGAGCTCGACTGCTGCGCCGCGCATGCCGCCGACGACCTCCCAGTCGTTGGTGTCCTCCGGCACCTGGATCGGGCAGGAGTAGGCGATCATGGGATCGACGCCGATGACCAGCGATGCGCGAAACGTCTTCTGGCCCATTAGTTTTGCCTTGGCCTGGTTCTTCGCGAACCGGTGACTGGGCGCAGCCATCAGCGACATCGTCTGAGAGTCGATGATCTCGCAGCGGTAGTGACCGATGTCCGGGACGCCGGTCTCGGGGTCGTGGCTGACCACGAAACCCGGCGTGATGTACGGACCGCCGTCGTCGGGGCTGTACCGCGGGACCGGCAGGATCGACAGGTCGATGTCGTCACCGAGGATCACGTTCTCGTGCACGGGACCGTCGTCGACGTACGTCGGCGGAATGCGGGTGCTCAGACGGGTCACGATCTCGTCGAAGACGTTCTCCTCGCTACAGCCATACGCGATGAGTGCCTTGGCGTTCGAGTTGTAGACGCCGCCGACTAGTGGGAACTGGGTGCCGTTCTGGGTGAACACGACGGCCGGGCCCGAGACGGAGGCGCTCTTGCGCATCGCCTTGGCCACCTCGAGTTCGAGCGCCACCGGCCGGTCGACGTCGATCAGCTCACCGCGAGAGCGCAGCGCATCGAGGAACTCTCGAAAATCCTGGAACGGCACGACGTTATGCCCCATACTCTTGCGTGGTGGCCAGCAAAGACAAGATGTACCTTGCCAGATCCGCCTCGGCAATGGGCCCGTGCCACGCGAACGACCTGTGATGGCCGCGGATCCAGACTTCGTCCGCTTTGCGCTGGACGTCCACGGCGTCGACGGCGTGTCGCCGGCGTGTATCCTCCTGCAAGATCGCTGTGGCCTCGACGTCAACGTGCTCCTGGCCGCCGCGTACGTCGGGGCGGCACGCGGGTCGGCCTTCACCGGCCACGAGCTCGAAGGCGCGCGCAGCCGGACGCTCCAGTGGCATCACGAAGTGGTCCGGCCACTCCGCGCGTTGCGGCGGCGTCTCGTTGACGGTCCATCGCCCGCCCCGAATCCGGCGACGACGACGCTGCGGGAACGAGTCAAGGCCGTCGAGCTGGACGCCGAGATGATCGAACTCGACGAACTCGCCCGATTCGTCGCGGGGGTGGACGCATCGGCGGCACCGGGAACTGCCGATGAACGGGCAACGGCGGCCATGCACGTCGTGGTACGCGAGAGCGCCGGCCGGGAGCCAGGCGAGGACGAGCACACCGCGATCGCGGTCATCGCCGCTGCCGCAGCCCGATTCGGCAAGGAGTAGACGCATGAAGAGAATCATCGTGGCGATCACCGGAGCGTCGGGAGCCATCTACGGCGTGCGGGCGCTCGAATTGCTCAAGGCCGTGGACGACGTCGAGACCCACCTCATCATCACGCCGTCCGCTCAGCGGACGATCGCCCACGAGACCTCCTACCGGCCCGACGACGTCCGTGCGCTCGCCAACCACGAGCATCACCCCCGTGACATCGGCGCGGCGGTGGCATCGGGTTCGTTCGTCACCACGGGAATGCTCGTTGCACCGTGCTCCGTGAAGACACTGAGCGGCATCGCGAACTCCTACAACGACGAACTCGTGGTCCGCGCGGCCGACGTCTGCCTGAAGGAGCGCCGGCGGGTGGTTCTGATGCTGCGCGAGACGCCGTTGCATGCCGGACACATCGATCTGATGGCGCGGGCGACCACGAACGGGGCGATCATCATGCCGCCCGTCCCCGCGTTCTACGCCTTGCCGACATCGCTCGACGACGTCGTCGACCAGACCGTGTCCCGGGCCCTCGAGCTACTGGACATCGTCCTTCCAGGGGTCAAGCGATGGGACGGCCGGTCGGTGCAAGACGACGCCTAATCCGACCGCGTTCGGCCGAAGTACAGTTCCTGGTTCGCGATGCAGACCAGCTGGCCGGCGCGGTTGTACATGGTGGCGCTGGCCAACCCGCGGCCGCCAATTCCGCTGGGCGAGAACTGATCCGAGAGCACCCAGTCGGACAGGTCGACCGGCCGGTGAAACCAGAGCGCGTGGTCGATCAACGCCGAGAAGGTCGTCATGGGCGTGGCGCGCCGCATGGTGATCGCCGTCTCGAGCATCGTGGTGCCCGACAGATAGGTCATCAGACAGCTGTGGAGCACGCCGTCGTCCGGAACGGGTTCGGTTGGCCGCCACCACATCCGGATTCTCGGCGACGGCGCGGGCAGCTCGAGGGCAAGCCTGGGCGGCGGATCGACGTAGCGCAGGTCGAACGGCTGGGGACGGACCCAATGCCCGTGATGCTCGTCGGCGTAGGACGCCAGTTGCTCCTGCACCGGCGGCAATGAATCCGGGTCGGGCACATCGGACATCGGCAGTTGATGGCCGTCACCGTCGACGGGGGTGCTGAACGATGCGAGCGCTTCGAGCAGCACCTCGCCGTCCTGGCGGGCGGTGACCTGCCGGGTGGACAGGGTGCCACCGTCCCTGGACCGAATGACGTTGAACTGCACGGGACGTCGCGCGTCACCGGCCCGCAGGTAATAGACGTGCACGCTGTGCGGCGTGCGGCCGGGCGCCGTGCGACTGGCCGCCATGAGGGCCTGCCCTGCGATGTGACCGCCGACGATGTGATGGACGGCGTTGTCCAACTGAGCGGCCACGAAGTCGTCGTCGCCGACCTGATCGACCTGCAACGTGGCGACGATGTCGGACAGGGACGGCGAGCTGAAGGTCACCTCGGCATCATGCCGCAGGGCAAACGGTCACCAATCGTCGCGTCGAGGCACCGCGATGGCCGAGCCCGCGCCACCGCCCGCGTTCCGATGTGCCGACCAGGCCGTGCCCTCGCAAACCAGATCCGTCGGGATGGGCAGCGTGCTTGGCAGCGGAAGGCCGAAGTCGGGTACCGCTGACGCGACCGGAATGGACGGTACGACGCCGACCGGCGCAGGCACGCCACCGAGCCCGCCGATGGGCACCACCGGAACGGGAGGCACGGGCGGGACCGCCAGCGCAGCGGCCTCGGCCATCGGAGCGGCGGCGGCCGCCGAGGCAGCTTCCGCACCGGGCGCAGCCAGCGGAACCACACCGGCGGAGTCGGCTAACGGGGCGGCCACCGGGGGTGCCGCTTCGATGGGCAGCAGCGGGGCCGGCGGCGGTGGTGGGACGGCTTCGATGGGCGCGACGGGCGGCGGCGGGGGTGCTGCGGGCAGCGGCGGGGGTGGCACGGCTTCCGGTGGCGGCGCGACAGCCGCGGCTTCGGCGAGGGGCGCAGCCGGCGGCGGTACGGCCTCGACGGGGGGTGGCGGCGGCGCCACACCGGCCATGTCCGCGATCGGCGCAGCCGGAATCGCGGGCGGGATCGCCACCGGCGGCGCGATGGCGGGCGGAAGGACGACGGGCACGGGCGGAACCGCGGCCGCAGGGGCTGCGGCGGCGAATGGCGCGCCCACACCGGCGGCATCGGCGATCGGGGCGGCCAGCGCCGCGACGGGAGCCGGTGGCACGAGCCCCGCGGCATCGACGAGCGGAGCCGCTTCGACGGGCGGTGGCGGTGCCGCCGGCGCCAGTGCCGGTGTCACGACGTCGATGGGAACGGCCGCCGGTGGCGGCGCCTCGGGCAACACGTTGGTGAGCGCCGCGGAGGCAGCATCCTGCACTTCCGCAGCGCTGGGCGGTGACGCAGCGAACTGCTGCACGATGTCGAGGCACGGCACACCGGGGCTCGTCGCCGGAACCGCCGTTGCGTTGGGGCCCAGAATGATGACAGGACAAAACAGCCCTGCCGTCGCCATGGCCGTGATGACCACGCGATTGGTCGTGCGCGACATGCCTACCTCAACGGTTCCCGAAGCCGAAATGCCTCTCACAGAACGTATCGTGTTACTGCTGTTGCACAAGTGATATTTGAGGCGGTTATGAAACCGTTGCCGCGCAGTGGCGCTTCAGAGACCGGCACGCCAGGAACTCCCTTGTTTTCACCCCAGAAGCGTTGCGCCAGTGCCGATTACGTACGCCAGCGGTGGCAACACCGAAGTTGGGTGGTTCGACAATTTTCCGTGCGGTGTTTAGGTCGTCTAAGCTGGTCGCCATGTGGTCTACGAAGGCAACGGCCGTTGCTGCCGCGCTGACGGTCGCCGGCTTCTGCGCCTCCGGCGGAATCGCCCATGCCGAACCGGCTCCCCCGTCGCCCGCACCCAAGACGACCATCGACGCCAACGGCACGTACAAGGTCGGCACCGACATCGTGCCGGGCACGTACAGCTCGGCCGGCCCGATCGAAAACGGCGTCTGTTCCTGGAAGCGGAAGAACGGCGACAGCCTCGTCGACAATGCGATGACCAAGAAGGCGCAGGTCGTGCAGATTGACGCGACCGACACCACGTTCACCACCAGGGACTGCCAACCGTGGCAGTTGACCGACTGCTCGCAGGGTTGCGCGCCGACGACCGCGTCGCCCAGCAGCGTGCTCGGTCAGCTCGGGACGTTCCTCGTCCCACGGCTTGGCAGTGCTCCGCCTGCAGCAGCTCCGCCACCCAGCCCCGCCGGCTAGCGTTCTGATTTACCATCCAGGAATGAACCGGCCCGCAATGGTTCTCTGGGTGGCCTCGATCCTCGCGCTGGCAGGCATCGCCGGCCAAGCCAGCGCGCACGCAGCGCCACCACCCCCCGGCACACTTTGCGCGTTCGAACTGTCGCCACCACAGGTGGTGCCGGTCGAAGGAGCCGACACGGTGACCGCCACGGTCACTCCGACGGGCTGCGCCGGCCCCTTCACACCCCGGATCAGCGTCGTATGCGTCCAGCCAGCCGACGCACCCACTCAGTGCTCGCAAGCCCGAGACATGGCCACCGCCACGGTGTCCGTGCCCTACCGCCCAGGGGCGACGTACACCTCGACGGGTAGAGGCCTTGGCGCCGTGTTCAACGACGCGTCCGAGCCGAATTGGCAACTGCTGGGACCCTTTACCGCAGTCCTCTAGCACGCGAGCGGATGACGGGATTCGAACCCGTGTAAACGGCTTTGCAGGCCGGTGCCTGACCACTCAGCCACACCCGCGGTGCCCATGACGATGCCAGCGCGGCCGATGCCTGCCCAGTGTTTCGCTCCCGCTGATCGCTACTCCAGCGGAACGCCCGCGGCGTTCCCGTCCTGTGGCCAACCCGCCGGCGAGTCCTCCCACGCCTCCTGCCGTCCGTAGGGGGTGAGGTCGAGGAACGGATACCCGGGCGCGGAATGGTCGAGCCCGCGCGTGTACGCCGAGTAGGTGTGGAACACCTCGTCGCCGCGCCGCAGAAACACACTGGCACCCGGCATGTCACCGCGCAGGTCGTCGTCGGTCCAACCGTCGGCGTGCAGTTCGTCGAGCGACTTGTAGTTGTATTCGATTGGCGCGCGGGCAGGATCGAGGGTGACGTGGAAGTCGTACGTGAAGCCGCCGTCGCGCGACGAATACCACGGGAACGTCCAGCCGTGCTCGTCGCGATACCTCGCGATGCTGGCGTACGGCGCGCGGGACACGCAGGCGAACGTGACGCCCCTGCCAGCCAGCAGGGCCCGATCCCCCTCGGTGAACGTCAGGTCGGCAGCGGCAGTGCAACTGGGGCAACCCCGGTCCACGGCGTCGATCCACATGAAGTGGTGGATGTAGAGCTGCGGCCTGCCCTCGAAGAGGTCGAGCAGCCGCACTTCACCATCGGGGCCCTCGAAGACGTAGTCCCTCACCACCTTCACCATCGGCAACCTGCGACGCTCGGCGTTGACGGCATCCCGCAGATGGGTGACCTCACGTTCGCGGGCCAGCAGCCTGCGCCGCTCGACGAGCCATGCCTCGCGGGTGGCGACCTCAGGGAACGCGGTTGGTGCGGCATCGATCGCTGTCATTCGACTTCCTCTCGAATCGTGTTCTCTGCTGTATCGACTCGAGTGAGCGCGAAGAGTCATCGGATGACCCGAAATCCGCGATAACTTCTTACCCATGCACCTCTGGCTCGCCGATCCGGCGTTCTTCGGCGGCCCCGGCCAAGGCACCCGGCAGATCATCGAGTTGTTCGTCGCGTTCGGGCTGACGGCGCTCATCGGCATCGAACGCGAGATCCAAGGCAAGAGTGCCGGATTGCGCACCCAGACCATCGTCGGCACGGCGGCGGCGTTGATCCTGCTCGTCAGCAAGTACGGCTTCTCGGACGTGCTGGTCGACGGTCTGGTGGTGGTCGATCCGTCCCGGGTCGCCGCGCAGATCGTCACCGGCATCGGCTTTCTCGGGGCGGGGATCATCATCTTCCGCCGCGGTTCGGTGCACGGTCTGACCACCGCAGCGTCGGTCTGGGAATCCGCGGCCATCGGCATGGCGGCGGGCTCGGGCCTGCTGCTGCTCGCGTGCACCGTCACCGCCATGCACTTCCTCATCGTGCTGGGGTTCATGCCGATCGCCCGACGACTGGCGTCCAGGCTCAGCGGTTCGACGCGGCTGCACGTCACCTACGCCGAGGAGCGCGGCGTGATGACGGCGCTTCTGCAGGCGTGCGAGCGCAGGCAGTGGCAGCTGACCGAACTGGCCGCCGATCCGCCCGGCGAACCGCTCGGCGCCGCGCCGGGTCAGTCGGGAGTCATGCTCACCCTATCGGGGACCGGAATTCTGCAGGCACCCGCCGTCCTGGCCGGAATCGACGGCGTCACGGCGATCCGCCAGCTCGACGAGGACCCCGACTGAGCGGTGCTCAGTCCTGCCGGCCGGCCCGAGTGGCGCGGACGGAGGCGAGCGTGCCGATCACCGCGAGGCCGGCGAAGATCGCGAACAGCCACCGCGCGGCGGTCGCGTCGCCCCGGTCGGTCAGGTTGACCACCACACCGGCCAACCCGGCACCGAACGCCCCGCAGATCAGTTGGACGGTGTTGATGGCCGCTGCGGCCGTGCCGCCCTCCTCGGGGTCGTCGACCGAACCCATCGCCCATGCCGACAGGTGCGGCCAGGCCATGCCCACGCCGGTGCCGGTGACGATCAGCGCGACCACCCACACCGCGATCACGCCGACGGGCGCGTCCTCGAACTGACTCACCGCGGCGAGTCCGAGACCGGCGGCCATCACGAGCGGCGCCACCGCCACGGTCCGCACGACGATCCGCGGCTTCGTCAGCGATGCGCTGGTGATCTCGCCCACCGTCCATCCGACCGAAAGGGCGACACCGAGGAATCCCGCCGCCACGGGCACCAGATGAGCCAGCCGCTGGCCGAACAGCGGAACGTACATGTCCACCATCGTCGCGGCCATCAGCAGCCCGAGCGTGAGGTAGATCCACTTCAGCGGACCCGGCCGAAAGGCGGTGGGCGGCAACACCGAAGCCGCGGTCCGGCGATCGACGACCAGGAAGGTGGCGACCAGTGCAACGCCTGCCGCCAGCAACGCGGCGGTCAGGGCGGTGTTGCGCGGAATGCCTGCCACGCTGATCGCCAGTGCCGCCGCCCCAAGCAGAAGCAGCGACCACACCGGGATCCGGCTGCCCCGACTAGGCCCGGTGTTCGACGAACGTCCAGGCAAGGCGAACGGCACCAGTACCGCCATGATCACCGTCAGAATCGCGAGTACACCGAAAGCCCAACGCCACGAACCGAATTGGGCGAACAGCCCACCGGCGGCCGGACCTGCCAGGGTGCCGACGCCCCACATCGCCGAGACGACCGCCGACGCCTTGGTCCACAATGATTGCGGCAGAGCCGCGTTGATGACCGCGTAGCCCAATCCGGCGAGCACGCCGCCGCCAGCGCCCTGCACGGTGCGCCCGACCAGCAGGAGCTCCATGCTCGGCGCGGCCGCCGCGAGGAGGCTGCCTGCCCCGAACACGCTCAGCGCGCCGAGGTAGGCCCACCGCGGACCGAGCCGGGCCAGTGTCGCGCTCACCGTCGTGGCCGCGACCACCGACGCCACCAGGTACACCGTCGTGACCCAGGCATAGAAGCGCTGACCGCCGATTTCGGCAACCGCGCTCGGCAGCAGGCTGATGGTGAGGAACTCGTTGGTGGCGTACAGCGCGACGCCACCGGCGAGCACGGTCGACGCCCCGAGGTACTTCGGACCCAAGAGGTCCCGCCAGCCTGCCGTGGGCACCGCACCAGTCTGAGTCACGCGCACCACCGTAAGAGCTCAACCACGGTTGAGATCAAGTACCGCTACTTGAGTCCGGCGGCATCCATGCCGCGCAGCTCCTTCTTGAGGTCGGCGATCTCGTCACGGAACCGCGCCGCCAACTCGAACTGCAGATCGCGCGCGGCGGCCATCATCTGTGCGGTG
This sequence comes from Mycobacterium sp. URHB0044, assembly GCF_000620625.1. Taxonomy (GTDB): domain Bacteria; phylum Actinomycetota; class Actinomycetes; order Mycobacteriales; family Mycobacteriaceae; genus Mycobacterium. The sequence continues at coordinate 191,590 of NZ_JIAW01000011.1, read as the reverse complement.
AGGTCCTTGATCAGGTCAGCAAGCTCGGCCCGCGGCATGTTGCTGGTGTCGCGGCCCTCGATGACACCCGCGCTGACCGCCCGGCCCGGCTCGCCCTGGGCGCGCCTGCCCCGCGACGCGTTGCGGCCAGATCCACCGACCTCGACGGTCGCATCGGTGTCGTCGGCCTCGCGGTACACCTGGTCGAGGATGTCGGCGATCTTCTTCCGCAGTGGCTGCGGATCCACCCCGTGCGCCTCGTTGTAGGCCACCTGTTTGGCGCGACGACGGTCGGTTTCATCGATGGCCTGCTTCATCGAGTCGGTGATCTTGTCGGCGTACATGTGCACTTCACCCGACACGTTGCGGGCGGCGCGGCCGATGGTCTGAATCAGGCTGCGGGCGGACCGCAGGAACCCTTCCTTGTCGGCGTCGAGGATCGCGACCAGCGATACCTCGGGCAGGTCGAGGCCCTCGCGCAGCAGGTTGATGCCCACCAGCACGTCGTATTCGCCGAGCCGCAACTGCCGCAGCAACTCCACGCGGCGCAGCGTGTCCACTTCTGAGTGCAGATACCGGGTCCGGATGCCGGTCTCCAACAGGTAGTCGGTGAGATCCTCGGCCATCTTCTTGGTCAGCGTCGTGACCAGCACGCGCTCGTCGAGTTCGGTGCGCTTGCGGATCTCGCCGATCAGGTCGTCGATCTGCCCCTTGGTGGGCTTGATGATCACCTTGGGGTCGACCAGGCCGGTCGGGCGGATCACCTGTTCGACGAACTCGCCGCCGGACTGACTGAGTTCGTACGGGCCCGGGGTGGCGGACAAGTACACGGTCTGCCCGATCCGGCTGGCGAACTCCTCCCACGTCAGCGGCCGGTTGTCGACGGCCGACGGCAACCGGAACCCGAAGTCGACCAGGTTGCGCTTGCGCGACATGTCGCCCTCGTACATGCCACCGATCTGCGGCACCGTGTTGTGCGACTCGTCGATGACGAGCAGGAAGTCCTCGGGGAAGTAGTCGATCAGGGTGGCAGGCGCCGACCCGGCCGGACGGCCGTCGATGTGCCGCGAGTAGTTCTCGATGCCCGAGCAGAAGCCGACCTGGCGCATCATCTCCACGTCGTAGTTGGTCCGCATCCGCAACCGCTGCGCCTCCAGCAGCTTTCCCTGACCCTCGAGTTCGGCCAGCCGCTCCTCGAGCTCCTTCTCGATGGTCGAGATCGCGTGGGCCATCCGCTCCGGACCCGCCACGTAGTGGGTGGCGGGGAAGACGCGGAGCGAGTCGACCTTGCGCACCACGTCACCGGTCAGCGGGTGCATGTAGTAGAGCGCCTCGATCTCGTCGCCGAAGTACTCGATGCGAACCGCGAGCTCCTCATAGGACGGGATGATCTCGACCGTGTCACCACGCACCCGGAACGATCCACGGGTGAACGCCATGTCGTTGCGGTTGTACTGCACGTCGACCAGCAGCCGCAGCAGCCCGTCGCGCGGCACCTCGTCGCCGACCTTGAGCTCCACCGACCGGTCCAGGTAGGACTGCGGTGTGCCGAGGCCGTAGATGCAGGACACCGACGCCACCACGACAACGTCACGGCGGGACAGCAGGCTCGACGTGGCGGAGTGCCGCAGCCGCTCGACGTCGTCGTTGATCGAGCTGTCCTTCTCGATGTAGGTGTCCGTCTGCGCGATGTACGCCTCGGGTTGGTAGTAGTCGTAGTACGAGACGAAGTACTCGACCGCGTTGTGCGGCAGCATCTCCCGCAGCTCGTTCGCCAGCTGTGCGGCCAGCGTCTTGTTGGGGGCCATCACCAGCGTGGGCCGTTGCAGCCGTTCGATGAGCCACGCGGTGGTAGCCGACTTGCCGGTGCCAGTGGCGCCGAGGAGTACGACGTCGCGCTCCCCCGCCTTGATGCGGCGTTCCAGTTCCTCGATGGCCGCCGGCTGGTCGCCCGCAGGGCTGTGCGGGCTGACCACCGTGAACTGGCCGCCCGCGCGCACGATCTCACCGACGGCGCGGTACTCCGACTGCGCCAGCACGGGATGTTCGGTAGCGAATGCCATGTTCACCAGGTTAGAACCAACCACCGACAGAGGCGATTCCCCGGTCGCTTCGCTCCTGCCCGCCGAGCAGCGATTCCCCCAGTCTCTCCCCTCCTATGCTGGAACCCATCCACCCGCCCAAACACGAGACCTTCGATCTCACCGCCCGCACCAACACTGATCCCAAGGGGATCGTGCGGGCCGTCGACGTCTACACCCTCGAGCCGTGGGGCCTGTACATGGCCCGGCCTACCCCCGGCCGAGCCCAGTTCCACTACCTGGAGTCGTGGCTCTTGCCGTCGATCGGGTTGCGCGCCAGCGTCTTTCACTTCAACCCTGGCCACGAGCGCGATCAGGACTTCTACCTCGACGTCGGCAGCTATGCGCCGGGGACGACCACGTGGCACGCCGAGGACCACTACCTCGACCTCGTCGTCCGCACCGGCGCGAGCGTGGTGCTGGCCGACGTCGACGAGCTGCTGACCGCGACCCGGCACGGTCTGCTGACGCCGGAAACCGCCGAGCACGCCGTTCGCACGGCGACCCGCGCCATCGACGGCCTGGCCCGGAACGACTACGACCTCGGCCGGTGGTTAGCTACCCTCGACATCCGCCTGACCTGGCGGGGCGCGTAAAGTCGGCTGTCATGAGCATCACCAAGGGTGGACGGATCTCGGTCGCGGCGGCCGCCCTCCTCCTGTCCGCGGCGCAGTTCGGTTCGGGTGTCGCACTCGCCGATCCCGAGTTGCCGCCAAGTCCCGATGCCACCGAGCAGTCGGTCGATGCGCCCGCTCCGCCACCAGAAGGGCAGGTGCCGGACCTCGGACCCGGGCCCTACAACGTGGTCTACCGGGCCCGGGTCGACGGGGTGTCACGCGGCGCCACCATCAACTACACGATCGCCGACGACCAGGTGAACACCGCGAACCCGACGATGGTGCCGGGGCGGATCTTCGAGGCGACGGGCGTGGTGTCCGACGTGCAGAAGGCCGGCATGCAGGTGTCCATCCAGTGGCCGTACTCAGCCAGCCTGCACTGCGAGATCCTGGCGAACGACCAGATCGTCGCGCAGGCCGACCAGTTCGTCGCCCCCCGTCTGACGCCGCAGCGCAACGATCCCGGGTACGGCGTCCTCAGCTGCGGCACGGTGACCAACTTCCCGACCGGAAACACCGCCCCGATGGACGTGCCTGCGCCCGTCGAAGGCGCACCGCCTGCCGATCCGAACGCTCCGGTCGAGCCCGCCCCGGTCGCCTAGTCCGAAGGCGGTTGGGGCCGCCACGCCGTGGCGTCGGCCCACGCCCAGGCTCGGCGATAGGCGTCGAGGAACCACGGTTCCTTGGCATCGGCGTAGTGCGCAGCCGTCGAATGACCGGCCTCCGCGGCACGCTTGACCGCCAGGTATTCGGCCTGCGCTGCGGAGTTGGCCTTGAGCCAGTCCACGAACAGCAGCGCGAACTGCTGGTTGGGCCAGCCGTCGACCCGAATGTGCACGTGGGTTGACCGGCCGGGATCCGCCGAAGCGTGATATCGCTTGTGCCACAACGCCGGATCGTCGCGGTGGTCGAATTCCGGATTCGTACTGCGCGCGTCGGACTTCGGGACGTCGCAGATGGCGGGTACCCGCGGATATCCGGCCGCTAGCAGTGCATCGGTGAGTTCATCGGCGACGTCCAACGACGCCACCGTGACCTGGACGTCGATGACGTCCTTGGCGGCCAGGCCCGGCACGGCCGTCGACCCGACGTGGTCGACCCGTACGGCCCGATGTCCGCACGCCGTCTTCAACCGGGCGACGATGCGCCGCGCCTGATCGGGCCAGGTCGGGTCATACGGCACGACGGCGGGCGCGCGGTGCGCCGGTTCCCGCGCGGCGACGTTGTGCGCGAACGGCAGGATCCGGTCGTGCCACAGCGTGCGGGCACGTTCGGTCAACTCCTCGGTGGTGCCGGAGTTGTCCAGCCACACGTCAGCCGCCGCGCGCCGTTGTTCCTCGCTGGCCTGGGCCGCAATTCTCGCGCGGGCGTCGGCCTCCGGCATGCCGCGTTGCTGGACGAGGCGGGTGACCCGAGTTTCCATGTCCGCGTGCACGATCACGACCAGTGGGAACATCGGCGCCATCTGCGACTCCACCAAAAGCGGGATGTCCTCGACGATGACCGCGTCCTCGGGTGCCGCGGCGATCAGCTCGGCGCGTCGCTTGCCGACCAGTGGGTGCACGATTCCGTTGAGCGTCGCCCGCTTGTCGTCGTCGGGGAACGCGATCGCGGCCAACGCCGGCCGGTCGAGCGCACCATCGGGCAGCAGGATCTCCGAGCCGAATGCCTCGACCAGGGCGGCCAATCCCTCGGTTCCTGGTTCGACGACCTCGCGCGCGATCACGTCGCCGTCGACGACGATCCCGCCGCATTCGGTGAACGCGGCGGAGACGGTCGACTTGCCGGCCCCGATGCCGCCGCTGAGTCCGATTCGAAGCATGGCCCCAGTCTGTCAGGGGGCGATCCGGCCGCTCGACGACACCCGTCAGATCGCCAGCGCCGTGTGCACATGACAAAACTCCCCGGCTCCGTTGGGAGCCGGGGAGTTCCGTTGTCAGTCGTTGCTAGGCGTTGCCAGCCAGCTTCTCGCGAAGCGCGGCCAGCTGAGCGTCGCTCGCCAGCGTGCCGCCGGAGGACTCACCCGAGCTGGAGGAGGAGGACGAAGACGACGAGCCATTGGCGGTGGCGGGCCTGCTGGCTGCCTCCGCGTCGGCCGCCGCGAACTTCTCCATCTGCGCGGTGTGCATCTTGTGGCGGCGCTCGGCCTCGGCGTACCGGGCCTCCCACTCGTCACGCTGCTTCTCGAAGCCCTCGAGCCATTCGTTGGTGTCGGCGTCGAAGCCCTCGGGGAAGATGTAGTTCCCCTGCTCGTCGTAGCTGTCGGCCATGCCGTACTTCGACGGGTCGAACTCCTCGGTGTAGTCCTCGTTGGCCTGCTTGAGGCTCAGCGAGATCCGGCGACGCTCCAGGTCGATGTCGATGACCTTGACCATCGCGTCGTCGCCGACCTGGACCACCTGGTCCGGGACCTCGACGTGGCGCTCGGACAGCTCCGAGATGTGCACCAGACCCTCGATGCCCTCCTCGACGCGGACGAACGCACCGAACGGCACCAGCTTGGTGACCTTGCCAGGCACGATCTGGCCGATCGCGTGGGTGCGGGCGAAGTGGCGCCACGGGTCTTCCTGAGTGGCCTTGAGCGACAACGACACCCGCTCGCGGTCCATGTCGACGTCGAGAACCTCGACGGTGACCTCGTCGCCCACCTGAACCACCTCGGACGGGTGATCGATGTGCTTCCAGGACAGCTCCGAAACGTGCACCAGGCCGTCGACGCCGCCGAGGTCGACGAACGCGCCGAAGTTGACGATCGAGGACACGACCCCCTTGCGGATGGCGCCCTTCTGCAGCTGGTTGAGGAACTCGCTGCGCACCTCGGACTGGGTCTGCTCCAGCCACGCGCGACGCGACAGCACCACGTTGTTGCGGTTCTTGTCGAGCTCGATGATCTTGGCCTCGATCTCCTTGCCGATGTACGGCTGCAGATCGCGGACACGACGCATCTCCACCAGCGACGCGGGCAGGAAGCCGCGCAGACCGATGTCGAGGATCAGGCCGCCCTTGACGACCTCGATGACGGTGCCCTTGACGGCCTCGTCCTTTTCCTTGAGCTCCTCGATCGTGCCCCACGCGCGCTCGTACTGCGCACGCTTCTTGGACAGGATCAGACGACCTTCCTTGTCCTCCTTGGTGAGGACCAGCGCCTCGACCTCATCGCCGACGGACACAACCTCGCTGGGGTCGACGTCGTGCTTGATGGAGAGTTCGCGGGAAGGAATGACACCTTCGGTCTTGTAACCGATGTCGAGCAAGACCTCGTCGCGGTCCACCTTGACGATGGTCCCCTCGACGATGTCGCCATCGTTGAAGTACTTGATGGTCTTGTCGATCGCGGCGAGAAAGTCCTCGGCCGAGCCAATGTCGTTGATGGCTACTTGCGGCGAGGTGATGGAGGGACTTGGCATATGGTGGATGGCTCCGGACAGGTTCAATCGTAGGGACAGTTGTTGTTTATGTGACTCGCGATGAAGCACAGACGAGTACTCGATGAGCCTACTCGACTGTGCACACGCTGGACAAACTCGGGTCGCTACCCTGCTCTAGTGTCCCACCCCGCCACGCCTCCGTCAGCGCAGCCGCCGCAGCCGTTTCTCCCGCCTCTGCCCCGCCGGGTCCGCAAGGTCGGAGCACCTCTGGCCGCGATCATCGCCATGGGCACCGTCACCGGACTGATCGTGATCCTGCTGACCGCCGTCAACCCGGTGGGAACGGCGATCGGGTTCGTCCTGGCCAGTGCGGCGATGACGATCGTCGTGCTGGCCTACATCTGGTTGGACCGGTACGAACCGGAGCCGCCACGACTGCTGATCCTCGCGTTCGTCTGGGGCACCTCGATCGCCGTCGTGGTGTCGGTGATCCTCGAAGTCTGGTTCGGAGCATTCGTCGGCGACACCGAGGAGACGACGAGCTTCGGAACCGTCGCGATCGGCGCGCCGATCATCGAGGAAGCCATGAAGGGCCTGTTCCTGCTGCTCATGATGACCGGCAGGCGGCGCAACGAACTCAACACGCTCACCGACTGCCTGGTCTACGCCGGCATCACCGCGGTTGGCTTCGCCTGGTTGGAGAACATCTTCTACATTGCCAACGGCGAATCCGTCGGCGATGCACTGCTGACCGCGGGGCTGCGGCTGATCATGGGGCCGTTCGCGCATCCACTGTTCACCACCATGACCGCCATCGGGGTGTACTTCGCGCTGAACCGGCGGAACTTCTTCGCCAAGGCCGGCTGCGTCCTGCTCGGCTACCTGGGCGCGGTGCTCATGCACGGCCTGTGGAACGGCTCCTCGATGGTGAGCATCGAGGCCTACTTCCTGGTCTACCTGCTGTGGATGGTGCCGATCTTCGGGTTGGCGATCTGGCTCGCCGTCGCCAGCCGTCGCAGGGAGGAGCGAATCGTCGCCGCCAAGCTGCCGGGGATGGTGGCGGCCGGCCTCGTCACCGCCAACGAGGCGACGTGGCTCGGCTCGATCCGCAACCGCAAGCTCGCGATCCGCGCGGCGACCGCCCACGGCGGGCGCGCCGCGGGCAAGGGCGTGAAGAAGTTCGCCGCCCAGGTGGTCGAACTCGCCTACGTGCGCGACCGAATCGACCGCGGCTTTGGCGACGAGCGGGTGTACGCGCTACAGAACGAGGAGGCGTACTGGGTGACGATCACCAGGGCCGGCGCCTCGAGCCTGCCCTGGCTGGCCGAGTACCGCATCCCGACCCCCTAGTGCGCCGCCACGTCATGCGCGGCTTACTAGTGCGCCGCCACATCATGCGCGGCTTACTAGTGCGCCGCCACATCATGCGCGGCTTACTAGTGCGCCGCCACATCATGCGCGGCTTACTAGTGCGCCGCGGCGTCCCAGCTGCGCCCGTACCCGACCGATACCTCGAGCGGGACGTCCAACGGGTAGGCGCCGCCCATGTTCTCCCTGACCAGCGCCTCCAGCGCTTCGCGCTCCCCTTCGGCCACCTCGAACAGCAGCTCGTCGTGAACCTGCAGCAGCATGCGCGACGTCAGCCCGGAGTCCTTGAGCGCCAAGTCGACGTTGATCATCGCCACCTTGATGATGTCGGCGGCACTGCCCTGGATCGGCGCGTTGAGCGCCGCCCGTTCGGCCGCCTCGCGGACGTTGCGGTTACTGCTGTCCAATTCCGGTAGATAGCGCCTGCGGCCCAGCACGGTCGAGGTGTAACCGTCCTTGCGGGCCTGGTCGACGACCTCGTGGAGGTAGTCGCGCACCCCGCCGAACCGGGCGAAGTACGCCTCCATCTGCAGCTTGGCCTCTTCCGTCGAGATCTTCAGCTGCGACGCCAGCCCGTAGGCGCTGAGGCCGTACGCCAGCCCGTACGACATCGCCTTGACGCGGCGACGCAGTTCGGGGGTGACCTCCTCGATCGGGACGCCGAAGGCCCGCGACGCGACGAACGTGTGCAGGTCCTCACCGGTGTTGAACGCCTCGATGAGCCCCTCGTCGCGCGACAGGTGCGCCATGATCCGCATCTCGATCTGGCTGTAGTCGGCGGTCATCAGCTCGGCATAGCCGCTCCCGACGACGAACCCGTCCCGGATCTGGCGGCCGGCCTCGGTGCGGATGGGGATGTTCTGCAGGTTCGGTTCGGTCGACGACAGCCGGCCGGTGGCGGCGATGGTCTGGTTGAACGTGGTGTGGATCCGGCCGTCGGAGCCGACCGCGTTCAGCAGCCCGTCGACGGTGACCTTGAGCCGGGTGGCGTCCCGGTGGGCGAGCATGTGTTGGAGGAACGGGTGGCCGGTCTTGTCGAACAACGACTGCAGCGCGTCCGCGTCGGTGGTGTAACCCGTCTTCGTGCGCTTCGTCTTCGGCATCTCGAGTTCGTCGAACAGCACCACCTGAAGCTGTTTGGGTGACCCCAGATTGATCTGCTTGCCGATCACGGCGTACGCGGCCTCGGCGGCGTCGCGAATCTGGTCGGCGAACTGGCTCTGCAGTTTGCCGAGCAGGTCGAGGTCGACGGCGATGCCCGCGGATTCCATGGCGGCCAGCGCCCGCTGGACGGGCAGCTCCATCTCACCCAGCAGTGACACCGAGTCGATGCGGGCGAGTTCCTCGTCGAGGGCGTTGGCCAGGTCGGCGACCGCAGAGGCCCGCAGCAGTAGCGTCTGGACCGCCTGGTCGTCGACGCCGTCGGAGTCGTCGAGCAGCGAAAGCTGTTGCTGCTCCGGGCTGTCCGCACGCAGTTCCCGACGCAGGTAGCGCACGGACAGATCGTCGAGCGCGAAGCTGCGCTGGCCAGGGCGGACCAGATAGGCGGCCAGGGCCGTGTCCGAGGTGACGCCGGCCAGCGTCCAGCCCCGCCCCGCGAGGTCGTGCATCGCCAGCTTGGCTTCGTGCAGAGCCTTGGGCGCCGCCGGGTCGGCCAGCCAGGCCGCCAGGGCGGCCTCGTCCGCGGGGTCCATGTCGGCGGTGTCGAAGTACGCGCCCTCACCGTCGGCCGAGACGATGGCCACCGCGGTGGCATCGGAGTCGAACGCGAGGTGATTGCCCACCACGGCAAGGCCGAACCGTCGGCCGCTGCTGTGCTCGGCCAGCCACGCCGCCAAACCACCGCGCTCGAGCACACCGCCACGGACGTCGAAGCCGCTCTCCACCTCGGGGTCGGCCGACGCGAGCGTCTCGAACAACCTGTCCCGAAGCACCCGGAACTCCAGGTCGTCGAAGAGGCGATGGATCTGATCGCGATCCCACGGCTGCATGCGCAGCGTATCCGGCGTCTGAGCCAGCGGCACGTTCTTCACCAGCTCGGTCAGATCACGGTTGAGGATGACGTGAGAGAGATTGGCACGCAACGCATCTCCCACCTTGCCGCGCACCGCGTCGACGTTGTCGACCAGTGCCTGCAGTGAGCCGTACTCCACGATCCACTTGGCCGCCGTCTTCTCGCCCACGCCGGGGATGCCGGGCAGGTTGTCGCTCGGGTCGCCCCGCAGCGCGGCGAAGTCCGGGTACTGGGTGGGCGTCAGCCCGTACTTCTCGACGACCGCGTCCGGGGTGAACCGCGTCAGCTCCGACACGCCCTTGCGGGGGTACAGCACGGTGACGTCGTCGCTGACGAGCTGAAGCGCGTCGCGGTCCCCGGTCACGATGAGCACCCGGTAGCCCTCGTCCTCGGCCTGAGTGGCCAGCGTCGCGATGAGGTCGTCGGCCTCGAACCCCGGCTCGGCGAGCACGGTGATGCCGAGTGCGACCAACACCTCCTTGGTGATGTCGATCTGCCCGCGGAACTCGTCGGGCGTGGCGGACCTGCCGGCCTTGTACTCCGGGTACTTCTCCGAGCGGAAGGTCTGCCGGGACACGTCGAACGCCGCGGCGATGTGCGTGGGTTGCTCGTCGCGAAGCAGGTTGATCAGCATCGCGGTGAACCCGTAGACCGCGTTGGTGGTCAGCCCACCCTGGGTCTTGAAGTTCTCGGCGGGCAGCGCGTAGAAGGCCCGGAACGCCACTGAATTGCCATCCAGCAGCATCAATGTGGGTTTGGAATCTGGGCCGCCGGCGGGCGCCCTCTTCTTGTCGATCGCGGTACTGGCTGGGCTCACGGCCCTACTCTATGCACCCGCCCCGACAGCCCGACACTGCGGAACGGCGCTGTCCTATATGACCGATATGGTCGGCTGCGCAGCACCCAACCGAGAGGAACCTCCGTGGACATGAAACTCGAGCTGGTCACGCTTCCCGTCAGCGACGTCGACCGGGCCAAGGACTTCTACGTCCGGGCCGGCTTCAACGCCGACCACGATCACCGGGTCTCGCCCGAGTTGCGCTTCGTTCAGCTGACTCCGCCCGGGTCGGCCTGCTCCATCGCCATCGGGGAGGGCCTCACCGACGCCGCTCCCGGGTCGGTGGCCGGCATGCAGGTGGTGGTGGCCGACGCCGATGCCACCCACGCCGATCTGACCGCCCGCGGGATCGAGGTCAGTGCGGTCGAGGACCTGCCGTGGGGCCGGTTCGTGTACTTCGCCGACCCCGACGGCAACCGGTGGGCGGTTCAGCAACTCGTCGGATAGCCGTCACCGCAGTAGGTTTCGCGCCTTCTGCACGAGCACCCGCGCCGCGGGACTCATGGGCCCCTCCGACCGCCACGCCAGCACCAGCCGACCGCGTAGTTCGGGAACGATCGCCAGTGGGTGCAGCCGCTCACGGCTCCTGGCGACGGACGCCGGCACGATCGCAACGCCGAGGCCCCGCTCGGCCAGGTCCGCGAGTGCCAGCGGCGTGCTGGCTTCGAAGGCGATGCGCGGAACGATCCCCGCCCTGCGGCAGGCGTCGTCGAACTGGTGGCGAATGCCGGCGCCGAGGGGCAGGGCGATCAACGCGCGGTCGCGCAGGTCGGTCAGCCGGACGGTCTTTCGTCGGGCCAAGTCGTCGGTGAGGCACACGGCTGCGTCGATGGCCTCGTCTGTCGCGACCTCCACGCTCAGACCCTCCGGCACTTCGTCGCCGATCGAGACGATCGCCGCATCGAGGCGGCCCGTGCGGACGCCTTCGATCAATGCATCGGAACCGTCGGTACTCAACGTGATTTCCACGTTCGGGTGATCGGCGTGAAAGTCGGCAAGCAGGCCGGGCATGTCGACGTTGTGCGACGTGACCGTGCCGATCGTGACGGTGCCGCGCACCAGCGCAGTGAGCTCGTCGACGGCGAGGTGCATGTCGCCGACGGCTGCGAGCGCAGCTCTGGCGTGCGGAAGCGCGGCCTCGCCGGCGGCGGTCAACCGCACCGAGCGACGCGACCGATCCAACAGCGGCAGGCCGAGTTCCCGCTCCAACCGCTGGATCTGAGCACTGACGGCCGGTTGCGCGACGTGAATGCGTTCGGCGGCCCTGGTGAAATTCGCTTCCTCGGCGACCGCGACGAAGTATTCGAGCTGACGCAGTTCCATAAGCTCTGATTATAGTTTGGGGAAGTACTTGGTATTGGACTTATAGAACTGCGCGACCGACCCTGGAAGCCAAGGGAAGGGAGACGACATGACGGAGATTCTCATCGCCGGTGCAGGCATCGGCGGCCTCACCACCGCATTGACCTTGCGCGCGCGAGGTATCGAGTCGACCGTAATCGAGCGCGCGTCGGAGCTGCGGCCCCTGGGCGTCGGAATCAACCTGCTCCCCCACGCCGTGCGCGAGCTGTACGCGCTGGGGCTCGGCGACGAACTGTCCAGGGTCGCCGTCGCACCGGCGGCGATCTCGTACTACGACACGGACGGCAACCTGCTCTACCGCGAACCGCGAGGCATCGACGGCGGCTACGGCTATCCGCAATTCTCGGTCCACCGTGGCCAGCTGCAGATGCTCCTGCTATCAGCGGTGCGAGACCGGCTGGATCCCAACGCCATTCGAGTCGATACACGATTGGTCGGCTTCGAAGATCACGCAGATGGTGTGCGGGCGCACACCTCGGCAGGCGATTTCGCGGCCGATGCCCTGGTCGGAGCAGATGGCATTCATTCGGTGGTGCGGGCGCGGCTGCATCCGCAAGCCGACCCGCTACTGTGGTCGGGTGTGCGGATGTTCCGAGGCGCCACCGACGGTGAACTCCTCGACGGTCGCACGATGGTGATCGTCAAGGACGGCGAGGGCGTCGACCTCGTCACCTATCCGATCGGCGGTGGCCTGGTGAACTGGGTGGTCATGCTGCCCGAGTCCGAGCCGGGACCGTTACCCGGTGATGCGAAGTGGAACCGGCCCGGCGACCGGGCGACCATCGTGCGGCACCTGCAGGGCTGGCGACTCGGTTGGCTGGACGCCGCCGACCTCGTGCGGCGCACCGACGAGGTGCTGGAGTATCCGATGGTCGATCGCGACGTGTTGCCGTGGTGGGGTCACGGGCGTGTGACCCTGCTGGGCGATGCCGCCCATCCGATGTATCCCGTTGGGGCGAACGGTGGTTCGCAAGCGATCGTCGACGCTTCCGTCTTGGCCGAGGAGCTGGCTGGTGACTTCGACGGCGGCCTGCGACGCTATGAGGAGAAGCGTCGAGCAGAGACCGCCGACGTGATCGGCGCCAACCGCGAGATGCACCGTGCCGGCGCGACGCAACGTCCCGAGGACCTGGCCCAGGTGACGGGCAAGTACCGCCGCGACACACACGCCGACAGGATCCGGGCATGACCACCTACGTACTGATCCCTGGCGCCTGTCACGGCGGTTGGTGCTTCGACGATCTCGCGGCGCAACTGCGCGCACGGGGGCATCGCGTCCTCGCGCCCACCTTGACCGGCGTCGCCGAGCGCGCGCATCTGCTGCAGGCCGGCGTGAACCTGGAGACCCACATCGCCGACGTCGTCGCCGAACTCACCGTGCACGAGGTGGAGGACGCAGTGCTCGTCGGGCACAGCTACGGGGGCATGGTCATCACCGGCGTCGCGGATCGCCTTGCACACCAAGTGGATTCGCTGATCTACCTGGACGCGTTCGTGCCAACGGACGGCGAGTCGTGCTGGACGCTGACCACCGACGAGCAGCGATCCTGGTACACGGGTGTAGATGACACCGGTTACGGCGTTCCGCCGCTGCCGTTCTTCGACTCGCGCGCGACTGCGCATCCCCTGGCGTCGCTGATGCAGCCCATCCGGTTGAGAGGCGACCTGTCCGGGTTTCGCCATCGGGTATACGTCGCGGCCCGGAAATGGGACGGTGAGTCGCCGTTCGCGGCGACGTTCCAGCGGCTGCAAGGCGATGCGTCGTGGACGACGCACGAGCTCGACGGCGCGCACAACCTGATGCGTGACAACCCGGACGATCTGCTGCGGATTCTGCTGGCCGTGGGAGCGGACTAGACACCGAACTGGAACACGTTTCAGTTTTGCCGTTCGAATCGGTAGTCTGACCACCGTGCCAGGAGCAATCGACGCGACCAATCAGCTACCGGCCATCGACGGTTGGTTCGCCACCGACGACGCCGGACGCCCTCACCTGATCGCAGGCAAGTGCGGCCAGTGCGGTACGTACGTCTTTCCCCCGCGGGCGAACAACTGCCCCAACCCGTCGTGTACGGGCGACGAGCTCGAGCAGGTGCCGCTCTCGCGCCGCGGAAGGATCTGGAGCTACACCGAGAATCGCTATCCACCGCCTGCTCCGTATCCGGCAGCGGATCCGTTCGAGCCGTTCGCCATCGCCGCGGTCGAACTCGCCGACGAAGGGCTGATCATCCTCGGGAAGGTCGCCGAGGGCACCCTGGCCGCCGACCTGAAGGTCGGCATGGAGATGGAGCTGACCACCATGCCGCTCTACACCGACGAGGACGGATTCGTCCGCAGCGTCTACGCCTGGAGGATCGCATGACCGCGCCGGATACTTTCCCCCAGTCGCTTCGCTCCGGCCCGACGGAACCCCTGTACATCCTCGGCGCCGGTATGCATCCCTGGGGCAAGTGGGGCCGCGACTTCACCGAATACGGCGTCGTCGCCGCCCGCGCAGCACTGGCCGAGGCCGGCCTCGACTGGCGCCAGATTCAGCTGGTGGCAGGCGCAGACACCATCCGCAACGGCTACCCGGGATTCATCGCCGGGTCGACGTTCGCCCAGAAGCTGGGCTGGAACGGCGTCCCCGTCAGTTCGAGCTACGCCGCGTGCGCCAGCGGCTCGCAGGCCCTGCAGAGTGCGCGCGCTCAGATCCTGGCCGGGTTCTGCGATGTCGCCCTGGTCATCGGTGCCGACACCACCCCGAAGGGCGCGTTCGCACCGGTGGGCGGGGAACGCAAGAACGATCCCGACTGGCAGCGGTTTCACCTCATCGGCGCGATGAACCCCGTGTACTTCGCGCTGCTGGCCCGCCGGCGGATGGACCTCTACGGCGCAACGTCGGAAGACTTCGCCAACGTGAAGGTGAAGAACTCCCGCCACGGCCTGCAGAATCCGAATGCCCGGTATCGCAAGGAATCTGCGGTCGAGGACGTGCTGGCCAGCCCCGTCGTCTCCGACCCGCTGCGACAGCTGGACATCTGCGCCACCTCCGACGGAGCGGCCGCGCTGATCGTGGCCAGCAAGGCGTTCACCGAGAAGCACCTTGGCTCCGTGCAGGGCGTGCCGTCCGTACGTGCCGTCTCGACCGTGACGCCGCGCTACCCGCAGCACCTTCCCGAATTGCCGGACATCGCAACGGATTCCACCGCGGTGGTGGCGGCACCGGAGCGGGTGTTCAAGGACCAGATCCTCGACGCCGCGTATGCCGAGGCCGGGATCGGGCCCGAGGACGTGTCCCTCGCGGAGGTGTACGACCTGTCCACCGCTCTGGAGTTGGACTGGTACGAACACCTGGGGCTGTGCGCCAAGGGCGAGGCCGAGACGCTGTTGCGCAGCGGCGCCACGACGATCGGTGGCCGCATCCCGGTCAACCCGTCGGGCGGGCTGGCCTGCTTCGGCGAGGCGATCCCCGCCCAGGCGATTGCCCAGGTCTGCGAACTCACCTGGCAGCTCAAGGGCCAGGCCACCGGTCGACAGGTCGAGGGCGCCACCGTCGGCGTCACTGCCAATCAGGGCCTGTTCGGCCACGGCTCGTCGGTGATCGTCGCGCGGTAGGGGTGGACGTGGCCCAGACCGTCGTGGTCCGAGTCAAACCCGGCAGTCGCAAGGGCCCGCTGGTCGAGACCGGCGCTGACGGCGAGTTGACGATCTACGTTCAGGAGCGGGCCGTCGACGGCAAGGCGAACGATGCGGTCACCAAGCTTCTCGCCAACCATCTCGGCGTTCTGCGCAGCCGCATCGAGCTGGTGTCGGGAGCAACATCGCGGCTCAAACGCTTCCGCATCACCTGAAGCCCCTGGCGAGTGTGAACATCATTGCGAAGAATCTGCGAAAGTTCGCAAACAACTGCACTTTCGGCGGAACGAAGGCTCAGGCGACGCCGAGATACGCGGCGCGAATGCTGTCGTCTGCCAACAAATCCCTCGCGACGCCACTGCGGGTGACCCGTCCGGTCTCGAGGATGTAGGCGCGGTCGGAACGGGTCAGCGCCTGCTGCGCGTTCTGCTCGACGAGCAGCACCGTGGTGCCGGTCTTGTTGATCTCGGAGATGATCTTGAAGATCTGCGAAATCACCATGGGAGCAAGGCCCATCGACGGCTCGTCGAGCAGCAGCACCTTCGGCCGCGCCATGAGCGAGCGACCGATCGCCAGCATCTGCTGTTCTCCACCCGACAGCGTGCCGCCGACCTGGTTGCGCCGCTCGGCGAGCCGCGGGAACGTCTCGAGCACCCAGTCCAGCCGTTCGCGGTGCTCGGCCCGGTTGGCGAACTTCCGTCCGTAACAACCCATCTCGAGGTTCTCAGTGACCGTCATGCCCGGGAAGACGCCACGCCCCTCAGGCGCCTGGATCAGGCCGTCGGCGACCCTGCGGTGCGCCTTGACCTTCGAGACGTCCCTGCCGTCGAACCACACCGAACCCGACGACAACGGTCGCAGGCCCGAGATGGCGCGCATCATCGTCGTCTTGCCTGCCCCGTTGGAGCCGAGCAACGTGACGAGCTCACCCTCGTGGACCACCAGCGAGACACCGTGCAACGCCTGGATTCGCCCGTAGTGCACGACGACGTCGCGGACCTCGAGCAGGACAGGCCTGGGGTCTGGATCCGTCGTCTCACTCGAGCTCGTCATCGGGCACTCCCAGGTAGGCGGCGATGACCGCCGGGTCGTCACGGATCTCGGCGGGCAGCCCGTCGGCGATCTTGCGGCCGAACTCGAGCACCACGATGCGGTCGGTGACACCCATCACCAGCCGCATGTCGTGCTCGATGAGCAGCACGGTGTACCCGTCGTCGCGGATCGCGCGGATCAGGTCGATGAGCGCGGACTTCTCGCTGGGGTTGAAGCCCGCAGCGGGTTCGTCGAGACACAGCAGCTTGGGCTCGGTCGCCAGTGCGCGCGCGATCTCCAGCCTGCGTTGGTCGCCGTACGGAAGGTTCTTGGCCTTTTCGTCGGCTCGCTGCGAGATGCCGACGAATTGCAACAGGGCGGCTGCCTTTTCGATCGCCGACTTCTCCTCGCGCCGGTGCCGGGGAGTGCGGACCAGCGCGCCTGGCACGGACGTCTTGTGTCGGGCGTCGGTGCCGACCACGACGTTCTCCAACGCCGTCATCTCGCCCCACAGCCGAATGTTCTGGAATGTCCTCGCGATACCGCGCCGCGTGATCTGGTGCCGCTTGATCTTCCCGAGCGGTTCGCCGTCGAACGTCACCGTGCCCGACGTGGGCCGGTAGACGCCGGTGATGGCGTTGAAGCAGGTGGTCTTGCCCGCCCCGTTGGGTCCGATCAACCCGAGGATCTCACCCCGTTTGATGCCGAACGTCACCGCGTCGAGCGCGGTGAGGCCGCCGAACTTGACCGTGAGATCCTTTGTCTCCAGCAGCGGCTCGCCCTCTGCCACCTGCACGTCGCGGTGCAGGGCGGCGAGGTCCTCGTCGATCACGGGTTCGTTCGCCGACGGCTGTTCTGTCATGCCGCCGCCTTCGAGTCATCGGCCTTGCTCAGCAGCTTCTGCGCAGACCTGCCGTACGCGAGCAGCTGCTGGCGCACCGGGAACAGACCCTGCGGCCGGAAGATCATCAAGACCACCAATGCCAGTCCGAAGAACAGATACTTCAGGTCGCCGAGGTTGACCCCGAAGAGATGCACGCCCAGTAGGCGGTTGGGCAGGTAGACGATGATGAACGCGCCGAAGATGACGCCGAGTTTGTTGCCCTGACCGCCCAGCACCACGGCCACCAGGAAGAGCATCGAGTTGATGATGTTGAAGTTCGTCGGCGCGACGTACTGCACCTGGCCGGCGTACAGGGCGCCGGACAGGCCGCCGATCGCCGCACCGATGACGAACGCCCAGAGCTTGAATCGGAAGGTGTTGACGCCCATCACCTCTGCGGCGTCTTCGTCCTCGCGGATGGCCACCCAGGCCCGGCCCACCCGGCTGCGCTCCAGGTTGCCGACCAGTAGCAGGATTCCGACCACCAGGACCAGACCGAGCCAGAACCACCAGGTGCCGTAGTTCGCGTGGCCTGCGGAGTTGCCACTGGAGAAGACGCCGTTCGGCAGGCGTTCGCTCTCCCCCACCCGCGGATACGCGATCTGGTTCAGGCCACGCGACCCGTTGGTGATGTCGGCGAGGTTGTCGGCGAGCAGACGGATGATCTCGCCGAACCCCAGAGTCACGATGGCCAGGTAGTCACCCCGCAGGCGCAGAGTCGGCGTGCCGAGGATGAGACCGGCCAGCGCCGTCACGGCCATCGCCAAGGGTACGCACGACAGCCAGGCCCAGTCCTTGCTGAAGAATCCCGTGGGGCCCAGCTTGTTCCATGGACTGTCGGGGCTGGTGAGCAGCGCGACCGTGTAGGCGCCCACTGCGTAGAAGCCCACGTAACCGAGGTCGAGCAGGCCGGCCTGACCGACCACCACGTTGAGGCCTATGGCGATGATCGCGATCATCACGAACGCCGCCATGGTGCCGCCGAAGCTGATCCCCGGGGTGTCGAGGAAGTGCGGCGTGTGCAGTGGCAACAACCCGAGTAGGACGAAGCCGATGACACCGAAGATCCACTTCGACGTCCGCCCGAGACCGGCCCACCACTGCCGTAGACCGTCGCCGGGGGCCAACAGCCGCTGACCCGGCGACATCCGCGAATCACCTTCCGGCGCTGCTTGGTGGCTCATGCTCTCGCCTTCCCGAGGCTCTCACCGAGTATGCCGGTCGGTCGGACCAGCAGGACCAGGACGAGCAGCACGAACGCCACGACGTCGCGCCACTGGGTGCCGAACACCGCCTGGCCGTAGTTCTCCATGATGCCCAGCAGCAGCCCACCGAGCAGTGCACCACGCAAGTTCCCGATACCGCCGAGGACGGCCGCCGAGAACGCCTTGATGCCGAGCAGGAATCCGCCGGAGTAGATGATGCCCTGCGGCACCTTGAGCGTGTACAGCAGCGCCGCGGCGCCGGCCAGCAGTCCGCCGATGAGGAACGTGGTCATGATGATGCGCTCGCGGGACACCCCCATCAGCGTCGCGGTGGTGGGATCCTGCGCCACGGCCCGGATTCCGCGGCCGAACTTGGTCCGGTTGATCGCGATGTCGGTCAACAGCGCGAGCACCGTCGCCCCGGCGACGATGACCAGAGTGACGTTCGTGACGGTTGCCCCGAAGACGGTGAACTGAGTCTTGGGCTGTACCAGGATGATCGGCTGCTGGGCGTTGGAGCCGCCGTATCCCTTGATGATGTGCGGCAGGATGAAGTGCACGAATTCCTGCAGCACGAATGACATTCCGATCGCGGTGATCAGGAACGTCAGTGATCGCGCATTGCGCCGCCGCAGTGGGCGGTAGGCGATGAACTCCAGTCCCACCGCCGCCGTCCCGGAGACCAGCATCGCGAAAAGCATTGCTATCGCGAGGTACAGGATCGTCAGCGCGACGCCCTTGTTGTAGGCGTTACCGCTCGGGGTGAACCCGAGAAGGATGTCGAGGCAGAAGTACGTGCCGAACATGCCGAGCATGAAGATCTCGGAGTGGGCGAAGTTGATCAGCCGAAGGACGCCGAACACGAGCGTGTAACCGACGGCCACCAGTGCATAGATCGCACCCCAGGACAGCCCGTCGATCGTCAACTGCCAGAAGCCATTCAACAGGCCATCGACGTTGAAGTTGATGTTGGCGGCCAATAACACCGGCGGCTCCTCGCGGGATAACGGAGACGAGGCGCGCCCGAGCCGTCAGGTCTCGGACACGCCTCGTCTCAAGGGCTACTGAACCTTGAAGATCCAGATCAGGTTGGTGGTCAACTCTCCCTTGTCCGTCCACTGATACTTGCGTGCCACGCCTTGGCCGTTGTAGTTCTTCACGAAGTCCAGCAGCGCCGGGCGGGTGATGGCACCCGAGTCGATGCCCTTCAGCAGGATGGTGCCGAGGTCATAGCCCTCGACGCTGTAGGTGCCTGGCTCCTGTCCGAACTTCTTGGTGTACTCCTCGGCGAACGTCCCCGTCGCCGGGCCGCACGGGCAGCCAAGGATCGCGTCCTTCGACGCCTCGCCGGCCTGCTTGACGAACTCCGGGTCCTTGGTGCCGTCGGCGCTGACGAAGGTCGCCGTCACGCCGCCGTCCTTGAGCTGCTGGACCAACGGGGCCGCCTCGGCGTAGTAGCCGCCGTAGAACACCGCGTCCGGGCTGGCGCCCTTCACCTGGGTCACCGCGGCCGAGAAGTCCTTGTCGCCCTTCTTCACCTGGATGTTGCACGACGAATCCGCAACCGGCCCGAGGGTTTCGCGCACGGCGGTGGCCAGACCGAGGCCGTAGTCGGTGCTGTCGTCGATCACGCAGATCTTCTTGTACTTCAGCGTGTTCTTCAGGTAGTTGGCGATCGACGGACCCTGCACGCCGTCATTGGCAAGACCGCGGAAGAAGGTCTTCCAGCCGTTCTCGCTCAACGTGGGGTTGGTCGCCGACGCGGTGACCGCCACCAGTCCCGCTTGGTCGAACACCGTGCCGGTGGCCTTGGTCTCGCCGGAGAAGGCGGGACCGATCAGACCGATGGTGTACTGGTCGTCGACGATCTGCGGAGCGATGCCGGTGGCCTTCTGCGGATCGCCCTCCGTGTCGAACGGCTTCAGCTGCACCTGGCAGCCGGGGTTCGCGGCATTGTGCTTGTCGATGGCGAGCTGCACGCCGTTCTTGATGTTGATGCCGAGTGCGGCGTCGGGACCGTTGAGGGCACCGGCCATTGCGATCGACACCGGCGGGCACGTCGCCTTGCCGTCACCGGCGGGGTCGGCGGGTGCGGCGCCTTCGGCGGACTTCACCTCGCCGCCGTTCTCGTCGATTTGCACCTGCTCGACGATCTTCAAGTTGGCTTGCGACGTGTTGTCTTCTGGGGCGGACTGATTGCAGCCGGCAATGCCAAGCACAACCAAGCCCGCGCTACCGAGAGCAAATGCACTCCGTGCCACGCGACCTCGCACGTTCTACCTCCGAGTCAGAGTTGTCATCGGCATCGAGCGTTCAGCGCACGTCTGCCGTCCGCCGATGCTTCGGGTAGAACATAGCCAACGCGTGGCCGTAGTGCGTGATGTTGGCCAATGCAGCCTGCGTATCCGCTGTGTCGGCGCGTAAAACGGCGGGTCTCGAAACCAATTCGTTACGCGTTGCCCGGCACGTCCAATGTTTCCAACACGACTTCGGCCACGTGCTTCATGGTGGTTCGGCGATCCATTGCCGCACGCTGGATCCACTTGAACGCTTCGGGTTCGGTCATCCCCTGCTTCTGTTGGAGCAAACCCTTCGCGCGCTCAACCAACTTGCGGGTCTCGAGCCGATCCGTCAGCGTGGCGACTTCTCTTTCCAGCACGGTGATCTCGCTGAAACGGCTAACGGCCACCTCGATGGCGGGAATGAGGTCGGTGATCGAGAACGGCTTCACCAAATACGCCATCGCTCCGGCGTCCCTTGCCCGCTCGACGAGGTCGCGCTGCGAGAAGGCCGTGAGCACCACGATCGGGGCGATGCGCTTGCTGGCGATCTCGGAGGCCGCGTCGATGCCGTCACGACGGGGCATCTTCACGTCCATGATCACCAGATCGGGCTTGAGACGCTCCGCGAGCTCGACGGCCTCCTGGCCATCGCCAGCCTCCCCGACCACGTCGTAACCCTCCTCACGGAGCATTTCGGCGAGATCGAGGCGAATGAGTGCTTCATCCTCGGCGATGAGTACACGGCGCGCCTTGTCGGCGTCCCTCGTTGGCCCGGTCATGTGCACATTGTGGCGTGGCGAGCGCTGATCAGCGACCTCGGGGGCGTGACGAGCCCGACGAGCAATCATCTATGGTGGAAAACCGCACGAGCTGAGCCCTCGTATCCCAACTGGCAGAGGAAACGGATTCAAAACCCGTCCAGTGTGAGTTCGAATCTCACCGAGGGCACCAAGGCAGGCCAAAGGCCCTCAACGCGACGTTGAGGGCCTCTGGTCTGCAGGACGCAGGCGAAGTGACGCCTAGCTCGTTCCACCGTCGGCCGAAGCGCCTTCCGCTGCCGCGGTCGCGCCCGACGAGACGGACTCCGGATTGCCCTTCACCTCGGTGCCGGAGGCACCGCCGTGGGTGCCCTGCGTGTGCCGACCGGAGCCCCCCTCGCGGTCCCGGTCCTTGCTCGTGTTGGTCCCGCCATCCGTCGTTCCGGACTTGCCGGCATCGGCGCCCGGCTTCGTGTGCTCACCCGCCTTACCCGGCTCGGTGGACGACCCGGCGGAAGGCGTTGTGCCGCTTGGCGTTCCGGCCGGCTCGGTGCCGTTGGGCTTGGTGGTCACGGGCTCCGTCGTCTCCGGCTTCGTGGTCTCCGGCTTCGTGACGACCGGCTCCGTGGTCTCCGGCTTCGTGACGACCGGCTCCGTGACGGTCGGTTCCGTGACGACCGGCTTGGTGACGACCGGCTCCGTGGTCTCCGGCTTCGTGACGACGGGCTCGGTGACGGCCGGCTCGGCCTCCTCGGCAGTGGTCTCGTCCGTCGCGGTTTCCTCGGTTGCGGTCCCGTCCGTGGCCGCCTCCTCGGTCGCCTTGACCTCGGTCGCCTTGCCTTCGGTCGTGCCCTCGCCCTTGGTGGCCTTTGCCTCCTCGGTGTCCGTCGCCGTACCTTCCGGGTCGCCGCTCAGGCTCGACTCTTCAGTTGAATCGACCGACGCGATCTTGAGCGCCAAGGTCTGCGTCGTCTCAGCGACCGCGGCCGGACCGCCCAGTCCACCAAAGACGTTGGTGATGGCGGTGACGATCGTGTTCAAGAAGGCCTGCACCTGCGCAGCGAAGGCTTGCACCTGCGCAGCGATCGCCTGGAACAGCGCCGTAAGTGGATTCACGGGCGGGGTACCCGGGTCGCCCGGACCCGTGGGCACCTGCGGATGCGCCGCGATCCATGCCGCGAGCATGCCGGAGACGCTGTAGGTAACGCCCCCCACCGTGTACCACTTCTGGCCGCCACTGTCGGTCCACAGGCCCATTTGGGCACCGGGATCCGTGCTGCCCGCTTGGTCCTGGCCGGTGTAGATGAAGACCGGGCCGGCTTGCGAGTAGTTCTGCCAGGTGTCGAGGAGGTCCTTGATCCACTCGGCCTGTTGCTGATAGCTGGCGGCGTCGGTGCTGGCGACGCCGTATTCGCTGATCCAGATGCTCTTGGTGAGTCCGACCATGGCCTTGATCGCGTCGAGCTGCTCACGTGGCGTCAGCAGGTTGGGCTGACACGTCGGGCACGATCCGGAGAACGGAATGTCGTCGCTGTACGGATGGAACGACAGGGCGTCGAAGAATGGCCCGGCTCCCGCGTCGAGCATCCGCTGGACGAACGTGACGGGATCCATCGTGAACGGGCCGGTCTGGGTGGCACCCACCGCGCCGGCGACGACGTTGGCCGTCGGATCGGCCGCCTTGATCACCGGGTACACCGCGGCCAACAGCGCCGCGTAGGACTCGGGGTCGATGGGATTGGAGAACTGGACGTAGTTGGGCTCGTTCCAGATCTCGTAGGCCGAGACGATCGAGGCGAAGCTGGTATTCACACCGCCGACCGTCGTGGTGTGCGCCGTGAAGGCGCTCATGAACTCGGCGAACTTCGCGGGGTTGGGCGTCGACGACCCTGGCGGGAACGAGGGATTGCTGGGGTCCGTCGCCGCCCAGTTGGGCGTCGCGTTGACCTCGGCCATGACACCCATGTTGCGGGCCGCCGCGGCCGACATGAGTTGGTCCATGTACGTCCAGTTGTAAGTGTTGTCTGCCGGCTCGACGAGGCCCCACGGCACGAACACGCGGATGTTCTGCACCCCGATCGCCTGGAGGGCGTCCAGCTGCTCGTTGATCTCCGCTACCGAGGCGCCATAGAGAGGTGACTCGGCTACGCCGACGGTGTTCGGCGCAACGACGATCTCGGCGACGGGGGTGTACTCATATGAAGCGACACGGGGCGGTGAGATGAAGATTCCGCTTGCGTACGCGCTTGCCATCGCGGCTGGAATCGCCGCGATTATGGCGCGCGTCGCAATAGCGCGAAACAACGTGCCTCGGCACTTGTTCATGCGTTGACCCTCTTTCGTTCGTGACCGAAGTTTCGACATCGTCGTCAACTGGTCGCCCTAATTTACTCACTCGACAGCAAATATGTCCCGCTATCCATAACAAGCGCAAGTTAACTTTGCCCGTATAGCCGCAGCTCAACCTGGCACAGGCTGCAGTTTTCACCAAATCCAACCCGCATAGCAAATAAACCGGGGAATGGTATGAATTAGCATATAGGCGGCCTACCTAGTCCGTGGACCGCCCAAAAGTCCTGTTCGTGGCCTTTGTTGCGACACAAACGCATGGTGGCTGACGGCAACGACAATAGCGGCACCCCGTGCCACATTAGCTACAGCCAATAAAGACCAAGAGCATGGTCGGGGCGCCGATAGTACGGCAAACTAATATTGACTTTGGCGCCAATAACTTCAGCAAGCGCACGACACCCCGCGAGTTACTCTCTAGTAGTGGCGGTCATGGACGACAGCGCCCATGCGGGAGGCCTGAACCCGCCCCGCCGGCGTGGCGCGTGCGTGCCGAACGTCGCGCTCGAGATCAGGTGCACCGGCCGGACACAACACCGGGCGGAAAGCACCGCGCGGCACCAGCGGGTGCTCACCGTGACGACCCAAATCGCGGCCGCCGTCAGCGTGCTGTTCGGCGTCCAGCAGTTCCTCATCGCCCGCGATACGCAGTGGATCGGATACCTCAACCTGGTGAGTGCGGTCGTGTTCCTGCTCATCCCGCGGCTCTACCGGTTCGGCGACGTGGTGCCGCCGATCGTCTTCTTCGCCGTCGCATACACGTCGATCACGGTCTCCTCGGTCTACATCGGGAGCGGGATCGGCCTGCACTTCTACTTCGTCGTCGCGGCGGCCATCGTGGTGCTGGTTCTGGGGATCGAACGCATCGTGCTGGCTTCGGTCCTGGCTGCACTCGGCGCCGGGGCGGTCATCGCGCTCGAACTGCTCGTCCCGCACAACACCGGCAGTCAGCCAGACTGGGCGTTCACCACGGGTTTCATCGTCAACACGATCGCCGCATGGGTGTTGGTCGTGGCGACGGTCGGGTCCGCACTGCGCGAGATCGCAAGGGCCGAGCGCGCAATGGAGATCGAGTACCGACGTTCCGAGTCGCTGCTAGCCAACATCTTGCCTGCCTCGATAGCCGCACGTCTGAAGGATCCGGCCCACAACATCATCGCCGACAAGTACGACGACGCATCCATCCTGTTCGCGG
Organism: Mycobacterium sp. URHB0044; assembly: GCF_000620625.1. GTDB lineage: Bacteria > Actinomycetota > Actinomycetes > Mycobacteriales > Mycobacteriaceae > Mycobacterium. The sequence continues at coordinate 166,641 of NZ_JIAW01000011.1, read as the reverse complement.
ACATCGCCGGCTACACCAAGCGCGCCAGCGACACGACGCCGACCGAGCTCGTCCGCTTCCTCGACGCCCTCTACACCGATTTGGACGCCCTCGTCGACCGCCACGGCCTCGAAAAGGTCAAGACGAGCGGCGATTCGTACATGGTCGTCAGTGGCGTACCCCTGGCACGGCCCGACCACCTCGAGGCGCTGGCGGGCCTTGCGCTGGACATGGCCGACGCCGTGGCCGACCTCAAGGATCCGCAGGGCCGCGCGGTGCCGCTACGAATCGGCCTCGCGGCGGGCCCTGTGGTCGCGGGCGTGGTCGGTGCCCGCAAGTTCTTCTACGACGTCTGGGGCGATGCGGTGAACGTGGCCTCCCGCATGGAGACCACGGACGTCGAAGGCCGGATTCAGGTGCCCGATGACGTCTATCGGCGCCTGCTGCGAGGCTTCAGCTTCGAGGAACGCGGCGAGATAGACGTCAAGGGAAAGGGCGTCATGCACACGTGGTACCTGACGGGCCGACGCGCCCTACCGGCTTAGACCTTGCGGTTCTCCGACTTGATCAGCCAGGCCAACTTCTCCAGGCCGTCGATGAGCTGATGCAGGATGTCGGCAGTGCTCGGGTCTTCGGCATCCACGTCATCGTGCACCGCACGCATCGTCTCGACCGCCGCGTACACGCGAGCGGTGATCAGGTCGACGGCCTCGGTGGTGCTGATTTCGTAGGCGGGGAACTGCGGCAGCGTCGTGGTCGCCGCCACGGTGTCCGACCGGCCGTCCGGGACCGCGTCCAGCGCCCGCAGGCGCTCCGCGATGGTGTCACTGCCCGTGCGGGCGAAGTCGACGAGTTCATCGAGCTGCAGATGCAGGTCGCGGAAGTTGGTGCCCACCACGTTCCAATGCGCCTGCTTGCCTTGCAGATGTAGCTCGATCAGGTCCGCCAATACGCGCTGCAGATTGCCCGCGAGCTCTGGCGAGGCCTGGAAAGTGGCGATCTCGGCGTCGTTTCGACGGTTCGCACTAGTCATCATGGACTCCCTTCGTTCACCACCTACAACAGCCAAATGACCGCGGCGCATTGCATTTCCGCCGGTGAGAGCCCTCACACCGGCGGGTCCTGCCGGTCCTGTTGGGCCGACTTACTCCTTGTCGAGACCGTGTTCGATGGCGTAGCGGGCCAGTTCGACCCGGTTGGCCACCTGCAGCTTCCGGAACGTCGCCTGCACGTGGTTCTCGACGGTGCGGTGACTCAACGACAACCGTTCCGCGATCTGCCTTGCGGTCAGTCCCTTCGCGACATGCCGCAGGACTTCGGTCTCGCGTTCGGTGAGGCTTGGCGTTGCCGACCCCGCGTCGGTACGTGCCATCCGCCGGTACTCCCCCAGCACCAGACCGGCGAGTCCGGGGGTGAAGACGGCACGGCCTTCGCCGGTGGCACGCACGGCGGCGGCCAACTCGGCCTTCGACGCGCTCTTGACCAGATAGCCGGTGGCGCCGGCCTTTACGGCCTCCAGCACGTCGTCGCGCTCATCGGACGCCGAGAGCACGAGGATCCTCGACGACGGAGACACCGCCAGTACCTCGGCCGTCGCGGTGGCACCCGTGCCGTCCGCCAAGCGCATGTCCATCACCACGACGTCGGGTTTCACGACCGCGGCGCGCCGTCGGGCGGACGCGACGCCGTCGGCCGTGGCAACCACGTCGAATCCGTCCTCGGCGAGGTCGCGGGCCACCGCGTCCCGCCAGATCGGATGGTCGTCGACCACCATCACCCGGTACTCGCGCTCAACGTCTGCCATCACGTCCGCCCGATCTGTTGACAGTGAGCTCCCATTCGGTGCCCGCGCCGGGCGCCGACGTCAGATGCGCGCTGCCGCCTAGCCAATTCATCCGGCCCACAATCGATTTCGCCACACCGACACGGCCCTCCGACACCGCCTGATCGAGGCGACCCACCTCGATACCCACTCCGTCGTCGCGGATGCTGACCACCACCGAGTCCCCGAGATCCTCGAGCAACACGAAGGCGTGCGCGTCGGCTCCAGCGTGCGCGATGACGTTGTCAAGGGCGTTGGCCACTGCGGCGTCCACCTCGGTCGCGACGGACGCGTCCAACGGCACGGGGGTGGCGGGCAGACTAACCGACACTCGATCACTGGCGCGGGCTCGGAGCAGGGCGGACAGGTCGGTGGTCGTCGTGGCGCTCCCCACCGGAGGATCCGTACTTCCCCGGCTGACCAGGCGCCGCAACGCCCGCTCCTGTTCGCCCGCCAGTTCGGCCAATTCCCCGGTGGCTCCGCCGATCTCACGGCCGCGCCGGGCGACGAGCGCAAGCACCTGGATGGCACCGTCGTGAACCTCGCGGAACAACCGTTCGCGTTCGCCGAGCGACGCGGCAAGTCGTGCCGCCTCCTGCAGTTCGGCGTGCGCACGCCGGGCAGTCTGCGCGGCCATTCCGACCGCAAGACCCACGGCGAGCTCGATGACGATCGTGGCGTTGCGGCTCACGTCGACGCTCACGTAGCCCTTCAACACCGCGCTCGCCGCCACCACCAAGAGGCCGGTGCCCATGCCTGCGATCGGCCCGAGCAGGATGGCGGCGGAGATCGTCGCGTTGGTGGCCCACAAGGTCGTCGGCCACGACTGGTTGTCAGCCACCCACTCGTCGGACGCCACCCACTCGGTCGACAGCACCAACGCCACGACGACCGCCACCTCCGCGATCACCCAGGCGAGTCGGCGGCCGTAACCCTGCAAGTAGGCCGCCGCGCACGCGACGCTCCAGCCGATCAGCACCGCGAAGAGCGCCCATCCGACCGCCGGCCGGTCCAGTTCGGCGTTGACCGCGATCTGGAAGCCGAGGGCGTAGATGCAACTCAGCAGACGGAAGACCTGCGCCGCCCGCCACAGTGGAGCGGCCGGGTCCGGTGCGCGTGCCGCCGGCATCACCGCTACATCACCTTGGACAGAAACGCCTTCGTACGTTCGTGCTTGGGGTTGCTCAATACCTCGCGTGGGTTGCCGCTCTCCATGATCACTCCCGCGTCCATGAACACGAGTTGGTCGGCGACCTCACGGGCGAAGCCCATTTCGTGGGTGACCACGACCATCGTCATGCCCTCGCTAGCGAGCTTCTTCATGACGCCGAGCACCTCGCCCACCAGTTCGGGGTCGAGGGCAGAAGTCGGTTCGTCGAACAGCATTAGTTTGGGGTCCATCGCCAGCGCCCGCGCGATGGCCACGCGCTGCTGCTGACCGCCGGATAGCTGGGCCGGGTAGGCGGTTGCCTTCTCGGCCAAACCGACCTGCTCGAGCAGATCCTTGCCGCGGGCAATCGCGGCAGCCTTCTTCATGCCCTTGACATGTATCGGTGCCTCGATGATGTTGTCCAGCGCGGTGCGGTGCGGAAAGAGATTGAAGTGCTGGAACACCATCCCGATGTCGCGGCGCTGTTTCGCGGCCTCACGGGGCGGCATTTCGTGCAGTTTGTCGCCGCGCTCGCGGTAGCCGATGAGGTCGCCGTCGACGTAGAGCCGACCGGCATTCACCTGTTCCAAGTGGTTGATGCAGCGCAGGAACGTCGACTTGCCCGAACCCGAGGGCCCGACGAGGACGAGCACCTGCCCCCTGCCGATCTCGAGCGTCACACCCTTGAGCACCTGGAGCGCGCCAAAGTTCTTGCAGACGCTCTCGGCCTTCACCATGGGCTGCGACGCGGCGTCGGATACGGCCGTCATAGGTGCGTCTCCCCCAACTGCGCCTTCGCCAGCGCCTCGAGTTGCTTGGTGGTCAGCTTGCGTGAGGCGCCGCGGGAGAAGTAGCGCTCCAGGTAGAACTGACCGACCATCAGCACGCTGGTGATCGCCAAATACCAGGTGGCGGCAACCATGAGCAACGGTATCGGCTGGAAGATCACCGACGAGATGTCACGTGTCTTGGTGTACAGCTCCAGTGTGAACGGCACGGCGGTGACCAGCGACGTGGTCTTCAGCATGCTGATGACCTCGTTGCCGGTCGGCGGAATGATCACGCGCATCGCCTGCGGAAGCACGGTGCGCCGCATGGTCATCGCCCACGACATGCCCAGTGCCGTCGATGCTTCCGACTGTCCCTCTGGCACCGAACTGATACCGGCGCGGATGATCTCGGCCATGTAGGCGGACTCGTTGAGGCCCAGACCGACGACCGCGAGCACGAAGGCGATGGACAGGCCCTGCAGGTTGAAGTGGAAGAACGTCGGCCCAAACGGTATGCCCAACTGGATGTTTCGATAGATCGTGGGGAACAGACCCCAGAACACCAGCTGCACGTAAACCGGTGTGCCGCGGAAGATCCACAGGTACACCCAGGCGACCGAGCGGAACACCGGGTTCGGCGAGAGCCGCATCACGGCAAGCATCACGCCGAGCGCGATGGCGAGAGCCATCGAATACACGGTGAGCTGCACGGTGACCCACGCAGCCGCTGACACCCGTTGGTCGAACAGGTACTTGCTGTACGTGGACCATCCGTACGCGTCGTTGGTCGCCGCGCCCCACAGGAACAGCAGCACCAGGACGACGATGACGATCGCCGCCACCCACCGCCACGGATGCCGCATGGGTACGGCATGAATGGTCGCAGGACTGGTGGGTGGCGACGACGCGTCAACGGTCACGGGCGGTCCTATCGTCTCTTGGCGCAGGCGCTCATCGTCAGCTGACTGCGCCGTTCACGACCGGCTTGTCGATCATGCCTTGTTCGACACCCCAGTTCGTCGCGATGGTCTTGTAGTCACCGGTTTCGATGAGGTGCTCCAAGGCCTTCTGCAGCGACTGCGCCAGCGGTGAGCCCTTCTTGACCGGCCAGCCGTAGGGAGCGGCGTCGGCGATCTCACCGGCGGGCTCCAGCTTGCCCTGGCTCTGCTTGATCGCGTACGCGGTCACCGGCGAGTCTGCCGACATGGCGTCGGCCTGACCGAGGACCACCGCATTGGTGGCGGCGTCCTGCCCGTCGAACTTGAGGATCTCGATGGGCGGCTTGCCGGCGTCGGTGCACGCCTTGCTCTTGGCGGGCAATTCGTCGACCTCTTCGGTCGTCGTGGCCTGCACGGCGACCTTCTTGCCGCAGGCGTTGTTGGGATCGACGGGCGTTCCTGGCCGCTGCGCCCACTGGATGCCCGCGGAGAAGTAGGTGACGAAGTCGACCGTCGCCTCGCGTTCCTTGGTATCGGTGAACGACGACATGCCCACGTTGTACGTACCGCCCTCGATGGACGGGATGATCTTGGCGAAATCCGATTCCCGGTACTCCGGGGTGAGACCCAGCGTGGAGGCGATGGCGTTCATCAGGTCGACGTCGAAGCCGACGATCTTGCCGCTGGGATCCTTGAATTCGTTGGGCGCGTAGGGAACGTTCACGCCGACGATCAACTTGCCGGAGGACTTGATGTCCTCGGGAACGGTGTTGGCGATCTCATCGACCTTGCCCGCGGCCGCGGCAGTGGTGCTCGTCGACGGGCCGGAACTGTCCGTATTGTTCGCGCATCCCGACACTGCCAGTGCGCCGGTCGCGGCAAAAACCGCAGCAATGCGCCACATCTTCCCACCTGACACGAGTTGCCTCATCTTTCTGCATCGGGTCGTCTGTCGCCGTCATCATCCGACGACGTCAACGACCGTGGACCCAGCACGCACTGCCGGTAACGGAACACTAGCCGGGTGTTGACGCCGCGGTAGGTGAAACTTAACGCCGGTCGTCGAACACCGCTGTCTGGACAATTGACGACGGTGCCGGAGAACGTCCACGCGCAGGGGAAACGCTGTGACAGAATCGCGCGCATGACAACTCCTGCTCCCCCGAGTCTGCTGCCACACCTGTGGAAGTCGGCTCTGATCTCCGGCGTGTTGGCCGTCGCGCTCGGCGCGGCAGTCGTGGCGTGGCCGCAGATCTCGATCACCGTCGCCGCGATCTTCTTCGGCGCCTACCTGCTGGTGACGGGTATCCAGCAGGTGGTCTTCGCGTTCAGCCTGCACGTGTCGGCGGGCGGACGGGTGCTGCTGTTCATCAGTGGCGCCGCGTCGTTGATCCTTGCCGTTCTCGCCTTCCGGCACCTCTACGACGCGGTGTTGTTGATGGCCATCTGGATCGCCGTCGGCTTCGTCTTCCGTGGCGTGGCGACAACGGTTTCCGCGATCAGCGACCCGACCCTGCCCGGCCGCTGGTGGAACGTCTTCGTCGGCATCATCAGCCTCATCGCCGGTGTCGTGGTCCTGGCGTCGCCGTTCGAGTCGCTGGCCACCCTCGCGCTGGTCGTCGGCATCTGGCTGATCGTCATCGGCGTCATGGAGGTCGTGACGGCGTTCGGCATCCGCAGCGCCACCAAGAAGGCGCAGCCCTTGCCGCCCAAGGTGGAGTCGCCCGCCGCCGCGGAGTGACGCCGTAAGACCCTTCCGGTCCAGGTCGAAAGACCCTAGTGACTGGGCGGCGCATCGCTACTACACTCTGTCGTAGAGATTACCGGCAGCCCTGGGAGACGGTGTACATGGACGCGCTCGACGTGTCACGCTGGCAGTTCGGCATCACCACCGTCTATCACTTCATCTTCGTCCCGCTGACCATCGGCCTGGCCCCCCTCATCGCCGTCATGCAGACGGTGTGGGTGGTCACCGACAATGCGGCGTGGTACCGGCTGACCCGGTTCTTCGGCAAGTTGTTCCTGATCAACTTCGCCCTCGGCGTCGCGACGGGCATCGTCCAGGAGTTCCAGTTCGGCATGAACTGGAGCGAGTACTCGCGATTCGTCGGCGACGTCTTCGGCGCCCCGCTCGCGATGGAGGGGCTGGTCGCCTTCTTCTTCGAGTCGACGTTCATCGGGCTCTGGATCTTTGGCTGGACCCGCCTGCCCCGCCTGGTGCACCTGGCGTGCATCTGGGTCGTCGCCGCCGCGGTGAACATGTCGGCGTTCTTCATCATCGCCGCGAACTCGTTCATGCAGCATCCCGTTGGGGCGCACTTCAACCCCGAGACCGGTCGCGCCGAACTGACCAGCATCGTGGCGTTGTTCACCAACAACACGGCCATTGCTGCCTTCTCGCACGCCGTGGCGGGGGCCTTCCTCACCGCGGGCACGTTCGTCGCAGGCGTATGCGCCTGGTGGCTGGTCAAGGGCCGCGCATCCGACGAGGCCCGCACGATGTACCGGCCCGCGACGATCCTGGGTTGCCTGGTCGCGCTGGCGGCGGCCGTTGGCCTGTTCTTCACCGGCGATTCCCAGGGCAAGCTGATGTTTCAGCAGCAGCCGATGAAGATGGCAAGCGCGGAATCGTTGTGCCACACCGAAACCGATCCGGACTTCTCCATCCTCACCGTCGGGACGCACAACAACTGCGACAGCGTCACCCACCTCATCGAGGTGCCCTACGTGCTGCCGTTCCTCGCCGAGGGAAAGTTCAGCGGCGTTCGCCTGGAGGGCGTGAAGGACCTTCAGGAGCAGTACCAAACCAAGTTCGGGCCCGGCGACTACCGTCCGAACCTGTTCGTCACCTACTGGTCCTTCCGGGCGATGATCGGATTGCTCGCCGTCCCAGTGCTGTTCGCGCTCGTCGCGCTGTGGCTCACTCGGCGCGGGCGCATCCCCGACCAACGCTGGTTCTCCTGGTTCGCCCTTCTCGTGCTGCCCACGCCGTTCCTCGCCAACAGCGCCGGATGGGTGTTCACCGAGATGGGCAGGCAACCGTGGGTGGTGGTGCCCAACCCGACCGGCGACCAGATGCTCCGACTGACCGTCGATCAAGGCGTGTCGGGACATTCGGCGCCCATGGTGTTGACGTCGCTCATTCTGTTCACGACGGTCTACGCGGGGCTGGCGGTGATCTGGTTCTGGCTGATCCGCCGTTACGTCGTCGAGGGGCCCCTGGAACACGACTCCGAGCCCGCGCCGCCGAAGCCACCGGGCGACGACGAGATCGCACCCCTTTCGTTCGCGTACTGAGGAGCAATCCGTGGCACTACAGGACTTCTGGTTCATCGCCTTGGCGGCACTCTTCGTGGGCTTCTTCGTGCTCGAGGGCTTCGACTTCGGCGTCGGCATGCTGATGAAACCCCTCGGTCGAGTGGCGATGGGCGACCGCGAGCAGCACGAGCGCGCGGTGCTCAACACGATCGGACCGGTGTGGGACGGCAACGAGGTGTGGTTGATCACCGCCGGCGGCGCGATGTTCGCGGCCTTCCCGGGGATGTACGCCACCGTCTTCTCGGGGCTCTATCTGCCGCTGCTGGTGATCCTGCTGTCGATGATCCTGCGCATCTGCGCCATCGAGTGGCGCGGCAAGATCGACGATCCACAGTGGCGCGGTTGGGCCGACCTCGGCATCGGGCTCGGCTCCTGGCTGCCCGCCGCCCTCTGGGGTGTCGCCTTCGCGGCTTTGGCGCGCGGCCTTCCGGTCGGCGCCGACAAACAGATCGACCTGACCGTCGCCGCCATCCTCAACCCCTACACACTGCTCGGCGGACTGGCGACCGCCGGCCTGTTCGCCTTCCACGGCGCGGTGTACATCCGGCTCAAGACCGAAGGGGCCGTTCGCGACGACGCGATTCGGTTCGCGACTCGACTCGCGCTGCCCGTGACCGTGGTGGTGGCCGGGTTCGGACTGTGGACTCAGCTGGCGCATGGCAAGAGCTGGACGTGGTTGATCCTGGGCATCGCGGTCGTCGCGCAACTGTCGGCCGTCATGTTGGTATGGAGCCGGGGCGGTGACGGCTGGACGTTCGTGGCGACGACGGTGGTCGTGGCCGCCGTCGTGACGCTGTTGTTCGCGGTGCTCTATCCCAACCTGGTGCCGTCGACGCTGAACCCCGACTGGAGCCTCACCGTGGCCAACGCGTCGTCGACGCCCTACACCCTGAAGATCATGAGCTGGGCCGCCGCGATCTTCGCTCCGCTCGTCATCGGCTATCAGTCGTGGACGTATTGGGTCTTCCGGCAACGCATCTCAGCGGCGCGGATTCCGGAGCCGATCGGTCTGTCGCGGCGCGTGACGTGAACCGCCTGCACGCCTCGGCTGCGATGCGGCGCCATCTGGCCGCGTCGGTGGGCTGCGGCGTCGTGATCGCCGCCAGCGCGATCGCCTCCGCCGTGCTGTTGGCGCACGTGATCGCGGGCATCATCACCGAACCCGGATCGCGCACGGTGTCGCACTGGTCGGGCCCGCTGTGGATCCTCTTGGCGCTGTGGATGCTTCGTGCAGTCGCGCAGTGGTTGCAGGCCCGGCTGAGCCAACGCGGCGCAACGGCGGTGATCGCCGAGGTCAACGAGCGGGTGCTGACGACCGTCGCGGGCCTGCCGCCGCGACTGCTGGCGGCCCACCGTGATCAAGCCGCTGTCCTGATCACCCGTGGTCTCGACGGACTGCGGCCCTACTTCACCCGCTATCTGCCCTCGGTGATCCTGGCCGGGGTCCTCACGCCTGCCGCACTGCTCGTGATCGCCTGCTACGACGTGCGTTCCGCGGTGATCGTGACGATCGCGCTGCCACTGGTGCCGGCCTTCATGGTGCTCATCGGCCTGGTCACCGCCGAACGGTCGGCAGCGTCGCTGGCCGCCATGACCACACTGCAGTCCCGGTTGCTCGATCTCATTGCAGGCATCCCGACGCTGCGCGCCCTCGGTAGAGCCGAAGGGCCCGCGCACCGGATCGCCGAACTCGCTGCGGCGCATCGCCGTTCCACGATGGCCACGCTTCGCATCACGTTCCTGTCGGCGCTGGTCCTCGAACTGCTCGCGACCCTCGGCGTCGCGCTCGTCGCCGTGAGCGTCGGACTCCGATTGGTGTTCGGCGAAGTGGCGCTGTCCACGGCACTGACGGCACTGCTCCTGGCCCCCGAGGTGTTCTGGCCGCTGCGCCGGATGGGGATGGAGTTCCACGCCGCGCAGGACGGGAAGACGGCCGCGGAGAAGGCATTCGGCCTGCTCGACGCCGTCTCCGTCCCGAACGCCGGAACACGGTCGATCGCTGCCGCGGGTGCGGCGATCCGTCTCGAGGACGTCACTGTCGTCGGCCGGGACGGCGCGGCGCCGCACCGACTGACGGCGGACGTCGACGCCGGCGCGGTGACGGTCCTGACTGGGCCGAACGGTGCGGGCAAGAGCACCGTGCTGCAAACGATCCTCGGGTTGACCCCGCCAACGTCGGGGCGGGTGCTGGTCGCCGGAGTGGACGTCACCGAGCTGGACCCAAACGAGTGGTGGACGCAGGTGGCGTGGCTGACCCAACGTCCGGCCCTCTTGCCCGGCACGCTGCGCGAGAACCTGGAACTCTTCGGACCCCTGAATGACCTCGAAGGGGCTTGCCGGACGGCGGGTTTCGACGAGGTGTTGGCCACCCTGCCCGACGGGTTGGACACCGTCATCGGCCGTGGCGGCGAAGGCCTTTCGCTCGGCCAGCGTCAGCGACTCGGCCTGGCCCGGGTCTTCGGCTCCGCGGCGCCCGTCCTGTTGCTCGACGAGCCGACGTCGCACCTCGACGCCGATCTGGAGGCTCGCGTGCTGCGTGCCGTCGCCGAACGGGCACGTGCCGGAGCGACCGTGGTGGTCGTCGGCCACCGCGAGCCGGTGACCGCCATCGCGGACCGCGTCGTGCACGTCGGGGGTGAGCTCCTCGTTGCGTGATCGAGAATCGTTCGTCGCCGCGCTCGGCCTGCTCCGGCCGCGCTGGTCCCGGCTGGCCCTCGCCGTCACGCTCGGAGTACTCGCCCTCGGCAGCGCACTGGCGCTCGCCGGGGTCTCGGCGTGGCTGATCACGCGGGCGTGGCAGATGCCGCCGGTGCTCGACCTGACCGTTGCGGTGGTGGCCGTTCGGGCACTGGGCATCTCGCGCGGCGTGCTCGGCTATTGCGAGCGGCTGGCGTCGCACGACACCGCACTGCGCGCCGCCGGGACCGCACGCGCCCAGCTGTACCGCAGGCTGGTCGACGCTCCGGCCGAGACGGCGATGCGCCTGCACAGTGGAGATCTGGTGGCCCGCGTCGGTTCGTCGGTCGACGAGCTCGCCGACGTACTCGTCCGCGCCGTTCTGCCGATCGCAGTCGCTGCGGTGCTGTCGCTCGTCTCCGTCGCGGTCATCGCGGTGATCTCACCCTCGGCCGCCGCCGTGCTCGCCATCTCCCTGGTATGTGCGGGCGTCGTCGCGCCATGGTTGGCCGCCCGCGCGGCGACCGCAACCGAAGACGCTGCCGTCGAGCATCATTCGCGTCGCGACGCCGCGGTGATGCTGGCGTTGGAGCATGCACCGGAGCTGCGGGTGGGCGGTCGTCTCGACGACGTGATCAGCGAATCCACCCGGCAACAGCACGTCTGGGGTGCGGCGGCCGACCGGGCTGCCGCACCCGCCGCGCTCGCCGCCGCGGTGCCGACCCTGGCGCTCGGTGCCAGCGCCCTCGGTGCGCTGCTGGTCGGAATCTCGTTGGCGCCGTTGGTCGCTCCGACCACGTTGGCCATCCTGTTGCTGCTGCCCCTGTCCGCGTTCGAGTCGACTGCGGCACTGCCCGCCGCGGCCACCCAACTGACCCGCGCCCGCATCGCCGTACGGCGTCTGGTGGCGCTCACCGAACCCGACCCGTCACGGCGCACCCGGCCGGCTCTCGCGGTACCGGACGTCCAGCCCGGCAACCGCCTCGCCGTCGTCGGCCCCAGCGGCTGCGGCAAGACCACGCTCCTGATGGCCATGGCCGCCAAAACCGGGACGGCGGGATTCTTCGCCGAGGACGCGCACCTGTTCGACACCACCGTCCGGGACAACCTGTTGGTCGCCCGCGGCGACGCACAAGACGCCGAACTGACCGCGGCACTGGCGCGCGTGGGACTGCAGGGGTGGTTGGAGGGACTGCCAGACGGGCTTTCCACGATTCTGACCGGCGGCGGCGCCGCGGTGTCGGCCGGGCAACGCCGTCGACTGCTGCTAGCGCGGGCCCTCATCTCGCCCTTCCCGATCGTGCTGCTCGACGAGCCGACCGAACACCTCGACGCCGCGGACGGCGGACGAATTCTCACCGAGTTGCTCACCTCGGAACTGCTGTTCCCGGCCGACCGTGCCGTCGTCGTGGCGACGCATCATCTGTCCGAGGACGTTTCGTGTCCCGTGCTGTCGATGGGTTCGGGCGGGTACCCTCGGCAGGCATGACCGGATATCCGGGCGGGTATCCCCCACCGCCGCACCAGCCGTACTACCCCGGCTATCAGCCGGTGCCGACCGGGCCGAAGAACGGGCTCGGGATCGGCGCACTCGTCGTCGCCCTCATCGGCCTGGTGTTCTGCTGGACGGTGGTCGGCGGCATCGTGCTCGGCGTGGTCGCGGTGATCCTCGGGATCGTCGGGCGCGGACGGGCGAAGCGCGGCGAGGCAACCAACGGAGGCGTTGCCATCGCGGGAACGCTGCTCGGCGTTCTCGCCGTCATCCTCGGAATCGTCTTCATCCCCATCTGGATCGGGGTCTTCTCCGAAGTCGGCGGTACCGACTACCTCGACTGCGTGAGCAGCGCGGGTTCGGACCCGAAAGCCGTTGAGGGGTGCGCCGACAAGCTTCGCGAACGCATGGAGAGTCAGTTCAGCGTCACCAGCACGCCGAGGCCCTAGCCGCTCAGGTGCCGACGGCGCGGCATGAACTCCAGTGACAGCAACACGATCAGCAACGGCAGCACCTGGGTCAGGGACAGCAGCACGTAGCGCCGATCACTCAAGGCGTGGAACTTGCGCAGGTACCGGTACAGCGACTCCAGCGCGATGAGTGCGTCACCGAGATGGATCACGGCGTAGAAGAAGCTCTGCATGCGACCGCGGTTGTGGTCGTCGAAGATCTCCGGGAACGCGGCGAATGCCAGCGAAACACGAACGGCGCCTTGCTGTTTGGCGGCGTTGATCATCTCGACCGTCAACCGCTCGTCGATGCCGTTGGGCGCGCCGCGGCGGCGCCACGGAACGTCAAGGGTGACCTCGGTGCCCCGCCCGGCGGTCGCGTAGCGGTGGAAGCCCTGCACGCGTCCGTGCTCGTCGCGGGCGACGATCAGCTGGATGCCCGGATAGCGGCCCTCGAGCGCACCGTCCAGGATCATCGAGAAGCCGCGCTCCGTGCGAGCCCCCTTGGGCGAGGCCATCAGCACCTCGGTCAACTCCGCGAGCAGGTCGTCGTCGACGTCCTGCTCGGCCACGATCTCGGTGGTCATCCCGGCATTCCTGGTGCGCTGCACCGCTTGACGCAGATTGCGGAACCGACGGCCGACCATGTCGAAACCGGTCACGTCGATCACCACGTCACGTCCGATCGGAACCGGCCGCAGCGACTGCCCGATCGCCGCGACGTCCGACCACAGATCCAACCGGCGCTGGCTGCAGCCGAGGACCACGATGCGCCAGCCCCAGGCATGACAGGTCGTGACGAAATCATGGACCAGTTCCGGGAACTGGGATTCGTCGCCGATGGGGTCGCCGCTCACCACCGCGTAGCCGAACCGGGTGCGGTAGGCGATCGCCGCGCCACCGTCCTGGCTGAAGTGATGGCACTTCAACGACTGCATGGCGAACGGCGCAACGGGGTCGCCGGTCGTCGCGTCGACCAAGGCCCAAACTTTGGTCAGGTCAGCGGGATTGGGCCTGGCGGCGGTGGGCCACATCAGCGCCACGCCCGCCGCGATCATGAACGCGTTGCCCAAAGCGTCGACGAACACCACCCGCGCCGCGAACCCGGCGATCAAGAACGCCATCGCCATCCATGCGTGCGCCGCCGTCACCGGTCTGCCGAGGAAGATGCCGCGCGCGATGAAGGCCACCGCGACGAAGATCGTCAACGCCCATCCGAGCCGGCTCGCGGTGTGCCAGTCGGCATGCCGGTTGGGGTCGCGGATCGACATCAGGATCAGCCAGCAGAACAGGCTGAGCACCGCGAGGGCGCTGATCCAGCGGGCGGCCGGTGAGTGCACATGGACCACGACCCGCTCCCGGGCCCGCAACCTCGGTGCGGTGTGCACGAAGGACTCGTTCACCGACTCAACGATACGCCGCTACGAGCCAGATCCAGGGAAGTGCTTGACGATTCCCTCCTGCACGACAGTGGCCAACACGCGCCCGGATTCGTCGAAGAAGTGTCCCGTCCCGAGGCCCCTCGATTCGGCCGCCACGGGCGACGACGTCGCGTACAGCACCCAGTCGTCGAAGTGGATGGTCCGGTGAAACCACACCGAGTGGTTCATCGTGACCGCGAAGATGCGGTCGAATCCCCACGACAGCCCGTGGGTGGTGATGATCGAGTCCAGCACCGTGGTGTCCGACGAGTACACCAGCGCCGCGGTGTGCAGCACCGGGTCGTCGGGCATTGGGCCGTCGGCCGTGAGCCACACCCGGTTGTGCTCGAGGCGCTCCCCCTTGTCGCGCATCACCCAGGCCGGGTCGTTGGTGTAGCGCCACTGGATTGGGCGCAGCGCGTCGACGAAGTGCGGCACCGTCTTCTCGTAGCCCACCAGCAGGTCGTCGATCGTCGGGAGATCGTGCGGAGCGGGAACACTCGGTGCGTCGACGTCGTGCTCGAGACCACGTCCACCCGACAGGTGGGACACCAACGCCGAGCCCAACAGCACGCCGTCCTGCACGACGTCGACGCGCCGGTTGGCGAAGCGGCGCTCGTCGCGCAGCCGCACGACGTGGAACTCCAGATCCTTCGCCGGATCGCCGCCGGCGATGAAGTGCATCGACAACGCGCTGGGCGGAAGGACGTGGCGCAGCGTCCGACTCGCCGCGACGAACGCCTGCGCCATCATCTGGCCGCCGAACGTCCGGACGGGATTCTTGCTGGGGTGCGCGCCGGTGAAGGCGTCGTCGTCCACCCGGTGAAGGTCGAGTACCGCCAGCAGCTCCTTCAAGTCGCCGACAGACACGCAGCCTCCCTAGTGGTCGTCCTCCCCGATCCGGTGCACGTGAATCAGGTTGGTCGAGCCTACTGTGCCCGGAGGGGCGCCAGCGACGATGACCACCAGGTCGCCGCGCTTGTATCGGCCCAGCGCCAGCAGTGACTCGTCGACCTGACGGATCATCCCGTCGGTGGTCTCCATGTGCGGCACGATGAACGTCTCGGTGCCCCAGGTCAGCGCCAGCTGGCTGCGCACCTCGGGCAGCGGGGTGAACGCCAGCAACGGCAACGGCGTGTGCAGCCGGGCCAGCCGCTTGACGGTGTCACCGGACTGCGTGAACGCCACCAACGCCTTGGCGTCCAGGCGTTCGCCGATGTCGCGGGCCGCGTAGGAGATGACGCCGCGCTTGGTGCGCGGTACGTGGGTCAGGGGCGGCGCGGCGGTGGAGTTCTCCTCCACGGCGGTGACGATGCGTGCCATCGTCCTGACCGCCTCCAGCGGGAACTTGCCCACCGACGTCTCGCCGGACAGCATCACCGCGTCCGCGCCGTCCAACACGGCATTGGCCACGTCGGACGCCTCGGCACGCGTGGGCCGGGAGTTCTCGATCATCGACTCCAGCATCTGGGTCGCGACGATGACGGGCTTGGCGTTCTCCCTTGCCATCTGGATGGCCCGCTTCTGAACCAGCGGCACCTCCTCGAGCGGCAGTTCGACGCCGAGGTCGCCGCGCGCCACCATGATGGCGTCGAACGCCAGCACGATGGCCTCGAGGTTGTCGATGGCCTCCGGCTTTTCGAGCTTGGCGATGACGGGCACCCGCCGACCGACACGGTCCATGATGTCGTGGACCAACTCGATGTCAGATGGTGACCGCACGAACGACAGGGCGACCAGATCAACGCCGAGGCGCAGCGCGAACTCGAGGTCCTCAATGTCCTTCTCGGAAAGGGCGGGGGCCGAGACGTTCATGCCGGGCAGGGACATGCCCTTGTTGTTGCTGACCTTGCCGCCCTCGGTGACCGAGCAGACGACGTCGTTGCCGTCGATGTGCTCGACGACCAACCCGATGTTGCCGTCGTCGACGAGGACCCGGTCGCCGGGCGTGGCGTCCTGCGCCAGCCGCTTATAAGTGGTCGACACGCGGTCGTGCGTGCCCTCGAAGTCGTCGATGGTGATCCGCACCGTCTCGCCCGCCGCCCAGACGGTCGGGCCATCGACGAAGCGGCCGAGCCGGATCTTCGGCCCTTGAAGGTCGGCCATGATGCCGACGGCGCGGCCGGTGGTGTCCGACGCCGCACGGACGAGCTTGTAGTTCGATTCGTGGTCGGTGTAGTCACCATGGCTGAAGTTAAGTCTTGCGACGTCCATTCCGGCCTCGACCAGTGCCTTCACCGTCTCATCGGTGGAAGTGGCTGGGCCAAGGGTACAGACGATCTTTCCGCGTCTACTCACGGAAACTCAGCATAGTCGTTAATCGATTCAGATGACGGCCAGAGGCAGCGCGCCAGGCTTGACCGGCTCGGGAAGGTCCGAGTCACCCATCAGGTAGGCGTCGACCGCATGGGCGGCGCTGCGCCCCTCCGCGATGGCCCACACGATCAGCGATGCACCGCGGTGCGCATCGCCGCAGACGAACACCCCTGGCGCGTCGGTCTGCCAGTCCGAGCCGCAGGTCAGAGCCCCACGCCCGTTGAGTTTCAGCCCGAGGCCGTCGAGCAGCGCCATGTGCTCGACGCCCTCGAAGCCGATCGCGAGCAGCGCCAATTCGCAGGGAATCTCGATCGTGTCGCCGACCGGCGTGATGCGCCGACAGCCCTCGGCGTCACGCTCCACCCTGACCTCGGCGATCTCCATTGCCCGAAGGTTTCCCTGCTCGTCACCGGTGAATCGCTGCACGGCCACCTCGTAGCGGCGTGCGCCACCCTCGGCGTGGGCGGGCGAGGTGCGCACCACCAGCGGCCACGTCGGCCATGGCGACCGCGATTCGTCGCGCTGCTCGGGAGGCTCCGGGTTGTAGTCGAGCTGCGTCACCGACTTCGCGCCCTGCCGGTGCGCCGTGCCGAGGCAGTCGGCGCCGGTGTCGCCACCGCCGATGATGACCACGTGCTTGCCCTTCGCCGAGATCGACGATGCGCCGTCGCCCTCGCACTCCTTGTTGGCGGGCACGAGATGTTCCATCGCCAGGTGCACGCCCGCCAGCTCACGCCCCTCGACCTGGTTGTCGCGGGCGCGCAGCGCCCCAACCGCCAGCACGACGGCCGCGTGCTGGGCACGGAGCGCTTCGATGGACAAGTCGACGCCGACCTCGCAGTCCGTCACGAACCGGGTGCCCTCGGCGCGCATCTGGCTCAGCCGCTGGTTCAGCACGGACTTCTCGAGCTTGTACTCGGGAATGCCGTAGCGCATCAACCCGCCGATGCGATCGTCGCGCTCGTAGACCGTGACGTCGTGGCCGGCTCGGGTGAGCTGTTGGGCGGCCGCCAGTCCTGCGGGCCCGGAGCCCACTACGGCGACGCTCTTGCCGGTTGAGATGGCGGCCGGCTGGGGCTCGACGCGGCCGTCCAGCCAGGCATGGTCGGCGATGGTGTTCTCGATGCGCTTGATGGTGACGGCGCCACCGGTGTCTTCCTCGGCGATCGACAGCACGCAGGCCGCCTCGCACGGTGCGGGGCACAGCCGCCCGGTGAACTCGGGGAAGTTGTTGGTGGCGTGCAGCCGGTCGCTCGCGGCATCCCAGCGGCCGCGCCGGACCAGGTCGTTCCACTCGGGGATCAGGTTTCCGAGCGGACAGCCCGCACTTCCGGAGTGGCAGAACGGGATACCGCAATCCATGCACCGGCGCGCCTGCTGCGAGACCTCGCCGGCCCGCTCGTGCGGATCCTGCTGTTCGTAGACTTCGCGCCAATCGCCGACCCGTTCGTCGACGGGACGCTTGGGCGCCTCCACCTTGGGCACCTTCAAGAAACCGGTGGGGTCAGCCACGGCTCGCCTCCATGATCGCGGTGTCCACGTCGCGGCCCTCGGCCTTCGCCATCCGGGTGGCCTGCACGACGCGTTGATAGTCGGTGGGCATGATCTTGGTGAATTGAGCGCTGCGCCTTGGCCAGTCGGACAGCAGCGACTTCGCCAACGTGCTGCGGGTGAGGTTGGAGTGCCGTACGACGACGTCGTGCAGCCACGCCAGATCCTCCGGATCGAGCCGCTGCAACTCCACCATCGCGGGGTTGACCATGGCCGGATCCAGACCGAGCACGAACGCGATGCCGCCCGACATGCCTGCCGCCATGTTGCGGCCCGTCTTGCCGAGCACCACCACGCGCCCACCGGTCATGTACTCGCAGGCGTGGTCGCCGACACCCTCCACGACGGCCAGCGCGCCGGAGTTGCGGGCGCAGAACCGCTCCCCCACCCGTCCGCGTAGGAACACCTCGCCGGAGGTGGCACCGAACAGCAGGGTGTTGCCGGCGATGACGTTGTCCTCGGGCAGGAACAGCACGTCGTCATCGGGGCGCACGATCACCCGACCGCCCGAAAGTCCCTTGCCGACATAATCATTGGCGTCACCGATGAGTTCCAGCGTGACACCCGGCGGAAGGAACGCGCCGATCGACTGCCCCGCCGACCCGGTCAGGGTGACGTGAATCGTGTCGTCCGGCAGGCCCTGTGCGCCGTAGCGGCGGGTGACCTCTGAGCCGAGCAGCGTGCCGACGGTGCGGTTGACGTTGCGCACCGGCAATTCCAGCCGCACCGGGTGGGCGTCCTCGAGGGCTCCCTCGGCCAGCGCAATGATGGTCTGGTCCAGTGCGTGCTCGAGGGCGTGATCCTGGTCGCGCAGCCTGCGCCGCTGGGTGAGCTGCGCTCCGTGCGCATCCGTTGGCATCGTGAAGATGGGCGTGAGGTCCAGCCCGCGGCTCTTCCAGTGCGCGATGCCCGGCGCGGTGTCGAGCAGGTCGAGGTGCCCGACCGCCTCGTCCAGGCTACGGAAGCCCAACTCCGCCAGATACTTCCGGACGTCTTCGGCGATGAACCGGAAGAAGTTCTCGACGAACTCCGGCTTGCCGTTGAACCTGGCACGCAGCTCGGGGTTCTGGGTCGCCACACCGACCGGGCAGGTGTCGAGGTGACACACCCGCATCATGATGCAGCCGGCCACCACCAGCGGCGCCGTCGCGAAGCCGTACTCCTCGGCGCCGAGCAACGCCGCCACGATCACGTCACGTGCCGTGCGCATACCGCCGTCGCACTGCACGGTGATCCGATCCCGAAGGCCGTTGAGCACCAACGTCTGTTGGGTGTCCGCGAGGCCGATCTCCCACGGCGCGCCCGCGTGCTTGAGGCTCGTCAGCGGCGCAGCACCGGTGCCGCCGTCGTAGCCCGAGATCAGCACCACGTCGGCGTGCGCCTTCGAGACGCCCGCCGCGACGGTCCCCACCCCGACGGAGCTGACCAGCTTGACGTGCACGCGCGCCTGCGAGTTGGCGTTCTTCAGGTCGTGGATCAGTTGCGCCAGATCCTCGATCGAATAGATGTCGTGATGCGGCGGCGGCGAGATCAACCCGACGCCCGGCGTGGAGTGCCTGGTCTTCGCGATGTTCGGATACACCTTGTAGCCGGGCAGCTGACCGCCCTCACCCGGCTTGGCGCCCTGCGCCATCTTGATCTGGATGTCGGTGGCATTGACCAGATAATCACTGGTGACGCCGAACCGGCCCGACGCGACCTGCTTGACGGCGCTGCGTCGGCGCGGGTCGTAGAGCCGGTCGACGTCTTCGCCGCCCTCCCCACTGTTCGAGCGGCCGCCGATCTTGTTCATCGCGATGGCCATGGTCTCGTGCGCTTCGGCGGAGATGGAGCCGTAACTCATTGCGCCGGTGTTGAACCGGGTGAAGATCGACTCGACCGGTTCGACCTCCTCCAGCGGCACGGGTGGTCGGACGCCGGTCTTGAGCTCGAACAGCCCGCGCAAGGCGCCGCCCTCGCGGTTCAGCCGGTTGACCTCGTCGGAGTACTGCTGGAACACCTCGTAGCGACCGGTACGGGTCGCATGTTGCAGCAGGAACACCACTTCCGGCGAGAAGAGGTGCAGTTCACCCTCACGCCGGAAGGCGTACTCACCACCCACCTCCAGCCTGCGGTGCACGCGTTCCGTCGGGTTCTCCGGATAGGCCCGCCGGTGGCGCAGTTTGACCTCCTCGGCGATCACGTCGAGGCCGACGCCGCCGAGTTGGGTTGGGGTGCCTGCGAAGTACTCGTCGACGACGTCGCGGTCGAGCCCGATGGCCTCGAAGGCCTGGGCGCCGGTGTAGGACGCGACGGTCGAGATGCCCATCTTGCTCATGACCTTCATGACGCCCTTGCCGAGCGCCTTGAGGTAGTTGCGCACCGCTGCCGACGCCTCGATGCCGGTCAGCTCGCCCTCACGAACGAGGTCCTCGATGGACTCGAAGGCCAGATAGGGGTTGACCGCCGCGGCCCCGAAGCCGATCAGCATCGCGATGTGGTGCACCTCGCGCGCGTCACCGCTCTCCACGACCAGCCCGACCGTCGTGCGTTCCTTGGTGCGGACCAGGTGGTGATGCACCGCGGAAACCGCGAGCAGCGACGGGATCGGCGCCTTCGTGTGGTCGGAGTCGCGGTCCGAGATGACCAGCGTCCTGGCGCCCTTCGCGATCGCCTCGCACGCACGAATGCGCAAATCCTCGAGCGCGTCGGCCAGTCCCTCGCCGCCGCGTTCGACGTCGTAGAGCGCACGCAGCACGGCGGTCTTGAGCCCGGACTGCTCGCCGTCGTCGTTGATGTGGACGATCTTGTTCAGTTCGTCGTTGTCGAGCACGGGCCACGCCAGCATGATCTGACGGCAGGACGCGGCCGACGGTTCGAGCAGGTTGTGCTCGGGTCCCATCACCCGCGCCATCGACGTGACCACTTCTTCGCGGATCGCGTCGAGCGGCGGGTTGGTCACCTGGGCGAACAGCTCGACGAAGTAGTCGTAGAGCAGCCGCGAGCGCTGCGAGAGCACAGCCGTCGGGGTGTCGGTTCCCATGGAGCCCAAGGGCTCCGCGCCCGACGCGGCCATCGGGGTGAGCAGGATGCGCAGCTCCTCCTCCGTGTAGCCGAAGGAGATCTGCCTGCGCACCACCGAATCGTGGTTGGGCGCAACGCGCACCCGGTCGGGCAACGTCTTCAGATCGAGCAGTCCCGAGTGCAGCCATTCGTCGTAGGGTTCGGCGTTGGCCAGCTCGTCCTTGATCTCGTCGTCGGACACGATCCGGCCCGCAGCGGTGTCGATGAGGAACATCTTGCCGGGCTCCAGCCGGCCCTTCGCCACGATCTCGGCGGAGGGCACGTCGAGCACGCCGCTCTCACTGGCGAGGATGATCCGGTCGTCGATGGTGCGCCACCAGCGGCCGGGCCGTAACCCGTTGCGGTCCAACACCGCACCGACGACCGTGCCGTCGGTGAAGGTGACGCACGCCGGCCCGTCCCACGGCTCCATGAGGGAGGCGTGGAACTGCCAGAACGCACGCCGCACCGGGTCCATCGTGGTGTTGTTCTCCCAGGCCTCCGGGATCATCATGAGCACTGCATGCGGGAGGCTGCGGCCGCCGAGGTGCAGCAGTTCGAGCACCTGGTCGAAGGACGCGGAGTCGGACGATCCCGGCGTGCAGACCGGCGAGAGCCGGCTGAGATCGCCGGGGATGCGGGTGCTGGCCAGCATCGCCTCGCGGGCGTGCATCCGGTTGCGGTTGCCGCGCACGGTGTTGATCTCGCCGTTGTGGGCGACGAAGCGGAACGGGTGCGCCAGCGGCCACGACGGGAACGTGTTCGTCGAGAAGCGGCTGTGCACGATGGCGATGGCGCTCTTGCACCGTTCGTCACGCAGATCCGGGAAGAACCGCGGCAGTTGCAACGTCGTCAGCATGCCCTTGTAGGCCATGGTCCTGCTGGAGAGCGAAGGGAAGTACAGCTCGCCCATCTCGGCGCGCTTGCGCAGCGGGTACACCCGGCGGTCGAGGTCGATGCCGGCGGGCCGGTGGCCGTTGTGTTCTGGTGCGGCGACGAACAATTGGGTCATGTGCGGCATACAACCGAGCGCGGTCATCCCGACTTCGGCACCGTCGGGATCGACGGGAACCTCGCGCCAGCCGAGCACCTCGAGGCCTTCTTCGGCGGCGATCGTCTCGATGTTCGAACGGGCGGCGGCGCGTGCGACGGGATCGCTTGGCAGGAAACACGTTCCGGCCGCGAAGGTGTTCTCACCGTCCGGCGTCGGTTGAGGTAGCTCGAAGTCGACGACTTCGCGGAGCAGTTCGACGGGCAGCTGCAGCAGGATGCCGGCGCCGTCGCCGCTGTTGGGTTCGGCACCGGCGGCGCCGCGATGTTCGAGGTGTTCGAGTGCCGTCAGTCCGTCGCTGACGATGGCGTGCGAACGGCGGCCCTGGATGTCGGCGACCATGGCGACACCGCACGAGTCCGACTCACGCTCGGGGTCGTAGAGCCCCTGCGCATCTGGCAATGCCGAGAACAGCATTGGTGTACCTCCGCAGTCCGGAAACGATTTTCCGGGACTACACCGGCCCGATTGTCGATTGTATCAGCGGGGTTGCTGGCTCACCCCTCGATGAAGGTCGGCACCAGCGGGAAGCCCGGCCAGTTCCGCACCACCGTCCACGCGATCGCGGCGACGAAGATCGTCACCATCGCAGGTACCGGCATCAGACGTTCACCGCGTCTCCAGCGCACCAGCAGCCAGACCACCAACAGCGGCATGCCGACGAGCAGGAACACGTTGTCGACCACCGCGGCACCGACGTCGCCGTGCAGCAGGTCGTGCGTCATCCGCAGGCCGCCACAGGCCGGGCAGTTCAATCCGGTCAACATCCTGAAGGGGCACCCGGGAAAGAGGAACCCGGGCCGGTGCGGATCGCCGAGGCCGACATAGGCTAGCCCGCCGACCAGCACTGCACCCGTCGCGAGTGCGCCGTACAGCCGTACTGGGGCGTAGCTAGGTTCCATCGCGGAGGGGACGGCCGTGCGGGTCCCGCACCTTGTCGCCGAGGATCAAGACGGCGTCGATGATGCCCCAGATGATCGCGCCCACCCCGCAGGTGAACAGCCCCACCAACAGCTGGGCGATGCCCAGTCCGGTGTAGCCGAGGTAGATACGTCCGATGCCCACCAGACCGAACAATCCGATCAGCTGGAGCAGGCCTGCGACGACCTTGGACTTCTCCGACAGCGGTTCGCCCGTCTGCGGATGCCGACCGTAGGGCGCCGAGGGGTCGTAGTACGCGCCCGGTGGTGGTGGCGGCGGGTACTGGGGCTGATAACCCGGCGGTGGTTGAGGCGGCGGAGGGGCAGCCGACGTCCAGTCTTCCCTGCCCCCGAACTGCGGTTCCGTCATGCCGTTCAGCATGCCAGAACCACCAGCCCCTCAGAAGGCGGCGCGTCTACTTCCTAGCCGCGACGTCGCCACCACCGCTTGCGAGGCGATTCGGCCACCGGCTTCGAAGCAGGCTCGTCGGCGACGTCGGCGGCCAAGGCCTCGGCGACGTCGGCGCCTTCGACCGCAGCTGCCTGCACCTCCGGCGCGTCCTCCTCGGCCGCGGCGACCTCATCGCCCTCGACCGAACCGAGGCCCTCCTCGGGCGCGCCCTCAGACTCGTCAGTCTCGTCAGGCTCTTCGGCGACGTCGGCGGCCAAGGCCTCGGCTACATCGGCACCCTCGACCGCAGCCGCCTGCACCTCCGGCGCGTCCTCCTCCGCCGCGGCGACCTCATCACCTTCGACCGAACCGAGGCCCTCCTCGGGCGCGGCGTCAGACTCGGTGTCGTCGGCATCGGTGTCGTCGGCGTCGGTGTCTTCGGTGTCGGTGTCTTCGGTGTCGCTGGATTCCGCCTCGCTGGGTTCGACGGCCTCCGGGTCGTTTACGGCTTCCTCGGGCTCGTCCTCGTCCTCGTCGGGCTCGCTGGCGTCGGACTCGATCGCTTCCTCGGCCGCCTCAACGGATTCCGCTTCGTCGGTGTCGTCCTCGAGTTCCTCGTCATCGCCGTCAGGCTCGTCTTCGGAGTCGTCGGGCTCGTCTTCGTCGGACTCGGCGGCCAACTCCTCGGCCTGCTCCGACATCGGGCCGGAACCGGAGCTGACTGGCTCATTGCCTTCGACTTCGTCTTGGTCGTCCTCTGACTCGGAGTCATCGTCGGACTCTTCTTCGGCCTCAGCAAGTTCGGCTTCGGGTTCCGCCGCAACGTCCTCCGCCACCGCTTCGGCTTCCTCGGCCCGCTCGACGGCAGCCTCGTGCACCTCCGGCGCGACGACCTCCGCCTCGAGCACCTCGTCACCGTCGACCGAGCCCAGACCCGCTTCCGGCTCAGCACCGGCCTCGGCGAACGCCTCGGCTTCCGCGATCTCCTCAGACGACGCGGTCTCGACCTGCTCGACCAAGTCCTCTGCCTCCGCAGCGGCCTCCGACTCGACTTCAGCGTCGGGGGACATCGCTTCGGCCTCGGAGGATTCCGCCGCCTCGGGCGCCGATTCGCGTTCGTCTTCCTGACCCGCCACCTTCGCAGCCGCGACCACGCCGCTGGTGGCGGCGACCGCCGTCAGTTCCTCGGCGATCTCGTCGATTGGCGAGGCGTCGTCGTCGACCTCGTTGCCCTTCAGCGTCGCGGGATCTTCTCGGCCCTTCGGCGCCGCCATGATGTAGACGACGGCAGCGATGAAGACGAACGTCGAAGTGAACGTGTTGATCCGGATGCCGGCGATGTGGGTGGCGGCGTCGCTGCGCATCAACTCCACCCAGAACCTGCCGACGCAGTACCCCGCGACGTAGAGCGCGAACAACCGGCCATGCCCGAGCTTGAAACGCCGGTCGGCCCAGAGCAGCAAAGCGAAGATCAGGACGTTCCAGAGCAGTTCGTACAGGAACGTCGGATGGACGATGTCGACGAGCTGACCGGTCGACACGCCGTTGAGGGAGTCGAGTGCCCCGGTGTGGTCACGCCGTTCGTAGATCTCGAGGCCCCACGGCAGGTCGGTCGCCCGGCCGTACAGCTCCTGATTGAAGTAGTTGCCGAGCCGGCCGATGGCCTGGGCCAGGATGATGCCCGGCGCGATGGCGTCACCGAACGCGGGTAGCGGTATCCCGCGTTGCCGGCAGCCGATCCACGCACCGACGCCACCGAGTGCAACCGCACCCCAGATGCCGAGACCGCCGTCCCAGATCCGAATGGCCGCACCCAATCCGGCGCCGTCGGCTCCGAAGTAGGTCTTCCAGTCGGTGATGAGGTGATACAGCCGGCCGCCGATCAAGCCGAACGGCACCGCCCACAGCGCGATGTCGTAGATGACGCCCTGCTCGCCACCGCGGGCCACCCAGCGCCGGTCACCGATGATCAGTGCCGCGACGATCCCGACGATGATGCACAACGCGTATGCCCGGAGCGGTAGCGGGCCGAGGTGCCAGACGCCTTGGGCCGGACTCGGGATGAAGGCGAGTACCGAAGACGTCACGCGGTAACCCTCTGTCGCACACCGTCGGCGAGTTCTTCGGTCAATGTCCGCACGGCGGCAATCCCCTCACTCAATGCCGACACCAGGGCCGAACCCACGATCACGCCGTCGGCGTACGCACCGATCTGCGCCGCCTGTTCGCGCGAACGGACCCCGAGCCCGACGCCGACGGGGATGTCGGATACCGCCTTGACGCGTCCGACCAGTGCGGGTGCGGCGTCGGATACCGCATCGCGAGCACCCGTCACTCCCATCGTCGACGCGGCGTACACGAATCCCCGCGACGCCGCCGCGGTGGCCGCAAGGCGCTCCGGCGTCGACGACGGTGCGACGAGGAAGATCCTGTCGAGGTCGTGGGCGTCGGACACCTGGATCCACTCGTCGGCCTCGTCCGGAATGAGGTCGGGGGTGATCAGGCCGAGCCCGCCTGCCGAGGCGAGGTCGCGCGCGAACTTCTCCACGCCCCACTTCAGGACGGGGTTCCAGTAGGTCATCACGACTGCACGTCCACCGGCGTTGCTGATCGCCTCGACCGCGGCCAGCGCGTCGCGTACCCGCACGCCGCCGCGCAGCGCCACCTCGGTGGCCGCCGCGATGGTCGGGCCGTCCATGCCCGGATCGGAGTAGGCCACGCCCACTTCGACGATGTCGCAACCGGATTCGACGAGCGCCGTCATCGCCGCGATCGACGTCGGCACGTCCGGGAATCCCGTGGGGAGGTAGCCGATGAGTGCCGAACGGTCCTCCGCCCGGCACGTCTCGAACAGGCCCGACAGCCGGCTGGTGGTCATTCCGTTCCCTCGCCGTCGAACAGGCCGAACCACTTCGCTGCGGTCTCGACGTCCTTGTCACCCCGGCCCGACAGGTTCACCAGAATGACCGAACCGGAACCGAGTTCGACCCCCAGCTTCAGCGCACCCGCCACCGCGTGTGCGGACTCGATGGCCGGGATGATGCCCTCGGTCTTGCACAGCAGCGCGAATGCGTCCATTGCCTCGGCATCGGTGATCGGCCGGTACTCGGTGCGACCCAGATCCTTCAGGTAGGCGTGTTCGGGCCCCACGCCGGGATAGTCCAAACCCGCAGAGATGGAATGTGATTCGACGGTCTGACCGTCCTCGTCCTGCAGCAGGTACGAAAAGGAACCTTGGAATGCGCCGGGCGAACCGCCCGTGAACGTCGCCGCATGGCGGCCCGTCTCCACGCCATCGCCTGCCGCCTCGTAACCGATCAGCCGGACGCCGGGGTCGTCGATGAATGCGTGGAACACGCCGATTGCGTTGGATCCCCCGCCGACGCATGCGGTCACCGCGTCGGGCAGGCGGTGCGCCTGCTCTTGGATCTGGGCCCGCGCCTCCAGCCCGATCACCCGCTGGAAGTCGCGCACCATGGTCGGGAACGGGTGCGGTCCTGCTGCGGTGCCGAAGCAGTAGTACGTGTCGTCGGCGTTGGCGACCCAGTCCCTGAAGGTCTCGTTGATCGCGTCCTTGAGGGTCTTCGAACCGGATTCGACGGAGACCACTTCTGCGCCGAGCAGCCGCATCCGGGCCACGTTCAGCGCCTGGCGGGCGGTGTCGACGGCACCCATGTAGACGACGCAGTCGAGGCCGAGCAGTGCGCACGCGGTTGCGGTGGCCACGCCGTGCTGACCGGCACCGGTCTCGGCGATGATGCGGGTCTTGCCCATCTGCTTGGCGAGGAGCGCCTGACCGAGGACGTTGTTGATCTTGTGGGAACCGGTGTGGTTCAAGTCTTCTCGCTTGAGGAAGAGTCGCGCTCCCCCGGCGTGCTCACTGAGCCGGGTCGCCTCGTACAGCGGTGATGGCCTGCCGGTGTAATGCCGCTGCAGGCGGTCCAGTTCGTCGAGGAACGTCTGGTCCGTCCTGGCCTTCTCGTAAGCGGCGGTGACTTCCTCGATCACCGCCATCAAGGCTTCGGGGACCAGCCGTCCGCCGTAGGCACCGAAGTGGCCCTTGATGTCCGGGTCGTGTGTCGTGGGTTCGGCAACGGCTGCGCTGGAACGCGGCAACTCTGGGCCGGCGAGATCGGCCACTGTCTCAGCGAGAGGGTTTCGGGCAGGACGGATGAGTGCCTGCGGTGACCAGATCGGCAACGGCGCTGCGCGGGTCACCACTGGTGACCAGACCCTCGCCGACGAGGACGGCATCGGCACCCGCACCCGCATACGCGAGTAGGTCGTTGGTGCCTCGGACGCCGGACTCGGCGATCCGGATGACGTTGGACGGCAGCCCCGGTGCGATCCGCGCGAAGCAATCCCGGTCCACTTCCAGGGTCTTGAGATCCCTTGCGTTGACCCCGATTACACGCGCGCCGGCCTGGAGGGCACGGTCCGCCTCCTCCTCGGTGTGCACTTCGACGAGCGCTGTCATTCCCAGCGACTCGGTGCGGTCGAGCATCGAGGCCAGCGCCGCCTGCTCCAGCGCCGCGACGATCAGCAGCAGCATGTCGGCGCCATGCGCGCGGGCCTCGTGAATCTGATAGGGCCCGATGATGAAGTCCTTGCGCAACACCGGAATCGACACCGCGGCGCGTACGGCGTCGAGGTCTTCCAGAGAGCCGTGGAAACGGCGCTCCTCGGTGAGCACGCTGATGATCCTGGCGCCGCCGTCCTCGTAGGCGCGGGCCAGTTCGGCCGGATCGGAAATCGACGCCAGCTCGCCGCGTGAGGGACTGGCCCGCTTCACTTCGGCGATGACGCCGATGCCGGGCTCGCGCAGTGCGGCCAGCACGTCCAGCGGCGCCGCGGCGTCCTTCGCCTTGGCCTTCACGTCGGCAAAGCTCACCGCGGCCTCGCGGGCGGCAACGTCGGCGCGGACTCCCTCAATGATGGAGTCGAGCACGGTGGCCGAACTCATGAACCGTCGGTGTCCTTCCGGGCCGTACTTGAGCGTCCGGGCGATCCCGGATTGTCTGTATCGAAGGGTAACCGCCAGCGCGCCACTCGCCGTCACCGACCCTCGTTGTCAGGGCGCGTCGGGTCGCGACCCTCATCGAGGGCGTCCCAGATCATCCGTTCGGACATGCCGTCACCGGTTTCGGGCTGTTCGACGTCCTTGCGCACGGCCGCCCGTCTCGCCGCTGGTGCGACGTACTTCCCGGTCAACGACTTCGACTGGGCCGCCGCACGTGCCAGAAGGACGGCGCCGGCCAACGTGCAGACCGCCGCGACGAGGGTCAGCACGGCGCCCCAGTAGTGCCGCTGCGTGCCGACCAGCGCTGCGACGGGCACCTGGACCAGGTCGGCGGCGCGCACGGCGACGTCGCGGATCACCCACAGCCCGATCCCGAGGTATCCCATGCCCGCACTCGCAGCGGCGACGAGCATGGCCAGTAGTCGCAGCGGCCAGCCCCGGACCGCCAGCGCGGCCACGGCGGCGGCCAGTACCAGCAGGGCCAGCGGCACCAGCGCCGTCGACCAGGTGGCACCTGACAGCGTCGTGGTCTTCGGCTGACCCAGCCCGTCGAAGGACGACACCACGACCCACGGCAGCCGCGAACCGACCCACAGGGCCAGTGCCGCGAGCACCAGCAGAAGCTGGGCGGCGCGGGTCATGGCGCGCTGAGCGTCTCGGCCGCAGCGACGGCGTTGAGTACGGCGCGGGCCTTGTTGGCCGCCTCGTTGAACTCGTAGGGGCCGTTGGAGTCGGCCACCACGCCGCCGCCGGCCTGCACGTAGGCCGTGCCGTCGCGCATCAACGCGGTGCGGATGGCGATCGCGAAGTCGGCGTTGCCTGCGAAGTCGAGGTAGCCGAGCACCCCGCCGTACAGGCCGCGCCGCGTCTTCTCGACCTCCTCGATGAGCTCCATCGCCCGCACCTTCGGCGCCCCCGACAGCGTGCCCGCCGGGAAGCAGGCGGTGACCGCGTCGAGTGCCGTCTTGCCCTCGGCCAGTTGCCCGGTCACCGTCGACACCAGATGCATGACGTGGCTGTAGCGCTCGATGTGGCTGTAGTCCTCCACCCGCACCGTGCCCGGTATGCAGACCCGGCCGAGGTCGTTGCGTCCGAGGTCGACCAGCATCAGGTGTTCGCTGCGCTCCTTGTCGTCGGACAGCAGCTCCTTCTCCAGCAGCACGTCCTCCTCCTCGTTCGCGCCGCGCCAGCGGGTCCCGGCGATGGGGTGCGTGGTGGCCTTGCCGTCCTGGACGGTGACCAGCGCCTCGGGGCTGGATCCCACGATCGAGAAGTCAAGCTCGCCAGCGTCATTGGGCACGTTGAGCAGATACATGTACGGACTGGGATTGGTCACCCGCAGCATGCGGTACACGTCGAACGGATCCGCGTCG
This sequence comes from Mycobacterium sp. URHB0044, assembly GCF_000620625.1. Lineage (GTDB taxonomy): Bacteria > Actinomycetota > Actinomycetes > Mycobacteriales > Mycobacteriaceae > Mycobacterium. The sequence continues at coordinate 136,962 of NZ_JIAW01000011.1, read as the reverse complement.
GTGTCCATCTCGAAACGCTGCGAGGGCACCACCTGGAACGCTTCCCCGGCCTCGATGTCACCGACGAGCTTGTCGACGATCGCGGTGTACTCGGCGACGGTGCGTTGCGCCCTGTGCTGAGGCTCCGGCCTGCCGAACGTGGCGACCGTCGAGTGCAAGGGCTCCCCCAACGCCGCGGTCATCACATCGAGGCGTCGCACGGCATCTTCGTAGGCCCAGTCGACCCGTTCATCGGTGCCGTTCCAGTTCACCGCGTTGGCGATCAGCGTGATCGTGCCCTCGTGGTGGTCGACGGCGGCGACGTCGGTGGCGAGTAGCAGCAGCATGTCGGGCAGCTTCAGGTCGTCGACGGCCAGTTCGGGCAGCCGCTCCAGGCGCCGCACCATGTCGTAGGCGAAGAAGCCCACCAGGCCGCTGGACAGCGGCGGCAGGCCCGGCAAGGCCGCGGTGGCCAGCAGGTCGAGGGTCGCGCGCAGCGCCGCCAACGGGTCGCCGCCGGTAGGCGCGTCCTGCGGGGTGACACCCAGCCAGACCGCCTCACCGTCGCGCACCGTCAGTGCCGTCGGCGCCCCCGCCCCGATGAACGACCAGCGCGACCAGGACCGGCCGTTCTCGGCGGATTCCAGCAGAAACGTGCCGGGCCGGTTGGCGGCCAGCTTGCGGTAGGCCGACAACGGCGTCTCGCTGTCGGCGAGCACCTTGCGCGTCACCGGCACCACGCGGTGCTCGGCGGCCAGCGCCCGGAAGTCCTCCCGCGAGGTGGTGACGGCCAGCGAGGAAGCGTGGGCGTGGTGGGTGGTCAATGGCACGTGCCGATTCTCCCAGACCCACCACCGCCCGATGAGTGTCGGGCAGCGCCCAGCTCAGCTGGCGAACACCCGGGCCAGCGGTGCCGCCGTCCCAGGTGCGACCGGACTGGCCAGCATCACCGGCGACTGCGCCATGAAGCGCGGCTCGCGGCCGCGGTGTTCGTCGGCGGCGTGCACCGTGAACGGGTGCACGACGTACACGTCGCCCGGCTCCCCGGTCGCGTGGCTGACGGGGCGGTCGCGGCTCACCTCGTCGACGAGTCGACCCATGTCGGCGAAATCGACCGGGTCGGCTCCCAGGATGCGGGCCACGTCGTGGTGCGATCCCCTCCGGATGCGGGTGGGTGCGTCGTGCTCGCCCACGTCGGACAGGAGGGTCAGCAGCAGCACGGTGTGCGGTCGCCCGGTGACCGCCCACGATCCGTCGGGCAGCGGGGTGTTCGCGTCGATGTGCCACCCGCGGTCGTCGTCGACCGGTGGCACGGGGAACCGGACCGGGATGTTGCCCAATGCGCCGCGCGGCAGCCATCCGCCACGACCGCAGATCCGGTCCAGTGCAGCGCTGACGGGGGCGCTGCGGACGAAGTCGCCGAACGGACCCGCCCCCGACATGTCGGTTGCCCACACCACCGGCGCCGACCAATCCTCGGGAGCATCGGGCGAAAGACCGATCTGCTCCCACAGCGCAGCGCGCGCCGCGTCGGCAACGCTGCGCGGCACGGCCCGCTCCACCTTGACGTACCCGTCGGCCACGAAGGCATCGAGATCCACCATCCGATCGAGCGTCGCACGGCAGCCATGGCGGGCGCCAACGCTTTTCGGCGCACCGGCCACACCGCACCCATGTTCGGGGCCGCGCGGGCGTAGCGTGACGGCCATGAAACGTGGTGATCGGGTCAACGAGTTCGACCTGCCAGACCAGACGGGCACGGTCCGGAGCCTGACGAGCCTGCTCGCCGATGGACCGATCGTGCTGTTCTTCTATCCGGCGGCCATGACGCCCGGCTGCACCAAGGAGGCCTGCCACTTCCGCGACCTCGCCGGCGAATTCGCGGCCGTCGGAGCCGGCCGGGTGGGCATCAGCGCCGACGCCGTCGAGAAGCAGGCAAAGTTCGCCGACATGCAGAAGTTCGACTACCCGCTGTTGTCCGACAGCGAGGGCGTCGTCGCCACGCAGTTCGGCGTGAAGCGTGGACTGCTCGGCAAGCTGATGCCGGTCAAGCGCACCACGTTCGTCATCGACACCGACCGCACGGTGCTCGAGGTGATCGCCAGCGAGTTCAGCATGGACACCCACGCCGACAAGGCGTTGGAGGTGCTGCGCCAACGTCAGTCGGCGTAGGGCGGCCCCGTGACGACCGTGCTGGAGCTGGCGGACGTGACGTTCCGCCGGGACGGCAAGCAGATCATCGACGGCATCTCGCTCACCGTGAACGAGGGCGAGCACTGGGCCCTGCTCGGCCCCAACGGTGCGGGTAAGAGCACGCTGCTGGGTTTCTGTGCGGCCGTGACATTTCCGACGTCGGGCACCGTCCACGTGCTTGGCGAGCAGATGGGACGGGTCGACCTGGCGCGCCTGCGCCACTCGATCGGGCACGTGAATCCCCGGCACCGGCTGCAGTATTCGCTCACGGTGCGTGACGTCGTCCTGACGGGCATCACCGCGACCATCGACATCCCGATGCGCTGGACGCCCAGCCAAGGCGAACTGGACCGGGCGGACGCGATGATCGCGTCGGTTGGCCTCTCCCACAAGGCCGACGCTCAGTGGCCGACGTTGTCGCAGGGCGAACGCGGCCGCACCCTCATTGCTAGGGCGCTGATTTCGGATCCACGTCTGCTGCTGCTCGACGAGCCCACCACCGGGCTCGACGTCGCCGCGCGCGAGCAGTTCCTCGAGACGATGGACTCGCTCGACGACACCCATCCGAACGTCGCCTCGATCCTCGTCACCCACCACCTCGAGGAACTTCCGACCACCACCACGCACGCGCTGCTGATCGGGGAAGGCCGCACCGTCGCCTCGGGGCCGGCCCGTGACGTCGTCACCACGGACAACGTGACCGCGGCCTTCGCGCACCCCGTGCAGGTCGGCTATCACGACGGCCGGTGGACGGCCAGGGCCAAGGCCACCCGCTACGACGTCTGACCGCCTGGCCGCATTTACCCCGACCGATTGATTCCTGCCACTCGTCGGTCAATTACTGCCATCGGAAATTAGCTGCTGACCTGCGCAGTTACACCTCTCAGACCGGCCGGAAACATCCAGCCGAGAGCGCCGAAGCAGTACACCAGGAAGAGGAATCATCATGAAGAAGTTCGGAATCACCACCGCCATCGCCACCGGTTTCGCCGCCGCCATTCTGGGCCTGGCCGCCCCCGCCAACGCGGGCATCGACCACCACCAGTGGATCAACGACATCCAGCAGCAGGCGACCGTGGGCTCGGTCACCTCGACGGTCGGCAACGGCCGCTGACCACGAGCGCGAAGCAGGGGCACCCGGAAACGGGTGCCCCTTCTTCGTGTTGGCGTGAGTGTCAGGGGCACGGCTCCCGCGGCGCGGTGAGATCCAGCGGCTTGCGCATGGAGCTGAAGGACAGTGGCTTCGTGACTGGGCAGAATTCCGATGGCGGCAGCGAGTATTCGACGTGCAGCACCGCCTTTCCTGCGTGGATGAACGGTGTCAGTTCCCCGCATTCGTCGTAGGCGGCGCATTCCTCGTTGACGGCGAAGTCGAAATCGACGACCAGGTCGTCGATCTGAGCCAGGTCGTTCTTCAATCCCACGCCGAGCCCGCGGTCGTGCGCCAACCGCGCCAGCATCCGGTTGTAGCGAAGCTGGTCGTCGGCCGTCAGCGGGAAGCCCGATTCGTTGGCGTAGCCGTCCACGTTGTCCGGTTCGACGGCATCGAAACCCTTGTCGCGGCACGTGTCCATCCGGGCCGCCATGATCGGCTCGAGCACGTCGAGGTGACGGACGTCGAGCCAGCGCTCGCCGGGCCAGCCATCCAGTTCCTTGCCGATCACCGCAGCGGGGAACCGGTCGGCGTCCGGCCGCCAATTCTCTTGTGACCCAGCGCTGAGATAGCAGATCACCTTGCGTCCGGCGGCGTGCATCTGCGCGACGAGCGCCCGATCGACCTCGAACAGGTCGACGTCGTACACGGGAACGTCGACACCCGCGTCGATCTCGCCGTGCAGCTGCCATTGCCATGGCGTTCCGACGGTCGGCACCCACCAGGCGGCCACGGGTGTCGAAGGTGCCTCCGGTCCACCGCATCCCGCGAGCAGACCGACCAAGATGAGCGCACCCGACGCCGCGACCCGGCGTACGACGTCAATCCTGCGCTGCGAGAAGCTCATCCGCGTCGAAACAGGTGTGGGCGCCGGTGTGGCAGGCGGCGCCCACCTGGTCGACCTCGAGGAGCACGGTGTCGCCATCGCAGTCCAGCCGCACCGAGTGCACGTGCTGCGTGTGACCGGACGTCTCGCCCTTGACCCAATACTCACCGCGCGACCGCGAGTAATACGTGCCCTTCCGCGTCGCGAGCGTGCGGGCCAGCGCCTCGTCGTCCATCCACGCCACCATCAGCACCTGACCGGTGGCGCGTTCCTGCGCGACAGCGACGAACAAGCCGTTCGGGTCCCGCTTGAGCCGCGCCGCGATCTCGGGATCGAGAGCCGTCACCTGACCACGATTCCCTTCTCCGCCATCGCGGCCTTGACCTGCCCGATGGTGAGTTCGCCGAAGTGAAATACGCTGGCCGCCAGCACCGCATCGGCTCCCGCGTCGACGGCAGGCGCGAAGTCACTCACAGCGCCGGCGCCGCCGCTGGCGATCACGGGGACCGTCACCGCCGCGCGAACCGCGCGCAGCATGTCCAGGTCGAATCCCGCCTTGGTCCCGTCGGCGTCCATCGAGTTCAGCAGTATCTCGCCGACACCCAATTCTGCTCCGCGGATGGCCCATTCGACCGCGTCGATGCCCGTGCCGCGACGACCACCGTGGGTGGTGACCTCCCACCCGGATGGCGTTGGCGCCGAACCGGCGGGGACGGTCCTGGCATCCACGGACAGCACGATGCATTGGGAGCCGAACTGACGCGACAATTCGGCCAGCAGCTCGGGGCGCGCGATCGCCGCGGTGTTGACCGACACCTTGTCGGCGCCGGCCCGCAGCAGAATGTCGACGTCGGCGACCGAGCGCACGCCGCCGCCCACGGTGAGCGGGATGAAGACCTGCTCCGCGGTGCGGCGCACCACCTCGAGCATGGTGGCTCGCCCCGACGACGACGCCGTCACGTCCAGGAACGTCAGCTCGTCGGCGCCCTGCGCGTCGTAGGCCGCGGCGAGTTCGACCGGATCGCCTGCGTCGCGCAGGTTGGCGAAGTTGACTCCCTTGACCACCCGGCCGTCGTCGACGTCAAGGCACGGGATCACCCGCACCGCAACGCCCTCGTGGTGGTTCATCGGTAATCCTCTGGCGCGCCGACCGAAAGGACGATCTCCAGGATCTCGGCGTGCACGTTGGGCACGCCGGCGAGCGCCGAACGCGACGACGGAGTCCACTCCTTGCCCTGGAGGTCGGTCACGACGCCGCCCGCCGCCCGAACGAGGGCGACGCCCGCGGCGTGGTCCCAGACGTGGTGACCGAAGCTGATGGCACCGCCGAGCACTCCTGCGGCGGCGTACGCCATGTCGACGCCGGTGGCACCATGCATCCGCATGCGAGAACACTTGCGGCTCAACTGTTCCAGCGTGGCCAGCCGGTACCGGCCAGGGAACTCGCCACGCGAGTCGACGTTGAACGTGCCGATGCCCACCATGGAATCGCAGAGGTCCACGTCCTTCAGTGGCGGCTGCTCGATGCCGTTGAGGTAGAGCGGTCCACCCACGACGGCGGTGTAGCGCTGATCGGTGAACGGCAGCCAGGTCAGGCCGGCCACCGGTTCGCCGTCACGCAGCAGACCCAGCAGGATCGCCGCAGTCGGCAGCCCCGCCGCGTAGTTGAAGGTGCCGTCGATCGGGTCCAGCACCCACACCAGATGCGAATCGATGGGGGCGCCGCCGAATTCCTCGCCGTGCACGCCGATTCCGGTGGTGGCCTCGAGCGCCGCGACGACCTGGCGCTCGATCGCGAGGTCCACTTCGGTGGCGAAGTCGTTGCCCTTCTTGGCGACCGCCGACTCCGCGCGGTGTCCGGCGATGAACGGCTTCGCGGCCTCATCGAGAATGTTGGAGGCCGCGGCGACCAGTCCGCCGAGGTCGTCCTCGTCGAGTGCCATCGCCACCTACCGACTGACCGCGGCCAGCGCCTGCGGCAACGTGAACCGCCCGGCGTAGAGCGCCTTGCCCACGATCGCGCCCTCGACGCCACGGTCGGTGAGCGTGGCGATGGCCCGCAGATCGTCGAGGCTGGACACGCCGCCGGAGGCGATCACGGGCGCGCCCGTGCGCTCGGCCACCCCCGCCAGCAGCTCGAGGTTCGGCCCGTTCAGCGTGCCGTCCTTGGTGACGTCGGTGACGACGAAGCGCGAACACCCTTCGCGGTCAAGGCGTTCCAGCACTTCCCACAGGTCGCCGCCGTCGGTCTCCCACCCGCGGCCGCGCAGGCGATACCCGCCCTCGGGTGCGGCGGGGTCCATCTTGACGTCCAGCCCGACGGCCACCTTCTCGCCGTGCTCCGCGATGACCTTGGCGCACCACTGCGGGTTCTCCAGCGCGGCCGTGCCGAGGTTCACCCGCGCGCATCCGGCGGTCAGGGCCGCGGTCAAGGAGTCGTCGTCGCGGATGCCGCCGGACAGTTCGACGGCGACGTCCAACTTGCCGATGACCTCAGCCAATAACTCGCGGTTGGACCCACGGCCGAACGCCGCATCCAGGTCCACCAGGTGGATCCACTCGGCACCGTCGCGCTGCCAGCCCAGAGCGGCGTCGACCGCCGAGCCGTAGTCGGTCTCACTGCCCGCCTGCCCCTGCACCAGTCGCACGGCCTTGCCGTCGACGACGTCGACCGCGGGCAGCAGGATCAAGGGCTTTTCCTTCGATGCATCACTCACGATTAGTCAGAGCCCCTCGACCCAATTGCTCAGCAGCGCCGCGCCGGCGTCACCGCTCTTCTCCGGATGAAACTGCGTGGCGGACAACGCGCCGTCCTCGACGGCCGCCAGGAAGGGTACGTGATGCGTCGCCCAGGTCAGCTTCGCGTCCGGATTGCCCTCCCACTTCTGCGCGGCGTACGAGTGCACGAAGTAGAAGCGGGTCGACGCGTCCAGCCCCTTGAACAACACGCTTCCCGGCGCTGCGTCCACGACGTTCCACCCCATGTGCGGAATCACCGGCGCATCGAGATGCACGACGGATCCCGGCCATTGGCCACAGCCCCGCGTCTCCACCCCGAATTCGACTCCGCGGGCGAACAGGATCTGCATGCCGACGCAGATGCCGAGCACCGGCCTGCCTGCCGCCAGCCGGTCGGCCACGATCTTCTCGCCGCCGATGCCACGCAAACCCGCCATGCAGGACTCGAAGGCGCCGACGCCGGGCACCACCAGACCGTCGGCCGCCGCCGCGGCGGCGGGATCCGCAGTCACCTCGACGTCGGCGCCGACCCGCTGCAGCGCCCGTTGCGCCGACCGCAGGTTGCCCGAGCCGTAGTCTAGGACGACGACTGACTTACCGGTCACAGGCTGCCCTTGGTGGACGGCACTCCGGACACCCGAGGATCGGGCTCGACGGCCTGACGCAGGGCGCGCGCAACGGCCTTGTACTGGGCCTCGGTGATGTGGTGCGGGTCGCGGCCGTAGAGCGTCCGGACGTGCAGCGCGATCCGCGCGTTCATCGCCAGCGACTCGAAGACGTGCCGGTTGATCACGGTGTGGTAGGGCACCGCGCTGCCGGCAATCGTGCTGTGCAGCATGTGATCCGGCTCGCCGGTGTGTACGCAGTAGGGCCGGCCGGACACGTCGACCGACGCGTGCGCCAGCGTCTCGTCCATCGGGATGAACGCATCGCCGAAGCGGCGGATGCCCTTCTTGTCGCCGAGCGCCTGACCCAGCGCCTGGCCCAGCACGATCGCGGTGTCCTCCACGGTGTGGTGAGCTTCGATCTCGACGTCTCCCGTGGCGTGCACGGTCAGGTCGAAGCTGGCGTGACTGCCCAGCGCGGTCAGCATGTGGTCGTAGAACGGCACGCCGGTGCTGATGTCGACCCGACCGGTGCCGTCCAGGTCGAGTTCGACGACGATGTCGGATTCCTTGGTCTTGCGTTCGACGCGGGCGCGGCGGGTCACTTTGCTCCTATGGGGCTGCTGGGGGCCGATGCGAGATCCACGGCGGCCAGGCGTGCGCTGGTCTCCAGCAGGACGTCGTTCTCGTCGGCCAGGCCGGTGGTGGCGCGGAGGTATCCGGGAATGCCGACGTCGCGGATCAACACACCGGCGTCGAGGTAGTGCTGCCATGCCGTCGGTGCGTCGGCGAATTCGCCGAACAGCACGAAGTTGGCATCACTGGGAATGACTCGGAATCCCATGTCCGCCAGTCTCTTCGACACGCGGTTGCGTTCGGCGATCAACGTCGCGACGCTGCCGAGCGTGTCGTCGGCGTGCCGCAGCGCGGCACGCGCGGCGGCCTGAGTGATCGAGGAGAGGTGATACGGCAAGCGCACCAGCAGCATCGCGTCGATGACGGCGGGGTCGGCGATGAGGTACCCCAGTCGACCGCCTGCGAAGGCGAACGCCTTGCTCATGGTCCTGCTGACGATGAGCTTGGTGGGGAACTCGCCGAGCAGACGGACCGCGCTGGGGCGCGACGAGAACTCGCCGTAGGCCTCGTCGACGATCACGATGCCGGGCGCAACGTCGAGCAGCGTGCGCAGTTCCTCCAGCGAGATGCTCTGTCCCGACGGATTGTTGGGGCTGGCGAGGAACACCACGTCGGGCCGACGCTCGGCGATGGCCGCGACCGCGGTCTCGACGTCGAGGCCGAAGTCCTCCGCCCGATTGGCCTCCAGCCAGTCGGTCTGCGTGCCGTCCGAGATGATCGGATGCATCGAGTACGACGGCACGAAACCGATGGCGCTGCGTCCAGGACCGCCGAACGCCTGCAGCAATTGTTGCAGAATCTCGTTGGAACCGTTTGCCGCCCAGACGTTTTCGGTACCCACCGGCACCGAGGTCTGCACGCTGAGGTAGGCGGCCAGATCGGCCCGCAGCTCGACCGCGTCGCGATCGGGGTAGCGGTGCAGCTCGGCGGCGGCGACACGCACCGACGCGGCGACGTCGTCGACGAGCGCCTTGGTCGGCGGGTGCGGGTTCTCGTTGGTGTTCAGCCGCACCGGAACGTTCAACTGCGGGGCGCCGTAGGGCGACTTGCCACGCAGGTTCTCCCGCAATGGCAGATCGTCGAGCGTGACCTTGCGGGTGCTCACTTCTCGAACCTCCGCCGCACCGCTTCACCGTGGGCGGGCAGGTTCTCCGCCTTCGACAACGTGATGACGTAGCCCGAGACGTCCTTGAGCGCGGCCTCGTCGTAGTCGACCACGTGGATGCCCTTGAGGAACGTCTGCACCGAAAGGCCGCTGGAGTGCCGCGCGCAGCCCGCGGTGGGCAGCACGTGGTTGGAGCCCGCGCAGTAGTCGCCAAGACTGACCGGCGAATACGCGCCGACGAAGATCGCGCCGGCAGAACGGATTCGGCCCGCCACCTCGCGCGCATCGACGGTCTGGATCTCCAGGTGTTCCGCGGCGTAGGCATTGACGGTGCGCACGCCGGCGGCGACGTCGTCGACGAGCACGATCGCCGACTGCTTGCCCGTCAGTGCCGCCGTCACGCGTTCGCGGTGCACGGTGGTCTCGAGCTGATTGCCGAGTTCACGGTCGGTGGCGTCCGCGAGTTCCGCACTGTCGGTGACGAGCACGCTGGCCGCCATCTCGTCGTGTTCGGCCTGGCTGATCAGATCCGCGGCGACGTGCACCGGATCCGCGGTGTTGTCGGCGAGGATCGCGATCTCGGTGGGACCGGCCTCGGCGTCGATGCCGACCTGCGAACGGCAGATCCGCTTCGCCGCGGTGACGTAGATGTTGCCGGGCCCGGTGATCATGTCGACCGGCGCGAGCTCGGCTCCATTGGTGTCGGTGCCTCCGTAGGCGAGCAGCGCCACACCCTGCGCGCCGCCGACGGCCCATACTTCGTCGACGCCCAACAGCGCGGCCGCTGCCAGGATGGTCGGGTGCGGTAGTCCACCGAATTCGGCCTGCGGCGGGCTGACGATCACCAGCGAATCCACGCCCGCGGTCTGCGCCGGGACGACGTTCATCACCACGCTCGACGGGTAGACGGCGTTGCCGCCCGGCACGTAGAGGCCGACCCGCTCGACGGGCACCCAGCGTTCGGTGACTGTCGCGCCCGGTGCCAGCGTGGTCGTCGTGTCGGTGCGCCGCTGATCGGCGTGCACGGCGCGGGCACGGTCGATGGCGACCTCCAGCGCCGCACGGACGTCGGCGTCGAGGGCGGTCAACGCGGCGTGCAGCTCGCTGACCGGCACCCGGACCGCGGCGGGCCGTACCCCGTCGAACGATTCGCCGTATTCGAGGGCCGCTTCCGCCCCTCGCTCGGCGACCGCGTCGACGATCGGGCGCACCTTGGGCAGGACCGACTCCACGTCCACACCGCCGCGGGGCAGCACGGCACGGAGCTGCGCAGCGTTCAGCGAGCGGTTGCGCAGGTCGATACGGGTCATCGTGATCGGGGGCATCCCTTCGATTGTCCCTGATCGCACTACCCGAATGAAAATCGATTACCGGTCCTCGAACGTTCGCTTGATGACGGTGCCCGCCCCGCGCATGGCAGCCAGGAGCGGCTCGGCGAGTTCGTCGGGCAGCACATCGCGCGACCAGACGAACCGGCACCGGTCTTCTCCGACCGAGATGACGTGCATGACCGCGTTGTCGTGTTCGGGCCGCATGGTGTCGCCGATCACCGAGTAGACGATCCTGCGGGCATCGTCGTCCCTGGTGACCAGGCGTTCTCTGACGATCCGTCCGTCGGCGAAGGTGACAACGCGGACCGGCCCCTCGGCATGGGAGGAGACGACGAGGCCGGGCGCCATGTCGGCGGGGCCGTTCTCCCAGTCGCCGATCGTCTTCCACACGTGCGCGGCGTCGGCGTCGATCTTGAATTCGGTGCGGATTGAAGCCATGAGCCCATCGTCAATGCTGGTCACCGCCGAGTCTTGAAGATCCTTGCGGAACGTGTCGGGGGCGACGGTTAGCGTCGGGACATGCTGTCCGCCGAGATCGTCGCGGCCCGCCCGGAGTTCAGCATCCGGGCCTGGACCTGCCACCCGCACGGGGCTGGCTGGTCACCGGCCGAGCGCCCCACCGACGCACGGCTCGTACTGGTGCGCGGCGGGCGGTTCCGACGGCGGGGTTCGGCAGGCACCGTCGACCTCGACCGCACGATCGGCTACCTCGGCGAGCCGGGCGAGGAGGAGCAGTTCGCGCATCCCCGAGGCGGAGACGCGTGCACGTCGGTCCAGCTCAGCGCCGCGGCGTGGCAGCGACTGATCGGCGAACCGGGACGTATCGGCGTGTCGACGGTCTACGTCGATGCCCGCACCGAACTGGCCCACCGCAGGCTGGTGGCCGCCGGAACGTCCGACGTCGACTATCGGCTGGCCGAGGAGGTGCTCCGGCTGCTGGCCGTCGCGCTGCGCGAGGCAGCGCGACGGACGCCGCTGCACGACGAGGGCGGCGCGTTCGACCGTCGACTGGTGGAGCGGGCCAGGGAGGCAATCCACGACGGGCACCCGGCGGCCGGTGGCCTGTTCGGGCTCGCCGAGCTGGTCGGCGCGTCACCGTACCGATTGAGCAGGGCGTTTCCGCGCGAGCTCGGGGTGTCGGTGACCAGGTACCGCAACCGCGTGCGCGTCGGGCGGGCATTGGACCACATCGGCCGTGGCGACTCGAGCCTCGCCGACGTGGCCGCGTCGCTCGGCTTCGCCGACCAAGCGCATCTCACTCGCACCGTGCGCGAACACGTCGGCCAGACGCCCTCGGCATTGCGGCGCGCGTCTGCGGCACGTCGAGGCGGCTAGATTCATCGTCATGTCCACGTCATCGTCGCGGCAAGACCACCCCAACAACGCCCCGGGCGTGCCCATGTTGATGCCGGTCTGGCTGGAGCGGGCCCAGATCAAGTACTTCAATCCGCTGCTGCGGCCGTTGTCGAAGCGGATGCCTGGCTTCGCCGTGATCAAGCACCGCGGCCGTACGTCGGGCAAGGAGTACGAGACCATCGTCACCGCCTACCGCAAGGGCGGGGTGTTGGCCATCGGGCTGGTCCACGGGAAGACCAACTGGGTCAAGAACGTCCTGGCTGCGGGAGAGGCCGACATCCACGTCGGGCGCAAGGACCTGCACCTGGTGAACCCGCGCGTCCTGCCCGCGGGCACCGTCGATCCGACGCTGCCCCGCATTCCCCAGATGCTCGCGAAGCGGCAGGGCACGTTCGTCGCCGACATATCTGGCTGAGCCATAGCTGGCTCGAGCCATATTCGCTTGAGCGATATTCGCTTGAGCCGGGGCTCCACTGGCTGCGACACTGCGTGTCGTGGAGTGGAGTGTGTGGCTGGCGTTCTTCGGTGCGGCGATTCTGATCGCGGTGTCCCCCGGCGCGGGGGCGATCCAGTCGATGGCGACCGGCCTGACCCACGGCGTACGACGCGGGTACTGGAGCATCCTCGGCCTCGAGATCGGGCTGATGCTGCAACTGGCGCTCGTCGCAATCGGTCTGGGAGCCGTCGTCGCCAACTCGATTCTGGTGTTCAACGTGATCAAGTGGGTCGGAGTGGCTTACCTGATGTACCTGGCCGTGCGCCAATGGCGGACAGCCACGCGGGATCTGCGCGAGCAGATCGGCAAGTCCGTCGACGGCGGCCGGTTGGCGCTGCTCGTCCGTGGCTTCCTCGTCAATGCCACGAATCCGAAGGGCCTGCTGTTCTTCCTCGCGGTGATGCCGCAGTTCGTCGTGCCCACCGCGCCGCTCCTGCCGCAGTACCTGGCGATCGGGGCGACGATGGTCGCCGTCGACCTCGTCGTGATGGGCCTGTACACCGGCTTGGCCGTGCGGCTGCTGAGCTGGCTGCACACCCCGCGCCAACAGACGACCGTCAACCGGGTGTTCTCCGGCCTGTTCGCCGGTGCCGCCGTGGTGCTGTCGCTCGTGCGTCGCGCCGCTACCGCCTGACCGGCGCTGCCATCACTTGCACGCCTCGGCGATCTTGGCGTTGGCGGCGTCGGCGTCGCGCAGTCGCGCCGCCTGCTCGGGGTCGCTGTTCTGCGCGCCAGCGATGGCCGCAGCACCGATGTCCATCAACGTGTCGGCGAACTGGTGGACCGACTCGGCGAGCTCGGGTGGCGTCGCCGGATCGAGCTGTTCGCCGAGGTAGCGTCCGCCGTCCGATAGGGCGAGGCGGGCATTCGCCGCCACCGCGAGAGAGCCCGTGACGTCGCCGTCCCCACCGGGAATGGGCAGGTTGGTGTTGAGCGAAACGCCCTTGCGCACCAGGTCGTATGCCGTACACACCGTCGTCTTGGCCTCGGCTTGCTGGGCAGCGGTGAACGCGGGTTCGGACGGCGGCGCGGCGGCGGGCCGGAAGGCCGCCCAGGCTGCCAGCCCGAGCGCGGCGATCGCCACGATCAAGGCCACGACGGGCAACACGCGGCCCCTGGATGCAGACGTCTCTGTCGAGGACATTCGCTGATCCTAGAAGTCGAGCGTTAAACGTCCAGACCGACGTCGAGTACGCACACCGAGTGGGTCAGCGCACCGACCGCAAGGAAGTCAACCCCGGTGCCTGCGTACTCGGCCGCGGTGTCCAACGACAGGCCACCCGAGGATTCCAGTTCGGTCTTGGGCGCGCGCGCGTCGCGACGCTGCACCGCGATCTGCGTCTGCCACACCGGAAAGTTGTCCAGCAAGATCAATTCGACGTCCTCGGCGAGCACGGCGTCGAGCTGCTCGAGCGAATCGACCTCCACCTCGCACGGTATCTCCGGCGCAAAGGCCCGTACCGCGCGCAGCGCCTCGAGCACACCGCCCGCCGCGGCGACGTGGTTGTCCTTGATCAATGCGGCGTCGCCCAGACCCATCCGGTGGTTGACGCCACCGCCGAGCCGTACCGCGTACTTCTGCAGTGCCCGCAGCCCGGGCAGGGTCTTGCGCGTATCGCGGATCTTGGCGTGGGTGCCTTCCACCGCGGCGACCCACTGCGCGGTGGCCGTCGCGATGCCACTCAGGTGACACACCAGGTTCAGCATCGTGCGTTCGGCGGTCAACAACCCTCGCGTTTCGGCCTCGACCGTCAACAACGATTCACCGGCGTCGAGCCGCGCACCGTCCTCGACGCGGCTCACGACGCGATAGCCGTCGGCGCCGAGCACCTGGCCGAGCACCAGAAGAGCCACGTCCACGCCTGCGGCCACGCCCGGCTCGCGGGTCACCATCGCGGCCGTCGTGGTGGTGTCTGCCGGCACGGTGGCCAGGGTCGTCACGTCGGGCCCGTAGCGCAGATCTTCGTCGAGGGCGCGCGCGATCGTCGCCCTGGCTTCGGCGAACTCGTAGTCGGAGAGTCCCATCAGCCGCACACCACCGCCGGACGGGCGACCGCGGGCCTGCCCGCGACCAGGTCCACCGTGGTACTCACTGCCATCGCCGGGTCGGGGTCCGGATGGTCGGATCGGTGGTGGCAACCGCGTGACTCGGTGCGATCGAGTGCCGCGGCGACCACGACCCCGGCCGTCGCCGTCAGTGCCGCATCCTCCAAGGTCGAGCGGTTCCGCTGAGGCAGCACGGGTGCGGCCGACAGCAGGTCGGCGAGGCGCCGCAGCCCGTCGGCGTCGCGCACCACCGACGCATCGCTGCTCATTGCGTACTGTAAGTCGGTGCGGGGCAAGGCAACCCGATCGATGGTCTCGGGTTCGCTGGCGCGGGGCGCACCCGCCTCCACCGCGTGCCGGGCGGCGGCCATGCCCGCGCGACCACCCACCACCAGCCCTTCGAGCAGGCTGTTGGAAGCCAGCCGGTTGGCACCGTGCATGCCCGTACGCGCCACCTCCCCCGCCGCGAACAGGCCGGACAACTCGGTGCGGCCGTGCAAATCCGTGACGACGCCGCCGCAGCTGTAATGCGCGCCGGGAACGACCGGAATCAGTTGGCGCGTCGGATCGATCCCTGCGTCCAGGCACGCCGCCGTCACCGTCGGGAAGCGTCGGGTGAAGTCGGCGATGGCGCGGGCGTCGAGGTAGACGCACGGATCCCCGGTCCGGCTCAACCGTTCGTCGATCGCGGCGGCCACGACGTCGCGCGGCGCGAGGTCGCCCATCGGGTGGATGCCTGCGGTGACCGAATCACCCCGCGCATCAACGATAATCGCGCCCTCACCGCGGATCGCCTCGGTGATCAGTGGGCGCCTGCCACCGGCGCGACCGTCGAAGAGCATCGTCGGGTGGAACTGGATGAACTCGACGTCGGCGACCGGAACGCCTGCCCACAACGCCAGCGCGATGCCGTCGCCGGTCGAGCCCTCGGGATTGGTGGTCGCCGAGTACAGGTGACCGAGGCCGCCGGTGGCCAGGATGACCGACGGCGCGTGCACGATGCCGAGGCCGTCGTCGTTGCGCACGAGCACACCGGTCACCGCGCCGTCCTGCCGCAACACCTCCAGCGCGACGTGGTTGCGCCGGACGTCCAGCATCCCGGCGGCCCGGTTCAACGCCCGCTGGACCTCCGCCCCGGTGGCGTCACCACCGGCGTGGATGATGCGCCGTCGCGAATGACCGCCCTCGCGGGTGAGTGACCACTCCCCTGGCGCCGACTCGTCGAAACGCGCTCCGTCGCTGACGAGTTCGGCGACGGCGGCATAGCCGTCGGCCACGATCGAGGTGACCGCCTCCGGATCGCACAATCCGCCGCCCGCCGCCAGCGTGTCCGCAACGTGCGCCTCGATGGTGTCGTCGGTGCGCGGCACGACGACGGCGATACCGCCCTGCGCGTAGAACGTCGCCGTCTCGGTTGCCTTGCTGAGCACCATCACCCGGCGACCCCGGCGGTGCGCCGCGAGCGCCGCGACCAGACCCGCCACGCCGGTACCGATGACGACGACGTCGGCGCGCATCTGCCATGCGGTGTGGCTACCGCAGGACATCCCGCCTGCGCGTGTCATTCGTCGCCGCCGGGCTGTCCGATCTCGATCATTCGTTGCACGCTGAGACGAGCCGCGGCTGCCACGTCCAAGTCGACGTGTACCTCGTCGGCCCCTTCGACGAGGCAGCGCAGCAGGGCCGCGGGCGTAATCATCTTCATGTACCGGCAGGACGCGCGGTCGTTGACGGCGCGGAAGTCGACTTCTGGTGCCGCGCGGCGCAATTGATGCAGCATGCCGACCTCGGTGGCGACCAGTACCTGGCGCGCGCCGGTCTCCCTGGCGGCGTCGAGCATGCCGCCGGTGGACAGGATCTTCACGCGGTCGTCGGGGAACGCTCCCTCGCCGGCCAAGTACAACGCCGATGTGGCACATCCACATTCGGGATGGACGTACAGCTCGGCGTCGGGGTGGGCGCGGGCCTGATCGGCCAGCTCCTGTCCGTTGATGCCGGCATGCACGTGGCATTCACCGGCCCAGACGTGCAGGTTCTTGCGACCGGTGACGCGGCGGACGTGCGCGCCGAGGAACTGGTCGGGGCAGAACAGCACCTCGCGGTCCTCGGGGATGGACGCCACGACCTCGACGGCGTTGGACGAGGTGCAGCAGATGTCGGTCAGTGCCTTCACCGCGGCGGTGGTGTTGACGTAGGACACGACGACGGCGTCCGGATACTCGGCCTTCCACGCCCGCAGATCGTCGGCGGTGATCGAGTCGGCCAATGAGCAGCCCGCGCGCTGATCGGGGATCAGCACCGTCTTCTCCGGGCTCAGGATCTTGGCGGTCTCGGCCATGAAGTGCACGCCGCAGAACACGATGGTGTCCTCCGGCGCCTCCGCGGCGATCCGGGACAGGGCAAGCGAGTCACCGACGTGGTCGGCGACGTCCTGGATCGCCGGCAGCTGATAGTTGTGCGCAAGCAGCGTCGCATTGCGCTGCGTGGCCAACCGGCGCACCTCGGCAGCCCACCGCTCGTCGGCGACGACGCCGCCGTACCCGCCGGGCCCGTTCGTGATCTGGGCAGCCCAGCCGCCGGGTGACTCCGCGGTGTGGTCCAGCACCGTCATAGCCCGTCTCCTTTTGATCAGGAAGGTTTTCGACTTATGATCGAAAACATGGCCAATATTAGCACTGCACACGAAGTGCTCGCCGTCGTCTTCCAGGTTCGACACCTGTCGACGCGAAACCCGCAGCTCAGCGTGCTGCTGTGGGAGCGCGCCATGGATCCACAGCGCGGGACGTGGTCGCTGCCCGGCGGTCGGCTGCGTCACGACGAAGACATGACCAGTTCAGTTCGGCGTCAACTCGCCGAGAAGGTGGACCTGCGTGAGTTGACTCACCTCGAGCAGCTCGCCGTGTTCTCCGACCCCCACCGGGTGCCCGGTACCCGCACCATCGCGTCGACGTTCCTGGGCCTGGTGCCTTCCCCTGCCACGCCGGAACTGCCGCCCGACACGCGCTGGCACCCGGTGGGCGCGTTGCCGCCGATGGCGTTCGACCATCAAACGATGATCGACAACGCCCACGCCAGACTGGTGGCCAAACTGTCCTATACCAACATCGGATTCGCGCTGGCCCCAAGGGAATTCGCACTCTCCACGTTGCGGGACGTGTACGGGGCCGCGCTCGGCTACCAGGTCGATGCCACCAATCTGCAGCGCGTGCTGGTGAGGCGCGGCGTGATCACGCCGACCGGGACGACGGCCAAATCGGGCCGCAGCGGCGGTCGGCCCGCCGCGCTGTACCGCTTCATCGAGTCCCGTTATCGGGTCACCGACGAGTTCGCCGCACTTCGCCCGCCGACGTGACACGACCCCTCGGTATTGGTCTTTAAGGGATCCGTAAGAGACAATCACCGGATGGATGTTGGCAACGCGGCCAAGGCGACCAGTGCCGAGTGGATCGGTCAGGCGCCCCACCAGGACCTTCAGCCCAAGGTCCGACCGCAACTTCCGGCGTGGGACCCGTTCTACGCTCCGCCGGAGGGCTTCGAACACTCCCGGCCGGGGACGGTCTTGCGCTCCCGTGACGTCGAACTGGCCTTCATGGGTGTGATTCGGCAGAAGATCACGGCGACCCAACTGCTGTACCGGACCACCGACATGAACGGGCTGCCCGACGTCACGGTCACGACGGTGTTGGTGCCGACCGAGCGGGACACCACCAAGCCCTGCCCCATCGTGTCCTACCAGTGCGCCATCGACGCCGTCGCCGGTCGCTGCTTCCCCTCCTACGCCCTTCGGCGCGGCGCCAAGGCGATCGGCGCGTTGGCCCAGTTCGAGTTCCTTCTGGTGTCCGCCGCGCTGTCGGAGGGCTGGGCGGTGTCCGTTCCCGACCACGAGGGAACCGACGGCACCTGGGGTGCGCCACGCGAACCGGGTTACCACATCCTCGACGGCCTGCGCGCCGCGCTGAACTTCGACCGACTCGAACTCTCGCCCGCGGCACCCATCGGTCTGTGGGGCTACTCCGGCGGCGGACTCGCCTCGGCGTGGGCGGCGGAGATGTACGCCGACTACGCGCCGGAACTCAACATCGTCGGCGCCGTACTGGGCTCACCTGTCGCGGACCTGGGCAGCGCCTACCGCCGCCTCAACGGCAGCATCTACTCCGGATTGCCCGCCATGGTGGTCGCCGCGCTGGCGCACGTGTACCCCGGCCTCGACCGCGTCATCGCCGAGCACGCCACGCCCGACGGCAAAAAGATGCTGCAACGCATCGAGAAGATGACGACCGCACACGCGGTGCTGTCGTTGTTCCGCAAGGACATGGACGACCTAGTCGACTGGCCGCTGCAGCGGATCCTCGACACCCCAGAGGTCAAGCACGTCTTCGAGAGCATCAAACTCGGCACCACGGTGCCCACCCCGCCCGTGCTGATCGTCCAGGCGGTGCACGACAAGATCGTGTCCGTCACCGACATCGACGAGCTGATCGACACCTACGCCAGCGGCGGCGCCCACGTCACCTACCACCGCGACATGTTCAGCGAGCACATGCTGCTGCACCCGTTGTCGGCGCCAATGACGCTGCGGTGGTTGCGGGACCGGTTCGCCGATCGCCCGCTGTCCGAGCACCGGCTGCGCACGGCATGGCCGACCCTGCTGAACCCCTCGACCTACCGGGGCATGCTGCGGCTGGGCCTCATCAGCTTGAAGGTGATGACGGGCCGAGGGGTGGAGCGTCGGCCGCTGTCGGTGCTGGACCAGTAGCCGCCGGGACGGCGTAGAACTGCGGCTCCTGCGGAGGCCATGCCCCGAGATCGTCGCGGTTGGTGGTCAGCACGCACAGCGCGTAGACGAGCGCCGCCACACCCGCCGGCAGCAGGATCGTCGTCGCGATCTGCAACGGCGTGTGTCCGAAGAACACCGCGGGCGCCTCGATGACGTAGTGCACCCGGTGTTCTGGTGAAACCGGTGCGGCCGCAACGTCGATGACGCCGTAACGCCACCGCACCAGAGCAGCCCCGACACCGGCCGCAGCGCCTGCCGCGCCCATCGCCCCGACCGCCAGCGCGCCGACCATGGCCGGGCCACGATGGGCCCGCCACTGCCACACCAACGTCGCCGAGACCACGGCGAGCACGCCGAGCAAGCCGGCGATCAGGAACGCCCCGAGGAAGAGGTGGTCCGATTCGTCACCCAGGTAACCGCGGATCCGGTTGCCGCTGCGCGTCAGCGCCACGACGGCCTGGATCGGCGGTGCCAACCAGGCCCACACCGCTCCGACGACGATTCCTGCCGCCACCAGGCCGACGACGACGCGAATGACGGCGGTCCTGCGCGAAACACGCGGTGGCGCAACGACATCGGGTCGGGTCTCAGCCACGATCATTGGGGCACTCGGCTCTTCGCCCGAGGGGCTCATCGGGGCACTCTGCTCTTCGCCCGAGAGGCTCATCGGGGCACTCTGCTCTTCGCCCGAGAGGCTCATCGCCTCTCCTCGGAATCCTTGGAGTCCTGCACCCCGTGCCGCGAACACTTCGCCTCCCAGCCATCGGGCCGGACCTGCACGATCATCCGGCGCCCGCACCCGGCGCAGAACCGCGGCGGCTCGAGACCGAGTCGTGCGGCAGCGGGAACCGTGCCGCCCGCCGGCTCGCCGGTGTAGACGTTGAACTTGGGTGCCGTCACTAGAAGATGATCGCGCACTAGATGGTCGCGTTGAGCGCCTTGATCGGCATCTGGAGATCGTCGAGAAGCTCGAGATCGGCTTCGGCCGGCCGTCCCAAGGTGGTCAGGTAGTTGCCGACGATGACCGCGTTGATGCCGCCGAGGATGCCCTGCTTCGCGCCGAGGTCGCCAAGGGTGATCTCCCGCCCGCCGGCGAACCGAAGCATGGTGCGCGGCAAGGCAAGCCGGAACGCGGCGACGGACTTGAGCGCCTCGGAGGCCGGCAGCACGTCGAGGTCACCGAACGGCGTGCCGGGCCGCGGGTTGAGGAAGTTCAGCGGCACCTCGTGCGGGTCGAGTTCGGCCAGGTTCGCCGCGAACTCGGCGCGCTGCTCCAGCGTCTCCCCCATGCCGAGGATGCCGCCGCAGCACACCTCCATGCCCGCGTCGCGAACCATCTCGAGGGTGCCCCAACGCTCCTCCCAGGAGTGCGTGGTCACCACGTTGGTGAAGAAGGACCGCGCGGTCTCCAGGTTGTGGTTGTAGCGGTGGACGCCCACGTCCTTGAGGCGGTCGACCTGCTCCTGGGTCAGCATGCCCAGCGAGCACGCGATCTGGATGTCGACCTCGTTGCGGATCGCCTCGATGCCCGCGGCCACCTGGGCCAGCAGGCGCTCGTCGGGGCCACGCACCGCGGCGACGATGCAGAATTCGGTGGCACCGGACTTCGCGGTCTGCTTGGCGGCCTCCACCAGGCTGGGGATGTCGAGCCAGGCGCTGCGCACCGGCGAGGCGAAGAGCCCCGACTGCGAACAGAAGTGGCAGTCCTCGGGGCAGCCGCCGGTCTTCAGGCTGATGATGCCCTCGACCTCGACCTCGGGTCCGCACCACTTCATCCGGACGTCGTGCGCCAGCGCCAGCAGCTCCTCGAGCCGGTCGTCGGGCAGCTGCAGGACCCGAAGGACCTGATCTTGATCGAGACCGACCCCGCGCTCGAGCACCTGCTCCCGCGCCAGACTCAACACGTCCGTGATCTCGGTGTCGTCGATAGTCGACTGCGTCACCCGGTACTCCTCTGCACGACGAACTTGAACGGTGTTTAGGATACAGGCGTGCAGCTGCACCGACGCGACGTGGTCGACAAGGCCACGCAACTCCTCGACGACTACGGCATCGCCGATCTGACCATGCGCCGGCTCGCCCGCGAGCTGAACGTCAGCCCCGGCGCCTTGTACTGGCACTTCGCCGACAAGCAGGAACTGCTCGGCGCGGTCGCCGACCGCATCCTGGAGCCCACGACCCGCGTCGACGCCCATCCGGCGTGGCAGGACGGCATGACGGCTGTCAGTTCGGCATTGCGCGATGCCCTGCTGTCGACCACTGACGGCGCCGAACTCGTCTCGGCCAGTTTCGCGGCGGGGAAGTCTGCAGCGCTCAACGACATCCTGACCCGACTCTCGTCGGCCGCCACGGAAGCGGGCATCGACCGGGGACACGCAGAGTTGGTCGCCCGAACCATCGTTTATTACGTGCTCGGCTTCACCGCCGACGAACAATCTCGCATTCAATGGGACGCGGCGGGCGCACTGTCGGAAGAGCAGTCCATCCTCACAGTCGATCCCAGTGCGCGGTTCGCCTTCGGATTGCACCTGCTCGTCACCGGTGTAGCGCACGCGACCGTGCCACGCAGCGCCGTGTGACGCCGATTCTGCACATTGGGTAGGGAAACACCCGATTCGTTTTCCCGCAGCGGGCCATAGCGTCCCGTTGGGGTTCACACGGCTCCCCAGGTAGGTCTTCGGGAGGCACCGTCATGGGGTACGGCAGATACATCGGGCGGATCGGCGCATTGGCCGTCGCACTCGGCATCGGCGCGGCAGTCGGCACTGGAGGTGGCCTGCCAACGGCGTTCGCCGACGGCGGCACGGACGGAACCACCACCACGAACACGTCGGACACCACGGGCAACGGCCCCACGACGACCGACACGACAACCGACACCAAGACCTCTCCCACCGTCGACGCCGAAACCCCGACGACCCCGGCTCTCCCACCCGCCGAAGGGACGTCGGCGACACCCGGCGGCTCGGACGGTTCCGGCCCGGTCGTCGTCGTAGGCGACGGCCGGAACGGCACCACCCCGAGTTCGCCCACACAGACGCCGCCACCGTCCACGCCCGAGACGCCGCCGCCTCCCCCACCAACCACGGCTACGCCGCCGCCGCCACTGGCTTCGCCTGAGCAGGAAGACCACGGCGCCAAGTCCACACCTCCGAGTGCCCAGCACCAGAAGACGGTTGCACCGGCGACGGAAACACCTTCGGGACCGAACACTCCGCCGCCCGGCCCTCAGCCGCCCGCTGGCATCGACCTACAGGTCACTTCGTCACTGGCGCATGCTGTTTCACCGATCCAAGCCCGGGTCGCCGCGTCTACGCCCGACATTCCAGCCGCATCGGCCCAGCAGGTCCTGCCCGCCGCCCTTTCTGCGCCAGTGCCCGCACCGGCGCCGCAAATGAACATCATCAGCGCGGTGCTGTCGGCGTTCGGCTTCACGCCGTTGCTGGCCCCCGGTCCAGCGGCCCCCGCGGCCACTCCCGGCATCTGGACGCTCCTCGCGTGGGCGCGCCGCGAGATCGAGCAGACCTTCTTCAATCACACGCCCACCCTGAAACCGACTCAGAACAGCCTCATCGTCGACGAGAACGGTGAAATCACCGGTAGCCTCGGCGCCTCCGATCCCGACGAGGGAGAAACCGAGGGACTCACCTTCCGGCTGGTGCAGGACGGGGCGCACGGCCACGTCGTGATCCACGACGACGGCACCTGGACCTACACCGCGAACGAGGGCTACAGCGGACCCGACTCGTTCAAGGTCATCACCAGCGACGCCGACACCGGATGGCACGTTCACGGGCTGCTGCAGACCTTGTTCTCACCCAACGGCGGCGCCACCCAGGCCGCCACGGTGAATCTCGTTGCACTGCAATCAGCCAACGTCGTCGGCTCACCCCTTCGCCTCGGCGGTGAACCCATCGGTTCACCCGTGTTCAGCCCGGACGGCAAGACCGGATGGCAGCTGGCCCGCCCCGCGGGAACTGCGGAGGGATACCGGCTCGTCATGTTCGACATGGCAACCGGCCACTTCAGGTCAAGCGTGACGACAGGCGCGGGCGTCCCCACCGACGAGGGCCTCGTCCTCAGCGCCGATGGCACGCGCGCCTTCTTCGTCATGCAACGAGGCGACGACGCCACCGACGTGAACATCGTCGCCCTCGACGGCCCACCCGACATCCCCGACACGGTGTCGATCGTTGGCAAGCTGGTGAATCCCGGCGACGTGGTGCTCAGCGCCGACGGCAAGCGGATATACGTGACCACCCGCGAGATAGGCGAGCGCTACGACCGCACCCACGTCAGCGTCGTCGACCTCAGCGGCGAGAGTTTGGTGGCGGAGCGCAGCGCATTCGGTACCTCCTCGGGGCCGGTGCTGGAAACTGCGAGCGGCCGCATCGTTCAGGTGGTCGTCATGGAGTCGTCGACACCCTCCAACGCGGCCACCTCGGTCATCCTTCTGGACAGCCATACCGGCCAGCCCGTCGGCGACCCGTTGCATTTTGGCGGGGCCATACCGCGCGGTCAGTTGATCCTGGACGCCACCGGCACGCGGGCCATGCTCCGACTGGACCCCGTGGACCCGGTCGTCGGTGGCGACATGCTGATCTTCGTCAACCTCACCAACGGGACCGTGGCACACCCGGTCAGCATCCAGAGTGACGCCACGGCACGGTTCGTCGGGGACGGATCGACCGTGCAACTGGTCACTCTCGTCGCCGCTACCCCACTTCACGACGCTTCCTACTATGTCAGCGTCCTGGACACGGCATCCGGAGCCTCCCTCGGTTCGACGAACTTGCACTTCAACAGCCTCCAGGCACCCGCTGCCACCTACGCCGACGACGGCACCGGCTACTACGTGGCCCCGCTCAGCGATCACACCGAGGTCTACGCCATCGGCCCCGACGGAACGTCGCGGGTGTTCGTGGTCGACGGGTCGTACATCCGCGGTGCCATTTTCCAACCAACCCGAAGTGCGATTGTGCTCAACGCAGACCAAAGCCGGCTCTACGTCACGACGGTCACGGGACCAGACGACGCCACGACGCTCCTGACAGCGATCAACGTCGCCACCGGCACGTCGTCGAGCGTCCAACTCGACGGCAGCCTCAATTCGCCGATGGTGACCAACGAACAGCACAGCCGCGCAATCGTCTTCACGCACACGCCCGGAGTAACCAATGAGACCGGCGCGTACGCGACCGTGATCGACCTCGTGACGGGCCAACCGGTCGGTTCGCCGATGAAGCTGGCCGCCGACGGTGTCAACAGTTTCCCCCGAGCGACGTTCACCGCCGATGGCAACAAGGCCTACGTCGTCGTCAACAACAGTTCGATCACGCCCGGGCAGGGAACCACCACATTGACCGCGATCGATCTGGTCACGGGCCAGGCCATCGGGGCGACCATCGTGGATGGCGATCCGGCCGACTTCATCGACGGGCCGGCCCCGGGTTTGGTACTGGGCGCCGACGGAACGAAGGGCTTCCTCGTCACGGAGAGGTTGCTCTCCGACGGAAGCAGCCACGAGCTCGTCGTGACCGGACTCGATCTCACCCGTGCCTCGGTCATCGCCGTCCCGGTCGTCCTGGCTGGGCCCGGCGACGCACCAAGGTTCACCGTCAACGAGGCCGGCACGTTGGCTGTCTTCCTCCGCAAGGGCTCGAACACGCTGTTCGATCTCAACGGTCACAGCGTGAAGGTGACGTCGCGCGACTCCAGCGGCATCGTGTATACGACGTTCAGTGAAGACGGCAACGCCGCCTACATGCGGGCATCCACGTATCTCAACGGCGAGGAATCGACTGGTATCACGACGGTGATTCGGACACCCAGCGGTGACCTGACCACGCTGCAACTCGAGCTACCCGACTACGCCGCCGGCGATCTCAACTTCAGTCCCGATGGCGCGCGGGCGGTTCTCGAAACGCGGGCCGGTGCCGACCGCTTCCTGCAAATCCTCGACTTGGGCGCTGCCACGACACTTCCCGACGTCGAGGTGCCGGAATCCGTCGTACCGATCAATCCCGCGCAGGCGCTGCGCGAGTGGATCGAGCACATCTTCTTCATTTGAGGAGATGTCGGACTCCCCTACTAACGTCACGTACGTGATCACCGTCGACGACGTCCGTCGCGTCACCGCGTCGTTGCCGCGGGCGTACGAAGTGGTGGTGCGCGATCAGATCAAGTTTCGGGTGGGCCAAATCGTCTTCGTTGCGTTCTCGCGCGACGAGACGGTGCTGGGCGTCGGCTTCCCCAAGGAGGAGCGGGCGGCGATGGTGGCTGCCGAGCCCGACAAGTTCATGCTGCCCCGCACGTCGGACATGAGATACAACTGGATCCACGTCCGGCTGGACGCGATCGATCTCGACGAACTGCGTGAGCTGGTGGTCGACGCCTGGCGCATGTGCGTCCCGAAAAAGGTTGCGGCGGCTCTACATACCGTTGGCGACGACCGCGCCCACGGCCTCGACTGACGCGGCAGCACCGGAGGTCGCCACCGTGCCGCCGCGGCTCCACGCCCACAGCGCGAGGTCGACCACCGGCGCTGTGACCGTGGCCGTCGGCTCCCCTGCCTCCGCCCTGCGCGCCATCGGCACGTCCACGGGTGTGCCCGACTCGGGGCCCACACCCGTCCAGTGCCCGACCTCGACGAGCCACCGCCCGTCGACGTCGGATGCCACGAACTCGACCACGGCACGTGCCTCGTACGTCGCCCCGTCCGGCAGCCAGCCCCACATCACGTCCACGGCATGGTCGACGGCACCGGCGGCCACGGCGGCGTCGATGTCGCCGATCGGTAGACCCGCCGCTAGTTCCGCGTCGACGCGGTGCATCGTCGCCTCGTAGGTCTGCATCCTGCGGGTGAAGCCGGCCGTCTGATCCGGCGGCCACCACGACCAGCGCGGCTCGGAGTCGTCCAGCCGGGCGAGCTGCTCCAGCAAGGCCGTCGTGGCCCGCTCCCGCAGCGCCAGCAGATGGGCCATGTCGGTCGGGCGTTCGGGTTTGGCCTCCTCGATGGCCGCGAGGTCGGCCTCGGCGCGGGCATCCTGCGACAGCACGCCGGCCCAGAAGTAGTGCACCTCGGTCAGGTGCCACAGCAGATCAGCCGCGGTCCACTCTGGGCATGTCGGGCAGCGGGCGTCGGGTGCCGCGCTGGCCAACACGGCGGCGAGGCGCTCGGCTTCCGTACGAATGATCGCGATCCGGTCCACGAGCCGAGTGTGTCAGCTGATCGGGAACTCTGCCTTCGCATTTCCGTCCCAGCGACGTAGGCCAATGAAGCTGCCGCTGATCTCCGAGGGCCGTCCTGCGATGCGCACGGCCCGCGCCAGGTGTGCCGGACCGACGCGCCGAGCCAGCGTGACATGACCGGTCCACTGGCCGGGCACGCTGTTGGCCATGGGGCCTGGCTGCAGGTGCGGCAGGCACAATCGGTGCACCTCGGCGTGGACCGCCAGCAGCTCGGCCGTCGGCACCACGAGTCGCGTAACGATCGCGGTCGATCTGCCGAACAACAGTGGCGCACCGACGATGCACGGCAGGGGAAACCGCTCGGGCAAGGACGCCAGGAGACCATCGACCGCCGGATCGATCCGCTCGGCCACCGCCAACGTCACATGGGGCCGGCTCGCGGGCGACTGGCTGGGTATTCCGGCGTCGCGCAGCTCGTCCCAGACGTGCCGGATCGCCGCCTCGGTGTCCGGGTCGAAGACCAGCTCCACGGAGTGGACCATCAGCCCACCAGGCCCGCCACCCAGTCGGGGTCGAACGCGGACACACTGAGGTTCGCGAAGTCCTGGGCACTCATCGAGCCGGCGCCGGTCGGCAACGCTGCGCGTAGCGGAGCCAGCGCCGCCAACGCGTCCCAGTTCGACGTTTCGGCGACTCCTGGGTCGGCAGGCCACGCGCCGATCATCAGCCCAGCCGATGGAATCCCTTGCGCAGCAAGGGCTTCCAGTGTCAGAGCAGTGTGGTTCAGCGTGCCCAAACTCGGTGCCACCACCACGAGCACGGACGCAGCCAGATCCGATGCGAGATCGCGCAGCGTCACCCCGCCCTGGCCGAGCTCCACCAGCAGGCCACCGGCGCCCTCCACCAGAGTCAAGCGCCTCGGCCCGTCGACCTCGCGCACCCACGCCGTCAGTTCGGCACGCGTCGGCAACGCCATACCGACGCGCGCCGCAGCGGCGGCGGGAGCCAATGGCTCGGGAAACCG
Source organism: Mycobacterium sp. URHB0044 (assembly GCF_000620625.1). Taxonomy (GTDB): domain Bacteria; phylum Actinomycetota; class Actinomycetes; order Mycobacteriales; family Mycobacteriaceae; genus Mycobacterium. The sequence continues at coordinate 109,505 of NZ_JIAW01000011.1, read as the reverse complement.
TGCGAGGCCGTGCAATTCGCTGACTCCGGAGAGCCGGCGTACTTCGGCGAGGTCGTCGTCGCCGTCGGCGGTGCCGGTCTGCAGCGGCTTGCACACCGCGACGTCGATCCCGGCCAACCGTGCATGGCAGGCCAGCGCCGCGGTGGCGATGGTTTTGCCGACGCCCGTGTTGGTGCCGGTGACGACGAGGACGCTCACGAGTTTTGGACGTCGCCGCCGGGTCGGTTTCGGCGCGCATCGGCGAGGACTTCCGTCAACACGCGCCGAGCGAGGACCACGTCGTCCTCGTCAAGGGACGCGCGCGCGGTGAGCCGCAGCCGCGACGTGCCGACGGGGACGGTGGGCGGCCGGAAGCATCCCACCCGGACGCCGCGGTCGAGACAACCGGTAGCAGCGGCCAGCGCAACCTCGGGCTCACCGAGGATCACCGAGACGACCGCGGAATCCGGCGTCTCGGCGACGTCGCAGACCTCGGCGAGCGTGGCGGCGTGTCGCAGCACGGCATCGGCGCGCCACGGCTCGGCGATCAGCACCCGCAGGGCTGCCCATGCAGCGCCGACCGCGGCAGGCGCCAGGCCGGTGTCGAAGATGAACGGCCGCGCGGCATCGATCAGATGATCGCGCACCGCCGACGGGCCCAGCACCACGCCGCCCTGACTGCCCAACGCCTTGGACAACGTCGTCGTCATCACGACGTCGGGCGCGCCCGCCAGACCGACCTCGTGCAGGAGGCCGCGGCCACCGTCGCCCCGCACGCCGAGGCCATGTGCCTCGTCGACGATCAACAGCGCGCCATTCTTGCGGCACACGTCGTGAACGGCGCGCAGCGGCGCCATGACGCCGTCGGCGCTGAACACCGAGTCGACGAGCACGATCGCGCGTTCCTCGTCGCGCGAGCCCAGCGCGGCGTCGATCGCGGCCACGTCGCGATGCGGGGTGACCGTCACGCGGGCGCGGGACAACCGGCAGGCGTCGACCAGGGACGCGTGGGTCAGCGCATCGGAGACCAGCAGCGACCCAGCGCCGGACAGGGCGACCACCGCTCCGAGATTCGCGGTGTAGCCCGACGAGAAGACCAGCCCGGATTCGGCACCGACGAACTGCGCGAGCGCCGTCTCGAATCCCTCGTGCAGTTCGGTGTTCCCGGTGACCAGGCGTGATCCGGTCGACCCGGCCCCCCAGGTGCGCAGCGCATCGACCCCGCCCTCGATGACGTCGGGGTGCTGGGACAGGCCCAGGTAGTCATTGGACGCCAGGTCGAGTTCGGCGCCGACGGGCGGCCGGGCACGGAGCGAACGGCGCAAGCCGGCCGCGCGGCGCTGTCGTTCGACGTCGTCGAGCCAGGCCAGCGGCGAGAGACCTGCGCGTATCGACACCATGCGTCTCCTCCGAACCCGACTCGAACCCGTCGGCGAGCCGACAATTGAACACCGTTCAGGTTAGTGCACGCGCGACGCCGACCATCGCGGAGGTGATCTGGTCGACCTCCGCGGGCGTGCAGACGTACGGCGGCATGGCGTAGACGAGGTTGCGGAACGGCCGCAGCCACACCCGGTGCCCCAGCGCCGTCGCGGTCGCCACGGCCACGTCGACGGGCCGGTCCATCTCGATGACGCCGATCCCACCGAGCACGCGAACGTCGGCGACGCCGGTCAGGGTTCGCGCCGGTGCCAGCCCGTCGGACAGCCCCGTCTCGATGGTGCGCACGCGCCGCTGCCAGTCCTGGCCGATCAGCAGTTCGACCGAGGCCACCGACACCGCACAGGCCAGCGCGTTCGCCATGAACGTGGGGCCGTGCATCAGCGCACCCGCCTCACTCGTGCTGATCGTGGTGGCGATGTCGTTGGTGCACAGCGTGGCGGCCAACGTGACGTAACCGCCGGTCATCGCCTTGCCTACGCACATGATGTCCGGGGTGACGCCCGCGTGGTCGGCGGCGAACAACGCGCCGGTGCGACCGAAGCCCGTCGCGATCTCGTCGAAGATCAGCAGCACGCCGTGGCGGCTGCAGGCGGCCCGCAGATCCGACAGGTACCTCGGGTCGTGGAAGCGCATGCCTCCGGCGCCCTGCACGACGGGTTCGACGATGACCGCGGCCAGTTCGTCGGCGTGCTCGGCGAGTTGACGCTCGAACGCCGCGCTGTAGGCGGGGTCGTAGCTGTTCGGCACCTGCGGCGCGAAGATCTGGTCGGTGAGGACGTCGGACCAGAGCGAGTGCATGCCGCCGTCCGGGTCGCACACGCTCATCGGCGTGAACGTGTCGCCGTGATATCCGCCACGCCACGTCATCAGCCGGTGCTTGCCGGCGCGCCCGACGCTGCGCTGGTACTGCAGCGCCATCTTCACCGCCACCTCGACGGCCACCGAACCGGAGTCGCTGAAGAACACCGTCTCCAAGCCATCGGGGGTGATCTGCACCAGCAATTGCGCCAACCGCGCCGCGGGCTCGTGGGTGAGGCCGCCGAACATGACGTGGTTCATCGTCGCGAGTTGGCCGGTGATCGCAGCGTCGAGAGCAGGATGGCCGTGGCCGTGGATGGCCGTCCACCACGAGCTCATCGCATCGATGACCTCGATCGGACGTCCGTCGTCACCGGCGGGGTCGATCACCGTCAGCCACGCGCCGCGCGCCCCGACGGCAACCACGGGCGGCAGCGCTTCGGCGCCGATCGTGCTGTACGGATGCCACACGTGGGCGGCATCGATCGCACTGATCTCGGCGGGCGTCAAAGCGGGCATCGGCACAGTCTGCTCTTCGCGCAAGCGCTCATCGGCGGCTGTCTGCTCTTCGCGCAAGCGCTCATCGGCCCCATCTTCGCGTCGCATCACCGCTCATCGCAAAACGCGCCTGGCTCCCTGATTGGGTAGATTGACCGTCGACCATGATGACCCTCGCCCCACCCCGGTCGGCGTCGCGCGCCGATACCGGGACAGAAGCCCGCGCCGTCATGGGCACCCGCAAGTCGGGTTTCTACCGCCACGATCTCGACGGTCTCCGAGGCATCGCGATCGCGCTCGTTGCCGTGTTCCACATCTGGTTCGGCCGCGTCTCGGGCGGTGTCGACGTCTTCCTCGCCCTTTCGGGATTCTTCTTCGGCGGACGGTTGTTGCGTGCGGCCATCACGCCGCACGCCTCACTGGCTCCCGGGCCCGAGGTGATGCGCTTGGTCCGGCGACTGTTGCCTGCGCTGGTCGTCGTGCTCGCCGCGTCGGCGGTGCTGACGATCTTCGTCCAGCCCGAGACCCGCTGGGAGACCTTCGCCGACCAGAGCCTCGCCAGCCTTGGCTACTACCAGAATTGGGAATTGGCCAGCACCGCATCGGATTACCTGCGTGCCGGGGAGGCCGTGAGCCCGCTGCAGCACATCTGGTCGATGTCGGTGCAGGGCCAGTTCTACATCGCCTTCCTCGTGCTGATCTTCGGCTTCGCCTACCTGTTGCGTGGCCGCCTCGGCAGGCACACCAGGACGGCGTTCATCGCACTGCTGAGCGTGCTGACCGTCGCATCGTTCGTCTACGCGATATTCGCCCACCAGGCCGACCAAGCCACCGCCTACTACAACAGCTTCGCCCGGGCGTGGGAGCTCCTGCTGGGCGCGCTCGTTGGCGCAGTGGTGCCCTACGTGCGCTGGCCGATGTGGCTGCGGACGACCGTCGCGGTGGTGTCGCTCGCGGCGATCCTGTCGTGCGGCGCGCTGATCGACGGCGTCAAGGAGTTCCCCGGCCCGTGGGCCCTCGTCCCCGTCGGCGCCACGATCCTGTTCATCCTCAGCGCCGCCAACCGCGTGGCCGATCCCCACGTCGCACGCCTTCGGGGCAGGCTGCCTGCACCCAACCGGCTGCTGGCCACCGCGCCGTTCGTGTCGCTGGGCGCGATGGCCTACTCGCTGTACCTGTGGCATTGGCCGCTGCTGATCTTCTGGCTGGCCTACAGCGGTCACACCGCGGCCACCTTCGCCGACGGCGCAGGCATTCTGCTCGTCTCCGGCGTCCTGGCCTGGCTCACCACCCGCTACGTGGAGAACCCCCTGCGGTACAAGGCCGCGGCCGCCGCGCCGAAGCCGGTAGTCACCGTGCCGATCCGGGTACGGCTGCGGCGACCCACGATCGTGTTGGGGTCGGTGGTGACGCTGCTCGGCGTGACGCTGACCGCGACGTCGTTCACCTGGCGTGAACACATGACCGTCCAACGGGCCAACGGCAAGGAATTGTCCGGCCTCTCATCGCGGGACTATCCCGGTGCCCGCGCGTTGCTCAACCACGCGAAGGTGCCCAAGCTGCCGATGCGCCCGACGGTGCTGGAAGCGAAGGACGATCTACCCGAGAGCACCACCGACGGCTGCATCGGCGACTTCGACGACGTCGACGTCATCAACTGCACCTACGGCGACGAGACGGCGACCCGCACCATCGCGTTGGCGGGTGGTTCGCACGCCGAGCACTGGATCACCGCCCTGGATCTGCTCGGCAGGCTGCACCACTTCAAGGTCACCACGTACCTGAAGATGGGTTGCCCGTTGACCACCGAGCAGCAGCCGCTCGTGATGGGCGACAACCGGCCCTATCCCAAGTGCCGCGACTGGAACGACAGGGTGATGAGCCGGCTGCTCTCCGACCATCCGGACTACGTGTTCACGACGTCGACGCGACCGTGGAACATCAAGCCGGGCGATGTGATGCCCGGCACCTATATCGGCATCTGGCAGGAGTTCTCGAACGCGGGCATCCCGATACTGGCGATGCGGGACACTCCCTGGCTGGTACGCAACGGAGAGCCCTTCTTCCCCGCCGACTGTCTGGCCAGCGGGGGCAACGCCATCTCCTGCGGCATCAAGCGCTCTGAGGTACTGTCCGACCACAATCCGACGCTCGATTTCGTCGCGCAGTTCCCACTGCTGAAGCCGCTCGACATGAGCGAGGCGGTGTGCCGCGAGGACTACTGCCGTGCCGTGGAGGGAAATGTGTTGGTGTATCACGATTCTCACCACATCTCGACCACCTACATGCGCACCATGACGAACGAACTCGGCCGTCAGATCGCCGCCGCGACCGGCTGGTGGTGACGGATGGAGACCACCGTCTGGCCAGGCACCGCATACCCACTCGGCGCGACGTATGACGGTGCGGGAACGAACTTTTCGTTGTTCTCCGAGGTAGCCGAGAAGGTCGAACTCTGCCTCATCGCCAAGGACGGCACCGAGGAGCGCATCACCCTCGACGAGGTCGACGGCTATGTGTGGCACAGCTATCTGCCCACCGTCACGCCCGGCCAGCGCTACGGGTTCCGGGTGCATGGGCCTTGGGATCCGGCCGCCGGTCACCGCTGCGATCCGAGCAAGCTGTTGCTGGATCCCTACGGAAAGTCGTTCCACGGCGACTTCGACTTCACCCAGGCGCTGTTCTCGTACGACCTCGAGGCAGCCGAGGCCGACCCCGCAGCCATCGGAACCCCGCCGATGGTGGATTCGCTCGGGCACACCATGACCAGCGTCGTCATCAACCCGTTCTTCAACTGGGCCTCCGACCGGTCACCGAACACGCCCTACCACGAGACGGTGATCTACGAGGCGCACGTCAAGGGCATGACCCAGACGCATCCCGGCATCCCGGAGGCGCAACGCGGCACGTACGCGGGGCTGTCGCATCCGGTGATCATCGACCACCTCAAGTCGCTCGGCGTGACCGCGATCGAGCTGATGCCGGTACACCAGTTCCTGCACGACCACCGGCTGCTGGATCTCGGACTGCGAAACTATTGGGGCTACAACACCTTTGGGTTCTTCGCGCCGCACTACCAGTACGCCGCCAACCAGAACGCCGGTGGCGCCGTCGCCGAATTCAAGACCATGGTGCGGTCATTCCACGAGGCCGGCATCGAGGTGATCCTCGACGTGGTCTACAACCACACCGCCGAGGGCAACCATCTGGGCCCCACGATCAACTTCCGCGGTATCGACAATGCGGCCTACTACCGGTTGCTAGATGGAGACCTGCAGTTCTACAAGGACTTCACCGGAACCGGCAACAGCCTCAACGCCCGGCATCCGCACACCCTGCAGTTGATCATGGACTCGTTGCGGTACTGGGTGCTCGAGATGCACGTCGACGGCTTCCGCTTCGACCTCGCGTCCACCCTGGCGCGCGAGTTTTACGACGTCGATCGCCTCAGCGCGTTCTTCGATCTGGTCCAGCAAGATCCGGTGGTCAGCCAGGTGAAGTTGATCGCCGAGCCGTGGGACATCGGTGAGGGCGGTTACCAGGTCGGCAACTTCCCGGGTTTGTGGACCGAGTGGAACGGGAAGTATCGCGACACTGTGCGTGATTACTGGCGGGGAGAACCCGCAACCCTAGGCGAATTCGCGTCCCGTCTGACCGGGTCGTCCGACCTCTACGAGGCGACGGGCCGTCGACCCAGCGCCAGCATCAACTTCGTCACGTGCCACGACGGCTTCACGTTGAACGACCTGGTGTCGTACAACGAAAAGCACAACGAGGCCAACGGCGAGGACAACCGCGACGGCGAGAGCCACAACCGATCGTGGAACTGCGGCGTGGAGGGCCCCACCAAGGACCCGGAGATCCTCGCGTTGCGCGGCCGCCAGATGCGCAACGTGCTCGCGACTTTGGTGCTGTCCCAGGGCACCCCGATGATCAGCCACGGCGACGAGATCGGCCGTACCCAGAAGGGCAACAACAACGTCTACTGCCAGGACTCGGAGCTCGCCTGGATGGACTGGTCGCTGGCCGAGACGAACGCCGACCTGCTGGCGTTCACCCGGAAGGCGGTGGCGCTGCGCAACGATCACCCGGTGTTCCGCAGACGCCGGTTCTTCGCGGGCAAGCCGATCCGTACCGGTGAGCAGGTCCGTGACATCGCCTGGCTGACGCCCGCGGGCGAGGAGATGACGCCGGAGGACTGGGGTGCGGCGTTCGGGAAGAGCATCGCGGTGTTCCTCAACGGCGAGGCCATCCCCGAACCGAACTCCCGCGGCGAGCAGGTCAAGGATGATTCGTTCCTGTTGTGCTTCAACGCATTCGATCAGGAACTGGACTTCGTCATCCCTGCCGACTGGTATGCAGAACAATGGACCGCTGCACTGGACACCGCGAACGCATCCGGTGATACCAGCCTGGTGGTCGTCGCGGGCGAGAAGATCTCGCTGCAGGCCCGATCGTTGGTCGTGCTGCGCAAGACGGGCTGACCCGTGGCTCCTATGCTGTCCACGTACCGCTTGCAGATGCGCGGTGACGAATTCACCTTCGCCGATGCCGAGAACCTCCTCGACTACCTCGACGAACTCGGCGTCAGTCACGTCTACCTGTCGCCGATCCTGACGGCGGCGGAGGGCTCGACGCACGGCTACGACGTGATCAACCCCACCGAGGTGTCCCCCGCACTTGGCGGTGCCGACGGCCTGGCCCGGTTGTCGAAGGCGGCTCGGATAAGGAAGATCGGCCTCATTGTCGATATCGTGCCCAACCACGTCGGCGTCGACGACCCGCGGCAGAACCCGTGGTGGTGGGACGTCCTCACCCATGGCCGCGAGTCCCGGTACGCCACCTACTTTGACATCGACTGGACCCTGGACCCCGATGGCCGAATCGTGTTGCCCGTCCTGGGATCCGATGACGACACCGATGGCCTGACCGTCGACGGCGACGTGCTACGGCTCGGCGACCGGGCGTGGCCCATCGCTCCTGGCACCGGTACCGGCAGCGGCCCCGAGGTGTACGGCCGGCAGCACTACCGGCTCATCGGGTGGCGTCACAACGTGTGCGGGTATCGCCGGTTCTTCTCGATCACCTCACTGGCCGGGCTGCGTCAGGAGGACCGCGCGGTGTTCGACGCCACCCACGTCGAGGTCAAGCGGTGGTTCGACGAGGGCCTCGTCGACGGATTGCGCATCGATCACCCCGACGGCCTGACGAACCCCGCCGGCTATCTGGAGTGGCTGCGGGAACTCACCGGGCCCGATCCGTGGATCGTGGTGGAGAAGATCCTCGCGGTCGACGAATCGCTGGACCCGACACTGCCCGTCGCCGGCACCACGGGCTACGACGCGCTGCGCGAGATCGGTGGGCTGTTCGTCGATCCCGACGGCAAGCAGGCGCTGACGGAGGCCGTCGACGCGGCGGGTGCTGACTACGGCCAGACACCCGTGGCCGCCCGTGCACTCAAGGCCGAGGCCGTGACCACCACCTTGCACAGTGAACTCGGCAGGCTCTGCCGGACCATCGTCGCAGTGACCGGCGACGAGCATCCCGACCTCGCCGCCGGCGTCGCCGCTTTGATCAGCCACATCGGGGTGTACCGCTCGGACTACCTGTCCTTGGCAACTGTGCTGCCGGTGGCACTGGCCGAAACTGCAAGCGAGAAACCTGAATTCGCCGAGCCACTCGCGATCGTCGCGACCGCAGTATCGGCCAGCACGGAGGCCGCGGCACGCCTGCAACAGCTGTGCGGCGCCGCCACCGCCAAGTCGATGGAGGACTGCCTCTTCTACCGCGATGCGCGGCTGGTTTCGCTCAACGAGGTGGGCGGCGAGCCGGAGTGGTTCGGGGTGAGCAGCGCGGAGTTCCACGACCGCGCCGCCGTGCGTGCCCGGCTGTGGCCGTCGGCGATGACCACGTTGTCCACCCACGACACCAAGCGCGGGGAGGACGTGCGCGCCCGCATCGGCGTGCTGTCGCAGGTGCCGTCGCTGTGGGCCGAGCTGGTCGGTAAGTGGACGCTGAAGGCCCCGCCGCCCGATGCCGTGACCGCACTCTTCTTGCTGCAGAACGTCTTCGGCGTGTGGCCGGTCGACGGCACCGTCACCGAGACGCTTCGCGACCGGCTGCACGCGTACGCCGAGAAGGCGATCCGCGAGGCAGGCAGCCACACCACGTGGAACGACCCCGACGCGGAGTTCGAGTCGGCGGTGCATGGCTGGCTCGACGAGGTGCTCGACGGGCCCGTGGCGACCGAGATGACCTCGCTGGTGGCCCGCCTCGACGAGTTCGCCCGCAGTGACGCGCTCGGCCAGAAGCTGGTGCACCTCACCGCCCCAGGCGTACCCGACGTGTACCAGGGCACCGAGCTGTGGGAGGACAGCCTCGTCGATCCCGACAACCGCAGGCCCGTCGACTACCGCGCGTGCCGTGCGGCACTGAGCACCATGGAGCACCCCAAGATGCGGGTCGTCAACGCCGCATTGCGGCTACGCCGCGACCGACCCGGCACCTTCTGCTCCGGCGGTTACCGACCGCTGCTGGCCGCCGGGCAGGCGCGTCAGCACGTGGTCGCGTTCCTGCGAGGCGACGACGTCCTCGTGGTGGTCAGCCGATGGACGGTGCGGCTGGCCGAAACCGGTTGGGGTGACACGTCGATCGAGCTTCCCGGCGGCGTCTGGACCGATCGACTCGGTGCGGGCAGGTTCACCGGCACGGTCTCCGCCGCAGAACTGTTCGCCGAGCTGCCCGTCGCGCTGTTGGAGCGGGTCGATGACTGAGTTCGCGGTGTGGGCGCCGCGACCGTCGCTGGTCCGCCTGGACGTCGACGGCGACCTGCACCCGATGACCCGAACCGACGACGGCTGGTGGCGCGCCGAGGTCGACGCTCGTCCCGACGCCCGGTACGGCTTCGTCCTCGACGACGACGAGAAGGTGCTGCCCGATCCACGCTCCCCGCGGCAGCCCGACGGCGTCCACGAGCGCTCCCAGCTATGGGACGCCTCCGCGGTGGCGTGGACCGACGCCGACTGGCAGGGCCGCTCCATCGCGGGTCGGGTGATCTACGAATTGCACGTCGGAACCTTCACTCCGGCAGGCACGTTCGACGCCGCCATCGAGAAGCTGGACCATCTGGTGGATCTCGGCGTCGACTTCGTCGAAATCATGCCGGTCAACGCGTTCAGCGGGACGCACGGCTGGGGTTACGACGGCGTGCTGTGGTACGCCGTCCACGAGCCCTACGGCGGACCCGACGGGTTGGTGCGCCTCGTGGACGCCTGCCACCGCCGCGGGCTCGGCGTGCTGATCGACGCGGTGTTCAACCACCTCGGCCCATCCGGCAACTACCTCCCCCGGTTCGGGCCGTATCTGTCCTCGGGCAGCAACCCGTGGGGTGAGTCGATCAACATCGCCGACGACGACTCCGACGAGGTCCGCGCGTACATCATCGAGTGCGCGCTGCGGTGGATGCGCGACTTCCACGCCGACGGACTGCGCTTGGATGCCGTGCACGCGCTGGTCGACACCACCGCCGTCCACATCCTCGAGGAGTTGTCGGCCGAAACCGACTCGCTTGCAGAGCGATTGGGGCGGCCACTGTCCCTGATCGCGGAGAGCGACCGCAACGATCCGCGCCTCATCACCCCCCGCGATCGGGGGGGCTACGGCATGACCGCACAGTGGGACGACGACATCCACCACGCCATCCACACCGCGGTGTCCGGCGAACGCCAGGGCTACTACTCGGATTTCGGTTCACTGGAGACCCTGGCCACCACCCTGAAGAACGGCTACTTCCACGCCGGGACATATTCCTCGTTCCGGCATCGCCGGCACGGCCGCCCCTTGGACACCGCGACCATCCCGGCCACCCGGCTGCTGGCGTACACCGTCACCCACGATCAGGTCGGCAACCGCGCAATCGGGGATCGACCGTCGCACAACCTGGACTTCGGGCAGCTCGCGGTCAAGGCCGCCCTCGCCCTCGGATCGCCCTACACCGCAATGCTCTTCATGGGCGAGGAGTGGGGTTCGACGAGTCCTTTCCAATTCTTCAGCTCGCACCCCGAACCCGAATTGGCGAGGGCCACCGCCGAGGGACGCAAGGCCGAGTTCGCCGAGCACGGGTGGGACGCCGACGAAGTGCCCGACCCACAAGATCCCCAGACCTTCGAGCGGTCCAAGCTGAACTGGGACGAGGTCGGTGACGGTGAGCACGCGCGGCTTCGCGACACCTACCGCCGGCTCATCGCACTGCGCCACGACGAACCCGACTTCGCCGACCCCTGGCTGGACCATCTGGTGGTCGAGTACGACGAGGATCAACGGTGGATCATCTTGCGGCGCGGGGCCTTCACCATCGCGTGCAACCTCGGCACGGAGCCGGTGTCGATTCCCGTCACCGGCGAGGTCGTCTTGGCATGGGATCAGCCCACCGTCACGGACGCAACGCTGCTACCGGGTCACTCGTTCGCGATCCTGCGCTGAGTCAAGTCCGAATCCACAACCTGCGCGCCTGTGGATGAGTGAGCCGCCCATCGGCCGAAACCGCCCATCATGCGGGTGTGAAGAACCATGACTTCCTTCCGATCCCGCCCATGGAGACGGCCACGGACCCCATTGCGTCGCCAGCGGACCTTCGACAACGGTGGCGCGCCTTGATGCAGGAACTTGGATTCGGCGAGCGCCTGCTCAGGTTCGCGTTCGTCGGTCCCGACCGTCGGTTCATCAAGGTGCTGACCGAGGTGGAGATCGGGCCACGGCCCGTCACCACACAGGTCGACGATCTGATGGCAGCGTTGGCCACGTTGCTCGAGGGGTTGGGCGACGGAACCACTGCGGCTCTGCTGCTGACGCGGCCGGGCCGCGGCGGACTGTCGAACGCCGACCGCGCGTGGCACAGCGCGCTGATCGCGTCGGCGGAACGCTTCGACGTCCCTCTGGAACCGATCTTCCGCGCAAACGACGAGGCTCTCGTACCGATCACGGGCCAACTCGAGGCCACCGGTTAGGTCAGATAGCGGTAAGCCGCCGAGCCGGGCTCCAGCGCCTCGACGTGCATGTCGGAGGCGCGCATGCGCTCCATCAGGCCGTCGAAGTCGGCTGCCGAGCCGAGTTCCACACCGACGAGGGCCTCGCCCGTCTCCCGGTTGTTGCGCTTGACGTACTCGAACAGCGTGATGTCGTCGTTCGGGCCGAGCACCTGGTCGAGGAAGCGCCGCAGTGCGCCGGGCTCCTGCGGGAAGTCCACCAGGAAGTAATGCTTCAACCCGAGGTGCACCAGTGAGCGCTCGAGCACCTCGTTGTAGCGGGAGACGTCGTTGTTGCCGCCGGAGATCAGGCACACCACCGTCGATCCGGGCGCGACGTCGGCCTCGAGGAGGGCAGCCACCGACAGGGCGCCTGCGGGCTCGGCGATGATGCCCTCGTTCTGGTAGAGGTCGAGCATCGCGGTGCACACGGCGCCCTCGTCGACGGTGGTGATGGACACCATGTCTCCGGCCGCGGCCAATGCCGCGTAGGGGCGTGCACCGGCTTGCGCCACCGCCGCGCCGTCGACGAACTGGTCGACGTGCTCGAGGGTCACGGGAGCACCGTTGGCCAGCGCGGCGACCATGGCTGCCGCACCCGCGGGTTCCACTCCCAGCACGGAGGTGCTCGTGGTGCGCTCGGCCAGATACGTGGTGATGCCGCTGATGCACCCGCCGCCGCCGACCGGCACGATCACCAGATCGGGTTCGCCGTCGAGCTGGTCGAGGATCTCCACGGCGATGGTGCCCTGACCGGCCATCGTGCGTACGTCGTCGTACGGCGGCACCAGGGTGGCACCGGTGCGCGCGACGTCGTCGAGCGCCGCGGCCGCCGCGACGTCGTAGGTCTTGCCGCCGACGATCAGCTCGATGAACTCGCCGCCGTGATACCGGATCCGGTCCCGCTTCTGCTTCGGGGTCTTACCCGGTACGTAGACCCGGCCATGAATGCCCATCGACCGGCAGGCCAGGGCGAATCCTTGCGCGTGGTTGCCCGCCGACGAGCACACCACGCCCGCGGCCTTCTCCTCCGGGGTCAACTGCATCAGCAGGTTGTAGGCACCGCGCAGCTTGTACGAGCGCACCGCCTGGAGATCCTCGCGCTTCAGGTAGACCTGGGCGCCGGTCACTTCCGACAATCGATCGCTCAGCTGCAGCGGAGTGCGCGCGACCACGCCGGAAATTCGTTGAGCGGCCGCATCGATGTCGGCCGCGGACAGCGGCGACGTACGAGGACTCTGGCTCAACTCAGCGGACACCGGTCAATGGTGCCACTTCCTGGTTGTCCCGCGAAAACTGGTTTAGCCGCTCGCGCCATTCGGTAGACGAACCTGATCCGGCGTTTCGGTTGCCCGAACTCTTGGTTGCGAGCTATCGTCAATGGCATGACGGCCCCCAGCGTCAAACTCGTCACCCCCGGCGCCGAAGTGCGCATCGCCGGTGTGCCGTGGCCGGTGTACAAGCTGGTTGCACTCGCCGTCGGGCTGCTGGTGCTGGTGGTCGTCGGTGCGTTCACGACGAGCGCGGGGCCAGCCGTCGTCGCAGCCGCGGCCACGGCCACCGTGGTGTGGCTGGCATTGAGCCACCTCCACGCTGGAGACGACTAGCCCCTGAACAGCCCCCGCAACGTGGCCAGGTCCGCGGTCACGGCGGCAGCATCGGCGGCGAATTCGGCGTCCGTCACGCCCGGTCGGCGGCGCAGCGTGAACACCACTTCGCAGCCCGGCTGCCCCAGTCCCGCGGGGATCACCCGCATCGGGTTGTAGACCGCCTCACCGGACGGCAACCGCACCACGTGGTCGAGTACGCCGAACTCGTTGGGCGGCGCGAACTCGACGTCCGCGTCCGACAATGCGGGATCGGCCAGCCCGGCCGCCCAGCGTGGGAGTTCGGCGGGATCCGACGCCAACGCATACACCGCATCGGCAGCGGCGTCGATCCACACGCTGATGTGCCGGGTCTCCGTCGTGTCGTTGTCCATTAGTCCATGGTGGCCCACACACTGAGTGCATGGCCGACGCCCCCGACGCCCCGAAACCGGTGGAGTCATTCGTCCGCCGCTCCGAGCGCCTGGCGTCCGACGCCGAACACCTCGTGCCGTCCTGGCTGCGACCAGGAGATCCGGAAAGCCGACTACCAGTGCTGGCGGCGCTGATCGTCGCGATCGCACTGCAACTGGCCATCCCGAAGAGCTACACGGTGGTCCCGCGCTGGCCGCTGATCGCGCTCGAGATCCTGCTCGTCGTGGTGCTGGTCGGCCTCAACCCACTGCGCCTCTCGCGGAGCACGACGCTCGGCAGATGGGCCACCTACGTCCTGCTGGCGGCGATCACCATCGACAACACGCTGTCCGCGCTCGTTCTGGACATCCGGATCCTCTCCGGCGACGTGAGCAACAAGGCCGCCGTGCTGTTGGGCAGCGGAGGCGCCATCTTCGTCACCAACACCATCGTGTTCGGCATCTGGTACTGGGAACTGGACCGTGGCGGGCCCTTCGCCCGGCGCGAGGGGGCCCGGCCGTACCCGGACTTCCTATTCCCACAAATGACCGAACGCGAACTGGCGCCGCCGAATTGGCGCCCGGAGTTCGTCGACTATCTGTATGTCAGCATCACCAACGTGGTGGCGTTCTCGCCCACCGACACCATGCCGATGGCGCGGTGGGCCAAGGCGATGATGACCGTGCAGGCGCTCGTTTCACTGACCACCATTGCGCTCGTAATCGCAAGGGCGGTGAACGTTTTGGGCTAGACCGTGCGACGATACGCGCGTGACCCGCATCATCAATCTGCTGACGCTGCTTGCCGTCAACGCCATTCCGGCGGCAGGCTGGTTCGTGCAGGATTGGTCGGCAGGCACGACGCTCGCGGTCTACTGGTTCGAGAACGTCGCCGTGTGCCTGTTCGTTGCGGCCCGGATCATCGTCCATCAACGCCTGACTCCACGCCGGGGGCACTTCAGATACCAGGCACCGAGCACGCAGCGCCGCAGTTCGCAGTCCTCCTTCGTCGCGGGATTCCTCATCACCAGTCTCGTCTTCTCGGCCGCACATGGCTTGTTCCTCGGAGCCATCCTGTTCCTCCTCGACCGCAACGGCCAGACGGGGTTGGCGGGTGTCGACTGGCGCAGCGTGGGAATCGGCTGCCTCTACATGCTGGTATTCCTCGCCATCGATTTCGTGGCCGATCTGTCGGAGCTGCGCCAGTGGTCGTTCTGGCAGATCGAGCAGACGGCGAACCGCAGCCTCGGGCGCATCGTCGTCGTCCACCTCACGCTGATCTTCGGGATGTTCGCCGCCGCCTTCACCGATTTCTCCGCGCTGTTCGGTGTCTTCGTCGCCCTCAAGACCTTGAACGCGTTGAGCACGGCGCTGCCGCAGTGGGAGCCGGCCACCCCGCCGAGGTGGCTCAGCCGCGTATTGAATCGCCTGCCCAACGTCAAGCCGGGTGAGAGTTTCGAGGACGAATGGGTGAAGGACCGCGCCGACGAAGCCGAGCGACGGAAGAGCAACGAACAGCCGTGGACGGGTGCTCGCCGCTAGCCGACCGCCATCGGTTCAGCCGCCGAGGCAGCCGGGGCCGAGCAGCGCCTTCAAGTCCCCCATCAGCGCCGACGTCATCGTCACGCGGAGGTCTTCCGGCAGCTCCAGCGTGGTGATCCGGTCACCGCTGATCAACCGGAGCTGCACCTGCGAGGTCCCGGGATGACGCGACAGCACCTGCTTGAGTGCACTGACCTTCTCGATGGTGCATTGCCGGGTGGGCAGGCGCACCGCAAGCGGCCGGTCCACCTGAGCGTTCGAGAAGTCCGGGACCACCAGCTCGTTGGCGATGAGCGAGATCCGGTCGTCGCGGATGTTCACCTTGCCGGCTACCAGGACCACCGCATCGTCGGCGATGTCCGCACCGAACGTCGAGTACGTGTGCGGGAAGAACATCACCTCGATGCCGCCGGTAAGGTCCTCCAATTGCGCTGAAGCCCAGGGCATTCCGTTCTTGTTCACCCGCCGATTCACCGAGGCGAGGATGCCGCCGACCCGCACCTGCGTGTCGGTGGCGACGTCGCCGTCGAGGATGGCCGGGATCTGGGTGTCCACCTGAGCCGCTAGCAGGTGCGCGACGCCGTTGAGTGGATGACCAGAGACGTAGAGACCCAGCATCTCCCGCTCGAGTGCGAGCTTGTGCTTGTCGTCCCACTCCTCGTCGGGGACCCTGATCGTGAAGACCGCGTCCGCGGCAGTGTCGGCGCCACCGAACAGGTCGAACTGACCCATCGCCTCGGCCTTCTTGGTGCCCAGCACCGAGTCGACGGCGTCGGTGTGGATGAGGAACAGACCCTTGCGGGGATGACCGAGGGAGTCGAAGGCACCCGCCTTGATCAGCGACTCCGTCACCTTCTTGTTGCAGGCCGTGATGTCGACCTTGTTCAGGTAGTCCGAGAAGTCGGTGTACTTGCCCTTGTCGGTGCGCGTATTGATAAGCGAGGCAACGACATTGCTACCCACGTTGCGTACGGCGCCCAGTCCGAATCGGATGTCGGCGCCGACGGATGCGAAGTTCAGCACCGACTCGTTGACGTCGGGCGGCAGCACGGTGATGCCGAGTCGGCGGCAGTCCGCCAGGTAGACCGCGGCCTTGTCCTTGTCGTCGCCGACGGAGGTGAGTAGGCCGGCCATGTACTCGCCGGGGAAGTTGGCCTTGAGATAGGCCGTCCAGTACGACACCAGCCCGTAGCCGGCGGCGTGGGACTTGTTGAACGCGTAGTCCGCGAACGGAAGGACGGTGTCCCACAGCGCCTTGATGGCCGGCGGGGAGAAGCCGTTGGCCTTCATGCCGTCGGAGAAGCCCTCGTACTCCTTGTCGAGCACTTCGCGCTTCTTCTTGCCCATGGCCTTGCGCAGAATGTCTGCTCGGGCCAGGGAGTAACTGGCCACCTTCTGCGCGATGCGCATGATCTGCTCTTGGTAGACGATCAAGCCGTGCGTCTCGGCCAGGATTTCGGCCAGCGGTTCCGCCAGTTCGGGATGGATCGGCTTGACGGCCTGGCGGCCGTTCTTTCTGTCGGCGTAATCGTTGTGGGCGTTCATGCCCATCGGGCCGGGCCGGTACAGCGCGATGACGGCGACGACGTCCTCGAACGCCGTGGGCTGCATGCGGCGCAGCAGATCACGCATCGGGCCGCCGTCCAGCTGGAAGACGCCCAAGGTGTCGCCGCGGCCGAGCAATTCGTACGTGGCCGGGTCGTCGAGCGGCACCGCATCGAGGTCCAGGTCGATGCCCCGGTTCGCCTTGATGTTCTCGATGGCGTCGCCGATGATCGTCAGGTTTCGCAGGCCGAGGAAGTCCATCTTCAGCAGGCCGATGGCCTCGCACGACGGATAGTCCCATCCGGTGATGACGGCACCGTCCTGCGGCCGCTTCCACAGCGGGATCGACTCGATCAGCGGCTCGGAGCTCATGATCACTGCGCAGGCGTGCACCCCCGCGTTGCGGACCAGGCCCTCCAGCCCGCGCGCGGTTTCGTAGATGGTGCGCACGTCCGGGTCGGTGTCGAGCAGGTTGCGGACCTCGACGGCTTCCTTGTACCGCTCGTGGCTGGGGTCGGTGATACCCGACAGCGGGATGTCCTTCGCCATGATCGGCGGCGGGAGCGCCTTGGTGATGCGGTCGGCGATGGCGAACCCGGGCTGCCCGTAGTGCACCCGGGCCGAATCCTTCAGCGCCGCCTTCGTCTTGATGGTGCCGAAGGTGATGACCTGCGCCACCCGGTCGCTACCCCACTTGTTGGCCGCGTAGCGCAGCATCTCGCCGCGGCGGCGGTCGTCGAAGTCGATGTCGATGTCGGGCATCGACGCACGTTCGGGGTTCAGGAAGCGCTCGAAGAGCAGCCCGTACTTGATCGGGTCGATGTTCGTGATGCCGAGCGCGTAGGCCACCAGCGACCCCGCCGCGGAGCCTCGGCCCGGGCCCACCCGGATGTCGACCGAACGGGCGTAGTCGATCAGGTCGGCGACGATGAGGAAGTAGGACGGGTAACCCTTGTCGCAGATGACCTTGATCTCGTAGTCGGCACGGTCAACGTATTGCGCGGGCGCGCCCGACGGGAAGCGGCGGGCCAGCCCCCGCTCGACCTCGCTGCGCAGCCACGACGCCTCGTCGTGACCGTCCGGCACGGGGAACACCGGCATCCGGTCCTTGGGCGCCCACACGTCGGCGTAGGACTGCACGCGCTCGGCGATCAGCAGCGTCGAATCGCATGCAGCCGGGATGTCGGCCCACAGCGCGCGCATCTCGGCGGCCGACTTCAGGAAGTAGCCGTCGCCGTCGAACTTGAACCGGTTCGGGTCCGACAGCGTCTTGCCGGTCTGGATGCACAGCAGCGCCTCGTGGTTGTGCGAGGCCTCGCGGGTGACGTAGTGACAGTCGTTGGTCGCGAGCGGCGGGATGTCGAGCTTTCGCCCGACCTCCAGCAGGCCCTCCCGCACGCGCCGCTCGATCGACAGGCCGTGGTCCATCAACTCCAGGAAGAAGTTCTCCGGGCCGAAGATCTCGCGCCACTTCGCCGCCGATTCCAGCGCCTCGCGTTCCTGGCCGAGCCGCAGCCGGGTCTGCACCTCGCCCGACGGGCACCCCGTCGTCGCGATGATGCCCTCGGCGTGCTCGGCGATGATCTCGGCGTCCATGCGCGACCACTTGCCCAGTTGCCCCTCGAAGGAGGCCAGCGACGACAGCTTGAACAGGTTGCGGAGCCCGGTCGCGTTCTCCGCGACCATGGTCATGTGCGTGTACGACCCGCTGCCGGACACGTCATCGGACTTCTGGCTGGGGTCGCCCCACAGGATGCGCTTCGTGTCGAACCGTGACGCCGGCGCGATGTACGCCTCGACGCCGATGATCGGTTTGATGCCGACAGCGGTTGCCGCGTTGTAGAACTCGCTGGCACCGAACATGTTGCCGTGGTCGGTCATCCCGATGGCGGGCATTTCCAGGCGTTGAGCCTCGGCGAGCATCGGCGTCACCTTCGCCGCACCGTCCAGCATCGAGTACTCGGTGTGGTTGTGCAGGTGCACGAAGGAGTCGCTCCGATGAGCGCTCGCGCGGAGAGGCGACGGACTGTCCATAGGCCCGTCAGTCTAGGACGGCCGACCGACACCGCCGGGCGTGTCGCGAACGCGTTTCGCGGCGTGTCACGAAGTTTCTCAAAGAAGCCCGGGAACGGCCTGCACCGGCTCGACCGCGTCACTCAGCAAGCCGTCGGAGAGCAGCCGTTCGAGTTGCTTGGTTATCAGATGCATGACGGCCTCGTCGTCGACGAAGCCGGCGTGGAAGCCCAGACCCCACAGCATTGCGTGCAGCATGTCGGCGATCGGCGCGACCACCGCGTCAGCGGCCAGCTCACCCCTCGCCTTCCCGTCGACGAGCACGGACTCCAGGTAGCTGCGCAGGACGCTGCCCGTGCCCGCCCGCAGTTCGGGATTGCGGGTTGCCTCCAGGCGGGCGCTCACCAGGAACGCGATCTGCGAGCGGTCCCTGAAGTCGGCGTCGTGCATCGCGGCAACGAGCGCCGTCAACTGCCCGAGGAGGGTGTCCTTGCGCTTCGCGGCGCCAATGCATTCGACCATGACGCCGCTCGCGTCGGCGACGAGCACGCGGTAGATCTCTTCACGCGAGTCGAAGTAATAGTGCAGCGTGGGACGGCTCAGGTCGGCAGCCATCGCGATCGCCTGAAAGGTGGCGGCGTGGTAGCCACGTTCGATGATGACTTGGCGCGCGGCCTTGAGGATGCGGTTGCGCGTTTCGGCGGAATCCGAGCCAACCGGCCGGCCGCGGCGTCGAGCCGCCGGCAGCGACTGACGGTTGACTTGCAGCATGTCCCTGACCTCACCAGCGAGGTGAGATGGCCTCGCCTGGCAAACCGTATTGCATAGCTAGAAAGCGGTCAACCCGGCAGGGCCCGCAAACGTCGGGCGAGGTACTGAGCCACCCCTGGGTCCGAGGTGGACTCGATCGCCCGACGGTAGGCGCGGTCGGCGTCGACGACGTGGCCCGCGGCCGCCAGCAGATGCGCCCGCACCGCCCACGCGGGCTGGAAGTGCTCGACGGCGGGATCGCTCACCGCATCCAAAGCCCGCAATCCCGCGGCTGGCCCGTCGACCTCGCCGTCGAGCGCGGCCAGTGCGACCTGGGCACCCAGCGACGGGGCCGTTCGCACCAGCGCCCGATGCAGCCTGCGCAGCGTCTCGGCGTCCACCGGGTCCCCCGAGACGCGGCTGCAGTGGGCGGACTGGATCGCCGCCTCGTATTGGAACCGGCCGGGGCGGTGGTGGGCGTGCGCCCGGCGAAGCAGCGCCTCGCCACGGGCGATCATGGACCGATCCCACCGGCCGGTGTCCTGCTCCTCGAGCGGCACGAAGCAACCGTCCTCGGCACGCCGTGCAGGTCGGCGGGCTTCCGATAGGCAGACCAGCGCGGCGAGGCCGAGCACCTCGGGCTCGTCGGGTAGCAGCTCGGCGAGCACCAGGGCCAGGTGCACGGCCTCTGCCGACAGCGATTCCACCGGCTGCCCCTGGGGTACGAGCTGCCAGTCGATGGCGTATGCCCCGTAGACGGCCTCCAGTACCGCGGGGAGTCGCTCGGCGAGGTGCTCGCGGTCGGGCATCTCGAACGGAATTCCGGTGTCCCGGATGCGCTTCTTGGCACGCACCAGTCGTTGCGCCATCGTGGCGGGCGCCACGGCGAAGGCCTCGGCGATCGCTGCCGCGTCCACCCCGAGCACCACCTGGAGCACGAGCGGCGTCCGGACGTTCTCGGCGATGGCCGGATGCGCGCACGCCAACATCAGTTCGAGTCTGCGATCGGGGATGGTAGAGCCGGCGGCGACGTCGACGGCGGCGGATGCCTCGAATTCCCAGTCGGTTTCGTCGAACGGCACGTTGGTCCGCCGAGCCGCCGACTTCCAGGCATCGCGCAGCCGGTTGCGGGCGACGACCAGGAGCCAGGCCTCCGGGTTGTCGGGGATGCCGTCGACGGGCCAGCGCGTCAACGCCCGCTCCATGGCATCGGCGAGCGCGTCCTCGGCGGCGGCGATGTCGCGGCCGGGCGCGGCAAGCAGCGCCAACAGCCGGCCGTACGACTCGCGAACGACGCCGGCGAGCGCCTCGGCCGCCCGCGAGTCTTGCCCGCTCAGGGGTTGTACCACCCGCGCTCCGGAGCGTAAGTCCTTGCCACCGGGCGGATTTCGATCGATCCCCAGCCGTTGGCCGGATTGCGCTGAGCCCACTGCAGCGCCTCGTCGAGGTTGGCCACGTCGATGACGAAGATGCCGCCGAGCTTTTCCTTCGTGTCGGCGAACGGGCCGTCCTGGATCTCGGGTGCACCGTTGCGCGCGGTGACCGTCGTGGTGGCGTCGACGGGAGCGAGCACTTCGGTGGTGATCAACACGCCAGCGGCCGACAGATCGTCGGCGTACGCGGCGAACGCGGCCATCGCAGGCGCCATGTCGTCCTCGGTCAGACCGATGGAGGGGCCCTCCTGGTAGTGCATGAGCAGGCAGTAACGCATCGCGGTGTCCCTTCTCGTAGTAGATGGTGACGAGCCCTTCGTTCTTCGCGCAAGCGCTCATCACCCCTATGACGACTGCGGCACCTTCCGATCGACACGTGCCCGCCAGATCGCGTCGCCGCTGAAGACGGCCAGCGCTGCCCAGATGAGTGCGAAGCCCAGCCACCGCGCTGCGGGCATCGGCTCGTGGCCGACCAGCACACCCCAGGTGAGCTGCATCGCAGGCGTCAGGTAGAACAGCAGCCCCATCGTCACCATCGGCAGCCGCTGGGCAGCCGCGGCGAACAACAGCAGCGGCAGTGCCGTCAGCACGCCGGCCGAGACCATCAGCAGGGCGTGGCTCGTGCCGTAAGTCGTGAACGTTCCATCACCGACGACGTTCAGGACCACGAGAAACGCCAGGGCGAACGGCGTAGCGATCCCGGCCTCGATGCCGACGCTGACCCGGGGATCGACCGGGACCACCTTCTTCACCGCGCCGTACAGCGCGAACGACGACGCGAGTCCGAGCGCAATGACCGGCACCGTGCCGACCTCCACTGTCATGACGACGACGGCGACGACCGCGATCGCCAGTGCGACGAACTGCGCACGGGTGAGCCGCTCGCGAAAGATCACCAATCCCAACGCGACGGTGACGAGCGGGTTGATGAAGTAGCCGAGCGCGGCATCCACCACGTGACCGTTGTTGACCGCATAGATGTAGATCACCCAGTTGACCGAGATCAGGGCCGAGGCGAACGTCAGCTGCAGCCAGGTGCGGATGGTCATGGCGCGGATGTCGCCGAACCGGCGGACCACCGCGATGACCGCGATCATGAGGACGAAGCACCACACGATGCGGTGCGCGAGGATTTCGAAAGCGTTGGCGGGCTTCAGCAATGGGAAGAACGCCGGGAAGAGACCCCAGGACGCGTAGGCGCCCACACCGGCGAACACGCCCGCTCTACGCGTGCGCGTTTCCGGGGCGCCGGTCACGAGTCGTGGTGGCGCAGCACATCGAGGGCGTGCTGCAGGTCCGCCGGGTACGGACTGGTGATCTCGATGCGCCGCCCGTCGTCGGGATGGGCGAACGCCAGCGACCGCGCATGCAACCACTGCCGTTCCAGCCCAAGCCGTTTCGCCAAAGTCGGGTCCGCACCGTAGGTCATGTCGCCGCAGCACGGATGGTGCAGCGCCGCGAAGTGCACCCGAATCTGGTGTGTGCGACCAGTTTCCAGATGCACGTCGAGCAGACTTGCCGCCTGGTGCGCCTCCACGGTGTCGTAGTGCGTGATGCTGTGCCGTCCGCCCTCGGTCACGGCGAACTTCCAGTCGTTGCTCCTGTGCCGCCCGATCGGCGCGTCGATGGTTCCGCTGGACGGGTCGGGGTGGCCCTGGACGAGGGCGTGATAGCGCTTGTCGACCGTGCGCGCCTTGAAGGCCCGCTTGAGCACGGTGTAGGCGCGTTCGGAGATGGCGACCACCATGACCCCGGAGGTGCCGACGTCGAGGCGGTGCACGATGCCCTGCCGCTCGTGCACGCCCGACGTGGTGATGCGGTAACCGGCCGCGGCCAGCCCACCCAGCACGGTGGGGCCCGTCCAGCCGACCGAAGCGTGCGCGGCGACGCCTGCGGGCTTGTCCACCGCCACGATGTCGGCGTCGGAGTAGAGGATCGTCATGCCCTCGATGTCGACCGGCCGATTCTCCAGTGGCGCAGGGTCTTCGGGCAGTTCGACCTCGAGCCAGGCCCCGGCAGCCAGGCGGTCCGACTTGCCGACGGGTGATCCGTCCAGTTCGACGCCACCGGCTTCGGCCATCGCGGCCACCGCGGTGCGGGACAGGCCGAGCAGCCGGGACAGGCCAGCGTCGACACGCATGCCCGCCAGCCCCTCCGGAACCGGCATGGAACGCGTCGTCATGCTTCGGGTTCGTCGCTCGATGGGTGGCTCGGGACGACGGCGGGCGCACCATCGGGCCTGCGCCGCCCGACGACGTCGAAGTCATAGCCGAACAACGACAGCCCCACGAGCAGGATCGCCCCACCCACTACCGCGGGATCGGCCACGTTGAACACCGGCCACCAGCCGACGGACAAGAAGTCGACGACATGGCCACGCAGCGGACCCGGAGAGCGGAAGAACCGGTCCATCAGGTTGCCGAGGGCACCGCCGAGGATCATCCCCAGCCCGATCGCCCACCACGGCGAGACGAGCCTGCGGCCCATCCACGCGATGCCGAACACCACACCGGTCGCGATCAGGGTGAGTACCCAGGTGTAACCCGTGGCCATCGAGAACGCCGCGCCCGAGTTGCGCACCAGAGTCCACGTCACGGTGTCGCCGACGATGGACACCGGTTGTCCGGGTGTCAGCAGTTTGACCGCCAGCACCTTGGTCACGACGTCCAGTGCGAGTACGACGGCGGCGACCGAAACCAGTAGGCGCAGTCGACGCCGCGAGGGCCGCGGCGGGGTTCCCTCATCCGCGGTCGCTGGCTCGGCCGAGCCCGTTGATTCATCAGTCACTCCACCATCATCCCAAAGTGGCGATGGTGAACAATCGCCGCATGAGCCGCATCGTCGTCATCACCACCGGCGGCACCATCGCCACCAGCACCGACGACACCGGCGTTGCACGTCCAACCCGCACCGGTAGCGATCTGATCAACGGCCTCGACGGCGCCGATCTCGAGGTCGTCGACCTCTTCGCCGTCGACAGTTCCGAGTTGACGCCCGCGGATTGGGACGCCATCGGGGCCGCCGCCAAGGCGGCGGTCAAGCGGGGCGCAGACGGCGTGGTGATCACGCACGGCACCGACACGATGGAGGAAACGGCGTTGTGGCTGGCGCTCACCTACGACGGTGAGGTCCCGGTGGTGTTGACCGGAGCAATGCGCAGTGCCGACGCACCGGACGCCGACGGTCCGCGGAACCTGCGCGATGCGCTGGCGTTGGCGACCAGCCCGGCCGCACGGGGTCAGGGCGTGCTGGTGAGTTTCGGCGGCAGGACGCTGCAGCCGCTCGGTCTGTACAAGGCCGCCACCGGCGACCTGAGCGGTTTCACCGGCACCGACCTGGCAGCCGAGCCGGACCGCCGAGCCTTCCTCGGCCACCTGTCGGCCGCTGCCGCGCCCCGCGTCGACATCGTCGCCGCCTACGCGGGCAGCGACGGGGTGGCGCTGGACGCGGTCGTGGCGGCCGGTGCGCGTGGCGTGGTGCTGGAGGCCGTGGGCTCCGGGAACGCGGGAGCCGCAGTGATCGAGGCCGTGCAACGGCACTGCCGGGACGGCGTGGTGGTGGCGTTGGGTACCCGCGTCCCCGGTGGCCATGTCCGACCGGGCTACGGGCCGGGCCGGGCCCTGGTGGACGCCGGTGCGGTCGTGGTGCCGCGGCTACGCCCACCGCAGGCGCGGGTCCTGCTGATGGCCGCACTGGCGGCGGGAGCGCCCGTCGCCGACGTCTTCGCGACCTGGGGCTGAGCCGCTACCGGCTGGCTTCGTGCGTCTCCCCCGTCAGGTGCCGGACGTACTCCGGCCAGTCCAGGCTGTCGACGGGATTGGCCCGGCCGATGTCGGGCGTGTCGACGGGCAGGGTGTGCACCGGACCGGGGCCGCTGCCCCGGGTCTCGAACCGCACCGTCATCACGCCGTGCCCGGCACCCTGAACCCACCCGTGCCCGTACACGGTGTGCTTGACGTCGTCGCCGATCCGCCATGCCGCCGGCGCCTGATCCGCGCTGGGGGCGGCGGCCACCGTCGCCGGCGGAGCGTCGGACGCCTCGAGCACCTGCTCGAGATCGGGGAACAGCGACTCCTGCTGGAAGTCCGAGAGTCCCGAGAAGCCGACGCCGAGAAGCCGGACCGGTCCGATCTCGACGGGGTCGAGCAGCAGCCGGCGCGCGGTGCCGATCAGCGTCGACGCGTCGGTGGTGGCGTACGGCAGCGTCGCAGAGCGGGTGAGCGTGCTCATGTCGGACTTCTTGAGCTTGACGGTCACCGTGCGGGCGCCGCGGCCGTCGCGCTCGAGGCGGCGGTGGGCATGTTCGCCAATGGGGCCCGTGGCGTCGCGCAGTTGGTTCAGCGTGGTGAGGTCCTCGGCGAAGGTCGACTCGGCGCTGATCTGCTTCGACTCGGCGCGTTCCGCGACGGGGCGATCGTCGATGCCCTTGGCGAGCTGGTGCAGCGCAGGCCCGACGGTGCCGCCGAGGATGTCGGCGACCTCCGTTCCGGTGAGCGCTGCGAAGGCGCCGACCGTGTCGATGCCCAGCCGGTGCAGTTTCTCCTCGGCGACCGGCCCGATGCCCCACAGCCGGCGCACCGGGAGCCCGGCGAGCAGGGTGCGCTCCTCGTCACGGCGGACCACGCGAATGCCGTTCGGCTTGGCCAGATCCGAGGCGATCTTGGCGATCTGCTTGCCCGAGCCGGCTCCGACGGAGGCGACCAGCCCGGTGTCGCTCAGCACCCTGGCACGCAGGTGCTCGCAGAACCGCTCGACCTCGTCGGCGGGTGCACCGGCGAGTTCGATCGGTTCCCCGAACGCCTCGTCGAGCGACAGCTGCTCGAGCACCGGCACCATCGACCGCACGGTGTCGAGCACCCTTCTGCTGGCCACGCCGTACACCACGCCGCGCGGCGGCAGCACCACCGCCGCCGCGCCGACGAGTCGACGGGCCTGGTGCATCGGCATGGCGGAACGGGCCCCGAACACGCGCGTCTCGTAGCTGGCCCCCGCGACGACGCCGCGGCCACCCAGGCCGCCCACCAGAACGGGGCGGCCCCTCAGCGTGGGTCGGGTCAGCTGTTCGACGGAGGCGAAGAACGCGTCCATGTCGAAGTGCAGCACCCATCGCCCTTCCACAGTCGCGATCGTAGGGCGCTAACCTGACGCCATGGCGCAACAGGCCCGCGACGTGCCGATCCGGGACGAGTCGATCCGCCTTGGCCAGTTCCTCAAGCTCGCCGACCTGATCGACAGCGGTTCGGATGCCCGAGCGGCCATCTCCGCGGGCGAAGTCGCGGTGAACGGTGATGTCGAATTGCGGCGCGGTAGGCAATTGCACACCGGCGACACCGTGTCGATCCGCGGACATACCGCCCGGGTCACCGCTGGATGACCGTGCCTGCCGCAGTAGGCCTTTCGGTCACGCCCTAGCGATCGCCACCTGGACGCCGTCGCCGATCTCGGTGCCGTCGGAGGGCGGGCCGAACTCGAACCGGGTGGCGAGGACCTCCCTGGCGATGAGGTCGCTGTGCGCCTGCGCCCAGGTCTCCCGCTCCGGTGGCACCGACATGACCAGCGAGATCCGGTCCGACACGTCCAGCCCGGTGGCCTTGCGCAGCTCCTGCAGTTCGCGGATCCGGTCCTTCGCCCATCCCTCGGCTTCGAGTTCCTCGGTGACGGTGCCGTCGAGCACCACCAGCCCGGCCCCACCGGGCAACGCGGCGGTGAACTCCGGATCGGCGGCGACCAACTTGGAGCTGTACTCCTCCGGCAGCAGCGTGGCCGGGCCCGCGGTCAGCGTCCCGTCGGCGTTCACCACGCCCTCCCCCGCCTTGACCGCCTTGATCGCGGCCTGCACGTCCTTGCCGATACGCGGCCCGGCCACCCTGGCGTTCACGGTCAGCTCGAAGCGCCCGTAGGCCGCGATGTCGTCGGTCAACTCGACCGCCTTGACGTTGAGCTCGTCGGCGATGAGGTCGGCGAACGGCCGCAGCGTCTCTGGATTCTCCACCGCCACAGTGAGTTTCGGCAGAGGTAGCCGCACGCGCAGCTTCTTCGCCTTGCGCAGCGACGATGCCGCCGAGCACACGTCGCGGACCTGGTCCATGGCTGACACCAGGGCCGGGTCGGCAGGTACGGCGTCGGCCTCCGGCCAGTCGGTCAGGTGCACCGATCGCTCGCCGGTGATGCCGCGCCAGATCACCTCGGAGATCAGTGGCAGCAGCGGAGCGGCCAACCGGCCGGTGACCTCCAAGACGGTGTGCAGCGTGTCGATGGCGTCGGGATCCTCCTCCCAGAACCGCGAACGTGACCGTCGCACATACCAATTCGTCAACGCCTCGGTGAACTGCCGGAGCTGATCGCAGGCCACGGAGATGTCGCAGACGTCCAGTCCCCTGGTCAGGTCGTCGCGCAGCGCGGCCAGCTTGGCCAGGATGTAGCGGTCCAGCACGTTGGTCGAGTTCGTGCGCCACGTGCCCTTCTTCGGCGCATACAGCGCCAGGAAGGAGTAGGCGTTCCAGAACGGCAGCAGCACTTGCCGGACGCCCTCGCGGATCCCCTGTTCGGTGACGATCAGGTTGCCGCCACGCAGGATCGGCGAGGCCATCAGGAACCAGCGCATCGCATCCGAGCCGTCGCGGTCGAACACCTCCGACACGTCGGGATAGTTGCGCAGCGACTTGCTCATCTTCTGACCGTCGTTGCCCAGCACGATGCCGTGCGCCACACAGGCTTTGAACGCCGGCCGGTCGAACAGCGCGGTGGCGAGCACGTGCAGCGTGTAGAACCAACCGCGGGTCTGCCCGATGTACTCGACGATGAAGTCGCCGGGAAAGTGCGTGTCGAACCAATCGACATTCTCGAACGGATAGTGCACCTGCGCGAACGGCATCGACCCCGAGTCGAACCACACGTCGAAGACGTCCTCGATGCGGCGCATGGTCGAGCGACCCGTCGGGTCGTCGGGGTTGGGCCGGGTCAGCTCATCGATGTAGGGCCGATGCAGATCCGCCGGCCGCACCCCGAAGTCGCGCTCGAACTCGTCGAGACTGCCGTACACGTCGATGCGCGGATACGCGGGATCATCGGACTTCCACACCGGAATCGGCGTGCCCCAGTAGCGGTTTCGCGAGATTGACCAATCCCTGGCACCCTGCAGCCACTTGCCGAACTGACCGTCCTTGACGTGCTCGGGGTACCAGGTGATCTCCTGGTTGAGTTCAACCATCCGGTCGCGGAAGTCCGTCACCTTGATGAACCAGGACGACACCGCGCGATAGATCAACGGGTTTCGGCACCGCCAGCAGTGCGGGTAGGAGTGCTCGTACGTCTCGTGCCGCAACAGCACCGCGCCGTTCTCCCCCGCCGAGCCGGTCTGATTCTTCAAGTCCCGGATGATCTGCGGGTTGGCGTCGAATACGTGCTGGCCGGCGTAATCCGGCACCGTCGCGTCGAAGCGACCCTTCGAGTCGACCGGCGTGACGGCCACGATGTCCGCGGCGTCCGCGGTCGCCTTGTCGTCTTCGCCGTACGCGGGTGCCATGTGCACGAGGCCGGTGCCGTCGTCGGTGCTGACGAAGTCGGCGGGTAGCACCCGGAAGGCGTTCTCGGAGTCCATGAAGTACGGGAACGGCGGCAGGTAGCTCGTGCCGAGCAGATCGGCGCCCGTATACGTGCCGACGATCTCGGGGTCTTCGCCGAGCTCTCGGGCGTACGCAGGCACCCGCGCCTGCGCCAGCACGTAGCGCCGCCCATCCGTGCCGCGCACCGCGACGTAGGTGACCTCCGGATTGACCGCGACGGCCTGATTCGACGGCAACGTCCACGGGGTTGTGGTCCAGATCAGCAGGTAGGCACCATCAAGCGGCCCGTCGCTAACCCGGAATCCGACCGTGAGCGCCGGGTCCTGACGGCTCTGGTACACGTCGTCGTCCATCCGCAGCTCGTGGCTGGAGAGCGGGGTCTCGTCGTTCCAGCAGTACGGCAGCACGCGGTAGCCCTCGTAGGCCAGGCCCTTGTCCCACAGCTGCTTGAACGCCCAGATCGCCGATTCCATGAACGTCGGGTCGAGCGTCTTGTAGTCGTTGTCGAAGTCGACCCAGCGCGCTTGCCTGGTGACGTACGCGCGCCACTCGCCCGTGTACTTGAGCACCGAGGCGCGACAGGCATCGTTGAACTTCTCGATGCCCAACTCCTCGATCTGCGCCTTCTCGGTGATGCCGAGTTGCCGCTGCACCTCGAGTTCGGCGGGCAGGCCGTGGGTGTCCCAGCCGAAGCGACGCTCCACCTTGTAGCCGCGCATGGTGCGGTAGCGGGGAACGATGTCCTTGACGTAGCCGGTGAGCAGGTGGCCGTAGTGCGGGAGGCCGTTCGCGAACGGCGGCCCGTCGTAGAACACGTATTCTTCTGCGCCGTCGCGCCGTTCGATGCTTGCGCGGAAGGTGCCGTCGCTGTCCCAGTAGTCGAGCACCTGGGTTTCGAGATGCGGGAAGTTCGGCGCTCCGCCGGCAGGCTTCGGGTAGGCAGTCACTGCGAGGTCGTCTCCTGTGCCAAATGTCGCTGGCGCTCGGAAGCCCAGGTTCGTTCAGGCACGGGGACGACGTCGCGCGTGTGCGCGAGAGCCGCGGTACCACCCCGCTTGCGTACACGAGGCACGCCGCTCAATTCGTTGGGCGTTTACGGACCCATCCGTTCGGGTCTACTGAGCGCGGGCGATGACGCCACCCGTGCCGTTCTTCCGAAGGCTCCCCGGTGATGGCCGGATCAGTGCCTGTGCGTCGATTCTAGAGGTTCGCGGATTCGCAGGCTAATGGGCCATGGCCAATTCGGCGGCACCGAGCACGGGCGCCGTGGCTTCCGACGTCAGCTCGATCAGCGCGAACGGGAACTGCTCGGAGAGCTCCTCGATGGTGTAGGCCTCGAAGCGGCTCTCGTCGTACCACCAGTCCAGCACGAGGATTCCGCCGCGGCGGTGTGCGCGCAGCTCGAGGGCGTGGCCCAGCTGCGCGGGACGGGAGGCGCCATAGGCGAACAGGACGTCGGACAGCGGTTGCACGACCGGGTGGTCCGGCACCCCGTGCACCGTCCGGTGCAGCGCCACGGCCGCTACCAGATAATGGACGCCGGCCAGCATCTCAGTGGCGTCGATCCGCTGCGGGCCCATGCAGGACAGCGCGACCGGATACACGGCGCGACCGTGGCCGGGCACGTCGACGGCAACGACGCCTTCGCCGATGGTCCGCCCGATCGCGCGACCCAGCGCAGCCAGCAGGACATCCTCGGCGGTGACGCCCAGTGCTTCGCTGGCGCCGTCGAGTTCCTGGGTCAGGACATCCGAGAGGGGCACCGACAACAGCGCGGCATCGCTCGTCGGCTGGCCGGCACCGTCGTAATCAGTCACCTGAAAGTTTGCGAGCATCATGTGAGCGAGATTACACGACTGTCCCAGAAATGGGAGACCTCTACCAAAACTGTGACGGCAGTGTCAATAAGTGGCTAACACTCCTGTTCCTGATTACTACTGCCCAATCGCGGGAAGTCGGGTTATGGTGTATCCGTGCCGCGTACCGATGAAAACGGCAGGCAACTCAAAGCCCTGCTCGACTACCTGCTCGACGGAGACGTCGACGCAAAGGCGATCTACGACGCCCTCGGTACCTCCAGTAGCACCTACTACCGGAGAATCAAGGAAGCCGACTACCCGAACGCCGAGGAGTTGCGACACGTCGCGGACCGGTTCAACCTCAGCTATCCGGACCTGCAGGTTCGGTTCGGGCTGATGAGTCGTGAAGAGGTGTGGAGCTACCTCGAATCCGCGCCGGTGAGCGTCGCGACGGCTAACGAAACGAAGACGGACGTGCGGACCGTTCGGCGGCCGAAATTGTCCGAACTCACGCCACGACCCGATGCACCCCCGCTTTAGCAGTAGTATTTGCTGAACCGCATTTCAGCTCAAAGGCGACACCGATGACCCTGACAGTCCTGATCGCAATCACCACGGCGTGTATCGCGTGGAGTTTGTGGATCCGGCGTGTCACGTGGTCGTGCCGCTGGGAGGTTGCCGCCACACTCAACATCGCCTTGCAGGGCGTAACGGTGCTGCTCATGTCGCCATTCGCCTCCGAAACCCTCGGGCATTGGCTGCACGCTCTGACCGGCAAGTGGAACCTCGAGGACTACATCGGCCACGACCTGTACATCGTGGCGGCATCTGCTGTCGTCTACAACGCGCTGGGCCGGCTGCAGGACGACCACGCGATGCAGAGGACGTTCAAGCAGTACGTCGAGCTTCCGGCGACGATCTGCATTCCGCTCCTGCTGGCCACGTTCACGCTGGGTAATGGCGCACACGTCTACGCGGCGGACTTCTTCGACGTGCCCACCGACATATGGCTCACCATCTACTGGTTGATGCTGTGCGCCACGCTGATCTACCTGCTGGGTTACGGTGCCCGTGCGCTGCTGGTGCTGCGGAAGGATCCACGGTCACGGCGCGTGGCCAACGTCTACCTGATCGCTTCCCTCAGCGGCATCATGGCGTGCCTCGTCCGCGTCGTCACCGCGCTGGTTCCCTCGCTGCAGTCCCTTGAGAAGGGCACCCTGGTGTGGATCTTCGCCTGCCTGTGCGGTGCCGGGTTCGCCCTTACATCGGCGCATTCCTGGCGCATCAAGACCAAGTGGTTCAGCAAGGCCAACACCTAGGACGGGACGCGCGTCCCGCACGTACAGGCATCGACTGAGGCACACCCGCAGCTCATCGCCCATTCGATGATTTCCCTGGCCCGTTTCAAGGTGGCCAGCTGCGCATCGATGTCCGACAGCTTGGCCCTGGCCAGCGACCGGCTCGCCGGGCGGCCCGGCGTCGCATCGGAGAGCAGGACCCGGATCTCGTCGAGCGTGAAGCCAGCTGCCTTGCAGAGTCCGATCACTTCGAGCCTGGTCAGCACCGAATCGTCGTACCGCCGGCGGCCGCCCACCCTGGTCGGTGGACGCAGCAGGCCCGAATCCTCGTAGTACCGCAACGTGGTGGCCGCCACGCCCGAACGCTGGGCTACGTCGCCGATGGACAACGGAGGATGCACGATCCCATCCTGACGTGACGAGGACTTGACTTCAAGCCGACTCGAAGTCGTTCAATCGGATCATGACCGACATC
The DNA here is from genome assembly GCF_000620625.1 of Mycobacterium sp. URHB0044. GTDB lineage: Bacteria > Actinomycetota > Actinomycetes > Mycobacteriales > Mycobacteriaceae > Mycobacterium. Next base: position 77,345 of record NZ_JIAW01000011.1, on the reverse strand, counting down.
GCCCTGCTGGACGGCCTCACCGCCGCACGCTACGCACAACTGCGCACCTACCGCCGCGACGGCGTCGGCGTCGACACGCCGATCTGGTTCTACGTCGACGGCGACAGCCTGTTCTTCCGGACCAAGGTCGGCCCGAAGACGCGCAGGCTCACCGCCGATCCCCGCGTCGAACTGTGGCCGTGCGATCACCGCGGCCGCTACGCCACCGCGACACCCACCGTGACAGGGACGGCGTCGATCCTCGAGGGACGGGCCGCCGAGGCGGCCAACCGCGAGTTGCACCGCCGCTACGGCTGGCAGTACAACGTCGTCCCCCTGCTCAAGGTGCCGGGCGTCAAGAACGTGCACAGCGGCCTTCCGCTACGCGAGAAGCTGCGCCGCGCGACCACCAGAAGCCTCTGGCCCGACAGCGCCATCGTCGAAGTGAAGCTCGACCGGTCCGATCCGGGAATCGCTGCACCGGAAACCATTTGACGCTGCCGTGTCGACACCGCGGGCCAGCTGACTGCCGAATCGCGTTGGGGGCCAACGCCCCACTACGTGAGAACGGAAAGATGAACCAGCGTGTCGACTGGCAACCGAAAGTGGTATTCAAATCCGAACCACCACGCCCGGACTCACCAGCCCGACGCTGTTCAGGACCCTGCGGAAGGTACTCGCCTCAATCCGGGCGCGAAATCAGGTGAACCACAACTTATTTGCTATCTTCGCGGGCACCAGCACGATGCGCGCACAGCGGACGCCGGTGCCATCCCGCTGTGTCACGTGTCATTTGGCCATGACCGAGCAACTCGTGTTCTCATTCCATAAGCTCGACCTACTGTTTCCCGCACCACCGTTGAGAGAGGCCACTCGATGCCCGACTCGTCGATCCCCGCAATCCTCCGTGAACGGGCAAGTTTGCAGCCGAACGACACTGCATTCACGTTCATCGACTACGAGCAGGATTGGGACGGCGTCACGACCAGCCTGACCTGGGGTCAGCTGTATCGCCGCACGACGAACCTGGCACGCGAACTCGCCGGCGTCGCCACCACCGGTGACCGCGCGGTCATCGTGGCACCACAGGGCCTGGAGTATCTGGTCGCGTTTCTCGGGTCCCTGGAGGCGGGGCTGATCGCCGTTCCGCTGTCCACGCCGATGGTCGGGGCCCACGACGAGCGGGTGACTGCCGTGCTGCGGGACTCCGAGCCGACGGTCGTGTTCACCACCTCGCCGATCGCCGACGTCGTCGCCGGGTACCTCAAACCACAGGGCGACCAGCCGGCACCGACCCTCATCGAAGTCGACAAACTGGACCTCGACGGCAGGCACCGCGTCATCCGCCGCGATGCGCCCCGCCCGGAAACCGCCTACCTGCAGTACACGTCGGGATCGACGCGCACACCTGCCGGCGTGATGGTGTCCTACCGAAATCTGAACGCCAATTTCGAGCAGATGATGACCGACTTCTTTCCGGAGGCGAAGGTGGCGCCCGCCGGTACCACCGCGGTGTCGTGGCTGCCCTTCTATCACGACATGGGACTGCTACTCGGCATCTGCGCGCCGATCCTCGGTGGCTGGCAGACGGTGGTCACCACCCCGTTGTCGTTCCTCGCCCGTCCGGCCCGGTGGATTCAGTTGATGGCCACCAGCAAGAACGCCTTGACCGCCGCTCCGAACTTCGCCTTCGAACTGGCCGTCGCACGGACCACGGACGAGGACATGGCGGGACTCGACCTCAGCGGCGTCGTGAGCGTGATGAGCGGCGCGGAGCGGGTGCACGAAGCCACGCTCAAGCGCTTCAACCAGCGGTTCTCACGTTTCGGCTTGCAGGAGAAGGTACTCAAGCCGTGCTACGGACTGGCCGAGGCAACGCTGTACGTCGCCACCCGCGAGCCCGACGGCCCGAAGATCGTCAACTTCCGTCTCGACAAATTGTCGGATGGACTGGCCGAGCCCTGCGAAGCCGGCGAAGGTACGCCGCTGGTCAGCTACGGCACACCGAAATCACCGGCGGCGCGGATCGTGGACCCCGAGCAGAGGACCGAGTGCCCACCGGGCAAGATCGGCGAGATCTGGTTGCAGGGTGACAACGTGTGCCTCGGTTACTGGAACAAGACCGAACAGACCGAAGACACCTTCAACGGCCAAATCGTGAATCCCCCGGCCGGCACCTCCGAGGGACCATGGTTGCGGACCGGCGACCTGGGCTTCATCTTCGATGGGGAGCTCTTCATCATCGGCCGCATCAAGGACCTCGTCATCGTGCGTGGCACCAACCACTACCCCGATGACATCGAGGCCACGATCCAGGAGATCACCGGCGGCCGCGTCGCGGCGATTTCGGTGCAGGACGACCGTAGCGAGCAGCTGGTCGCCATCATCGAAGTCAAGAAGCGCGGCGACACCGACGAAGAGGTGCTGGAGAAGCTGCAATCCGTCAAACGCGATGTGACGTCGGCGATTTCGACGACGCACGGGCTGACCGCGGCGGATCTGGTGTTGGTGCCGCGAGGCTCCATTCCGATCACCACCAGCGGGAAGATCCGCAGGTCGGCCTGCGCCGAGCGCTACCGCAACGATCAGTTCACCCGGCTCGACGTGGGACGGGAGCCCGTCGGCGTCAGCGGATGATCTTGTAGCCGAACAGTTTCTGTAACCGTGCGGGCAGGACGGACACCACCGTCCACTGGAAGAACAGCGTCCAGTACCCCACGGTGTCGAAACGCCGTGTCGACGTGTACACCGTGCGGGTCGGCAGGAAGAAGAAGTCGCCCGACTCACGTGCCCGCTTGATCAGCAGCAGGTCTTCGCCCATGGTGAGGCGCTCGTCGAATTTGAGTGCCGGGAACAGCGATCGCCGCGCTATCTGGATGGCGTAGGAGCCCTTTCCCCACCGGTGGGCAACGTCGTAGTACGCAAACCATGCCCGCGCCGCGCGACCACCGCCGAGCGGCCGAACCTTGGTGGTGCCCACCGCGAGTGGTTTGCGCGCAGCGTCAAGCATCGCAGCGAGGTCGTTCAGGAAGTTCGGCTCGAGAATGGTGTCTGCATCGAGGAATACCACCCAGTCGCTGTCGCGCGAGAGTCGATCGATGCCGAAGTTCTTGGCGGCCGAGACCCCGGCCGTCGGACTGGAGAAGACCCGGATGTTGCCGCCGTCGAACCGCTTTGCGACCTCGAGTGTTCGGTCCGACGAGCAGTTCTCGACGACGAGCGCCTCGTACGATTCCTTCGGATACGCCAGATTCGCGATGTGTTCGAGGGTGTTTCCGATGTACTTCTCCTCGTTGTGTGCGGGAACGATGATCGAAAAGTGCAGCCGTCCGAGCACACGGTGATCGTAGCCTTGCACCACGAGCCCAGTGGACCGGCCGTCCTACCCCGCGGATCCACGGCGAATTCCTCGATCTCAGCGACCACATCGGCCCGTCCTGCGCGACGCGTACCGGTCACGACGACACATCCGTTGTGCGACAGCAAAGGTATGCCCGAGCATCCAGGGCCGGTGTTCGAACGCGATTGGAGCTCAAGGGGTTTGGTCGCCACGGCAAGCCCAGCCACGGTATCGTTTCCCCTTGTGATCGAGCTTGATGGCGTCTCGAAGACGTTCGGCGGTGGGGTGCCAGCGCTGCAGGACGTCAGCTTCTCCGTTCCCACCGGGACGGTCTGCGCCTTGCTGGGCCACAACGGGGCAGGCAAGACCACCGTGGTCAAGATCCTGTCCACATTGCTGCAACCCGACGCCGGAAGAGCCGTCGTGGCCGGGTACGACACCGTCGAACAGTCCGGACGGGTGCGCGCGAACATCGGTGTCACCGGACAGGAGACCGCGCTCGACCTCTTGCTCACCGGGCGCGAGAACCTCGAGCTCTTCGGCAGGCTGAGGGGCCTGCGGCGCAAGCATTCCCGGCGGCGGGCCGACGAGCTGATCGACCAGTTCGACATGCGGCACGCCGCCGACCGGCGTGTCGTCACGTATTCGGGGGGCATGCGCCGGCGCATCGACATCGCCGCGGCACTCGTGGTTCCGCCGAAGGTCCTCTACCTCGACGAGCCGACCACGGGGCTGGATCCCCGCAGCCGCCGCGACGTGTGGTCGTTGGTGTCGTCGCTGTCCGCTCAGGACGTGACGATCCTGCTCACGACGCAGTATCTCGAAGAAGCCGACGTGCTCAGCGATTCGATCGTCATCCTCGACTCGGGCCGGGTCATCGCCAGCGGAACCGCCGAGGACCTCAAGCGCCGCGTGGGGTTCAGCTTCTGCCAGGTGACGCCCGTGCGCCCGGAGGACATCTCCCGGATCGCAGCCGTCTTGGTCGACTTCGAGGGCGTCGAGGCCGACTTCGACGCGAATACGGTGTCGGTGCCTGCTGCCGCGGGTGCGGCGACCCTGACCGAGGTGCTCCGCCGGATCGACCGGCTCGGCGTCGAGCTGATCGACATCTCGCTGCGCAAGCCATCGCTCGACGAGGTCTTCCTGCATCTCAGCCCGTCGGCCGTCACCGCATGAACGCGCTCGTCGCGCTCGTGGAGCGCACCGTTCGCGGCACGCTGCGCGATCTCGACCTCGTATTCGCGGTCCTGGTTCCGGTCGCGACGTTCGTCGGGTTCACCGTGGTGCTGCGCGGGTTGGTCGACACCGGCGGCGTCGATTACGCCCAGTACGTCCTTCCCGCGGTCATCATCCAGACCACGCTCTTCGGCGCGATGACCACCGCCGACCGGGCTGCCCGCGAGCAGGCGACCGGATTCGGAGTTCGCTTGCGCACGTTGCCCATTCCCATCCTGCTTCCACTGTTCGCCCGCATGCTCTACTGCATGATTCGGGGCGCCCTTGCCATGGTCGCAGCCGTCGGCATCGCCTACGTCTTCGGCTTTCGGATGGCAGGCGGGTTCCTGTACGGCGTCGCGTTCGTCGCTACCGTTCTGACCCTGACTCTGGCGTTGTCGCTGGGTGCGGACGCAACGGGCACCCAGGTGAGGTCGACCGACGCGTCCAGTCAGATGCTGCTGATCCCCCAGCTGCTGCTGGTGCTGCTGTCCACCGGGATGGCGCCGGTCGGTTCGTTTCCGTCCTGGATTCAGCCGTTCGTGCACTACCAACCGGTTTCGCAGGTGACCGAAACGCTCCGTGGGTTCGCGGTCGGCCTGGTCAACCCCGGCAACCTGGCGATGAGCCTCGCGTGGTGTCTCGGCCTTCTCGTGGTGTTCGGCGCTGTGGCGCTGCGCATGCAACGGCGGATGCAGTGAGCCTGGAGGCACCGCCGCGAACGTCGCTGGCCATGGAAAGCACGCTCTTCGCGGGCCGGCTGTTCACTCGCTGGCGGCGCAGTCCGATCGTGCCGATTCAGGCGCTGCTGTTCCCCACCTTCCTGCTGATCACCTATCACCTGTTGGTCGGCCAGTCGATGACGCGGATCACGGGCACCAACAACCTCGACGGCCTGGTACCGATGTGTGCCGTCGCCGGCGCCATGTTCGGTGCGCTCGGCGCCGGGCTCACCCTTCCGGCGGAACGCGCCAGCGGTCTGCTCAGCCGATTCTGGACACTGCCCGTCCACCGCGCGAGCCCGCTGACCGGCAGGCTGCTGGCCGAGGCGGTGCGAACCTTCGCAGGCGCGATACTGATCACCGCGGTCGGCTTCGGGCTCGGGTTCCGATTCCACGGCAGCTGGCTCGCGGTGATCCCTTTCCTTCTGGTGCCGGTTCTCGTGGTGATCGTCTTCGCCACGGTTGTGGTCACCGTCGGACTGCGCTCGGGCGGCAACACCCTCTTCACGTGGTTGGCAACGGGAGCCATCGGCTTGGTGTTCTGCAACTCCGGCGTGGCCCCGCTCAAGATGTTTCCGGAATGGATCCGGCCGCTGATCCAGTTTCAACCGATGTCGCCGACGATCGAATCGATGCGGGCGCTCGCTTCGGGTGGTTCCGCGTTGACGCCGCTGCTGTTGACGTGTGCGTGGCTCGTCGGTCTCGCGGCGATCTTCGGGCCCTTGGCCATTCACGGTTACCGTGTCGCGGCCGAGGCCGGCACCTAGTAGTTCGTCACGGGGCGCGGAGGCGGGCCCCTTGGTCGTCGAGACCCAAATGCGTTCCGACGGCCGCGTATTCGACTGAAAGCCGCTCGCGCAGCCGGGCAACCGCCGCGGCGGTGCCCGCCCTGATGCTCGCCGAGTCGGCGAACGTGGCAAGCACGCGGTCGACCACGTCACCGCTCGTCAACCGATCGGTGCGGATGAGTGACCGTTCGTCGTCGATGGACAGCGCGAAGTCCCGGCACTTCGGTTGATACTCCAGCGACACGACCGGCGTCTCGGAAAGCGACGCAAGGATTCCCGCGTGCAGCCTGCTCACGATCGCCACCGAACACCGCGCGAGCTCCCGCGCTGCAGCGGCCGCATCGACCGGTGCGACGATCTCTGCGTCGACGCCCTCGAGTGCCGTCTGCGTCCACCGCCTGTCGCTGGGGTTCATCAGGATTCCCACGAACCGATGGCCCCGCGACGACAGCTCGCGAACGGCAGCTGCCATCTCACCCGCCAACACAGCCGGGTCGTGTCCCCAGAGGTCGTCGCCGAAGCCGAGATTCAGCCCGATGAGCCCGTCCTCGGGGGCGACGTCGGGTCGTGGAAGCACGAGCGCAGGGTCGCCGGATACCTGGACGTCCAGGCCGATGTCGGCGAGTAGCTCGGCGCTTCGCGGCCCGCGCACGGAGACGATGCGGAATTCGGCCAGGATCGGCGCCCAACGCTTCAACTCGTCGTTACCCGAACCACTGGCACGTCCGCCGAACACGGGGTCCTCGACGCCCACGCCGATGGCGTAGTTTCCGTTGCGCCTCGTCAGCGCCGAACCCCGATTGACCCACCGCCTCCAGGCCCGTCTGCCCACCAGGGTGCCGCCACCCATCACCTGTACGCCGCGGCGCACCGATCGGTCCAAACCCGTTGTGAAGGACCGGACCCGCTCCTGCGCAAGCAGCGGCATGTCCACGAACTTCGCTCCGCCGAGCTGCGATCTGACCGCGTCGTAGATGGCGTCGTCACCGATGTTGCCCCTGCCGTGCCAGCCGAGGTAGGCGACGACGGGATCCAGCGCCCCGGTCACGTCACGACCCGGTCCGACTGGTCTCTTGGCCAGTCGACGATCGGAAGTCACTGCGGGAACTGGCCTTTCGCCGCAAGCAGGGGTTGGCCTGGCTGATCTCCGCACGGCGAGTCATCGTCGCCCGGCGCAGGCACGTCGTCGTACTCCCGTTCGTCGCCACCGCCGATGACTTCCTCGATGTCGTCGTCATCACTTGCCTCGGTGACGGATTCGTCGTCGGCTGGTGCACTCCGCTCCTTCTTCGGTTTGATGCCGGCGCCCGACTTCGATGGCCACCAGTTCGCCTTGCCGACCAGGACGGCCATGGCCGGCACCGTGATGGTCCGCACCAAGAAGGTGTCCAGTAGCAGTCCGACACCGATGATGAATCCCACCTGAACGATGTTGCTGATGCTGCTGAACGTCAGACCGAACATGGACGCCGCGAAGATGAGCCCCGCAGACGTGATCACCCCGCCCGTCGCCCCGACGGTCTTGATGACACCGGCCTTGATGCCGCGGGCCGACTCGTCGCGTATTCGCGAGATGAGCAACAGGTTGTAGTCGGCGCCGACCGCCACCAGCACGAGGAACGCCATTCCTGCCACGTTCCACGAAAGTTGTTCTCCCAGAATGAATTGGAAGAACAGCACGCCGATGCCCACCGCGGAGACGTAGGACAGGATGACCGACGCCACCAGGTAGAGCGGCGCAATGATCGCGCGCAGGAGCATGACGAGGATCAGGAACACGACGATCAGCGTCACGATGATGATCAACCGGACGTCGGCGTTGTAGTAGTTTCGAATGTCGTTCTGTACGGCGGAGAAACCCACCATCGAGATCTTGGCGTCGGCCAGCGTCGTGTTCGGACGGGCGCTCTCGGCGGCCTTCTGGATCTGCTTGACCTGATCCATCGCCGCGGTGCTGAACGGGTCGAGTGCGGTCTGCACCACGTACCGCGCGGTATGACCGTCGGCCGAGATGAACAGCGTCGCAGCCTTCTTGAACTCCGCCTGGGTCAGAATCTCCGGGGGAATGTAGAAACCCGACATCGGCGGATCCGATGCATCCCTGTTCATCGCCATCAGGAATGCCGATGCCTGGTCCAGGCCGTCGCCCATCACCCTGGTCTGATCGACGAGCATCTGCACGCCCATCGCGAGCTGTTGGCTGGCGTCCGCCAGCTGGTCGGCGCCCTGCTGCACGACGCTGAGTTTCTGCTGGATGCTCTCGGGATCGGCGATGCCCAGCTTGCGCGCTGCCGTCGTCGCACTGTCGAGGCTCTCGCTGAGCCCCCGAATGGCCTCGCTGAGGGGCTGCGTCGATTCCGTGTCCCTCAGCTGCTTTCCGAGCTGCGCGAGGCTGATGAACGTCCCCTGGTCGTGCGCGGTCACGATCGCCTGCAAGTCCCCGCGGGACGTGACGCATGCCGGATTGATGTTGCACACCGGGCTGAGGTTGAGCGCGAACACCATCGGGTTCGCCCACTGGTAGACGTCGTCGATCTGCGCGAGGTTGGTGTCCAGGTTGGCGCCCAGCGTGTGCATGTTGTCGACCAGCGTGGCGGTCTTGTCGATCTGTGCCAGCGTGGTGTCGCCACCGAATTTGCGGTCCATGTCCGACAGCGCGGTCACCAGGCCCCGGACCGAACCGACTGCCCCGACCACCTGGTTTCGCACGTCGCCAAGCACGCCTGCGAGTTGATGCGCGCCCCCGCTCAACCGCGAGAGATCCGAATCGCCGTTGTTGATCTGGCTGGAGGCATCGCCCAGCCGGGTGCCCACTTGACCCACCTGGTAACTGGTCTTGGCCTGCTCCAGCACGTCGCCGGTGGGCCGGGTGATGCCGCGGACGAGGCCGATGCCGGGCACTTGAGTCACCCGGTGCGCCATCTGCTCGAGGTCGGCGAGTGCCTTCGGGGTGCGCAGGTCGGTGTTCGGGGATTGCACGAGGATGAACTGCTGCAGCGTGCTGGCCACCGGGAAGTGGGAGTCCATCGATGCGTATCCGCGGTTGCTCGGCGCATCGGCGGGCAGGGTCTTGCGATCGTCGTAGTTGTACTTGGCGAGCAACGTGCAGCAGGCGAGCGCGACGAGGATGACGAGGCTGACCGCGAGGTGCATCTTCGGTTTGCGGGCGATGTGGATGCCGGAGCGCCGCCAGAATCGACCGGTCATGTCCTTGCGCGGCGTCACCCACCCGCGGCGCCCGGCGAGCACGATCAAGGCGGGAAGCAAGGTGACCGACGCCGCGAAGCCGACGGCGATGGTGACCGACAGGGCCGGACCGATCGTCGAGAAGATCCCGAGCGTCGTGAACGCCAGACCGATGAACGTGATGGCGACGGTCCCCGCCGACCCGGCGATCACCTTGCCGATCGACCCAAGCGCCGCCACCAGCGCGTCGTCGGACGTCATGCCCATCCTGATGCACTCGTGATAGCGACTGAAGAGGAAGACGGCATAGTCCGTCCCCGCGCCCAGCATCATCCCGGTCATGAGCACCAGCGTCTGGGGACCAAGGCCGATCAGTTCCACGTTGCCCAACGCGGCAACGACCTGTTGCGCCACCACGAGGGACACGCCGATCGTGGCCAGCGGAAGGATCATGGCTACGACGTTGCGGTACACCACGATCAAGATCGTCAGCACCATCAGCACGGTGGCGATCTCGATGACGTGTTGGTCCTCCGCGCCGATCTGAGTGAGATCCTCCAGCGTTGCCGCGGGCCCGATGACGTTGGCCGTGAGCGTGGTGTTCGCCGTCGTCGCCTTGACGAGTTTGACGACGTCGCGGAACGCCCGTTGCCCCTCCCCGGTGCCCATCACCCCGACGAGGTTCACTGGCAGATTCCAGGCCTTGTTGTCCTGGCTGGTCATGACTTGCCGCAGTTCGGGGATGTGGACGAAGTCCTGCGTCGACCGGACGTGATCGGTGTCGGCGCGCAGCTTGTCCACCAGCGTGCGATACGTCGCCTCGTTGGCGGCGTCCAGGCCATTCTCGTTGCTGAGGATGACGACGGCGAGGTTGCCCGAGCTGGCCTCGTGGAACGCATCCTTCATCTGGTCGGTCGCGACCAGTACCGGGGAGTCCTTCGGCAAGAACGGTGGCGGGTTCTTCAAGGCCACCTGCGCCAGCGGCGGGACAGCCAGGAACAAGGCGATCGCCAGGGCCAGCCACGCGGTGATCATCAACAGCGGGTGGCGGACGATCACTCGGCCGAGCCGCTCGAATCCCGCATCCTCTGGGCCGTTCCCGAACGGCAGGCGCATCCGCAGCTTCATCGGATCACCTGCTCGCGATCAGGCTGCGTGGGATCAAATTGCGTGGGACCAGGATGAGACCCGCGACGAGACGTCCCGCCGCAGTCCCTTTGAGGCTCGTCCATCCACCTCACCCCGGTCACTTCGCGGCCATGACGCCGGCCTTCTCCTCAAGGAGGTCGGCGGCGGCCCCCACGCTAGCATCGGATTTTGTGAGCTGCGTCGCGACCTCACGAGCGCGGGCGGTGAACCGAGGCTCCAGCACGGACCGGAGTGCGCCGAGCAGGCGATCCGGGGTGGTCGTCGAAAAACGCCGGGCGATGCCCACTTTGAGTCGATTCACCTGAGTCGCCCATACCGGCTGGTCGGCTCCAACCCACAGAATCAGCGTCGGCACCGCCGCACGCACGCTGGCCGCAGTGGTTCCTGCGCCGCCGTGATGCACGACGGCCCGGCAGGCGGGAAACACCGCGGCATGGTTCACCGCGCCCACCAACTTGACGTGGTCGCCGTAGGCCCCACCGTCCAGGTCCCAGACGCCCGACGAGATCAGTGCGCGCTCCCCCAGTTCGGCACATACCGCGCTGATCATCGCGACAGCTTCCGAAGGAGATTCGACGGGCATGCTGCCGAACCCGAAGTAGATCGGCGGGTTTCCACCGGCGATCCACGACGCGACCTCGTCGTCGGTCGCCGTGGGCAACTCCATCGTCAGCGCACCCACGAAGGGCCGCGTGCCGCCCCACTCCTCGGCCAAGCCCGGGAAGAAGAGCTCGTCGTACGCCTGGATCTCGAGCGTGCCTGCCTCGACGATGCGGCGGGCGCACCGGACCGTTGCCTTGGGCAGACCAAGCTCGCGGCGCTGCCGGTCCTCCGCGTCCTTCATCATCCGCCAGTGCAGCCATTCACCGGCCGTCCATGCCGACCTCATCAGCTGACCGGGAATCGGGAACGGCACGATGTGGCTATTGACCCGGGCCGGGAAGTAGTGCAGTGCTGCCAGCGGGATGCCTTGGCGCTCAGCGACGTTGGCGACCACTTCCTGGTACGTCGTGCCGGTCAGGAGCAGATCGGCGCCGTCGGACAGCGACATCAGCGTCTCACTCATCTCCGACCAACCCTCGGTGATGTAGTCCATCCCCCTGCGCACCAGCGTGATCGGATTCTGGATCTTCCAGAACTCGCGAAAGAAGTCGTCGTCGAGCTGCTTCTGCGAATCCGGCCCGTACGCCACGGCACCGGGGATGCCCGCCGACTCCACGAATCCGATCAGGTTCGGCGGCACCGCCATCCGGACCTCGTGCCCACGGGTCAGTAACTCACGACCGACCGCGGCGCATGGTTCCACGTCACCGCGGGTGCCGTGCACCGCCAAGGTGAACTTCATACCGGCCCCCTTGCGAGAACGCCGGGTCAAGCCGTCTCGCGCATCGACGTCACGACCACTTCACGGCCCTCGGCGACACCGGCGTAGACGTCCTGCATCGCCTCGACGTAGCGGGTGACCGATTCGCGGGCAACCGGATTGTCGGGGAAGAACACCGTCAGAGCCGTCTCGTCGTGGACGCGGCCCACCCACATGCAGATGTGAGCCGGGCTCAAGCCGTCGCAGTACGTGCGGGCATTCACCCCGTCGAGATGCGAAGCCACCACTGCGGAAAGCGGTGGCAATCCGGCATCGAGGTACGCCAGCATCGGGAAGCCCCGCTGCGACCGGCGCAGCGTCGGGACCAACTCCAGCACCCGGTCGAACGGAACCTGGGCCAGGTCCGTGTTCCCGTCGAAGGACTTCTGCGCCGCACGGGCGGTTTGAGCGAACGAGCCGGCCGTGACCGGGACCCCGACCGGAATCATGCCGGTGAACCAGCCGGCCGTCACGAACTCCTCCGGCGTGGTGCGCATGTCCTTGGGCGTCATGCCGTAATAGTTGTCGACACCGGTCAACCGATACTGCGCGATCGCGGCAGCGGCGAACACGCCGCCGACGAACCGCGATCCCGCTGCAATGCAGGCGTTTTCGAAGTTCGCGGTCTGCTCGGCGTTCATCAGCTGCGCGACCATGATGTCGCCGCCGCACGGCACCGACGGGTCACCGAGCGGTAGCGAGAACTCGGGCAGCGTCCCGTCGTTGATCCCGGCGAAGTCGATCCAGCGGCGCACCTGGGGTGAATCCGCCGTCAGTGCCGACGTGTACTGGTGTTGCCGTACGCAGTACTGGTCGTAACCGCTGGGCTCCGGAAGCGCCGGGGGCGCACCACATTCCAGCAACGTGGAGTACATCTGATGGATCTCGACGAACAGCATCGCCATCAGCATCGGGTCGGTGTGGACGTGATCGACGATCACGTAGAACGTGTAGTGATCCTCGTACTGGATGACGCCGAAGCTGAAGCAATCCCACTCGTAGGGCTTCGGCGTCGACAGGATCAACTCGTGGAATTCCTCGCCCGACATCTCGCCGCGCTTGGTCGGAACGAACTTGATGTCGTTCGGGTTCTGCATCGTTCGCCGGACGATGCGTCCGTCGTCCTTGTAGTCGAACCAGCTGCGGTAGGTGTCGTGGCGGCGCAGGTGCGCGTTGATCACGTAGGTCATCGCGCGGACGTCGCACTGGCCCTGCTCGTCCCAGGAGACGGTCACCAGACGCGAATAGTCCATTCCGCGTTCGGCGAACTCGTGGAAGCCGCGGATGTGCTGTGCCTGCATGTAGCTCGCCGGCACCGTGCTCACCGGCGCCGCCATTGCCTTCGCACGCGATGCCGGCGATCCGTGCCACGAGACCACTGAACCGGTCCCGGGCTCCCACTCATCGAGCCTGACGATCTCCAATGCCCCAACGAACATCGTTTACTCCTCTGCTTGCGACATCACGACAACGACACCCCGGAAGACACCCGGAACCTGCGGCGGCCTCAAGCAGCCACCTCCGCAGGTGCCAACTTTTCGCAGAGGGAGTCCGCCAATCCTCGAATCGTGGTGATGTCGGTCGCGGTGATGCGCATCCCCGTCTCCGTCTCCACCCGGGTACGCAGTTCGAGGTTGCCCAACGAGTCCAGCCCGTACTCCGAGAGCGGACGGTCCGGATCGACCGACCTGCGCAGGATCAGGCTGATCTGTTCCGAGATCAGGCGCCGCAGCCGGGCAGGCCACTCTTCCCGCGGCAGTTCGTGCAGTTCGGTGAGGAACTGACTGGTGCCCGTGCCGCCCTTGCCGAGCGACTTGAATGCCTCGGCGAACTTGCTGGTCTGCGCGAATGCGGTCAACCACGGCGTGCCCGCGATCGGCGCGTAGCCGGTGTATGCCCGGTCGAAGCGCTGCAGCACGTCGAACGCGTAGGCACCGTCGTCGGGCGCAATGGCCATCGCGCCGTCCTCGGCCATGGCTTGACCCGCTCCGATCTCGGCCCAGGCTCCCCACGCGACGGCGCTGGCGGGCAGCCCCTGCGCGCGGCGCCAATGCGTGAACGAGTCCAGCCAGCTGTTGGCCGCGGCGTAGGCACCCTGGCCCGGCGAACCCACCATGGCGGCGGCCGACGAGAACGAGCAGAACCAGTCCAGCGGGTGATCGGACGTGGCCTCGTGCAAATGCCACGCGCCGTACACCTTTGGCGCCCAGTCCCGTTCGACCAACTCGTCGGTGATGTTGCCCAGCGTGGCGTCCTCCACCACCGCCGCGGCGTGCAACACGCCACGCAGCGGGAGACCCGTAGCGGTCGCGGCCGCGACCAGGCGGTCCGCCGTGCCGCTGACGGCGATGTCGCCGAGCTCCACCTCGACATCGGTGCCGCGGGCGCGAATGCGCTCGATGGCTTGCTGCACATCGGGTTTCGGGCTCGAACGACCGTTGAGGATGATTCGCCCACAGCCCGCGGCCGCCATCTTGTCGGCGAGGAAGAGCCCGAGCCCACCCAGACCGCCGGTGATGACGTAGGCACCGTCGCTGCGGAACGCCGGCGCATGCTCGGGCGGCAGCACCACCGTGTGCTTGCCGGTGTGCGGAACGTCGAGCACCAGCTTGCCGGTGTGTTCGGCGGCACCCATCACGCGGATCGCCGTCGCACCGTCGCTGAGCGGGTGGTGCGTGGTCTCCGGCAGCGGCAGAACGCCATCGGCGATCTGCTGATACACGGTGTCCAGCAGGCGCCGCAGCTTGCCGGGGTTGGTGATGGTCAACAGCGCAAGGTCGACGGCGTAGAACGACAGGTTGCGACGGAACGGGAACAGCCCCATCTTGGTGTCGCCGTAGATGTCGCGCTTGCCGATCTCCACGAACCGGCCGCCGAAGGACAGCAGCTCCAGGCCTGCCCGCTGGGCGGCGCCGGGCAGCGAGTTGAGCACGACGTCGACGCCGTACCCGTCGGTGTCGCGGCGGATCGCATCGGCGAATTCGGTGCTGCGCGAATCGTAGACGTGCTCGATTCCCATGGTGTGCAGCAGTTCTCGACGATCCGGGCTACCCGCGGTGGCGTAGATCTCGGCGCCCGCGGCCTTGGCGATCGCCACCGCTGCCTGACCCACGCCGCCGGTGGCGGAGTGAATCAACACCTTGTCGCCCTTTTCGATCCTGGCCAGATCGTGCAGGCCGTACCAGGCGGTGGCGTGCGCGCTCGGGACCGCCGCGGCCTGTGCCTCCGGCACGCCGTCCGGGATCTTGACCGCAAGGCCGGCATCGCAGGTGACGAAGGTGCACCACGCCCCGTTCGCGGAGATGCCTGCGACACGGTCGCCGATGCTGTGCTCGGTGACGCCGACACCCACTGCGGTGACGACACCGGCGAAGTCGGCGCCGAGCTGCGGCAACCGGCCTTCGAAGCTCGGGTACCTGCCGAATGCCACCAGGACGTCGGCGAAGTTGAGGTTGGACGCCGTGACCGAGACCTCGATCTGACCCGGCCCCGGCGGGACGCGGTCGTAGGCAGCCAACTCGACCGACTGAAGGTCGCCGGGCGTACGGATCTGCAGACGCATGCCGTCGTGCTCGGGCTCGACCTCGACGGTGCGCCGCTCCTCGGGCTGCAACGGGGTGAGGTTGAGTCGTGCCGTGTACCACTCACCGTCACGCCAAGCGGTCTCGTCCTCGTCGGAACCGGCAAGCAGCTGCTGGGCGAGCTGACCGGCATCGGTGGCGTCGTCCACGTCGATCTGAGTCGGCGCCATCCCCGGATGCTCCATGCCGATGACCCGCATCAGACCGCGCAACCCGCCCTGCTCCAAGTTGGCGAGGTCGTCGTCGAGCACCGTCTGGGCGTTCCGGGTCACCAGGAACAGCCGCGGCGGCTCACCCGGGACGTCCGGCAGACCGCGAACGACGCGCACCAGGTGACGCACCAGGTCGGCGCCCTTGCGGGGCGCATCCGCATCGGCGGCGCCGTCCCATCCCGCGGTCACGATGACCACACCCTTGAACGGCGAGTCGGTGAGCTGCGTCTGCAGCCGTTCGGCATTGGCCGCGTGGTCGGCACCGAGCGGCCAAACCATCGTCGAGACCTGAGCTTCCTTGACCTTCAACACTTCGGCCAGATCGGTGGCGAGCATGTCGGAGCCGTCCGACGTGCTGACCACCAGCCAGGAGCCCGCCTCGACGGCGTCGACCTCGGGGGCCTCCTGCTTGCGCCAATCGATGGTGAGCAGCCGCTCGTTGAGGGTTCGGTCGCGCTGACCCGCCTCGGAGACACCGGTGCCCAGCCGCAGACCCGACACCGTCAGCAGGATCGCACCGTGTTCGTCCAGCACGTCGATGTCGGCCTCGACCGCTGCGGCGCTGGCACTGGTCAACCGCACGTAGCAGTAGTGGGCGTTGCGGGTCGAGGCATGCGCACGCAGGCGTCGCACGCCCAGCGGAAGCATCAAGGCTCCGGTGGTGTCAGCGTGCAGATCGGGGTGCGCACCCACCGCTTGGAAGCAGGCGTCCAGGAGGGCGGGGTGCACTCCATAGGCGCCCTGCTGGGATCGGATCGACCCCGGCAGCGCCACCTCCGCCAGCACGGATCCACCGGTACCCGAGGTGGTGTGTGCTGCGGACAGCCCGTTGAAGGCCGGGCCGTACTGAATGCCCCGCGCGTCGTACCAGGCGCGCAGCTCCGCGCCGTCGAGGGCTTCGGAATGGGTCGCCAGCAGTTCGGACATGTCGTAGGCGGCCGGGGTTTCCTGGTCCTCCACCGCCTGGAGTACGGCAACGGCCCGTCGGGCCTCTTCACCGTCGCGGTGGGTCTGCACCTGGAAGTCGGCAACCCCGGCAGGCGTGATCGAGGCGACGGCCGAGACCGGCGTTTCCTCTTCGAGGAGCAGCATCTCCTCGAAGGCGATGTCGTGTACCTCGGCCGCGTCGCCGAAGACGGTCCGCGCGGCGGCCAGCGCCATCTCGCAGTACGCCGCACCGGGCAGCGCCGCCACGTTGTGGACCTGGTGATCGCCCAGCCACGGCTGCGCGTCGGTGCCGACGTCGGACTGCCACACGTGCCGCTCGGGCACTTCGGGCAGCCGCACGTGCGCACCCAGCAGCGGATGAACGGCCAGTGTGGACGATCCTTGGCCCTGCTCGCCATCCCTGGTCAGAATCAAGCGAGGGTGCGTCCACGTCGGCAGCGGCGCGTCGACGAGAACACCTTCGGGCCACAGCACGGTGAAATCGATTGCCGCGCCTGCACTGTGCACGTCCGCCACGAAGTCCCGCAGCCCGCGCGGCATCTCCTGCTCGCGCCGCATGCTCGCCAATGCCGCCAGGCGGATGTCGAGGCTCTGCGCGTTCTGGTTCACCGCGTGGGTCAGCAACGGGTGCGGGGCAAGTTCACCGAAGACCCGGTAGCCGTCTTCGAGCGCCGCCTGCACGGCCGCCGAGAAACGGACCGCGTGCCGCAGGTTGTCCACCCAGTAGTAGGCGTCGAACTCCGCAGGGTCGCGAGGGTCGTACAGGGTTGCCGAGTAGTACGGGACCGTCGGCTCCATCGGCGTGATGTCGTCGAGCACGTTGGCCAGCTCGTCCAGGATGGGATCCACCTGAGGTGAATGCGACGCGACGTCGACCGCCACCTCGCGCGCCATCACCCCGCGCGCCTCCCACTCCTCGACGAGAGCGCGAATCGACTCCGTGGTTCCGCCGACGACCGCCGATTGCGGCGAGGCCACCACGGAGAGCACGACGTCGCTGACGCCACGCGAGGCCAGTTCCGAGAGCACCTGCTGGGCAGGAAGCTCGACCGACGCCATCGCACCAGAGCCGGCGATCGTCGCCATCAGCTTCGACCGACGGCAGATGACCTTCACGCCGTCGCCGAGCGACAGTGCGCCCGACACGACGGCGGCGGCCACCTCACCCATCGAATGGCCGATGACGGCGCCGGGCACCACACCGTAGGACGTCATGGCAGCGGCGAGACCGACCTGCACGGCGAACACCGTCGGCTGCACCCGATCGATGCCGGTCACCTTCTCCTGCGAGGACATCGCCTCGGTCACCGAGAAGCCCAATTCGGCGAAGATCAGCGGCTCGATCTCTGCGACCTTCTGGGCGAACGCCGGTTCGGCGGCGAGCAGACCCGCACCCATCGCCGCCCACTGCGAGCCCTGTCCCGAGAACACCCACACCGGGCCGTGGTCGCCCTTGGCGACGACTGGCTC
Source organism: Mycobacterium sp. URHB0044 (assembly GCF_000620625.1). Lineage (GTDB taxonomy): Bacteria > Actinomycetota > Actinomycetes > Mycobacteriales > Mycobacteriaceae > Mycobacterium. Next base: position 59,392 of record NZ_JIAW01000011.1, on the reverse strand, counting down.
GTAGGGAGCGTCACCATCGGCGACCTCGCGCAAGGCCGCGACCAATTCGTCGTGGTCGCTGGCGAGGACCACGGTTCGCACCGACCTGTGCGCACGACGACGCGCCAGCGTGTAGGCCAAATCAGCCAACTGCGTTTCCGCCTCGTCCTGGGCGGCGGGGTGCGTCTGCACCCAGTCGGCCAGCCGGCCCGCGGTCCGCCGCAGCTCGTCGACGGACGTGGCGGACAGCGGGAAGAGCTTGGGCCCGGCGACGGGCTGAGCGGCGTCCTGCTCGAGGGTGCGCGGCGACTGATCGGCCGGCGCCTGCTCGAGAACGGCGTGCACGTTGGTGCCGGACAGGCCGTACGACGACACCGCCGCACGCCGTGGATGGTGGCCGTTGGTGGGCCAGGGCGTCGCCTCCACCGGCACGAACAGATTCGTTTCGATGCGGGACATCTCTTCGGGCAACGCCGTGAAGTGCAGGTTCTTCGGCACCGTGGCGTGCTGCAGCGAGAGGATCGCCTTCATCAGCCCGAGTGCACCGGACGCGGACTGAGCGTGGCCGAAGTTGGTCTTCGCCGATCCCAGTGCGCAGGGTCCAGTCGTGCCGTAAACCTCAGCGACGCTGGCGAATTCGAGCGGGTCACCGACCGGCGTGCCGGTGCCGTGCGCCTCCACCATGCCGATGGTGGTTGGGTCGACGTCGCCCGCGGCCAGGGCGGCCCGATACGCGGTGACCTGTGCGTCGCGGGACGGAGTGGCGATGTTGACCGTGTGCCCGTCCTGGTTCGCTGCCGTGCCGCGCACGACGGCGAGAACGCGATCACCGTCGGCCTGTGCGTCCGAGAGCCGCTTGAGCAGGAGCACCACCGACGCCTCGCCCGAGACGAAGCCGTCGGCGTTCACGTCGAACGCGTGGCACCGCCCCGTCGGCGACAACATGCCCTGGGCCGAGCCGGAGGACATCTTGCGCGGCTCGAGCATGATCGAGACGCCCCCAGCGAGGGCGAGGTCGCTTTCGCCGCCGTCGAGGCTGCGGCAAGCCATGTGCACGGCCAGCAGGCTGGAGGAACAGGCCGAGTCGACCGTCAACGCGGGTCCGTGGACGCCCAGGTGGTAGGCGATGCGTCCGGACGCCATGCTGAAGTTTTGGCCGGTGAACCCATAGGGCCCCTCGATGACTCCGACGTCGGCGGCCAGTAGTTCGTAGTCGCAACCGGTCATGCCCATGAACACACCGGTCAGGGACTTCGCCACCGTTGCCGGGTCGATGCCGGCATGTTCGACGGCGTCCCAAGCGGTTTCGAGCAACAGCCGGTGCTGCGGATCGATGACGGTGGCCTCGCGCTCGCTGATGCCGAAGAAGTCGGCGTCGAAACCGGCGATGTCGTCGAGGAATGCACCCCATTTGGAGACGGAACGTCCGGGCACACCGGGTTCGGGATCGTAGTACTCCTCAGCGTCCCACCGGTCCAACGGAACCTTCGTGATGAAGTCGTCGCCCCGCAGCAGGGCTTCCCACAAGGCCGCTGGCGAATCGATCCCTCCCGGCAGTCGGCATGCCATGCCGATCACGGCGACTGGAGAAACCGGTGTGTCTACCACGAACTTCAACCCCTTCTACGAACGTTCTCAGGCCCCCCGACCCAGTGCTGCTGCACAGAAAATGTCAAACGCGCGACGCGGCCGAGCGGGCGCCCGGGCTTCCTCGATTCGTGTCCACGGTTGCCGTCACGAGTCGGAGCTTAACGGCCGGACCGCGCGGTAGCGCGACTGTTCGGGCAAATCCGATTTTGCTCTTTCGCGTTTTCAACATTCTCCGGCGGGGAGATTACACGGGCAACCACCGATTCGCCTTCTCTACGCTTTTAGTGCCCTAAGCAGCACAAACGCCATGAATTAACGGTCTGCGTCAATTCCAGCGACTAGAGACGGTCACGGTCACACTTTCGCCAATTGCGATTCCAGCAAACTTTCACAGATGGATTCCCTACCCGCCTCGAACCCTCCGGCAAACACTTCGGACACGCGCGCGGATCACGGCCGAATCGTTATTGACGCAGGCAAACACCCGTTGCGAGGTCCCCGAAAGGAGGACATATCCACAAAGAGCGGCAGGTGTGGCGACGTGCCAATATCGCCCGGACCCAGCAGCCCGCGTTATTGGCAACAATCGTCGCAATAACGACGGGGCTCACTCAGATCACACTGGCAACATTTCGGGCCAACGCGGCGCCAAGCGCGCTGAATCGATGAGCAGCAGCGCCCGCGATCGATGAAAACGCCTCCGCCACAAGCAATTAACGTAGACAACACACGTTGTCCGCATTATGTTCGGAATGCAGCTGACCCCGGGTAATCCAGCGACGTCACACCGCTTCGGTCGCAAGCGCGGTGAAGGGCGAGCCAAAGTCGGGCACCGGCGTGAAGCCGTGTTTGCGGGCCTGAGCCACACCGCGGCGGATCAGGGCTGCCGTCGCCACGAAACCGGCCTGATCGCTGACCACCATCGGCGTCAATAATCGGTTGTGCACGAATCCGAACGCCAAACCGGTGGCGGGGTCGGCCCAGCCCAGCGAGCCGCCCAGACCCACGTGCCCGAACCCGGGCATGATGCCTGGCAGCGGGAGGCCGTGATAACCCAGGTTGAACGACAGCGGCATCAAGATGCTGCCGTCGGGGTGCAGGCTGGGTCTGCTGATGAGCCGGGCGACGAGTTCAGCCGACAGGAACTGCTTTCCGTCCATCGTGCCGCCGTTGGCGATGGCCCCGTACATGCGGGCCAGGCCCCGGGCGGTCGCCACGCCATTGGCCGCTGGCAGTTCGGTGTCGAGCAGCGGTAAGTCACCCTGCACGGTGGCCTTCATGCCAGGGAAGTACAGCGAGCCGAAGCCCCCCGAGAACGGAAGGGCAGCCAGGTGCGGAGCCACCAGGTTGAAGAGGGGATTCTGCAACCTGCTCTGCGGCCCGATGATCTGGGCCGGTTGCGTCGGCCCCCCGACCGGCGGGCGACCAAGGTGCAGGCCGTCGGTGTCGAGCGGTTCGGCGAGTTCGGTGCGGATCAACTCCCGCATGCCGCAGCCGGTGACGGCGCGGGCCAGGCCCGCCATCAGCCATCCGTAGGTCAGCGCGTGGTAGGCGGGTCTCCCCCGCAGCCATCCCATGGCGGCGGCCGCCATGCGCTCCTCCATCAGGAGGTGGTCCATCAGGTCCGCCTTGGTCGCGCGATTCAGCTGCGACAGGCCCGCCCGATGTCGCATCAGGTCGCGCACGGTGACCGCCGACTTGCCGTTGGCGGCGAAGGCCGGCCAGTAGTCGGCGACTGCGGCGTCGTAGTCGATCAACCCCCGGTCGACGAGCCGGTGGATGACGGTCGATGCCATGCCCTTGGTCGCCGAGAACACCACGGTTCCGGTGTCGGCGGTCCAGTGTGTGGTGCCACGGCGGTCCGACCATCCGGTCCACACGTCGACGACCGGTACGCCGTCGAGGTACACGGTCAACGCGCCGCCGCCGAACCTACGGCCGGGAAAGAGTTGAGAGAACGCGCGCACGGCGCAGCCGAAATTCGGGTCCGCGGCGCCTTGGACGCCGTGCGGGAGCGCTACGCTGCGCTCCCGAGCCGTAGCTGGGGTCACATACTGAATTTACCTGGAACCGCGGCTAACAAAACTTCTGTTATCTATCTGTTAAATCAACCCGCGTCGGCGGCGTCGAGAATCTCCTGCGCAGCAAGCGCCGGAGTGAGCTCGCCATCGCGCACCCGTCGCTCCACGTCCGCCCGGATCCGGCGCACGTCGGGGTGTGACAGGATGCGGTCGAGCACCGTGTCGCGAACCATCGACCACGTCCAATCGACCTGTTGGGCACGTCGTTTCGCCTCGAACTCCCCCGCGTCCTTCAGGACGTCGCGGTGCTTGAGCACCGTGTCCCATAGTTCGGTGAGTCCGTCGCCGGTCAAGGCGCTCATCGTGAGAACCGGTGGGCGCCAAAGTGTTTCGCGCGGATAGATCAGTCGGATGGCGCCGGATAGTTCCCGCGCGGCGGCCTTGGCCTCGACCGCGTGCGCACCATCGGCCTTGTTGACCACCACGACGTCGGCCAGCTCGAGCACGCCCTTCTTGATGCCTTGCAACTGATCACCGGTGCGCGCCAGAGTCAGGAACACGAACGTGTCGACCATGTTGGCAACCGTCACCTCGGATTGGCCCACCCCCACCGTCTCGACCAGGATCACGTCGTAACCGGCAGCCTCCAGCAAAACAATCGTCTCGCGGGTGGCCCTGGCGACGCCACCGAGGGCGCCCGACGTCGGCGAGGGCCGGATGTAGGCATCCGCGTGTATGGCCAGCTGAGCCATCCGGGTCTTGTCCCCGAGGATCGACCCGCCGGTCCTGGTGGACGACGGGTCCACGGCCAGCACCGCAACCCGGTGCCCCTGCTCGATCAGATACATGCCGAGCGCTTCGATCGTCGTGGACTTACCGACGCCGGGAACCCCCGTAATGCCGACGTGCAGGGCATTGCCTGCATCGGGCATCAGCTCCAGCAGCAGGTGTTGCGCCTGGTCGCGGTGATCGGCACGGGTCGACTCCACCAACGTGATCGCCCGCGCGAGCGCGGCGCGGTCCCGGTTGCGGACCGCCGCCGCGAGATCCGCCACGGAGGACATTTCCCCGGTCGCTCCGCTCCTGCCCGCCGAGGAGGCCATCTAGCCGATGTCGTAACCGAGGCGCTCGGCGAGCTTCTCCAACAGGCCGATCGCGGCGTCGGCGATCACCGTGCCTGGCGGGAAGATCGCCGTCGCACCGGCGGCGTACAACTCGTCGAAGTCGCCCGGCGGGATCACGCCGCCGACGACGACCATGATGTCCGGCCTGCCCGCCTCGGCGAGCGCGTCGCGCAGTGCGGGCACCAAGGTCAAGTGCCCAGCAGCCAGGGACGACACTCCCACCACGTGGACGTCGTTGTCGGCGGCCTGGCGGGCGACCTCGTCGGGCGTGGAGAACAACGAACCTACGTCGACGTCGAAGCCGATGTCGGCGAACGCCGTGGCGATCACCTTCTGGCCGCGGTCGTGGCCGTCCTGCCCCATCTTGGCCACCAGGATGCGGGGCCGGCGGCCGTCCGCCTCGGCGAACTTCTCGACCAGTTCGGTTGCGGTACTCACGTTGCTCACCTTGCCCACCTCGTCGCGGTAGACGCCTGCGATGGTCCGGATCTCCGCCTGATGACGTCCCCACACCTTCTCGAGCGCATCGGAGATCTCGCCAAGCGAGGCCTTGGCGCGCGCGGCGTCGATGGCCAGGGCCAGGAGGTTGCCTTCTCCTCCGGAGGCAGCCGCCGAGAGTGCCGCCAATGCCGCCTCGACTGCCCCGGAGTCCCGATCGGCGCGCAACTGCTCGAGCTTGGCGATCTGCTCGGCGCGCACCCGGCTGTTCTCGACCTTGCGCACCTCGATCTCGTGGTCCTCGTCCACCTGGTACTTGTTGACGCCGATCACCGTCTGCGCGCCCGAGTCGATGCGGGCCTGGGTGCGCGCCGCGGCCTCCTCGATCCGCAGCTTCGGGATGCCGTCGCCGATGGCCTGCGCCATCCCACCGTGCTCGGCGACCTCGCGGATGTGCGCGCGGGCCTTCTCGGCGAGCTGGTGGGTCAGCCACTCCACGTAGTACGAGCCGCCCCACGGGTCGATGGGCCGGGTGGTCCCGGATTCCTGCTGCAGCAGCAACTGCGTGTTGCGTGCGATGCGTGCGGAGAAGTCGGTGGGCAGCGCCAGCGCCTCGTCGAGGGCGTTGGTGTGCAGTGACTGGGTGTGGCCCTGGGTTGCGGCCATGGCCTCGATGCAGGTTCTCGCGACGTTGTTGAACGGGTCCTGCGCGGTCAGCGACCAGCCCGACGTCTGCGAATGGGTGCGCAGTGACAGCGACTTGTCGCTCTTGGGCTGGAATTCCGAGACCAGTTCGCTCCACAGCAGCCGGCCGGCACGAAGCTTGGCGACCTCCATGAAGAAGTTCATCCCGATGCCCCAGAAGAACGACAGTCGCGGCGCGAACTTGTCGATGTCCAGGCCCGCGGCGAGGCCGGCCTTGATGTATTCGACGCCGTCGGCCAGCGTGTACGCCAGCTCCAAATCGGCTGTGGCACCGGCCTCTTGGATGTGGTAGCCGGAGATGGAGATCGAGTTGAACTTCGGCATCTTGGTGCTGGTGTAACCGAAGATGTCGGAGATGATCCGCATCGACGCCTGCGGAGGATAGATGTAGGTGTTGCGGACCATGAACTCCTTGAGGATGTCGTTCTGAATGGTCCCGGCCAGCTTCTCCGGCGGTACGCCCTGCTCCTCGGCGGCCACCACGTAGAGCGCGAGGATCGGCAGCACCGCACCGTTCATCGTCATCGACACCGACACCGTCGACAGGTCGATGCCGTCGAACAGCTGGCGCATGTCGAGAATGGAATCGATTGCGACACCGGCCATTCCGACGTCACCGGCCACCCGTGGGTGGTCGGAGTCGTAGCCGCGGTGGGTGGCGAGGTCGAACGCCACCGAGAGACCCTTCTGCCCCGCCGCGAGGTTGCGCCGGTAGAACGCGTTGGACTCGGCTGCCGTGGAGAAGCCCGCGTACTGGCGAATGGTCCACGGCTGGTTGACGTACATGGTCGGATATGGCCCGCGAATGAACGGCGGCTCGCCAGGAAAGCTGTCGAGCGGATAGCCGGCCGCTACGGCGGCGTCACGGTCGGCTTGCACGTACACCGGCTTCACGTCGATGCCCTCGGGCGTGACCCAGTCCAATTGATCGGGGGTGTAGCCGTGCGCGGCAGCGGCGGCCGCGACGTGGTCGGCGACGGCGGCCTCGGTCGCCGGCTGGCCCGCGCCCTCGCCGTGCAGCGGAACGTCGGCGAAGCTGCCGATTCCTGTTGTTGCAGTCACCTCAGGCCCCCAATCGGGTGAGCATGGTCGACAGCGCGGCGACGGCGTCGATCTTGGCGGTCAGGTACTCGTCGGGCAGGTGCGCGGCGTCGGCACCGGAACCGTCCAGCGCCTTCTGCGGGCCGGCCAGGTACACGTGCGAAACACCTGCGGAGCGGGCGGCTGCCACCACGTCGGCGACGTCGCTGGCGTACCGCGCGTCGGTGCCGCAGATCACCGCGGCCACCGGGTTGCCCGCCGCCGACACGGCCTCGCGCACGCCTGCGGCGTCGACGGTTCCGGGATTGACGGTCTCGACGCCGCCGGACGCCAGCAGGTTCGCCGCGAACGTGGTCCGAATGTTGTGCTCGGCGAGCGGTCCGAGCGGCAGCAGCAGGGCTTTCGGCCGTTCGCCCGTGGACGCGAGGTGGGCGTCGGACCGGTCCCGCAGCGCCTCGAAGCCGGCCGCGTATCGAGCCACGCCACCGGTTTCGGTACGGGCGGGCAGCGGTGTCTCGGCCAAGTTCGGGTACTCGTTGACGCCGGTGAGTGCCGTGCGCCGGTGGGCAATGTCGTCGCTTCGACGGTCGCGGACCTGCTCGATCTGAGCGACGACGTAGTCGCGGGCGTCCACGAAGCCACCGCGCGACTCGACGTCCTGGAAGTGCTTCCACGCCTCCTCGGCGAGGCGGCGGGTCAGATCCTCGACGTGCCAAGAACCTCCGCCGGGATCGAGGACGCGACCGACGTGCGATTCCTCGAGGAGCAGCAGTTGGGTGTTGCGAGCGATCCGGCGCGCGAAACTCGGTGCGATACCGGGCAATCCACCTGGGATCGCAGTGTCGAACGGCTGCACGAACACGGTATCGGCGCCCCCGACGCCGGCCGCGAAGGCGGCGAGCGTGGTGCGCAACATGTTCACCCACGGGTCGCGCTGAGCCATCATCGGCGCCGACGTCACGGCATGCAGGGTGGCGGCGCCGGCTTCGGGCTCGCCAAGCACTTCGGCCACCCGGGCCCAGAGTTGGCGCGCCGCCCGCAGTTTGGCGATCGTCATGAACTGGTCGTCGTCGGCGGCGTACCGGAAGCTCAACTGCCGCAGGGCATCGGCGACCGACACCCCTGCCTCGCCGAGGACCCGCAGATAGCTGGTTCCCGCAGCAACGGCGCCGGCGAGTTCCCACGATGCGCTCGCGCCGAGATCGTGGAAGGCGGGACCGTCGACGGTGACGGCGCGCACGCCGCCGTCGTACGCGACGGCCTTGACCGCGGTGCCGACCACCTCGTCGAGCGACGGTGCCGCGCGTCGGCTCAGCGGTGCGGTCAGCGGGTCCGCACCCAGATCGACCGACAGCCTGGCGCGCCGGTCGCCGTCGAGGTCGGTGATCAACGCCAGCACGGCGTCGGCCGCGGCGACGTAGTCGGCGCCCGCGTCGATCAGGACGGGCACGAGTTCGAGGAAGACGCCTTCGAGCAACTGGTCGAGCTCCGCTGCCGATGCGGCACCGGGACCCACCCGCAGCACCAGCGCGCTGGTGCCCTCGGTGAGTGCGGACAACACCGCGCCGTTGCCGTCGGCCACCGAGACCTGCCCGGGCAAGGGGAAGGCCTCGGCGACCCTCCACCCCGACTTCACGTCACGCAGCGCGTCGCCGCCGCGGACGAAGGGCCACTTGCCCGGTAGTGGCGGTTCCGGCAATGCGTCGAGCGCGGTGTAGAGGGGGCGGATCGGGAAGCCCTCGTACGTGGCCGAGTCGAGGAGCCGCTCGGGCTCCGCACCCAGTTCCGCCGGATCCTTGCGGCTGCCCTTGGCCAGCACGCCCGCCACGGCGGATCGCCAGCGCGCGTGATCCGACTCGGTGACACTGGTACTGGACCCCTGTACGGACACCGGCATCTCCTGTTGTCGCAGCGTGTGACTCAACACCTGCCCATCAGGCTAAATGATCGCGATCACGCGATTGACCGCCGGGCAGGCGACGCGCGTGCGCGTGGACGGGTGCCAGCCAGCAACGGCCCGTACCCTTGATAGACGTGAAGCCCGTCGTCAGCACCGTGCGCGCAGTATGCGGCGCCATCGTGACGACCGCGGCGCAAGTCCCCCGGCGACGGGTGGTGATGCTGGCAACCGCGATTGTGATTCTCGTCGCAGTCGCCGTGTTGGTGCCGCTACCCACTGCCGTGCAGCTCCGCGACTGGGCAACCTCGGTCGGCCCGTGGTTCCCGTTGGCCTTCCTGGCTGCCCACATCGTGGTGACGGTGTTCCCCTTCCCGAGGACCGCGTTCACGCTGGCCGCCGGGCTGTTGTTCGGGCCGCTCCTCGGCGTCGCGATCGGCGTCGTCGCCAGCACCACCAGCGCGATCATCGCCCTGCTCCTGGTGCGCGCGGCGGGTTGGCAGCTCAGCCGCCTGGTCAAGCATCCGCGGATCGACGTGCTCGACGCGCGCCTGCGGGCGCGTGGTTGGCCCGCGATCCTGTCGATGCGGATGATTCCGGCGGTGCCGTTCTCGGTGCTCAACTACGCCGCGGGCGCGTCCGCCGTGCGCGTGCTGCCGTACGCGCTGGCGTCGTTCTTCGGCTTGCTGCCGGGTACCGCGGCCGTTGTCATCCTCGGCGATGCACTCACCGGCAACGTCAGCCCGCTGCTGTTCCTGGTGTCGCTGTGCACGGCGAGCCTCGGCGTCGCAGGGATGGTCTACGAGATCCGCACCCACCGCAAGCACCACCGAGAGCACGCCGGCGAACAAACCGCCACCGAACCGGCCGTCACTCCCTGACCGACGGCCCCTTCACCGCCATTGCGCCATAGATCGCCAGCAAGGTGGTCGCGGCCGCCGCGTTGCGACCGAAATCGCGGGCGCGGACATGTGCTCCCACGGCGAGCACGAAATACACCGTCAGCATGAACGTGGTCAGGCGGGCAAGCGCCGGATACCGCCACACCGACACCAGCCCGACCGCGGACGCTGCCTTGATGACCGTGAAGATCCAGCGATGCCGCGCCGGAAAGCCGACGTCGTCGAGGCACTCCGTCACCGTCCGGACCGGTACGGCGCAGAGCGCGGCGTCGCCGGCCTGTCCGACCGCCAGCAGCGTGTACGTCCTGCTATCGGTCAGCAAGCTCACTGACCGGGGGCGCCGTGCCGCGGCGGCTGCGAGTAATCGGGTGTGGGCGGCTGCTCCTGCTGCGACAGCGGCAGGTACTGCGGTGGCGGGTCGATGGTTCCCTGCACGGGTGCCCGGGCCTCGGCCACCGCAGCAGCGACCGCCTGCGCGATCTCGGGATCGGTCTGCGTGTTGAACCACTCGGCCACCTCGGCCGAATCGTCTTCCGGCTTGGGCAGGTCGCCGTCCACCGGCGACGGGGTGTACCGGAACACGCCGTCCTCGCCGGGGGCACCCAACATCTTGGTGAATCCCTGCAGCGCGGAGCCGAAGTCGCTCGGCACGATCCACACCTTGTTCGCCTCACCCTTCGCCATCAGCGGCAAGGTCTGCAGGTACTGGTAGGCGAGCATCTCCGGGGTGGGCCTGCCTGCCTTGATGGCGGCGAACGTCTTCTCGATGGCCTTGGCCTGACCCTGCGCCTGCAGGTACTGGGCGGCGCGTTCACCCTGAGCGCGCAGCATCCTGGACTGACGGTCGGCCTCGGCCGCCAGGATCGCGGCCTGCTTGGCGCCTTCGGCGGCGAGGATCTGGGCCTGCTTCTGACCTTCGGCCTGCTTGATCGACGCCTCGCGGTTGCCCTCGGCGGTCAGGATCATGGCGCGCTTCTCCCGGTCGGCGCGCATCTGCTTCTCCATCGAGTCCTGGATCGACGGCGGCGGATCGATGCTGCGGAGTTCGACGCGCGCCACGCGCAGACCCCAGCGCCCGGTCGCCTCGTCGAGCACGCCGCGAAGCTGGCCGTTGATCTGGTCGCGCGACGTCAGCGTCTGCTCCAGCGTCATGCCGCCCACCACGTTGCGCAACGTGGTGGTGGTCAGCTGCTCGACGCCGACGATGTAGTTGCTGATCTGGTAGACCGCGGCCTGCGGGTTGGTGACCTGGAAGTAGACGACGGTGTCGATGTTGACCGTCAGGTTGTCCTCGGTGATCACCGGCTGCGGCGGGAACGACACCACCCGCTCGCGCAGGTCGACGCGCGCGCGGATCTTGTCGACGAACGGCAGCAGCAGTGTCAGCTGACCCGACACGGTCTTGCTGTAGCGGCCCAGCCGCTCGATCACCGCGGCCTCGGCCTGCGGGATCAGTGCAACCGACTTGGCGACGACGATGACGGCGAACAGCACCAGCACCGCCACCAGAATCAGACCGGCGATGGCACCATCCATGGGGGTTCCTTCCTAGGCCTTGAATACGACGGCGGTGGCGCCGTCGATGCGCATGACGGTCACGTGATCGCCAGCTTCGTACACATCGTTGTCGTTGAGCGGCCGCGCCGTCCAGACTTCTCCGTCGAGCTTCACCTGGCCTTCGTGGCGGGCCACCTTGTCCAACACCAACGCGCTCTTGCCTTCCAGTGCCTTCGCGGGTTCGAGTAGCCCCGGACCGGAAGCCAACCGACGCCGCAGCGCGGGCCGCACCAACAGCAGAAGCATGATCGAAACCACCAGGAATACGACGCCGTCGACCACGTAGTTGTCGACGAGCAGGCTCGAGGCTACGGCCGCCAGCGCGCCGCCGCTGAGCATTAGCAGGAAGAGGTCACCGGTCAACGCCTCGGCACCGGCGAGCCCGAGCGCTGCGATGAGCCAGATCAACCAGACGGGCATGCGCGCAGCCTATCGCGTGCCGGGCCTCTCGAGCCGTCAACAACTACACTGCGTGCATCATGTGGTGTCCAAGTGTTTCGCTGTCGGTGTGGGCCAACGCCTGGCTCGCCGGCCTCGCCGCGCCCGACGACGTTCTGGACGCGCTGTCACTGTGGGCGCCAAGACATTCCGTGACCGCGTACGACTCCGTCGCCGCAGGTCGAACGGGGCTGCCGTGGCCCGACCTCACCAATGCCGGCGGCGTGTCGATGCTGCAGACGCTGCGCACGGCGTCGGGCCCCGCAACCGGCGAACCCGCCATCACGGTGGTGTTGCCGGTGCCCGGCGACGTGCGCGGCCTGGTGGCCGGCAGCCCGTTCCAGACGGACGCACTGACGGCCGGTGAGGCGATCATCGTCTCGCGCATGGGCTCGGAGGCAGTGGGACTCGTTCCCGAATACGAGTACGACGACGGCTACCAGGACGACGACGACTCCGACTACGACCCCGAGATCCGCGCCCTGTCCTGGACGGTGTACTCCCTGCCCGGCATGCCCATCGCCGAGCACATCGACCTCGGCGAGGCCGAGTACGAACTACGGTCGGCGGTTCGCGCTGCGGCCAACGCGCTCGGCACGCTGCGCGCCGGCATGACGGGCGCCGACGTCGCCGATCCGCGCGGGCTCGTCGAGCAGGTGCTCGAGGCGGGGCGCCTTCACCAACTGCCCGAGCACTCGCCGGAACGGGCAGTCCGGGTGCTGGAGAACGCTGCCCACGTCGACGCGATCATCACGGTCAGTTCCGGGCTGATGCCGATCGGGCTGCAGTCGTCCTCGGAGATGCAGATCGCCAACGAAGCGTTGCGCCCATTGAACGGCGTGGTCCGGCAGGCGCGGATTGCCGCCGTCGGCGCGATCCTGCACTCGGCCTGGCGCCGCTAAACCGCCAGTACGGCCGCAAGGACGGCCACGATCAGCACCATCGCGACGGCCCCGATGATCCACGGCAGCTTGCTCTTCCGCGATGCGTCACCGTCCGGGCCGTGCGGTGCGAAACCGGGCTGAAGGTAGTCCGGCAGGGGGCCGCCGTAATCGGCTTGCCGCGCAGGCTCTGGCTGACCCTGACCGTAGGGGGATCCATCCCCGTAACCTGGCTGCACTCCGCCTACCCCCTGACTCGCGGCGCCGGTGAATCGACGCTATCACGGGTTTTCGGGATGCCTCAGCGGCTCTTTTCCATCGGCGCGCCGCCCGGCGCAACACACCAGGGCGACAGCCCGCACGGCTGGCCGTCGACGTCATATCCGCAGCCGGGCACCGGGTCTGGCCCGCTGACCCGAGCCGGTTCGGCGTCCGTGCGCAGCTCGTCGATCAGGTCGGCGACCAGCCGTGCGAACCGTGGGTCGGCGTTCGGCGTGGTCGCCCGCGCGAAGGCGATCCCGGCCCGTTCGGCCTGCAGGCGCAGTTCCTCATCGAGGTCCCACACCACCTCGATGTGGTCGGCGACGAAGCCGATCGGACTTACGATCACCGCCTTGGTGCCCGCCGCCGCGAGAGCCGAGAGGTGGTCACCGACATCGGGTTCCAGCCACGGTATGCGCGGCGGACCGGAGCGCGACTGCCACACCTGGTCGTAGTCGGAATAGCCGGCGGCCGCCGCGACCAGCCGCGCCGCATAGGCGACCTGCCGGCTGTACAGCCTGGGGCCCTGCCGATCGTCGGCCGCGATCGGCACGGAATGCGCGGTGAACACCAACCGGGCCTCGCCGCGCAGCTCGGCAGGCAACGACGCCGCCGCGGCCGCGATGCCATCGGCGAACATCTCGACGAAGAGCGGATGGTCGAAGTACTGCCGCAACTTGATCAACTCCGGCGCGCCCTCCCCTGCCGCTGCGCGGCCACGGGCGATGTCCTCGACGTACTGAGTGCAACTCGAATATCCACCCCAGGCCGACGTGGCGAACACTGCGGCACGGTGAATCCCGTTGTCCCGCATCTGCACAACGGCGTCTTCGACGTAGGGCTCCCAGTTGCGATTGCCGAAGTAGATCGGCACGTCGGCGCCGCGGCGGTCGAGTTCGGTCCGCAACGCGTCGATCAGCGCACGGTTGATGCCGTTGATCGGCGACACTCCACCGAAGTGCAGGTAGTGCTCGGCGACGTCGTCGAGGCGTTCCGGCGGGATATTGCGGCCCCGAGTGACGTTCTCCAAGAAGGGACGCACCTGCTCGGGGCCCTCGGGGCCGCCGAACGATAGCACCAGGACGGCATCGAAGTCCATCGACGGGTCAGAGCAATTGCGTGCTGGCGCCGCCGTCGGCGTAGATCACCGTGCCGGTCGTGGCGGGCAGCCAGTCGGACAGCAGGGCACACACCGTCTTCGCCACGGGCGTGGGGTCCTTCATGTTCCAGCCGACGGGAGCACGCTGATCCCAGCCCTCCTCGAGCAGCCGCATCTGATCGCCCGCCTCGGCGCCCAGCGCGCCGCCGACGATGGCGCTCATCGCCAGCGTCCGGATCGGCCCGGCGGCAACGAGATTCGACCGCACGCCGAACGGTCCCGCTTCGCGCGCCACGAACCGGTTGACCGATTCCAGCGCACTCTTGGCGACGGTCATCCAGTTGTAGGCAGGCATCGCCCTGGTCGGGTCGAAGTCCATGCCGACGATGCTGCCGCCGCGGTTCAGCACCGGCAGCGTCGCCTTCGCCAGCGAGGCGTACGAGTACGCCGAGATGTGAATGCCCTTCGCGACGTCCTCGTAGGGCGCGTCGAAGAACGGGTTGATGCCCATGCCGGTCTGCGGCATGAAGCCGATCGAGTGCACGACGCCGTCGAGCTTGTTGCCCTCGCCGATCACCTCGGTGATGCGACCGGCGAGGCTGTCGAGGTGCTCGGTGTTCTGCACGTCGAGTTCCAACAGCGGTGCCGGGTTGGGCAGCCGGTCGGCGATGCGCTGGATCAGCTTCATCCGGTCGAATCCGGTGAGCACCAGTTCGGCGCCCGCCTCCTGCGCGACCTTGGCGATGTGGAACGCGATCGACGAGTCGGTGATGATGCCCGTGACGAGGATGCGCTTGCCCTCGAGAAACCCTGTCATTGTCTTGACTCCTTCATGGGGAAGTGTTGAAGATCCGAAGCGCGCGGGCTCAGTGGCCCATGCCCATGCCGCCGTCGACCGGGATCACCGCGCCCGCGATGTAGCTGGCATCCTCGGATGCCAGGAAGCTGACCGCGCCTGCGACCTCCTCGGCGGTGCCGACGCGCTTGGCCGGGATGAACTCCAGCGCGCCCTCCTGGATGCGTTCATCCAAGGACCTGGTCATTTCGGTGTCGATGTAGCCGGGGGCCACGACGTTGGCGGTGACGTTGGCCTTGGACAGCTCGCGTGAAATCGAGCGGGCCATGCCGATGAGCCCGGCCTTGGCGGCGGCGTAGTTCGACTGGTTGCCGATGCCCCACATTCCCGAGACCGAGCCGATGAAGATGATGCGGCCGAAGCGCTTGCGCTGCATGCTGCGCGAGGCCCGCTGGGCCACCCGGAACGCACCGGTGAGGTTCGCGTTGATGACGTTCTCGAAGCGCTCCTCGGTCATCCGGATCAGGAACGCATCCTGGGAAATGCCGGCGTTGGACACCAGCACCTCGACGGCGCCCTGGTGCTCTTCGACTTCCTTGAACGCGCGGTCGACGGCCTCGCTGTCGGTGACGTCGCAGACGACACCGAAAAGACCGTCGGGCGCACCCGATCCGCGGTGCGTGACCGCGACCTTGTGACCGTCTGCGGCGAGGCGCTGAGCGATGGCGAGTCCGATGCCGCGGTTGCCGCCGGTGACCAGCACGGAGCGCGATACGAATTCGGGCATGTCCGCCAACCTATCGCCTCGCGGGGGTCCGTCCGAAATCGGCTCCGGAGGGCAGTCCACGCAAGCGCGGCTCCAGCGAGGCGACCCGGGAAATGAGCGGTGCGCCTCAGCCCGGCAGTCGACGGTTGAGCAGCAGCGCCGCCAGCGCCGCTAACGCGAGCACCAGGGCACCCAGCCGCAACCAGCCTGCGCTGGCGTCGCCCTTGGTGGTTTCGTAGCCGATCTGCTCCTGCAGGGTGGTGAAGACCTCCTTCAGCTGCTCCAGGCTCGACGCCGTATAGGCGTTCCCCCCGGACAGCTCGGCGATCTTCTTCAGCATCTCGTCGTCGACGGGCACCGGCTGCCGCTGCTCGTTGATCTCGACGTACCCGTACGGGGTGCCGAACGACACCGTCGAAATCGGCACGCCCTGATCCTTGGCCGTGCGCGCAGCGGTGTACGCGCCCTTCGGATTGTCCGGGTTGGACGGCACCGTCTCCTTGCCGTCCGACATCAGCACGATGCGCGCGGGCGGTGCCTCATCACCGCCGCCGATGACCGCGCCGACCGTCGCGATGGCCTGCAGCGCGGTGAAGATGCCCTCACCCGTGGCGGTGCGGTCGGCCAGTTGCAGCTTGTCGATGGCGGCCTTGGTCGCCACCCGGTTGGTGGTCGGCGCCGTCAGCACCGTTGCGGTACCGGCATACGCGATCAGACCCAGATTGATGCCAGGCGTGAGCTGATCGGCGAACTGCTTGGCCGCCTCCTGCGCGGCGACCAGTCGGCTCGGTGACACGTCGGTGGCGCGCATCGACTGCGACACGTCGATCACCAACATCACCACCGCACGGTTGCGTGGAATCCGGACGTCGTTGGTTGGCCCTGCCATGGCGACCGTCAGCAGTGTCAGCGACAGCACCAACAGGATCGCGGGCAGGTGCCGCCATCGGGTGGGCCGCTTGGGGGCAACGCTCTCCAGCAGCTCCATGTTGGCGAAGCGCAGCATCCGCTTCTGCCGTGCCATCTGCACGACGATGTAGAGGCCCACCACACCGAGCACCACCAGCAGGAACAGGAGGTACCAGGCGTGTTCGAAGCCCGACAACGTCATCGGTCCGAGCAGCGGTAAATTCATGTGCGACTTGTGGTCTCAGCGCTCATCGGTGCCTGTCTACTCTTCGCGCAAGCGCTCATCGGGGCCAGTCTGCTCTTCGCGCAAGCGCTCATCGGCGACCCGTCAGGGCACCGCGTTTGCGATTCGAAGCGACGAACCGGACCACGTCGGCGATCCAGTCCCGGTCCGTGCGCAGTGTGAGAAGCGGCGCGCCGCAGCGCCGTAGCGTGCGAGCCACTTCCGCACGGTGGGCCTGCGCGGCCTTGGCGAAGTCGTTGCGCAACTGCGCGTCGATGGTGAACTCCCGCGTGACGCCGGATTCGGTGTCCTGCAGGATCACGTCGCCGACGTCGGGCAACTCGACGTCGCGCGGGTCGATGATCTCGATGCCCAGCACCTCGTGCCGCCCCGCGATGGCGCGCAACGGCCGCATCCAGTTGATCGGACCGAGGAAGTCGCTGATGACGACCACCATGCCGCGTCGGCGTTCGGGCCTGCGCAGGGCATCGATGGCCGTCGCGAGGTCACCCCGCACCCCGACCGGCGCCTTCGGCGTGGTGGCGATCGCGCGCAACAGCTCCTGCTCGTGCATGCGACCCGACAGTGCGGGCACCCGCCGGGTGACGTCACCGTTGGTGATCACGGCGCCCAGCCGGTTGCCCCCACCGCTGTTGAGGAACGCGATGGAAGCCGCGGCGGCCACGGCGAGGTCGCGCTTCTCGCAACCGGCGGTACCGAAGTCGAGGCTGGCCGACACGTCGACCACCAGCCAGGTCTCGAGCTCGCGGTCGGCGATCATCTGCCGTACGTGCGGCGTGGTGGTCCGCGCGGTCACCGACCAGTCCATCCGGCGAACGTCGTCGCCGGGCTGGTAGATGCGTGACTCGCCCGGTTCCGAACCCGGGCCCGGCATGAGCCCCTGATGGTCGCCGTGCAACACGCCGTCGAGCTTGCGGCGGACCGTCAGCTCGAGCTTGCGCAGTGCCGCCGACAGGGCGGGGTCGCGGATCTCGCCACGCTGCAGGGACGGCAGGTCGACCGTCCGGCGTTGCGACCCGGTCACCGACCGCTGGCCGCCGCCGCAGGAGCGGGCATGGCCGGCGCGACCGAATGGCCTTGCTGCGGAATGGCGTTCACCTGAGGCAGCGCGACAGTCTGCAGGATGCGGTTGACCACGGTCTCCGCGGAGATCTCGTCGGCCAGCGCATCGTAGGTGAGCACCAGACGGTGCCGCAGCACGTCGGGGATGACCTCGACGACGTCCTGAGGGACGACGTAGTCGCGGCCACGGATCAATGCCAGCGCACGTGACGCGGCGATGATGCCCAGCGAAGCGCGCGGCGAGGCGCCGTAGGCGATCCACGCCTTTGCGTCGGGCATGCCGAACTTCTCGGGCTCACGGGTGGCGGTGACGACGCGGACCACGTAGTCGACCAGGGCGTGGTGCACGAACGTGTTCGCCGCGACGTTCTGCAACCGCAGCAGGTCGTTGGGGTCGAGGATCTGCTTCGGCGTGGGCGGCGTGACACCCATGCGGTAGATGATCTCGCGCTCTTCCTCCGGCGACGGGTAGTCGATGTTCAGCTTGAACAGGAAGCGGTCGCGCTGGGCCTCGGGCAGGGCGTAGACGCCTTCCTGCTCGATCGGGTTCTGCGTCGCCATGACCAGGAACGGGCTTGGCAGCGGGAAGGTCTTGCCGCCGATGGACACCTTGCGCTCGGCCATGACCTCGAGAAGTGCCGACTGCACCTTGGCGGGCGCACGGTTGATCTCGTCCGCGAGCAGGAAGTTGACCATCACGGGGCCGACTTCGATGTCGAACTCTTCCTTGCCCACCCGGTAGATGCGGGTACCGACGATGTCGGTGGGCACCAGGTCGGGGGTGAACTGGATGCGGGCGAAGGTGCCGCCGACGACCTTGGCGAACGTCTCCACCGCAAGGGTCTTGGCGACGCCTGGCACGCCCTCGAGCAGCACGTGCCCCTTGGCGAGCAGGCCGACCAGCATGCGTTCGACCAGCTGGTCCTGGCCGACGATGATGCGCTTCACCTCGAAGATCGCGCGCTCCAGCGTGTGCACCTCACCCTGCAGGCCGCCTGCCGGTTGCCCTCCGTTGGTCGGGCCCTGCTGGGAGCCGGGAGTAAAGCCCTGCGCCGGGCCAGGACCGGGGAACCCTCCGGCGCCCTGCGGCGGCCCACTCGGTGACGTCATTCAGCTTCCTCCCACTTGGTTCACTTCAGACCTACTGGTCAACGCGGCGCCCGGGCCTCTCGGCGGGCGTCCCTCGTCAACTATTCCAGGCAGTTCGGAATCCGTCGACGTCGCCGCTCGGATGGCAGTGTCGGTCAGCTCTCGATGATGCGCGCCAGGTAGGGCTGCAAGCCTGCCATCCGCACCGGGCTCACGGTCACCTTCTCCGCGCTACCCGAGGCCTCGAGCATCTTGCCGCCGCCGAGATAGATGGCGACGTGCTGGCTTCCGCCCGGTCCCCAGAACAGCAGATCTCCGCGCTTGGCCTGTGACTGCGGCACCTTGCGGCCGGTGTTGTACTGGTCGCCCGAGAACTTGGGAATCTGCACGCCCACGCCGGCGAACGCATATCTGGTGAACCCCGAGCAGTCGTAGCCGATCTTGCCCGCGTCGTAGTCGACGCCCGCGCTGGGACCGTTGAGCGCACCGCCGCCCCACGAGTACGGAACGCCCATCTGCGACGCGCCACGCCGAATCACGTACTCGATCGCCTGGGGGCCGCGCACCCGCCCGCCGGGCATCGCGGCGGCGGCCGGAGACCCTCCGAGGCCGATGCTCGACAGGAACTGCTGCCCCAGGCTCTGCGTGGTCTGCAGCGCGATCTGGCTGACCTGAAACGAGGCGTTGGCGATCGCCACCGGGTCGCCGGGCGCACCGGAGCTGACGATCTTCGGCAGCGTCGGATCCCACTGTCCGTCGTCGGGCTCGGCGGCCGCGGGCACGGCCGCACCAACCATGAGCGCGAGCGCGCACACCAGCGGTGCGAGCACCCACGCGGGACGAAAGAACTTCAATCGCAAGCTAATCACCATCAGTATTCGATGTAACGGACCACGTACGGCGTCATACCGCTGGTCCGTACGGGCGAGACCTTCACGGTCGAACCGGTGTAGGGAGCCTCGAGCATCTGCCCGCCGCCGAGATACAGCGTCACGTGCTGGCTGCCGCCAGGGCCGTAGAAGATCACGTCGCCCCTACGCATCTGCGACGACGGGATCTTGCGGCCCATGTCGTATTGCGCACCGGAATAATGCGGCAGCTTGATGCCGACGCCGGCGAAGGCGTACAGGATCAGGCCCGAACAGTCGAAACCGGTTGTGCCCGCGCCAGAGTCGATGCCCCTGCTCGGACCCACAGCGTTGCCGCCGCCCCACGAGTAGGGAACGCCCAGCTGTGAGCCCGCCCGCTTGATGACGTACTCCGCGGCCTCTCGGCCATAGACGCGCGGTATCGCACCGTTGGTGAAACCCGTTGGCGTTGGCAGAATTCCGAGCTTCTGCAGGAACTGGGTACCCATCTGGCTCGTCGCCTGCGCCGACGTCGAGGCGATCCCGAGCACCGCGTTGATGATCGCGATCGGGTCACCGCTGACGAACGCGCTGGGGATGGCTGGCAGCGTCGGGTCCCACGGCGATGCCCAGTCGGAGGCGCCCGGCGCCGCTGCAGCAGGCGCACGGTCCCAGTTCGCGGCGGGGTCGCCAGCCGGAGCGGCCGCCGCAGCCGCAGCCTGCGGTACGGCCTTGCCCGCCGGCGCTGACCACTGCCGCGCCTGGTCCAGCTTGGCTTGCGCCGCCGACCGTTCGGCCGTCAGTCGGTCGAGGTCGGCCTGTTGACTGCCGAAGGTCTGCTGCGCCTGAGTGAGCGCCGCCACGGCCGAATCCTGGCTGGCCTGCGCGTCGAGCACCGCCTGGTCGGCCTTCTGCTTCGCCAACCGAGCCGCCGACTCGCGATTCGACTCCTCGGTGCGGGCACGCTGCAGGTTGGCCATGACCTGCTGGCTGCTGAGCGACAGCGTCTGACTGGTGGCCGCCGTGTCGATGATGTCGGCGGGATCGCTGGCGGTCACGTAGGAGGCCGACGGTCCGCTCATGTACGTCGACGCCGCGAATCCGTCGAATCTCTGTTGCGCAGCGGTGATCGCGGCGGTGGCATCGGACAGACCCGCTTGGCTCGCGTCGACCTCCTGCTGGGCGGCCACCGCGGCGTCACGCGCTGTTTGAACGTCGACGAGCGCCTTGTTCACGCTCTCCTGTTGGGTCTGAATGGCGGCGCCGAGGTCCTGCAGCTTCTGATTGGCCTCGGCCACTGCGGTGACGAGCCCCGCTATTCCCTCTTGATTGCCGGGTTCGGCGACCGCGGTACCGGTGCCGGGCGCGATTACGGAAGCGACCAGGACTCCGAATACGAGTGAACCCACTCCGAATCGGCTCCACAGCCGCGACGCAGAGGCGCGAGTGATGCGTCTCATTGGCTTCTGGTCTCCCTCGGGCTGGATGCGAACGTGCCGGCGCGTTCGTCTGTGCCCTGTCACAGAAGTCACACCAAGCACAACTGCAACAACAGGCACCTTTTGCACCGTACGTCACAACAAGCGCTAAAGAAACGTCAGCAACAAATTACAAGTTTGTAATTGAAATGAGCGTTACCGAATGGTGATCTTCGAATTCGCCGAGCGCGCCTTTTGCGTCAGTCGGAGGACGTCGCGGGGTCCTGCTCGTCCACCGTTCGCCGCGCCCGAACCTGCAGCATGCGGGTGGCGACGGCAGTCAGCGCGACGCCAAGCACCAGAACGATCGTGAATGGCGTCCACGGAAAATGCGACGCAGTCAACTCACCGACGAAATTCTTCGACGACAGCACCGGATTGCCGGTCTTCGCCACGTCTTGACCCGCCTCCAAAGTGACGCGGTCGAACTCCTGGCTATACGTGCCCGCGAAGAACGGACTGATCGCCAGCACCGTCGAGCCGGGGTGGGCCTGGCCGACCTCGGTGGCGATGTCGCGCAGCGGGGTGTCGATCGGAGGATTGGTGGGAATCACCACGATCTTCAGGTCGATGCCCTGAGCGCGCGCATCCGCCACGACCTGCTTGAGCGCGGGCACGTCGGCGGCGGGTGCGCTCACGCCGTCGGCGGCGACGGCAGCATTGACCGCGTTCATGTCCACGTCGGGCGGGATGTACTCCGGCAGGAACGGGATGACGAGCGGTCCGGTCACAGGGGGGAGGTTACGGCACACCTTCTTTGTGGACTGGCAGCCCATGCCGATGAGGACAAGACTGGGAACCGCCCCGTGGTGGCTTACAGGACAAGCGTACTGTTAGAATCGACACCGCCGTTCGACACAGCCCGTCACGGCGAAAACTAAACCGGGAGTTGATGTGAGCAGCAAGGATTCGGTGAATTCATTCGGAGCCCGCGACACGTTGAAGGTCGGGGACTCCGACTACGAGATCTACCGCCTCGACGCGGTACCCGGAACCGAGAAACTCCCCTACAGCCTCAAGGTGCTCGCCGAGAATCTGCTGCGCACCGAGGACGGCGCGAACATCACCAAGGATCACATCGAGGCCATCGCGAACTGGGATCCGTCAGCCGACCCCAGCATCGAGATCCAGTTCACCCCCGGGCGGGTGATCATGCAGGACTTCACCGGCGTGCCGTGCATCGTCGACCTGGCCACCATGCGGGAAGCCGTCGGCGACCTTGGCGGGGACCCGCAGAAGGTCAACCCGCTCGCCCCGGCGGACCTGGTGATCGACCACTCCGTCATCGCTGACCTCTTCGGCACCGCCAACGCGTTCGAGCGCAACGTGGAGATCGAGTACGAGCGCAACGGTGAGCGCTATCAGTTCCTGCGTTGGGGCCAGGGCGCATTCGACGACTTCAAGGTGGTCCCCCCGGGCACCGGCATCGTCCACCAGGTCAACATCGAGTACCTGGCCTCGGTCGTCATGGAGCGCGACGGTGTCGCTTACCCCGACACCTGCGTGGGCACCGACTCGCACACCACGATGGAGAACGGCCTCGGCGTCCTAGGCTGGGGCGTCGGCGGCATCGAGGCCGAGGCGGCGATGTTGGGCCAGCCCGTGTCGATGCTCATCCCCCGCGTCGTCGGGTTCAAGCTGACCGGTGAACGCCCGACCGGCGTGACCGCCACCGACGTCGTACTCACCGTCACCGAGATGCTGCGCAAGCACGGGGTGGTCGGCAAGTTCGTCGAGTTCTACGGCGAGGGCGTGGCCGAGGTCCCCCTGGCCAACCGCGCCACCCTGGGCAACATGAGCCCCGAATTCGGCTCCACCGCAGCGATTTTCCCGATCGACGACGTCACGATCGACTACCTGCGGATGACCGGCCGCAGCGAGCAGCAGCTGGCTCTGGTCGAGGCCTACGCCAAGGCACAGGGCATGTGGCATGACCCGCAGCGCGAGCCGACGTTCTCCGAGTACATCGAGCTGGACCTGTCGGACGTCGTCCCATCGATCGCCGGACCCAAGCGGCCGCAGGACCGCATCGCGCTGAGCGACGCAAAGACAGCCTTCCGCAAGGACATTCACAACTACGTCGAGGAAAACATGCCGGTCGAGCACTCCAAGCTCGACGAGGCAGTCGAGGAAAGCTTCCCGGCCAGCGATCCCGCGGTGCTGTCTTTCGCGGACGCCGACGCGGTCGAGGTGGCCTCGGCCGCCGTGGGCTCCAACGGGCGGCCGAGCAAGCCCGTGGAGGTGCATTCCGACGAGCATGGCGACTTCATCCTCGACCACGGCGCCGTTGCGATCGCGGCGATCACGTCGTGCACCAACACCTCCAACCCGGAGGTCATGATCGGCGCGGCACTGCTGGCCCGCAACGCCGTGGACAAGGGCCTGGCCTCCAAGCCGTGGGTCAAGACGACGATGGCGCCCGGCTCGCAGGTGGTCAGCGACTACTACGACAAGGCCGGCCTGTGGCCGTACCTGGAGAAGCTGGGCTTCTACCTCGTCGGTTACGGCTGCACCACCTGCATCGGCAACTCCGGGCCGCTGTCGGATGAGATCAGCAAGGCCATCAACGACAACGACCTGTCGGTCACCGCAGTCCTCTCGGGCAACCGCAACTTCGAGGGTCGCATCAACCCCGACGTGAAGATGAACTACCTGGCGTCTCCGCCGCTCGTCATCGCCTATGCCCTGGCGGGCACGATGGACTTCGACTTCGAGACCGACCGCCTCGGCAAGGACACAGACGGCAACGACGTATTCCTCCGGGACATCTGGCCGACGCAGAAGGACATCAGCGACACCATCGCCTCGGCGATCAACACGGAGATGTTCACGAAGAACTACGGCGACGTGTTCAAGGGTGACGACCGGTGGCGCAACCTGCCAACGCCGAGTGGCAACACCTTCGAGTGGAACCCGGACTCGACCTACGTGCGCAAGCCACCGTACTTCGACGGCATGCCACCGGAGCCGCAGCCGGTGACCGACATCTCCGGTGCCAGAGTTCTTGCGCTGCTTGGCGATTCGGTGACCACCGACCACATCTCCCCCGCGGGCAGCATCAAGCCGGGCACCCCGGCCGCGCAGTATCTCGACGCACACGGCATCGACAAGAAGGACTACAACTCCTACGGGTCGCGCCGCGGCAACCACGAGGTCATGATCCGGGGCACGTTCGCCAACATCCGGCTGAAGAACCAATTGCTCGACGACGTGTCGGGCGGCTACACCCGCGACTTCACCGCTGAAGGGGCACCTCAGGCGTTCATCTACGACGCCGCCCAGAACTACGCGGCACAGAACGTTCCGCTGGTCGTGTTGGGCGGCAAGGAGTACGGCTCCGGATCGTCTCGCGACTGGGCGGCCAAGGGCACCAGCCTGTTGGGCGTGCGCGCGGTGATCGTGGAGTCGTTCGAGCGCATCCACCGCTCCAACCTCATCGGCATGGGGGTCATCCCGCTGCAGTTCCCGCAGGGCGAGTCGGCGGCGAGCCTCAAGCTGGACGGCACCGAAGTGTTCGACATCTCGGGCATCGAGGCACTCAATGAGGGCAAGACGCCGAAGACCGTGCACGTCACCGCCGCCAAGGGCGACGGTTCCAAGGTCGAGTTCGACGCGGTGGTGCGCATCGACACCCCCGGAGAGGCCGACTACTACCGCAACGGCGGCATCCTGCAGTACGTCTTGCGCAACATGCTGAAGACGAGCTGACCGCGGAACGCGGCCGAGAAGAAAAGGCATTCCGTTGCCCCGGGTGACCGAGGACCATCTGGCGGCCAGGCGCCGTCAGATTCTCGACGGCGCACGCCGGTGCTTCGCCGAGTACGGATATGACAAGGCGACCGTGCGGCGGCTCGAACACACCATCGGGCTGTCGCGCGGCGCCATCTTCCATCACTTCCGTGACAAGGACACCTTGTTCTTCGAGCTGGCACGCGAAGACGCGGAACGGATGGCGGACGTGGCATCGCGGGAGGGCTTGATCCAGGTGATGCGCGATCTGCTGGCCGCGCCCGAGCAGTTCGACTGGCTGGCGACCCGGCTGGAGATCGCGCGCAAGCTGCGCAATGATCCAGTGTTCAATCGCGGTTGGGCGGAGCGCTCAGCGGAGCTGTCCGTGGCGACGACCGAACGCCTTCGCCGGCAGAAGCAGGCGGGACGACTGCGGGACGACGTGCCGAGCGACGTGTTGCAGACCTACCTGGACCTCGTCCTCGACGGACTGGTGGCTCGGCTCGCTTCCGGTGACCAGCCCGAACGGCTCAGCGCCGTATTGGATCTGGTCGAGGCTTCAGTACGCCAGCAGTGATCAGCGCCGGTTGCGGTGATTGGGCCCACCGCGGCTTCGCATCGTCGTCCCCGACTCGCGCAGCATGCTGTGGACCGAACCGTACGAGCGTCCCGTCTTCTCCACCAGGGTCCGGATGCTGGCGCCCCCCTCGTAGGCATTGCGCAACTCGTTGAGCAACTGATCCCGGGACTTGTTCTTCAGATCTTGCATCGAAGCGTCTCCCACCTGTCGTATCCCCGACCCGTTTACGTCAACTACCCAGGTTCAAAGGCATTCAATCTGGGACGAAACGATTTTCGCGAGCGGCCTCAGGCCAGTTCGATGAGATCCCGGTATTCGTCGGACCAGTAGTCCTCGGTCGCGTCGGGCAGCAACACCACGCGCTGAGGTTCGAGTGCCTCGGCCGCGCCCGGGTCGTGGGTCACCAGCACGACGGCGCCCTGGTAGCTGCGCAACGCGTCGAGAACCTGTTCCCGCGACGCGGGGTCGAGGTTGTTGGTCGGCTCGTCGAGCAACAGGACGTTGGCCGTCGACGCCACGAGACCGGCCAGCGCCAGCCGGGTCTTCTCACCACCGGACAGCGTGCCTGCAGGCTGATCGAGCTGCGGTCCGCTGAACATGAAGGCGCCCAGCAGGCTGCGCAGGTCCTGCTCGCCCGTGTCGGGTGCGGCGTGACGGATGTTCTCCCACACCGACGCCATTCCGTCGATCGTGTCGTGTTCCTGCGCGAAGTACCCGAGCTTCAATCCATGGCCGGGCTCGATAGCTCCCGCATCGGCCGTCTCGACCCCCGCGAGGATGCGCAGCAGGGTGGTCTTGCCGGCACCGTTGAGCCCGAGGACGACGACGCGCGACCCCTTGTCGATGGCGAGGTCGACGCCGGTGAAGATCTCCAGCGAACCGTAGGTCTTGGTGAGCCCCTTGCCCACGAGTGGGGTGCGACCGCACACCGCGGGTGTGGGAAACCTGATCTTGGCGACCCTGTCGGCCACCCGCTCCTCGTCGAGTTCGGACATCATCCGCTCGGCACGGCGCAGCATGTTCTGTGCGGCAACGGCTTTGGTGGCCTTGGCACCCATCTTGGCGGCCTGGGTACGCAGCGCGGAGGCCTTCTTCTCGGCATTCGCGCGTTCGCGTCGACGGCGTTGCTCGTCGGTGGCGCGGGCGTCGAGGTACTTCTGCCAGCCCATGTTGTAGACGTCGGCCTCACCGCGCACGGCGTCGAGGAACCAGACCCGATTCACCACGTCAGCGAGCAGTTCGACGTTGTGGCTGATGACCACGAGCCCACCGGTGTGGTTCTGCAGGAAGCTGCGCAGCCAGCCGATGGAGTCCGCGTCGAGGTGGTTGGTCGGCTCGTCGAGCAGCAGCGTGGTGTCCGAACCCGACCCGGTGTCCGACGCAGCGAACAGGATGCGGCTGAGTTCGACCCGGCGCCGCTGACCGCCCGACAGCGTCCTCAGTGGCTGCGTCAGAACCCGTTCCGGCAGGCCGAGACTCGCGCAGATCCGGCCCGCCTCGCTCTCGGCGGCATACCCGCCGAGAGCGGAGAACCGCTCCTCGAG
The DNA here is from genome assembly GCF_000620625.1 of Mycobacterium sp. URHB0044. Classification (GTDB taxonomy): domain Bacteria; phylum Actinomycetota; class Actinomycetes; order Mycobacteriales; family Mycobacteriaceae; genus Mycobacterium. Next base: position 32,414 of record NZ_JIAW01000011.1, on the reverse strand, counting down.
CTCACCGTAACGGCGCACTGCCTTGTCGCGGGCGGCGTCGTCGGCCACCTCGGCCATGATCGCCTGCTGCTTCTCCAGGTCCGCGAGCAGTGTGTCGAGGCCGCGCGCCGAGAGCACCCGGTCCCGGGCCAGCATGTCGAGGTCGCCTTCCCTCGGATCCTGCGGCAGGTAGCCGATCTCGCCGGTCCGCTCGATGGTCCCCGCGTAGGGCTCGCCCTCGCCTGCCAGAATTCGCATCGTGGTGGTCTTGCCCGCACCGTTGCGCCCCACCAGGCCGATCCGGTCACCGGGCTGGATCCGCAGTGCGGCGCCCTCGACGGACAGCAGCGTGCGCGCGCCGGCGCGGACCTCGAGGTCCGTTGCGGTGATCACGCTGCTTCTCCCTATCGGTTAGTCGGTCACTTGTCGTCGGTAAAGACCGCGGGCCGCTTCTCGGCGCGCGCGGCAACCGCTTCCTCGAAGTTGGCGGTGAGTAGGCGCACGAAGAGCTGGCCCAGGCCCTCGGCCTGCATGTGACCTTCCAGGCTACCGGCGTCCAGTCCACTCCAAAGTGTGCGCTTGGTCAACTCGATACCCGGCCGCGAGAACGTCGCGATCCGCTCGGCCATGTCGAAGCACGCGTCGAGCAGCTCGCCGTCGGGCACGGTGCGCGACACCAGACCGATGCGCTCGGCCTCCTGGGCGTCGATGTCGCGACCGGTCAGCATCGCCTCGAACGCCCGTGACGTCCCGATCGCCCGTGGCAGCAGGTAGGACAGCCCGAGCTCGCTGGCCGTCAGCCCGTTGTTGATGCCTGCAGCGCGGAAGTAGGCGCCCTCGGCCGCGAGCCGGATGTCCGCGGCCAGGGCCAGGCACAACCCTCCACCGATGGCCGCTCCGTTGACGGCGGCGATGACCGGCTGATGCATCTTGCGTAGGGCCAAGATCACATCGTCGAGCACCTCCATCGACCGCAACGCGAAGGTCGGACGAGTCAGACCGTCGACGTGTGGGACGGATCCGGCCGACTTGTGGTCGGCACCGGAGGAGAACCCGCGGCCGGCGCCGGTGAGCACCACGACGCGCGTGTCGTTGTCGTGATTGAGCTCGTCGAGGGCCTTCTTCAGCGGCACCATGACGTCGAACGCCATCGAGTTCATCCGCTCCGGCCGGTTCAACGTGACCAACGCCACGTTCGGTCTCGGGTGGTCGACGAGGACTAGCGGTTGCTGGGCGTTCTGTTCGGTCACGACAAAGCACGTTATAGCGTGCCGCGCGCGGCCCCGCCGTTACGCCTGTTGGGTGTCGCCCTGCTCAGCGATCGCGGCCTCGACGTCGAAGTCCTTGATCTTGGTGATGATGTCGTCCAGCTGATCGGCGGGCAGCATGCCGGAGTGCCGGAACACCATGTGGCCCTTCTTGAACGCCATCAGGGTGGGGATCGCCTGGATCTCGGCGGCTGCGGCCAGACCCTGTTCGGCCTCGGTGTCGACTTTGCCGTGGACCACGTCGGGATGCTTCTCCGACGACGCGGCGAACGTCGGCGCGAACGCACGACACGGCCCGCACCAGGACGCCCAGAAGTCGACCAACACGATCTCGTTGTCGGTGACGGTGGCATTGAATTCTTCTGCGGTGATGTCTTGCGTGCTCACGCCTCTCCTAACGTTGCGGTTTACCTGGTTGTTCCCTGTGAACGCGCGGCTAACTCAGCCGAGCCAACGCGGTTTCGGCGTCAAACCCTTCGAACCCGTCAAGCGAACCATCACGCAGCCGGTTCACCCACGTCGGGTCGGCCAGCAGCGCCCGCCCGATCGCGACGACGTCGAACTCCCCCGCGGCGTACTGATCGAGCAACCGGTCGACGGGCGCCGGCGGGATCCGCCCGCCGGCCCGTCCCGGCGTGAACTCCGTCTCCAGGCCCACCGAGCCGACCGCGATCACTGGGACACCGGTGACCTTCTTGGTCCATCCGGACAGGCTCAGTTCGGGGTCGGCGTCCGGGAACGCCGGCTTGTAGTGCCTGCGCGTCGACGGGTGCAGAACATCCACGCCGGCGTCGACCAGCGGCGCCAACAGCTCTTGCAGCTCCGTCGGATCGTCGGCGATCGACGCGGCGTAGTCGGTCTGCTTCCACTGCGAGAACCGGAAGATGATCGGGTAGTCCGGCCCGACGGCCGCGCGCACCGCCGCGACCACTTCGGTCGGGAACCGGGTCCGGTCGGCCAGCTCACCGCCGTAGCCGTCGGTGCGCAGATTCGTCTTAGCCCACAGGAATTCGTCGAGCAGATAGCCATGCGCGCCATGCAGTTCGACGGCATCGAAGCCGGCGTCGCGGGCGTTGCGGGCGGCTTGGGCGAACGAGTCGGCGACACCGGCGAGTTCATCGGTGCGCAGCGCCCGCCCCCGCGGTTCGCCGGCACTGTTGACCCCCGACGGGCTCACCGGGGCGATCCCGTCGGCGTCGCCGCGTTCGGCGCCCTGATGCCACAGCTGCGCGGCGATCGCGCCGCCATGTCCGTGCACCGCTGCGGTCACCGCTCGCCAGCCGGCCAGCACGTCGTCGCCTGCGATGGTGGGGATGCTGGCGGGCCAGCCTGCTTCCGGCTGCGCCAGCCGGATTCCCTCGGTGATGATCAGCCCCACGCCGCCCGCGGCCCGGCGGGCGTAGTACTTGGCGACGTCTGCTCCCGGTATCCCGTCGGGCGACGCCCTACGCGTCATGGGGGCCATCGCGAACCGGTTGCGGACCGTCAGCGACCGCACGCTCAACGGCTGGAACAGGTCGGTCACGCGATCGTCGAGAGCCACGGACCGGTACAACACCGCCGCCGACCGGTTCGATTCCGTTGCGCTCATTCAGCCGAAGTTCTTGAACGCGTCGAGCAGGCGGGCACGGTAGGCCGGATCCAGTTCGTCGTCACGGACACCACCAACGGCGCGCACCGTCTCGCGGAACTGCTGCAGGTAGTTCTCACAGCCGTCGCATTCGACGAGATGCATGTCGAAGCGCTCGCGGGTGTCCGGGTCGAGCGACCCGTCGAGATAGGCGGTGACGAGTTCGACGAGTTCGTTGCAGTCCATCATCAGGACACCTCTTCCAAATAATCCTCGAGGACGGCTCGCACGGCGGCGCGCCCGCGATGCAGCAGCACCCGTTGATTGGCCACGCTGATGTCGAGCATTTCGCACACCTCGGCGGAGTCGAACCCGAGCATGTCGCGCAGCGTCACGACGATCCGCTGCCGGTCAGGCAATCCGTCGAGGCCACGCCGCGCAACGCCGACCAGTTCGTCGCCGAGTACCGATCCCTCGGGTGTCTCCGGAAACGCGGCGGGCACGGCGTCCTCGCGCCAGTGGCCGGGCCACGGATCGTCGCTCCCGCGAAACCGCGCGGGATCGACGGTGCCACCGGTGTACGCGGCGATGGCCGCATCGGAATCGCGGCGTTCGCGTATCCCGCGCGCCTTGGCGATGTTGATCATCACGGCGAACAACCAGGTCCGCAGCGATGAGCGCCCCTCGAACCCGTCGATGCCCTTCAGCAGGGCGATCCACGCCTCCTGGACCACCTCTTCGGCGATCTCGCGGCTCGGCACGTAGCCCCTGGCGACCCGAAGCAACGCAGGGGTGTGTTGGTCGACGAGGGTGGCGAAGGCCCGTTCGTCACCCTCGCGCAAGGCGTCGATCAGCGGAGCTTCGTCGACGGTGCCCGCCGTGTTCACGCGTTGCTCCCGAGATGTTCTCGCGCGCGATCGAAGAAGTCGGTGATGTCGTCGGCGAGTTCGTTGACGTCGTGCGTTGGGTCCAGGCTCCGCACGGCGCCGAACGGCGCGTTCCAGAACGTGCCGGTGCGGGCCGTCCACGGGCCGACGTAGACGTACGGCGTGGGGTGATACGAATCGCCCGCGGACACACCGTAGTTGACCTCGCTGTCGGTGACCGCGACGTCGAAGTGCTCCGGCCACAGCACCGGATGTTGTTCGGGCAGAAACTGTTTCAACGCGAAGCCGCCCGCGTACAAACTCCTGTGGAGCAGTGCGGCGGCCTCGGGGTGGATGTCGAGCACCGCGTCGGCGGCCAGCGGGTCGTCGATCTCGTAGACGCCCTCGGGCGGCCCGAACCGAACGCCCGCGGCCGCGGCGAGCGCGCCCGGGCTGCTACCGGCCAGCGGTGCGCTGCCGTCCTGCCAAGTGAACTCGGTGCCATGCACGGCGAGTGGAAGCGCGACGCCGACGAACCCGTCCTGCCGCACGGCGAGACGGATGGTGCCCGCCGCCCGGTGCTGGGGGCCGGCGATCAGGCTCTCGGCGATGCCGCGCAGCTGTCGACGGGTTGCGACGTAGTCGATCCCACTGTCCATCCCGCTGTCCATGGCGCCCCTCTCCCAGGCTCGATACGAACTGTGTTCATCCAACGGGCTCGAGCGTTACACGTCCAAGCACTCGCGAGCCATCTCTGCAGCGCGATCGGCATTGGTCAGCAGCTGCGCCTGACGTTTGGGCCACCAGAAGACATCGATCAGCAGTAACCCGAGATACACACACGACGCCACACTGTCCCGCCTCGATCCCGCCACCGTGTCCCATACCGCCAATGCCGCGGCCACCGCCAGGACCAGCCAGATCAACCACCGAAAGAGTCGACCGCGGTCGGCAGCCGCATGTAGGCCGTCGCAGTAGTCGATGACCGCCTGCGCGAGCCGCGGATCGGAGATTCGCTCACCGCGCCGGGCGGCCCGTACGACCGCCACACGTTGTTCGCCGCCCAGATCCCTTGCGCCAGGCCAATATCGGCCCATCCGGCGAGCCATGACGATTCCCCATGCGACGCCAAGGATGACGAACACGATCACGGCGGCCAGCAGGAATCCTGAGTCGAGAAGCGCCAACGCCCCGAAGAAGAGCCCGACAACGACGCCGACCGTCGCTGCCCTCGTCACGCGACCACCCCGCCATACCGGGGCCGGGACGGTGATCACAGAGTGATTGTGACCGCCTTAGCGACGGTTAGACGGTGAAACCGAGCGCCCGCAGTTGCTCGCGGCCGTCCTCGGTGATCTTGTCCGGGCCCCACGGCGGGTTCCACACCCAGTTGATCTTGATGTCGCTGACCAGGCCGGCCCCGACGAGGGCGGTGCGTGACTGATCCTCGATGACGTCGGTGAGCGGACAGGCCGCCGAGGTGAGCGTCATGTCGATCAACGCCACCGCGCCCGGGCCCTCCTTGTCGACGTTGAGACCGTAGACCAGGCCGAGGTCGACGACGTTGATGCCGAGTTCGGGATCGACGACGTCACGCATCGCCTCTTCGAGGTCGGCCAGCAGCTCCTCGCTGGGCTGGAAGGACGCCGCGCTCGCGTCGCTCGGCAGTGATTCCCCGCTCGCTTCGCTGGTGCCCGTGGTCGTCTCGCTCATCGCTTTCCTCCATCGCCGTCTTCGGTGTGGGATGCCTGCGCGACCGCGTCCTTAAACGCCATCCATCCCAATAACGCACATTTCACCCGTGCCGGGTACTTGGCCACGCCTGCGAACGCGATGCCGTCGCCGATCACGTCCTCGTCGCCCTCGACGTTTCCGCGCGAGGAGATCATCTCGGTGAACGCCGCGACAGTTTTGAGCGCATCCCCGACCGTCTGGCCGATCACCTGGTCGGCGAGCACCGACGTCGCCGCCTGGCTGATCGAGCAGCCCTGCCCGTCGTAGGACACGTCGGCGACGTGCTCGCCGTCGTCGGCGAGCGCCACCCGCAGCGTCACCTCGTCACCGCACGTCGGATTGACGTGGTGCACTTCCGCGCCGAAGGGCTCGCGCAGCCCACGGTGGTGCGGCCGCTTGTAGTGATCGAGGATCACTTCCTGATACATCTGCTCCATGCGCACTTACGGCCTGCCAAAGAACTCGACGGCTCGCTTGACACCCGCGACCAGCCGGTCGACCTCGTCGAGTGTGTTGTAGACCGCGAACGACGCCCGCGCGGTGGCAGCGATGCCGAACCTGCGGTGCAGCGGCCATGCGCAGTGGTGTCCGACCCGGACCGCCACGCCCTCGTCGTCGAGCACCTGGCCGACGTCGTGCGCGTGAATTCCGTCCACCACGAAGCTCACCGGCGACCCGCGGTGCTCGAGGGAATCGGGGCCGACGACGCGCACGCCCTCGACCGAACGCAAGCCTTCGAGTGCGGCCGCGACCAATTCGTTCTCATGGGCCTCGACGACGTCCATGCCGATGGCGGTGAGATACCTCGCCGCGGCCGCCAACCCGACGACCTGCGACGTCATCGGCGTGCCCGCCTCGAACCGCTGCGGCGCGGGTGCGTACGTGGTGGCCTCCATGGTGACGGTCTCGATCATGGAGCCACCGGTGATGAATGGCGGCATGGCGTTGAGCAGCTCGTGCTGGCCGTACAGCACGCCGATCCCGTTGGGCCCCAGCATCTTGTGGCCCGAGAACGCGGCGAAGTCGACGTCGAGGGCGTGGAAGTCGACGGGCTGGTGCGGCACCGACTGGCACGCATCCAGCAGCGTCAGCGCACCGACGGCCTTGGCCCGCGACACCAGCTCGGCGACCGGCGCGATGGCGCCGGTGACGTTCGAATGGTGGCTGAACGCAACGAGTTTGACGCGCTCGTCGAGTTGCAGCGAGTCCAGATCGATCCGGCCGTCGTCGGTCACGCCGTACCAGCGCAGGGTGGCTCCGGTGCGACGGGCCAGCTCCTGCCACGGGATCAGGTTCGCGTGGTGTTCGAGCTCGGTGGTGACGATGACGTCACCCGGTCCGATGGCGCGCTCGAAGCGGTTGTCGCCCAACGCATACGACACCAGGTTGATCGACTCGGTGGCGTTCTTGGTGAACACCAACTCGTCGGTGTCGGCACCGACGAAGGACGCGATGTCCTCACGGCCCTGCTCGTAGGCGTCGGTGGACTCCTCCATCAACTGATGGGCGCCGCGGTGCACCGCACCGTTCGAGGTGGAGAGGAACTCCCGCTCGGCGTCGAGCACCTGCAGCGGGCGCTGCGACGTTGCGCCGGAATCCAGGTAGGCCAGCTGATTTCCACCGCGCATCACCCGGTGCAGAATCGGGAAGTCGGCCCGGATCCTGGACAGGTCCGTCAGATCGAGCTGGCCGGCGGCCTGAATCGTCATGACGCGTCCCCTCAGGCTCCGCTGGCCGCGGCCTGCGTGAAGCGCTCGTAGCCGTTCTCTTCCAGCTCGTCGGCGAGCTCGGGCCCACCGGACTGGATGATCCGGCCGCCGACGAACACGTGCACGAACTGCGGCTGGATGTAGCGCAGGATGCGGGTGTAGTGGGTGATCAGCAGGACGCCGCCGTGCTCCGCCTCGGCGTAGCGGTTGACGCCTTCGCTGACGATGCGCAGCGCGTCGACGTCCAGACCGGAGTCGGTTTCGTCGAGGATCGCGATCTTGGGCTTCAGCAGACCGAGTTGCAGGATTTCGTGGCGCTTCTTCTCGCCACCCGAGAACCCTTCGTTGACACTGCGTTCGGAGAACGCCGGGTCGATGTCGAGGTCGGTCATCGCGGTCTTGACCTCCTTGACCCAGTGCCGCAGCTTGGGTGCCTCGCCGCGGACCGCCGTGGCGGCCGTGCGCAGGAAGTTCGACATCGAGACGCCGGGTACTTCGATCGGGTACTGCATGGCGAGGAACAGGCCGGCCCGTGCGCGTTCGTCGACGCTCATGTCCAGGACGTTCTCGCCGTCCAGGGTGATCGACCCCGACGTCACGACGTACTTCGGGTGCCCGGCGATCGCGTAGGACAGCGTCGACTTGCCGGAACCGTTGGGGCCCATCACCGCATGGGTCTCGCCCGAGCGCACGGTGAGGTCGACGCCCTTGAGGATGGGGATGTCGCCCTCGTCGGCGGAGGTGACGGAGACGTGCAGGTCCTTGATTTCGAGTGTGGTCATGATCAGTTGATTCTCGATTCGGTAATCGCTAGTTCGTGTTCGATGGCGTCGGTGAGGCGCTCGCGGATGTCGGGCACGGCGATCTTGGCGATGATCTCGCCAAAGAAGCCGCGCACCACCAGCCGTCGGGCCTGGTCTTCGGGAATGCCGCGGGCACGCAGGTAGAACAGCTGCTCGTCGTCGAAACGCCCCGTGGCGCTGGCGTGTCCGGCTCCGCGGATCTCGCCCGTCTCGATCTCGAGGTTGGGCACCGAGTCGGCGCGGGCGCCGTCGGTGAGCACCAGGTTGCGGTTCGCCTCGTAGGTGTCGGTGCCGGTGGCCTCCGCGCGGATCAGCACGTCGCCGATCCAGACGGTATGGGCGTCGGGCTTCTTGGAGTCCGGATCACCTTGCAGCGCACCCTTGTACAGCACGTTGGAGCGGCAGTTCGGCTGTGCGTGGTCGACCAGCAAGCGCGACTCGAAGTGCTGTCCGTCGTCGGCGAAGTACAGCCCGAGCATTTCGACGTCACCGCCCTGCGCCTCGAACCGCGTCCGAGCAGTCAGCCGCACCACGTCCCCACCGAGGGTGACCGCGACGTGCCTCAGCACCGCGTCCTTGCCCAGCGTTGCGTGATGAGTGCTGACGTAGACCGCGTCGTCGGCCCAGTCGGAGATCGACACCACGGTCAACCGGGCGGCGTCGCCGACGATGAGTTCGATGTTGTCGGCGTAGGTTCCGCTGCCGCGCTGGTCGATGACGACCACGGACTCCGCCAGTTCCTCGACCCGGATCTGGAGGTGGCCGTACGCCGTCGCACCCTCGCCCGGACCGGTCAGCGTGATCTCGATCGGCTGCTCGGGCGTCGCACCCCGCGCCACGGTGACGATGGTCGCCTGGTCGAACGAGGAGAAGGCCTGTGCGGCAACCCGATCGGCGGGAACGCCGGCCCGGCCGAGCCGTTCGTCACCGCGGCGAACGGATTCCACCGTCACACCGGGGCGGTCACTGACCTCGATGAGCGCGCTTCCGGTCACGGCCGCGGTGCCGTCGTGCAATCCGCGCAACCGCTTGAGTGGGGTAAAGCGCCACAGTTCGTCGCGGCCACCGGGTACCTCGAAGGCGTCGACGTCGAACGACGTGAACAGCTCGCCCTTGGTGCGCCCCTCCAATGACTCCGTCAGATTCTGAGGGGTCATCCGACCGCGCCCTCCATTTGCAGCTCGATCAGTCGGTTGAGTTCCAGCGCGTACTCCATCGGGAGTTCCTTGGCGATCGGCTCGACGAAGCCACGCACCACCATGGCCATCGCCTCGTCCTCGGTCATGCCGCGGCTCATCAGATAGAACAGCTGATCCTCGCTGACCTTCGACACCGTCGCCTCGTGACCCATCGTGACGTCGTCCTCACGGATGTCGACATACGGGTAGGTGTCGCTGCGGCTGATCGTATCGACCAGCAGCGCATCGCATTTCACGCTGGAACGGGAGCCGTGGGCACCCTTGTTCACCTGAACCAGGCCACGGTAGGACGCGCGGCCGCCGCCGCGGGCCACCGACTTCGACACGATGTTGCTCGACGTGTTCGGCGCCAGGTGCAGCATCTTGGCGCCGGTGTCCTGGTGCTGGCCCGGGCCCGAGAATGCCACCGAGAGCACCTCGCCCTTGGCGTGCTCACCGGTCATCCAGACGGCCGGGTACTTCATGGTGACCTTGGAGCCGATGTTGCCGTCGACCCACTCCATGGTGGCGCCTGCTTCTGCCCGAGCACGCTTGGTGACCAGGTTGTAGACGTTGTTCGACCAGTTCTGGATGGTGGTGTAGCGGCAGCGTCCGCCGGGCTTCACGATGATCTCGACCACCGCGGAGTGCAGCGAGTCGCTCTTGTAGATCGGCGCGGTACATCCCTCGACGTAGTGCACGTAGGCACCCTCGTCGACGATGATCAGCGTCCGCTCGAACTGACCCATGTTCTCGGTGTTGATCCGGAAGTAGGCCTGCAGCGGGATGTCGACGTGCACGCCCTTCGGCACGTAGATGAACGAGCCACCCGACCACACCGCCGTGTTCAGCGCGGAGAACTTGTTGTCACCGGCCGGGATGACCGTGCCGAAGTACTCCTTGAACAGCTCGGGGTGTTCACGCAGACCCGAGTCGGTGTCGAGGAAGATGACGCCGAGCGCCTCCAGGTCCTCGCGGATCGAGTGGTAGACCACCTCGGACTCGTACTGGGCCGCGACACCGGAGACCAGGCGCTGCTTCTCCGCCTCGGGGATCCCGAGCCGGTCGTAGGTGTTCTTGATGTCGGCGGGCAGGTCGTCCCACGTCGCGGCCTGCTTCTCGCTCGACCGCACGAAGTACTTGATGTTGTCGAAGTGGATGCCCTCGAGGTTGGAACCCCAGTTCGGCATCGGCTTCTTGTAGAACGTCTTCAGCGCCTTGAGCCGGTCCTCGAGCATCCACTCGGGCTCGCTCTTCTTCGCCGAGATGTCGCGCACCACGGCTTCGGAAAGCCCGCGCTGTGCGCTGGCGCCGGCGACGTCCGAGTCGGACCAGCCGTAGCCGTAGTTGCCCAGCGAGGCGATGGTCTCCTCTTGGCTGAGTTGCGTCTCCGGTGTGGTCGTCATGTCGACGCTCCTTGGTGGGTCTTGGGCGAGATGGACAGTTGCTTCTCGGGACTGATCGGTACGTGGGTGGTGCAGGCGCAGTCACCGTTGACGATGGTGGCCAGCCGTTGGACGTGCGTGCCGAGGATCTCGGCGAAGGCCTCGCGCTCGGCCTCACAGAGCTCGGGGAACTCCTCGGCCGCATGCGACACCGGGCAGTGGTGCTGACAGATCTGCACTCCGCCCACCGGCCCGGTGACCGGCGTGGTGGTGGTGGCGTAGCCGGCGTCGGTCAGCGCGGACGCGACCCGGTCGGCCGCACCCTCGACGTCACCGTCGGCGGCATCGGACACCCCGGCCAGGATCTTGTCGATGCGACGGCGCGCGAACGTCTGGATGGCTTCGTCGCCGCCGATCTCGCGCAGCTGCCGCATCGCGGCGATCGCCAGGTCGTCGTAGGTGTGACCGAGCTTGGCGCGTCCTGCGGCCGTGAGCCGGTACCGCTTGGCGGGCCTGCCTCGGCCGTTGTGCTGCCAGATGGCCGCGGCGTTCGATTCCGCGTCGCCCGCGTCGGTGAGCGCGTCGAGGTGCCTGCGCACGCCCGCGGCGGAGATACCCAGCCGTTCACCGATTTGACCGGCGGTGACGGGGCCCTCGAGGAGCAGCGCGACGATCGCTTGCCGGGTGTGGCCGTCAGGGGTCGGCACGACTCCGCCGGTGGACGCGGGCACGACGGCAGTCGCGCTCGTAGTCTCCGAACGGAATTTCACAACACCATTGTGACGGAATTCAGCAAGCCGTGCTAGCAAGGCCACCCTTACAACGGCGAATGGCTACGCTGCTGTGATGGCCGCCCGCCTACGGTCCCTCAGCACGGCCGTCGCCCGCTGGCACGCCGACGAGTCGACCGTCGGATCGCCACTCATCGCCGCAGAGGTGGCCGCGCTGCGTCGCACCCGGGTGTTCGGCGCCACCGGCACGGTGCTGATGGCGATCGGAGCGCTCGGAGCTGGCGCACGACCCGTCGTCCAGGATCCCACCTTCGGGGTGCGGCTGCTGAACTTGCCGTCCCGCATCCAGACCGTCTCGCTGACCATGACCACCACCGGCGCGGTGATGATGGCGCTGGCCTGGCTCATGCTGGGCCGCTTCGCCCTCGGCAACCGCCGCATGTCGCGCAGCCAACTGGACCGCACCCTGCTGCTGTGGGCACTGCCGCTGCTGATCGCGCCGCCGATGTACAGCAAGGACGTCTACTCCTATCTGGCGCAGAGCCAGATCGCCCGGCTAGGGCTCGACCCGTACCGCGTCGGCCCCGCACCGGGTCTCGGTCTCGATCACGTCTTCACGCTGTCGGTCCCCAGCCTGTGGCGCGATACGCCCGCGCCGTACGGCCCGCTGTTCCTGTGGGTCGGCCGCAGCATTTCCGCCGTCACCGGCGACAACATCGTCGCCGCCGTGCTCTTCCACCGCGTGATCGTCCTGCTGGGCGTCGGTCTGATCGTCTGGGCGACACCGCGATTGGCGCGGCGGTGCGGCGTGGCGGAGGTCAGCGCGCTGTGGCTTGGCCCGTGCAACCCGCTGCTGTTCATGCACCTGGTCGCGGGCATCCACAACGAGGCCCTGATGCTGGGCCTGATGCTGGCCGGAACCGAGTTCGCCCTGCGCGGTGTGGACGCCGCCCGGCCGCTGGTCCCGCGACCGTTGCACTGGCCCGGCCACCGTGACGAGTGGGCCCGGTGGAAGCCGATGTCGATGCTGATCGCGGGCACGGTGCTGATCGCACTCTCCTCACAGGTGAAGCTGCCGTCGCTGCTGGCCATCGGGTTCGTGGCGATGGCGCTGGCATGCCGGTGGGGCGGCACCCTGAAGGCGTTCTTCATCGCGGGCGGGTCGCTGGCCGCCGTGTCACTGGCGGTGATCGCGCTGGTCGGCTGGGCCAGCGGCCTTGGCTTCGGCTGGGTGTTCACGCTGGGCACGGCCAACGTCGTGCGGTCGTGGATGTCGCCACCGACGCTGCTCGCGCTCGGCACGGGTCAGGTGGGCATCCTGCTCGGGCTCGGCGACCACACCACCGCGGTCCTCGGCCTCACCCGCGCCATCGGTGTGATCATCATCGCAATTCTGGTCTCGTACCTGCTGCTGGCCGTGCTGCGCGGACGGCTGCACCCGGTCGGCGGACTCGGCGTCGCACTGGGCGCCACCGTGCTGCTGTTCCCCGTGGTGCAGCCGTGGTACCTGCTGTGGGCGATCATCCCGTTGGCCGCCTGGGCGACGCGACCCGGCTTCCGCGGCACCACCATCGCGATCACGCTGGTCGTGGGCATCTTCGGGCCGACGGCCAACGGCGACCGGTTCGCCTTGTTCCAGATCGTCGACGCGACGCTCGCGAGCGCGGTCATCGTCGCGATCCTCATCGCCATCACCTACCGCAGGCTGCCGTGGCGGCCACTGCCGGACACCAACGGCGCCGGGCCGCCGGTCGGCACCGTTTCCGGGCCGGTGTCTGGGCCACCGGCAACACCGGTGCCAAAGCCGGACGCCTACGCTGAATCCCCGTGAGCTCCCGTTCCGATGCCGTCGTGCTGCTGCGCGGCGTGACGAAGCGGTACGGGTCGACGACGGCGGTGGACGGGCTCGACCTCGACGTGCAGCGCGCCGAGATATTCGCGCTTCTCGGGCCGAACGGTGCGGGTAAGACCACCACCGTCGAGATGTGCGAGGGCTTCATCCGGCCCGACGCGGGCAGCATCGAGATCCTCGGGCTCGATCCCGTCGCCGACAACGCCCGGCTGCGCGAGCGCATCGGCGTCATGCTGCAGGGCGGCGGCGGCTATCCGGCGGCGCGGGCCGGCGAGATGCTCGACCTGGTCGCCGCGTACTCCGCCAACCCGCTCGACCCGGCGTGGCTGATGGACGTCCTCGGCCTGACGGAGTCGGCCCGTACCACCTACCGGCGGCTCTCTGGCGGCCAACAGCAACGCCTCGCACTGGCCTGCGCGGTGGTCGGCAGGCCCGAGCTGGTATTCCTCGACGAGCCGACCGCGGGCATGGACGCACACGCCCGAATCGTCGTGTGGGAGTTGATCGATGGCCTTCGCCGCGACGGCGTCACCGTCGTCCTCACCACCCACCAGCTCACCGAGGCCGAGCAGCTGGCCGACCGGCTGATGATCATCGACCACGGCGTAGCGGTGGCCACCGGAACCCCCGCCGAACTGATGGGCCGCGGCGCCGAGAATCAGCTGCGCTTCTCCGCTCCCCCGAAACTCGATCTTTCCCTGCTCATTTCGGCTCTTCCCGAGAGCTACAAGGCCATCGAGACGATGCCCGGCGAGTATCTGGTCGAGGGTCACGTCGACCCGCAGGTGCTGGCTACGGTGACGGCGTGGTGCGCGCGGCTCAACGTGCTGGCCACCGACATGCGCGTCGAGCAGCGCAGCCTCGAGGACGTCTTCCTCGATCTGACCGGACGGGAGCTTCGCCCGTGAACGCCACCTCGCAAGCATCGAGACTGCTGGCAGATCGCGAAATCGTGCAAAATCGCGATCTCCCAGCAGTCTCGGCGAGTGGGAGTGGGACGGTGGCATGACCGAGCGCTTCGCCGCGGGCACCTTCACCCCGGACCCGCGGCCCGCGACGGTGCCCAAGATGCTGACCGCGCAGTTCGGCCTGGAGCTGAAGCTGCTGCTGCGCAACGGCGAACAGCTGCTGCTGACGATGTTCATCCCGATCACACTGCTGGTGGGCCTGACATTGCTGCCGCTTGGCTCGTTCGGGGACAACCGGGCGGCCACGTTCGCGCCGGCGATCATGGGACTCGCGGTGATCTCGACGGCCTTCACCGGTCAGGCCATCGCTGTGGCGTTCGACCGGCGCTACGGCGCACTGAAACGACTGGGCGCCACGGCCCTTCCGGTGTGGGGCATCATCGCGGGCAAGTCGCTTGCCGTGGTCACGGTCGTTTTCCTGCAGTCGATTCTGTTGGGCGCCATCGGGTTTGCGCTGGGCTGGCGGCCCGCAATCGCGGGGCTGGCCCTTGGCGCGGTGATCATCGCGCTCGGCACCGCCGGGTTCGCCGCGCTGGGCCTGCTGCTCGGCGGCACCCTGCGCGCGGAGATCGTGCTGGCGGTGGCCAACCTGCTGTGGTTCGTCTTCGCGGGCCTCGGCGCGCTGACCCTCGGCGGCGGCATGGTCTCGCACGGCGTGCAATGGGTGGCGAGGCTGACGCCATCCGGCGCGCTGACCGAGGCGCTGACGCAAGCGATGACGCCGTCCGTGGACTGGTTCGGCATCGCGGTGCTCGCGGTGTGGGGCGGCGTGGCGGCGGTAGCCGCGCTGCGCTGGTTCCGCTTCACCTGAGCACGGTCACCAGCGACTCCCACTACTACAGGTCGTAGTTGGGATGCTCTACGATCGGGCGATGCCCGTCGGACGGTTGTTGCTGCGACTGGTGGACGTGCTGCCGATGCCGAGCCTGCGGACGCAGCGGCTGGTGGCATTCGCGGTCATTCTGACTCAGGGCGGCATCGCCGTCACCGGCGCGATCGTCCGCGTAACCGCATCCGGCCTCGGCTGCCCCACGTGGCCGCAATGCTTCCCCGGCAGCTTCACGCCGGTCCCCGTCGCCGAGGTCCCAGTGATCCATCAGGCCGTCGAGTTCGGCAACCGGATGATCACCTTCCTCGTCGTGCTCACCGCGGCGCTGGCGGTGCTCACGGTGACGCGTGCCCGCCGCCGCCGCGAGGTCCTGTTCTACGCCTGGCTGATGCCCGCCTCGACGGTCGTGCAGGCGGTGATCGGCGGAATCACGGTGCTGACCGGGCTGCTGTGGTGGACCGTCGCGATCCACCTCATCGCCTCGATGACGATGGTCTGGCTCGCGGTGCTGCTGTACGTGAAGATCGGCGAATCCGATGACGGGGTCCCCGCGCTGCGCGTGCCGAAGCCGTTGCGCTGGTTGACCGTGCTCATCGCCGTCACGCTCTCGGCCGTACTCGTCACCGGAACGCTGGTGACGGGTGCTGGGCCGCATGCCGGCGACAAGAGCGTCGAACAGCCCGTGCCGCGGTTGCAGGTCGAGATCACCACATTGGTGCACCTGCACTCGACGCTGTTGATCGCGTACCTGTCGCTCGTCGTCGCCACGGGTTTCGCACTTCTCGCGGTGCGCGCGCCGCGGCCCGTCGGGCTGCGCTGGGCCGTGCTGGTGGCGCTCGTCTGCGCGCAGGGTCTCGTCGGCGCCGTGCAGTTCTTCACGGGCGTGCCTGCCGCGCTCGTTGCCGTCCACGTCGCCGGGGCGGCCGCGTGCACGGCAGCCACCGCGGCGCTATGGGCGTCGATGCGAGAACGGGCCGAGCCCGAGCCGGTCGAGCGCTGACTCGACGGCGAGCGCGAACTCGCGCTGCTGCAAGCCACGGTCGGCGTCGCCGAGCTGGCGCCAGCCCAGCGACGGCTCGACCAGTTCCAACTCCAGCAGCCGCGGGTCCTGCCGCCCGCCGATGACGTCGACGCGGGCGTAGAGGAATTCCGACGCCGCGATGCCCAGGTGCGCTGCCGCGGCGGCCAACGCGGCATGCCCGACGTCCCACAGCTCGAAGTCGGGGTCGGCGGGCCGCAACGACTCCTCTGCGTATGTTCCGCTGTCGTCGAAGACTGGCTTGCTTCCCGGTGCAGGCAGGATCGGACCCTTGGTGAACGCGTGCGACTGGCGACCGGCGAGGAAGACCAGCGCCGTCTCGCCGTCGGCGATCCGCGGATCGTAGGGCTGCACCAGCACGGTGCGTCCGTCGGACTGCAGCGCCGCGGCGTGCGCGCGCGCCGCGTCGGCATCGGTGAAACGTTGTGCACCAAAGGATCCCGCACCGACCGCGGGTTTGACCACGACCTCGCCACCAAACGGGTCCACCGCTTCGCCGGGGCCGAAGAAGCGGCTCGGCACCGTCGGCACCCCGGCCGCAGCGAGGTCGGCCAGGTAGCGCTTGTCGACGTTCCAGGCCACCACGTCCGGCGCGTTCAGCAGGTTGGGCACCCGCCGCGTCCAGGCCAGGAACTCGTCGCGCCGGTCGATGTAGTCCCACGTGGCGCGCAGGACGACCAGATCCGCACGCTCCGTCTCGGGATCGTCCCAAGCCAGCCAGCGGGCGTGCAGTCCGCGCGCCCGCAGCGCCTCGACCAAGCCGTCGTCGTCGCCGTCCCCCTCGACGAGGGCGCGGCAACCTGCGAAGACGATGCGGGGATGGCGGACATCGGGCCTGGCGAGTTTCACCTTGGAATGATAGGTGGCATGCACGCCATCGAAGTCGCCGAAACCGGCGGTCCCGAAGTCCTGAACTATGTCGAGAAGCCGCAACCCTCCCCCGGCCCGGGCCAGGTGTTGATCAAGGCCGAAGCCATCGGCGTCAACTTCATCGACACCTACTTCCGCTCCGGTCAGTACCCGCGCGAGGTGCCGTTCGTGGTTGGCACCGAGGTGTGCGGCACCATCGCCGCGGTCGGGGACGACGTCGCCGCGCTCAGCGTCGGCGACCGGGTGGTCACGGCACAGGCGGACGGCGCCTATGCCGAGTTCTGCGTCGCACCAGCCGATTTCGTCGCGTACGTGCCCGACGGCGTGCCCGCGGAGGTGGCCGCGTCGTCGCTGCTGAAGGGCATGACCGCCCACTACCTGATCAAGTCCACGTACCCGGTACAGCAGGGCGACACGGTGCTGCTGCACGCCGGGGCAGGCGGGGTCGGCCTGATCCTCACGCAATGGGCCACCAGCATGGCCGTGCGGGTTATCACCACGGTGTCGACGCGCGAGAAGGCCGAGCTGTCCCGCCGGGCGGGCGCCGTGGAGGTACTCGACTACCCCGACGACCCCGCCGAGTTCGGCGCATCGATCCGGGAACTGACCGGTGGCGACGGGGTGGCGGCGGTGTACGACGGCGTCGGCGCGTCGACGTTCGACGCCAGCCTCGCGAGCCTCGCGGTGCGCGGCACCCTCGCCCTGTTCGGTGCGGCCAGCGGACCGGTGCCGCCGGTGGATCCGCAGCGGCTCAACGCCGCGGGGTCGGTGTTCCTGACCCGGCCGACGCTGGCGCACCACACCCGCACGGCCGACGAGTTCGGCTGGCGCGCCGGCGAACTGCTCGACGCGATCGCCAAGGGCACCCTCGACATCACGGTCAGCAATCGGTACCCACTCGCCGATGCCGCCGACGCGCACCGCGACCTGCAGGGTCGCAAGACCGTCGGCTCGGTGGTGTTGGTGCCCTAACGGGTGCCCAACGGCGTTCTACGCTTGTCGGCGTGGCCGAGGACCTGATCGTGACGCGCACCCTCGTGGTCCCCGCGCGCGATCTGAGCGAACGGTTCTCGCGATCGTCGGGCCCCGGCGGGCAGGGCGTCAACACCGCCGACAGCAGGGTCGAGTTGTCGTTCGACGTGGCCCGCTCGCCGGCGATACCGGAGCACCTGCGCCATCGAATGCTGTGCCGTCTGAGCGGCCGGCTCACCGACGGCGTGCTCACCGTCACCGCGAGTGAGCATCGCGCGCAACTGCAGAACCGCGCGGCGGCCCGCGAACGCATGGCGGGTCTGCTGCGCGCTGCCGCGGCCGCGCCCGCCCCCATCCGACGGCCGACCAAGCCCACCAGGGGCTCGAAGGAACGCCGGCTCGCGGAGAAGAAGCGGCGAGGCACCACCAAGCAGGGGCGCCGCGGAAGCTGGGACGCGACCTAGCCGAAGACCGTCGGCAACGCCAGCGCAGAGTCGACGGCGAGTGCGCAGAAGACGACGGCCAGATAGTTGTTCGACTGCAGGAACAGGCGCAGCGGCTTGACGGGTTCCCCCCGCTTGACGCCGGAGTACAGCTGGTGGGCCATCGTCAGGAACCACGCGCCGGCCAGCAGCGCCACCGACGCGTACAGCCAGCCGGTCGCCAGCGCCAGCGCCAGCGTCGTCACGACGGTCAGCCAGGTGTAGATCAGGATCTGCCTGGTGACCTGCAACTCGGTGGCCACCGTCGGCAGCATCGGTACGCCTGCGGCCTTGTAGTCGTCCTTGTAGCGCATGGCCAGCGCCCACGTGTGCGGCGGCGTCCAGAAGAAGATGACGGCGAACATCACCAGCGCGGGCCACTGAATGGTGCCGGTCACCGCCGACCAGCCGATCATCACGGGCATGCAGCCGGCCGCGCCGCCCCACACCACGTTCTGTGACGTGCGGCGCTTCAGCAGCAGCGTGTAGACGAACACGTAGAACGCGATCGTGGCGACGGCCAGCAGGCCCGACAGCAGGTTGGTGGTCCACCACAGCCAGAAGAACGAGCCGACCGACAGCACCAGGCCGAATACCAGCGCGTTGCGGGTGGGCACCGACGCGCGCGCCAGCGGCCGCCGGGCAGTGCGCTTCATCACCTTGTCGATGTCGGCGTCGGCCACGCAGTTCAGCGTGTTGGCGCCTGCAGCGGCCAACAAGCCGCCGACCAGCGTGTTCAGGATGAGCAGCGGGTCGACGGTGCCACGGTGCGCCAACAGCATGGCGGGAATGGCGGTGACGAGCAGCAGCTCGATCACGCGCGGTTTGGTCAGCGCCACATAAGCCAGGAACGTGGTGGGGGTTCGGCTCTGCGCGACGCGCTCGCGAATGCTCACGCAGTTGACTCCTCGGTGGTTCACGGCAGCGCGCAGCTTCTACTACAGACGATGGTAGACCGCGATCCGGCGGTTCGAACAATGCAGGGTCGGTTCGCCCGTAACGACGGGATTGAATGCACGCCAACTCGTGGGATGCGTCCTGCGGGCCGCAAGCGTTCCGCATTAGGGTGAACATGACCGGCTTGCCTACCCGAGGAGTGAGTTCGTGACCACCGTGGAAGAGATCTCCGCACTCACCCGTCCGAACCACCCGGACGACTGGACCGAGCTCGACTCGGTCGCCGTCGACACCGTGCGCGTTCTGGCGGCTGACGCCGTGCAGAAGGTCGGCAACGGCCATCCCGGCACGGCGATGAGCCTGGCCCCGCTGGCGTACACGTTGTTCCAGCGCGCGATGACGCACGACCCCAGCGACGTGCACTGGTTGGGACGCGACCGCTTCGTGTTGTCCTGCGGGCACAGCAGCCTGACCCTCTACATCCAGCTGTACCTGGGTGGTTTCGGCCTGGAGCTCGAAGACATCGAGTCGCTGCGCACCTGGAAGTCGAAGACGCCGGGGCACCCGGAGTTCCGCCACACCAAGGGCGTGGAGATCACCACCGGCCCGCTGGGCCAGGGCCTGGCATCGGCGGTCGGCATGGCGATGGCGTCCCGCTACGAGCGCGGCCTGTTCGATCCCGACGCAGCACCGGGCACCAGCCCGTTCGACCACTTCATCTACGTGATCGCCTCCGACGGCGACATGGAGGAAGGCGTGACCAGCGAGGCGTCGTCGCTGGCCGGCACGCAGCAGCTCGGCAACCTCATCGTGTTCTACGACCAGAATCAGATCTCGATCGAGCACGACACGAACATCGCGCTGTCCGAGGACGTTCCGGCCCGCTACCGCGCGTACGGCTGGCACGTGCAGGAAGTCGAGGGCGGCGAGAACGTCACTGGAATAGAACAAGCCATCGAGGCCGCGCGCGCCGTCACCGACAAGCCGTCGTTCATCTCCGTGCGCACCATCATCGGTTATCCCGCCCCCACCAAGATGAACACCGGCGGGGTGCACGGCTCCGCGCTCGGCGACGAAGAGGTGGCCGCCACCAAGCGCGTGCTCGGCTTCGATCCCGACAAGACGTTCGAGGTACGTCCGGAGGTCATCGAGCACACCCGCAAGCTGGTGGACCGCGGCAGGGAAGCCCACGAGAAATGGCAACCGGCGTTTGACGCATGGGCTGAGCGCGAACCCGAACGCAAGCAACTGCTGGACCGGCTGCTTGCCCAGGAACTGCCCGACGGCTGGGACGCCGACATCACGTACTGGGAGCCAGGGTCCAAGCCGCTGGCCACCAGGGCTGCGTTCGGCCAGGTGCTCAACGACGTCGCGCCGAAGCTGCCCGAATTGTGGGGCGGCTCAGCCGATTTGGCGGGCAGCAACAACACGACCATCAAGGGCGTGAAGTCGTTCGGTCCGCCGTCGATTTCGACGTCGGACTTCACCGCGGACTGGTACGGCCGGGTGCTGCACTTCGGCATCCGCGAGCACGCGATGGGTTCGATCCTGTCCGGCATCGTGCTGCACGGGCCCACCCGGGCCTTCGGTGGCACCTTCCTGCAGTTCTCCGATTACATGCGCCCCGCGGTGCGGCTGGCGTCGCTGATGGACATCGACACCATCTACATCTGGACGCACGACTCGATCGGACTGGGTGAGGACGGCCCCACCCACCAGCCGATCGAGCATCTCGCGGCGCTACGGGCCATCCCCAACCTGTCCGTGGTGCGTCCCGGCGATCCGAACGAGACCGCCTACGCGTGGCGCACCATCGTGGCGCGGGGCGCGGGCAGCGGCCCGGTCGGTTTCATCCTCACCCGGCAGGGCATCCCAGTGCTGGAGGGCACCAGCGCCGACGGCGTCGCAAAGGGTGGTTACGTGTTGGGCGGCGGCAACCCCGCCGACGACGCGGACGTCATCATCATCGCCACCGGCTCGGAGCTGCAGTTGGCCGTGGAGGCTCGAAAGCAGTTGGCGGAGAAGGACATCGTCGCCTACGTCGTGTCGATGCCCTGTGTGGAATGGTTCGAGAGCCAACCGAAGGAGTACCGCGACCAGGTACTACCTCCCACCGTGTCGGCGCGCGTGGCCGTGGAGGCGGCCGTCGCGCAGAGCTGGCACAAGCTGGTCGGCGACACCGGCGAGATCGTCTCGATCGAGCACTACGGCGAATCGGCCGACGACAAGACGTTGTTCCGCGAGTTCGGCTTCACCCCAGAGGCAGTGGTGGCCGCGGCGGAACGATCTCTAGAGAACTAAGACGGATCAACTGACAACCGACTAAGGAGCACCAATGACTCAGAACCCGAATCTCGCGGCGCTGAGTGCCGCGGGCGTATCCGTATGGCTCGACGACCTCTCGCGTGACCGGTTGCAGACCGGCAACCTGCAGAACCTGATCGACACCCGCAGTGTCGTCGGTGTCACCACGAACCCGTCGATCTTCCAGGCGGCGCTGTCGAAGGGGCATGCCTACGACGCGCAGGTCACCGAGCTCGCCGAGCGTGGCGCCGACGTCGACGCGACCATCCGCACCGTCACCACCGACGACGTCCGCAACGCCTGTGACGTGCTGGCCAAGGCCTACGAGTCCTCCGGTGGCATCGACGGCCGGGTGTCCATCGAGGTGGACCCGCGGCTCGCGCACGACACCGACAAGACCATCCTGCAGGCCATCGAGCTGTGGAAGATCGTCGATCGGCCCAACGTCCTGATCAAGATCCCGGCCACCGAGGCGGGCCTGCCTGCCATCACCGCGGTCATCGCGGAGGGCATCTCGGTCAACGTCACGTTGATCTTCTCCGTCGAGCGGCACGAGGCCGTGATGGACGCGTACCTCAGCGGTCTGGAGAAGGCGAAGGAAGCCGGCCACGACCTGAGCAAGATCCACTCCGTCGCATCGTTCTTCGTCTCCCGCGTGGACACCGAGATCGACGCCCGGCTGGACAAGATCGGCACCGACGAGGCGCTGGCGCTGCGCGGCCAGGCGGGCGTGGCGAACGCGCGGCTGGCGTACAAGGCGTACGAGGACGTGTTCGTGGGTGGCCCGCGCTTCGAAGCGCTCAAGGCCGACGGGGCGCGGGTGCAGCGCCCGCTCTGGGCGTCGACGGGCGTGAAGAACCCCGACTACTCCGACACGTTGTACGTCACCGAACTGGTGGCGCCCAACACGGTGAACACGATGCCGGAGAAGACGCTCGAGGCGGTCGCCGATCACGGTGTCGTCACCGGCGACACGGTGTCGGGCACGTCCGTGGCGGCGCAGGAGGTGTTCGACAAGCTCGAGGCCATCGGCATCGACCTCACCGACGTCTTCCTGGTGCTGGAGAACGAGGGCGTCGACAAGTTCGAGAAGTCGTGGCAGGAACTACTCGAGGCCACTGCCGGCCAGTTGGCTGCCGCCGCCAAATGAGCAGCGCTGGGTCTGCCGGCTGGGTGAACCCGCTGCGCGACAAGCGTGACAAGCGCCTGCCGCGCATCGCGGGACCGTGCGCGGTGGTCATCTTCGGCGTGACGGGTGATCTGGCCACCAAGAAGCTGATGCCCGCGATCTACGATCTGGCCAACCGTGGCCTGATGCCGCCGACTTTTTCGCTGGTGGGTTTCGCGAGGCGGGACTGGGCCGACGAGGACTTCGGCGACATCGTCCTGAAGGCGGTGCGGGCCCACGCCCGCACGCCCTTCCGCCAAGAGGTCTGGGACCGGCTGAACGAGGGCATCCGCTTCGTCCAGGGCACGTTCGACGACGACGACGCGTTCGTGCGGTTGGCCGACACGCTGGCCAAGCTCGACGCCGAGCGTGGCACCGGCGGCAATCACGCGTTCTACCTGTCGATTCCGCCGAAGGCGTTCCCCACGGTGTGCGAGCAGCTGTCCAAGTCGGGGCTGGCTCGACCCGAGGGTGAGCGGTGGAGCCGCGTCGTCATCGAGAAGCCCTTCGGCCACGATCTGGAAAGTGCCCGCTCCCTCAACCAGGTCGTCAACAGCGTCTTCCCCGAGTCGTCGGTCTTCCGCATCGACCACTACCTGGGCAAGGAGACGGTGCAGAACATCCTGGCGCTGCGCTTCGCCAACCAACTGTTCGATCCCATTTGGAACGCCCACTACGTGGACCACGTCCAGATCACGATGGCCGAGGACATCGGTCTCGGCGGCCGCGGCGGGTACTACGACGGTGTCGGCGCCGCACGCGACGTCATTCAGAACCACTTGACGCAACTGTTGGCGCTGACGGCAATGGAAGAGCCGGTCAGCTTCAGTCCCGCCGAACTGCAAGCCGAGAAGATCAAGGTGCTCTCGGCCACCCGGCTCGCGGAACCGTTGGACGAGAACACGTCTCGCGGGCAATACACCGCGGGCTGGCAGGGCGGCGAGAAGGTGGTCGGCCTCCTCGACGAGGAGGGTTTCTCGAAGACCTCCACCACCGAGACCTTCGCCGCCATCACCCTCGAAGTCGACACCCGACGGTGGGCCGGGGTGCCGTTCTACCTTCGCACCGGAAAGCGGTTGGGGCGCAGGGTGACCGAGATCGCGCTGGTCTTCAAGCGTGCTCCCCACCTGCCGTTCGACGCCACGATGACGGACGAACTCGGCAAGAACGCATTGGTGATCCGGGTTCAGCCCGACGAAGGGATCACGCTCCGGTTCGGCTCCAAGGTGCCGGGCCACGCGATGGAAGTCCGCGACGTCAACATGGACTTCTCCTACGGTTCTGCGTTCGCCGAGGACTCCCCCGAGGCCTACGAACGATTGATCCTCGACGTCCTGCTCGGCGAGCCGTCGTTGTTCCCCGTGAACCAGGAGGTCGAATTGTCTTGGGAGATCCTTGATCCCGCACTCGAGTACTGGGCAACGCACGGCAAGCCCGACCCGTACGAGTCGGGAGGCTGGGGCCCCGATTCGGCGATGGAGATGCTGAGGCGGACCGGCCGGGAATGGCGGCGGCCGTGATTTCCGAAGGCGACGACGAGTGAGCATCGCAGCGAGGTACGAGCGAGGAGCGGAACGAGAAGGAGCCGAGCAATGATCGTCGACCTTGCCGCCACCACGACCAACGAGGTCAACAAGAAGCTGGTCGGCCTGCGCGAAGAAGGCGGCGCATTCACGATGGCGAGGGTGCTCACCCTGGTCATCGCACCCGACAGCGAGGCCATGCTCGAGGAGTCCATCGAGGCGGCCAACGCCGCAAGCCGTGAGCATCCCTGCCGGGTGATCGTCGTCCTTGCCGTGAACCGTGATGCCCCGGACGCCAAACTCGATGCGCAGATCCGGGTGGGCCACGATGCCGGGGCCGGCGAGGTCGTGGTGCTCAAGCTGTCCGGACCGCTGGCCGCGGAGGCCAGTAGCGTCGTGATGCCCTTCCTGCTGCCGGACACTCCGGTGGTGGCGTGGTGGCCGGATCTCGCTCCCGTCGTCCCGGCTCAGGATCCGTTGGGACAGTTGGCGATCCGCCGGATCACCGACGCCACCTACGGAGCAGATCCGCTGGCCTGCATCAAGAGCAGGCTGCAGGGCTACACCCCGGGTGACACCGACCTCGCGTGGAGCCGGATCACGTACTGGCGGGCGATGCTGACGTCCGCACTGGATCAGGGCCCGCACGAACCGATCCAGTCGGCCGTCGTGTCGGGGTTGAAGACCGAACCGGCACTGGACATCCTGGCGGGCTGGCTGGCGAGCCGGATCGACGGGCCGGTGCAACGCGCCGTCGGCGAACTCAAGGTCGAGTTGGTGCGCAACAGCGAGACCATCACGTTGAGTCGGCCGCAGGAGGGCGTCACGGCTACGTTGACCCGCACGGCCAAGCCGGACGCGCTTCTTCCGTTGGCGCGCAGGGAGACCCGCGAATGCCTCGCCGAGGACATGCGCAGGCTCGACGCGGACGAGATCTATCTCTCCGCGCTGCAGGGCATCGACAGGGTGCAGTACCTGCCGGAGGGCAGCCAATCATGACCAACTCGGTGCTGACCTACCCCGACACGGCCACGCTGGTCGCTGCCGCCGGCGACCGGTTGGCCGAGGAGATCGTGTCCCTCGTGGAGTTCCGCGGTCGCGCCTTGATCGTGCTGACCGGCGGCGGTACGGGCATCGGACTGCTCAAGCACGTCGGCGAGCATGGCAAGGGAATCGACTGGTCGCGGGTTCACCTGTTCTGGGGCGACGAGCGCTACGTCCCCGCCGACGACGACGACCGCAACGACAAGCAGGCCCGCGAGGCGTTGCTCGACCACATCGACATCCCCGCGGCCAACGTGCACACGATGCCGGCCAGCGATGGCGAGTTCGGCGACGACATCGACGCCGCCGCGTTGGCATACGAACAAGTGCTGGCCGCGACCGCAGCACCGGGCGATTCGGAACTGAGCTTCGACGTCCACCTGCTCGGAATGGGCGAGGAGGGACACGTCAATTCACTGTTCCCCCACACACCGGCAGTGCGCGAGACGAGCCGCATGGTGGTTGGAGTCACCGACTCCCCCAAGCCTCCGCCACGGCGGATCACGTTGACACTGCCCGCCGTTCAGCGTTCCCGCGAGGTCTGGGTGGTGGCCTCCGGTTCCGGCAAGGCCGACGCGGTAGCCGCCGCCATCAACGGTGCCGACCCCGTCGACGTTCCCGTCGCGGGAGCAGTGGGCCGCGACGCCACGGTGTGGCTCCTCGACGAAGCCGCCGCGGCAAAGCTATAACCGTCGCATACTGACTTCCATGGCAGACAAAGGTGTTGGTCGGCGCCCGAACCCGGCACGGCAACGGATCAAGACGTTGACGCAGGCCGCGCTGAACGCCGACGTCACCGTCGAACAGGTGGACACCTTGCTCACCGAACTCGGCGAGACGCTGACCGACCTCGACAAGTCGACCAGCAGCCTCGACGCCACCCTCGTTCGGTTCAACGACACCATCACCCGCATCGACGAACTGGCTCCCCGACTGATCGGCGTCGTCGAGCGTCTCGAGGCGATCGTGGACCGCGTCGAACGCATCGTCGGCCTCGGCGAGTCGGTGATCGCCCCGTGGTCGGCGACCGAGAACGCGGTACGCGGCGCCGTCAACGCGGTGCGCAAGACCACGGGACTGTAGGCGGCCGGCTCAGCCGCTGTTGCGCAGGGCGGTGGCCAACCCACTCATGGTCAGCAGGATGCCGCGCTGGACCAGCTCATCGGTGTCCCCGGACCGGAACCTGCGCAACAACTCGACCTGCAGGTGGTTGAGCGGCTCGAGGTACGGGAACCGGTTGAAGACCGACCGCGCCAGGGCCGGGTTGTCGGCCAGCAGGTCGTCGTGACCGGTGATGAGCTCGTGCATCCGCAGGGTCCGCTGATATTCGGCGACGATCTTGTCGAACACCCTGTGCCGCAACGCCTCATCGTCGACGAGCTCGGCATAGCGTGCGGCCAGACCCATGTCCGCCTTCGCGAGGACCTGCGCCATGTTGGACAGCACCGTGCGGAAGAACGGCCACCGCCGGTACAGGTCCTGCAGCACCTCGAGACGGCCGTCCCCTCCCGCGACCCAGTCCTCGAATGCGGTCCCCGTGCCGTACCAGCCGGGCAGCATGACGCGCGACTGGCTCCAGGCCAGCACCCACGGAATGGCGCGCAGGTCGCTGATCGACGTGGTCGGCTTGCGGGACGTGGGACGGCTGCCGATGTTCAGCGCGCCGATCTCGCTGACCGGTGTGGACGCCTTGAAGTACTCGACGAAACCCGGCGTGTCGTGGACTAGTTCGCCGTAGGCCCGCTGCGCCCTGGCAGCCAGGTCGTCGAGCACTTCGTACGCGGGTTCCGCCGCATCGCCGAGACCCTCGACGTCGAGCAGCGTCGACTCCAGCGTGGCCGCCAACAGCGTCTCCAGGTTGCGCAGCGCCGTGCGGGGCTCGGCGTACTTCGCGGCGATCACCTCACCCTGCTCGGTGATGCGCAGGGAGCCCTTCACCGCTCCCGGCGGCTGCGCGAGGATGGCGTCATAGCTGGGGCCGCCGCCGCGGCCGACGGTACCGCCGCGACCGTGGAACAAGCGCAACCGGATTCCGGTCTTGCGCGCCGACTCCACCAGATCCAGTTCTGCGCGGTACAGCGCCCAGTTGGCCGCGAGGTAACCGCCGTCCTTGTTCGAGTCGGAGTAGCCGAGCATGATTTCCTGGTGCTCGCCGCGGGCGCGCACCACGGCGCGGTACAGCGGAAGGTCAAGCACCGCTTCGAGAATCGACGCTCCGCGCTGCAGGTCGTCGATCGTTTCGAACAGCGGGACGATGCCGACGGGACTGTGGGGTTCATCCCCCGACGCGTCGAGCAGGCCGGCCTCCTTCAGCAGGATCGCCGCCTCGAGCATGTCCGACACCGACTGGCACATCGAGATGATGTAGTTGGGAACCGCGTTGGGCCCGAACACCTTCACCGCTCTGGCCGCGGCTCCCACGATGTCGAGTTCCTTGCGGGCGAGCTCGGACAGTTCGGCACCCGCACCGACGAGCGGCCTGCGGGTGGCCAACTCGGCGACCAGCAGGTCGACGCGGTCGGGCTCGGGCAGCGACCGGTAGTCGGGATGGACGCCTGCCCAGGCGAGTAACTCGGCGACGACTTCCTCGTGCACGTCGGAGTTCTGCCGTAGGTCCAGGCCGGAGAGGTGAAACCCGAAGACCCGCACGGCTTCCCGGAACCGTGCGAGTCGGTCGTCGGCCAGCACGGTGCTTCCGTTCGCCCGCAGCGACGCGTCGACGACGTCCAGATCGGCCTGCAGTTCACCGGGTGTCTCGTATCGCGGCATGCCGAGGTCGAGCAGCCGTTCGGGTTGCCGGTCGAGGATCTCGGCCGCCGTCGCGGTGAGGCGGCCGTGGATGACGCGCAGTGCCCGCCGGTACGGTTCGTCCGCCCTGGCGGGTTCACCGCAGGTGTCGGCGAGGGCGGCCAGTTCGTCGCTGATCTTCACCAGCCGAACCGACATCGACAACTCCTCCTCGAGCGCGGTGAGTTCGTCGAAGTAATGGGCTAGCGCCGTATGCGCCGCGCTGCCGGTGGCCAACCGGACCACTTCGGCGGTGACGTTCGGATTGCCGTCGCGGTCCCCGCCGATCCAGGAGCCAGGCCGCAGGATGGGCTCCGTCAGCAGTTCGGCGTCGGGCCAGCGGGCCTGCAGGGCCGCGCGTACTTCGGCGTTCACCCGTGGAATGACCTCGAAGAAGGCCGCCGGGTAGTACCGCAGCCCGGTCTCGATCTCGTCCTGAATCTTCAACCGCGACAGTCGAATCAGCGCCGTCTGCCACAGGACCAAGATATGGCGGCGCAGTTCCAGTTCGATGCTGCGACCGTCGTCGGTGGTGCTGTGTCCGTGCGCGCGCAGACGCATCAACTCGGTGATGCGGTGCTGGGTGTCGAACACGGTGCGTCGCCGCGTTTCGGTGGGGTGCGCGGTGATCACGGGTGACACCAGTGCGCCGGTCAGCGCGTCGGCAACGGTGGCGGAATCGAGGTCGGCCGATTCGAGCTTCAGGTACGTCGAGGCCAGGCTGCTGTTCTGCGGCGGCTCGCCCGCGGCGACGTGCACGGCGCGGCGGCGTTCCCGGTGGATGTCCTCGGCCACGTTGGCGAGCAGCGCGAAGTGCGTGAAGGCGCGGATGACCGGCAGTGCCTGGTGGATCTCGATGCCGTCGAACAGACCGGCGAGTTCGGCGCGGTCGATTTCCGAACGGCGTACCCGGAACGACTCGACCCTGGCACGTTCGATGAGGTCGAACACCGCTTCGCCGTTCTGTTCACGCACGGTGTCGCCGAGGATGGCGCCCAGCAGGCGGATGTCCTCCCGCATCGGTTCGGTCGCCTCCCGGCCCACCTGCGTGCGGAGCACGGAGCCGATGGGGTCGAGCGCGGTGTCGGGAGCCTCGGCCATGCTTTAAGTATCGTGGCCCGCCCAACGTGCCGCAGGACGAGGGTCCGCGACCTGGGTGTCAACGGTTGCCAGCAACCGGCTCCTGCGCGCATGCTTATGGACACAGCAAACCCAAGAGGTCGGGGGATTCGATGACTACAACCACCACAGGTCTGCGTCGGCTCGTGTTCGCGGTTTCGCTCGCGGTCGGCGGCGTCGTACTCGGTGTGCCCGCGATCGCAAGCGCTGCGCCGTGCCCGGCGGGCACCCGCGCCGCCCAGTGTTGCGTCCAGTACGGCGACATCGCCGGCACGAATCAGACGTGCCGCCACGAGCTGGAGAACGACGGGCTGCTCGGCAACGCGCCCGTCCTCGGTAACCTCCCAGGACTGGGCGGTCTGCTCTGAGCGGCGGTTAGACGGCGCCGGCGAACGCCAATAGGAACATGACCGCAAACGCCAACACGAGTGCGACGACCGTGACGACGACGACCGCCGTCTGCCCGTTGACGGTCTGAGGCGGCGGGCCCAGCGAGCCGGGACTGAAAGTCCATGCGGGCGCCTTGTACTCGAGCTCCACCCACTGCCCCGGTGCAACCATGACCGTGTAGTCGGCAGGACCGACCCGGCTCGGCACGAAGTACGGCGTGTGGACGTGCACGTGATACTGACCCGGTGCCGCGGGCACCACGGTTCGTCCCCAGCCCGCCGACGGCATCTCGTAGCCGTTCACGATCACTTTCGGCTTGACCAGCGCGAACATCCACGCCAATGGCGAGTACGCCGTGGTGACGACGATCCCCTCGCGCGGCTGCGGCGGGTACTGCGGCCCGTAGTGCGGCTGCTGCTGAGGGTATTGGGGGTGTTGCGGGTACTGAGGGTTCCAGTGCTGTGGGCCGCTCATCGCTCGCCCGTTCGCGCGGTGGTTAGGCGCCGTACTTGATCTGCAGCGCCACGCCGATGATCGAGACGACCCAGATGCCGGTGACGAAGTACGTCAGCCGGTCGAGGTTCTTCTCGACGACGGTCGAGCCGGAGAGGCTGGACTGGACGCCGCCACCGAACAGCGTCGACAGGCCGCCACCCTTCGCACGATGCAACAACACCAGCAACACCACCAACACGCTGGTGACGGCCAGAGTGATCTGCAGAGCGAAAACCATGGCCGCCAGACTACCGGGTAGCGGCGAAGATCAGGGCTTCGGGGTTCACGGGAGAGGCCCGCCAGCGGCGATCGCCGACAGGATCGCGAACTGCTCACCGTCCAACGACGCCCCGCCGACCAGCGCGCCGTCGACGTCCTCCTGCGCGACGATCTCGCCCACGTTCTTGGCATTGACGGAACCGCCGTAGAGCACGCGCACGCCCGCGGCGGCCTGCGCTGACGACAGCTCGGCCAGTTCCTTGCGGATGGCCGCGCACACCTCCTGCGCGTCGCCTGCGCTGGCCACGCGGCCCGTACCGATCGCCCACACCGGCTCGTAGGCGATGACGATGGTGGCGATCTGCTCGGCGGTCAGCCCTGCCAGCGAACCCCGGAGTTGATTCACGTTGTGGCTGACGTGGTCGCCGGCCTCGCGGATCTCCAGCCCCTCACCGATGCAGACGATCGGCGTCAGTCCGTGCTTGAGCGCCGCGGCGGCCTTGGCGGCCACCAGCGCGTCGTCCTCATCGTGGTACGTCCTACGCTCGGAGTGACCGACGACCGCGAACGTGCAGCCCAGCTTGGCCAGGAAGGCACCGCTGATTTCCCCGGTGTATGCGCCGGAGTCGTGCTGCGACAGATCCTGCGCCCCGTAGGTGAGCCGAAGCTTGTCTCCGTCGACCAGCGTCTGGACGCTGCGAAGATCGGTGAACGGCGGGATGACGGTGACGTCCACCTTGTCGAAGTACTTGTCCGGCAACGAGAACGCGATCTTCTGCACCAGGGCGATGGCCTCGAAGTGGTTGAGGTTCATCTTCCAGTTGCCGGCAATCAGCGGCTTACGGGCCACGGGGCTCCTCGGTTTCTTCTCGGACTGCGGGGCGGTCGGGACTGCTTCAGGACTGCTCGAGCACTGCGATGCCGGGAAGCGTCTTGCCCTCAAGGTATTCCAGCGACGCCCCACCTCCGGTCGAAATGTGGGAGAAACCGTCCTCGCCGAGGTCGAGTTGGCGTACCGCCGCGGCGGAATCACCGCCGCCCACCACGCTGAAGGCACCCTTGGCGGTCGCGCCGATGATCGCCTCGGCGACGCCCTTGGTGCCCGCGGCGAATGCCGGGAACTCGAAGACGCCCATGGGGCCGTTCCAGAAGATGGTCTTCGCGTTCGACAGCAGCGCCGCGAACCGCTTGACGGACTCCGGGCCGATGTCGAGGCCCATCTTGCCGTCCGGGATCCGATCGGCGGCGACCGTCTCGTGCGGCGAATCCGCGGCAAACCCATCGGCCACCTCGATGTCCACCGGCAGGTGGATGACGTCGCCGTAGGTTTCCAGCAGCTTCTTGCAGGTATCGATCATCTCGACCTGGCAGAGTGAGTCGCCCACCGAAAGCCCTTGTGCGGCAAGGAAGGTGTAGCACATACCGCCGCCGATGACGATGCTGTCGGCCTTGGTCGCCAGGTTCTCGATGACCGCCAGCTTGTCCGACACCTTGGACCCGCCGAGAACCACGGCATAGGGGCGCTCGGTCGAGCTGGTCAACTGCTCGAGCACCTTCACCTCGGTGGCCACCAGCGTGCCCGCATAGTGCGGCAGCAGCGTGGCCACGTCGTACACGGAGGCCTGCTTGCGGTGCACCACCCCGAAACCGTCGGAGACGAAGGCCCCCGGTGAACCGTCGGCACCCTCGACCAGGGCGGCCAGCGCCTTGGCCAACGCCAGCCGTTCGGCGTCGTCCTTGCTGGTCTCGCGAGCGTCGAAGCGGATGTTCTCCAGCAGCAGTACGTCACCGTCGGTGAGGCCCTCGGCGCGCGCCAGCGCGTCGGTGCCGACGACGTCACCGGCGAGCTGGACGTGCCTACCCAGCTGTTCGCCGAGTGCCGCCGCGACGGGCGCCAGCGAATACTTCGGGTCGGGGCCGCCCTTGGGCCTGCCGAGGTGCGCGGTGACGATCACCTTGGCACCGGCGTCGGCAAGCGCCTTCAGCGTGGGCCCCGACGCGATGATGCGGCCGGGATCGGTGATGTTGCCGTCGTCGTCGAGCGGGACGTTCAGGTCGGAGCGCACCAGCACTCCCCGACCCTCGATGCCGCTGGCGAGCAGATCGTCGAGCGTCGAAACTGCCACGGCTAGAGGGACTTACCGACCAGTGCGACGAGGTCGACGAGGCGGTTGGAGTAGCCCCACTCGTTGTCGTACCAGGACACCACCTTGGCCTGGTTGTCGATCACCTT
>NZ_JIAW01000010.1 GCF_000620625.1 Mycobacterium sp. URHB0044 | reverse complement strand
GGGCGGGAACTGCACGCGGTGTATCCGTTGATGTCGATCACCCACAACCGGCGCATCCGCCTCGAAGTCGCCGCACCGGATGCGGACGCCCATGTGCCGTCGCTGTATTCGGTGTATCCGACCACCGATTGGCACGAACGCGAAACCTACGACTTCTTCGGCATCGTGTTCGACGGACACCCCTCGCTGACCCGCATCGAAATGCCCGACGACTGGGTCGGTCATCCGCAACGCAAGGACTACCCGTTGGGCGGCATCCCGGTGCAATACCACGGCGCGACGATCCCCCCGCCGGATGAACGGAGGTCCTATCACTGATGAGCACCCCCAACCACACCCCCGACACCGCCCCGGAAACCGTGATCACCGTCGGCGGTCAGGACTGGGCCGATGTGGTCGCCGCGGCCCGCGAACGCGGGGTGGCCGGTGAACGCATCGTGGTCAACATGGGCCCCCAGCACCCCTCCACGCACGGGGTGTTGCGCCTGATCCTGGAAATCGAAGGCGAAACGATCACCGAGATCCGCTGCGGCATCGGCTATCTACACACCGGCATCGAAAAGAACCTGGAATACCGCAACTGGACCCAAGGCGTCACCTTCGTCACCCGCATGGACTACCTGTCCCCGTTCTTCAACGAAGCCGCCTACTGCCTCGGCGTGGAAAAACTCTTGGACGTCACCGACGACATCCCCGCCCGGGCCAGCGTGATCCGGGTGCTGCTGATGGAACTCAACCGCATCTCCAGCCACCTGGTCGCCCTGGCCACCGGCGGCATGGAACTCGGCTCGATGTCGGCGATGTTCTTCGGGTTTAGGGAACGCGAACTGGTGTTGTCGATCTTCGAGACCATCACCGGGCTGCGGATGAACCACGCCTACATCCGCCCCGGCGGGCTGGCCGCCGACCTGCCCGACGAAGCCATCCCGCAGTTGAAGGAACTACTGATCCTGCTGCCGAAACGGCTGCGCGACATGGAGAACCTGCTCAACGAAAACTACATCTGGAAGGCCCGCACCCAAGGCGTCGGCTACCTCGACTTGACGGGCTGCATGGCCTTGGGGATCACCGGGCCGGTCTTGCGTTCCACCGGGCTGCCGCATGATCTGCGCCGCGCCCAACCCTACTGCGGGTATGAGGACTACGAGTTCGACGTGATCACCGACGACGGCTGCGACGCCTACGGGCGTTACATCATCCGGGTCAAGGAGATGCGCGAGTCGATCACGATCGTCGAGCAGTGTTTGGACAAGTTGCGGCCCGGCCCCGTGATGATCACCGACAAGAAACTGGCCTGGCCCGCCGACCTGAAACTCGGTCCCGACGGTTTGGGCAATTCCCCGGCTCACATCGCCAAGATCATGGGCAGCTCCATGGAGGCACTGATTCATCACTTCAAACTGGTCACCGAAGGCATCCGGGTGCCCGCAGGGCAGGTCTACGTCGCCGTCGAATCCCCCCGCGGGGAACTCGGCGTGCACATGGTCTCCGACGGCGGCTCCCGCCCGTATCGGGTGCACTACCGCGACCCCTCGTTCACCAACCTGCAAGCCGTCGCCGCGATGTGCGAAGGCGGCATGGTCGCCGACGCCATCGCCGCCGTCGCCTCCATCGACCCCGTCATGGGCGGAGTCGACCGCTAATGGCGATCGAATTGCGGCTCGGGCCGCGCCCCGACGAACCCGGCCCACCGATCACCCAAGGGCCGCAAACCTATTCGGCCGAGGTCACCGCACGGCTCACCGCCGATGCCGACGCCATCATCGCCCGGTATCCGCAACCGCGCTCGGCGTTGCTGCCGCTGCTGCACCTGGTGCAATCCGAGGACGGCTACCTCACCCCCGCCGGCATCGGCTTCTGCGCCACCCGACTGGACCTGTCGCCCGCCGAAGTCACGGCCGTCGCCACGTTCTACTCGATGTACCGGCGCACCCCCACCGGCGACTACCTCGTCGGGGTCTGCACCAACACCCTGTGCGCCGTCATGGGCGGCGACGCCATCCTCGAGGTACTGCAAGAACACCTCGGCGTCCGCGCCGGAGGAACCACCGACGACGCCAAGATCACCCTCGAACACATCGAATGCAACGCCGCCTGCGACTACGCACCCGTCATCATGGTCAACTGGGAATTCTTCGACAACCAAACCCCGTCGACGGCACGCGAACTCGTCGACCAGCTGCGCGACGGCTGGCCGGTGTCGCCCACCAGGGGCGCACCGCTGTGCACGTTTCGCGAGACCGCCCGCATCCTCGCCGGGTTCCCCGATCGTCGGCCGGGTGCCAACGGCGGCAACCCCGGTGAGGCGACCCTCGCGGGGCTGCGCGTCGCGCACGAACGCAACATGACCGCACCGCCGATGACCGAAACGTCGGGGTCCTCCGGCGGCGGACCGGTCGCGGACACGGTCGAAACGGTACGCGACGAGCCTGCCCCCGCCCCGTCCGCGACAGTGCCGCCCAAGCCCGCAACGCCCGAGACATCGCCCGACGCAACGGATTCAGGGAGCTAGATGGCCACACCATTGACGCCCGTACTGAGTGAGTACTGGGATCACGCGGAATCCTGGACGCTCGACACCTACCGACGCCATGATGGCTATCAGGCACTGTCCACTGCGCTGGCGATGGATCCCGACGCGCTGATCGCCCTCGTCAAGGACTCCGGGTTGCGTGGCCGCGGCGGCGCGGGCTTCCCGACCGGTCAGAAGTGGTCGTTCATCCCGCAGGGCGACACCGGCGCGGCCGCCAAGCCGCACTACCTCGTCATCAACGCCGACGAGTCGGAACCGGGTACCTGCAAGGACATCCCGCTCATGCTGGCCACCCCGCACGTGCTCGTCGAGGGCGCGATCATCGCCGCCTACGCGATCCGCGCCCGCCACGCCTTCATCTACGTGCGCGGCGAGGTCGTGCCAGTACTGCGCAGGCTGCAGCAGGCTGTGGCCGAAGCCTACGAGGCAGGCTATCTGGGCACCGACATCAACGGCTCGGGCTTCGACCTCGACCTCGTCGTGCACGCCGGCGCCGGCGCCTACATCTGCGGTGAGGAAACAGCCCTGCTCGACTCACTGGAGGGCCGACGCGGCCAGCCGAGGCTGCGGCCACCGTTCCCTGCCGTGGCCGGTCTCTACGCCTCCCCCACGGTGGTCAACAACGTCGAGTCGATCGCAAGCGTGCCTGCCGTGGTGCGCGGCGGCGTCGACTGGTTCAAGTCGATGGGCTCGGAGAAGTCGCCAGGTTTCACGCTGTACTCGGTGTCGGGCCACGTCACCCGGCCCGGCCAGTACGAGGCACCGCTGGGAATCACGTTGCGCGAACTCCTCGACTACGCCGGCGGAGTACGGGCAGGCCACCAGCTGAAGTTCTGGACGCCCGGTGGTTCCTCCACCCCACTGCTGACCGCCGAACACCTCGACGTCCCATTGGATTACGAGAACGTCGGCAAGGTCGGCTCGATGCTCGGCACCAAGGCCTTGCAGATCTTCGACGAGACCACGTGCGTGGTACGGGCGGTGCGGCGCTGGACTCAGTTCTACGCCCACGAGTCGTGCGGCAAGTGCACGCCGTGTCGCGAGGGCACCTACTGGCTGGCCCAGATCTACGAACGGCTGGAGACCGGGGCCGGTAAGGACGCCGACATTCAGAAGCTGCTGGACATCTCCGACACGATCTTCGGCAAGTCGTTCTGCGCGCTCGGCGATGGCGCCGCCAGCCCGATCCTGTCCTCCATCAAGTACTTCCGCGACGAGTACGTCGCGCACCTCGACGGCGGGTGCCCGTTCGACCCGCACGCCTCGATGCTCGCAGCGGAGGTGGTGGGCGCATGACGACGGCGGAGAAGAAGACCGGGCCGGCGACCGGCGAGCCGGACGTCGAATTGGTCGGTCTCACCATCGACGACCATCAGATCAGCGTGCCGAAGGGCACTTTGGTGATCCGCGCCGCGGAGCTGATGGGCATCCAGATCCCGCGGTTTTGCGACCACCCGCTGCTCGAACCCGTCGGCGCGTGCCGGCAGTGCCTGGTCGAGGTGGAGGGCCAGCGCAAGCCGATGGCGTCCTGCACCACGACGGTCACACCGGACATGGTGGTGCGTACGCAGCTCACCTCCGAGATCGCCGACAAGGCTCAGCACGGCGTGATGGAATTGCTGCTGATCAACCACCCGCTGGACTGCCCGGTGTGCGACAAGGGCGGCGAATGCCCGCTGCAGAACCAGGCCATGTCCAACGGCCGGGCGGATTCCCGGTTCGAGGACGTCAAACGGACGTTCCCCAAACCGATCAACCTGTCATCGCAGGTGCTGCTCGACCGGGAGCGCTGCGTGTTGTGCGCGCGGTGCACGCGGTTCTCCAACCAGATCGCCGGCGACCCCTTCATCGAGCTGCTGGAACGCGGTGCGCTGCAACAGGTCGGCATCGCCACCGACATGCCGTTCGACTCGTACTTCTCCGGCAACACCGTGCAGATCTGCCCGGTGGGCGCACTCACCGGCACCGCCTACCGGTTCCGGGCACGTCCCTTCGATCTGGTGTCGTCGCCGAGTGCGTGTGAGCACTGCGCGTCGGGATGCGCCCAGCGCACCGATCATCGGCGCGGAAAGGTGCTGCGCCGCCTCGCCGGTGACGACCCCGAGGTCAACGAGGAATGGAACTGCGACAAGGGGCGCTGGGCCTTCAACTACGCCACCCAGGGCGACCGGATCACCACACCCCTGGTGCGCGACGCCGATGGCAGCCAGCGCCCGGCCTCGTGGTCGGAGGCGGTGGCGATCGCCGTGCGCGGACTGACCGCGGCGAACGGTCGCACCGGAGTTCTCGTCGGCGGTCGGGTGACCTTGGAGGACGCCTACGCCTACGCGAAGTTCGCCCGGATCGTTCTGGGCACCAACGACATCGACTTCCGCAGCCGCCCCCATTCTGACGAGGAGACGCGGTTCCTCGCCGCTGAGGTGGCAGGCCGGCCGATGGCGGTGACCTATGCCGACCTCGAAGCCGCGCCCGCCGTCCTGCTCGCCGGGTTCGAGCCCGAGGAGGAGTCTCCCATCGTCTTCCTGCGGCTGCGCAAGGCGTTCCGCAAGCACGGCCTCAAGGTGACCTCGATCGCGCCCTTCGCCAGTCGCGGCCTGGTGAAGCTGGGCGGCACGCTCATCGCCACCGTCCCCGGCGGTGAAGCGGCCGCACTGGACGCCCTGCACGACGACGAGTCGTTGCGCCTGCCGGGTGCCGTCATCCTGGTCGGCGAACGGCTGGCCGCCGCGGCGGGCGGCTACTCCGCGGCGCTGCGGCTGTCCCGTGTGACGGGCGCGCGGATCGGCTGGGTGCCACGCCGCGCAGGCGACCGCGGTGCGCTGGAAGCCGGTGCGGCACCGAACCTCCTGCCCGGCGGCCGCCCCGTCGACGATTCCGCGGCCCGTGCCGAGGTCGCCGCGGCGTGGCACGTCGACGACCTTCCCGCGACCCCCGGCCGCGATACGTCCGGCATCCTCCAGGCCCTGGCCGACGGGGCGCTTGGCGCACTGCTGATCGGCGGCGTGGAAGTCGTCGACCTACCCGACCCGGCAGCGGCGCTGGCCGCCCTCGACGCCGCGCCGTTCGTGGTGAGCCTCGAACTCCGGCACAGTGCCGTCACCGACCGCGCGGACGTCGTCTTCCCGGTCGCGCCGGTCACCGAGAAGGCGGGCACGTTCGTGAACTGGGAGGGCCGGCCCCGGCCGTTTCCTGCCGCGCTGCCGCCGAACGCCACCCCCGACGCGCGGGTGCTCGCCGCACTGGCCGACGAGGTCGGCATCGACGTGGGCCTGCGCGACCCCGCTGCGGTACGCGACGACCTCGCCCGGCTCGGCACGTGGCAAGGCCCGCGACCCGTGGACCCGGACACCGCAGGGCAGACGCCGCCTATCCCGGAACCGGGCCGGGCCGTGCTTGCGGGATGGCGAATGCTGTTGGACGACGGGCGACTTCAGGACGGCGAGCGGTTCCTGGCCGGCACGGCCCGCCCCGCCGCCGCGAGACTGTCGGCCGTCACCGCCGCTGAGATCGGGGTGAGCGACGGCGATCCGGTCACCGTCGGCAGCGCACACGGCGACATCACGTTGCCGCTGGAGATCACCGAGATGCCCGACCGGGTCGTGTGGCTGCCGCTGAACTCGTCGGGGACCGCGGTGGCCGCCACGCTGCGCGTGCCCGTCGGCGGCGTCGTCGACATCCGTGGAGGTGACCGGTCGTGACCTACCCGGATCTCACCTCGTTCGGCCACGACACCTGGTGGCTGATGATCGCGAAGGCGCTCGGCATCTTCGTCTTCCTCCTGCTGACCGTACTGGTGGCGATCCTGGTCGAACGCAAGGTGCTTGGCCGGATGCAGATGCGCTACGGCCCCAACCGGGTCGGGCCGTTCGGTCTGCTGCAGAGCCTGGCCGACGGCGTCAAGCTCGCGCTCAAGGAAGGTCTGATCCCCGCCGGGGTGGACAAGCCGATCTACCTGATGGCACCCGTTATCGCGGTCATCCCCGCGTTCATGGCGTTCGCAGTGATCCCGATGGGCGGCATGGTCAGCGTGTTCGGCCACCAGACGCCGCTGCAATTGACCGACCTGCCGGTCGCCGTGCTCTACGTGCTCGCGGTGACGTCGATCGGCGTGTACGGAATCGTGTTGGCAGGCTGGGCATCCGGGTCCACCTATCCCCTGCTCGGCGGGCTGCGGTCCACCGCCCAGGTGATCTCGTACGAGATCGCCATGGCGCTGTGCTTCGCCGCGGTGTTCCTGTACTCGGGCACGATGTCCACCTCACAGATCGTGTCGTCGCAGCGCGATCTCTGGTACGTCTTCCTGCTGCTGCCGTCCTTCCTGATCTACGTCACCTCGATGGTCGGTGAAACCAACCGTGCGCCGTTCGATCTGCCAGAGGCCGAGGGTGAACTGGTCGGCGGGTTCCACACCGAGTACTCGTCGCTGAAGTTCGCCATGTTCATGCTCGCCGAGTACGTCAACATGACGACGGTGTCCGCTCTGGCCACCACGCTGTTCCTCGGCGGCTGGCAGGCGCCGTGGCCGATCAGCCTGTGGGACGGCGCCAACACCGGATGGTGGCCGCTGCTGTGGTTCATCGCCAAGGTGTGGACGTTCCTATTCCTGTTCATGTGGCTGCGCGCCACCCTCCCTCGCATGCGCTACGACCAGTTCATGGCACTGGGCTGGAAGGTCCTCATTCCCATCTCGCTGGCCTGGATCATGACCGTGGCGATCGTGCGGACGTTGCGGGCGAATGACTTCGGGAACTG
Source organism: Mycobacterium sp. URHB0044 (assembly GCF_000620625.1). Classification (GTDB taxonomy): domain Bacteria; phylum Actinomycetota; class Actinomycetes; order Mycobacteriales; family Mycobacteriaceae; genus Mycobacterium. The sequence continues at coordinate 252,054 of NZ_JIAW01000010.1, read as the reverse complement.
GGCCGTGGTGCTCGTGATCGCCAGTGCGGTCGTGAGCGTCGCGTTGATCGCCTTCCTGTGGAAGTCCGCGCGGCGCAGGCAGACCCGCATCGAGACCCGACCCGTACCCGTCGCTCCCGGCGCCTTCCCCATACCGCCCATGCCCGTCAAGGAGCCAGCTGATGCCTAACTTCATCGACGCGATCGCCGGCTTCGGCGTGACGTTCAAGACGATGTTCAAGCGGCCGGTGACCGAACAGTATCCGGAGGAGCCCGGCCCAGTCGCGAAGCGCTATCACGGCCGCCACCAACTCAACAGGTACGACGACGGTCTAGAGAAGTGCATCGGCTGCGAACTGTGCGCGTGGGCATGCCCCGCCGACGCGATCTATGTCGAGGGCGCCGACAACACCGAGACCGAAAGATATTCGCCCGGTGAACGTTACGGGCAGGTCTATCAGATCAATTACCTGCGCTGCATCGGCTGCGGGCTGTGCATCGAGGCCTGCCCCACCCGGGCGCTGACCATGACCAACGACTACGAGATGGCCGACGACAACCGCTCCGACCTCATCTACGGCAAGGACAAGCTCCTCGCCCCGCTGCGTCCGGGTATGACGCCACCGCCCCACCCGATGGCGCCGGGCAGCACCGACGAGGACTACTACCGCGGCAACATCACCCCCGAGGGTCTCGCAACCCCGAAGGAATCGGCGCTGTGACGGCCGAGTTCGTGGCGCTCGCGGCCGAGGCGGCCAACCGCACGTCGACGGCGGAGGAGGTGACGTTCTGGGTGCTCGGCGTTCTCGCGGTGCTGGGCGCCATCGCCGTGGTGGCCGCACCGAAGGCCGTCTACTCCGCGATCTTCCTCGCGGTCGTGATGATCATCCTCGCGGTTCTCTACATCGCCCAGGATGCGCTGTTTCTCGGCATCGTGCAGGTGGTCGTCTACACCGGCGCGGTGATGATGCTGTTCCTGTTCGTCCTGATGCTGATCGGGGTGGACTCGGCGGACTCCCTCGTGGAAACCATTCGCGGGCAACGCCTCGCGGCCATCGGTGTGGGTGCGGCGTTCGGCATCCTGCTCATCGCAGGCATCGGCAACGTATCGGTGGCCGGGTTCTCGGGCCTTGGCGAGGCGAACCGCAACGGCAACGTCGAAGGCTTGGCGGCGTTGATCTTCACCCGGTACCTGTGGGCGTTCGAGTTGACCAGTGCCCTGCTGATCACCGCGACGCTCGGTGCGATGCTGCTGGCGCACCGGGAGCGCTTCGACCGCCGCAAGACGCAACGCGAACTCTCCATCGAGCGTTTCGCCGCCGGTGGTCACGCCACGCCGCGGCCCAATCCCGGTGTCTACGCACGGCACAATGCCGTCGACGTTCCCGCCCGGCTGCCCGACGGCTCCGACGCCGACGACTCGGTGAGCGCCATCCTGCCGCGCCGGAGCATGTCCGTTTCCTCGAACGGAAAGAACGGAGCGCTGTGAATCCCGCCAACTACCTGTACCTGTCGGCTGCGTTGTTCACCATTGGCGCGGCTGGAGTTCTGTTGCGGCGCAATGCCATCGTGATGTTCATGTGCGTCGAGCTGATGCTCAACGCCGCCAACCTCGCGTTCGTCGCGTTCTCCCGCATGCACGGTCACCTCGACGGCCAGGTGGTGGCGTTCTTCACCATGGTCGTCGCCGCGTGCGAGGTCGTGGTGGGCCTGGCGATCATCATGACCATCTTCCGAGCCCGGCAGTCGGCCTCCGTCGACGCAGCGAACCTGTTGAAGCACTAATGGCGACGATCCCGGTGTGGCTGCTCATCGCCCTGCCCCTGGCCGGCGCGGCAATCCTGCTGCTCGGAGGCCGGGCCACCGACGCGTGGGGCCACCTGCTGGGGTGCGCGACGGCGCTGGCGTCGTTCGTCGTCGGCGTCGTGCTGTTCACCGGCCTGCTCGGCCGCGCGGCCGACGACCGCACCATCCACGAGACGATGTTCTCCTGGGTCCCGGTGGCCGAGCTTCGCGTCGACTTCGGTCTCCAACTCGACCAGCTGTCCGTGTGTTTCGTGCTGCTGATCACTGGTGTCGGGTCGCTGATCCACCTTTACTCGATCGGCTACATGGCCGACGACCCGGACAGGAGACGTTTCTTCGGCTACCTGAACCTGTTCGTCGCCGCGATGCTGCTGCTGGTGCTGGCCGACAACTTCCTCGGCCTCTACGTCGGCTGGGAGGGCGTCGGCCTGGCGTCGTACCTGCTGATCGGCTTCTGGTCGCACAAGCCGTCGGCGGCGACGGCGGCGAAGAAGGCGTTCGTCGTCAACCGGGTCGGCGACATCGGCCTTGCCCTGGCGTTGATGGTGATGTTCGCCGAAGCCGGCACCGTCTCCTACGCAGGCGTATTCGGCGCCGCCGGCCAGATGTCGCAAGGCGCACTGACCGCAATCGGTCTGCTGCTGCTGCTCGCCGCGTGCGGCAAGTCCGCGCAGGTTCCGCTGCAATCCTGGCTCGGCGACGCCATGGAGGGCCCCACCCCGGTGTCGGCACTCATCCACGCCGCGACCATGGTGACCGCGGGCGTGTACCTGATCGTCCGGTCCGGGCCGGTGTTCGACCTTGCCCCCCACGCACGGCTTGGCGTCGTCATCGTCGGTGCCGTCACGTTGTTGTTCGGCGCGGTGATCGGCTGCGCCAAGGACGACATCAAGAAGGCGCTGGCCGCCTCCACGATGAGCCAGATCGGCTACATGGTGCTCGCGGCCGGGCTCGGTCCCGCGGGCTACGCCATCGCGATCATGCACCTGCTCACCCACGGATTCTTCAAGGCCGGTCTGTTCCTCGGCGCCGGTTCGGTGATGCACGGCATGAACGACGAGACCGACATGCGCCGTTACGGCGGGTTGCGAAAGTACATGCCCATCACGTTCGTGACGTTCGGGCTCGGCTACCTGGCCATCATCGGCGTGCCGCCGTTCGCCGGCTTCTTCTCCAAGGACGCCATCATCGAAACCGCCTTCGCCACGGGCGGAACGAGCGGCATGGTGCTTGGCGGCGCGGCGCTGCTGGGTGCGGGCATCACCGCCTTCTACATGACGCGGGTGATGCTGATGACGTTCTTTGGTGAAAAGCGTTGGCATGACGGGACGAGCGGAGCAGAACCACATCCGCACGAGTCGCCGGGCATCATGACGTGGCCGATGATCGTGCTGGCCGTCGGATCGGTGGGCGCGGGTGGCCTACTGGCCATCGGCGGCACCCTCCAACACTGGCTGGAGCCCGTCGTCGGAAGCCACGAAGCCGAACACTCGGTACCGGCGTGGGTGATGACGGTGATCGTGCTGGCCGTCGTCGCGGTCGGCGTCGGCATCGCCTACCGGATGTACGCGACCCGTGCCATACCCGAGACCGCGCCAGAAGCGTCGGCGCTCACCGTGGCCGCCCGCAACGACCTCTACGGTGATGCGTTCAACGAGGACGTACTGATGCGGCCAGGTCAGCTGATCACCGCCGGGCTGGTCGAGATCGACGACGACGCCGTCGACGGGGTGTCGCGAGGGCTGGCCACGCTGATCTCCGGGACGTCGGAACGGTTGCGGCAGTGGCAGACCGGGTTCGCCCGCTCCTACGCACTGTCGATGCTCGGTGGCGCCGCGCTACTGATCGCTGCGATTCTGGTGGTGAGGGTCTGGTGAGCGGGATGCCGTGGTTGACCGTCCTGTGGGCCGTTCCGATGCTCGGGGCGGCGGCCGTCATCCTGCTTCCGTCGGCCGCCAGGCAACTCGCCAAGTACGTCGCGCTCGGCATCTCCCTGGTCGTGCTGGCGATCGTCGTGACGCTCGCGGTCCGCTTCGATCCCGCTGGCCCGCAATATCAATTCGTCGAGGACCGCCAGTGGATCCCGTCGTTCGGCACCGGATACATCCTCGGTCTCGACGGCATCGCGCTGGCATTGGTGGTGTTGACCGCCGTGCTGGTCCCACTGCTCATCGTGGCGGGCTGGAACGACGGCGGCGACGAGGCGCGTTCCACGCACACCTACCTGGCGCTCACCTTGGCCGTCGAGGGCATGGTGTTGATCTCGCTGGTCGCACTGGACGTGCTGCTGTTCTACGTGTTCTTCGAGGCCATGCTGATCCCGATGTACTTCCTGATCGGCAGCTTCGGCGGACCCAAGAGATCCGCCGCGGCGGTGAAGTTCTTGCTGTACAACCTCTTCGGCGGGCTGATCATGCTGGCCGCCGTCATCGGGTTGTACGTGGCGACCGCGGGAAGTGACGCGTTCGAGGCAGGCACGTTCGACTTCCGGGCGATCGTGGCGGCGGTGGCGAACGGTCAACTCGGCGTCGACCCGGCGGTGCTCAACGCGTTGTTCCTCGGCTTCATGTTCGCCTTCGCCGTCAAGGCGCCGCTGTGGCCGTTCCACCGCTGGCTGCCCGACGCGGCCGTGGAGGCCACTCCCGCCACAGCGGTGCTGATGATGGCGGTCGTCGACAAGGTCGGCACGTTCGGCATGTTGCGGTACTGCCTGCAGCTGTTCCCCGAGGCGTCGATGACGTTCCGGCCGTTGATCATCACGCTCGCGGTGATCGGCATCGTCTACGGCGCGGTCGTCGCGATCGGTCAGACCGACGTCATGCGCCTCATCTCGTACACGTCGATATCGCATTTCGGCTTCATCATCCTCGGCATCTTCGTCATGACCAGTCAGGGCCAGTCGGGTTCGACGCTCTACATGGTCAACCACGGCATCTCGACGGCCGCGTTGTTCCTGATCGCCGGATTCCTGGTGTCCCGGAGGGGAAGCCGGGTCATCGCCGACTTCGGCGGGGTGCAGAAGGTCGCGCCGATCCTGGCGGGCACGTTCCTGGTCGCCGGTCTCGCCACGTTGTCGTTGCCTGGGCTGGCGCCCTTCATCAGCGAGTTCCTCGTCCTGATCGGAACCTTCACGCGTTATCCCGCCTTCGCGGTGTTCGCGGCGAGCGCGCTGGTGCTGTCGGCCCTCTACATCCTGTGGGCGTATCAGCGGATGATGACGGGGCCCGTCACCGAAGGCAACGCCGGGCTCAAGGACCTGGTGCCGCGTGAACTCGTCGTGGTGGCCCCGTTGGTCGCGCTCCTGCTCGTCCTCGGCGTGTATCCGAAACCCGCACTCGACGTCATCAACCCAGCCGTGAGCCACACACTGACCACGATCGGTCAGCACGATCCCGCGCCCCGGGTGGCGGAAGGATCCGGGAAATGAACATCACGCCACCGTCGGTGGAGTACGGCCTGCTCTTGCCGATGCTGATCGTCTTCGGCGTCGCGGTGGCCGGCGTGCTCGTCGAAGCGTTCCTGCCCCGTGGCGCGCGGTACCGCGTGCAAGTGCTGCTGGCCGTCGGCGGTCAACTCGCCGCGTTGGTCGCCGTGGTCAAGGTGTTCGTGGACCTGCACGCCACGGTCGGTCAGACCACGGTCGTCGGCGCCGTGGCCGTCGACAAGCCCGCGCTGTTCCTGCAAGGCACGTTGCTGGTGGTCGGTATCCTCGGCACGTTGTTGATGGCCGAGCGTCGCCTTCCGGCCGACGTCGACGCCGACGCCGACGCCGGGGCCGCCGGCTTGGACGCCTTCACGTCGCAGGCCGCCGCTGTGCCTGGCAGCGTTGCCGAGAAGCTGGCCACGAAAGCCGGTGTGGCGCAGACGGAGATCTTCCCGCTGACGATGTTCGCCGTCGGCGGCATGATGCTGTTCGGCGCGTCCGACGACCTGCTGACGATGTTCGTCGCGCTGGAGGTTCTGTCACTGCCGCTGTACCTGATGTGCAGCCTGGCCCGGCGGCGGCGCCTGCAGTCCCAGGAGGCGTCGCTGAAGTACTTCCTGCTCGGCGCGTTCTCCTCGGCGTTCTTCCTCTACGGCATCGCCCTGCTCTACGGCTATTCCGGCGGATTGAGCCTCAACGGGATCCGTGACCAGGTTGCGTCGGGTTCGGGCGACTCGTCGATGGCCGTCATCGGCGTCGCACTGCTTTCGGTCGGCATCCTGTTCAAAGTCGGTGCGGTGCCGTTCCATTCGTGGATTCCCGACGTCTACCAGGGCGCGCCGACGCCCGTCACCGCGTTCATGGCGGCCGCCACCAAGATCGCGGCGTTCGGCGCGATGTTGCGCATCTTCTACGTCGGGCTGCCCGGTCTCGCGCACGACTGGCGGCCCGTCATGTGGGCGATCGCGATCCTGACCATGGTGGTCGGCACCTTGACGGCGGTGTCGCAGCGCGACGTCAAACGCATGCTGGCGTACTCCTCGGTGGCTCACACCGGCTTCATCCTCACCGGTGTCATCGCGCTGAACGACACCGGACTGTCCGCCACGCTGTTCTATCTGTTCGCCTACGGCTTCAGCACCCTTGGCGCCTTCGCGGTGGTCAGTCTGGTGCGCAACGCCGCCGGTGACGAGGAAACCGACATGACCCGCTGGGCCGGCCTCGGCCGGAGTCATCCGCTGGTGGGCGTGGTGTTCTCGCTGTTCCTCCTCGCGTTCGCGGGCATCCCGTTGACCAGTGGCTTCGTCAGCAAGTTCGCGGTGTTCAAGGCCGCCGCCGAGGGCGGGGCCGCGCCCCTCGTGGTCGTCGGCGTGGTGGCCAGCGCCGTCGCCGCCTACTTCTACGTGCGGTTGATCGTGCTGCTGTTCTTCACCGATGCCCCGGCGGACCCGCCGACGGTGGTGGTGCCGAGTTCGTTGAGCATTGCGACGGTGACCGTGACCGCCGCGGTCACGCTGGCCCTCGGCGCGCTTCCGCAGCCGCTGCTCGACCTGGTGAACAACGCCGATCAGTTCGTGCGTTAGCGTGCGTCCATGACCGACGACGCACTGGTGGCCCGCACCGACGTCGGTGCGGTTCGGGTGCTGACGATGAACCGTCCCGCATCCCGAAATGCGTTGAACCGCGAGCTGATCAGATCGCTGTACGCGGCGCTGAAGTCCGCCGACGCCGACGAGTCGGTGCGCGCCGTCGTCCTCACGGGTGCCGATCCGGCGTTCTGTGCGGGCGTCGACCTGAAGGAGGCTGCCCGCGACGGGTTGAAGTACTTCAGCGAGTTCAAGTCGAACAGCTGCATCACCGCCGTCGCCGAGATGCGCACGCCGACGATCGGGGCGATCAACGGCGCCACCTTCACCGGCGGATTGGAGCTCGCCCTTGGCTGCGACTTCCTGATCGCCTCCGAGCGGGCGGTGTTCGCCGATACCCATGCGCGCGTGGGGATCCTGCCCGGCGGCGGCATGACCGCGCGACTTCCCCAGGTGGTGGGTGCAGCGGTGGCGCGGCGGATGTCGATGACGGGCGAGGTCGTCGACGCCGCGCGCGCCGAGCGCATCGGTCTGGTGACCGAGGTGGTCCCGCACGCCCGGTTGGTGGAGCGGGCGGTGGAGCTGGCCGCCCAGATCGCCGAGGTGCCCAAGCCAACGATGCTGGGGCTCAAGGACATCTACGTCACGGGAGCCTCCGCGGTGATCGGCCCGGCCCTGGCGGCTGAGCGTGCCATCGCCGGGGCGCAGGAGCACGACCTGGCGGGTCTTGGCGAGCAGTTCGCCGCCGTGTCGCAGCGCAACAAGGGCCAGATCGAGAGAATCTAGCCGATTCAGGCCCGGACGCCGTGGATGACGATCGCGGTGGTCTGGTCCACCCACGTCTCGTCGAGTTCGTCGCCGGGCTGCAGCAGTAGGCGCAACAGCGTTGCCCCGCCGATGATTTCGATGAGCCGGTCGGGGTCGACGTCGGCGTGCACCTCGCCCCGCTCCACGGCATGCATCAGCCGCACCCGCACCACGTCGAACAGCCCTGTGAAGCGGCCCATCACCCGCGCACTCAGGTCGGCGTCGGCGGCCATGTCGGCGATCAGCCCCGGCAGCGCTGCCCGCACCACCGGGCTGGTGAAGACGTCACGCGCGGCCGCGATCATCGCCCGGACGTCGCCGGTGATGTCTCCCTCGGGCGTTGCCAGGGCGGTCGGGGCAGTGGGGAACGCCGCTTCGTGGACGAGTTCCGCCTTGCTCGACCACCGGCGGTACAGCGCGGTCTTGGTGGTGCCCGCCCGTTCCGCGACGGCCGCCATCGTCAGATTCGCATAGCCGATTTCGGCGAGCAGATCCGCCGCCGCGCCGAGTATGGCAGCGTCGATGCGAGGGTCGCGTGGGCGGCCTGCGGCAGCAGCGCTTTGTGCTCCTTGCGTGCGCGCGGTCTTGTCAACCGTGGGCCGGTCTGCTTTCATAACGCTACTCACCGTATCGTAATTGCTGGAAGGGCTTCCCTGTGGCTACCGAACCGGCTGTCGAAGACGTCAGCCGCCTGCAGCATTCCTCGCGTGACGTCAGCGCCCTCCCCTCCGTGCTGTCGCAATGGTTGTCGACCGTCATGCCCGGCGGCGTACGCCCGGACGTGACGATCGAAAGCGGCGTCGAGTCCAACGGAATGTCGTCTGAGACCATCATCCTCACAGGTCGCTGGGAGGAAGACGGCCAAACCGTCGAGCAGAAGTGGGTGGCCCGGGTGGCACCCACCGCGCAGGACGTCCCGGTGTTCCCGACCTATCGCCTCGATCATCAATTCGACGTGATCCGGTTGGTCGGCGAGCTGACCGACGTGCCGGTCCCCCGGGTGCGTTGGCTCGACGCCGACGGTCAGGTGCTGGGCACGCCCTTCTTCCTGATGGACCACGTCGATGGCAAGGTGCCGCCCGACGTCATGCCCTACACGTTCGGGGGCAACTGGTTCGCCGACGCACCGGCCGAGCGCCGCAGGGAACTGCAGGACGCCACCGTGGAGGTGCTGGCGAAGCTGCACGCCATTCCCGACGTCGAGAAGACATTCGGCTTCCTTGCCGAGGTGGACCCGCCCGGCGACACCGCGCTGCGCAGGCACTTCAACTGGCTCAAGGACTGGTACGAGTTCGCGGTTCCCGACATCGGCCGCTCGCCACTGGTCGAGGGCGCACTGGCGTGGCTGGAGGACAACTTCCCATCCGACGTCGCCGCCTCCCCCTCTGTGCTCATCTGGGGCGACTCGCGCATCGGCAACGTGCTCTACGAAGACTTCCGACCGGTCGCGGTGCTGGACTGGGAGATGGCGACCGTCGGTCCGCGCGAGCTCGACGTCGCGTGGATCATCTTCGCGCACATGGTGTTCCAGGAACTCGCCGGGCTGGCTGGCCTGCCGGGGTTGCCCGACGTCATGCGCGAGGAGGACGTCCGCGCCACCTACGCGGGGCTGACCGGTGCCGAACTGGGCGACCTGCGCTGGTTCTACGTCTACTCCGGCGTGATCTGGTGCTGCGTCTTCATGCGCACCGGAGCCCGCCGGGTGCGGTTCGGTGAGATCGAGAAGCCCGAGGACGTGGAGTCGATGTTCTATCACGCGTCGCTGCTGAAGCGGCTGATCGAGGAGGCACCCTAATGCTCGGACCGATGGATGAGTTTCCGGTACACCAGGTTCCGCAACCGATCGCCTGGCCGGGGTCGTCGGATCGCAACTTCTACGACCGGTCCTACTTCAACGCCCACGACCGCACGGGCGACGTCTTCGTCATCACCGGCATCGGGTACTACCCCAACCTCGGGGTGAAGGACGCGTTCTTCTTGATCAGGCGGGGTGACGTCCAGACCGCGGTGCATCTGTCCGACGCGATCGATCAGGACCGGCTCAACCAGCACGTCCTTGGCTACCGCGTCGAGGTCGACGAGCCGTTGCACCGGCTGCGGATAGTGCTCGACGAAACCGACGGCATCGCTGCCGACCTGACGTGGAACGGACTGTTCGACGTCGTGCAGGAACAGCCGCACATCATGCGCGCGGGCAACCGGGTGACACTGAACGCGCAGCGGTTCGCACAGCTGGGGTCGTGGAGCGGGCGCATCGTCGTCGATGGTGAGGAGCTCACCGTCGACCCGTCGGTGTGGATCGGGTCGCGCGACCGGTCCTGGGGCATCCGGCCGATCGGTGAGGCCGAACCCGCTGGGCGGCCAGCGGATCCGCCGTTCGAGGGCATGTGGTGGCTCTACGTGCCGATGGCGTTCGACGACTTCTCGACCGTGATCATCATCCAGGAAGACCCCAGCGGCTTCCGCTCGCTGAACGACTGCACGCGGATCTGGAAGGACGGCCGGGTCGAACAGTTGGGCTGGCCGCGGGTGAAGATCCACTACCGCTCCGGCACCAGGATCCCGACCGGCGCGAGCATCGACGCCACCGCGCTCGACGGCTCACCCGTGCACTTCGAGGTCGAATCCAAGCTGCCCGTACCGATTCACGTCGGCGGCGGCTACGGCGGCGACTCGGACTGGCTCCACGGAGTGTGGAAGGGCGAGAACTTCACCGAGCGGCTGACCTACGACATGACCGACCCGGCGATCGTCGGCCGGGCCGGTTTCGGCGTGATCGACCACGTCGGTCGGGCAGTGTGCACGGAGGCCGGCGGCACCCCGGTCGAGGGCTGGGGTCTCTTCGAGCACGGCGCGCTGGGCAGGCACGACCCGTCAGGCTTCGCCGACTGGCTGACCGTCGCACCGTAGGCAAGTCACGCCGCAGTCAGCAACGCACCGGCGGCGACGGCCTCGACGCCGAAGTAGAACCAGTTGGGGTACAACGGCGTCCGGCTGTCGACCACAGCGGCAACGAGGCGGCCGGACGCCATCCCGGCCAGCGCCGCGGCAACGGTGAGCACGATTCCGGTCCGGTTGGCGGCGTCAACGGCCGCGTACGCGAGCACCGCCGCCATCGCGAGGCCGAAGCCGCCGTAGACGGCGCGCACCTCCGACCGCGACGTGGATTGCCCGAGCGTAATGCCGAACGGCCGCACCAGCGCACCGGGTGCGGCCAGTGCATAGCCGCCCATGCCGAGAAAGAACACGCCGATGACGACGATCACCGCTGTGTCGACCGCACTGGCCACGGTAGCCTCCTGTCCAACGTAGGAAGGCCAGCATGGTCCTCGAGATGACGTCACCGCTTCCACAAACCTGCTACCCGTCGGTGTGGCTGTGGCCCGGCCAGGCGCTCTACGCCGGGCCGAGTCTCGACCTGGCGCCGCATTCGGGTTCGGTGTGGTGCTTGGCCGTCGGCGTCGACCGACCCCTCACGGTGGTGGCCAACGGCGTTTCTCGCGACGCGCACAGCGTCCTCATCCCGCCGCGGCTGACCCATCAGCTGATCTGTCACGGTGGCCGGTTGGTCTCCTGCTATCTGGAGCCCACGTCGGATCGGGCGCAATCCTGCCGGCGTGGGTTCGACGAGTGGACCGACGACATTGGCCTCCACCATGCGGACGAAGCGGAGCTGATGTCCGTACCGCATGACGACGAAAGCGCCCGCTCCTGGCTCGATTTGGCCGCGCCGACGGCGCAGCGCGTCATCGACCCCCGAATTGCGGTCGCCGCCAGCAGGATTCGCGCGGATCCGGCCACGACGTCGTCGTCGCGGGAACTGGCCGCGGAAGCGGGTTTGTCCGAGTCGCGATTCCTGCACCTGTTCCGCGACGAAGTCGGGACCAGTCTGCGTCGTTACCGGCTCTGGATTCGCCTGATCGCAGCGGGGACGGCGATCTCCGCGGGCAAGAACTTGACCACGGCCGCAGTCGATTCCGGTTTCGCCAGCCCGTCGCACCTCGCCGACCGCTTCAAGGCGACGTTCGGGCTGTCGGCGACCCAATTGCTCGGAACGGGTGTGGTGGTGCGGACGCAGTGACTCAGGCCGACTGCGCGGGCTGCTTGGCCTCGACGCGGCCGAACACCATCGACTCCTCGATGCGGTCGAACCGGTGGTCGATCAGGTCGAGCACGTAGTTGTGCCGGACCTTCCACGGCCGTCGCGTTCCGGACTTCGGCAGCGCGTGCGGAGCCCGCTGCACGTAACCGGCTTGCAGGTCGAACGCCGGCTTCTCCTTCATCGGCACGTCACCGAGATGCGGGTACGCGTGGGTGTACCCGTGAGAGCCCATGTAGTCCAACAGCTTTGCCACCGCCTTCGCGGTCATGTCGGCGCGCAACGTCCACGACGCGTTGGTGTAGCCGATGCACCACGCCATGTTCGGGACGTCCTCGAGCAGATACTCCTTGTAGACGAACCGGTCGGTCGGCTTGATCTCGGCGCCGTCGAGGCTGATCGAGATGCCACCGAGTGCCTGAAGCTGCAGACCCGTCGCGGTGACGATCACGTCGGCGTCGATGCGTCCCCCCGACTTCAGCACGATGCCCGTGGCGTCGACGTGATCGATCTGGTCTGTGACCACTTCGAGGCGGCCGTCCTTGATCTCTTCGTAGAAGTCGCCGCCGAGGATCACGCACAAGCGTTGGTCCCATGGGTTGTAGCGCGGTTTGAAATGGGTGTCCACGTCGTAGCCCTCGGGCAGGTGCCGCAGTGCCGTCGCTCTGGCCAGCTTCTTGAAGGCGTTCGGCGCCTTGCGGGCGAACGCATAACTTCCCACCGTGACGATCTTGAAGTACGTCCGCGCGATCGCATGGGATACGTTCGACGGCACCAGTTTTCGGATGAAGTTCAGCCACGGACTGATCCGCGTCATCGACATCATGTAGGTCGGCGAGCGCTGCAGCATCGTCACGCGCGCCGCCTTCCGGGTCAGGGACGGGATCATGCTGATGGCCGTCGCGCCGCTGCCGATGACCACCATCTTCTTGCCGGAGTAGTCCAGCGACTCCGGCCAGAACTGCGGATGCACGACCTCCCCGGCGAAGTCATCCAGCCCGGGAAACTCCGGCGTATAGGGCGCGTCGTAGTCGTAGTAGCCGGTACCGAAGAACACGAACCGGCCGCGGTAGGTCTTGGGCACACCGTCCCGCTCGGCCTGCACCGTCCAGGTGTCGGTGGTCGAGTCCCAGTCCGCCGACTTCACGTGCGTGTCGAACCGGATGTGCTCATCGAGGCCGTGCTTGCGCGCGGTGTCGGTGAGGTAGGCACGGATGTCCGCGCCGTCGGCCATGTTCTCCGGCCGCGTCCAGGGCTCGAAGGAGTAGCTCAGGGTGAAGATGTCGCTGTCGCTGCGGATGCCGGGGTAGCGGAACAGGTCCCAGGTACCGCCGATGCGCGCCCGGCGCTCCAAGATGGTGTAGCTCAACGCGGGATTCTTCTCGTGGATGCGGTAGGCCGCGCCGAGACCGGAAATGCCCGCGCCGATGATGATGACGTCGGATTCCTCGACTTCGGCCTGGCTCGCATCCATGGAGAACCTCCTTTGGTCCCGGGTCGTACCACCACGATAGGACCTCAGGTGCGCAGCGCGTCGACGATCTGGGCCAACCCGTCCACCGCGATGGGTCCTGGCTGGTAGATGCACACCTCGTCGGCGATGCCGTCGACCCGGTCGCGGATGTGGGCGGCCACCTGCGCGGGCGTCCCACACGCGGCGATGGTGTGCAGCACGTCGTCGTCGATGAGCGCCCCCATCTCCTGCCAGCGGCCCTGCTTGGACAACGCGTTGAGCTCGGGCTGCAGGTCACCCCAGCCGTGGACCTCGAGCACCGGACGGTACGCGGGCGTCGACCCGTAGAACGCCAGCAGCTGCCGGGTGGCGGCATGATCCGGGTCCTTATCGGAAAGCACCGACACGATGATCTCGGGGACGATGGCAACCTCACCGGCGTCGCGGCCCGCTGCGGAGAGGCCCTCGGCGACGGCCTTCATCGTCACCTCGTGCAGGAAGCGCTTTGAGCCGAACGGCATGACGAGCAGGCCGTCGGCGACCTCCGCGGTGGCCCTGGTCAGCCGCGGCCCGAGTGCCCCGACGTAGATCGGCGGCGGGCCGTAGTCGTTGCCCCGCGGCGTGAAGTTGGGAGTCATCAGCGTGTGCCGGTAGTACTCGCCCTGAAAGGTGAGCCGTTCGCCGGTGGTCCACGCCTCGAAGATGGCCCGCAACGCGCCGATCAGCTCCACCATTCGGGCCACCGGGTGGTCGAAGTCGGCGCCGAACCGCTTCTCGATCTGGGTGCGGATCTGCGTCCCCAGCCCGAGGGTGAACCGGCCCTGCGCGAGGATCTGGTGGTCGATGGCCTGGTGAGCCAGATGAATCGGGTTGCGCGGGAACGCGATCGCTACGTTGGTCATCAGGTCCAGACCACCGACCGTCGAGGCGAGCGTCAGCGGCGCGAACACGTCGTGCGGGCCCTCGAAGGTGAACACCCCGCTGGCTCCCGCGTCGCGCAACGCGCGCGCCCGCTCGATTGCATCCGTCGGGCCGAACAACGCCGTCATCACCTTCACGCGGAGTGACCCTAGTGCGACTTGGGCGCGAAAACCGCGAGTAGCCGAACGGGAGCGCGCCGAAGTCGCAAGAATGGAGGGGTGGCCGACGTCGTGGTGGTGGGTGCGGGTTTCGCAGGATTGTCGACGGCGAGGCGGCTGACCCAGCTGGGTCACGACGTGGTGGTGCTCGAGGGGCGCGACCGGGTGGGTGGTCGCTCGTTCACGACGACGATCGCAGGTGCGCCCGTTGATCTCGGCGGCACCTTCGTCGGGCCCACCCAGGACGAGGTGCTCAAACTCGCCGCGGAACTGGGCTGCGACACCGTGCCTACCTACTCCAAGGGCCACAACCTGATCCGCTGGCGCGGACGCGTCCGCTCGTACCGCAGCACCGTTCCGAGACTGTCCATCATCGAATTGGTCGACGTGTCGCGCATCCAGTGGCGCTTCGAACGGCTGACGCGCCTGATCCCGCTGACGGATACGTGGGCGGAGCCGTCGGCGCACCGAATGGACCGCCGATCGCTGGACTCGTGGCTGCGTTCCGTGCACGCCGGCGCGTCAACGCGCGACCTGATGGCGATCATGTCCCGGGTGACGTGGGGCTGCGAACCCGACGAGGTATCGCTGCTGCACGCAGTGCGCTACGTCAAGGCGGCAGGCGGCATCGGGCCCATGCTCGACGTCCAGGGCGGCGCCCAACAGGACCGCTTCCCGGAAGGCACCCAGCAGATCGCGCTGCGGATGGCCGACGAACTCGGCGACCGGGTGAGGATCGGGGCGGTGGTGGAACGCATCAAGCGCACCGCCGGCGGTGACATCGTGGTGCACTCGACGGCAGGAGCGACGACGGCGAGGGCCGTGGTGGTGGCGATCCCGCCCGCGCACCGCGCCGCGATCACCTTCGAACCCGCACTGCCGGAGGGCTATTCGGACTTGGCGGCGCACTGGCCGCAGGGCAGCCTCAGCAAGGCCTACGCCGCCTACGACACGCCGTTCTGGCGTACCGGGGGTTGCTCGGGCGAGTCGCTGTCCGACGACGGTCCGGTGTTCATCACGTTCGACGTCAGCCCCGGCGACGACGGGCCGGGGATCCTGCTGGGGTTCACGGATTCACGGACGTTCGACGCACTCCCCCTCGACGAGCGGCGGGAACGGGCGTTGAGCTGCTTCGCCGCGCTGTACGGCGACAACGCCCTGGAACCCATCGACTACGTCGATCACTGTTGGGGTACAGAGACTTTCGCACCAGGTGGCCCGACGGCCGCGGTGCCGCCCGGCTCGTGGACGGCCTACGGGCGGTGGCTGCGGGAACCGGTCGACGGCGTGTTCTGGGCCGGCACCGAGACGGCCGACCGGTGGACGGGCTTTCTCGACGGGGCCGTGCGGTCGGGCCAGCGCGCAGCCGCCGAGGTGGACGCGCACCTGGCGGTTAGGAACTGATGCGCCGCTCCTGGCGCGCCGATGCGACGAGCGCACGCAGCTGCTGATTGACCTCGTCCGGGCGTTCCAGGATGGCGCAGTGCCCGCCGGACAGTTCGACGAACGCTGCGAGATTCGGTGCGTCCGCGGCGATTCGGCGTGACGCGCCGATGGGCAGCAGGCGGTCCTTGCGACTGCCGATGACGAGCGTCGGCACGACGAGGTTGGTCAGCCCGATGTGCCGTGGCCCGAGCGAGTCGACCAGCGCGCGGGCCCAGCCGCCACGGCCGGCGGGCGGCGTCGCGGCGAACAGTTCGAAGACGAAGTCCACGATTGCCGGGTCGGCGTCGCGTCCCACCGCCAGTGCGGCGATGAACCGCCGGCTCTGCTGCAGGGATCCGGGTATCAGTGGCGCGGCACCGAACTGCTTGAGCAGCAAGCCGCCTGCCCGAACCCGGCTGGCCGACAGCGGGCCCGGTACGGGCAGCACCTTGACGTCGCGCAGCAGGTCGCCGGTCGTGGTGTTGATCAGTGCGACGGCGTCCGCACACTGCGTCACTCGCCGCGGGTACCGGTGCGCCCACGACGTGATCGCGATGCCGCCCATCGAATGCCCCGCGATCACGGCGCGCTCGCTGCCGGCAAGGGTGGCATCGAGCACGGCGTCGAGGTCGGCGGCCAGGAAGTCGAGCCCGTAATTGCCGCGCGCCCGCGGGACGCCGCTGCGCCCGTGGCCGCGGTGGTCGTAGGCGATGACCCTGTGGTCGGCGGCCAGGTCGGCGATCTGGTTCGCCCACACCCGGATGGCGCAGGTGATGCCGTGCGCCAGCACGATCGGGTAGCCGTCTTCGGGACCGAAGACCTCGGTGTGCAACGTGGTGCCGTCCGCGGAACGGACGTCGACGACGCGGCCGCGAGGCAGCGCGTCCGCCGGCGCATAGCGCCGTAGCCGACTCACTGGCGCTGCGAGCAGCTAGGGCGTCGCCAGATCGACGCCGCCGCCGCCGATGTCGACGCCGCCGGTCGCCACGTCGACGCCGCCGTGACCAAGATCGACGCCCGATCCCGGCTCGACTCCGGAGAATGGATCGCCGCCCGCATTCGGGGCGAAGTCCATATTCGGGTTCGCGATGGCGGGCTCTACTGGAGCCGGGACGCAATTGCCGTCGAGCACGATTTGGTCGGGTGCACAGGCAATGGGCTCTTCGGCGAGTGCCAGTGGCGCACCGATCAGGGCAGCTGCCGTCAGGCCTGCACCGACCGCCGCCAACAGCGACGCGGTACGTGAATTCATTGAGCGCATGGCACGCCTCTTTCCTTTTATTTCGAGGCTGACAAATTAGCAGTGACCTGATCGTTACGCGCAGTTATTTACGGTATTCACAGTTTGCTCGGGCAGGCGCAATTGAAGATTGTCCTCGGTGGGTCGAATTCCACGCTCCGACGAGGGCGATGTTAAATGGTCCGGCCTGCCCGGTACAGAGACGAAGGGTGACCATGCGCGCCATACAGATAGCCCGACTCGACGGCCCTTCGGCGGCCGAGTTGGTCGATGTCGACGAGCCGACCGACACCGACGCGGTGCTGATCGACGTCCACGCGGCCGGGGTGGCGTTTCCCGACGCACTGCAGACCCGCGGGCTGTACCAACACCGACCCGAGCTGCCATACGTGCCGGGCGCCGAGATCGCCGGAGTGGTGCGCAGCGCTCCCGCCGACGCCCACGTGGCCGCGGGTGATCGGGTTGCGGCGCTGACGATGCTCACCGGAGCGATGGCCGAAGTCGTTGCGGTGCCGTCGGATCGAGTGTTCAAGCTGCCCGACTCGGTGTCCTTCGAGGCGGGTGCCGGGCTGCTGTTCAACGATCTGACCGTGCACTGCGCGTTGCGCACCCGCGGCAGGCTCGCGCCGGGCGAGACGGTGCTGGTGCACGGCGCGGCAGGCGGCATCGGCACCTCGACGTTGCGCCTCGCGTCGGCGTGGGGCGCCTCGCGGACCATTGCGGTCGTCAGCACCGAGGACAAGGTCGCGGTGGCGCGGGCGGCCGGCGCCACCGACGTGGTGTTCGCCGAAGGGTTCAAGGACACCGTCAAGGAACTGACGGGCGGGCGCGGCGTGAACGTCGTCGTCGACCCCGTCGGCGGTGACCGGTTCACCGACTCGCTGCGTTCCCTCGCCCCCGGCGGCCGGCTTCTGGTCATCGGCTTCACCGGCGGCGACATCCCCACGGTCAAGGTCAACCGGCTGCTGCTCAACAACGTCGACGCGGTCGGCGTTGGGTGGGGCGCCTGGGCCGCGACGCATCCCGGCTACCTTGCCGAGCAGTGGGCTGAACTGGCGCCGCTGTTGGCGTCGGGATTGGTGACCGCACCCGAGCCCGTCGTCTATCCGCTGGAGCGTGCCGGCGACGCCATCGCCTCGCTCGAGGACCGCACGGCCAAGGGCAAGGTCGTCGTCAAGCTGCGGTAGCTACGAGATGCTGATTCGAAGCCAGCCGAACCACGGCAGCCATACACTCGCACCATCAGGGGAACCCGGCTCGACGAGGAGCGTAGAACGATGGCCATCAGCGAAGCGGACATAGCGGCGAGCACACCATTCGATCGGGACGTTGCCGCCACGCGCCGCTATTTCGAGAGTCCGCGCTTCGACGGGATCGTCCGCCTCTACACCGCCCGCCAAGTCGCGGAGCAGCGCGGCACGATTCCGACCGATTACACCGTGGCCCGAGAAGCCGCCGCGGCCTTCTACGATCGCCTGCGCGAGCTCTACTCGCAGAAGAAGAGCATCACCACGTTCGGCCCCTACTCGCCGGGCCAGGCAGTGACCATGAAGCGGATGGGCATCGAGGGGATCTACCTCGGAGGCTGGGCAACGTCGGCCAAGGGTTCCACCAGCGAGGATCCCGGGCCCGATCTCGCCAGCTACCCGCTGAGCCAGGTGCCGGACGAGGCCGCGGGATTGGTGCGCGCGCTTCTCACCGCCGACCGCAATCAGCAGTTCCTGCGCCTGCGCATGACCGAGGAGCAGCGCGCGACGACGCCGGCGACCGACTTCCGGCCGTTCATCATCGCCGACGCCGATACCGGCCACGGCGGAGATCCTCACGTGCGCAACCTGATTCGCCGCTTCGTCGAGGCCGGTGTGCCGGGTTACCACATCGAGGATCAGCGCCCCGGTACGAAGAAGTGCGGCCACCAGGGCGGCAAGGTGCTGGTGCCGTCGGACGAACAGATCAAACGCCTCAATGCGGCCCGCCTCCAGCTCGACGTGATGCGGGTGCCCGGCATCGTCGTCGCCCGCACGGACGCCGAGGCGGCGAACCTGATCGACAGCCGCGCCGACGAGCGCGATCAGCCATTCCTGCTCGGCGCGACGAACCTGAAGATTCCCCCGTACAAGGCCTGTTTCCTGGCGATGATGCGGCGGTTCTACGAGCTCGGCGTCACGGAGCTGAACGGCCACCTCCTCTACTCACTTCCCGACGGCGAGTACGCCACCGCGGCGGCATGGCTGGAGCGCCACGGCATCACCGACCTCATCGCCAAGGCGGCCGCCACCTGGCGCGACAGTGCGGCCCAATCGGTCGACAGTCTGTACGACGAGGTCGAGTCACGGTTCGTCGAAGCATGGGAATCCGACGCAGGCCTGCAAACTTACGGCGAGGCCGTCGCCGATCTGCTCGCATTCCGCGAGAGCGAAGGCGAGCCGGGTGACATGACGGCCGCGGAGTGGAGGAAGTTCGCCGAGCGGGCGTCGCTCTACGCCGCGCGGGAGAAGGCCAGGGAGCTGGGGGCCGACGCCCCATGGGACTGCGAACGGGTGAAGACGCCCGAAGGCTACTACCAGGTGCGCGGCGGCATCCCCTATGCGATCGCCAAATCCCTTGCGGCGGCGCCGTTTGCCGACATCCTCTGGATGGAGACGAAGACCGCGGATCTCGAGGATGCGCGGCAGTTCGCCGACGCCATCCACGCCGTGTTCCCCGACAAGATGCTGGCCTACAACCTCTCCCCCTCGTTCAGCTGGGACACCACCGGCATGAGCGACGACGAGATGCGGCGCTTCCCCGAGGAACTCGCCACGATGGGATTCGTCTTCAACTTCATGACCTACGGCGGACACCAGATCGACGGCGTCGCGGCCGAGGAGTTCGCCACCGCGCTGCGGCAGGACGGCATGCTGGCCCTGGCCCGCCTGCAACGCAAGATGCGTCTTGTCGAATCGCCCTACCGCACGCCGCAGACCCTCGTCGGCGGCCCACGCAGCGACGCAGCCCTGGCCGCCGCCTCGGGCCGCACGGCGACCACCAAGGCCATGGGCAAGGGCTCCACCCAGCACCAGCACCTCGTCCAGACCGAGGTGCCGAAGAAGTTGCTCGAGGAATGGCTCGCGATCTGGGGTGAGTACTACGAGATCGGTGAGAAGCTCCGGGTCCAGTTCCGGCCGCTTCGCGCGGGCGGCGAGGTACTCGAGCTCGGCATCTACGGCGAACGGGACGGCGGCGAGGAAAAGCTGGCCAACGTGCTGGTCGACCCCATCAAGGACCGCAACGGCCGCAGCATCCTGACGGTGCGCGACCAGAACACCTTCTCCGACCAGCTGCGCAAGAAGCGCCTGATGACCCTGATCCACCTGTGGCTGATCAACCGCTTCGACGCCGACGCGGTGTACTACGTGACGCCGACCGAGGACAACGTCTATCAGACGGAGAAGATGAAGTCGCACGGCATCTTCGCCGACGTCTACCCGGAGGTGGGCGAGATCATCGTCGCCGACGTCAACCACCCGCGCATCACCGAACTGCTCGCACCCGATCGCACCGCGCTGCAGCGCCTGATTCGCAAGGAAGACTAGGGCGACGCGGGCCCTGTACGGCCCATCCAGGTAGGCGTAACGGCGCTGTTGAAAGCCGTCTCGGGGGTTTGCCACGGGACTATGCTCGAAACATCGCAGGGAGCCGATGATGGATGACGAGCCGCTCACGACCCAGCGCGACGTCGGCCCCGCCGTCGTCTCCGAGCTGAGTGCCGCCGGGTTCTCCTATGCCGAAGAGGTTGGCCGTGGCGGCTTCGGCATCGTCTACCGGTGCACGCAGCTCGCGCTGGATCGCCTCGTGGCGGTGAAGGTACTGACGGCGCGACTCGGCGAGAAGCGCGAGCGGTTTCTTCGCGAGCAGCGCGCCATGGGTCGGCTCACCGGGCACCCGAACATCGTGGGCGTACTTCAGGTCGGCGAAACGGAGAGCGGCTATCCGTACCTGGTCATGCAATACCACCGGAAGGGTTCCCTCGAGGACCGGATCCGCCAGATCGGTCCGCTGCCTTTGGACGAGGTCGTCCGCCTCGGGGTGAAGATGGCGGGCGCGTTGGCGACCGCCCACCGCGTCGGCATCCTGCACCGAGATGTCAAGCCCGCCAACATCTTGCTCACCGACTACGGCGAGCCCGCGCTGAGCGACTTCGGAATCGCCCACATGCCAGGCGGATTCGCGACGGCGACCGGCACGTTCACCGGGTCCCCGGCATTCGCCGCGCCGGAATCCCTCAGCGGTGATCCGCCGAGTGAATCGTCCGACGTCTACGGATTGGGCGCCACCCTGTTCGCCGCCCTCACCGGTCACGCCGCGTTCGAACGTCGCAGCGGCGAGCAGCTGGTGACGCAGTTCCTGCGGATCGCCAGTGAGTCGGCGCCCGACCTGCGCGACACCGGCATCCCCGACGACATCTCGACCGTCGTCGAGAGGGCGATGTCACCCCACCCCGCTGATCGGCCGTCCGCTGCCGCGCTGGGTGAGGAGATTCAACGCATCCAATTGCGGCACGGCTATACCGTCGACGAACTCGCATTGCCACCAGATCCCGCGGCAGGTCGAGAAGAACCACGGGTGGTGGCTGCCGGCGCCCGCCGCCACGTCGGCAACCTTCCGCTGGAGCTGACCACCTTCGTCGGTCGCCGCGGCGAGCTGGCCGAGGTGAAGGGCCTGCTGTCGACGTCGCGTCTGGTGACGTTGACCGGAATCGGCGGTGTTGGCAAGACCCGACTGGCGCTGCGCGCCGCGGCCGAAGTACGGCGGGACTTCCCCGACGGTGTATGGCTGGTCGAGCTTGGTGAGCTGCACGACGGGTCGCTCCTGGTGGACGTCATGGCGGAAAGCCTTGGCATACGCGATGAGTCGACGCGATCGTTGCGCGACGTACTCGTCGACTTCCTGTGCTCGCGGAAGTTACTGCTGATCCTGGACAATTGCGAGCAGGTGGTGGAGTCGACGGCCAAGCTGACCGAGACACTGCTTCGCGCCTGCCCGGAACTGCGGATCCTGGCCACCAGTCGCGAGGCGCTCGGCATCGGCGGGGAGGCGGTGCTGCGACTGGCACCGCTGGCGTTCCCGTCCTGGCCTGGCGAGCCGACGCCTGGCACGCTGCCCGACTTCGATGCGGTGACGCTCTTCGCCGACCGAGCCGCGGCGGCCGTGCCCGACTTCCGGCTCGGCGACGACAACACACCGACGGTGGCGCGGATCTGCTCCAGGCTGGACGGGTTGCCGTTGGCGATCGAGTTGGCAGCCGCCCGGCTGCGAGCCATCTCGACCACGCAACTTCTCGATCGGCTCGACGACCGCTATGCCCTGCTGACGCAAGGCAGCCGCGGTGCACCGACGCGGCAGCAGACGCTCAGCTGGAGCGTCGGTTGGAGCTACGACTTGTGCACGCCCGCGGAGCAGCGGCTGTGGGCCGAACTGTCCGTGTTCGCCGGGAGCTTCGATCTCGAAGCGGCAGAAGGCATTTGCACGGGCGACCTAGCCCCTGGCGAATTGCTGGACCTGGTGTCGGCGCTGGTGGACAAGTCCATCCTTTCCCGAATCGACGCGGGCGGCGCGACCCGGTTCCGGATGCTCGAAACCCTGCGGGACTACGGATGCGGCCGAATCGAGGGTGACGGTGGCCTCCTGGAGCTGCATCGGCGACACGCCGATTGGTTCCGGCGATTCGTACGCGATGCTGCGGCCGACTGGTTCGGTCCGCGGCAGGTGCAGTGGATGCAGCGCCTCGACCGCGAGGCGCTCAACATCAGGGAGGCACTGGAGTTCAGCCTCACCGACGCGCCGGAGACCGCTCTTCAGATCGTCGGCACCATCCACCCCTTCGGAGTGGCCCGCGGGCGCTTCACGGAGATTCGGCACTGGCTGGACCGCACGCTGGCCGCCACACCGGCCGAGCCGACCGCAGACCGGATCAACGCGCTGTACGGGGCCGTCGCGATTGCCGCACTCCAGGGTGACCTGCCGGCCGCGGTAGCGTGGCTCGAGCAGGCGCAGACCCTCGTCGCGCAGATGTCCGACGTCGAAGCGCGCGGAAAGGTCGCCATCGCCGAGGGGTTCGTAGCGTTGGTCAGCGGCGACAGCGACCTCGCATGCGACCGATTCGAGGCTGCACTGTCCTGCATCGACGAACCGAGCCTGCGAGTTTCGGCGATGATCTTGCTGGGCTGGTGCCTCGAATTCTCCGGCGAGATCGGCCGCGCACTCCTCTGGCAGGAGAAGGCGCTTGCCGTCGCCGAGTCCCACGACGAGTCGGTCTACCGCGGATATGCGTTGTGGTCATTGGGAATTGGTTGGTGGAGGCACCGCAAACCCGACCGCGCCGCAGAACTGCTGAGGGACGCGCTCCGCCTGAACGAGGTGGTGGACGATCCGCGTCAGGCCGCCGCAAGCCTGGAGGGCCTGGCGTGGATCGCCGCGGAGAAGGACGACACCGGGCGCGCCGCCGTCTTGATGGCCGCCGCGCAGGGGCTGGGCCGCATCGTGGGTGCGTCCACGGTGGTGTTGCCGCACCTTCAGGTCTTCCACGACCAATGTGAGCGGCGCACGAGGGAAGCGCTCGACGCGGAGGCACTCGAGGCCGCCCGTCAGGAGGGCTGTGCGATGAGTTTCGAGGAGGCGGTGGCCTACGCGGTTGCGGAATCCAGCTAGCGGCGTGTGACACCGCCGCAACGGGGTATGCGCTCACAGATGACCGCACTACCGCCGGATCCCGATCCCGAAGACACCCCAAGCCTCGAGCCTGGCGGAGGCGTCGCGCCCGGGGCGACTCCCCCGGAGTCGGCACAGACCTCTGGCCTATCGGCGCCGGACCCGACCCCTACCCGCAGACTCACGCCAACGGCGATCGCCAGCCTCGTGGCGATCGCCCTCTTCGTCCTCTTGTTCGTGGTGATGGGAGTGCTGCTCGTCGTGGGCTGGTTCTGACGATCGGCAGAAGCTCAGCCTTCCGCGGGCTTGTAGAAGTACTCGCGCCAAGCCGTGATCTTTCCATCGGTCACGGTGTATGACCCCATGACCGGCCAGCTCATCTGCTTTCCGTCCACGGTCCAATGGTCCGTGCGCTCCATCAACACCACGTTCCCGTCGACGGCGAGATACCTGACCTCGAGGTCGACGCACGTCCCGCCCGCGAAGAACACCTTCATCATCTCGCGGATCGCATCGCGCCCAGCCAGCTTCGGCCAGTCTGGTCCGATGTCGAAGGTGGCGTCTTCGGCGAAGTGACTCATCACTTCTTCGACGTCGTTTCTCCCCCATGCGGCAATTTCAGCGCGCACGATCTCCTCGGCGGTCGTCATTCTCCCGTTTCCCCTCTGTCGCAGTACATTCGGAGCCCTTCGTGATTGAAGCAGTCGTTCAAGACAACACCAACGGCAGCTGTTCCCAGCCTCGAACCGTCGACGTAGGAGACAGGTTCGCGGCGTCGAGGTCCACGTCCCACTCCGGGAATCGCGTCAGCAGCTCGTCGAGTGCGATTCGGCCCTCGAGTCGTGTCAGTGCCGCACCCAGGCAGAAGTGCGCCCCCATCCCGAAGGTGAGGGGCGAGACCACCTTTCGGTGGATGTCGAAGCGATCCGGGTCGGGATAGACGCGGTCGTCGCGATTGGCCGCACCCGCCACGAAGAGGATTGCACTACCAGCCGGCACGCTCTGGCCATGGATTTCCGCGTCGCTCGCGACGTATCGTCCGATGTGCGGGGCGGGCGTCTCGTAGCGCAGGATTTCTTCGATGGCGTTCGGTATCAGTGACCGGTCCGCCGCGAGTTCGCGGCGCTGGTCGGGATGTTCGGCAAGGATTTTCGCCGTCCAACCGATCAACCGGGTAGTCGTTTCGTTTCCTGCACCCGCGACGACCTGGACGTAGGCGAGAATCTCGGCGCGCGTCAGGCGGCGCTGGGTCCCGGTCTCGTCCACGAACTCGGTGTGCAGCAGCTCGCTCATGATGTCGTCGGACGGGTGGTCCACCCGCCAGTCGAGGTAGTCGGCGAATACGCCACTTCGAACGATGTTGTCCTGCTTGAACTTCATCGCCTTTCCAGGTGCCACCCGCAGATTGGCATCGCTGCGGTCGCGGATCTTTTCCTGGTCGTCCTCCGGGATGCCCAGGAGCATCCCGATGACGCGCATGGGCATCTGTGCGGCGAACTCGGCGATCAGGTCGAACCGCTTCTCGCCGATCAAGGGATCCAGGCAGGCAGCTGAGAAGGCCCGGATCTTGGGTTCCAGCGAGGCCACGGTCTTCGGTGTGAACATCTTCGACACCAGCTTGCGGTGGATGGTGTGCGTCGGCGCGTCCTCGTAGATGACCAACCCGGGCGGCATCTCGATGCCCGACTTGATCAACTCGAGGATGTTGCCGCGGCTCGACTTGAACGTGTCTCGGTCGGACAACCCCTTCGCGACGTCTGCGTGCCTGCTCACGGCGTAGAAGTCGTGCTTCTCGTTGTAGTACAGCGGCGCTTCCTCGCGAAGCCTGCGGAACGTCGGATAGGGATCCCGGTTGATGTCGAGGTCGTATGGGTCGTAGTACACGTCGTTGACCTCAATTGCGCTGATTGGCATCTAATTACGCCCCCATCCCGCCGTCGACGGCGATCGCCTGGCCGGTGAGGAAACCGGGTGCGTCATCGCAGAGCCACACGGCGATGTCGGCGATCTCACCGGCCTCGGCGAGACGTCCGATGGGCGCCGCAGAGATCAGATTGTCGATCACCTCCTGCGACATGGACCTGCGGAACATCGGTGTGTCCACGGTGCCTGGGCAGATCGCATTGACCCGCAGACCCTGGCTCGCGTATTCGCGCGCGGCGACCCTGGTCAAACCGACGACGCCGTGTTTGGCTGCGGTGTAGGCCGACACGGTCGGTGCGGCCCGCAAGCCCGCCACCGAAGCGCAGTTGACGATGGACCCTCCGCCGGCGTCGATGATCGCGGGAATCTGGTAGCGCATGCACGACCAGGTGCCGGTGAGGTCCACGGCGATCACCCGATTCCAGTTCTCCATCGAGCCTTCGGCCGTCGGTTTGCCGTGCTCGCCGTCAATACCTGCCGAATTGAACGCGGCGTCGAGGTGACCGTACCTCGCCACCGTCTGCGCGACGGCGTCGGCGACGGTTTCGTCGATGGTGACGTCGCACTCGACGAACGAGCATGTCCCCCAGGCGCTTAGCTCCGCCTCGGCCTTGGCGCCGGCCTCCGCATCGACGTCGGCCAGCGCCACTGCGTAGCCCCGCCGCACGAATGTCTCCGCCGCTGCCCGCCCGATGCCCGAGCCTGCGCCGGTGACAAACACGACCTTCTGATACTGCGCCGTCGGCACTGTTCCTCGTTTCTGGGTTGTCATCGAGCTAGCGGGTGAGCATGCTGCTGAGCTCGAGATGCGGTCTACCGACCGCTCCGTCGCGCAACCGGTCGATGACCGACACTCCGTCGCGAATCACGACCCGCAACGCTTCATCGGGTCGAGCCAGCAACGACGGGTCCTCGACGGGGTCTCCGTCGACGATGACGAGATCTGCCAGCGCGCCAGGCTCGATCACCCCGACCCGGGCTGGCGGATCCATGAGCAGCTGACCGGCATTCGCCGTACCCCAACTGAGCACGTCTTCCGTCGAGAGACCTGCGATCTGGCTGTAGTAGGCGAATTCGCGACCGTAGTTTCCGACCTGATGGTCCAGCGGGTCGTCCTCCATGACGTCGCGGAACACGCCGCTGTAGTCGTCACCGATCAGGATTCGGACGCCAGCCGCCTGCGCCAGCGGCAACATGGCCCGCACGTGGTCGTACTGTGCTTGCGTCACCCCGTAGTCCGCGGCATAGCCGAGTTCGAGCAGGCTCCGGAGGAAGATGAGGCTCGGTACCCAGAACGTTCCGGCTTCCGCCATCGCCGCGATGACCTCTTCGTCGACCTCGTCTCCGTGATCGACGACGTCGAGTCCGAGTTCGATGCACTCCATGATCATCGCCTTGTCGGCCACGTGCGCGCGGACCTTCGCACCACGTTCGTGGGCGGCGCTGATGATTGCGGCAATTTCGGGGCGAGACATGTTGCGCGTAGTCCGATTCGGCTGTCCGTGGCCGGCGCTGGCGAAGATCTTGATGGTTTCGGCGCCGCGGTTGATCTCGGTGCGGACGAGCTTGCGCAGGTCGTCCGGACCGTCGGCGCAGACGTCGGTTCCCGGCGTTTCGTACGCCTTCCACCATCGGCCCCCGTTGTTCATGTCGCCGGTGGTGCCGAGATGGTGCCCGCACGCGCGGATTCGGGGGCCCGGAATGATGTCCTCTTCGATGGCCATCTTCAGTTGAGCGTCGATGTCGTTGGAACACGAGGCGCCCGAGAAGCCGGTGAACCCGCTCTCCAGCAGCACGCGGCAGGTCCGTACGCCGATCGCCATCAGGACGCCCGGCGGGCGTTCCTTGCCGAGCCGGTCACCGTCGGCGATGTTGAACTTGTAGAAGTCCGAGTGCAGATGACTGCTGATCAGGCCGGGCAGCAACGTCATGCCCGCGGCGTCGATGGTCTCGGCGGGCGACGCAGGCGCCGCGTCGTCGACGGCGAAGATCGTGTTGCCGTCGATCGTGACGCTGTGTGTGCCGGGGAGCAGCCTTCGGCCGTCGAAGACCTTGGCATTCGTCACTACCAACATGTTCGTCCTCCGAATTACTCTGCGGCCCTGCCCCGCCGGCTCAATCGCCAGTCCGGGGGAAACTGCCCGTCGTTGTCCTTGACGGTGTCGGTCAGGTTGTCCAGCGTCCCCTCGTCCAGCTCCATGCCGCGCGCACCTGGGTCGGGCCGAAGTTGATCGAGAGTGGATTCGAGCAGGCCGGCGACGATGCTGCCCATGTACTCACCCTGGTGCTGCTTGTAGATCTCGAAGAAGGTCTTCTGCGCGAAGACGGTGTCGGTGGGCCGACTGCGCGAGCAGGCGAGCGCATACTTGTCGGTCATCGCCTCGAGCTCGTCGAACGGCACCACCGCGTTGATGAAGTTGCAGTCGTACATCTCCTTGGCGGTGAACGGCCGGCCGGTGAACACCATCTCCATGAACTTGCGCGCGCCCATGGTGTTGCACCACTGCCATTGCCGCGCAGCGAATCCCGCGTACCGCCACGCGGCGTGGCCGAACAGGGAGTCGTCGGAGGCGATCACGATGTCGGCGTCGGCGGCCTGGTAGAAGTGCCAGCCGTAGCAATACCCACGCACTTCCAGGATGCTGATCTTCTTGAAGTCCTGCAAGCTGCGCATGCCGGCGCTCGGATCGGTGTAGAACTGCACCGTCGATGCCCGGCGTCGGTAGGAGCCCACCGGCGGATAGGTGACGTCCGCGTCGTCGGGGACCCGCACGGCACGGTTCATGCTGACGCCGCCGCGACCGGCCATGGCATCCAGCAGTTCGCTGAGGTCGGCGCCGCTGCCCAGGTTCGGCCCGTTGGCCCGGATCACCAGGACCTTCACGTCATCGTCGATGCTGGCGTTGTGAATCAGGTCGGCGTAGCGGTGCTGGGCGCCGATGGTCATGGCGTTGAGCTCGTCGGCGCGATCGAGGGTGATCGTCGCAATCTTGGTCCGCGGATCCTTGTGGTACAGCACGATGTCCTCGGCCGAGGGTCTGCCATTGTGCTCCGTCATGTGCCGCGTCTCCCTTGTCCATGTTCGTCGACGTGCCGAAGTCCGAGTGGTTTCATCCGGCAGCCGAACTGAGGTGGTGTGGGTGCGACGACCCCTCGACGTGCGCCGCGATCATGTCGGTCAGCTCGAGGACCCGCACCTTTCCGGTGGGTGTCCTGGGTATGTCGTCGTGGGTGACGAAGACGATCTTGCGTGGAACCTTGAAGCTCGACAACGTCTTTCGCAGTGACTCCTGCAGCCCTGCCTTCGTCGGGCAACTGCCTTCGGCGGGAATGACCGCTGCAGCCACGAGTTCGCCGAGCTCTGCATCCGGCAACCCGGCGACGACGGCCAGCTCCACGTCCGGCAGCGCGTTGAGCGCCGCCTCCACCTCGAGACGAGATACGTTGGCGGAGTTGGTCTTGATCATGTCGCTGGTTCGGCCCACGAAGAACGCGTAACCGTCGCCGTCGATCCGCACCAGATCGTTGGTCGGGAAGAACCCGTCCGGAGTGAAGACGGCATTCCGGTGCACCTTGTAGAACCCCGTCATCAGCGCTCCCCCGCGCAATTGCAGTTCACCGACCTCGCCGGCAGCCACCACGGCACCCGTTTGTGGGTCGACCACGCGACGTTCGATGCCGTTGACGGCGCGGCCCGCAGCGCCGGCCTTCGACTCCGGCAGCCGGGTGGTCACCGGCTCGGCGCTGTGCGGCGCGAAGCTCTCGGACATGCCCAGCATGCGGCTCTGCAGATGCGTCGGGATCGATTCGCCGTTCTCGTCCCGGGTCGGTCCGGTGGTGATCTTGACGGCATCGAGCGCTATGCCGCGAATCTTGGCCAGCGATTCGAGTTTGGCGCGCATGTGCCAGACGACGATGTTGGTGACCCGGTGGCGCTCGACGGTGTCGAGGACGACGTCGATGTCCGGGCTGCTCGAGTACACCAAAGTGCTTCCGGTGCTGAGCACCTGCAGCGCCGCCGAGATGCCACCCATCCAGAAGGACGGCAGCAGAGACAACGTGCGATCGGCGCTTCGGACGTCGAAGTAGGTGGCCAGGACCGGAGGCTGGCGGGCCACGGCCAACTGGCCGTGCACCACCGCCTTCGGGGTCGCGGTGCTCCCGGAGGTGTAGACGACGAACGCGTCGTCGCCGGGCACCACCTCCGCCTCGACCGCTGCGAGCAGAGCGGCGTCCGGCGCGTCGGCGTCGTCGGCCATCGCCAACAGCTCCTCGACCGCCCGGGCCCACGGCAACCCCTCGTTGTCATCGAGCCAGACGGAGCGCAGATAGGGCGCCTCGGGTAGACGCAGCGGGTGTGGTTTCGCCTCGACGAGTCCGGCCAGCGCAGCCTGGAGACTCACTCCATAGTCACGGGAAAGGAAGCGGCGCACACCGATCAGGATCTGGGCGTCACTCGTCCGCACGATGTGGGCCAACTCGCTTGGCGTCGTCAGCGTGCTGATCAGCGTGACCAGAGCACCGATGCGCAAGCCGGCGTAGAAGGCGGTGAGGAACAGCGCGCCGTCGGGAGCCAAGACGGCTATGCGCGTGCCCTTTCCGGCACCGGCTGCCAGGAGTGCACGTGCCATTCGGGCAGTGCGTTCATCCAATTCTCGGTAGGTCAGCACGTCACCGGCGTGGATGAGGGCATCGTGGTCGGCGCGCGCGGCGACCACCTTGGCGAACAATTGCGGGAACGTGTCCGCCGGCTCGTGAACGTCCATGGACGGTCAGAACCTGGTGATGGGATCGGCGCCGTCCCAGGCTTCGGCGGCGGCACGCATCGCGGCGAATCCTGCGTCGCGCACCGGACTCGGCTCGAGCAGCTCGACCATGAACCCGAGCGTGGGCGTGGTGTCGACCCAACAGGTGCGGCTATTGCCGATACGGCCCTCGAAGGCCAGTTCCGCTCCCCCGTCGACGTAGGCGTCACGCTCCGACTCGTAGTCCTTGCAAACCAGCGCCATGTGGTGCAAGCCCGATTGCCCCTCCTCGAAGACGTCGCGGAACACCCCAGGCTCGTCGTTGTCCTGGCACACCAGCTCGATCTGCAGATCACCCGCGTACGCGATGGCGGCGGTTACAGCGGGGAACTCGGCGGGCGCTCCTCGGTGCCGCCCGTCGGCGCAGCCCACGCCGTCGAACCAGAAGAACGGGCCCACACCGGCACTGCGAGACCAGGATTCGATGGCGCCGCGAAGGTCGGGCACCACCCAGCACACCTGCATGAAGTGCCGGTTCGGGAACGGGACTGTCGTCAACGGAGTCCTTCGCCGATCAGCGGGAAGCGCTCATCGTTCAGCGGCTGCCACGGCACCATCTCGGTGGTGTCGAAGTTCGGGCACGGCGATCCGTTCCAGCACGCGTCGGCGGGCTGAACCACGAGCAGGTAGCCCCAGCGGGGACGGTCCATCGTGTTCGCCCCGGCACCGTGGATGGTGAGATGGGTGTGCACGGTGACGTCGCCCAACTCGTAGGTCATCTGCTCGCTCATCTCCAGGTCACGCAACTCCGGGAACACCCCGAGCGCGTCGTCGCCGCCGTAGGTGGTGTAGTCACCCAGGACCCCGACGCGGTGCGACCCGCTGACGAACGACATGGTTCCGGCTTCTGGACCGTAGGGCTCCAACGGAATCCAGAACGTCATGCCTCCAGTCCGGTCGACGGCGAAGGTGATGTAGTCCTGGTGGAAGGCCGTTGCGCCGTTGCCGCCATGCCGGGAAGTCTTGGTCGACGGTAGCTTCGGCACGAAGAAGTCCGAGTAGTACCTCATGCCGACGGGTGCACCGTCATCGGCGCGGCGCCGCAGCAACAGCGTTGCGCTCTTGCCGATTTCGTCGATGACGGGCCGCAGGACCGGGCTTGCCAGACCGCCGCTGCGCTCGGCGTTGAAGTATGCCAACGCTCCCTTGGCTTCGCCACCGGCGGCGGGAGACATTCCGGCCTTCAGCGGGTTGCTGTCCGCGTCGTCACCCATCTTTTCGCGGGCGAGGTCCAACATCTTGGCCAGCACTTCGGGATCGACGAAGCGCTTCAGCTTCACCCAGCCGTACTCGTGCAGGTGCTCGACTTCCTCGGAGGTGACGAGGCGACAAGGCAACTTCAGGTCCGTGGTGTCATCCATGGTGGCGTTCATCTCCTCGTAGGCACGGGAATTGGCGAGCTGCGGAACCGGCAGCCTCAGACGAAGATTCCCGGCCCGGTCCGGAAGGCGTAGAGACCGACCACCGCATCCTCGGGCAGCTCGTAGGGCGTGCTGACCTCGTCCACCGTGGGCCCGATGCGTTCGGCGACCTTCGTCACCTTGTCGCGGTCCAGGCCGTACAGGTCGATGGCGGTGTCGCCGAGGAACCGTCGCGTGTACTTCGGATCGACGTCGGAGAACGTGAAGCGCATCGCCTCTCGCGTGTCGGGAAAGGTTCCCTCGGCATGCGGATAGTCGTCGCCCCACATGACGTTGTCGACGAGGTCGTTCTCGACCGCCATCTTGGCTTCGGCGTTCGACATGAAACTCGCACCGATGAAACAATTTTGGCGGAAGTACTCCGACGGTGGCTTCGGCAGTTTGGCGCGGATGGCTGCACCGGTCGGGCCGTGGTAGAGCCCGTCCATGTCCGCCATGGTGCTGGGCGCCCAATCCGCCCACTGTTCGGTGAGCACCAGTTTGAGATTCGGATAGCGCTCGAACACCCCGCCGAAGATCATCACCCACAGGCCGCGACGGGTCCGGAACGGTGTCTCCATCATGTACATCATCTGGGCGCCCTGGCCCTGATACGGGTAGTGCTCACCGCCGCCACCGTGTGTGTTGACGGACAGTCCGGTCTCGTTGCAGGCGGCCCAAAGCGGTTCCCACGCAGGGTCGTTGAGCATCGGAAAGTCGCCCCGCGGCGCAGGGAGGTTGATGCCCTTCAGCCCGGCGTCGGCGGCCCACTGGACCTCCTTAGCGCATGCACTCAGGTCGGAGATCGGGATGTGGGCGATCCCGGCGTGGCGTTCCGGGGCCAGCGACACGAAGTCGGCCAGCCACCGGTTGTAGATCCGCACGCCGACCTTTTCGAGATAGTCGTAGGCGGTGTCTCCCCAGCTGATCAGGCCGGTGGTCGAAAACGGGATCGATTGTCCGTTGAGGCCGCCGTGGAAGATGACGTCCGCCGCCACGCCCTGCTCGTCCATGTCGGCGATGCGCGCGTCGTGGTCCTGCAGGCCGGGCGCAAGGCTGTGCTCGTAGCTGCGTTGCAGGAAGCGCGCACCGATCTGATCGGCGTTGCGGATGCCTGCCTGCTTGCCGAACTGTTCCGCCTCGGCTTGCCCGAGCTCGTCCACCTTGGGCCGGCTGGCCTTTTCGGCCTGGGTCTTGCCTCGCTCGGCCTGCGACTTGCCCAGCGACCAGCTTTGCTTCCCACCGGATTTGGCCTCCGACGACCGCCACGACAACAGTCCCTGGCTCTCCATCTCCGTCACGAAGCGATCGAAGTCGTCCAAGTGCTTCGCGTCGCAATACGGGCGCAGCTGATCCTTGACCGACGGGCCGACGTGGCTGTCGATCGACACCACGACGTAGCGCTGGTCATCGGCGGCGCTGCCGACGGAGCCGGACTGAACTCGTGACATCTCTTCCCCCTGGCTTCTGGTCGATGCGAGTGGCTGTGGCTGGGCACCTGCACAGCTCGTTGAAGAGATCTAAGCAACATTCACCAGCTTTTGCAACGGTGTGGCATTTTTGACCCGATGTGGCAAAACACCGTCCGAACTCGCACGCTTACGTCGAGTGACTAGGGTTCTGACGATGGCATCGCGGGTTCAGGAGCGGACTAGTCGGCACGTCCTCGACGTCGCGCGGGCCTTCATCGAGGTCCACGGCGTTGAGCAACTTTCGATGCGCCGGCTAGCCGACGAAGCAGCAGTCAGCGTCCGCACGCTCTACAACCACTTCGGGGACAAGGAGGGGCTGCTCACCGCGCTCGTGCAACGGTCGCTCGACTCCATCGACGTCGCCGTTCACCACCTGACCGCGACCGATCCGATCGAACGGATCTGGGAGGCGATCGCCGTCTCGATCGACAAGACCGTGGCCGAGGTACCCAAGGCGGTCGTTCGCGCCGTCGTCATGGACGATCGCCTCCTCGACCTGGTGAACGTGCACTGGACGGGGTGGGACCTGATCGTCTCCGAGATCGGCGCCGCGACCAAAGCTGGTGTGCTGCGGCCAGATATCGAGCCGGCGGTACTTGCCGAGCATGCGGCGATGGTGTTGTTCCACCTGCAACGCCGCTGGACCTCCGGCGAGCTCGACGATGCCGGACTGCGCGCCGGCGCGCTGCATGCGTTCGACATCTGCCTGCTTGCCGTCGCTCAACCACGCGCGCGGCCGCGGATCCTCCGGCATGCGCAGTCGCTCAGCGGTGATCGACCTCGGCTCGCCGGGGCCTGAACGTCACTTCGAGCGAAGCGGGCTCAGGATGTCGTTTGTCGAGGGAACGTCGGCGCCGTCGACGTCCAGGACGGCGTCGATGTTCTCGGCGATGGCTTCCGCCGTCAGCGCGCGACTGCGCAGACCCTTCGCAGCGACGAAGGCCAACCGCGCCACACCGCCCATTCCGACTTGGAGCACCTCGCCGTTGAGCTGACATGCCTCGTGAGCCAGGTAGGCGACCGCCGGCGCGCACAGTTCGGGCGGCATACTGGCGTTGACCTGCGCCATCTTCTCCGGTGACATCCCGTGGAGGGTCGAGAGATTCTCTACGTGGTCGGCGGATAACCGGGTGTAGGCGCGGGGGGCGACGGCGTTCACGCGAATGCCCGCGGCCAACCCTTCGGTCGCGAGGTTTCGCGTCAACCCGTAGACGGCGCCCTTGGCCGATGCATAGCTGGTGAGCCCGGGTACGCCGCCGAGCATGGCCTCCGACACGGTGTTGACGATCCGGCCGTACCCGGCGGATCGGAAGTGTGGCCATGCCGCCCTGATCACGTAGAGCGCGCCGAAGAAGTGCACGTCGAGCATGGCGCGGAACTGATCGATCGACAGCTCGTCGAAGGTCGCGGGGTCGTGGATGCCCGCGTTGTTCACCACGATGTCCAACCGGCCGAATGCGTCGATTGCGGTGTCGACGATGGACGTCGCTCCCCGCTCGTCGGCCACCGACGCGCAGCACGCGACGGCGTCGCCTCCGAGATCGGTGATTTCCCTGGCCACTTCGTTGGCGGGTGCCGACGACGTGCCGTGCCCGTCGGGGTCCACGCCGTAGTCCGCGACGACGATGCGTGCGCCCTTCGCCGCCAGCAAGTGGGCGTAACCGCGGCCGATGCCGCGTCCGGCGCCGGTGACGATCGCGACGCGCTCGTCAAAACGTAACTCAGACATGCCTTTTCCCTTCGACACATAGCAGGCTGGCTCGCGACCATACTCCGTCTGCGACCTCGACATTCTGGTGATGCGAGAACACCGCACGGAATACGTTGTGCACCAGTCGGATTTGTCGCCCATTTCGCGAGCACCCTTGACCGGGCACCCGCTGGCCTGCTAAGCAGGTGCCCAGCGACCATCCCTCAGGAGACCATCCGTGTCAACCGCACCGACCGAAGCCGAGCTGTACTACGACCCGTACGACATCGACCTCAACATGAACCCCTACCCGGCATTCGCCCGGTTCAGGGAAGAGGCCCCGCTCTACTACAACGAAAAGCACGACTTCTACGCACTGAGCCGCTACGACGACGTCAACAAGGCGACCATCGACCACGACACGTTCATCTCCGGGCGTGGTGCACTTCTGGAGATCATCAAGTCGGGCATGGAGATTCCGCCGGGGACACTGATCTTCGAGGATCCGCCGATCCACAACATCCACCGCAATCTGCTGTCGCGGGTGTTCACGCCACGCAAGGTGCTGGCCCTCGAACCCCAGATCCGGGAGTTCACGACGCGCTGCCTGGATCCTCTGGTCGGGTCCGACCGATTCGACTTCGTCAACGATCTCGGTGAACAGATGCCGATGCGCGTCATCGGCATGCTGCTGGGCATCCCCGAGGACCGGCAGCAGCAGATCACCGACCACGGCGAGGAGACCCTCAACAAGGACAAGGTCGACGCGCTGGCCACCGGCGAGGTCTTCGCGGAGTTCATCGACTGGCGGACCGAGCACCCATCCGACGACATCATGACCGACCTGCTCAACGCCGAATTCGAAGACGAGACCGGCACGGTGCGCAAGCTGCGCCGCGACGAACTGCTGCTGTACTTGACGGTGATCGCGACCGCCGGCTCCGAGACCACCACCCGGATGCTCGGCTGGGCAGGCAAGACCCTGGCCGAAGTTCCGGATCAGCGGCGCGACCTGGTGGCCAACCACGGCCTGATCCCCCAGGCGATCGAAGAGATCCTGCGCTG
This sequence comes from Mycobacterium sp. URHB0044, assembly GCF_000620625.1. GTDB lineage: Bacteria > Actinomycetota > Actinomycetes > Mycobacteriales > Mycobacteriaceae > Mycobacterium. Next base: position 216,111 of record NZ_JIAW01000010.1, on the reverse strand, counting down.
GGAGCCGCCCGCGCTGCAACTCGCCCGCTACGTCACCCGCGACGTCGAGTACTACGGCCAAACCGTGCCGGAAGGTTCGGCGATGCTGCTGCTGGTTGGCGCGGCCAACCGCGATCGCCGCCGGTTCGCGCCGGACGGGGACGTCTTCGACATTCACCGGCAGCACCTTTCGCACCTCACCTTCGGCGCGGGCACCCACTTCTGCATGGGCAACGCCTTGGCCCGGCTGGAACTTCGCATCGCGCTGGAGGAGATCCTCAAACGCTTCCCCGAGTGGGAGGTCGATTGGCCCAATGCGGTGCCGTCGGAGACCGCCGCGGTTCGCGGCTGGGCCGCCATGCCCACGTTGTTACCCTGACCTGGAATACCCCTGGGGCCGTAGAGGACTCGCATTGCATCGCATACTGCTCAGCACGTTGATCATCGACGCCCCGTCGGACGTACACGAAGAGACGGCACGGTTTTGGGCGGACACACTCGATGCCGAGGTGGTGACCCCGCGGGGCGGCAGCGACTACCGCATCCTCGAGGGCGCGTCCAACGACTTCCGACTCGTAGTCCAGAACGTGCACTCCGACCGGGCAGGCGTGCACCTCGACATTCACACGGACAATCTCGCCGCGGAGGTCGGGCGCTTGAAAGGCCTCGGCGCGACGGTCGTCGACGACTCCTTCGCCAATCACCCCGGGCAGTGGGTCATCATGGCCGACCCGTCCGGCAAGCAATTCTGCGTGGTCTACGCGCTCAACCCGTTGCGTCCCAAGGAAGACCGGGATGCGTTCGAACGAAGGGCGAAACCGGTCAACTGACCCATCGAACGGTCGACGGCCGCTGGCCGCGAGACTCCTGAGTCACACTCGTGCCGCCAATATATCTAGCGTGCTAGTATCTAGAGCATCAGCAGATGGTCTGCTAGGGAAGTGGTCGGACTGTGTCACAGGCATCTCGTGATCACTTGGGTCAGCAGCTGTCGTTTGCGTTGTACGGGGCCGCCAACCGGATGATCCGCCTGCACAAGCCGTTCCTCGAACCGCTGGGTTTGACGTTTCCCCAGTACTTGGCGGTATTGGCGCTGCTGGATGACGCACCGGTTCCGGTCGGCACCTTGGGCGCCCGCCTCGACATGGACACGGGCACGATCACGCCCTTGGTCAAGCGCCTGGAGGCCATCGGAATGGTGACGCGGACGAGGGACGTCGCCGACGAGCGGAGGGTGTTCGTCGATCTGACCGCCCGTGGCCGCGCGCTCGAACCCGAGATCCGAGGCATCACCGACCAAATCAAGACAGCGTGCCAGCTCACCGACGCGGGCATCGACGACCTTCGGCGCACTCTCGAAGGACTCGCACACCCCGCGGTCGACTAGGCACCAGAGAAGGGAAAAGGCATGAACCCCAACGATTCAGCCACGGCGGCTGCCGTCAAACCCGACCTCGGACAGTTCGGCGTGTGGACGGTCAACCCGGTCTCCGCGGAGGTCGCCGTTGAGCTCGAGAGCCTGGGCTATGGGGCGGTGTGGGTCAGTAGCTTCGCGCCCGACGACCTGTCCTGGGTCGACCCGATCTTCGATCGGACCACCACGTTGAAGGCCGCCACCGGGATCATCAACATCTGGACTTCTTCGGCCGGACCCGTGGCGGAGGCGTTTCACCGCCTCGAACATCGTCACCCGGGGCGATTCGTGCTCGGCATCGGCGCCGGCCATCGCGAAGCCATCACCCAGTGGGAGAAGCCGTTCGACGCACTCAATGCCTATCTTGACGACCTGGACCGCTACGGTGTGCCCGCTCACCGCCGCATCCTTGCCGCACTCGGCGACGGGATCCTGAAGCTGTCAGCGCGACGCGCGGCCGGCGCGCACCCTTATCTCACGACTCCCGAGCACACTGCTCGGGCCCGCAACGTGATGGGGCCAGCCGCCTTCCTGGCCCCGGAGCAGAAGATCGTGCTGTCCGACGACGCCGAGGAGTCGCGCGCATTGGGCCGTGACGCACTCGACCTGTCGCTCGGCTTCGCCAATTACCGCAACAGTTGGAAGCGAATCGGCTTCTCCGACAACGATCTAACCAAACCCGGCAGTGACGAACTGGTCGATGGCGTCATCGCCCACGGCGCCGCTGATCAGATTGTTCAGCGCCTACATCAGCACATTGCAGCCGGTGCTGATCACGTCGCCATTCAGGTCATCGGCACAACGGATGTGTTGCCGGCATTGACGACTTTGGCTCCGGCACTTGGCCTATCGCCGCACCAGCGCTAACCCTCAACACGAGAATCCCCAAAAAGAAACGGCACATACCATGACCACCCTGGGCATCATCGGAAGCGGCAACATCGGATCGGCCGTTGCCCGGTTGGCGGTAGCCGCCGACATCGACGTCATCGTGGCCAATTCGCGAGGACCCGAGAGCATCGCGGATCTGGTCGACGAGCTCGGACCACACGCGACGGCGGGCACGATCGAAGACGCAGCGCGTGGCGGCGCGGCCGTCCTGCTCAGCATTCCGATGTCCGCCTACGGGAAACTCCCCGAGGGACTGTTGAGCGGAAAGACGGTGCTCGACACCGGCAACTACTATCCCTCGCGCGACGGCCGCGTCCCCGAACTGGACTCCGGTCAGTACACCCAACTTCAGCTCGCCCAGAAGTTGCTGCCCGGCGCGATCCTGGTGAAGGCATTCAGCAATATCCTCTCCAACCACATCCCCGAGCTGGCTCGACCATCCGGTGCGTCAGACCGGACCGCGTTGCCCATCGCCAGTGACGATGCCGGCGCGCTCGACGTAGCAGCGGATCTCATCGACCGCCTCGGATTCGACACCATCAACGTCGAACCATCCTCGCAGACATGGCGTTTCGAGCCCGAGTCGGCCGGCTACACCCAAATCTACTTGTCAGATCCGACCGTATCGTGGGAGAAATTCACGAGCACCCCGGGTGCGCCCGTCTCCAAGGACACGCTGCGCGCAGCACTGGCTTCCGCCACGCGTGTCAACGTGGCCGACCGGACGGTCTGACCGGCGATGCCCGACAACGAGACTCGCGTCAAAGCAGAGCGGGAACAGTTTCTCGCCGAACCCCGTACCGCAGCGCTGTCGGTGAGCCTCGGTGCATCACGCGGACCCCTGACGGTGCCGATCTGGTATCAGTACAGCCCCGGCGGGGAACCATGGATTTTGACCGGTGCCGGCACCCGAAAGGCGCGATCGATCGAGGCGGCCGGATTCTTCTCGCTCATGGTGCAACGGCTGGAGCCGACCAGACGTTACGTGGCGGTCGACGGCGCGGTCAGCCGGATCGAGCCCGCCACCGACGACCAACTCGTCGAGCTGACCCGGCGCCACCTCAGTGGCGACGCGGCCGACCGCCACATCGACTTCCTCAGGAACCGCGGCGAAAACCTCGCGATCTCGATGCGCCCAGAACACTGGCTGTATTCCGACGCCGAATCGTTCTGATTCGTCGGGCGCTAGGCCGGCAGCAAACCCGCCTCACGGTAGCTGTCGGTCAAGGAGTCAGGTGTAGATCCAATCCCAGTGGCGGACGTTGGTTTTTGCGAGCCACCCGTCGGCCACTGCGAGAGGGACGGCGCCGACGGAACAGACTCTGGCGGCTGAAGGCCATACCCCGACTGCGGACCGGGCGGTGGGCCATAGACCGGCGACTGCGGACCGGGCGGTGGGCCATAGACCGGCGACTGCGGACCCGGCGGTGGACCATAGACCGGCGACTGCGGGCCGTACACCGGGATCTGCGAGCCGTAGCCGGGCGCCGAATGGGCCGAGCCAGCCAGAAGCGCGGCCGCAACGAAGGCCGCAGCCTCGTCGGTGTACTCGGGGACATAGCCCTGCGTGTGCCCGCTCCAAGCGTTGCCGGGACCTGCGTGGCAAATCGGATCGCTGGGATTGCACAGGTCGATCGCCTTGGCACTGAGCGGCGAATTCTGGGCCGGCGGCGGTCCGTCGGTGCGGTCGGCCACATTTCCGAAAGTAGCCACCGCCGCAATGTTTTTCACGTACTCAGGTGGTAGCGGATCGCCCCAGTTGATACCGTCGAAACCAGCCACGATGTTGACCACACTCGCACCCTGCGAGTAACCACCCAAGACGATCCTGGTGTCGGGACACGAAGACGCGGTGGACTTGATGTGGGAGATCGCGTCTTTGGCGCCATCGCCGCCGTGCCGCTGAGTGATGGTGGCTTTGTAGTTCACCGCGTAGGCCCTGATGTTCAGGCCGTTGGTCTGCTGGCGTAGCGAATCGACGAGGGCGTCGCCGACCCGCCCCATACCGGGTGGCTCGTCAGTGCCGCGAGCGAAGACAACCTCGGCGTCGGGACAATCGTCGGCAGACGCCACAGCTGCTGTGTCGGGGATGACGAGCGGGGTCGAAAGGGAAAGCAGCGCCGACGCGCCAAGGCCGACCCAGCGAAGCGCCTCCCGCGCCCTGACCGAGCGGCAGCTACGCACGCGGTGGATCAACATTCTGAAATCATACTCGGCGACCGAGCGAATTAGGCACCGCGACCTGCGGATGGGCTCCGTGCGGGTGCGGGCATACAGATTCCATGCTCGGCGGAACCGATGTTCAGCAAAACCTTGCCTCGGATGTTGGCGACCGAGCACAGGCGAACCCGTCGACGTTGTCGCGCCGGATGTCCCCGCCACTCAAACGTCATCGGTGGCGACCAACTCGCACGGTGCCGGAGTCCCGCAGAACCCGACAGCAACCGCGGAACTCGACACAGATTGTCGTACGGCGCTTGTCGAGGTACGTGAAATCACTTCACGTGCCGGTAGAGGAGCGAACGGCGTCAGGGTCCGCTTGCTGAGCGCACTGCAGCATCGATCAACCGACGCGATGAGTTTTCGTCCGCATTCCGGTCACCACTCACATGACAGACAAACTCTTCACCGGACTCCACTGCGTCGCCGTGCCCGTCAGCGATCAGGATCGGTCGAAGGCGCTCTTCGAGGGCATGGGCTTCACCACCACGATGGACACGCATCTGCAGCCCGGCTTCCGCTGGATCGAACTGGCACCGTCGGCCGGTGGCCCGTCGCTCGCACTCGTCGCTACCGGGGACCAGCTTCCGACGGGAATCGACACGGGAATTCGACTCATCACGGACGACGCCCGCGCCGCCCACACTGCGCTTGCCGCAAAGGGACTCGAGGTGGGCGATATCCTCGACTGGGAAACGGCACCACTCATGTTCAGTTTTCGCGACCTCGACGGCAATCGCTTCTACGTCGGCCAGTCCAGCTGACTCCCCGAATTCGACCGGACCGTCGTCCCCAAAGGAGCAGCGATGAAGACGAGCACACGTCGTGCAACGACCGTGGCGATCGCCGTCCTCGCCATCACCACGGCGTGTTCGCGCGCGTCCTCCGAACCCCCTGCTGACGGGACCGGCGAGTCATCGGCGTCGAGCACCACGTCGGAGACCGCGCGCGCGTCGATCCCACCAGCAGTGTCACGGCCACTCACGGATTTCGTCGAGAACGCGTACTACCACTCGTTCGCAACACCGGGCGGTCAGATCCAGTGCCGCGTCGGGGACGATTCGCTGGCCTGCCAGTTCGAGGGGCATGGGGATTCGCTCACCGTCGCCGACAGTGCGCTGTGCGGGTTCTACCCCGGCTTGGAGCAGGGCCACACGCGGAGATTCGTCTTCTCCGGGGACCGGCCGCAACCGTGCGCGACCATCATCCAGGGCGAGGGGTTCGACTCTCCGCACACGTTGGACTACGGGCAGTCGGTGACATTTCCACTGTCGCCGGGGCGCACGGTCACCTGCGCGTCTGCCGTCGACGGACTGACCTGCACCCAGGCTGATGGGACCGGATCGCGGGGCTTCCATCTCACGGTCGACTCGTTCACCGTCATCTGACGCCGCCACCGTCGGGGGCCGCGACGATCAAAGGTGACACGAGGCCATCATTCATGCGCTGACGAGGTCCAACCAACGCCGCATCACGGTGGCCTCGGCTGCGCCGAAATGGGCACCCTGCAGGCCTTTGTCGCCGCGCTGGGCGGGCACCTGCGGATCGTCGCGCGGAGTTCGCGACCACTCTGTCGAGCTGACTGAGTGAATGTCCCAAAAGTGTTCCCCAGCCCATGAAAACGGCCCTCGGAGAATCTCACGGGACCGTTAGCTACCAGGAACCTTCGCGTATTGCTCGTTCGACCGAGGGCTTCTCACGTACCGTGCGGCGGCCACCACGAATTGCGTGTTGACCGAATGGCGTCGACGAGCGCGGTGACTGCTGGCAGTTGGTCGGGCCTGAACGGCCAGAGCCCGATCTCGCGACGTGCGAAGTCTACGGTCAGCACCGTCCCGTCGATCCGGCAGTCGATCATCAGCGCGGCGTGATAGCGCATCGAGCCTTCGCGATATGGAGTGAAGATCTCGAGCACTCGACCGTCGAATGCAGCAAGCCAGTTGTCGATGGGTGCTTCGATGGCACTGCTCATGTGGCGAGCGTAGGTCAGCAAGGTGGGCGATCGATGGCACGACGCGTTCCGCAGGCTCGGACGCCAAGCGGACGTGACCTGTCCCGACAGAAATTGATCAGTATGGTCAGGTACACAAATCCGCCGGCAACAGAATGAAAACGGCCCCCGGAGTAATCTCCGGGGGCCGTTTCCATCTAGTAGCGGGGACAGGATTCGAACCTGCGACCTCTGGGTTATGAGCCCAGCGAGCTACCGAGCTGCTCCACCCCGCGACGGGTAAACAAAAGGTTACCCAAGGTCCGGCTCACTACCAAATCGCGCCCTGACCAGCCGCGAGCGTGCGTGAACTGCTGCCGACCACGGTGTGTCGAGCAGCAGACGCGCACGCTCGCGGGGCATTACTTCGCGTCCCGGTACGCCGCGATGGCATCGTCGAGCCGCTGCAGCGCCTCGCCGTACTCGGCGAAGTTGCCGCTCTGCTGAGCCGTCCGGATCCCATCGAGCGCCGAGTTGACGTCCTGCAGCGCAGCGGCTTTCGCGGCCGACAGCTGTACCGCTCCCCCGCCCGGCACCGCCGCGACGGGCGTCGGCACCTCAGGCGCACGATTCTGCCCTGGCGGCGGCGCAGCGGGCGGCTGCCCGTTGCCCTGCGGTGACGCCGGGGGCGCCGGCTGGCCCGCTACCGGTGCCGGGCCCGTGGCCGTGGCACCCGCGCCGGGCCCGAACAACTCGTCCAGCGCATCGCTGACCGTTGGGCCGTAGCCGACCTTGTCGTTGTACATCATCGCCACGCGAATCAGTCGGGGATACGACGACGCCGCGTCACTGGCCCCCGGCGAGGCGTACACCGGCGCCACGTACAGCAGTCCGCCCTGCGCGACGGGCAGGGTCAGCAGGTTGCCCCATCGAATCCGGTTCTGATTGTCCCTGCCGATGACACCGAGGTCCTGACTGACCGCGGTATCGGTACTGATCGCGTTGAACGCCAGCTTGGGACCGTTGACCTGACCGGGAATCGTCAGCACCGTGATCTTGCCGTACGTCGCCGGATCGGAACTCGCGCTGATGTAGGCCGCCAGGAAGTCCCGTCTGAACCGGTTCATCGCACTGGTCAACTGGAATGACGCCGAATTGTCGTTCTGCGCAATGTCCTTGGCGACGATGTAGTACGGCGGCTGGTAGCTGCTCGCCGTCGGGTTGGGATCCAACGGCACGTCCCAGAAGTCCGACGTCGAGAAGAATGTCACCGGATCGTTCACGTGGTACTTGGCCAACAGCGCGCGCTGCACCTTGAACAGGTCCTCGGGATAACGCAGATGCTTGGCGAGATCGTCGCTGATCTCACTCTTCGGCTTCACCGTTCCCGGGAACACCTTCATCCAGGCCTGCAGCACCGGGTCCTGGTCGTCCTGGGCGTACAGCGTGACCGTGCCGTCGTAGGCGTCGACCGTGGCCTTCACCGAGTTGCGGATGTAGGACACCTGCTTGTCCAGAGCCAGCCGGTTGAGCGCCACCTCGCTGGAATCCGCAGTGGCCGAGGACAACGACGTCAACTCGGAGTACGGGTAGTTGTCCAGCGTGGTGTAACCGTCGACGATCCACACCATCTTCTTGTTCACGATGGCCGGGTACACGCTGCTGTCGGTGGTCAGCCACGGCGCCACCGCCTCCACCCGGTCGGCCGGGTCGCGGTTGAACAGGATCCGGCTGTTGGAGCCGATCACGTTGGAGAACAAGAAGTTCCGTTCCGCGAACTTCGCGGCGAACACCGAGCGCGACAGCCAGTTCCCGATCGGCACCCCACCGGAGCCGGTGTAGGTGTAGTTCTTGGTCTCCGTGTTGGTCTCGTAGTCGTACTCGCGGTCGGTGCCGTTGCGTCCGACGATCGCGTAGTCGTCGGCCGCGCTGGCGATGACCGGGCCGAAGTAGATGCGGGGCTGATCCAGCGGCGCCGGGCCGGGCGACACGACGGTTCCGTTCGCACCCACCACGCTGGCCAGGAACTCCGGATAGCCGCCGTTCTGGTTCGGGTCGTTGGCCACGCCGCGCACCGTGTTCGCCGGCGAGGCGATGAACCCGTTGCCGTGGGTGAACACGGTGTGCCGGTTGATCCAGTCGCGCTGGTTGTCGATCAGCCTGTCCGGGTTGAGTTCCCGGGCCGCGACGACGTAGTCGCGCAGCGCACCGTCCGGCCCGTTGTACCGGTCGATGGCCAGCTGGTCGGGGAAGTTGTAGAAGTTCTTGCCCTGCTGGAACTGCGTGAACGCGGGGCTGACGATCGTCGGGTCGAGCAGCCGGATGTTCGACGTCGTGGCCCGGTCGGCCGCCACCTGCTGGGCGGTGGTGGAGCTGTTGCCGCTGTAGTCGCGGTAGGTGACCTGCTTGTCGGTCAGCCCGTACGCCTGCCTCGTGGCGGTGATGCTCCGGCTGATGTACTCGCTTTCCTTCTGCGCCGCATTGGGTTTGACGCTGATCTGCTCGACGATCAGCGGCCAGCCCGCACCCACGATCAGCGACGAGAGCAGCAACAGCACCACGCCGATGGCGGGAATCCGCAAGTCGCGCAGCACGATCGCCGAGAAGACCGCCACCGCGCAGATCACCGCGATGGCCAGCAGGATCAGCTTCGCAGGCAGCACCGCATTGATGTCGGTGTAGCCTGCACCGGTGAACGGCTTTCCGCCGCGGGTGTGGCTGAGCAGCTCGTAGCGGTCGAACCAATAGGCGACCGCCTTGAGCAGGATCAGCGTGCCGCCGAGCGAGATCAGCTGGATGCGCGCCGACCGGCTCAGTGCCCCGGTGCGACCGGCCAGCCGGATGCCCCCGAACAGGTAGTGGCCCAACAGGTTGGCGACGAACGCCAGGAACGTCGCGACGAACAGGTAGCTCAACACCAGCCGGTAGAACGGCAGGTCGAACGCGTAGAAGCCGAGGTCCAACCCGAACTGCGGGTCGGTGACGCCGAAGCTTCCACCGTGCAGGAACAGCTGCACCCGGACCCAGTAGGTCTGGGCGACGATGCCCGCCAGGATCCCGATGGCCACGGGGACGCCGATGCCGATCAGCCGCAGCCGCGCCATCACCGCGGTGCGATAGCGGGCCACCGGATCATTCGGGCCCCCGGTGGGGACGAAGACCGGCCGCGTTCGGTAGGCCAGCGCCAACGCGGCGAACACCACGGAACCGATCAACACCGCCCCGACTACGAAGACGGCCAATCTAGTGACCAACACCGTGGTGAAGACGGAGCGGTAACCCAGCTCACCGAACCACAACCAGTCCACGTAGGTGTCGACCAGGCGTGGCCCGATCAACAACAAGACGACGACGGCCAAGGCAATGGCGATCAGAATCCGGCTACGCCGCGTCAGTTTCGGCATCCTCGCCGCGGGCCGCATACCCACTCGTCAACTCCGCTCTCGGGGGTGTCTACTTGCACACGTCGCCCTTCCGACGTGCCACAACTCTACGCACTGGTCGCCAAGCGACTTCTCAGCAATGGGGAGGTTCGCCACCGGCGGAAACCGCGTGCAACGCATCTACTGCCGTAGTGAGAGTGTCGACCTTGATCAGCTGCAGGCCGTCGTCGTGCGCCGAACGCGCCTCGTCGCAGTTGTCCGCAGGCACCAAGAAGATCGAGGCGCCCGCCTCCTGCGCGGCGACCATCTTGTGGGTGATGCCGCCGATCGGTCCCACCTTCCCGTCCCCGGAGATGGTGCCGGTGCCTGCGACGAACTTCCCGCCGTTGAGGTCGCCGGTGGTGAGCTTGTCGACGACGGCGAGGCTGAACATCAGCCCCGCGGAGGGGCCGCCGATGTTGGCGAGGTTGAAGTCGATGGTGAAGTCCGCCCACGGCGCGTCGAGCACACCGACGCCGAGGAAGCCGTAGTCACGGTCCTCGTTCTTGCCGAGCGTGATCGTCGTGGTGCCGACGCCGTCACCCTTGCGGCGGTAGTCGATCACCAGTTGGTCACCGGGTTTCGTCGCCTTCAACAGCGCGGTGAACTCGTCGAGGTTCGCGATGGGCTTGTCGTTGACCATGTCGATGGCGTCGCCGGACTTCAGCTTGCCCGCCGACGGCCCCGGATCGGTGACGTTTTCGACGGTGACCGCCATCGGGTACTTGAGGTAGGACAACGCGGCGTACTCGGCGCTGTCCTCCGACCGCCGGAAGTCGGTGTTGTTGGCCTCGTCGATCTCGTCCTTGGACTTGTCCGGCGGGTAGACCAGGTCGCGCGGCACCAATTGGTCGCGGCCCGACATCCACAACGCGAGCGCCTGGCCCAGCGTGATGCCGTCACTCTGCGACACGGTGGTCATGTTGAGGTGCCCCGACGTGGCATGGACGGTGGTGCCCTCGATGTCGACGACCTGCTTGCCGTCGACCTCGCCGAGCGTGTCGAACGTCGGACCCGGCCCCAACGCGACGAAGGGCACGGTCACCGCGGTCAGCAGCCCGAGGAACGCCACGATCGGCGCCAGCGCCACGACGAGGGTCAGAATCCGCCTGTTCACGACGCCCACATTAGGGCTCTGCTCAGCCAATCCCCCGGTCGCAGTGCTCTCCCCGGCATGCGGGGCAACACTCGACAGCGCGAATTCACTCTCAGCGTGACCCGCCGCCCCACCTGGCGTCGTGACGGTGAGTACGGTTGAAGCATGGCTGACCTGCCCTTCGGCTTCTCCCATGGGGACGACCCCGACCGCGACAAGCCCGAGAAGGACCCGAAATCGGGCTCGCCGTCCGATCCGTTCGGGTTCGGCGGGGCCGGCTTCGACATGTCCGACCTGGGCCAGATCTTCACCAAGCTGGGTGAGATGTTCAGCGGCGCCGGCAACGTGATGGGCTCCGGCGCGCAGTCCGGTCCCGTCAACTACGACCTGGCCCGGCAGCTGGCGTCCAGCTCGATCGGATTCGTCAAGCCGGTACCGGAGACCACCACCAAGGCCATCGCCGACGCGGTACACCTCGCCGACACCTGGCTCGACGGCGTGACGGCGCTGCCCGCAGGCACCACCAAGTCGGCGGCGTGGACGCCGAGCGACTGGATCGACAACACGCTGAACACCTGGAAGCGCCTCTGCGATCCGGTGGCCGAACAGATCTCGGGAGTGTGGGCATCGACGCTGCCCGAAGAGGCCAAGAGCATGGCTGGACCCCTGCTGGCGATGATGTCTCAGATGGGCGGCATGGCATTCGGTTCACAACTCGGCCAGGCACTCGGCACGTTGTCGCGAGAAGTGTTGACCTCCACCGACATCGGGCTTCCGTTGGGCCCCAAGGGCGTGGCCGCGCTGATGCCCGACGCCATCGAGGCGCTCGCCGAGGGCCTCGAACAGCCGCGCAGCGAGATCCTGACGTTCCTTGCCGCGCGCGAAGCGGCGCACCACCGGTTGTTCAGCCACGTGCCGTGGCTGTCGACCCAGCTGCTCAACGCCATCGAGGCGTTCGCCAGGGGCATGAAGGTCGACACCAGCGGGCTCGAAGAGTTCACCCGCGGGTTCAACCCCGAGTCACTCACCGACCCGTCGGCCATGGAGCAGCTGCTCAACCAGGGCATCTTCGAACCGAAGGCGACGCCCGAACAGGTCGCGGCGCTGGAGCGGCTCGAGACGCTTCTCGCGCTCATCGACGGCTGGGTGCAGACCGTCGTGAATGACGCACTGGGCGAACGCATTCCGGGGACGTCGGCAGTGAGTGAGACCCTGCGTCGACGCCGCGCGACCGGCGGACCCGCCGAGCAGACGTTCGCCACGCTGGTGGGGCTGGAGCTTCGACCGCGCAAGCTGCGCGAGGCCGCGGTGCTGTGGGAGCGGCTGACCAAGGCCGTCGGCGCCGATGCCCGCGACGCCGTGTGGCAGCACCCCGACCTCCTTCCGAGTTCCGAGGACCTCGACGACCCGTCCGCGTTCATCGACGGCATCCTCGGTGGCGACACCAGCGGCATCGAGCAGGCGATCGCCGATCTGCAGGACGACGAGAAGAAGAAGGACGACGACGAGAAGGACAGCGGCGAGTAGAGCTCAGGCTGCAGCCTGTGGATAACTAAAACGGCCGGGCCGCGTTGCGTGGCAGAGTCGTCACGTGTTGCGCCATACGCTCGATCCGGCGATGCCGGTGCTGCTTCGCCCCGACGGTGCCGTTCAAGTCGGATGGGACCCTCGACGCGCCCTGATGGTCCATCCGCCCGACGGGTTGTCCGCCGCCGCGTTGGCCGATCTGTTGCGCGTCATGCAGTCCGGCATCACGATCACCGATCTGCAGTCCCTCGCGGTGAACCGGGGCGTCGCCGATGCGGCGGCCGTGCCGGAACTCGTCACCTCGCTGGTCACCGCCGGGGTCGTCACCACCGCGCCCCCGCCCGCGCGATCGGCGTCCATCCGCATCCACGGCCGCGGGCCGTTGTCCGATCTGTTGGCCGGCGCACTGCGCTGTTCGGGAGCCAGGGTCCGGCACAGCAGCCTCAGCCACGCCGGCGTCCGGCCGGGCACCACCGACCTGGTGGTGCTGTCGGACTATCTGGTCACCGGCCCGCGGGTGGTTCGCGATCTGCACGACGCCCGCGTCCCCCATCTGCCGGTGCGGGTGAGGGACGGCACGGGCCTGGTCGGTCCGCTGGTGATTCCCGGCATGACCAGTTGCCTGCACTGCGCCGACCTGCACCGCAGCGACCGCGACGCCGCGTGGCCCGCCCTGGCCGCGCAACTGCGCGACGCCGTCGGCAGCGCCGACCGGGCCACCATGTTGGCTACCGCCGCGTGCGCGCTCAGCCAAGTCGACCGCGTCCTCAAGGCCATCCGCGAGGTCGGCGACCCGCGCCGCGCCGGCGATCCGCCCACCACGCTCGACACGACGTTGGAGTTGGACGTCAGTACCGGTTCCACGGTGCGTCGCCGCTGGTCACGTCACCCGCGGTGTGAGTGCTGACGCAATTCGCCGGCCAGAGTTGACGGGTGTTCAGGTAAGTCGTGGATGATGGTCTGGTGACGGACATCAAACGTGGGCGTGCCGCGCGCAACGCCAAGCTGGCGTCCCTTCCCGTCGGCATCGCAGGCCGCGCCGCGCTCGGCTTCGGCAAACGCCTGACCGGCAGTTCGCGGGACGAAGTCAACGCCGAGATGATGGACAAGGCCGCACAGCAACTGTTCACCGTCCTCGGTGAACTCAAGGGCGGCGCGATGAAGGTCGGCCAAGCCCTGTCGGTGATGGAGGCCGCGATACCCGAGCAGTACGGCAAGCCGTACCGCGAGGCACTGACCAAGCTGCAACGGGAAGCACCGCCCCTCCCGGCGGCCAAGGTGCACAGGGTGCTCGACGCCCAGCTCGGCACCAAGTGGCGCGAGCGGTTCAGCTCGTTCGACGACACGCCGGTGGCGTCGGCCAGCATCGGCCAGGTGCACAAGGCCGTGTGGTCCGACGGCCGCGAGGTCGCCGTCAAGATCCAGTACCCCGGTGCCGACGAAGCGCTGCGCGCCGACCTGAAAACCATGCGGCGGATGGTCAGTGTGCTGCGGCAGCTCTCCCCGGGCGCAGACGTGCAGGGCGTTGTCGACGAACTGATCGAGCGCACCGAGATGGAACTCGACTACCGGCTCGAGGCCGACAACCAGCGCGCCTTCGCCAAGGCCTATGACGGCCATCCGCACTTCGTCGTGCCGCATATCGTCGCGAGTGCGCCGAAGGTGGTGATCCAGGAATGGATCGAGGGCATCCCGATGTCGGTGATCATCCGCGAGGGCACCCAGGAACAGCGGGACCTGATGGGCGCGCGACTGTTCGAACTCACCTACGACGCGCCACGGCGGCTCGAGATGATGCACGGCGACGCGCATCCCGGCAATTTCATGCTGCTGCCCGACGACAAGATGGGCGTCATCGACTTCGGCGCCGTCGCACCGCTACCCGGCGGGATTCCCGTCGAAATCGGTCAAGCGACGCGCTACGCGCTCAATGACGACTACGACAACCTGCTGGCCACCATGCAGAAGATCGGGTTCGTCCAGCAGGGCGAGCAGGTTTCCAAGCGCGACATGGACGACATGATGCGCCAATACGTCGAGCCCCTCGAAGCCGACGTCTTCCACTACACCCGCAAGTGGCTGCAGAAGATGACGGCGGTCAACATGGATCGCTCGGTCGCGCAGATCAGGGCGGCCAGACAGATGGACATCCCAGCCAAGCTGGCGATTCCGATGCGCGTGATCGCGTCGAACGTGGCCATCGCCTGCCAGCTCGACGCGTACATCCCGACCAAAGCGCTTGCCACGGAACTGATTCCGGGGTTCGCCGACGAGGCTGCCTAGCGACCTACGCTAGGCAGCCTCGTCTGCTAAGCCGCAGCGGGGCTCTCGGTCGGGTTCTTGCGAGGCCGGCCACGCGGACGCTTTTGCGCCACGATGCTTCCGCGGTCGATGATCTCGCCGCCCCAAACTCCCCAGGGCTCTTGACGTTCCAGTGCCGAGGTCAGGCACTCACGCCGGATCGGGCAGTCAGTGCACAGCGCCTTCGCCCGCTCCAGTTCGTTGGGACTCTCGGCGAACCACAAGTCTGGATCACCGACATGACACGGCACCGTCAGCCTCCCGCGGCATGTCCGGATTGACATGTCTCTCCTGCTTCCTGGTCGTTACTTCTTGGGCCATCTGTCTTCTGATGGATCCTGCGACCAAGATTTCGGAGCTTCCGAAAACAATGGCCACGGATCCGGGTCTCGGGTCCGTGGCCTTTTCGGCTTTTTCGAGGCTTACCTAGGTAATGCCTCGATTCACGGACGCGACGGTCGCGGCGGCGCGCTGGCGCTTGGGCGGCATAATCGCCTGGGCGCCCAACGTGGCGTGCGCGGCGGCGGGGTGCGCCGCGGCAGCGGCGGATCCAGTGACATGGAGGGGCCACGACATGCCTGCAACGCCTACGCCGGAGAATTCATTGAAATTCACCATGATCTTGGTCCCCTCCTTTCTGTCTGCTGGGACGCCCCACGGGGCGTATCTGAGGTTAGACGCTAGCACGCAAAACTGACAAGCAATTTTCTGACCTGCGGTTTTGGCATGATCTTTGCGATAGGTGGCAGTTTCACGAGCGCTTCCGGACGAGCTCGAGAACGTCGGGTCCGTACTGCTCGAGCTTGCGCGCACCGATGCCCGGAATGGCGACGAGCGCGGCATCGTCGCCCGGCAGCGTCTCGGCGATGGCGATCAGGGTGTTGTCGGTGAACACGACGTAGGCGGGCACGCTCATCTCCTTGGACATGCGCAGGCGCCAGTCCTTGAGCTCGGCGAGCAGTTCTTCGTCGATGTCCGACGGGCACGTCTCGCACCGCCGCAGCATCACCGCGGTCGGGGTGTTCAGTGCGCCGTTGCACACGCGGCACTTCGGGGTGGGGCCACGTTGCCGACGGGCCCGGCTCGGTGCGGTATCCGAGCCCAATTGTGGCGCAATGCCATTGAGGAAGCGCGACGGCCGCCGGCCCTGCCGCCCGCCCGGTGCCCGAGCCAGTGCCCAGCTGAGCGCCAAATGGACACGGGCCCTGGTGACCCCGACGTAGAGCAGGCGGCGCTCCTCTTCGACCGCCTCACTGTCCGGGCCGTGCGCGAGCGCGTGCGAGATGGGCAGTGTGCCGTCGGCCAGACCGACCAGGAACACCGCATCCCACTCCAGCCCCTTCGCGGCGTGCAGGGACGCCAGCGTCACGCCCTGCACCACCGGTGGGTGGCGCGCGTCGGCGCGCTGCCGCAATTCGCTGACCACGGCGCGCAAGTCGAGTGTCGGCCGGGCGGCAACCTCCTCGTCGACCAGTTCGGCCAGCGCGGTAAGCGCCTCCCAACGGTCGCGGGCCTTGGTTCCCGCCGGCGGCTCGGCGGTCAAGCCCAGCGGTTCGAGCAGTTCGCGGACCAGCGGCGCCAACTCCGCCCCGTCCCCCGCGCCGCGCTCGGCCGCGCGTTGCAGGGCCAGCAGTGCCTGCCGGATCTCCTGCCTGCTGAAGAAGCCCTCGCCACCGCGCACCTGGAATGCCACGCCCGCTTCGGTGAGCGCTTCCTCGTACACCTCGGACTGTGCGTTGATGCGGTAGAGCACCGCGATCTCGGCGGCGGCGGTACCGGAGGCGATGAGCCGCTTGATCGCCTTGGCGACGGCGGTGGCCTCGGCGACCTCGTCGGGATGCTCGTTGAACGTCGGCACCGGCCCGGCGTCGCGTTGGCCGACGAGGTGCAGCTTGCTGCCTGCCATCCGGCCGCGGGCGGCCGCGATGACCCGGTTGGCCAGCGACACCACCTGCGGCGTGGACCGGTAGTCGCGTTCCAACCGGACCAGCGCCGCCTCGGGGAAGCGCCGCGTGAAGTCCAGCAGGTAGCGCGGCGTGGCTCCGGTGAACGAATAGATGGTCTGGTTGGCGTCGCCGACGACGGTGAGATCGTCCCGGTCGCCGAGCCAGGCGTCGAGCACCCGCTGCTGCAGGGGCGTGACGTCCTGGTACTCGTCGACGACGAAACACCGGTAGCGGTCGCGGAACTCCTGCGCGACGGCGGCGTCGTTCTCGATCGCGGCGGCGGTATGCAGCAGCAGATCGTCGAAGTCGAGCAGCGTGGTTCCGTCGCGGCGAGCCTTCAGCGCCTCATAGCCGGCGTACACCGCCGCGATCTTGGCCGCGTCGAACGGGATGTCGCGACCGACCTCGGCGACCGTGGCCGGGTACGCCTCCGGACTGATCAGCGACGCCTTCGCCCATTCGATCTCGCCTGCGAGGTCACGGACGTCGTCGGTGCTGGCCTGCATGGCGGCACGGTTGGCGGCCTGCGCGACCACGGCGAACTTGCTGTCGAGCAGTTCCCAGCCCGTGCCGCCGACCAGGCGCGGCCAGAAGTACTGCAACTGCCTGCGCGCGGCCGCGTGAAAGGTCACCGCCTGCACCGAGCCGGTGCCCGCCCCGGACCCGGTGTCGATTTCGGTGTCCAGAGAACGCAACCGGGCCCGCATCTCCCCCGCCGCGCGTGAGGTGAACGTCACCGCCAGCACCTGGCTGGGTGCGACGTGACCCGCAGCCACCAGGTAGGCGATGCGGCGGGTGATGGTGCGGGTCTTGCCCGTACCCGCACCGGCCAGCACGCACACCGGACCGCGGGGCGCCTGAACCGCCTCGCGCTGCTCGTCGTCGAGGTCGTTCAGGAGGGTGGCGGAGGGAGCCTCGAGCGGCATGGCGTCCATCTTGGCAGGGCGTTGTGACAATTGCCGCCGCGGCAGGCGGTCAGGTCGGGGCATGTATGCGGGGTCGGATATGTTGAACCCCTTATGAGTGCTGCACTGACCATGTATACGACCTCCTGGTGTGGCTTCTGCGCCCGGCTCAAGATGGCGCTGAAGGCCGAGGGAATCTCCTGGAACGAGGTCGACATCGAAGCCGAACCGGCGGCGGCCGAGTTCGTGATGTCAGTCAACGGCGGGAATCAGACCGTGCCGACGGTGAAGTTCGCCGACGGTTCGACGCTGACCAATCCGAGCGCGAAGCAGGTCAAGGCCAAGCTCGGCGGTTAGCCGGGGCTTTTCTCAAGCCTTGAGGCGGTTGGTGCCGAAGATGACGGCCGACCACACCGACAGCGCGATCGCCATTCCCCACAACGCGGCGAGCGCCGCGAGCGCACTGACGTCACCGCTGCCCAACAGGCCGATGCGTTCGACCTGCACCATCCAGAAGACCGGGTTGATCCGGCTGACCAGGTCCCAGGCCGGCGGCAACTGCCGAACGGAATAGAAGATGCCGCCGAGAAATCCCAGTGGCAGCAGGATGATCGACTCCATGGCGTAGACGTGGTCGAGGGATCTGGCGAGGCTGCCCGCGATGACGCCAGTCTGTGCGGCCACCACCAACACGCCGAGCGTGCCCAGGACGAACACGACGGGCCGCGCGATGCCGCCGTGGGTCAGCGGCAGGCCGATCGCCAGCACCCCGGCACCGACGATCACGCCGCGGGCGATCCCGCCGGTCACCAGGGCGGCGTTGATCTCCCACCACCGCAGCGGGCTGGCGAAGACGTCATTGATGTAGCGGTCGCGGCGCGCCTCGAACAGGCTCGTCGTTCCGTTGAAGAACCCAACGTTCAGGATCGCCTGCGCGAACAGGCCACCCAGGATGAACTGGCCGTAGGGCACGCCGTCGGGGCTGTCGACGTGACGGCCCAACACCGAACCGAAGACGATGACGAACAGGATCGTGGACAGTACCGGGCCTGCAATCGAGTACAGCCAAATGTTGAGGAATCGCAACACCTCTCGCTCGGCGAGCCAGAGGAACGGTGCGCGTTCGGCGCGAAACGGTTCATCGTCGGCGCGAAGCGCGACGGCGTCGACCTGGCTCACGCGGTGGGCTCCGCTGCGATGACCCGTGAGTAGACCTCGGAGATGTCGCGTGCCCCGTACTGCTTTCGGAGGGAGGCCGCCGATCCCCGTGCCACGATCCGGCCGGCCCGCAACAGTGCGATCTCGTCGCACAGCGTCTCGGCCTCCTCGAGGTAGTGCGTGGTGAGGAGGATCGTGGTGCCCGCGGCGTTGAGGCCCTTGACGAAACGCCATATCTCGGTGCGTAATTCGACGTCCACCCCGGCCGTCGGCTCGTCGAGGATCAGCAGCCGCGGTCGGTGCATCAGCGCGCGGGCGATGACGAGGCGGCGCTGCATGCCGCCGGACAGTTCGTAGCCCCTGCGGTCGGCCTTGTCGTCGAGCCGGAACAGTGCCAGCAGTTCGTCGGCACGGCGCACGGCCGTCTTCCGCCCGATGCCGTGATACCCGGCGTGGTAGATCAGGAGTTGCCGGATCGACAGAAAGCGGTCGACGTTGATGTCCTGCTCGGCGAGCCCGATGAGGCGGCGTGCCTCCCTGGTCCGGTGGTCGTGGCCGAAGACGGTCAGCTGCCCCGCGCTCGGCTTGACGATGTTGCACACCGAGCCGATCAGGGTCGTCTTGCCCGCTCCGTTGGGACCGAGCAGACCGAAGAATGCGCCGTCGTCGATCTGCAGATCGAGGTCCGACACTGCCGTGAAGCCACCGGCGTAATTCTTTCGTAATCCCTTGATGTTCAGGGCAGGTGGGCCGCCGGCGCGGCCGTCTCGGGTCGACACGCCGGAATCAGGAAACGTCACACCCCGAAGTGTGCATGGTCGGAGCCGAATTGGTTGGCCGGGGCCGCGAGGCCGTAATGCTCACGCAACGTGGCACCGCGATAGTCCTCGCGGAACAGGCCCTTGCCGCGAAGGATCGGCAGCACCTGTTCGATGAAGGTTTCCAGCGTGGACGGCAGGGCCGGCGCCATGATGTTGAAGCCGTCCGCGGCGCCACCCTCGAACCAGGCGATGATGGTGTCGGCGACCTGTTCGGGTGTTCCGATGAACGTGAAGTGCCCGCGTCCACCGCCCAGCCGGGACAGGATCTGCCGGACCGTCAACTTCTCGCGCACGGCCAACTCGATGATCAGGTCCGACCTGCTTTGGGAGCCTTCGAGTTTCGGGCGGGCCAGGATGAAGTCGGGCAGCGGCGCGTCGAGCGCGAACACCGACGGGTCGGTGTCGAAGTTCCATGCCAGCTGGCGAAGGCCGTATTCGGGGATGCGCAGCTCGTCGAAGCGCTGCGCCAGTGCTCGCGCCTCCGCCTCCGTCGAGCCGATGAACGGCACGATGCCCGGCAACACCAGCACGCCGTCCGGGTCCCGGCCCACGGCCTTCGTGCGTGACTTGATGTCGCCGTAGAAGTCGGCGGCCCGCTCAAAGGTCTGGTGCGCGGTGAAGATCGCCTCCGCGTGGCGGGCGGCGAAGTCCTTGCCGTCCTCGGAGGAGCCGGCCTGCACCAGCAGGGGGTGTCCCTGCGGCGGTCGTTCGACGTTGAGCGGGCCCGCGACCTTGAAGTGCTTGCCTGCGTAGTCGACGGCGCGGATCCGTTCGGGGTCGGCGTACCGGCCCGACGCCTTGTCGGCGACGACCGCGTCGTGCCCCCAGCTGTCCCACAGCGCCTTGGCGACGTCGAGGAACTCGCCTGCGCGCGCGTAGCGGGTGGCGTGGTCGGGGCGGGTCTCGAGGCCGAAGTTGGCAGCTTCGTCAGCACCGGCCGAGGTGACGATGTTCCACCCGGCCCGCCCCCCACTGACGTGGTCGACGGACGCCAGCCGCCGCGCCAGGTTGTAGGGCTCGTTGTAGGTCGACGACACCGTCGCGATCAGCCCGATGCGACTGGTGTGCTGGGACAGCGCCGTCAGCAGCGTCAGCGGTTCGAGCTGGCCCGGCGGCCGGAACTCGCCGGTGCCGGTGAGCGCCGGACCGTCGGCCAGGAACAGCGAATCGAACTTGGCGGCCTCCGCGAGCTGAGCCAGCTCGATCCAGTGCTGCAGATCGAAGTCGGCACGCGGATTGCTCTCGGGCAGCCGCCACGCCGCCTCGTGGTGACCGGCCTCCATGAGGAAGGCGTTGAGGTGCAGTTCCCGCTGCGTCGTGCCCATCAGGCGGCCTTGCTGCTGTCGAAGCCGTCGGGCAGCAGATTGTCGGCAATGGTGTTGACGTCGACCTGCTTGGTGATCTCCCCCGCCTCGAAGAACGCGTCACTGAGCGCCTGCTCGGCCTTCAGGTCTTCTGGCAGGAACTGGGTGATCTTGAACGGATAGGAGTCCACGGTGGTCCTGGCGTCCTCGATCGACACGCCCGTCTCCTTGGCGATGGCCTTCGCATACTGATCGGGATTCTGCTGCGCCCAATTGAATTCGCGTCCGACGCGGGCAAGCACGTCGGCGAGGGCAGCACGCCGGACCGGATCGTTGAGCGACTTGTCGCTCGCGACGTAGTAGTTGTTGACCTGGTCGATCGGCGGGACACCCTTGGCGATGATCCGCGCACCATTGCTGATCGCGAGCGCCGACTGCGGGTTCCAGATGGACCACGCGTCCACCTTGCCGGTGTTGAACGCCGTGCCGCCTGCCGCCGGGCTGAGGTAGACCAGCTCGACGTCCTTGGTCGTCAGTCCCGCGCTCTTGAGCGCCAGCAGCGCCAGGCCGTGCGCCGAGCTGCCCTGCGGAACGGCAAGCCGCTTGCCCTTCAGGTCGGCCAGCGTTTTGATCGGCGAGTCCTTCGGCACGATGATGTTCTCCGGTGCCTTGTTGGGATCGGCGCCCCGCTGGACGGCAACGATCTTGAACCCGAACTGCTTCGCCGCTCCTGTGATCGGCGGTACGTCGCCGACGGAGCCGAGGTCGATGTCGCCGGACACGGCGGCCTGCACCAGTGGTGGGCCGTAGTCGAAGCGGGCGAACTTCACCTTGTAGGGCGCATCGTCGAACACGCCGGTGATCTTCGCCAGTTCCTCGTTGCCGTCGCCGCCGTTGTCGCCGATGGTGAAGGTGTACTGGCTCCATTCCGGATGGCTGCCGCTGCCTCCCGAGCCGCTCAGCGGCCCCTTCGACGCTTCTGGCGCATTGGACGATGAGCAGGCGGCCAGTACGGTCGCCGCCGCGAGCAGCACGGCGGCGCCGACGAGGCGAATGGGTCTGCGGGACATGGGTTCTCCTGTGTTTCGAGGGGGTGAAGCGAGAGGGTTCAGTGCTGGCTGGCGAGGCCGAGGTCCGCGAGCAGCGAGGCCCGGAGTTCCTCCCTGGCCACGCTCGCCTCACGGGCGGCCGCCGACAGCTGCACCCGGTGGGCGTTGCCGATGCGTCCGTTGCTCATGACGACGATGCGGTCGGCCAGCGCGATCGCCTCGTCGACGTCGTGGGTGACCAGCAGCATGGATGCGTGATGCTTGCGGCGCAGTTCGCGAACCAGATCGTGCATCCGCAGCCGGGTGATCGCATCCAGCGAGGCGAACGGCTCGTCCAGCAGAATGAGTTCCGGCTCGGAGACCAGCGCGCGAGCCAACGCGACGCGTTGCGCCTCACCGCCGGAAAGTTCTCTGGGCCAGGCCTTCTCGCGGCCTGCCAGGTTGACCTCGCTGAGCGCCTTGCGCGCCCGCTGATCGGCATCGGAGCCGCGCAGGCCGAGCGTGACGTTGCGCAGCACGCGTTGCCACGGAAGCAACCGGTCGGCCTGGAACACGATCGCCCGCTTCGCGGGAACCTCGATCCGTCCGCCGTCCGGCTTGTCCAGCCCGGCTAGGAGGCGTAGCAGCGTGCTCTTCCCGCAACCCGAAGGACCGAGGAGGACGACGAGTTCCTCGTCACCGATCGTCAGATCGAGATGATCGAGGACGTTGCGGTCACCGAACGTGCGAACCACGCGTTCGACGAGCACACCGGTCTGCTGACGGGGTGCCTCGGCGATGGCGCTGCTCACGTCGCCTCATAGCTTGGGCGCCAGCGCAGCAGGATCCGCTCGAGCGTGCGGACCAGCTGGTCGGCGACGAGGCCGAGGATCGAGTAGATCACCAAGCCGACGAAGACCTTGTTGGTCTGCAGGTACGTCTGGGCCTGGGTGATGAGGAAACCGAGCCCCTCGTCGGCGTTGACCGTCTCGGCCGCCACCAGGCCGAGGATGCTGTAGGCGAGCGAGAAGCGCAGGCCGACAAGGAAACCGGGAAGCGCGCCGGGCAACAACACGCGGCTGACCACGCGCCAGGAACCAGCGCCCGTGGTGCGGGCCATCTCGATCAGACGCTGGTCGACACCGCGGATCGACGCGAAGAGGTTGAGGTACATCGGCACGCCTGCGCCGAACGCGATCAGCAGGATCTTCGTGAGCTCGTCGATGCCGAACCACACGACCATCAGCGGCAGCACCGCGAGCAGTGGGATGGTGTTCAGGATCTGCGCGAGTCCGTTGAACAGGTACTCACCGCTGCGCAGGAAGCCGCCGAGCACTCCGGTCACGATGCCGACACTCAGGCCGAGCGCGAGGCCAATCCCTGCCCGCTGCAAGGAGATCGCGAGATCGGGGCCGAGGACCCCGTCGCGCCACAGGGTCACGGTCGTGGCGATGATGTCGGTCGGCGCCGGTGCGTAGGTCGGCTGCAACACGCCCGCTTGGGCGAGGATCTCCCAGACGACGAGGATGACGACCGGAGTCGTGTAGATCCCGAGCGGCCAGCGCAGCCGCTGACGCAAGGCGCCAAAGACGTTCTGGTGCCTGATGCTTCCCGGCACGAAGACTTCCCGCGTTGCCGATGGCGTCGGCGCAGCGGGCGGCAGCCTCAGGGCGACCGCCGGATTCGTGGCCACACTCACGTCGGTCATGGCGCGTGTCCTTCGGCCGACGCATCCCCGGATTGGCCACATCTGGTGGCCGCCATCGATCGCGTCGTGTTGATGTCCTGATCACCATGCCGCAACCGTGGCCGCTTGCCGACCCATCAAATCGGCGGGATTCTATTGCGTCCAGCGGTTAGGCAGGGATACTCGCGATGTCGGAAGCCAGCGGCGCGATGGCACCGATGATCTGCTCGACGATGTCGGCGGGCACACCTGCAGCGGCCAGACTTTCGGTGAGGTGCCCTGCCACCAGGTTGAAGTGGTGCATGGTGATTCCGCGACCCCGGTGCACCTGGCTCATCGACGCGCCGGTGTACGGCTCGGGCCCGCCGAGCGCGGCAGCGAAGAACTCGACCTGCTTCCCCTTGAGTCGGGCCATGTTCGTCCCACTGAAGAAGCCGGCCAGTTCCTCGTCGTCGAGGACGCGCGAATAGAAGTCCTCGACGACCGTCTCGAGTGCCTCGCCACCGCCGATCTGCTGATAGATGCTGGGCATCGTCAACCCCTTTCGTGTGTGATGCCATCAGCAGACGACACGCCGATTGCTGTGTCGTTGTGCCGTGGTAGCCCCGGCGCTACGGGGACCTCACCGCCGTCATGTCCCGTCGGTGAGGTCGGCTCGGTGCTGCCCGACGGTGTCACCCCCGGCTGGCAAGATCGTCGTCCGTGACAGATCGACCGCCGCCGCCCATGAACGCCGACGAACGCGCCACGCTGGAGGGGTGGCTCGAGTTCTACCGCAGCACCCTGCTGCTGAAGTGTGACGGCCTCGACGATCCGGCATTGCGAACGGCGGCCGCACGACCGTCGCCCTTGACCCTGCAGGGCCTCGTCCAGCACCTGGCGGAGGTGGAACGCAACTGGTTCCGCCGCGTCCTGGCCGGCGAGTCAGCGCCCCCCATCTACGAACGGGGCGCCGATGATTCCCCGCACGACGGCGGCTTCGCCGTCTCCGAACACACGCCGTTCCGTGCCGCGGTGTCCACCTGGCAGGACGAAGTCGCCCATGCCCGCGCCAACTGCGCGGCGAGCGGGTTGGACGACACCAGCCCGTTCATGGGCACCGAGGTGAGCCTGCGGTGGATCTACGTCCACATGATCGCCGAGTACGCGCGCCACAGCGGCCATGCCGATTTGATCCGCGAGAACATCGACGGCGCGACGGGTGTCTGATCGAAGGCGAGGAGGCTAACTCACTCCTTCCACTTTCAACATATAGCGCACAGGGGGGCTTGCGGCAAGACCCCGGGTGTACCTCAAACTGGCTGGCCGAAGCCGGAATCTGAGGAAGTTGGGGGGACGAAATGCGGATGCGCGCACTGCAGCTCGGCGCGGAGGTGGCGGCGTGAACCACTTGACCACCAGCGCGTTCGACCTGCCCGACCGCCTCGCCGCCAAGGCCGACCCAGCCCTGATCGCGAACGACGAGCGGCACTTCGCGGCCATCGCGACGAGCCTCGAACAGACCATCGCGGACCTGTCCCACCGCCTCGATGCGACGCGGAAGGCGCCCGGCCGCTTGGGCCAGGAGGCCATGGAGCGCGACTTCGAGGTCCACCGCCTGAACACTCGGCTGCGCTCCCTGCGCCGCTTCGGTTTGGACCTGTGCCTCGGCCGCGTCGTCCGCGCGGACGATCCCGAGCCGCTGTACATCGGGCGGCTCGGCCTCCTCGACGGCGCAGGAAACCAGCTGTTGATCGACTGGCGATCGCCCGCGGCCGAGCCCTTCTTCGGTGCCACCCACGCCAACCCGATGGGCCTGGTCAGCCGGCGTCGGTATCGCTGGAGTTCCAGATCGGCGGACGGGCCACGGATCACCGACTACTGGGACGAGGTCTTCACATCGGACGGGTTGCACAACCACGCCGCACTCGACGACCAATCCGCCTTCATCGCCAGCCTCGGCGCCAATCGGTCACCGCGGATGCGGGACGTGCTCGGCACCATCCAGGCCGACCAGGACGCCATCATCCGGGCGGGATCCAGCGGTGCTCTCGTCGTCGACGGCGGTCCCGGTACCGGCAAGACCGTCGTCGCCCTGCACCGCGCCGCCTACCTGCTTTACGCCGACCCCCGACTCCGACACGGCCTGCTGTTCGTCGGCCCGCACCAGCCCTACCTGAACTACGTCGCCGACGTCCTTCCCAGCCTCGGGGAGGAGGGCGTCCAACTCTGCACCCTGCGCGACCTCGTCGCCGAGGGCGCCGCCGCACGGATCGAAGCGGACCCGGACGTCGCCCGCCTGAAGTCGTCCACGCATCTGGTCAAGGCCATCGACGCCGCCGTCAGGTTCTACGAACAGCCGCCCACCACCGCGATGACGGTCGCGACCGAGTGGTCCGCCATCCGCCTCACTCCCGAGGACTGGGCCGAGGCATTCGAAGCGCCCGAACCCGGCACTCCGCATAACGAAGCGCGGGAACAGATTTGGGACCGGCTGCTCGAGATCCTGATGGACAAGCACGACGACGACGTGCCCGCCGCCCAGCTGCGGCAGTCGCTGCTGCGCAACGACGAACTGCGCACGACCGTCGACAACGCGTGGACGTTGGTCGAGGCCGCCGACCTCGTCGGAGACCTCTGGTCGGTGCCCGCCTACCTGCGCAAGTGCGCGCCCTGGCTGAGCCCCGACGACGTCCGCAAGCTGCAGCGCGCGCAACCCCAACGGTGGACGGTGTCCGATCTGCCGCTCCTGGACGCCGCACGGCAACGTCTCGGCGACCCGCAGGCGGCGCAGCGTCGGCGCCGGCGGCAGGCCGCCACAGCGGCGCAGCAGGCGCGGATGGCCGACGTCGTCGAGGACCTCATCGAGTCCGACGACTCGGAGATAATGGTGATGTCGATGCTGCGGCGTCCGGATTTCCAGCAGAGCCTGGTCGACGAGAACGCACTGCCGAGCATCGAACCCGACGATCTCGCCGGTCCGTTCGCGCACGTCGTCGTCGACGAGGCTCAGGAACTGACCGACGCCGAGTGGCAGATGTTGTTGCTGCGCTGCCCGACTGGCAGCTTCACCATCGTCGGCGACCGCGCCCAGGCCCGGCACGGGTTCACCGAGACGTGGCAGGAGCGGCTCGAGCGGATCGGGCTCACCCATGTCGACATCGCCTCGCTGAGCATCAACTACCGGACCCCGGAGGAGGTGATGACCGAAGCCGAGCCCGTCATCCGGGCCGAGATCCCGGACGCCAACGTGCCGACGTCCATCCGCAGCAGCGGCATTCCCGTCGTCCACGGATCGACGGCGGATCTGGGCTCGGTCATCGACAGCTGGCTGACCGCCAATGCCGAGGGCATCGCCTGCGTCATCGGCCGTGACGCGCAGAGCTTCCCGGCGACGTCGCGCGTCCAGTCCCTGACCCCGGAGCTGGCGAAGGGGCTCGAGTTCGACCTGGTGGTCCTCGTCGACCCGGAGACGTTCGGCGCCGGCATCGAAGGGGCCGTCGACCGCTACGTCGCGATGACCAGGGCGACGCGCCAGCTCGTCATCCTGACGAGCACCTGACGGCTCAGTCCAGCGCTGCCCAGGACTCGATGATCTCCCTGGCGATGGAAATCGAGCCGGGTAGCAGCAATCGCGACGACGAATCGCTGCTCCAGTCACCGTGTTCGAGGGCCTCCCGAACCTGCGCCCGGGTGAACCAATCCGCTTCGGCGATCTCGCCGTCGTTGAACGCGAACTCCTGCTCCGGGTCGCCGATGGCGTGGAAGCCCACCATCAGCGAGCGCGGGAACGGCCACGGCTGGCTGCCCAGGTAGCGCACGTCGGATACGTTGAGACCGACCTCCTCGGCGATCTCGCGGACGACGCACGCTTCGAACGATTCGCCGGCCTCCACGAATCCGGCGAGCAGCGAGAAGAGCCGCTCGGGCCACAACGTCTGGCGGGCCAGCACGCAGCGGTCGTGCCCGTCGTGCACCAGGCAGATGATGGCCGGGTCGATCCGGGGAAACTCCTCGTGACCGTTGACCGGGTTGACCCGCGACCAGCCGGCCTTGGCCGACCGGGTCGGCGAGCCGTCCACCGCGCTGAACCGCGCGCTGTCATGCCAATTCAGCAGCGCGGTCGCGGTCGACACCAGCTGGGCACTGACGTCGTCGAAGATCGCACCGGCCCTGCGCAAGTCGAGAACCTCCGACTCGGCGTCTGGGTCGTCGGGCGCCTCCAACGCGCCCCGTATCCCCCACACGTGCCTGCCATCCTCGAGCCGGCCGAGGAACACCGCGTTGTCGGCGGGGGCGTCGGACAGTTTCGCCGCGCTGCCGAGCACCACCTTGCCGCCGGAGATCAGGACCTGGTTGCGCCGGTCGACGCGCAGCACCAGCGCATCCGACCAGCCTGCGATGGCGGCATCGACGTCGGTGCGCAGGACGTCCGCGCGGTCGGCGCCCACCCGGGACAGCAGTGGGACGTTGCGCAGCTGGAAGTGGGCCATGCCGCCGGTTATCTCGCCCGTCACCGCTCGGCGTCCGCGCTGCGGATGTACAGCAGCCGATCGCCCAACTCCATGGCGTCCACCTCGGGCTCGTCGACCCGCAGCAGCCTGCCGTCGCGGACCACACCCAGCACGATGTCGCCGAGGTGGCGGGGTGACCCACCGACCTCCGTCGTCTCGACGGGGCGTTCGGAGATCGCGAAGCCGGCGTCGGGGGTCAGCAGATCCTCCATGACCTCGACGACGGACGGGGTCGTGGTGGCGATGCCGAGCAGCCGTCCCGCGGTTTCCGAGGTGACGACGGTGGTGTCGGCGCCCGACTGCCGCAGCAGATGCTGGTTCTCCGCTTCCCGTACCGCCGCGATGATCTTGGCGTTGGGCGCCAGCTGGCGGGCGGTCAGCGTGACGAGCACGGCGGTGTCGTCGCGGTTGGTCGCGACGATGATGGACTTCGCGTGCTGCGCGCTGGCCAGCCGAAGTACCTCCGAGTCGGTCGCGCTGCCGCGCACGGTCACCAGACCGGCGCTCTTGGCCCGCTCCAGCGCGGCGGGGTTCTCGTCGACGACGACGATCTGGCCCGCCGCGACGTCGTCGCCGATCATCGCGGCGACCGCGGTCCTGCCCTTGGTGCCGTAGCCGACGACGACGGTGTGATTGCGCACGTTCTTCCTCCAACGCTGAATGTCGAACGCCTGCCGCGACTGGGTGGTCAGCGTCTCGACCGTGGTACCGATCAACACGATCAGGAACGCGATGCGCAGTGGCGTGACCACCAGGACGTTGATCAGCCTCGCCGACGGGGTGAACGGGGTGATGTCGCCGTAACCGGTGGTCGACAACGACACGGTCGCGTAGTAGAGGCAGTCCAGCAGCGACAGTTCGTTGTCCTGCACGTCACGGTAACCGTCGCGGTCCAGGTAGACGATGAGGACGGCCGCGAACAGCGCCAGCAGCGCGTACAGGACGCGCATCATGATGCGACGCGTGGGACTGACGAACGGCTTCGGAATGTTGAGCACGCCGACCAGGTCGGCGTCCGGCCTGGACGTCAGGTTCTGATCGATCGCCTCCAGCTGACGACGCAACCTACCCTTGGCCACGAGGGCCCATCATCCGCCGGAGGCGCAGCACAGCACAATGTAACCATGACCTCCCCCACCTCAGCAGTCGACGGCGTGCCCAGCCAGGTTCCCGCCCAGCGGATGGGCGCAATGCTGATCGGCATGGGTGTGCTGCACTTCGTCGCACCGAAACCGTTCGACAGCATCGTTCCCGCCGCATTGCCCGGCAGCGCCCGGTTCTACACGTTGGCGTCGGGTGTCGCGGAGGCCGCGACCGGCGCGGCGCTGCTGGTCCCGCGCACCCGCAGGCTCGGCGCGCTCGCGGCCGTCGCACTGTTCATCGGCGTCTTCCCGGCGAACGTCAACATGGTCCGGCTGTGGTGGTCCAAGGGCTGGCCGGCCCGCATCGGCACGATCGCGCGGTTGCCGTTGCAGGTGCCGATGATCATGCAGGCGCTCAAGGCGTACCGCAACGCGCCGCGCTAGGCGACCTCCAGCAGGGCCGCCAACTCGTCGGCCCCCGCTAGCTGATCGGGGGCCACGGTCACGCCGCTGCGCACGTAGTGGAAGACCGCCCGCACCGACGACACCGGCACGTCACGTATCGCGGCCCACGCCAGCCGGTAGACGGCCAGCTGAATCGCGTTCTGTTGCAAGGCCTCCGGTGTGGCAGGCGCTTCGCCGGTCTTCCAGTCCACCACCGTGACGCCGCCGTCGTCGTCGGCGAACACCGCGTCGATCCGCCCCCGCACCACGGTGCCGCCGAGCACCATGTCGAACGGCGTCTCCACCTCGATCGGCGACCGCGTGGCCCACGGCGACACCGCGAACGCGGCCTGCAGCTCCGCGAGGTCCTCCCCCTCGGCACGCCCCAGGTCGCCGTCCACGGCCCCGGGGAGGTCGTCCAGGTCGAACAGCCGCTCGGCGTGATAGAACCGCTGCACCCAGTCGTGAAACGCCGTGCCCAGCGCCGCATGCGGGTCGGGTCGGACCGGCAATCTGCGCTGCAGCCGCGCAGGCGCCCCCTCGGGGTCGCGGCCGATGTCCACCAACGCGCTCACCGACAATTGACCGGGCAGCGCGACCGGCGGACGTTCCAGCGCCCGCTCGCGCTCGGCCAGCAAGGCGTCGACGTCCGCGGCCCAGCCGTCCACGTCGACCGGGTCGCGGCCGGTCCCGGACTCCACGTCGGCGGCACCCGCCAGCACCGACGCCACCAATGCGGCACCCCGATCCACGTCCGGCCGGGCCGCGCCAGCCGGGTCGGTGGGCCAAGACCGCTCGGTCACCTCTTCCTGCAAGGGGTTTCGTTCGCCGTCGGCCGGGTCGGGCGCCCAAGTGTCGATGACTCCACACGGATCGCCCTCGGCCGCAGACCGCTCGATCACGTCGCGGATCTCGACGAGGAATTCCGAGGGCCCCCGTGGCTTGAGTTCGGTGGCACCCCAGTGGTGCCCCGACAACACCAGCGTGTCCTCGGCCCGCGTGAGGGCCACGTACAGCAGCCGACGCTCCTCGTCGACGCGACGCTGATCGAGCCGACGCTTGTGCTCGGTGATCTTGTCCGACAACGCCTTCCGGTCATTGACGTCGCTGGTGTCGAGGACCGGAACGCCGTGCTCGGACTCCGTCGCCCGGTCACCGCGCAGCAGCGGCGGCAGATCGGCCGGGTCGGACAACCAGGTGCGCGGCGATGCCGTGGAGGGGAACACCCGGCCGCTCAGATGCGGCACGGCCACGACCTGCCATTCCAAGCCCTTCGCGGCGTGCACGGTCAGGATCTGCACGCGGTCGTTGGAGACGGTGAGCTCCGCGGGAGCCAACCCGTTCTCCACGTCCATGGCCGCATCGAGGTAGCCCAACAGGGCAGGCACGGACGCTCCCGGGCGTGCGGCGAAGTCGGCCACCACGTCGGTGAACGCCTCGAGGTGTTCGGTTCCGCTCCACCCCGCCGATACCGACTGTGCCGCACGGACTTCGGCGTCGACGCCCAGCATGCGCCGCACCTCGGCGACGACATCGGGCAGCGGATGATGCAGCTGCCCGCGCAGCGCGGTCAGCTCGCGGCCCAATGCCACGATGCGCCGGTGCCCCTCTGGCGAGTATCGCTCCCGCGGCCCCGGATGCCCGATGGCATCCGCCAGACACGCGGTGTCCGAGTCGGGCGCGGCGGCGGCCACGATCTGCGCGACGGATCCACGGTCGGCCGCCCGGCCGGGATCGTCGAGTTCGACGGCCCGGCGCCACAGCGCGGCGACATCCGCGGCCCCCAGCCGCCAGCGCGGCCCGGTGAGCACCCGCATCGCGGCGGCGCCGGCCGTCGGGTCGGCCGCCAACCGCAACATGGCCACCACGTCGGCGACCTCCGAAATGGCCAGCAGCCCGGCCAATCCGACGACCTCGACGGGCACGCCACGCGCCGTCAACGCGTCGGCAATGGGTACCGCGTCGGCGTTGCGCCGCACCAGCACCGCGGCCGTCGGTACCGCAGTGCCCGCCTCGCGTGCGCCGTGATAGATCCGGGCCAAACCGTCTGCCAGCCAGTCCCGTTCGCTGACCACGTCGTTCAGCAAGGCACACCGGATGGTGCCGGGTTGCGCGCCGGGCCGCGGCAACAGCTCCCGCACGGCCACCGAGCGGCGCCGCGCCGCCGACGACACCGCGTTGGCCAGCCGCAGCGCGCGGGGCGGGTTGCGCCAACTGGTCCTCAGCTCCAGCGTCGGCGCCGGAGTGCCGTCCGAAAGGCAGAAGTCCGTGGTGAACCGCGGCAGGTTCGTCGCCGATGCGCCCCGCCAGCCGTAGATCGACTGGATCGGATCGCCGACGGCGGTCAACGCCAGATCGTCGTCCACCCCGCCGCCGAACAGCGCGGACAGGGCGACGCGCTGCGCGTGGCCCGTGTCCTGGTACTCGTCGAGCAGCACCACCCGGTAGCGGCCCCGCAGTTCGGCTCCCACCTCGGGGAAGGACGCCGCCAGCTGGGCGGCGGACGACATCTGCATGCCGAAGTCCATGACGTTCTCGGCCCGCATCCTGGCGTGCAGCGCGTCGACCAGCGGGACGAGTTCGGCGCGGTCGGTTTGCGTGGCCAGCATCTTCAGCAGCGACTGGTTGGGGCCGGTATCGCGCTGGCGCGGCCCCGCAGGCAGCGTGTGCACCAACCGCTCGAGTTCGAGGTGGGTGTCGCGCAGTTGATCGGTGTCGACCAGATGTTCGGCGAGCTGACCCGACAGGCGCAGCACCATCGCCGTGACCGCGGCCGGTGACTTCTCGGTGTCCAGCGGGCCGGGATGGTCGCACACCACGCGATAGGCCAACTGCCACAACTCGGTTTCACCGATCAGTCGGGTGGCAGGCTCCACCGGCAACAGCAGACCGCGCTCGCGCAGCAACGTCCCCGCGAAGGCGTGATACGTGGCCACCGTCGGGTGTTCGTCGACGGTCTCGCCCGGCCCGCCGGGAATCAGGCCCGCGCCGGCGAGGCGGGCCAACCGGGTGCGAACGCGGCGCAGCAGTTGGCCCGCCGCCTTGCGGGTAAAGGTCAAGCCGAGCACCTCACCGGGCCCGGCATAGCCGTTGGCGACCAGCCACACCACCCGCGCGGCCATGGTCTCGGTCTTGCCTGCCCCCGCCCCCGCGATCACCACCAACGGTCCCGGCGGCGCGGCGATGACGGCGGCCTGCTCCTCCGTCGGGGCGAAGATGCCGAGCGCCTCGGCCAGTTCGGCGGGGCTGTAGCCGGCGGTCACGACCGACCACCGATCGCCGCCTGCGCCGGACAGATCGCCCGCACCGGGCAGTGCGCACACCCGGTGTTGATGCGCGCCAGGAACTCTGGGCCCTGCGTGGCCGCCGCGGCCTGCCGCACCGACTCGCGCAGGAGTTCGCGTCCCTCGGCGGTCATCGGGTCCTGTTCGCGTTCGCACGGCCCTGCCGAGCCGATCTTGCCCAGGTAGACCAGCCGCGCCCCACCCGCCTGATCGCCATCCGGCACGAGCCCTTCGGCGATCGCCAACTGGTAGGCGGCCAACTGAGCGTGGCGTTGCGCGTCGTCCTTGCTGACCGGCGTCTTGCCGGTCTTGACGTCGACGACCACCAGCCGCCCCTCCGCGTCGCGCTCCAACCGGTCGACCCGGCCACGCACCCGCACCCCGGGTTGTGACCCTTCGGCGGGCACCACGACGCCGTCGACGTCGACCTCGGCGCCGGCCTCGGTGAACTCGTGCCGCGTCTGGGATCGCCAGCGGACGAACGCGGACAACATGGTGCGGTGGCGTTCCAACTCGTTGGCCGAGTGCCACTGCGAATCGAATGGCAGCTCCTCCCAATGCCGTTCGAGTTCGGCGATCATCTGCGCCTCGCTCTTGTCGGAGTCAGCGACCAGCGCGTGGATCAACGACCCGAGCGCCGAGCGCACGTCGCGGCCATCCGCACCGCCGTGGCGTTCCAACATCCAGCGCAGCGGGCAATCGGTCAGCGTCTGCAACCGCGACGGAGACAGCGTCACGACGTGACCCTCGCCCGACCACAACGGCTCGTCGGTCGACAGCGGCGTCGTACCGTACCACTGCGCGGGGTCCGCGCCCTCGATCCCGGCCGCCGCCAGACGCGCCAATTGCGTTGCCGCGCAGACCCGTGACGCCTCGTCGACCGCTTCGGCCGGCGCGCACACCACCGCGCGCAACCTGCCGACCAGCGCGGCAGGCGCCAGCACTCGCGGCGCGTGCACGGGCGCCGTGTCGGCCTGCACCGCGTCGGTGGCCAGCGCGGCGAGTTCGGCGCAGAACGGGGACGGCAATTCCGACCCGTCCCCCTCGTCGCCGTCGACGGCCGTCACGACCACGTGCGAACGCGCCCGGCCCAAGGCCGAGATCAGCAACCTGCGCTCCTCGGCGAGCAGCGGCGCCCGCGTCGACATGGCGCCGGACATCGGATCGGCGACACCGTCGAGCAGGTCGATCAGATGTTGCGTGGCGAGCACCCCGCCGCGGGGAATGGTGTTGGGCCACAACCCTTCCTGGAGTCCGGCGATCACCACGACCTCCCATTCGCGCCCGAGCGCGGCGTGGGCGCTGAGCACGGCGACGGATTCACCGACGCGCCGCTCGTCCCGGCCGCCTGCGGGCAACGCCATGGCCCGCACGTGGTCCACCAGACCGGTCACCGACGCGCCGGCCGTGCGTGACACGAACTGCTCGGCGACGTCGAACAGGGCCGTCACGGCGTCGAGATCACGGCCCGCCTGGATGCCGCCCTGACCGCCGCGTTCGGTCGACGCCAACCAGCGCCGCTGCAGGCCGCTGTGATGCCAGGCATTCCACAGTGTCACCCGGGGATCCCGCCCCGCCGCTTCACTTCGTCCGGCCGCGGTGAGAACCGCGGCGACGCGGCGCAGCGGCCGGGCCAGCTGATCGGGCAGATCGACGGGACGGCCGTCGAGCGCCTCGACGAGCAGATCAGCGAATTCGCGCGGTGGCTGGCTGCCATCGGCCCTGCGCAACGCACGACGCAACTGCCGCAACGACACCGGGTCCACACGGCCGATCGGTCCCGTCACGAGCGCCATCGCCCGCTCGCCGTCCAAGCCGTGCACGGCGACCTCGAGAACCGTCAACAACGCGGCCACGGCGGGATGTTCGGCGAGGGCCGCGCCGGACGGCTGATCCACCGGCACGCCCGCCGCACTCAGCGCCCGGGCCAGTGCCGCTCCCGTTCGCGGCACCGACCGCACGATCACCGCCATCTCCGACCACGGCACGCCGTCGACCAGATGCGCGCGGCGCAACGCGTCCGCGACGAGCGCCGACTCGGCGTGCGGTGACGCCGCGATCCGCACGCTCACCGAACCGTCGCGCTCGTCGTCCCCGGTGATGTCACGGGCGGCATCGGCACCGGGCAGCCGCCGCGCGATGCCACTGACCGCGCGGGCCACGGCAGGTGCGCACCGGTGCGACCGCGTCAGCACGACGGCGGGCACCTCGTCGTCACGCAGCAACTCGGGATCGGCGCCACGGTAACCGAAGACCGACTGGTTGGGATCGCCTGCGATGACACTGAGTTCCGCGCCTGCCGCGAGCACCCGCACCAGCCGCGCGGCCTGCGGGTCGAGGTGCTGCGCGTCGTCCACCAGCAGCAGCCGGACGCGAGCGCGTTCGGCGGCCAGGAGCTCCGGGTCGGTGGCGAACGCCTCGAGCGCGGCACCGACGAGTTCTGCCGCACCAAGGGCGGGCACGGTGGCCTGCGGCGCCGCCATGCCCACCGCGGAGCGCAGCAGCATCACCTGTTCGTAGACCTGAGCGAACCGGCCCGCGGCCACCCACTCCGGCCTGCCGGTCCGGCGGCCGATGCGTTGCAGCTCAAGCGGATCGACGCCGCGCTCCGTGCAGCGGGCCAACAGGTCACGCAGTTCGGTGGCGAACCCGACGGTAAGCAAGGCGGGCCGCAGTGCGGCAGGCCACCGAACGGACGCATCGTCGCCGTCGGCGAAGTCACCGGCCAGCAGTTCGCGGACGATGCCATCCTGTTCGGCGCTGGTGATCAACCGCGGAGGCGGATCGCCGTTGCGCCGGGCCGCCTGACCGAGCACCGCGAACGCGTACGAATGCACGGTGCGGACGAGTGGCTCGCGCACCGCCACCGGACCGGCGGTGCCCTCCCCCAACAGCGCCGACGTGATGGCGGCCCTGGCCTGCATGCCGAGACGTGCCGAACCGGTCAGCAGCAGAACGGATTCGGGATCGCAGCCCGCACTGATGCGGGCTGCGGCGACGCGAGTCAGTAGATGCGACTTGCCCGTACCCGGCCCACCGAGCAGGCGCACGCTGCCGTGCAGACCGGACTCGGTCAGCGCTGCGGGCGACAGGTCGGCGTGCGAAGTGGGCATGACGGAATGACACCACGGGGGTCCGACAGATTTTGGTCCCGAGCCGCCTGGCAGCATCGACGCCGTGACCGATGCGCTGAACACCTACCGTTACGGCCCTGCGGGGACTCCGCGGATCCTGGCCATCCACGGCCTGACCGGCCACGGCCAACGCTGGGAGACGCTGGCCAACCGGTACCTGCCCGAGTTGTCGATCGTCGCCCCGGATCTGATTGGCCACGGGCGGTCGTCGTGGAACGCACCGTGGACGATCGAGGCCAACGTGGATGCACTGGCCGCGTTGCTCGACGCGGAAGGTGGCAGCCCGGTCGTGGTGGTGGGGCACTCGTTCGGCGGCGCGGTGTCGCTGAGTCTCGCTGCGGCACGACCGGATCTGATCGACGGGGTGGTGCTGCTCGATCCCGCCGTCGGCCTCGACGGTGCGTGGATGCACGAGGTTGCCGACGCCATGTTCGCCTCACCCGACTACACGGACCGCGACGAGGCACGTCAAGAGAAGGTGTCCGGTTCGTGGGGTGAGGTCGAGCCCGCCGAGTTGGAACGCGACCTCGACGAGCACCTGATGGCGCTGCCGAACGGCCGAATGGGCTGGCGGATCAACATTCCGGCGATGATGTCGTACTGGAGTGAGCTGAGCCGGCCGTTCACGTTGCCGCGCGACGGAACGCCGACGACGTTGGTCCGCGCCACGCGCACCGACCCGCCGTACGTCACCGACGAACTCGTCGCGGCACTCGACGCGCAGCTCGGGTCCGACTTCACACTCGTCGAGTTCGACTGCGATCACATGGTGCCCCATGCCAAACCGGCGGAGACCGCGGAGTTGATCCGCCGACACGCGGTCTGACATGGCCGCCGTCACCGACGAACAGGTCGAGAGCGTCCGCGCACTGGTGGCGGCCATTCCCGCGGGACGTGTCGCGACATACGGCGACATCGCCGAAGCCGCAGGGCTTTCCAGCCCGAGGATCGTCGGGTGGATCATGCGCACCGACTCGTCGGACCTGCCGTGGCATCGGGTCATCGGCGCGTCTGGCCGGCCCGCCGCCCACCTGGCCACCCGGCAGCTGGAGCTACTCCGGGCCGAAGGCGTGCTGGCAGTCGATGGCCGGGTGCGGCTCGCCGAAGTTCGGCACCAGTTTTAGAGCACCAAGCGGACCAGCGCGGCGGTGCGCGCCAGGCCGGGGAACGCCGCAGCCGTCGACCGTGGGTGCAGCGCATGGACCGCCAACCGGAACATCAACGCCCGCAACAACATCTGCGGCCACTCCGGCAGCGACGTCCACCGCTCGACCAAGCCGTCGTCGGCGTCACCCCAGGACAGCGCGTCGACCACCACCACCCCGGCCGCCCAGGACGCCGGCCGCCAGTACGGCGTGATGTCGGTGATGCCGGGCGCGGTGGTACCCGCGAACAGCACGGTGCCGTACAGGTCGCCGTGCACCAACTGGCTCGGGCTGCGGGTCGGCTTGCGCAGTGAGGCGAGCTGGTTGATCAACTCGATCGACCGCTGCCCATCCGCCGAACCCGGCGCCACCCGTGCTCCCGGCGGAAGCGTGTGCAGCGGCCGGTCCTCCCACGCCGCGCGGTCGGCCGCGATGAAGACGTCCACGTCCGACCACGGCACCGACGGCGGCTGGGTCAGGAAGCGCGGTCGCTCCAGACGCGCGGTGGCCTCGTGCAGCCGCACCGCGGCCGAGACGACCTCGTCGTGGCGCGGCTCGGGCGTTCCGGTGACGAATGTGTCGGCGCGCCAACCGGCCACCACGTAGCGGCCGTCGGTGGAGCGCACCGGGCGGGCCAGCCGAACCCCGTCGACGAAGAGCGTCTCCCGCACCTTGGCCGACCATGCGGCGCGGGCGTGGTCGGCCACCATGGACAGCACGACCTCGCCGCAGCGCCAGCCCCCTTCCCAGCTCGAGCCGAGAAGGGTCGGCCGAAGTCCGGTGAGGCCGAACGCCACCAGCACATGTTCAGGCGGCGGGTCGACGGTCACAGAGCTCAGACTAAGCGGTGCTCCGGCTAACCAGCCGTCAGTACATGACCATGTCGGGTTCGAGTTGCTTGCCCCAGGCGACGATTCCGCCCTGCACGTGCTTGGCGTCGGAGAAACCGGCCTTCTTCACGATGGCCAGCACCTCGGCCGACCGCACGCCGGTCTTGCAGTAGAACACCGGGGTGCGGTCGACCTGCAGTTTGGCCAGCGCCTCACCCGTTTCGAACGCGCCCTTGGGGATCAGTTCCGCACCCGTGATGTGGTTGATGTCCCACTCGACGGGCTCGCGGACGTCGATCAGCGCAAGCGGCTTGCCGGCGTCGAGCATCTCGCGCAACTCGCGCGGGGTGATCGTGGAGTCGGCGGCAGCCTCCGCGGCGGCGTCGGACACCACACCGCAGAACGCCTCGTAGTCGATCAGTTCGGTGATCTTCGGCGTCGAGGGATCCTTGCGAATCTTGATGGTGCGGTACGTCATGTCGAGCGCGTCGTAGACCATCAGGCGGCCGAGGAGCGGATCGCCGATGCCGGTCAGCAGCTTGATGGCCTCGGTGCCCATCACCGACGCAATCGACGCGCACAGGATGCCCAGCACGCCGCCCTCGGCGCACGACGGCACCATGCCCGGCGGTGGCGGTTCCGGATAGAGGTCGCGGTAGTTGAGGCCCAGACCGTCGGGGGCGTCCTCCCAGAACACCGACACCTGGCCCTCGAACCGGTAGATGGAGCCCCACACGTACGGCTTGCCCGCCAGCACCGCGGCATCGTTGACCAGGTAGCGGGTGGCGAAGTTGTCGGTGCCGTCGAGGATCAGGTCGTACTGCGAGAACAGGTCGACGGCGTTCTCGGGTTCGAGGCGCACCTCGTGCAGCCGCACGTCGACGAGCGGGTTGATCTCCTTGATGGAGTCCCGCGCGCTTTGCGCCTTGGACCGTCCGATGTCGGACTGGCCGTGAATGATCTGGCGCTGCAGGTTGGACTCGTCCACGACGTCGAACTCGACGATGCCGATGGTGCCCACACCGGCGGCGGCCAGGTACAGCAAGGTGGGTGAACCCAGCCCGCCTGCCCCGATCACCAGAACGCGGGCGTTCTTGAGTCGTTTCTGACCGTCCACCCCGAGGTCGGGGATGATCAGGTGGCGGCTGTAGCGGGCCACTTCTTCGCGCGTCAGGTGGGCCGCTGGTTCTACCAGCGGCGGCAAGGTCGACACCGGGATCTCCTCATTTCGAAGTCTGCCCCTTGACGAATACGCCAAGCATCGTTGTTCAACGGTAATCCCCGCATGAACCTTCCCGCCAAGCCCGTGTGTTCGTCAGGCGATGGGGTACGGCCAGGGATTGAAGCGGCAGGTCTTGCCGTCGGGCTTGACGGAGCCCGGATCGAACTTCGCGTCATCGTCATTGCTCGTGGAGAACGTCTGTTGCATCATCACCGGCGCGAGCGCACCGTTCTCGCCACACGGCTCGTGCCGCTGATACCCGACGGCGTGGCCGACCTCGTGGTTGATCAGGTACTGCCGATACGAGCCGACGTCCCCCTGAAACGGTACGGCGCCGCGCACCCAGCGCGCTTCGTTGACGAAGACGCGGGGCTGGTCGACGTAGGCGGGGTTGTAGCACGACGACTCGAGCGGGATGTCGTAGCCGCACCCCTCGCGGACCGTCAGCGGCGAGGTCAGCGACACCCTGAAGTCCGGCTCCCCGGTGTCGATCCGGGTGAACGCCAACTGCGGATTGTGGGTCCAGCTCTTGGGATTGGACAGCGTCTCGCTGACCATCCGCGCGAATGCCTCGTCGCCACCGAACGCCGTGGTGTCGACCCCGTCCTCGACTTCGACCGTGTACGTGAACGACTTCACCGTGCCCTCACCGATCTTCGGCGTCGACCCGGGCACGACGTGCCACGTCTTGGCGCCCGCCTCGGTGTACGGGCCGCCGTCGGGCAGGATGCCGGTCGGCAGGCTCGCGTCGAACTGCGTCATGCCCTTGGGCGGCGCCCCGATGATGGCGGTGCTGGCGGGGTTGATGGTCGGTGGCCCCTGAATCGGGCCTTCCGCCTCGGCCGGCTGCGTCGTGCCGGTGCCAGTGAGGGTTTGGTAGACGACCACTGCGGTGAGCGCGACGAGCACGGGCAGCGCATACGCGCGCCAACCGTAGGTCGACACGAAGCGGCCCAGCCAGGTCTGCTTTCGCCACTGCTGGTGTTCGTCGCGGTTGGACCGCGTCCGACCCGAATCGCTCGCGACCGGATCCCGCTGCGCGCGCAGCGGCTCCCGCCACTCATTGCGCAGCACCGGTACGCGCCCGCCGCCTCGCTCGCCCCCGCTATATCCCCCGTCGCTTCGCTCGCCCCCGAAACGTTCTCCGTCGCCTCGCTCGCCCGCGCCTTGATATGCCCCGTCGCTTCGCTCGCCCCCGGCTCGATATGCCCCGTCGCTTCGCTCGCCCGCGCCTCGATATGCCCCGTCGCTTCGCTCGCCCCAGTGACGACGCCCCGGGTCGTAAGTCACCGAACCAGGATGGCACAGAGCGGTGCGCCCCTGCGGTTCCGGCGCGCCACCCGGGCGGCGCTGCGCGCCAGATCACGCGCTCACTCAAGTAGGGGTAGTAGTGTCGATTCGATGATCAGCCGGGTCAGATCGGCTCCTGCCCGGCACGCAGCACGTATCCCAGATTGAGGACTGATGAGCGATCTTGCCAACGCCTCCGGGAGGCGACGCGCTCAGTCGGCGACCGGTGACGGCGCGACTGGACGCGCCCCCGGCAACCGACGTGGCAACCGGCTGCCCCGCGACGAACGCCGCGGCCAGTTGCTCATCGCCGCAAGCGAGGTGTTCGTCGACCGTGGCTATCACGCTGCGGGGATGGACGAGATCGCGGACCGGGCGGGCGTCAGCAAACCGGTTCTGTATCAACACTTCTCGTCCAAGCTGGAGCTCTATCTAGCGGTGCTGCAACGACACGTCGACAATCTGGTGTCCGGCGTACGGCAGGCGCTGCGGACCACCACCGACAACCGGCAGCGGCTACGTGCCGCGGTGGGCGCGTTCTTCGACTTCATCGAGCACGACGGCCAGGGCTACCGGTTGATCTTCGAGAACGACTACGTCACCGAACCGCAGGTTTCCGCCCAGGTGAAGGTGGCCACCGAATCCTGCACGGACGCCGTCTTCGACTTGATCAGTCGCGATTCGGGGCTCGAGGCGCACCGCGCGCGGATGATCGCGGTCGCCCTCGTCGCGATGAGCGTCGACTGTGCGCGGTACTGGCTGCACAGCGACCGACCGATCTCCAAGGAGGCCGCGGTCGAGGGCACGGTGCAGTTCGCCTGGGGCGGCCTGGCACACGTGCCGCTCAGCCGCGGCTAGTGATCGTTCGTTAGGACTTCTTGACCGTCTCGGCCAGGATGCCGAAACCGACGCGACGCGAGTCGGATGCGCCGATCTCGACGTAACTGATCTTGGCGACCTGCACCAGGAAGAGCCGGCCCTTCTCGTCGGTCAGGCTCAGTACGCCCGAGTCTTTTCCCAGCGCATCGGTGACCAACTTCTGCACCTCATCGTGTGTCTGCGCGCTGCTGAAAACCAGCTCGCGCGGGCTGTCGGTGACACCGATCTTTACCTCCACGCTGCACCCTTTCCGTTCGTGTGCGTTCTACCTGGAGAAGGCTAGTGGACGCCGAGACCCCGTGACGCCACGGTCACTTCGCGGTCCGCGAACATCACGATCGCCGTGGGCGAACCGAGTCCGGACCGTGACCCAATGCCGCGCGTGCCAACAACATCCGTCACTTTCGCCCCGATAGCATCAGCCAAGTCATCCTCCGAACCCGGACCCCACCAACCCGGAAAGCGTCATGAGCAGGACATATCCCCCGCATTCTCCGTATTCGGCAACCACGCGAACGCGACGAACCGTCGAAACCCCCGAGCCGTACCCGCTGCGCTACGGAAACTACGGCGGTCCCGAGCGCTACGCCTCGAGCGTCGACGAGACCGAGGTGCTCAACGACGTCGAGGATTACGACGACTACAACGATGCCGACTACGACGATGACGGCTACACCGAATACCGCGATCCGATCGACCGCCGGTGGATCTGGGTTGCCGGCGTCGCCGGGGCGATCCTGCTCATCGCGGTGATCTGCACGGTGGTCATCCTCGGCGGCGGTGACAGCGGCTCGGTGTCGAAGACCATCGCCCCGCCTGCGGCGACCACCAGTCAGGTGCCCACGTCCACGGCGCCGCGGGTGGCCACGTCGGCCCCGCTTCCCCCGCCACCGGCACCGCTGACGCCCGAGACGGTCACCAGCGTCACGCCGGCGCCTACGGCAGCTGCCGAGCCCGCACCGACCGTGTCGGCGCCGGCCCCCAGCACCATCACCTATCAGGTGACGGGGAGTCGCCAACTGCTCGATCTGGTCACGGTGATCTACACCGACGCCCAGGGCGCATTGCAGACCGACTTCAACGTGGCACTGCCGTGGTCGAAGACTGTGGTGCTCAATCCGGGAGTCACGTTGGGTTCGGTGACCGCGACCAGCGTCGGGGGCCAGCTGAACTGCTCGATCACCGATGCCGGCGGCGCCGTCGTCGCGGCGCAGGCCACCAACTCGATGATCGCCAGCTGCACCAAGTAGCGGGGCTCAGGCGAGGCCGAGCTCCCGCATGCGGGAACTGTGCGTGCGCTGCAACCTGTCGAAGAACTCGGTGAGCCTGACCAGTCCCTCACCGGACGACACCACGAGGTCCACGAGTTCGTCGTGGTCGGCCAGCACGAACTGG
Source organism: Mycobacterium sp. URHB0044 (assembly GCF_000620625.1). Taxonomy (GTDB): domain Bacteria; phylum Actinomycetota; class Actinomycetes; order Mycobacteriales; family Mycobacteriaceae; genus Mycobacterium. Next base: position 173,284 of record NZ_JIAW01000010.1, on the reverse strand, counting down.
GCCTGAGTGATGGCCTCGCCGAGCAGTCGCCGCGACCAGAGGGCAAGGCGGTGGCGCTGCTTGTCGCTCGCGGTGACCGCGGCCTTGACCTCGCCGACGACGAACTGGGAGTGACTGGTCTCCGACAGCACGGCACGGACCACGTTGGCCGCCTCGTCGGGAAGCGCATCGGCGATCTCGAGATAGAAGTCAGCAGCCAGTGCATCACCGATGTACGTCTTGACCAGTGCCTCCAGCCAGGTGCTCGGCGTGGTGAGGCGGTGGTAGTTCTCCAGCGCGGACGCGTACTTCGTCATGGCGGGCACCACGTCGACCCCGCGGCGCTCCAGCGCGTCGCGCAGCATCTCGTAGTGCGACATCTCCGCGGCCGCCATGCTCGCCATGTTGATCCGACCAGCCAGATTGGGCGCCATCCGCGCCTCGTCGGTGAGCCGGTAGAAGGCCGCGACCTCGCCATATGCCAGCAGCGCGAACAATTGGTTGACGCCGGGATGGTCGACCGACACGCCCGGTGTCACGGGGTTCACCGTCTGGTCGGGCGGGGTCGAAGTCATGGCTCAACTCTAGACGGCGAGCAGCGCGCTACCCGCTTCGCAAAGCGGGAGAGCTATGATGTAGCTGGATGCGGCTCTCTTCCGAGCTGGCCGCCCCCAAAGAAATGTGCGTGCACGGAGTTGGCTCGCCTCCTCGAAGGCCAGGGCCCGGTGCTTTCTCGTCAGACTCGTGCGCGCTTGAACGCCGCGAGGAATGACTATGAAAGGTTACGTCGGCAACGCATGACTTCATCTACTGAGACAACCAATACCGAAACCACTGAGACGGTCGAGCCCAAGACGGCCACCTTCGCCGAACTCGGCGTGCGCGAGGAGATCGTGCGCGCGCTCGCGGAGAGCGGCATCGAGCACACCTTCGCCATCCAGGAGCTGACGCTTCCGCTCGCCCTGTCCGGCAACGACCTCATCGGCCAGGCCCGCACGGGCATGGGCAAGACGTTTGCGTTCGGCGTGCCACTGCTGCACCGCATCGTCACCGACGCCGAACGTCCGCTCACCGGCGCGCCGCGCGCGCTGATCGTGGTTCCCACCCGCGAGCTGTGCCTGCAGGTCTTCGACGACCTGGCCAACGCCGCCAAGTACCTCAAGGTCGGCGACCGCAAGCTGTCGGTGACGTCGATCTACGGCGGACGCCCCTACGAGCCGCAGATCGAGGCGCTGCAGAAGGGCGTCGACGTGGTCGTCGGCACCCCCGGCCGCCTCCTCGACCTCGCGCAGCAGGGACACCTGCAGCTCGGCGGACTGTCGGTGCTGGTGCTCGACGAGGCCGACGAAATGCTCGACCTGGGCTTCCTGCCCGACATCGAGCGGATCCTCAAGCAGATCCCGACGGACCGGCAGGCGATGCTGTTCTCGGCGACCATGCCCGACCCGATCATCACGCTGGCCCGCACGTTCATGAACCAGCCGACGCACATCCGCGCCGAGGCTCCCCACTCCAGGGCCACCCACGAGAACACCAAGCAGCACGTGTTCCGCGCGCACGCGCTGGACAAGGTGGAGATGGTCAGCCGCGTCCTGCAGGCCCGTGGCCGCGGTGCGACGATGATCTTCACCAGGACCAAGCGCACAGCGCAGAAGGTCGCCGACGAGCTGGCCGAGCGCGGCTTCAAGGTCGGCGCCGTGCACGGTGACCTCGGTCAGGGCGCCCGCGAGAAGGCACTCAAGGGCTTCCGCACCGGCGATGTCGACGTGCTCGTCGCCACCGACGTCGCGGCGCGCGGCATCGACATCGACGACATCACCCACGTCATCAACTACCAGATCCCCGAGGACGAGCAGGCCTACGTGCACCGCATCGGCCGCACCGGCCGCGCAGGCAAGACCGGCATCGCCGTCACGCTGGTCGACTGGGACGAGCTGCCCCGCTGGACGATGATCGACAAGGCGCTGGGCTTGGACACCCCCGACCCCGCGGAGACCTACTCGAACTCGCCGAACCTCTACGAGGATCTCGACATCCCCACCGACGTCACCGGCACGGTCGGCGACGCGAAGGTATCGAGCCAGCGCCCGAAGCGGGAGTCCCGCGACGGTGACCGGCCGAAGCGTGAATCCCGTGACGGCGACCGGCCTGCCCGCACCCGCGACCGCACCCGGCAGCGCACCCGCGGCGGTAGTTCCGCCAGCGGGCACGTGGAGAACACCGAGCAGCAGGCCCCGGGCGCCGACGGTGACGCCGCTCCCGCCGGCGACGGCAGCCCGGCACGCCGCAGGCGCCGGCGTCGCCGCCCGAACAGCACCGCACCCACCGCCGGCTAGGCGGGGCAACTCCACTCGATGGTCTCTCCGGAACGCCGCACCAGGGCTGACGTCCTGGTGGCGCTGGCGATCGCCGCGGTCGTGGTCGTCACCGCCGGGTTGATCTGGTGGACCAGCGATGCGCGAGCGACGATCAGCCGTCCCGCCGCAACGCCGGTCCCCGCGTTCAAGTCCGCCCGTGACGTCCCCACCACGCTGCGGCAACTCTGGACCGCCGCCAGCCCCGCGACCACACAGCCGGTGTTGGCGGCCGGCAGCGTGGTGACCGGAGCCGGACGCCAGGTCGACGGTCGCGACCCCGCGACCGGAGCGGTCCTCTGGAGCTTCGCGCGGGACCAGGACCTGTGCGGGGTCACGTCGGTGTATCAGTACGCCGTCGCGGTCTATCCCGACGCTCGCGGCTGCGGCCAGGTCAGCACCATCGACGGCAAGACTGGCAAGCGCGGACCGACCCGGACGGCGTACGCCGACCCCGAGGTGCGGCTCTCGACCGACGGCACCACCGTGCTATCGGCCGGTGACAGCCGGCTGGAGCAGTGGCGTTCCGACATGGTCAGGATGAACAGCTACGGCGCGCTGGACGCCCGCATCAAGCCCGACGTCCCCGCGCAACCGCTGTGCCGACTGGTGTCCGCCGCGGCGAGCCCGTCGGCGGTGTCGGTGATCGAGTCCTGTCCCCAGCAGCCCGACGAGCGGCTCACCCTGCTGCGCCCGGACAAGGAAGAAGACCAGCCGCTGACGAAGCACGTCGCGCTGCCGGGGGTGCCCGCGGATTCCGATGCGCAGGTGATCGCCGTCTCCGATACCACTACCGCGGTGTACCTTCCGACGCCGAAGCCCACGGTGAACGTCATCGACGAGACCGGCACCACCGTGTCCAGCACGTTGATGTCCAAGCCTGCGTCGTTCGATGCGACCATGACACGGGCGGGTGACCTGATCACCTGGTGGACGGGTGACAGCGTGATGGTCTTCGCCGCCAACGGATTGCGCTACGAGTACACCGTCAGCCCCGTAGGCGGTCAGGCGCCGGTGGGTCCCGCGACGATGTTGGCTGGCAAGCTGCTGGTTCCCGTCACGACCGGCTACGACGTGTTCAATCCCGACACCGGGGCGGGCGAGAGTCACATCTCGGTGAGCCGGCCTGCCGCGTCTGCCCGGGTGGTCCCCGCGGTCGCCGGATCCACGCTGCTCGAACAGCGCGGCGACACCCTGGTGGCGTTGGGCGCCGGCTAGACCTCCGGGCTGAAGTTCTCCAGGGGCTTGCCCGACTTCCAATGCTTGAGCAGTGCCGCGGCCAACTCCCGATAAGCGTTGGCACCCTTGTTCTTTCGTCCAGCAAGTACCGACGAGCCCGACGCGCTTGCCTCAGCGAACCGCACGGTGCGCGGAATCGGCGGCCCCAGCACCACTAGGCCGTAACGGTCCGCGACGTCGAGCAGGACGTCGCGACTGTGCGTGGTGCGCGAGTCGTACAGCGTCGGCAACGCGCCGAGCAACTGCAGGTCGGCGTTGGTGATCTGCTGGACGTCGGTAACCGTGCGGAGGAACTGGCCGACGCCGCGGTGGGCCAGCGTCTCGCACTGCAACGGCACGATCACGTCACCGGCGGCCGTCAACCCGTTGAGCGTCAGCACGCCCAGCGAGGGTGGGCAATCGATGATCACGACGTCGAAGTCGCCGGAGATCTTGGCCAGCGCCCGCTTCAGCGCGTATTCACGCCCCGCTCGCATCAGCAGCATCGCCTCGGCGCCCGCGAGGTCGATGTTGGCCGGCAACAGTGTCATGCCCTCCACGGTCGGCACCAGCGCGGCGTCCGGTTCGACGTCGCCGAGCAGCACCTCGTGGATGGACACCGCCAGCTTGTCCGGGTCCTGACCGAGCGAGAACGTCAAACACCCTTGCGGATCCAGGTCGACGAGCAGGATCCGCTTGCCCTGCTCGGCCATCGCCGCGCCCAACGACGCCACCGTCGTCGTCTTGGCGACCCCACCCTTTTGATTGGCGACCGCCAGTACCCGCGTCATATTCTCCCCGTCGCTTCGCTCGCCCGCAAAAATCTCACCCCGTCGCTTCGCTCGCCCTCCGACACGTTCATCCAAGCACGCGCCCGGGGGGTCGGGCCCGCCGTGCGGCAGAATTCGCGGAGTGAGCATCCAACGGCATCGTCTCCTGCTGCTTCGGCACGGCGAGACGGAGTGGTCGAAATCCGGCAAGCACACCAGCCGCACCGATCTCGACCTCACCGACGAGGGTCGCGAGCAGGCCAGGCTGGCCGCCGAAGCACTCGGCGAGCTGCAGCTGGAGGATCCGGTGGTGATCAGCAGCCCGCGCCACCGCGCGCTGGTAACGGCCGAATTGGCCGGCCTGAAGGTCGACGAGGTGTCCCCGCTGCTGGCGGAGTGGGACTACGGCGACTACGAGGGCACCACCACCGAGGACATCCGCAAGGCGGTACCGGACTGGCTGGTCTGGACGCACGGCTGTCCCGGCGGTGAGACTGTCGCGCAGGTCTGCGAACGTGCCGATCAGGCCATCGCGATGGCGCTGGAGCGCATGGAGTCGCGTGACGTGATCTTCGTCGGGCACGGCCACTTCTCGCGTTCGGTGCTGACCCGGTGGATCGAACAGCCGCTCTACGAGGGCATTCGGTTCTCCATGGCGGCGGCGTCGATCGGCGTGTGCGGATTCGAGCATGGCGTGCGTCAGATCACCGCGCTCGGCCTGGCCGGTCACGTCAACCCGTGTCTACCGAGGTGACCGGCGAACCGTCCTTCGTGATGGCCGGCCGCGCCGGCGTGGTGGTCGCCGATGGTGTGCACACCGCATATCCGTCCCTCGACGACGCCAGGGCCGCTCTGGCCGCGGGTGACGCACCGATCGTGTTGGGCGCCTTGCCCTTCGATACGACGCGTCCGACCGCGCTGATGCGGCCGCGGGAAGCGCGCTTCCTCGACGCGCTGCCCGACTGGCCGCGACGGGACCTGCCTGCGGTGCGGGTCGCCGAGATGCTGCCCTACCCCGACGTGCATCACGCCCGCGTCGCCGAGGCGATCACGCGGTTGAACGATCCACGCTCAGGCCTGCTCAAGGTGGTCCTCGCACGGGCCCTGCGCCTGGTCGCCGACGGCCCGCTCGACGTGCTCACCATCCTCAGCCGCCTCGCCGAAGACGACACGGCCAACGCGTATTTCGCCGATCTCACCCCCGCAGGCGGAGATCACGCCGGCACCGCGCTCGTCGGCGCAAGCCCCGAACTGCTGGTGGCGCGCACCGGCGACGTGGTGACCTGCCGGCCGTTCGCGGGGTCGGCACCCCGTTCGTCAGATCCCGCCGCGGATCGGGCCAACGGCGCCGCGCTGGCCGAGTCGGCCAAGAACCTGCACGAGCACCAACTCGTCGTCGACGAGATGCGCAAGGTGCTCGATCCGCTGTGCGTCGACTTGTCGATCGCCTACCCGCCGGAGCTCAGCAGCACGTCGACGGTGTGGCACCTCAGCACGCCCATCACCGGTCGATTGCGCGAATCTTCCACGACGGCATTGGATCTCGCCGTCGCCTTGCATCCGACACCGGCGGTGGGCGGCGTGCCCACCGTGGCGGCGGCTCAGCTGATCAGCGAATTGGAGGGCGACCGCGGCTTCTATGCCGGAGCGGTCGGCTGGTGCAACGCTGCCGGCGACGGACGCTGGGTGGTGTCCATCCGTTGCGCCCAACTGTCCGCCGACCGGCGCAGCGCCGAGGCTCGCTCGGGTGGCGGCATCGTCGCCGAATCCGACGCCGATGAGGAAGTCGCCGAGACCACCACGAAGTTTCGAACCATCATGTCAGCGTTGGGAGTACCTTCATGATCCAGATTCGCCGTGTCCGGCCCGGTGACGAGGCAGAGCTGACCGCCATGGTGCACGAGCTGGCCGAATTCGAACACGCCGCGGCCGAGTGCGTGGTCACCGAATCCCAAATGCGCACAGCGCTTTTCGGCGACGCGCCGTCGGTACAGGCACACATCGCCGAGGTCGACGGGCAGCCCGCTGCCTGTGCGCTGTGGTTCCGCAACTTCTCCACCTGGGACGGCGTGGCCGGCATCTACCTCGAGGACCTGTTCGTCCGGCCCCAGTTCCGCAGGCTCGGCCTCGGCCGCAAGCTGCTGTCGACGTTGGCCCGCGAATGCGTGGAAGGCGGCTACACCCGGTTGTCGTGGGCGGTGCTGGACTGGAACGTCAACGCGATCGGCCTGTACGACGCGGTCGGCGGGCGCCCGCAGACCGACTGGATCACCTACCGGGTGTCGGGACCCGAGTTGTCCGCACTCGCGGGTGACTGAACCGCCAACCACTCCAGGGTCGGCCTGCTGAACAGCAGTACCAGGACCAACACCGCGACGATGGCGATGGGCACGCCGTAGAGCCACTGTTGTGAGCCGACAGCCATGTACCAGGCGACCGGCAGGAGCAGGAGTTGGGCGAACACCGCGATCCCTCGGCCCCACCGGCGGCCCGTCCACAACGCCCAGCCGGCCGCGAGTACGGCGGAGCCCATCACGACGAACCACCCCGCCGTGCCGTACCCGCTGAAGCCAGGAGGGTCCTCGGAGCCGCCCAGGTGGAGCACCACCAGCACCGCGGCCACGATGACGGCAGCGGCGCCCTCGAGTGCCACCAAGGCACCGGCCTGACGCACCGTCGCCGGTGCGGGAACGATCACGACGGCCAGCCTAGAGCTTGGCGACGGTTAGGCTGACGTCCCGTGCGTGCCGTGCTGATCGTGAACCCGAACGCGACATCGACCACCGCAGCGGGACGCGATCTCCTCGCGCACGCGCTGGAGAGCAGGGTCAGCCTGACGGTCGTCCACACCGACCACCGCGGGCATGCCATCGAGATCGCTCGTGACGCCACCCGCGACGGAATCGACGTGGTGATCGTCCACGGCGGCGACGGCACGGTGAACGAGGTGGCCAACGGCATCCTCGGCGATTGCGGCAGCCGCGGCCCCACACAGCGGCAGCCGGCGGTGGGGGTGGTGCCCGGCGGTTCTGCCAACGTCTTCGCCCGCGCGCTCGGCATCAGCGCCGACCCGATCCAGGCGACGAATCAGCTCATCGACGTTCTCGGCGACTATCGCCGCGGAGTGCCCTGGCGGCGCATCGGGTTGATGGACTGCGGTGAACGCTGGGCAGTCTTCACCGCGGGCATGGGCGTCGACGGTGACGTCGTCGCCGCCGTCGAGGCTCAGCGGGAGAAGGGCCGCAAGGTCACCGCGTCGCGCTACATCCGCGTCGCGGTGCGCGAAATGCTGGCCAGCGCTCGGCGGGAGCCGTCGCTGACCGTGCACCTGCCCGGTCAGGAGCCCGTCGACGGCGTGCACTTCGCATTCGTGTCCAACTCCAGCCCGTGGACCTACGCGAACACCCGACCGGTGTGGACGAACCCCACCACGACGTTCGAGACGGGGGTTGGCGTCTTCGCCGTCACCAGCATGAACGTGTGGGCGAATCTGCGGCTGGTGGGTCGGATGCTGTCCCGTAAGCCCCGGCTCGAGGCCAAGCATCTGGTCCGCGAGGACGACCTGGCGTGGGTCCGGGTGGCGAGTGAGGCGCCCGTGGCCTGTCAGATCGACGGAGATTACGTAGGTCTGCGCGAAACGATGACGTTCACCGCCGTACCGGATGCTCTGGGCGTCGTTGCACCGCCCGCAATAACCTCTTGACCTGGAGTTATGCGTTCACAGGATTCAATTAAGGGCGCAAGTGGGTTTAGTGTAGTACAAACGGGTAAGGGTTCTGGTAACGCATTGCCCCAGTGACATTGCACACGTGTTAACGCGCTTCTATTGACATCTGTTAAGCCTGTGGAAGCATCGGATGCAACAGTGCAGAAACATTCCGAATGCACGCGTTAACAGCCGAAGAAAAGCTCGTGCGTCTTGCTGCGCACACGATAAGGAGTTGGAAGCTATGGATTGGCGGCACAAGGCGGTCTGTCGTGACGAGGATCCGGAACTGTTCTTCCCGGTAGGGAATAGCGGCCCGGCGCTCGCTCAGATCGCTGACGCAAAGCTTGTCTGCAACCGCTGCCCGGTGACGACCGAGTGCCTCAGCTGGGCCCTTGAGTCCGGCCAGGACGCCGGCGTCTGGGGCGGCATGAGCGAAGACGAACGCCGCGCCCTCAAGCGCCGCAACGCGCGCACCAAGGCGCGTACAACCGTCTAGCTCTACCGCGATCTACCAAACTTACGGCCCCGGTGAAAACCGGGGCCGTAAGTCTGCGTACGCCAAGGCAACCAACGGTGGTCGGTCATTGCGCCAGCCGGGTGCGTCTGCCAATCGGCACGCGCAGCACCACTTCGGTGCCTCCGTTGGGTGCTTGGTGCATCCCCAGTGAGCCGTCCAATTCCGCACCCACGAGGGTGCGCACGATTTGCAAACCCAACCGGTCCGACTTCTCGAGGCTGAATCCCTCCGGAAGTCCGCGACCGTCGTCGTGCACCACGACGTCGAGCCAACGCGCCGAGCGCTCGGACCGAATCGTCACGCAGCCCTGTGGGGTCGACTCGTCGTAGGCGTGCTCGATCGCGTTCTGCACCAACTCCGTGACCACCATGACCAGCGCCGTGGCCCGGTCGGCGTCGAGCATGCCCAGGGCGCCTTCGCGGACGATCCGGATGGGGGTGTCCACCGATGCGACGTCATTCATGATCGGCAGGATTCGGTCCACGACCTCGTCGAGGTTGACCTCCTCGTCCACCGACATCGACAACACGTCATGCACCATCGCGATCGACGACACCCGTCGCACCGATTCGATGAGCGCCTCGCGCCCCTCCGGATTGTTGGTGCGGCGGGCCTGCAGACGCAGCAGCGCCGCCACCGTCTGCAGGTTGTTCTTCACCCGGTGATGGATCTCACGAATGGTCGCGTCCTTGGACAGCAGCGCACGGTCGCGGCGCTTCACCTCGGTGACGTCGCGGATCAGGACGGCGGCGCCGGTGGCCTTTCCGTTCGCCACCAGCGGCAGCGTGCGCAGCAGCACGGCCGCACCGCCCGCGTCGACCTCCATGCGCATGCTGGAGCCACCTGCCAGCGAGTCCCTCACGTGGTTGGCCAGCTCCTGCGCCTCGAACGGGTCGGTGATCAGTGGCCGGGTGACGGTGACGAGGTTGTGCCCCTCGAGTTCGGCGGCCAGACCCATGCGGTGATAGGCCGAGATCGCGTTCGGACTGGCGTACTCGACTCCTCCCCCGCCATCCAGCCGGATGAAGCCGTCGCCCACGCGCGGGCTCGAGCGCGACATCGCCAGATCCCCGACGTTGGGGAAGGTGCCCTCCGACAGCATGTGCAACAGGTCGCGGGCACAGTCCAAATACGCGCGCTCCAGGGGGCTGGCCTTGCGCCGGTCGGCCAATGCCGTCTGATGGGTGAGGACGGCGACCACCTGGTCGGCGTGACGGACCGGGACGGCCTCGACGTCGAGCCAGACGCCGTCATGCGAATTCCCGTGCGAATTGCCCTGTCCCGCGTCACTTTCCCGACCGATGTGGCCAGACTCGAACGCGGCGAGCACCACCGGCATGTCGTCGCCCGTGTTGAGGGTGCCGACGGCGTCGGCCAGCACCACGGTGGGCGCGGTATTGGGCCTGATCTGGGCGACGCACACCAGATTGCCGTCGTCACGGCGCACCCACATGAGGTAATCGGCGAAGGAGAGGTCGGCCAGCAGCTGCCATTCGCCAACCACCGCGTGCAGGTGGTCCACGGCGCTGCCGGGCAGGACGGTGTGCTCGGCGAGGAGATCACCGAGCGTCGACATGGGTGTCCTTCAGGGCGCTCGGCGCCCTAGCTGATGACGGCGATGAGGTCGCCCGCCTGGATGACGTCGCCGACGGAGACCTTCACCTCGGTGACCGTGCCGGCCACCTCGGCCAGTACGGGAATCTCCATCTTCATCGACTCCAGCAGAACCAGAGTGTCGCCCTCGCCGATCTGATCGCCCTCGCTAACCACGACCTCGAGCACACTGGCCACGATCTCTGCGCGAACGTCCTCGGCCATCTTCACTCCACTCGTCTTTCTCAGGTCGCCAGGGTTTCGGGCGACCGTGGAACACCTAAGCAGTGCTGCGCGTACATCGAACCACAGGATCGGATTTGTAACCGCACACCCGGGTCATGAGAGACTGTGTGTAAGCAACTGACTCGACGGAGGACCATCATGGCCAAGCGTGGCCGCAAGAAGCGTGACCGGAAGCACACCAAGGCCAACCACGGCAAGCGGCCCAACGCCGGCTCGAAGTCGGTGCGCTAACCGCGGTAGATGGTGGTGCGGCTGATCTCGATCCGCAGCCGCTGCCGGAGCCGATCCGGCGCCTTGTCACCGCTGCACTTCGTGGCGATCAGTCGCTTCACCCGCTCCTCGACGCCGTATTGGCGAAGGCACGTCGGGCATTCCTCGAGATGATGACGCAGCTTGTCGCGCGTCTCGGTGGTGCATTCGCCGTCAAGGAGCGTCCATACCTCGGCGATCACCGCCGCGCATTCGGGATGCTCGGGGTCGACCGGACCCACCGGCGGGCGGAAGTCGTGATCCTCGGGGCGCGAGAAGTCGTCGCTCATGACGTCACTCCTTCCGGCGTGTCGAGCTGCTGACCTCGTAGGAAGCCACGATCTCGCGCGACGTCCGCCAGCAATTCACGAAGCTGTTTGCGGCCGCGGTGCAGCCGGGACATCACCGTCCCAATGGGGGTATCCATGATCTCTGCGATCTCCTTGTACGGGAACCCTTCGACGTCGGCGTAGTACACCGCCATCCGGAAGTCCTCCGGCAGCGCCTGCAGCGCCGCCTTGATTTCGGTGTCCGGCAGCGCCTCCATGGCCTCGACCTCGGCCGACCGCAATCCGGTGGACGAATGCTCGGCGTTCGCCGCGAGCTGCCAGTCGGTGATCTCCTCGGTGGGATACTCCGCCGGCTGACGTTGCTTCTTGCGGTAGCTGTTGATGTACGTATTGGTGAGAATCCGGTACAGCCACGCCTTGAGGTTGGTGCCCTCGCGGAACGAACGGAAACCCGCGTAGGCCTTGACCATGGTTTCCTGCAGCAGGTCTTCGGCGTCTGCCGGGTTGCGGGTCATCCGCAGGGCGCCACCGTAGAGCTGGTCCAGTAGAGGAATCGCGTCACGCTCGAACCGTGCGGTCAGCTCGGCGTCCGTCTCCTCGGGCGCGGCGGGTATCGACCCGTCGACGTCTGTCATCTGAGGCGACACCGTCCCTTCCATAGCGGCCCCTTCGAACGGGTCCAGCAGGTCCACCGGACGTTCCAGGCAAGCCGTGTGCACAAGTTCCCCTTTCTGATCCTAGAGGTTGGGTCCGACGGAATTCGGCCGACGGCGCTGACTGCCTCCAACAACGGCATCGCGGTATGCAGTTGTTCCCGTTACTAAGGTGAGCCGGTGGCCAGCGCAGCGACTCCCGCCCTCGCCGCGCTGGTGAGCGCGGGAGTGCCCCACGAGGTGCTGCGATTCCATCACGATCCGCGCGCCGAGTCCTTCGGCGAGGAGGCCGCCAACGAACTCGTCGTCACCGCGGGCGTGCAGCCGGACCAGGTCCTCAAGACGCTGGTGGTCTCGGTGCCGCGCGGCCTCGCGGTGGCGGTGCTCCCGGTGCCGTCCAAGTTGTCGCTCAAGGCCGCCGCCGCGGCGCTCGGAGTGCCGAAGGCGGCCATGGCCGAACGGGCCGCGGTCGAACGGTCCACCGGCTACGTGCTGGGCGGTGTCTCGCCGCTGGGACAACGCAGGCCCCTCCCGACCGTGGTGGACGCCTCCGCGATGGCGTGGGACCGGGTGCTGTGCAGTGCGGGCAAGCGAGGTTGGGACGTGGCGCTGGCGCCCGGTGACCTCGTACGGCTCACCGAAGCGGTGATCGCCGACATTCGCGCATCGTAGGGTGACGCCATGTCGCTCTCTGGGAAGACCATGTTCATCTCCGGTGCCAGCCGCGGTATCGGGCTGGCCATCGCCAAGAAGGCCGCCGCCGACGGCGCCAACATCGCGCTGGTCGCCAAGACCGCCGAGCCGCACCCCAAGCTCGAAGGCACCGTCTATACCGCTGCCAAGGAGATCGAGGAGGCCGGCGGTCAGGCGCTGCCCATCGTCGGCGACATTCGCGACGGCGACTCGGTGACGTCGGCCGTCGCCAAGGCGGTCGAGCAGTTCGGTGGCATCGACATCTGCGTGAACAACGCCTCGGCGATCAACCTCGGCTCGATCGAGGACGTGCCGCTGAAGCGCTTCGACTTGATGAACGGCATCCAGGTGCGCGGTACCTACACGGTGTCGCAGGCGTGCATCCCGCACATGAAGGGCCGCGAGAATCCGCACATCCTGACACTGTCGCCGCCCATCCGGCTGGAGTCCGAATGGCTGAAGCCGACCGCCTACATGATGGCCAAGTTCGGTATGACGTTGTGCGCCTTGGGAATCGCCGAAGAGATGCGTGAAGCCGGCATCGCCTCCAACACGCTGTGGCCTCGCACGCTGGTCGCCACGGCGGCAGTGCAGAATCTGCTGGGCGGCGACGAGGCGATGGCCCGGGCACGCAAACCCTCCGTCTACGCCGACGCGGCGTACGCGATTCTCAACCGACCCGCAGCCAGCTACACCGGTCAAAGCCTGCTGTGCGAGGACGTGCTGTTGGATTCGGGCATCACCGACCTGTCTATCTACGACTGCGTACCGGGCTCGGAATTGGGCGTCGACCTCTGGGTCGACACCCCGAACCCGCCGGGCTACACGGGGTCCTGACGCCGTGTCGTCTCCCACGGTCTGGTCGTCCGGCCGCTACGAGTCGGTCGCCGAGCGCATCGCACCCATCGCCACCGAAGTCGTCTTCGCCGTGCATCGGCGCCGACCCCTCGGTGACGCCGCGTTGGCCGATCTCGCCTGTGGCACCGGAAATGCCGCCCTCGCCGCCGCAGGCCTCGGCGCACGGGTGACCGCCCTGGACATCACTCCGGACCTGATCGCGATCGGCGCGCAAAAGGCTGCCCGCGCAGGCCGAACCATCGACTGGCTCACCGGCGACGCCGCCGACACCGGGCTGCCCGCGCACGAGTTCGACGCAGTGGTGTCGAACATTGGGATCATCTTCGTCGAACCCACCGCCCAGGCTGCCGAGTTCGGCCGCCTGCTCGCGACGGGCGGCGTTCTCGGGTTCTCGTCGTGGGTGCGCGATGTCAACAATCCATTCATGAGCCCGATCGTCGCGGTTCTCGGTTCGAGCCCCGAACCGGAATACACGCCCGACCAATGGGGCGATCCCGACGTGATCGCCACACGACTGGCGACCGACTTCGTCGACGTCGAGATCGAGAATGCCTCGCTCACATGGCGATTCGACTCGATGGACGCCGCGTTGGGCTTCATGACTCGCGAGTCACCGATGCACGTCGCCCTGCTGAACAACCTCGACGCCGCACGCAGCGACCAGCTACGGGCAGCGTTCGAGGCCACGCTGCGAACGCACGTGACGAACGACGGTGTGGTGTCGTTCGAAACCCCGTACGTGGTGGTGACCGCCCGGCGACGGTGACCGCTACAGCAGCGTCGCCTGCTCGGGTTCCGGTTCGGCGGGCTCGATGAGCTCGGGGCCGTTGTTGCGGACGCTGTTCACCAGCCGCGACACCTGGCGGATGGCGATCCGGTCGAGGTCGCCGTGGCCGCGCAGCAGGCCCTCGTCGATCGGCGCGTCCGGATCCAGCCAGCGGTCCCAGTCGCGTTCACTGATGGTCAGCGGCATCCGGTCGTGGATCTCGGCCAACGGACCGGCCGCGTCGGTGGTGATGATGGTGCAACTCATCAACGGTGGGCTGTCCTTCGGCCCATCCTTGGGCCGCCACGTGGTCCACAAGCCCGCCATGAACAAGGGCTCACCGTCGGTGCCGTACATGAAGAACGGCGTCTTCGGCGCCTTCTTGCCGCCCACCTCTCCGCTGGGCCGCCACTCGTACCAGCCGTCCATGGGGACCAGACACCGCCTGCCCTTGGCCGAGGTGCGGAACGCCGGCGACGTGGTCACCTTGTCGGCCCGGGCGTTGATCAGCAGTGGGCCCTTGGTGTCCGGCGCGCCGTCCTCACCACTCTTGACCCACGGCGGGATCAGGCCCCAGCGCATCAGCCGCACGCGGCGCGTCGACTCGTCGTCGGGCTCGGCGTGGCGCTTCACCACGGTGCTGATGGTCGTCGTTGGCGCGACGTTGTAGTTCGAGGAGGGCGGATCCTTCGCCGCGTTCGTCGCCTCGTCGATCGCCTTGATCTTCTCGGCCAGCAACGCCGGGTCGGTGGTCACCGCGAATCGCCCACACATGCATCCCATGGTGGCAGACGGCACCGACGGTTAGCTCGCGAGATCGGTCACGCTGGGAGACGTGTTCGCGCCGGTGATGACCACCCCGACGCGCTCGTCCGGCTCGGGCCGATAGGCGCCGGACAGCAGGGCCGCCACACCGACCGCTGCCGCGGGTTCGGCGATCACCCGCAGCGTCTGCCACAGCTGCCGCTGCCCCTCGGCGATCGCGTCGTCGGAGACGAGCACCACCTGGCTGACGTACTTCTCGGTGATCGGGAAGACCAGCTCACCGACCCGTTTCGGCGCGAGCGCGTCAGCCGCGATGCCCTCGGTGGGAGCATCCACCGGCCGGCCCGCCGCTCTGGCCATGCTCAGCGTTGGCGCGCCCTCGGGCTCCACCCCGACGACGCGCACACTGCCCGCGTAATACGCCGCGACGCCGCCGATCAACCCGCCGCCGCCGACGGGCACCAGCACGGTGTCCAGCTCGGGCGCCTGCTCGGCGAGCTCGACGGCGAGGCTGGCTTGCCCAAGCAGGGTTTCGGTCTGGTCGAACGCGTGCACGGGCAGCGCACCGGTCGTGGCGGCGTGGTCGGCACTGGCGACGAGCGCATCGGCGTAGCGGTCACCGCCGACCACCAGGTTCGCGCCGAGCTGCCGAATCCGGTCGACCTTGGCGGGTGCCGATATCGACGGCACGAAGATCGACGCGGTGATGCCGAGCCGGTGCGCCGCGTACGCGACGGCGACGCCGTGGTTCCCACCCGACGCGGCGACCACGCCGGCCGGCCCGACCTCGCGCAGCACGAGGTTGGCGAAGGCCCCCCGCGCCTTGAATGATCCCGAGCACTGCAGCTGTTCGAGCTTCAGCACCGTGCTGCCCGTACCGGTACGGGTGAACGCGCCTGCCCCGATGTCGATCACCGGCGTGCGCCGGAGATGGCCGGCGATGGTGCGGTACGTAGCGTCGATGTCCGAGCGTGTGAGCACGCCTTGCAGTGTGCCGCTGATCGCGCAGAGACTCGGCGTCGGGGCGCCGACCTGGTGGCAGGATGTACCGCGATGGAATCCCTGAACGCCTGGCCGGCCCCCGTCGCGGCGAAACCCGTGCATGCGACGGTCACCGTGCCCGGATCCAAGTCCCAGACCAACCGGGCGTTGGTGCTGGCGGCACTAGCGGGGCCACAGGGCACGTCGACGCTCGGCGGCGCGCTCCGCAGCCGCGACACCGACCTCATGATCGGCGCACTGCAGGCGCTGGGCGTAGCGCTCGACGTGGCGGGCACCGAACTCTCGGTCAGTGGTGCGATCGCCCCCGCACGCGGTGCGACGGTCGACTGCGGGCTGGCAGGCACGGTGTTGCGCTTCCTCCCGCCGGTGGCCGCGCTGGGCACCGAGGTGGTCACGTTCGACGGCGACGAGCAGGCCCGGTCCCGGCCCATCGCTCCCCTGCTCGACGCCCTGCGTGCGCTCGGTGTGGCGCTGGACGGCGACGGGCTGCCGTTCCGGGTGCACGGCAGCGGATCCGTGGCGGGCGGCACCGTCGAGATCGACGCGTCGGCATCATCGCAATTCGTCTCCGGATTGCTGCTGTCGGGCGCCACGTTCACCGATGGGCTGACGGTGGTCCACACCGGCGAGTCCGTACCGTCGGCGCCGCACGTCGCGATGACGGTGTCCATGCTGCGCGAGGCCGGGGTCGACGTCGACGACACCCTGGGCAACCGGTGGCACGTCGCCCCTGGCGCGGTCGCGGCGCGACACTGGGCCATCGAGCCCGACCTGTCCAACGCCGTGCCGTTCCTGGCCGCGGCGATCGTCACCGGCGGCGTCGTGCGAATCCCGGGTTGGCCGCGCGTCAGCGTGCAACCCGCAGGCACCATCATCGAACTCCTCGAGAAGATCGGAGCCGTTGTCCGGCAGGAGGATTCGTACCTCGAGGTGACCGGACCGCAGGCCTTCGGCGGCTTCGAGGCGGACCTGCACGACGTCGGCGAGCTCGCGCCGTCGGTCGCGGCGATCGCCGCGCTCGCGCAGCCCGGGTCGGTGTCGCGTCTTGGCGGCATCGCACATCTGCGCGGCCACGAGACCGACCGGCTGGCCGCACTGACGGCGGAGATCAACGGCGTCGGCGGTCAATGCGAGGAGTCGGCGGACGGCCTGGTGATCACCGCGCGGCCGCTGCACGGGAATGTTTGGCGCTCGTATGCGGACCACCGCATGGCGACGGCGGGGGCCATCGTCGGGTTGCGGGCGGTCGGTGTGGCCGTCGACGACGTCGGCACCACCGCCAAGACGCTGCCCGACTTTCCGCGGATGTGGGCGGACATGCTGACCGGGCAGGTGCCCCAAATCCCTTGAAGTCCACCGACTACGACGAGTCCGACGTCCGGGTACGCGCCGGCCGGGGCTCACGGCCGCGGACGAAGACCCGACCCGGGCACGCCGACGCCCAGGACGCCATGGTGGTCACCGTCGACCGGGGCCGGTGGGGATGCGCGCTCGGTGGCGACCCCGACCGCGTCGTCACCGCGATGCGGGCGCGGGAACTGGGCCGGACCCCGATCGTCGTCGGAGACGACGTCGGCGTCGTCGGAGACCTGTCCGGCAAGCCCGACGCCCTGGCCCGCATCATCCGGCGCGGCGAACGCCGAACCCTGTTGCGCCGCACCGCAGATGACACCGACCCCACCGAGCGCGTGGTGGTCGCGAATGCCGACCAGTTGCTGATCGTCGTCGCGCTGGTCGATCCCCCACCACGAACCGGGTTCGTCGAGCGGTCGTTGATCGCCGCATACGCCGGTGGATTGACGCCGATCCTGTGCCTGACCAAGACCGATCTGGCACCACCAGAGCCGTTCGCGGCCCAGTTCGCCGGGCTGGACCTGATCGTGGTGACCACCGGCCGAGACGCCCCGTTGGAGCCCGTCACCGACCTGCTCACCGGAAAGTCGACGGTGCTGCTTGGCCACTCCGGGGTCGGGAAGTCGACGCTGGTGAACCGCATCCTGCCGCTGCAGCACCGGGCCACCGGCGAGGTGTCGGGCGTCGGCAAGGGCAAGCACACGTCGTCGCAGTCGGTGGCATTGCCGCTGCCGCAATCGGGTTGGGTGATCGACACGCCGGGCGTGCGGTCGTTCGGCCTGGCCCACATCGCCCCGGACGACGTGCTGCTGGCCTTCTCCGATCTCGCCGAAGCGATCGACGACTGCCCGCGCGGGTGTGGTCACCTGGGCCCGCCCGCCGATCCGGAATGCGCGTTGGACACGTTGACCGGCGCGGCGGCCGATCGGGTGGGCGCGGCGAGGCGACTGTTGGCGGCGTTGAAGGAAGGTTGATGGAGTTTCTGCAGCGCGCCCGCGATGGGTACGACGCGATGGCCGAAGGGTATGCAAAGCAGTTCGGGAACCACCTCGACGGGAAACCGGTGGAACTGGGCATGTTCAGCGCCTTCGCGAGCCTGGTGCGGGCGACGGGCAACACCGCCGTCGTTGACATCGGCTGCGGGACGGGTGTCGCCACCGGGATGCTTCGCGAACACGGGCTCGAACCGACCGGTGTCGACCTGTCCCCCAACATGATCGAACAGGCCCGCCTGCGCCTTCCCGACGTCTTGTTCGCCGTCGGTTCGATGACGGATCTCGACCTGCCCGACGACCAGTTCGGGGGCGTCTGTGCCTGGTATTCGACCATTCACGTGCCAGATTCGCATCTGCCGCAGACGTTCTCGGAGTTTCGCCGGGTCCTGGCCCCTGGCGGCTTCGCGCTCCTCGCCTTTCAGGTCGGCGACCAGCCGCGTCACTTGACCGAGGCGTTCGGCGCGTCCGTCGACGTGTTCTTCCACCGCAGAAGGCCCGCCGCCGTGGCCTCCGAACTGGCCGCAGCCGGGCTGCCCGTGTACGCGCAGACGGTCCGCGAATCGAACGGCGACGGCGTGGAGTCGACGCCGCAGGCCTTTCTGATCGCCAGGAAGCCCGTCGCCGGCCAGAACCGCGCGTCGGCCAGACTATAGGCGTGACTCCGATACCCACGATCGAACTGAACGACGGCGCACGCATCCCACAGCTGGGCTTCGGCGTCTACAAGGTGGCGCCGGACGAAACCGCCGACGCCGTGCGCACCGCGCTCGACATCGGCTATCGCCACATCGACACCGCCGCGATGTACCACAACGAGCAGGGTGTCGGTGAGGGCATCCGCGCCGCGGGCGTCGACCGCAGCGACGTGTTCATCACCAGCAAGCTGAACAACGGCTTTCACGAACCAGCCGATGCGCGAAGCGCTTTCGCCGCTACCCTCGCCGCACTGGGCACCGACTACGTCGACCTGTACCTGATCCACTGGCCGTTGCCCACGCTCTACGACGGCGACTTCATCTCCACGTGGCAGACGCTCGAGGAGTTCGCCGGAGACGGCCGAGCGCGCAGCATCGGCGTGTCGAACTTCCAGGTCTCTCATCTGCAGCGGTTGGCCGCCGCCACCGACACCGTCCCTGCGGTCAACCAGATCGAGGCGCACCCGTACTTCACCAACGCCGCGGTCCGCGACTACGGCAGGCAACACGGCATCGTCACCGAGGCGTGGTCACCGATCGCCCGCGGCAAGGTGCTCGCCGACCCAGTGGTGACGCGCATCGCCGAGGCGACGGGCAGGACGCCCGCCCAGGTGGTGCTGCGCTGGCACGTGCAGCGCGGCGACGTCGTGTTTCCCAAATCGGTCTCGCCGCAACGCATCGCGGAGAACTTCGCGGTGTTCGACTTCGAGCTCAGCGCCGCCGACCTCGAAGCGATCAGCGCGCTCGACCGCGGTGAGGCCGGCCGGATCGGCCCCAATCCCGACACGTTCGACCTGATTCCCGACTGACCCGACCCCCCACGCGAAACTGCGGGGAGATCGCGATACGTCCAAGAATCGCGATCTCCCCGCAGTGTCGAGGTGAGAAACGGAGGCTAGGCGGCCGCCTCGGCGCGGCGCGCACGCTTGGTGGCGCGCTTGTCATGTCGCCAGGCCCGCACCGTCGAGATCGCGGTGTTCAGGCCGCGGCGGCGACCGGTGACCGGATCCGTCGCGGCGAAGCCGGGCTCCAAGGCGTCGAACATCCGCTCACTGCGAGTCTCCGGCGCATTGTCGCGGGTGTCCTTGAGGAACTTGTCCGGCAACGACAGCTTCGCGATGGTGCGCCACGTCTTGCCGTACTGGACCGCGAAATTGCCTGTGGTGTAGGGCAGGTCGTACTTGTCGCACACCTGGCGCACCCGCACCGCGATTTCCTCGTACCGGTTACTCGGCAGATCAGGGAAGAGGTGGTGTTCGATCTGATGCGACAGGTTGCCGCTCATGAACCGCAGCGCCGGGCCGGCGTTGAAGTTGGCACTGCCAAGCATCTGCCGCAGGTACCACTGACCCTTGCTCTCGCCGACCATGTCGGTCTTGGTGAACTTCTCTGCGCCGTCGGGGAAGTGGCCGCAGAAGATCACGGCGTTGGCCCACACGTTGCGGATGACGTTGGCCACCGCGTTGGCCTTCAGCGTGGATTTGAAGGTCGCCCCGGGCGACAGCGACGTCAGCGCAGGCCATGCGACGTAGTCCTTGGCCACCTGCCCGCCCGCCTTCACGCCGAACTCCCGCACGCGAACCATGGTCGCCTTGCGGTCGTCGCGGCCCTTGGAGATCTTGCCGAGTTCGAGATGCTGCAGTCCGACGCCCCACTCGAAGCCGATGGCCAGCAGGGTGTTGAACAGCAGGTTGCCGTAGAGGTTGAACGGCTTCCACTTCGCATCGCGGGTGACCCGGATGACGCCGTAGCCGACGTCGTCGTCCATGCCGAGGATGTTGGTGTACTTGTGATGCATGAAGTTGTGGGTGAACCGCCAGTGCTTGGACGCCCCGCTCATGTCCCACTCCCACGTCGAGGAGTGAATCTCGGGATCGTTCATCCAGTCCCACTGGCCATGCATGACGTTGTGGCCGATCTCCATGTTCTCGATGATCTTGGAGACGCCCAATGTCACGGTGCCCGCCCACCACGCCGATCGGCGCGAACTCGCGGCCAGCATCAACCGGCCGGCGACTTCGAGGGCTCGCTGCGCGGCGATGGTGCGACGAATGTATTTCGAGTCGCGTTCTCCCCGGGAGTCTTCGATGTCCTGGCGGATCGCATCCAGCTCAACGGCCAGACTCTCGATGTCGGCTTCGGTCAAATGCGTGAAGGCCGGTACGTCAGTAATTGCCATCTTTTCGCCTCCTTTCAATACCTACGCTACCGTAACCTACGACTCCGTAGGTTACTAGCCAGTAAAAGTTAGACGTCCAGGACACAATCGCCGGACGCTGCGGAAATGCATGTCTGTATCCGGTTGCCCGGCTCGTGCTCGACGCCGCTGCGCAAGTCGCGGACGTGGCCATCCACCAGTTCCACGACACACGATTGGCAGATGCCCATCCGGCAGCCGAACGGCATCCGGACTCCGGCGGTCTCGCCCGCGTCCATCAACGGCGTTGCGGCGTCCACCGTGATGGTCTTCCCGCTGCGGGCGAACTGGACCGTGCCACCCTGGCCGTGCGCTGCCGCCCGCGACACCGCGAACCTCTCCAGATGCAGACGATCCTTCAGGCCTGCCGCCGACCACGTCTTCTCGGCCTCGTTCAGCATGCCCTCGGGTCCGCACGCCCAGGTCTGGCGCAGCTCCCAGTCGGGCACTTCGTCGGCGAGCCGAGACAGATCGAGACGGCCCTCGGTACGGGTGGTGCGCAGCCGGAGCTGATATCCGTCGTGCGCGTCAGCCAACTGTGCGAGCTCCGCGGCGAACATCACGTCGGATTCCGTTGGCGCCGAATGGACGTGGACGACGTCGCCGAGCTGGTCCCGACGGACCAGGGTGCGCAGCATCGACATGACGGGCGTGATGCCCGAACCTGCCGTGAGGAACAGCACGGACGGCGGCGCTGGATCCGGCATGACGAAGTTGCCCTGCGGGGCGGCCAGGCGGACCACGGTGCCCGGCGACAACCCGCCGACGAGGTGGCTGGACAGGAAGCCCTCCGGCATCGCCTTGACCGTGATGGTGATGGTCTTGGCCGAACGAACCGTCGGCGCCGAGGTCACCGGACTCGACGTCAGCGAGTAGGACCGCCACCGCCAACGGCCGTCCATCAAGACACCGATGCCGACGTATTGACCGGGTTCGTAGTCGAAGGAGAAGCCCCACCCCGGCTTGATCACCAGCGTTGCCGAGTCCTCGGTCTCGCGGCGCACCTCGAGGACGCGGCCGCGCAACTCCCGCGCCGACCACAACGGGTTGGCCAGCTTCAGGTAGTCGTCGGGCAGCAGCGGCGTGGTGATGCGTTCGGCGATGGACCGCAGCGCGTGCAAGGCGGGATGCCGATCCGCACCTGCGATGGCGGGCCGCACGGTGTCGACCACGTTGGCGGAAATCTTGATCTCGTTCTTGGCCATGAAGGCTCCTGCTCACATAATCGCGTAACTCCGAGGCCGGAGTCTGGGGCCCGATGGATTTAACCTACGGTACCGTAACTTACGGTGTCGTATCTAGGCCTGCACCAAGAACGATCAGTGCGCCAGCGTGTTCTTGAACACCCGGCCGTCCTTCATGATGACGTTGAAGTTGCGAGCGGGGTCCGCGACCAGCCGCAGGTCAGTCAGCGGGTCACCATCCACCAGCAGCAGGTCGGCCAGCGCGCCCTCGGCCACCACACCCAGCTTGCCCTTGTACGGGCTGCGCTCGCCCGACATCGCGAGAAGCTCGGCGTTGGTGCCGGTGGCCATCGTCAGCGCTTCCGCCGGCGTGAACCATTTGTCCAGCTCGGCGAGCAGCGCACCCTGCCGGGGAGCCAGCTGCGGCGAGAACAGGATGTCGGTCCCGAACGCCGTCTTGATGCCGTACTTGCGCGCCAGCCGGTACACGTTGTCCACGCCGGCAATCACTTCACGAGCCTTGGCGGCTTCCTCGGATCCCGGCGGGAAGGCGCCGATCATTTCCTCGGGCAGCGGCTGCGTGCTGAGCCAGATGTCGTTGTCCGCCAACAGTTTCGCGGTGGCGTCATCCATGAGGTGACCGTGTTCGATGCAGCGCACGCCCGCCCGAACCGCCTGGGCGATGGTGGCCGGGGTGTAGGCGTGCACGGTGACGTAGGTGCCCCAGTTGGCTGCTGCCTCAGTGGCGGCGCGCAACTCGGGTTCGGTGAAGGTGATCACGTCGAGTGGGCTATGCGGTGACGAGACGCCGCCGCCGGCGGTCAGCTTGATCTGAGACGCACCGAGGAAGAGCTGCTCCCGGGTGCGCATCCGCAGCTCGTCGGGTCCGTCGGCGACCATCGTGGCGCCCAGCTCCTCCTGACGCGAGGGCGGCCCCCCTGGCGTGCGCGGAAGGTCGGCGGGCGTTCGGAAGTCACCGTGTCCGCTGGTCACGGTGATCATCGCGCCGGATGGGAAGATCCGTGGACCGTCGATCACGCCTTCATCGATCGCCTGCTTGAGGCCGAAACTTGGACCCCCGAGATCGCGCACCGTGGTGAAACCCCGCAGCAGCGTGTCCTGGGCTTCGGCACCGGCGAGCAGGTTGACGTAACCGGGATCGGATGACATCACCTGGGCGGGCGAGGGCCGCACGAACATCGTGTGCCAATGGTTGTCGATCAGACCCGGCATCAGGGTGCGGCCGCCACCGTCGATGACCGTGATCGCCTCACCGGGCTCCGTCGGCAGCGGATCGGTGGAAATCCGGGCGATCCGGTTGCCCCTCACCAATACGTTCGACGGCGCCGACAAGTGGTCGCTGTGACCGTCGAAGACGCGGACGTTGCGGAATTCGGTGGCACGCGCCTCCGGCCCCGTCGCGGGAACGGCCGGCGACGTCTCCGGCGGCTGTTCGGGCGGCTCCGACCGACTCGACGAGGTATCACCATCCCCGGCAGTACAGCCGAACGTGGCGAAGACGAACACGAGAGTCGCGACCAGGCGCAGGTTCCTCATCGACACCCTCCCCGTCCGTCGGTGTGGCGCTTAGAGCAGCTCGAGCAGGAACGGCAGCTCCTGGCTGGCGTACCAGGCGAGGTCGTGGTCTTGGGCGTCGCCGACGATGAACTCCGAGTCCTCGTCTCCGAGATCGGCGGCGTCGACGGCCTCGACGGCGGCCAGCACGGCCGGCTCGGCCGCGGCGTTGTCGAGGTAGGTCGCGACCACGTCCGCGATGCCCACGGGACCGGCCAGGCGCACCACCGCGTCGTCGAGATCCGGCCGGGCGGTGACGTCGTCCACCTCGGCGACGAGAACCGCGCGCCTCGGCGGGAGTCCAACTTCAGTGCCCTCCGCCGCCAGTAGTCGCAGCGACGCCAATGCCGCCTCGCGCAACGCCACCTCGCCGAGTTCATCGTCGTCACCCTCGGCGTAGGACTCCCGCAACGTCGGAGTCACGGCGAATGCGGTGCCGCTGCGCGCGTGCATCGACCCGTCGGCGACGAGCTTCTGCAACATGGCCAGGGTCGCCGGGATGTAGACGCGCACCAGGCGACTGTAGCGGCACTAGCCCCGAACGCCGATTAGCGTGCAGCCTCCAGCAATTCGTCGAGCGATTCACGCAACAGAACGGGCAGCACGTCCACGTCGCTCATCGCGTCGCGGTCGGCGTTGATGCCGAAGTACAGCATGCCGTTGTAGGACGTCACGCCGATCGCCATCACCTGGTCGTGTAGCAGCGGTGGCACCGCGTAGGTCTCCAGCAGCTTGGTTCCCGCGAGGTACATCTGCTTCTGCGCGCCAGGCACATTGGTGATCAACAGATTGAACTGTCGCGCCGAGAAACTGGTCGCAACGCGAATTCCCATGGCGTGCAGCGTGGGTGGACCAAACCCCGACAGCGTGACGATCGTTCTGGCGTCGACGAGGCTGGCCGCGGTCGGGTGCGATTCGGTGGCATGGGCGATCTGCGACAGCCGCACCACCGCGTTGCCCTCGCCGACGGGCAGGTCGACCAGGAATGGCGACACCTCGCTGATGGCCTGACCCGGCCCGACCCCGTCGAGCTCACCGTCGGGATACACCGACATCGGCGCCATCGCCCGCACCATCGAGGCCGACGTCACCGGCTCGCCGCGTGACATCAGCCAGTACCGCAGGGCGCCTGCCACGACGGCGAGCACGACGTCGTTGACATCGCAGTCGTAGCGGGCGCGCAGTTGGCGGTAGTCCTCGAGCTGGTGGCTCGCGACGGCGAACCGGCGGTTTCGCGACACGGTGGTATTCAGTGGGCTGCTGGGTGCGGTGCCGCGCGCGACCGTGCGGGCGACGTCGGCGAACCGGCGCCCCACCTCGGCCAGTTGCCCGCTGTTGGTGACCACGTCCGTGACCGCGGAGCGGACAGCGGCGAGCTGGGTGGTCGGCCGGGTGACCCATTCACCGACGGCACCGGCCGTCAGCCGCGCGTCGCTGGGCTCCCGCGCGGGAATCCAGATGTCCTCCCCGAACTCGGGCGGCTTCTGGGTCCGATCGGCGATGACGTGCCCGATCTCCAGCGCCGTCATGCCGTTGACGAGCGCCTGATGCGACTTCGTATAGAGGGCGATGCGGTTCTTCGCCAGCCCCTCGACCAGGTACATCTCCCACAGCGGACGTGACTTGTCCAGCTGCCGCGACCCGAGTCGCGCGACGAGATCGTGCAGTTGGGCGTCGCTGCCCGGCGACGGCAACGCCGAACGCCGAATGTGATAGGTGATGTCGAATTCGGGATCGTCGACCCACACCGGCCGCGCCAGGCCCAGCGCCACCTCGCGCACCTTCTGGCGGTACCGCGGAATCTGCGGCAACCGTTGCTCGACGGTGGCCAGCAGGGTCTCGTAGCTCAACCCGCTGCGCGGCTTGCGCAGGATCGAGAGCGAACCCACGTACATCGGCGTTGACGAATTCTCCAGCCTGTAGAAGGCCGCATCGGACGCCGACAACCTCGTCACCATGACGGCGCTGGCCTCCCCCTTGCTCGACGTCTGAACCCCGTCACGGTAACCGGAGAAACACCTGCCCTGCATCACGGGTGCACGAGCGTGTCCGCGCCCCGTGGGATCATGAGAGCATCTGCGACTCTCCAGCAGATGCCCTCGTGTTCACCCCGACTGCTGGAGACCCACCGTGACCGCATC
Source organism: Mycobacterium sp. URHB0044 (assembly GCF_000620625.1). Taxonomy (GTDB): domain Bacteria; phylum Actinomycetota; class Actinomycetes; order Mycobacteriales; family Mycobacteriaceae; genus Mycobacterium. The sequence goes on along the minus strand of NZ_JIAW01000010.1, from coordinate 147,482 downwards.
ACGTCTACCCGTTGCTGACACATCCCCCGTCGCTTCGCTCGCCCCGCAGACATCCCCCGTCGCTTCGCTCGCCCCGCAGACATCCCCCGTCGCTTCGCTCGCCCCGCAGACATCCCCCGTCGCTTCGCTCGCCCCGGCAAATTCCTTCACCTCGCCGATCATCGACTACGAACCACCGCTCGTCGGCACGGCCGCCGTGTGTCCACCGCCGCGTCCCGCAGCGCTACACAGGCACACCCCGCGGCGGCTGCGGCCGGTCCCCGCTCCCCCGGCCCGCGAGTCACCACCACCACGCGCCGCGGCCGTCTTCACCGACACCGCGCTGCGGCGGATCCTCGAAGTGATCGACCGGCGCAGGCCCGTCGCCCAACTGCGGCCGCTGCTGGCGCCGACGCTGATCGACGCCGTCGTGGCGATGACGCGAACCAGATCTTCCGACGGCGCCGTGTTGCGCCGGGTGCGGATGCGCACGGCGGCCGACGCCGACGGTGAGGCAACGGCGGCCGAGGTCTTCGCCACCTACACGCGGGGGTCCAGGGTGCGGGCCATCGCCGCCCGGATCGAGATCGTCGGAGGGCGTTGGCTCGTCACGGCGTTGCAGATCGGTTGACGAACGCGGCCGTCCTAGCCCCGTCGGGCCTTGGGTACGTCGCGCCCCTGCTTGCGCGCGGCCTCACGCCGCTCCCGGCGCGAACCGCCGTTCGTCGGCGCGGCGTGCCTGCCGCCTTGACGCTGCACCTCTGCGGAGCCGTCCTCGGATGGCCCGGTGTAGGTCAGCGGCGGCGCGTCGCCGTCCTCGATTCCCTTGACCCGCAACGCGGGCGGCGGCTGCTTCGGACGTTCCTCGGTGGCCACGGCGCCAGAGCTGGCCTCCTGCGCCTTCGCTGCCGCGTCCGCAGCGAACTGCGCGAGGTTCGGCGGGGCCGCGACGGGGGCAACGGTGGGTGCCGCCGCCGCCTGGACCTGGGCGTTGAACAACAGCCCGACCGACTCTTCCTTCAGCCCGTCGAGCATGCCCATGAACATGTCGTAACCCTCGCGCTGGTACTCGACCAACGGATCGCGCTGGGCCATCGCCCGCAGCCCGATGCCCTCCTTGAGGTAGTCCATCTCGTAGAGGTGTTCGCGCCACTTGCGGTCCACGGTGGTCAGCAGGACGCTGCGCTCGAGTTGACGCATCGCGTTCTCGCCGCCGATCTCGGTCAGCTCCGCCTCGCGGACCGCGTACGCACGCTCGGCGTCCGCAATGAGCGCGTCGAGCAACTCGTCACGGGTCAGCTCACCGGGCTCGCCAACGGCGCCGCCGTCGATCAGGTCGTGATGGTCGATGCCGACGGGATAGAGCATCTTCAGCGCGGTCCACAACGCCTCGAGATCCCAGTCCTCGGAGTAGCCCTCCGCGGTGGCGCCGTCGACGTAGGCGGTGACGACGTCGACCAGCATCTTGTGGGCCTGGTCCTGGACGTCCTCACCCTCCAAGATGCGACGGCGCTCGGCGTAGATGACCTTGCGCTGCTGGTTCATCACCTCGTCGTACTTGAGGACGTTCTTGCGGACCTCGAAGTTCTGCTGCTCCACCTGCGTCTGCGCGCTCTTGATCGCGCGGCTGACCATCTTGGCTTCGATCGGCACGTCGTCGGGCAGGTTCAGCCGATTGAGCAAGGACTCCAACGTCTCGCCGTTGAACCGTCGCATCAGCTCGTCACCGAGCGACAGGTAGAACCGCGACTCGCCGGGGTCGCCCTGGCGGCCGGAACGACCGCGCAGCTGGTTGTCGATGCGTCGCGATTCGTGCCGCTCGGTGCCCAGCACGTAGAGGCCGCCGGCCTCGCGCACCTGATCGGCTTCTTCCTCGACTTCGGCCTTGATCTTGGGGAGCACCTGGTCCCAGGCGGCTTCGTAGTCCTCGGGCGTCTCGACGGGGTCGAGGCCGTTGTCGCGCAGCCGCTTGTCGGCGAGGAAGTCGACGTTGCCGCCGAGCACGATGTCGGTACCGCGGCCGGCCATGTTGGTGGCGACCGTGATTGCACCGCGCCGCCCGGCCTCCGCGATGATGCCGGCTTCCTGCTCGTGGAACTTCGCGTTCAACACGTTGTGCGGCACCCGCCGCTTGGTGAACTGCTTGGACAGGTACTCCGAGCGCTCCACGCTGGTGGTGCCGATGAGGACCGGCTGGCCCTTCTCGTACCGCTCGACCACGTCGTCGACGACGGCGATGTACTTGGCCTCTTCGGTCTTGTAGATCAGGTCGGACTGATCGGTGCGGACCATCGGCCGGTTGGTCGGGATGGGCACGACGCCCAGCCCGTAGATCTCGTGCAACTCGGCGGCCTCGGTCTGGGCGGTGCCGGTCATGCCCGAGAGCTTGTCGTAGAGGCGGAAGTAGTTCTGCAGCGTGATGGTGGCCAGCGTCTGGTTCTCGGCCTTGATCTCGACGTGCTCCTTGGCCTCGATGGCCTGGTGCATGCCTTCGTTGTAGCGCCGGCCCAGCAATACACGGCCGGTGAACTCGTCGACGATCAACACTTCACCGTCGCGGACGATGTAGTCCTTGTCGCGCTGGAACAGCTCCTTGGCCTTGATGGCGTTGTTGAGGTAGCTCACCAGCGGTGAGTTGGCGGCCTCGTAGAGGTTGTCGATGCCCAGTTGGTCCTCGACGAACTCCACGCCGATCTCGAGCACGCCGATGGTGCGCTTGCGCAGGTCCACCTCGTAGTGGACGTCCTTCTCCATCAGCGGCGCGATCCGCGCGAACTCGAGGTACCAGTTGGAGGCGCCGTCGGCGGGGCCGGAGATGATCAGCGGGGTTCTGGCCTCGTCGATCAGGATGGAGTCGACCTCGTCGACGACGGCGAAGTTGTGCCCGCGCTGCACCATGTCCTCGACCGAGTGCGCCATGTTGTCGCGCAGGTAGTCGAATCCGAACTCATTGTTGGTGCCGTAGGTGATGTCGGCGGCGTACGCGACCCGGCGCTGGTCGGGCGTCATCTGCGCCAGGATGACGCCGACGTCGAGACCAAGGAACCGGTGCACGCGACCCATCCACTCGCTGTCGCGTTTGGCCAGATAGTCGTTGACCGTGACGACGTGGACGCCGTTGCCGCCCAGCGCGTTGAGATAGGCGGGCAGCACGCAGGTCAGCGTCTTGCCCTCGCCGGTCTTCATCTCCGCGACGTTGCCGAAGTGCAGGGCGGCGCCGCCCATCACCTGAACGTCGAACGGGCGCTGGTTGAGCACCCGCCACGCGGCCTCGCGGGCCACCGCGAAGGCCTCGGGCAGCAGGTCGTCGAGATCGGCACCATCAGCGACGCGCTTCTTGAACTCGTCGGTCTTGGCGCGCAGCTCGGCGTCGGACAGCTTCTCGACGTCGTCGGACAAGGTGTTCACATAGTCGGCGACCTTGCGGAGGCGCTTGACCATGCGGCCTTCACCGAGACGGAGCAACTTCGACAGCACGCTAACTTCCCCTAGGGGCTCGATGGAACTAGTGGTTCGACAAAAGTCCATCGTAGGTGACTGGCCGAAGCAGCCAGCGTAAGCAGGCCAGATGGGCCGTCCGGGTCAGGCGAGAGCGATCACGCCAGCCGGATCAACCCGTAGTCATAGGCATGCCGCCGGTACACCACGGATGGCTTGTCGCTCTCCTTGTCGTGGAACAGGAAGAAGTCGTGGCCGACGAGTTCCATCTCGTAGAGGGCATCGTCGACGGTCATCGGCCGGGCGGCGTGCTCCTTGGTGCGCACGATCCGGCCGGGTTCGTGGTCGTCGACCGCGACGTCGGCCGCGGGCACCGCCTCGTAGGCGGGCGTCGCGTCGTGGCTGGGCGCCTCGTCCTGCAGCGGAATGGTGGCGGTGGCCTCGGCCACTGATACCGGCCTCTTGTCGCCGTAGTGGATCTTGCGCCGGTCCTTGCTGCGGCGCAGCCGGTTCTCCAGCTTGCAGACCGCCCCCTCCAGAGCTGCGTAGAAGCTGTCGGCGCAGGCTTCGCCGCGCACAACGGGGCCCCGACCGCGGGCGGTGATCTCGACATGCTGGCAGTTCTTGCGTTGACGTCGGTTCTTCTCGTGGTCGAGTTCGACGTCGAACAGGTAGATGGTGCGGTCGAAGCGCTCCAGGCGCGACAGCTTCTCGGAGACGTAGGTGCGGAAGTGATCGGGGATCTCGACGTTTCGGCCCTTGACGACGACCTCGGCGCGAAGCGCGGCTGCGGGCTCGTCATCGACCATGACCATCGTCGAACGGTCGGTTTCCACGGATTGTGTTGACATACTTGGCAACTCGTTTCTCTTCGGCGTCGCACGCTCAGCGTGCCCGGCTAGTGAAGGAACCGCACCGAAGGGCCGTGCTATCGCCGCCCACCGGCGCAAGGTGTCGAGGACTCACCTCCTACCGCGGTCAGGCGATGTGGCGCTGGTGTGATCAACGCCTCCGTGAGTTATTCACGGGTGGTTGGCCCCGACGGTAGTCCGTGTTCACCTGCCAGTGCCACTAATTCCGGGCACGTGTTTTGAACTCTTCACGTCGAGCTGACATCGCGGTAATTGCCGTCGCCGTCGATCGCTCCGGCCGTGCGGGTCAAGCGTGTGCGATGGCCAGGACGGCCGCGACCCGGGCGCCCGCGGCGTGCAGCACCCGCACCGACTCGTCCGCGGTGGCTCCGGTGGTGACCACGTCGTCCACCAGCAGTACGTCGCCGCGGATCTGCCGCCGCAGCACGACCCGGCCTGCGATGTTGCGCTGCCGGTCGTCCGCCGAAAGCCCGACCGAGTCGCGGGTGAACGCGCGGATCCGCAGCGCGGCCGACACGGTCGTCCCGTTGGGCGCCGAGGCCAGCGCCATCCTGGTGACGGGGTCTCCGCCTCGGCGCCGGGCAGCCGACCGGCGGGTGGGTGCGGGCACCAGGGTCAACGGTGTCTCGACGATGCCCCACGCCAGTAGCCGATCCAACCCGTCGTGCAGCGCCGCGGAGAGTGGTCGGATGAGGTCGGTGCGGCCCCGTTCCTTGGCAGCGACGATGGCTTCGCGACGGACGCCGGCGTAGCGGCCCAACGCGAAGACGGGCACGCCCGGGTCGAGCCGCGGCGTCACCAGGGCCGGCTCGTCGGGGGCGACCGCCAGCGCCCGCGCGCAGTTGTCGCACCACCGGGTGGACGGCGCGCCACAGCCACCGCACTCGATCGGCAGGACCAGGTCGACCAGCACTCCCGCAGTGTGCCCGTGGGGTCTGACGGTTCGCATCCGAGGCCGCTGCCGTATCACTTACGGTTGCGGCGTCAGTCGTGCGGGCGAAGTGGAGGCTTCAGTGACCGAGAACGGAAGCGTGCGGACGGCACTCGTCATCGGCGGTGCGTCGGGCATCGGGTGGGCGACGGCCAAGGCCCTGGCGTCGGACGGCTGCCGGGTGACGGTGACCGACCTCAACGCCGACGGCGCCGCGGCCCGCGCGACGGAACTCGGGCCGGCCCATGCCGGCGCGGGGGTCGACGTCACCGACGAGGACTCGGTGGCGGCCCTGTTCGAGAAGACCGGCCCGCTGGACGTCGTCGTCACCACGGCCGGCTTCAGCAACATGAGCCTCATCGTCGACATGCCGGTCGACCAGTTCCGGTCCGTCGTCGACGTCTGTCTGACGGGATCGTTGATCGTCGCGAAGTACGCGGGGCGTCAGCTGCGGGACGACGGTGCGCTGGTGTGGATCTCGTCGCTCAACGCCCGCCAGCCCGCCGCGGGAATGAGCGCCTACTGCGCCGCCAAGGCGGGACTGTCGATGCTCACCCAGGTCGCGGCCTTGGAGTTCGCGTCACGCGGCATCCGCGTCAACGCCGTCGCGCCGGGCTTCGTGCTCACCCCGCTGACCGAGGGCGCGGCGATGATTCCAGGAACGGTCGAGGACTATGCGGAGAACACCGCGCTCGGCCGCACCGGCACACCCGAGGACATCGCCGAGGCGGTGCTGTTCATGACCAAGTCGCCGTGGCTGACCGGTGAGGTGCTCGACCTCAACGGCGGTGCGCACCTCAAGCGTTACCCCGACGTGATGGGTCGCCTGCACCGGTTGATGGCGGGCGCGTCCGAGGCTTGACGCGGGAGGCTCAGCCCGGCAGCACCGGCAGCGCCCCGGCGATCATCAGCGGCCGGACTTCGGCCCACGCCGGATCGTCTTCGGCTGCGGCGCCCGAAAGCTGAAGCACGCCACGCTGATCGGCCACGTACACCGTCGACGGGTTGGCCGCCACCGTCGACACCGGAGCCAGCAGGTTGCGGCTCGGACCGTCGGAGTTGACGCCGTCGAGATTGACGTAGGACACCGGATGCTGGGAATCCGTGCGGCTCACCACGATGTCGTCGCCGGTGCGCCAAGACAGCGACACCGCGGTGTCGCCAAGGCCGAAGCCCAGCCGGCGCGGGTAGGTCAGGGCGTACTGGCCCCCCTGGGTCTGCTCGACGCTGGCCAGGATGACCTGACCGGCGATGACCATCGCGGCGCGGGTCCCGTCCCGTGACAGTTGCAGTTCGGCGATCGGGCCAGGGAAGCGCACGGATACGGCGGTGACGTCGACGGGGATTCGGGCGGGCAGCCCCGAAGCCGCCTCCTGGATCACCCGCACGACGTTGTTGCCGTCCACGACGACCCAGACTGCGTCGTCGAGCGACCAGCTGGGCCGCGACACCGTCCGTCCGTCCAGGGCTTGGGCCGCAACGCCGCCCACCTGTCCGACCCACAGCGACGACGCCATGTCGGGCGCGCCCGGCCGCAGCGTCACCACCGACGAGGCTTCCTGCCCGCTGCGGGACAGCGACGCGGCCGTCTGGTTCGGCATCTGCCCGAACGAGCCGGCCACGCGCGGGGCCTTCTGGCCGTCCATCGACACCATGGACCCGCCCACCAGGGCGTGCAGTCCCGCGGCGGCGCCCGCGTCGGCGCCGGGGTCGGTGGCCGCCACGTCCGAGGTGTTCCACCCGTCGGCGAACCGGTCGTCCAGCGCGGCGCCGTCGGCGTTGAGCACGTAGGGGCCGTTGATGCCCGCCCGTGACAACGTCCAGATGATCTGGGCCGCAAGCAATTGCCTGCTGTGCGGGTCGGTGGTCGACAGGTTCTCCAGGTCGACGCGCGCGCCGCCGTAGCCGCGGCCCACTCCGGTCTTGCCGCCGTCGGCGCGCGTGACCGGACCGCGCAGGCGCAGCGGCGGACCGAGCAGGTTGCGCACCGTCTTGTCCATCTCGGGCCGCGGACCGGAGACCAGCTTCGTCACCAACTCGGTGGCCAGCAGGTCCGGATCGGATACCGCCACGTAGCGCGGGTCGGGCACGACGGTCTTGCCGGTCGGGTCGACGAAGTACAGGGTGTTGCGCTTGTAGGTCTGCTGGAACTGCTGCCAATCCAGGAAGACGCCGTTGGGCAGGCTGTCGATGCGCCAGCCGCCGGGCGTCTTGACCAGTTCGATGGGGCCAGGATCGGGCAACGCGCCCTCGCCCGTCTCGAACACCCCCATGTCGGAAAGCGAGCCCAGGATGTCGGCGCGCATGTGGGCCGAAACCCGTTCCGGGCCGCGGGTTTCGACGAACACCACGCGGTCGATCAGCAGCGCGCTGCCGGCGTCGTCCCACGATCGTGACGCCGACTCGGTGAGGAACTGCCGCGCCGCGAGGTGACGGTTCGCGGGATCTGCGGTGGCCTTGAGGAATTCGCGCAGCAGCACGTCGGGATCCATGCCCGGCGTCGGGGTGGGCAGGCTGGGCGGGGCCGGCCGGTCCACGGTGCCTATGGCCTGCGGGGCCGAGGAGCTCGGCACGCCCGCACACCCTGCCGTCGTGAACACCATCAGCAGCAGCGACGCCACCGCCAGGAAGCGTCTCACGCCCGCTCCCCCGCCGGTTCGCGTTTGGGAGCCTGCCGACGCGGGGGCCGGTCGGGCCCAACGGGTTTGAGCGGCAACGGGCTGGTGGTCACCTTGTGTCCGCGCACCAGCGGCAGGGTCAGTCGAAACGACGCGCCCTTGCCCGGTTCACCCCAGGCCTCCAGCCGGCCCTGGTGCAGCCGGGCGTCCTCGATGCTGATCGCCAAGCCGAGGCCGGTGCCGCCGGAGCGTCGCACGCGTGATGGGTCGGACCGCCAGAAGCGGCTGAAGACGAGCTTCTCCTCGCCGGGACGCAGGCCGACGCCGTAGTCGCGCACCGTGACTGCGACGGTGTCCTCGTCGGCGAGCATCCGGATCCGCACCGGTTTGCGCTCGGCGTGGTCGATGGCGTTGGCGATGAGGTTGCGCAGGATCCGTTCCACCCGACGGGGATCGACCTCGGCGATGACCTCGGTCGCAGGCAGGTCGACGATCAGGTCGACGCCGGCGTCGTTGGCGAGATGGCCGACGTTGTCGAGCGCGCTCTCCACCACCGAGCGCAGATCCTCGGATTCCACCGACAGCTCGGCGACGCCGGCGTCGTGGCGGGAGATCTCGAGAAGGTCGTTGAGCAGCGTCTCGAACCGGTCGAGCTCGCTGACCATCAACTCCGTCGACCGCCGCAGCGCCGGTTCCAGGTCGTCGCTGTGGTCGTAGATCAGGTCGGCGGCCATGCGCACCGTCGTCAACGGCGTCCGCAGCTCGTGGCTGACGTCGGAGGTGAAGCGCCGCTGCAGGTTTCCGAACTCCTCGAGTTGGGTGATCTGTCGCGACAGGCTCTCGGCCATGTCGTTGAACGACACCGCCAGCCGTGCCATGTCGTCCTCGCCGCGCACCGGCATCCGCTCGGTGAGGTGCCCCTCGGCGAACCGCTCGGCGATCCGTGACGCCGACCGCACGGGGAGCACGATCTGACGCGCCACCAACAGCGCGATGGCCGCCAGCAGGCCGAGCAGCACGATGCCGCCGGTGACCATGGTGCCGCGCACCAGGGCGATGGTGCTCTCCTCGTTGTTCAACGGAAAGATCAGGTACAGCTCGAGATTCGTGACCGGTGACGAGGTGGGGCTGCCGACGATCAGGGCGGGCCCGTTGAAGCCGTCGGTGTGCACGGTTGCGTACTGATAACTGACCTGACCGGCCTTGACGAAGTCGCGCAACGTATTGGGCACCTGGGCGACGGGACCCGCTGCGGTCGCCGCCCGAGGGCCGTCGCCGGGCACCACCAACACGGCGTCGAACGCGCCGGCCAAGCCGGCACCCGAGTCGGCCTTGCGGTCGATCAGCGTGTTGCGGGCCAACTGCAGGCTGCTATCCAGCGAGCGGGTCTCCTCGCCGCCGACGATGCCGCTGACCGTATTGCGGGCCCGCTCGATCTCCTCGGTCGCGGCGCGCACCTTGACCTCGAGGATGCGGTCGGTGACCTGACTGGTCAGCACGAAACCGAGGACCAGGATGACGGCCAGGGACAGCCCGAGGGTCATCGACACCACGCGCAGCTGCAGTGAGCGGCGCCACGCGAAGCTCAACGCTCGACTAAGCGCTCCGAGCCCGCGCAGCATTGGCGCCGAGCGACTGCGGATGCGCCGCCTCGAGCCCCAAATCATGGGGGTCCGGCCTTGTATCCCACTCCTCGAACGGTGAGCACCACCTGCGGGTTCTCCGGATCCTTCTCGACCTTCGCCCTCAACCGCTGGACGTGCACGTTCACCAAACGGGTGTCAGCGGGGTGTCGGTACCCCCACACCTGTTCGAGCAGCACATCCCGAGTAAACACCTGCCGTGGTTTGCGCGCCAACGCCACCAACAGGTCGAACTCCAGCGGCGTCAGCGAGATCTGCTCGTCCATCCGAGTGACCTTGTGAGCGGGGACGTCGATGTCGATGTCGGCGATCGACAGCATCTCGGCGGGCCCGTCGTCGTTGCGACGCAGCCGTGCCCGCACCCGCGCGACGAGTTCCTTCTGCTTGAACGGCTTCATGACGTAGTCGTCGGCGCCGGACTCCAGACCCAGCACCACGTCGACGGTGTCGGTCTTGGCGGTGAGCATCACGATCGGCACACCCGAGTCGGCGCGCAGCACCCGGCATACGTCGATGCCGTTCATGCCGGGCAGCATGAGATCGAGCAGCACGAGATCGGGCCGCAGCTCGCGGACGGCGGTGAGGGCCTGGGTGCCGTCGCCGATGACCGCGGTGTCGAACCCTTCCCCTCGCAGCACGATCGTCAGCATCTCGGCGAGCGATGGGTCGTCATCGACGACCAGGATCCTTTGCCTCATGGTGTCCATGGTGTCACCGAATCGCGATAAAGCCGGGATACCACACCGCGTGTTTTGCCCGCTGGGGCCGGTCAGCCGGCCAGGGTCCGCGCGAGTTCCAGTGGATCGACGTCCGGTCCGGCCACGACCCAGCGCCCGCCCCAGTCGGCGGCGGCCAGCGCGGCGTACGCCTCGTTGGTGCGGCGCTGCAGGCCGTCGTCGCGTTCGTAGGCGTCGCGGGCACGGTCGGCGTCGGTGTCGGCACGGTTTTGCGCCCGTTGCGCGGCCAGCTCGGTCGGCACCGCCAGCAGCACCTGCCAGTCCGGGATCGGCATGGCGAACCTGTCGAACTCGAGGGCGCGCACCCACTCCACCACGTCGCCGTCGACGGGCTGGTGCAGCCGCGCAGCGCTGTAGGCGGCGTTGGAGGCGACGTAGCGGTCGAGGATGACGACGTCGTACTCGGCGCACAGCCGGCCGATCTCGTCGCGGGCGTCGGCCCGGTCGAGGGCGAACAGCATCGCCATGGCGTAGACGGATTGGGCCAGGTCGCCGTGCGCGCCGTGCAAGGCCTCGGCGGCCAGATCGGCGTGCACCGATTGCTTGTAGCGCGGGAACGCCAGGCTCGTCACCGACCGCCCGGCCGCTTCGAAGCCGGCACGCAACCCCTGGGTAAGGGTGTTCTTGCCCGCGCCGTCGACGCCTTCGATCGCGATGAGCACGGGCGAAGCGTAACTGCCGCATCGGACCCCCCTTGACCGCCGATAGGCTTTCCTCAGCCAGCCGTCTAGTCACTGGAGGTCCGTCGGGGTGGGGCAGTCGGTCGAGGTCGTCGTGTCCGAGTTGCACCTCGCAGCAGCACGTCTGGACGACGCCGCGGGCCGTCTGCGGGACGGTTTGGCGAGCGTGGACGACGAGACCAAGCAACTGCTGGGCTCCGGCTGGAAGGGCGGGGCGGCGTCGGCGTACGGGCCCGTGTGGGACCAGTGGCACAGCGGGGCGGAGCAGGTCGTCACGGGCTTGCAGCGGATGTCGGAGCTGTTGACGATCGCAGGCAAGGAATACGCCAGGACCGATGAGTCGGGCGCCGAGGCCATCGGCTCGACGGTTCAGGGTTCGAATGGGTCGACGGGCAGCGGCGGCGGTAGCCCAGCAGGTGGCCCGCCCGACCTCGGGCTGGGCGACGGCGGTGGCGCGAGCAACACCGGTGGCGCAGCCGCGACGGGACAGTCGGCTGGTGGCGTGCAGCAGGCGATGTCGTCGGCGTCGCAACTGGGACAGGCCGCCGTCCAACCACTCACTCAGGTCGGGCAAGCGGCCGCCGGTTTCGTGCAGCAGGCCGCGCAACTGGCGGCGGGGCTGGCGCAGCAAGCCGCCCAGGCTCATGACCAAGGCGACGCGTCTGCCGAGAAGGATCCCGAAGGCGCGGCGGGCGATGGACGCGAGCGTCCCAATCAATCCGAGAAGCGTGACGGCGAACCCGACAGTGCCGCAGCACCTTCCGGTGACCTATCGGTCGGAACCGCGCCGGTCACGCCTCCATCCGCCGATCGCGGTGCCCCGACGCCGTCGAGCGACCAAGCGATCAAGAGGACGCGATGAGTGAGCTGATAGTCGACTTCGCTCAGATGCTGGCCGCCATCGATCGCATGCAGAAGTTCCAAAAAGACGTCACCGAGGTCCTCTCCGACGTTGACCAGGCCATGGCCAAGTTGCGGGCGACGTGGCACAGCGAGGCGTCGGACCAGCAGGCGCAGGCACAGCAGCAGTGGGATACGGGCGCCGAGCAGATGAATACGTCGCTCGAGCAGTTGAAGAAGATCGCCCAGGCAGCGGAGAAGAACTACGCGGACGCGGTCAAGAAGAACGGGGAGATGTGGGCGCAGTAACCGCCGGCCGGATCGAGATCGATCCGGAGGTGCTGCTGCGTGCGGGCCAGCGGATGAGTTCGATTGGCACGCAGCTCGATGCGCTGTCGACTGCTCTTGGCGCGGCGCTGGGTAGTGGAATCGCTTCGGGGTGGGATCCGGCCGGGGCCCACTTCGGGTTGACCTATGGGGACGATGCGCAGAAGTTCGCCGATGCGCTGGCCTGGGCAGCGAACGCCTTCAAGTCCACCGGGCGCCGCGTGGAGGCGACGGGTTACAACTACAAGAACGCCGACGCTGCGTCGACCATCGGCGGAGGCGGGCCCATGGGCTCCGTGGGTCCTGAACCGAGTGAGACGAAGGCAGTCGACGCGCCTACGGGCCCGAGCGGGGCGATCGTCACCCCGCCGGCGAAGTGGTGGCTGATCGAGGGGTTTCTCAACGCGATACCGGGGATAGGGCCATTTGCGGGCGCGGTCATGACGTGGCCGACGGGCAATCCGTCGCTGATGCACCTCACCGCGGCACAGTGGAAGAACTTTGCAACCGGCCTGTCTGCGTTCGACACCGAGCTCACCGAGTTGAAAGCCGCACTGTCGCAACTACAGATCCCCGAGGCGGGGCAAATCGGGAAGGCGCTCGGGGCGATCGGTGAGCAATTGTCGGGGATGTCGACGCTCGCGTCCGCCATCGCGACAAACACCGACGATTTCGCCAACGGCGTGCAGAAGACCCAGGACGCCATCCGCCGCCTCTTGGACAGGATCTCCCTCGACGGTCTGGTGGACTCGATCACGGGCATCTTCACCGGCGAAGCTGACGACATCCTGCGCCAGGTCGCCGACGACGTCGGCACGGTCCTGGAGAACTTCCAGAACGAGGTCAAGGGAATCGTCGGACTGCTCTCCGATCTCACCAAGGCCCTCGGCGACGCGTTGGACGTCTTCCAGAAGTACGTACGCGAGGCTTTGGTCGCAACGTTCGGCGATGAAGTGGGAAACGCACTCGCCGACGGCGTCACCTACTACACCGACTTCCAGCTCGGTGTGGTCAACGGCCTGATTGGCACCGTGTCGGGTTTGGTGTCGCTGGCCGATCCCGACACCTGGAAGGGCATGGCCGAGATGGCCATGTCGGTGGCAGAGGATCCATCGACGCTCGACGACGTGCTGCTGAACATGGGCAAGCAGTTCATCGCCTACGACCAGTTGACGGGTGACCACCCGGGCAGGGGCGTCGGCGAAGCGGGGTTCAACATCGGAATGCTCTTCGTTCCCGGCGGCGCGGCGACCAAGACGGGTGCCATTGCGAAGGGCCTCAGGTACGGCAGCAGACTTGCTGAGGAGGGACGACTCCCCAGGCTCTCGGACCTGCCCGGGTTGGGACGCGGCGACAGCAACCTGCCGACATTCGAGAACGTCCCAGGGGCCGGGCCTGGGCGTCCGGAGATCCCCGAGTTCAAGCCAGGGGCGGTCCCCGACTCGCTCGTCGGCCCGTCCACACCCAACGGCATCGACGCGCCCAAGTCACCAGCGGGCGTCGGCGCCCCGGCCGGGCCGCCCGACCCGCCGGGACCCTCGGGCACGCCGGGAGGCGGCAACGGTCACGGATCCGGCGGGGGCGCTGGACCACCCGATCCGCCGGGTGGGCAGCACGTCGGTCCGTCGGATTCGGGGCCGGGGCGTGTGGACGGACCCGCTCCGACGTCTAGTTGGCCGGGTCCCGTTGACCCACCGCGTGTTTCGGAACCGTCGACGCCCAGCCACGCGCCTTCTCCTGGTGACTCGACGCCACCCAGCACCCAGCATGCGCCCGAATCGTCGAGCCCTACGCCTGATAGCGGCAGGTCCCCATCCGAATCCGGACCGGCACCGTCAGAGCACTCGCCGGCGATCCCGGAATCACACGGGAATGGTGTGGCCGAGCCGAGGGCCGACGGCAACTACGCGCCGAGCGAGAGTCACCAGCCAGCCGACGGCAACACCGGAGGGCCGGGCAACGGTGCCCAAATCCCCGCCGACCATCAGCCTGCCGCTCACACGCCCACGACCGAATCTCCGGCAGCGCACGAACCGACACACGCGCCGGGCTACGCCGACGCCCGGCCGCATGAGCCGGCAGCAACCGGGCCCACTCCCATGGCAGGCGGCATGCCGATGGCGCCGCACACCGGGGGTGGGGTGCACAGCCCGTCGGACGGCCCGGCCAACAAAGGGCCGAACTCGGAGTCTCCGACACGCACGCCCGAATCCAAAGCACCGCAGGCGGGTTCATCGGAGATTCCGCGGACGCCGACGCCGGCCAGTGCGGGACCAGGCCCGGGGAGCACTCCGGCAGCACCTGTCAGTCCGGCGTTGGGCAACACCCCGTCCGCACCGGTCAGTCCCGCAGCGGCACAACACCTGTCGCCGGCAAGTGAGACCGCACGTCCGGGTACGGAGTCATCAACGCCGAAGTCAGGCGACGGTACGCGAGATGGCGCGCCGCCATCGCACCCAACCTCTCACGCCACACCAAGTGCGCCCATCGCCCATCAGCCCGATCCTCCTGGTTCACATCCGAACCACGACGCCGGGAACACACCTAACCAACCCACGAATCCTCCTGGACCCGTAGGCAACCCGGCGGATGCGCGGACGTATGGGCCGGGTGAGCTTCGGCGTGTGGAGAATCCCGCCTACCAGCGTGCGGTCGAGGATGCACTCCGAGACCAACAGGGCAACTACATCGCCCACGCCGACCCGAGGACGAACGACTACGGACAGCTCGTCAACGATGGCGGACCGTCAGTTCCGGGGCGCGACAACAACTGCCTCGATAGCTCGCTCTCGGCCCTCTCCTCGTTCAGGGGAGATCCGACAGTCTCCGCCCCACGGCATCCAGATAGGTTGCCCGACGGCACGATCGACAGGCGATCGGGTGAACAGGGCGGGCTACGCCGGGCAGAGGACTGGCTCGGTGGCGGGCTGCTCGAGTTCAAACACATCCCTGAACACACGTTCTTGAATCCCACCATCGCGGACCACTTCAATGCTCTTCATCAGTACATCGACAATCTCGGGCCGGGGTCGTCCGCCTTGGTCGTCAACGGTTGGCATGCGCGCGATTTCCATACCGGGGACCGCCTTTACCACCCCGATGGCAGGCCGGTCACTGACGGTTCTCACGCAACGGTCATCGTGTATCCCGAAGGAGCAAGCCACCCCGTGTGGTGGGACCCCCAGCAAGGGATCACCTCCGATCATCCACCTGCCTGGATGGTCGAGGAATCGTCGTACCTGAATTTCACTCCGATCGAACCCAGTGGAGGAATGCACCATGGTGGAACTGGAAACCAGGGAACAAGCGCTGGCATATCTGGCGCAGATGTCGCCCACCGAGACGTTCCAGGTGCGACAGATCCCGCAGGGATGGGTGGCGACGAAAGTCCTGAGCCCAGAACAGATGGCGACGGGCCAGGCGGTGGGACTGGGCCGTCTGGTGATCGATTCGGAGACGGGGATCGTGTATCAGTACCCGAGTTGGTCGGAGAGGATGGTGGCGGACGCGTACACGACGTTCAAGCAGACGGGGATCAAGCGAGCGGGCAGCCAGATCTATCCGTACCTGTGGACGATCACGGTTCAGCGCATCCAGGAGAACGACCAGACGATCACGTACCAGCTGACGGCGGAGTCACTGACCGATCCCCCGGAACCGACCCAACACCACCCACTCACGATCGAGAAGCGCACCCTGGCAACGGATCCGACGGACTGGTTGTCGAGCGTGGCGATGTCGCACGCGGAGTGGATGAGCCGTCAGAACCAGGGAGTGTGGCCGGAAGTGGACACGACCCAGGTGTAGCCCGCGACGGATCTGCGGGCGATGCCTGGAGACCGGACCCCGCTGCCAAGAGCGGCACGGGGCAAATGCTGGAAACGGATACACATTCCTCAGGCCGACCGGCTCACGACATGCCAACGGCTGATCCCCACGCGCCGACTGGTGCGGGCAATGGGCACGTCGAGCATGCGCCGGATTCCGCTGGTGGCTCAATTGATAACGCAGAATCACGTCGACTTGATGTTGAACCAGCGGACCGTACAAACCGCGACCCAGATAGCTTGCATCCCGCGGGAGCGGAACATCAGGCGGGCGCGCCAGAACATCCGGCGCATTCGCCGGATACCATCCTTCGCGACTTGCGCCCATGGGACCTAGAGCGTGTCGAACGTGCAATAGACCCCGACGGAGTCGAGCAGGACCTTCTCGCTCACAAGGCGCCGCCCGAACTAGCCAGAAGCGCACTCCAAAACCCGTACGTTGGCATGTCGCCCGAAGATATCATTGAGAGATATTGGGATCCCGAACGCAATACCTGGAATTGGCCGCCACACTCCGGATTTCGAGATGGTAGCCACGATGTCGCACGCGCATTCCCAAAAAACCTCGTCCTCGATCGAATCGGTTTGGTGACAGATTGGACAGGCGACTTCTTGTCTTCCGCAGGCGATAGCTACCCATCTCGCGCGCTCGCACCGGGAACGTCAGGCGACTACCACCTCTTCCAAGGCACTGGCACCCCACTCCCTCCGGAGTGGGAGCTGCATTTCGGCGAGGCTGGACCCGCATTCGACCAGCCGGGCGGAAGCACACAGTGGGTAGTCGTCGACCAGGAGGGCAATCACGTTTTGATCGACCAACTTGTCAACGAAGGTTATCTGAGGCGCATTCCGCGCCAAGCGTAGGAAGATCATGTCGGTGGAGCCAATGAGTCTGTCACGAAGCAGTGAACTACCCGCGGTGCTTACTGCGCTGGAATTCGTCCGGGCCGTCCAACGGTGCGCTGGAACAACGCCACACGACAGTCCCGAAATCACACAAGAGCGGCTGAACTTTCGACTCAATTATCAGAAGGGTCTCGACGAGGGTTGGACCCGTTGGGCCGAGACCGGCGATTGGTCGGCTTACGTCATTGCACCGACAGAGCAGGGTCTTTTCGAAGTTCTCTTCGCCCGATTGCCAGAGAGAACCGGTGCGCGTAGTGAATCGTCTCGCGCGGTCTTCTCGACTCTGACGGATGCGGCCAAGTTGGTTATGGTCAGTGTGCTCGACTCCGTGCGAACGAACTTCGGACTGGACTCCCTTTTCGTGATCTTCCGGTCGCGCGGTCTCGACGACCGCTTGGTCAAGAGTTCCGCGCACGCGTCGGAGATTGCACCGTTGGTCGCTCGACTGTCTCCCGAACGAGCACAGCTTGCCGACCAAATACAGCGCATCTCTCTGAGGGAGGACCCATCAACGGCGGCACTCGGATTTCCCGGTGTCGAGCCATATATGAACGTGCTTCCACTTTCACTGGGCGAAGTCGCGGGCGCCCTCATGTCGGGTTTGCCCGCAGAGGTTGCGGAATGCGTGGATACATTCATCGCCGACCGCGATGCTTAGTTGCACGCAGTGCGGAACCTCTAGCCAGGGCTTTCAGCTGTGAATCTGACTGAGCTGGCGCGCGTCCTGACCGCGATAGGGATCGCCTCGGAGGCCTTGGCTCTCGGTGGTCGCGCGGATTATTCGTGGTGTGTCGAGCACTCTTCTGATGGTGCCTGGGAAGTTTATTGGTACGAGCGCGGTAATAAGAACGACCTAGCCCGCCTAGCCACTGAGTCAGATGCGTGTTTCCAGCTGCTGGGCCGGCTTTCTTACAGTCAGCTGCTCGCGGGGACTATCGGCCCCAAATAGTAGTCGCGGGTTCATGGCGAACGGAGGCGCCCGCTTGCCGACCGTTCCATGGCTCCCGTACTGCGAGCCAGCACCCCACGTTTGAAGGCAGGGAGGCCGGAACACGATGACTAGCCCTACGGACGCCGCGGGATTCCAAGATCTTGTCGAGCACTACAACGGGTGGCGTGCGATCTACCGACGAGCGGGCAAGCCACCTCGAAATGAGCCAGCTTGGGTAGACGGGGCGCTGTGGCTTCGCGACGGGTATCCGCATCCCGACTGGACTGCTTTCGTGATCGAACCACAGGTCGACGGATTCAAGGTTTACCAAGCATCGACTGAGCGCCGGATCGAACCGGTTCTGAGTTATCAGGGTTTCTTTTCACGGCTACAAGACGCTGGAAAATTCGTGATTGCTGCGGTCGGCGACTACTTGCGAATCCATTGTCGACTCGATCCAATCAGCTGGATTTGGATGGATCAGGGTCTGCACCCCGGGGTCGAAGAAGACGTAATGAGCGACAGTGAAGTCAGGTACCGACTTCGCAGTGATCATGGCGTTTACTGCATCATGATGCTGGGAGATCGCCCAGTAGCCACATCCTGCCCATGACATTCGACCAGTTGACGGCTGCAGGGGTTCCCCGACGACGTCGTTTGATGCTCCTTAGCTCGCAAAGTCGCGGTAGTAAACCAACGGTGAGCTTTTCGGCCCGGCACCTAGCGTCCGAGCCCTCACCACAGTCGCTCGTCCGTGAGACCACCGACCACGACGACAACGGGTAGCGAGAGCACCAACAACGACGCCAGCACAGCCGGCAGCGTCATCGCACCGAGCATGGCGGTCTCAGCACCGATCACCGCGGCGGCGAACAGCTGCAGAATCCTCACCGCGAGGAACTGGCGTTGCCGCAGAACCGATTTGAGCGTCCGGCGCGGCAGTCGGTGCATCACTCGGGTATGGGTCACCAGCAGCAACACAGCCCCAACGCCGGCGACGATCCGCGGGATGACCGTGGCATTGCCGCCCTCGTGCAGGTTGTACGTCGCGATCACCGCGATCGCCACGATCAACACCAGCCAGATGGACCGGCGCAGCACGCCGGTGAGCACCACACCTACGTTCTGGCGCACCACGTCGCCATACGCTGGGTCGAGCCGTCCGGCGCCCAGAAATCCGTAGATCGCGCCCCATCGCCGCCCACGCGCGTACTTAAGCCTCGCCAGATTGTGCACGGCGGTAGCGTCTTCGGGGTTCAGCTGCAGCGCTTGCCGATAGTCGGCCTCGGCCGGATCGATCTGACCGAGGTCGACGTAGATGTCGCCACGGAGGTTCAGCGCGTCGACGTCGAACGGGTTCAGCCGAAGCGCGTCATTGATGGCCGTCATCGCCTCGGCCGGGTGACCCGCTTCCTCCAGCAGTCGCGCGTAGTTGTGGTGCGCCAAGTCGCTGAGGGGATGAGTCGTCGCCGTACGCCACGCCATCCAGAGCGCCTCGGGTATTCGGCCCTGCAATTCGAGTGCGCGAGTGTAGACGCGCATCGCGTACTCGTTCTCGGGAGCAACGGCAAGTGCCGCATGCGCGCTGATCGCACCCGACGCGTAGTCGGACTGGCCCAGCTTGGCACGCGCGTACGCCGTCAGCAGTCGAGGATGCTGCGGGTCGGTGGCGAGCGCAGCGCGCAGCGTGTCCTCGGCGCGCCGGTAATGACCTGTTGAGAGGTAGGCGTCGACGACGTTCAGCACCGAGTCGGCATCGCTGAACGGTGCCGTCACGAATCCTCCACCATCGCCGACTCTCATTGCCGCCGTTGTCGATCCTAGTCGGCGTCGGCACGGTGATCATGCAGCAGATTCTTCCGTCACGTCACCAGAGGTAGATCGCCAAGATCCCACCGAACATCACCACGAGCCACGCGTCGGTCGCCGCACGCAGCCACGCCGGCGCCGTCCGCACCTCCATGAACTCCCGAATGATCAAGCGTGACTTGATCAGCGCCATCGCGAGGACGGCCACCGTGATCGGCACGCTCGCCACCACGGATCCGTGCTCGCGTCCCGGCGCCAGCGCCCAGGACGCGCACGTCAGCCCCGCGAGGGCCAGCCAGACGACGGTCAGCCGGTTCTTGACGGAAAGCACGTTCACCTCATCACGTAGAGCAGGCCGAAGATGACGATCCAGAGCAGGTCCACCATGTGCCAGTAGGTGGCACCCGTCTCCACCATGGACGGCCGGCGCTTGGCCGGGTTGCGCAGTTCGGCGACGACCACGCCGAGGAACACCAGCCCGAGCAGTACGTGGAAAAGGTGGATGCCGGTGAGCATGTAATAGAACATGTAGAAGTCGTTGTGCGGAAACGTCAGTCCCGCATTGATCTTCGCGCCCCACTCGTATGCCTTGACGATCACGAACAGCACCCCGCACCCGCCGCCGCACCACGTCATCGTCAGCGCCCGGCGGTACTCCCCCGCCCGGGTCGCAACGACGCCGTTGGCGACGAACCACGAACTGGTCAACAACAGCAACGTGTTGATGGTGCCGACGGTGAGGCTGAGATGACGCTGCGAGTCCAGGAACAACTGATGCTCCTGGTTGCGGTAAACCATGAAGATCAGGAAGTAGCCCCCGAAGATGACGAGATCGCCGAGCACGAACACCCACATGCTGCCGTCAGCCGGAAGGTGCGTCTCACGGCCCGAAGGGGTTTCGACCGTCTCCGTCACATTGGCCATGTCAGTCCTGGATCCGCTCGTCGGTTGATTGGCGGTTGATCGCGGTGCGCATCAGCCAGATGATGCAGACCTCCCACAGCACGAAAACCACCGTCCCCATGTAGAAGCTGATCGAGCCGTTCCACGCCAGTGGTCCCGACTTGAAGATGAACACCGGCCCCGCGAGCAGCTCGGTGACGATCATCCAGATCGACATGTAGGCAAGCCATTTGGGGAAGATCTCGTTGCGGTCCAGAAAGATAGCCAGCGCAAGCACCATGTTCTGGGTGGCGAAGCAGCCCAGTGACCCAACGAACGACAACAAGCACCAGTCGTAGAGCATCACCATGATCTCGGGATCACGGTCCGGCCGAAATGCCGCAGCCACGAACGCGAACGCCGGGAGCACGCAACCGGGGATGGCGCCGACCACGAGGGACGCGATGTATGCATAGGCAAACACCGGCGCCACCGACATTCGCTTGATCAACAGTGCGATCAGTCCGTTGGCCACGGCGGTGAATCCGATGACCAGCATCAGGATGCCGAACCCTATCCGGATGGTCAGCGAATGGTCGTGGAAGAACGCCACGATCTGGTCGGGTCCGACGTCCGGCCGAGGTGGCGGCATCACCCTGGTGAGGACGACGAAGATGAGCCCGAAGACGTTGTAGAAGATCGGGATCGTCCACCACGCGATCCGTTGGTCGATCTTCGGAATTCGGGTCCAGTGCCGGGCCACCGCAGCGGGCGTCTCGATCGACACCGCTCCACTCACTGCGAAACCCCTTGCGTCAGCATGTCCTCAGAGTCGGCGGGTTCTCCTTCGGCGGCTTGTCGGTTGATCGCCGACCGCAGGACGACGAACATCACGGCGACGTTGAGGACGAAGGCCCCGATCCTGAGCCAGAAGGACACCGCGCCGTCCCAGGCCAGCGGACCCGTCGTGAAGATGACCGCGCAGGCTGCAGGCGTCATGGCTGCGGCGGTCACGATGTTGACGTAGGCCACCCAGCGGGGAAATATCGGCTGGGCCCGCGCGTCGAGCAGGATCGCCAGTGCCAGACAGAGATTCGCCACGACGACCATGCCGACCGGTGCGATGAAGATGAGCCAGGCCATGTCGTTCAGCAGCAGGACGAGCTCGGGATTGCGGTCGGGTCGGTATGCAGCGATGAGCCAGAAGATGTCAGCTATCGCGAATAGCGTTGCGCCGCCGGCAATGCCGCACAGGTAGCAGTACGCGAGGAGATGGCTTGGCAGCGCCATCCGCTTGATCTGCAGCACGATCGTCATGAAGAACGGGACGAGCATGATGGCGCACAGGTTGAACGTGATCATGCTGAACCGGATCATCGCCGCGTTCTGCTGGTAGAACTTCGCCACGTCCTCGGCGGGCGCCTGTGGCGACATCGGCGGCAGGAACCCCGGAAACGACACGAACGCCAGGAGCAGGATCGCGCCGAAGACCGGTGTGATCCACAGACTTATCCGCTGAGCCCGAACATCCACGTCCCGACACTCCGTCCCGCCGACCGCTAGCCGATCGACTATCCCGCAGAGTAGCCGATCGGCTACCCTCGCGACAAGGGCGTCAGAAGGTGCCGCAGTTCGGGGCGGTCGGCACGCCGTTGAATCGGCCGGCGATCCACTGCATCGCGGCTTCCCCGTCGACGAGCATCGGCAGCGCATGGTTCACCACCAGCTTGTTCAGGAACGGTGGCTGCTCATTGGTGCGGAACTCCACGTCGACCCCCTGCGCGCACCAGTCCCGCCCGAGTTGATTGGCACCGGTCCAAGGCACCAACGGGTCGAAGCGGTTGCTGTTGATCAACACCGGCGAATTCGGCTTCAAATGCCCGATGCGTTGCATGTCGAAGAGCGTCTTGAACGGCTCCTCGTTGACCAACTGGACGATGTCCTCGTTGAAGTACGGCTGCAGGTGCCTGAACATGAACTTCGTGACGGTCTCCGCGATGCACTGGTCCTGCACCTTGTTGAGCAGATCCGCGCCGCGCGGAGTCATCTTGTCGCGGATCGTCTGCTCGAACTCCGGATACGTGGTGATGACGGAGTTCAGCGCGTAGCCGACGACGCCCACCAGCGCGCTGCCGTCGGCATAGGGAAAGAGTTCCTTGAGATCTGCCGGCGGCGCGCCCGCGTAGGTGCCGACGACGTGCAACTCGGGAGCGTAAGACGGCGCCAGCTCGGCCGCCGACGCGGCCGCGCCACCACCCTGCGAATATCCCCAAAAGGCAAGCGGCCCATGCGGATCCAGCGACGTCCCCGGCAGCCGCATCGCGGCGCGTCCGGCATCGAGCATCGCGTTGCCCTCGGCGACCCGGTTGACGTAGGTGTGCAGCCCTGGCGTTCCGAGGCCCTGATAGTCGGTCATCACGATCGCGAAACCGCGGGCCACCATCGTCGAAACGAAGAGTTCCTCGTAGTTGAACGCCAGGTCCAACCACGGCGCCCAGTGGATGCCCTGGTTGAACTGCCGCGATGGCGCGCACTGATCACCCTGCCCCTGGGTGCCGGGGCCGTAGACGATCAGCGGCCGCGGGCCCTGTCCGGGCCAATCGTTGAACGGCTCGAAGTAGGTGCCCGTCACGGCCATCGGGTTTCCGCGAGCATCGGTGCTGCGGTACATGATTCGTGTTCCGGTCGCCATGATCGCGCCCAGCTGACCCGACGGCTCGAGCACCAACCGTGACGGTTCGGTGCGAATCAGGTCACCAGGCTGACCCGGGGGCAGCGGGTCGGGCGGGGTGTAGAACTCGGCGTATTCGTCTTCGTTGAAGTACGGATCGTGGCCGTCATTGCTCGGGTCCGCCCGCGCCAGCGGCGTAATGCCAAGCGTGAAACCAAGAACGACGACGACGACGAACCCCACGAATCCCCGACCCACCCGGGAACCGTAACAGATCCAGTATGACCAACGGGGCATTACCTACTTATGGGTAAGGTCAACCCCGCCGCTTACCCTCAAACGCCGAAACTGCGGGCAGATCGGCCTTTTCGGCGTTTTCGCGATCTGCCCGCAGCTTCGAGGCGTTGCTAGAGAGGGAACTTAGTAGCGGTAGTGCTCCGGCTTGTACGGGCCGTCGACGTCGACGTTGATGTACTCGGCCTGCTCCTTCGTGAGCCGGGTCAGCGTTCCGCCGAGCGCCTCGACGTGGATCTTGGCGACCTTCTCGTCGAGGTGCTTGGCCAACCGGTAGACCTCGTTGTCGTACTCGTCGTTCTTGGTCCACAACTCGATCTGCGCGATCACCTGGTTCGAGAAGCTGTTGCTCATCACGAACGACGGGTGGCCGGTCGCATTGCCCAGGTTCAGCAGGCGTCCCTCGGACAACACGATGATCGAGTGACCGTCGGGGAAGACGAACTCGTCGACCTGCGGCTTGATGTTGATCCGGCGGATGTCCTTGTCACGCTCGAGGCGTGCCATCTCGATCTCGTCGTCGAAGTGCCCGATGTTGCCGAGGATTGCCTGGTGCTTCATCGACCGCATGTGCTCGAGGGTGATGATGCCCTGGTTGCCGGTCGCGGTGATGACGATGTCGGCCCAGCCGATCGCCTGCTCGACCGTCTTGACCTCGAAGCCGTCCATCAGCGCCTGCAGGGCGTTGATCGGATCGACCTCGGTGACCGCGACGCGAGCACCCTGCGCCTTGAGCGCCTCCGCGCAACCCTTCCCGACGTCGCCGTAGCCACAGACCAGCGCGGCCTTGCCGCCGATCAGCACGTCGGTGCCGCGGTTGATGCCGTCGATCAGCGAGTGCCGGGTGCCGTACTTGTTGTCGAACTTGCTCTTGGTAACCGAGTCATTGACGTTGATCGCCGGGAACGCGAGCTCACCGGCAGCGGCGAACTGGTAGAGCCGCAGCACGCCAGTGGTGGTCTCCTCGGTGACGCCCTGCACCGACTCGGCGATCTTGCTCCACTTGGTCTTGTCGGTCTCGAACCGCTTGCGGATCAGCGCCAGGAACACCTTGTACTCATCGGACGCGTCGTCCTCGGTGGGCGGCACGACGCCGGCCTTCTCGAACTGCGCGCCGCGCAACACCAGCATGGTGGCGTCACCGCCGTCGTCGAGGATCATGTTGGCCGGCTCGTTCGGCCAGGTGAGCATCTGCTCGGCGGCCCACCAGTACTCCTCCAGCGACTCGCCCTTCCAGGCGAACACCGGGGTGCCCTTGGGCTCCTCCGGCGTGCCGTGCGGGCCGACGACGACCGCAGCCGCGGCGTGGTCCTGCGTGGAGAAGATGTTGCACGACGCCCATCGAACTTCAGCACCGAGGGCGACCAGCGTCTCGATCAGCACCGCGGTCTGCACGGTCATGTGCAGCGAACCCGAGATCCGCGCGCCCTTGAGCGGCAACACGTCGGCGTATTCGCGGCGCAGCGTCATCAGACCGGGCATCTCGTGCTCCGCCAGCCGGATCTCCTTGCGGCCGAACTCGGCCAGGCCCAGATCGGCCACCTTGAAGTCGATGCCATTGCGGACATCGGGAGTGAGCCGCTGCTCGGTCGTCGTCATATGGGTTTCCTTTTCCTGCGCGCGTAGCAATTAATTAGCTTGGTTACACATTAGCGCGCGCAGCTGAGGGGGTTTTTCCGTCGGCGCGGGCTAATCCGTGTCGATCACACCGTATCGTTCGGCAAACGGCGTCATGAGCCGGGCTAGGTCTCTGGCGACGTCGTGGTCGGCCTCCGGGGGCATCGACACGTAGCTCATCGCCAGCCGGACGATGGCCCTGGCCAGCACTCCGGCGTCTTCGTCACTGCAGCGCACCCAGCTGTGCATGAAGGTCTCCGTCAGCCGCTGCGAGGCACGGGAGATGATCGGCGCGCTGTCGGTGGTGATGAGCTGCAACAGGTCGGGCTTGGTGGTGCCGGTCAGAAGCGAGATGACCAGCGGGTCGGCCGCCGACTCCATGAAGAAGTCGCGGAAGCCCTGAAGGAACGCCGCGTAGACGTCCCCGATGTTGCCTCCGATCGCGTCCTCGATCTGATCCACCAGCCGGTCGGCGAGCCGCAGCGCGTAGCCCTGCGCAAGACCTTGCCGCGATCCGAATTCGTTGTAGATGGTCTGCCTGCTGATGCCCGCGGCCTTGGCGACGTCGGAAAGGGTGATCGACGACCAGTCGCGGCTGAGCAACATTTCCCGCATGCCGTCCAGGATCGAATCGCGCAGCAGCACCCGCGACGCTTCGGCGTATGGGATGCGCTGCGCGGTTCGTGGGTCGCGCGGGCTGATCACACGCGCAACGCTATCTCTTCCCGTCGCTGCGCTCGCCCAAGCCACCGTCACACCCCGTCGCTCCGCTCGCCTCGGCAAGTCACGAGCCTGCGACCTCCACCATCTCGAAATCCGACTTGGCCGCGCCGCAGTCGGGGCAGCTCCAGTCGTCGGGGATGTCGTCCCAACGGGTACCGGGCGCGATGCCGTCCTCCGGCCAGCCCTTTTCCTCGTCGTACTCGAATCCGCACTGGACGCAGACGAACAGCTTGTAATCCATGTTTCTTCCTTCCTGTGTCGACTCTGCGGTGAGGGCGAGCGTTACTCGCACTTTCGCGCCACAAGCGCAGAGTCAATGGGTCTATACGGTTTCGAAGTCGACCTTCTCGCGTACTGCGCAGTCGGGGCAGGACCAGTCCTCGGGTATGTCACTCCAGTTGGTCCCGGCCGGGAACCCTTCTCGCGGTGCGCCTTTCGCTTCGTCGTAGACGAAGTCACAGCCGGGGCACCGGTAGGCGCTCACGCCTCTGCCCCGTACTTCGCGAGCACCTTGTCGCGCATCCGCGGATGAATGTTCACCCGGCTCAGGTCGCCGTCGTAGTGGTCGAGCACCCGGTGGTCCATCACGCGGCGCCACAGCGGCGGGAAGTAGGTCAGCCCAATCATCGATGCGTAGCCGCTCGGCAGGTTCGGTGCACCCTCCATGCTGCGCAGCGTCTGATAGCGCCGGGTCGGGTTGGCGTGATGATCGCTGTGGCGCTGCAGGTGGTACAGGAACAGGTTGGTCACGATGTGATCGGAGTTCCAGCTGTGTGACGGCGCGCACCGTTCGTAGCGACCGCTCTCCAGCTTCTGCCGCAGCAGGCCGTAGTGCTCGAGATAGTTCACGGTCTCGAGGAGGGTGAACCCGAAGACCGCGGAGATCATGACGTACGGGATGAGTGCCAGGCCGAAGACCGCGATCAACATCCCGTAGAGCACCACCGACATCGCCCATGCATTGAGCACGTCGTTCGACCAGTGCCAGGGGCTCTTGTCCTGCCTGCGCAGGCGGGCGGCCTCCAGCTCCCATGACGACTTCAGGCTGCCCCACACGCTGCGTGGCAGGAACTCCCAGAACGTTTCCCCGAAGCGCGCCGACGCGGGATCCTCCGGCGTAGCCACTCGCACGTGGTGTCCGCGGTTGTGCTCGATGTAGAAGTGGCCGTAGCAGGTCTGCGCCAACGTGATCTTGGCCAGCCAGCGTTCCACCTCGTCCTTCTTGTGGCCGAGCTCGTGCGCGGTGTTGATGCCGACGCCCCCGAGCATCCCGACTGACAGCGCCAGACCAATCTTCGCAGCCCAACCCAGGCCGCCGTCGAAGCCCAGCCAGGTCAGGTCCGATGCCGTGAACAGGTAGGCGCCGAAGATGAGGCTGGCGTACTGGAACGGGATGTAGAGATAGGTGCAGTAGCGGTAGTACCTGTCGTTCTCGAGCCGCTCCATCACCTCGTCCGGCGGATTCTGCCCGTCGGGGCCATATCGCAGGTCGAGTGCCGGCAGCACGACGTAGAGCAGGATCGGGCCGATCCAGAAGGGCACCTGGGCCGCTACGTGCCAGCCGAGGTGGTTGGACGCCCACACCAGCGGCAGCATCACGAACAACGCCGTCGGCGCGATCAGGCCCATGAGCCAGAGGTACCGCTTCCTGTCACGCCATTGGTCGACGGCGGGCCCGGATATCTCGGACAGATCTGATGCCATCGCTGGCTACCTCCTTTGAGAGCTGCATCACTGTTCCAGGTTGACGATACGCGCGGATTTGTACTATGTCTAGACACAGAGCGGCTCTTTGTAAAGCGGTGGGTCATTGTGCGCAACTTCGGGTCAGTGCCGCGCCCGCTCAGTACTGTCGGGGGCCATGCAGCGGTATGGAGCTCGCGCCGTGGTGATCGGCGCCAGCCTCGCCGGCCTGTGCGCCGCGCGGGTGCTGTCGGACTGCTACGCCGAGGTGACGCTCTACGAGCGTGACGATCTTCCCGATGAACCAGCGAACAGAGCAGCGGTGCCGCAGGGCAGACACGTCCACCTCCTGATGGCCCGCGGCGCCATGGAGTTCGACGGGCTCTTCCCCGGCCTGCTCGACGACATGAAGGCCGCCGGGGTGCCCGTGCTGGAGAACCGGCCTGACTGCATTCACTTCGGGGCCGCCGGCCACGTGCTCGGCACCAAGGCGACCTTGCGCGACGAGTTCACGGCCTACGTGCCGAGCCGGCCGCACCTGGAGTGGCAGATTCGACGCCGCACCTTGGCAATTCCCAACGTGGAGCTGGTGCGCTGCGGCGTGGCAGAACCGCGGTTCGACCCCGTGCAGGGCCGGGTGACGGGTGTGTTGCTCGACGGCGATGACGGTTCGAACGCGGTGCCTGCCGATCTGGTGGTCGACGCGACCGGGCGCGGAACCCGCCTGCCTGCTTGGTTGGGACAGTGGGGATTCCCCCGGCCTGCCGACGACACCATCGACGTCGGCATTGGTTATGCCACCCACCAGATTCGCATCCCGGACGGTCTGCTCAAGGAGAAGGTGGTCGTCGCGGGCGCCTCCCGCAACCAGCCGCTCGGGCTCGGAATGCTGTGCTACGAGGACGGCACGTGGGGCCTGACCACGTTCGGCACGGGCAAGGTCGCGCCGCCGCAGAACTTCGACGAGATGTGCGCGCTGGCCGACGAGATCCTGCCGCCGCACGTGAGCGCCGCTGTGCGGCAAGGGAAACCGATCGGTGACGTCGCGTTCCACAAGTACCCGGCCAGCAGATGGCGCCGCTACGACAAGTTGAACCGCTTCCCCCAGGGCATCATCCCGTTCGGTGATGCGGTCGTGAGCTTCAACCCGACGTACGGCCAGGGCATGACGATGACGTCGCTACAGGCCGGAAACCTCCGCACGGTGCTCCAGTCCGGGACCGACGACCTCGCGGCGCGGCTGGCCACGGCAACGGCGAAGACGACGTACCCGGTGTGGACGATGAACGCGATCGGCGATCTGGCCTTCCACAATGCGGGTGGTGAGGCGCCACGGTGGCACATGCTCGTCGGCAATCTGTTCGACCAGTTCCTCGGCGCCGCCGAGGCGGATCCCGTTCTCGCCGAATGGTTCCTGCGTCGGTTCAGCTTGCTGGACAGCTTGTACATGGTGCCGTCGGTGCGGCTCGTTGGGCGCACGATCCGGCACAACGCGCGCCTCTGGCTCGCCGAGAGGCGAACGCGACCCACTACCGAGCTGATCAGACCCGGACTTCGCGCGCGGTAGCCGTCTCGTCGGCGGGATAGAACTGCGTCGCCCAACGCCGAAGTGACCGGAATCCCTTGCCTTCCGACGTGGCGAGTGCCGGCGGGTCGGTGTAGCGCTGGTGTTGCCAGATGTTCAGGTCGGCAAGGTACTGATTGTTGGCCATGCGTTGGCGGCGTTGCAGCGACGACGGCTGGTGCGGGCTCTCGTCGCCAGGAAGCCGGTCGAGCCACACGCTGGAGCGGATGTCGGAGGTCTCGTCGTCCACCGGCGTCACGGTGACGATGGTCCGCATGTTGTCCGGTCCCCAAAACTTCGCCATGCCAACGCCGATGCCCACGTTGACGGCCTGCACGCCCCCGATCATGGCGCCGTTGGGCGTCAGCACCGTCGCCTCCTTGGTGCCGCCGAACAGCATCTCGAAGTCCGCGTAGGCGATTGGCCCTTCGAACTCCTGCCGGGTGAACTCCGGCACGTTGGCGGCTCGGTGGACGAACTTGAAGTGGGCGAAGTCGACCCCGTTCTCCATCACGTACTGCGGGTGCAGTTCGAGGCGTTCGTGGTGCAGGACGCCCTCCGGGTAGGCGAGGTAGTAATCCTTCGCGGTGCGGCCGTCATCGTAAGCATCGAAGACGTCGGGCACCTCGAAGTACGGCTCGCATCCTTTGAGGTCGTGCCAGACGTAGACGCTTTCATTGCGCTCCACCACCGGCCACGTCCGGATCTTGCGGGCATTGTTGGGCCGGTCCTGATAAGGGATGCAGACGTTGCGGCCCTGCTGGTTCCACTCCCACCCGTGGAATGGGCAGACGATCCGGTCGCCTTCGACATGTCCGCCGAAACCCAGGTGCGCACCGAGGTGCTCGCAGTAGGCGCCCATCACCGTGAGCGAGCCGTCGCCGGCGCGCCATGCGATGAGCTCTTCGCCGAAGTACTTCATCTTGTGGATCGCGCCGGTCTCGATCTCGGCGGACCAGGCGACCTGGAACCAACCGGTCGGCTTCATCGACAGTTCGGGCTTGGCCATCATTGGACCTTTCGTTGATCAGAGGATGTCTGGGTGGCGAATTTGCCGTCCGGGCGGGCGAACTCGTCGATCAGGCGGCGTAGGTGAAGTTGGGCCATGGCGGCGTCACCGCCGATCACCGCCTCGACGATCTCCTCGTGCCGCGCGTGCAGCCACGCCAGCACGGGCTGAGGATCATTGCCCGGGGCGAACTGGCTCAAACACAGTTGCGTGAGCACCTCGACGAACAGCTCCAGCGCGCGATTGCCTGCCTGCCGAGCGATCTCCATGTGGATGTTGGGCAGGTCCTGCCAGACATGGGAGCGGTGCTGGTCCTCGCGGCGCAGCACCGCGCGGAGTCGTTCGGCGCCAACGGGTTCGATACCGGCGGCCAACTTCCTGATCGCGAGTTGCTCGAGGGCCAGCCACACCGCGAACAACTCGTCGCGTTCGACACCGACGTGCTCGAGGTGACGCCGGGCTGCGTCGGTGACCAGTCCGCGGTCGGGCGTCGTTACGGACAAACCGCCGCCCGGCCCACGTCGGACCCGCGCCAAGCCTCGCGCCTCCAGGATGCGCGACGCCTCCCTGACCGCGGCGACGCCGACTTCGAATCTCGTGGTCAGTTCGGATTCCGAGCCGATCAGATGTCCCTCGCGCCAGCCCTTTCGGCGAATTTCTTCCTCGATCTTGTTCGCGAGCTGTGCGCCCAAGGTGCCGCCGACGTCCTGGGTTGATTGCGTCACCACCTGCGTCACTCGAGGCCTCCTGCTAGCCACTCATTGCGGATCTCGGCCTCGTGCTCGTTGAAGTCAGGCGGCTGGGCCAGTCCACTGCCGGCCCGACCATCGCTGCCCAACCATCGGACTGCCGTCGTGACGAGCGGCCACTCGCCGGGCTGACCCTCGATGATCTTGCGGTCGGCGAAGTGTTCGGTCGCCATGAGCGCGGGAACGTCGTAGACGGGGCCGCCGGGGACGTCCCAGTCGATGAAGCGTTGCAGCCACTCCTCGGAGCGGGCCTTGGCGAACTCGGTTTCCAGTTCACCGCGTAGCAGCGTGTCGTCATCACCAAAGGCGATTTCGGCACCATCGTGGTACTTGATCAGGTCCGCCCTTCCGATTCCTTCGCAGAACCGCCGCCAGAACTTGGGTTCGAGCGTCCCAAGCAGGACCGGGCGGTCGTCGCTGGCCAGATACGTCGTGTACAGCGCCTGCGACGGTGTATTGCGCAGTGAGAACGGCTCTTTCGTTTGTGTGTTCATCGCCAGTTCGGTGCGGTGCGACTCGACCAACGCGTCCCAGCACGACACGTCGATCCATTCGCCGGGGCCTCCCGCGCGAACCGACACCAGCGCCGCACACACCGCCATGGCGGCGGACAGCGTGCCGAGTTCGTTGGCCCAGCTGGTATAGGCCGCGGCGCGGTGCGGTTGGCCGTCCTTCCAGTCGACGGTGAGTCCGTCCCCGAGCGCGTCGATGTTCAGACCGTGCGCGGGCAGTTGGGACCAACTCCCGTCTTGCCCGAAACCGGTGATGGAGCAGACGATCAACTCGGGCCGCTGGGTACGCAAGGCAGCGAAGTCGACGCCGACCCGGGCCCAGAAGCCCGCCAGCTGGTTTTCCACCACGACGTCGGCGGCGGCGATCAGTGCGAGTATCAGCTCGCGTCCCTCGTCAGTCTTGACGTCGACGCCGATGGAGCG
Source organism: Mycobacterium sp. URHB0044 (assembly GCF_000620625.1). Taxonomy (GTDB): domain Bacteria; phylum Actinomycetota; class Actinomycetes; order Mycobacteriales; family Mycobacteriaceae; genus Mycobacterium. Next base: position 115,817 of record NZ_JIAW01000010.1, on the reverse strand, counting down.
CTTCCCCCAGTTCTGTGCCATGTGCTGCGGACTTTGCCCGTCGTCACCATAGGGCGGGATCAACCGGATGCGGTCGCCGCGCGGCGGCTGCTCGACCTTGACCACGTCTGCGCCGAGAGCGGCGAGCCTGCCGGACGTCAGCGCCGCCGGGACCAGGATCCCGAGGTCGAGGACCTTCACGCCGGCCAGTGGTGCATATGCGTTCACTTCACAACCTCTGTCTTCTCGCGTTCGACGGGCAAGCTGCTCTCCCGGAGAGCCGGAAGTACTTCCTCTGCAAGGTGATCCATGCAGCTTCGCCACGCGACGGGGTCGCGAGGACCGGCGAAGATGACCGTGTCGGCTCCGGCATCGCGATACTCCAGCAGCCGCGACGTCACCTGAGCGGGTGTACCAGTGACCAGGTAGCGATCGGCCAGTCCACTGAAATCCTGCTGGTAGGTACTGCTCGTCGCGGCCACTGCGTCGCGTCGTGCCACCGCGGCATCACGATCGATCGAGCCCCAACAGAAGATGGCCCCGCGTACGCGGTCGGATCTGCCTGCCGCGGCTGCACATTCGCGTACCGTGGTGAGGCTGTCGGCCAGCTGATCCGGGCTGTAGAGGTACGGCATCCATACATCCGCGAAGCGCCCGGCCCGGCGAAAGGCCGCGCGCCGCCGCCCGCCCACCCACACCGGTGGTCCCGGCACCTGCACGGCCGCAGGGTCCAGCGCCAACCCGGGGACCACCGTCCACCTGCCGCGGAAGTCGAGTCGCTCGCCGCTGAGTAGGCGCGAGACCACTTCGAGGGCTTCGTCGGTACGTGGCCCACGTTCGGCCACCGGCACGCCGACGGACTCGAACTCGGGCGGATACTCGCCGCCAACCCCGACGCCGAGGTCGAAGCGCCCGTTCGACACCTGGTCGAGCGTTGCCGCCAGCTTCGCCGCCAGGACCGGCGGGTAGACGGGAAGGATCGTCAACGCGCTGAGCAACCGAATGCGTTCGGTCGCACCGGCTGCGGCTGCAAGGGCGACGAAGGCGTTGGGTGTCGCTCCGTGGAAGAACAGGTGCTCGCCGCAGGCGAGGTAATCGAATCCGGCCTCCTCTGCCCACCGCGCGGTGGTGACGAGTTGCCGTTGATCCGGCGTCAAGGAGATGCCGACGCGCATGCTAATTCCGCTCTGTCATGGGACGGGAAATGGTCATGGGGCGCTGCTGAGCTCGAGCGCATAACGGGTACGCAATTCACGCTTGAGGACCTTGCCGGTAACCGTCTTCGGCAGGGCTTCGGCGACGAACACGTGCCGCGGAACCTTGAATCGGGCCAGTTCCTCGCCGCAAGCGGAGATCAACTCCGACCCGTCGATCGTCATCCCTGCGTGCGGAACCACGACGGCGGTGACGGTTTCGCCCCATAGCGGGTCCGGTAGACCGATCACCGCCACCTCGGCGACCGCCGGATGTCGTTGCAGAACCAGCTCGACCTGCGTGGAGTAGACGTTCTGGCCGCCCGAGACGATCATGTCCTTCTTGCGGTCGACCAGGAAGACGAACCCCTCGTCGTCCTTCGTGACGACGTCGCCGGTGTGCAACCAACCGCCGGCGTAGGCCGCGGCCGTCGACTCCGGGTCGTTCCAATACCCTCCGAAAGTCAAGTCGCCGCGGATGATCAGCTCACCGGGTTCGCCGGGCGCGGTGTCGCGCATCGCGTCGTCCACGACGCGGAGGCCGATGAAAGGCAACGCCCGCCCGCACGAGGTGAGCAGCCGTTCCTCTCCCGAGAGCGCGCGTACGTGGTCGTCCGGCGAGAGGGCCGTGACCCAGCCGGTCGATTCGGTTTGACCGAATCCCGTGACGAGCACCGGACCGAGCCGATCGATCAGTGCCCTTGCGACGGTCGGCGGCATCGGCATCCCGCCGTAACCGACGCTTCGCAGCGACGAAAGGTCGTGCTGGTCGAGGTCGGGGTGATCGAGGACGAAGGCCGCCATGGTTGGAGCCAACGAAGTGAGCGTAATGCGTTGCTGGTCGATCGTTTTCAGGAAGGCACCCGCCTCGAAGGTGGGCATCAGCGTGATCGGGACGCCGCAGGCATGATAGGTCGGCACCTGGAATGCCGATACATGACAGAGCGGGAACGTCATCAGATACCGGTCGACGTCCCGCGGGTGTACCGAGAGCATGGTGCCCGCTGCCGCGGCGATGATCCCACGATGCGTGATCTGCGCCCCCTTGGGGAAACCGGTTGTCCCGCTGGTGTACACCAGCCACGCGGGGGTGTCGTCCGACACTTCAATCGGTGCGTCAAATGCGCCAGCCGCGGCGATCGCGGCGTCCAACGAGCGGTCCTGGTCGTCCGCATTGCCGATCACCAGGACGTGGTCGAGGGCAGCCACGTCGTCGAGGAACGGTCGGATCGACTCCAAGAGTTCGGGGTCGACCAGCAGCACCCTGGCGTCGACCGCATTCATGATGTCGACCCATTCCCTGGGATGCAGCCGATAGTTCAGCAGCGTCAAGATCATGCCTGCGGAGGGCACGGCATACAGTGCCTCGACGTACTCGGGGACGTTGCGCGCCAAGATGGCCACTCGATCACCCGTGTCCGCGAGTTCCGACAGTGCACCGGCCAGCCGAAGCATCCTCGCGTTCAGCTCGGCGAAGGTCCAGTGGACGTCGCCAGCGATGACGGCGGCCCGGTCGGGCCAGTTCGTGGCGGCGTCCGCCAACAATTCACCGATCAGCATGCGACGCACCGGACGACGTGATGGGCGAGCTCACGTGGGGCGGTGAACATTGGTTCGTGTCCGGAGTCGATCGTGACCACGGTGTCGACGCCACCCAACTCGCGGATGAACTTGCGCTGCAGGCGCGGCGGCAGTGCCCGATCATGCTCGGTCAGTATCCAGCTGGTGGGCACGCTCGGGGGCAGCCGCACCATCGACGTGCCGGTGACGAGCGCCGAACTCTCCGCGCAGAGGTTGGCTCGCATGGCGACACGTTGCGCAGGGGTGGCCCGGTTGCCGAACATGTACCGCACCAACGCCCGCGGGGCCTCGATGATCGGCGCTCGTTCGACGATGCGCCGAGCGAATCGGTCGAGCGGAAATGGAAGGGTTTGCAGGACGCTGCGTCCCGGTGGCGGCATGCAACATGCCACGAAGACGACGCGCTGCACACGGTGCACGCCGAGGCGGTGCACGAGTCCGGGTATGACGACACCGGCGAGCGAATGACCGACGATCACCACAGGGCCGCCCCCGGGCCCAACGCGTTCGGAGATCTGCTCGGCCAGGCTGTCCACGCAGCCTTGGCGGGTCAGGGTGGCCAAGTCGCCGGGAATGTCACGGCGTCCCGGCAAATCCACTGCGAACGCCTCGGTGGAGGGCAGGAGCTCCCGGATGGTGGTGATGGTGTCATCCCAGCACCGTCCGGTGTGCACTCCGCCGTGGATGAATGCCACCGCGGCAGGTGTCGCGGAACCGTTGGTCATGGTGTCGCCGCTACCGGTTGCGCGTGGGTTTCCAGTTGGGGGCGTCGGTTTCGCGATCCCAAGTGGCCGAGGTGTTTCCGCGTTCGCGAAGCTTGAACTTCTGCACCTTGTTGGTCGGTGTCATGGGTAGGGCGTCGAGCACGTCGACGTAGCGGGGCACGAAGAAGTACGGCGCCTTGGCATCCATGAACTTGCAGAACTCGAGCGGATCGATGTGCTGGCCCTCGTGGGCGACGAGGCAGATCTTGAGCTCCTCCTCGCTCGCGAAGTCCTCGACCGCGACCCCCACCGCCGCAACCTGGGCCACCGCTGGGTGTTGGCGTGCAATGTGTTCGACTTCGAAGGTCGACGTGTTGCGTCCCTTGTGCCGAAGCGAGTCCTTCTTGCGGTCGACGAAGAACAGTTCACCGTCCTCGTCGACGCGGCCGAGGTCTCCGGTGTGATGCCACATGTTGCGCCAGGCGGTGATGGTTTCTTCGGGTTGATTGAAGTAGCCGGAGTACAGGGCGTACGGCTCGTTGGGCCGCACGCAGATCTCCCCCACTTCGCCGACCGGTACGGGGCGGTCGTCGTCGTCGAGTACCGCGGTCTGCACCGGGTCGCCGTCGCGTACGTATCCGCAGGAACCGGGCTTCAACCCTGGCATGTCACTGTGATACGTGGTGGCGCCCATGATTTCGCTTTGCCCGTAGCCGCCGAACACGCGATCGATGCCGAAGCGTTTCATGAAGGGCTCGAGAATGGCGGGGATCACGGGGTTCGTCATCATCGTGCGCAAGGGGTTGTCGGAGTCGTCGGCGCGCTCCGGCGCATTCCACAGATAGAGGTGCATCGTGCCAAGCGTCATCACGTGGTTGGCATCGTAGAACCGCACCCGATCCCAGAAGTTCGACACCGAGAACTTCTTGTCGATGCACGCCGCCGAGCCAGAAACCAGCGCCGGGTAGATGTTCATGATCCAGCCGCCGGAGTTGTACATCGGCGTACACCCGTAGAAGCGCTCACCCTCGCGGATTCCGTCGCGGAACACCTCATTGTGCCGTCGGCTCCACAGCAGCCAGCTGTGATTGCTCTGCATGACGCCCTTGGACTTGCCGGTGGTCCCCGACGTCCACAACACCGCCGTGGTGTCGCCGATGCGAGTGTTCAGCTGGCCGGGAAACTCGGGGCGGCCATCCAGCGAAGCCAGCTCGTGGAACGTCGCTCCCCCGGCCGGCGGGAGGTCTGTCGAACCGTTGATGATGACGTGCTTGAACGACACGGCACTCAACTCGTTGACCAAGGGCAACAGGTGAGCGTCGACGACGAGCACGTCGGAGGCGATGTCCATCAGGTTCGACGCGAGCCATTCGCCACGATAATCGACGTTGGCAGGCGACCAGATTCCGCCAAGCATGTTCACTGCGAACGATGAGATAACTTGCTGCGCAGAGTTTTCCATGAAGAATGCGACGGTGTCGCCGCGGCCGATGCCCATCTCGGCAAAGGCCGACGCGCGCCGTTTCGCCAGCGTGTGGACGTCGCCGTAGCTCCACTGGGCTGCGTCGTCGACGAGGAAGGGCGCATCACCCCGGCACTCGGCCTGGAGTTGCAGCACGCCGATCACCGATTCCGGTTCAGCGGAAGTGGGCGTCACTCGACCTCTTAACTCCGGTCATCAGCCGGATACCTTCGATGTCTCTTTGTAGCGCACAGCCGGAAAGAGGTCAATAGTTCGCCGATATGGGCAATACCATCGACGGATCTAGTGCACGGGCGCGTCGGTGATCCCCGAGGCGTCGTGACCGGTCCAGAACGACGACCAGGTGGGGTTCGAGCCCGGCAGGTTCGGCGGACCGGACGGGATGTCCCAGCCGTCGAACGCCACGGACTGGGGTTGATCGGTCACGTCGGCGGCATACCAGTGGCGCTCGCGGCGGCGGCTGAACAGCCACTGTCCGTCCATCTTTCGATAGTCGTCGTCGTACCGGATCGCCATCACGACCCACTGCTGACCGACCTCGTGTTCGGCGCGACAGTAGACGTGACCTCGCGCCGTATCGGGACCGAGCAGTTCCACCCGATGCCCGACGATCTGGTGGATCGAGCGGTAGAACCACCGCAGCTGGGGAGTGATGACCTCGCGAAGTGCTTCCCGTCCCGTTGCCTCCCGCCCGACGTGGACGTCGGGCACGAACAGCGCAAGCCAGGAATCGACGTCGCGCGCATCCACCGCGAGCGCATAGCGGATGGGCAGCTGGTCGATTTCGAGGCGGTCCTCGATGCGGGCGATGCGGTCGAGGAGGTCCGCGTCACTCATCAGGCCCCGCCGGTCAGCATGAGCGTTTGGGCCGACATGTAGGTCAACTCGTCGGACGCCAGTGCCACCACCGCCCTGCCGATGTCGAGTTCCGGGTCACCGACCCGCCCGAGCGGGATGCGGGCCTGCATGCGCGCGAACCGCTCGGGACTGCCGTCACGGAAGCTCTCCGCTGCCGGTGACAACGCATTCGGCACGATGACGTTCACCCGGATGCCGTAGCGTCCCCACTCCCTGGCGGCCACGCGGGACAGCCCACGGATTGCCTCCTTGGCCATCGCGTAGGAGCCGAAGGTCGCATTGCCCTCGATCGCCGTACTGGACCCGAAGTTCACGATCGTGCCGCCGCCGCGCTCGCGAAGATGCGGCAGCGCTGCCTGCATGGCATACAGGGTGCCGAGGGCGCCCGTCTGCCAAGCCAATTCGACGTCGGCGTCGGTGGTGTCCTCCAAACTGCGCTGAACGGAAGTCTGCGCATTGTTCACCAGCACGTCCAGCCCGCCGAACGCCTCGACCGTCGCGCTCACCGCCTGTGCGACCTGCGACCGCACACTCACATCGCACGCGAGTGGAAGTGCCTCGCCGCCAAGCGCTCTGATCTCTTCCGCAACGGCCTCGCACTTCGCCAGGGTCCGGCCCGCGACAGCCACCATCGCACCCTCCTTCGCGAGGGCCAGCGCGACACCGCGGCCGATCCCCTGACCTGCGCCGGTGACCAGTGCGACGTGTCCGTTCAGTCGATCCGTCATCACGTGCCTAGGCGTTGGCCGTGGCGACACCGAATGCCTGGCCTGCACCGTAGGCCTCGAGGAAGTCCGACATGTAGGGCGCGTGACACAACATGCCGCCGTCGACGTTGATGGCGATTCCGGTGATGAACGCCGCGTCGTCGGAGGCGAGGAACGCGACCGCGGCCGCGATGTCCTCGGCCTTGCCGAGCCGCGGCACCAGGGTGTTGCGTTCCATGATCGGCAACATTGCGTCGGGCACGTTTCCCTTGTTGCCGTCAGTCCGGATGAGGCCGGGATTGATGGCGTTGCAACGGATTCCCTGCGACCCATAGATCGTGGCGACGTACCGATTCAGACCGAGGATCCCCGCCTTCGACGTCCCGTAGGCGATGTTGGACAGGTCACCGAAGACCGCGGAGCCGGATGCGGTGAGAATGATCGAGCCGCCGCCCGAGCGGATCATGTGCGGTATCGCGTACTTGCAGCCGGCCAGGTAGCCGCGCAGATTCACCTCCATCGTCTTGTCCCACACCGAGAAGTCGATGTCCACCGGGTTGGTGTCGTTGCCGATGACCTCGGGGGCCATGATCGCGGCGTTGTTGTGCAGGATGTCGAGGCGGCCGAACCGGTCGACGGTGCGTTCGACGAGGTGTTCCACCGATGTGACGTCACCTGCGTCGAATTGGATGCCGACCGCGGCGTCGCCGATCTCGGCCGCCAGCAGCTCGGCGCGGGAGCCGTTCAGGTCGCCGATCGCCACGCGGGCGCCTTCGGCCACGAGACGCCGCGCGGTGGCGGCGCCGATTCCCGACGCGCCTCCGGTGACGATGGCGACTTTGCCCTCGAGCCGTCGAATGGATGTCATGCTGCCTCCTTGGATCGAATCCCTATAGAACGTCTGTTAATTCGCGGATGAGTGCCGACTTCGACTTCGCGCCGACGATGCGTTTGACGACGGTGCCGTCGGTGATCAGGCACAGCGCCGGTATCGACTGAACGGAATAGGCATCGACCAGTGCGGGGTTGTCGTCGATGTTCACCTTGACCACCGCCAGCCGGCCGGCGAAGTTCTCGGCGATCCCGTCCAGGATGGGGGCCATCATGCGACAGGGGCCGCACCATGGCGCCCAGAAGTCGACCAGTACGGGGACGGCACTGTCCGTCACCGCGGCGTCGAAGTCGTCGTCCGTCAACTCCGCTACCGTCACGGTGCCGCAACCTCGGACGGCGCATCGACCGTAAAGCCACGACTGCGCAGCTCTTCGACCGCCTCTTGCAGGTCAGGTGAGTATCCGTAGACGTCCTCGGTGGGATAGAACTGGCGCGAACTCGCTTCTTCGCCCGGGTCCAGGCCGAGGGTGATGGTGGCCTTGCTCGCGGTGGTGTGCATCGAGAGCAGCACGATGTCGACGAGTTCCTTCTCGGAGAAGTAGGTCAGCGCGTCGTCCCACAGCTCGTCGGTGAAGAGTCCCGGATTCGTGGCCAGCGCAGAGGTGATCCGCAACGCCGCCTTGACGTCGCCGGCCAGGTTGCTCTCCTCGAAGTGCCCGAGCGCATCGACCATGTCTTCCTCGAGGCCGTTCTGCACCGCGATGGTCTGGCGTGCATTCTGGCAGTACTGGCAGTCCTGATACTTCGCGTTGTAGAGCCGAATCAACTCGTGCAGAACGGGATTGAGCCGGAAGGACCGCTTCGTCTGAATGGGAATGCCGGCCAGCCGACTGAGTTCGACCGGAATCGCGATGGCCGCGGCGGGGCTGCCGTCATCCTCGCCCTGCATGAAGAAGCCTTCGAGGAGTTCGGCCGGGATGCGTGGAGTCGTTGACATCGATCCGCCTTTCTATGCGGCTACGGTCTGGACGAGTGCGAAGTCGGGCATCGTCGGCGGGACGACTTCGGCGGGCTCGATGGCGAAAATGGCGTTCGCACGGGCGAATTGGTCCACCACGCTGAGGGCTTTGCAGAAGTAGACGAACTCCTCGGGGCTGAGCGCAGTCAGTAGGCGCTCGACGTCCTCGTCGGTGATGCTGCTGGACTGAATCACCCACTGTTCGGTGAACTCCAACGCCGTCCGCTCGCGGTCGGTGAACAGCGGCGACGTCGGATAGTCGGCCAATGCCGCGACCTTTTCCTCGGGCAAACCCGCATCGGTGGCGGGTGAATAACGCACGCTCAGGTCGAAGGAGCTTTCCACCATTTGTGCCACCCGCACCCGACAGAGCTCGACGAGCACCGGGTCCAGGTTGCCCAACGCCTTGCGGTAGTCGGCCATGAACAATTGGTAGTAGTCGTCGCGGCGGCCCCAGACGCGGTCGAGCTCCGTCGGGCCGATTGCCAAATCCTTGACGCGGGTCATTGAATCTCCTGCGGATAACCGAACCCTGTGATGTGCGACCTCGATGAGGTGCACTGTGATGGCGGTAACTATACGATATAAAGTTAACACCGTCAACCGCCTCTGACCAGGGATGGTGCTACGCTAAGCACCGCCTTGTCGGACGCGGGGCGAAGCCGTCGATGACGTATGGAGCCGACCGGACATGGAGTCGAGAGAGAATCTGGTGCTGAGCGCGCCGGAAATCGTTCGCGTAGCGCTGGCGCTCCTTCGTGCCGGACAGGCGCCGATTTCGATGCGGAAACTCGCCGCCGAGTTCGACGTGTCGGCGACCGCGCTGTACCGCTACTTTCCCGACCGCCGATCGTTGTACGAGGCGCTTTCGGATGAGGTCATCAAGGAAATCGTCGAGGCCGACAAAGGCGGCGAATGGACGGCGCGACTGCGTGCGCTCATCGTCGCCCAACAACGCACGTTGACCAGAGCGCCTGGAGTCGCCCAGTTTCTCTTCGAGAATCAGGACAGCGTCCCCGCGATGCGTTGGATGAACGCGATCCTGCGCGTGCTGCTCGACGCCGGCTTCGCTCCATCCCGAGCCGTCCGCGCGCTCACGACGATCATCTTCTACGTGAATCCGGCGTTCTTCGTCGGAGAGGACGGCCAACCGCGTGGCGAAACCGTACGGGGCACATCGCCGTTGTTTCGGTCCGAGCACAACCGAGAGAGGTTTCCTGCATTGGCAACCGTCGTCGACGAGCTGGCCGAACTGTCCTACGAGGACCAGTACGTCGTCGGCGCCGATCGACTGATCGCGGGCCTTGCCGCCGAACTCAGCCAACCGCCGACGTCTGAACATGCTCCGCCGGCCCGTGACTGACGCGCTGGTGAATCCCGTTGCTGGTCAACTCATCCCCCGTTTCGAGCCCGCCGGTGTGACTACGTCGTCGAGGACTCGTGCGGACCGCCGGACACTGTGCGCCAAGGCGCAGCCGCCAGCGCACGAAGCAGGCGAGGAGCACTCCGAGCGCGCCGAGCACGGCGATGTCGAAGACCCACCAGAGTGCGGAGTGCGACCACAGTGCCTCATCGGGCACCAAGGGGGCGATACGACGAAGATCAGCCGTGGCCGCGGTCGCCGCGAATCCCCAACGCGCAGGCATCAGCCAGGACAGCTGGTCGAGGACGACACGGCCACTCACCGGAATCAACCCGCCGGAGAACACCATCGAAGCCATGATCGATACGACCAGCATCGGCAAGACCTGCTCGGTGGATCTGGCCAATGACGACAATGCCAGACCCAGAATCGCCGCGACGATTGCGGTGGCGGCCAGCGTCAGATACAGCTCCAGGACGGCGTTTCCAGCCACTACCGCACCCTGCGTAGGCCCTCCCTTTCCCAATACTGAGATGGCGGTGAGGATCGCCGCCTGGACGGCGGCAGCGACACTGAAGACGGCAATCTTTGCGCCGAGATAGGCACACGCCGAAAGGCCGACCGATTGCTCGCGGCGAAATATCGCGCGTTCACCGATCAAGTCGCGGATCGTCAGGGCAACACCCATGAAGACGGCACCGGTATTGAGCAACATCAGGATTTGCGCCGGTTCGTCGGGCACGCGGCCGTGCGGATCCGCCACGCCCAGTCCGGCGTTGCCGGGAACCAAGAGCGTCAACGCACCCAGGACGAACGGCAGCAGCGCCAAGAAGGCAAGGTAGCCGCGATCCGCCACGATCAGGCGGACTTGCCTGCGCGCCACCGTCGACAGCTGCCGCAGCAGCCCCGTCTGCGGTTGCCGCACCGGAGGTGACCCGGCGGCCGGCGGCGGACAGGCCAGGGAGAGAGCCGCGACCGTCCCCGAAGTTGTTGCCATGTCGGCATCCGCACTGACCTGAGTGAATATGTCGGCCCAATCCGTGGTGCCCATCGCCCGGAAGAGTTCGTCCGGTGGACCGCAGAACGCGGTCTTGCCCCCGGGGGCCAACAACAACACTTGGTCGCACACGTTCAGATAGGTCAGCGAATGTGTCACCACGAGGACGACTCGGCCCGCATCGGCGAGCTGCCGAAGCATCGTCATGACCTGACGGTCGAGTGCCGGATCCAAACCGGTCGTGGGTTCGTCGAGGATCAGCAGTGACGCGCCGGTGAGCAATTCCATTGCGACGGAGGCGCGTTTGCGCTGCCCGCCCGAGAGGTTGTCGATGCGTGTGCCGGCGTGCTCGGTCAGGTCCAGTTCGTCGAGCGCCCGGGCCACCGCACGGCGCCGGTCCGCCCTGGTGTTGTCGGGCGTCAATCGCCACTCCGCGGCGTAGCTCAGCGCTTGCTCGACGGTGAGTTGACGGTGGACCACGTCGTCTTGCGGCACCATGCCGATGCGAGCCCGCAACGCGCCGAACTGCTCGTGCACGTCGTGCCCATCGAGCGTCACGGCGCCGATCGTCGGCTGGGAGGTACCGCCGATGAGCTTCGCCAACGTCGACTTGCCCGCGCCCGACGGGCCGATGATCGCCGTGAGGGTTCCCGGCCGCGCCGAAAAGGAGATGTTGTTCAACAACGCGAGCCGTTGTTCGACCGTGAGGCTGACGTCATGAACGTGCAGGGACCGGCGGTGACGGGAACGAGGCTTGGTGCGTTCGGTAACCACGCCGGTGTCCGCACAGTCGCCGATGCGGACGATCATCCCGTGTTCCAGCCTGATGCTGCTAGTCATCGAGCGCACCCCTCATCGAGCGATCCATCCGCGCACGGGAAGTCCGACAAAACATGTGAGTAGCTAATTTTCGCCCCGATCATAGGACTGTGATGGCAGTCACTATACGGTATATAGTTAACAGCGTCAACTGCCGGTTGCCAGCAAGGAAGCAGCGATACGGATCCATCGTTTGGTCTCTACGGCACGCACATGGATGAATTCAAGAGATCTTGAATTCACCTCCCCCGGCACCGCCGGAGGACCAGCCGGTGGCCGGCCGCGCGGAGTCCTAGAGTCCTACCGTCGCCCGGAACAACTTCGTCGGCTCTTCGGCGAAGAGCCGGATGGGCCCGTCGTCAGCCGCCACCCAGGCGGCCGCGCCCTTTTCCAGCCTCAGCACGTTGGTCTTGGCGTGCACCGTCACGGCGCCCTCGGTACACAGCAGGATCTGCGGCCCGTCGTGGTGTGCGGGAGCGTCGACCTCGTGGCCCAGTGCGTCGCGGTCAAGTCGCAGCACCGATACCGCGAATTCTGGTGCAGGCGTGGCGTAGACGAGCTCCATGCCGTCACCGACCACCGCGGGGCGCAGCGCCGACTCATCGGTCGGGGTGAAGTCCAACACCCGCAACAGCTCGGGAACGTCGACGTGCTTGGGAGTCAAACCGCCCCGCAACACGTTGTCGGAGTTGGCCATCACTTCGAAACCCACCCCGTGCAGGTACGCGTGCAGGTTGCCGGCGGGCAGGTAGATGCCCTCGCCGGGAGCCAGGCTGATGCGGTTGAGCAACAAGGAGCACAGCACGCCCGCGTCGCCGGGATAGCGTTCACCCAGTTCGAGCACCGTCTTGGCTTCTGCGGTGAATGTCGTTTCCCCCGAACGGAGATAGTTCACGGCACCGTCGAGCACACCGGTCACCAAGACGTCCAGATCGGGTTGCGGCGCAGTGATCCACGTCGTGAAGAGTGCGCGCAGTCCGTCGGCTTCGGAACCGGACAGCAGGGCGATGAACGGGTCGAGGTCGGATACCGCCAGCGCTCGCATCAGCTCGACGCTGCGCGCGACGGGGCGGAAACCTGCGAGCGCCTCGAACTGGCTCAGCGCCACGATGAGTTCGGGCTTGTGACTGCGGTCGCGGTAATTGCGGGTCGGCGCCGTCACCGGGATGTCCAGGCGGTCCTCCCGGGCGAAGCCCTCCACGGCCTGCTCTGCGCTCGGATGCGCCTGCAGCGAGAGCGGTTCGTCGGCGGCCAGCACCTTGGCCAGGAACGGCAAGGCGTCGCCGAAGCGCGACCTGGTGGCCGAACCCAACTGCCCTTCGGGGTCGGACTTGATGACCTCGAGCAGCGATTGCTCACCACGTTCGGTCTCCAGCTGTGCAGGGTCCCCCGGGTGGGCGCCCAGCCAGAGCTCCGCTTCGGGATGCGCTGTCGGACTTGGCCGTCCAGTGAATTCAGCGAGCGCAGTGCGCGAACCCCATGCATAGGTCCGCACCGCGCCACGTAGCAGGTCCACTATTCCTAACCTCGAACCAGTCGCAGGTAAACCGCTGCCATCTCCAAGCGCAGCGCCAACGTCGCCAGCTGTTGCTCGAGGCGACGGCCCGTCGGCGTGGGGACGTCCGGAACGTCCTCCGCGCTGACGACGACGATGCCCTCGTATCCCGAGACCTTCGCCGCGATCGCGGACCGCTCGTCGTCGACCGCCAGCACGAGTGCGCGTAGCCGCGTCGGAAGTGGCCCGTCGAGTTCCTCGTCGTGGTACAGCGACGTCTCGTAATCATCTGCGCCACTCGCGATTCCGCCGCGCAGCGCCACGGCGAGGTCGGCGAGTCCAACGGCCGCAACGGGTTGGTGGCCGACTCGCAACAGCACCGCGCCGGCGTGTCGGGCCAGTGCCAGGGTGGCCGCGTTGTCACCGGCCACCACGACGTCACGCCCGCACATGCGGTCGGCGAGCGTCTTGGCGGGATTGGTGAACAGCTCACGTCCTGCGCTGTTGCCAAGCGCCTCGGCGTCGAGTTCGTCTGCCAGCGCGGCGATGTCGACCTGCATCCCCGGATCCACGACGCGCAGGGTGGCCAACCCGGCCGCGAAGTATCGGACGAAGGCGAAGCCGTCCGGGACCTGTAGTCGCGGCGCAAGCACCACCGCGCGGCCTGCGGTCACATCCTGCAGAGGGCCCTCGTCGGGCGCCACGACGATCACGCGCGCGCCCCGCCGGACGCCGGTCGCGGCGGCCGACACCAGCACCGGATCGAGCGCATCGTCACCCGCAACCACCAAGACGTCCAGCGCGCCCACCCAGGCCGGCACTTCCGGTGCGACGACGATCGGTGCCGCCGTCGAGCCACCGAGAGCGGCAGCAAGGACCAGTCCAGCCGTCTCGGCAGGCCCACGGCTGGCCACCCAGATCACGGTGCGCGGCGGCATGTCGGACCGCAGCGGATCGAGCGCGCCCTCGTCCAGCGCCGCGGCCGTCGATCGAACCTGTGCGCCCGCCATCGACGCGGCGCGCAACAGACCCTCGCGGTCGGCGGCGATCAGCCCCTCCGCGTCGTCGAGATCGATTGCCGCTGCCCGTGCACGGGGATCTGCGCTCACGTGGCCGTCCCGGTTTGAGCGGCAATCAGTTCCCCGACGTGCTCGACGATCTGCTTGACGTCATCGGTGCTGCGGGCCTCGACGTTCAACCGCAGCAGCGGCTCGGTGTTGGAGGTCCGCAGATTGAACCAAGTGCCGTCACCCAGGTCGACGGTCACGCCGTCGAGGTGGTCGATGGAGTGGATGCGACTGCTGTACGACTTCAGCACCGCCTCGACGCATGCCGGCGCATCGGCAACGGTGAAGTTGATCTCGCCCGACGCCTCGTAGCGCTGGTAGTCGGCCATCACTTCCGACAGCGGCCGATCCTGCTCACCGAGGGCGGACAGCACGTGCAGCGCGGCCAGCATGCCGGAGTCGGCACCCCAGAAGTCACGGAAGTAATAGTGCGCGGAGTGCTCGCCACCGAAGATCGCACCCGTCTCGGCCATCAGCGCCTTGATGTAGGAGTGGCCGACGCGCGCCCGCACCGCGGTGCCGCCCCGTTCGACGATCAGCTCCGGCACCGCCCGCGAGGTGATCAGGTTGTGGATCACGGTCGCTCCGATTTCACGGCCGAGCTCGCGAGCGGCGACCAGTGCGGTGACCGCCGACGGCGAGACGGGGCGCCCGAGTTCGTCGACGACGAAGCAGCGGTCGGCATCCCCGTCGAAGGCCAGGCCGATGTCCGCCCCGGTTTCGAGGACGTGCGCCTGCAGGTCGACGAGGTTGGCCGGATCCAGCGGGTTCGCCTCGTGATTCGGGAACGTACCGTCGAGTTCGAAGTACAGCGGCAAAAGCGTGATGGCCGCGATGGGGCCCAACACGGCGGGTGTGGTGTGACCGCCCATTCCGTTGCCCGCGTCGACGGCGACCCGCAGTGGGCGGCCGACGGAGACGTCGACCAGCGATCGCAGGAACTGGCCGTAATCGTCGAGCACGTCGCGATCGCGGATCACGCCGGCGGGCCCGTCGTACTCAGGCACCCCGTCGATCACCTCGCCACTGATCGTGACGAGTCCGCTTTCCTTGCCCACCGGCTTGGCGCCTGCCCGACACAGCTTGATGCCGTTGTAGGCGGCGGGGTTGTGGCTGGCGGTAAACATGGCGCCGGGGCAGTCCAACAAACCGGACGCGAAGTACAGCTGATCGGTGGAGGCCAGGCCGATCCGGGTGACGTCCAGGCCCTGGGCCACCACGCCCTCGGCGAACGCGTCGGCAAGCGTCGGCGAGCTGGACCGCATGTCGTATCCGATGACCACCTGGTCGGCACCGGGCGACGTCTCGTCGCGCACCAACCGCGCGAACGCGCCACCTACGTCGGAGACGAACGCCTCGTCGATCTCCTCGCCGACCAGACCTCGCACGTCATAAGCCTTGATGACGCGGTTGACAGCCGCAGCGGGCCGAGACATAGATCTCCTTGGAATCCCCTAGCAGGAAAAGCTCCTGGCGCCAGCCTATCGGCTCGCCAATCCTGGTGCCGACGGTCACACCCGGCGTGGTTCGAATCGACTGTGGATGTTATTCGGCGGGGTCCGGCAAAACGCGTAGGTGCCCGCGCCGGCGACCGTTCTGCTCCGCGCGGGGCGCCGCGGGCGCCAACAGTGCACCGCCGTGGACGCCCGTCGAGGGGTCGGTGAAACCGGCGGTGACGGCGCCCATCGGCGAACCGCCGTCGCGCCCCTCCCGGACCGCGTCGGCCAACGCCACCAGGTCGTCGTCATCGCTGTGAGTGGGCAGCGGCCCGGCGTGCCGTACGAGCTCCCAACCACGCGGGGCCGTGATCCGGCTGGCGTGCAGGACACACAGATCCCAGGAGTGCGGTTCCGAGACGGTGGCCAGCGGACCGACGACCGCCGTGGAGTCGGAGTAGACGAAGGTCAGCGTCGCCACGCCATAGTGCGGGCACCCGGGCCTGCAGCAGCGACGGGGAACGTTCACGCAAGCGAGGCTATCGCGCGGCGACGTCACGAGCGGACGACACGCGCAGCCGGGTAGTGGCCGATCTCCAACCGTTACGATCTGCCCATGGCCGACCCACGATCACGCCGTGGCCGGGACATGCGCGGCCCGCTGCTGCCGCCGACCGTGCCAGGTTGGCGCAGCCGAGCCGAGCGCTTCGACATGGCGGTGCTGGAGGCCTACGAACCGATCGAACGGCGTTGGCAGGACCGCGTCTCGACATTGGACGTCGCGGTCGACGAAATCCCGAGGATTTCTCCGAAGGACCCCGACAGCGTGCAGTGGCCGCCCGAGGTGATCGCCGACGGGCCGATCGCGTTGGCACGGCTGATCCCTGCCGGGGTGGATGTGCGGGGCAATGCCACACGCGCACGAATCGTATTGTTCCGCAAGCCGATCGAACGGCGGGCGAAGGACACCGCCGAACTCGCCGACCTGCTGCACGAGGTGCTGGTGGCTCAGGTGGCCACCTACCTCGGCGTCGAACCCTCCGTCATCGACCCGACGATCGACGACGACTGAGCTCCGGCCGCAGCCGGACGGGTCAGATGATGCCGCGCTTGAGGCGGCGGCGTTCGCGCTCGGACAGGCCGCCCCAGATGCCGAACCGCTCATCGTGGGCCAGCGCGTAATCGAGGCACTCGTCACGCACCTCGCAGCCCAGGCAGATGCGCTTGGCCTCGCGGGTCGAACCGCCCTTCTCGGGGAAGAACGCCTCGGGGTCGGTCTGCGCGCACAGCGCGCGTTCCTGCCACTGTTCGTCTTCCTCGATTGCCGGATCGGGCTCCATCGGCACGGGCACGACGCTCAACTGAGGCCGCCCCTCCGCGATGGTCTGAGCCGGCCCTGTATTGATATGCGGGGTGGCGCCTATTGAGCCGAGCATCCGACTGTCAAATCGGACGACACGATCGAAATCAACGTGCTCATAAGACATCTTCCGCCTCCTCATCTAGTGCCGTAGATCCCCCTGGAGCCCCACTACTGAGCTGTGTGACGCCTTCAATTCGAACATGTGATCGAATCTCGGTCTGCGACACCGGAACCGGCCGGCCAACCGGGAAATGACACTGATGTGATTAGACACGTGTTAGCTGCACCGGTCAAGCGCTAGAACGGAATTTCATACCATCCCGTGACCGAAAATCGGCGCGTCGGTTATCCGGCGTGTCGTCAAAACGACCCCACGGACGACGCTACTGCAGCACGAGGGCCTAGTCTCGGTCGATGTGAAGGTCTGCGTTCTGGTCGGCGGCGTCGGTGGCGCCAAGTTTCTCCTCGGCGTCCAACAGTTGCTGGGGTTGGGGCAATTCGCTGGCGCAGGCACCGGTCCCGTTGGCGACCACGAACTCACAGCAATCGTGAACGTCGGTGATGACGCATGGATGCACGGCGTGCGGATCTGCCCCGACCTAGACACGTGCATGTACACCCTTGGCGGCGGCATCGATCCGGTGCGGGGTTGGGGGCACGCAGACGAGACGTGGAACGCCAAGGCCGAACTCGCCGCATACGGCGTGCAACCCGACTGGTTCGGCCTCGGCGACCGAGATCTCGCCACGCACCTGGTCCGAAGTCAGATGTTGCGCGCGGGCTATCCCCTCTCCCAGGTGACCGAGGCGTTGTGCAAGCGCTGGCAGCCCGGCGCGCGCCTGTTGCCCGTCACCGACGACCGCTGCGAGACCCACGTCGTGGTTTCCGATCCAGAAGATCAGTCGGGCACTCAGCGGGCGATTCACTTCCAGGAGTGGTGGGTGCGCTATCGCGCCCAAATCCCCACGCACGGCTTCGCCTTCGTCGGCGCAGAGGACGCTTCGGCGGGCCCAGGCGTCACCGACGCCATCGCCGAGGCCGACGTCGTATTCCTCGCGCCGTCCAATCCGGTCGTCAGCATCGGCGGCGTCCTGGCCGTACCCGGCATCCGGGCGGCGTTGCGCTCGACGCCCGCGCCCGTCGTCGGTTACTCCCCCATCATTGCGGGAAAGCCGTTGCGCGGGATGGCCGATGAGTGCCTGTCCGTGATCGGCGTCGAAACCACCTCTGCGGCCGTCGGGGCCCACTACGGCGCCCGATCGTCGGTCGGCATCCTCGACGGCTGGCTCATCGACGAAGGCGACGAGGCGACGGTCGACGGTGTCGAGGTGCGAGCGATACCACTTCTGATGACCGATCCGAAGGCGACCGCCGAAATGGTGCGCAGCGGACTGGAGTTGGCGGGAGTGGACCAGTGAATGCCGACCACGGCTCCGCCGACATCATCGAAATCCTGCCCGTGCCAGGGCTTCCCGAATTCCGGCCGGGAGACGACGTGGCGACCGCCATCGCCGCCGCGGCGCCGTGGCTGCGCAACGACGACGTCGTCGTGGTCACCAGCAAGGTGCTCTCGAAGTCGGAGGGCAGGATCGTCGCAGCGCCGACGGACCCGGAAGAGCGGGATGCCCTGCGCCGCAAACTGATCGACTCCGAGGCCGTGCGCGTACTGGCCCGCAAGGGCCGCACGTTGATCACCGAGAACGCCATCGGATTGATCCAGGCCGCCGCGGGCGTGGACGGCTCCAACGTCGACGCCGCCGAATTGGCCCTGCTGCCCGTCGATCCCGACGGCAGCGCGGCAGCGCTGCGGAGTCGGCTGCGCGAACTGCTTGGCGTCACCGTCGGCGTGGTGATCACCGACACGATGGGTCGAGCCTGGCGCAACGGCCAGACCGACGCCGCCATCGGTGCCGCAGGCGTTGCGGTGCTCCACGGCTACGCGGGCGCCCACGACCAACATGGCAACGAACTGCTCGTCACCGAGGTGGCCGTCGCAGACGAGATCGCGGCCGCCGCAGATCTGGTGAAGGGCAAGCTGACCGGCGTCCCGGTCGCGGTGGTCCGCGGCCTGAAACCCGGCGACGACGGCTCCAACGGCCGCACCTTGGTGCGCGCGGGCGAGGAGGATCTGTTCTGGCTGGGCACCGAGGAGGCGTTGGCCCGCGGCCGCGAGGAAGGCCTACGCCAGGCGCAGCTGCTGCGGCGCTCGGTCCGTCGGTTCACCGCGCAGCCGGTCGACCCCACCACCGTGCAGGAGGCCGTGAGCGAGGCGCTCACCGCGCCGGCCCCGCACCACACCCGCCCGGTGCGGTTCGTCTGGATCCGCGACCACGCCACCCGGGTGCGGCTGCTCGATCGGATGCGGGACCAGTGGCGCGCCGACCTGACCGCCGACGGACGGGCCGCCGACTCCGTCGAACGCCGCCTCGACCGAGGGCGGATCCTCTACGACGCGCCAGAACTCGTCATCCCGGTGATGGTGCCCGATGGCGCCCACGCCTATCCCGATGCCGCGAGAACGGCCGCCGAGCACACCATGTTCACCGTCGCCGTCGGCGCCGCGGTGCAGGCGCTCTTGGTGGCGCTGGCCGTCAGGGGCGTTGGCAGCTGCTGGATCGGCTCGACGATCTTCGCTCAGAACCTCGTGCGCGAAGAACTCGATCTGCCAGCCGACTGGGAGCCGCTCGGCGCCGTCGCGATCGGCCATCCCGAAGAGCCGGCAGGGCCACGGGATCCGGTGCCGACGACCGATCTCCTGATAGAGCGATGAGCGCTCGCGCGAAGAGCAGAACGCACCGATGACACTGCACGACTCGGTCGTCAGCACGCTCACCCATTGGCCGGCACCCGATTTCACGCAGGACTCGCTGCGCCACGCCATCCTGAGCTTCGTCCTCGCTCGCCCCGACGCGTGTCTGCGAGAGTGCGTGCCGGGCCACATCACCGCCTCGGCACTGGTGCTCGATCACACGGGCACGCAGACGCTGCTCACCCTGCATCCGCGCCTGGGCCGCTGGGTGCAACTCGGCGGGCACTGCGAAGCCGACGACGCGGACATCGCCGCCGCGGCGCTGCGTGAGGCGACGGAGGAATCCGGCATCGCCGGGCTCACCGTCGACTCCGTGCCCGCGGCGCTGCACGTGCACCCCGTGACGTGTTCGTTGGGGGTGCCGACGCGCCACCTCGACGTCCAGTTCGTCGCCCGCGCCGCCGAGGGCGCCCAGATCACGTGCAGCGACGAATCGCTGGATCTGCGGTGGTGGCCGTTGGACGGCCTGCCCGAGGGGGCAGACGACGGGCTACGACAGTTGGTGCGGGCGGCTCAGACGTCCGTGGAGTAGCGAATTCCGCCGTCGGGGATCTGCACTCCCGGCCACACCCTCGCTCCGCGCAGCAGCTCGCACCGCGCCCCGATGCTTGCGCCGTCGCCGATGACGCCGTCACGGATCAAGGCGCGCGGGCCGATGCGGGCGCCGAACCCGATGATCGACCGTTCGATGACCGACCCCGCCTCGATGCGCGCCCCGTCGAAGATCACCGCGCCGTCCAGCCGGACGCCGGGGCCGATCTCCGCACCGCGGCCGACCACGGTTCCGCCGATCAAGAGTGCACCGGGTGCCACGGCGGCTCCGTCGTGCACCAGTTCCTCGCCCCGATGGCCCTTCAGTGCGGGCGACGGCGCGATGCCGCGGACGAGATCGGCTGAGCCACGGACGAAGTCGTCGGGAGTGCCCATGTCGCGCCAGTACGTGGCGTCGACGTAGCCGCACACCTTGAGGCCTTCCGACAGCAGCGCCGGGAACACCTCGCGTTCGACGGACACCGCGCGCCCGGTGGGGATGCGGTCGATGACCTCGCGCTGGAAGACGTAGCAGCCCGCGTTGATCTGGTCGGTTGGCGGATCCTGTGTCTTCTCCAGGAACGCCGTCACACCACCGTCGGAATCCGTTGGCACACAACCGAATGCGCGGGGATCGCCGACGCGCACCAGGTGCAGGGTGAGATCGGCTTCGCGCTCGTAGTGGCTGGCAAGCAGCGCGCCAAGGTCGGAGCCGGACAGCACGTCGCCGTTGAATACCAGCGCGGTGCCGTACCGCAGCTTCGACGCCACGTTGGCGATGCCACCGCCCGTTCCGAGCGGCTGGTCCTCGACGACGTAGTCGATCTCCAGGCCGAGCTTGGAGCCATCGCCGAACTCGGCTTCGAACACCTCGGCCTTGTACGAGGTGCCGAGCACGACGTGCCGGATGCCGGCATCGGCGATGCGGGAGAGCAGGTGCGTCAGGAACGGCAAACCCGCCGTCGGCAGCATCGGCTTGGGCGCGGACAGCGTCAGCGGACGCAGGCGGGTGCCCTGCCCGCCGACCAGAACGACCGCGTCTACCTGAGACGGATCCACGGAAGTTGCCACGTCATCGCCTTCCTTTCGCCAGCTTGCGCCGAGAGCTCCCGACCACTATCCGAGCGCGAGCGGCGAGAGCCGACCTGATGGCCCATCGCAGCGGCGCCTGCCACCAGCCACGATGCCGATCGGCGAGGAAAGTGTAGGTGCTTTCGTGATGCGCCGCCAAGTTGCGGGCTGGATCGCGACCCGTGGCATGTCCCTTGTCGTGCAAAATCTCCGCCGACGGCACATACACGTTCAACCAACCGGCCCGTTCGAGGCGATCTCCCAGGTCCACGTCTTCCATGTACATGAAATACCGCTCGTCGAAGCCACCGACCTCCTCGAACGCGGCCCTGCGCAGCAAAAGGCAGGACCCCGACAACCAGCCGACGGCGCGTTCGCTGGGCTGGAGACGCTCCTGGCGGTACGCGGCGGTCCACGGGTTGGATTTCCAGAACGGTCCGACCACGGCGTGCATGCCACCGCGGAGCAGGCTGGGTTGGTGACGAGCGGACGGATAGACCGTGCCGTCCGGATCGTGGATCAGCGGGCCGAGCGAGCCGGCCCGGGGCCACCTGGTGGCCGCGTCCAACATGGCGTCGATGCTGTGCGGACCCCACTGCACGTCGGGGTTGGCCACGATGAAGAACTCGGAGTCACCCGAGATCGTGGGATCGGCGAGCACCTCGGCGACCGCGCGGTTCACGGCGGTGCCGTAGCCGAGGTTGCCACCGGTGCGCAGCAACCGCGTGTTGGCATGACGCTCCAGGGCTTCCTCGGGGGCGCCGTCGGTGGAACCGTTGTCGGCCATCACCACCGTGACGGGCCGCTCCGTGGCGTGCGACAGCGTGGCGAGGAACCTGTCGAGATGCGGCCCTGGTGAATACGTCACCGTCACCACGACCAGTTCGTCACTCACGGCGTAAAGGGTAGCGGGATGGGCATCGGAGTCCCGCTTCGTGCCGCGCCCGTCAGCGCGCCAGCACCCCGGCCGTGAACTTCGGCTGCCAGTCCGAGGTGAGAAGCGCGCCGACGTTGGACTCGCGGTCGCCGCGGTTCGCCGTGTCGGTGTCGCGGATGCTGTAGATGAAGGCGGGGCCGCTGTAACCGGTCGCCGCGGCCGCGGCGAGCACGTCGGTGATCTGCTTGGCCTGTTCCTGCGGGCTGACGCCGTCGGCGCAGTCGCAGGTGGGAGCCCCCAACTCGGTCATCCAGATCTTCTTGCCACCGTCACCGTTGCCTGCCATGACGTCGTGCATGGCGCCGACGTCCGACCAGCCGTTCTCGGGATTCGCCGCAAGACCGGTGGGAAAGACGTAGGGGTGCGCCGCCGCGGCATCGAAGCTGCCCTTGGCACCCGCTGCGTACATCTTCTCCAGGAACGCCGGCGGCGACTCCTCGCCCGGCAGTCGGCTCAGTCCGGCGAGGACGACGGTGCTGCCTGGCTGCACCGCCTTGATCGCCGGGTAGGCGGCCTTCACCAGCTCGGTGTAGCGCGGGGCGTTGCGCGGCGTACCACCGAAGAACAACGGGAGGTTCGGCTCGTTCCACAGCTGCCAGTTCGACACTTGCGCGCCGTACCGCTGCACCACGGCGGTGGCGAAGTCGGCGTAGTCGGACGCGTTGTTCGGCGGTGTGGTGAAGTAGCTGCCCGGTGGCCGGGCCCAATCCGGCGAGTAGGCGATGACGCCGAGCACCCGCAGGTTGCGCGCCGCTGCGGCGTTCATCACGACGTCCTGCTGGCCCCAGTTGTACTGGCCCTTCGCCGTTTCGATGTTGGTCCACGGGATGAGCACCCGCAACCAGGTCGCGTTGGTCTTGGCGACGGCATCGAGTTCGCGGTTGACGTCTTCGGCGCCGAGCCACGTCATCTGGGCCCCGTCGCCGAAGCCGTAACCCGCTGCCGGGATGACAGGTGGCGCGGCACTTGCCGTCGGTGACACGGCGAAGCCGACGACGACCGCCAGACACGCCAAGAAACTTGCTGCCCGTTTCGTCATGACCAGAAAACTACCGCACCGGCGAATTCGTCACGCCTCCCGAACGGCCGCCGTGGCGGGCGAAATTCAGCCAGGCGAGGACGCCAGCGCCGCCGCGAGCGCGTCGCGCCACGGCCGTAGCGGGGTCAGGCCCGCTGCTGCGGACCGGCGACCGGACAGCGCGGAGTACGCCGGTCTTGGCGCGGGGCGGGGAAACCGGGCGGTGTCGACCGGACGCACCCGTGCCGGGTCGGCGCCGAGCAGCTCGAACACGGCCTGCGCCTGTTCGAAGCGACTGGCCTCGCCCTGATTGGCGGCATGCAGCACGGGTTCGGAGATCGTGCCATCGGCGACCTCGAGCAGCGCCGCCGCCAGGTCGCCCACATACGTGGGCGTACCGATCTGGTCGGCCACCACGTCCATCGTCTCGTCGCCGGCCGCTCGCCGTCGCACGGTCGCCACGAAGTCGCCACCGTCACCGCCGGAGAAGATCCAGGACGTGCGGACGACGTGGGCGTCGGGCATCGCTGCCAGCACCGCGAACTCACCCGCAAGCTTGGTCTCGCCGTAGACGCTCAGCGGGCCCGTCTCGTCGTCGATCTCGTACGGTCGGGGCTCGCCGCCACCGAAGTCACCACTGAATACGTAGTCGGTGGAGATGTGCACCAGGCTTGCCGCGACACGCGCGCAGGCGTGGGCCACGTTCTCCGCGCCCGTGACGTTGACGGCGCGCGCTCTTTCGGCGTCACGCTCGGCGTCGTCGACCTTGGTGTAGGCGGCGCAGTTGATCACCACGTCACCCACGGAGATGTGCCGCTCGGGCGCCGTCGCGTCGGTGACGTCGCACTCCGACGACGTCAGGGCGAGCACGTCGCGCCCCTGCTGCGTGGCCTGAGCTGCCAAGACGGAGCCGACCAGGCCTCCTGCCCCGATGATCACGATCCTCTGCGACATGGTTGAAGAGTCTGGCACGCCGACCCGCCCTACCCGCTCTGCGGCCGCCTCGCCAGTAGCCTGGGCTGATGCCAGGTCGCCTCGTTCGCACCGTTGCCGTCGTCTCGGCACTGGTCGTCGTCCTCGGCACGGGCGTCGCCTGGAGCAAGATCCGCTCGTTCGAGTCCGGCATCAACCACATCTCCTCGGCGTCGCTCGGTGGCGGCGGCGAGGACGGTGCCATCGACATCCTGCTGGTCGGCATGGACAGCAGGACCGACGCGCATGGCAATCCGCTGTCGGCCGAGGAGTTGGCCATCTTGCGGGCCGGTGACGACGTGTCGACCAACACCGACACCATCATCCTGGTCCGCATCCCCAACAACGGGAAGTCGGCCACCGCCATCTCGATCCCGCGCGACTCCTACGTCGAGGCGCCTGGTCTTCGCAAGATGAAGATCAACGGAGTCTTCGGCGAGGTCAAGCTGGACAAGATGAAGCAGCTCGTCGAAGAGGAAGGCATGGATCCCGCGCAGGCCGAGCCGCAAGCGAATGCGGCGGCCCGCGAGGCGCTGATCGCGACCGTCGCCAAGCTGACGGGGGTGACCGTCGACCACTACGCGGAGATCGGCCTGCTCGGCTTCGCGCTGATCACCGATGCGCTCGGCGGAGTCGATGTCTGCCTCAAAGACGCCGTCTACGAACCACTTTCGGGTGCCGACTTCCCTGCCGGCTGGCAGAAGCTGGACGGCCCGCAGGCCTTGAGCTTCGTCCGGCAACGGCACGACCTGCCACGCGGTGACCTCGACCGGGTGGTGCGCCAGCAGGTCGTAATGGCATCGCTTGCCCACCAAGTGATCTCGGGCAAGACACTGTCCAGTCCGGCCACGCTCAACCGGCTGCAGGACGCCGTCCAGCGCTCGGTGGTGATCTCCGATGGCTGGGACATCATGGACTTCGTCACGCAGCTGCAGAAGCTGGCGGGCGGCAACGTCGCGTTCGCCACGATTCCGGTCCTGCAGGAGGACGGCTGGAGCGACGACGGCATGCAGAGCGTCGTTCGGGTGGATCCGGAACAGGTGCACACCTGGGTGTCGGGCCTCTTGCAGGACCAGGACGAGGGCAAGACCGAAGAGCTGGCCTACTCGCCGGCGAAGACCACCACGGAAGTGGTGAACGACACCGACATCAACGGTCTCGCCGCCTCGGTGTCGGAAGTGCTGTCCAGCAAGGGCTTCACTCCTGGCGACGTCGGCAACACCGAGGCCGAACACGTCTCGCGCAGCCAGGTCCAGGCAGCCAAGTCGGACGATCTCGGCGCCCAGGCCGTCGCGAAGGAACTGGGCAACCTGCCGGTCGTCGAGGATGCCACGGTGGCGCCCGGATCGGTGCGGGTGGTGCTTGCGGCCGACTACACCGGCCCCGGCTCCGGCCTCGGCAACGAGGACCCGTCGGCCGCCGACACCCAGACCGCCGACCCTGCCGCCGCCGAGTCCTCCGAAGCCCCTCCCCCGCCGTCGCCGATCATCACCGCGGGTTCCAACGATCCGGAGTGCGTGAGCTGAGCACCGTCAGTGCCGCGGTGCTCGATCCGTTGCTGCGCAACAACCCCGCCGGGCCACGCATCACCTACTACGACGACGCGACGGGCGAACGCATCGAGCTGTCCACCGCGACACTCGCCAACTGGGCGGCCAAGACCGCCAACCTCCTGCGCGACGAACTGGGCGCAGGCCCGGGCAGTCGTGTCGGCATCCTGCTCCCCGCGCATTGGCAAACCGCGGGCGTCCTGTTCGGAGTCTGGTACATCGGCGCCGAAGTCGTTCTCGGACAAGCCGATTGCGACATCGCTTGCTGCACACCGGCGCGCCTCGACGAGGCCGACGCCGCCGTCGGAGCGTCCGGCGGCGAGGTGATCGCCCTGTCGCTGGACCCGTTCGGCAAGCCGGTTCCCGACCTCCCCTTCGGCATCACCGACTACGCCACGTCGGTGCGGGTGCACGGAGACCAGATCGTGCCCGAGCGTCAACCGGGTCTCGCCCTGGCCGGGCGGTCGACGGACGACGTTCTCGCCGCGGCTCGGACGTCAGCCGCGGCAAGGGATTTGACGGCGACCGACCGCATACTCTCGACCGCCGGATGGGATACACCAGACGAGCTGATCGACAATCTGCTCGCGATCTACGTCGCCGGCGCATCCCTCGTGCAGGTGGCCAATCCGAATAGCGATCCCGACGCGCAGGCGCGGCGCAGGCTGACCGAGAAGGTCACCCGCGGGTAGCCGTCACCGGGCTCACTTCAGCAGCGCACGTGACATGACGACGCGCTGAATCTGGTTGGTGCCCTCGTAGATCTGAGTGATCTTGGCGTCGCGCATCATCCGCTCGACCGGGAAGTCCACGGTGTAGCCGTAGCCGCCGAACAGTTGCACGGCATCGGTGGTGACCTCCATGGCGACGTCGGAGGCGAAGCACTTGGCCGCCGAGGAGATGAACCCGAGATTCGGCTCGCCGCGCTCGGCCCGCGCCGCGGCGCTGTAGACCATCAGCCGGGCGGCCTCGATCTTCATCGCCATGTCGGCGAGCATGAACTGCACCGCCTGGAAGTCACTGATCGCCTTGCGGAACTGCTTGCGCTCCTTGGTATATGCGATCGCGGCATCCAGGGCGCCCTGCGCGATGCCCACGGCCTGCGCCCCGATGGTCGGGCGGGTGTGGTCCAGTGTCGCCAGCGCGGTCTTGAACCCGGTCCCCGGTTCACCGATGATGCGGTCCCCAGGAATCCGGCAGTTCTCGAAGTACAGCTCGGTGGTGGGCGATCCCTTGATGCCCAACTTGCGTTCCTTCGGCCCGACGACGAACCCCTCGTCGTCCTTGTGCACGACGAACGCCGAGATCCCGTTCGCGCCCTTGTCGGGATCGGTGACCGCCATGACCGTGTACCAGGTGGAGTGACCGCCGTTGGAGATCCAGCACTTCGACCCGTTCAGAATCCAGTCGTCACCGTCGGCCTTGGCCCTGGTGCGCATGGCTGCGGCGTCGCTGCCGGCCTCCCGCTCGCTCAATGCGTACGACGCGGTGGCCTCCCCCGCGCCGATGGACGGCAGCACCTGCTTCTTGAGTTCCTCCGAGCCCTTCATCAGCATGCCCATGGTGCCGAGCTTGTTGCAGATCGGGATCAGCGACGACGACGCGCACACGCGGGCGACTTCTTCGATGACGATGCACGCCGCCACCGAGTCGCCCCCCTGACCGCCGTACTCCTCAGGAATGTGGATCGCCGAGAAGCCCGAGGAGTTCAGAGCCGCGAGCGCTTCGTCTGTGTAGCGCGCCTTTTCGTCGACGTCGGCCGCGTACGGCGCGATCTCCTTCTCGCACAGATCACGCAGCACGGTGCGCAAGTCGTCGTGCTCCTCCGACAGCTTGAAGACGTCGAATGAGGGGTTACCGATGGCCATGAGAACTCCTTGCTACTCGCCGGTAACTTTACCTGGTGCTGCCGCGTCGCCCAGCAGCCGATCCCGCAGCGCCGCGTCCTTCTGCAGCACCATGGCCTCCAGATCGGCCTGGAAGCCCTCCATGCGGGCGCGCAACGCGGGATCCGACGAGCCGAGGATGCGTACCGCCAGCAGACCCGCATTGCGGCCGCCGCCGATCGACACCGTCGCGACCGGTACGCCCGAGGGCATCTGCACGATCGACAGCAACGAATCCATGCCGTCGAGGCGCGCGAGTGGCACCGGTACGCCGATCACCGGCAGCGGCGTTGCGGCGGCGACCATGCCGGGCAGATGCGCTGCGCCACCCGCTCCGGCGATGACGACCTCGAGGCCGCGGCCCGCCGCGTTCCGCGCGTAGTCGAGCATCCGACCGGGCGTGCGGTGCGCCGACACCACGCCGACTTCGAAGGGCACGTCGAACTCGGCCAGCGCGGTCGCCGCGTCTTCCATGACCGACCAGTCGCTGTCGCTGCCCATGATCACGCCAACTCGAGGGCTAGGCATGTTCGTCCCATCCATCCGTCCACTCACCGTGCGAGAGGTAGTGCGCGGCGCGTGCCGCCCGCTCCCGTAATTCCGCCACGTAGTCTTCGTCGGCGGCCGATCCGTCGGGCGCCCCGAGCAGGTTCACGTGCCCGATCTTGCGCCCCGACCGCTCCGACTTCCCGTACAGGTGCACCTTGGCGTCCGGCATCCGCGCGAACAGGTGATGCAGCCGCTCGTCCATGCTGATCGCCGGCGCAGTCGGCGCGCCGAGCACGTTGGCCATCACGGTCAGCGGCGCGATTGCACCCGTCGCGCCGAGCGGATAGTCCAGAACCGCACGCAGGTGTTGTTCGAACTGGCTGGTCCTGGATCCGTCCATGGTCCAGTGCCCGGAGTTGTGCGGGCGCATCGCCAATTCGTTGACCAGCAGCCCGCCGTCCTTGGTCTCGAACAGCTCGACGGCCAGCACGCCGACCACCCCGAGCTCCTCGGCCAGCCGCAGACCCAGAGCGCCTGCGGCACGACCCAACTCGGGATCCAGGGCGGGCGCGGGCGCGATGACCTCGACGCAGATGCCGTCTTGCTGGACGGTCTGAACGATCGGCCAGGCCGCGCCCTGCCCGAAGGGCGAACGGGCCACCAGTGCGGACAGTTCACGCCGCATGTCGACGCGTTCCTCGACGAGTACCGCCACGCCGTCGGCCAGATACCGGCCCGCTGCCTCACGCGCCTCGGTGACGTCACGGGCGAGGATGACGCCGCGGCCGTCGTAGCCGCCGCGCACCGTCTTGACGACGATCGGGCCGCCGACCAGCGCGGCGAAGTCGTCGACGTCGTCGACCTTCGTCACCTCGGCGAACCGCGGCACCGGCGCCCCAAGCGCGTGCAGTCGTCGCCGCATCACCAGTTTGTCCTGCGCGTGGATCAGCGCCTCCGGCGGCGGAGCCACCTTGACGCCCTCGGCGACCAACTTCTCGAGCAGCTCGGTGGGCACGTGTTCGTGGTCGAAGGTCAACGCATCCGCGCCCTTGGCCGCTGCGCGCAACGCATCGATGTCGGTGTGCGCGCCGAGCACCACGTCGGGGCTCACCTGAGCGGCCGGATCGTCGGGAGCAGCAGCGAGCACGCGCAGCGTCTGGCCGAGCGCGATTGCCGCCTGATGGGTCATCCTGGCCAGCTGGCCGCCACCGATCATGGCTACGACTGGGGGTGCACTCACGCTGCTATGTTGTCACGGCCGGAACCGGCCGCCACCTGCGCGGGTACACGTCGGGTGCCGGATTTCCGTAGACTGCGCTCTTGTGTCTTTCACTGATGCCACCATCGCGCGGCTGCCGGGTGTGATCCGGCCATACGCCGAACAGCATCACGAGCTGATCAAGTTCGCCATCGTTGGTGGGACGACGTTCATCATCGACTCCGCGATCTTCTACACGCTGAAGTTGACGATCCTCGAACCCAAGCCGGTGACCGCCAAGATCATCTCGGGCATCGTCGCGGTCATCGCGTCCTACATCCTGAATCGGGAATGGAGCTTCCGCGACCGCGGCGGGCGGGAACGCCACCACGAGGCGCTGCTGTTCTTCGGCGTCAGCGGTGTCGGCGTGCTCCTCAGCATGGCCCCGCTGTACTTCTCCAGCTACGTGCTACAGCTCCGGGTGCCCGACGTATCGCTGACCATGGAGAACATCGCCGACTTCGTCTCGGCATACATCATCGGCAACCTGCTGCAGATGGCATTCCGGTTCTGGGCGTTCCGCCGTTGGGTGTTCCCCGACGAATTCGGCCGCAACCCCGACAAGGCGGTCGAGGCGACGATGACCGCAGGCGGCATCGCCGAGGCGATCGAGGACGGCTACGAGAGTCGGGCTCTGAAGGATCAGGACGGCACGGTCACGCCGCTGCGCGGCAGGAAGGCCCGCAAGTCGGATCAGCTCGGCGATTCCTCGGAACCGAGGGTGTCGAAGACTTCGTGATAGAGCAGGGAGTGCACCTGCTCGACGCGCGGAATGTCGTGAAACTCTAGGGGATCCTGGCTCGCCGATTCGATGATCAGCGTGCCCGTGCGCAGCATCCTGTCGAGCAAGCCGTGCCGGAACTCGACGCTGTTGATCCTCGCCAGCGGGATGTCGATCCCGGCGCGGGTCAGCAGGCCGTGGCGGAACATCACCCGGCGGTCGGTGATGACGAAATGCGTTGTGCGCCAGTTCAGGAATGGCCACAGGACCAACCATCCGACGATGATCAGCCAGACCGCTCCGATCACGGCCATCACGACGTTCTTGGCCGTGCCGCTCCAGTCGGTCTGGTTGACCACCGCGGCGCCGAACGCCGCAAGTGCGGTCGCGAGCAGAAGCACGAGGACGGGTCCGATCAACCGCTTCCAGTGCGGATGCCGGTGCAGCACGACGCGCTCGTCGGCGGCCAGCACGTTATCCGGGTATCCCACGGTGCGACTCTACCCAGACCCGGCGCTCTCGAAGGGCCGAAGATGCACGATGTCTCCCGCCGCCACCACGACTGTCTCGTCGCCGCTGTCGATGCGCAGTCGGCCCTGGTCGTCGACGCCCGCCGCGTCGCCGATGATCTCGCGGTTCCCGGGCAGCGTGGCGCGGACACGCATGCCGATGGTGAGACTGCGCGCGGTGTACTCGGACACCAGGGCGGGATCGGCGCCGCCTGCCGCCCGCAGCCCGTCGAGCCGGCGCGCCAGACCGTCCAGCAGTGCGACGACGAGCTCTCGGCGGTCGGTGGGACGGCCGCCGAGGATGGCCAGCGACGTCGCGCCGGGATCGGGCAGTTCGTCGGCCCGCAGCGATACGTTCAGTCCGATGCCGATCACGATGACGGGCGCGGGCGCCGCCACCTCGGCCAGAATGCCTGCCAGCTTCCCCGTGGCGGGCGGTCGCGCCAGTACGTCGTTGGGCCACTTCAGGCCTGCCTCCGCGCCAGCCACTGCCGCGACGGCGTCGAGCACGGCCAAACCGGCCACCAACGGGATCCATCCCCATGCCTGGTTGGGGATGTCCTCCGCATTTACGCCGACCGACATCGTGACCTGGGTACGGGGAACGGCCGACCAGGTGCGGCCATTGCGGCCACGTCCCGCGGTCTGATGTTCGGCGATGAGCACCGCGCCGTCGATGTCCTCGCCCGCCGCCGCGCGCGCGATCAGATCGGCGTTGGTGGAGCCGGTCTCTGCCACCACGTCGATCCGCCGCCACCGTGCGCCGCGAGAAGCGTCCCGCAGCGCGGCGGCATCCAGGGGATTTCGCCAGTCGTCAGTAGTCATGGTGCGACAGCCTATTGCGGTGTGTTTCCGGTCACGAACGGCCGGTCTCGGTATGAGTTCGCGAGCTTCGACCGATACGCTCGGTTACCGCGTAGATCTCGTGAAGATCTCGTGCGTTTGGGAAATTCGACTGCAGCCGAATAGCGGCGCATCTTCTCATTTTGCGGTGACGTCCGAGTAACTCCCCGAGGGAGACCGGCTGGGCCGCGTGACGATGGTTGCTGGCCGGAGCCCGTGTGCCTGCCTCAGCCGGCCGACGCTCAGTAAGCGCCGGATCCGGTGGCGACGGTGCGAATGGTCTTCACGGCGATGAGCACGTCGTTGGTGATGGACCAGTTCTCCACGTACGACAGGTCCAGGCGGACCGAGTCCTCCCATGACAAGTCCGAGCGACCGCTCACTTGCCACAGTCCGGTGATGCCGGGCAGGACGAGCAGCCGGCGGCGAACCTGGTCGTTGTAGGTGTCCACCTCGCGGCGCAGAGGCGGGCGCGGGCCCACGACGCTCATGTCGCGGCGCAGGACGTTGAAGAACTGCGGGAGCTCGTCGATGCTGTACTTGCGCAGCAGGCGGCCGACGGCGGTGATGCGCGGGTCGTCCTTGATCTTGAAGAGGACGCCGCCCACGCTCTCGTTGATGTGGACCAGACTGTCGACCTGCTTGTCGGCGTCTTCCACCATCGTCCGGAACTTGATCATCTGGAACGGCGTGCCCTCGAGACCGATGCGTTCGGAGCGGTAGAACACCGGGCCCCTACTGGTCAGCTTGATGGCGACGGCCGCGGCGATCATCACGGGCAGCGCACCCAGCAGCACCGAGATCGACACGAAGTAGTCGAACGCCAGCTTCTGGATCTTCTTGGTGCCGCTGTATTGCGGCTTCTCCACGTGGATCAGCGGCAGACCGGCGACGGGGCGCAT
This sequence comes from Mycobacterium sp. URHB0044, assembly GCF_000620625.1. Lineage (GTDB taxonomy): Bacteria > Actinomycetota > Actinomycetes > Mycobacteriales > Mycobacteriaceae > Mycobacterium. Next base: position 83,424 of record NZ_JIAW01000010.1, on the reverse strand, counting down.
GGTCAGGCGCGGGCCTGCGACGTCCACGACACCGGGCGTGACGACCAGGTCAACGCCAAGTGTGTGCAGGTCCCAGGACAGTTCCCGGACGCCTTCGGGGCCGAGGTGGTCAGTGGTGGTCAGCGCGACCGTATCGGCGTTGGTCTTGAGGATCGCGTCGTGGACCTTGCCCTCGTCGCCGAGCACGGGCAGCGTGCCAACACCCGGAATGTCGATGGTGCCGCCCGAACTACGCCCGGTGAGGCAGACGCCGACGACCGAGTAGCCGTAGCCCCAGCCACGGGTGAGCGACTGAACCAGGCTGCGCACGGCGCGGGCATCGCCAACCGCGAGCACCGTGACGACGCACTGCCCCCGACGACGCTGCCTGGCCAGATAACCGCGGCAGATGTTGCGGCTGACCATCAAACCGGCGAGGCCGAGCGGGAACGCGACGGCGAGGTAACCGCGGGCGTACTCCGGGCGGAAGATCATCAGGGCGACGGCGACGACGCCGATGGTCGCGAGCGTCGCGGACACCACCCGCCGGTATTCCTCGACGCCGGCGCCGACGATGCGCGGCGAACGGGTGCGGTAGGCGGCCAGCAGTGCCAGCCAGATCGCGGCCACGAAGACCGAGAGAATCGAGAAGTAGATCGAGGCCGGATCGAGGGCCGTGATCGGCCGTCCGAGCTTGATCATCTGAGCGCATGCCATCGCCGCCATCACCACGAGCACGTCGGTGACGATGAGCGCGTGCACGTAGCGCCGCTGCCATCGCGGACCTGCCGAGGGAGTGACCGCCCTAAGGGGCGTCCTGGCGGGAGCGTAAACCTCTTCTGCCACCGACACTGGTCGCCGTACCTCCTGTTTGCTGGCAGCTTTCGCGATGGGGTTCCCCCTCATGCCCCGTAACACTATTGCACTGTTTGCCAGCCGACGCCACATATTCGGTGAATAGCCTGGTCACGAACATTCACCCCGTCAGACCGCTTTCGCGAGGAGGCTAAATGGATAGGTGTAAACGAAGTCCCATCCGTGTAACGACTATCGGTAGCGCCGCGATGCGACCAGCCGGACGGTCGACACCGGTCCGTCGGACAATCATCGGTGAAATATGCGCAGGGCGCGCGACGGGCGATATCGCCGGCTGACAAACGTTCCGAATCGTCTCCGCACGATGACGACCCGACCGCTCAACAAGCCTTCAACGCAAGGCAACCGTTCATCGGCATTCGTTCGTCACCGGCGTGCCGGTGAATCGGTCCGCGATCCACGACAGAGCCTGGGTGAAGTCGATGTCCCCGTGCCCCTTGCCCGGTTGTAGGTCCCAGTCGATCGTGCCGCCCAGCGCGCATGCCCTTGCGATGGCATCGGTGGTCCATTGCGCGTCGATGAGGGTGTCGCTGGTGCCGTACACGACGTACATGGGCGCTGACAGCGCCTGCTGAGGTAGCGCCCAGCGGTGAAGCAGTTCGCGTGCCCGCGCCGCCGCGACCGGCGTGTCCGGTGCGACGTCGGCAGGCACCAGGCCCACTGCCGCCTCGGCCCGCCGATCGACCAGCGGTCCGGCACAAGCGCTGAGCACGTCCCAAGATCGCCGTGCGGCCCCATGCCGGTAGTCGTCACGGTTCACATCGGGGAACCGGCGTGCGAGCGATTCGACGACCAGCACGAACGCCAGCGTCTGATCCGGCGTCAGGGTGCCCGCCTGCGCCTTGTCGACGAGTTTGGTGACGTCGGCGGCGGGCGCCAATGCCGCCGCGCCGACGAGGTCGAGCTCGGGGGCATACTCGCGGGCGCGTTCATCCGCCGCCCACGCGGCCGCGCCGCCTTGCGAGTGTCCTATCGCCGCCCACCGCGCTGAGACGTTCTTGAAGGTGGAACGCAGCGCACGAACCGCGTCGATCATGTTGAGTCCAGCCGTCCGCGCGTCGGTGTACGGGTGCACGCCCGGCGTACCGAGACCCTCGTAGTCCGGCATCACGACCGCGAAGCCCTTGCCGGCAAGCCCCGCCACCACGCCGGACATCCCCATCAGGGAGTCGGACGTGGACGGCGCACATTCTTCGTCGATACCGGTGGTGCCATGCCCGAACGCGACGACAGGCCAGCCGCCCGACGGCGCGGCGCCCAGTGGGACGAAGACGCTGCCCGACACGACGGTGGGCGATCCGCCGTCACCGGACGTCGACCGGTACACCACCCGCGCCGCTTGCAGGTGGAGGCCGTTCGACGATGCGGCCAAGCCAGGCATGGTCATTGCGCTCACCAGCGATCCCGGTCCCGCCCCGGTGAGGTCGGCGGATTGAATCGGCACGGCTTGCGACCCGGATCTCGTGATCGATCCGAGCAGCCCGTTGACCATGGTCCAGGAGATGGGCAGCGATGCAGCCAACAAGATGACGCCGACCGCGGTGGTCAGCGTCAGCACGACCCCCCGCAGCGACTTCTGCATCACGTCATCCCGTACCGATATCGTCTCGCCCAGTTCACCGCGGGCCGTTCCACGGCGTAGTACGTCACCGTGGAAATCAGTATCGCCGCGGTGAGGCCGATCGCCACGTTCCACAACAACCCGCTGAGCGTGTCACTTGCCATCAGGCCTGCACGACCGAGAAGCAACATCACCGGGAAATGCCATAGGTATGCCGACAGGGAGATCTTACCGACGAATCGAAAGGGCGCAGTTTCCAACAGGTTTGCAATGTGCGAAGTCTCGCCTCGGATCAAGGGCACCACGATGACGAGAATCGCCAGTCCAGCCAACAGCGCGACCCCACTGACGCCGAACAGCGCCGGCACTCCGCCCGAGGCGAGCAGCACCGCGCACAGCAGCCCCGCGGGCAGCACGGCGATCATCGAGGCCATCCGCACGCGGCGGCTGACCGACTCGGGCAGCATCCGCCGTTCGATCGCCACCACGACGACGGCGGCAAGCATTCCGAACGCGAAGTTGTCGGCGCTGGCGACGAAACTCCGGAGGAATACCGCGACCCAATTGGGTCCCCAGTCCACCAATAGCGGATCCGTCACGTGGAAATGCGCCATCAGCAATGGCACGAGCAACTTGCCGACGAACCCGATGACGAGCAGCAACCCGGGCGCGACGAGTGCAATACCGAATGGGGGCATCGACGTCCGTCTGCGCAGCATGAACAACAGCGCACCGAGTGCGGGCAATGACGCGTAGAAGGCAAATTCCAGAGTCAACGACCACGAGGGATTCAGGCCGGTCTGGAAGTACTTCGGCACATAGGACTGAAGCAGGGTCAGGTTGGCCAGAAGCTGCCACACGTCGGTGATAGTTCCGGTGCCGTCATCGGTTCGTGGGGCCTGTATGGCGGCATTCTGGACGTAGGCCACGCTGAAGACGTAGTTGCAGAGCAGGAAGATGACCAGGTAGCCCGGCATGATGCGGGCGAGCCGGTGGATCGCGAAGTTCTTCACGCTCGGAGACCTGGCTGCCTCCCGATCGGCCACGAGGTTCCGCAGGTAGGGCAGGAACAACAGGAATCCACTGAGGACGTAGAAAAAGATCAGGCCCGTTCCGAACAGATTGGTCCGGTACTCGGATGCCGTGTTCGGCGAATAGTGACCGCCGATGTGCATGATCGCGACGCCGAGGCAGGATAGACCGCGCGCACCATCGAGACCGATGATTCGGGTCCTCGATGCCGTGACGGCTTCCTTGGGGGAAACGAGAGACGACACTTGAGTCATTACTCAGGCGCCTCGGATGCCTCGGGACCATCGGTCGCCTCGGGCGCCGCAGGCGGCTCGGTCGGCCCGATGAACGCGGGGCAGTCGTTGCGAGCTGGATCTCCAGCAAACCGTGCATTCAACCACGGGAACGCTGATCCGCCGTCTACGTCGGCGTGTCCCCTATCGACTTGCAGCTCGATTTGAATGGTGTCCCCCTTCCGGCAGGCCTCGTCCAACACGCGGTCAGTCCACGTCGGCGGAACGAGTTGGTCCTGACCACCATAGACGACCAAGATCGGCGCGGTAGCTGGGAGGTGGGGCAAAGACATCTCTTGGAGTCGCGCTCGAAGCGAATCCGCAGCTTGTGGGTCCGCAGGCTTCAAATCGTCACTCGACAAGTTCTTCGCTAGGTTTGCGCTTTCTGTAGCTTCCTGTCCCTTGCACGCAAGGAAAACGTCCTGCTTCTCCCGTGCCAGACCGCTGCGGTAGTCGTCGAGCCTGAAGTCCGGCGACTCCTCGGCGAGGGACGCCAGAATCTGCAACAGGGCAACCCTTTGCTCCGGCCCAAGGGTCCCGTCGATCGCAGCATCGGCGAAACCGTCGATGGCAAGGGGCGCGGAATAACTGGCCGACCCGACCAGTTCCAGGTCCCCGGCGTACTCGGCGGCCAGCTCGTTCGCGGCCCACGCAGCCTGACCGCCTTGGGAGCCACCGAACGCGGCCCAACGGTTGGAGGTGTCGGGTACGAGTTTGCGCGCTGCCCGCACCGAATCGATCAGGTTGTAGCCCTCGGTCGTGGAATCCAGATACGGGTGATAGGTGCGGTCCAGTCCCAGACCTTGATAGTCCGACATCGCGACGACGAAGCCCGCCTTTACCAAGCCCGTCACCGTGCTCGAAAGACCGAGGAGCATGGGGTCGAGCGAGGGCGCGCACTCCGACCGGATGCCGGTGGTGGGGTGACCGTAGGCGATGATCGGCCAGCCACCATCGGGTGGCGTGCCCTTGGGCGCGAAGACCGTTCCGGTCACTTCCTGCCGGCTGCCGTCGATGCCGGATATCGACATATAGCTGATCCGCGCCGCAATCGACGATGCCCCGCTGAGTCGCCGATCGACCGTGGGCATGTCCTTCGCAGAGATCAACGAACCGGGATCCTGGCCGCCGTACTGACCGGGCAGCGACATTCCCTCCGCCGGAGGAGGCGGCTTCGGTTCCACTGGGGCGCGCTGACCGCACCCCGTCACGATCAATGCCGCCGACAGCAGGCATGCAAGCAGAGCGCCACCGCGCATCACTAGCCCTTCCGTTCGCCGACGGCCCGGTATTGGGCAAGCTCGGCGGGACACATTGCGCAGTATGCCGCCCACATCCGTTCCGCGAGCTCCCGTTGACCAGCGGCGCTGTAGTGCCGATCGGCGTCGCTGTTGAATGCCGACCGGGGTCCGGGGGCAAATGCCGTGCGCTGCCGGCGATTTGGCGTGTCCTGATGTACCGCGTCGATTCCGGAGTAATCCTTGTGGCTGCGCTCCATCTCCTCGGGCACCATCTGACCGAGGATGAACGGCGTTTCGCTGCCATATCGCTCACGCAACGCGTCGATCAGAGTGTCGAGCTTGTCCTGGTATGCCGGAGCCGACATCAGCGGTACGTCGGTCTCGCCCTGGTGCCAGAGAACCGCCGCCACATGACTGCCCGGATACCGGTCGAGCGCGGCATCGATGGCAGCAATGGCTTGCCGGTAGAGGTTGACCCTGGTCGAGGTGTCGCTGCCGTCCCACGTGTAGCCGTTCTTCGGGGTGAAGGACGTGTCGCCACGGGCGCCAGGGATGAGCAATACCGCCCTGCCGGTTTCGTCGGCCAACCGCTTGGCGAAGGTGACACCGAAGCCGACCCTCTTGCAAGGGATTTCGTGCAACAGCGGGTCGACGCCCGCGACCACGGTCCCCTTCGAAGGCCCGCACATGGCCCACTGGTGGACCAAGGGGTGTGGACGGTCGAGCCCCGTGGGGTCCAGCCCGAGCCCCATCCCGAACGCGTTGGACTGGCCGAGGATCGGTACCACGAGATAGGGCAGTTCGGGCTTGGCCACCGAGATGCCTGGCTTGGCGATGCGTCGCTTGACGATGCACTTCGCCTCGATCAGCAGCCGCCGCCCGAGTGGACTGTCCCCATCGGGATTCCTATTCCTACGGGCACTCATTGACCGCGGGCTTCCCCTCGAACCGGGCGTCCATCCATGCCAGGGGGCCGGCCCAGTCGATATCCCCGTGGCCGGCGGTCGGGTCCTCTTGCCATGACACGTTCCCACCGAGTGCGCAGGCACGCTTGATCGCCGCGATGGTCCAGGCCGGGTCGATGAAGGTGTCCTTGGCGCCGAATGCGAGGTACAACGGCGCAGACAGTTTGCGTTGGGGCAGCGCCCACCGGGCCAGCAGCTTGCGGAGTCGGTCAGCCGCCTCTGGAGTGCTCGGCGTGAAGTCCCGAGGGCCCAGCTTCTTCGCGGCCGCCGTGCGCGCATGCACTTCAGGTCCACCGCACGAGGCCAGTACGTCCCAGTAGCGGATCGCCGCACCGTGCCGATAGAGGTCGAGGTCGAGGTCGGGGTGCAGGCGTGAGAGCGAGTACAGGATCGCCTGCATCACCGGCGCCTGATCTTCCGTCAGAGTGCCTGCCACGGCCTTGTTCACCAGCCCTGTCACGTCGGCAGCCGGTGAAAGCCCAACGGCACCAACCAACTTGAGTTCGGGCGCGTAGATGGCGGCCTGTTCGTTGGCCGCCCAGGCGGCTCCCCCACCCTGGGATCCGCCGAGTGCGGCCCATCGGTCCGAAACTCCGTCGAACGTGTGCCGCAGTGCCCGCACGGCGTCGATCATGTTGAGCCCGGCGGTCTTTGCGTCACTGTAGGGGTGAACACCGGGCGATCCCAGGCCCTGGTAGTCGGCCATCACGACGGCGTACCCGCGCTGGGTGAATCCGTCGATGACGGGCGCCTGCCCCAGCAGGGTCGCCGACAGCGATGGGCCGCACGGTTCCTGCCAGCCCAGCGTGCCGTGTCCGAAGGAGACGATCGGCCATCCGCCGGCGGGTGGCTCGCCCAACGGCGTGAACACGGTCCCGGACACCACCGAGGGTGAGCCGTCGTCACCCGACGTGGAACGGTAGACGACTCGCGCCGAGCGGACCGCCCGTCCGTAGTTCGTGCGCGAATAGTCGTCCATGGTCGTGGCACTCACCAGCGAGCCGGGGCCGGTTCCGCTCAGATCGGCCGTGGCAATGGGGTCCCCGATCTTCGAGTCGTCCGACCGAGAACCCGACACCAGCCGGTCAAGGGCCGGGCGACCGACGGTCAACGACGCCAGGACCACGACGATGACCACTATCAGGACCGGCACGGCAACCATGAGAATCTTTCGACGTGTCACCCGCCACCGGGCCTGTTGAAGTCCGTTGTCATTCCTCGTACCACTGTTTGGGGCTCAGTCGCAGCGTCGGTCCGTCTTCGACGTCGCAGGAGTTGTGCGCCTCCACGCCGGCGAAGCGCTGCTGGATCCAGCCGAGAGCGAGGGATCCGTCGATGTCGTCGTGCCCCCTATTGGGCACCAGGTACGCCTCGACGACGTCCCCGAGTTCGCATGCTCGACGCACGGCAGCGTCCGTCCACGGGGGCGACACCACCTTGTCGAGTTCGCCGTAGAGGATCAGCATCGGCGCCGCGGTGCGCGTCTTCGGCAGGCTCATCTGCGTCAGGTAGTCGCGTAGCCGGTTGACCGCATCGGGGGTCGCCGGCCGCAGATCGTCGGGGGTCACCTGTTTGGCGATGTCCGTGCGCTCGGCGACGAGCGGACCGGCACATGCCGACAGCACGTCCCACTTCTCGGCGACGATGCCACGTCGGTACTGGTCGAGGTCGAGGTCCGGATGCTCTTCCTTGAGCGCGACCAGTACCCACTGCAGCGCCGACGCCTGCTCCAAGGTGAGGGTGCCCGCGGCCGCGGCGTCAGCGAGTCCGGCCACGTCGGCGGCAGGCGACACACTCGCCGCGCCAACGAGATCGAGACCAGTTCCGTACGCTCCGGCCAACTCATTCGCTGCCCACGACGCCTGCCCACCCTGCGACGAGCCGACGGCCAACCACCGGTTCGAAGCGGTCGGGACGACCTTGTGTGCCGCGCGGACGGCGTCGATCATGTTGTAGCCGACGGTCGTCGAGTCCAGATACGGGTGATAGGTCCCGTCCATGCCGAGGCCTTGATAATCCGGGAGCGTGACCAGAAAGCCGTTGTTCACCAGCGTTGCCACCGGCTCGGCTGCGCCAAGCAGACTCGGCCACTGGGAAGGTCCACAGTCATGTTGAATGCCCGTCGTCCCGTGTCCCATCGCGATGACCGGCCAACCGCCCGGCGGGGGGTTTCCCTTCGGCACGAAGACCGAGCCCGACACGAGCTGTGGACTTCCATCGATCCCGGACGTCGACTCGTAGACCACGCGGGCAGCCAAGGACGTGACCTTGAGAATGCGGCGATCGACCGTCGGCAGCGTGGCGGCCGACTTCAGCGTGCCGGGTCCGGAACCGGACATGTCCGCCTCCACCGGCACGCCCGACATGCTCGACTCGCTGTTGGACGGTGGCGGACTGGGCGGCTGTGGCCGCGCGCAGCCCCCGAGCACCGGCACGCAGACGGCGACGGCGGCAAGGAAGCCAAGGGTCGACCGGCCCGTGATCACGCCGGCCCGTCCGTCCATGCGTTGCCCGTCTCCTGCGCGACGACCGCGAGCTGGGCGCTACTCAGAATCCTGTCGCGGGCGATACCCATCGCCAGGACGGCGACGCAGCTGAGCGCGATACCCCATGCGGCACCTATCCCGGCGCTATAGAGCAAGGGCTGGCGCGCCTGGGCCGCCGACTTCGCTTCGTCGACGATTACCAGCGCAGGACCGGACTCGGAACCGTTCCACTCCAGTTCCTGCGTCGCGGCGGAGAGGTTGCGTGCGACGGCGTTGGCGACGTCGACGGTGCGGCCCGGATCGCTACCACTGACCTGGACGTTGAGCAGCCCGGACATCGGAAACGAGAACTGCGACAACGTGTCCGGCACAGATGTGACCGTGATGCGCTTCGCCAACTCCTCGGACGACTCGGTGAGCCCGAGTTCATCGATCGTCCGCAGGGTCACCATCGTCGAAGTGGCGAGTTGTTTGTAGGTGTCGATCCTGACGGATGCGGCGCGGTTGCCCTCATACGCCGCGTGCGTTTGAGCGTCTCCTGGTACCAGTGCGAACAACTGCGTGGAGGCCACGTAGACGGGATCTTGAAGATAGCGGTCGACGGCTACCGCCGAGAGGGCGGAAAGCACGGTCGCGCAGAGAATCAGGACCCATCCGCGCGCGAGCATGCGCAGATAGTCCCGCCCGCGCGGAGCGCCGACGGGCGGCCTCACGTCCCACCCGGACAGGAGTTCGGAATCGCCTGCCCCGTAAGGCGATCGCGCAACCACGGCAGGCCGTAGGTGCTGTCGAGATCGCTGTGCCCTTGACCGATGCTCTTCTCGATCTGAATGCGGTCTCCTTGAGCGCACGCCCGTGACAGCGCCTGCTCGAACCACGCCAGGTTCACCAAGGTGTCCTCGGTGCCGTAGACCACCATCAACGGCGTGGTGAGTTTGTTCAGCGGCAGCGCCATCTGTGCGAGCATGTCGCGCAAGCGGTCCCGGTCCGCGGGCGTTTCCGGTTTCAGATCGGAATTCAGCATCTTCGAACGCACCCTGAGGATGTCGTCGAGGTTGGGCGGCAGGCAGTCCAACAGTTCGTCCCAGTGCTCGGCGGTATAGCCGCGCCGGTACTTGTTCAAGTCCAGCTCGGGATGTGACCACGACAGCGACTGCAAGGCGAAGACCATCGCCACCCGTTGGTCGGCGGTCAGGGTGCCATCCCACGCCGCGTCGGCCATTCCTGCCATGTCGGCGGCCGGGGCCATGGACAAGGTGCCCTTCAGGTCGAGGCCCTGACCGTAGGTGTCCGCTCGGTCCGCTGCGGCCCATGCCGCCATGCCACCGAGGGAATGGCCGAACGCCACCCATTGGTTGCTGAGGTCGGCGCCGATCCGCCTGGCTGCGCGCACGGCGTCGATCATGTTGTTGCCGAACGTCTTTGCGTCGAGGAAGGGATGGTAGTAACCCGGCACGCCGAGTCCCTGGTAATCCGTCATCGTGACGGCGAAGCCGTTCAGGACCATCGCCTGCATCATGAAGCCGTTGCCCGGGAGAGTGGGGAACCGGCTCGGAGCGCACTTGTTGAGGACGCCCGTCGTGCCATGGCCGAACGAGATGATGGGCCAACCGCCCTTCGGGGGCTGACCGGGCGGAACCGCCACGACACCCGAAACCTCCGTGGGTGCGTCGTCGATTCCCGACGTGGAGCGGTAGACGATGCGGGCATAGGTGGCGTTGGCGTCTTCGAGTTCCTCGTTGCCATGCATCACCTCGACCGACACCAACGAACCCGGTCCGTCGTCGGCGAGATTGGGCGGGCCGAGCTCGACGGCACCGCCGAACGGTGGCTCGAAGGTCTTGACCGTCGACGACGCGTCCTCAGCCTGAGGAGGCGCAGCAGTCGGCGCGGCGGGCCCGCATGCCGAGACGAGCGTCACGGTCGCTACCGCGCAAGATAGAAACCGCCAGACGGCCACCAGGTCACCGACTTTCGTGCTTCACGCCCGACATGCGATGCGCCCCTGCCTGATTGATCGCCTCTGTCGTCGCGTCGCCGTTGGTACCGCCTTGGGCGGGTGCGCCCTCGCGGCCTTCCTTGGCGGGAACCTCCGGCGCGGACTTTTGGTTCTTTTCCCGCGGCGCGACGGCCGGGGCCGGCGCATCGCCGGACTGCTTGGACAGTTCGCGCTTGTGACCCGGTTCGCACGTCACGACGGTTCCGATGAACTCGGCGTTGGCCGCCTCGAGTACCTGGAGGGCCGAGCGCAGAGCCTTCGTGGTGGTGTGGTCGATGCGCGCGAGCACGATCGCGCCGTCGCCGAGCGCGGCGCTGACCGCGCCGTCGGACGTCGCGTTCAACGGCGGAGTGTCGATGATGACGTACTCGTAACCCTGCCGCAGCGTCTCGATCACCTGACCCGCCGCATCGTCGCCCCACAGCCGTCGACGCGTCGACGCGGACGGGCCCGCGGGCAGCAGCGCGAACGGTGCACCACCGGCGGAATCGATCACCGCTGCCAGGACGTCGTGGTCGCCGGCAAGCGCGGTACCCAGACCGCGCTGCACCGCTCGAACGCGTTCGGCCTCGGACAGCGCGAGGCGATCCACCAGCACGGGGTTGACGAAGTCGCCCTCGACCAGCACGACCGAGCGGCCCGCCTCGGCGAAGGTGGCCGCGAGGTCGATGGCCGTCGTGGTGCGCCCGTCGCCGTTCGATGGGCTGGTGACCGCGATGACGGTTGGGCGTTCTCCCGCGCGGGTGCGGGCGAATTGGAGATTGGTCCGGAGTTCACGCAGCCGCTCGGCCGCGAGTCCGCCCGCCGCGAGGTTGGCGACCGACACGTCGGATCTGTGCGGATCGGCGACCAAGGCCCCGAGCGCATTGGAGCGGGTGACCGCCTCGACCTTGTCGCGGGCGCGCAGCCTGTTGTCCAGCGCCCCGATCGACACCGCGATCAACACGCCGACGATGAAACCGCCGACGGCACCGAGTGCGACCAGAGTCAGCAAAGACAGGCCCGCGGGTGAAGTCGGGTAGTTGGCGTCGTCCAGCAAGATCGCACCGGCGGCTGGTGTGCCGCCGCGGCGCGATGTCTCGAGTTCGCTGACCAGCTGTACGAGCTGATCGGCGACCGCGTTCGCATAGGTCTGCGCCCGAACCGGGTCGGTATCGGTCACGCTGATGTCGAGCAGGACCGTCTTCGGCAACGGCGTCGCGGTGATCTTCGACCGCAACTCGTCCGGGGTGATGGGCATCTTGAGTTGGTCGACGGCACGTGCAGCCACCTGCTCGCTGGTCGCCAATCCTGCGTAGGACACGACCCTTTCCTGCGAGAACAGATTGTTTTGGTAGGCGTCGCCGACAGAGGTGCCGCTCTGCGTCGTGACGAACAGCCGGGCGGTCGACTGGTACTGCGGCGTGCTCATGAAGGTGGTGCCGTAACCGATGGCAGCCCCGACCGCGGTAGCGACTACGATGAGCCACCAGAAGCGTCGAAAAGTCCGTAGGTAATCCCCGATTGCCAACGGGATCTCCATTCGCTCGTAGTTTGCCGCAACTTACTAACCATAGCTGCCCGAGCAACACAAAGCACACCGCTGGCTCAGCGCGGGCAGTTGCATTCAGCGAACTCGCCGCCGAGTATAGATTACGCAAGATCGGCGACGCGGACGCATTCACAACGGGTAACTGACATCGCCATTGTAGTCGCGTGTTCGATCGTTGCCCTGCTTGCCATGCCCGGCGGAGAAAATTCACTGTCCGTCATCGGCACTAGGGCAATGCCGATCGTCGGATGCGTGTGGACAAGCGCGACCACCAGTGGTTGGCACGGGGTTTGGCCGCACCGATCGGGTTTCTCGTTTTCGGGGCACTCCCCCGACTTCCAAGTGCACCTCTACCTTCCGTTTGCTGCTGAAGCGCCTGCCCTCGGCGGTCGTCCACCGGCGCACGCCAGCGCGGATTCATCAGCTCGAAAAGCGGTCGACAATCTTGATTCCGGCGTCCGGCGCGCCCCTTATCGTCACGTGGACCAGGCCACTGACCCTGGCGAATTCATCAACTGGACAATTTCCGAGGTCACGATCTTCGGTTTGCTGTGGGGTTTCGGAGAGCATCTCGCATGCTTTCAACTGGCTCGTCGCCACTTTGCGGGACAGAACGCCGGCTTCGATTGTCTGTGAATCGGCTGAACGTCGCCCGCAACCCCCTGACGACCAATCGGGCGACGGAACTCGTGTTGCTGCTGACGTCGCAGACACCGCCGATGCCGCGTCCGCATCAAGATCACCCCAGATTGCGACACGCCCGTTGAGCCGCCGGGCAAGCACTCCACGACGCGGCATACTCGCATTCGGTTCACATGCCGATGTAGTCGAAGCGGGTTCTGCCCAGAAAGCCTGAGGTGACCCGTGCGGGGACGCAGACGCCCTACGCGCCGTCGAATCCTCCAGACACTGGTCGCGAGCTTCACCGTCGGCGTGATGACGTTGGCCGCGATCTGGTTGGGGCTTCCATCCCTCCGGCCACGCGTGGTCACCGTGACCGAATCGGCACGCATAACGCCATTGCCGACCACCGTCGGTTTTCACGACCCGGACATGTACTTCATGTCGGACGCCGACGTGAAGAAGACCCTGGACCAGATGCTGGCAACCAACGTCAAATCGGTTCGGCTGATGATTCCGTGGGCAGGCGTCGAGCAGGTGCAGAACCAGTTCGACTGGTCGGCCGTCGACCGCACCGTGAACGCCGCGGCAGCCAAGAACATGGCCGTCATCGGCATCATCAATGCGACACCCGCATGGGCCGTCGCACCGAACCTGCCGCCGATCACCGGTCGGCCTGCATCGCCGGCGCAGTACGCCGACTTCTGCGCGAAGGTGGCCGCGCGCTACAAGGGGAAGGTTTCGGCCTACGAAGTCTGGAATGAGCCCAACGGGGCGCAGTTCTTCGCGCCGGCTCCCGACCCTGCCGGCTACACCGAGCTACTCAAGGCAGCCTATCCCAAGATCAAGAAGGCAGATTCGAGCGCCACGGTGATAGGGGGCGTGCTCGGCTCGGTGATCGACTGGGGCACATGGCTGATGAACCCCGTCACGTTCCTTCAGCAGATGTACACCGCGGGCGCCAAGAACTACATGGACGCCGTCTCGTTTCATCCCTACCACTACTCATTGAAGTTCTCCGACGGGTACGCGATCGCCAACTCACCCATGGACCAGGCGATCGCGATGCGCAAGATCATGCTCGCCAACGGTGATGGCAGCAAGAAGATCTGGGCCACCGAGTACGGCGAGCCGATGACGGCGACCGACGAGGCCGGCCAGGCGGCGTTCATCTCCGACTTGATGACCAAGTGGCAGGAGATGCCGTACGCCGGGCCCATCATGATCCACACCACGCGGGACCGGGCTACCGGAAGCACCAACCTCGAGGAAGTGTTCGGCGTGTTCCGGACCGACTGGACCCCCAAGCCCGCTCAGCAGGCCATGAAGACTGCCATCGCGGCCGGTATCCCGAAATCCCCTGAATACCAACGCTTCAGGGCGATCACGGAGCCGTCCTACGGCGAGGTGCTCAGTCCCGTGTTCCGCGCCATACCGACGGTGTGGGCGCAGGCACGCACCAACAGCACGCTGTACGAGACCTCGACCGGGATCATCGCATCGCCGAATCCGGTCGCCGAGAAGGCCCGCCAATTCGGCGTGGTACCGAAGACGCCGTTCAAGGACGGCTACCAGGACATGGAAACGCCCGCGGGCATGCGGGTGTGGTGGTCACCAGCCACGGGAGCGCACGCGATCGGTGGTGGCATCGTGGTCGCCTGGACGCCGCAGCTCGGCCTCGCGGTGACCGACGAGGTGCACGAGGGCTGGAACGTAAAGGTGACGTTCGAACACGGTTACATCACCTGGCAGCCGTGGATCGGTCCCACGGTCGTATTCACCTGAGGCGCAGCGGATCAGCCGCCGAGACCCGCCTGCACCAGCGACTCGACGGCCCGGTACGGCCGCTTCTCGTCCCAGTGCTGCCGGTTCACCTCGTACAGCTGATTGCCCGCCGCGACGGCCGCGTCGCGGTCGAGCAGCATGCGCCGGCACTCGGCGACGAATTCGTCGTCGTCGTCGAACGTCGACATGCCGAACAGCGTGCGCAACGAGCCGACGGCCGGCCCGCTGCCCACCACCGGCAGACCCTGGCTGGCCGCGTCGAGCAGCTTGACGCGCACGCCACCGCCGGTCCTGATCGGCGCCATCAGGGCACGGCAGGTCTTCAGGAACTCGGGCAGGTCGTCGACGAACCCGAGATCGCGAACCTGGTCCGGATACACGGGATCGGTCGATCCGGTCTTCTTGGCGCCGACGATGCACAGCTCGGCGTCGGGTATGCCCGCCGAGATCTGGGGCCACAGCCGCAGGGCGGTCAGGAACGCCTCCTGGTTCGGCGGCCAGTCACGCCCACCGAGGAACACCAACCGCCGCGGCGTCGCCGAGATGTCGATCTGCTCGATCGGCGGAAGCGTCACCTCCATGAACCGGGCCCCGGAAACGCCGTGCGACCGGTACATCTCAGACTCTTCGATCTCATAACACCCGACGGCGTTGGCGAGTTTCGCCACGCGAAGCTCATCGCGCAGCAGGCGCGGCGCTTCGATGCGACCCAACGCGCCCCGCGTCGACAACCACACCTGCGACTCGGTGTTGATGGTGTTGATGACGAAGCCCTTCTTGCCGTAATGACTGCTACGGATGAAGGATTCGGCCATATAGCTGTGCTCGCAGAAGAAGACGTCTTCGTCGCTCTCCTCGATCGCCTGAAGCAGTTCAGGGGTGTCGAATCGGACGTGCACCAGGCTGCGGCGCAGCCGGAGCGAATCGGTGAGCAACCGCGCCCGCTGCACCGGATGCTGCGCAACCCGCAACATCGGCAGACCGCCGGCCACGACGTCGCTGACCAATGGGCCCGACGGCTCGTCGGAAAGGCAGATGGCACGAATCTCGAATGCCTCTGCGGCAAGCCGCAACACGACTCTGGCCAGCTCGATGTCGCCGCCGTGCTCCGTCACCGGATCCTTCGAGACCAGGAATGCGACTTTAGTCATGCGCGATCCAACATCTCAGTCCATTCCTTGACGAACGCCTCGGCCGTACGCGGAATCGAGCGCTCCTCGCGCGTGCGATCGGCATTCCTACCCAATTCGGTGAGCCGCGCCGGGTCGTTGACGACCGACGCAATGGTGTCGGAGAACCCGCTGGGCAGCGCGTTGGGATCACCGTTGCCCATCGGGACCACCACCGCTCCCGTCTCGACGTCGAACTCTGCCAGCGACCCGTAGTCGGTGGCGATGATCGGCGTGCGGTAGGCCAGCGCGTGCGCCGCCACCGACGACGCCGGGAAGGTGTCGGCGTAGAAATGCCGCTTGCCGTAGGGAATCACGATGGCGCGCACCGACTCGAAGAACGCGTCTTCTTCCGCGCCGTCGACGCCACCGACGATGTCGATGCCCTCGGCACGTGGCAGTGCTTCGGTACCGCGACCGGCCACCCGGATCAGGATGTCATCCGGCAGCTCGCGCCGAATCTGGGCGATCTGCTCGAATCCCTTGCCGCGGTAGACGAGTCCGAAGAAACCGACCGCCTTGGGTCGGTCCTCGGGCGGCAGGATCGGCTTCTTCTCCGAGACGCGGTACGGCACGTAGTGGGTGCGCGTGTTCGGATACGTGCGGTCGATCGAGGCCTGCCCGGTCTTGCTGAGCGCGAAGATGTCCCGGCGCCCGTTGATCACGCCCTCCAGCCATCGCGAGAACGGACGCATGGGGTAGTGGAAACCGTGCATCAGCAGTTTGCGCGGCGCGACGAACTTCGTGCGGGCGATGAACCACAGCGCCTGCGGCGGGTCGTGCACGGTCAACGTGACCGGAACGTCCTTCAGGCCTGCGATCGACCAGAACGGCGACATCATGCCGCACGCGATCTCCGAGTGCACCAGGACCCGGCCCGCCGGCCAACCGGCGATCTTGTCCCGCACTTCCCTTCGGACCCTGCGGATGTCGGCCAACGTCTCATCGCCGGGACCGGAGACGCGGACTTCGGCGACATCGCCGAAGTGCGGACGGAACGCCTCCACCAGGTCTTCGGTGTAGTCGCCGACCGCCGTGACGTGGTTGCGCGGCCCGATGTAGATCAGGCGGTAGCTCTTGAGGTCGACGGACATCAGAAGAACAGGGGGCGGTAGTGGCCGCTGTACTGCAGGGCGTCCGGATTGCGCTTCGTCAGAAGCTTGGCAGGCACTCCGCCGACGACCTCGAGTTCGCCGACGTCCTTGGTGACCAACGCATGCGCGGCGACGACGGCACCGCGCTTGATGTGCGACGGCAGGATCATCGTGCGGCTGGCGATCCAGACGTAGTCCTCGATCACGGTCGGGACCGGCATGGGCAGGAAGTCGGGGTGATTGATGTCGTGCCCACCGCCGATGATGTGGGTGTCGCTGGCGATCGTGACGTTGTCACCGATCGAGATGCCGGCCCGCGAATCGAGGAAACAGCGGAAGCCGATCGCGGTGTCGTTGCCGATCGACAGGAACTCCGGATCGAACACGGTGGTGCCGCGCATGATCGTCGACCCCTTGCCGATCCTCGCCCCGCCGAACCACCGCAGGAAGTTCTGCCGGATGAAGTGCGACGGAATGTAGGTGACGATCATGTTGAACAAGATCGTCGCGATGCGGTTGCGCGCCTTGCGCGCAAACGAGATGGACTGCATCCTGTACCACTTCACCCGGCCATCCGGTCCCAGTTCCCATTCGGGATCCGGCGGCAATTTCAGGTTCGGAGCGGCAGCCAACTTCCTGGCCCGGTCCTCAGGATCTGCAACGAACAGTTCTGGAATCACGATTCTCGCTCCCGGTTCACGTCGGATTCGACGATAGCAACATCAATATCCTGGAATGACTTCGTCGGCTTTCCGCCGTTGATCACCATTTCCCGTCGATCGCCTATGCCGCCGATGGCGAATGCGGCGCCGGCACTAGTCCCGCTCAAGCTGGCCCTCCCACGAGTTCATCCACCGCCGCGTACAGCGCTTCGGCGTACCGCTCCTCGGTGAACTGCTCGACGTGGGTGCGCACCTTGTCCGGGTCGAATGACGACGCCTCGAACCGGTCGAGCGCCTCGGCGATGGACGCCGCGGCGGGCTCGTCGAAGTAGATCCCGGTGATGCCGTCGTCCACAGTGTCCAGGAAACCGCCCCACCTCAGCACGACGCTGGGCCTACCCCAGACGCCCGCCTCGATCGGCGTCAACCCGTAGTCCTCGTAGCTCGCCGCGACCAGCGCGCGGCAGTGTCGGTACAGCCATGCCATCTGGCCGTCGGTGAGATCGCTGAGCATCAGTACGTTCGGCGTCTTGGCGGCCGCGATGCGCTCCGCGTCCGGGCCCCGACCGACCACCACGAGTCGCTGCGAGCGGCCCGCGAAGGCTCCGACCACGGCGTCGACGTTCTTGTACGGCAATAGACGGGACACGCAGAGGTAGAACGCCTCGCGCGGATCTCGTTCGCCATCGTCGGCCAACCACGCCACCACCTCGGGCACTGGTTCGGTCGCCGAGTTGCGCGACATCGCGACGGGAGAGGGCAGCACGTCGGCCGAGATGCCGTACGCGTCGGCGATCCGCTGCTGCACGACGGTCGACACGGCCAGGTAGCGATCACACGACAGCGCCGCCCGACGGTCCCAGGCCCGCAACCTTCCCGACGTCGCGGCGAGCACGGCGCGTTTGAGCAGGCCACTGTCTTCGCCCAGGTACATGCCGCTCAGGTACAGCCAGCGGGCCGGCGAATGGCAGTGCACCAGCTTGTGGCCATCGGTCTTGAATCCGTGGGCCCAACCGCTCGAACTGGTCACCACCACGTCGGCGTCGACCCGCATGGAGTTGGCGGCAAGGGGCAGGATCGGCAGTGCCGCGCGATGGTGCCTGCGAAACACGCCAAACGAATTCAACCGAGAAACCCGTATGTCGCGCTCAGCGAATTCCGGATAAGTGTTGGCGGGGTCGTACAGCAACGTGTAAATCGGGGCATCGGGAAAGGCGCGACTCATCGAGAGGACGACCTTCTCGGCGCCCCCACGCTGAGTCAAATAATCGTGGGCAATAGCGACGCGCGGACCGTCAACCCCGTTGTACCTGCGGACAGGACGCACGCTGGACTTCCTTCTCGAACATGTCTTTTTAGGGTGACGCCGCGGAACCGAAGTCGGCCGCGCATCGATGGCCTCTATAAAACCGCAAAATGGAACCAGTTACAACTCCTGGCAAACTCTCGCTGGTCAGCCGGGCATGTCGTCAGCCCCGCTCGACGCGGCCTTCTTAAGACCTGACTAAGAGCGCGGGCCGCTTTGTGACTACCATCGCTACCCATGACGAGCGTTACCGAACCGGCGGCGGAACACGAGATCGACATCCACACCACTGCAGGCAAGCTGGCCGATCTCCGCAAACGTACCGAAGAGACGCTGCACCCGGTCGGTGAGGCAGCCATCGAGAAGGTGCACGCGAAGGGCAAGCTGACTGCGCGTGAGCGCATCTACGCGCTGCTCGACGAGGACTCGTTCGTGGAACTCGATGCGCTGGCCAGGCACCGCAGCACCAACTTCGGGCTCGGCGAGAACCGTCCCCTCGGCGATGGCGTGGTGACCGGTTACGGCACCATCGACGGTCGCGACGTCTGCATCTTCAGCCAGGACGCCACGGTGTTCGGCGGCAGCCTCGGCGAGGTGTACGGCGAGAAGATCGTCAAGGTCCAGGAACTCGCCCTCAAGACCGGCCGCCCGCTCATCGGCATCAACGACGGCGCCGGCGCGCGCATCCAGGAGGGCGTCGTCTCGCTCGGCCTCTACAGCCGGATCTTCCGCAACAACATCCTGGCGTCCGGTGTCATCCCGCAAATCTCGCTGATCATGGGTGCCGCTGCGGGCGGGCACGTCTACTCCCCCGCGCTCACCGACTTCGTCATCATGGTCGACCAGACCAGCCAGATGTTCATCACCGGCCCGGACGTCATCAAGACCGTCACCGGCGAGGAAGTGACCATGGAGGAGCTGGGCGGCGCCCACACCCACATGGCCAAGTCGGGTACGGCGCACTACGTCGCCTCCGGCGAGCAGGACGCCTTCGAGTACGTCCGCGACCTGCTGTCCTACCTGCCGAGCAACAACTACGCCGACCCGCCGCGCTACCCGGCACCGCCGCATCCCGGCGCGATCGAGGACAACCTCACCGAGGAGGACCTCGAGCTCGACACGTTGATCCCGGATTCGCCGAACCAGCCGTACGACATGCATGAGGTGATCGCACGCATCCTCGACGACGACGAGTTCCTCGAGGTGCAGTCCGGTTACGCCACCAACATCCTGGTCGGGTTCGGCCGCGTCGACGGCCGGCCCGTCGGCATCGTCGCCAACCAGCCGACTCAGTTCGCCGGCTGCCTGGACATCAACGCCTCGGAGAAGGCCGCGCGGTTCGTGCGGACCTGCGACTGCTTCAACATCCCGATCGTCATGCTGGTCGACGTGCCTGGCTTCCTGCCGGGAACCGACCAGGAGTACAACGGCATCATCCGGCGCGGCGCGAAACTGCTGTACGCGTACGGCGAGGCCACCGTCGCCAAGATCACCGTGATCACCCGCAAGGCATACGGCGGCGCCTACTGCGTGATGGGATCCAAGGACATGGGCTGCGACGTCAACGTCGCGTGGCCCACGGCCCAGATCGCCGTGATGGGCGCCTCCGGTGCCGTCGGCTTCGTCTACCGGCCTCAGCTCAAGGAGGCGGCCAACAAGGGCGAGGACGTCGACGCGCTGCGGCTGGAACTGCAGCAGGACTACGAGGACACGTTGGTGAACCCGTACATCGCGGCCGAGCGTGGCTACGTCGACGCGGTGATCCCGCCGTCGCACACCCGCGGTTACGTGGCTGCGGCGCTTCGGCTGTTGGAGCGCAAGGTGGTTCAGCTTCCGCCGAAGAAGCACGGGAACATTCCACTGTGAGTGAAAAGAGCGCAGGCGTCATGAGCGACGAGCCCACCAGCCACGACGGCGAAGTCCACGACCCCGTGATCAAGGTCCTCAACGGCAAGCCCACCGACGAGGAACTGGCAGCGCTGGTCACCGTGCTGGCCGGTGCGTCCGGCGGCGGTCAGGTGGACGCCAGCCCGCAGCCAAGGGACCTGTGGGGACATCCGGTGGACAAGCTGCGCTATTCGATCTTCAGTTGGCAGCGCGTGACCCAACTGGAGCGCACACACATGCGTCGATGACGCGAGTCGTATTGGCCTCGGCCTCCTCGGGCCGACGGCGGGTGCTCCGCCAGGCCGGAATCGACCCGATCGTCATCGTCTCCGGTGTCGACGAGGACGCCCTGACCGCAACGCTGCGTGCCGACGCGTCCCCCGGTGAGGTGACGGTCGCGCTGGCGACCGCGAAGGCCGATGCGGTAGCCCGCTCGCTGGGTGCCGAACTGGCCGCCGACGCGGTGGTCATCGGATGCGATTCGATGCTCCATCTGAACGGCACGCTGCGTGGCAAGCCGGCGACGGCGCAACGCGCCCGTGCCGCCTGGCAGGAGATGGCAGGCGGCGCCGGTGAGCTCGTCACCGGCCACTGTCTGGTGCGGGTACGCGACGGCGACGTCATCGACTCGGGTAGCGAATTCTGCTGCACCACAGTGCATTTCGGGACTCCGAGCGCCGAAGACCTGGACGCCTACGTCGACAGCGGCGAACCGCTGGCCGTGGCGGGCGCCTTCACCCTCGACGGGCTCGGCGGGTGGTTCATCGACGGCGTCGACGGCGACCCGTCCAGCGTCATCGGGATCAGCCTGCCGCTGACGCGCCGCCTGCTCGAGCGGGTCGGACTGTCGATTCCCGTTCTGTGGCAAGCGAATCCGCCCGCCTGAGCGCTTACATCAGCTGATTGGCCGGCCTGTTGTTGCGGTTGGCGCGGTACCAGTCCACGGTGCGTTCCAGGCCGTCGTCGAGGTCCACGTCGAGCGACCAGCCCAGTGAGCGCATCTTCGTGATGTCGGGGCAGCGGCGCTTGGTTCCGCCCGCGGGAGATTCGCCGGGTTGGATGTCCAGGTCGACGCCGACGATCTTGCCGATGCGGCTGGCCAGGTCGCGAATGCTGATCTCCACATCGCTACCGATGTGGTAGATCTCGCGGTGGCCGCCGTCGGCATACATCCGCAGGATCCCCTCGACGACGTCGTCGACGTAGCAGAACGACCGCGTCTCGGTGCCGTCACCCTGGATCGGGAAGGCGGGATTGCCGGCGTCCTGACAATCCAGGGCCCGCAGGATGAACTGCGGCTCCACGTGCTTCCAACCCATGTTGGGCCCAAACACGTTGTGCGGACGGAAGACCTGCACCTGCCGGTAGTGGTCTTGGCCGTAGTTGAAGGCGATCAGCTCGCTGACGATCTTGCCGCCGCCATACGAATACCGCGGGTTGAGGCTGTCGGGCAGCATCAGCGGAATCGTCTCGGGGGTGGGGATCACCGCCGGTGTTTGGTACACCTCCGCCGTCGACGCCACGACCAGATCGGGCACGCCGGCGACGCGGCCGGCGTTCACCACGGCGAGCGCGCCAAGCATGCCGACGTCGAGCACCAGTTCGGGCTGGGTGTAGAAGTTCTCGGTGCCGTTGATCGCCGCGAGGTGCATGACCACCTCGGCGCCGACGAACGCCTTCTCCAGCGCAGCCTGGTCGCGCACGTCGCAGGTGAACAACTCGACGTCGTCGGCCACCTCGGCGAACCGGCTGGCATCGCCGCGCACCATGCTGTCGACCACGGCGACGCTCCAGCCGTCGTGCACGAGGCGCTTGACCAGGTAGGCCCCGATGAAGCCGCCACCACCGGTGACGACGATCCGCTTGCTCATTCGACGACCACCGCTCCGCTGCGGCCGACGGCGAAGTAGGAGTCGCCGAGTTCGGAGGTGGGCAGGTGGCTGTAGTGGTTCCAGTAGTCGAAGACGAATCCGTTCGGGCTCATGAACTCGCTGATGGTGCGCGGCGAGATCTGGCCGAGCGCGGGATGGTTGTTGGCGATCACCACCACGTCGGCACCGCTCACGGCGTCGCCGAAGCGGCCGAAGGTGCGCTCATCGGCGAACTCGCTGGCCAGCACGTCGCGCGGGGTGACCGGATCGAAGACGCCGATCTCGGCGTTGGGATGCGCCTTCTTCAGCGCGTCGAGGACCTTGATCGACATCGAGCCGCGTAGGTCACTGGTCTCCGGCTGTCCCTTGAACGCCATGCCGAGGATGTTGATCTTCACCGGGTCGGATCCCGCCAGGCCACGTCGTTCGATCTCCCTGGTGATGAAGCGCACCGTCTCCTCGGGCTGGCGCTCGTTGACCAGCCGGCCCGCCGAGGTGATCTCCAACGAGATCCCGCGGGTGCGCGCACTCTCCATCAGGATGTGCGGATCCTTCTCCAGGCACGGGCCGCCGACGAGGCCGGGGAGCGGGATGTTGGTGCGGTTGTAGCCGAGCTTGCCCGCCGAGATGACCTCGTGGGCGCTGACACCGAAGGCGTCGCAAATGCGCGCGACCTCGTTGGCGAATGCGAATTGAACGTCGCGGAACGTGTTGCTGACCAGCTTCATGATCTCCGCGGTCTCGATTCCCGACACCTGAACGATGGAATGCGTGAGTTTGCGGAAAACGGCGGCCGCGCGGTCGGCGACGACCTGTGTGTCGGCACCGATGATTTGCGGCAGTTCGCGCAATTCCTGCAGTGCCTTGCCTTCGAGCGTGCGCTCGGGGCACATCGCGATGTCGAACTGCTTGCCGCTGGCCTCGAGGATGGGCGACACCACGTCGCGGGTGGTGCCCACCTTGACCGTCGAGCGCAGGATCACCAGCGCCCCGTCCTTCATGTTCGCGGCGATGTCACGTGCTGCGGCCTCGATCATGTCCACGCGTGCGACGCCGTCCGGTGACAGCGGCGTACCCACCGTGATGATGTAGGTGTCGCAGGAGAAGCTGTCGTCGAACTGCTCGGCGGCCACCAGCTTCTGCGACCGCGTCACCCCGGCAAGCGCGTCGGGCAATCCGGTTTCGGTGAAATGCGGAGTGCCCGAATTCGTCATCTCCACGATGTCGGGGCGCTTTTCCACACCGATCACGGTGTTCCCCGCCTCGGCGAGGACGGTCGCCAGGGTCAACCCGACGTAGCCGAGTCCGACAATTCCGACGTCATAATTTGCTGGGCCAGCCATCATTCCTCAAGTTCCTACCGCACGGGACGTTGCGACAACAAGTTTCGACCTTACGACGAGTGAGCGCATTTCGGCGTGAGTAGGCTCTTGGTGTGCCGTTGCCTGTCGACCCAAATCCCGCCCTGGCCGCCTACGCCCACCCCGAGCGGCTGGTCACCGCCGATTGGCTGGCCGGCAACCTCGGGCGCCCCGGTCTTGCCATCGTCGAGTCCGACGAGGACGTCCTGCTCTATGACACCGGTCACATCCCCGGCGCGGTGAAGATCGACTGGCATGTCGACCTCAACGACCCGCACGTCCGCGACTACATCAACGGCGCGCAGTTCGCGGAACTGATGGACCGCAAGGGCATCGGACGCGACGACACCGTCGTGATCTACGGGGACAAGAGCAACTGGTGGGCGGCATACGCGCTGTGGGTGTTCACGCTGTTCGGTCACCCCGACGTCCGCCTGCTCGACGGCGGACGCGATCTGTGGGTCTCCAACAGCCGGGACACCACGCTCGAGGTGCCGAGCAAGCAGACCACGGGTTACCCGGTGGTCGAGCGTCAGGACGCCGCGATTCGGGCCTTCAAGGACGACGTCCTCGGCATCCTTGGGAAGCAGCCGCTGATCGACGTGCGTTCGCCGCAGGAGTACACCGGCGAGCGGACGCACATGCCCGACTATCCCGAAGAGGGCGCGTTGCGGGGCGGACACATCCCGACCGCGAAGTCCATCCCATGGGCGAAGGCAGCCGACGACAGCGGGCGGTTCCGCAGCCGCGCCGAACTCGACGAGCTGTACGGGTACCTCAGCCCGGAGGACAAGACGATCGTGTACTGCCGCATCGGGGAACGATCCAGTCACACCTGGTTCGTGTTGACGCATTTGCTCGGGCTGCCCGGAGTGCGCAACTACGACGGCTCTTGGACCGAGTGGGGCAATGCCGTGCGGGTGCCGGTGGCCGTCGGACCCGAACCAGGTGCGGCGCCCGGCTCGTCATGACGTCGATGCCGGCCGAGCTGGCCGAGGTGGTGTCGGACTTCGCCGACATGCAGGGCCAGGACAAACTGCAGCTGCTTCTGGAGTTCGCCAACGACTTGCCGCCCTTGCCGGGCGATCTCGAAGAGGCGGCCATGGAGCCGGTGCCCGAATGCCAGTCCCCGCTGTTCTTGCACGTCGATGCGGCCGACCGGGAACACGTCCGGCTGTTCTTCAGCGCGCCCGCCGAGGCGCCGACGACGCGCGGCTTCGCCTCGATCCTGGCAGCCGGTCTCGATGACCACAGCGCCGACGAGATCCTGGCGGTACCCGACGACTTCTACACCGAACTCGGGTTGGCCGCGTTGATCAGCCCGCTGCGGCTGCGTGGGATGTCCGCCATGCTGGCCCGGATCAAGCGGCGGCTGCGCGAAACCGGATAAGTGCACGAAAACCCTACCGACGAGTAAGGGACACCGCGTGTCCCGGCACTCCACGCTGCCGCTTAAACTGCCTCCGATACATTCTTAAAGACGTTTCTTAGAGACAGACGCATGCCATCAGGAGGCGCAGTGCCCAGTCACGCTAGCTCGCAGATCACCAAGGTCCTCGTCGCCAACCGCGGTGAGATCGCCGTCCGGGTGATTCGCGCAGCCAAGGACGCCGGGCTGGCCAGCGTGGCCGTGTACGCCGAGCCGGATGCCGACGCGCCACACGTGCGGCTCGCCGACGAGGCGTTCGCCCTCGGCGGCCAGACGTCCGCCGAGTCGTACCTGGTGTTCGAGAAGCTGCTGGACGCGGCCGAGCGGTCGGGCGCCAACGCCATCCACCCCGGCTACGGGTTCCTCTCGGAGAACGCCGAATTCGCGCAGGCCGTCATCGACGCGGGCCTGATCTGGATCGGGCCGAGCCCGCAGTCCATCCGCGATCTCGGTGACAAGGTCACCGCCCGGCACATCGCCGCCAAGGCTCAGGCGCCGCTGGTGCCCGGCACGCCGGACCCGGTCAAGAACGCCGACGAGGTCGTGGCGTTCGCCCAGGAGTACGGCGTGCCGATCGCCATCAAGGCGGCCTTCGGTGGTGGCGGCCGCGGCATGAAGGTCGCCCGCACCATCGAGGAGATCCCCGAACTGTTCGACTCCGCCACCCGCGAGGCCGTCGCGGCGTTCGGCCGCGGCGAGTGCTTCGTCGAGCGCTACCTCGACAAGCCCCGCCACGTCGAGGCGCAGGTGATCGCCGATCAGCACGGCAACGTCATCGTCGCGGGTACCCGCGACTGCTCGCTGCAGCGCCGCTTCCAGAAGCTGGTCGAGGAGGCTCCCGCGCCGTTCCTGACCGACGCCCAGCGCAAGGAGATCCACGAGTCGGCCAAGCGGATCTGCAAGGAAGCCGGCTACTACGGCGCAGGCACCGTCGAATACCTCGTCGGCCAGGACGGCCTGATCTCGTTCCTCGAGGTCAACACCCGCCTTCAGGTGGAGCATCCGGTCACCGAGGAGACTGCGGGCATCGACCTGGTCCGGCAACAGTTCCGCATCGCCAACGGCGAAAAGCTCGACATCACAGAGGATCCCACGCCGCGCGGGCACTCCATCGAGTTCCGCATCAACGGCGAGGACGCGGGCCGCGGCTTCCTGCCCGCTCCGGGCCCCGTCACCAAGTTCGAGCCGCCGACCGGTCCCGGCGTGCGGCTGGACTCCGGCGTGGAGACGGGCTCGGTGATCGGCGGACAGTTCGACTCCATGCTGGCCAAGCTGATCGTCAGCGGCGCCACCCGCGAGGAGGCCCTGGACCGCTCCCGCCGCGCGCTTGCCGAGTTCAATGTCGAGGGCCTGGCCACCGTCATTCCGTTCCACCGCGCCGTGGTGTCCGATCCCGCCTTCATCGGCGACGAAGACGGCTTCACCGTGCACACCCGCTGGATCGAGACCGAGTGGGACAACACCGTCGAACCCTTCACCGGTGGTGAGCCGCTCGACGAGGACGACAACCTCCCGCGCCAGAAGGTCGTGGTCGAGATCGGTGGCCGCCGCGTCGAGGTGTCGCTGCCGGGCGACCTCGCGATCGGCAACGGCGGTGGCGGTGCCGCGGCGGCCGGCGTGATCCGCAAGAAGCCCAAGGCCCGCAAGCGCGGCGCTCAGGGCGGTGCGGCCGCCTCCGGTGACGCCGTCACCGCTCCGATGCAGGGCACCGTGGTCAAGGTCGCCGTCGAGGAGGGGCAGCAGGTGTCCGCCGGCGACCTCGTCGTGGTCCTGGAGGCCATGAAGATGGAGAACCCGGTGACCGCCCACAAGGACGGCACCATCACCGGGCTCGCCGTCGAGGCCGGAGCCGCGATCACGCAGGGCACCGTCCTCGCCGAGATCAAGGACTAGCGAGCCGCACGACTATCCCCGAGACTGCGGGGAGATCGCGAATTACTCGAGTTCTGCGATCTCCCCGCAGTTTCGGCGTATCGGAAGGGGTCGGGAGCCCATGGAACCCGTCGAGATCAACACCGGACAGTGGTATCTGCGCGCATTGCGCTGCGACGACCGGGTGGACGACCGGCCCGCGCTCGCCGACCTCGGCGAGACCGACCTCGACTACGTCCACGACGCCGAAGACGACTGGGCCTCCGACACCCGGTACACGTGGGCGGTGTGCGAGCCGTCCACCGGCGAGTTGCTGGCCGAGATCACGCTGGACCCCAAGTCGGCGTACATGCACAGCAGGTCGCGGCCCGGCCACGAGGATGCCGGGGCGATGGCCGAGGACACCGTCCGCGCATACGCCTCGGAGGTTCTGAACCTGCGGGTCATCACGTGAGCCCGAAGGTCGTCACCGTCACCGGTGCGGCCGGCCACATCGGCTACGCCGCGCTGTTCCGGATAGCTGCGGGCGCAATGCTCGGGTCGAAGGTGCCCGTGGTGCTACGACTGCTGGAGTTGCCTTCGGCGGTGCGGGCCGCCGAGGGCGTGGTGATGGAACTCGTCGACAGCGCCTTCGACCTCCTCGCCGGTGTCGAGATCCACGACGACCCGGTGCGGGCGTTCGACGGTGTCGACGTCGCGCTGCTGATCGGCGCCAAGCCACGGGCCAAGGGCATGGAACGCGCCGACCTGCTGGCCGCAAACGCCGCCATCTTCGCCGAGTCGGGGCGCGCCCTCAACGCGGGTGCTGGCGCCGACGTCCGGGTGGTGGTGGTCGGCAACCCGGCCAACACGAACGCGCTCGTCGCGGCGGCCCACGCGCCCGACATACCCGCCGAACGCTTCACCGCCCTCACCCGGCTCGATCACAATCGGGCGGTCGCGGCGCTGGCCGCGCATGCCGGTGTCCACGTCTCCGAAGTTTCCCGAATGACGGTGTGGGGCAACCACTCTCCCACCATGTACCCGGACATCTTCCACACCGTCGTCGCGGGCAGGCCCGGCGCCGAGTACGCCGCCGACACGGATTGGCTGACCCGAGAATTCATCCCCACCGTGGCGAAGCGGGGCACCGCGATCATCGACGCGCGCGGGACGTCGTCGGCAGCGTCGGCCGCCAACGCGGCGATCGACCACGTCCGGGACTGGGTCGATGGCACCGACGCGGACGACTGGACGTCGGTGGCCCTGCCCTCCCCCGGTGTGTACGGCATCCCGGAGGGCGTCGTTGCCTCGCTCCCGGTGCGTGCCGTCGACGGTGCGTGGCAGGTGGTCGAGGGGCTGACGATCAACGACTTCTCCCGGACGCGCATCGACGCATCGGTGGCCGAGCTGGCCGAGGAACGTGCGGCCGTCGCTGCCCTGGGGCTGCTTCAGCAGGTCTGAAAGTCGGGCGTGGCGGTCACCCCGATGCGTGCCGTCGATTGCGATGATTCTGGCGCCGCACGCGCCGCTGGCAAACACTCCAAGTCGTTTCCAGGGCGTCGATGACGCTATGGTTTATGCGGATCTAGGAGAGGAACAAGACACGTGGCCCTCGAACCCGCCGCCGCCGATCCCGCTGACGTCGCCAGGAAACGCGCTGCAGCCCCTGGGCTCAAATTGCCGCCCACTCCCGAATGGGTGCTCGACGCCGACGGCCGCATCTTGGACCTGAAGATGGAGGGCATGACGTTCTTGCGCCAATTGCGCAATTACCTCGGCATGGTCCTCTTCAACACCTACGTCACCTACATTCCGTCGCACACGATCCGGCAAGGCGTCTTGCGGATGTTGGGCGCCACCATCGGCAAGGGCTCGACGATCATGCGCGGCACGACGGTGTTCGACGTCGAATTCCTGACCATTGGGAACAACAGCACGATCGGTTTTCGCTGCTTTCTCGATTCCCGCGCCGGGCTTTACATCGGCGACAACGTCACCATTGCCAGCGACACCCACATTCTCGGCGGCGGTCACGACATCGATCACCCCGACTTCCCGCCCGTCCCGATCCCGACCGTCATCGAGGACTACGTCTGGATCGCGAGCCGCGCGTTCATCTTGCCGTCCCACATCAAGCGCGGCGCCGTCGTCGCCGCGCAGGCCGTGGTGAACAAGGACGTCGGCGAACTCGAAGTCGTCGGAGGCGTGCCCGCCAAGGTGATCGCGAAGCGCAATCCCGACGCCCTGGGCTACAGCGCCCACTACCGGCCACTGTTCTTCTGATGACCGACGGCACCAGCGTGTCTGAGCCGTCCACCCCGAAGGCCGCGCCCAGCAACATCGCCAAGACCCTGATGGCGATGCTGTGGATGTATGGCGGGCGCGGCGTCGGCATGCTGTGGACGCTCGCCATCGTGGGGCGCCTCGGCGTCGCCAACTACGGCCTGTACGGCATGGGCTACGCACTGTCTGCGGTGGTTGGCCCTCCACTCGACCAGTCGTTCAACGTCCGTGCGATGCGGGAGTCCGAGGACCGCTTCCTTGCCGAGCGCACGACGCGCTACCTGCTCGGGGCGACGCTGACGGCGACCGGCGTGGCGCTCATGGGCGTGAACTACATCGCCTGGCTCGGGCTGGTCGTCGCCGGCGGTGAAATGGCTTGCAACGCATGGCTGAGCCAAGCCGTTCGCGATGGCCATGCCGATCGCTACTGGCGCGTCGGCACGATCCGCCAGTGCGCCAGCGTCGCGCTCGCCTGCGCCTACATGTTCGGCACACCCCATCCGAGCCTGCAGGTCGCGACCATGCTGTACTGCACGCAGTACGTGGTGATCTTCATCGTCGGCGGGCTGCGCATCCTGGGGCATCGCCCTGGGATTCCCGGGCAGCCGAAGCTGATCGCGGCGCTCACCGGCGAAACGCTGGGCATGTGCCTCTATCTTCAGGGCGACGTCCTGCTGCTGGGCTTCCTCACCGACAACACGACCGTCGGTTACTACACGCTCACGGTCACCGTGACGGTTGCACTCGCGGCAGTCGGCCAGGCCTTCGGCATGACCTACCACGAACCACTGCGCCTCAGCGGCGGTGAACTGTCCAGTGGGCCACCGCTGCGCACCACGCTGCTCATCGGCGGCGGCACAGGCCTTTTGGTGCTCATCACCGGAATCGTGCTGCTGATCTCGCCGGCGCCCACCGAACTGGCCGTCGCGATGCTCCTCATGGCCGCCTTCTGCGCCATGCGGACGATCAGTTCGATTCTGCAAGTGATCCTCTACGCGCAGCGCCGCGACGTGATTCGGCTGGTCGCCAACCTCGGGCTGGTGCCGGTCAAACTGGGCCTGCTGGCCGCACTGGTCGCCGTACTGTCGGGCTCCGGCGCCATCGCCGCAGCCATCGCCACCGTCATCACCGATGCGATACTGCTGGCGATCTACGCCACGGCGATCTACGGACCGAAGCGATCGAAGGCGGAGGCCTGAACGACGTCTCTACGTCGCAGGGGCAGGTGCCCGCCTGACATCCGAGGCGACCACCTCTTCGTCATCCAGCGGCGGGAGTTGCGTGGGACCGGGCAATTGCCGCGCCCTGTCGACGAAGACCAGATACGCCAGGAGAAACCCGAAGGCGATCACGCTCTGCGGAATGTCGACCACGGGATGGTCGAGTTGCAATGCCACGACGCAGAACCCGATGAAGACGCCACCGTAAATCGCGGCAGGCAGTGAGTCGGAGCGCAATGCTCGATAACTCATGATGCAGCCCATGACGAGAATCGCGATGAAGATCAGCCCGACGATGATTCCGGCGCGATAAATGGCGATCAGGGGCGAATTCGACACGAAATTCAAGTTGAACGCGAAGGCGCCGTCGACGAATTCCCGCCTACCCCAACCGAGCCCGAACGGCCAGTGCCCCGCCATATGGCCCGGCCACTCGGCTAGGGCGCGCCCCCGATCCGACGCGCCCTGGTCGTCGCTGCCGAACGAGGACAGGATGCGAGTACGGACGGCCGGCACCATGAGCGCGCCGACGGCAGCAAAGCCCACCGAACCCAACAGGACCAGCCGATGGCGGGAGCGCATCGTGTGGAAGAGCGCGACCAGGACGATGCCCATCAGCACGCTGAAGATCGCGGCGCGGCTCAGCGTCAACACGATCGCCGCCGAGAGGATCGCCGTCACGGCAAGGCGCAGCTTGCCCTTGAGCAGGACGACGCCCATCACGAGCGCCGGCACCAATCCGATTCCGGCGATGTTGGGATCGACCCACGTCCCACCGAGCCTGGCAAATCTGCTTGCCCCCTCATCGGTGAAGATGAATCGACCGGTCTCCTCGCGGGCGTAGTCGAAGATGCTGAGGACCTTGATGAACTGGTGATTCGGGTCCGCCGCCACGATGGCGATGCCGAAGAGCGCGTTGGCCGTCGCGGCATAGACGTAAATCCGTCCGAAGCGGGCGAGGTTGTCCCGCGACAGTCGAAGCATCGCGATCATGACGAGCGTCGCGATGACCCACCGCACGAACACCGTCACGTCGACGAGGTCGCGGCCGGTGAAGATCAGCGACACCCCCGACGACAGCAGCAGGAGCACCACGGCCTTTTCCAGCGGATGGAACGGCACGTGGTTGGACTCGTGGACGACTGCGGCCAGCAACGCGCCCGCGGCGAACGGCAAATACAGGGGTACGTGGACGCCAGGAAAGTACCCGAACGGCAGTGCGCCCATCACGAACGCCAGGCCCCAGAACAACCACAACGGGTGACGTATGCCGATGTAGACACTGATCAGCAACGCGATCACGCCCGCAACGGCAAGCGTCACCGGTTCACCGCCGATGATCGCCAGTGCCGCGACTACGGGGCAAACCAACAGGATGCCGATACCGGTCGCGGCTTCGGACCGTGAGCTGATGCCGAATGTCACGCCATACATCCTCGCACTGAGTTCGCTGAATGCAACAATTGACTCCCCGCGGCGAGGCGCTTGTCTCTTGCCAGCCAGCATTCTCGCGGAAATCCGACCGCGTGCCTGATTTCGGAATGCGGCCGAATTCGGCGCCCTTGCAACGAACCTCGTTTCGGCTCCGTTCGGGTGCCGTTGACGCGGCTCGGCCCGTCCTCGCAGCGACGTTTGCTGTAACCGCCGTTTGCGGTGCTGTGGTCGCACCTTCCAGCCACGCGCCCACCGCGGCGACTACGGTAACCTTGTCCGCGATGAACCACCCATTCGTAGCGAAACCCGTGCTGAACGTTGCAAACGGACTGCGGCCGAAGTCCGCGAGTGCGTAAGCCCGTAATCCGTGAGCGTCGAAGTGCCGTGCACGACGCCGCCAACGACGGTCTTTGCCGCGCAGTCCGATCGCACCGCCAACGTTGCTGCCGCACCTTCGGTCCATCCAGCCCTTTCCGCGAGCGATGGAATGGTGACCGCCACGAATCCGGTCCCATGAGGTCGTCGTCGGTGAACGCGATGCCGACGCTCGCTCGGCGGCCACGGGTGGCGCCATGGGTCACGTCCCACATTTCCGACAACTCCTTTGCCGGCGCGACGGTGTGTGAAAGCGTTTTCATCGCACCGGAAAACCCGTGCGGCGAGTTTGCCCACAGGCAACCGGTCCCTGCCAGCATCGACCGGCGAGGCTAAGTGTCAGAAGAGACCGAACAGATCCACGACGACGATTCGATGGTCGACGGGGCGCTGCCGATGCGTCCCGCCCCGCGTCGTGACATCGGCCTGCCGGCTCGCGTTGCTCGCGTGTTCCTGATCGCAGTGTTGGTAGTGACCACGTTGTTGGGGCTGATGGGCACGAGTGGCTACATCCTCTTCACCGCTGCCCGATCCGACCCGTTGCAGCGGGCGGACGCCGTGATCGTGCTGGCGGGCGAACACGACGGCCGAGAGGACTATGGGATCGCCTTGGCCCGAGATGGCTGGGCGCCCAACGTGGTGTTGTCCAATCCCTATCCGGACGACGACTCCGTCATGGCCAGGGCATGCACGCCGTCAACCCCGCGGATCAACGTCATCTGCGCCCGGCCATCCTCGTTCACCACACGCGGGGAGGCCGAGATGATGCAGAAGCTGGCCGCCGAGAAGTCATGGACCACGATCATCGTCGTCACGTGGAACTACCATCTGCCACGCGCCAGATTGGTTTTCCGCCAGTGCTTTTCGTCCGCGACCAACGTCGCGGTGATGCGCGGGGTTCCCCGCAGCTACGACTTCTCGCTGGCACACTGGGAGTTGGTCTACGCCTACCAGTTCGGCGCGCTCGCGAAGGCATACGCCCAAGGCGACTGCGACTGAGATGACGCTCCCTCAGGCGGGCTTGCGCAGGACGACAGTCGCGAAGCTCGTCAGGGCGGGTACCGGATGGTCAAGCAGGTAGCGCGTTTTGGCGCGTTCCGCCACGTTCAAGCCGGGAATCTTCTCGTAGTAGAGGTGTCCGAACGCAGCGTTCCACGCCTCGACCTTGAAACCCACGCTCTCGTAACGCTTTATGGCCCGCTGCGTGGGTCCGGTGCACCACCGGTAGTACGCGGGGAACTTCTGCAGCTTGGGATCGGTGAAGCGCACCGGCTGCACCCTGCGCAGCATCGACCGAGTCAGATTCTCCGGCACGAGCCGGTTGATCACGAAGGGCAGCGTGAAGAGCGTCGGGAAGAAGTGCACCGACAATCCGCCTGGCCGAAGGATCTTGAAGCAGTTCTCGTGAAAGGCGCGGGCGTCGGGGAGGTGCTCGCACAGCATCTTGGAGAACACGAGGTCGTACGCCTCGTGATCGTCCTCGATTGGCTTGCACAAGTCGGCGACGCGTGTCTTCACGTCGCCGTCGGCCTTCTCCAGCTCAGTCGCCGAGATGTCGACGACGACGCGCTCCTGTGCGAAACCCCACCTGTCGGTGTCGGCCACCATCGGATTGGCGCCGCCCCCAAGCTCGGCGACGGAGCCAACGCTTTCCCGCTTCGCGAGGTCGACGAGCAAGTCGTCATAAGCCTGCCAGAGCTCATCCAAACCGGTGTACGTGACTTCGACGGCCTGGTTTCCCATATTCACACTCCAAGATGTAGGGCTGCAGCAAATCATACATGGCAGATTGCGCCTCGCACGGAATGGTATCCGAAGGCAGCGTTGCCTCGGCAAACGGCACGTGGACGATGGATTTCGGCGTGATCGGGATTGTCATGACCCATCCCATTGATGCTGCACAGTAGCAAATGATCTTGCGCGTAAGAACTCAGTCGGGGCCGCACTTCCTACCGCACATCGACGTCCACCCCGGTAGCAAGATCTCCACACTCGACGGCCAGCACGTCGGCGCGACCAGCGAGGAACGTCCGGGCACCCTCGTCGCCGTGCAGCGTCTCGATCAGCGCATCGACGTGCCTTCGGGCGATCACCACCGGATGGCCGGGGCGCCCGCCGTACGTCGCCCTGGCCAGGCCGGAGGACGTGGACCGGGCGGCGGTCAGCACCCGGGCGATCACGTCGGGACCCACGTCGGGGAGATCGACGAGGTGCAGCACCACGTAGTCGGCACCGTCTGTCGCCGCGAGTCCGGCACGCAGTGACGCGCTGAGCCCGTCCTCCCAATCCGCGGTCTCGACCGCCCGTGCCGGCGCAGGCACGTCGACGACGGCCGCCCCCAGCACCACCACGATGTCGCCGCACCCGCCCTCGCTGAGCGCGTCGACCGCCTTGCGCAGCCACTCCCCGTGTTCGGCAAGCACTTTCGGCATTCCGAAGCGCGTACCGGCCCCGGCGGCGAGCAGCACACCGGCGACGGAGCTGGACCTCGACATGCGAACAGTGTGAACCTGCCGGATTCTGGGACGCATGTCCGCCCCGCCTGCCGAAGAGGCCGAGAAGCCGAAGAAGCGCTTCGGCCGGCTCGGCGAGTTGCCATAGTCGACGCTGTGACGACGCCACCCGCACTCGGCCTCGACGGCTTCAACCGCATTGGCGAACGGCAGCGCATGCACCTGCTGTTCGGGGTGTGCGCGTCGCCGATCTGGGCGCGCCGCGTGCTGGCAGGCGCTCCGTTCGCCGACGTCGACGCCCTGCTCGAGCGCGCCGATCGGATACTCGCCGAATTGCCCGACGCCGAGATCGACGCCGCGCTGGACGGGCATCCCCGCATCGGCGACCGGGTGGACAACGATGCATCGGCCCGGGAACAAGCCGGCGTGGCGTCGGCCGGCGACGATGTGCGGGCGGCGCTGGCCGCGGGCAACCGGGCATACGAGGAAAGGTTCGGCTACGTGTACCTGGTGTGCGCCAGCGGCCGCTCCGCCGACGAACTGCTGGCGATTCTCATCGAACGGCTCGGCAACGATCCCGAGACCGAACGCCGCGTGATGCGCGACGAACTTGCGAAGATCAACAGGCTTCGGTTGCAACGGCTGCTGAGCGCGCCGGCCGACGAGGCAGGATCGAACGCATGACCGTCTCCACGCACGTCCTCGACGCCGTATCCGGCGGGCCTGCCACGGGAGTGCCCGTCACGCTGCTCGATGCGCACGACGCGGTGTTGCACAGCGCGACCACCGATGCCGACGGCCGCGTCGCCAACCTCGCCGACCATCTCGCCGCCGGGGTGTACCGGCTGCGCTTCGACACCGCGCACTACTTCGCCGCAGCGCGGATCACCGGCTTCTACCCGGAGATCGTGATCGCGTTCGAAGTCACCGACGCCTCAGCCAAGTACCACGTGCCAGTGCTGTTGTCGCCATACGCCTATTCGACCTACCGAGGGAGTTGAGCACGTGTCGGGCATCATCCTTGGCAAGAACCAGTACGGCAAGGCCGAGAATCGCGTGGTGCGGATCTACCGCGACAACCCTCGGCACGAGATCCACGACGTCAACGTATCCACTTGCCTGCGTGGCGATTTCAGTGCAGCGCATCTGGCGGGTGACCAGTCCGACGTGTTACCCACCGACAGCCAGAAGCAGACCGCGTACGCCTTCGCCAAGGAGAAGGGCCTGCAGTCGATCGAGGACTACGGGCTCGCGCTGGCGCGGCACTTCGTGCACGACGTCGCACCCGTTGAGGGCGCGCGCATCGAGATCGAGGAATACGCGTGGGAACGCGCGGTGGTCGACGGCACCGAGCACGATTACACCTGGATGCGGAAGGGGCAGGAAGTGCGCACCGCCGCGATCACGGTCGACGGCACCGGTGAGTGGGTGGTCGGCGGACTCAAGGATCTGGTGATCCTCAAGTCGACGGGTTCGGAGTTCGCCGGCTTTCTGACCGACCCGTACACAGTGCTGGAGCCCACCCACGATCGAGTGATGGCAACGTCGCTGGTCGCCCAGTGGCGGTTCGACACCACCGAGGCCGATTGGGAGGAGACCTACGTCGGTGTGAAGGCGCAGTTGGTCAAGCAGTTCGCGGTGGTGCAGTCGCTGGCGCTGCAGCAGACCCTCTACGAAATGGGCAAGGCCGTGCTGGAGGCCTACCCCGCGATCGTCGAGGTCAGGCTGTCGGCGCCCAACAAGCACCACTTCGTCTACGACCTGTCGCCATTCGGGCTGGACAACCACAACGAGGTGTTCCACGCCGACGATCGGCCCTACGGCCTCATCCAGGCGACGGTCACCCGCGACGACGCGCCTGCTCCAGGACCGGCCTGGGACCAGCAACGGGGATGGCTGGCTTGATTCACTAGAGATTCACCTCGTCGGTTTGTCGATGCATGGCGAGCGGCGTACCGTTCGAAGCAAGGTTGAAACAACCAGCCGATTGGAAGCGTCATCACACGGCTTTGAGACGCAGGGCCCATCGATTCTTGACGTGAACCACAGTACGAAAAAAGTCCTACTGATGGAGTCACAATGTCTACGTTCGAATCCTCCCGTCCGGCTGCGCCGGAATCCGAAATCACCTGCCACACTGCCCGTCTCGCGACGCGCTGGCTACACCCGTCCGTCGTCGTGGTCGTCGCGAACGGCGAACTCGACGCCGCGAACGCGCAGGACTTCGTCTCGTACGCGCTTCGCCACGCCGACGCGGTGAATCACCTGGTGCTCGACCTCGAAGGCATCGAATTCTTTGGGGCTTCCGGCTTTTCGGCCCTCCACACCCTCAACGTGCGGTGTGCTGCGGATGGCACGGAATGGGCCATGGTGCCCGGCAAGGCGGTGACTCGCCTACTGCAGATCTGCGATCCGGATACGACGCTGCCCGTGGCGGCTGACCTCGACGCCGCACTCGACATCGTCCACGGCGCGCAGCGTCGGCTACTGCAGCTGGTCCCGCAGGCGCGCTAGGGACTTCGCCAACAAGCGCGACACGTGCATCTGGGAGATGCCGACCCGCTCGGCGATCTGCGTCTGCGTCATCGACTCGAAGAACCGCAGGATCAGCACGGTGCGCTCACGCTCCGGCAGCGCTTCGAGCAGCGGACGTAGGGCTTCCCGGTTCTCGATCCGGTCGAGGTTGGTGTCGACGTCACCGAGTGTGTCGGCGATCGCGGGAGCCTCTTCGGTGCCGCTGCCGCCGTCGATCGACATCGTGTTGTAGGAGCTGCCGGCGATCAGGCCCTCGACCACCTCGTCGCGGTCCATCTCGAGCTCCGCGGCCAGTTCCGAGGGGGTCGGGGCACGGCCCAGGCGCTGGGACAATTCCGCCGTCGCCGCGCCAAGCCGCAGATGGAGTTCCTTGAGCCGCCGCGGCACCTTGACCGACCAGCTGTTGTCCCGGAAGTGCCGACGGACCTCACCCATGATGGTCGGCACCGCGAACGACACGAAGTCCGAGCCGGCCTCCACGTCGAACCGGATCACCGCGTTCACCAAGCCGACCCGGGCCACCTGCACCAGGTCGTCGCGGGGTTCACCTCTGCCGTCGAATCGCCTGGCGATGTGGTCGGCGAGCGGCAGGCACCGCTCCACGATGGCGTCGCGCTGGCGGGTGAACTCAGCCGCGTCCTCGTCGAGTTCCCGTAGCTCGCGGAACATGTCGACGACATCGGCATATTCAGAGTTCGATCGCGACGCCGAACCCCGAGAGGGCGAAGACGTCACCGCAGCGAGCTCGCTCGTCTCGTCGTCATGGAGATGCCGAAGACCGCGCCTTCGTCGATCGCCTCGCCGTTCTGGAAGGTCTTCACCTCGTCCGTCAACGAACTCAAGACGTGCCAGCTGAAGCTGCCGGGAGCCATGATGTCCCGGGACGTGCAGGTCGTGGACGCGTCGATCACCAGTTCGTCGTCACTCGGACGAACCGCGAGAACGAGGGTGGAGCCGGCAACGGCGGACCGGATCAGCCGGGTGCAGGCCTCATCGACGGCGAGGCGCAGGTCGGCGACGGTGTCCATGTCGAGGTCTTCGAAGGTGCCGACAGCCGCGATCAGTGTGCGCAGCATCGCAAGGTTCTCGAGCTTGGCAGCAACCCGGAACTCGACCTCGTTGTCCACACGCCCTCCTGGTGATGTCTGAATGAGACTACCCTTGGAATTCCAGCTAACCACGCACCCTCCGCTCAGCAGCGCGTGCGAGTTCGCGGCTACCGCCGGTCACGAATTCCGCAATTTGGAGATCGACTTCGCCGTGGCGATCAAAGCTGCCATCTGCTTCGAACCGCCGTGCCGTCGCAGCCCCTCATACGTCGTCTCGTCGTTGATTGATGCTGCGGGCATGTTGCGACCTCCTGGTTGAAACTTCAGGCACCGGATGCCCATACCGGTGCCCGCCGAAACACCGTTCCGCCCCGAACGACGCACCACGTGGGCGCTTGCGTTTACGCCCGCGTAAGTAAAGTCGGTGTAGGCGGTTAATCCCTTGCTACACAAGGCAATTCGTGCCCTGCTTTGCTAGGTACGTTTGACGGTCATGCGAGCCGGGAAACCCGTGGTTGCACGCAACGACCGAGAGGTAGTCATGACCGAGAAGAACAGCGGACCCGAAGAAGCCATCAAGGGCGTCGTCGAAGACGTCAAGGGCAAGGCCAAGGAGGCCGTCGGCACCGTAACCGGCCGCAACGACCTCATCCGCGAGGGCCACGCCCAGCAGGACAAGGCCGAAGCGCAGCGTGACGTCGCCCGCAAGGAGGCCGAAGCAGAGGCCGCCCGAAGCAGCGCCGCCGCCGCCGAGAAGAAGCAACAAGCCGAGCAGAACTGATTGACGACGCCGTCTGCGCGTGGACCCTCAGGAGTCCACGCGCAGATGCGCGGTCAGTAACAACCGGTCGTATTCCGGCCGAGTGGGCAGGACTTCGTCATAGACGAGGCCCAGGAAGTCCTTCGTGACCTGCTCGGCCAGCACGCGCAGCTTGACGTTGGACTCCTGGGATCGCCACTTGAGCAGCTCGAACGCCGAGTCGGCCGAGATCCGATAGATCAGCATCAACATGCCCTTGGCCTGTTCGATGCCGCCGCGGGCCTCGGCGATTTCCGCGACCGCTTCGGTGACCTTCTCTTCCCTGGCCTCGGTGACGGACGGCGTGACG
Source organism: Mycobacterium sp. URHB0044 (assembly GCF_000620625.1). GTDB lineage: Bacteria > Actinomycetota > Actinomycetes > Mycobacteriales > Mycobacteriaceae > Mycobacterium. The sequence continues at coordinate 43,985 of NZ_JIAW01000010.1, read as the reverse complement.
TCGACGTAGAAGCCGTCGGAACCGACGACCGCATCGCCGTCGTCGCGCATCTGCTGGCCGATCACCACCACGTGGTGGACTTCGCCGTGGGTGTCGATGATCCTGTGCCGGGTGCTGAAGGCACCCGCCGTGCGGCGGATCTCCTCGATGGTCGCGGCTACCTGGCGGTAGTCGTCGGGATGCTTGTGCGAGAGCACCAGTGCGGTGGTGGGTTGGACGGAGCCGGGCTGGTAGCCGTGCATGAGCTCGACTTGCGGCGACCATTCCCAGCGCTCGTCGGCGAAGTAGAAGCGGAACCAGCCGACACGCTGCGGCGCGCCGCCAGCCAAGGCGTATTCGACGGACGGCAAGTCAGCTGGTCCGTCGACGCCTCCCCCCGAGAACTCGGCGACCTCGTCCGTCATGATCAGAGATTAAACTGAATCCGGCCTCTCGGCGATGCGCTTGATCGCTTCCAGTCGCCGGTCCCATCGTCGGCCGATCGTTTCGAGTTCACCGGCCAGCGCGCTGAGGCACGCCCCGATTGCGCGGTACCGGATCTCGCGGCCCGCGCGAACGGATTCCACCAGGCCTGCCTCGGCGAGCACGGCGAGATGTTTGGCGATGGCCTGCCGGCTCACGGGCAGCCGGCCGGCCAACGCACTGGCCGACAGGTCACGGGCGCCGATCTCGGACAGAATGCGCCACCGGGTCTCGTCGCCTAGCACCGAGAGCATCGCAGGCACGTTCGCCGTGTCGGTCACCGCGATTCCAGGAACTCCACGAGTTCGCCGAGTTCGGCGCGCCAGCCGGCGGTGTTGCCGTCGTGCGCTGCCTGAGGATCGTCGAGCTCCTCGAAGCCGGTCTCCAACAACGTCAGCCGGGTGCCTCCTTCGGATTCGGTGAGGTCGAACCGCACGAGTGTCGAATTGCCCGGCACGGGATCGACGTTCTCTTCCCGGGCCCAGCGGTAGATCAGGGTCTTGGGCCGGTCGGCGTGTTCGATGGCCACGCGGAACGTGCCGTGCGCCGCCGAGCCGAAGGAGCCCTTGCCACCGGGCGTCGGGTCGAATTCACACGTGTCGCCGAACCATTGGACGATCAGTTCGGGTTCGGTGAGGGCGGCCCACACCTTCTCGGCGGGTGCGTTGATGTCGATGGTGCGGGTGATGTCGAGCGTGGTCACGGGTGCCTCTCGGGTGGGGAGTCGATGTGCAACTTCAGAATTGCACATCCGAATCTTTGGCGCAACCGCGGAGTTGCAGTTCGTTTCGCGGATATCGCATCGAGCGTGCGGTGACGCCAACGCTTGATTACCGTCGATAGGTGGATCTCAACACCGTCGAGGCGGTCGTCACCCCCCGCCGCCGCGATGAGGTGTGGCCGCTGGGCCCCCACGACGCGTTGCTGGCAGGCGGGACGTGGTTGTTCTCGGAACCTCAACCGCACGTGCGCAGGCTGGTGGACCTCACGGGACTGCGCTGGCAGCCGATCACCGTGGGCGACAACGAGATCGAGCTCAGCGCAACCTGCACGCTTGCCGAGGTGTCGGCGTTGTCCACCCAACTGCTGCGCAGCAGGCCGGACTGGCTGGCGGCTCCGCTATTCCACCAGTGCTGCACGGCACTTCTGGCGTCGTTCAAGATCTGGCGCACCGCGACCGTCGGCGGGAACATCTGCCTGTCCTTTCCCGCGGGCGCGATGATCTCGTTGGCCTCGGCACTCGACGGGCAACTCGTCGTGTGGCGCGCCGATGGGAGTGACTATCGGCTGCCGGTCACCCAGTTCGTCACGGGCAGTGCCGCGAACCTGCTGGCTCTCGGCGACGTCATGCGTTCGGTACACCTGAGCGCCAAGGCACTACGGGCACGTACCGCCTACCGCAAGCTTGCTCCGTCGCCGCTGGGCCGGTCCGGCGTGGTGGTGATCGGCCGTCGTGACACCGACGCGGACGGCGGCGGCTTCATGGTGTCGGTGACCGCCGCGACGGTGCGGCCGTACGTCTTCGAATTCGCGTCTCTCCCCGGCGACGACGAGCTCGTGGCCGCCCATGCCGGCATCCCGGACGACGCCTGGACCGAGGATCCGCACGGCGACCCGGACTGGCGCCGTGCCATGACCCTGCTCCTGGCCCGACAGGTGCGGGAGGAGCTGTCGTGACGATCATCGTGAACGGCCAAGCGCTGCAGGATGATCCGTGGCCAGGGCAGTGCCTACGCACGTACCTGCGCGATAACGGTCACGTCGAGGTGAAGAAGGGCTGCGACGCCGGCGATTGCGGTGCCTGTTCGGTGCTGGTCGACGGCTCCCCCGTGCACTCCTGCGTGTTCCCCGCATTCCGGGCGGCCGGCCGCACCATCACTACCGTGGCGGGCCTCGGCAGCCCCGACGACCTGCATCCGGTGCAGCGCCGGTTCGTCGAGGCGGCGGGGTTCCAGTGCGGCTTCTGCACCGCGGGGATGATCACCACCGCAGCTGCGCTCCCCGACGACCAAGTCGCCGATCTGCCACAGCAGTTGAAGGGCAACCTGTGCCGCTGCACCGGATACCGGTCGATCACCGACGCGTTGGCCGGGCGAACCAACACCGAGAAGTCCGGCGGGACGGCCGACGCGGGGCGTTCGATCGGCGCGCCCGCCGGTGTGCGGGTGGTGACCGGGACCGAGCAGTACACCATGGACCACCTGCCGGAGGGGTTGCTGCACATGGCCGTGCTGCGCGCTCCCCTGCCGCACGCCCGCATCGTCGCCATCGACACCTCTGCCGCCGAACGGATGGCTGGCGTGCGGCTGGTCCTCACGCACCGCGACAGTCCGCCGGTGGCGTTCTCGACCGCCCGGCACGAGGACCGGCTCGACGATCCCGACGACACCTACCTGCTCGACGACACGGTGCGGTTCGTCGGTCAGCGGGTTGCCGCCGTCGTCGCCGACAGTGCTGCGATCGCCGAGAACGCCTGCCGTGCAATCACCGTCGAGTACCAGGAGCTGCCCGCGGTATTCGACCCCGAGGCTGCGCGGTCACCCGGCGCGCCCCTGGTGCACGGCGACAAGGGCGCCGACTCCCGCATCGCCGACACCTCGCGCAACGTCGTCGCCGAACTGCACGGTGGCGTCGGTGACGTCGACGCCGGGGAGGCAGCCGCTCGGGCCAGCGGCGGTGCCGTGGTGAGCGGCCGCTGGACGACGCAGCGGGTGCAGCACGCGCACCTGGAGACCCACGGCAGCACCGGATGGCTGGACGAGCGCGGACGCTTGGTGATCCGGACCAGCTCGCAGGTGCCGTTCCTGGTCCGCGACGAGTTGTGCCACGTGTTCGGCCTGGACCGCGCGCAAGTGCACGTCTTCACGCGGCGGGTGGGCGGAGGCTTCGGCGGCAAGCAGGAGATGCTGACCGAGGACATCGTCGCGTTGGCAGTCCTTCGGCTCGGCTGGCCGGTGCGCTACGAGTTCAGCAGGACCGACGAATTCGTCGCGGCGCCGTGCCGACACCCGTTCCGCGTCGACGCCACGGTGGCCGCGGGCCCCGACGGAGTGCTGACCGCGCTGGCGGTGGACGTCCTCGTCGACGCGGGCGCGTACGGCAACCACAGCCCCGGCGTGATGTTCCACGGCTGCAGCGAGTCAATCTCGGTCTACCGCTGCGCGAACAAGCGCGTCGACGCCCAGACCGTCTACACCAACAACATTCCGTCGGGCGCGTTCCGCGGCTACGGGCTGGGGCAGATGATCTTCGCCGTGGAGTCCGCGCTCGACGAATTGGCCGCTCGGCTCGGCATCGACCCGTACGACTTGCGGCGGCGCAACGTCGTGGTGCCCGGCGACGCGTTCACCGATTCGCATGTGCTGTCCGACGATCTGACGTTCGGCAGCTATGGGCTCGACCAGTGCCTGGACCTGGCGCAGCAGGCGCTGGCGACCGGCAACGGGGTGGCGGCCCCCGACGGTCCTTCGTGGCGAGTGGGCGAGGGCATGGCGATCGCGATGATCGCGACCATTCCGCCGCGGGGTCACTTCGCCGAGGTGACGATCTCCGCGGACGCCGACGGTGGCTTCACGTTGTCGGTGGGCACGGCGGAATTCGGCAACGGCACCACCACCGTGCATGCCCAGCTCGTCGCGACCGAGTTGAACACAACGGTCGACAAGGTGCGCATCCAGCAATCCGACACGGATGCAACGGGTTACGACACGGGTGCGTTCGGCTCGGCAGGCACCGTGGTGGCCGGGCTCGCAGTGCAGGCGGCCTGCCGCGACCTGCGGGCGCAGATCGCCGCCGGCGCCGACGCGCCGCTGGTCGGCCGGGGCCGCCACGACGGCACCCCGCGGTCGGTGGCGTTCAACGTGCACGCGGTACGGGTCGCCGTCGACGTCGACACCGGCCGGGTGCTGATCCTGCAGTCGGTGCAGGCCGCGGATGCCGGCGTCGTGATGAACCCCGAGCAGTGCCGCGGGCAGGTCGAGGGCGGCGTCGCCCAGGCGATCGGCTCGGCGCTGTACGAGGAGATGCGGGTGAGTCCCGACGGCGTCGTGCTCACGAAGGACCTTCGCAATTACCACATTCCGCAACTCGCCGACGTCCCCGTGACCGAGGTGTACTTCGCCGACACCTACGACGAACTGGGACCGCTCGGCGCGAAGTCGATGAGCGAGTCGCCGTACAACCCGGTCGCACCCGCGGTGGCCAACGCCGTCGCCCGTGCGTGCGGTGCGCGACTTCGGCAGTTGCCGATGACGCCGGCCCGGGTGTGGCGCGCGCTTCAGCACGGTGGGGATTAGCCGCTCGGGTTGTCGCACCCCCGTTGACTCTGCGTTGGCGGCGGTGGGCACTCGCACTTTTACGCCCAGGACGCAGGGTCAACGCAGCCGGAACAAACAGACCCGCTTCTGCCCAGCTCACTCGAAAAAGCTGGGCAATTCGGCCACTGGTCTACCAAGGGGCATGGGGACCGTTGCTGCGATACGGCGCTCCGGCCACCGCTCGGGTTGTCGGAGCCCCCGCCTACGATTCCGGCGTGGCTCTACGGCTGAGGATGTACGCGGCAATGGCCATCGCGGCGGGACTGGCCGCCTACCTGCTCGGGTCGAGCGTGCCGTGGAGCGTCGTGGTCGGCGTCGCCGCGCCGGTCGTCCTGGCCGCCATGCCGCAGTTCCTCCTCGGCGCGTTCCGGGGAGCCACCACGCTGGTACCCGAGACCGCGGAGATGTCCGGCACGGACTTCGAGGACCACGTCGCCAGGATCGCCCGCAAGTGCGGTGCCCCGGTCATCATGACGCCCGTGACGGGCGACTGGGGTGTCGACCTCATCGTCGGCTGGCGGCCGAATCGGATTGCCATCCAATGCAAACGGCAGTCCCGCCCCGTCGGCACCAGCGCGGTGCAGGAGGTGGTGGCGGGTGCGCCGATGCAGGACTGCACTCAGACGATGGTCGTGACGAACCACGACTTCACTCCTGCAGCACGCAAACTCGCCGAGTTGCACGGCTGCGTACTGGTGGGCGGGAGCGAACTCACTCGGCTCGGGTCGACCATCCGCCGGCTCACCGCGCCGGACGGCGTCAGGTGAGCGCGGCGCGCACCGCCTCGACGGCGGCGTCGAGTTCCTCGCGCGACGCCGTCAGCGCCGGCCGGAACCGCACGCTGGTGGCACCGCTGGGCAGCATGATCACGTGCTGGTCCCACAGCCGTTGGACCAGTTCGTCGCGCTGCTCGGAGTCCGGCATGCTGAACGCGCACATCAGGCCTCGGCCCCTGGGGTCGAGCACCCGTCCAGGGAACTCCTCCGCGAGATCGGTCAGCCGGTCCAGCAGGTGACGTCCCGCCTTGGCGGCGTGCACCATCAGCCCGTCCGCCTCGATGGTCTCGAGGATGCGCCGCGAGCGCACCATGTCGACCAGGTTGCCACCCCAGGTGGAGTTGATCCGCGAGCTGACGTGGAACACGTTGTCGGCGACCTCGTCGACCCGCCCGCCGGCCATCACGCCGCACACCTGCGTCTTCTTGCCAAAGGCAACGACATCGGGCGCGACACCCAATTGCTGGTAGGCCCAAGCGGTTCCGGTCATGCCGCAGCCGGTCTGCACCTCGTCGAAGATCAACAGCGCGTCGAACTCGTCGCACAACTCCCGCATCGCGGCGAAGAACTGCGGACGGAAGTGCCGGTCGCCGCCCTCCCCCTGGATCGGCTCGGCGATGAAGCACGCGATGTCGTTGGGGTGCGCCTCGAAGACCGCGCGCGCCTGGCGCACCGACTCGGCCTCGACGGCGTCCATATCGGCGTCGGGGCGGATGAAGGGCGCATCGATGCGCGGCCAGTCGAACTTGGGAAACCGCGCCACCTTGTTCGGGTCGGTGTTGGTCAACGACAGCGTGTAACCGCTGCGGCCGTGGAAGGCACCGCGCAGGTGCAACACCTTGGTGCCCAATTCGGCGTCGATCCCGCGCGACTCGTTGAGCCGGCTCTTCCAGTCGAAGGCGACCTTGAGGGCGTTCTCGACGGCCAGGGCTCCGCCGTCGACGAAGAACAGGTGTGGCAGCGCCGGGTCACCGAGGACACGCGCGAACGTCTCGACGAATCGAGCCATGGGGACGCTGTAGACGTCGGAGTTGCTCGGCTTGTTCACCGCCGCTGCCGCCAGTTCCGCGCGGAATCCTTCGTCGTCGGCAAGCGCCGGATGGTTCATGCCGAGGGCGGACGACGCGAAGAACGTGAACATGTCCAGGTAACGCGCGCCGGTGCGGGCATCGACGAGGTAGGAGCCCCTCGAACGGTCGACGTCGAGGACGAAGTCGAGGCCGTCGGCCAGGATGCTGCGCGCCAACACGTCGCGCACGTCGTCGGGGGCGATGGTCGAAGCACGGTGCGCGCGCGGCGAGAGAACGGCAGTCATGCTGCCATCGTAACGGATTATTTACGGGGCTACACCTGACATACCGGATTATCTACGGTACGCAGTCGCGTCCCTCGTAAAATGTCTGTAAGATGATGGTGCTTCGGGTGCGAACATTGGCTGCCGTGCGGATCTGTTGCAGCAGGTCTTCCAGGGCCCGCGCGGACTTCACCCGCACCAGGAGCACGTAACTTTCGTCGCCGGCCACGGAGTGGCAGGACTCGATCGCATCGATGTGTTCGAGCCGCGCGGGGGCATCATCGGGTTGAGACGGATCGAGAGGGGTGATGGCGACGAACGCCGACAGCATGTTCCCCACTGCCTCGGGATTGATCCTCGCCCGGTACCCCGTCACCACTCCGCGGGACTCGAGCCGTCGCACCCGCGACTGCACCGCGGACACCGACAGACCGGCGCTCACCGCGAGGTGGGCCAGCGTCGCGCGACCGTCGGCCACCAGCTCACGCGCCAAGATCCGGTCGATGTCATCGAGCTCCTCGCCGGCGTCCGTCATGGCCGGAGACTATCGCAGCAACCACGATCAGAAAGCGGCATCATGACCACCATGCAGACACCGACGACCGCATTGCCCACCGCAGACGACCTGCGCGGCCGGGTGCGAACCGCGCTGCAGGCCATCGGCGCCCACGCGCAACTCGGTGCGCCCGGCACGACGGGCATGCCCGCCAGTACGCCGATCACCGGCGACGTGTTGTTCAGCATCGTCGAGACCACCACCGAGCAGGCCGACGCGGCGATCGCCGACGCGGCAACGGCATTCGCGACCTGGCGCGTCACGCCGGCGCCAGTGCGTGGCGCGCTGGTGGCACGCCTCGGCGAGCTGCTGGTCGAGCACAAGGCGGATCTCGCGACGCTCGTCACCGTCGAGGCAGGCAAGATCACCTCCGAAGCGCTCGGCGAGGTGCAGGAGATGATCGATATTTGCCAGTTCGCCGTCGGGCTGTCGCGCCAGCTGTACGGCCGCACCATTGCCTCCGAGCGTCCGGGCCACCGGCTGATGGAGACTTGGCATCCGCTCGGCGTGGTCGGCGTCATCACCGCATTCAACTTCCCGGTCGCCGTGTGGGCATGGAACACCGCGGTGGCCCTGGTCTGCGGCGACACCGTGGTGTGGAAGCCGTCGGAACTGACGCCGTTGACCGCAATCGCCTGCCAGGCACTCATCGAGCGGGCTGCTGACGACGTCGGCGCGCCGCGCGGGGTCGCCCGCCTCGTTCAGGGCGCCCGCGAGATCGGCGAGCAACTGGTTGACGACCCGCGGGTGGCACTGGTGTCGGCCACGGGCTCGGTGCGGATGGGCCGGCAGGTGGGACCCCGCGTGGCGCAACGGTTCGGCAAGGCGCTGCTGGAACTCGGAGGCAACAACGCGGCGATCGTCACTCCGTCCGCCGACCTCGATCTGGCCGTGCGCGGCATCGTCTTCTCCGCCGCCGGCACGGCCGGTCAACGCTGCACCACGTTGCGCCGCGTCATCGCGCACAGCAGCGTCGTCGACACCCTCGTCGAACGGATCGTCAAGGGGTACGCCAGCCTGCCCATCGGCGACCCGTCCTCGGACGGCACGCTGGTCGGGCCGCTGATCCACGAACGCGCCTACCGCGACATGGTGGGCGCGTTGGAGCAGGCCGCTGCCGACGGCGGCGAGGTGATCGGCGGCGACCACGTGAACCTCGGCGACGGCTCGTACTACGTCAGGCCCGCCGTGGTCCGGATGCCCGCGCAGACCGCCGTGGTGCACGACGAGACCTTCGCGCCCATCCTCTACGTGCTCACCTACGACGACCTCGACGAGGCAGTCGCTCTGAACAACGCGGTACCGCAGGGCCTTTCGTCGGCGATCTTCACCACCGACATGCGCGAGGCTGAGCGGTTCATGGCGGCCGACGGTTCGGACTGCGGCATCGCCAACGTCAACATCGGCACGTCCGGGGCCGAGATCGGCGGGGCGTTCGGCGGCGAGAAGCAGACTGGCGGAGGCCGCGAGTCAGGGTCCGACTCGTGGAAGGCCTACATGCGGCGCGCCACCAACACCGTCAACTACTCCTCCGAGCTGCCGCTCGCCCAAGGGGTCCAGTTCGGCTAGCACGTCGTCGGTGTCCGCGCCCAGTTCGGGCGCAAACCCGGCCACATGGCCCGGTGTGCGCGAAAACCACGTCGGCACACCGGGAAAGCGCACCGGCCCGTACTTGGTGTTCACCGTCTCGAACAGCCCGACGGCGTTGAGGTGCGGGTCGTCGAACAACGCGTCGGGGGTTTGGATCGGCGCCGCCGGAATTTCGAGCTCCCGGAACAACGCGAGCCATTCGGCGGTGGTGCGTTCCTTCAGCGTCTGCGCCACCAAACCGTAGACGACGTCGATCTGCTTGGCCCGCCGTTCCAGCATCGAGTACAACTCGCTGTTCCACGCGGGCTGCACGGCGGCGATGAACGCGTTCCAGTGCTTGTCGTTGTAGATCAGCGCGGCGACGTGACCGTCCTTGGTCTCGTACGGTTTTCGGTTCGGCGCGACGGTGCGCGGATACACCGCAGGGCCCAACGGCGGATCGAACATGGCGCCGTTGGCGTGCTCGACGAGCATGAACGAGGCCATGGTCTCGAACATGCTGACCTCGACCTCCTGCCCCTCGCCGGTGCGCTCCCGGTGGAACAGCGCCATCATCGTCGCGTACAGCGCGGTGAGGCCGGCGACCTTGTCCGCCATGATGGTTCCGACGTAGTTCGCCTCGCCCGTGAGCTGTTCCTGCACGGCGGGGATGCCGCACTCGGCCTGGATGGTGTCGTCATAGGCGGGACGATCGGCCTCCGGGCCGCGCCTGCCGTACCCGTAGCAGTTGGTGTAGACGATGTTCGGGTTGATCGCCGCCACGTCGTCGTAGCCGAAGCCCAGCTTGATGATCGCCTTGGCGCGCATGGAATGGATGAACACGTCAGCACTTTCGATCAGCGCGCGTAGTGCTTCGGCGCCCTGCCCGGTACGCAGGTCGAGTACGACGCTGCGCTTGCCGCGGTTGACGTTGACGAACACACCGCTCATGCCAGGCGCGGGGCCCACGGAGATGTAGCGGGTGTTGTCGCCTGCGGGCGGTTCGACCTTGACGACGTCGGCGCCCATGTCGGCCATGATCTGCGTGCAGTACGGGCCCATCACCATCGCGGTGAGGTCGATGACGCGCACCCCGGTCAGCGGGCCGCTAGCCACGGTTTACGCCCTGGTTGGCCATCGCGAAGCTGTACCCGATGTGCTCGGCGTGCCCGTTGGGCAGGACGGGGAAGATCACTGGGGCCGACGCGTCCCGGATGGCGTCGACGTTCGCCGCGACGTCCTCGACGGTCCACGACTCCCGGTGTACGCCTGGTGTTTCGGCGACGACGGCCCGGGCCACCCGGCCTGCGATCGCGATGAAGAGCTCACCGCTTGCGGTGCAGGACTCGTGCGACAGCCAGCCGACGGTCGGCGCGACCAGTGCCGGGTCCATCGGCGGGTAGGCCGACGTGTCGAGCCCCTCGGCCATTCTGGTCACCGCGGCGGGGACGATGGCGTTGCACGTGACGCCGTGCTCGGCGCCCTCCAGCGCCGCCACGTTCACCAGTCCGATCACCCCGGCCTTCGCCGCCGCGTAGTTGGCGACGTCGGCGTTGCCGTACAGGCCGCCGATCGACGACGTCAGCACGATGCGTCCGTAGCCGGCGTCGCACATCGGGCCGAACGCGGGACGCACGACGTGGAAGGCGCCACGCAGGTGGACGTCCAGCACGGCGTCGAAGTCCTCGTAGGACATCTCGCGCAGTGGCGCCCGCCGCACGTTTCCGGCGTTGTGCACCAGAACGTCGACCCGGCCGAATCGTTCGAGCGCGGCGCCGATGATCGCTTGACCGCCGGCCGCCGTCGTGACCGATTGGGTGCAGGAAATCGCTTTTCCCCCGGCGGCATTGATCTCGGCGGCGACGTCGTGTGCGGGTCCCTCGTCGACGCCCTCGCCGGTCAGGCTGCCGCCGATGTCGTTGACCACGACCTTCGCGCCGCGCGACGCCAGCAGCAGCGCGTACGCACGACCCAGGCCGCGCCCGCCGCCGGTGATCACGGCGACGCGGCCGTCGTAGCGCAGTTCGGCCGTACTCAAGCGAAAGATTCCTCACCGGCGAGCTTGGTGCGTTGCAGCAGACGGCCCGCGGTGGGGTCGTAGGGCGTCGCGCGGTGCATGGTGCCGGTGTTGTCCCAGATCACCAGGTCCCCGACCGACCACCGATGACGGTAGGTGAACTGCGGTGAGGTGGCCCAATCCCGCAGCCGGACCAGCAGTTCGGCGCTGCGGCGGTAGTCCATGTCGACCACGTGGCGGGCGGTGGCACCCAGCACCAGCGACTTGCGGCCGGACCGGTGCGTCCAGACCAGTGGCAGCTCGCGGTCTCCGATGGCCTGCATCTGGCGCAGCGTCCTGACGTCTGGTTCCGGCTCGTAGTAGAACAGCGTGTTCCACGCCGAGTGCATCACCCGCAGCGGTTCGATCGCGGCCTTGTCATCGTCGGACAGGTCGTCATAGGCGGCGTAGGTGTTGCAGAACTCGGTGTCGCCCTTGCCGTCCGAACCCAGGGCGACGCTCTGCAGCAGCGACGCCAGGATGGGGACGTCGTTCATCGTGCCGTCGAGATGCCAGTACAGCGAGCCCTTCAAGTAGTCGGCCTGGCGGTTGACGCCCTCGTCCAACGACACCTTGTAGAGCTTCTCGCCGCTGTTCTCCGGCGCGAACGTGCCGAGCGTCTCGGTGAAGGCGATCTGCTCGGCGTCGGTGAAGCCGATCTTCGGAAACACCAGCACGCCACGCTCTTCCAGCAGACCGCGGATGGCACCGGCATGCTCACCGCTCAGCAGGGCCCGCTTGTCGGCACGGATCTCGGTCCCGATGCGGGGACTGAGGTCGTGTACGTCCAGCGCCGTCTTCGCGGTGGTCACTTGCCGACCTCCAGTCCGTCGAGTTCGCCCTTGTCCCGCCACTCCTTCAATAGATCACCGAAGGCGTAGAACCCGGGACCGTAGGGCTCGCCGAGGTGGCTGCGGATGCCCTCGCCGCCACCGCCGCCCTCGTTGTTGTAGTACCCCGGTGTGCATTCCGCGTCGAAGGCCGAGTTGTCGATCGCGTTCTCCCGGATCGTCGCACACCACTGGTCCTGCGCTTCCTGGGTGGGCTCGAGCGCGGTGACGCCCCGGTTGAGCGCCTCGGCGATGACGTAGGCGATGTGCTCCCCCTGCAGTTCGTAGTTCGCGGCGATGTTGGCCGAGATCCCCACTTGGGTGAAACCGGTGAAGAACTGGTTGGGAAAGCCGCGGCTGGTCATGCCGTGCAGCGTCTTGAACCCGTCGGCCCAGTGGTCGTAGAGTGACACGCCGCCGCGACCCTCGATGGCGTCGATGGAGTAGCGCCGACTGATCTCGGTGGTGATCTCGAAGCCGCTGGCGTAGATGATGCAGTCCACGTCGTATTCGACGCCGTTGGCGACGAATCCCGTTTCGGTGAGCCGCTCGACGCCCTTGGACTCCGACACGTCGACGAGCGTGACGTTCGGGCGGTTGAACGTCGGCAGGTAGTCGTCGTTGGAACACGGCCGCTTGCACAGGAATCGGTAATAGGGCTTGAGCGCTTCGGCGGTGTCGTCGTCCCGGACGAGGGCACCGACGCGGCGGCGCAGCCGCTCCATCAGCTTGTAGTCCTCCTCCTCGCGGATGCCCATGAACTGCTCGGGCGTCAATGAGGCGGGATCGGGCAGCGCGAGCACCCGGGCCGCGGTGTTGCGGCCGAGTTCGGTCCAGAAGTCGCACACCAGGTCCGGCTGGCCCAGTGCCATGCCCTCGAACGTCCAAGAGTGGAAGTTGCGCTGTCGTTCCTTCTGCCAGCCCGGTTGCAGCGACTGCACCCACTCGGGATCGGTTGGCGCATTGTTGCGCTCGTCGACGGTTGACGGCGTGCGCTGCACGACGTAGACCTGCTTGGCGTACTTGCCGAGGAACGGCACGATCTGCACCCCGGTGGCGCCGGTGCCGATGATGGCGACGGTCTTGTCGGCGAGCTTGTCGAGCACCGGTTCCGCCGAGGTGCCGCCGGTGTAGTCGTAGTCCCACCGCGACGAGTGGAAGCTGTGTCCCTTGAAGTCGTGGATACCGGGAATGCCGGGCAGTTTGGGCCGGTTGAACGGACCCGACGCCATCACCACGAAGCGGGCGCGTAGGTCGTCGCCCCGGTTGGTGGTGATCCGCCACCGTTCGATCCCGTCGTCCCACTTCAGGTCCCGCACCTGGGTGGAGAAGATCGCCCCGTCGTACAGGCCGAAGTGCTTGCCGATGTTGCGGCAGTGCTGGTAGATCTCGGCGCCGTCGGCGAACTTCTTGCTGGGGATGAAGTCGAGCTCCTCGAGCAGGGGCACGTAGCAATATGATTCGTTGTCACACTGAATGCCCGGGTAGCGGTTCCAGTACCATACGCCGCCGAAGTCGCCGCCCATCTCGATGATCCGGACGTCGTCGACGCCGGCCTTCTTGAGGTAGGCCGCCGAGAGCAGCCCGCCGAAACCGCCGCCCAGGACGGCGACGTCGAGGTCCGTGTCGATGGGATCGCGCGCCACGTAGGGCGTGTGCGGGTCGATCTCCGCGAATTCGGCGTAGCCGTCGCCAGTCTCGACGTACTGCTTGGAGCCCTCCTTGCGCAGTCGCTTCTCCCGCTCGACGCGGTAGCGCTCGCGCAGCGCGGGGATGTCGACGTCCTCGGGCGTCTGCGTGGGACCGCAGGGCTTGGCCGTCGTCATGCAAGCGCCTTCGCAGGCAGCGCTCCGGGATGCAGCGGGGCGGCCATCTCGTGCACGGCGGGCAGCACCTCTTTGGCGAACAGCTTGGTGCTCTCGATCGCGTCCTCGTACGGCATGGTGCCGAACTGCGGGACGATGGTGACCTCGGAGAACGAGCACGCTTCCTGGGCGGCCTTCAGCTTCTCGAAGATCACCTCGGGCGTCCCAATCAGTAGGTTCGACGCGTGGTAGCCGGGCATCTTCTTGGTGCCGGGTTCGGGCTTGTCACCCTGTACGGCCTCGGCGAGCACCGCGGTCGCCGACGCTTCGCGGTTGGCGTAGGCCTCATAGCCCTTGACGCCCTTGAAGTTCGACGCGTCGGCGAAGCCGTAGTGCACGGTGACGTCCCGGTTGGCGGTCCAGATCCACTCCTCGGTGGCGCCGAGGTCGGTGCCTTCTGGTGCGCAGTACATGAACATCACGTTCTTCGGCTGGCAGGGTTCCAGGCCTTCCTCGGCGCGGAAGGTGTTGACCTTCTGCACCTCCAGGCCCGCGTCCCAGATCGGCTTGTTGCCGACGAACAGCGGCACCATGCCGCGGCGGGACAGGATCTCCAGGGATTCAGGGGTCGAGGATGAGCTGTAGATGCGCGAGAACAGGTCCTTGCTGACCGGCTCGGGCCGCAGTGACATCTCCGGGAAGGAGAAGATCTCTCCGTCGTAGGAGAACCGCTCGCCGCTGAAGGCCAGCTTCAGGATGTCCAGGCACTCGTTGAACCGGTCCCGGCTCTCCTCACGGGGAACGCCGACCGCGTCGAATTCGGACTTGGACACGCCGCGTCCGATGCCGATCGTGGTGTACCGGCCCTTGGACAGGATGTCGAGGTAGGCGATCTGATGTGCCAGCCGCACCGGGTTCCACCACGGCGCCACCGCGACGAAGGTGCCGAGACTGACCCGCTCCGTCCGCCCGGCGAAGTAAGACAGCGCCTGAATCGGGTTGGGCGTCATGCCATATGGCGTGCCGCAGTGCTCGGGGAACCAGATGCCGTCGAAGCCGAGGGGTTCGGCGAGGTCGCCGAGCGCCAGCGCGCCGTGCACGCACTCCCAGTCGGGGGTGGCAGGCGGAGTGCTGAAGTCACCGGCGAGTACCCGGTCCCAGTCGTGGGAGTTCTGCGCACCGGTGCCCAGGTTGACTTTCATGTGATCGTTTCTCCTTCTCAGGTAAGGTCTTCGGGCTCGCCGACGCCCATGTACTTCGACAGTTGGTAGTGCAGGTTGACGGTGCTGCGTTCGCGATACGGGTTGGGTTTGGTGCCGGGGAACCCGAGCGACTTCATGCCCTGCTGGACGGCGGCCATGTTCGAGAAGTCCTGCGGCAGCACCGAAAGCCAGTTCGGGTCACCGACCGGGGTGTAGGCCCATTCCGTCTGTGGCTCTGCGCCCTTCGGGTACAGCTCGAAGACGGCGACCTCGAAGATGCACTTGTCGGGGTTGTAGCTGGGATCAGGCCGCGCGCTGTAGCACAATGCGCTGGTCACCCCTTGGCCGATCTGGAAGTTGGGGAAGATCTGCCACGCGGTGCCGCTCTGGCCGAGGATGTCGGCGGGGATGGTCGGCCAGATCACGCCGCGCGCCGCGTCGTCGTTGCGGGCTGAGGTCAACCAGTGTTCGAGCACCTTGTCGGCAGGCGTGCCCTCTGGCAGTTCGTCGACGAGCCGTTTGGCCGCGTTCACCAGTGTCTCGGTGGTGGTGGCGTTGGTCTGCTCCCACGTGTACATCTGCATCTCCGCGGTGGAGACGCGCGGATCGTCACCGGTACCGAGCCGGATCTTGGACTTCGTCGCCTCCATGTCCTTTGGCGCGTCGTAGCCGATGTTGCTGTGCTTCCCCTGCGCCTTCGCCCAACCCTTGAACTCGCCGAACTTGTTGAACTCCGGATGGGTCGTGAACACGTGGTAGGTCTCGTTGAAGGCCTCCATCGCGACCTTCCAGTTGCAGTCGAAGTTCAGCCATTTGCGCCACTTGTAGCGCATGTTCTCCAGACCGAACGGATCGAGGATCTTCGCTGCGGGAAACAGGAAGTCCGCCAACGGTTCACATTCGGGGTCCATGTTGATCCACAGCCAACCGCCCCAGGTGTCGACGTTGACGTGCGCGAGATGGGTGTTCTCTTCAGTCAGCGCGCCCCGCCAGTCGTCCTGCTCGCGGATGTGGGTGCACGCGCCCTGCAGGTCGTAGGTCCAGCCGTGGAATCCGCAAACGAACGACTTCCTGGTCCGGCCGCACGCGTTCTTCGCGCCAGCGGGAGCGTCGACGAGGCGGCGGCCGCGGTGCATGCACACGTTGTGGTGCGCGCTGAACTCATTGGGTCCCGTGCGCACCACGATGATCGAGTCGTCGAGGATGTCGTAGGTCAAGTAGCCGCCCACCTCGGGGATCTCCTCGACGCGCCCGACCTGTTGCCACACCTTGCGCCACAACTTGTCTCGCTCGGCACGGGCGTAGACCTCGGAGGTGTAGGCCTGCACCGGAATGGTGGTCGGAGCCGAAAGCTCCTCGGGCACCTCGACCGTCTTGTCGTCGATGTCAGTCATCGCTTCTCCTCCGGGGCCTGCTTCATGGCCGTTTGATTTCTGCACGGAAGGCCTCGTCGGCGAGGAACAACGACGTGTGATCGGGGGCGAGGTGGCTCCACTTGAGGTCCAGGCCACCGTCGACCAGCAGCGTCTGCCCCGTGACGTAGCTCGAGAGATCCGAGAGCAGGAACAGGATGGCGCCGGCCTGCTCCTCCGGCGTTCCCCGGCGCCCCATCGCAATGGCGCTGCGGTCCCGTTCGGGATCGGGGTCGACGTAGGTTCGCGAGGCGGCCGTCTCCGTCACTCCCGGTGCCACCGCGTTGACGCGGATGCCGTGGGTGGCGAGCTCCAGGGCCATGGTGCGGGTCATGGCGATCACTGCCGCCTTGGCGGTGCCGTAGGCGATGTGAAACGGCGCGGTGTTCATCCCGCTGATCGAGCTGATCGACACGATCGAACCCGGCTTGCCGGTCGACACGAGTTCGGCGGCCACGGCCTGGCTGGTGAAGAAGGCGGTTTCGAGGTTGGCGGCGAACAGGTCTCGCCAATCAGAACGCGTCACGCGGGTCGCGGGCATCCAGGTGGCGGGCGCCGCGCCGCCTGCGACGTTGACCAGTCCGTACAGCTGGCCCTCGGTGCGGCGGACGTGATCCATGACCGTGGCGATGCCGTCGTCGGTGGATGCGTCGGCGGCCACGGGCACGACCGCGAGGCCGCGTCGAGCGAGCGGAACGACGTGCTCGTCGAGGTTTTCCTTGGACCTGCTGACCGCGATCACGGTCGCCCCAGCCTCGGCGGCCATGGCGGTCACAGTGGTACCGATGCCTCCACCACCCGCGCCGGACACCACCACGATGCGGCCGTCCAAGCTCAGTAGATCCGACATGACCCGCTTTCTCTGGCGGACTATTTGTCCGGACAACATATGGTCCTCTGCCAATTGGAGAACACTATTCCGCAGGTGCGATGCGCTCGTCAAGGCTGGATTCGGGGGACCGCTGTCTATTGTCTGGACTAGCTGGCCTTGCTATGGTCCGTTCCGTGAACGGCGGACCGACGACGCGCTACCCTGCCCCGACCTCCCCGACGGTCGCCGACGGCTGGCGGTTGGAGCGCGTGACCGCGCCGAGCCGGCTGTTCGGCGCCAATGGCCTGCGCACCGGTCCCGAAGGTCGCATCTACATCGCCCAGGTCACGGGCAGCCAGATCAGCGCGCTGAACATCAGGACGGGCGACGTGGAGGCCATCAGCCCCAAGGGCGGCGACATCGTCGCGCCCGATGACGTGGCCTTCGATCCGAGTGGAAACCTGTTCGCCACCGAGGTGATGGACGGCCGGGTCAGCGTGCGCGAGACCGATGGAACCACCCGCGTGCTGCGCGACGACGTCCCGTCCGCCAACGGCATCACCTTCCACCAGGGCCGGTTGTTCGTCGGCGAGTGCCGCGAAGGTGGCCGGCTGATGGAGTTCGACCTGACGGGCGGACCACCGCGGATCCTGCTGGAGAACGTACCGTCGCCCAATGCAATGGAATTCGGTCCCGACGGGCTGTTGTACTTCCCCGTGATGGGCGCCAACGAGATCTGGCGGATCGACCCCTCCGGCGGCGAACCCGAAACCGTTGCGAGCGGCCTCGGCGTGCCCGACTCGGTCAAGTTCGACGCCGACGGCTTCATCGTCTCCACCCAGGTCGCCAGCGGCCAGGTGCTACGCATCGATCCCCGCACCGGTCAGCAGACCGTGTTGGCTCAGCTGACACCTGGCCTCGACAACTGCACGATGGTCGACGGAAGGCTGTTCGTCTCGAACTTCACCGGCGAGATCACCGAGATCCTCGACGACGGCGAAACCCGGACCACGCTGCCCGGCGCCATGAACTGGCCACTGGATCTGGCCGTCGGGCACGACGGACGGGTCTACGTCGCCGACGGCACCTATTTCTACGTGCTGCAGCCGGACGGCTCGCTGCAGACCGTCGGCATGCTCTTCTCCCCCGGCTATCCGGGCTTCCTGCGCGGCCTGGTGGCGTCGGGTCCCGGCGAGTTCGTGGTCTCCACGTCGGGCGGCCAGATCGCCCGCTACCGGCCCGCGGCCGATGAATGTGACTATCTGGCAGACGGTTTCGATCAGCTCTACGGCGTGGCTTTACGGGGCGATGACGTCATCGCGGTCGAACAGGGCACCGGCCGGGTGATCTCGGTCAACGCGGGCGGCGTCGAAACGCTCGCCAGCGGTCTCGACGAACCGGTCGGGGTGACGGTGACACGCGACGGCGCGATCCTGGTCGCCGACACCGGCCGCGTCGTCGAGGTGCGCGGGTCGGGTACGGAAACCGTGGTCTACGGTCTTGGCTGCCCGCAGGGCATTCTGGCGTCCGACGGTCAGCTGTTCGTCGTGGACGCCGGCGAGAAGAGCGTGATCGCCGTCGACCTCGCCACCGGGGCGCGCACCACGATCGCCGCGGGATTGCCGATCGGTCCGCCGCCCGGCGTGCAACCCAAGCCGCTCAAGGGCATGCCGCCGTTCTCAGGACCGCAGGGCCCCTTCGCAGGGATCACCGCAGGGCCGGATGGCACGCTGTACGTCTCGGCCGACGGCGAGGGCAGTGTCATTGCGCTGCATCGGAGTCGATCGACATGACCGTCGCGCCGGCCGATCACAGATACCTGCAGGTGGCACGCACGCTGCGCAAGGAGATCGTCGACGGGGTCTACCCCGTCGGCTCGCAACTGCCCACCGAACACGAACTGTGCGAACGGTTCGCGGTGAGCCGCTACACCATTCGCGAGGCACTGCGCCGCTTGCGGGACGACAACCTGGTGGCGTCGCGGCCCCGCACCGGGACCACGGTCATCCCTCGCGCGGCGTCGAACTCGTACGCGCAGGACAACATGACGATCAACGACCTTCTCGCGTTCGCGAGCGGCGCAGAACTCGACATCGAATCGACCCAGATGGTCGCGCTCGACGCCGAACTCGCTGCGCGTACAGGACTTCCCGAGGGTGATCAGTGGCTGGCGGTCCTCGGCTTCCGGCAAGCGGTCGACGCCGATTACACCCACTGCTGGACCGAGTACTACATCAACCGGGCGTTCGCCGCCGTCGGCAGGATGTTGCAACGTCACACCGGTCCGATCTTCCCGCTCATCGAGGACCTGTTCGGTATCAGCGTCGTCGAAGTGCACCAGGAGATCGGCGCGGTTCTGGTTACGCCGGAACTCGCGGAACGCCTCAACGTCGCCGCGGGTTCGCCCGCCGTCGAGGTGCGCCGGACCTACAAGACGTCGGACGGCGAAATCGCCCAGGTCACCATCAACACGCACCCGGCCTCTCGCTTTCGGCACACGATGACCTTGCGTCGGGTCAAGGGTTAGATCGACGTGGCGAGCGGCCGCAAATCGACTGGCGGACGGTCGATCCGGTGGGACGACGAACGCGCGGCGGATGCCTACGATGCCGGGCTGTGGGTACGCGGCACCTTGGCCGACACGTTGCGGGAGGCGGCGCGCTGCACACCCGACCGCATCCTGCTGGTCGACGGCGACACCCGTCTGGACTGCCGCGGGCTGCTCGCGAAGGCCGAAGCGTTGGCCACCGCCCTCGTCGAGCGCATGCCCGAGGGCAGCGTCGTGTCATTCATGCTGCCCAACTGGCCCGAGGCGGCAGTGGTGTACCTCGCCGCAACACTGGCGGGGATGGTGGTCAACCCGATTCTGCCGTCGCTGCGTGAGCACGAACTGCGCTTCATCCTCGGCGATGCCGGTACCCGGATGATCCTCGTGCCCAGCTGTTTTCGCGGACACGACTACGCCGCGATGCTGACCCGGGTCTCCGACGCCATGGAAACCCCGCCGGAGGTCGTGGTGGTGCGCGGCGAGCCCGGCGCGCACACCGCCTATGGCGATCTGTTCGGCGCGTCCGCCGGCGACCGGCTTCCTGCGCTCGACCCCGATGCGTTGCGCATGATCCTCTACACGTCGGGCACCACGGGAAGGCCCAAGGGCGTTCTGCACTCGCACAATTCGATGCATGCGCTGATCTGCCAGATCCGGGACCACTGGCTGGTACAACCGGGGGACAAGTTCCTGGTGGCATCACCGATCGCGCACATCGGCGGCTCCATCTATGCCTTCGAGTGCCCGCTGCTGCTCGGTTCCACCGCGGTGCTGATGGAACGGTGGGACGCTGCCGACGCAGTCGACCTGATGAGCGCCGAGGGCTGCACGCACATGGCTGGGGCAACGCCGTTCCTCGAGCAGATCCTGGTGGCGGCCGAGCGTGCGGGTACGCACCTACCGGATCTCAAGGTGTTCATCTGCGGGGGTGCCTCGGTGCCGCCGTCGTTGATCCGCAGAGCGACAGCATATTTCGACCGTGCCGTGGTCACCCGGGTGTATGGCTCGACGGAGGTGCCGGTGACGACGGTCGGTGCACCGCACGACGCCGAGCGGGCCGCCGACACCGACGGCCGACCGGGCATCGCGGACGTCAGGTTGGTCGAGGGTGAGATACGCGCGCGCGGTGCCCAGATGCTGGTCGGGTATCTGCACGCCGCAGACGAAGCGGGTTCATTCGACGACGAAGGCTACTTCCGCACCGGCGATCTCGGCCGCTGGGACGGCGACTGCCTGGTGGTCACCGGCCGCGCCAAGGATCTCATCATTCGCAATGGGGAGAACATTTCTCCCAAGGAGGTCGAGGACATCCTGGTGGGCCATCCCGGTATCGCCGAGGTGTCGGTCGTGGGTCTGCCGGACGAGCGGACCGGTGAGCGAGCTTGCGCGGTGATCGTCACAGCCGATACCACCGGTCCCGACGTCGCCGATCTGCGCGACTTCCTGGAGGCACACGGTGTGGCCAGGTTCAAGGTGCCCGAGCAGGTCGCCATCTGGGATGCGTTGCCGAAGAACGACGCGGGAAAAGTGTTGAAGCATAAGATCCGAGCGACGCTGGTGTCCACGGGAGGCAGTGCGGATGAATGAGACACCCGTAGCGATCGTCACGGGCGCCAGCAGCGGGATCGGCTTCGGCACCGCGCTCAAGCTCGTCGAGCAGGGCATGGTCGTGCTGGGCACCGGACGTGATGAGGCGCGTTTGGCCGAACTGGCCGCTGCCGTTGGCGATTCCGACAAGCTGGCGACACTCGCCGTCGACCTCACCGCCGACGACGGGCCCAGCCGCATCGTCGGCGCGGCGGTCGAGCGGTGGGGCCGCATCGACTTCCTGGTGAACAACGCCGGCGTCGGCAGCCCGAAGCCGTTGCACGAAACCGACGACGAATCGCTGGACTACTTCCTCGGCCTGATGCTGCGGGCTCCGTTCCGGTTGGCGCGCGACGTCCTACCGCACATGCGGCCGGGTTCGGCGATCATCAACGTGACGTCCACGTTCGCCGTCGTCGGCGGCCTGCGCGGCGGCGCGTACTCGGCGGCCAAGGGCGGGCTGACGGCGCTCACGACTCACATCGCCTGCCAGTACGGTGCCGCAGGAATCCGCTGCAACGCAGTGGCTCCCGGCGTCACACAGACGCCGATGGTGGCGCAGCGCCTCGAAGACGAGCGGTTCCGCAAGATCAACACCGAGATGACACCGCACCAGCGCCTCGGCACCGTCGAGGACATCGCGAGCACCGTGGCGTTCCTGTGCTCACCAGGTGGCAGTTTCATCAACGGCCAGACCATCGTGGTCGACGGCGGCTGGAGTTCCACCAAGTATCTGTCCGACTTCGCGTTGTCGTCGCAATGGGTGGCGCGTTGAATCTGTTCGCCGTTCTCGATCAGACCGCGTCCCGGCATGGGGATCGAGGTGCGGTCTTCAGCGGTGAGCGCCAGGTCTGCACCTGGGCGGAGTTGCGCGACCGGGCGTTGCGCCTGGCCGCCTCGATTCGGGCGTCGCATCCCGCGGGTGCGCGCATCGCGATCGCCAGTGAGAACCGGCCGGAGATCGTGGAACTCATGTTCGCGGTGTGGGCCGCGGAATGCATCGTCGTCCCCATCAACTACAAGCTGCACGCACTCGAGATGGCGCAGATTCTCGAAGATGCAGGCGTTGCACGGGGTTTCGCGTCGCCCAAGATCGGCGCCGAGCTGTCGACCGTCACCGGCGCTCCGATCGAGGTCGTCGCATCCGAGGCGTACGCACGCCGGCTGGAATGTGCGCCTGCCCCCGTGCCCAACACCGACTCTGCCGAACTCGCGTGGCTGTTCTACACCAGTGGCACCACCGGTCGATCGAAGGGCGCGATGCTGTCGCACCGCAATCTGATGGCGATGACGGTCTCCCATCTAGCGGACTTCGACGATCCGGACGTCGACGGCAGTCTGCTGCACGGCGCCCCGATGTCGCACGGCTCCGGCCTCTACATCGCGCCGTACGTGCTGCGCGGTGCGCGCCAGGTGATTCCGGAGTCGGGCGCCTTCGAGCCGGACGAGTTCCTGGACCTGTGCGAGCACCATCCGGGGTGCAGCGCCTTTCTCGCGCCAACCATGGTGCAGCGGCTGGTGCAGACCGGGCGCCAACGTCCAAGCAATCTGCGCACCGTCGTCTACGGCGGCGGACCCATGTACGTGGACAGCCTGAAGAAGGCGATGGCGGCGTTCGGGCCGATCTTCGTCCAGCTCTACGGCCAGGGCGAGGCGCCGATGACGATCACCGGCCTGCGCCGGGCCGACCATGTGAACGCGGACGACGCGACTCTTGGCTCGGTCGGTTACGCCAGATCCGGGGTGGACGTCGCCGTGCTGCGCTCCGACGGTACGAAAGCACACGTCGACGAGATCGGCGAGATCGCCTGCCGCGGTGACGTCGTCATGTCCGGATACTGGAACAACCCTGGCGCCACAGCCGAGACCTTGAAGGACGGCTGGCTGCACACCGGCGACATGGGTTCCTTCGATGCACGCGGCAACCTGACGCTGCGCGACCGCTCCAAGGACGTGGTGATCAGTGGCGGCAGCAACATCTACCCGCGTGAGGTGGAAGAGGTACTCCTTCAACACCCCGACGTCACCGAGGCCTGCGTGGTGGGCGCTCCCGACCCGGATTGGGGCGAGGTGGTGGTCGCCTTCATCGTCGGAACCGCCGCCGAGTCCGAACTGGACGCCCATCTGCTCGAGCGCATCGCCAGGTTCAAACGGCCCAAGCGCTACCTGTACATCGACGAGCTGCCGAAGAACAGCTACGGCAAGGTGCTCAAGCGAGAACTGCGAGATCGCCTGACCCTGTAACAATGGCGCCATGCAGATCGAGGGCAGCGTCGCCATCGTCACCGGAGCCGGTTCTGGCATTGGCCGTGCGCTGGCCGTCACGCTGGCGGCGGCGGGGGCGTCGGTGGTGGCGGGCGACATCGCCGGCGCCGGTGTCCGGGAAACCGCCGAAGGCATTCGCGCGACTGGCGGTGCCGCCGTGGGAGTCCGGGCGGATTCCGGGTCTACCGAGGGTGTGGGCACGCTGATCGACACCGCCCGAGCGGAATTCGGTCCCGTCGACCTCTACGTGGCCAACGCGGGCATCATCGGCGCAACGGGGTTGGGCGACGACGAGCGCGACTGGGACCGCATCATCGACGTCAACGTGCGCGGGCACGTCCGGGCGGCGAAGGCGCTGGTGCCCGAATGGCTGGAACGCGGCGCAGGGTACTTCGTCAGCGTCGCGTCGGCCGCAGGACTTCTCACGCAGATCGGCGCGGCCGGCTACTCGGTGACCAAACACGCCGCGGTCGGGTTCGCGGAGTGGCTGTCGATTACATACGGCGACAAGGGAATCGGGGTGACGTGCGTTTGCCCGATGGGCGTCGACACTCCGCTGCTCCATGCGATCAGCGAATCCACCGACTCGGCCGTGCGAGTGGCCGCTGCTTCGGTCACCAGTGCGGGCGACGTCGTGGACGCGGGTCGAGTTGCCGAGCTGACCGTCGAGGCGGTGCGCGACGGGACGTTTCTGGTGCTGCCGCACCCGCAGGTGCTCGACATGTACCGGCAGAAGGGTGCGGACTACGAGCGGTGGCTTGCGGGCATGCGGCGGTATCGGGCTCGTCTCGAGCGTTGATCCCTCGTGTCAACGGTCGAGGGCATCCCGATCGGCAGCACGATCTGGCTTCTTCACGCTGATCGACTCACGAGGATTGACTGGGTCATCCGACGAGCGGAACGTTGACGAGATGTTCGAGCGATTCACCGACCGGGCGCGGCGCACCATCGTGTTGGCCCAAGAAGAGGCCCGCGCACTACAGCACGACTACATCGGCACTGAACACATCCTCCTGGGGCTGCTCGGCGAGACCGACGGCCTGGCAGCTCGCGCGCTTGGCACACGTGGGGTGTCACTGGACTCGGTGCGCAAGGACGTCATCGCGCGCGTCGGCCGCGGGAACGAGGAGCCCACGGGGCACATCCCGTTCACCCCGCGCGCCAAGAAGACGCTCGAACACGCACTGCGCGAGGCCATCGGCCTACAACACGACTACATCGGCACCGAACACATCCTGCTTGGGCTTCTCAGCGAGCCTGACGGCGTCGCCGGCGAAATCCTCGCCGCCGTGGCCGGTGACCTGGCCGACGTGCGCACTGCCGTCCTCGACCTCGCGCCGGCAGACACTGTGCGCGCGCCCCAACCACGCCGCATCACGACTCGCGCAGGCACTGAGAACCTGCGGATGACCCCGGCCGCCGACACCAGCATCACCGAAGCTGCTCGGCTGGCCGGCACGCACCCGGTCGGCTCGCACCACCTGCTGCTCGCCGCCCTCACCGACCCCGCCAGCGCGGCGACGCGTGCCCTAAGTGCGCTCGACATCGATCTGGAGCAGATCCGCGGCGCACTGCAGCGCGTCGACCTCGCCGACACCAGCGACGAAGCACCCGAAGACGCCGGACGACGCCACTTGCGGCTGCGTGCAACCGAGGACAAGCTCACGCTCGAAATCACCGACAAAGCCCTCATCGACCTCGCCCGCAAAGCACAAGAGGGACTATCGGTCGACCAGATCGGCGGCGAGGTGCCCGAGGCCACCAGCCTCGGCAAGGTTTGGCGCACGCTGCACGACAGCCTCGTCGACATCTGCCGCCGCACGGCTTCCGCACCGCCATCGGGCGCGACTCGGTCTGACCGCACTACGGAATCGGGAACCGAGAGCCCAGCCGGGTAACCGACCAGCTGTTGCACACGTGCCAATTACGATGTGACGATGGCTGAGCCACGCAGGCGTCTATCTCCGGAAGACCGGCGCAACGAATTGTTGATGCTGGGCGCCGAGGTTTTCGGTCAGCGTCCCTACGACGAGGTCCGCATCGACGAGATCGCGGAGCGGGCCGGCGTCTCCCGTGCACTGATGTACCACTACTTCCCCGACAAGCGGGCCTTCTTCGCGGCGGTGGTGCGCGCCGAGGGTGAGCGACTGTTCGAGGCCACCAACACGCCGCCGCAACCGGGCCTATCCCTGTTCGAGCAGTTGCGGGCCGGGGTGCTGGCCTACGTGCACTACGACGAGCAGCATCCCCACGGTGCCTGGGCGGCCTACATGGGGATGGCCCACTCGGACCCGGTGCTGCGCGGCATCGAGGACATCGACAACGCCCGGCAGGCCGACCGCATCATGGCCAGGCTCACCGAGTCCGCCGGTGCCCCGCTGGACTCCAAGTTGGAGCGCGACGTGCGGGTCATCGTCTACGGCTGGCTGGCCTTCACGTTCGAGATGTGCAGGCAGCGCATCATGGATCCCTCGATCGACGCCGGCTACGTGGCCGATTCCTGCGCACACGCGCTGCTCGACGCCGTCGCGCGCGTCCCCGGCATCCCCACCCTGGAGTGATTTCGCGCGGGACGTGTCGGTGGGTGAGGGCAGTATGGCGACATGGCCCGCAAGACCACCGTCGATCCGCTGGGGCGCTTCAGCGCGCTCACGCGTGAGTGGTTCACGGGCACCTTCCCCGCGCCAACGGCCGCGCAGGCAGAAGCCTGGTCGGCGATCGCCGGCGGCAACAACACGCTGGTCATCGCGCCCACCGGCTCTGGCAAGACGCTGGCCGCGTTCCTATGGGCCATCGACCAGCTCGCCGCCTCCGAGCCGCGCCCCCCGAAGGCCGGCACGCGAGTGCTCTACATCTCCCCGCTCAAGGCACTGGCCGTCGACGTCGAACGCAACCTCAGTACGCCGCTGACCGGCATCACCCGCGTCGCCGAACGGCTGGGCGTACCGGTGCCCGACATCAGCGTCGGCGTTCGCTCGGGCGACACGCTGCCCGCCCAGCGGCGGCAGCTGATCACCAATCCACCCGACATCTTGATCACCACGCCCGAGTCGCTGTTCCTGATGCTGACCTCGGCGGCCCGGGAGACGCTCTCCGAGGTTCAGACGGTGATCGTCGACGAGGTGCACGCCGTCGCGGCCACCAAGCGCGGCGCACACCTTGCACTGTCGCTGGAGCGCCTCGACCAGATGCTTGAGCGCCCCGCTCAGCGGATCGGCCTGTCGGCGACCGTCCGCCCTGCCGAGGAGGTCGCCCGCTTCCTGGCAGGCACCGCCCCCGCGACGGTGGTCGCGCCGCCGTCGGGCAAGACCTTCGACCTGTCGGTCCAGGTGCCGGTGCCCGACATGGCCAACCTCGTCGAGAACTCGATCTGGCCCGACGTCGAGGGCCGCATCGTCGATCTGATCGAGTCGCACAACTCGTCCATCGTGTTCGCCAACTCCCGCCGGCTGGCCGAGCGTCTCACGGCCCGCCTCAACGAGATTCACGCCGAGCGCACGGGTGTCGAACTGAGCGACGAGCGCAACCCCAAGGTCGGCGGCGGCTCCCCCGCACACATCATGGGCAGCGGCCAGACGTACGGCGCCGAGACGGTGCTGGCCCGCGCCCACCACGGTTCGGTCAGCAAGGAGCAGCGCGCCGCCGTGGAGGAAGAACTCAAGAGCGGCCGGCTGCGAGCGGTGGTCGCCACCTCCAGCCTGGAGCTTGGCATCGACATGGGTTCGGTCGACCTGGTCATCCAGGTGGAGGCCCCG
Organism: Mycobacterium sp. URHB0044; assembly: GCF_000620625.1. Classification (GTDB taxonomy): domain Bacteria; phylum Actinomycetota; class Actinomycetes; order Mycobacteriales; family Mycobacteriaceae; genus Mycobacterium. The sequence goes on along the minus strand of NZ_JIAW01000010.1, from coordinate 16,741 downwards.
CCTTCGGTGGCAAGCGGGCTGCAGCGTATCGGCCGCGCCGGTCACCAGGTCGGTGAGATATCCAGGGGCGTACTGTTTCCCAAGCACCGCACCGATCTCATCGACTGCGCGGTGACCGTGCAGCGCATGCTCGCGGGTCAGATCGAGACCATGCGGGTACCCGCCAACCCGCTCGACGTGCTCGCCCAGCACACCGTCGCCGCGGTTGCACTGGAACCGCTGGACGCCGATCGCTGGTTCGACGCGGTGCGACGGAGCGCACCCTTCGCCACGCTGCCCCGCAGCGCGTTCGAGGCCACCCTCGACCTGCTGTCCGGCAAGTATCCGTCCACCGAATTCGCCGAGTTGCGCCCGCGGCTGGTGTACGACCGCGACGCAGGAGTACTGACGTCACGGCCGGGCGCGCAGCGGCTCGCCGTCACCTCCGGCGGCGCCATCCCCGACCGCGGCCTGTTCACCGTCTACCTCGCGTCCAACGCCGATACCGAAAAGCCGTCCCGCGTAGGCGAACTCGACGAGGAGATGGTGTACGAGTCGCGGCCCGGCGACGTCATCTCGCTCGGTGCGACCAGCTGGCGCATCACCGAGATCACGCACGACCGCGTACTCGTCATCCCCGCTCCCGGCCAGCCCGCCAGGCTGCCGTTCTGGCGCGGCGACGGCGTGGGTAGGCCCGCCGAATTGGGCGCCGCCATCGGCGCGTTCACCGGTCGGCTGTCGGGCATGGCGCGGGAGGAGTTCGACGCGCAGTGCCACACCATGGGTTTCAACGACTACGCGACCGACAACCTCTGGCAGTTGCTCGACGAGCAGCGCCAGGCCACCGGCACCGTACCGACCGACACGACGTTCATCGTCGAGCGGTTCCGCGACGAGCTCGGCGACTGGCGGGTCATCCTGCACTCCCCCTACGGACTTCGGGTGCACGGTCCGCTGGCGCTGGCGGTCAGTCGCCGGCTGCGCGAGCGGTACGGCATCGACGAGAAGCCGACCGCCTCCGACGACGGCATCATCGTGCGGCTACCCGACACCGAAGACGCCGCGCCGGGGGCGGACCTATTCGTGTTCGACGCCGACGAGATCGATCCCATCGTCACCGACGAGGTCGGCGGCTCTGCCCTGTTCGCGTCGCGGTTCCGGGAATGCGCGGCCAGGGCGCTGCTGCTTCCCCGCCGTCATCCCGGCAAGCGGTCGCCGCTGTGGCACCAACGCCAACGCGCCGCGCAACTGCTCGACGTGGCCCGCAAGTACCCCGACTTCCCCATCGTCCTCGAGACCGTCCGCGAATGCCTTCAGGACGTCTACGACGTACCGACCCTGCGCGACGTCATGAGTCGCGTTGCGCAGCGGCGCATTCGGCTGTTGGAGGTCGAGACGGCGACACCGTCGCCCTTCGCCGCGTCGCTGTTGTTCGGCTACGTCGGCGCGTTCATGTACGAGGGCGACAGTCCCCTCGCGGAGCGCCGCGCCGCCGCGCTGTCGTTGGACAGCGTGCTGCTGGCCGAACTACTCGGCCGCGTCGAACTGCGCGAGCTGCTCGACCCCCAGATCATCGAGTCGACCTCAGCTCAGCTCCAACATCTGACCGCCGAGCGCGCGGCGCGTGACGCCGAAGGCGTGGCGGACCTGCTGCGGCTGCTCGGCCCTCTGACCGAGGACGAGATCGCAGAACGGTCCACCGCGGCCGACGTCGGCGGGTGGCTGGAGGGGCTTCGGGCTGCGCGACGGGCGTTGACCGTGACGTTCGCGGACCGGACGTGGTGGGTGGCCATCGAAGACCTCGGTTTGCTGCGCGACGGCGTCGGCATCGCCGTCCCGGTCGGCGTACCGGCCAGCTTCACCGAGTCCGTGACCGATCCGCTCGGCGAACTGCTCGGCCGATACGCCCGCACGCACGGGCCGTTCACCACCGGCGACGCCGCGGCCAGGTTCGGGCTGGGGTTGCGGGTCACCGCCGACGTACTGGGCCGCATGGCGGTCGACGGCAAGCTGGTGCGCGGCGAATTCAGTGACACCGCCGAACAGTGGTGCGACGCCGACGTATTGAAGATCCTGCGCCGCCGGTCGTTGGCTGCGCTGCGCGCACAGGTCGAACCGGTGAGCACGGCGGCGTACGCAAGGTTCCTGCCTGCGTGGCAGCAGGTGGGCACGGCACGGGTGTCGGGCATCGACGGTCTGGCGGCGGTCATCGAACAGCTTGCGGGCGTGCCGATGCCGGCGTCGGCGGTGGAGCCGCTGGTGTTCGGGCAGCGGGTTCGGGACTACCAGCCAGCCATGCTGGACGAGCTGCTCGCGGCCGGCGAAGTCACCTGGTCCGGCGCGGGGCAGATCGGCGGCAACGACGGCTGGATCGCCTTCCACTCCGCCGACTCGACGCCCATGACACTCGCCACCCCAGCTGAGATTGACTTCACCGACGTCCACCGGACCATCATGGAAACGCTGGGCCACGGTGGAGCCTACTTCTTCCGGCAGCTCGACGCCGACGGCGCGGCCGGTACCGAGCAGCTGAAAACCGCGCTCTGGGAACTGGTTTGGGCCGGCTGGGTCACCGGCGACACCTTTGCGCCCGTACGCGCCCTGTTGCAGGGCACCGGACGGCGCGGCGGTGCGCACCGCCAGCGGCAGCGGCCGCCGCGGCTGAGCCGCTACAGCGTCGCGCATGCCCAGACACGCACGTCCGAGCCGACCGTTGCCGGCCGGTGGTCCGCCCTGCCGACACCCGAGCCCGAGTCGACCATCCGTGCCCACTTCCAGGCCGAATTGCTGCTCAACCGCTATGGCGTGCTGACCAAGGGGTCGTCCGAGGGGGTGCCCGGCGGGTTCGCGATGCTCTACAAGGTGCTCAGCGCGTTCGAGGATGCCGGCCGGTGCCAACGCGGCTACTTCGTCGAGTCGTTGGGCGGGGCCCAGTTCGCGGTCGCCTCCACCGTGGACCGGCTGCGCACCTACCTCGACGACGTCGACCAAGAGCGCCGCGCCTATCAGGCGGTCGTGCTCGCGGCGGCCGATCCGGCCAACCCGTACGGCGCCGCACTGCCATGGCCGGGCGACGGCACGCACCGACCGGGCCGCAAGGCCGGTGCCCTGGTCGTGTTGGTCGACGGTGAACTGGTGTGGTTCCTCGAGCGGGGTGGACGCACCCTGCTGTCCTACTCCGACGACGCGGAGGCCAATCGGTCCGCGGCAGCAGCGCTCGCGGAGTTGGTCGGAGGTCGGGTGCTGCAGTCGCTGCTGGTGGAGAAGGTCAACGGGGTGACCGTGCTCGATCCCGCATCCGACGACCGCCTGACGACCGTCCGCGACGCGTTGACCGGCGCGGGGTTCTCCCGCACGCCGAGGGGCATGCGGTTGCGCTGACACATTGTCAAAAATGACAAAACCTGGCCCAGGTCGTTCCATACTGAGGCCATGGTCTCGCTCATCGTTCATGCCCTCCTCGGCGTCGCCGTCATCGCCTGGATCGTCCGCGCCAATCAGCAGGTCTTCGCCCGCCCCGCCAGCGGCCCCGCCTTCTCGGCGCTGGAGATCGTGTTCTACGTCGTCGGCGTCGCGTCGATCGCGCTCGGCTACTACTTCAACCACCAGTTCGTCGCGCAGTACGCCGTCGAAGGCGGCAATCCGATCTGGGGCCCTGGCAGCTGGGAGCAATTCATCCGCCTCGGCTACGTCAACCCAGCCGCGGCATCTGCCAGCCAGGACTACACCATCATCAACGTGATCCTGCTGCCGCTGTTCACGATCGTCGACGGATACCGACGCGGCATCAAACGGCCGTGGCTGTTCTTCGTCTCCAGCCTGTTCACCAGTTGCGCGTTCGCCTATGCCTTCTACTTCGCGGTGATCGAACGCCAGCATCGCCACGACAACGCGACGAAGGGACTGGACGTCATTCCCGCCTGAAGGCCCGCTGCCTACAGTGGTGACATGGCCTTGCGGACAGCGGTTACCGAGATGTTCGGGATCGACCACCCGATCGTGCTGGCGCCGATGGGCGGCGTGGCTGGCGGCCGGCTGACGGCCGCGGTCTCCGAGGGCGGCGGCCTCGGCATCATCGGTGGCGGTCCGGGCCAGCGGGACTGGCTCGAGCGGGAATGTGCCATCGCCAAGGAGAGCACCGAGAAGCCTTGGGGCATCGGGCTATTGACGTGGGCGATCGACCAGTCGATCGTCGAATGGGTAGTCGAGCAGCGCCCGGCCGCGGTCGTGCTGTCGTTCGGCGATCCGGCGCCGTTCGCCAGCACCGTCCGTGACGCCGGAATTCCGCTGATCGTCCAGGTCAACACCATCACCGAAACGCGGCACGCGCTCGACGTCGGAGCCGACGTCCTGGTGGCGCAGGGCTCGGAAGCGGGTGGCCACGGCGGAGGGCGGGCGACGCTGCCCTTCGTCCCTGCCGTCGTCGACGTCGCAGGCGCCACTCCCGTGCTGGCCGCCGGAGGCATCGCGGACGGTCGCGGGCTGGCCGCCGCGCTGATGCTGGGCGCGGCCGGAGCGGTGATCGGCACACGCTTCGAAGCGACGCCGGAAGCGTTGATCGACGAGCGAGAAGCGAAGTCGATCACCGCGGCCGAAGCCTCCGACACCGTTCGCGGCCGCGTGGTCGACATCGCCGCCGAGGCGGCGTGGCCGGCCCGGTATCCGGCCCGCACGCTGCGCAACGCCTTCATCGACAGGTGGCAGGACCGCGAGGAGGAGCTGAGTGCCGATGCCGAGGCACGCGCCGAGTTCCGCCGCGGCGCCAAGCGCGCCGATCCCGACTATGCGCCCATCTGGGCGGGCGAGGCCGTCGACCTGATCGCCGAAGTGGAGAGCGCTTCCGCGCTGGTGGGCCGGATCAGCGACGAGGCCACTCGAGCGATCGATGCCGTGCGCCGGGAACACAGCCCGTCGGGTCCGCGTTGCGGTGGGTCATGAGCGACGACCTGATCACCACACCGTTCGGATTCCAATCGACTGCCGCCGAGGTGATCGCCGGCGTCGACCTGTCGGGGAAGCGCGCCATCGTCACCGGCGCGTCGTCGGGAATCGGCGTCGAAACTGCGCGGGCTCTCGCCGGCGCCGGCGCGGAGGTCACCCTCGCGGTGCGCGACGCAGAAGCCGGTGAACGGGTGGCCCAGCAGATCGGCGGCCGGGTCGGAGTGGCCCCGCTCGACCTGAGCGACCTGTCCAGCGTGCGGGCGTTCGTCCAGGCGTGGAGCGGACCGCTGCACATCCTGGTCAACAACGCAGGCGTCATGGCCATCCAAGAGTTGACCATGTCAGCCAGCGGGCACGAAATGCAGTTCGCCACAAATCATCTTGGCCACTTCGCACTCGCGAGGGGACTGCACCGCGCCATGGCCGCTGCCGGCGGCGCACGCATCGTCTCGGTGAGCTCCGGCGGGCACCTGCGCTCCCCCGTCGTGTTCGACGACATCGACTACGCGTTCCGCGATTACGAACCCTTCGGCGCGTACGGGCAGTCCAAGACCGCCAACGTGCTGTTCGCCGTCGAAGCGACGCGCCGTTGGGCATCCGACGGCATCCTCGCCAACGCCCTGATGCCCGGCGGCATAGCGACACCGCTCCAGCGCCATCTGCCGGCCCACTACGCGGAGGACGCCCTGGCGGCGTTCCGCGCGGCCGGCACCGACTTCAAGACCGTCGAGCAGGGCGCCGCAACGTCGACGTTGTTGGCGGCCTCGCCGCTGTTGGACGGCATCGGCGGTCGCTACTTCGAGGACTGCAACGAAGCGCGGGTGGTCGACCGTCGTGGTGGTCCCGGACGCGGCGGCGTCGCTCCGTATGCGCTGGATCCCGGCAATGCCGAACGGCTGTGGGACCTGTCGGTGGATTTCACCTCGTAGTCAGCCATCGGCGGCGAGTTTCGGCGACTGCCTGCGCAACCGTTCGACGTGCTCCTGCTGTAAATCTCCTGCACGGGTGAGGAAGTCGGCAACGAGGGCCAACTGCTCGGCGCTGTATCTCGAGATCAACCCCTCGTTGGCTTCGGCCAAGAGCGGCTCGATCATGTCTCGTGTTTGCCGCACCACGATGTCCGTCGGGGTGACGATCACCTTGCGGCGGTCGTTCGGATGCGCGGCGCGGCGGACGTAGTCGAGCTTCTCCAACCGATCCAACATCGCAGTGACGCTGCCACTCGTCAGTCCGAGACGCGCCGCCAGCAACCGCGGCGTAACCTCGGCATCCTCTTGGATGAGGATCTCCAGGCAACGTAGGTCCGTCTCGTTGACCCGTAGGATACGGGCCATTTCACGGTCGAAGTCGTCGACGGCCGCCTGATACCGCTCGATCGCCACACCGAGCAATGCATCACTGGCAAAGTCTCTTGACATTCAAGTAACTCGACTTTCATACTACTTGCGTGAAAGGCCAACATACCGAAGGACGAAGATGCGCGCACTCGTGATCGGCGCCGGCGTGGCCGGGCCGGTGCTGGCGGTGGCACTACGACGGGTGGGCATCGAGGCAGACGTGTTCGAGCGCAACATCGGACCGGAGGATCTCCGCGGATCATGGCTGACCTTCCAAGCCAACGGAATGGACGCCCTGCGCGCGATCGACCTGGCCGAGCCCATCGAGTCGCTCGGTTTCGAACTGGAGACGATCAGCTTCGTCAACGGCAAGGGCAGACGACTCGGCAGCATGCCGCTCGCCGCGCCGCGAGCGGACGGGCAACTGTCCCAGATGATGCGTCGCGGCGATCTCTACGGTGCGCTGGCGAAGCTCGCCGCAGAACACGGACTTCGGATCAGACACGGCGCGGAGTTCGTCGGCGCGACAGCGACGGCGCACGGGATCGAAGCCAGCTTCGCCGACGGCAGCAAGGCCACCGGGGATGTCCTCATCGGCTGCGACGGAATCCATTCCAGCGTACGAACGGTCATCGATCCCCAAGCCGCGACGCCGCGTTACGTGCCGGTGCTCAATGTCGGTGGCTATATCCCCGACTTCCGTGTCGACGTGCCAGCTAGGGAATTCCGGATGCAGTTCGGGACGCGCTGCTTCTTCGCATGGATGCCGACGCCCGATGGTGGCACGGTGTGGTTCGCCAATCCCCCGATGGCCAGGGAACCGCAGAAGGGCGTCCTCTCGGAGATGGACGACGCCCAGTGGCGCGAATGGCTCCACCAATTGATGGATGGCGACGCCGGCCCTGCCCACGAGATCATCGACGCCGCCCCCGGTCCGATGCTCGGGTGGCCGACGTACGACATGCCCGTGGTGCGGCACTGGCACCGCGACCGCATGATCATCATCGGCGATGCTGCCCACGCCACCGCGCCGTCGGCCGGCCAGGGTGCCGCAATGGCGCTCGAGGACGCGGTGATCCTGGCCATGTGCCTGCGTGACTGCGCGACGGTGCCCGACGCGTTCGCCACGTTCGAGTCGCTCCGTCGCGACCGCGTCGAACGGATCGTCAAACATGGTGCTCGATCGGCGAACTCGAAGGCCGCCGGACCGATCGCACGCGTGCTCCGCGATGCCATCCTCCCGATCGCGTTCCGCCGCGCGGCCCGCGACGGTGGGCGGTCGATGACGTGGCTGCAAGGCCATCACATCGACTTCGAGGCACGGCAACGCATGTAGCGTGCTATCAGGACATCGAAGCCGCGAGCGGAGGTAACGGGAATGCCCGAGGGCGACACCGTCTACCGGTCCGCGGCCAAGCTACGGGAGGCGCTGGAAGGCAAGGCACTGACCCGTTGCGACGTCAGGGTGCCCCGGTTCGCCACCGTCGACCTGACGGGGCAAACGGTCGACGAGGTACTGAGCCGCGGCAAGCACCTCTTCATCCGGGTGGGCGACGCCAGCATCCACTCGCATCTAAAGATGGACGGCGCCTGGTTGATCGGCGGCCAGATCCGCCGGGTACAACCGCACAAGGTGCGGATCATCCTGGAAACGGCCGACTCTCGCGTTGCGGGCATCGACCTCGGTGTCCTGGAGATCTTGGAACGGAAACGCGACATGGATGCCGTCGCACACTTGGGCCCCGACCTACTCGGCCCCGATTGGGAACCGAGGACGGCGGCCGCGAACCTGATCGTCGACCCGGACCGCCCGCTGGCCGAGACGCTGCTGGATCAGCGGGTGATGGCGGGCGTCGGCAACGTGTACGCCAACGAGTTGTGCTTCATCACCGGTCACCTGCCCACCGCGCCGGTGAGCGCGGTGCGGGATCCGCTTCGGATGGTGCAGCGTGCCCGGGACATGCTGTGGCTCAATCGCTCCCGCGTCAATCGCGTGACGACCGGCGACACCAGAGCTGGCCGTGACCTGTGGGTCTACGGCCGGGCCGGAGACGCGTGTCGCCGCTGCGGAACCATCATCGAGATGGACTACGCGGACGCGAGGAGCAAGAAGGGCTTGAGCGGCGAACGCGTCATGTACTGGTGCCCGAACTGCCAGACTTAAGTCCAGGGCAGCGCCAGCCTGCAGATCTTGCGGACCACGGTGGCGAACTGCTTGGGCAGCGGTCCCGTGTTGTAGGGCACGCCGTACCGCTCGCAGATCTCCTGAACTTCCTTGGAGATCTCGTCGTGCCGGAACGCCGGGAGGTCGGGGAACAGGTGGTGCTCGATCTGGAACGACAGGTTGCCGCTCATCAGGTGGAAGAGCTTTCCGCCGGTGAGGTTCGCCGAACCGAGCACCTGGCGGAAGTACCACATCCCGCGGCTCTCGTTTGCCGTCTCCTCCTTGCTGAATTCCTGTGTGCCTTCCGGAAAGTGGCCGCAGAAGATGATCGCGTAGGACCACACGTTGCGGATCAGGTTGGCCGTCAGGTTGCCGGTGAACACCCACGGCGCGAACGGGCCCGCGAGCAGTGGGAACGCTACGTAGTCCTTCAAGGTCTGGCGCTTCACCTTGCGCCAGATGCCCCGGATCGTGTCGCGCTTGTCGGCGACCGTGATCTCACCCGAGCGGATGCGCTCGGTCTCCAACTCGTGCAGCGCCACGCCGTACTGGAAGAACACCATCAGCAGGAAGGCGTAGACCGGGTTGCCGAGGTAGTACGGGTGCCAGCGCTGGTCCTCGCTCATCCGGAGGATGCCGTAGCCGATGTCGCGGTCCATGTTGACGATGTTGGTGTAGGTGTGGTGCATGTAGTTGTGCGAGTGGCGCCACTGGTCGCTCGGGCAGGCCGAGTCCCATTCGAAGTTGCGGCTCGTCAGTGCGGGATCGCCCATCCAGTCGTACTGGCCGTGCATGACGTTGTGCCCGATCTCCATGTTGTCCAAGATCTTCGACACCGCGAGCATCGCCGTCCCCGCCAGCCAGGCCGGCGGCAGGATGCCCGCGAACAGCAGGGCCCGGCCGCCGACTTCGAGGGCACGCTGGGCCTTGATGACCCGGCGGATGTAGGTGGCATCGCGGTCGCCGAGGTCGGCGATGACGCGTTCCCTGATCGCGTCGAGCTCGCGGCCGAAGTTCTCGGCCTGCTCGGGCGTCATGGTGACGGTCGTGCCGCCGACGGTCTTGGTGATGGCCTGTTGAGTGGCAGGTGTCTTCGTGTCGACGGTGGTGATGGGCTCAAGAATTGCAGTCACGGTGAATCCCTTTCCTAGAGTGCGAGTTCGACGTCGCCGACGGGGGCCGTGATGCAGATCTGCACGTCCTCCCCGTCGATCGTGGATACGGCGCCGGTGATCAGGTTCTTGACCGCGCCGCTGGTCTTGCGGCGGGTGCAGGTGTGGCAGATGCCCATGCGGCATCCACTTTCGGGCGACAGGCCGGCGGCTTCGGCCTGCTCCAGCAAGGAGCGTCCGTCGTCGGTGACGTCGATGCCGGAGTCGGCGAACGCCACCCGGCCGCCCGATGCCTCGGTGGGCGCCGTGAACACCGGTGGGACGAAGCTCTCGAACAGTGCGTCCGGGCAGTGGTCGCGCACCGCGTCGACGAGAGCTGGTGGGCCGCAGACGAACACCTGGTCGGGTGACGGCATGGCCGCCGTCAGATGGTCGGCGCCGAACCGCCCCACGAGGTCGGCGGGTGCGGCACTGCGGGTGAAGCCGTGCAGCACGCGCACGCCGGGCAGCGCAGCGAGTTCGTCGCGGTAGCACGCCTCGTCGGCGCTGCGTGCGTAGTGGACGAAGGCGACCTCACCGGTGTGGCCCTCGGCAACCAGCGTGCGCAGCATCGACAACACCGGGGTGATGCCGCTGCCGCCGGACACGAAGAGGATGCGCCGCGGCCGCTCGGTCGGTAGGACGAAGTCCCCACCGACGCCGTCGAGTCCGACGACCATGCCGGGACGGGCGTTGCGGTACAGGTGCGTCGACACCACACCGCCGTCGTGCACCCCGATGGTCAGCTCGATGAGCCGGTCGTTCTCGGCGTTGGCCGGTGAGTAGCAGCGGGTCTGCCTGCGCCCGTCGACCTCGATGGAGAGGTTGACGTGCTGGCCGGCGCGCAGGGCGGGATATTTGGCCCGGAAGGCCGCGTTGGGTTCCAGCGTCAAGGTGACGCTGCGTGGGGTCTGGCGCCGCACCGCGACGACCTTCGCCCTGGCGTCGCCGAGGGTCCAGGTGGGCTCGACGAGCTCGGTGTAGCGGTCGACGCCGTGCGGGCCGGTGAGCAGGTCGACCAGCGGTGACCGCATCACCCTCTTCCGCAGGTCGAGCGACAAAGTTTGAGTGAACATGTGTACACCGTGCGCTTGGCTCACCCATTTCGTCAATGGATTGACTGCTGGCTGTGGTAGGTTTCACACAGTGAACAGTCGTACGCCTAGTTCACGAACGTCTCGATCAGGACGCTCGGGGTCCAAGCGTTCCTCGCGGGACGCTCCGTCGCGTGAAGAGCGCAAGGAAACGACGCGGCGGGCCATCGTGGCGGCGGCGTTGCGGCTCCTGGAGGAGCGCAGCTTCAGCGCGCTGAGCCTGCGTGAGGTGACCCGCGAAGCCGGCATCGTCCCCGCCGCGTTCTACCGGCACTTCGAGACCATGGAAGCGCTCGGACTGGTCCTCATCGACGAGTCGTTCCGCGCACTGCGCGACATGTTGCGCAATGCGCGCGCCGGCAAGCTCGACCCCACCCGGGTCATCGAAGGCTCCGTCGACATTCTCATCGCCGGGGTGAACGAGCGCCGTGAGCATTGGCGGTTCATCGTCCGCGAGCGCAACAGCGGCGTGACCGTCCTGCGCTACGCCATCCGCACCGAGATCCGGCTCATCACGTCGGAGCTCGCGATCGATCTGGCCCGGTTCCCGGGGCTGAACACCTGGAGCGCCGAAGACCTCAACATCCTGGCGAGCCTCTTCGTCAACTCCATGATTTCCATCGCAGAGGCCATCGAGGATGCCGTCGATCAGACCGCGCTCGACGAGATCCGGCGGATCGCCGTCAAGCAGCTCCGGCTGATCGTCGTCGGGATCATCGGATGGCGAAGTAGCGACTGACCCGACCCCGGGAGATACCCGGCGCATAGTGTCAAACCCATGCCGCATCTGGAGCTGACCCACCCGCGTCCCGACATCGCGCTCATTACGCTGAACCGGCCGGAGAAGCTGAACGCGCTGAATTACGGCCTGGTCGAAGAATTGCACCACACGCTGGAAGCGATCCACCGTGACGACGAGTGTCGCGTCGTCGTGCTGACCGGCGCTGGCCGCGGCTTCTGCTCCGGCCTTGATCTCACCGAACCATCCCCCGACGAGGCGACCCGCGGACTGGAATTCCCGCGTTCGGGAATGCGGTGGCAGGAACGCATCGCCGACCTGACCACGCGGCTGATTCGTCTGCGCCAGCCGGTGATTGCGGCCGTCAACGGACCGGCCTACGGCGGCGGCTTTGCGCTGGCGTTGGCCTGTGACGTTCGCATCGCCTCGGCGTCGGCCCGGTTCTGCACGCAGTTCATCAAGCTGGGGTTGGGCGGCTGCGACATCGGCGTCAGCTACACGCTGCCCCGCATCGTCGGTGCCGGGCAGGCATTCGACCTCATCCTCACCGCGCGCACGGTCGAGGCCGGAGAGGCGCTGAGGCTGGGCCTGGTGTCACGGCTGTCCGACGATTCCGTGCTCGACGACGCGCTGGCGATCGCCGAAACCTTGTGCGGTTACGGCAAGTTCGGGGTGGAGTCGACCAAGCAGGTGCTGTGGGCCAACCTCGAGGCATCCAGCTTGGAGGCGGCACTGCACGTCGAGAACCGCAGCCAGATCCTGGCGTCCACCAGCGGTGAGATGCGGCAAGCGAGCGCCGCGTTCGCGAGCCGCAAGGGCTAGCGGGGCGTACCGCCGCCGTCGACGATGACAACCTGCCCGGTGATGTAACTGCCTGCGTCAGAACACAACAACAGGGCGGTACCGACCATCTCGTCGGGTGAAGCGAGGCGCTTGACCAACGTCCCGCCCACCATGTGGTCGATCGCTTCCTGCGGGTTGCCGCGCATCATGTCGGTGTCGACCGGACCCGGGGCGATGGCGTTGACCCTGATGCCGTCTGTCACGAATCCCGCCGCCATCGACCGGGTGAACGACATCATGGCCGCCTTGCCTGCGGCGTACATCGAGACGACGGGGGCAAAATGAAACGCACCGACGGACACCATGTTCAGCACCGCCGCGTGCTCGCTTCGCTTCAGGTGTGGCAGCGCCTTCTGCACCAGGAATACCGGACCGCGCAGATTCACCTCGTACGACTTGGTCCATGCGTCCACGGTCATCTCGCCAAGCGGCTGGGCCAGGGCATTGGCCGCGTTGTTCACCACCACGTCGATGCCGCCGAATTCGGCGACGGTGCGCTCCACGAGAACGTCGAGATCGTCCATGCTGCCCGCGTGCGCCGCAACGCCGATCGCGCTGCCGCCGAGATCGCGAAGGTGTTTGGCGGCTTGCTCGCAGGCGTCGGCCTTGCGACTGGCGACCACGACGCGGGCGCCGGCGAGCACGAACCCCTCCGCCAGCGCGAGTCCGATGCCGCGACTCCCGCCCGTGACGATGACGGTGCGGTCGGTCATGTCGAACAGTCGGTCGAATGTTGTGCGATCCACGTGGTCAGTAGAACACGCTGCAGAAGACGTCTAGGAGAACAGGTCTGGATGGGCCGACACGTACTGTTCGACGGTCTGGGCCGGACGTCCGGTGATTCGTTCGACGTCGTCGGTGGCCCGGTCGTACCGACCGTCGCGGTGTAACCGCGCCATGGTCGAGATGTGTTGTGCCACATGTTCGGAGAGCCCCGAATGTGCCAGCACGTCGCGCAATCGATCGGCGGGAAGGTCCTCGGGGGCGACGGGGCGGCCCAGCGCCCGGGCGAACTGCTCGGCGAGACCCGCCACATCGAGTACCTGCGGCCCGGTGAGCTCGTACACGGCGCCGAACGTCGGAGCAGGGTCGCTCAGCAGAGCGGCCACGACGCGAGCCACGTCGTCGGCGGCAATGGGCGAGGTGCCCCCATCGCCGAAGGGCAGTGCGAGCACACCGCGGTCGCGGACCGATGCGGCGCCGACGACGGTGAACAACGGGTTGTCGAGGAACACCGTCGGCCGCACGTGTACGACGGGTATGCCCGACCAATTCATGATCCGCTCCGCGAGCCAGTGCAGGCGGTGCTGACGGGATTCCTCGGTGCTGGTCAAGGTCATCTGCGACACCGTCATCTGCGACATGTTCACGACCAACTCGAGGCCGCCGAGTTCCTCGACCACCGCGCTCACCACGGCAGCGGCCTGCACGTACTCGGGCGACACGCTCATGTTGAAGAACATCCGCGTGACGCCGCGCGTGGCCTGCGCGACGTCGAGTGGTGACGTCAGGTCACCGACGACGACCTCGGCGCCGAGGTCGCGTAGCCGCTCGGCGCGTTCGTCGTCCCGACGGACCAGCGCACGCACCGGCTGGTCGGTCCGACGGAGCTCCTCGACCACGCGACGGCTCACGCTGCCGACGCCCCCGCCCGCACCGGTGATAAAGAACATGTCCATATGACGTTGAATCGCGCCGTTGCATTCCGCATCCCCTCACGCACCCCGGCGCGCCGTGGCAGCAAAGCCACGGTCCACGATTGACCTGCTGGCTGTCGGCGGTTGGGAACGGCGTCCAAATGCCGTCATCCTTAGGCCTTCGAGGTGCATGAGCCGGAGGACTGATCGACCGTTCAAGCACCGTGGGTCGGGACTCGACCTGCGCTTTCCAGACCCGGTCCCGCGAAGCACAGCAATTTATAACCCGTTTTATTGTTTCGAGCGTAAATTAGGTAGAGAGCACTCGCACCGCCCACGGCAAGTCCTCGGAACGTTGCAACCGCAAACGAATGCACGGCTTCGCGACACAACCGTGGACGAGTGGGTGCGAACTGACGGCATCGCGGCCAAACATCGGGACTGCGCTGCTCCGAGATGTCCTGAGCAGCGCGAGGTGACACCATGGCCGACCACACGCGCCGTGGTAGTGGCCGAACGAAACCGCGTCACCGCACGACGCGACATCCCAACGCCCCGCAGGCCACATTCCCCAATTTTCGGATTGCGGAATTACCTCCACTTCCCTTCAGCGAAGGCACTGCGACATTCTCGATTGCCGGTCCGAGTAAGTACATCGGTCGAGTAGGGGCGTTGGCGATCGCACTCGGGGTTGGGGCAGCAGTCGCCACCGGCCATGGCCTGGGTCTTGGCCAGGCTCGCGCGGACACTGGCTCTGAGCCCTCCGGCACGTCGACGCCCGAATCCTCATCCGACACCTCGCCCACGGCGCAGTCCGGTGCGGAGCTTTCTGCTCCCACCGAGCAATCGGGTGCGACGAGTTCCTCGCCGACGGCGACTCCGCCAGTCACGTCGGACGGAAACACCCCGCAACCGACCCACGACAACGAGTCGGCGCCCGCCATGCAATTCGCCAGCTCTGGTGGCGCGGACACCTCGACGAACGACCGAGGGCAGTCCACCGATCACGAAAGCGCGGTGGAGACCGCACCGGTGTCGTCCGACGACGTCGTGGCCCCTGCACCGGACTCTCCTGCGACCGAAGTTCCCGTTACGGCGCATATCCCCGATACTCAGAACGCTGCGACGACGGAGCCGACCACGACCGGTGCCACCGTTGCGTCACCAACCGCCGAGGCCGGGCCGCCGAATGCGGCGGAGCAAGCAGGCGATGCATTCCACCCGGTGGACTCGACGACGCCGATCGTCGAGTCGAGCGAGCACGTTTCGCTCCCACCGCCGTCGACGCTCGAGTTCGAGGGCTCCGTCGCAACCGAAGCTCCGAAACCACTGTTGGCAAGCGCAATGCATTTCGCTGCCCTCGGGGCTCCGAGTTTGCCGTTGGCGCCGCCGCTCGAGTTCCACCCTCTGATGACGATCCCGGCAGCACTGGTGAACATCGCCGCCACGCTGGTTGCAGCCGTCTTCTCCCCTTTCCTGGCGCCGGGACCGATCGCTCCGGCCCATCCCCCACTGCTCTGGGCAGTCCTTGCATGGGTGCGCCGCGAGATCCAGTACACCTTCTTCAATCGGACTCCACACGTACGGCCCCAGGAAGTCACCGTCGCGCTGGATCCAGGTGAAGTCAGTGATCCGATCGCGTTCGACGCCCACGACTCGGATGGCGACGCCCTCATCTACCGGGTGCCCGATCGCGGCGATTGCGGTGGGCCGGCCCATGGCACGGTGATCGTCGATCAGTCCACTGGCACATTCACCTATGACCCCGACGACGATTACGTCGGAACCGATCAGTTCACCGTCACCGTCAGCGATGCCGCGAACTGCTTCCACTTTCACGGTCTGCTCGGATTCCTGCTTCCCCACTTCGGCCATACCGACAGGGCCACCGTCACGCTCAACGTGGCCGGTAACAGTGCGCCGATCGGGGCTGGCGACGCCTTCAGCGGCGCCGAGGACAACCCCGTGTCCGGCAATGTGCTGACCAACGACACGGATCCCCAAAACACCCCGCTCACTGCGATATTGGGCACCGGTCCGGCCCATGGCACGGTCATGCTCGCCACCAACGGGTCGTTCACGTACACCCCGGCCGCGAACTACAGCGGCGTGGACTCGTTCACCTACCAAGCTTCAGACGGCACCGCGGTCAGCGAGTCGGCGACGGTCACCATTACCGTCACTGCGATCAACGATGCCCCGGTGGCCGGTCCAGATGGGTTCTCGACGTATGAGGACACGTCAGTGTCGGGCCACGTGCTCGGCAACGACGTCGACCTCGACGGTGATCCGTTGGTTGCGAGCCTGACCATCCCGCCCGCCCACGGCACCGTGGCACTCAACCCAAACGGGTCCTTCACCTATACCCCGAGCACAAACTACTACGGCGTCGACTCGTTTTCCTATGTTGCTACCGACGGCGTTGCCGTGAGCGCTCCCGCCCTCGTAACGATCACCATCGGCGCGGTGAACGACGCCCCCGTCGCGGTTGGTGACAGCGTCTTCACCAACGAGGACACCGCCCTGACAGGCAACGTGCTGACCAACGACACCGATGTCGAGAATGCGCCTCTGACAACGATACTCGACTCCGGACCGGGTCACGGTTCACTGAATCTCAACGCCGACGGCACCTTCACCTACACTCCGGTCGCCAACTACAACGGGCCGGACTCGTTCACGTACACGGCCACCGACGGGAGTGCGACCAGTGCAGCTGCCACGGTGTCTATCACCGTCACCGCGGTCGACGACACCCCCGTCGCCATCGACGACGGCTTCACCACCAACGAAGACACCCAACTCACCGGCAACGTCCTCACCAACGACACCGACATCGAGGCAACGAACCTCACC
>NZ_JIAW01000009.1 GCF_000620625.1 Mycobacterium sp. URHB0044 | reverse complement strand
CCGGTGATCCCGAAGCTGCCGCGCCGCACCCCGATCACCTCCGAATCCGGTGACGCCGCAGCAGCGTTGGTGGTGTCGTCCTCGGTCATTTGCGGAGCAGTCCGGTGAACTCGATGGTCGGCCGCGATGCGAGTGCCGCGGCTTCGGCGGCGGCGATGGCCTCGGTGCGGTTGACGCCCAACGGCATTTCGGCGATCTTGTCGTGCAGTTTGAGGATGGCGTTGAGCAGCATCTCCGGTCGGGGTGGGCAGCCGGGCAGGTAGATGTCGACCGGGACGACGTGATCGACGCCTTGCACGATGGCGTAGTTGTTGAACATGCCGCCCGAGGAGGCGCAGACCCCCATCGCCAGAACCCATTTCGGTTCGGCCATCTGGTCATACACCTGCCGCAGCACCGGGGCCATCTTCTGGCTGACACGGCCCGCCACGATCATCAGATCGGCTTGGCGCGGGGTGGCGGAGAAGCGTTCCATGCCGAAGCGGGCGATGTCGAAACGCGGTCCGGCGGTGGCCATCATCTCGATGGCACAACACGCCAATCCGAACGTGGCCGGCCACAACGACCCCTTGCGCACGTAGCCGGCGACCTTCTCCACCGTCGACAACAAGATGCCACCGGGCAACTGCTCCTCGAGACCCATCTAGATCAATCCCAACTCAATCCGCCGCGCCGCCATACATACGCGTAGGCGACGAAGACCGTCAGCATGAACAGCAGCATCTCCACCACCGCGAACAAACCCAATGAATCGAACGCCACCGCCCACGGATACAAGAAGACGATCTCGATGTCGAACACGATGAACAACATCGCCGTCAGGTAGTACTTCACCGGAAACCGGCTACCCGCCGTCTGCTGCGGATCGAGCGCATCGATACCGCACTCATACGCGTCCAGCTTTGCGCGGTTGTAGCGCCGCGGTCCGATCAGTACCGACGTCACGACGGAGCCCACCGCGAACACAGCTGCGACTCCCGCAAGTGCGAAGATCGGCGTATACGCGTTCAACGGTCTGCCCTCTCGTGTTCGGCCCGGGATCCTCTACGTTGACGAACGCGACGGCCAGTCAGCACCCCAACTTGGGGGAGGCGTAAGGGGATTCACCCGCGCGAGTCAGATCGCTACCATTCGGCGGGTGATGCGAGATTCGAGCCGAGCCAGTTTCTACGCCCCGCTACGGGTCGTGGTGTACAGCAGCAACGCCGGTGTCCGGCAGCAAGTGCAGCAGGCACTGGGCCGGATGCCGGACAGCCGCACGCCGCCACTTGACTTCGTCCACACGGCGACTCCGGCGGCGGTCCTTCGAGAGCTGACGTCAAGCGCCGTTGACATCGTCGTGCTCGACGGAGAGGCCGCGCCCTACGGCGGGCTCGGCTTGGCGAAGCAGCTGAAAGACGAACTGCTGCAATGCCCGCCGACGGTGGTCATCACCGCTCGGCCCGATGACGCATGGTTGGCGCGATGGTCGAAGGCCGACGTGGTGCTCACCCATCCCATTGATCCGATCGTCTTCAGGGAGGCACTGGTGCCCCTGCTCCGCGGGCGACTGGTCGTGTAGCAACGCGAGGACGTTCACCGTTCCTCTTGGCGGGCGGCACGTTCAGCCATCCACAGCCCTTCGATGCGCAGCACCCGATGGTGTTCGACCACCAGCCATGCGACGCCACCGGCAATCGCGAGGGCGCCACCAACCGCCGTGACCGGCACCCACTCGTGGCGTGAGTACGCCGCCGAAGCCACGCAGGCGATGAGCGAGATGACACCCAATACGATTGACGCCACCCCTGGCCAGCAATAGATGTCGATGAAGGATTCACCTGCATGCGGGTGGGTGGTGCGGAAATGATCGGTCGGATCGTGTGTGTCCGCCATGTTTCCTCCTCAGTAGTCCTACCTGAAGAGCTAATCCGGCTCTGGCGGCGGTCCATCCCCCTCTTGGGTGGCTGGCGGGGTGGCTCAATCAGCGCAGCGCCAGCCGAGCTCACGGTGGGCGAGCAGATGGGCAATCAGCAGCTCTGTCGATCCGGTGCTGGGTGACTGCGTCACGATGTGCCACGGCCGGTCGAGCGGAGTTGTGATGACGGGTAGTTCTACCAACGCACCCGCATCCAATTCACGACGCACCGCCTGACGGGAAACCAACGTCACTCCGAGCCCCGCCACCGCGGCGGCCACGACCGCGCCGTGTGACCCGAGCACCATTTGAGGAGGCGAGACTTGGAGTTCTTCGAGGAGCGTCGTCGTCGTGGCGCGGGTTCCCGAACCCGATTCGCGCAGCAGCCAGGTCGCTTGTGCCGGGTCGAATCGACGCTCGGCTTCCGGGGGGCCGACCACCACCAACGTGTTGGGGCTGACGGCTCGCACCAGGACTTGATCGAGGTCGGCGGGTGGGCGCCCGGCGACCACGACATCGGCCTCGTGATCGGCCAGCATCGGCCAAATCGACCTCCTGGAAGCAACTTCCAGCTTGCAGTCCACCCCAGGGTATTTGGCGGTGAACGATGCCAATAGCGAGGGAAGCAACAGTTCACCGGCGGTCGTCACCGCGGCGAGGCGGATGGAACCATGCTCGGGATCGACTTCTCCGTTGGCTGCCAGGATGGCCTCGTGGTGAAGCCCCAAGATCTTTCGGGCGTACTCGACATAACGCTGCCCCGCTGGAGTCAAGCGGACGCCGCGGCCGTGTCGGTCGATAAGCGGGACGCCGACCTCCCTGCTGAGGCTGCCGAGCGCCGACGAGATCGCTGATTCCGTGACCACCAACCGCTCGGCCGCCCCACGGACCGAGCCGGTGTCCGCGACTTCGACGAGCGCCCGCAGCCGGGCATTGGTGGTCAGCGTGCGTCCATTGCCGGGACCTCGTCGAACACCCGACTCGCGAGCAGATCCGCGGCCTCGATCGTGGTCAATGACATGAGATCGACGTGCTGATCGGTGTTGTCGACCAGTCGTCGCGCATGGCGCAGGCGCGCTCGCTCCATCGCGTTTCGCACGCTGCGCGCATTGGCGAACCATGGTTGTTCCATTCGCCGGTGCAGATATTCGCGCAGAGCGCCGCTGCCATCCGGCGACAACGTGTAGCCGAGCTGGTTGGTCATCAATGCTGCTATTCGCTCGAGTTCCTCCACCGTGTAGTCGGGGAACGGAATGTGATGCGCTATGCGGCTTTGCATCCCGGGATTCGCCGAGAAGAAGTGGTCCATCTTGTCGGCGTAGCCGGCGAGGATGACGACGAGGTCGTCCCGGTTGTTCTCCATTACCTGAAGCAGGATCTCGATCGCTTCGGCACCGTAGTCGCGTTCGTTCTCGGACTTGTACAGGTAGTACGCCTCGTCGATGAACAAGACGCCGCCCATCGCCCGTTTGATCACTTCCTTCGCCTTCGGTGCGGTGTGCCCGATGTACTCGCCGACGAGATCGTCGCGGGTGACGCTGACGAGATGGCCGCGGCGGAGATATCCGAGTTTGTAGAGCAGGTCGGCCATTCGCAGTGCCACGGTCGTCTTGCCCGTGCCGGGATTGCCGGTGAAGCACATGTGCAGCGTCGGTTGGGGAGCGGTGATTCCGTAACGTGCTCGCATGCGGTCGACGAGCAGCAGCGCGGCGATCTCGGCGACACGGGACTTGACCGGCGCGAGCCCGACGAGCTCGGTGTCGAGTTTGGCCAAGACCTCATCCACGCCGGCGTCGCGCCGGGCCGCGGCGAGGTCGACGACGGCGTCCGGCGCCAACACCGGCTCGGGCTCGCCCGGCGCGGCCACGAGCTGTGGCCCAGAGTCCTTGCCTGGCGTGAAACTAAAGGAGCGGCGGGTTGTTTCCGGGGTCTGCTGCGTCATGACCGACGAACCGTCGAAGTGCCGCTTCTGTCTCCCATGGCGTCGATGCTGCCAGCCCATGATCAACATGTCCATTGAGAATCAGGCGCTGACTCTTAAGTGATTGGTTGATCGACGGGAGTGCACCGTCTAGTCGCGGGCCGGTGGAAGCGGAATGACCGCTGTGACGGAGGTGCCCGATCCGACCCGAGATCGGATGTTGAGACGTCCGCCGACGAGTTCGGCGCGTTCCGACATCGAGAGCAACCCGTAGCCTCGGGATTCATGACTACCGAGCGGATGGTCGTGCAGGTTGAATCCGACGCCGTCGTCGACGATTTCGAGCCGGGCGGTGTCGTCGTAGACGGAGAAGACCATCCGGGCCACCGTCGCACTTGCGTGCTTGACGACGTTCTGCAGGCACTCCTGGGCAATCCGGTAGAGGGCGATCTCGACGTGCTCGGGCAGGCGTGTGTCGGCGAGGTCGACCTCCAAGTGGATCTGTGGGATCGAACGGGCAAGGCTGGCAAGGCCACCCGCTAGGCCGAGGTCGTCGAGCACCGGTGGCCGTAGTCCGCCGATCGCTGCGCGCGCCTCCTGCAGTGTCAGGTCGATCAGTTCACGCGCGGCCGCCAGCTGCACCGACGCTTCGGTGGCGTCGTCACCAACCGCACGTGCCGCAGCATCGAGGCGGTACGACAGCGTGATCAACCGCTGCGATATCCCGTCGTGAATGTCCCCGGCAAGCCGTCGCCGTTCGAGCTCCTGGGCTTCGATGACCTGCTCGACGAAGTTCTCGTGCGCACGTTCACGTCCAACCAGCTGGCGATGCAGCCTGGCTTGATGCAGCGCGCCTGCGATGAGCCGCCCGATCACCAACAACAGCTCGACGTCACCGGGAGTGAACTCCCGACGGTCGATCGTGTGCACGGTCAGTTCGCCGACCAAGCCACCGGGGTCGGTCTCCATCGGCACCGAAACCATGGACGTGAAACCCGAATCGCGCAGTGTTTCGATGGGAACGTACCGAGCGTCCGATTCCTTGTTCTCGATGATCACCACGGGCTCCCGATGGCTGGCAACCCAGCCCGAGATTCCCGATCCCAAGGGGAGACGGACCCGGCCGATCTCGCGGTCGTACGGCGGCGTCGCACCCGCGAGTGTCAGCGAGCGGTCGCCGTCGTCGAGTACGTGAACGAAACAGACGTCGGCTCCGGTGGCGTCGGTGATCATCCGGGCCGCCGCGGCTGCGAGCGGCTCGACACCAGGACCGCTCGACGCCGCCTGAATCAACTCACGCAGCAGCGCCAGCTCACGGTCGGCCTCGACCAGGTCGCGCACGGCGTTCGTCCGCTCGGTTCGGCCGACGGCCGCGGTGCCGCTCACTGGTAGATGCCTTCCCGCAGGGCGGTCGCCACGGCGCTGGTCCGGTCGCTCACCCCGAGCTTGCGGTAGATCGACCGCAAGTGGCTCTTGACGGTCTCATCACCGATCACCAGCCGGCCTGCGATGCCGCGATTGGACAGACCGGTCACCATGTACGAGAGGATTTCGCTTTCACGCTGCGTCAATCCCTGGCGGGCGCCCGGCCAGAACTCGTCGCGCTGCAGGCGTGATGCCGTGTCCACCGCGCGTGCCGCCAGGCCCGAATCGATCGCGCTTTCGCCGCCGCGCACCAGCTCGAGCTGGCGAACCAGATCGTCGCTACTGATGCTCTTCAGCAGGTAACCGGATGCGCCGACACGCATGGCCTGAAACAGGTATTGCTCGTCGTCATACACCGACAACATCACGACCTTGCGGTCTGGATTACGTTGCCGTAGAGCGAGACACAGGTCGAGCCCACTCGAGCCCTGCATGCGGACGTCGCACAGCACCACGTCGGGATCGAGGCTGTCGACCACACTGATCGCGCGATCGACACCCACGGCCTGTCCAACCACACGGACCTTGCTGCCGAAGCCCGCGAGCATCGCCTTGAGACCTTCGATGACCATCTCGTGGTCATCCACCAACACGAGCCGCACCGGGCCCGTGACCGTCGTCACCATTTGCACACCATAGAGCCGAACTTCCGGACAACGGCGTGATTTTCCCTCTCACCCCCAGAGATAACCCCCGCTATCCCCCGCTCAGGGGGAACGGGCCTCGTGGCGGCTCCCTAACATCGCTGCCAACCAAGGAGGTTGGATGGAAACGTGCGTGCCGACGCTTGTCGCTTCAGTTCTGCCTGCCGACTACTCGCAATTGGGCGAGGAAGTTCGGCAGCTCGAGAAGGCGGGAGTCGACCGCATCCAGTGGGACGTGATGGACGGACGATTCGTCCCCAACCTCACGTTCGGGCCGGACGTCATCGCCGACAGTCGCCCCCACGTGTCGATGGGATTCGAAGCGCATCTGATGGTCGAAGACCCGGACCCGATGCTGCCACGATGGGTGGAAGCCGGTTGCGAGATCGTCATCGTCCACGCCGAATCCACCCGGCATCTGCACCGGACCCTGTGCAGCATCAGAGATCTCGGCGCGCGGGCCGGGGTGGCACTGAACCCGTCAACGCCGCTGGAAGCGGTCACCAATGTGCTGCACCTCGTCGACCTACTGCTAGTCATGACGGTGAATCCGGGTTTCGGTGGTCAGCAGTATCTGGCGGAGATGGAACACAAGATCGCCGCTGCGCGCAGTGAAATCGACCGCCGCGGTCTCGACATCGAGCTCGAGGTGGACGGTGGAATCGCAGGCGCGACGATCGGCGCGGCAGCGCGTGCAGGTGCGGACGTCTTCTGTGCTGGCTCTGCGCTTTTCACCGGTGCCAGCACCATGGCCGACCGCACTGCGGCGCTGCGGAGCGCCGCCATCGCAGGAATGGAGGCCCGGTGAGCACCGCGGCGAGCAAGACCGATGGCACCGACGTGCTGACCGCCGAAGTCGACCGACAGGCGATCACCACACTGCGATTCCTGGCCGCAGACGCCGTGCAATCGGCCAATAGCGGACACCCCGGGCTTCCGCTCGGGGCAGCACCCCTGGCATGGGTGCTGTGGTCGCGACATCTTCGCCACGACCCGGCTGATCCGCGCTGGCCCGACAGGGATCGGTTCGTCCTGTCCGCCGGCCATGGCTCCGCGCTGTTGTACGCGTTGCTGCACGTCTTCGGTTACGACCTGTCCCTCGACGACCTCGGCAAGTTCCGCCAACTCGGTTCGCGCACACCAGGACATCCTGAGTTCGGCATGACACCCGGTGTCGAAACCACGACCGGTCCGCTCGGACAGGGGCTGGCCAACGCGGTGGGAATGGCCCTGGCCGAGCGCATGCTTGCGGCGCGCTGCAACGACGGCGCACACAGCGTCGTCGACCACCGCACCTGGGTGCTGGCCGGTGACGGCGACCTGATGGAGGGCATCAGCCACGAGGCGGCCTCACTCGCCGGGCGGCTCGGGCTTGGCCGCCTGACCGTCATATTCGACGACAACAACGTCACGATCGATGGCCCGGCAGACGTGAGCTGTGGGGACGACGCGCTGAAGCGGTTCGCGGCATACGGCTGGCACACGCTTTCCGTCGAGGACGGCAACGACGTCGACGCGATCGACGAGGCGCTGACTCAAGCGCGGGCGGTCGAGTCGGCACCCACCTTCATCAAGTTGCGGACGACGATTGGTTACGGTGCACCCGGATTCGAGGGAACGTCGAAGGTCCACGGCAGTCCGTTGGGCGCCGACACCATCGCCACCATGCGCGCCAACTTCGGCTGGCCGTCGAAGGCGTTCCACGTGCCCGACGAACTGAGGGCGGTCACGGCAGCCCTTGCTGCGAACGGCGCAGCGGCGCGGGCTGATTGGATTCGCTCCTACGCCGGCTGGACGGCCGATCACCCAGGACTGGCCCTGGACTTCCCGCTCAACCAGGTGCCGCCCGCACCCGACACCGGTGTGCTTGCGCCGCTCATCGACGCGGTTGCGCCGCCGTCCACGGCGACGCGGCAGGCGTCGGGCGCAGCCCTCGTCGCACTTGCGGCGGAATATCGCGCTCTCGTCGGCGGATCGGCCGACCTCGCGGCGTCGACGAACACCGCGATACCGGGTGGTGACATAGCGGCAGATGACTACGCCGGACGGACCATTCACTTCGGCATCCGTGAGCACGGGATGGCCGCAGTCATGAACGGCATCTCACTGCACGGCGGCCTCCGGCCCTTCGGCAGCACGTTTTTGATCTTCTCCGATTACCTACGTCCCGCACTGCGGTTGTCCGCCCTCATGGGGCAACCCGTGATTTACGTGTTCACACATGATTCCGTGTATGTCGGTGAGGACGGTCCGACGCACCAGCCGATCGAACAGGTCGAGTCGCTGCGCTTGATCCCGGGTGTGACGGTGCTCCGGCCCGCTGACGCCGCGGAGACGGCGCTGGCGTGGGAGATCGCCTCGCAGAACCTATCCGGTCCGACGGCATTGGTGCTCACTCGGCAGGGCCTCCCAGCACTAGGTGGAGCTCTTACCGACGTCCGCGACCGCGGATTCCGCGTCGTTCGCGGTGCTGCGGCCGGCGGGGATGTCGTGCTGGCAGCGAGTGGTTCGGAGGTTTCGCTCGCATTGGACGCCGCTGACCTGTTGGCGGGTCGAGGTGTGGATGCCATCGTCATCTCGGTCATGTGGCGAGAACGCCTGCAGGAGACGTTATCCCGTGACCGCAGCGTGCTACCCGACGTTCCCGTCGTGTGGACGGAGGCTGGCGTAACCACCGGTTGGTCCGCAATCGCGCGTGATCGCGACGAAGTCGTGGGTCTGAATCGGTTCGGCGAAAGCGGGCCGGGGGCCGAGGTCGCCGCACACCTTGGCCTGACGTCGACCGCGATCGCCAACGCCGCCGTCATCGCGGTCGGCAAGTAGCCGGCGGCGAGGGAGTGGGCTGACTTGCCCGACAAGAGCATTCGAATCGGCCGGGCCGCCGGGGAGCGCCGCCGTCCGGTCATGTTGGCCGTCGCCGGTGGCAATGCGGCGGGCAAGACGACCCTCACCTCCGGTGTGGTCGAGGCCTTGGGGCCGGGCCGCTGTGTGTCGGTGTCCACTGACGACTATCAGCGGTTCGACCGTGTGGAGCGGCAGGGCAAGTCCTTTACTCCGCTGCATCCGGACTGCAGTTACATTCCGATCCTCGAACAGCACCTGCAGTTGCTCGCGATCGGTCAACCGGTGCTCAAGCCGGTCTACGATCACTCGAGCGGGTGCCGGGCGCGTCCAGAGCTCATCGAGCCCAACGATTACGTCATCGTGCACGGCGTCTTGCCGTTGCACACCAAGTTGGCGCGTGCGTGCTTCGACGTCACCGTCTTCCTCGATACGCCGGAAGTCGTCAGGCGCGAGTGGAGGATGCAGCGTGACGTTGCCGTCCGCGGATACGGACGCGATCAGGTTGCCGCCGAATTGGAAGCCGGCGAAGGCGAATACCTCACCTTCGTGCAGCCGCAACGAGCACATG
The DNA here is from genome assembly GCF_000620625.1 of Mycobacterium sp. URHB0044. Taxonomy (GTDB): domain Bacteria; phylum Actinomycetota; class Actinomycetes; order Mycobacteriales; family Mycobacteriaceae; genus Mycobacterium. The sequence continues at coordinate 257,297 of NZ_JIAW01000009.1, read as the reverse complement.
CCGACATCGTCGTCGAATTCGGCCCGATCCCGTCACGTGACGATCCACCCGGTACCCCGCTCTCGGCTGAGGTGTTGCTGCGTCCGACGATTCACCAGCCGGATCTGTCCGAAATCCTGCGGCGGGAATCAACTCGAACCGCTCACCTTCGCCTCGCCCGCGACACCGACGGCAGGCCTGTCGACAGCCTGCACATCCACGGTTACGCCGCAACGGAGGAGAACACGTCCGCCGAGAAGATCCTGTGGCGTGAACTGGGAGACCCGGCCATCGACGAGCCCGACTGTCTCGGAGTGATCGCCGCTGGCACCCGAAGCACGCCGCTGGCCATCATCCAGATGATTCTCTTGCACCACCTGTTGCGTGGACCGAGATAGGGGAGGAGCACATGTCTTCGAGGTGGGAGGGGCAGTCAGCGGGTAGCACCGGTCCGGTGTTGGCTGCGGTGATCTTCGACGTGGACGGCACACTGGCGGAGACCGAGCGCGACGGTCACCGGCCGGCGTTCAACGAGGCGTTTGCGATTCACGGCCTCGAAATCACGTGGAATGCAGACGAGTATGGGCGGCTACTCGAGATCGCGGGAGGTCAGCGTCGAATCGCGGCCCATTTGCGCGAGCGCGGATTCGGCGATGCGTCAGACGATTTGGCTGCCGACGTCCATCGGACGAAGACAGAGTTGTTCCGTGACCGGGTGCTTGCGGGCGACCTGATGCCGCGGCCTGGTCTGCGCTCTCTGTTGACGAGCCTGGCCGACGACGGCATTCGCATCGCGATCGCGACCACGGGCCGGCGGGCGTGGGTGGAACCGCTGCTGAGTCAGATTCTGGATAGGGGAATCGTCGAGACCGTCGTTACTGGGGACGACGTCAGCCGATTGAAGCCCGATCCGGAGGTCTACCTGCGCGCGCTCGACGAGTTGGGTCTCTCGCCGACGAACGCGCTGGCGGTGGAGGATTCGCAGATCGGTCTGCACGCTGCCAACGCGGCCGGGCTGGCGACGATCGTCGTACCCAACGGCTACACCGCGGATCAGGACTTCACCGGGGCGGCGATGGTGCGGGCCGGATTCGACGGTGTCGAGCCCCTCGTCGCCGCAACGTGCCGACGGCTTCTTCGGCAGTGGTGGTCGGTCCGGAGGCCGGAATCGCCGAATTGAGGAGTGCGCGTCGCCTACGCACTCCGTGGTTTCGCCGTGGTTCCGCGGACCACCAGCTTGGGCTCGAGCACGACGTCCGTCGGGCCGCGGCGCTTCTCCTCGAGCATTTCGACCGCCAGTTGCACGGCGTGCCGGGCCAGTCCCGCTGCGTCCTGATGGACGGTGGTGAGGTCGATGCGGGGGTTGTCGGACAACCGGCTGTCGTCGTAACCGATCAACGACAGCTGGCCGGGCACGTCGACGCCCGCGCGGGTGAACACGTCGAGTAGTCCCAGTGCGCAGCGGTCGTTGCCGGCCAGGACGGCCGTCGGCAGTTCACGTTCGGCGAGCATGGCGCGGGCCGCGGCGGCTCCCGCTTGCTCATTGTGTGCTCCGGCAATGACTTTCGCGTGCTCGGTGAGGCCCACGCTGCGCATCGCCGCGCGGTAGGCGCGGCGCCGGTCGGCCGACCCTGGGTCATCGCCACCGTCCACGTGATGGATGTCGCGGTGGCCGAGCTCGACGAGGTAGTGGACTGCCTCCCGCATTCCCTTGGCGTCGTTGGTGCGCACGGTCGCGAGATGTGATCCGGCGCCCTCCGCGTCGACCGGCAGCCGGCGCCCGACGACCACCACGGGGACGCGCGTCGCGAGACTGCGCAGGTAGTCGGTGTCGGATCCGGGCCCCAGCAGAATGAGGCAACCACAGCGATGGCTGAGCAGTGCCTCGATGGGCACCGACTCTTCGCGGTCCGTCAGATTGGCGGACAACAGCACCTGGTATCCACCACCTTCGGCCGCGGGGTAGATCTCGGTGACGAGTTCGGCCTGAAAGAGTTGGCGCACGTCCATCAGCACGCCGAGCGTGCGGCTGCGACCCAGTGCCAGTAGTCGAGCCGCCGAGTCGGGTCGGTACCCGATCTCGTCGGCGATCGCCAATACCCGCTGCCGGGTGCTGTCGCTGGCTCCTGGCTTGCCGTCGAGGATGAACGACACCAGTGTCCGCGAAACGCCTGCGCGAGCTGCGACGTCGGCCATGGTCGGTCGGCGAGAGCTCGATACGCCCGGTGTCATCGCCTCCTCCTCTCCGGATGTGATGGTTGACACATCACAGCCTTGCACCCATAGTAGCTCTAACGCGCGTAACTAACGCGCGTTAGATCGCAACTCGGCTACGTTCCGAAACGAGGTTCACCATGCCGTCAACACCGGTCCCCTCAGGGGCGTCGTCAGGCCGCTTCCTGACCAGACTCACCGTCATCGCGACGCTGGGCGGTCTGCTGTTCGGCTATGACACCGGCGTCATCTCCGGTGCATTGCTCTACATGAAGGACGACCTGGGGCTGTCCGCGTTCGGTGAGGCGACGGTGGTCAGCTCGCTGCTCTTCCCGGGCGCGGCCTTCGGTGCGTTGTTCGGTGGACGCGTTGCGGACCGGGTCGGGCGCAAGGGCACTCTGCTGCTGTGCGCGGGGCTCTTCTTGCTCGGCGCCCTGGGCTGTGCGCTGGCACCCAACGTTCAGATCATGGTCGCGGCCCGCATCATCTTGGGGCTGGGTGTCGGCGCCGCCGCGGTCACCTGCCCGCTGTACCTGGCCGAGATGGCGCCGGCGGATCGGCGCGGGCGGATGGTGACGATCAACGAGTTGATGATCGTGACGGGCCAGATGCTCGCATTCGCCATGAACGCCCTGCTCGACCACTTCATCCGGGACCCGCACGTGTGGCGCACCATGCTCGCGGTGGCGGCGGTTCCGGCCATCGCGTTGCTGCTCGGCATGCTCGTCCTGCCGGACTCACCCCGCTGGTACGGCGTCAAGGGCCGGATGGTCGAGGCCCGAAAGGTCTTGGCGCTGAGTCGCACTCCGCAGGAGGCGGACGCCGAGTACGCCTTGATCGTCGAGCACACCGCTCACATGCTCAAGACGACGACCACACCGTTCTCGGTGATCCGCGACGTCCCCTGGATCAGGCAGATCGTGCTGATCGGTTGCGGCCTGGCGATCGTGCAGCAGGCCACCGGCATCAACACCGTCAACTATTACGCACCAACGATTCTCGAGCAGAGCGGGCTTGGCGTCAGTGCCTCGCTGGTCGCCACCATCGCCGTCGGGGTGACGTCCGTGGTGACCACCATCATCGGCATCGTCCTGCTCGGCTTCGTCGGCAGGCGGACCATGCTGCTGATCGGATTCGCGGGCGTCGCGGCATCTCAAGCCTTCCTCGCCGCGGCCTTCCTGCTCCCCGAATCCACCATGCGCAGTTACGTGATCCTCGGGTGCATGATGGCATTCGTGGCCTTCGTGCAGATGTTCATCGGCACCTGCGTATGGCTGCTGCTCTCGGAGATCTTCCCGCTGAGCATCCGCGGTTTCGCCATGGGCATCGCCGTCTTCGTGTTGTGGTGCACCAATGCCATCATCTCGTTCCTCTTCCCCGTGCTGAACTCGGCACTGGGCTCGACGGGTACCTTCGCGCTGTTCGTCGCGGTCAACATCGGATCGTGGATCTTCGTGCGGCGATTCGTCCCCGAAACCAAGGGCACGACGCTCGAAGAACTCGAGGAACGCTTCGAGGAACATGGCACGGCCCCGATCCCGACCGTTGCCGCCTGACCCAACCCCACTACTGAAAGCACTGACATGAGCACCATCCTCGTTGGCACGGCACCCGACTCCTGGGGAGTCTGGTTCCCCGACGACCCGCAGCAGACGCCGTACACCCGCTTCCTCGACGAGGTCGCCGAGGCGGGCTACGAGTGGATCGAATTGGGGCCCTACGGCTATCTGCCCACCGACCCGACGCAGCTGTCCGACGAACTGGCCGCTCGCAACCTGAAGTTGTCGGCCGGCACCGTGTTCGAGCACTTGCACCGGGACGATGCCTGGGATGCGGTGTGGAAGCAGATCGAAGACGTCGCGAAGCTGACCGCCGCGGCGGGCGGCAAGCACGTCGTCGTCATCCCCGAGATGTGGCGCGACCCGGCCACGGGGGCCGTTCTCGAGGACCGCGCCCTCACCACCGAGCAGTGGCGCAAGAAGACGCACGGTGTGAACGAACTCGGCAAGGCGATGTACGAGAAGTACGGCGTGCGTGCGCAATACCACCCGCATGCCGACAGTCACGTCGACACCGAAGACAACGTGTACCGCTTCCTCGACGGAACCGACACCGAGTTCGTGAATCTCTGCCTGGACACCGGCCACATCTCCTACTGCGGGGGAGACAACCTCGCCATCATCCAACGAGCCCCCGAACGCATCGGTTATCTGCACCTCAAACAGGTCGACCCCGACGTGCGCGCCAAAGTCGAAGCCGAAGATCTCCCGTTCGGGGAGGCCGTGCGCCTCGGCGCGATGACCGAACCGCCGCGCGGAATCCCCGACATGCCACCGCTTCTGGCCGCCGTGGAGAAGCTCGGCATCGACGTGTTCGCGATCGTCGAACAGGACATGTACCCCTGCAATCCCGACAACCCGCTGCCGATCGCCCAGCGCACCCGCCGCTACCTCGGCTCCTGCGGGGTGCCGTCGGTCCGATTCAGTTAACGGACTGCGTGCGATGAAACTTGGCGTCTACACCGCCATCCTGCACGACAGGCCACTGCGCGAGGCGTTGGAGGTCATCTCCTCGTTGGGCTTGACCGGTGCCGAGATCAACGCCGGCGGCTTCCTGGCTACACCGCACCTGCCCGTGGACGAGTTCCTGTCCGGAGCGGTCACGCCCGCGGAGTATCTCGCGACGTTCGACGGCACGGGGGTGTCGATCAGCGGGCTCAACTGCAACGGCAACCCGCTGCACCCCGATCCCGAGGTCGGCCCCGAGGACGCCGAGGATCTACGCAAGGCCATCCGCGTCGCAGGCCTGCTCGGCGTCGATCGCGTGGTGACGATGTCGGGTCTGCCCCAGGCGCACCCCGGCGGACGATGGCCGGCATGGCACGTCAACACCTGGGACTCGGGCTATCTCGACTCCCTCGACTACCAGTGGAACGAGGTCGCCCTGCCGTACTGGAGCGAGGTCGATGCACTGGCGCGCGAAACCGGCGTGCAGGTCGCCATCGAGATGCACCCGCAGAACCTCGTGTTCAACCCACCCACGCTGCGACGGCTCGTCGAACGGATCGGTGCCACCAATGTCGGCGCCGAGATGGACCCGTCGCACCTGTTCTGGCAGGGCATCGACCCGATCGCCGCGATCGAGTGGTTGGGCCCGCTGGTGTTCCACGCCGCCGCCAAGGACACCAGGATCAACGAGAACTGCAAGATCTACGGTGTCCTCGACGAGCGGTTCTCCCGAATCCCGCTGAGCGAGAATCCCACCGGGCTCGGCGGACGGCACGTCGTGAACAGATGGCCCGAGGACTCGGCGTGGGACTTCGTCGCGGTGGGACGTGGCCACGACACCGAGTTCTGGGCACGATTCCTGCAGGCGCTCGAGCGCGTCGATCCGAACATGGCGGTCAACATCGAGCACGAAGACGCCGAACTCGGCCAACTCGAAGGGCTGCAGGTCGCCGCCGAGACCCTGAAAGCAGCCAACTTCGCTCCCGTCAGCTGAATGTCTCACCGACAGAATGGAAAACGATGACGATGAAGATCGCGCTCGACCCAACGCCCTTTCATCACGACCATGACCTACTCGAATTCCCGCGCGTAGTCGCCGATCTCGGCTACGACTACCTGCAGTTGACCCCGCATCGGGACTTCATTCCGTTCTTCAACCACCCCCGCGCCGACGATGACCTGGTGGCCAAGTTCCGCAAGGCCTGTTCGGATGCCGGTGTCGGCATTGCCTCGGTGCTGCCGGTGCTGCGGTGGTCGGGTCCCGACGAGGATGCCCGGGAAGCCGCGGTACGCAACTGGAAACGCGTCATCCAGATCACCGTCGACCTTGGCGTCAACGTCATCAACACCGAATTCTCCGGGCGCCCCGAACGGGCCGAGGAGTCCGAGCGCGCGTTCTTCCGGTCGATGGAGGAGCTGTTGCCGATCTTCGAACGCGAAGGCCTCGACGTGCGGATCGACCCGCATCCCGATGACTTCGTCGAAGACGGCCTGGAAGCGGTGCGCATCATTCGCGGGGTGAACTCGCCGAACATCGGCATGGTCTACGTCGCCTGTCACACCTTCCACATGGGCGCCAACATGACCGAGATCATGAAGGCCGCCGGTGACAAGCTGCGGCTGGTCCACGTCGCCGACACCATGGACCACCACCGCAGCCACGGCCTGCGCTACATCACCAACCCGCCCGGCAACCCGGCACGGGTCCACCAGCACCTCAAAGTCGGCGACGGCGACGTCGACTGGGACGAATTCTTCTCCGGCCTCGCGGGCATCGGCTTCTACGACCGGCCCGACACAGTCATGGTGTCCTCGGTCTTCGCCGAAGACGAGAACGCTCAGGACGTTTCGCGCTACCAGCTGGCCACCATGACCGAGTACGTCGCCAAGTACCGCTGAGGCCGTAGCACTAGCCGGCGACTGCCAGCGCAGGATTCCCCTGGCCGATCCTGTCGAATCGCCGAGCGCGCTCGGCGAGCCGGCGCCGGTGGTCGACGGTGCCGAGCGCTGCGAGTTCTTCGCGGAGTACGGCGCCGGCGCGCAGGCAGAACGACTCGGGTTCGATTGAAGCGTCGGGATATTCGGGGATGATGCGGTCGACGATGCCGTGGCTGAGAAGATCGGCGGACCGGACTCCCTGCCTGGTCGCCATGTCCGCTGCGTGCTCCGTGTCGTGGTGCAGGATTGCGCTGGCCCCCTCGGGAGGAAGGGGAGAAAGCCAGCCATGGCGTGCGGTGAGAATGCGATCGGCAGGCACCAGCGCGAGGGCTCCACCACCGGTGCCCTGGCCGAGAATCAGCGAGATGGTCGGGACTTCGAGCGTGACCATTTCGGCGATGCACCTGGCGATTTCGCCGGCCAATCCACCTTCCTCGGCTTCCCGTGACAACGCCGCGCCTGCGGTGTCGATGACGGTGACCAGAGGAAGATCCAGTTCGGCGGCCAGTCGCATGCCGCGGCGGCATTGCCGGAGCGCGCCAGGTCCCAGCGGCGCCTCCGGTGTTTGGCCGTGCCGGTCTTGACCGAGCAGCACGCACGGCTCGCCGCCGAATCGTGTGAGCGCCAACACCAACCCTGGCTCGTTCTCGCCTTGCCCGGTTCCATTGAGCGCCAACACGTCCGCTGCTGCGTGATGGAGAAGCTGGCGAATACCTGGCCGCTCGGGATGGCGCGAGGCCAGCACCGAATCCCATGCCGGGGTATCCACCGAAGACGAGGCAACGGGAGCCGGCGGGGGCATCGGACGAGGCGGACGCGCGACGATGGACAGAGCACGGTCCACCATGCCGGCAAGCTCGGGGAGGGGCGTCACCGCGTCGATCAGTCCGCAGTCGTAGAGGTTTTCGGAGGTCTGCACACCCGTGGGAAACGGTTCGCCATAGAGTGCCTCGTACACCCGCGGGCCCAAGAAGCCGATCAACGCGCCCGGTTCGGCGAACGTGACGTGCCCGAGCGACCCCCACGACGCGAACACGCCGCCGGTCGTCGGGTGGCGCAAGTAGACGAGGTAGGGCAGACGTGCCGCCTTGTGACGGGTGACGGCCGCCGTGATCCGCACCATCTGCAGGAACGCCCGCGTGCCTTCCTGCATGCGGGTGCCGCCCGAGGTCGGCAGGGCCAGCAAGGGAAGCCGCTCGGCGGTGGCCCGGCGGATCGCTTCGGTGAGCCGATGGCCGGCGGCCAGGCCAATCGATCCGCCGAGAAAGCCGAACTCACAGACGACCATCGCTACCCGGTGGCCACGTATCGTCGCCGCGCCGGTGATCACCGATTCGTCGAGGCCCGTCTTGGTTCGCGCGCATGAAAGTTCGTCGGCGTAGTCGGGGCTTGCCTCCACGTCGGGCAGCGCGCCGTCCCACGACGTCCACGAACCGGGGTCGATGACGGCCGCGATCACCTGATGAGCGTCCGGGCGCGTCATCGGTGATCCACCCGCAACGCGGCGAGCAAGTCGTTGTCGGCGCCGAGTACCGGGGGAGCGGTGTGTGATCGACGCGTCACTTCGGCACCGTCGGCGTCGAAGAACCGCAACGGCGGACCGGGCAGCGTGATGGACCCCAGCGTGTCGTGATCGACGTCGATCAGGAGGCCTTGCGACTTGGTCTGCTCCCACTCGTAGACCTCGCGGATGGAGCGAATCCGCCCGGCAGGCACGCCGATTCGGTCGAGTTTTGCCAGCAGTTCGTCAGTTGTGTACAGCGCGAACGCGTGTTGCACCATCTCCCTGACGCGCTTGGCGTTGGCAACGCGCTGAGGGTTGGTTCGCATCCCCGGCGTCCGAGGATCGAAGTCGAAGCCCTCGCAGAACCGTTTCCACAGACCCTCGCTGCCGACCGAGATCTGAACGGCGCCGTCTGCGGTGTCGAACATTCCGTACGGGCAGATTGACGGATGGTGATTACCCGTCGCCTCGCCGACCTCGCCCGCAACGGTCCACTTGGTGCCCTGAAACGCATGGACGCCGACCACCGCGGCGAGCAACGAGGATCGCACCACCTGACCGCGACCGGTTCGCTCGCGTTCCTGTAGCGCCGCAACCACACCGAAGGCGCCGTACATGCCGGCCAGCAGATCGGCGATTGGCACCCCGACACGCTGCACATCGGTTGGAGCAGGGCCGGTTACGGACATCAGCCCCGCCTCGCCCTGCGCGATCTGGTCGTATCCGGCGCGGCCGGCTTCGGGACCGTCATGACCGAAGCCACTGATGGACAACATCACCAGCCGGGGATTTACCTCGGCGAGGCGCTGTTGCGAAAAGCCAAGGCGGTCGAGCACTCCCGGCCGAAAGTTCTCCATCAGCACGTCCGCCCGGCGGATCAGCGCCCACAGCGCGGTCTTGCCGTCTTCATCCTTGAGGTCGAGGGTCACCGACTTCTTGTTCCGATTGGCGCAGAGGAAGTACGTGGATTCCGGCTCGCCGTTGGAGTTTTCGACGAACGGTGGCCCCCAGCCGCGGGTGTCGTCCCCGCCGTCGGGGTTCTCCACCTTGACCACCTCGGCACCGAGATCGCCGAGCATCATCGCGGCGTGTGGGCCGGCGAGGGCCCGGGTCAAGTCGATGACGACGAGGCCGTCGAGAGGTCCGGCGGACTGTGTGGGAGTTGGGGTGTGCGATGTCATGGAGGACCACCTTCGGCCTAGTGACTGAGTGAGCTAGTGGACTAGCCAATTCAGAAAACCATGCGCTGACCTGCGATGTCAACCCGAGTCATCTAAGAACTGCGTGAGAGCGAGACGCCGAAAACGCAAGCGGCGTAGGCCTGCTGGTTCAGCAGGCCTACGCCGCAATTGCGAGCCGATCGAGTGGCTGTGACTTCTACAGCCAGCCCGGCAGCACGAGTACGGCCCACGCGATCAGTGGACCGATCGCGACGACCAGGCCGCTGTACTTGAGGATCTGTTTGTAGAACCGCTCTCGGTCCTCGCCTTGGACGTTGGCGAGCACCAGTGCGCCGTTGGTGGAGAATGGGCAGACGTCGACGATCGTCGATGAAATCGCCAGCGCGACAACTACTCCGATGGGGCTCACCTCGCCGGCCAGGAGCAGCGGAACGGCCAAGGGGATGGTGGCGCCCAGGATGGCGGTCGATGATGCGAAGGCCGATACGATGCCGCCGACGTAGCACAGCAGGAGCGCGACGAGCAGTGGCATACCGAGCTTCGCGACGCCGTTGCCGACCCAGTCGACGCTTCCGGCTTCTTGCAGGACGCCGACGAACGTCAACACGCCGCCGATCAAAAGCACTGTCGACCAACTGATTTGCGACACGGCGCCCTTCTGCGCCTTGGGTGAGGCGAGTGCCAGTACGGCGGCGACCGTCATCGACACGAATCCAACGTCGAGATCGAGGATGAGCGAGAACACCGCCAGTGCGCCGAGCCCGATCAGGGTGAGTACCTGGTCGTAGGTGACCGACTTCGTCGGCACCGGCTCGACGATGACGCGTGGCTCGGTATCGGTCGCGGCCAGGGTCGCCGTACCACCCGTGCCGGTGCCCGACGGCGCCACGCCGCCGCCAACGCCGTCGCTCGGGCTGCCGCCGTCGATCGCGTCGCCGTGATCGTCATGCACGGTGCGGCCGATCAGCGACCGCCCACCGAGGAAGATGAAGAGCAACACGCCAATGCCGATGTTGAAGAACATGCTGCCCAGGAACAGCGCAACCGGGCTGTTCAACAGGTGAGCCTTGGCCACGATGTTGTTGACGGTGACGCCGTAGACGCTGATGGGCGAGAAGCCACCGGCTTGCGCGCCGTGGATCACCATCATGCCCATCAGGAGCGCGTTGATCTTGTACTGCCTGGCGAAGCCCAGCGCGATCGGCGCGATGATCGCGACGGCCGCGGGGCCGAGCGCCCCCATCGCGGTCAGTACTCCCGTAATCCCGAACATCACCCACGGGATGAACGCCACCCGCCCGCGCACCATCCGCACGGCCCCTCGCACCATCAGGTCGACGGTGCCGTTGTTCTGCGCGATCGCGAAGAGATAGGTGACGCCGACGAGCGTCAGGAACAGCTCACTGGGGAAGCCGGCGATGATGTCGTCGGACTTCATCCCGACGGCGAGCGTGCCCACCAGGAATGCGGCGACGAAGCCGAGCGTGCCCATGTTGATCGGCAGCAGCGTGGCGGCGACGAACATCGCAATCAGGGCCAGTATCGGTATTAATTCGAGTGGCATCGGGATCTCCGGAGTGTTGTAGGTTCACTGACCCAGTGGAGCATTGGCCTAGCCAGTAAAGCAGTGAGGGCTGTCACTGTCAATCAACAATGTGATCACGCTTACCTGAGGTATGCAGGGTGTCTGGGTATGGTGGAACGGAGAGTAGGTGAGTCAGTGGCTGAGCAACTCAGGCCCGTTACGCGGCCCCGGCTGTACGAGGTGATCGTCGAGCAACTCTGCGCGTACATCGCCGACAACGAGATGACCGCGGGCGACCGCCTGCCCGCCGAACGTGATCTGGCGGGAAAACTCGGGGTCAGCCGGGCGTCGTTGAGTCAGGCTCTGGTGGCGCTCGAAGTGCAAGGAGTGTTGTCGGTACGCCACGGCGACGGTGCCATCTTGGTGCGGCGCCCCACCGAGGAGCGCGCGGTCAAGGCGTTGCGTGAACACGCCGACCGGATTCCCGACATCATCGAGGCCCGCGAAGCGCTGGAAGTGAAACTGGCGAGCCTCGCGGCCGTACGGCGCAGCGACGCGGAGATGGCCGCCATCGACGCCGCGATCGCCAAGATGGAGTCCGAGATCGAAGCGGGTGACCGCGGCGTCGTGGGCGACGAGATGTTCCACGAGGCGATGACCACTGCCGCCCATTCGTCGCTGCTGGCCAAGTTGATGCACGAGATCTCCGAGCTGGTAAAGGAAACCCGCATCGAGTCGCTGTCGCAGGAACACCGCCCGCGGGCGTCGCTCGAAGGCCACCGACGGATTGCCGAGGCCGTCCGCAAGCAGGATCCAGAAGAGGCATCGGCGGCGATGGCCGACCACATCCGGTTGGTATCGGACGTCGCATTGCTGCGCGCCGAGTCGTGAATTCGGTCAGATCGGGCGGGATCGCCATACTTCCAAGGTGACCGCGATCGATCCGGAGAAGCTCAGTACCTGCATGCAGGTGCTGAGCGAGATAGAGGCATTGCCTCCCGAGCACCCTGATGCCGTGGCAGTGCGCCGGGCCACGGCGGGCCTGTGGAAGTCGGTCAAGCAGGCTCGGCGCCACGCCAAGCGGGATGCGGTCGCCGCCGCTGACCGCGCCGTCACTGCGGCCACCGCCACCGGCGCGCCCGGCCGCATCGACGACGAGACGCAGGGCTTGCCGCTGGTGTCGACCACGGTTGGGGCGTCCGCGGGCACGTTGCTGCGTGCGCGGGCCTGCTACACGTGCAAGAACCGCTACACGGTGGTCGACGCCTTCTACCACCAGCTTTGCCCGGACTGCGCCACGCTCAACCGGTCCAAGCGCGACGCCCGCACCGACCTCACCGGCCGCAGCGCCCTGCTGACGGGCGGGCGCGCCAAGATCGGCATGTACATCGCGCTGCGGCTGCTTCGCGACGGCGCGCACACCACCATCACCACCCGCTTCCCGAACGACGCCGTCCGCCGTTTCGCGGCCATGCCGGACAGCGCCGACTGGTTGCACCGGCTGCGCGTGGTGGGCATCGACCTCCGCGATCCGGCCCAGGTCGTCGCGCTCGCAGACACCGTGGCCGAGCATGGCCCGCTCGACATCCTGATCAACAATGCGGCTCAGACGGTGCGCCGCTCGCCCGGCTCCTATGCGGCGCTCGTCGAAGCGGAGCGCATCCCGCCGGCCGAACTCGTCGACGTGATCACGTTCGACCACGTCAGCGACGCCCACCCCGCCGCGCTCGCAGGCAGCCTCGCCGAGCAGCAGACACCACACGCGGTGACCGAGCTCGCCCTCGTCGCCCGCAGTGCAAGCCCGGACCGGATCGCCGCAGGCACCGCCATCGACGCGGGCGGCCTACTTCCCGACACCGCTTCGGTGAACAGTTGGACCCAGCGGGTCCACGAAGTCGACGCGATGGAACTGCTCGAGGTGCAGCTGTGCAACCAAACCGCGCCGTTCATCCTGGTGAGCAGGCTGCGCGCGGCGATGGCGGCATCGACGGCCCGTCGTACGTACGTCGTGAACGTCTCGGCGATGGAGGGCCAGTTCGCCCGCGCCTACAAGGGCGCCGGCCACCCGCACACCAACATGGCGAAGGCCGCGCTGAACATGCTCACCCGCACCAGCGCCGGCGAAATGCTGGAGAGCGACGGCATCCTGATGACGGCCGTCGACACCGGCTGGATCACCGATGAGCGCCCGCACCCGACCAAGATGCGGCTCGCCGAGGAGGGTTTCCACGCCCCGCTCGATCTCGTCGACGGCGCCGCGCGCGTCTACGACCCGATCGTCCGCGGCGAGGCCGGCGAGGATCTGTACGGCTGCTTCCTCAAGGACTACGCGCCGAGCAATTGGTAGCGGAATCACCGGCCTCGGTCTTCGATTAGTGCGACGACCTCGCGGGCGCATCCCCAACTCAACGTGATGCCCGCGCCGCCGTGCCCGTAGTTGTGGACGACCCGCGCACCGGAACCGAGCGGCTCGTCCTCCTCGAGCCGGACGGTCGGGCGGCCGGGTCGCAATCCGACGACGTGCTCGAGCACGTGAGCGTCGCGCAGTGCGGGTACCAGATCACGGCAGCGTTCGACGATCGCGGCGCCAACGGCCGGATCGACCGCCGTATCCCACTGTCCCTCGTCCAGGGTGCCGCCCAGGATGCAGTCGTCCGCCCGCGGGTGAACGTATGCGCGGCCGCCGGGGTGCAGTTCGTCGCGGACCGACACCGTCAAACCGGGATTGCTCACCCGAACGATCTGACCGCGGACCGGGTACAGCGTCGAGTCGCCGACCAGTTCCCGCGCACCCAAACCGGTGCAGTTCACGACGACGTCGGCGTCGTCTGCCACCTCGTCGAGTGACCGAAGGTGCCGCTGAGTGGATTCGCCTCCGAGCTCTAGGATTCGAGCGTCGAGCCACGGCAGGTAGCGCGGCATCTCCGCCAGTGGTACGGCGAAACGCAGGCCGTATCGATAGCCGGGGGGAAGCTCATCCGGTTCGGCGGGGCGCACGCCGTCCACCGCCGCGGTCCACGCCGGTTCGCCAGGGGGCTCGCGGTAGAGCCCGAGCGACTCGCGCATGACGACGCCCGGCACGCCTGCCGCCACGTGGTCGGCGAGCACGCGGAAGGTGTCGGCGCCCCAACCCGACACCCGTTCCCACGGTCCGACATGCGTCGGGAACCACACCGCCGCCGCTAGTGCCGACGTGGTGGCGCCACTTGGCTCGGCGGCCACCACGCGAACCTCGTGCCCGGCCTCGAGCAGCGCGATGGCGGACGTCAATCCGGTTATGCCGGAGCCGACGACGACGACCTGCAGTGCGTTGGCCATGACGGAACGCTACGCCTGAGGCGCTGCGACAATGAACCGATGGCGACGTACGACCTCAATGAACCGGCCGTGGTGTGGGCGCGCAAGTTGATCGACTCACGGCAGTACGTGCTCGACAGCGACTGGGGCGAAGTGCAGCCGCGTGCCGACGCCCAGAACGCGTATCTCGAATCGCACGACTGGGACGACTACGCGCGCTGGCATCTGGGCTTGACCAAGGGCGCGAAGGATCACACCAAGGCGCGATATGCCTTCGTGTACGGCGACTTTCGCCGGATCCACCGCGCCGGGCTGATCGCGTGCGTGTACCGGGCGTCGGAGTGGCGGCACAAGGCCGTCGAACTCGCGGCGCACGACCTGCTGCAGCTGCTCGACGCGGCAGCAGGAATCGAATAGCGGGGGTCAGCCGGCAGCGCTGCCGACCGGGCTGAGCCGGTGGGCTCTGTCCGACTCCGAGATCGACTGGAGAATCTCGGCGCTGCGCACCGCGATGTTCGACAACAGAGACGACGTCAGACCGTGGGTGTGCTCGGTATTGCCCTGAATGAAGAGCCCGCCGCCCGTCCGCGATGACGTAGCGAGACGGTAGTCGCGCGAAACCACGGGCCTGCCACGCTCATCCGTCACGATGTCGTCGCAGAGGTCGCCGAGGATCCCGCGCAACGGAGCGGGCAAGAACCCGGTGGCGTAGATGACCGCGTCGCAATCGATGTGGTCGATCGCCCCGGTGGGGTGATGCAGGATGCTCACCCGCACACCGTCCTCGTCCTCCTCGGTTGTGACGATGCTCGAGGCGCCGCGCAGGAACAGGCGCCGGTTGCCTGCCACTCGTTCGGCGTACTCGCGGGCATACAGGTCTTCGATCAGTGGAAGGTCGACGGCCGAGTAGTTGGTGCTGCGGTGGTAATTGATGAGCTGTTGGCGCACACCGGGATCGGCCGAGTAGAAGTCGTCGACGGCGTCGGGGTCGAACACGCGGTTCGCAAACGGGCTGTCGTCGGCCGGGCTGTACCCGTACTTGGCGAAGACACCGTGAACTTCGACCGATGGCGACATGTCGTGCAGGTAGGCGGCGACCTCGGCGGCGCTCTGCCCGGCGCCCACGACGACGAACCGGTCGTGGCGGCGCGACGGCAGTCGCTCCAGGTCGTGCAGGAAGCCATGATTGTGGACCTGGCGGGCCGAACGCGTGACGCCGGGCGGCAGTTGCGGCGATAGACCACCGGCGATGACGACGTTGCGGGCGCGAAGCCGACCGGCGTGTGTGCCGGTGACATCGACCTCGAACGCGCCACCGACGTTGCGGATGGCGGTCACGCGGGAGCCGTAGCGGACCGTGGCGTCGACCTTGTCGGCCGCCCAGGCCAGATAGTCGTGGAATTCGAGTCGGGTCGGGAAGAACGTCTTGTAGTTGATGAACTCGGTGAGTCGGCCGCGTTCGGTGAGGTAGCTCAGGAAGGTGAACTCGCTCTGCGGATTGCGTTGCGTGACGAGGTCTTTGAGGAACGAGATCTGCATGGTGGCGCCGGGGATCAGCATCCCGGTGTGCCAGCCGAATTCGGGCTTCATCTCGACGAACTCTGCTGTCACCGGCGCGGTGACGTGAGGCTGGTCGTTGTGCTCCTCGACCGCGACGGCCAACGCGAGATTGGACGGCCCGAACCCGACCCCGACGAGGTCCAGCACCGGCTCATGGCCGTTGGCCGCCGGGGCGTCGACTGCGAGAACGTGATCTACGGACATCATGCGCCTGCCATCTGGTTGACGGCGCCAGGCACCGGCTGAGAGGGGTCGGACCCCAACGCCACGATTCGATTGTCCGAGTCGACGTGTACAACCTTGGTCCGATGCATGCCGAGTTCGGCTTCGTCGAGCTGTAGGAACGACATGATGATGACAAGATTTCCCGGCGAGATGAGGTGTGCTGCAGCGCCATTGATGCCAATCACGCCCGAGCTGGCGGCACCGGTGATGGCGTAGGTGACGAGTCGCGCCCCCGTGGTGATGTCGACGACGTGTACCTGCTCGCCCTCGACGATGCCCGCCGAGCCCATCAAGTCGGCATCGATGGTGATCGATCCGACGTAGTGCAGGTCGGCCTGGGTCACCGTCGCCCGGTGAATCTTGCCTCCGAGCAGTGTCCGCTGCATCCTCGCCTCTCTCGCCACGTCCAACGTGACGGCAATCCATGAACTTCGCAGAATTAAACTAAGGCTAACCTATATCCGATCGAATGCAATGCCCACGGTCCGCGGCGGGGGTTTTGCCCACGGGTGTCGAAGTGATTGCGACGCAGCATCTTCCCGCACGGCCGCCACTGCCGGCCCCGGATAGGAGTCGCGCCGGGAAGCTGAACTATGTTATGCAAGCCTAAGCTAATCTGCCTCTGGCATTGACGACAAGTGAAGGGAATCTGCGCGTGAAGCTGCAACATCGGAGGTGGCACCGCGCTGCGGTGGCGGTAGCGGCCGTCGTCCTGGCGGTCGGGTCTTTCACTGCATGCGGTACTTCGGAAAAGACCGCCCCTGAAGCGGCGACGGTGACCATCAGTCACAAGTTCGGCGAGACCAAGGTGCCGGAGAATCCGAGCCGTGTCGTCACCGTCGGCTGGACCGATCAGGACTTCGTGCTTCCGCTGGGAGTCGTTCCCGTCAGCACCCGGTCGTTCTTCGACTCCTACAACAACTTTCCGTGGGTCAAGACGGCCACTGACGGCAAGGGCGTGACCACGTGGGGCGGAGAGGACTCGATCGACTTCGAGGCGATCGCCGCGCAGAAGCCAGATCTGATTCTCGCGATCTACGAGACGATCGACAAGGAAACCTACGATCGGTTGTCGAAGATCGCGCCGACGGTGGTTCAGTCCGCGGACTACGCCGACGAGGAAACGCCGTGGAACGTCCAGTTGCTCACCACGGGCAAGGCGCTGGGCAAGGAAGCCGAGGCCCAAGAGCTCGTGGACAAGGTCCAGAGTCGGATCGACGTGGCACGCAAGGCGAATCCGGAATTCGAGGGCAAGACACTGGTGGTCGACTTCGGCCCGGAGAACGGTGGACACTACCTGCTGCCGGAGAAGGACCCACGCCGCGCGCTGTTCACCGCACTGGGATTCAAGACTCAGGATGTCGACGGCGACGTCAGCGAGGAGAAGCTGGCATTGCTCGACAAGGACGTGCTGTTCGTCAACGGCGCCACCAAGGAGCAGATGCTTGCCTCGCCGGCATTCGCCCGCCTCGGGGTGGTTCGCGACGACCGCACGCTCTACACGACGTTCGACTCCAACCTCAGCGGTGCACTGACCTATAGCGGACCCGACGCGCTGCTCTACGCACTCGACGTGCTGACCCCACAACTGGCCAATGCGCTCAACGGTCGGCCGGTGGCCGACCTGGCGAACGCCTGACGCACCACGCTTTTCGGCCGAGGCCCGCCGGTGCGAACCGGCGGGCCTTCGGCGTTTCGGCGCCGCGCCGATCAGCGTGCCAACTCGGCCGCGATCAGCGGACCGAGCCGCTGCAACGTGTCCGCATCCATCAGCTCCGAATGGCGGCAGTCCAGCTCGACCACGCGCAACTGCCCGCCGACGTGGTCCCGCCAACCTGCCGATGCGACACCCACCAGATCCATTTCCAACGTCGTGGCATCGACGAAGAACACGTCCCCGTCGTACCTGCCGTAGTACGCGGCGGCGGTGAGACGCTCAGCGGCGACGTAGTTTTCGATGACGAGGGCAATCTGGTGGTCGTCGAGGATCGCGATCGCGTCGCCGCTCGAGCGCACCAGCGCCACCGCCTCGGTCACCGTCATCCTGGCGTCGGCGTCGACGGGGAATCCCATCTCTCGTAGCAGCCCGGCCAGCACGGCGGCGGGATCGAACGTGTCGTTCGTTGCCACGTCCGTGCGCGCGTCCAACATTCCGACGAACGTCACCTCGCGGCCTCGCCGCACGAGCTCCTGGGCGATCAGCAGAGCCACCGAGCCGCCGAACGACCAGCCGAGCAACCGGATGGGCCCGCTGGGCGCGACGTCGACGATCGTGTCGGCGTAGCCGGAGGCGAGTTCGGCGATGGTGTCGGGCAATCGCCCGCCGCAGAACAGCGGCGACTGCAGCCCGTACAACGGAATCCGCTCCGGCAGATGCCGCTTCAGGCTCGCGAACTGCCAACTGAGCCCACTGGCAGGATGGACACAGAACAGCGGCGGCTCCGTTCCCGATGGCCGCAGCGGCAACAGCGGCGCCAAACCATCCGCCGCGTCGGCGTGATCGGTCGTCAACCGGGCGTCGAGGTCGGCGACGGTGGACGCCAGCATCAACTCGGCGACGGGGACGTCGATGCCGAATTCGCGTCGGATGGTCGCCGCCAGGCGAACCAACAGCAGGGAATGACCACCGAGAGCGAAGAAGTCCGCGTCGATGCTCGTCACGCCGACACCGAGGACGTCGGAGAACAGCTCGCACAGTCGCCTCTGCTGTGCGGTTGCGGCGCGTCGACCGGCTTCGGCTTCGAATTGCGGGTCGGGAAGGGCATTCCGGTCCAGTTTCCCGCTCGGCGTCAGCGGGAACGCGTCCAACGCGACGAACGCCGAGGGCACCATGTGGCTGGGCAGCGTCGACGCCGCATGCTCGCGAAGGCCGACGGAGGACGGCTCCTCGACTCCCGCGGCCGGCAGGTAGTACGCCACCAACCGGTCGGAGCGAACCACCACCCGCGCCGATGACACCGCTGGATGCGCCGTCAGCACCGTTTCGATCTCGCCGGGCTCGATGCGGACACCCCGCAACTTGATCTGATCGTCGACCCGACCCTGGTACTCCAACTGGCCGTCGTCGCGCCACCGCACCACGTCGCCGGTTCGGTACATCCGTGCACCGGCCTCGAACGGACTGGCGACGAAACTCTGCGCGGTCAGGCCCGGGCGATGTAGATAGCCGTCCGCCAATTGCACGCCGCCGAGGTACAGCTCGCCCTGCACGCCCGGGGGAACCGGGTTGAGGTAGGCGTCGAGCACGAAGGTCCGTACGTTCCACCCGGGCAGGCCGAGCGCCACAGGGCCTCCGTCGGCGGTCCACCCGAGGACGTCCACCGATGCCTCGGTCGGTCCGTACAGATTGTGCAGCGGCACACCGGCAGTCCCGAAGGTGACCGTGAAGCGATTCGCCACCTCGGCGGACAGTGCCTCGCCGCCAACCGTCACACGGGTCAGCGACCTGCATTCCCCCGACCGTGGCTCCTCGAGGAACAACTCCAGCATCGACGGCACGAAATCCACCGCCGTCACGCCGTGGGAGACGATGACGTCCGCCAGGTAGCCGGGGTCGCGGTGCCCGCCCGGGCGCGCCACCACCAGGGTCGCCCGAACACTCAACGGCCAGAACACCTCCCACACCGACGTATCGAAGCTGATCGGCGTCTTGACCAGCATCCGATCATCGGCCGTCAGCGGGTACGCATGCTGCAGCCAGGAGATCCGGTTGGTGATGCCTGCGTGCGGCACCGCGACGCCCTTGGGCCGTCCGGTGGAACCGGAGGTGTACAACACGTACGCCCACGAAGCCGGATCCACCACCGGGAGCGGTCCTGACACCTTCGAGTTCCGCACCGCACGCACCGCGGCTGCGTCGTCGAGCACGGCGGCAGGCTTGGCGTCGTCGATCATGTACGCCAACCGATCCGGCGGATAATCCGGATCCAGCGGCAGGAAGGCCGCGCCCGACTTCGACACGGCGAGCAATGCCACGACGAGTTCCACCGACCGCGGCAGGGACACCCCGACGATCGCACCGGGACGGGCGCCGTCTTCGACGAGACTGGCCGCCAACCGATCCGACCAGACGTCCAATTCGGCGTAGGTCAGCACCTGGTCGTCGAACACGACCGCCGTCGCGTCGGGCGTGTGTGCCGCCTGACGGGATACTGCCACGGCAAGGCCGCCCGGGTCGATCTCGTGGTCGGTGGCGTTGCGGGCCGTGATCAGGTCGGCGCGTTCGGCGCGACGCAGAACATCCACGGCGCCAACGGGAATCGTCGGGTCGGTCGCCACCTGGCCGAGAACCGACACCAGCCGGTGCGTCAACGTCCGCACCGTCGATTCGTCGAACAGGTCGCTGCCGTACTCGGCCATGACCGTCGCCCGGCCGTCGGCACGCTCGTCGATCAGCGTGAACCCGAGGTCGAACATCGCCGCCGACACCGGCGGCTCGCACCACTGCGTGGGTAGCCCGAACATCTCGGTGTCCGCCCCGCCACGCAGGTGGTATCCGATGAACACGTTGAACAACGGATTGCGCCCGGCGACTCGCGGTGGGTTCAACTCCTCGACCAGCCGCTCGAACGGCAGCTCCTGATGCGCGAACGCCGCCAGATCGGCCGTGCGGACGCGGGTCAGCATCTCGTCGAACGACGGGTTGCCGGACACGTCGGCACGCAGCACGACGGTATTCACGAAGAAGCCGACCACGTCGTCGAGTGCGGCTTCGTCGCGCCCCGCGACCGGCGTGCCCACCACGATGTCGTCACCGGCGCCCAGCCGATGAAGCAGCACCGCGACGGCCGCATGCAGCACCATCAGCATGCTGACCTGGCGGTCGGCAGCCAAAGTACCCAGCGCGGCAGCGGTTTCCGGCGGAAGCTCGACGTGCAGTGTGCCGCCTGCACCAGTGGGCCGGGCCGGTCTGGGCCGGTCGGTGGGCAAGGTCATTTCGTCGGGGGCATCCGCGAGCGCCGTACGCCAGAACCGCCGCTGCTCCTCGCCGACGACCGCCAGCAGGTCGCGCTGCCACAACGAGTAGTCGGCGTACTGCACGGGCAGGGCGGGCAGTGGCGTGCCGTCGCCGGCGACTCGCGCCGCATAGGCGCGGTTGAGATCGTCGAGGAACGGTGTGTCCGACCACTCGTCGGTCGCGATGTGGTGCAGCAGCAGGACCACGGTGTGGTCACCCGCGCCGACCCTGAAGACGCCGACCCGGACGGGGATTTCCGTGCCGAGGTCGAACAGGTAGTCGGCCGCCTCGGTGATCAGGGCGGCGACGTCATCGTCGGCACAGTCGACGACGCGCATCGGCGCCCGGGTTCCGGTGGGCAGGATCTCCTGGTACAGCGCCCCGTCGTCTTCGGCGAAGACGGTGCGCAACGCCTCGTGCCGGTCGAGGACGTCGGTCACCGCGTCGCCGAGCGCTTCCAGATCCAGGGCACCGCGGACCCGGAAGACCAGTGGGTAGTTGTACGCCACACCGGTTTCGCCGAGCCGATCCAGGATCAGCAGCCGCTCCTGCGCGGGTGAGGCGGGAATCCGTTCGGGTCGAGCCGTCGCGACCAGCTCGGGTCTCGGCGACCGCGTCGGCGTCGGGGCCGATTCCAGCCCCGCCGCGAGGCGCGCCACCGTGCGGGCGTTGAACACGTCGCCCAGCGAGAGCTCGACACCCAGCTCGGTGCGGACCCGGCCGATCAGCCGGATGGTCAGCAGGGAATGCCCTCCGAGGTCGAAGAAGTCGTCATCGACTCCGACGTCGTCCATCCCGAGGACGTCGGCGAAGACGTCGCACAGCGTCTCCTCGGCAGGCGTCTGCGGTGGCCGGCTGGCCTGCCGTCCACTCGTGGGGGCCACCTCGGGCAACGCCCGAACGTCCAGCTTGCCGTTGTCGGTGAGCGGCAGCTCGTCCAGCAGCGTCATCGCCGTCGGCACCATGTAAGCGGGCAGCACAGCCTTCAGGTGGGTGCGCAGTTCGCCGACGAGGTCGGTCTCGCCTGGCCCCGCGGGCACGACATAGCCGACCAACCGGTGTGAGCCAGACGTGGTCGGGTCCGGTCGGGCGATCACCGCGGCCCGCGCGACCCGTGGATGAGTGGCGAGTGCCGCCTCGATGTCGCCGAGTTCGACGCGGTAGCCCCGGATCTTGACCTGGTCGTCGGTGCGGCCGAGGTAGTCGATATTGCCGTCGGCGCGCCGCACCACGAGGTCGCCGGTCCGGTACATCCGGCCGGGCTGGAATGGGTTGGCGACGAAGCGGCCCGCGCTCAGACCCGGCTGACCGAGGTACCCGCGCGCGAGACCCGCACCCGCGATGTACAACTCGCCGGCGACGCCGTCCGGCACCGGCCGCAACCACCCGTCGAGAATGTGTGCGCTGGTGTTCCAGATCGGTTGGCCGACGGTGGGGGTGGCGCTGTCGTCAGTGCCGCCGCCGAGAGTGTTGATGGTGTACTCGGTGGGCCCGTACAGGTTGTAGCCGTAGCTACTGTCGCTGTCGCGCAGCCGATCCCACACCGCTGCCGACACGGCTTCACCGCCGAGCAGCACCAGCACGGGTGGATGGTCGCCGTCGAGTAGCCCCTGCTCGAAGAGGAGCGCCGCGTAGGTGGGGGTGACGTTGATGACGTCGATCTGGTGCCGATGGCAGTAGGCGACGAGTGCTGTTGCATCCCTGCGGAGTTCCTCGTCGCAGATGTGGACTTCGTGGCCTTCGATGAGCCACAGCAGTTCTTCCCACGACATGTCGAAGGAGAACGACACGGTGTGCGCGATCCGCAGTCTGCGCCCGCCCGCCTTCGCGATGGCCGGTGCAAAGATCGCCTCCCGGTGGTTGAGGTGCATGTTGGTCAGGCCCCGGTGCGGGGTGACGACGCCCTTGGGCTTGCCCGTCGAACCGGACGTGTAGATCACGTACGCGGGCTCGGCAAGGACGGGGGCGCGGCCGTCCCACGTCGGGCTCGCTGCCGCGCACGCGTCCCGCACGTCGGCACCGTCGAGGACGACGATGGGGCAGGAGTCGGGTGCGACGGCCGCGATCCGCGTCGCGGTGGCCGTCGTGGCCAGCGCGCACACCGGTCCGGCATCCGACAGCATGACCTCGAGCCGGTCATCGGGATAGTCGAGTTCCAGCGGCAGGTAGGCAGCGCCAGCGCGCAGCACCGCGAAGAGGGCCACCACCGCGTCGATCGAGCGGGGAATGGCCAGGGCGACAGTGACTTCCGGTCCGATTCCGCGGTCGCGCAGCACCCAGGCCAGCCGGTTGAGCCGGCTCTCCAACTCCCGGTAATCGATGCTGTCGTCGCCGCACACCAGCGCCGTCGATGCCGCCGCCGCTCCACCGTGGGTGGCGAGCAGGTCCATCACGGTGGCGTCGAGCAGGTCGTGTCGCGTCGAATCCGTCTGAGCTTCCAGTGCTTGCCGTTCGCCGGGCAGGACCAGCGGGACGGCCGCCAGCGTGCCGTCGTTGGCTGCGAGATGCAGCATCACCTGATGGAGACGGTCCAGAAGGCGTTGGGCGCGTGGGCGATCCACTACGTCGGGCCGGTACTCCAGCTTGACCCACAGCCGCCGGCCCGGGGAGGCGACCCAGGTCAACGGATAGTGTGACGCGTCGATCGAGTCGTGGCCGACGATGCCGTGATCGGTCTCCATGTCGGTGAACGTGTCGTCGCCGAGGAAGTTCTGTAGCACGTAGAGGCTGTCCAACAGCGGGCCGCCGCCCGACAGTGCGGCGTTGGTCGCCGCGACCGCGCGGTGGACGTCGCCGAGACCCAGGTACTCGTGGTCCATCAGCCGCAATCGTTCGGTCTGCACGGCGCGTGTGGTGTCGGCGACCGAACGGTGGGGCTGCAGGCGGACGCGGGTCGGCACGGTGTTGAGGAAAAGGCCGATGACGGAGTCGATGCCGTCGAGTTCGGTCGGGCGTCCGGCGACCGTCGACCCGAAGACCACGTCGTCGCTGCCGGTTTCGTAGCCGAGCACCAAGGCCAGTGCGGTGGAGATCAACGAGTTCATGGTGACGCCGTGCTGGCGTGCGGTTCCGCTGAGTTGCGCGGTCTGGTCTTCGGTCAGGGTGAAGTCGAGCCGCAATGCGAGGGTGGGGTCGGTGCCGACCGCATCGGGCACCAGGAGCGTCGGCCCGGTCAGGTCGGCGAGGGCCTCGGCCCATTGCCGGGCCGACGCGTCGCGGTTCTGGCCGGCCAGCCACCGCAGGTAGTCGCTGAAGTCGGCGGAGGGCTCTGGGAGGCTCGCGGGCGTTCCGTGCCTGGCGGCGGTGTACTCGGCGAACAACTCTCGCAGCAGTTGTTCTCGCGACCAACCGTCGAGCAGCAGGAAGTGATAGCTGAAGACCAGCCGGTCGTGTCCACCGGTGCGCAGTACCGTCATTCGCGCCAGCGGGGGTGCGCTGAGATCGAAGGTGCGGAGTCGATCGTTTGCGGTGATCTCGTCGACGCGATCGGAGACCCGGTCCGGCGTGAGGCCGGTGAGGTCGATCAGCTCTGGTTCGCACACGGGATCCGCGACGATGGCGGCCACCGGGTGCGGCAGGTCGTCCGCCAAGAAGCCGGATCGCAGTACTGGGTTGCGCCTCATCACCGCTGAATACGCGGCGCGCAGCGCGTCGACGTCGACCGGATCGACGAAGTCGAAGACGTTCTGGACGATGTACACCGCGGTCTGCGCATAGCGCGCCTGGAAGTACACGCCCTCCTGCAGCGGTGACAGCGGCCAGATGTCCTCCACGGCGTGCGCGGCGGTGATCCGGTCGATCTGCTGTTGGGACAGTTCGACGAGTGGAACGTCCGACGGAGTCAGTGCCACCGCCGAACCGTCGGCGACGGTGCGGCCCAGTTCGCGCAGCACCGCGACCCACTGGTCGCCCAACTCCGCCACGTCGTCGGCACCGAGCTCGCCGTCGGCGTAGGTGAGGGTGGCGCGCAGGCGCGGGCCGTCGACCGTCTCGTCACAGATCGCGTTGATCTCCAACAGGTATGGGGTGCCCAGATCGGGATCGGGGGCGACGCGCAACGCGTCGACTTCCGGTGCCGAGTCCCAGTCATCGGTGCCGTCAGCGGCCCAGCGGCCGAGGTAGTTGAACAGCAGTTGCGGGCTCGGTAGACGGCCGAGTGCGGCGGCGGTACGTGGGTTGCAGTAGCGCAGCTGGCCATAGCCGAGTCCGCCGTTGGGCGCGGCGCGCAGCCGTTCCTTGACCTCCTTGAGGGCGGTGATGAGATCGCCGCCGGCACCGGCCGGCAACCGGACCGGGGCGATAGCGGTGAACCATCCCACGGTCCTGGACAAGTCGAGCGCTTCGCCCCAGCCGTCGCGGCCGTGCCGCTCCAGATCGAGAACGAGCGGCGCATCGGGTGCACCGCCGCGTGCGGTGCGCCACCGACCGACGGCCAGATGCAGTGCCGTCACCAGGGTTTCGGTGACGTCGGCGTTGGCCATGGCAGGAACGGTGGTGAGCAGTGGCACGGTCTCGGCCGCGGTGAGGCGGACCTCGTGGCCGCGGGTGGCCCCCACGGTCAGGGTCGCCGTCGAGGTCTGCGCATCGAGTTCGCCGCCGGGCGCGAGCGTCGATGTCCAGTGCTCGAACTCCGCCAGTCGGGCGGCCTGCTGGGCGTTCTCGTTGACCGCCCGGGCATGGGCGCGGATCGACGTCGGCACCGGCTGCAGTACGGGAGGCCGGCCGGCCAGGAGCTGTTCGCACGCGTCGCCGAGATCCTCGATGAGAATCCGCCATGACACGCCGTCGACGGCGAGGTGATGCACCACCAGGAGCAGCCGGCCTTGGCGGTCGGCGCCGCGATCGAACCACACCGCCTGCACGATGGCGCCCCCATCCGGATCCAACCGGTCCGCGGCGGCGTCGGACTGTGCGCCGATCGCGTCGCGTAACTCGTCGTCGCCAAGGTGCGCGGCGTCGACCCGCGTCAGTGAGAACCGGATCTCGGCAGTCGTTTCCAGTGACCACAGCATCGGCACTGGGCGGCTCAGCCGTATCCGCAGGGCATCGTGCCGGGCGATGACGGCGCCGAGCGCCGCTTCGAGTCGATCGTGGGTCAGACTCCCCGGAGTGCGCAGCAGCTCGGTCTGGTTCAACCTGTTCACCGATCCGCCAAGTTCGGCGAGGCGCTGCACGATCGGGGTGAGCATGACCTCTCCGAGGTCGGGACCCGAGTCGTCCGCGGCAGCGGGCGTCGAGGCGCTCTCGCCAGCGGCTTCGGCGAGTGCCGCGGGGCTGCGTTGGACGAACACCTGCTGCGGTGTGATCCGCACTCCCTTCCGTCGAGCCCGGTTGACGAGTTGGATTGCGGCGATGCTGTCGCCGCCCATCGTGAAGAAGTCGTCGTCGGGAGTGACTGTGGTACCGAGGATCTCGGTGCACAATGCGGTCAGCAGCGTCGCGGTGTCGTGACCGGTGACGGATACCTCATTCGCAGCGACCGGCGGCTGTTCCGGTTCGGGTAGCGCCGCACGGTCGAGCTTCCCGTTGACCGTCAAGGGC
The DNA here is from genome assembly GCF_000620625.1 of Mycobacterium sp. URHB0044. GTDB lineage: Bacteria > Actinomycetota > Actinomycetes > Mycobacteriales > Mycobacteriaceae > Mycobacterium. The sequence continues at coordinate 230,869 of NZ_JIAW01000009.1, read as the reverse complement.
AACGCGTCGAGCACGACGAGCGCCGACGGCACCATGTAATCCGGCAGCCGGGCGGCGAGTTCGGCACGCACCGCTGGCACGTCCACCGATTCGCGTCCGACCAGGTAGCCGATGAGGCGCGTGCGACCGGCATCGTCCTGCCGGACGGCGGCGGCGGCGTTCGCGATGCCGGGTACGGTCGCCATCGCCGACTCGACCTCGCCGAGTTCGATGCGGTAACCCCGCACCTTCACCTGGTGATCGGAGCGGCCTACGTAGACGAGTTCGCCTGTCTCCCTCCACATCGCGGTGTCGCCGCTGCGGTAGAGCCGCTCCCCGGCGGCGTCGAACGGGTTGGCCACGAACCGCCCGGCGGTCAGGCCGGGCCTGCCGACGTAGCCGCGCGCGAGCTGCCCGCCTGCGACGTACATCTCGCCGACCACGCCGGTGGGGACCGGCTGCAGATTGCCGTCGAGCAGATGGATTCGCAGCCCCGGGAGCGGCCCGCCGATCACGCTGTCGGCCGCGTCCGTGTCGCCCGAATCGAGAGCGCGGTGTGAGACGTGCACACAGGTCTCGGTGATGCCGTACATGTTGACCAACCGCGGCGAGTCGGCGCCGTGACGCTGGTACCAGCCGGAGAGCCGGCGAACGTCGAGTGCCTCACCGCCGAAGATCACGTAACGCAGCTTGAGCTCCGGCCGATCGCGTTGGTCCGCCTCGATCAACGGATAGAAGGCCGACGGGGTCTGGTTCAGCACGGTCACCCGTTCGGTTTCGAGGAGTTGTGCGAACCGTTCGGGATCGCGGGCCACCTCCTGCTCAACGACCACCAGGCGACCACCGTGCAGCAGCGGTCCCCACAGTTCCCATACCGAGAAGTCGAACGCCGCGGAGTGGAACATCGTCCACACGTCGTCGGGGCCGAAGTCGAACGGTGCATCGGTGCCGCCGGTCGTGGCACTGAACAACGCGGCCACGTTGCGATGAGTGACGGCAACGCCCTTCGGCACACCGGTCGAACCGGACGTGTAGATGACGTAGGCGGCGTGATCGGGACTGAGTCCCGTTGGGGGCAGCGGCTGCTCCGCCGGGTGTCGCGCCGCGTCGGCAAGGATGACGAGCGGGGTGGCCGAGTCGGGGAGCCGGTCGCTCCGGTCGGTGAGGATGCAGACGGGTGCCGAGTCGTCGAGGATGTGCTGCAGACGCGCTGCCGGGGAATCGATGTCGAGTGGCACGTAGGTGCCACCGGCCTTGATGACGGCCAACAGCCCGACGATCAGGTCCACCGATCGGGGCAACGCCACCGCCACCCGCGATTCGGGCTGCACACCCAGATCTCTCAGTGTGGCCGCCACCGCCGACGCTCGGGAATCGAGCTCGGCGTAGGTGAGCCGATCGTGACCGCACGTCACCGCGACCGAGTCCGATGATCGGCGTACAACCGCGGTGAACGCCTCGGCGAGCGTCTGGTCGGGACCGCGACGGGACTCGGTGTCCGAGACGAGTTCCCGTTCGGCCGTGGTGCGTACGTCGATCGTGCTGACCGGCGCATCGGGCCGCTCGACGAACGCGGTGAGGATGCGTTCGACTCGCTCGGCGAACCGGTCGGCCTGGTGTTCGGTTAGCACAGAGGCGTCGTACTTGATCTCGACGGTCAGCTGCTCGTCGAGGTAGGCGACGAACGACACCGGGTAGTGCGGCGAGTCTGTGCCGGTGAAGCCGTGGAACTTGAGGGCACGCGCGTCGTCGGGTGCGCCCGCGGCAGCGGTGGGGAAGTTCTCGACGACGACCATGGTGTCGAAGAGATCCCGGGCCCCCGCGAGTCGGGCCAGCTCGGCCAAGCCCACTTGCTGGGCGTCGAGCAGCCCGCTCTGCGTCTCCTGCAAATCGGCCATGGCTGCCGCGATCGATGTCCTCGGTTCCCATGACATGGGTACCGGAATGGTGTTGATCAGCAGTCCCACAATGGATTCGGTGCCTGCCAGGTCGCCACCGCGGCCTGACACCGTCGACCCGAATACCACGCGGCCGCGCCCGAGCAGCCTGCCAAGAAGCAGACCCCACGCACCGTGCAGCGCGGTGCTCAGCGTGATCCCGCGATCCCGTGCCGTGCGCGTCAATGCGTCGGTCAGGTCGGGGGAGAGTCGCCGCACTGCGCTGCGGTGCTCACCAACGGCGTGGCGGTCCTCGTCGAACAGCGTGGTCGGTTCGATGCCCGCCAGCGCCGTCGACCAGGCCTGCCGGGCGGCGTCGCGATCCCCTCCGGTGACGGCTTCGACATGATCGCGCAGGGTGACGGACAACGCTGACGGTCCGGTGCCGACTCCGATCGCGGCGTTGTACTGCTCGACGACGTCACCGAAGATCACGGGATAGGACCAGCCGTCGGCGACGATGTGGTGCATCGTCTGGATCAGCCGGTGCTCGCGCTCACCGAGCTTCACCAGGACGTAGCGCACCAGCGGCGCATCGGCAAGGTCGAACGGGTGCGAGAGTGCTTCGGAGGCAACGGCATCCAGACCGTCTGGATCGGCATCGACGGTCCGGAAGTCGACGGGAACGTCGGCCCAGATCACTTGGGCTAGCCGACCGTCCTCGCGTTCCCGGAAGCTGGCGCGAAGCGCCTGATGTCTACGCATCACGGCGGTCACGCTGGCCCGCAGCGCATCCGGGTCCACCGGGCCGCTGATCCGTGCGATCTGCTGCACTCGGTAGGTGTCCTCATAGCCCTCGATGCCGTCGCCGAAGGCGCTGTGGAAGTACATGCCTTCCTGAAGGGGCAGCAGGGGCAACACGTCCTCGATCGGGCCGGTGCGCTGCCACTCGTCGACGTCGGCCTGGGTCAGTGCGATCAGCGGGAAGTCCGACGGCGTGTGTCCGGGCAGGGCATCGCATCGGGTGAGTGCGGTCAAGGCGTCGACCCACAGGGTGGCGAGGGCGTCGACGTCGGCGTCGTCGAGCAGGCCGCTGGGCCAGGCCAGTGTCATGGTGAGCACGGTGCCGTCGGGACGGTCCTCCGCGAGGGCGTTGATCTCAAGGGCCATAGCGGGATTCGAGGGATCGACCCCTTCGCGCAGTGCGCCGATGTCTGCGACGGGTTCCCAGTTCCGGCCGCTGCCGCCGGCGAACCTGCCGAGATAGTTGAACAGAATCTGTGGGGACTTCCCGTGGATCGGTTTCGACGCGTCGAGGTAGCGCAGCACGCCGTAGCCCAGGCCTCGGTTCGGAATGGTGCGCAGCTGCTCCTTCACCGACTTCGCCGCCGCCGCCAACGACGGTCCTGCCGCCAGCACGTCGGCCCAGGCCAGCGTGCCGGGATCGATCCGTGCCGGGTAGATGGCGGTGAACCAGCCGACCGTTCGGGACAGGTCGAGATCACCGGGCACCAGATCCGCCTCGCGCCCATGGCCTTCCAGGTTCAGCACTGTCGCCGAGGTCGCGGTCTGGCCGCGGTCGTGCCGCCACTGCGACATAGCCAAGGACAGCGCGGTGAGCAGCACGTCGTTGACACCGCCGTGCATGGCCGACGGCACCGAGGACAACAACGCCGAACTGACGGTGGGCGGCAGCGAGACGTCACGGCTGCGCACGGTTGCGACGGTGTCGATCGTCGGGTCCAATGGCCGGCGGCCGAGGTCGGGATGCGGGGTGGACAGCACGTCGTTCCAATGCCGCGCCTCGTCGAACGGTGCCGTGGTGATCGCTGTCGACCACGTGCGGAACGACGTGGGGGCGACGTCGAGGGTCGCCGGCCGCCCCGCCGCACGCTCGCTCCACGCCCTGGCAAGGTCCTCGCCCAGGATGCGCCACGAGACGCCGTCGACGACCAAGTGGTGGATGACCAGCAGCAGCTGGCCCGACACATTTCCCGGGTCGCTTCGCTCCTGCCCTCCGGAAGTGCCTGAGGCCTGGTACCACACGGCGCGGACCATGACGCCGTCCTCGGGCGCGAGTTCGGCGGCCGCGGCGGTGGTCGCAGCGGCGACGTCGCTCGCCGTGAGCGCCCCGGTCCGGCTGGTGACGACGGGCTCGGGGTGGCCGCCAGGCTCGGGAACGGTCAGGGTCCAGCGGGAGGCGTCGTCGGCGACGAGCCGGGCCCGCAGCATGCCGTGCGCGTCGAGTACGGACCGAAGCACGACTTCGAGGTCCTCGCTCGTCATTTCGGCGGGGGTGGTCAGCACCATCGACTGGTAGAAGTTGTTCAGCGGTGTCGCGGACTGCGCGGTCTCGGCCAGCATCGGGGTCGCGGCAATCACGCCGACGCCCGTGTCGGGTTCGGCCGCGGCCACGGGTGACTCCGTGCGTACCACCGCGGCCAGCGCGGCCACGGTGCGGCGTCGGAAGACGTCGCGCGGCGTGATCTGCAGACCCGCCTTGCGGGCTCGGCCACAGACGGCGATGGACGAGATGCTGTCGCCGCCGAGGGCGAAGAAGTCGTCATCAACGCTGATTCCGTCGATGCCGAGCACTCCCGAGATGACCTCGAGCAGCGTCGACTCCACGGCGGTGCGCGGCTCGCGTGCCGCCCCTCGGGTGGCGGCCACCGGCTCGGGCAGCGCGGCCACGTCCAGCTTGCCGTTGATGGTGAGCGGTAGCGCGTCCACGACGCCGTAGCGGGTCGGCACCATGTAGCCGGGCAGGACGGCGGCCAGATGATCGCGCAGCTGGGTGATGAACACCGACACGTCGTCGGGCGCAGCGGCCGGAATGACGTATGCGGCAAGGGTCTTGACCGGAGGGGTGCCGGAACCGGACCGCGCGACGACCGCGCATCGGGCCACCCCGTCGGCCGTTGCCAGCACCGACTCGACCTCCCCGAGTTCGACCCGGTAGCCGCGGATCTTCACCTGGTCGTCGGCGCGGCCAAGGAAGTCGAGGTGTCCGTCGGGGCGGCGGCGCACCAGGTCACCGGTGCGATACATCCGACCGCCGGGCACGTGTGGGTCGGCGATCATCGCGTTGGCGGTCAGGCCGGGACGATGATGGTATCCGCGTGCCAGTCCGGTCCCGGCGACGTACAGCTCGCCGGTCGAACCGTCGGGAACCGGGCGCAGCGCCGCGTCCAGAATGTAGCCACGCGTATTCCAGATGGGTTGTCCCACAGTGGGTGTGGCACTCTCGGCGGTGCCGCCGCCGAGAGTGTTGATGGTGTACTCGGTGGGCCCGTACAGGTTGTAACCCGCCGACTCCGGGTGCTCGCGCAGGGCCGACCAGACGCCGTCGCCGACGGCCTCGCCACCAAGTAGAACCAGGCCCGGCGTATGGGCACCGCTGAGCAGGCCGGCGTCCATCAGATGGTGGGCGTAGGTGGGCGTCACGTTGATGACGTCCACCCGGTGCTCGTGGCAGTAGGCGACCAGAGCGGGAGCGTCGCGGCGCAGCTCCTCGTCGCACACGTGCACCTCGTGACCTTCGACGAGCCAGAACAGCTCCTCCCACGACATGTCGAAGGAGAACGAGACCGTGTGCGCAATCCGTAGCTGGTCCTGCCGCGCCCCGCGGGCGCGTCGTACGGTGGGGTCGAAGATGGCCTCGCGGTGGTTGAAGTACATGTTGGTCAGGCCGGCGTAACCCGTCAGGACGCCCTTGGGTCGTCCCGTGGAGCCCGAGGTGTAGATCAGGTAGGCGGGGTGCTGCAGGCGTTGCGTCCCGCTCGCGAAGTCGCCGAGCTCGGCCGGTGTCAGCGGGTCGGCCGGGGTGGCTGCCAGGGCGGCGGCCGTCTCGGGGTCGTCCACCGCGACGATGGTGGCGCCATGCCCGCGGGTGAAGTCGGCGAGCTGGGTGTGCTCCGAGGTGGTGAGCAGCAAGACCGGTCGCGCATCGTCAACGATGGTGCGCAGCCGGTCGATCGGCAGATCCAGCTCCAACGGCAGGTATGCGGCGCCGGCGCGCAACACCGCGAACAACGCCACCACCATGTCGATGGAACGCGGAAGTGCCAGCGCCACGAACGTTTCCGGTGCCGCGCCGTGTAGGCGCAGGTAGCGCGCCAGCTGCGAGACGCGGTCATCGAACTCGCGGTACGTCAGGCGCTGCGCACCGAACACGACGGCGGTGTCGTCCGGGTTGCGGTCGGCTTGCCGCGCCAGCAGTTCCGCGACGGTGACGGGCTCCACCGGTCGAGCGGTGGACGACCATCGTCGCTCCAGTTCGGATCGCCGTGGCGGACCGACCAGTTCGATAGATCCGATGGCGACGTCGGGCGACTGGGCGATCGCGTCGAACACCGCGAGCAGTTGGTCGACCATCTCGCGGGCCCGCGCGTCGTCCACGACGCGGTGCTCGAGCTTCACCGTCAGTTCGCGTCCCGGGGTGACGACCCAGGTGAGTGGGAAGTGGGTGGTGTCGTGGTAGTCGACCGCGACGATGCCGTGGGCGGATTCGAGGTCGGTGAAGGTGTCGTCGTCGAGGAAGTTCTGCAGCACGAGCAGCGAGTCGAACAGCGCGCCACCGGAATCGCCTGCGGCCCGCTGGATCTGACCCAGGCCGAGATGGTCGTGGCGCATCATCGACACGCGCTGCTCGTTGACCGCTCGCATGGCGTCGGAAGCCGAGTGGTTGGGAGACAGGTCGAGCCGAACGGGCACGGTGTTGAGGAACAGCCCGATCGTCTCGTCGATGCCGACTAGTTCGCCGGGTCGGCCTGCCACCGTGATGCCGACGACGACGTCGGTGGTGCCGGCGTGGTACCCGGTGACGATCGAGACTGCGGCGGTGACCACGGCGTTCAGCGTGACGCCCAACTCGGCCGCGCGGGAGAGCATTCCGGCGGTCACCGAATCGGGGACCGACACCACGATGCGCCCCGGCTCCGCGTCGACGACGGCTGCGGGCTGGCCGGGTTCGACACCGCTGGCGAGGGTGGGTCCGTCGAGTCCCGACAGCACGCGTCGCCACGCGGCGGATGCGTCGTCCTCGCCGACGGTCTTCAGCCACTCCAGGTACTGCAGGACGAGGTCGCCGTGCGCCTCGACGGTGCCATGTTCGCCGCGAGAGTCATAGAGGGCGAACAACTCCCGTAGAACGAGTTCGCGTGACCAGCCGTCGAAGAGCAGGAAGTGGTAGGTGAACAGCATCCGGTCCCGACCGTCGGGCAGCCGGATGACGGTGAGGCGCAGTAGCGGTGCGGTGGCGATGTCGAACGGCGTGGTGCGGTCCGCGTCGGCGGTGCGCCGTGCCACGTCGGCCACCGCCGGGTCGCCGGGGTCCTCGGTGCTGAGGTCGACGACTGCGATGTCCGACGGCGGGTCGGCGAAGATGACCTGGACGAGGTCGGTGGCGTCGACGTCGGGGACGTCCTCGGCGTGGTCGACGGTCCGGAAACCGGCGCGCAGTTGCGGGTGGCGGCGCAACAGGGCGCTGAACGCCCGCTGCATGGCGTCGACGTCGATGCGGCGGTCGAACTCGAAGGTGTTCTGCGCGATGTACGTCGACGCCGATCGATCCGTCTCGGCGCCCAGCGCACTCTGGTAATAGACGCCCTGCTGCAGCGGTGACATCGCCCAGATGTCGTCCACAGCCGTGCTGGACGTGATCCGGGCGATCGTCTCGGCGGACAACCGCACCGTGCCGAACCGAGGGATCGCCACGCGTGCCCTGGCGAGGGGCGCGGCCTCGTTCAGTGCCGCAGCCAGGCCGATCGCGGTGCGTCTACGGAACACGTCCTCGGTGGTGACGAGGTAACCCGCGCGGGCCAACCTGCTCGTTACCCGGATGGCGGCGATGCTGTCGCCGCCAAGCGCGAAGAAGTCGGCGTCGGCATTGACGGTGTCGCGGCCGAGGACGTCGGCCACCACGTCGACGATCGCGCGTTGCACGTCGTCGGCTGGCACGAGCGCCTCACCTGCGGCCGAGTCCGCCTGCCCGACGAGCGACCGAAGCGTCGCGGTGTCGCGCTTCCCGTTGGGCAACAGGGGAATCGCGTCGATCGCCTGAACCGACGTCGGCACCATGTGGCGGGGAAGCTCGTCGGCGAGGCCGGACACGACGGTGTCGGGAGACGAGGCGCCCGGTCGTAGGACGACGAACGCTGCAAGCGTCGAGCCGGTGCCGACCACGGCCGCGTCCAGCACGTCGGCGTGACGGGTGAGCGCCGCCTCGACCTCGGCCGGTTCGATGCGGTGGCCATTGACCTTCAACTGACCGTCCGCGCGGCCGGCGTAGGACACCCGTCCGTCGGGAAGTCGGGCGCCCAAATCTCCGGTGCGGTACATCCGCTGGCCGTCGGGCGCGGCGACGAAGCGGGCCGCGGTTTGGCCGGGGCGGTGGAGGTAGCCGCGCGCCAATTGCACACCGCTGACGTAGATTTCGCCGATCACACCGACGGGCAGATCCTGCAGCAACGGATCCAGCACGCGGATGCCGGTCCCGGGCACCATGGAACCGAGCGTGATGCCACCCGTGTGCTGTTCGCCGGCGAGGACGTCGCCCGCGACTTCGGAGGACCCGTACGAGTTCACGATCACTGCGGCGGGTGACGCCGTGCGCAGCGCCGCCACGTGGGCGGCTTCCAGTGGCTCGCCGCTGACGATCCAGCGTTCCACGCCGCGGACTTCGTCGGCGTGTTCGTCGGCCAGCGCAGAGGCGAGCGACGGAACTGCGACCAACTGACGGACGTCGTGGGCGGCGATCAGACCCGCGAGCCGTCGCCCGTCCCGCGCGTCGTCGTCACCGGCGAGCACCGTGCACGCCCCGCCCGCAAGCCCGGACAGCAGTTCGGTGGTGCCGTCGATGAACGACAGCGAACTCTTCGCCAACCGGGTCGCCGACGGCCACTGGGCGATCGCCCACTTCAACCTGTTCGCCAGCGCGCCATGGGTTCCCACGACGGCCTTCGGTTCGCCGGTGGAGCCGGAGGTGTAGAGCACCGAGACCGCGTCCAACGGGCCGACTTCGACGGGCACGAACGGCTCGGCCGCACCCGCCAGATCGGTGGTGTCGACGAGCGTTGTGTCGATGAGAGTAGTGCCGTCGGGGATCGCACCGCTGCACGCCGTTCGCCCGGCGGCGTCGACGAGGACGGCAAGCGGCCGCGCATGCGTCACCATGAAGTCGATGCGCGTCCGCGGATAGGTCGGGTCGACCGGCAGGTACGCAGCCCCGGTCATGATGATGGCCCACATCGCGGCCACCGCGTCGGCCGACCGCGACATCGCCAACGCGACGATGTCACCGCGGCGCACCCCGGCGTCGACCAGCTGCCGCGCAAACACTGATGCACGGGAATCGAGTTCGGCGAACGTCCACGACTGCGCGTCAACCACGATGGCTACCTCGTCGCGGTGGGCGGCGATGCCGTCGGCGATCAGCGCGGTCACCGTGGTGGCGGGGGCAGCGGGCGCCGGCTGGTCCGGGGTGCCCAGTGGCATTTCGGCACAGCGCAGAGCGGGGTTGGTGGTGACGGCGGTGAGCACGGCGGCGAACGCCTGCACGACGGCGTCGGCGAACACGTCGGACACCTGCCCGCGGTCGTTGGTGACGGTGACCGTGATGGTGTCGCGGACCGCGATCATCACCGTCAGCGGGTAGTGCGGTGCTTCGACCACGCCGATCTCGCCGAGACTCAGCTCGCCGACCGAATGGGTTGTGGTGCCGAGGTTCTCGATGACGACCAGCGAGTCGAACAGTTCGCCGACACCCGCGATGCGGTGGGCGTCGGTGAGCGGAAGGTGGTGGTGCTCGACGACGGCGGATTCGACGCCCGCAAGTCGCGTGGCCACGTCCAGCGCGGTGTCACCCGCCGACCATCGCACCCGCACGGGCACGGTGTTGACCAGCAGGCCCACCATGCGGTCGATGCCGTCGAGGTCGCCGCCGCGGCCGGACACCACGGTGCCGAACAGCACGTCGTCGGTACCGGTGAGACGGCCGACGGTGACTCCCCATGCGGTGTGCAGGAGCGTGCCGACCGTGATCGACGCCTGGCCGGCGGCCGCGGCGACGGAAGCCCGGGACCCCACGGAGGTGGTGCGGCTGCCGAAGCCGTCCGCCGGCGCCGCCTGCCCGCGTGTCCCGTCCGCCGCGGTGATCCGAGTGGGCTCGACGACCCCATCGAGCACGTCCGCCCACGCCGCCCGGTCCGCGACGTCGTCGCGCTCGTCGAGCCAGTCCACGAATCGGGCGAATTGGGGTGCGGGACCGTCGAAGTCGTTGCCCGTATACGCCGCCAACAGGTCGTCGAGCACGATCGGCACCGACCATCCGTCGGCCACGATGTGGTGCACCGTCTGGATCATGGTGTGCACGTCGTCGCTGCGGCGGACCAACGTGTACCGGGTGAGCGGTGGGGCGGCCAGGTCGAACCTGCGGCTGCGTTCCCACTGGGCGCGGGACGCGATCACCAGGTCCGCGTCGTCGCCGCGGGCGTCGACGACGTCGAAGTCGGGCGCCGCCGGCGTCGCGTGCACGGCGACCGGCGTGCCGTCCGACAACGTGGTGAACGCCGCCGACAGGGTCCGGTGCCGGTTGACGACGGCTTCGGTGGCGCGCTGGAAGCGGTCGGTGTCCAGCGGTCCGGTGATGTCGACGATCTGCTGCACGACGTACGGGTCGTGGCTTCGGCTGAACGTGGAGTGGAAGTAGATGCCCTGCTGGGTGGCGGTCAAGGGCAGGACGTCGGCCAACCCCGGGTACGTCTGCTCGAGACGGGTGACGTCGCCGGCATCGAGCGCGACGCGCGGGAAGTCCGAGATGCTGTGCCCCCGAACGTCATCGCTGATCGCGATGGCGGCGAGCAGCTCGCTCCAGCGCCGGGCGAGGCGGGTGACCTCGGACTCCGCGATGGCGCCGGAGGGCCAACTGAACGTCGCGCGCAACACCGTCGCGCCGGCGATGGTCACGGCTTCGGCGTTGACCTCCAACAGCCGTGGCAGCGGCATCGCGGGGTCGCGGTCCTCCAGCACCGCGGCGTCGTCGTCGGCGAAGGCCCATGGCCGCTGCCCGGCCTCGAACCGGCCGAGGTAGTTGAACAGGACCTGCGGTGCCACGGCGAGGGTGTCGTCGCCGCGCAGATAGCGCAACGCCCCATGGCTGAGCCCGCGCGATGGCACCGAGCGCAGTTGGTCCTTGATCGACCGCACTGCCGCCCCGAGTGCGGTGCCGCCGGACAGGGCTGCGCTGCAGTCGAAGTCGTCGGCTCGCAATGCGACGGGATACAGCGTGGTGAACCAGCCGACAGTCCCCGACAGGTCGAGGTCGCCGACCTGATCGGCTTCGCGCCCGTGGCCCTCCATCTCGACGAGCAACGTCCCGTCGGCTTCGTGTCCACACTCACTGCGCCATTCGAGCAGTGCCAGGTACAGCGCGGCGACCATCGCGTCGTTGACGTGACCATGAATCCGGTCGGGAACGTCGGTCAGCACCGCCTCGGCCACGGTCGCGGGAAGTTCCACGGTCAGGCGCGCCTCGGACGCGACGGTGTCGCGGGCTGGGTCCAATGGCCGATCACCCAAGGGTGTTTCGGACGTCGAGCACACGCGCTGCCAGTGCTCGAGATCCTCGTCAAACGCCCCTTCGACCGTCGCATCGTTCAGCCGCTGGGCCCATGTTCGCCATGACGTTGCGGCGGGAGGCAGCGTCGCATGGCTGCCGCCGATGATCAGACGATGCGCGGCGGCGATGTCCTCGGCAAGGATGCGCAGGGACACCCCGTCGACGACGACGTGATGCGCCACCACGAGCAGGCGGCCCGGCCCGACCTCGGCTGGACGCCAGCCGAATGCCACCATCACGCCTGCGGCTGGGTCGAGCGTCGCGACGAGGTCGTCGCGTAGGCGCTCGATGTCCGCGCCGGGATCGGCCATGGTCAAGCGGATCTGGGGCGGCGTCTCCGGGATGTGCAGCGTGGCGGCCCCGCCGTCCGTCGATGCCCACAGCACGGGGTGGCGGGCGAGGGTGGCGGATAGCACGGCACGCAGCGTGTCTTCCTCGAGGCCTTCGGGCGTGACCAGTGCCATGCCTTGGTAGAAGCCGTTCATTGCCGAACCGGCCTCGCCGGCCTCGTCGAGCCAGTGCAGAATCGGGGTGGCCACCGCCGGGCCGGTGGGCTCGTCGACAACGTCGGCGGCAGGCACTGCGCCCGACTCGGCCAGTAGCGGGGCGAGCGCCTCGACGGTGCGGTGAGCGAACATGTCCCTGGGCCGCAGGGTGTAGCCACTGGCGCGGACCCGGCTGACCACCCGGATCGCGACGATGCTGTCGCCGCCCAGGCTGAAGAAGTCGTCGTCCACGCCGATCTCATCGAGGTCGAGTGCATCGGCAAACGCCTGACACAGCACGGTTTCCCGCGGCGTCCGTGGCGGTTTCACTGTGCGGCGGGGCGCCACGTCGGGGGCAGGCAGCGCGCGCCGATCGGTCTTGCCATTGGCCGTCACGGGGACCCGATCGAGCGCGACGAACAACGTCGGCACCATGTAGTCGGGCAGCCGGGTGCGGCCCCAGTCGGCGATCTCGGCGTGCAGCGCAGCGTCATTGGTGATGCCGTCGCTCGCGACGAGGTAGCCGACCAGCTGTTCCGAGTTGCCGTGGCGGTGCACGTCGACGACGGCCTGGCGCACCGCGGGATGGTCGGCCAGCTGCGCCTCGATCTCCTCCAGCTCGATGCGCCTGCCGCGGATCTTCACCTGGTTGTCGGCGCGGCCGAGGAACTCCAGGCTGCCGTCCGCGGTCCACCGCGCCAGATCGCCGGTGCGGTACATCCGAGAGCCGTTGTCGTCGAACGGGTTTGCCACGAACCGCGACGCCGTGAGCGACGATGCGTTGACGTACCCACGGCCGAGCAGGAACCCCGCCGCGTAGAGTTCGCCGCCGACACCGGGCGGCACGGGCCGCATGTCGTCGTCGAGCACGTACAGCTGGGTATGGGGGTTGGGCCTGCCGATCGAGGTGGCGATGCGTTCGGCGGTGTCGCGGTAGATCACGTGCGACACGCCGATCGTCGCCTCTGCCGGGCCGTACCCGTGATACAGCGTCGTGGACAGCTGGCTGCGGAACCGGGCGAACAGGCCGGGGGTCAGCACCTCGCCGCCGCACCACACGTGGCGAAGCGACTGCAACGAACTGGGCCCGGCGCTGAGGCGGTCGAGTTCGAGCAGCGTGTCGAGCATCGAGGACACCAGGTAGACGAACGTCACCCGCTGTGTCCGGATCAGGTCCAGCAGGTACTCGGGATCCTTCTCACCGTCGGGTTCGGCCACCACGACTCGGCCGCCGCTGACCAGAGGCAGCAGGATTTCGTTGACCGAGATGTCGAAGGACAACGGTGCCTTGAACAGTGCCGCATCATCGCCGCCGAACAGGAGAATGTGGTCGCGCTGCCACAGCAGCCGCTCGGCGATCGCCTCGTGGCGGATCATGGCACCCTTGGGCTTGCCGGTCGATCCAGAGGTGAAGATCACGTAGGCGAGCTGCCCCGGTTCCACCAACACCGCAGGCGGTTGCGTCGGCTGCCCCGCGAAGCGCCAGTCGTCGAAATCCACCGCGAGAGTCGGGACGTCCCAGTCGGATTCGTCATCCGCCGTCACGAAGGCGACGCCAGCGCCCGCGTCGGCGAGCACCTGGCTGCGCCGGTGCTGCGGCCAGCTGGGGTCCACCGGCACGAATGCCGCCCCGGCGACCATGACGGCAAGGACGCAGACCACCATCTCGGCCGAACGGGGCACGCCGATGGCGACGATCGACTCGGGGCGGGAGTCGCTGGCGCGCAACGTATTCGCCAGCTGAGCGACACGTTCACCAAGCTCGCGGTAGGTCAGCAGACGATCACCGTGCACGACGGCGGCCGCGTCGGGCGTGGCCTCGCACTGCGCGCCGAACAACTCGGGCACCGTGGACGTCCACTCGGGTATCGAGCGGTTGTTCCACCCTTCCAGGAGTTCCGCGATGTTCAGTGAATGCGTGGTCACGAAAGTGCAACCTCTCCGTCGGTATTCATGTCGCGTGTCAAGCAGGTGATCAGTTGTGGGTGCTCCACGCACGCCACAGCCGGGCATACCGGCCGTCGAGCGCGACCAGTTCGTCGTGGGTGCCGTTCTCCACGATGCGTCCGTCGTCCATCACGGCGATCTGGTCCGCTGTGGCGGCCTGAGTGAGTCGATGCGCGACGATCAGCGTCGTGCGGCCCTTCGTCGCCGCAGCGGCGGCCTGTTCGAGTTCTGCGGCATGCGCGCTGCCTGCCTCTGCGGTGGCCTCGTCGAGGACCACGACTCGTGGATCGGCCAGCACCAGGCGGGCGAAGGCGACGTGCTGCGCCTGAGCGGAGGTCAACGCGACCCCGTGCTCGCCGACCAGGGTGTCGAGTCCGTCCTCGAGGGCCTCGACCCAGACACCGGCGCCAACTCGATGCAGCGCGGCCCACACCTCGTCGGGCGTGGCGTTCGGCGCGACGAGGCGCAGGTCGTCGATCAGACGCCCCGAGAAGACGTGGACTTCCTGCGTGATGGTGGCGACCCAGTGCCGCAACCGATTCCGATCGATGTCGTTGACCGGGACGCCGCCAATCCGGCTCTGCCCGCGGGTCGGGATGAGCAGTCCGGCGACGACCGCGGCCAGCGTCGTCTTACCCGCACCGGTGGTGCCGACCAGCGCGCAACGCGTACCGGCCGGAATGGTCAACGACACGTCGTGCAGCACCTCGGGACCCGCGCCGTAGGAGAACGAGACATGGTCGACTTCGACGTCCGAGCCGGCCGGTTCCGCCGCGGCGGTGCCCCTCACCGGTCCGTCGTCGTGCGCGGTGCGGATGTCGACGACCCCGACGAGGCGGGCCAGGCTGGCCGAGCCCGACTGGATCTCGTCGAAGTTGTACATCAGTTCGCCGATCGGATTGAACAGGCGGTGGAACATCAGCGCCGCGGCGGTGACCTGTCCGACGGTCACGTCGCCCGACCGAACCAGCAGGAACCCGACCACCAATGTGGCAGTGAGCCCGATGAATTCGGCCCTGTTGACCCGACCGACCAGGCGGGTGAAGAACGTGAACACCGAGATGGAGATGTCCCGGGCGCGCGCCGACGCCCGCTCGATGTCGGCCAAGTGCCGATCGTGGATCTCGTAGGCGTCGATGGTCTTGGCGCCCTGAATGGATTCGACGGTGACCTGGGCACGCTCGGCGATCGCCACCCGTTCCCCGGCGTACATCGGCGCCGAACGCGGCAGATACCACCACAGCCCAGCGGCGTAGGCCGGAATGCACAGCGCGCCTGCCAAGCCCAGCCGCCAGTCCAAACTCGTCATGCCGACGAGCGTGACGACACCGAGGAAGAAGGAGTTGAGGATCGTCGGCAACACCTCGGAAACGGCCCTGGCCACCACTGCGACGTCGGCGCCGACACGGGACAGCAGGTCGCCCCTGCCGCTCTCCTCGATCATGTTGGCGGGCAGGTTCAATGCGCGCCCGAGGACGTCCTCGCGGAGGTCGGCAAGCGTCTGTTCGCCGAGCCGGGCGGTCAGGTAGGACGACAGCCCGGTGCCCAATCCGCCGAGCAGTGCGGTGACCGCGATGACGACTGCGAGGCCCACGAGGCCGTCCGACGCGTCACCGTCACTGACCCGGTCGACGAGATTCCCAAGCAGATAGATGGGGACGATGGAGGCGCCGGCGGCCGCCAGGCCGACGAGGATGGCCGCGGCGACCTCACCACGACGGCGACGCAGAGCCGACGCCAGCCACGCTGCCGAGCGCGACGCGGTGGCGACCGGAAGGACCGGCTTGGCGATGGGATCGTCGACGGTCATTACCGCGTCACCAGGTCCCGGTACTCGGCATGTGCGTCGACCAGGTCGCGGTGGGTGCCCTCGTCGTAGACCCGGCCGTCGACCACCAGCACGACGCGGTCGGCGGCGGCGAGCAACGCCGGGCTGCTGGTCAGGACGATGGTGGTACGACCACCCTCGGTGCGCAGCCGCCGGAGGCCGTCGGCGATGGCCTGTTCGGTGACCGCATCGACGGCCGTCGTGGGGTCGTGCAACACCAGCACGTCGGGATCGACGGCGAGTGCCCTTGCCAGAGTCCAGCGTTGGCGTTGCCCACCGGAGAGGCTCGCTCCGCGTTCGACCACCGGGTGCGCCAGACCGTCGGGATGGAGGTCGACGACGTCCACTGCGCAGGACGCCTCCAGCGCGCTGCGCACCGCCCGGTCGTCGGGGGCATTCTCGGGGCCGGACACCTTGAGATTCGATTCCAGCGTGCCGGTGAACAGCGCGCTGTGATGGTGCTCGACCAGCAGGCTGGTGCGCCGTTCGCCCGCCGGGATCTCGTCGATGCGACGTCCGCCGATCCGTACCGCACCGGCGGACCGCTCGTGACCGGACAGCAGATCGATCAGTGCGGAGGCGTCGCGCGGGTCGGACGTCAGCACGGCGACGAACTCACCCTGATCCACGTCGAGCGACAGACCGTCCAGGCTGGCGTGCACGGCGTCGCGGATCGACAGCGTCCCCGGAGCGACGCCGGCATGCGTGGGAGTCGGGGCATGCGGCTGGTGGCGTGTCTGCGCGTTCAGCACGTTGGCGACGCGGTTGGCCGACGCCCGTGCCTCGGCGACCCAGCTGGGCACGACGGCCAGAAGGGAGAATGGCTCGATGAGGAACTGCGCCAATCCGATAACGGTGATCAGCTGCCCGACCGAGAGCGTGCCGTGGATCGTGAAGTAGGCGGCGACCACGGCCACTGCCATGGCGGCCAGTGCACCGGCGGCCGCCGCGGCGCCGGCGTGGACGCTCTGGATGCGTGATGCTCGCAGGGTGGCGGTCAGCGAACGGCGACTCGCGACGCGGTAGCGGGATGCGGCGTTGCTCTGCGCGCCGATGCCCGCGAGGGGGCGATGTCCACTGATCAGGTCGGTGGCGAGTGCGGTGGCACGACCCACCTCCGCCTGTTGCTCCTCGACGCGCCTGGCGATCATCGGCGCCGTGAGCTGCAGACCCGCCACGACGACGGGCACACCGATCAGCACCATGAGGCCCAGCGGCAGATCGATGCTCAGCAGCACGGCACCGCAGACGACGGTGCCCACCACTGCTGCGGCGACGCGAGGAATGTAGTCGAGTAGGTACGACGTGTCGTCGGCGTCGCTCGACGAAATCGACAGCAGCTCACCGACTTTGTAGTCGGTGCGGATGCCGAGCGGGTCGAGGATCTTGCTGCTCAGCTCGACTCGGAGCAGATGCGATTCGCGGGCGATGGCGAACATCAGCAGCCGGGCGCCGAAGCGGTACACCACCGTCAGGACGAGGAACATCGCTGCGAGCACCGCAATCCAACCGATGATCGCGGGCACGCTGCCGGTGGTGACGGCACGATCGACGATGATGCCGATCAGCACCGGTACCGAAACCTCGCACAATTGGTGCAGCGCGATCAGGCCGGTACCGGACATCAGCCAACGCAGATTGCGGGTAACCGTGCGGCGCAACACCGCTGCACCGGTCCAAGAGCCGTCGTGCTTGGCGACAGCGCTCACGCGGGCGACGGGGAGTGCGCGGCTGCGTCGTTCATGCGTTCCCGCAGTGATCGTGGACGCATGTCAGTCCACGTCTCGTCGACGTAGCGCAGGGCGCTCTCACGATCGACACCGTCGGGTCCGCCGAACGCCACCGCCCAGCCGGCAGGCACTGCGGCGAACGTCGGCCAGAGTGAGTACTGCTCTTCGTCGTTGACGAGCACCAGAAAACGGCCATCCTGATCGTCAAACGGATTGTTGGACAAAGCGCTCCTCCCCGTGGGCATGGTGCCCGCCGTGTTCGGAAGGCATGCTATCAAAGGTTAGGCTAACCATTGTTGGGTACCGCTTCGGATTGGGAGAGCACTGTGCGCGTCGTCATGTTCGGATACCAGACGTGGGGGCATCGCACCCTCCAGGCGCTGTTGAAGTCGCGGCACGAAGTGTGTCTGGTCGTGACACATCCGGCGAGTGACCATGCGTACGAGTCGATTTGGGCCGACTCGGTGGAGGACCTCGCGCGCAGCGAGGGCATCGAGGTCTTTCTCGCCAAGCGTCCCACACCGGAGTTGATCGAACTAGTGGCGGCCCTTGCGCCCGACGTCATGGTCGCCAACAACTGGCGCACCCGGTTGCCGGAGGACCTGTTCGGCATCCCCACCCATGGCACCCTGAACCTGCACGACTCGCTGTTGCCGAGATTCACCGGGTTCTCCCCGGTCATCTGGTCGTTGATCAGCGGTGCCACGCACACCGGGCTGACCGCGCACATGATGGATGCCGAACTGGACACCGGCGACATCCTGGTGCAGCGCGCCGTCGAGATCACCCCGACCAGTACCGGCACCAGCCTGGTGCTCGACACCCTGGATCTGGTGCCCGAGGTGCTCACCGAGGCGCTGGACCAGTTGGAGTTCGGTACGGCCATGGCGGTACCGCAGGACCTGAGCCAGCGGACGTTCTTCCACAAGCGCTCCGACCGCGACAGCGTCGTCGACTGGACATGGCCGGCGGTCGACATCGAGCGCTTCGTACGCGCGCTGTCGGATCCATACCCCAACGCCTACACCTACTTTCGTGGCGAACGCCTTCGGCTGATCACGTCGCACGTATCGCGATGCGTCTACGGCGGCACGCCGGGACGCGTGTTCATCGAGGAGGACGGCGGAATGGTGATCGTCGCCGGGGCCGACGCCTTCCGCGGGCAATCGCCTGGGCTGGTGCTCGACGTCGTGCGCACCGATGACGGTGTCGACCACGATGCGTTGGCCTACTTCGGACACGGTGGCGGGTACCTCACCTCCGAACCGTGACGTGCGGCGACGCCCGGGGGATCACCAGCGGGGTCCCGGTCTGCGGATCGTCGATGATCTGACACTTCAGGCCGTACACCGCCTCGACGAGCTCCTCGGTGATGACGGAGTGCGGATCGCCTTGCGCGACCACGCTTCCCGACTTCATGGCGATGATCTGGTCGGCGTAGCGGCAGGCGTGGTTGAGGTCGTGGAGCACCGCAACCACGGTGCGGTTCTGCTCGCGGTTGAGCATGGCGAACAGGTCGAGCAGTTCCACCTGATGGGCGATGTCGAGGTAGGTGGTCGGCTCGTCGAGCAGCACCAGCGGCGTCTGCTGGGCGAGCACCATGGCGACCCAAACCCGTTGGCGCTGACCGCCGGACAGTTCATCGACGAGACGCCCGGCCAGGTCGGTCACCCCGGTGCGCCGCATCGCGTCGGCAACCGCATCCTCGTCGTCGAGGGACCACTGGCGCAACACCTTCTGATGTGGGAACCGGCCGCGGGACACCAGGTCGGCGACGGTGATGCCCTCCGGGGCGATCGAGGTCTGGGGGAGCAGGCCCAGCCGGCGGGCGACCTCCTTGGTGTGCATGCTGCCGATGTCGTGGCCGTCGAGAATGACCTGACCGCCGGACGGTTTCAGCAGCCGGGCCAGGCCCCGCAGCAAGGTGGACTTGCCGCACGCGTTGGGCCCGACGATCGCAGTGACGCGGCCGTCGAGCACCTCGACGGACAGGTCGGCGATGATGGGCTTCTCGCCGTAACCGATCGAGAGATGGTCAGCGCGGAGTCGGGGGCCGAACTCTACTGTCACGGGGTAACCACCTTCTGCGGCATCAACGTTGGCGCGCCTGCGAGATGAGCAGGTAGATCAGATACACCCCGCCGAGCGATACGGTGACCGCGCCCACGGGCAGTTCGCTCCCACCGAACAACTGTTGGGCGAGGACGTCGCTCACCAGGAGCAGCACCGCGCCCATCGCCGCCGATGGGATCAGGCCCACGCCGGGACTCGCGGTGAGCCGGCGTGCGATCTGCGGGGCGGCGAGCGCGACGAACGACACCGGCCCGGCCGCGGCGCAGGCCACGGCCACCAGGCCGACGCCGGCGACGAGGTACGCCAACCGGGCGCGCTCCGGCCGCACGCCCAGTGCGCCTGCGGCATCGTCGCCCATTTGCAACACCGGCAGCTGCGGCCCCAGCGCCACCAGCACCACGGCCACGACGAGCAGGCAGATCGACATGGGAATCACTTGCTCCCAACTCAATCCGTTGAGCGTGCCCTGCTGCCACACCGAGGCGGTGATGGCGGTGTGGAGGTCGATCTTGAGCACGATCCACTGATTGACCGAACTCACCACCGCGCTGACCGCGATGCCCACGACGATGAGCCGGTAGCCCGCCACGCCGTTGCGGTAGGAGAGGGCGTACACGACGACGGCGGTGACGAGACCGCCGACCAACGCTCCGGCCGCCACGGCGTAGTACCCGCCACCGAGGCCGGCGATGACGATCAGAGCGCCGGTGTAGGCGCCCGTGTTCACCCCGATGATGTCCGGGCTGCCCAGCGGGTTGCGGGTCAGGGCCTGGAAGATCGCTCCCGAAACGCCCAGTGCGGCGCCGATGAGCAACGCCATCAACATGCGGGGCATCCGCCATTCCAGGACGACCACCCGGTCGAACGACGTGTTGGTGCCCAACAGGACGCCGAGCACGTCGGCGGGCGCGACGGTGAACTTGCCGATGCCGAGCGTCAGCACCGCGACCACGACGGCGGCGATCAGTAGCGACGCGACGACGGTGACCGCACGCCACGATGCTCGTGCGGACAGGCTGCCGATCCGGAACACGAGTTGACGGCGGCCGAATTCAACCTGGTGTGAAGGGTTCTCGACGATCGTCATGACTGATCAACAGCCCGCCTGCGGACCAGCCAGATGAGGACCGGCGCACCGAGGAACGCGGTGACGATGCCTGCGGGCAGTTCGGCGGGACGGATGACCACCCGCCCGAGGATGTCGGCGGCCAGCAGCAGGGCCGGTGCAACGACGGTGGCGTAGGCGAGGATCCAGCGCCAGTCCGGTCCCGTGAATCGTCGCACCGCATGCGGCACCATCAGGCCGACGAAGCCGATGGGGCCCGCGCCGGCAGTGGCCGCGCCCGCCAGCAGGGTGACGGCGATCAGGCTCAGCGCCTGGGTGCGGGCCACGTTGCCGCCGACGGTCTTCGCCAGATCGTCACCGAGCGCGGTGACGTTGAGCGAACGCCCCACGACGATGCACAAGCCAACACCGATGGCGATGAATGGGGCGACGGCCGCGGCCACTTCGAGGGAGCGGCCGTCGAGCGCCCCCGCGTCCCAGAACCGCATGTTGTCGAAGGCGCGCGGGTTGCGCAACCGAACCGCGTATCCGATGCCGTCCATCACCGCGCCGACGGCGACGCCGGCGAGCAGCACGCGGATCGGGGTGACCGTGGCGCGGCCCGTCATGCCGACCAGGTAGACCACCAGCATCGCGAACAGCGCACCGGCGAACGCGAACCAGATGTAGGTCCAGATGCCGGTCAGGCCAAGGAATGCGATGGCGCAGACGACGAACAACGCTGCGCCGGAGTTGATTCCGAGGATCTCCGCGTCGGCCAGCGGATTGCGTCCCACCGCCTGGATCAGGGTTCCCGACAGTCCGAGGGCCACGCCGACGAGCAGCGCGAGCACGGTGCGAGGAACGCGCAGATCGTGCACGATCCACTGGTCGCCGACGTCCTGGTAGTTCGTCACGGCGTGCCAGACGGCTGACAGGGCTACGTTTTCGGTGCCGACGGCGAGGCTCGCGATGCACGTCGCGGCGAGCAGTGCCACGGCGCCGACGAGCCCCACGGCCCGTCGGCGTCGCGTTGCACGCGTCGGCGGAACGAGAGGCGGCGCCGCAAGCGCAGGGGCGGTGGCGGTCACGGCGTCTAGAGGCCGACTCGTTCGAGTGCATCGTCGAACTCCTCGGACGCCACCTTGTCGCCCTTGCCGTCGGCGAGCGCCTTCTCGTACACGGGAAGCACGTCGTCTTCGACGAGCGCGAACTTCTGGTCCCACGTTTCGGAGTCAAACCGCCAGTACCCGGTGATGTCGTACTGGTCGATGGTCCAGCCGCGGGCGCGGAGGTGCTTGCGGACGGCTCGGGATTCGGAGGCCTCGCCCGCGAACCAGCAGTAGCCGCGACCGACTGACAGCGTCAGCTCGCGAACCAGGTGTGCGAGTTGACTTGGTGCGTGGCCATTTCCGCTGCCGATACTGGGGACGACGGTCACGTCCGGGTGCGAAGGCAGATACTCCAGGTCGTCTCGGTCGGCTACTTCCACGATGGCGGTGACGGGGACGCCGCCGGGCAACTCCTCGATGATGCGTGCCGTGGCGGGTAGGCCGGACAGATCGGTGACCAGAAGCTGCCAGTCGGTAATCGGCTCAGGGCGGTACCAGGACCGGGCGTGGTCGAGTCCCACCCGGTCGCCGGGGGCGGCAGACGTCGCCCACATCGTTCCTGGCCCGCGGGCATGCAAGACGACGTCGAGGTCGATCACGTCGCCGTCATGGCGTCGCACCGAGTAGTTGCGGCCCTCCGCGCCGGACGCAGGCTCCGCGGTGGGGAAGTAGACGCCGACCGCAGAGTCGCCGGCCCGCTGCACGTCCAGCGATTCGGGATCATCGACGCGCAACGTGATCCGGCGCAGGCGCGGATTCAATTGAACCGTCTCGATTACGGAGGCATGCGAGAAGCTCATCAAGCTTAGGCTACCCTAAGCATCGAACGCGGGCGCATGGAGTGGCGTCCCGTGGGTGTGATCGCCCGCCAGCTAACGATTGCCGGTTTGCCGCGCCTTGCCGTGGGTAGCCGTCGACGAGGCCGGACGCCGGACCGGCTCACGATGAAGCGAGGCTGACATGATCAATCGCACATCCTGGCCACAGGTGATCGCCGTGGTCGCCGCCATCAGCATCAGCCCGTTGGCCGCCGGCTGCGGCGGGGACAAGGACGGCGACGAATCAACCACGACGACGACCACGACGACGACCACCACGACCCAGGCGCCGACGGGTACCGACACGGTGACGATCAACCCACCTGCCACGGTGATTCCGTCGCCACCGCCCGTCTCACCGCCGCCGGTCACCGTCGTGCCGCCGGCAGTTCCGCCGCCGCCGAACGTCGAGGTCCCGAATCCGCCGGCGGTTCCTGGACCGCCCGCCGTGCCCAATCCGCCGAAGGTTCCGAACGTGCCGGGAATGCCTGGCTGAGCACGACTGCAGGAACGCCGCTGATCAATCTTTCTTCATCACACCGCGTTTAGATTCCAATGACGTGGAAATAGGGCGATGTTTGGCGTGAAATGACGCCGTCCAATTCACCGAATTCGGCCGGTTTGAAGTAGTGCCCGACGGGCTACCGTTTGGTTCGAGTACGCGCTGTCCGGTTGCGGGGAACGGGACAGAACCCGATCGAAGCCTCACTGTGCCAATGTCGTCCGGTGAGGCGATGCCTCGAGGGGAATCCGTATGACCCGCTTCAACCGGACCTTTGCTGCGTTTTGTCTCGTCGCCGTGTTCGTCGCCGTGGTGATCTTCAGCGGGCGACCATCGTCACACCATGATGAGTCCGGCGCACCGCCGTCGGTCCCTTCGACGAGTGACGACGGGCAGAAACCGGCCGATCAGCAGCCACCGGGCCCGGCCCCGGGCCAGCCGCCACCGGGTTTGCATGGTGAAGCGCCCTACCTCGTCGGAGTCTCCGGAGGCGCGCTACCGCAAGCCGAGAACGTGCAGGCGCTCTCAGGCGCCACACCGCAAGCCGCGCCGATGCCGCCCGTGCACGAGGACAGTTCGCTCGGGTGGCCTCAGCTCATCCTCTTCGGCGTACTGGTGGTGCTGTCGCTGGCCCTGGTCATGGTCGCCGGCACCACGCTGTGGTGGATGCTGCACGCCTGGCACACCCCCGAGTCCTTGGCAGCCACCGGCTTTCGGCGCAGAAACGCCGGCGCCCACCGTTCGTTCTCGTTGTTGCTTCCTGCTCGCCACGAACAGGACGTCCTCGGTGACACGATCGAGGCGCTGGCCCGTCTCGACCACCCCTTCTACGAGGTGATCGTGATCATCGGTCACGACGATCCGGAGACGGAACACGTGGCCCGCGCTGCAGCCGCTCGCCACCCTCGCACCGTGCGGGTGGTCATGGACCGCCATCTGTCGAAGAACAAACCGAAGGCGCTGAACACCGCGCTGCCCCAATGCCGGGGCGAGGTCGTCGGAATCTTCGACGCCGAGGACGAGGTGCATCCCGGCTTGTTGCGCCTCGTCGAAGCGCGGTTCGAGGAGTCCGGCGCAGACGTCGTCCAGGCGGGCGTCCAATTGATGAACGTCCGCACGAGCTGGTGGTCGTTGCGCAATTGCCTCGAGTACTACTTCTGGTTCCGCTCGCGCTTGCACTTCCACGCCGAGCAACGGTTCATCCCGCTCGGCGGCAATACGGTGTTCACCCGCACCGAATTGCTCCGCAGCGCGGGGGGATGGGATTCCCACTGCTTGGCCGAGGACTGCGAAATCGGGGTGCGGCTGTCGACCCGCGGCGCGACCGTGGCCGTCGCGTACGACCCGGAAGTGGTGACGCGCGAGGAGACGCCGCATTCGATACGGGCGCTGGTGAAACAGCGCACGCGGTGGGACCAGGGCTTCCTGCAGGTGCTCCGCAAGGGCGAGTGGCGCAAGCTGCCCAGCCGCAGACAACGCTGGTTGGCTCGCTACACGCTCGCGATGCCGTTCCTTCAGGCGGCGACGGGGGTGTTGTTGCCTCTTTCGGTCTTGTCGATGTTTCTGCTGAAAGTCGTTGTGCCCGTGGCATTGGTGACGTTCCTTCCGCTTGCGCTCACGCTGGTGACCATGGCCGTCGAGGCTGCCGCGCTCGGTGAATTCGGACGGGACTTCGGCATCCGGATCCGATGGTGGGACCGCGTGCGACTGCTGCTCGGCACATTCCCGTACCAATTGCTGCTCGCGGTGGCCGCGGTGCGTTCGGTGTGGCGTGAGATGCGGGGTCAGGGCGGCTGGGAGAAGACGGAGCATGCCAACGCCCACCGCACCGCGGTGCAGAGGGAGAAGACGGCGGCATGAATCGGCTGCGACGACTCAACCCTTCGATCCCCATCGTGGGGATCCTCCTGGCGCTCACCGCAATACTCCGGTTGATCAACCTCACGGGGTCTCCCGCCCGGCTCGACGACGAAGGTACCTACGTCGCCCAGGCATACGCCGTGGCGCACTGGGGAGAGATCGCCCACTACACGTACTGGTACGACCACCCGCCAGCCGGCTGGCTCCAATTGGCGCTGTGGACGGCGATTTCCGGTCCCGACTTCGGCGGCAACGCGGTCGCCGCCGGACGTTATCTCATGGTCGCCGTTGCCGTGCTCACCGCCGGCCTGCTGTGGCTCCTGGCTCGTCGTGTCGACATGTCGCGGTGGGCGAGTGCCGCGGCGGTGGTGATCTTCGCGGTCTCGCCGTTGTCGATCGCGTTGAGCCGCACGGTGTACCTGGACAACCTCGCGATCGCGTGGCTGCTCACGGCGTTGGTGCTCATCTGTTCACCGCGCCACCGGCTGTCGGCGATGTTCGGCGCCGCTGCGTGTTTCGGCGTCGCCGTGTTGACCAAGGAAACCATGTTGCTGTTCGCGCCCATGGTCGTGTGGCTGGTGTGGACCAGGACCTCACCCACGACACGCCGCTACGCGCTCGCGGTGTTCGGCACCGTGTTCACCGCGACGGTGAGCACCTACGTCCTGATGGCGGTGGTGCGCGGCGAGCTGATTCCCGGACCTGGGCACGTCAGCTTGTGGCAGGGCATCAAGTTCCAGCTGTGGGAGCGGGCGGCCGGCGGCGCCATCACCGATCCCGGTTCGCTCAAGCGTCACACCGTCGACGAATGGTTCGTGCTCGACCCGGCGCTGCCGGTGCTGGCCGTGCCGGTCGCCGTGGCCGCATTCTTCGTCGACCGATTGAGGCCGTTCGCCGTCGGATTGATGATCCTCATCGCGACGATCGTTCGTCCCGGATACCTGCCGGTGCCCTTCGTGCTGTCCGTGGTGCCACTGGCGGCACTTCTGATAGCCGGCACCGGCGAGGTGGCAGTGCGTTACCTGAGACGCCCGGTCGCACAGCCGTCGGTCGGTCTGCGACGTTCCCGACGCCTCGGGCTGGCGGCCGGCACGTTGATCGTCGCCATCGTGGCCTCGCTGTGGCTGCCCAGCTATCGCAGTGTGTTGCACACCGATGACGACGCACCGATGCAGCAGGCACAGCAGTGGATCGAGCAGAACGTTCCCAAGGACGAACGACTGATCGTCGACGACGCACTCTGGGTGGACCTGGTCCGGGACGGTCGGGACCGGCGCAACGTCATCTGGGCCTACAAGGTGGACACCGACGAGCAGGTGCGGTCATGGGCACCACGCGGCTGGGCGAGCCACGACTGGGTCGTCTCGACGCCATCCATGCGTGCGGACATGCGCACCAACGGCGTGCTCAACGACGCAATATCGCACGCGCGGCCCGCAGCCACCTTCGGCACCGGAGGCAAGCGCGTCGACGTACTCCGCGTCGACAACGGCTCGCCGACATCGAAACCGGCAACTCCTGCGGCACCGGCGTTCTCCGGACAACTCGCAGCGCGGCTAGCCGGGCACGCCGATCCCGACGCGCTAGCCGCTCTGCAGTCCCGGACGGTGGATCAGCGCATACTTGCGACGCTGGCAGTTGTTACTGCCGCGGAACCCATTGTGCTCAAAGACCTTCCAGTCTCCGACGTCGAGCAGGTCGCCGGCACGCCACGACGCGAAATGACGCTCACTGGGCCGCACGACCAGCTGCAAGGCGTAGCGGCATTCTTCGAGCGTCAGGTGGGCCCGTTCGCGGTCGAGTCGGTCGCCATCGACGGCACCGACCTGAAGGTCCGGTTTCCGTTCCGCACCAAGGACATTGGCTTGGGACCAGGCCTGGACCCGCCGCGGGACGGGGCCGCAATGCTCCGGGTAGCGGATCTGCGGCGCGGCGCCCCGGCCGAGACGCTGGACCTGATCCGCGTCGACGGAACCGCCGCCGGTTCACTCCAAACCCGCAGTGACGTCAACCCGCTGGGCTACCGTTCGGTACCGGCCGGGACGTACGTGGCGACCACGCATGCCGGCCGAGGCGCCCCGGTGATCCGGCAGGTCCTGACTCTCGATGCGGATGCGGCGTACACGCTGGCACTGTTCTCCCAATCCGAATCCAACCAAGTCGTGGGCGAACTGGCCCAAGACGGTCAACCCGCGGTGGCCGGGCCCGACGCCCAGGTGCGATTGATGCAGGCCGCGGGTGCGGTCGGGTCCGTCAATCTCACGCTCACGCCGAATGGCCCGGGGACCCCGACCGTTCTGGCCAACACGGCCGACTACAGCTTGGTCACCGGCTATGCCGCATTGCCGGCGGGGCAGTACACCGCGGTGGTGACTGCGGCCGGACGGGAAGTACGACTGCCCGTCGATCTCGTCGGCGGTGAGCCGACGAGCTTCCTGCTGACCGACGGACCGGATGGTCCACGGTTGCAGACGTTGCGCGACGTGCCCGACGCGCCCGTCGGACTCGACCCTTCGACGCCGATGGCGTTCGTGCCGGAGGCGCCCGCGAAGAATGCACCGGTGAAGCCGCTAATCGATGTTCCCACGGACGGAAGGGGTTTCGTTCTGGTTGGCTGCGTGGTGGTCATCGTCGGTGCGGCAATTCTGATGTCGCGGGCACGGCCGAGGCGGCGCACATGGTGAGCAAACTGCGCACGGCGCTCGGTACTGCGCTGGTGCTGACGTTGATCGCCTGCACCGGCTGGTTGATTGCACGGGTCGTCGATCCGCGGGTGACCGATTCCGACGTCGCCGCGATGCGGGAACACGCCGCCGTCACCTCGGGTCGCCAGTTCTTGCACGACTACCTCGAATCAGATGGACGCGTGTTGCGCCGCGACGAGGGCGGCGACGTCGTGAGCGAGGGACAGGCGTACGGAATGCTCATCGCCGTCGCAGTGGGTGACGAGCCCCGGTTCCGGTCGATCTGGGATTGGACGAAGGACCACTTGCGTCGGCCGGACGGGCTGCTGTCCTGGCGCTGGGCGGACGGTCGAGTGACCGACGCCAACAGTGCTGCCGACGCCGACGTCGACGTCGCCCGATCATTGGTGATCGCCGGGCGCCGATTCGACGACCGGCAGCTCACCGAGGATGGCCGACAGCTCGCTGCGGCGGTCATGCAAACGGAGACCGTTGAGGTCGGCACGACCAAGACGCCAGCCGGAACCGACGCGGTCCCCGCCGGTTCGGCCGTGGCCGGCCTGGGACGCGCCATGGTCGCCGGAAATTGGGCCACCGCAGCGCCGTACGTCGTCAATCCGGGTTACTTCAGTCCTCGCGCCGAGGACGAACTCTTCGCCATCACCGGCGATCGGCGATGGACCGACCTCACCCGCACGCAGCGGGTCCTGAGCTGGCAGCTGCTGGGGGCGCTACCGCCCGACTGGGTCCAGGTCACCGACCGCGGTCAGGCGACACCCATCGAACCGCCCGCGGGCGGGCCGATCAACTTCGGCCTCGACGCTGCCCGCCTTCCGGTCCGCTTCGCCGAATCGTGCGATCCGGAAGATCGTGCATTGGCGGGTGCGATGCGGCCCGTCCTGACGGCGGCAGGCGACGTCCCCGCGCTGCGCAATCTGGACGGATCGGCGGCCAGCGATTGGCAGCATCCGGTCGCGCTGGTCGCCGCCGCAGCGACCGAAAGCGCTTCCGACGACGCCGATGCCGCCGCCGACCGGCTCGATGCCGCGCAAACTCTTGAAGAGAAGTATCCAACGTATTTCGGGTCGGCGTGGGTGGCGCTGGGACGGATCATGCTCACCACGTCTTTGCTCGGCGACTGCGCTCATCCGGCCTGATGGCCCATCAGTGGTGTAGTTGGTCGTGGAGGTCTTCCTGGTCGCTGACCTGATGGTCCTCGAGATCCATCACTTCTTCTCGCGCACCGGCGGTGGCCTGGATCAGTTCGTCGAGCTTGACCAGAATGGCCTTGCTTTCACGATTGGTCGTGTGCTGGATCAGAAACAGCATCAGCAGACTCACCAGCGCCCCGGCAGAGTGCGCGAACGCCTGCCAACCGTGTGGGAATCCGATCGCGGCACCCGCGATGACGTATCCGACGGCGGCGGCGACGGTGCTGATCCATTGAGATCCCGCCCATCGCGTGGCCGCGTCGGGTAATGCTGCCAAGCCGTGCGGCGTGCCGTTGGAGCGTGCCATGTGTTGCTCCCTCGTTGGTAACGAAGAACTACCCATCGGCACGCTGGACAAACTTAGGTCGCGGTCTTGCCAAGACGGGTGACCAACCAGTCCCGCAGGCCCGGCCCGTAGTCGTCACGATCGAGGGCCATGTCGAGTGCGGCCTTGATGTAGCCGCCGGGGTTGCCGAGGTCATGACGTGAACCGCGGTGCACGACGACGTGAACGGGATGTCCGTCGTCGATCAGCAGCGCGATCGCGTCGGTCAGTTCCATCTCGCGGTCGGAATCGGTCGGCAACCGGCGAAGCGCGTCGAAGATGGCGCGGTCCAGAATGTATCGTCCGGCGGCGGCGTAGGGGGACGGCGCCTCTCCGGCCCTGGGCTTCTCCACCATGCCGTTGACCCGGAGGACGTCCGTATTCGCCTCTCCCGGAACGGGTTCGACGTCGAAGATGCCGTAGGCGGTGACGTCGTCGGGTGGAACCTCGATGGCGCACAGGACCGACCCGCCGAACCTGGCGCGGACGTTGGACATGGTTTGCAGAACACCCGTGGGCAACACCAAGTCGTCGGGCAACAACACCGCGACGGCGTCTTCGTCGTCGGACAGCACCGGTTCGACACACAACACCGCATGCCCGAGCCCAAGTGGCTCCGACTGCACCACGGACTCGACCTTGATCAGATCAGGAGCGCGACGCACCTTGGCGAGCATGGCCCGCTTCCCGCGGGCCGCAAGCCGGTCCTCCAACTCCCTGTCGGCGATGAAGTGGGCGACGACGCTGTCCTTGCCCTCCGATGTGACGATCACCAGCCGATCGGCACCGGCCTCGGCGGCTTCTGCGGCAACGAGCTCGATGCCAGGCGTGTCGACGACCGGCAGCATCTCCTTGGGCACGGTCTTGGTGGCCGGCAGGAAACGCGTGCCCAGTCCAGCGGCGGGCACTATCGCCGTCGAAGGGATCGGTACGTCATGCATGTCATCGCCTCCCTCGAAGTCGAGCACGGCATGCGTGCGGACGGGGTCACTATTACCCACACGCGGGCGTCGGGACGCCTCTTTCGCCGTGCTGGTTACCCAGCCATCACGGCATCATCCAGGTGAGAGACGTGCCAACGCCGGGCGCCGACGACGCCCGACGCCGACGGGCGTTTTCGAACGATCGCGAACTCGATACGCAGAGAAGCCCTTTAAGTCGCTGTCGTCAGTGCATTGCGTGTTCGCGCGCGCGGTCGACGGGTTGCTCCTCGGCCCTGGCGATGCGCGTCGCCAGCAGACCCAGAACGATCACCGACAGCGCAGGCCCGCCGAACAACATGACGGCGAAGAGCGCCCCGGCGATCGACCCACTGAGCGCACCCGCGAAGCCGAAGGCCGACACCGCGACGGTGACGAACGCCGTGATCACCATGACGACGACGGCCACCTCGACACTGCGCCACAGCCCGTAGTAGCGAAAGCCGGTTGCGATCAACAGCGCGATCGTGGGCACGAGGAAGAGCGCAGCACCTAGCCAGCTGCCCTCCACCGTCCCGAACTGCCGCGACACGGGCAACACCAGGCATGCGGTCAGTACGGCGGTCGCCAACACGCCGATCACCGCTAACGTGCGTGAATTGATCTGTCGCATGCCTATGGCGTAACCCGGTCGGGGTCGGACGAAACACGATCGGCGCGAAGTCGATCTCCGCGTTACGCCCCGAACGTCAGCTTGATGGTGCCGGTCTTGAGCACGGGTTGTCCCGCCTGCGGTTCCTGGGAGATCACCTTGGCGCGGTTGCCATCTCCGGCGGGGACGTCGTGGTTGTCCCACGGGCCGTCCCATCCCTTGCTCTGCATCAACGGGACGACTTCATCCCACACCTTGCCCATGAGGTTAGGCATCGTGATTTGGTTACCGCGCGATACCTTTATCTGAATTGGGGTCTCCACCGGTACCACGGCCCGAGCGGGAGGATCGGTGCCGACCACCTGACCCGGGGGCTCGACACCGTCCGCATCGACCGCAATGGCGTCGTCGGGGTTGAATCCAGACACCCGGAGTAGCTCCCGGCACACGTCGACCGTCTGCCGGGCGCAGTCGGGAACCTCCGCGGTTCCGGTACCCGAGCTGACCTGGATGGTGATCTCGTCGGTGACTGCCGTCGTCTGATTGGCCGCCGGGACGGTGCCGATGACGGTGCCCTTGGGCACGATCGGGTGCGGCACAGCGGTTGGCTTCAAGTTCTTGAAGCCGGCGTCCTTGAGCTTGTCTTGGGCTGCGTCAGGGCTCATGCCGGCGACGTCAGGAACCTTGACCTCCTTGGCTCCGGCCGACACGTTGACCGTGATCTCGTCGCCCTCGGCAGCGGCCTCGTTGGCAGCCGGATTGGTACTGATGACCAGACCCTTGTCGACGCCGGAATTCTCTTGCCGCTCAACGGTGGTCTTGAACCCACGGTCCTGCAACGTGCGGACGGCGACTTCCTCTGACTTTCCGCTGAGGTCGGGTATCTGTTGCGTGGGGCGTGTGCCGATAACGTTGATCCCAACGGTCACCACGAGGGCCAGCACGGCGAGGATGGCGCCCGCCATCAGCCAGCGTCCGACCGACCGGCCGCGGCCGGGATCGCCCGTCGGCACGGAGATCTGTTGGGTGGGATGTGAACGTCGGTGGCTGGCGGGCGCCGACGTCATGGTCGTGCGTTCGGCG
This sequence comes from Mycobacterium sp. URHB0044, assembly GCF_000620625.1. Taxonomy (GTDB): domain Bacteria; phylum Actinomycetota; class Actinomycetes; order Mycobacteriales; family Mycobacteriaceae; genus Mycobacterium. The sequence continues at coordinate 199,122 of NZ_JIAW01000009.1, read as the reverse complement.
TCGGTGAAGAGCTTCGGAGCTTCTGGCGCTTCACCGCTGTGCACCCGGATCAGATCGGCGCGCATGTCGGCGGCGGTCTGGTACCGGTTCTCCGGGTTCTTCGTCAGCGCCTTGAGCACCACGGCGTCCAGCTCGGGCGAGATGCCGTCGTGGCGCTGCGAGGGCGGCACTGGCGCCTTGCGCACGTGTTGGTAGGCGACCGCCACCGGCGAGTCCCCGACGAAGGGCGGCTCCCCGGTGAGCATTTCGTAGAGCACGCAGCCCAGTGAGTACACGTCGGAGCGGGCGTCGACGGAGGAGTCGCCGCTGGCCTGCTCGGGCGACAGGTATTGGGCGGTGCCGATGACGGCGGAGGTCTTGGTGAGTCGGTTGCCGCCGTCGGCCAGCGCGCGGGCAATGCCGAAGTCCATCACCTTCACGGCGCCGGCCTTGCTGATCATGATGTTGGCGGGCTTGACGTCGCGGTGGATGATGCCGTGCTGGTGGCTGAAGTTCAGCGCCTGGCACGCGTCGGCGATGACCTCGATGGCCCGGGTGGCGTCCATCGGGCCCTCGGTGTGGACGATGTCGCGCAGCGTGACGCCGTTGACGTACTCCATGACGATGTAGGGCAGCGGCCCGTCGGCGGTCTGCGTTTCGCCGGTGTCGTACACCGCGACGATCGCGGGGTGGTTCAGCGCCGCGGCGTTCTGGGCTTCCCGGCGAAACCGCAGGTAGAAGCTGGGGTCGCGGGCCAGGTCGGTGCGCAGCACCTTGACGGCCACGTCGCGGTGCAACCGCAGGTCACGGGCGAGGTGGACTTCGGACATGCCGCCGAACCCGAGGATTTCCCCGACTTCGTAGCGGTCCGACAGGTGCTGAGGGGTCGTCATTGCCATATTCGTCCTGTTGAGGGCGTCATCATCGTCCTGGGCGCGGCGCTCACCGGCGTCGGCGCGGGATGGCCGTCGTCGCGTTTCGGAGCGTCGAGCATCCCAACAGTATTGCGTGACCACGGCCCGATGTTCTGATGTGCCCGGTCAGCTCTCTGCCGCCCGGCGGGCGCGGGCTCGCCGTTTGCCCTCGTGCATGGCGGCCACGCGGGCGACGGGAATGGTGCGGCCCTGTTCGATCAGGTCGTCGGGCAGTCGTTGCGGCGCGGGCATCGACGTCGCCCACGGGTCGGCTCCGGCGAGTGCGTCGATCGCGGTGTGCACCGTGAAGTCGGCGGGGGAGATCCGGTCGAGGTCGGACCACTGCAGCGGAAACGACACCGGTGTCCCCGCTCGCAGCCGTGGGCTGTACGCCGCGACGACCGTGGCGCCGCCGGCCCGGGTGGAGTCCACGAACACCTTGCCGCCACGGTCCTCCACGATGAACGACGTGGTCGCGATGTCCGGGTCCAGCGCTTCGGCGCGGGCCGCCAGCGCGCGGGTGGCGCCGGCGACGTCCTCGACCGGGGCGTGATCGTCGATCGGCACGAACACGTGAATGCCCTTGGCGCCGCTGGTCTTCACGGCACCCTGCAGGCCGCAGTCCTCGAGCGCACGACGGACCAGGTGCGCGACGGCGACCACGGCGGCGAAGTCGTGGTCGACGGGCGGGTCGAGATCGAGCACCAGGTGTGTGGGTCGGTAGATGTCGTCGGCAAGCCCGAGTGTCGGGTGGTATTCGATGGCGCGCTGGTTGGCGAACCACAGCAGGGTGCGTCGGTCGTCGCACAGCGCGTAGTGCACCTCGCGCTTGGAGGCCTCGGCCCACATGGTCACGGTGCGCACCCAGTCCGGGGTGTACTTCGGCACGTTCTTCTGCATGAACGGTGCCTGCCCGCGCAATACCCGCAGCACGGTCAGGGGGCGGCCGACGAGGCCGGGCAGGATCCGGTCGGCCACCGCATCCAGGTAGTCGACCAGGTCGCGCTTCGTGGCGCCGGCGTCGGGGCTCAGTGGCTGGTCGAGGTTGGTCAGGTTGACCCCGTCGCGCTGCTCGCCGTTGGCGCTCATGCCGCCACGATAGGACCGACGACCCTCCTGCTGCCCGCCGATTGCCATGATGGGTAGATGGCCGACCGTGATCGCGACGACGCAGGCCGGCCCCGCAACACCCGGCCGCGTGACGCCCTCGGCCGGCCGCTTCCGCTCGGTAGCGAGGGCGTGCCGCGCATTCCCGACGATCTCGACCTGCCACCCGTCGACACCCTCGCCTACGCCAAGGATCTGCTGGACCGGGGCCTGGCGTTCAACGCACACGAGGTTCTCGAGGCCGCGTGGAAGAACGGGCCGGACGACGAGAAGGTGCTGTGGCAGGGCCTGGCCCAGCTCATGGTCGGCGTCACGCACGTCCAGCGCGGCAACGTCGACGGCGCGATCACCCTGTTGCGCCGCGCGGCACTGCGCCTCGCCGACACGGCACGGCCCGCGCCGTACTCCATCGACGTCCCGGGGTTGGTGGACTTCGCGCATGCGCTGATCCGCGATCTGGAGGTGGGCGTCGCCGTCACACCGGAGCGGCTACGTCCGGCGCTTACGACGAGACCGCACAGGTCCCGCGGTCGGCCGTGACGGGCCCGGACGCCGACGGTCGGATGTCGAAGTCGAAGATCGCCGTCGGAAGATACAGCGAACAGCAGGCATTCGGAATGTCGACTACCCCGCTGACGCGGCCCTCGATCGGCGCGGCGCCCAGCAGCAGGTACGCCTGCGGCCCGGAGTAGCCGAACTTCTGCAGGTACGTCACGGCGTTCAGGCACGCGTTGCGGTAGGCGACGGTCGCGTCGTTGTACAACTGGGTGTCGGTGTCGTGATCGACGCCGATGCCGATGAAGGTGATGAACTCCGAGTAGCGCGGTTCGACGTTGCCGGGCATCAGGATTGGGTTCGTGGTGACCCCGTAGGTCTCCATGCCGCCCTTGATCAGGTCGACGTGGAAGTCGATGAATCCGCCCATCTCGATGGCACCGCAGAAGGTGATCTCACCGTCGCCCTGACTGAAGTGCAGATCTCCGCCGGAGAACAGTGCGCCGGGCACGTGCACCGGATAGAACACCCGGGACCCGCGGGTGAAGTTCTTGATGTCGTGGTTGCCGCCGTTCTCACGGGCGGGCACGGTGCGCGCGCCCTCCTTCGCGATCTTGGTCAGGACGTCGCCGGTGGCGGTGCCGCCGAGCACCGACTCCTCCAGCGGAGGCAGTGCCAACGCCGGGATCCGCTGAGGATCGGTGTCGATGAGCGCCTGCTCGCGCGTGTTCCACCGCGCCAGCAGTTCCGGCGACGGAGCCGTGCCGAACAGGCCGGGATGGGTGATGCCGGTGAACTCGACACCCGGGAGGTGTCGTGACGTGCACTTCTGGCCGGAGAAGTCCCAGATCGCCTTGTAGGCGTCGGGGAAGTAGTCGGTGAGGAAGCCGCCACCGTTGGCCTTGGCGAAGATGCCGGTGTAGCCCCAGCCCTGGCCGGGCGCGTCCCCGACTTCTTGGGGTACGGGTCCGAGGTCGAGGATGTCGACGACGAGCAGATCACCGGGCTCGGCGCCCTCGACGTAGATCGGCCCCGAGAGCATGTGCGCATGGGTCAGGTCGACGTCGCGCACGTCGTTGGCGGAGTCGTTGTTGCCGATCTGATTGTCGGTCCATTCGCGGCACTCCACGCGGATGGACTGGCCCGGCCGCACGGTCACCGCGGGTGGAATGTCCGGGTGCCACCGGTTGTGACCGGGCACCACCTGATCGCGCATCGAACGGGCCTGGTCGACGGTGAACACGACGTCGGGCATCTCTCAACTCCTCAAGGACGGGGCAGCCGGGCGTGGCGAGGATCGGTCGTGGTGCGGGTGGCCCGTCGTGAGCGTCCCGGCACCGTCGACACCACCGACGGGGCGTCGGCGCTTCGCGCGCTCGAGTCCATGGCTCGGCGAAGGCTCGGGTCCAGTGAACGCAGGGCCGGCAGGCCGAACACGCGTCGCGCGCCGTGCCCGCAGGATGGACAGGCCGCGGGGTCACCGGCCTGCGCCATCGGACGGACGAGGTCGAAGCCGCCACACGGCGCGCACTCGTATCCATACGTGGGCAAGTAGTCCTACTTTCGGGAATCCATTGGGGCTCAATCTCATTGGACCATGTCACGCGAAGGTCCGCGAGGCGATCGGGTGCGGTGAGGAAACGGTCTCGTGCGCGGAACTCATCCGTCACGCCCGCGAAACGTCACTCGCTCCCGTCGCCGAGCACCGACGAAGTTTGAGCCTGCAAGTACCGAGAGGTTTCTCGAGTGGAGGCCTCGGCAACTACAGCCTCACGCGGCCGACGGTTGCCCCATCGACCTCAGCCCCGCGCGGTCCCCGTCAGCGGTCGACCGCTGGCGGACTGCAGCAGGCAGATGACCGTGCTCGGCAGCGGATTGTTCGCCGTCCGGTCCTGATTGGAGTCGATCAGATAGGTCACCGCGTACGGGCCACCCTCGACGGGACGGCCCGTGTAGTCGGAGAAGTCGTCGACGCATGCGCGGTTGGCCACGTCGGTGATGGCTGCGTTCACCTCCACCGGCGCACGGAGGTAGACCTCAGCCGCGTGTGCGTCCGCACAGTCGACGAGCGAAACGGCCACGGCGCCGAGATCGACGGCGGGAACCTCGGCGATGCAATCGCCGACCTGCAGGTCGACCCACTTGTGCGTCTCGGGTCCCAGAGGCATGGGTGGTGCCGCGATGGTCGGCGCCGGTGTCGTCGATACCGATGACACCGGCGTCGACGTCGTAGGAATCGAGGTGTCGGTGGCGACGGGACCACAACCCGGCAGCATCACGAGCGCAGTCATCAGCCAAGCCAACAGAACTCGGCGACTTCCGACCCGCATCGCGGCCTCCTCGACCCGCGCCAGACTGGCTAACCGATGAGTCTAGGCACGGGTCCGCCTGAAACGACATAGCATTCGAATCTCAGGGATTAGGGGAATTTGGATGTTGATCGCTCAGCTGTCGGACCCACACGTGCGCCCGAAAGGGAAGCTCTTCCACGGGCTGGTCGATTCCAACGCTCAGCTGGTCGAGGCCATCGACCACGTCGTGGCCATGGACCGACGCCCAGATCTGGTGCTGTTCACCGGCGACCTCGTCAACGGGGGCCGACCGGAGGAGTACGCCGCTCTTCGGGAGATTCTTGCCGGACTCCCGATTCCCTACCTCGTCATTCCCGGCAACCACGATGACAGGCAGAACCTGCGAGAGGCGTTCTCCGATCACGAGTATCTGCCGCGCCGCGGTCCGCTGCACTACTGCGTCGACGAGTACCCCGTGCGCATCATCGGGCTGGATTCCACGGTCCCCGGGATGCACCACGGGCACATCGATCCCGAAGGCCTGGACTGGCTTGCGGACACGCTGGCACGGGACCGCGAGAAGCCGACACTGCTGATGCTGCATCATCCTCCGTTCGTCTGCGGCATTGCGTACATGGACCAGTACCGCTACTTCGAGGAGAGTCAACTGCGGGCGGTCGTCGAGCGATTCGACAACGTCGAGAGGGTGCTCTGCGGGCACGTGCACCGCTCGATGTTCAAGCGCTGGGCGAATACCGTGGTCAGCGCCTGCCCGAGTACGGCAACCGAGATCGACCTGAGGCTACTGGCCTCCGCCGAGCCTGCCAGCCGCGTTGGCCCGCGGGCCTGCATGCTGCACGCCTGGGACGAACACGACGGGTTGGTCAGCCACACCAGTCAGATCGGAAACTTCGGCGGGCCTTACGCGTTTGCGTGACCAACGGTCGCGTCGACGTCCTTGCCCGCCAGCCTGTCGTCCCACACCCGCAGCACCTCGGTCGGAGTGCGCGGGGTCAGCAGGCTGCCGACGACGTAGCCGATCAGGCTCGCGGCCAACCCATAGTAGATCGGCTCGTTGGCGGCGATCCCGAAGATCGCCATCGTGCCCAGCGTGACCACGGTGCCCGCGGCCATCGAGCACAGGGCCCCGACCCCCGTCGCGCGCTTCCACAGGAACCCGCCGAGGATCGCGACCAACAGGCCGCCGACCAGGATGTCGTAGGCGACGGTCAGCGCGTTCACGACGTCATTGAGTAGGGCGGCGATCACGATGACCGCGATGCCCAACGCCACGACGTAGAGCCGGTCGGAGTGCACGTCCCGCTCGGCGTCATCGTCGACGCCGTCGGTGTCGCGGCCGAAAATCCGTGCCAGCAGCGGCTTTACGTCCGTCCGCGCCACGGTGGCGGTGGCGATCAGGGCGCCCGAGGCCGTCGACATCATCGCCGCAACGGCGGCGGCGAGCACGATGCCGCTGATGCCCACCGGCAGGATCGTCTCGGCGATCAGGGCGTACACGTCGTCCTTCGCCTTCACCTTGGGCAGAAACGTGGAGGCGGCCATGCCGATGAGCGCGCCGGCGACGCCGTACAGCAGGCAGTACACCGCCGCGGTGGTTCCGCCCCACTTGGCGACCCCGGGCGAGCGGGCGGTGAAGACGCGCTGCCAGATGTCCTGGCCGATCAGCATGCCGAAGCTGTACACCACGAAGTACGTGATGATCGTCTGAGTTCCGATGGCGCCCAGGTCGAAGAAGCTGTCGCCGGCGCGCTCGCGGATGCCGTCCAGGCCGCCCGCCCTGTTCCAGGTGAACGGCAGCAGCAGGAAGAAGATGCCGATGGTCTTCAGGAGGAACTGCACCATGTCGGTCAAGGTGATCGACCACATGCCGCCGATCGACGAGTAGAGCATCACGATGGCGCCGCCGATGATCACCGACAGCGTGCGGTTGGTGTCGAACAGCACGTTGAAGATCGTCGCGTAGGCGATGGTCGAGGTGACCGACAGCATCAATGTGTATGCCACCATGACGATCCCGGACGCGGCGGTGGCATCCACGCCGTAACGCAACTTCAGCATCTGCGCGACGGTGTAGACCTTCAGCCGTTGAATGCGGCCGGCGAAGACGAGGCTCAGCAGCAACAGGCCGATGGCGATGGCCACCACCAACCACATGCCCGAGATGCCGAACTTGTAGCCGAGTCCGACGCCGCCGACCGTGGACGCGCCGCCGAGCACGACGGCGGCCATGGTGCCGGTGTACAGGACCGGGCCGAGTCGCCGTCCGGCGACCAGGAAGTCGGCCGAATCCTTCGTTCTGGTCTTGCCCCAGAAGCCGAATGCGAGCATGGCTGCGAGATAGACGACGATGATGGCGATGTCGACGGGCTTACCCATGGTGAAACGCTCCTCAGGTATGGGTGGGTGCGAACATCCGAAGCAGTGCGGATAGCACGACCACGGCAGGTCCCGGGCTGGTGAAGGTGTCGGCGACGACGGCACCGACGGTCTCGGGCGTGGCGCTGTGTGCAGGAATGCCGAAACTCGCTGCGAGGCCGACGAAGTCGGGGCGGGTCAGCTCGGTGGCGGTGGCTTGACCGAATGCATCGGTCATATATTCGCGCAGGATGCCGTAGCCGCCGTCGTCGACGATCAGCCAGGTGACGTCGGCGTCGTGCTGACGGGCCGTGGCCAGTTCGGCGATCGAGTACATGGCCCCGCCGTCACCGGAGACGGCGAATGTCCGTTGCCCGGATCCGATCGCGGCCGCCACCGCGGCCGGGTAGGCGAACCCGAGCCCGCCTGCGCCCTGGGCGGAATGGAACTCGCCGTCGAGCGGGTCCCACGCCGACCATGCCCAGTACGCGGCAATCGTCATGTCCCAGAAGGTTTGTGCGGCAGGGGGTACGGCGGCGCGTAGGTCACGCATCAGTGCCAGCTCCGCGGCGACGTCTTGGTCGGCGAGCCTGCGCTGCACGGCCGCTCGCAGTTCGGCCGCGGTGCGCTCACCAGCTGCGTTGTCGCGCTTGGTGACCTGCTTGGCCATCGCCTCGAGAGCGAGGGCCGCGTCGGCGTGGATGCCGAGGCCGGGATGGTTGGCTTCGAGGACCCGCAGTTCGGCATCGACGTGGATGAGCCGGCCCTTCGGTGCGAACGTGAAGTAGTTGCTCGTCACCTCGCCGATCGCGGTGCCGACGGCCAGCAGGACGTCGGCGTCCTCCAGTAGCTCGGTGGTATAGCGATCCTCGATCCACGACGCCGCCGACAGCGGGTGGCCGAACGGGATGGCTCCCTTGCCGCCGACGGTTGAAACCACCGGGGCGCCAAGCAGTTCGGCAAGCCCGACCAGGGCTGCGGGGCCGCCCGTCGAGCGCCGCACGCCGCCGCCGGCCAGGATCACCGGACGCTCTGCGGAATCGAGGATCCCCGCGGCCTCGTCGATGAGTTCCGCACGCGGCGGACGTTCCGCGACCCGCGCCACCAGCGAGGTGACCGGCGGTACGTCAGTGGGCTCGAGCAGCACGTCCTCGGGAATCTCCACCCAGGTCGGACCGGCGGGAGCCGACTGGGCCAGCGCCCACGCATCGGCCAGCACGCTGGGGATCTCCGCACCCCGGCGGACGACCGCGGTGCTCTTGGTGACGTTGATGGCGCTGCGTTGCTGATCGTCGAGTTGGTGCAGCATGCCGCGGCGCAGGCCGAGACCGCTGCGGCGCACCTGGCTGGCGATGACGAGCAGCGGAACGCCCGTGGCGTAGGCCTCCTGCAGTGCACCCAGCGCGGTGAGTGCACCGGGTCCGGTGGACAGGAACAACACGCCGACTTGGCCTGTGGCCCTGGTGTAGCCGTCTGCCCCGAACGCGGAGTTGTTCTCGATGCGCGAACTCAGGTGCGTCAGGTCGCTGCGCCGGATCGCGTCGAACAGGCCGAGGGCGTTCTGGCCGGGGATGCCGAAGACGTGCGAAACGCCCAGCGCGGTCAGTGTTTCGACGACGACGTCGCCACCATTGCGGACGGACGTCACCCCGCCGCCTCCTCGTGTTTCAACGCGAGCAGTGACACCAGGTCGTATGCGACGTGCGCGGCGGCGACACCGGTGAGCTGGGCGTGGTCATAGGCCGGGGCGACCTCGACGACGTCGGCGCCGATGACGTTCAGCCCGCGGAAGCCGCGCAGGATCTCGAGCAGCTCGCGGCTGGTGATGCCACCGGCTTCGGGCGTGCCGGTGCCGGGCGCGTGCGCGGGGTCGAGCACGTCGATGTCGATGGAGACGTACACGGGCCGGTTGCCGAGCCGTTGACGCAACTTGTCGACGATCTCGGCCACGCCTTGGTAGTACACGTCCGCCGAGGTGACGATGCCGAATCCGAACCGCCGGTCGTCCTCGAGATCCTTCTTGCCGTACAGCGGTCCGCGGGTGCCGACGTGACTGAGTGCCTCGGTGTCGACGATGCCTTCCTCGACGGCGCGCCGGAACGGCGTCCCGTGCGTGTATTCGGCCCCGAAGTAGGTGTCCCAGGTGTCGAGGTGCGCGTCGAAGTGCACCAGCGCGACGGGACCGTGCCGCAGGGCGGCGGCCCGCAGCAGCGGCAGCGAGATCGTGTGGTCGCCGCCGATCGTGACGAGGCGGGCGCCGTCGGCCGTCAGCTCGACCGCCCCCGCTTCGATGGTCTCGATGGCCTCGTGGATGTTGAACGGGTTCGCCGCGATGTCACCGGCGTCGGCGACCTGCGCAATCTCGAACGGCGACACGTCCATCGCCGGGTTGTAGGGCCGCAGCAGGCGCGACGACTCGCGTACGTGGCTGGGTCCGAACCTGGCACCGGGCCGGTAGGACACCCCTGAGTCGAACGGGACGCCTGCGACCACGATGTCGGCCCGCGGCACCTGGTCGAGGCGGGGAAGCCGCGCGAAGTTCGCAGGCCCCGCGAATCGAGGGGTCTTGGATGCGTCGGTGGGTCCAACTGTTGGCATGGGCGAAACTCCTTGCGACGGAAGCGATCAGGCGGTGGTGGGAACCGACGGCGCCGTCGATTCATCCGAATTCACTGACACGATGGGCGTATTGGCAGGTGGGCCTGCGGGCACGGCGCGGGGCCCGTCGGGGCCGAACGCGTCGGCAGGCTCGGGGAACGCCCAGAGCAGCGCCGGGTACAGCACGGCCGCGAGCCCGATGCCGACGGGGATGCTCAGGTCGATCCCGTTGGCCAGGTTGCCCAGTGGGCCGACGAACTGACCCGGCAGGTTGACGAACCCGATGCTCAGCACGGCCGAGACCAGCCAGGCACCGAGGCCGCGCCAGTTCCAGCCGTGGGTGAACCAGTACCGGCCCCCACGCTGACGGCGGTTGAACACCTGCAGCGCGTCCGAGTCATACCACCCCCGGCGGACGAACCAGCCGATCATCATCACCACCATCCATGGTGCGGTGCACGTGACGATGAGGACGGCGAACGTCGAAATGCTCTGCACCACGTTGAAGGCGAACCGCCCGACGAAGATGAACGCGATCGCGATCGTCCCGATGAACACCGTCGCCTGGACGCGGCTGAACCGGGGGAAGACACTGGAGAAGTCCAAACCCGTGCCGTACAGCGCGGTGGTGCCCGTCGACATGCCGCCGATGAGCGCGATCAGGCACACCGGCACGAAGTACCACGCCGGCGAGACGGCCAGCAGCCCGCCGATGTAGTTGCCCTCGTCGATGAACGACGGTGCGTTGGTGGCGACGACGGTGGCGGTGACGAGACCGAAGAGAAACGGCACCAGGGTGGCGAGCTGCGCGAGGAAGGCCGCGGACATCGACTTCCACGCCGGGGTGTCGCGGGGGATGTAGCGCGCCCAATCGCCGAGGAAGGCGCCGAACGACACCGGATTCGACATCACGATCAGAGCGGCGCCGACGAACGATGGCCAGTACAGGGCCCTGGTGGCCGCATCGGCGTCGGGGCCGAATATGCCTGCGTAACTTGGGTCGAACGTGCCGGCGAAGGCGACGACGCCGAGCAGGAACAGCGCGGTCGCCGCGATGACGGCCACCTTGTTGACCAGCAGCATGAACCGGAACCCGTAGATGCACACCACCAGCACCAGCAGAGCGAAGATGCCGTAGGCGACGCCGACGGCGACATCGTTGTCCGGCAACCCCATTGCCCGGCTGGCGCCGCCGACGAGGACGTCGCCCGAACTCCAGACGGAGATGGAGAAGAACGCGACGGCGGTCAGCAGTGACAGGAACGAACCGATGACGCGACCGTGGACGCCGAGATGCGCCGACGACGACACGGCGTTGTTGGTGCCGTTGCGTGGCCCGAACAACGCCATCGGAGCAAGGATTACGGCGCCGAGCACCAGACCCAGCAGGGTCGCGAGCAGAGCGTCGCGGAACGACAACCCGAAGATGATCGGGAAGCTACCGAGCACGACGGTGGCGATCGTGTTCGCACCGCCGAAGACCAGTCGGAAGAGGTCCAGTGGCCGGGCAGTGCGCTCGGCGTCGGGAATCTGTTCGACGCCGTGCGTCTCGACCTCGGTGACCTTCGGCGGCGCCGCGGTTTCGGTCGCCGTGGTTTCGGGCGCCGTGGTTTCGGACATCGTGGTTCCGATCTGCTCAGGCGTCGGCAGGCATGGGGGACAGGTGTTCGTGGACCGCGACGAGGCGGTCACCGTCGCGCACGAAGATGATGGATTCGCGCTCGCGCAAGGACGGGCTCTCGAGTCCGTCGACGGCGGTGACGGTGTCGGTGGTGTGGGTGAGCACCGCGGTGTCGCCGAGCAGTTGCACCTTGCGGTCGCTGCTGATGCAGGACACCACCCGCCATCCGGAGTCGAGCCAGGACGCCCATGTGGCCTCGTACGCGGCGCGGTCGTCGAGGCGGCTGGCCTCGGGGTGGAACACGAACGTCGCGTCGGGGGAGAAGCAGGCGAAGTAAGCCGCCGTGTCGTTGGCCGCGAACGCGCCGATCAGATGGTCGGTCGCGGTCAATACCTGCTCGCTGGTCAGCGTCGCCATGAGGGTCCCTGGGGGTGTGAAGGATCTGGAGGTGTGGTGGGCGTCACTCTAGGAGCGCTCGCCGGCACCCGCAAGCAGTTCATTCGTTACAGCCAGGTTTCTGATCACGATATGCCAGGATCAGCGGGACTATGTGACATAAACGGCAATCCGGATCCGGCTGAGTGCTCGATGTGGTGCATGACGCGGGTCGAAAGATCTTTCGACGAATTTGGCGGGAGGGCTGGCGATGGACCAGGTCGACGAGGCAATCGTGGAGCTGCTCGAGGTGGACGGGCGGATGACGCACCGCGACATCGCGCGTGCTGCGGGGCTGTCCCGGTCGTCGGCCGCCGCGCGGGTGCAGCGGCTGATCGGCAGCGGTCAGGTGGTGGTGCGCGGGGTCGTTCACCCCGCGGTGATCGGTCGCGGCGCGCTGGCCCACGTCAGTCTCGTCGTCCGGGGCGCGGCCGCGCCGCTGGCCGCCCAGATCGCGCACCGTGATGACGTGCCGTTCCTGTCGCTGACCAGTGGCCAGCACGGACTGGTGGCCGAAGTGCGGACGGCGTCGCCGCGCGAGATCGATCGCACGATCTCCGAGCTGCGGTCACTGGACGGCGTCGCCGGCGTCGACACGTTGAGCTACGTCGAGGTCATCCGTGACGTGATCGGACCCGTCGGCGAGGTGAGCACGGACGTCGACGACATCGACCTGGCACTGCTGCGCGCGCTACAGGACGACGGCCGCGCCTCCTACGTGGACCTCGCCTCGGTCGTCGGTCTCTCGCCAGCTGGGGCGCGCCGACGCGTGGTGCGTCTGGTCGAGTCGCAAGTCGTCCGCGTCGGCGCGGTCGTCAGGCATTCCGGACAGGATCGGCAGAGCGCCATGGGTTTCGGCGTCCGCCTCGCCGGCGACCACCGCGACGTCGTCGACCAGATCGCGGCCATGCCTGCGGTGATCTTCGTGGCGCGCACCCTCGGCCGCTTCGACGTCCTCGGCACGGTCAGGGCGTTCTCGGCAGCACAACTCGTCGAAATGCTGGACAACGTGCGGTCGTTGCCCGGCGTCAATCTCGTCGAGAGTTGGGCTCATCTTCAAGTGGTCAAGGAGAGTTACGCATCGGGCCTGGGCGCCGCGACTCAGTGAGCCGCGGCGCCCGACCCGCCCCCGGGACCGTGTCACCCCTGCCGGTAGTCGATGACGACGCGGCCGTCGATCTCGCCGCGCTCCATCCGACCGAAGACCTCATTGATGTCGTCGAGGCGCGCGCTCGCCACGGTGGGGTGGATCAGCCCGCGGGCGTAGAAGTCCAACGCTTCGGTCATGTCCTGCCGGGTGCCGACGATCGAGCCGCGGATCGTCAGTCCCTTGAGGACGATGTCGAAGATCGGCGCCGGAAAGTCGCCGGGGGGAAGACCATTGAACACGATGGTGCCGCCGCGCCGCGCCAGCCCGATCGCCTGCCCGAATGCCTGCGGATGCACGGCCGTAACGAGCACCCCGTGCACGCCGCCGGTGGCCTTCTGCACCTCGGCGACGACGTCGCTGGTGCGCGCATTGACGGCGACCTCGGCGCCAAGACTGGTGGCCAACGCCAGCTTGGAGTCGTCGATGTCGATGGCGACCACCCGCAAGCCCATGGCGCGGGCGTACTGCACCGCGATGTGGCCCAGGCCACCGATGCCCGAGATCGCCACCCACTGGCCAGGTCTCGTATCGGTGACCTTGAGGCCCTTGTAGACGGTGACGCCGGCGCACAGGATGGGTGCCACTTCGAGCGGGTCGACGCCGTCGGGGATGCGGGCGGCGTACGCGGCGTTCACCAGCATGTAGCTGCCGAAGCTGCCATTGACGCTGTAGCCGCCGTTTTGCTGACTCTCGCACAACGTTTCCCAGCCCGTGCGGCAGTATTCGCACGTCCCGCACGCCGACCACAGCCAGGCGTTGCCGACCTTGTCACCGACTTCGAGATCGGTGACGCCGTCACCGACCGCGACCACGGTGCCGTAGCCCTCGTGGCCCGGAATGAAGGGTGGTTGCGGCTTGACTGGCCAATCACCATGCGCGGCATGCAGATCGGTGTGACAGACGCCGGAGGTTTCCAGTTTCACCAGCGCCTCACCGAAACCAGGGACGGGGAGGTCGAGTTCTTCGACCTGCAGCTGGCCACCGAATTCGGTGACGACGGCGGCGCGCATGGTCTCCGTGGGCGCGCCTGCCGTGGCGGGGCTATCGATGGTTTGTGTCATGGCTCAATTCCAATCGTGAACGGTGTGGACGTGAAGAGTCTTTGGACCCGGATCGCGGGTCCGAAGGCATCGGCGAAATGTGTCGGTAGTCACTGAAGGTAGGTTGCAGGGGGTTGCATCACGGTTGCAGAAATCAGGGCCATTGGGCCCTGTCGGCGATGACGAATGCCTCGCGAACGGGCGTTTCTGGGGGCCTACCGTCGGGCTCAAGGATCGCTGCACGGAAGGTTCGAGGCCACACATGACTACACCAGAACTTGACCAACCCGTCGCCCGTCTCGACGAGGAAGCGAGTTGGGAGGCACTGTCCAGCGTCTACCTGGGCCGCCTCGTCACCGTCGTCTCGGGTGAACCCGACGTGTTTCCAGTCAATTTCGTCGTGCAACGGCACACGATCGTCGTGCGCACCGCCGAGGGGGCGAAGCTCGCAGGCGTGCAGATCAATCCGCGCGTCGCATTCGAGGCCGACGACCACGATGCCGAAAGGGGCTGGAGCGTCGTGGTGAAGGGATACGCGCACGTGGTGTCGCAATCGGACGACGTGGCAAGGGCGGAATGTGCTCAAGTCCTGCCGTGGACCGCAACGGAGAAGCATCGGTACATCCGAATTCGTCCAACTGAGATCACGGGCCGACGATTTCGATTCGGCGCCGAAACTGGCATCCGTCGATCATGACCGCACACTTTCCAGACGTGGACACCGTGCGCGCCGCCCTAGTGCTGGCGATCAGGGCGCCGTCGCTGTACAACTCGCAACCGTGGCGCTGGCGGGTGGGATCACACAGCCTGCACCTGTATGGCGAGCCCTCGATGCACCTGGCACACACCGATCCCGACGGCCGCGACCTCATCCTCAGTTGCGGTGCGGCACTGAATCACTGCAGCATCGCGCTGACCGCCCTGGGTTGGCAGACGAAGGTACACCGGCTGCCCAATCCGGCGGATCCATTCCATCTCGCCTCGATCGAAGTCCAGCCCAGCGTGCCGAGCGAGTCCGACATTGCATTGGCCGCCGCCATACCGAAGCGTCAAACCGATCGGCGCCACTACAGTTCCCGGCCGGTCCCGCTGGGTGACATCGCACAGATGGGTGCCAGAGCGGCTCGGATGGGGGTCGGGATGCGTCGGATGGAGCCATCAACGGAGTTCAGAGCGACTCTGGCGCAGTCAGTCTGGCAACACAGCCAGGATGCGGAGTACTCACACGAACTCGCGATCTGGAGCGGTCGTCACGCATCCGTCGCCGGTGTTCCCGCAAGCAACGTCCCGGCACGGGACCCCGCCGCGGCGCTGCCGGGACGGATCTTCGCGGGCGCCACTCTGGTCCAGTCGCCGGATACGTCGCCCGAGAGCGACCACGGTGTGGTGCTTGCGCTGGGCACCGAGGAGGACGACACGACGGCACGGCTGCGAGCAGGCGAAGCGACGAGCCTCGTGCTGCTGACCGCCACCGCACTGGGCCTCGCGAGCTGCCCCATCACGGAACCGCTGGAGATCAGCGAGACCCGCGATCACCTCCGCGAGGAAGTCTTCGGTAAGGACGCGTATCCGCAGATGCTGATTCGGATCGGTTGGGCACCGGTCGATGCGGGAGCGCTGCCTGCTACGCCTCGTCGGCCATTGGCTGAGGTAGCGACCCGGTTCGACGGTGTTTCCTTCGTGTGAAAGCGCTGCGAAGGGTGCCCAATCTCACGTCGTTCTGGTCCCTGAACACGACGTTTTGTTCCTTGGACACGACTACGATGTCAAGGGAGCGGTCCGATGGTGCGTAGCAGCGTGGCGCTGTTCGACATCCCGCACATCGTGGTGGACCTAGGGATGACGCGGGGCATTCGCCGCCGCACCGGGCGCAGCTGCTGAGACTGGCGAACATCGGCTACGGAAGGGACGGACATGCACACCTTCGGCGTTTTTCGCAGCTGGGTGGTGAAGCTCATCGGACGTCACCCGCTGGTGCGCGCCAGCGACCGCGCCGAGGCCCGGCTCATGCTGTTGGCCATCTTCGTGGCGATGCTCGCCATCCCAGTAGCCGGTGCGGTCGGCACTTCGGTGCATGACGTGCGCGCCAAGTTCTACGCCGAGCAGGCGGCCTCTCGCCACACTGTGACCGCTACGGCGATCGAGGACACCACGACGGTCGTGCGGCCGGACGCCGTCTCCTTCAACGTGCGCGCCCGATGGGATGCGGCCGGTACCAACCACATTGACACCATCAGCTGGCCGAAGAGAGCCAAAGCTGGTGACCGAGAAGCCATCTGGGTCGACTCCCACGGCCGGCAAGCTCCGGACCCGGCAGCTCCCGGACGGGCCGGCTTGGACGCCGTAGGGGCCGCGGTGTCGCTGTGGCTCGTCGTCGCGGCAGCCATGGTCACGTTGGCCTACGCGGTGCGGAGTCGGCTCGATCGGGCCCGATTCGCTGCATGGGACCGTCTGCTTGGATCGCCGACGGACGGCGACTCGGCCGACGACGACCGCCGGCGAAGGAATCGCTACTCCTGATTCAGGGCAGCGGCGCGGACCATCGCAGCAGGGTCCCGCCCCCGGGGCGTCCCGCAATGACGAGGTGACCGCCGGCCTCTTCGGCACGACGGCGCAGGTTGGCCAAGCCACTTTCGGTGACGTTGTCGCCGAGCCCACGACCGTTGTCGATGACTTCGATGCTCAGGTCGTCGTCGACTCTGACGTTGATGGTGAGTTCGCTTGCTCGTGCGTGCCGGACGGCATTGCTCACGGCCTCGCGGACGACGGCTTCCGCGTGATCGGCGAGTTCTGCTTCGATGACCGACAGCGGCCCCACGAATTGGACGGTCGTGCGTACCCCGGATGTGGAGAACTGGTCGACTGCCTCGTCGAGACGCTGCCGTAGCCGCGTCGTGCCGGTCGACCCGCCATGGAGGTCGAAGATCGCGGTGCGGATCTCCTGAATCACACCCTGGAGGTCGTCGACGGACTCCGAGAGTCGTTGCTGCGCTTCAGTGGATCGGGTGCGGGCGATGGTGCCCTGCAACGAGAGTCCGATCGCGAACAGGCGTTGGATCACGTGATCGTGCAGGTCCCGTGCGATCCGGTCGCGGTCGGTGAGGATGTCGAGTTTCCGCATCTGGCGCTGGGTGGTGGCCAGTTGCCAGGCCAGGGCGGCTTGATCGGCGAACGCGGCCGTCGAGGTGAGTTCCTCCTCGGTGAAGGGTCGCCCACCGGCGCGCCGCATCGCGATGAGCACCCCGGCGACGGTGCCCGTGGCGCGCAACGGCAGAACCAACGCCGGCCCCGCGTCGGTCAAAACACCTGTCTGCACGTCGAGTACATCGCAACGGTGAGGCTCCTGCAGCTGGAAGGCTCGCCCGACGGCAGTGTCGCCGAGTGGTATCGGTGGAGCTGCCGCCGGCGAAATCGGGCTGTCTCCTGCGATTTCGGCGACCACGAGCTCCGTGACGTCGAGCCCGGGTATCTCTTCATCGCCGGGCACCGCCACGAGCGTCGCGTCGGCCGAGGTGAGTTTGAGCACCTCGTCGGCGATCAGACGGAAGACCCCCGCCGGGTCGGTGCCGGACAACAGTTCTGTGCCGATGTCGCGGGTGGCCTCGATCCACGACTGGCGCGCCCTGGACTGCTCGTAGAGGCGGGCGTTGTCGATGGCGATTCCCGCTGCCGCCGCGAGGGCAAGGGCGAGAACCTCGTCGTCCTCGCTGAACGGCTGCCCGGTTCTCTTCTCCGTCAGATAGAGGTTGCCGTACACCTCGTCACGGATCCGGATCGGAACACCGAGGAAGGTCCGCATCGGCGGATGATTGGGTGGAAAGCCCACGGACGCCGGGTGGTCGTCGATGTTGTCGAGCCGGATCGGCATGGGCTCGTCGATCAGCACGCCGAGGACGCCCAGGCCCTGCGGTAGGGGGCCGATCTTTGCGCGGGTCGCGTCGTCGATGCCCTCGTAGACGAATTCGACCAGTTCGTGACCGTGACCACGGACGCCAAGGGCGCCGTACTGGGCGTCGATCAGTTCGATGGCGGTGTGCACGATGGTGCGCAGCGTGGCGTCCAGCTCGAGGCCCGCCGTCACCGACAGCATGGCCTCGACCAGGCCGTCGAGCCGGTCCCGGTTCTCCACGATCTCTTCTATGCGGTCCTGCACCTCGCCGAGCAATTCACGCAGTCTGAGCTGGGACAGTGTGTTGCGCAGCGGCTGGATGCCAGGTTCGCCGTCGGTCCCCTGAACACCGGTCACGCCCCATCTTGGCACCGTCCACCCCCTTGCCGGCGGTAATCCACGCAGTGCGTCATGCCTCCGGGTGCGCGGGGCGGTCGAGTTTGGAGATGAACACCGCCGCCTGGGTCCGGCGCTCCATGCCCAGCTTCGCCAGTAGCCGGGAGACATAGTTCTTGACCGTCTTCTCGGCGAGGAACATCCTCGCTGCGATCTGCTTGTTGGTCAGCCCCTCGCCGAGCAGGTCGAGCAGCACCCGCTCCTGCGCGCTGAGCCCGGACAGCGGATCAGACCGTTCTGCGGCCCCGCGCAGCTTGGCCATCAGTGCGGCCGCGGCGCGGTTGTCCAGCAGGGATTTTCCTGCCCCGACGTCCTTGATGGCTCGCGCGAGTTCCATCCCCTTGATGTCCTTGACCACGTAGCCGCTGGCACCGGCCAATATCGCGTCGAGCATCGCCTCGTCCGACGTGAACGAGGTCAGCATCAGGCAGCGCAGATCGGGAAGTCGGGAGAGCAGATCGCGGCACAACTCGATGCCGTTGCCGTCCGGAAGCCGAACGTCGAGGACGGCGACGTCCGGGCGCAGCGCGGGAATCTGCGCCATCGCATGCGCGACGGTGCCGGCCTCTCCGATGACGTCCAGCTCGGGGTCGGCGCTGAGCAGATCGATCAGGCCCCGGCGGACCACTTCGTGGTCGTCTACGAGGAAGACGGTGACCATGGCGCACCCTTCCGTACCGCGCCGATCGACGGCGTTCGGCTCGTCATCGACAATAGGGGATTCGGTGCTACCGAACGTCATTACGTGGCCCCAGGTTCGCAGATCAGCACCGAGCAGTTGGTGTCGTGCAGCCGGGCCTCATCGGCTGCCCGCTCGAGAAGGTGTCTGCCAGAAGGAGATTCATCGACTTCGGCAACGATCCACCCTGGATCGGCCGACGATTGACGGTAGCCGCGGATGATGGCGACGGGACACGGTGCGACCACCGCCAGTGCTGCCGCGGTCGACCCGAGACCCGTCCCCGGTGCATGATGCAGCCCGACCGCGCCCACGCAGATCATTGCCGCCGAGCTCGAGGCTTCGAGCAAGACTTGCGCGGGCCGACCACGCAGGATTTCCACCTCGATCTTCACCGGTGCGTCGGTCGACTCGACGGCCACGATGGCCTCCCGGATCGTGATGTCGGCGCGCGCCAATCGTCGTGCGGTGTCATGCGGATCGGGGTCGGACGCGCCGTCGGGTTCCAGTGCGTAGACCAGCCGTACCGGAATGTCGCGTTCAACGGCTTCGTCGACGGCCCACAGCGCCGCGGTGATGGCGGATCTGGACCCGTCTATGCCGACGACTACTGACGACGACGGTGGTGGGCTGTGTCGCATCATGTCTCCTCGATCACGGACTACACGCGGAACCGCAGTACGTCGGTGAGCGGACGCCGCGGCGTCGGGGGAGGGATCTGTTCGAGCACGGGGGCCAGGCCGACGCGAATGAGCACCTGGGGGTATGGCCGGCCCGTGAGCGCGCTGACGATGTCGCGGCTGGCGGCGACTTCGGTCATGTGGGTCAGCGTGCAGGTGGCCAACCCGACCATGGTGGCCTCGAGCAGTACCGCGGACAGCAATTCGCCGCAGCCCAGGATGTCGCGGCGAGTGTCTTCGTGTGCAGACAGGACCACGATGGTCGACCGATCCTCGCCGACGTCGAGTCGTCGATTCTGGTGGGAAGTGACCGGGAAGGTCCGGCCGACGTCGACACGGTCACTTTCGGCGGCCGAAACCAGGGAACTTTCCGGTATGCCGTCGGTGGTCTCGTAAGGGGCTGTCCACCAGCTCAATTCGGCGTGGTATGTCGAGTCGTACAAGCGTAGCGACTCCGTAAGGTAGGAGGCCTCGGCCAACTTGGGCCGCGCCTCGGCGCCAAGCATGTCGAGCAGCGCGACGTCCTCGTCGACGGTGGCGTGCAGCAGCAGGTCAAGCGACGCCGCGTCGGGTGCTGGTCTGAAGGGGAGTCGATCGGTGCGACGGCTCAGAATGGCATCGGCACGGCGGCGGTGACCCTCCGTCACGAAGTCCATCTCCGTGAAGTCGATGGACGCGACATGCTCGTGGTCGTTCGGGTTGGGGAAGCGTTCGACGTTGGCCGTCCACCCCGCTGCCGCCATGACAACGCACAGATGGTGGAGCGCGGCCCCACAGCTGATGAGCGCTTCACGACCCGATGAGTCGGTGTGTACCAGTCGATCTGGCTCGACGAACAGTTGCAGCCCGCGCGGGTCCAGGACCCATTGCCACGGTTGGCTGTTGTGCAACGACGGTGCGCGAGAGGCAACGTGGATGGCCTCGGCGATCAGCTCGCTGCTTACCGTGTGGGTCGGCGTATTCGATCTCATGTGCATGTCCAAACACTCCGGGCCGGCATCAGGAGGCGGCCGTAGTCCCGGCCACGCCCTGGTAGTGCGGTAGGCCGCGCTCGAGGAAGCGGCGTCCCGTCATCTTCTCGGTGCGGATCCGCACGAAGTGATCCCTTCGACCCTCGACCCACGGCTGGAGGAACGTGCCTGCGAGTTCCATCAACTCGCTCACGTCGTCGATCGGCTGCGCGTGCCCGACGACGGTCACGCTCCAGCCGGTGCGCAGGTCGGGATCCAACTCGTCGGCCTGGAACGCCACGACGAGGTTGTTGGTGGCTGCGGCCAGTTTCGGGCCGCTGGCGACGCGGATTACCACGTCCTCGCGCCACAATCGGAAGTTCACCGGTTGCACTGCGGGCAGCGCGTCTTCGGTGAAGACCAGGCGGCCCACCCGCACGGTTCCCAACAGGTCCAGACACCGTCTGCGGTTGAGGACCTCGAGCTCGTGACCATTCGACATTGTGATCAACCTCCTTGCACCAGTGCGAGCGTCCCCACGGGAGTGGGGCGCCAGTGGCCCGCGCTGACGGCCGTCAGCCGTGTGACTGCCCGCTCGATGCCGTGGGCCAGCTCGTCGACGTCGGGCGCGGCGTCGTAGTCGCCGATGATGCCGAACGCGAGGTGGTCGGCATAGCTCAAGATCGCGATGCCAGTGCGCAGTTGCAGGGCCAGCGGCGCTATCGGCAACAACCGGACGACTTCTCGCCCGAGGACACGCAAACGCTTGCGTGGACCCGGCACGTTCGTTGCCAAGGTGACGACGCCACGTTGGGGAAGGCGCGTCAATGCCCGAACCGCCCACGCCGTGAACGGAAATGGGATGACATTGGCAGCCGAGACGGCGACGTTGCCGGCTTGGCGTTGTCCACTTGCCTTCGCCCTCTCGAGCCGCGCGTGCACGGTCCGCAGTTGCGAAATGGGATCGGCCTTCTCGACGGGAAGGTAGGGAAGCATGACGGAGACCCGATTGTCGGTCTTGTCTGCCGCATTGGCGGATCGCACCGAAACGGGCACCAGGGTGCGTAGGGAATTGCGTTGGGGGCGCTCACCGCGGCGGATCAGCATCGTGCGGAAGCTATCGGTAATCGCAGCCAGCGCAACGTCGTTGACCGTCACCTCGAATCGATCGCAGATCTTCGTGACCTCTTCGAGGGATACCTCGACGGTGGCATAGCGGCGCATCTTGGTCACCGGCCCGGTCAGTGACGACGCTGCCGCCGGCCGCAGCAGCCCACCGGCGATTTCGAGTGCGCCTCCCACCACCTGTCCTGCCGCCTTCGTGACCCCGAGCGACGCGCGCCAGGCGCCGGAGATCCAATCGATGGGATTGACGCTGAGTGACGGCAGTCGCAGCCCCGCAGGTTCGTGGACGGCCCGGATTTCGGGGGCAGATCCATTGCCGACGGCCTTGTCGCAGAGCTGAGACAGCATGTGCGTGGCCGCGACCCCGTCGGCGATGCAGTGATGGACCTTCATCAGGATCGCCCACCGGTTGTGCGCCAGCCCGTCGACGATCCAGCACTCCCACAGTGGCCGGTCCCGATCCAGGCGATGCTCCATGACCTCCGCGACCCACCGGAACAACGCCGCGTCGTCGCCGGGCCGCGGGAGCGCCGCGCGCCGAACGTGATGGGACATCTCGACCTTGGCGTCCACCCAAGTGGGAGCGCCAAGATCGAGCGGCTTGGTGCGCAAGACCTGGTTGAACCGCGGCACCGTCAAGACGCGTTCGGCGAGGGTCGTGGCCAACGCATCGAAGTCGGGCATCGGGCCGGCGAGCACGGCAACGGCGCCGATCGCGAGGCTGACGTGGCGGTCGGAGTCTTCGGCTTGGAGGAACCCCGCATCAAGCGTCGTCAATTGCTCCATATGGCTACATTCCGCCGTCCACGACCTCTGCGGCAGGGGCAAAGGTCCCCGATTCCGAGGGCCGGTCGTTGGTTCGTGGAGCCATCGCGGCGACCAACGGCGTGTCGACGCCAACCGGACCGAGGCGGGCAGCGCCGTCGGGTGATCCGAGTGGCGCGTCGCGGCCCGGCAGCACTGCGGCGAAGAACTCGGCGTTGTCGGCGAGATGCCGGTGCTCCGCCTCCGGCAGATCGGTTTCGTAGTAGATCGCCCCGGCTTCACACGCCAATTTGCATGCGCCGCAATCCACGCATTCATCGGGATTGATGTACATGGAGCGGGCGCCTTCGTAGATGCAATCCACTGGGCACTCCTGGACACAGGACTTGTGCATCACGTCCACGCAGGCACTGCTGATCACATAGGTCATGGCGACAATGTATGGATCCAACACCGTCGAAATCGCGGGCCGAAGGCCAGTTCCTCTGGGGACCAAATGCCCTAAGCCGCGGTATCGTGGGCCGGCGCGAGGGGGTGAGGTGGCGGTGACGGAGGCACGGAATCCGCAGCTCATCCTGACCGACGAGTTCGAGAATGCCCTCGGGCTGCTCGGCGGCGGACGGCATGTGTTCCTCACCGGCAAGGCGGGCACGGGCAAGTCGACGCTGATTCGCCGCTTCATCGCCGAAACCGACCGCAACGTGGTGGTCGTCGCCCCGACCGGCATCGCGGCCCTGAACGTCGACGGCTACACCATCCACCGGCTGTTCAGCTTCTCGACGACGACCAGCCTCGACGACGTCCGGACCGGCCGGTACTACCCGGGCCGGTTCGCGAAGATCCTCGGTTCGCTCGACACCCTGATCGTCGACGAGGCATCGATGGTCCGTGCCGATCTGTTCGACCAGGTGGCCGCGGCGCTGGAGCGTTTTGGTCCCGCGCCGGGCACGCCGTTCGGCGGTGTCCAGATCGTGCTGGTGGGAGACCTCTACCAACTGCCGCCCGTGGTCCACGAGGCGGAGGCGGGATACCTGAACGCCCGGTATGACACCCCGTACTTCTTCTCCGCCGACAGCTTCCGGTCATCGGACTTCCCGACGGTTGCCCTCACCACCGTGTTCCGCCAACGGGGCGATGACCGAATGGCCGCCATTCTCAACGAGATTCGCGAAGGCGTCCTGGTTGGTCATGCGCGCGACCAACTGAACGCGCGCACGGACCCGGACTTCGTCCCGCCCGACGACGAGTTCTGGCTTACCTTGGCGCCGACCAACCGACTCGTGACCGCCAGGAACCGGCAGCGCCTGGAGCGGTTGCCCGGTGACGAGATCACCTACCTCGCCAGGCGATCCGGCGATCTGAGCCTGTTCGATCCGCCAGTGGAGGACGAGCTGCGCTTCAAGATCGGTGCGCAGATCATGATGCTGAACAACGATCAGTTCGATCGGTGGGTCAACGGCACACTTGGACGCGTGACCGCCGCTCGGATGGACGACGGACTGGTCGTCACC
Source organism: Mycobacterium sp. URHB0044 (assembly GCF_000620625.1). Classification (GTDB taxonomy): domain Bacteria; phylum Actinomycetota; class Actinomycetes; order Mycobacteriales; family Mycobacteriaceae; genus Mycobacterium. The sequence continues at coordinate 175,121 of NZ_JIAW01000009.1, read as the reverse complement.
GTCGAGTTCACCAACGGTGACAGCGCCGACGTCAGACCGTTCACCTGGGAGGCGACCAGGCCGGTCGTCGACGGTGGATCGCTGCGCCGCGAGGTCATCGGCACCTACACCCAGTTGCCGTTCAAGTTGGCGTGGGCGATCACCATCCACAAGAGCCAGGGTCAGACGCTCGAACGCATGGTGGTCGACCTCAGCGGCGGCATGTTCTCGTTCGGCCAGCTCTACGTTGCGCTCAGCCGGTGCACGTCGATGAGCGGGCTGGTGCTGAAACGTCCAGTGCTGCCGAAGGATCTGCGGACCGACAAGCGCGTCGTCCGGTTCCTGCGTCAAGCGGTCGCCGACGAGGGCACCCGCAGACATTGCGCGATCGGCATCCTGACCGTCGGCGACGAGGGCCGCATGTCGCGGCCCCGCCCGGTCGAACTCGCAGTGGCATTCGACGACGGCACCGCGGTCAGCACGCTGATCAACCCACAGCGGGACCTCGCCGATGCCCGACAGGCCTACGGCATCACGGTCTCCGACGTCCTGCTCGCCCCGACGCTGGCCGAGGCGTGGGAAGTCATCGCTCCGATGCTGGCGGGCTGCACACCGGTCGGCGTGGGCATCGACGAGACGCTGGGCCTCATCGACTTCGAACTCAAACGCCTCGGGCTCGTTGTGGCCGTACCGCTCGGTGCCGACGTACCGCGTTCGGCGCTGCGCCCCGAGGATCACCGAGGTTTGACGGCGGGTACCGCGCTGGAGCGGGCCCGCGTTGCACTCGACGCGTTTTCCCGTTCGGGACATCGGGATTCGGCTTCGTCGGCCTTCGACGAACCCGAACCCAGCGACTCGATCTCGGGGCACCTCGTCAGCCGTACGCCCGAGGTGCCGACCCCGGCGTCGGCCCACCTGCCAGGCCTTTCGGCTCTGCTGGAGGTCAGCCGTGGCGTGGGCGCGACGCTCCTGGGAAGGGCCGCGACGGGCGCCGCGCTCGGCGCGGATACGCCGTGGCACTCCGCGGCGCGCTACTCGGTGGCCGACCAACTGCGGGCCGCTGCCGCGCGGGCGCCCATGACCCCCGAGTCCGTGGCACGCCTGCGCGACGTCGAAGAGTTGTTGGGAGTCGCGATCATCGACGACTCGGTGGAGTCGGCGCTCGTCGGCGACGACATCGGCGCCGCCCTGGTGCCCGGTGCGCGGGTGTGCTTCACCGGCACTGCCGAAGACGAGCGGGGCCACATCGTGGACCGCGACGAGATGCAGCGCTTGGCCGCCGCTGCGGGGCTGCGACCAGTGCCGTCGGTGACCAAGACGCGCTGTGAGGTGCTGATCACCGCCGAGGTCGGCAGCCAGTCCGGCAAGGCGCGCAAGGCACTCGAGTGGGGCAAGCCGGTGTTCTCGGCCGCGGAGTTCTTCGCCTGGCTCGCCGCAGGTGTGCAAAACCCGCGCAGTGGGTAAAGACGTCTAGCGCAGCATCAGCGCCTCCTCCGGTGCTGCCCGCCTAGGAGCGCGCCCGGGAGAGATGAGAATGCGACGAACAGCGGCCGTGATCGCCGCAGTCGTCGCGCTGCTCGCGGTGTCCTGCTCGCCCGCCCAACGCGTCGACCTGGGGGAGGGTTCGGGCAACCTGATCGCCGCCATCGCCGGGGAGCCCGACCAACTCGATCCGCAGAAGACCAGCGCGTACTTCTCGTTCGAGGTGCTCGAGAACGTGTTCGACACGCTCGTCGAGCCCGATCAAGACCTGCAGATGCGACCGGCGCTCGCGAAGGCGTGGTCGGTGTCGCCCGACCAGCTCACCTGGACCTTTCAGCTGCGCGACGGCGTGACGTTTCAGGACGGCAGCCCCTTCACCGCCGACGACGTCGTGTACTCCTACCGCCGCATCATCGACGAGAAGTTGACCAACGCCGACAAGTTCAGCGCCGTCACGGACGTGAGCGCATCGAACGACGACACCGTCCTCATCCGCGTCAAGCAGCCCACTCCCAACCTGCTGACCAACCTCGGCGGGTTCAAGGGCATGGCGATCGTGCAGCGCAAGAACGTCGAAAGCGGCCAGATCGCCACCCACCCGGTCGGTACGGGGCCCTTCGCCTTCGCGTCGCAGAAGAGCGGGGACTCCATCACGCTGAAGGCCAACCCGAACTACTGGGGCGGAGCCCCGAAGGCGCCCGGTGTGACGTTCCGCTTCATCTCCGAACCATCCACCGCGCTATCGGCCCTCCAAGCGGGCGAGATCGACTGGACCGACTCGGTACCCACCCAACGCGTTGCCCAACTCAAGAACGACGACTCCATCCGGCTGGCCGTGACGCCGAGCAACGACTACTGGTACCTCGCGCTGAACGAGGCCCGCGACCCGTGGAAGGACGTGCGGGTACGGCAGGCCATCGCCTACGCCATCGACCGTGACGCCATCGTGCAGGCGACCAGTTACGGCACCGCGGTCGCCAACCAGTTGGCGATCCCCGAGGGCAACCCGTGGTACGCACCGTACGACGAGTACGACTACGACATCGAGAAGGCCAAGACCCTGCTGCGGGATGCCGGTGCATCACCGCAGAACCTCGACATGCTGGTCACCACCGAGTACCCGCAGACGGTGACCGCCGCGCAGGTCATCGCCGACAATCTCAAACCCCTTGGCATTACGGTGAACATCCGGACCGTCGACATGGCCACCTGGCTCGACGAACAGAACAGCGGCCACTTCGACATGCTGATGATGGGTTGGCTCGGCAACATCGATCCCGACGACTTCTACTACGCGCAACACCACACCGACGGTTCGAGCAACGCCCAGAAGTTCTCCAACCCCGACGTCGACCGATTGCTCGACGCGGGCCGCATGGAGACCAATCCGCAAGTGCGCAAGGAGGATTACGCCAAGGCGGCCGCGATCATCGCCGACCAGGTGAGCTACATCTACCTCTACAACCCGTCGGTGATCCAGGCGTGGAGCACCAATCTGTCGGGGTACGAGGCGCGCCGCGACAAGGCAATCCGGTTCCGCACCGCGAGCCTGACGGGAGACGGCAGCCAATGACCCTGCCCGCGTTCGCGACTCACCCCGTCATCCGTTTCCTCGCCCGCCGGTTGGCGTACTCGCTGGTGGTTCTGGTGGGCGTCCTGGTGCTGGTGTTCGTGTTGGTGCAGCTGGTGCCGGGCGACCCGGTGCGCATCGCGCTCGGTACCCGTTTCACGCCGGAGGCGTACGACGCCCTGCGATCGGCCAGCGGACTCGACCGTCCGATCATCCAGCAGTTCTTCGGCTACCTCGGATCTGCGCTGACCGGAGATCTCGGAGTCAGCTTCCGCAACGGTGACCCAGTGACGCAGATCCTCCTCGACCGGCTCCCCGCCACTGCGTCACTCGCCGTCGCCGGCATCGTGATCGCCTGCGCGATAGCGCTTCCCGCCGGCATCTGGTCGGCACTGCACGAAGGCAGGATCAGCGACGCCATCGTGCGGGTGACGAGCCAATTCGGAGTCTCGGTGCCCGACTTCTGGTTGGGCATCTTGCTCATCGCGTTGTTCTCCACCACCCTCGGGTGGCTGCCCACGTCCGGCTACCGGCCGTTGCTCGGTGACCCCGGCGGCTGGTTGCAGCACCTCGTCCTGCCCGGCCTCACCGTCGGCTTGGTCGCCGCCGCCATCCTGACCCGCTACGTCCGCGCGGCCGTACTCGAAGTCGCCGCAATGGGTTACGTGCGGACCGCGCGCTCGAAGGGACTGTCGCCACGCGTGGTGACGTTCCGGCACACCGTCCGCAACGCGCTGGTGCCCATCCTCACCATCACGGGAATTCAGCTCGCCACCATCTTCGGTGGCGTCATCGTCGTCGAGGTGGTGTTCGCCTGGCCCGGCCTCGGTCGACTGGTGTACAACGCCGTCGCCGCCCGCGACTATCCCGTGATCCAGGGCGCCGTGCTACTGATCGCCGTCCTCTTCCTGCTCATCAATCTCATCGTGGATCTGCTCTACGCGGTCGTCGACCCGAGAATCCGGCTGTCATGACCGATCAGTCGCTCGACGAGAGCACCAGAGTCACCTGGTGGCGGCTCCTGGTGGGCAATCCGGTCACGCTGGCCAGCGCCGTGCTGCTGGCCCTCGTGGTGATACTCGCGATGTGCGCGCAATGGCTCATCCCGTACGGCATCAACGACGTCGACGTACCGAGCGCGTTGCAAAGTCCCAGTGGCACACACTGGTTCGGCACCGACGAGCTCGGGCGCGACGTGCTGTCGCGCGTGCTCGTCGCGATACAGGCCTCGATGCGCGTCGCCGTCGTCAGCGTGGCCTTCGCCGTCGTGGTCGGCGTCGCGATCGGGGTGATCGCCGGCTACTTCGGTGGCTGGCTGGACACGGTGTTCATGCGCGTCGTCGACGTCATGTTCGCGTTCCCGGTGCTGTTGCTCGCGTTGGCGATCGTGGCGATCCTGGGTCCCGGCGTCACCACCACGATGCTGGCGATCGGGATCGTGTACACGCCGATCTTCGCGCGGGTGGCCCGCGCCAGCACGCTCAGCGTCAGGACCGAACCCTACGTCGCGGTGTCCCAGACCATCGGCACCGGCCACGCGTACATTCTCACCCGCCACGTCCTGCCCAACATCACCGGTCCGCTGATCGTGCAGACGTCACTGTCGCTGGCCTTCGCGATCCTGTCGGAGGCGGCTTTGTCGTTCCTGGGCTTGGGCATTCAGCCGCCGGAACCGTCATTGGGCCGGATGATCTTCGACTCGCAGGGCTTCGTCACCCTCGCCTGGTGGATGGCCGTGTTTCCCGGTGCGGCCATCTTCGTCATCGTGCTGGCGTTCAACCTGCTCGGTGACGGCTTGCGCGACGTGCTGGATCCCAAGCAGCGCACGATGCTGGAAGCGCGGAGGAAGCAGTGACCGAGCCCGTACTCACCGTCGAGGACCTGCACGTGCGGATCGGCAGCCGCCACATCGTGCGCGGCATCTCGTTTCGGGTCGAGCGCGAGCAGACCTTGGGCATCGTGGGCGAATCCGGATCCGGCAAGTCGATGACGGTACTCGCGGCAACCGGTTTGCTCGACGCGCCAGGTGCCGTCGTCACCGGCTCGAGTCACCTTGCAGGCGAAGGTGATTCGATCGAGCTCGTCGGCGCGGCAGGGCGTGTGCTGCGCAGCGTGCACGGTGGCCGGATCGGCTTCGTCTTTCAGGACCCCGGCACGTCGCTCAACCCGCTGTTCACGCTCGAGCGCCAGATCACCGAGTCCCTCGAGGCACATCGCCGTCAAACCCCGAGGGAGGCCCGGGCACGAGCGCTGGAACTGCTCGACGCCGTCGGCCTGCCGGACCCGCAGGCGCGCCTGCACGCGTATCCGCACCAACTGTCGGGCGGCCAACGGCAGCGGGTGATGGTCGCCATCGCGCTGGCCTGCGACCCGGAACTACTCGTCGCCGACGAACCGACCACGTCGCTCGACGTCACCACGCAGGCGCAGATCATCGATCTGGTACGCGATCTGCAACGCGACTTCGGCACCGCCGTGGTGTGGATCAGTCACGACCTCGGCGTCATCGGCCAGGTCGCCGACGACGTGACGGTGTTGCACGACGGCGAGGCTGTGGAGCAGGCGCCGGTGCTCGACGTGTTCGACCGACCGCAACAGCCGTACACGCGTAAACTACTCGACGCCCGCCCCTTCATCGGAGTCAGTGGCCCCGAGCCCGCGCCGACCGATGCAACCGTCCTGCTGGACGTCGACGGCCTCGACGTCCGGTTCCCGGTCACCACCCCGGTCGGTCGGACCACCGTCCACGCGGTGAAGGACCTCTCCTTCGCGATCCGGCGCGGGACCACCCTGGGTCTGGTGGGGGAGTCCGGCTCGGGAAAGTCGACCGTGGCGGCCGCGCTCACCGGCCTGGTCACACCCGACTCCGGACGAGCACTGCTGGACGGCGCCGACCTGCTCGCGGTCGGGCAGGCCGGCGGCCGCCGCGCCAGAAAGGCACTGCGGCGCCGGATCAGCCTGGTGTTTCAGGATCCCTTCTCGTCGCTGGATCCCCGGGCGCCCGTGGGAGCGGCCGTCGGTGAGCCCTTGACGGTGCACCGGCTGGTCGATGGAAAGGTGCAGCGCCAAGCGCGGATCGCCGAACTGTTCGACCTCGTCGGCTTGCCCAGCTCCTTCGCATCGCGCTATCCGCACGAGATCTCGGGCGGGCAACGACAGCGCGTCAGCATCGCGCGGGCACTCGCAGTCGAGCCCGAGTTGATGATCCTCGACGAGGCCACGGCATCCCTGGACGTGTCGGTGCAGGCGCGGGTGCTCGACCTCCTGGCCGCGTTGCAGCGCGACCTCGGATTGACCTTCTTGTTCATCGGTCACGACTTGGCGGTGATCCAGCAGATGAGCCACGAGGTGCTGGTCATGCGCGACGGTGCGGCCGTCGAGTACCGCCCCGCCGCGGACCTGTTCGCCGCGCCCGAGCAGGAATACACCCGCGCCCTGCTCGCTGCCGTACCACCGGTCCGGCCGCGCCAACCGATGCCCTGAAATTCACCGCGGATCGGCTGTAACGAAACGACGAATCGGCCGATGGATCTAGTGGAAGAGCGCCGCGGCAGCTGCTGGTCTGGGATCAGTGTTGGGGGAGATGGCTGCGCATGGCAGCTGGCGACTGAAAATCGCCACGCTCCTTGAGAACAGAGGAGTCGATGCACGATGGGTGCACCGCTGGAAATTTGTCGTAAGCGAACCGCCGTTGCCGTCCTGGCATCGGGTGTCGTGATCTCGTTGACCGCCATGACGGGCGGGATCGCGCCCGCGTTTGCGGCCCCGAAGAACGATCCTGCGACACCCACGACGACCGTCGTCGTGCCCGAGCCGGAGCAGCAGGCTCCGCAAGAGGAGGCGCCGAAGGAGACGAAGGCGCCCGAGAAGGCGCCGGAGCCGCCCGCCGTCGTCGAGGCACCGCCGCAGACCAAGGCACCTGAGAAGGCTCCCGAGCCACCTGAGGTCGTCGAGGCGCCACCTCAAACGCAGGCACCGCAGACCCAGGCGCCGCAGACCCAGGCGCCGCAAACGCAGGCACCCCAAATCCAAGCGCCGCAGACCCAGGCGCCCGTAACTCGGGCACCCGAAACCCAGTCGTCGACCGCCAAGCCCACGACGGCGGCGTCGAGCACGGCGGCGCCTGCGCCCGCGCCCACTGCCGAAGCGTCCACGCCGCGGACCGCGCACCCGTCCACCGACGAGCAGGCCCCGGCCACGTCGGCCGAGAAGAGCGCGGCACCGGCGCCCTCATCCGAGACGACCACGGCGACCGGCGTCAGCCCGTCGACGGCACTCGTCGCGCCGACGGACGCGAGCCAGGCTCCGGCCAAGAGTGGCGAGCCGTCGACCGAGACCAGTGGATCGCCGAGCCCGGCGACCGAGAGTGAGCCGACGAGCGCGTCGGGCAGCTCCCGCGCCGGCCAGACGGCATCCTCGAGCGTCTCGCAGGCCGCCAAGGAAATCGAGACCGTCGAACCTCAGACGCTGAAGGCGCCCGAGCAGGATGTGGTGTTGGCCAAGAGCGCGAAGCCGGTGGAGGAGCTGCTTCCGGCTCCGGCCCCGAAACAGGACGTCGCCGAGTTCGCCAGGGCGATCGACCTGCCGGACTTCGACCGCGACTTCCGGGACGGGAACGCGTCCCGCAAGGACCGTGACTTCAAGGACCGCGACTTCCGACCCGACGGAGACCGCGACTGGAATCGGCACGTGCGGCAGTGGGACCCGGACTGGGTCCAGTACGACGACTACTACCGCCCGGTGATCTCCAATCCGTACCGGAACACGGTCAAGATCATCTACGTCTATCAAAACGCCCCCCGGATCGTGTACATCCCGCCGTTGGCGAGGATCGTGCTCGAGGTCGCGCAGTTCGCCGCGTACAGCTTCACGGCCATCGTGGACACCGCCATCAACACCGCGGTCAACACCGCCGTCAACGTCGCGGTCGGTAGCTTCTTCGGCGGCGGGTACTTCCCGGGCATCGGGCTGCCGCTGCCACCGCCCCCACCACCGGTCTGGCGGTACGACAACGTCCCCGTCCAGGTGCGCTACTCGAACAACAACGTCTACGAGCCGTTCCGTGTGCAGCGGATCGTCGACGTCGGCAATGACTCGCAGTACGGCGAGCGCAAGGTCCTCCTCGACGGGGTGACGCCGGCGTGGGGCGAGTGGACGCAGAACGCGGCAGGTGAACGGCAGTTCGAGATCCACAAGACGCAGCAGTTCCCCGGCCTGGACGAGCCGCGCGAAGGCCCGTTACCCGGTGACTACCAATTGCGGTTGGCGTCCGACCAGTCGGCGAGCGACGGTTTCACCAGCAGGGACGTCTACCTCATGGCGTCGGCGGGTGTGCTCGGCCTGCTGAGCCTCGGCGCCGTGCTGTGGGCCGTCATGCTCGGTCGTCGGCGCACGCAGCACTAGGGCCTGCTCGCCCGCGGAGGGCGTGGGTGGGGCGGGGTCGCCAGTCGGCCGCATGGTTAGCTGGTGGGTAACACGCGGGTATGGCTGTGTGCCTCGCCGCGCACGCGCGGCGGAGTGCGTAATCGGAGATTAGCTAAACTAGCTAGAGGTCGCCTTCCGCTCGCAGCGCAGTGCGGCGTTGCCACAGTCGACTTGCCGCGGCGAAGAAAACCCATGAGGAGCAGCCACGTGACCCTTAGCACCATCGCGCTCGAACTCGTCCCACCGAACGTGGAACACGGTCGGGAGCAGGCTCTGGAAGACGCGCAGAAAGTGCTGCAAAGCTCAGCGGACTCGGGTCTCGAGGGAGTAATCCGGCACGTCATGATGCCCGGGATGATCGAGGAGGACGACGGCAGGCCCCTCGAGATGAAGCCGAAGATGGACGTGCTGGACTTCTGGTCGATCGTCAAGCCGGAGCTACCCGAGGTGCGGGGTCTGTGCACCCAGGTCACGGCCTTCATGGACGAGCCGACCCTGCGGCAACGTTTGACGGCACTCGGCGACAGCGGCATCGAGGGCATCGCCTTCGTCGGCGTGCCACGCACCATGAACGACGGCGAGGGGTCCGGCGTCGCGCCCACCGATGCGCTCTCGATCTTCGAGGAGCTGGTGGACAACCGCGGCGCGATCCTGATCCCCACCCGCGACGGCGAGCAGGGCCGCTTCGAGTTCAAGTGCAAGCAGGGCGCGACCTACGGCATGACCCAGTTGCTGTACTCGGACGCGATCGTGGGCTTCCTCAACGAGTTTGCCAAGAACACCGAGCACCGGCCCGAGATCCTGTTGTCCTTCGGATTCGTGCCGAAGGTCGAGGAGCGCGTCGGCCTGATCAACTGGCTCATCCAGGATCCGGGGAACGCCGCGGTGGCCGCGGAGCAGGAATTCGTGAAGTCATTGGCCGGCACCGAGCCCGTCCAGCGGCGTCGGCTGATGGTGGACCTGTACAAGCGGGTGATCGACGGTGTCGGGGAGCTCGGCTTTCCGCTGAGCATCCACTTCGAAGCGGCATACGGCGTCAATAAGGCGGCGTTCGACACGTTCGGCGAAATGCTCGCTTACTGGTCGCCAACGCAGGCGTGAATTTAGTGAATTGGTGCGGAAAACAAAAAACCCTGCGCTGAAACCGGATTGAATCCGGCGTCAGCGCAGGGAATTTCGCAAGCTTCTTAGACGGCGGTGACGCCGACTGCCTGGGGACCCTTGGCGCCCTGGGCGATCTCGAACTGAACACGCTGGTTCTCGTCGAGGCTCCGGTAGCCTTCGCTCTGGATCTCGGAGTGGTGGACGAAGACGTCCTGTGCTCCGCCATCAGGCGAGATGAAACCGAAACCCTTTTCGGCGTTGAACCATTTCACAGTTCCCTGTGTCATACTTTTTACTTCTTTCTTCTTACTGAATGAATGTAATTCGATACACCCATGCAGAGAGTCTAGCACCGATCAGGCCTGATCCGTGAGGGCTTCGGAATCACCGGATTTCGCCTCCATCGAATTCCCTGGCGCAGAACATTTCTCGCACGCCAGGGCTGCCGTCGGGGCTGAGGTCAGGGCGTGACCGGCCAGTCCCACACCGACATGTCGCCAGGCGGGTAGTTCATGCACACGTCGGTGGCATGGGCGACCACGCCCTTGTTGTTGAAGAAGACCTTCGCCCAGTTGCCCCAGTGCGTGGCCACCTGCTCGTAGTACACGTTGGTGGCGGTGTCCTCGGAGTACTGCCGGCGACCGGCCCTGTCCAGCGAGAAGAACCAGTGGATGCGGTCCTCGGCCATCTGCTGGATGTCGGCGGGCCGGTTGCTCTTGTCGATCATGTACCGCTCGAAGTACACCGGGCTGGTGTCGCGAACCGCCTGCAGGTATTGCTCGGTGTCGCAATGGGTTTCGAGCATCCGCTTCGGGATCGGATAGTCGTCCGTCGCATCGGCGGAGGCCGGCCCGGCCCACCCCGTCGCCAGCACGCCACAAGCGGCGGCTACCAGCCCGCTGCGGAAAACGAGCCTGCGGATGTCCTTCATCATGACGATCCTCCTGGTGCAGTTGGGACGGTTTCGGGGTTCTTCGGTGGTGGGGACGGCCACGGCGCGGGCACGGGTCGGGACCGCACACGCTGCGGCCACCAGAACCACTTACCGAGCAGCGCGGCGATGGCCGGCGTCATGAGCGAACGGACGATCAGGGTGTCGAAGAGCAGGCCCAACCCGATCGTCGTACCCACCTGTCCGATCACGGTCAGCTCACTGACCGCCATCGACATCATCGTAAACGCGAACACCAGTCCGGCGGAGGTCACGACGGACCCCGTACCGCCCATCGCGCGGATGATGCCCGTGTTCAACCCGGCGTGTATCTCCTCCTTGAAACGGGAGACCAGCAACAGGTTGTAGTCGGCGCCGACGGCCAACAGGATGATCACCGACATCGCCAGCACCATCCAGTGCAGTTCGATGCCGAGGATGTGCTGCCAGATCAGTACCGAGAGCCCGAACGAGGCGCCGAGCGACAACACCACGGTGCCGACGATGACGGCCGACGCCACGACGCTGCGGGTGATGAGCAGCATGATGATGAAGATGAGGGCCAGCGCCGATATCGCGGCGATCATCAGATCGAAGGTGGAGCCGTCGGACATGTCCTTGAAGGTCGCCGCGGTACCTGCGAGATAGACCTTGGAGCCCTCCAGCGGGGTGCCCTTGATGGCTTCCTTTGCCGCCTGCTTGATGGCGTCGATGTGCTCGATGCCCTCCTGGGTCATCGGATCGCCTTCGTGGCTGATGATGAAGCGCACCGAATGTCCGTCCGGCGACAGGAAGTTCTTCATGCCGCGCTTGAACTCGGGGTTGTCGAAGACTTCGGGCGGTAGATAGAACGAGTCGTCGTTCTTCGAGGCGTCGAACGCCTCACCCATGGCGGTCGAGTTGTCCGACATCGCCGTCTGCTGATCCTGCATGCCCTTTTGGGTGGCATACATCGTCAGCATCATCTTCTTCATGTTCTTCATCGTGTCGATCATCGACGGCATCAGCGCGACCATCTGCGGCATCAGCGTGTCCAGGCGCTCCATGTCGGGCATCAGGGCCTGGATGTCGTCGGTCATCGTGTCGATGCCGTCGAGGGTGTCGAAGATCGACCGGATCGACCAGCAGACGGGGATGTCGTAGCAGTGCGGTTCCCAGTAGAAGTAGTTGCGCAGCGGCCGGAAGAAGTCGTCGAAGTTCGAGATGTTGTCCCGCAACTCCTGGATGTCGACGACCATCCCCTTCATCTTGGTGACCATGCTGTGCGTGGTGGCCGCCATCTGCACCGTGATGCCCTGCATCTTGGTCATCGTGTCGATGGTGGTCTGCATGTCGTCGGCCTGTTTCAGCATGTTCGCCATCAGGTCTTGGTTGTACTTCTCGTTCATCTTCTGCGTCGTGCTCTGCATGCTGATCTGGAACGGGATCGAGGTGTGCTCGATCGGTGTTCCCAGCGGCCTGGTGATGGCCTGCACGCGCGAGATGCCCGGGACCCGGAACACCGCCTTGGCGATCTTGTCGACGACCAGGAAGTCCGCGGAGTTGCGCAGGTCGTGGTCACTCTCGATCAACAGCAGTTCGGGGTTCATCCGCGCCTGCGAGAAGTGCCGGTCGGCGGCCGCGTAGCCCTCGTTGGCAGGCAGATCGTTGGGCAGGTAGTTGCGGTCGTTGTAGTTGGTCCGGTAACCGGGCAGGGTCAGCAGGCCCACCAGTGCCAGGGCGATCGTTCCGACCAGGATGGGTCCGGGCCAGCGGACCACCGCGGCGCCGATCTTGCGCCAGCCGCGCACGCGCATCGCCCGCTTGGGCTCCAGCATGCCGAAATGGCTCGCGACCGTCACCACCGCGGGCCCGAGGCTGAGCGCCGCGAGGACGCAGATCACCATGCCGATGGCCAACGGGATGCCGAGTGACTGGAAGTACGGCAGGTTCGTGAAGTGCAGGCAGAACGTGGCGCCAGCGATGGTGAGGCCGGAACCCAACACCACGTGGGCGGTTCCGCCAAACATGGTGTAGTAGGCCGACTCTCGGTCCTCGCCGATACCGCGGGCCTCCTGGTATCTGCCTATCAGGAAGATCGCGTAGTCGGTTGCCGCGGCGATCGCGAGCGTGACGAGCAGGTTGGTCGCGAACGTCGACAGCCCGATGATGTCGTAGAAGCCGAGGAATGCCACGAAACCGCGCGCCGCCGAGAGTTCGAGTACGACCATCACCAGCACGATCAGCACGGTGACGATCGACCGGTAGACGAGCAACAGCATGAGGATGATGACGGAGAACGTGACCAGCTCGATGAGCTGCATGCTTCGGTCGCCGGCGATGTGCTGGTCGGCGGCGAGCGCCGCCGGTCCCGTCACGTACGCCTTCACTCCGTTGGGTGCCTGGACACTGTCCACGATCTTCTGGACGGCCTCGACCGACTCGTTGGCCAGTGCTTCACCCTGGTTGCCTGCCAGGTAGACCTGCACGTAGGCGGCCTTGCCGTCGTTGCTCTGGGATCCCGCCGCGGTCAGCGGGTCGCTCCAGAAGTCCTGGACGTGCTCGACGTGCTTGGGGTCGGCCTGAAGCTTGGCGACCATCTGGTTGTAGAACTCGTGCGCTTCGTCGCCGAGCGGCTGCTGGCCCTCCAGCACGATCATCACCGCGCTGTTGGACTTGAACTCCTGGAACTGCTCGCCGACCTGCTTCATGGCGATCATCGAGGGCGCCTCGTCGGGGCTCATCGACACCGAGCGCATCTGCCCGACCGTCTCGAGCTGCGGGACGATGACGTTCAGGAGGGCGATGACCGCGATCCACACCAGGATGATCGGTATTGACAGCTTGCGGATGATCCGGGGGATGAAGGACCGCTCCGCATGCCGAGCGGTGGGTATCGCGTCGGTGGTGGGCTCGTTGACGGGCTGGCTCACGCGGATTTCACCAGGCAGAAGGTCTGGGCAGTCACGCCGGTCGAGGTCCTCTCATCTTTGACTTCATCATCGACGGTGATGCGGCAGCTGATCGAGTCGCCGTCGCCCTGGGCGACGATGTTCGGCAGGACCGATGGTGCGGTGGTGCTCAACACGAGCGACCACGGCAGCGCGGCGCCGTCGATTCGCTGCGGCTTCGAATCCAGGTCGAGGTAGTTGATGTCGGCGTACGCTCCCGTGCCGAAGATCTCGTACTTCACCACTTTGGGGTTGAACGGTTCGGGATCGTCGGCGAAGTTCTTGGGCGTGACGATGATGCCTTCGGCGCCGAAGAAGCCGCGGATCCGCTGAACGGTGAAACCGGCGACGACCACCACCAGCACGATGACCAGCGGGATCCAGACCCGCTTGAGTACGCGCATCATGACCGCACGAATGCGGAGCCGGAGGCGAGTGCTGCGGTCGTGTTCTTGGCTTCGGCCGCGCTCGTCGGTTTCATCCCCACCTCGCTCTTGTCGGTCACGGCCGGATCTCGTTCCCGCGACAGATTAGCCAATATAACTGATAGATTAGCTGAGTTAAGTTAATCACCGCGACCCTACCTCGTCGCCGCTGCTCGCCGGACATTCTGGGCCACGGAGCGGGGACCAACCAAATGGGTTGCGGGACAAGTGAATCACGCGGCCGGGCGATTGGGGTAAGTGACGATATGAGTGGGCATAGAATGCGCTTTGTGAGAGCAGTGATCTTGGCAACATTCGCGGCGGCAATGGGCCTCGGTTTGGCCGCGCCGGCCAGTGCCGACGTCGACACCGATTTTGCCAATGAGCTGCACACTTACGGCATCTACGGGCAGAAGGACTTCAACGCGTGGATCGGCAAGATCACGTGCAAGCGGCTGCGCACCGGGCTGGACGCGAACGCGTACGAGGCGGCGGTGTTCCTGCATTCGAACCTGCAGAAGGGCAACACCGAGCAGCAGACCTACCAGTTCCTCGGTGCGGCCATCAACTACTACTGCGAGGATCAGCGGCCCGTGCTCACGAGCATCGCGAACAATCCCGCACCACTCCCGGCGCCGGCCGGTGCCGCCTTGCCAGCAGAACAGGGCTGACCGCGCCGGTCCCGGACGGAATGGAGCGCCGGTGAGTCCCGACGTCGGTGTGTACGTGCCCCAGCTGGGCTTCTCGTTCGCCGACGTGCTGCACCGGGCCAAACGGTGCGAGGAATTGGGCATCGGAACGTTGTGGCTCTACGACCACCTGTACGGTCCCGGCGTGCCGAACATTCGGTCGCTGGAGGCCTGGACGCTGGCGACGGCGCTGCTCAGCCGCACCGACCGCCTCCGCGTCGGACACATGGTGCTGTGCAACCAGTTTCGTCACCCAGCGGTGCTGGCGAAGATGGCGACCACCCTCGACCAGATCTCCGATGGCAGGCTGGAACTCGGCATCGGTAGCGGCTCCATGGAGGACGAGCATCAGCGGACGGGACTGCCGTGGGGCAGCTTTCGGGAGCGGTCCGAGCGGCTCGGCGAGACGCTGGAGATCCTGACTCAGGCCTTCGCCAATGAGCGCGTCGACTTTGCAGGCAGCCACTACACGGTGCGCGACATGCCGATCGTGCCCGGGCCGGTCCAACGGCCTCGTCCGCCGATCGTCGTCGGCGGCGTCGGCGAGAAGTACACCCTGCCCCTGGTCGCGCGTTACGCCGACGTGTGGAACGTGCCGACCTACGCGCTTGGGGAGCTCGAGCACAAGGTGGCGGTACTGCGGTCGATCTGCGCGGACATCGGCCGCGACCCCGCCGACATCGTGTTGTCGGTCGAGGCCGTCATGGCCCTTGCCCCCGATCAGGCGTCGCTGGCAGCCGTTCGCGAGGTCGCCGAGCGGCGGTTCGGTGGGCCAGGCTTCGGACTGCGCGAGGGTGGGCTGGTCGGCACGCCGAACCAGATCGTCGACCGCATCAAGCAATGGGAGTCGCTCGGGTTCGGGCAGATCGTGCTCTTCACCCACGACCGCGCGTCCGACGCGACGCTGGATCTGCTCGCGTCGGACGTGATCGGCAACTTGTGACCGTCAGACCCGTACGGTCACCGGCTGCACGTTCCAGATGTCGTCGCAATACTCGGTGATCGCCCGGTCCGACGAGAACTTGCCGCTGCGTGCGGTGTTGAGGATCGACATCTGCGTCCACGCCTCGGTATCCAGCCACGCGGCCGACACCCGATCCTGGGCCTTCACGTACGACGCATAGTCGGCAAGCACCAGGAATGGATCGTCGTGGGTCAGGTTGTCGACGAGCGGCCGGAACACTTCGGTGTCGCCGTCGGAGAACGTTCCGTCGGCGATCAGCTGCAACACCGCGGCCAACTCGTCGTCGGCCGCGACGTAGTCGCCGGGGCGGTAGCCGTCGCGCTTGAGGCGTTCGACCTCGTCGACGTTCAGACCGAAGAGGAAGAAGTTCTCCTCGCCGGCCTCTTCGCGGATCTCGACGTTCGCGCCGTCCAGCGTCCCTATGGTCAGCGCGCCGTTCAGCATGAACTTCATGTTCCCGGTGCCGGAGGCCTCCTTGCCCGCGGTCGAGATCTGCTCGGAGAGATCGGCGGCCGGATAGATCAGGTGAGCGTTCTTCACGTTGAAGTTCGGCACGAACGCGACCTTCAGGTACCGGTTGACGTCCGGATCCGCGTTGACCGTGGCGCCGACGGCGTTGATCAGCTTGATGATTCGCTTGGCCATGAAGTACCCGGGTGCCGCCTTGCCGCCGAAGATGAAGGCGCGCGGCGGGATCTCGAGGCCCGGGTTCTGCTTCAGTCGGTGGTACTGCGTGATGATGTTCAACACGGACAGGTGTTGGCGCTTGTATTCGTGGATGCGCTTCACCTGGACGTCGAACAACCATGCGGGGTCCAACTCGACGCCCGCCGTCGCGCTGACGTATTCGGCGAGCCGGGCCTTGTTCGCGCGCTTGACATCCCGCCACTGCAGCCCGAACTCGGGGCTGGAGGCGTAGGCCTCGAGCCCGCGCAGCCGGTCCAGGTCCGTCAACCATCCCTCGCCGATCGTGCGGTCGATGAGCCGCCGCAGGCCGGGGTTGGACAGCGCAAGGAAGCGACGTGGCGTGACGCCGTTGGTCTTGTTGGAGAAGCGCTCGGGCCACAGCTCGTAGAAGTCCTTCAGGACACTGGCCTTCAGTAGGTCGGAATGCAGCGCCGCTACGCCGTTGATGGCGTGGCTGCCGACCGTCGCGAGATGCGCCATGCGGACGCTCTTGCCGTTGTCCTCGCCGATCAGCGACATCCGCCGCAGGCGGTCGTCGTCGCCGGGAAAGCGTGACCGCACCTCGTCGAGGAACCTGCGGTTGATCTCGTAGACGATCTCGATGTGGCGGGGCAGCGACTCGCCGAACATCGCCAACGGCCAGGTCTCGAGTGCCTCCGGAAGCAGCGTGTGGTTGGTGTAGCCGAACGTCTCCACCGTGATCGTCCAGGCCTCGTCCCAGTCGAGGTGACGTTCGTCGACGAGGATCCGCATCAGCTCGGCAACGCCGATCGAGGGATGGGTGTCGTTGAGCTGCAAGGCGAATCGCTGGGGCAGCTCTCGCACCGACACATCGGCGAGGTCATCGAGGATGTGCACGACGTGCTGCAGCGAGCACGACACGAAGAAGTACTGCTGGAGCAGGCGTAGCCGCTTGCCCGCCTCCGGTTCGTCGTTGGGGTACAGCACCTTCGTGACGGTCTCCGAGGTGACCTCTTGTTCGACGGCCTTGTAGTAGTCGCCGGTGTTGAAGGCTTCCAGTGCAAAGGATTCGATGGCGCGGGCGCTCCACAGTGTCAGCACGTTGCAGGTGTGGACGCCGTAACCCTGGATGGGCGTGTCGTATGCGATGCCCTTCATCGCGGTCTTCGGCAGCCAGCGCACGCGCTGGACGCCGGTCGCGTCGACGTAGCGCTCGGTGTGGCCACCCCAGCCGACGCGGTAGTTCACGTCGGGTTTGGCGATCTCCCAGGCGTTTCCATTGACCAGCCAGTTGTCGGTCTTCTCGATCTGCCAACCGTCGTGGAAGTCCTGATCGAAGATGCCGAACTCGTAGCGGATGCCGTAACCGATGGCAGGACGCTCCAGCGTGGCCAGCGAGTCCAGATAACACGCGGCGAGGCGGCCGAGGCCACCGTTGCCAAGGCCAGGCTCCTCTTCACACGCGAGCACCTCGTCGTAATCCTGGCCGAGTGCATCGAGCGCCGCGCGCGCAACGTCCTCGATCCGCAAGCTGAGCAGGTTGTTGCCCAGCTGTGGCCCCATCAGGAACTCAGCCGACAGGTAGCAGGTCACCTTGCGCCCGAGATCGAGCGACGTCTGCGTGGAGGCCATTCGGTTGTCCTGCATGCGGTCTCGCACGGCCAACGCGGTCGCGCGGTAATAGTGCTCGGGTCGCAAGGCGGCCGCCGGACGCCCGATCGAGTAGCGCAGATGGTCGACGATGGCCTGTCTCAGGTCGTCGACGTCCAATCCGGCGCGTACGGCGGATGTCTCGGCAGAAGTGTGCACGACGTCAGTCACCGCGCGATTCTCACACCCGCGCGTGCACGCCAGACCGGCATCGGGAGTCGCCGAGATGAACGGCGCACCACCGGCTCACGGCGTCAGTCGGCGCCCTTGCCGTTGTCGACGCGGTACACCGCACCGTGGATGGCTGCCGCGTCGTCACTGGCGAGGAACGCGATGGTCTTGGCGACGTCGGCGGTCTCCATGAACCCGCGAGGGGAGGCGATCCGCAGGATGAGGTCCCAGTCGGCGTTGTCCGGTGCTTGGAATTCCGTCGTCTGTGCGGTCGGCATGCCGCCGGGGCACACCGCGTTGACGCGAATCTTCGCCTTCGTGAATTCGACTGCCAGCGCCCGGGTCAGACCGATCAGGCCGTGCTTGGCTGCGCAGTAACCGGCCGAGTACACCTCGCCCTCGACACCCGCGATCGACGCGACGTTGACGATGTTGCCCGCGGTCTCGAGCAGGTGGGGCAGTGCCGCGCGGCAAAGGTAGAAGGGGCCGTTCAGGTTGACCGCGAGGTCGCGCTCCCAGTCGTCGTCGGACATCGTCGGCGTATGGCGCATCTGATGGAAGCCGGCGACGTTGACCAGCACGTCGAGCCTGCCGAACTCCGATACGCAGTCCGCCACCGCCTGCCGGCACGCGGCAGGCGTGGTGATGTCCACCGACGCGTACTTGCCGCCCGGTACCTCGGCGAACACGGCGGCAATGCGCTCCGCGTCGCGCGCGATGCCGAACACCGATGCGCCCCGCTCGGCGAACAACGTGGCCGTCGCCGCGCCCAGTCCCGACGACGTTCCGGTGATCAGGGCGACCTTGCCCTCGAGTGACTTCATGGCTGCACCTTCTCATGGCGCCGTGCGTGCGCCGATGCCACGTCGGACAAAGCGGTGACTTTGCTGGGGCACACTGCGATACTCGTCGGCATGACGATCGCCCGCGTGCTCGCAGTCGCCGCCGTCTTGGCGAGTGTGATGTTCGGATCCGCCGGACCGGCCCATGCCGATCAGGTGATGGAGGGCATCTACACCTACACCCAGGGCGACATCGTCGCCGACTGGACCATTTACCCGACGTGCGTTCCCACGGTCGGCGACCTGCGGGTCAACCTGGAGCTGCCGGTGGCCTGCACGCTGCACGTCGCAGCCACTCCGTCGACGAAGGTCAGTCCCGGCGCAGCGCGATTGACCGGTGGTGTCTGGTCCTACTCGGTCAACATGCTGGACGGCTTCAAGTGCCCGGACGGCAGCACGGCGCCGCAGCTGGACATCTACGAGTTCGACGACCTCACCATGACCGGTACGCGATCGCTGTCGCACAACGACGTGTGCGGTGTGCCCGCCAACATCGAAACGCACCCGTTCACGCTGGCCTACAAGGGGCCGCTGCCGATCCCGGTCCAGCGCTACCCGCTCTACTGCGAGCCCGGCGGTCTCCGGCGCTGCTTCTGAGGCGGGTTTGGCTCAGACCGTGAAGCCGCCGTCCACGTTCCAATTGGCGCCCGTCACGTAGCCTGCTTCCGGCCCTGCCAGGAAGCCGACCACACTGGCAATGTCTTGGGTCCGGCCGTAGTGCCCGACGGCGAGCAACGCCATTGCCGCCTCGGCGAACGGGCCGTCCTCGGGATTCATGTCGGTGGCAATGGGCCCCGGTTGGACGTTGTTGACCGTGATTCCGCGGGGCCCGAGTTCGCGGGCGAGCCCACGCGTCATTCCGGCGACCGCCGCTTTGGTCATGGCGTATACCGAGAAGCCGGCCTGCGGCACCCGGTCGGCATTGATGCTGCCGATGTTGATGATGCGGCCGCCCTCGCCGAGGTGCGGAACGGCCCGCTGGGTTGCGGTGAAGATGCTCTTGACGTTGATCGCGACCATCCGGTCGAACTGTTCCATCGGGAACGACTCGATGTCGGCGCCGTATGCCACGCCGGCGTTGTTGACCAGAATGTCCAGCCCGCCAAGCGACGACACCGTCTCGTCGACCGACCTGACGACCTGCTCTGCGTCGGCACTATCGGCCTGAATCGCGACCGCGGTTCCACCGCCGGCCTCGACCTCGGCGGTCAACTTCTCGGCCTCCACGGCCGATGCGCCATAGGTGAAGGCGACGGCGGCACCGTCGGCGGCCAACCGGCGCACGATCTCGGCGCCGATGCCGCGCGAGCCGCCCGTCACCAGCGCCCGGCGTCCCGTCAGCGGTAGCGCGCTCGTCGTG
Organism: Mycobacterium sp. URHB0044; assembly: GCF_000620625.1. Taxonomy (GTDB): domain Bacteria; phylum Actinomycetota; class Actinomycetes; order Mycobacteriales; family Mycobacteriaceae; genus Mycobacterium. Next base: position 154,952 of record NZ_JIAW01000009.1, on the reverse strand, counting down.
CCCTCGGATGTTGCGGTCATCTCGTGTCCTTTCGGTGCCGGTCCATGCTCGGACCGATCATGCTTGACGTCCGACGTGGTCAATGCGCGCCACGTCGCGATCATTCCCCTCCTGCCCCGGTTTTGCCCGCTGGAGCAGCGAACCCGCCTATGGTGAAGCCGGTAACCGAAGACAACGCAGCTAACCGTGGAAGGCGGCAGATGACCAAGCGGGTCGTGGTCTGGGGCACGGGTTTCGTCGGCAAGATGGTGATCACGGAGATCGTCAAGCACCCGCAGTTCGACCTCGTCGGGGTCGGCGTCAGCAATCCCGAGAAGGTTGGCCGCGACGTCGGTGAGATATGCGGCCTAGGTAGGTCGTTGGCGCTGACGGCCACCGACGACGTCGACGCGCTGATCGCACTGCGGCCCGACGCGCTGGTGCACTACGGCCCGACGGCTGCGCACGCCGACGACAACATCGCGCTCATCACCCGCTTCCTGCGCGCGGGCATCGATGTGTGCTCCACGTCGATGACGCCGTGGGTGTGGCCGAAGATGGCGCTGAACCCGCCGAATTGGATTCAACCGATCACCGACGCGTGCGAGGCCGGGCAGTCGTCGTGCTTCACCACCGGCATTGATCCCGGGTTCGCCAATGACCTCTTCCCGATGACGCTGATGGGGTTGTGCTCGGAGATCCGCACGGTGCGGGCCTCCGAACTGCTGGACTACACCAACTACGAAGGTGACTACGAGTACGAGATGGGCATCGGCAAACCGCCCGAGCACCGCCCGCTGCTCGAGACGCCGGACATCCTCGTCTTCGCCTGGGGCGCAACGGTTCCGATGATCGCCCACGCGGCGGGCATCGAACTCGACGGCATCACCACGACCTGGGACAAGTGGGTGACGCCGAACGAACGCAAGACCGCGAAGGGGATCATCGCACCGGGCAACGTCGCCGCGGTCCGGTTCACCATCAACGGCGTGTTCAAGGGCGAGACCCGCATCCAGTTGGAGCACGTCAACCGGATCGGCGACGACGCGGCGCCGGACTGGCCGTCGGGCAACGAGAACGACGTCTACCGCGTCGACATCCAGGGCACCCCAAGCATCTTCCAGGAGACGGCGTTCCGGTTCACCGACGGCTCCGGCCGCGACGCGGCAGCGGCCGGCTGCCTGGCGACCGGCCTTCGCGCTCTCAACGCGGTGCCGGCCGTCAACGATCTGCCGCCGGGCTGGGTCACCCCATTGGATCTCCCGCTGATCGCGGGAGCGGGCACGATTCGCTGACATGGCTTCCGGGTTAGGTCTTTCGATCGGTGCCACCAACCTCACCGCAGTGGTGGTCGACCGGGCGGCGGTGACGCGAACGGCCGTGCTGACGCGGTATCCGCACCGGCCGCCCGAGGTTGGCCTGCCCAGCGAGAACCCGAATCTGGCGAGTGAACGTGGCTTGATCATCAACGGCTTCGTCGACCGGGTCGGAGATCCGGTGGGAATCGTTGCCTCCGACGGGTCGTCGCACCGCGCCGAGGTGCTGCTCGCCGACGCACTGCGCTCGATGCTGTACGCCGTGACCCGCGGCCAACCACCCGCGGGTCCGGTCGGCGTCGCCCATCCCGCGCACTGGCGGCCGCCGGCCGTCGATGCGCTGCGTGGCGCGCTCGCGGCGGTGCCCGAATTCGGCACCCCCGCACCGCTGTTCTCGGACGCCGTGGCCGCCTTGACGGCGCTGCAACACGCCCCGGGTGTCCCCGCCCGCGGGGTGATCGCGCTGTGCGACTTCGGCGGCACGGGCACCAGCATCACCCTCGCCGACGCCGGGCACGGATTCGCACCCCTTGCCCCGACGGTCCGATATCCCGACCTGTCCGGCGACCTGATTGATCAGGCGCTGCTCACCCGCGTGATCGCCGACCTGTCGGAAGCGGGCTCGATGGATCTGTCGGGCACCTCGGCCATCGGGTCGCTCACCCGGCTCCGGGCGCAATGCCGGGCGGCCAAGGAGCGGCTGTCCACCGCCGCGGTGACCTCCCTGACCGCCGATCTGCCCGCGCATCGCGGCGAGGTTCGACTCACCCGCAACGAACTCGATGACGCGATCCGCCCGCCGCTGGCCGGGTTCATGGATGAGCTGCAGGATACGTTGCAGCGCAGCGGAATTCGTCCAGCAGATCTGGTTGCCGTGGCGTCGGTCGGCGGCGGTGCGCGCATTCCGATCATCACGACGACGCTGTCGGAGCACCTGCGGGTCCCCATCGTGACCGGTGCGCAGCCCGAGTTGGCTGCCGCCATCGGGTCGGGACTCAAAGCCGCGCGCGGCACGGTCGAGGAAGGCGCCACCTCGATGGCCGCGCTGCCCGCGGTCGGGGCCGCCGCTGCCGCGACCGCTGCTGCCGCGGCCGTCGCGCCCAACCCGGCGGAGCAGGCGACGTCGGGTACACCCGCGGCGTTGGCGTGGTCAGACGCCCAGGACATTCCGGACGTGGCACCCGCACCGGACTACGGCGACGAGGCGGCCTTCGGCGCCGGCCAGCTAGGTGACGGCCCACGTCCCCTGATCGCGTTCGCGGAGCCGGACGAGCCCGACCGGGATGGGGCCGCGCCGCTGCCCTGGTACCGCCATCCGTTCGTCATCGTCGCCGCGGGCATCGCGGTGTTGCTTGCGGCGATCGCCGCGGCCATCGTGTTGCTCAACCGGGACGACGACCCAACGCCCTCGACCATCACGACGCCGACCACCACACCGTCGATCACGGCTACCGTGCCGTCCACCCCCGCGCCGCTCCCGCCCCCGGCGGAGCCCGCGCCGGCGCAGCCCCAGGCGCCACAAACCCGAACGGTCGTCCCGCGGCCACAACCCCCTGTGACGGTCACCGAGTCCCCGCCACCCCCGCCTCCGCCCACCGAGGAACCGCCACCACCTCCACCCGAGACACCGCCCCCTCCGCCGCCGGAAACGACGCAGCCGCCGTTGATCCCGACGCTGCCGTACGAGACGATTCCCGGTCTGCCGTTCGTTCCGGCGCCTTTCCAGCCGCCGCCGCCCTAGGCTCGCGCCATGAGAGACAGTCTCCTCTTCGACCCCAACACCTACGACCCACCGCAATTCGATGCCGAGACACGTCGGCTGCTGCGCGCCACCATCGACTGGTTCGAGGGTCAAGGCAAGAAGCGCCTGCTCGACGACGACCTCTCGGCGCGGTGGCCCGGTGAGTTCATCGACTTCGTCAAGCGGGAAAAGCTGTTCGCCACGTTCCTCACGCCATCCGAGTTCGCCGACGGCAACCCCGACAAGCGTTGGGACGCAGCGCGGAACGCCGCCCTCGGCGAGATCCTCGGGTTTTACGGCCTCACCTACTGGTACACCGAGCAGGTCACCATCCTTGGTCTCGGGCCGGTCTGGCAGAGCGAGAACAAGGACGCCAAACTCAGGGCGGCCGACGACCTGGAGGCGGGGGAGGTGATGGCATTCGGGCTGTCCGAGCGCGAGCACGGCGCCGACGTGTACAACACCGACCTGGTGCTCGTGCCTGCGAGCGAGGAGGACCGTGCGAACGGCATCCTGTTCCGGGCGTCGGGGGAGAAGTACTACATCGGCAACGGCAACGTCGCGAGTTTGGTGTCGGTGTTCGGGCGGCGCGGTGACGTGGAGGGGAATGACGCGTACGTGTTCTTCGCCGTGGACAGCCGACACGAGAACTACCACCTGATCGACAACGTCGTGCACATGCAGATCTACGTCAGCACCTTCCGGCTGGAGAACTATCCGGTGCGTGCGGAGGACATCCTGCACACCGGCGTGGAAGCCTTTGCGGCGGCGCTGAATACGGTGAACGTCGGCAAGTTCAATCTGTGCTCGGCGTCGATCGGGATGGCCGAGCACGCGTTCTACGAGGCGATCACGCACGCGCAGAACCGCATCCTCTACGGCAACCCGGTGACCGACTTCACGCACGTGCGCGTGAACTTCGTCGACTCCTACGCGCGGCTGATCGCGATGAAGGCGTTCAGTCAGCGCGCGGTCGACTACTTCCGCAGCGCGAGCCTCGAGGACCGGCGCTATCTGCTGTTCAACCCGATGACCAAGGCCAAGGTCACGATGGAGGGCGAGACCGTCCTGCGGTCGCTGCACGACGTGATCGCCGCCAAGGGCTACGAGAAGAACACGATGTTCCGCTTGGTCGCTCAGGTCATCGGCACGCTGCCGCGGTTGGAGGGAACCGTGCACGTGAACGTCGGCCTCGTGCTCAAGTTCATGCCGAACTACATGTTCAATCCCAAGGAATACCCACCGATTCCGACCCGCAACGAGGCAGCCGACGACGTCTTCTTCTGGAAGCAGGGCCCGACCCGTGGGGCCGGCAAGGTGCAGTTCGCCGACTGGGCGCCGGTGTACGAACAGCACGCACACATTCCGAACGTCGCACGGTTCCACGAACAAGCCGAGGCGTTCCGGACGCTGCTCGCCACTGCGGCACCCGATGCCGAGCAGCAGAAGGACCTGGACTTCATGTTGACCGTCGGGCACCTGTTCTCGCTCATCGTCTACGGACAGCTCATCCTCGAGCAGGCCGCGTTGACGGGCCTCGACGACGACATCGTCGATTCGATCTTCGACTTCCAGATCCGCGACTTCAGCACGTATGCCGTTGCGCTGCACGGCAAGCCGACCTCGACCCGGGCTCAGCAGGACTGGGTGGTCGATGCGATCCGCAAGCCGGTGCCCGATGCGGACCGCTTCAACCGCATGTGGGAGCGGGTCAAGGCGTACGACGGTGCCTACGAAATGGCGCCCTGAAAGTCCGGGGGGACGAATGAGTACGGTTTCACGGTTGACGAGCTCGCACTGGATTCCCGACGGCGGCGGGCCGACCCTATTGGAGGACGCGACGGTCGGCAGTCGGCTGCGAGAGGTCGCTGCCGAGGTGCCCGACCGCGTCGCGCTCGTCGAGGGACTGCCGACGAATGACCGACGGCAGTGGACCTATTCGGAGTTGCTCAGTGATGCGGAACGCTGTGCCCGCCTCCTTCTGCGACACTTCGTGCCTGGCGAACACGTGGCGATCTGGGCGCACAATCTGCCGGAGTGGGTGATCCTCGAGTACGGTGCCGCACTGGCCGGAGTGACTGTGGTGACCGTCAATCCGAGCCTGCAGCCTGCTGAGGCGGCGTACATCCTCGCCCAGTCGCGAGCGGCCGGGGTGTTCCTCGTGCCCGAGGTCCGCGGCAACCCCCTGACCGCACACATTGAGGCGATCCGCGCGGAGCTGCCCGATCTGCGTCACGTGCTACGGCTCGATCTGTTCGACGAACTCATGGCCGAGGCCGGCGAGCGCGACTTCGCGCTGCCGACCGTCCACGCCGACGACCCGGCGCAGATCCAATACACGAGTGGCACGACCGGCCGTCCCAAGGGCGTCATGCTGCGCCACGCCAGCATCGTCAACAATGCGCGGCTGTGGGTCGACAGGGTCGAAATCCCCGATGGGGTCGGCATGCTGACGCCGATGCCGCTGTTCCACACGGCCGGGTGCGTGATGGCGGTGCTCGGGGCTCTGGACCGGCGCGCGAAACTCATCCTGATGCCAATGTTCGAACCCGGCCGGTTCCTCGAGTTGATTGAGCGGGAGCGGCCGTGGTTCGCAGCCGGCGTACCAACGATGCTCATCGCCGGGATGGAACATCCTGACCTTTCGCGGAGGGATCTCTCATCATTGCGGTCGGTCGTGGCGGGTGGTGCTCAGGTGCCAGAGGCGCTCGTGCGGCGCGTCGAGGACACGCTCGGCGTCACCTTCACGATCATCTATGGCCAGACCGAATGCTCGCCGGTGATCACCAACGGGTTGCCGTCCGACAGTGCCGCGGACAAGGGATTGACCGTCGGAAAGCCGTTGCCCCACCTAGAGGTACGAATCGTCGATCCGGCCTCGTTGGAGACCGTGCCGATTGGCGCATCGGGGGAGCTGTGGGCGCGAGGCTTCGCGATGCTTCGCTACTTCGAGATGCCAGACGCGTCCGCCAAGACGTTGACCTCGGACGGCTGGGTCCGCACCGGCGACTTGGCGACGATGGACGAACGGGGCTACTGCCGAATCGTCGGCCGACTCAAGGACATGATCATCCGCGGCGGGGAGAACCACTTTCCGGCAGAGATCGAAGAAGTCCTCTACCGTCATCCCGCCATCGCGGAGGCTGTGGTCGTGGGCCTGCCCGACGAGCGCTGGGGAGAGGTCGTCGGTGCGTTCGTTCGGCTACGCGAGCCGGCCGCGCCGCCTACCGTCGCCGAGCTGACCTCTCACATGCGCGCTCACATGTCGCCACAGAAGACACCCACGCGGTGGTACGCCGTCGATGGTTATCCCTTGACGGGATCCGGAAAGGTCCAGAAGTTCGCCATCCGCGAGGCGTGGGAGAAAGGCGAGTACGAAGGGTGCGAGCTCACGTAACCCGACGCACACCCGTCACCGCCGAACGCGGTAGCCGACCGGCTTTCGAATGACCGGACAATCGGTCGCCGTCGATCACGACGTCGAACTCCAGGTTCAGCCGCATGGGCTTGGTCACCGACTGACGCCACGTAACCCGTTGTCCGTCAACGACGACGTCGCGAAGCGATACCGTCTCACCCCTGCCCGTCGCGCTGCCGGTGATCGCGCCGTCTGACTCGGTGAACGCGTACGCGACGGCCAGCGATCCGATCGGCGTCTTGATCGTGACGTCCCAATCTCCCGTTATGGCAGCGCCCATGCCTCGACTCCTCCTCGCTCCGGTCCTCGCTCGTTCCTCGCTGCGATCCTCACTCGTTGTCGTCTTCGGACCTCCACACCGTGCCCCGTCGCTCGTACTCGAACAGCTTCTCGACGGCGATCGCGACGCGCGGGCCGTAGCTGCGTTCCAGCAGATGCAGCCCCAGATCCAGACCGGAGGTCACGCCGCCCGCCGTCACCAGGTCACCGTCGTCGACCACCCGTGAGCGCACCACGTTGACACCGGTGGCCTCCAGCACGTCGAGGCCGAGGACGTGCGTGACCGCGTTGCGTCCCTCCAACAGGCCTGCCATCGCCAAGGCGAGCGAACCGCCGCACACCGTCGCCACCGTGACGTCCGGGTTCGCGAACGCCTTGCGCATCAACTCGATCGCGCCGGTCTCACCGAATCGGGCGAGGAGCACCGGGATGGTGTCGATCTCATCGGGGTCGCCCTCGATCGGCCCGGATGCGCCAGGCACGATGACGTAGCCGGGCTTCGACGGATCGAGTTGTGCCGTCGCTTGCAACGTCAATCCAAGGGTGCCACTGACGACCGGGCGCGGCCCCTCGGCGGAGACCAATTCGACGATCAGGTCACCGTCGACGGCATCGCCGCCGGCCGCGAGGACTTCGAAGGGGCCGATCACGTCGAGCGGGTCGAAGCCGTCGAACAACACCAACTGGGCATGCATGCGGTCATCTTGGCGGCGCGGACCGCGTGCGGGCTAGCGACCAGATGGCCAGCTGTCGCCGAGATCTTGCCGACGGCACAGCTTGGATTCAAGCAGCGGGTCAGTGCTGGATGCGTTGCTTCTTCTCGATGACCAACTGCGCGAGCGGAATCCGAATCTCCTCGGGAGCGGCGGCCAGCCGAGCGGCTACGCCCTTTTCGAGGGTGGCGAGGAACTCCGTCCGTCGCGGATCGGCAGGCCCACCCTCGAGCGCGTCGGCCAGCGTGGGAAACACGGATGCCCCGGAGAACGCCGCCCACTGGGCGCCGAAGGCCGTTGCATCCTGGTCCTTCCGATACTGGGTCCAGAACCGGTCCTCGGCGTCGAACACCTCGAGATGGGCGACGGACAACCGCTCGAAGACTCCGGACGGCGCGAACGGTGCGAGGAAGTCGCGTTCCCGGCGGCCGACGATGGGAATCGACATCTGACCGACCTCGGCGTCGGTCAACAGGCCCCGTTCGGTCATCTCGGCCAGCGTCTCCACCACGGCCGTCAACAGCGGGCGGTAACCGAACTCGCCGTCCTCGTCGATCGCGAGTGTCAGCACGACGAGTCGGCCGCCCGGGCACAGCTCGCGGCCGCGGAACGCGATGAACTCGTGCCAGTCGTGCGCGGCCTGTTTGGCGTACGCGGCCCGCACCGTCTCGTCGTTGGTGTAGGCGACCTGGATGTGGTCGGGTACCGGCGCCGGCGTGCGTCCCAGCCATTGGATGGCCCATGAGCTCCACGCCAGGTTGACGCTGTTCGACGGCAGAATCTGGCTGTAGAACGACCGTCCCACCGCGGACGCGAAGCAGGCACTGTCCTTCTTGAGATAGGTGTCCGGATCGTCGGACAGCGTGCGGAACAGCGCGGTGAAGTCGTTCTCGGGGACGTCGGTGTGCGTCACCAGCACGGAGTGTTCCGGTCGAGTCCGCTTCCGGAGCACGGCGATGGCCGCGTTGATCGGAAGCAACGAGTTGTGTCCGTTTGCCGCGCCGTAATCGGCGATGACGATGGGGTGCGGCGACCGAGGGATGGGCACCACCTGTGCCGCCTGCTCGAAAAGCGTTATCGCTCCTCGCAATCCGGCCGCCTGCAGCCGTGAGTTGGCCGTGTAGGAGCCGCTGTCCATGGGCTCCGGCCGTACCACGACGCTCGATTCGGGCATGTCTCAAACGGTAGTCCTTGCGACGCTGGTCGGCCGCGTTTGTCGGCCACGTATTTGCCGGCGGGCGAACACGGCCAAATGACACGGCGGTGCCGACGTCGCCATGACACACTGCGGTCCATGAGTCGCCGGACCGCGCCGCGGGTGCTCACCTTCGTGGCCGTGGCGGCCATGGTCGTGTCGCTGATCGGGTTCATCGCCACGCTGATCCTCAATGCGTTCGTGTTCGACGAGTACGACGCGTACGGCGAGGTCTCCATCCCCGGTTCGACCAGCCTGCACCTGCCTGCGGGCGACGTGACCGTCACCTTTCACACGGTGCTCATCGGCAGCAGCGGGAGCGGCGGACTGCCCGTGCCGCCGTTGAAGTACCGCATCGAGTCGCCCGACGGTCTCGCCGAGCCGGAGTTGACCGAGGACTACGGCAGCACGACCACGGTGAACAACGACGCGCGGGTCCGCATCGGCTATCTGCACGTGCCGGCCGAGGGTACCTACGAGATCACGACCGACGGCAACGTCAGTGCCTTCCTGGACCCGCGGCTCGCGTTCGGTCACGGCAGCAGTTACGGCAACCTGCCGATCATCTTCGCGGTGGTCTTCGGTCTCGCCGTCGTCGATCTGGTGCTCGCGCGGATCTGGGCGTCCAGGGCCAGGCGCAGCACGCCGCCGGCCACGTCGACGTGGTCGACCGGTGGCTACGTCCCGCCCGTGTATTCACCGCCTCCGGCGATGTCGACGCCGCCAGTCGACCCGTACACCCCGACCGATCAGGGCATCCGGATCGAGCAGCTCAATACGCTTGCCCGACTGCGTGATTCGGGGGCGCTCACCCAATCGGAGTACGAAGCGGAGAAGAAGCGGGTCCTCGACGGCCGCTAGTGGCCGCGGGCGACCCACTCGTCGTAGTGCACGATCTCGTCGCCGATCACGGTGCTGTCACCGTGGCCGGTGTAGACGACGGTGTCGGCGGGCAACTTGCCGAGTCGCTCCGAGATGGATGCCAGGATGGTCGGGAAGTCCGAGTAGGACCGACCGGTGGCGCCGGGGCCGCCGTGGAACAGCGTGTCGCCGCTGAACACCGCGCCCAGCTCGGGTGCGTACCAGCACACCGATCCAGGGGAGTGGCCCGGCGTGTGCAGGGCCTGCAGCTCGATGCCGCCGACGATGAGTCTTTCGCCGTCGTCCACGGCACGGAAATCCTTGTCCGGGTGCGTCATCCGCCACAACACGTCGTCGCCGGGATGCAGCAGCACCGGTGCGTCCAATGCCTTGCCGAGCTCCGGCGCGACGGTGACGTGGTCGTTGTGGCCGTGGGTGCACACCACGGCGACGACGTTGCGACCGCCGACGGCCTCGATGATCGGCGCGGCGTCGTGGGCCGCATCGAAGACCACGACGTCGGAGTCGTCACCGACCACCCAGATGTTGTTGTCGACTTCCCAACTGCCGCCGTCGAGTTCGAAGCTGCCGTGCGTGACGACGCGTCCGATGGGGCCGCCGTTCATTACAGGATCACCACGGACCGCAGCACCTCACCGGCGTGCATCTTGTGGAAGGCGTCCTCGATGCCGTCCAGTCCGATGCGCTCGGACACGAACTTCTCCAGCGGCAGGCGACCCTGCCGGTAGAGGCTGATCAGGGTGGGGAAGTCGCGCTCGGGCAGGCAGTCGCCGTACCAGGAGGACTTCAGCGACCCGCCGCGGGAGAAGAAGTCCACCAGCGGCATCTCCAACGTCATGTCGGGAGTCGGGACGCCGACCAGGACGACGGTGCCTGCGAGGTCGCGGGCGTAGAACGCCTGCTTCCAGGTCTCGGGCCGCCCGACGGCGTCGATGACCACGTCCGCGCCGTTGCCATCGGTGAGGTCCTGGATGGTCTCGACGACGTCGAGCTCCTTGGCGTTGATGGTGTGGGTGGCCCCGAATTCGCGGGCCCAGTTCAGTTTGGTGTCGTCCATGTCGACGGCGATGATCCGCCTGGCGCCCACCAGCGCGGCGCCTGCGATGGCTGCGTCACCAACGCCGCCGCAGCCGATCACGGCGACGGTGTCGTCGCGCTGCACGGCGCCGGTGTTGATGGCGGCGCCGAGGCCCGCCATCACTCCGCAGCCGAGCAGGCCGGCGACGGCGGGGTCTGCCTCGGGGTCGACCAGGGTGCACTGGCCCTCGTGCACGAGTGTCTTGTCGGCGAATGCACCGATGCCCAAGGCGGGGGTGAGTTCGGTGCCGTCGGTCAACGTCATCTTCTGCGCCGCGTTGTGGGTGTTGAAGCAGTACCAGGGCCGGCCACGCTTGCACGCCCGGCACTCACCGCACACCGCACGCCAGTTCAGGACCACGAAGTCACCCGGTGCCACGTGCGTGACGCCCTCGCCGACCGACTCCACGGTGCCTGCCGCCTCGTGTCCGAGCAGGAACGGGTACTCGTCGTTGATCCCGCCCTCGCGGTAGGTCAGGTCGGTGTGGCACACGCCGCACGCGATCACGTCGACGACCACCTCGCCGGGGCCGGGATCGGGGATCACGACGTCCACCACTTCGACCGGCTGCTTCTTGCTCCGGGAGATCACGCCGCGCACTGTCTGACTCATGGCTACAACCTAAGGGATCGACGGGGATGGCAGGCTGGACGGGTGATGCCCACACTCTTCCTCTCGCATGGCGCACCGCCGCTGGTCGACGACGCCAGGTGGGTATCGGAACTCGAACGCTGGTCGACGGAGTTGCCCCGACCCGAGGCGATCCTCGTGGTGTCGGCGCACTGGGAGGCCGCGCCGCTGACCATCGGGTCCACGAGCACGGAAACCCCGCTCACCTATGACTTTTGGGGATTTCCGCAGCGCTACTACGACACCACCTACGACGCGCCGGGCGCACCCGCGCTAGCCGCTCGGGTGGAGGCGTTGATGCCCGCCACCGAACCGGTGACGCACGACCCGTCCCGACGGTTGGACCACGGCGCCTACGTGCCGCTGACCGTGATGTACCCGGACGCCGACATCCCCGCCCTGCAGATCTCGATGCCGACCCTCGACCCGCGGCGCCTGCTCGACCTCGGGACCAGATTGCGGCCGCTGCGCGACGAGGGCGTCATGGTGATCGGGTCCGGTTTCACCACGCACGGGCTGCCGTTCCTGAACGACCCGTCGCCGGGCGCCACACCGCCGGGTTGGTCGGTCGAATTCGACGCCTGGGCATCGGAACGGTTGGCGGCAGGCGATCTCGACGCACTGATCGACTTCCACTCCAAGGCGCCGGGGATGCCGTATGCGCATCCGACGATCGAGCACTTCTCACCTCTGTTCGTCGCGCTCGGCGCCTCCGGTGATCCGGGTCAGACGCCGCGGCAGGTGATCGACGGCTACTGGATGGGACTGGCGAAGCGGTCGATAGAACTGGTCTGATGGGCGCCATGGGCGCGCTCGACGTAATGGCCGACTGGCCGGTCCCCGCCGCTGCGGCGGCAGTGGTCGGACCGTCCGGAGTGCTCGCGGAATTCGGCGACACCGCCCAGCGATTCGCTCTGGCATCGGTCACCAAGCCGCTCGTCGCCCGCGCGGTACAGGTCGCGGTCGAGGAGGGCGTCGTCGAGCTCGACACCCCGGCGGGTCCCAGCGGGTCGACGGTGCGTCATCTGCTGGCCCACACCTCGGGCCTGTCGATGCGGTCGGCCGAGACCACCTCAGCCCCGGGCAAGCGCCGGATCTACTCCAACTACGGGTTCGGGGTGCTCGCCGAAACGGTGCAGCACGCGTCGGAAATCGACTTCGAGCAGTACCTGGCCGAGGCGGTCTTCGAACCGCTCGGCATGGACTCGTCGGCGCTCATCGGCGGAGCGCAGGCGGCCGGCTTCGGCGGCGAGTCGACGGTCGCGGACCTCGCCGCGTTCGCCGCTGAGCTGCTGCGCCCCACGTTGGTGTCGCACCAGATGCACGCCGATGCGATCACCGTGCAATTTCCCGGCTTGTCGGGCGTGTTGCCCGGCTTCGGCGTCCAGCGGCCCAACGACTGGGGGCTGGGCTTCGAGCTGCGCGACGCCAAGTCGCCGCACTGGACCGGGTCGGCGAACTCGGATCGCACGTTCGGGCACTTCGGCCAATCGGGCACGTTCATCTGGGCCGATCCGGCGGCGGACCTGGCCCTCGTCGTGCTCACCGACCGGGACTTCGACCAGTGGGCGTACCCCCTCTGGCCGGCCCTGTCTGATGGAGTCCTGAGAGAATTCCGAGCACACTAGCGCAACACGGGTCCCACAAGGCACAATAGACACGCAAGCAACAGACACAACTCAATCTCACTCCTTTTGGATTCACCAGGTCGTTGGGGAAGACGTCCCTGTGAAGCCAAAGGAGCAAGAGATGCGTTCGTCGAACCAGTTCGCCGACGCGACGACCGGTGTGGTCTATGTCCATGCCTCGCCCGCGGCGGTATGCCCACATGTCGAGTGGGCGCTTTCGTCGACCCTGTCGGCGAGGGCGAACCTCAAGTGGACACCGCAACCCGCCACGCCCGGACAACTGCGTGCGGTCACCAACTGGGTCGGTCCCGTCGGGACCGGCGCCCAGCTGGCCAATGCGCTGCGGTCATGGTCGGTGCTGCGGTTCGAGGTCACCGAGGACCCCAGCGAGGGAGTGGATGGGCACCGCTGGTGCCACACCCCACAGCTGGGACTGTGGAGCGGCGTGATGAGCGCCAACGGTGACGTGATGGTCGGCGAGCTGAGGTTGCGCGCGATGATGGCGTCCGGCGCGGACGCCCTCGCCTCCGACCTCGATACGGTGCTCGGCACCGCCTGGGACGAAGCGCTCGAGCCCTACCGCGGTGGCGGCGACACCGGTGAGGTCAGCTGGCTCAATCGGGGAGTGGGCTAACCGGGCGCAGGATCTTCAACGCACCGGGAACCGCGGACACCTCGACCGGCAGCGGGCAGACGAACTCGCCGTCGGCGTAGGCGTTGATGCCCGGTGAGTCCACGGTGATGGTCTTTGCCCTCGCCGTTCGCACCTGCTCGAGGTCGACGTGCGTGCCCTTGAAGACAGTGGGGAACAACCGGATCAGCTTGAGTCGCGACTCCGACTGCACCATCGTCGCGTCGAGGAGTCCGTCGGTGGGGTCGGCGTCGGGACAGACCAGCATGCCGCCGCCGTAGCTACGGGTGTTGCCGAACGCGGCCAGCGTTAGGTCAGTGACCAATTCGTCGCCGCCGTCGAAGGCCAGCCGGAACGGCAGCGGACGCAGTTGCGACAACTCGGCGAGTATCGCGAGGTTGTAGCGCATCCTGCCGTGCGGCCACCGCATCCGGTTGGTCCGATCGGTCACCAGTGAGTCGAAACCCGCCGCCATGACGGTGCCGAACCAGCGGTCGGTGCCATCCGCGCCCTTGATCCGGCCCAGGTCGATGGTCTTCACCACGCCATCCACGATGACGTCGGCCGCCGCCTCGGGATCCTTCGTGGGAATGCCGAATTCGCGGGCATGGTCGTTTCCCGTGCCGGCAGGAATGATGCCGAGCGGTATGTCGCTCTGCGCGAGTACCTGATGCGCCAGCGAGACGATGCCGTCACCGCCGACGACCACTAGCGCGTCCATGCCGCGCTCGAGGGCGCCCTCGACGAGGCGTCGCGCGTGTTCCGCATCGGTGCCCGCGATCGCGACGACGTCGACGCCGCGCCGATGCAACTGCGAGATGGCGCGCTCGGCCGCGTGCGGCGCGTGGCCGTGCCCCGACGCCGGGTTGGTCAGCACGGTGACCCGCGCGATGGTCACGGAATCAGCTTGCCCGGGTTGAGGATTCCCGTCGGGTCGAGCACTGTCTTGACCGCGCGCAGCACCTCGACGCCGAGATCACCGATCTCGTCGCGCATCCACGGACGGTGGTCGGCGCCGACGGCATGGTGGTGTGTGATGGTCCCGCCGTTGCGGACCATCGCATCGGACGCGGCGGCCTTTGCCGTGCGCCACTGCTCGATCGGGTTGCCCCGCTGGCCCGCGACGACCGTGAAGTACAGCGACGCCCCGGTGGGATACACATGGGAAATGTGGCACAACACCAGTGCCGGCGTGCCGGTTTGGGAGAGAGCCGTCGTCAGCGCCTCCGTCACCGCCGCCTTGAGCGCATCGACGTTGCTCCAGTTGGTCGCGGTCTCCAGCGTCTCGCACAATGCTCCCGCGGACAGCAGCGCGTCGCGCAGGTAGGGCGCGCCGTAGCGCCCGTGCTCCCAGGCCCGCGCCGGTTCGTCGCCGAGCGACGTGCCGCCGTGCGCTTCGAGGACCGCCCGCGTCTCGGCGTGCCTGCTCTCGGTGTGCGCGGCGGTGCCCTCGAACGCAGTGATCGCCAGGCAGCCGCCGGTGATGCTCTGTTCGCCGATCGTCTCGGTGGTGGCGAGGTTGACGCCCGTCTCGGCTTCGTCCGACAGCCGAAGCACGGTCGGGCCGGTCGCGGTCTGGGCGACCGCGCGAAGCGCCGCTGACCCGGTGGCGAAGTCGGGGAAGGACCACGCTTCGTACCGCGTGGTCTCCGGGACGGGATGCACCCGCACGCGCACCCGGGTGATCACCCCGAAGACGCCTTCGGAGCCGAGGATCAACTGACGCAGGTCGGGGCCCGCCGCGGACGCCGGCGCGCGGCCGAGGTCGAGCACGCCCGCAGGGGTCACCGCGCGCAGGCCGCGGACCATGTCGTCGAAGCGACCGTAGCCCGCCGAGTCCTGACCGGAGGACCGCGTCGCCGCGAAGCCGCCGATGGTCGCGAACTGGAAGCTCTGCGGAAAGTGACCGAGCGAGAAGCCGCGTTCCCCGAGCAGTCGTTCGGCCTCCGGTCCGGTGACGCCTGCCCCGAGTTCGGCCTCGCCGGACACCTCGTCGAGATCGTGCAGTTCATCCATGCGGCGCAGATCGAGGGCGACGACGGCCTTGAAGTCGCCGCGGACCGGATCGACGCCACCGACCACACTGGTGCCGCCGCCGAACGGCACGACCGCGATGCTGCGCTTGGCGCAGTGGCGCAGGATCGCCGCGACCTGGTCCTCGTCGGCGGGCAGGAGCACTGCATCGGGCGCGTCCTGGACACCGGTGTCCTTGCGGCGCAACAAGTCCAGCGTGGACTTGCCGCCCGCCCGCAACAGCCTGCCGTGGTCGTCCGAGATGCAGTACCCATCACCGACGATGGCCACCAGCGCGTCGACGTCCGCCTCGGACAACGCCGACGGCCGCAGCCGCACCTGATCCGCTTCCAGGTCGGGCACGGCCGGCCCGTCGACGCCAAGCGCCTGCTTGAGCAAGGTGCGAACGCCGTCGGGAAGTGGCTTGGCCGCTGCCGGGTCGCCCCAGGCATTCCACTTCATCGGCGGCAGTAATTGGTCGTCCGGTCGAATCATGCATTACAGTATTACAGATGCTGTCAATCAGTAACGCAAAGCCGACGTCGATCGAGGATCGGGTCCTCGACGCCGCGGCCGGCTGCGTGCTCGCGTACGGCGTCGACCGCGTCACCTTGGCCGAGATCGCCCGCCGCGCCGGCGTCAGCCGCCCCACGGTGTACCGGCGGTTTCCCGACACCCGCTCGATCCTCGCGGCGCTGCTGACACTGCGGATCACCCACGCCCTCGACGACGTGCCCAGCCGGGGGGTCGGTCGTGAACTGATCGTCGAGCGCATCGTGGCGGTGGCCGATCGGCTGCGCCACGACGACGTCATCATGTCCGTCCTGCACCAGGATTCCGACCTCGCGATGGTCTACATCTCGGAACGCCTTGGCACCAGCCAGCAGATCCTGCTCGACACCGTGGCCGGTGAGATCAAGGCCGCCCAGGACGACGGCAGCGTCCGTCCCGGCGACGCCCGCCAACTGGCCGCCATGAGCCTGCTGATCACCCAGTCGACGATCCTGTCGGCACAGATGGTCGGACAGATCCTGGACGCCGAAACTCTTGCGGCCGAACTGGCTTGCGCCTTGAACGGATACCTGATGCCATGACTTCGACCACCGCACTCAACGCCGCACGCCGCGCCGCCGACCTCGCGGCCGTGGGGGATGGCGGCTGCGTCGACGTCGTGGTGATCGGGGGAGGCATCACCGGGACGGGCATCGCGCTGGATGCCGCGACGCGCGGCCTGTCGGTGGTGCTGGTGGAGAAGCACGATCTGGCGTTCGGCACCAGCAGGTGGAGTTCCAAGCTGGTCCATGGCGGCCTGCGCTACCTGGCCACCGGCAATGTCGGCATCGCCCGTCGCAGCGCCGTCGAGCGCGGAATCCTGATGTCCCGCAACGCACCTCACCTGGTGAAGGCGATGCCGCAACTGGTTCCGCTGCTGCCGTCGATGACCTCGGCCTCGCGTGCACTGGTGCGGTTCGGCTTCATCGCAGGCGACGGTCTGCGGAAGCTGGCTGGAACACCGGCCACGACGCTGCCGCGGTCGCGACGCGTCGATGCGGCCCGCGCGGTGGAGCTGGCGCCGACGGTGCGCCGCGCCGGGCTCGACGGTGGTCTGCTGGCCTACGACGGCCAACTGATCGACGACGCGCGCCTGGTCGCCGCCGTCGCCCGCACCGCCGCGCAGCACGGAGCGCGCATCCTCACCCGGGTCAGCGCGTCCGACGCCACCGGGACGTCGGTCCGGCTCACCGACGAGCTGACCGGTGAATCCCTCGACGTGTCGGCGCGCGCGGTGATCAACGCCGCGGGTGTCTGGGCCGGAGACGTCGACCCATCGATCCGGTTGCGGCCCAGCCGCGGAACGCATCTGGTATTCGATGCGGCCGCCTTCGGCAATCCCACTGCCGCACTGACCATTCCGATCCCCGGTGAGATCAATCGGTTCGTCTTCGCCATGCCGGAACAGCTGGGAAGGGTCTACCTCGGACTCACCGACGAGGATGCGCCAGGCCCGATACCCGACGTCCCCGAGCCCACTTCGGAAGAAGTGGCATTCCTGCTGGAGACCGTCAACACGGCGCTCGACGTCGCCCTGGGGCCCGCCGACGTGATCGGCGCGTATGCCGGTTTGCGGCCGCTCATCGACACGGGCGCGGGCCGCACCGCCGACGTATCGCGTGAGCACGCCGTCGTCGAGTCGACGAACGGCGTACTCAGCGTGATCGGCGGCAAGCTCACCGAATACCGGTTCATGGCCCAAGACGTGCTGGACCGCGCGATCACGCTGCGCGGACTGGAGGCGACCCCCTGTCGCACCCGCAACCTGCCACTCGTCGGTGCGCCGTCGAATCCCGTCGCGACCTTGCGCTCGCAGGGCGATCTGCCGTCGTCACTGGTGGCCCGCTTCGGTGCCGAGGCGCCCAACGTCATCGCCCGCGCCACCTGTGAACGGCCCACCGTTCGGGTGGCCGACGGAATCGACGTCACCCGAGCGGAATTCGAGTACGCAGTGACGCACGAGGGCGCGCTGACGGTCGACGACATCGTGGACCGTCGCACCCGCATCGGCCTCGTCGCAGAGGACCGCGCGCGCGTCGCCGACGTAGCGCAGGAATTCCTGGCAATTACCCGCTGAGCAATTACAGCGGGATGTTCTTGTGCCGACCGCGGCGCGCGGGCGCCTCGGCCAATGCCTGGGTCACCTTGCTGCGGGTGTGCGCGGGGTCGATCTTCTCGTCCACGACGCCGATCTCGATGGCGCTGTCGACGCCGCCCGCGATCCGCTCGTGCTCGGCCGCCAACTGCTCGTGCAGCGCCTCGCGCTCCTCGGGAGCCGCGGCGGCCAGGGTGCGCTTGTGCAGGATGCCGACCGCGGCCTTGGCGCCCATCACGGCGACTTCGGCGTCGGGCCACGCGAACACCTTGGTGGCGTTAAGCGACCGCGAGTTCATCGCGATGTAGGCGCCGCCGTAGATCTTCCTGGTGACCAGGGTGACCCGCGGAACGGTCGACTCGCCGAAGGCGTGCAGCAGTTTGGCGCCGCGGCGAACCACGCCGCCCCACTCCTGGTCCACGCCGGGCAGGTAGCCGGGCACGTCGACGATGACGACCAGCGGGATGCCGAACGCGTCGCACAGCCGCACGAAACGTGCTGCCTTCTCGGCACTCTCGGAGTTCAGGCAGCCACCGAGGCGCAGGGGATTGTTGGCGAGCACGCCGACGCTGCGACCGGCCAGCCGGCCGAGGCCGACCACCATCGACGGCGCCCACTTGGCCTGGAACTCCTCGAACGGCGCATCGTCGTCGAGCAGCGCGCTGATCAGCGGGTGCACGTCGTAGGCGCGACGCGGGGAATCCGGCAGCAGTGCGTGCAGGTCGGAGTCACCCGACTCGGCCTTGGTGCGGTCGAAATGGCCCTGCTGGGAGAACAATCCGACCAGGCGGCGACCACGCTCGTAGGCGTCGAGTTCGTCGTCGGCGACAATGTGGCACACGCCGGACTTCTTGTGATGCGTGTCCGGGCCACCGAGCGAGGCCATGTCGACGTCTTCGCCGGTGACGCTGCGAACGATGTCGGGACCGGTGACGAACACGCGGCCCTCCGGCGCCATGATGACGACGTCGGTCAGCGCGGGCCCGTAGGCGGCGCCACCGGCGGCGAAGCCGACGACGACCGAGATCTGCGGGACGTAACCGGAGGCGCGGATCATGGCCTCGAACACCAATCCGACTGCGTGCAGCGCCTTGACGCCCTCGGCGAGCCGTGCGCCGCCCGAGTGCCAGAGGCCGACGATCGGGCTCTGCTCCTCGATGGCGGTGTCGTACGCGTTCACGATGTGCCGGCAGCCGTCGACGCCCATGGCGCCGCCCATGACGGTGCCGTCGGTGCAGAACGCAATGGTGCGTACGCCGTTGACCGTGCCTGCCGCGGCGAGCACGCCGGAGCGGTCCCGCTCGTGCAGCAATTCCACGGTGCCGTCGTCGAAGAACGTGCTCAGCCGCAGCAGCGGATCGCGTGGGTCCAGCGATTCAGCTGCCGTGTCTGGGGCCATGATCGTCATAGATAACCTCCTGTGCCCGTGGGACTTTGACAGCCGCCGGTCACTCAGTACTTCCCGAAGGCGAGCGCAACGTTGTGCCCGCCAAATCCAAACGAATTGTTGATCGCGTACTCGTAGTTGCCGTGTCGCGGCTCTCCCGCCACCACGTCCAGATCGATCTCCGGATCGAGGTTGCGCAAGTTCAGCGTGGGCGGAATGACGCCGTCCCGCAACGCCATCACGGTGAGGATGGCCTCCACCGCGCCGACTGCTCCCACGGAGTGACCGAGCGCCGACTTCGGCGCATACACCGCGGGCTTGTTCGTGCCGAGGGCGTTGTTGATCGCCTTGCCCTCTGCCACGTCGCCGACCGACGTTCCGGTGGCGTGCGCGTTGACGTGGTCGATGTCCGCCGGGGTCAAGCCGGCGAGTTGGATCGCACGCGTCATCGCGTGCCCCGCCTGATCACCGGTCGGGTCGGGAGCCACGATGTGGAACCCGTCCGAGGTGACGCCCGCGCCCATCAGTCGGGCGACGATGTTCGCGCCGCGGGCCTTGGCGTGCTCCTCGGTCTCGATGACCATGAGCGCGCCGCCCTCGCCGAACACGAAGCCGTTGCGGTCCTTGTCGAAGGGCCGGCAGGCTCCCGCCGGGTCGTCGTTGGTGGTGGACAACACGATTCGCATCTGTGCGAATCCTGCGATCGGCACGGCCTCGATCCTGGTCTCGACCCCACCGCAGATCGCGATGTCGGCCTCGCCGAGGACGATGGTGCGCCACGCGTTGGCGATGGCCTCACTGCCGGAGGCGCACGCCGACACCGGGGTGATGACGCCGGCTTTCGCCTTGCGCTCCAAGCCGACCGCAGCTGCGGGCGAGTTGGGCATGTACATCTGAACGGCGAGAGGAGACACGGCCTTGAGGCCCTTCTCGCGCATGCCGTCATAGGCGTAGAGCAATTCCTCGCTGCTGCCCATGCCGGTGCCGACGGACACCATCAGCCGCCGGGTGTCGACTTCCGGTGAGCCGGCATCCTGCCAAGCCCGTCGACCGATGACGGTGGACATCTTCTGAAGGTAGGAGAGCCGACGCAGTTCGACCTTCGTCAACTCCGCGTCGAAGTCCTCCAGGAGATGTCCACCGATCCGCACCGGAAGGTCGTACAGCTCGACGAAGTAGTCATCCAGCGTGCGGATGCCACTCTCTCCGTCCAGCAGCCTCTTCCAGGTGCCATCAGCATCGGTAGCGAGGGCAGTCGTCATGGCAAAACCGGTGACGACGACATTGGGGAAACCCTTCCCCGTGGCCAACCCTGCCATTACTGCTCCGAACGTTCCTCTCCGTACTTCACCAGCGGTCAGTAGCGCCCGAAGGCCAGAGCGACATTGTGTCCACCGAAGCCGAACGAATTGTTGAGGGCGTACTGGTACTCGCCGTATCGAGGCTTACCCGCAACGACATCGAGATCGATCTCGGGGTCGGGTGTCTCGTAGTTGAGTGTCGGCGGGATGACACCGTCACGCAACGTGAGCACCGTCAGGATGGACTCCAGCGCACCGACCGCACCGATGGAGTGGCCCAGCGCCGACTTCGGCGCATACACCGGGGCGTGCTCCACACCGGCGACACGGAGAGCGTTTGCCTCCGCGGTGTCACCGATCGGCGTGGCAGTGGCGTGGGCGTTGACGTGGTGGATGTCCTTGGGGGACAACCCCGCAGTCTCCATCGCACGCTTCATTGCGTGCCCGGCCCGAAGGCCGTCCGGTGCCGGCGCCACCATGTGGAAGGCGTCGGACGAGATGCCCGCACCCAACAGCCTGGCCAGTGGCTTGGCGCCACGGGCCTTGGCGTGCTCCTCGGTCTCGATGACCATGAGCGCACCGGCTTCGCCGAACACGAATCCATCGCGGTTCTTGTCGAACGGACGCGACGCCCCTTCGGGATCGTCGTTGTTGGTCGACATGGCGCGCATCATCGAGAACGCCGCGATGGGCAGTGCCTCGATGCCGCCTTCCACACCGCCACACACGGCGATGTCGGCGTCACCCATGACGATCTGCCGCCATGCGTGCGCGATGCCTTCCGAGCCCGACGAGCAGGCCGACACCGGCGTGATGACACCGGCGCGGGCACCGAGCTCGAGGCCCACCACCGCGGCCGCACCGTTCGGCATGATCATTTGAACGGCCAAGGGGGACACCTTGCGGGGCCCACCCTCGTTCATCGCGTCGTAGGTTTCGACGATCTTCTCGCCACCGCCGAGCCCGGTGCCGATCACGACCGCGAACCGGTCGGGATCGACCTCGGGGCGACCTGCGGTCTCCCACAGCTGGTTGCCGAGGTACTTCGCCATCCGCTGGACGTAGGACATGCGACGCAGTTCCAGCCGGGTCATCAGGGGATCGAGGGGCTCCTTGAGGTGCCCGCCGATCTTGACCTGAAGATTCCACTTGCTGACGAAGTCGTCCTCGAGAACGCGGATGCCGCTCTCGCCGGCCAACAAACCCTTCCACGTGCTTTCGATGTCCGGCGCGATCGAGGTGGTCGCCGTGACGGCGGTCACGACGACGTTGGGGAAACCGCCATTAGCAGTGGAAGGCCTGGTCACTGTGCGAACTTCTCGCGCAGTGCTGCGGCGGCCTCGGGGTTCTCTTCCTCGAGCTTCTGGATGTAGGCGACGACGTCACCAACGGTGCGCAGACCGGCGAGGTCCTCGTCCGGGATCTTCACGCCGTACTTGTCCTCGGTCTGCACCGCGATCTCCACCATCGACAGCGAGTCGATGTCCAGGTCGTCGACGAACGACTTCTCGGGGGTCACCTCGGACGGCTCGATGCCGGTGACCTCTTCGATGATCTCCGCGAGACCGGTGATGATTTCTTCTTGGCTGGCGCCCATTTTGGCTCCTTCATATATTTCTTCGTGATCGGCGCTCCCTCGTGGAGCGCCGTATTGAACGTCGTCGTGCGGTTGTACTGGTTCAGAGCTCGGCGAGCCCGTCCAGGTCTGCGGGGGTCTTGACGGCGTGCGTCGGCACTCCCCGAAGTTCTCGTTTGGCGATTCCGACGAGCGTGCCCGCGGGCGGGAACTCGACGATCGCCGTCACCTCGCGCTGGCGGATCGACTCCGTGCACAGGTCCCAGCGCACGGGCCGGGTCAGCTGCGCGACCAGCTTGGTCATCGCATCCGCGGCCGACGTCACCGGCTGGCCGTCTGCGTTGGACAGCAGGTTCGTGGTGGGCTCTGCGGCGGTCACGCCGTCGGCGGCCGCGGCGTAGCCGTCGAGCGCGGATGCCATGTAGCGGGTGTGGAACGCGCCTGCCGTGGCCAGTTGCCGGACGCGGGCCTTGGCCGGCGGATCCTCGGCCAGCTTGTCCAGCGCCGACAGCGCGCCTGCGGCCACGATCTGTCCTGCAGCGTTCCGGTTTGCGGGCACCAGGTCGAGCGCCTCCAAGCGGGCAAGCACCTCGGCCTCGTCGCCACCGAGCACCGCGGACATGCCGGTGGGCTCGACGGCGCAGGCCTTGGCCATCTCGGCGCCCCGGGTGGCGGCCAGCTTGACGGCGTCGTCGGCCGAGATGACGCCGGCGATCGCATAGGCGGCGATCTCACCGACGGAGTGGCCTGCCACGACGGTCTCGGCGCCGGCCAGTAGGCCGCGGTTGATGAGTTCCTGATGCGCAAGTAGCGTCGCGGCCACGACCAGCGGCTGCGTCACGGCCGTATCGGTGATCTCCTCGGCCGTCGCGGTGGTACCGAGGCGGGCCAGGTCGAGACCGCTGATCTCCGACCAGGCAGCGAGACGCTCGGCAGCACCGGGCAGTTCGAGCCACGCGGTGAGCATGCCGGGAGTCTGAGAGCCCTGTCCGGGCGCAAGCAATGCAAGCACTCTCTAAGAGAACACTGTGAAGACGGTTTTGCGCGGTGTAAGAGAATATGAACCTCGTCTTATGTTTTTGTGGGGTCTCTACAAAACGGCATGTGATGCGACTACACCGATACCTCGCCGCGACCTGTCAATCCACTTTGCGAACTTCCGGGGTCGGCGAACGCAGGTGTGCGCTGCGCCACAGCGGCATTTGTCGTGCTCGGATGCGTCGCCTGACGACTGAGCCGCCCGACGGTCGAAGCCACCCGCAGAACGTACGCGTCGCGCGGCGTGGTCGGATCGCGTCCGGTGAAGTCGCCGATCCGTTTGAGTCGGTAGCGGACGGTGTTTGGATGAACGAACAATGCCCGCGCGCAGGCTTCGATCGCGCCACCGGAATCCAGGTATGCATCCAACGTCTCTGCCAGCGCGGGCCCCGCATCGGCGAGCGGACGCATGACCTCGGTTTCGAGCGCTGCCATCGCCGTGGCGTCGCCGAGCAGAGCCCGTTCGGGAAGTAGCTCGCGGGCCGCCACCGGCCGCGGCGCGCCACTCCAGCCCGCCACCGCGTTCATCCCCGCGATCGCCTCGGTGGCGCTGTAGTGCGCTGCGTTGAGCGTCGGCGCGGTCGGACCGACCACGACCGGCCCGTCGGCGAACACCTCGAGCAGCTCACCCAACGTCCTGTCGGTCGCCGAGAGCGGACCGGACACGATGGCGACCAGCCACGTGCCGTGCACGTCGGACAGTGCCGCGCGCCCACTGCGCGCCGCGAACGCGTGCACGTCTTCGCTGGCCATGTCGATCCGGCCCGGCTGCGGCAACCCGACGATCACCGTCGCGGGGGCGGTGGCGTCCCAGTTCAGGGTCGCGGCCTGCGATTGCAGCTCCGGCCCGACGTCTCCACGGACCACCGCGTCGACGACGTTGGCCTCCATCCGGGTGTCCCACGCGCCGCGCGTCTCCGCCGCCACGGCATAGGACGACGCGGCGGCGAACGCGAGTTCGCGGCTGTACCGCAGGATGCCCACGGTCAACGCGATGCGCTGTTCCTCGTTGCGGGCCAGCGCAGGCACGACCTCCTCGAGGTACTCCATGCTCACCCGCACCATGTCGACGGTCTGGCGCAGCGCGATCCGACGGGTCAGATCCTGCGGAACCAAGGCGAACGCCTCCGCGGTGTAGCCGACGTTGCTGTGCGGGTTGCGCATCCACTCGGCGAAGTTGACCACCGCCGTCTGCACCACCAGCTGAACGCTGGACCGCTGCGACGCCTCCAGTTCCCCGAAGAACGGCAGCCGATCGGCCATCGCCTGGACCGCCTCGGTCGACAAACGTCCGGAGTACTGCTTGAGCCGGCGTTGCAGTGCCTCCGGAACGTTCTCGATCAGCTCGAGCGGCGAGCGCGGCTGAATCGGTTGCTTGTCGAGCACCCCTAAAAGCTACGCCAGTTTTCTGGCAGATTCCTCCAACACGTCGAGTCGCTACGCTCCGGGGCCTGGATCCGAGGTCTGCACGGGCGCCGCCAGCACGTCGTCGATCTTGTACTGCTTGGCAGCCGCGATCGCCACGGACGGGTCGATCTCCCCGTCGCGGGCGAGCGCTTCGAGCACCGCCACGACCACGGACTCGGCGTCGGTGTTGAAGTACCGCCGCGCCGCGGGACGGGTGTCGGAGAAGCCGAAGCCGTCCGTGCCCAACGTCACGTAGGTATTGGGCACCCACGGCCGGATCTGCTCGGGTACGCCCCGCATCCAGTCCGACACCGCGACGACCGGGCCCGCGGTGTCGCCGAGGACCTTCGTGACGTACGGGACGCCTGCCGGGCGGTCCGGATGGCGCAGCTGCTCCCGATCGATCGCGACGCCGTCGCGGTTCAACTCGCCCCAGCTGGTCACCGACCAGACGTCGGCGGCCACGTCCCACTCGGCGGCCAGCACGTCGGCCGCGCGTAGCGCCTCGGGCATCGCGACGCCCGACGCCAGGATCTGCGCCACGCTGCTGCGCTTCTCCTTGGCGGCGCGGTACCGGTAGATGCCGCGCAGCAGCCCCTCGGGGTCGAAGTTCTCCGGCTCGGCCGGCTGCACGTACGGCTCGTTGTAGATCGTCATGTAGATGAAGATGTTCTCCGGGTTGTCGCCGTACATCCGGGACAATCCGCTCTCCACGATGTAGGCGACCTCGTAGGCGAACGCCGGGTCGTAGGCCACCACCGCGGGGTTCGTCGCGGCCAGCAGCAGCGAGTGCCCGTCGGCGTGCTGCAGGCCCTCACCGGTCAGCGTCGTCCGTCCAGCGGTGGCGCCCAGCACGAAACCGCGCGCCATCTGGTCGGTCGCGGCCCACAACCCGTCGCCGGTGCGCTGGAAGCCGAACATCGAATAGAAGATGTAGATCGGGATCATCGGCTCGTTGTGCGTCGAGTACGACGTGCCGACGGCGGTGAACGACGCCGTCGAGCCGGCCTCGTTGATGCCCTCGTGCAGGATCTGCCCGATTTCGCTTTCCTTGTACGCGAGCATCAACTCGGCGTCCACGGAGGTGTACAGCTGGCCGTTGCGGTTGTAGATCTTCAGGCTCGGGAACCACGAGTCCATGCCGAAGGTGCGGGCCTCGTCGGGGATGATCGGCACCAGGCGCGGCCCGATCTGCTTGTCCCGCAACAACTCCTTGAACGTGCGGACCGTCGCCATGGTGGTGGCCACCGCCTGGGTGCCCGACCCCTTCTTGAGGGCCTTGTAGGCATCGCGGCCCGGCAGCGCGAGCACCTTCGCCTTGGTGCGCCGCTCCGGCAGGAAGCCGCCGAGCGTCCGGCGGCGGTCCAACATGTACCGGATTTCCGGGGAGTCGGGGCCGGGGTGGTAGTACGGCGGCAGGTAGGGGTTCTCCTCGAGCTGGGCGTCCGTGATCGGGATGCGCTGCGCTTCCCGGAAGTCCTTGAGGTCTTGCAGCGCAAGCTTCTTCATCTGGTGGGTGGCGTTGCGACCCTCGAAGTGCTTGCCGAGCGTGTAGCCCTTGATGGTGTGGGCCAGGATCACCGTGGGCTGGCCCTTGTGCTCCATGGCCGCCCGGTAGGCCGCGTAGACCTTGCGGTAGTCGTGGCCGCCGCGCTTCAGGTTCCAGATCTCGGCGTCGGACAGGTTCTTGACCAGTTCCTTGGTGCGCGGATCGCGGCCGAAGAAGTGGTCGCGGACGTAGCCGCCGTCGTTGGCCTTGTAGGTCTGGTAGTCGCCGTCCGGCGTGGTGTTCATCAGGTTCACCAGTGCGCCGTCGCGGTCGGCGTGCAGCAGGGCATCCCACTCGCGGCCCCACACCACCTTGATGACGTTCCAGCCCGCCCCGCGGAAGAACGACTCCAGCTCCTGGATGATCTTGCCGTTGCCGCGCACCGGACCGTCGAGGCGCTGCAGGTTGCAGTTGATGACGAAGGTCAGGTTGTCCAGGCCCTCGAGCGCGGCCACGTGCGCCAGACCGCGGCTCTCCGGCTCGTCGGTCTCACCGTCGCCGAGGAACGCCCACACGTGCTGGTCGGAGGTGTCCTTGATGCCGCGGTCGTGCAGGTAGTGGTTGAACCGGGCCTGGTAGATCGCGTTCATCGGACCCAGCCCCATCGACACCGTGGGGAACTCCCAGAAGTCGGGCATCAGCCGTGGGTGGGGGTAGGAGGGCAGCCCGCCACCCGGGTGGCTGTGCTCCTGACGGAACCCGTCGAGCTGGTCGGCGGTTAGCCGGCCCTCGAGGAACGCGCGCGCATAGATGCCGGGGGAGGCGTGACCCTGGATGAAGACCTGGTCGCCACCACCCGGATGCGACTTGCCGCGGAAGAAGTGGTTGAAGCCGACCTCGTAGAGCGCGGCCGACGACGCGTACGTCGAAATGTGGCCTCCCACACCGACTCCGGGCCGCTGCGCGCGGTGCACCATGATCGCGGCGTTCCACCGGATCCAGGCGCGGTAGCGGCGCTCGACGTCCTCGTCACCGGGAAACCATGGCTCCAGCTCGGTGGGAATGGTGTTGACGAAGTCGGTGGACGTGAGTGCGGGGATCGCGACCCGCTGTTCGCTGGACCGCTCGAGAAGTCGCAGCATCAAGTACCGCGCCCGCGCCGCACCCGACCGTTCCACCAACTGGTCGAACGACTCGAGCCATTCGGTGGTCTCTTCGGGGTCGATGTCGGGCAGGTACGAGGCAACACCTTCGCGAATCACGCGAACCCGGTCGGGTTCGCCTGCGGTGCCGGAGTTTTGGGCCAGGTCTTGGCGCGCGAACTCGGTGGTCAAAGCCGCTCCTTGGGTAATGGAATCAGTGCTCGTGGCGGTCTCCATCGTGCTCCTATCGTGCCGCAGATGCACCGCCGGGGTTGACGTACTCGCATGAATCGGCGATCGCAGGGCCAAACCGGTAACGTCTGGAGACCGTGACGGCGTGGCGGCAGGGCGTGCGTCGGTTGCGCGTGGCCGGCTTGGCCATCGGTTGCCTCGCTGCGCTGGCCATGATCATCGTGGGTTGCACCAGCGTCACGCAGGGCAACGCCACCATCGATCGCGCCGACGCGCCGGTGTACCAGGCATCGTTTTCGGCGTCGGCCGAGGAGTCGTCCGCCAGCTCCAGTTCGAAGGAATCGCAGCGTCAGGCGTCGTTGTCCACCGAGGCGGTGCACACGTCCTGCGAGGCGCTCAGCTCCAGCAGCGTCGACGCGATCGACGCCGTGAACAAGTACGTCGACGCCTACAACGACCACCCGGCGGACGTCGGCGCGACCGCGGGCCCGGCGATCGACGCGCTGCACCGGACCGCAGACCTGGTCGGCGGCAGCCTGTCCGATCCGCTGTCGCCCGAGCTCGCCGGAGCGCTGAACGCGTGGATGGACGCGGCAAGGGCGCTGGCGACAGCCATTTCGGGGAATGCGTCAATGGACGACTTCAACGCTGCGATCGGCCGGTTGAACGACTCGAAGACCGCCGCGCTGACCCTCTGCGACGCCGCATATTGACCAACCTGCGTGCCAGGCGTCGGCTCTTGGCCGCAGGCGTGCGAGTATAGGTCCGAGCAAAACATGCAGGCCGAAGGCTGAAGCTGAAGGAGGACACGGTGGTTGCGGCGGACTCGCCGAACTACGCCCGGCGATTGGGCATCGAGAAGAATCAGGTTGTCCAGGAGCTTGGCTGGGACGAGGACAGCGACGACGACATCCGTGCCGACGTCGAGGACGCGTGTGGCAGCGAGCTGCTTGACGAGGACGCGGACGATGTCGTCGACGTGGTGCTGCTGTGGTGGCGCGACGACGACGGCGATCTCGTCGACCGCCTGATGGATGCGATCACACCGCTGGCCGAGGACGGCGTCATCTGGGTGGTCACGCCCAAAACCGGCAAGCCAGGACACGTGCAGCCTGCGGAGATCGCCGAATCGGCGCCCACCGCGGGTCTGATGCAGACGTCATCGGCGAACCTCGGCGACTGGATTGCCAGTCGCCTCGTCCAACCGAAGTCGAAGGCCAAAGCGCGCTAGTGCTGGAAGCCGGAACCGAGGCGCCCGACTTCACGCTGAAGGACCAGGGCGGCCAGCCCGTCACGCTGGGTGCCTTCCTGGGCGCCAAGAACGTGCTTCTGGTGTTCTTCCCGTTGGCGTTCACCGCCATCTGTCAGGGGGAGCTCGACGAGATCCGGGACAACCCGGCGAGGTACGACAACGACGACATCACGACGCTGGCGATCTCGGTGGGGCCACCGCCGACGCACAAGGTGTGGGCGAGCCAGAGTGGCTTCACGTTCCCGATCCTCTCCGACTTCTGGCCGCACGGGGCGGTCGCGCAGGCCTACGGCGTGTTCAACGACGTCACCGGTTTCGCCAACCGCGGCACGTTCGTGATCGATCGCGCAGGAGTGATCAGGTTCGCCGAGATGAAGGCGCCCGGGGAGGTTCGCGACCAGGCGCTGTGGAATGAGGCGCTCGCCGCTCTGAAGGTCGGCTGACGGGATTTCCCGTCGCCCGCCGTCGGCGTGTAGCCTGCCCGAGCACGGGCGCGTAGCTCAGTGGTAGAGCTCTGGTTTTACACACCAGCGGTCGGCGGTTCGATACCGTCCGCGCCCACCAATGTTCGCCCAGTTCAAACGGGGCTATACATCCCGACGGGCGACCCCGGCTGTGCCAAGTCCCGCCACCGGCTTTCCTGGCGTCTTTAGCCGCCTGCCCAGCCGCGCGTGCGGTGTCGTTGTAGTAGTTGATCGACCACCGCTTGAGCTCCGCGATCGTCAACACTTCAGTCACCGCCACTCGTCGACATTGCCTGGCACACTCGCCCGCAGGCAGCACCGCCTACGTGTGCTAACGCCAATCTCGCACGTCCTTGTGCAAATGTGCCATAGCGAAATTGGGACAATCGATACGAATTGCCCTGGAGCACAAGAGACTTCGGTTAGGTAACCAAGGTTGGGTGGGAATTGTCGGGAAATTGCGGTCTCTGTGAGTGGAGGAAAAGACGAGGGGGCCGGAGTAAGGAAGATGATCGGGCGTCGGCGTTCGGTCAGAGCGATGTAGATCGGCTGCGCGCCGAACGCGCGCAAGCGCTGGCAGAAGGCTGCCGCGATGGCGCACCCGTGCAACCTGCCAGTCGAGAACGCGCATTGCGTTCTGTAGATTCAGAATCATATTCTGGTCATGAAGAAGACTGTAGGACTGACCGTGTGGTGGCTGCGCATGGCCCCGGTGATAGAAGGCGCGAGGTATCGGCATGAAGGTACATCTGCAGGGAAAGGGGCAGCCGGACAAGGCGGCCGCGCGGGCACGTGAAATAGCCGAGCTGGGCGCCGACGGATTGTTCAGCTTCGAGGGCCCCAACGACGTGTTCTTTCCGCTGGTGGCCGCCGCGGGCCAGACTGAGCTGGAATTGATGACCAACATCGCCGTGGCCGGCCCTCGTAGCCCGCTCCACCTGGCGCACGCCGCCAATGATCTGCAGATCTATAGCGGGGGCCGGTTCCGTCTCGGGTTGGGCTCGCAGACCCGGGCACACATCGTGAAACGTTATGGTGCGCAGTGGGGCAAGCCCGCGGCCCGGATGGCCGAGACCGTGCGGGCGGTCAAGGCGATTTTCGCGGCCTGGGAAGGTACCGCCCCGTTGGACTTTCGCGGTGAGTTCTACTCCCACACGCTGATGACGATGGCGTTCAATCCGGGACCCAATCCGTTCGGGGCGCCGCCCGTACTGATGGGTGCGCTGGGCCCGCTGATGACCCGCACCGCGGCCGAGGTCGCCGACGGGCTGCTGATACATCCGCTGACCAGTGACCGGTTCTTTGCGGAGAAGACGCTGGCCTCCTACACCGAGGGACTCACGCGCGCGGGACGGACACCGGACGACTGCCAGATCATGGCCCAGGCCATGGTCGCGATGGGGCGCACCGAGGCCGACCTCGCCAAGGCCATCGACGGGGTGGCGTTTCAAATCGGCTTCTACGGATCCACCCCTGCGTATCTTCCGGTGCTCGCGCAGGAGGGCTTCGCCGACGTGCAGCCCACGCTCAACGCGTTGTCCAAGGAGGGCAAGTTCGCCGAGATGCGTGCCCTTATCAGCGATGACATGGTGCGCAGCTTCGGCATCATCGGCACGCCGGAGGAATGTGCCGTGCAGATCCGCGAGCGCTTTGGCGATCACGCCAGCGACGTATGCTGCTATTTCTCCAGCTACACCCCCGCCGACGCCGACGTGGCCGACCTCGTCGCCGCGCTGCACCAGATCGAAGCCACCGATAAGACCGGCGCGGCCGCGGCTGTGACTACACCCGCGGTGACCTCCTGACGCCTGCGCGGGCCAGCACACTCAGCGAGGCCACGGGCGGCATCGCCGGCCCTTCTCGATGGCGATTGCAGACCGACTGTCGGTGAGGCCGGGTTCAGCTGGACCGTGGCACCGACAGGCAGAATCTCAAGAGGTGCTCGGCCTCCGTGCGGCTGGGTTTGGTCTTGGCCCACAAATGCCCGGCTACTCGGCCGACGACGGCTTGGGTGACCAGCTCAGCGTCCAATTCGGGGTCGGTGCTGCCCAATGCGGTAAACGGCTCCCGCAGGAGGTTGGCCAGCGGCCGCTTGGAGACCTGGCTGCCGATCGGGATCGCGGAGTTGAGGTTGACGCTGTTCCACAGGACCGCCAGCGTCGTTTCGGCGTTGGCGTCCTCGGTTTGGGCGAGCACCCCGTCCAGCCATCGTTTGACCTGTCCTTCAGGGCTGCGTTCCTTGGCCATCCGCCGTCCGATGCCCGCGGCGGTGCGTTCGGAGCCGTCTTCCACAAGGGCGGCGACCAAGGCGTCCTTGGACGGGAAGTGCCGGTAAAACGCATCGTTTGACAATCCGGCAGCGGCGACGATGTCCGATACCCGCACCCGGGTGGCGATGCCGTTGGTGACCATGATCTTCACCGCGGCATCCATAAGTGCCCGAACCTCGTTGTGGTAGTTGGTCCGTCGCGCCGCGGTCTGGGCTGCGATCCGGGCGGCCACACCTGCGCCGGACTCCACTGCGTTCTGCATGACCAGAATTCTATTCTGCCGCCGACCGATCTGTCCCGCCACAACCTGCCCGCGCGCCGTAATGGCCGTGAGATGCCCGGCAGAGCCGGGTGCGCTCCTAGGCGGCAGTCCCTCAGCTGGCTGCTTGCGTTTCCCGATCAAGAATCTTATTCTTCAGAATAGTATTCTTGTTCTTCAGAAGGATGTCGGGCAGCGGTCCACTACCACCGCCGCTAGGAAGGTCACCCCAATGAACACGCTGGGCTATCGGGCGATCGACGTCGACGAGCACTATTACGAGCCGATCGACTCCTTCACCCGGCACCTGCCCAAAGAGTTCAAGCGCCGTGGTGTCCAGATGGTGCAGGACGGCAAACGCACGATCGCCTTGATGGGGGGCCGGGCCAACCACTTCATCCCGAACCCGACATTCGATCCGATCATCGAGCCCGGCTGCCTGGACCTGCTATTCCGCGGCGACATCCCCGAGGGAGTCGATCCGGCGTCGTTGATGAAAGTCGACAGGATGGCGGATCACCCCGAGTATCAGAACAGGGATGCCCGGGTGAGGATCCTCGACAAGCAGAACCTCGAGACCATTTTCATCCTGCCGACGTTCGCTTGCGGTGTCGAGGAGGCCCTCAAAGGCGACGTCGAGGCGACCATGGAGTCGGTGCACGCGTTCAACCTGTGGCTGGACGAGGACTGGGGTTACGACCGGCCTGATCACCGGATCCTGGCGGGGCCGATCATCTCACTGGCCGATCCGGACAAGGCCGTCGACGAGGTCGAGTTCGTGCTGGGCCGCGGCGCCAAGCTGGTGCTGGTGCGCCCAGCGCCGGTGCCTGGGGTAGTCAAGCCGCGCTCGCTGGGCGACCCAAGCCACGATCCGGTGTGGGCGCGGTTGGCCGAAGCCGGCGTGCCGGTGATCTTCCATCTGTCCGACAGTGGCTACCTGGCGATTTCGGCGTTGTGGGGTGGCACGGGGACCTTCGAGGGGTTCGGGAAGCGGGATCCGTTGGACATGTTCTTGGCCGATGACCGCGCGATCCACGACACGATGGCTTCGATGATCGTCCATCAGGTGTTCACCCGCCATCCCGCGCTGAAGGTCGCCAGCATCGAGAACGGCTCGTACTTCGTTTACCGCTTGATCAAGCGGTTGCGCAAGGCCGCCAACACCGCGCCGTATCACTTCACCGAGGACCCGGTCGAGCAGCTCAAAAACAACGTCTGGGTGACGCCCTACTACGAGGACGACGTGAAACTACTGGCCGACACCATCGGGGTGGACAAGATCCTGTTCGGCTCGGACTGGCCGCACGGCGAAGGCCTGGCTGACCCGATGAGCTTCACCGCCGACATCCCGCAGTTCCCCGAGTTCAGTGCCGAGGACACCCGAAAGGTCATGCGCGACAACGCCCTCACGCTGCTCGGCATATCCGTGCCGGCCACCACCTGAACCACTCATCTCGCCAGAGCCGAACGGCGGCACGGGGGAGGAGCGGCACCGTCGCCGGGCCGGCGACTGCACCCCCACACGCTGACACCGAGACGTCACCGGAAAGGCACCCCATGACCGAATGGTCTTTCGCCGCGGTCCTCGACACCATCGCCGAGGCCGTTCCCGAGCGGGTGATGACCCGCTGCGGTCCCCGGGTCACGACGTTCGGTGCGTCGGCACAGACCAGCACGCGGCTGGCCAACTTCCTGTCCAGTCGGGGACTGGGCGCCCACGCACGCCACCAGGACACTGCGCGCTGGGAGTGTCGTCAGGACCGGGTGGCGCTGCTGATGCGCAACGACCGCTATCCCGAGGCGTTCATCGCCGCCACCAAGGCCCGCACGGTTCCGGTGAACGTCAACTACAACTACACCGCCGCCGAAGTCGCCGACCTCCTGGACTACGTGCGACCCCGCGCCGTCTGCTATCACCGCAGCTTCGGACCGGTTGTCGCCCAGTCCATCACACCGGCGATCACCGACCTGTTGATCTCGGTCGACGATGGCAGCGACACTCCGCTGCTGCCTGGCGCCATCGACTACGACACCGCGATCACCATGGGCGATCCCCGACCGACGCCGACGTCCCCGGACGACCTCGTGATGATCTGCACCGGCGGCACCACTGGGCGCCCAAAGGGAGTGCTGTGGCGCCAGGGTGACATGTACGTCTCCTCCATGGGTGGCGCCGATCACCCCAGCGCCTCGGTGATCACCGACATCGCCCGCGCCGGCGGGCAGACCTGGTTCGCGGTATCACCGCTGATGCACGCCCTCGGGTTGTGGAGCGCGTTCGCCGCCATCCTCGGCGGGCACAGCGTGGTCCTGCACGACGACCGTCAGCCCTTTGATCCCCGGGCGGTCTGGAACACCGCCGAACGTCACCGGGTGTCGATGATGAGCATCGTCGGCGACGCCTACGCTGCACCGCTGGCCGCCGAACTGCAGCGCGCCGACTACGACCTGTCCACACTGGTCGCCCTGGCCACCGGCGGTGCGGCCACCCATCCGCAGCACAAACAGGCCTTGATGGCCCGGTTGCCGCAACTGTCGATCATCGACGGCTACGGCTCCTCGGAGACCGGCGGCCTGGGCTACGGGCAGAGCCAGCACGGCCGGCAGTCACACACCTTCTCGACGTGGAACGGCGGAGTGGTGCTCTCGGACGACCGTCGCCGCGTCCTTTGCCCCGGCGACACCGAGATCGGGCCGCCAAGACCGGACGCATCCCGCTGGGATACTTCGACGACCCCGACGCCACCGAGGCGACCTTCCCGGTCATCGACGGACTCCGGGTATCGATCCCGGGGGATCGGGCCACCATCGAATCCGACGGCACCATCCACCTGTTGGGCCGCGACTCCTTGGTGGTCAACACCGGCGGGGAGAAGGTCTTCGTCGAAGAGGTCGAGCAGGTCCTCCGCACCCACCCCGCGGTCGCCGACGCCCTGGTGGTCGGTCGCCCCCATCCGCGCTGGGGCCAGGAGGTCACCGCCGTGGTCAGCACCACCGTCGGGCACGATTCCGACGGCGACCAGCTCCGCCATTACTGCCGCGCCCAGCTCGCCGGCTTCAAGACCCCCAAGGCGATCGTGTTCGTCGACGCCGTGCGCCGCCTGGGCACCGGCAAGGCCGACTACCGGTGGGCAAAGCAGGTCGCCGCCGACGCCGCAGCGGTCGACGCCGCGGCCCACGATGCGGAGAAGGTATGAGCCCCAATGTGATCGACTGCCTGGTGAACGTCCACTTCGGTGAGACCGCGCAGCAGCCCCAGTTCATGCTCAAGGTCCGCGATGATTACTTCAAGGGACCCTCCTCGCTCTACGAGCAGATCGAACTGCCCGCGTTGCTCGACGAGATGGACGCCCACGGTGTCACCAAGGCGATCCTCATGGACAACATCGCCAAACCATCGGTGACCGCCCGCAAGTTCGTGCAAGAACGGCCCGACCGGTTCGCGCTGGCCATGGGCGGGGTCAACCTGCTGCGGCCGGTGGCCTCCCTGCGCGAGTTGACCGCGCTGACCGCCGACCTGCCCGTCGCCTATGCCGTCGTCGGTCCCAGCTTCTGGGGCGATGGCCAGTACCCGCCCAGCGACGCCGTGTACTACCCGCTGTACGCCAAGTGCGCTGAGATCGACCTGCCGCTGTGTGTCAACACCGGCATTCCCGGACCGCCGATACCGGGCGAGGTGCAAAACCCGATCCATCTGGACCGGGCGTGCGTGCGCTTCCCCGAGTTGAAGCTGTGCATGATTCACGGTGCCGACCCGTGGTGGGACGTCGCTATCCGCATGCTCATCAAGTTTCAGAATCTTCGGCTGATGACCTCGGCGTGGTCGCCCAAACGCCTGCCCGAATCCCTGCTGCACTACATGCGCACCCGCGGACCGGACAAGGTCATCTTCGCCTCGGACTACCCGGTGCTGCGCCAGCAGCGCGTCGTGCCGGAAGCCGCCGCCCTGGACTTGCCCCAGCAGGTCCTGCGAAAGTACCTGCACGACAATGCCGAAGAGTTCTTCTTCACCGCCCGCACCGCCACTACCCACGCCGGCCTCAGCGTCGAGGTTGGCTGAGCCATGGACCGCCACGAGCTGCGCCGCCTGGACTACAGCCTGTCTGCCGACCACACCGACCTGCAGCGCGCCTACCGGGAGTTCTTCACCGCGACCTGCCCGATCGAGACGGTGCGCGCCGCCGAACCCTGCGGCTTCGACAAGGACCTCTGGGAACGGTTGTGTGCCACAGGGGCCACCACCATGGCGCTACCCGAAACCGCCGGCGGCGACGGCGCCACCCTGGTCGATCTCACCCTGGTCGCCGAGGAAGCCGGGCGCGCCCTAGCGCCGGTGCCCTGGCTCGATCACGTCGCCGCGGTCCGGTTGTGGGCCACCGTGGGGGAGGTGCCCGCCGATGTCGTCACCGGCGCGCAGATCTGCACGCTGGATCCTCACCAGGACAACTTCAGCGGGCCCCGGCTGCTGCCGGCGGGGGCGGTCGCCGACCATCTCATCGTGCGCGACGGTCACGACGTCGTGCTCCTGCGCTTTGAGAGCCGTCCGGCGGCGGTCGACAACATCGGCCGCCTCCCGATGGCCTGGGTGGACCCCGCCCTGGCCGCCGAACGCCACGTCCTGGCCTCCGGACCCGAGGCGACGGTCGCCTATCAACGTGCGCTGGATGAGTGGCGGCTGCTGACCGCCGCAGCGCTGACCGGCCTGACCGAGGCGACCATGACGATCGCTGCCGAATTCGCCAAGACCCGCTTCACCCTGGGCGTGCCGATCGCCAGCCTGCAGGCGATCTCCCATCCGCTGGCCGACATCGCGATCACCGTGGGCGGCGCCCGCAACCTGACTCGGCGCGCGGCGTGGTTCGCCGACAACGAACCCGGCGAGCGCCCCGAACTGGCCAGCTGCGCCTTCGTCTATATCGCCGGTGAAGCACCCCGGGCCGCGGCGGTGGCCGTGCATGTTCAGGGCGGCCTGGGGGTGTCGGCCGAAGCGGCCGCCAGCGCCTATCTGGTACGTGCCCGCGGCTGGGCCCTGGCCGGCGGAGACCCTGCTCACACCGCGCAGCACATCACCAAACTGGTCGCCGAACGTGAACTGGCCGCCCGCACCCCACCCGCCGCGCTGGCAGCCGAACCCACCCCGGTCTAGGAGGACACCGATGGACTTCTCCCGTGTCATCCTGGCCGACGACGACGCCACGTTCGCCGCCCAAGCCCGCGACTTCCTTGACACTCACGTCACCGACGAAGTGAAACACCGCGTGCACGACACCGGCGAAAGCTTCGACGAGACAGTGCATCTGGCGTTGGGAGACCGTGGCTGGCTGGCCGCCCAGCTCACCCCGCACGCCGAAGGCGGCTTCAGCCGGCTGCCGCGGCGCATCTTCGACCTGGAGAAGCGCCGCGCCCGCGCGCCCTACATCGCGTGGGGCACCACCGCCATGGTGGCGCGCGCGGTCCGCAAGTTCGCCCGCCCAGAACTGCAAAACGAAGTGCTGCCCGGGGTGTGCAGTGGAACGATCCGGCTGTGTCTGGGCTACACCGAGCCCGAGGGCGGTTCGGACATCATGGCCTGCAAGACCCGCGCGGTGCGCGACGGTGAGGACTGGATCATCAACGGCGCCAAGATGTTCACTACCGGTGCGCACGTCTCCCAGTACGTCTTCCTCATCACCAACACCAACCCCGACGCCCCCAAACGCGACAGTCTGACCATGTTCCTGGTGCCGCTGAACCTGCCGGGCATCGACGTCCACGGGGTGCGCTGTATCGACGGGGACCGCACCAACCTCACCTACTACAACGACGTCCGCGTCCCCGACAGATACCGCATGGGCGAGGTCGACGGCGGCTGGACGGTGCTGCGCGACCCGCTCAATGCCGAGCACGGCGCCGTGGACGCCGACCCCGACGGTTTGCAGGACATCGCCGTGATGCAGCAGCAGGCCGACATGCTCGCCGAAGCCGTCGACGGCGCCATCGCCCGTGCCTGCCAACCCGATTCGCACGGCCGCTGTCTCGCCGACGACCAGTCTGTGCGCTACCGGTTGGGCCGCGACTATGCCCGTGTGGAGGCCGCCCTCTCCACCCCGAACATCCTTGGGCGCGTGGCCATCGCCCAAGCCCTGCGCGAGGTCTCCGCCGACGTCATGGACACTCTGGGTTCGGCTGCGGCGCTGCCGATCGGGGTCGGCGGGGCCGCCGACGACGGCGCATGCGAATACCTGTTCCGGTTCGCGCCGCTCGTCGCGATCTACGGCGGCACCGTCGAAGTGTTCCGCAACATGATCGCCCAATACGTTCTAGGACTGGGTAAACCGGCCTACGCGGCACCGGCGCCGGAGACAGCGTCCAGGAGCACACCCCGATGACTGCACCGTCGTTGCCGCACAGAGCTCCGCAGAACGGAGTCCACTGCCGATGACGACTCACCATCCTCGCCGGGTCTGGGGGCGGATGGCCAACGTCGCCGCTATGAAACCCTGCGGATACACCCTCGACGTCGTGGCCATCGACGCCGCCGACGCCGTGCGGGCCGCCGGCGGCCTGATGTTCGACCGCATCCACAGGGGCTGGACCGCAAGAGTCTTCGTCTTCGAGGACCTCGACCCGCGCCCGCTGGACATCCTCGGCGCCCTCGGGCTGCCCTACGACGGCATCGACGCCCCGGCACCGCTGAGGACTTTTTCTGCGCTGGCAATGTCTAGTGCCGCGCTGGCGCGTAGCGACGAGATCTACCAGGACATCTTGACCCGGCTGCGCCGCGGCTGCGCCGAAGTCACGCTGTGGGGCGACCCTCCCGAGGAAATGCGCCAACACCTCATCGCCATGGAGCATCGCCTCACCTCGGCGGCCCGGGCCTTCAAGGCCTGCGCATGGGCGGCCTGCGCCGATGGCCCCGTCCTGCAACAGAAGTCGGAACGATTCCACGGGTTGGGCAGCCTGTGCGTTCCCGACAACCCCGACCTCACCCCGATCACCGTCGCTATCGGGTGAATGACCAACCACCACGCCGCGCCCAGCCCCGCGCGACGATCTCCACCGCTACGAGGAGCATCCATGACTGCCCCCACCGAGGACCAGCTCGCCCGAGTTCTGGCCGACCCTCAGTCCTACACCGACGAGATCGCCCTGCACACCGCACTGGCCCGGCTGCGCCTGCAAAGCCCGGTCTCCTGGGTCGACCAGCCCGGCTACCGGCCCTTCTGGGCGATCACCAAACACGCCGACATCACCGAGGTCGAACGCGACAACGCGACGTTCACCAACGCGCCACGACCCATCCTGATCACCGCCGAAGCCGATGACCTGCAAGCCGGCAGCGGGGTCAGCACACTGATCCACCTCGACGGGCAACAACACCGCAAAGTCCGCGCCGTGGCAGCGGACTGGTTTCGGCCCAAAGCGATGCGCGCCCTGCAGACCCGCATCGACGAACTGGCCGCGCGGTACGTCGATGACATGGCCGACGCCGGCGGTGAATGTGACTTCGTCCAACACATCGCCGTCAAGTTCCCGCTGTACGTCATCATGACGCTGCTCGGCATTCCGGAGTCCGACTTTCCCCTCATGCTCAAACTCACCCAGGAACTATTCGGCAGCGACGACGACGAATACAAGCGGCCCTCGCTGGAAGAACAGGCTCCAGCGCTGCTCGAGATGTTCAGCTACTTCACCGAATTGACCGCCAACCGACGAAGCAAACCCACCGAGGACCTCGGGTCGGCGATCGCCAACGCCCGCATCGACGGCGAACCCCTGCCCGACATCGACACCATCTCCTACTACGTCATCGTGGCCACCGCCGGACACGACACCACCAGCGCAACCATCTCAGGCGGTCTGCACGCCCTGATCGACAACCCCGACCAGCGCCAACGGTTACAAGCCGACCCCGGCCTGCAACCACTGGCCACCGAGGAGATGATCCGCTGGGTCACCCCCGTCAAGGCCTTCATGCGCACCGCCGCAGACGACACCACCGTGCGCGGCATCCCCATCGCCGCGGGACAATCACTGCTGCTGTCCTACGTGTCGGCCAACCGCGACGGCGAGGTCTTCGACGACCCGTTCCGATTCGACATCACCCGAGATCCCAACCGGCACCTCGCGTTCGGGCATGGCGTGCACTTCTGCCTCGGCGCCGCCCTGGCCCGCATGGAGATCAGCAGTTTCTTCGCCGCGTTGCTGCCGCGGCTGACCGACATCGAGGTCGCCGGGCCCCCACAACACGTCGCCACAACCTTCGTCGGCGGGCTCAAACACCTCCCCATCCGATACGAGCTGACGCCTCGATAACCCACGGCTACGGAAAGAGACCACCAATGAAGACAACCGCGGCGATCTGCTGGGAAGTCAACGCCGACTGGAGCGTCGAAGAGATCGACCTAGACGCACCCCAAGACGGGGAAGTGCTCGTCTCCTTCGAAGCCACTGGGCTGTGTCACTCCGACGAACACATCCGCAACGGGGACCTCACCGGAGCGCCACTGCCCATGGTCGGCGGACACGAAGGTGCGGGCATCGTCGAGGAGGTGGGGCCCGGCGTGCGCGACCTGAAGGTCGGCGACCACGTGGTCGCCTCCTTCCTTCCCGCCTGTGGGCGCTGCCAGTGGTGCGCCAACGGCAAGTCCAACCTCTGCGACCTCGGCGCCATGATCATGACCGGCACCCAGCTGGACGGCACCTACCGCCGCCGCGCCCGCGGCCAGAACCTCGGGGTGATGTCGCTGCTGGGCACGTTCGCCCCCTACGGCACCGTGCCCGAAGCCTCCCTGGTCAAGATCGACGACGACCTGCCGCTGTCGCGGGCCTGCCTGCTCGGCTGCGGCATCACCACCGGCTGGGGATCGGCGGTCAACACCGCCGCGGTCGGCCCCGGCGACACCGTCGTCGTCATGGGATGCGGCGGCATCGGCAGCGGCGCGATCCAAGGAGCACGCATCGCCGGCGCCGACAAGATCATCGTCGTCGACACCGTGGAAGCCAAACGCGACAAGGCCTTCCAGTTCGGCGCCACCCACTTCGTCACCGCGATGCCCGAAGCCACCGCATTGGTGGCCGAACTGACACGCGGTGTCATGGCGCAATCGGCCATCATCGCCGTCGGCCTGGCCCAAGGCCCCATGATCAACGACGCACTCAACATCGTGGCCAAAGACGGCGCCGTCGTGTTGACCGCACTGGCCGCCATTTCCGACGTGCAGCCCACATTGCCGATGACGCTGTTCACCCTGTTCCAGAAACGTCTGCTGGGCAGCCTCTACGGTCAGGCCAACCCGCGCGCCGACATTCCCCTGCTGATGAACTTGTACCGGGAGGGAAAACTGTTACTCGACGAAGCCGTCACCACCGAATACAAGCTCGACGACATCAACCACGCCCGCGATGACATGCTTGCCGGAGCCAACATCCGCGGCGTCATCATCCACCAGCACTGACAGGGAAGTCGCTCCATCGTGTGACCGCACTTAGTGCGAAAGATCAGGAGGCACGCGTCTCCCACCGATGGTCCGGCAGACGCAGCCAGCGCCATGATTCGGCTGAGGGCACGCGGCACGCTTTCAATGACTCCGTGGTTGTCACGGTGTTGTCACAACTCATGTACTACACACGGACATCTAGGGGCACTCTTTGAAACGACACCGCAGTTCAGCACCCTGCGATGTCAATAGCGACACCGGTAGACACCCCTGTCTCGCGGACTGTAAATCTGCTGCCACGCCCCAACATAGGCCACAGGGACGACATCTTGAGCGCGGTACGGGGTCGTGTCTGGGGAGAAATTCCGGGCGTCGCGGGTTTGCTGACGCAGCGGAATGTTCGCGCTCCCAAGGCATCGCGCCGGCCCGGTGGAGAACTGGTGCCACTGTGAACCCTGAGGCAGATGTTGTCGGTATGTGAGGTTTCTTTGGCAAGCGCCGTTGCGCCAGATTTGGGCACCGCGAGAACTACCATGCGGTGATGGGCACCGACGTCGACCTGCTGAAACACCCGGTGGTATCCGCCGCCGTGGGCACGGCGGCGATGGCGGTCGGCGCCGCGGAGGCCGCCTATCGCGTGGCGGAGAAGGTGCCGGTGTTCGGGCCGTTGATGCGGCGCGGCGTCGTCGGCCTGACCGAGCGGGGCGACAAGTGGGTGACCCAGAGCGCCGACCAATTCAAGGCGCTCGTGGCCGCGGTCGCGGTCGGTCTGGTGGACCTCGTTCTCGACGAGATGGACCTGAACGCGCTCGTGCGCGAGCGAGTGGACATCGACGCGCTTGCCGCCGATCTCGACATCGATGCTGTGATCAACCGCGTTGACCTGATCGCCTTGGCGGACAAGGTGATTGACGGTGTGGATCTACCGGCGATCATCCGTGAATCGACCAATTCGATGACCGCCGAGGTGATGACTGACGTGCGCACGCAGGGCGAGCGCGCCGACGACGTGGTGGCCGGAATCGTCGATCGCATGCTGGGGCGTGACCGGGACAACCGGTGACCTCATCGGAACCCGACGTCGAGCGGGCAGCCGGGATCATCACCCGGGGATTCGCGGCGGTCATTGACTTGACGGTCGTGCTGGTGATCATGGGCGTGCTCTACGGAGGCCTCGTGTTGGTGAGGCTGGTCTATTCGCCGACGGCCTTCAGCCTGCCGTCGCTGAACGCCGTGTTCTCGACGGTGGTGACGTTTGTCGTCGCGGTGGTGTATCTGACGGGATGCTGGACGGTCTCGGGATCGACGGCGGGCGCGGTGACCATGGGCCTGCGCGTCGTTGGGCGACGGTCGCAGCGGGTGAGCCTGCTCGTTGGATTGCTTCGTGCGATCTGCTGTGTGTTCTTCCCGATCGGCCTGCTCTGGGTGGTGGTCGACCGTCAGCGAAGATCGTTGCAGGACATCGTCTTTCGAACTCAGGTGATCTACTTGACGGGAGCGCGTTGACGGCACGTCAGGGCTTTTGATCGTTCACCGTTTCGTGTCGATGAGAGATCAGCTTCCAGTGGACCTGTATCACTGCGAACAGGAACGCTGTGCTGATGCCGAACAGCAGCACACCGTTCACCGCTTGCAGCGCACTCAACATCTGAAACCGGGCGGGCACAGTCAATCCCGGTATCTCGAACGTCGTCATGGTGGCCAGGGCGTACGCGGACGCATCCGTCACCGAGTCGAGCGCGCCGAGGCCCCAATACGCCAACGCCCACAGCACGCATTCCAGCCCGTGGAGGGCGGCCAAGATCAGCGCGACGGCGCCGATGTGGACGATCACGGTGGGGACCGCCCGCAGCCGCTCGGCCTTGTGCCGTTCCACGTGGACCCGGACCCTGCTCTCCAGACCGAAGGCCATCACCACCACGGCGGTCGTGTGGATCGCGATGGTCAGGACGATGAGCGCAAGGCCCACGCTCCAACTCGCAAGATCCACCCATCTTCCCTACCACTGGTCATCGAGGCAGACGGCCGATTCAGCAGTCTGGCGGCGAGTACGGGGGTGTACTGAGGGGAGGGTCCCGACGGACGGAGGCAGGCCATGGGCGACTTCGGGATAGCGGGTCTGTGGGTGCTGCTGGCGCTGTCGCTCGTCGCGGCGGTGGCGGTCGCGGCCGTCGGCATATGGCTAGGGCATCGCAGCCTCCCCGATCCGGTGAGCGAGGGGCACAACGGAGCGTTGTCGCCGTTCTTGACCTGTGTCGGCCTGGTGTATGGCGCGCTGCTGGGATTCGTCATTGTGGTTGCGTGGGAGCAGTTCTCGTCCGCGGAGACCAACGTCTCCAACGAGGCGTCGACCTTGATCACGATGTACCGGCAGACCGTCGGCATGCCGGTTCCGGAGCAGACCCAGATGCGGGTGCTGCTGCGCAAGTACACGCAAACGGTCGCGGGCCCGGAATGGGATAACGCGATACGCGCCCGTACCGGAACCGAAGGCGCGCGGGACGCACTCAACGACATGTACCGACTGCTCGGCAGCGAGACGTCGAGTGTCGCGACGAGCCCGATCAGCGGGAAGTTTTTAGACCAGCTGGGCACTTTGGCATCGGAGCGGAATCAGCGAATCCTGGACGCCAAACCGCGGATACCGGGCTTGCTGTGGACGGGGCTGCTCTTCGGCGGTGTCGTGCTACTCGGGCTCGGGGGCTTCATGCGACTGGGGAGCACGCGCGCTCATTTGGGGCTGCTGAGCGCGG
The DNA here is from genome assembly GCF_000620625.1 of Mycobacterium sp. URHB0044. Taxonomy (GTDB): domain Bacteria; phylum Actinomycetota; class Actinomycetes; order Mycobacteriales; family Mycobacteriaceae; genus Mycobacterium. The sequence continues at coordinate 110,853 of NZ_JIAW01000009.1, read as the reverse complement.
TGGCCGTGCTGCTCGGCTTGCTGCTGTTCGTCGTGTTCTGGCTCGACCATCCGTTCGGCAACCAGTTGGGTGTGACGTCCGAACCGTTCGAGCAGTCGCTAATTGTTTTCGACTCGATCGACCGGGGGACGTAATCAAAAACCCGATCCCGAAGTCGAATACGAAGCCGACAATGACGCCCAACGGTGACCCGAAGCGCATTACGGGCTGGTGCCGGTCAACACACCAGCGGTCGGCGGTTCGATACCGTCCGCGCCCACTTCCTAGGACTCAACGTTCTTCCCGACCGATGCCGGTGAGACGGCTCAGCGCGGCGTAGCCCTCGTCGGTGCCCGGCCAATGCCGTCGCACCGCCTCCTGACCGGCCCGACGCACGACGCTGCGCAGCACCACGGCGACGATGATCGCGTCGTCGGCGTAGCCGAGCACCGGAATGAAGTCGGGGATCAGGTCGATGGGAAGCGCAAGGTAGCCCAGCAGCAGGCCCAGCCGAATCCGGACGCCGCGGGGCAACGATTGGTCTGCGGCGAGGCGTCGCACCAGACGCAAGACGTCGGGCAGGATCCTCGTGGCCTCGTGCAGCAGGCCGCCACGCGGCCGAACGATGGCAAGCGCACCGATCAGTGCGATCCACGCGACTAGCAGGGCCGTGGCCACACCGATCAGCAGATCCCACCATGGCGAACCGGTCATGGTCGCCATCCTCGACGGCAACGTCCGTTCAGGCGAGCACTGAGTTCAGATTCCCGACTGCGCCTGCCGCCGTGGCGGAGGGCATGATTCCGACCGCGTCGAAGGCTGCGGTGATGGCTTGCAGCTCGTCGTCGGTGAAGCCAAGGGTTTCGGCAGAGGCCATCACGGCCGAGCGCGCGTCGGCGAATGAGGCGCCGGCGGGAAGGTCGTACAGCGAGTGGTAGTACACACTCGCCCACGTATCCCTCGAAATGCCGGTGGTCCGGGCGTCCGTCATCATCTTGAACGCCGCAAAACTGAATATAGTGCTGTTGAAGTGCTCGTCGGCGTCGGAGTCGTAATCGCTGTAGTTCTCGGGATCGCCGAACGCCGAGGGATCGGCGAGGTTTCGAATGGCGCAACCGGTACTCGCGGACGGCGCACTACAGCCATAGTCTTCCCCGAGAAGCCATTCGTCGGCTCCTGACTTCCCTTCGATCAAACTTCCCATGATGTCGGCGTAGGACTCCTCGAGGGCCCTCGACTCACCATTGCGTCCCAACGTCAGACCACCGTTCTGACTGGCGACGACCGAGTCCATTACGGCGTGCGTGTATTCGTGCGCAACGACGTCCAACGCCGCCTCGAAGTCGTGCCCGAAGACGAACTCCCGGTAGCTCCGGTACCAGTAGGCGTTGTCCAACGCGTTGGAGACCACCGTGATTCGGATCGCAGCCCCGTCGTCGTCGAAAGACGTGCGGTACAGCGTGTTCTCATAGAAGTCGTACACGATTACGACGTTTGCGTAGGCCGACACCGCCGAGGGGTCCCACGCCGATGGTCCCTTGGCCACGACGCTTCCGGGAGGACTTGCGGGATAGAGCGTCCCGTCGACCGTTGTGTAATTCGTCGTCTCGTAGATCGCGATGTCGCGGGTCTTGTCCACCAATCGATATCCGACGAATCCCTGTCCATCCACCCACACCACGTTGAGGTCTCTGGTGTTTCCCAATAGGTCGATCCCGGTGTCGGTGGTCGGCACCGTGGTGGTGATCAGCTTTATACCGAAGATGGTGTAAGCGGCTTCGGCGATGCCGGTTTCGATGCGCCGATAGAAACCCCACGCCAGTTCGAGGACCGGGTTCAAGGGATTCGACGATGGGCCGACAGCGTGGGGGTTGAAACCGAACAATCCGAGGAACGCCGCGACCAGCGTCCGCACCGGGTTCGGCGGGAGATCCACGGGGGCCGTGGGAAACGGAGTCACCGCGCTCGACGAAGCCTGCGCCGCCGGTGCGGCTTCGACGCCGGTCTCGTCAGCCACGGATTTGACGTTGGCAACGTTGGATGACGCTTTGCCGTCAAACGTCGTCGGCACCGACGGCAACTCTGTCTTGGGCCCCGCGAAGGATTTGGCTGCCGGCTCCGCGACGTCGTAGTCGTTGGCGACGGTGCTTCTTTCGTCCGCGACGGTGCTTTTTTCCTCGGCGACGTCAGTGCCATCGGAGTCAACCGCCGTGGAGTCGACGTCTGGTGCCTCCTCGTCAGCGCCTGGTGAAGCGACGGGACGCGCCATCTCGACGTGTTCCGTTGGCGCCGTCGCGGTTTCAGAGTCCGGGTCGTCATGTGAGGTGTTCTGCTGCGCCGAGAGCGTCGAGGTCGGGCCGCCGTCCAACGACGTCTTCGTCGACTCCTGCGACGTGTCGGATCGGGCCGTCGTCGCGGCAGTGTCCGGCGTGGTCGCGGCGGCGGTGGGTTGACCGTCTGCCGACGCCGACGCCGACGCCGACACGTCGCCGGTGGGGGAGTCGCTCGCTGCGCTGACGGAGTCACTCGCCGTGTTGACTGCGGGATCTGCTGCGTCAGCCGGCGATGCGCTCGCCAAACCGTGGCCGGCGGCAGCGGCGGCGCCCAGTCCTACGGCGACGACGCCTACCTGAAACCACTGTGCGCACGGCTTACTGCGATTCCCCACGGCCACCCCTTGGTCCTCGTGTATGCGCTGTCCTCAGCGCGCGACACGGATTCGTGGGGACCGTAACATCAAGATCAGCAATTATTGACGCACTTAACAATATGTCTTTGTCCTGGCGCCAATTGTCACAGTGGAGTGCCGGCAACTCCGGTGACGTCACCGGTCGCGACCGCCCGGTTATGACGGTGGCGCGAAGAACTCCAACGCGATGCCGTCGGGGTCGCGGAAACTCAAGCCTGAGCCATAGTGCTCGTCGACGATGCCGCCGTGGGCAACGCCGAGTTCCTCGAGCCGTGTCTGCCACTTCTCGAGTTCGCCGCGGTTCTCGCAGCCGAACCCGACGTGGTCGAGACCGACCCGAAACTCGGTGAAACCCTCGTCCGCGGTGCCACGCTCGTGCTGGTGGATGCCGAACAGCGTGCCGTTGTCCAAGGCCCACACCAGGTGCCGGAACCCGGCGGCGGTGTTCTCGTCCAGCACCGGATCGGTGCCGATCAGCGCCCGGTACCAGGGACCGCTGACCTCGACGTCACGCACGGTAACCGCGACGTGGTTGAGTGCTGAAAGGGTAGTCATGAGGTTCCTCCCCGTAGATCGACTGAGACTACCTACAGACGTATCGAGCCCGGGGAAGGTTCACGCGATGCGCGGACCGGTTTGCTTGGCGGCGAACGAATGGGTGTTCGCCGATCGCCCCGTGATCGCCTTGCTCGGCGTGGTCCGCACGATTTGCCGAAAGGCATGATCAATTCTGCTGATCAAGTGGCAGCAAAGAGACAATGCCCAATCATCAGCGCTTCCTAGCGTATCAAAACAAACGATATTGAATTTGCTGCAGCGAAATTGACGTTGCTGTAAGCATGCTGCTGTTGCGGTTTGTGGTAGTAAAAGTGCTGCTCAGATGCTACGACATTGCGCATTCGTGATTAGGTCGGTGGTTAGCGGGGAATAGGTCTTTCGTGCATCAGCAACATCCGGTGGTCGGGGATTATCGGGAGGACGCAGAATGAGGACGCACAATATGGCAAACGGGCAAACTGATAGTGGTGGGCCTCGGCCGCCATTCTTGAGATTCGTGGTCGTCGGAATGGCGACCGTTGCGGTGTCGGCGCTGGGCGCGACAGCGCTGGTCACGACGCCGCCGACCGCATCGATGGACGTAGCCATGATGGCTGCCATCGACGAGTCGAATACGACGATCGGTATCGCGGACTCGGATCTGTACTGGGCATCGCCCGCCGAGGTGGATGCGGCGTTGGACGAGATGCAGGCGATGGGCATCAACACCGTTCGGATCGGAATCCCGTGGGCCGGGATCAATCCCGTCCCCGGTTACTACAACTGGTCGCAGTCGGACTACATGATCAACGCCGCGGACGCGCGGGGCATGGGTGTCCTCGCCGTCATCACCACAACCCCGGGCTGGGCGAACGACCCCAATGCACCCGGTATCTACGGTGCTCCCGCGTCGCCGGCTGACTTCGGCGAATTCGCCGGCCTGGCTGCCCAGCGGTACGCAGGCAAGGTGGGCGCTTACGAGATCTGGAACGAACCCAACGCCGCCCCCTACTACGGTCCTGCGCCGGATCCGGCTGGCTACACCCGATTGCTTCAGGCCGCATATCCAGCGATCAAGGCGGCGGACCCGAATGCGACGGTGGTTGGCGGCGTTGTGGGCTCGACGGTCACCTATGAGAACCTCACCCTGAACCCGGTCACCTTCGTCGACCAGATGTATCAGGCTGGGGCACAAGGGTATTTCGACGCCCTGTCATTCCACCCGTACCAGTACACGACGCCGTTCTCCCAGGGCGGCTACCACCCCGACTCGCCGATCAACCAGCTGGCCGACATCCACGATCTGATGGTGGCGAACGGCGATGCCGACAAGTTGGTCTGGGCGAGCGAGTACGGCGAGCCGACGGCGGTGGCCACTGAAGCCCAGCAGGCCGCCTATCTGCAAGACATGCTCACGACGTGGCGCACCATTGATTACGCCGGGCCTGCGTTCGTGTACACGTTGCAGGACACGGACTCCAGCAGCACTGATCCCGAGGCCACCTTCGGCCTGATCCGCGACGACGGAACGTGGAAGCCGGCCGCCTACGTCGTTCGTGACCTTGCGACGTCGCCAACGAAGTCGCCGACGATGGCGCAGCCGACTTTGGCGCAGCCAACTTTGGTGCAGCCGACTTTGGCGGAACCAACCCTGGTGGAGCCAACGCTGGTGCAGCCCGCGGTGATGGAGCCGACGTCGCCGACGGTGATTCCAGCCACCACGCTCGACCAAACCCGGTCTACCGACTTGGTGAACGCGCCGACCTCGACGGCACCGACGTCGACCGCGCCGACGTCGACCGCGCCGACGTCCACCGCGTCAACGTCGACGGCGCCGACCTCGACGGCGCCCACGGCGCCGACCGCGACGGCGCCGACCAGCACGTCGACCGGAACGCAGTCGTCCACCGCCACGAGTCCGTCCTCCAATTCGACCAAACAGCAGAAGAGGACGGGGCACGATAAGACCAACTGACGAGGGGTGTGCCGGGTAGGCGGGTCAGACGACCCGCCTACCTCGGCGCGAACGCATCCGCATGTCCCGCAGGTAGAGCCGGTAGCCAAGGACCCACAGATCACGGGGTATCACCCGGTCGGCGAGACGCAGACTCGTCAGCAGCCACTCGAATCGACGCTGCTGGGCCGCCGTCCACGGCAGCCGCATGTGTTCGCGGAATTCGGCAGGAAGGAAGCCCGTCGTCGCGAACAGGTTGAACGGACCGGCCAGGAACCGGAGCGGGGCGGGCAGAAAGACCATCTTCGCCACCCCGTGGAGGTGCTCGCGAACGGGAGGGTCGATCCGCAGCCCATCCAGCGAGCGCTTCCAGAACTCGTCGAACGCGGCCCTGTCGGCGGGCCACATGTCTTCGCGTACCTGCAGGGTGGTGCCAAGCGTGTGGGCATCCCGGTAGACGGCGTCGGCGGACTCGTCATCGAGGGGCCCGTAGAGGAACTCGTGCATGTCGACGTAGTAGCGGTATAGGCACGCCGCGACCCACAGCTGGAGCCTTGGGTCGAAGGCGTTGTAGGACACCGGACTCGAAGCGTTCGAGCGGACCTGTGCGTGGACCCTGTCGATCTCCGATCGGATCAATGCGCGATCGGCGTCACTGCCGAGCGTCGCCGCCGCGAGGTAGGTGCCGGTGGTGCGCGCCCGCTTGAACGGATGCAGGTACACGTTGCCGTTGTCGACCGGGCTCTCCACCACCCCATAGCCAACGGCCGGTGCTGCGAGCTGCATGATGACGTTCGCGGCGGGCAACAGCACCGCAGCCGGGTTGAGCAGGTCGACGACGCGGGTAGGCCGCCTTGGGGGCCCCAGCCTCATGGAACCGAGTACACCACCTCGTGAGACGCTGCCGATGTGTTTGCGCCGACATGTCGCGCCCGGGCGGCAGGTCTCGCGCTCGGCTACGCGGCCGACCTCCTGCTTGGCGATCCGCGCCGTGGCCATCCGGTTGCGCTGTTCGGCCGCGGCGCCGCGGCCTTCGAACGCGTGACGTATTCCGACGCCAAGCTCGCGGGCTCGGCGCACACCAGCGTGCTGGTCGCGGCCCTGGCGGTGGCGGGAGTCGCTGCGGACCGGGCAGCGGCCCGGCGGGGATGCGGGTGGTCGACGGCAGTCACGGCGGCGGCGACGTTCGTCGCACTCGGTGGCACGTCGCTGGCGCGCACGGGCGCCGACATGGCTCGCTTGGTCGACGGTGCCGACGTCGAGGGGGCGCGCGCGTTGCTGCCGTCGTTGTGCGGGCGTGATCCGGCGTCTCTGGACGTGGCGGGCCTGACCCGCGCGGCGCTCGAGTCGGTGGCGGAGAACACCTCCGACGCTGCTGTGGCGCCACTGTGGTGGGGCGCCGTCGGCGGGGTTGGCGGGCTACTGGTCTACCGTGGCGCCAACACCCTCGACGCGATGATCGGCCACCGCTCGCCGCGCTATGTCCGATTCGGTTGGGCTGCAGCACGTTTGGATGACGTCATGAACTATCTGCCTGCCCGGGCGACGGGTCTGCTGGTGGCGGTGTGCGCACCCGTCGCCGGCGGCTCGCCGTCGCGGGCGTTGACCGCGTGGCGCCGCGACGCGGCCCGTCACCCCAGTCCCAACGCAGGCGTCGTCGAGGCCACGTTCGCCGGCGCCCTCGGCGTCCGGTTGGGTGGCCCCACGCAATACGCGCACCGCCTCGAGATCCGGCCGACACTCGGCGACGGGGCATTGCCGCAACCCGCCGATCTGCGTGCCTCCGTGCGGCTGTCGCGCGCGGTGCAGGCGCTCGCGGCGGTGTGCGCGGTCGGCTTCAGCGCCGCCTGCCGTACCGGTCGGCGAGCTTCTCGTCGGCGGTGAGGGGCGCGGGATTCCTTGACCGAGTATCGGTTTCGGCCTTCTCGCGGCGGCGTTGCCGCACCTCGGCCATGACGAAGTAACCCACACCGATCGGCGCGATGATGCCGAACGCGATCCACTGGATGCCGTAGGACAGAAACGGACCGGCATCGAGGTGAGGCAGGGCGATGACGCCGAGGCCGCCGGGCTGGTCCTCGACGAGCTGCAGGTAGGAGCCGGCCAGCGGCATGCCGGTGATGGTGGCGATCTGCGAGGTGCTGATCGAGTACACCTGCTGGATGCCGTCCTGGCGGAACGGGTCCTTGCCTGCGACGACGCCCTCGGAGTTCCGCAGCCGCGCCGTGATCGTGACGGTGCCCGACGGGGGCGCGGGGATCTCGGGCACCTTCGAGGCCTCCAGGGGCCGCACGTAGCCGCGATCCACCAGCACGGTGGGGCCGCCGTCCACGCTGAAGGGGACCAGCACCTCGAACGCCGGTTCACCCTCGATGACACGCAGTCGCGCCAGCACCTGCGCGTCCGGGTGGTAGCGGCCCGTCGCGGTCACCCGGCGCCACGCCGCGTCCGGTGCCGCCGAATCCTGGCGCGGCAGGAAGTCCGTCACGGGCACGGGGTCGGCCGTCAGCGAGTGCGAGATCTGGGCGTTCTCGCGGGACGTCGTGGTGTTCTTGCCCAACTGCCACGGGGCCAGCACGGTGAAGCACAGGTACGCGAAGCCGAGGACGACGACGTACAGCGCCAACCACTGGGGGCGGAGCAGGAAGGCGAACCTCTGCATCAGCCGGCCAATCCTTCGTCGGCGAGCCGGTCGTCGACCCAGTCGTGCAAGCCGGGCAGGGATGCGGCGATGACGGTGAACACGTCCTCGAAGTCGTCCCGCGTCCCGTAGTAGGGATCCTCGACGTCGAGCGGGTGCGCCGCCGAGCGCGGATCGAACGAGCGCAGCATGCGAAGCCGTTCGGTCGGCACGCCCATCTCGCTGAGCATGCGGGCGTGGTTGCGTCCCATCGCGACGACCATGTCCGCGGCCAGGTGGTCCTCGTCGACCTGCGCGGCCTGGTGAAAGCTCGGATAGCCGTGCTCGCGCAGCACGTGGCGGGCGCGTTCGTCGGCCGGATCCCCGGCGTGCCAGCCGCCGGTGCCCGCGCTGGAGACCCGCACGACGCCGGCGAGGCCGCGCTGTTCGAGCTGATGGGCGAACATCTTCTCCGCCATCGGCGACCGGCAGATGTTGCCCGAGCAGATGAACGTCACGTGTAGCTGGCTAGACACCGAGCACCTCACGCAGATCGTCGACCGACGACACGTGCCGGTAGCCTACCGCCGCCCCAGGTTCGTCGAAATCGCCTGCGCCGTAACCCCATTCGACGACCACGGTGTCGATCCCGTGGGCCGCGGCGCCAAGGACGTCGTGCGAGCGGTCGCCAACCATGAGCACCCGGTCGGGCAGCGGCCCCAGCTGGTCCAGGGCGCGGCTGAGCACGTCGGCCTTGGACGACCGCGCCCCGTCGACGCCGGCCCCGGCGATGACCTCGAAGTGGCCGTCCAACCCGAAGTGCTCGATGATGCGCTTGGCCGTGGGTTCCGCCTTGGAGGTCGCGACGGCCATCCGCACGCCCGCGGCGAGCAGGTCGTCCAGCAGCGCTGGAATGCCGTCGAACACGCTGTTCATGGCCCAGCCGCGGGTGGTGTAGTCGGCGCGGTAGGCGGCCATCGCCTCGTCGACCCGGTCACCGAGTCCCATGGTCTTGAGCGTCAGGTGCATCGGCGGTCCGACGATGCGGCCCGCGAGGTCGCCGTCGGGCACCGGGGCGCCGATCTCGCCGAGCGCGTGACGGAAGCTCGACACGATGCCTCTGGCCGAATCGGTCAGGGTGCCGTCGAGGTCGAAGATCACCAACTGCGCGCTCACCCGTCCATTGTCGCCGATGCGTCGGGTCGTCCCCGTCCCTGGCCCGGTCCTGGGCGCACTACTGTCGTGATGTGGCAAGGGCACCCCGAGACGCGCGCTACCACGGCGATCAGGCCGCGGGTCCCGGCATGCTCGACTTCGCCGTCAACGTGCGGTCGGCTGAGCCGCCGTCCTGGCTCGTCGATCGGTTGACGACGCGGCTGCGCGACCTGGGCCGCTATCCGAGTGAGGACGACGTCCGCCGGGCCCGCCGGGCCGTCGCCGACCGGCACGGCCGCAATCCCGACGAGGTGGCGCTGCTCGCCGGGGGCGCCGAGGGCTTCGCCCTGCTACCGAACCTGCGTCCGCGCCTGGTTGCCCTGCTCGCGCCGTCGTTCACCGAACCGGAAGCGGTGCTCGATGCGGCGGGCGTCCCGACGTGCCACGTCGTACTCGAGCCGCCGTTCACACTGGCCGACGCCGAGGTGCCCGAGGAGGCCGACCTGGTCGTGCTCGGCAATCCGACCAACCCGACATCGGTCCTACACACCCAGGACCAGATCCTCGCCCTGCGCCGACCCGGCCGCATCCTCGTCGTCGACGAGGCGTTCGCCGACGCCGTCCCCGGCGAGCCGGAGACCCTGACCGCCGAGGCCCTACCCGACGTCGTGGTGCTGCGCAGCCTCACCAAGACGTGGTCGCTGGCCGGGCTGCGGGTCGGTTACGCACTCGGCGAGCCGCGGGTGCTTGCGCGGCTGACCGCGAGCCGGCCGCACTGGCCACTGGGCACGCTGCAGTTGGAGGCGATCGCTGCCTGCAGTTCACCGGAGGCCGTCGCAGAGGCCGAAGCGGGAGCGCGCCGACTGGCTGCGTTGCGCCTCGACATGGTGGCCGGTTTCACCGCGGCGGGCCTCGACGTCGTCGACGGTCGGGCGCCCTTCCTGCTCTTCCGCGTGCCCGATGCCGAGCTGGTGCGAAAGCAGCTGGACGCCAACGGCATCGCGGTCCGCCGGTGCGACACCTTCGTCGGCCTCGACGGCCAGTACCTCCGGGCCGCGGTGCGGCCGGAATGGCCGGTCCTGCTCACGGCCCTCCTGGAGGCGATCCGGTGAGCGTGCGGCTTGCGGATGTCATCGAGGTGCTCAACGGCGCGTATCCGCCTGCGCTCGCCCATGATTGGGATTCTGTCGGTCTGGTCTGCGGTGACCCGTCGGAGACCATAGAGTCGGTGACCATCGCCGTCGACGCGACGGCGGAGGTGGTCGCGGAGGTGCCCGACCGGGGGCTTCTCCTGGCCCACCACCCGCTGCTGCTGCGTGGCGTCGACACCGTGGCTGCGGACACCGCGAAGGGCGCCCTGCTGCACGGACTGATCCGCCGCAACGCTGCCCTCTTCACCGCTCACACCAACGCCGACGCCGCCTCTCCGGGAGTGTCCGACGCGCTCGCCGACGCCCTCGGCCTGACCGTCGAGGCCGTCCTCGCGCCGGCCACGGAGTCGGCGCGGCTCGACAAGTGGGTGATCTTCGTGCCGGCCGAGCACGCGGAAGCCGTGCGTGCAGCCATCTTCGATGCGGGTGCCGGCCACATCGGCGACTACTCGCACTGCAGTTGGACCGCTTCGGGCACCGGTCAGTTCCTGCCCCACGAGGGTGCCAACCCGGCCATCGGCAGCGTGGGCTCGATCGAGCGAGTCGCCGAGGAGCGCATCGAGTCCATCGCGCCGGCGGCGGCGCGTGCCGCCGTCCTGGCCGCGATGCGCGCCGCACATCCGTACGAGGAGCCCGCGTTCGACGTGTTGGCGCTCGCGCCGCTGCCGACCGGTGTCGGGATCGGTCGCATCGGCACCCTGCCGGAGCCGGAACCCTTGTCGGCCTTCGTCGCCCGGGTGACGGCAGGGCTCCCGACGACTTCGTGGGGCGTGCGGGCGGCGGGTGACCCCGATGCACTCGTATCGCGGGTGGCGGTGTGTGGGGGAGCGGGTGACTCCCTGCTCGACGCGGTCAGGACCGCGGGGGTCGAGGCCTACCTGACGGCCGATCTCCGGCACCATCCAGCCGACGAGCACCGGCGCAGCTCGGGCGTCGCCCTCGTCGACGTCGCACACTGGGCCAGCGAGTACCCCTGGTGCGCGCAGGCCGCCGAAGTGTTGACCGGTCACTTCGGCGAATCACTTCCGGTGCGGGTCAGTTCCGTCCGCACCGATCCATGGAACGTCGAAAGAGGAGCATGAAGGCAGAAGTCGCGCAACAGCGTTCGTTGATCGAGCTGACGGAGATCGACGCCGAGATCGGGCGCGTCGAGCACCGGGCGAAGAATCTCGCCGAACAGCAGCGCCTGGACGCAATCGCATCCGAGCACCAGGTCGCCAACGACGGTTTGGCCGTGGTGAACATGGCGTTGGAGGACCTCGAAGCCGAGGTGAAGAAGTTCGAGGGTGAGATCGACGGCGTTCGGCAGCGGGAGGACCGGGACCGGTCGATGCTGGACTCGGGTGGAGTCAACCCCAAACAGCTCGCGGAGTTGCAGCACGAGTTGGAGACCCTACAACGTCGCCAATCGAGCCTCGAGGACTCACTTCTCGAGATCATGGAACGCCGCGAGGAGCTGCAGAACGATCAGGCCGCACAACTGCAGAAGATCGATGAACTGGCAGAACAGGTTTCGGCGGCCCGCGCAGCACGCGACGAGGCTCTGGTGGCGATTGACGCGTCCCGGCATCAACTCGCGAGCCGCCGCGACGACGTGACGGCTTCGCTGGACGCCGATCTGGTCGCGCTGTACGAACGGCAACGCGCCCACGGCGGTCCGGGAGCCGGTGTGCTGCAAGGCCGCCGGTGCGGCGCCTGCAGGATCGAGATCGACCGCGGCGAGATGCAGCGAATCGCCGCTGCACCCGCGGACGAGGTGCTGCGCTGCCCCGAATGCGGGGCAATCCTGCTGCGACTCGAGGGCTCCGCCAAGTGAAGCTCCTGGTCGAAGCCGATGGCGGCTCGAGGGGCAATCCTGGCCCCGCGGGCTACGGCGCGGTGGTGTTCTCCGCGGACCACGAAACGGTTGTCGCGGAACGCAAGGAAGCGATCGGCCGGGCCACGAACAACGTCGCCGAGTACCGCGGCCTGATCGCCGGCCTCGAAGCGGCCGCCGAGGCGGGCGCCACCGAGGTGGCGGTGTCGATGGACTCCAAGCTCGTGGTCGAGCAGATGGTCGGCCGCTGGCGGGTCAAGCACCCCGACATGATCCCGCTGCATCAACGCGCCAGGGAACTGGCGAGCCAGTTCGACCGCATCACCTACGCGTGGATTCCCCGCGCCAAGAACTCCCATGCCGACCGGCTGGCCAACGAGGCGATGGACGCCGCAGCGGATCTCCTCGCGGGGCCGGAGCCTGCCGCTGCACCGAAATCGGTTGCAGCAGCACCTCCTTCGGCGGGCTGGACCGGTGCGCGCGGCGCCCCCACCCGAATGCTGTTGCTGCGCCACGGCCAGACCGAACTGTCAGTCGATCGCCGGTACTCGGGACGGGGCAATCCGCCGCTGACCGATCTCGGCCGCCGTCAGGCCGACGCAGCGGCCCGGTATCTGGGCGAACTCGGCGGCATCTCGGCGGTGATCAGTTCACCGCTGCAGCGGGCCTACGACACTGCCACGGCTGCGGCCAAGGCGCTGGGTCTCGACGTCGTCGTCGACGACGACCTCATCGAAACCGACTTCGGGTCCTGGGAAGGTCTCACGTTCGCCGAGGCGGCCGCACGCGATCCCGAACTGCACACCAACTGGCTACGCGACACCAGCCAGTCGCCGCCCGGCGGCGAGAGTTTCGACGTCGTCGCTCACCGGGTTCGCCGCGCGCGCAACCGGATCATCGCCGAGCACGGCGACGCGACCGTGTTGGTGGTGTCGCACGTGACGCCGATCAAGACGATCCTGCGGCTGGCGCTCGACGCGGGGGAGGGCATCCTGTATCGCCTGCACCTCGACCTTGCCTCGCTGTCCATCGCGGAGTTCTATCCGGACGGCGCAGCGTCGGTGCGATTGGTGAACCAGACCGCGTACCTGTAGTCACTTCTGCACGTGCAGCCGCTCGCCGTGCGGCCCGAATAGGACGATGGCCTCGACCGGCCCGTCGACGCAGCCGAACCAGTGCGGCGTCCAGGTCGAGAACTCCACCGCCTCACCGGGTTTGATCGTGAAATCACGCTCACCGAGAATCAGCCGCATGCGGCCGGACAGTACGTACATCCAGTCCTGACCGTCGTGCACGGGTAACTCGTCGGGTGGGGTGGTGCGCCGCGGGCTGACCCGGATCTTGAAAGCGTGCAGGCCCCCGGCAGGACCGCGGGTCAACGGCCAATAGGTGACGCCGTGACGGACATGTGAATTAGCGTGCACCCGAGGGTCTTCCGCCTCCGGCGCCCGAAGCAACTCGTCGGTGCTCACCGACAGCGCGGCCGCGAGGCGCGGAAGGTGATCCAGGGCGAGCCGACGCTTGCCGGATTCGAGCCGGCTCAGGGTCGACACGTCGATGTCGGCGCGGGTGGCGACCTCCTCCAACGTGAGGCCGCGCTGTGTGCGTAGGGCCCGTAGCTGGCGTCGTACCCGCAGGTCGACGTCGTCGGCATTGGACTGCTTTGCCTGCATGGCAAATCAGCTTGGCACTCCGAGCCGGCGGAGGCAAGCTCGGGTCATGGACATCGAATGGGATTGCATCGTCGTCGGAGCCGGCGCCGCCGGGCTGAGTGCCGCATTGGTGTTGGGGCGAGCCCGCCGACGCACATTGGTGGTCGATGAGGGCAAGCAGAGCAATCTGCCCGCGCACGGCATCGGTGGTCTGCTCGGTCATGATGGCCGACCGCCGGCGCAGCTATACCAAGCTGGCCGAACGGAACTGGAGGCGTATCCAAGTGTGCAGATTCGCACGGGCACGGTGGTCAGTGGTGCTTCGGATGGCGCCGGCTTCGTCTTGGAGCTGGCCGACGGCAGCCGGGAACGCACCCGGCGGATTCTTCTGGCCAGCGGCATGGAGTACCGGCCACCGCAGATTCCCGGCCTCGACGCCCTGTGGGGCAGGTCGGCGTTCCACTGCCCGTTCTGCCACGGTTGGGAAGTGCGCGACCAGCCCTTGGCCGTACTCGCCTCGGGTGAACGCGCCGTGCACTCGGCCCTGCTGCTGCGTGCCTGGACCGACGACGTCGTCGTACTCGCGAACGGCCCGGCGGGCCTCGACACCGCGCAGCTCGGACAGTTGGGGGCCGCGAACGTGGCGGTCGACGAACGGCGCGTCGCCGAATTCGTCTCGGCAGCAGGTGAACTGACCGCGGTGAAGTTCGCCGACGGAACACAGTTGGCGCGGCGCGGGGTATTGGTGGCCACCACGTTGCACCAGCGCTCGGATCTGGCCGCTCAGCTGGGCGTGCGCACCGCGCCGGCCGGGCCCGTGGTCGTCGACGCCGTCGAAATCGATCCATTGCACCGCACGTCGGTGCCCGGCGTCTTCGCGGCAGGCGACGTCAGCGCTCAGATGCCGCAGGTGGCGGCCGCGGTCGCGACTGGATCGCTGAGCGCGGTGGCCGTGGTGCAAAGTCTGCTCGGTGACGACGTCGGGTTGCCGGTTCTTCCGTGGCCAACACAGACGTCGACACGGCAGGAGGATGCCCATGCACACGCATGACTCCGATGTCCAGGCCTACTGGGAGGGGCATTACGGCGAGCGTGATCGCGTCTGGAGTGGTCGGGTCAACGTTCAATTGGCGTCCATAGTCCGCGATTTGACGCCAGGACGTGCGCTCGATCTCGGCTGCGGCGAGGGTGGCGACGCGGTCTGGCTGGCCGAGCGAGGCTGGCACGTGATGGCGGTCGACGTCTCCGAGACGGCGTTGCAGCGTGCCGCGGGGGAGGCGCAAGCCCGCGGGGTGCTCGACCGCATCGAGTTTCAGCAGCACGACTTGTCGGATAGCTTCCCGGACGGCGAGTTCGACCTCGTCTCCGCTCAGTTCCTGCACTCGACGGTGCGTTTGGAGCGCCCCGCCATCCTCCGCAGGGCCGCACGTGCCGTCGTTCCTGGCGGACTTCTGGTGATCGTCGATCACGCCGCCCCGCCGCCGGGCGCCGCCAAGGTGCTGCAGGACCACCCGTTTCCAGGAGCCGACGAGGTACTCGCAGAGTTGGATCTGCCGTCGCTCGAGTGGGACCGCGTCCGCGTCGAGACCGTGGACAGGGAGGCGACCGATAGGGAAGGCCGATCGTTCACCGTTCGGGACAACGTCATGGTCCATCGGCGGCGCTGACCTGCGGCGAGATCTGCACAAGCGTCGTTCCATCGACAGCCGGCGGGCCAGGCCTGACGCGCCTACGGGTTGAGCTGGGTGAGTCGCACGCTGTTGCCCGACGGGTCCCGGAATCCCGAGTCGATGCCGTAGGGCATCTGGTTGGGCGGCTCGGTGTACTCGACGCCGCGTGCGGTGAGTTCTTCGTATGTTGCCTGGACGTCATCGGTGACGAGGAACACCGTGCCCGCGAAGCCCTTTGCGGTCAGGTCGAGCACTTGCGCGCGGGTGTCGTCGTCCATCAGTGGAGGTCCGGGCACGGCCATCAACACGATGCTGACGTCATCCTGTCCCGGCGGCCCGACGGTGAGCCACCGGAAGGCTCCCATCTCCTCGGGAAACGACACGTCCTCCCGCACTTCCATACCGACCTGCTGGGTCCAGAACTTCAGTGCGACTTCCTGATCGTGAACCCAGAGGTGTGTACAAGCGATTTTCATCATGGACCCGACGCTACGGTCGGTCGGCGCGGCCCGTCTTCTCCCCGTGTGCTGTCTTGGCGCGGCTGGCGGGTCCGGCGGGCAGGAGCGCAGCGACCCGGGAATCGGGAAGCGGTCGGGTGTCGCGCTGCAACACACAACTGGGCACCCGGGCCCGGCTGATTGCCGGTGGCAGGCTGGCGCGGTACGCGGCCGGCGGCTTGCCGTACACCCGCGCGAACGTGGTCGTGAACGAACCGACGCTCTGCAGGCCGACCATCACGCAGATGTCGGCGACCGAGCGGTCGGTGTAGCGCAGCAATGCTGCGGCCCGCTCCAGTCGCCGGGTCTGCAGATACGCCCGCGGAGATTCACCGAACGTCCGGGTGAACATCCGCGAGAAGTGCGCGCGGGACAGGCCGGCCGCCGCCGCCAGGTCGTCCACCGTGATCGCTTCTGCGTAACGGGCATCGACCAGGTCCTTGGCGCGGAGCAGATATCGAGCCGGCGGCACCTGCGGCATGCCGACAAGAGTACTGTGATCTGCGCGGACGAGTTGGCCGGGCGGCCGCGGGTTCCAGTTTCGACTGGGATTCGAGGAAAGTCCGGACTTCACAGAGCAGGGTGATTGCTAACGGCAATCCGAGGTGACTCGCGGGAAAGTGCCACAGAAAACAGACCGCCACCGGCGACGGTGGTAAGGGTGAAACGGTGCGGTAAGAGCGCACCAGCATTCCGGGTGACCGGAGTGGCTAGGCAAACCCCACCCGAAGCAAGGCCAAGAAGGCCGCAACCTGGTTGCGGCTGCGCAGGCGTCCGAGGGCTGCTCGCCCGAGCCTGCGGGTAGGCCGCTCGAGGCACCCGGCGACGGTGTGTCCAGATGGATGGTCGCCGCCTTGCCGCCAGAGATGGTGGTGGGGAACAGAATCCGGCTTACAGGCCAACTCGTCCGCCCACCTCAGTCCGCGCTGCGGACCGAGCGGTTCAGCTTCTTCAGTGCCTTGCCGAGCTGCTCGCGTGAGTACGCGGCCAGGTCGTCCTCCTGCTGGTACAGCACGCCGTAGGTGAAGGTGTCCTCGCCGGCCGCGTGCGCCGCCTCGGCCTCGTGGGACAGCTGGGTGCGGCTCACCACCGCGTCCTGGTGGTCGCCGAGAAGTGTCTGAATGGTCTTGGCGCGGTCGGCTACCTTGCTTGCGCCGGTTGCCGCCGCCGTGTAGCGAAGTCGCTTGGCGCCCTTGCGGATCCGGTGCAGGGCCTCGTCGCGGTCCTCTTCCTGCGCCGCGTCGGCCCGCTTCGCCGCCTTGCGGATCCGCTTGTAGGCCGCCCCGATGCTGACCGGTTCGTGTTCGCCGCCATCCGCGGGGGGCGGAGGCTCGGTGGCCACCAATGCCTCCAGCGCGTCGAGCAGGCGGAAGTACCGCTCCGATCGCATGGCCGTCAACGACCGCCGCAACCCGGTCTGATAGCGGTGCCTGGCACCCTCGACGAGCCGCTCCCGGATCGGACCCCTGATCAGTTCGTCGGGCAGCTGATCCAGGGCCTTCTCGTACTTCTCGGCGAGCACCTCGGCGTCACGGGCCACGCCGAGTACCCCCGCAAGCAGGCGCAGCTCATCCAGTACCCACGCGTCGTCGGAGATGCCGAACGACCCCTCCGATTCCTGGAGCAGGCTGCGGATCTTGCGGGTCACCACGCGCATCTGGTGCACGGCGTCCCAGGCGTCGGCGCGCACGGCGCGGTCCCACACCAGCAGCTCGCCGACCTGTTCTGCGATGGCCCGGCGCACCGGGTCCTTCGACTGCGGCGCAGGCTCCTTAGTTACCCCACGGGCGGCGTCGAGCACCTTGGCCAGCTTGGAACCGTGACCCGCGGGCTCGGCCCCGGCGTCGAGCAGTCGGTTGCACAGCCGATCCATGAGTTCGGGACCGGCGTCGGCGTCCTCCGCCAACTCGAGCTCCCACTCCCGCCATGTCTGCGGTTCGCCATCGGGTTCCGCCGAGGCGGTGACCACGTCGTCGCAGAACTCCGCGATCGGATCACCCGAGGCGCCGATCAGCAGGTCGACGGTCCGGGTGGTGGAAATCCGCGCGACCGGCTGCAATTGGCGCAGGCGGACGATGGCCAGCACGACGTCGCACAGCTCGTCGGGGACGGTGTCACCGTCCGCAGGGCCCAGCGGCGCACGCACCTCGGTTCTCGAGTCGGCGCCCGCGGGCAACTTCAGATGCCAGCCCGCGTCGGTACCGCCGGTGCGCCGCCTCAGCGTGATGCGGTGCGCGGCGAGATCGTGGCCCTCGGTGTCGAAGTAGACGGCATCGAGGTGCTGCACGGGCGACCGCTCGACGCGTGCGACCGCCGACAGACCCGCGAATGACGGGGGCACACTGGCATCCGTCACCGCGAACTTGCGTTCGGTCTCGGTATGTCGGGACGCCTTGCGCTTGTCGGCCATTCTCACCTTCGGGTCGGTTCTGGGCACTGAACGAATTCGTGAACAGGGTGCCACACCAAGGTGAACGGACCAGCTGATCAGCTCGCCCGCTGCACCTCGCCCGCGCGATCCCACGCCGAGCGTTCCTCGGCGAACGCCACGCTCTGCTGTTGCCGGAACGCCGCGATGCCGTCGGCGTCCGCGGCCAGGAAGTCGGTGTAGGCGGCCAACGAGAATTCCCCGCCTGCGATGTCGACGTCGCCGCGGCCTGCGGCCATGTCCGACCGCAGATCGAGAAGTTCCTCGGCGCTGACCGGGTAGAAGCTGATCCGGTCGAAGTACCGCAGCAGCCATGGCGTTCCCGGCTCGAACGAGCGTGCGTCGCGGGGGTGGCAGTGGTTCCAGACCTGAGTGGTGCGGCCGACGAACTGGTAGCCGCCCGGCCCCTCCATGCCGTAGATGCAGAGGTAGGCCCCGCCGATGCCGACGGCGTTCTCCGGCGTCCAGGTCCTGGCCGGGTTGTACTTGGTGGTGACGAGGCGGTGACGCGGGTCGAGGGGAGTGGCCACCGGTGCGCCGAGGTAGACGTCACCCAGTCCGAGCACCAGATACTGCGCGTCGTAGACGATGTCGTGGACGGCCTGGACGTCGTCGAGACCGTTGATCCGCCGGATGAACTCGATGTTCCACGGGCACCACGGTGCGTCGGACCGGACCCCGTGCATGTAGCGCTGGATCGCCTCGTGCGTCGCCGGGTCATCCCAGGACAGCGGTAACCGCACCGTGCGGCTGGGCACGACGAGCCGATCCGACGGGGGAAGGTCGCCGTCGATTCCGGCGAGCAGCTCGATCACCTCGGCCATCGGCAGCGCCGCCGGATCGAACTGCACCTGCAACGACCGGACGCCGGGAGTCAGCTCCGTCACTCCGGGGACGTTGCGCGCCAGCAGATGTTCGTACAGCACGTGTACACGCGCGCGCATCGCGAGGTCGAGCACCATGGCGCCGTACTCGACGAGCACCCCACCGTCGCCCGCCCGGCGCAGCGTCACTTCGGTGCCGTCGACTGTCCGGTAGCGGGTCAGCACGCCGTCGTCGTCGTCGCTGGAGCTGGAGATCACCAGCGGGAACGACGCCCGCCGGTCGGCGTCGATGGTGCGCAGCGACGGTGCCCGGTCGGCGCGGACCGGCACGAACCGCACGGCATCGCCGGGCGCCATCTGGCCGAGCTTCCACCGGTCGCCCCCGACCACCGTGACCGGGCAGACGAAGCCGCCGAGGCTTGGGCCGTCGGGTCCGAGCAAGATTGGGGTGTCGCCCGTGAAGTCCAGTGCGCCAACGCAATAAGCGGTGTCGTGAATGTTGGAGGGATGCAGTCCGGCCTCGCCGCCGTCGCTGCGTGCCCACCGTGGCTTGGGACCGTCGAGTCGAACGCCGGTGCGGTCGGAGTTGAAGTGCACGGTGTAGTCGGTGCCGATGACGGTGTCGATGTCGGCGCGAGTGAAGAACTCCGGCGCTCCGTGCGGGCCCTCCGTCACCGCGATCTCCCAGCGGTGCCCAATGCTGGGCTGCTCCTCGATGGCGGCGCGAGCGGCCCGGTCGGGCCTACCCTCGTGCGGGCCGGGATCTTCGCCGATCATCAGCGCGTCACCGTCGCGGAGTGCGCGTCCGTCGTGGCCGCCGAACGTGCCCATCGTGAAAGTGGCCGTGCTGCCCAGGTATTCGGGCTCGACGATGCTGCCTGCCACCAGGACGTAGCAACGCATGCCCGGACCCGTCAGCAAGCCGACGTCGAGCACCCCGCCGGCGGGGACGACTACCGACTGCCACTGCGGGACCGCGACGCCGTCGACGGTGACCGCGACGGGAGCACCGGTGACGCACACCCGGCCGCCGTCGGGGAACCGCAATGCCGGCCCGCCCCTGGTGCATTCCAGCCCGGCGGCGCCCTCGCTGTTTCCGAGCACTCGGTTTCCGATCCGGAACGACAGGTCGTCCATCGGGCCGGACGGTGGAACGCCGATGTGCCAGTAGCCGATTCGGCCCGGCCAGTCCTGCACCGTGGTCATCATGCCCGGCCGCATCACCTGGATGGTCTGGCTCATGAGCCGGTGATCACCATCCGGACCGGCGTCGGGTCGAACCCGTTGCAGGGGTTGTTGATCTGCGGGCAGTTCGACACCAAGACCAAGGTGTCGACGTCGGCCCGAAGCGTCAGTGACTTGCCCGGTGCGGAAAGGCCGTCCACGATGCCGAGCGTGCCGTCGGCCTCCACGGGCACGTTCATGAAGAAGTTGACGTTGGAGACGATGTCGCGTTTGCTCATGCCCCACTTGGCCGCCTCGGCCAGGAAGTTCTCGGCGCACGCGTGCTGGTGCACGGTGTGATGGCCGTAGCGCAGCGTGTTGGACTCCTTCGAGCACGCTCCCGCGATGGTGTCGTGGTTGCCCACCTCGTCGGCGACGATCGTCATCAGCGCCGTGCCGTTGGCTGCCCGCAGCACCGACCCGGTGGTCAGGAAGACGTTGCCCTGCTTCGCGATCGTGGTCTGTGCGCTGTACCGGACGGTGTGGTCGTCGGCCGCGTAGAACAGCGTGTCGACGGCCTGGTTGCCGTGCAGGTCGATGATCTGCAGCTGTTGGCCTGCCCGTACCACGGCCGACCATGGTGCGCAGGCGGCGACGATCTCGTCGGTGAACACGGTGGCCGTCGCAGCGGTGTCGGTGGTCATAGTGCCTCACTGTTCTGTGCTGCGGCCCAAGTGCTTTCGGTGTTGAACAGGGCACGCAGGTATTCGGGTTCGTCGGTGACGGGCATCGTCAGTTGGTCGTCCGCCCGCCATGCCACGACGTCCAGATCGGTGACCGCAGGCGACGGATCGAGCGGGTGCGCGGCGTTGACCAGGACGATCGTCACCGGCAATTGGACGAGCAGGTCGACCGTCGTTGCCGCACCCGCGGACCCGGTGAAGGCCAGGCCGCCGTCGTCGCCGACCCGGACACCCTTGAAGAACGACACCGACGGTGCGACGTCACGCACGTCCATCCCGTGTTTGTGCACGCCGAGGAGCATCTGGGCGTGGCCGGCTTCGGTCATGCCGCACAACGTGTCGTGGTGACCAGAGGTATCGGCGACGATGGTGGCCAGGACCCTGCCCTGATCGGACAGCAGGGGATGCCCCGCGCCGAGGTAGGCCTGCCACGGCACCTTCATGGTGTCGGCGACGTTGAGCCGCTCCCATGACGCGTCGGCCCGGAACATCAGCAGATGCGCGCACGCGCCGCCCTGCGGGTCGGCCAGCCGCACGCGCGTTCCCCGGCCCAGCACCTTCGTGGCGTACGAGCCGGGCGGGATCGCCTCGGCCCACGTCACGTCGACGCCCGCGGGCGCCTCCGGCACCCGCAAGGTGGCGGTCGCCGCCTGCCCGCGGGCATGTGAACGGGCACCATCGGTCGAGTTGGTGCTCGGCATCATCGGCCTCCTTAACTGTCACTTGAAAGTTTTGTGGTCGGGCGTTCCCGATGGGTGTCACGCCTGTTACGGACGCGTTGAGACTTATTTCTATCAAATGACAGGAAATATGGCACGGCGAACGACCGGCGACACGGGCCGGTGACACAATGTGCCCATGCAAAGCGAAGGCCGGGGCAGTGAAGGACGGGGCCGCCCGAGGCTGGAGCAGTCTCGGCGGCCCGGCAAGAACGCCCGTGAGGAGATTCTCGACGCCGCCGCAGAGTTGTTCACCACGCAGGGCTACGCCAATACGTCCACCAGGCGGATCGCCGACGCGGTCGGCGTCCGTCAGGCCTCGCTGTATCACCACTTCGCCACCAAGGACGACATCCTCGACGCGCTGCTGGCGGGCACCGTCGACGAGCCGCTGCGACTGGCCGCCGAACTCATCGCGGAGCAGGGGCCCGCAGTCCCGCGCCTGCACGCACTGGTCGCCGCCGACGTGACGCAGCTGTGCGAGAGCACCTGGAATCTCGGTGCGCTCTATCTGCTGCCCGAGCTGCGCGTGGACCGCTTCGCTGAGTTCCGCAAGAACCGCGCCGAGCTGCGCGACCGCTACCGCAGGCTGTCCGCGACCGTCATCGCCGAGTGCGACGGGCCGCCCGACGCCGACGAACTTCCGTTCCGCCTCGTCGAGTCGGTGATCAATCGCCGCTCCGACGACGGTGCGACACCGGCCGACCAGCCGTGGATCATCGCCGACGGCGCGCTGCGACTGCTCGGGTTCGACGGCGACTTCCGCGCGCTGCGAACCACGACCGCAAACCGGTTGGCCTTACACATCGGTGCGATGACGTAATCGCGGTTGCGATACCGTCTGCGCCATGCCCGATTTCGAAACGCTGACGTTCGACCAGTCCGGATCCATCACGAGCATCGTGCTCAACCGGCCCGACGCCGCCAACGGCATGAACGACGCCATGACGCGCGAACTCTCGATCGCAGCGGCGCTGTGCGACACCGCAGCCACCAAGGTGGTCACGCTCACCGGCGCTGGCCGCTTCTTCTCCGCGGGTGGCGACCTCAGGGCCATGGCCGCCGCGCCCGACGCCGGGACGTTCGTCAAGGGCATGGCCGATGACCTGCATCGGGCGTTGTCGACGTTCGCCCGCATGGACGCGGTCCTGATCACCGCGGTCAACGGCACCGCAGCGGGCGCAGGCTTCAGCGTGGCCGTCACCGGTGATCTGGTGCTGTGCGCCGACTCGGCGAAGTTCACCATGGCCTACACGAAGGCCGGGCTCAGCCCCGACGGAAGCTCCTCGTACTACCTGCCGCGGCTCATCGGCATCCGACGTACCCAGGAACTGATGCTGACCAACCGGACCCTGTCTGCGGCCGAGGCGCTCGACTGGGGTCTGGTGACCGAAGTGGTGCCCGGCGCAGAACTGGCGGCCAGGACCGAAGCGCTTGCCCAGGCGATGGCAAGCACCGCCCGCCCGTCGAACTCGGCCGTCAAGAAGCTGCTGCTGGCCACCTATCGCTCGGGCATCGAGGAGCAGATGGAACTCGAGGGCCGCCTGATCGCCGAGTGCGCGCGCTCCGCTGACGGCGCCGAAGGCATCGCGGCCTTCCTCGGCAAGCGCAAACCGGAGTTCAGTTAGAAGGAGTGTTCCTCCGCCGGGAAGGCGCCGGTGGCGACCTCTTCGGCGTATTGGACTGCGGCACGGCGCAATTCGGCACCGACGTCGCCGAATCGCTTGACGAACTTCGCCGTCCGGCCCGACGTCATCCCGGCCATGTCCTGCCACACCAGCACCTGGGCGTCGCAGTTGGGACCCGCGCCGATGCCGACCGTCGGGATGGTCAGCTTGCCGGTGATCTGGGTGGCGAGTTCGGCGGGCACCATTTCGAGGACCACGGCGATGGCGCCTGCCTCGGCAACGGCGATGGCGTCGTGGACGGTCTGCTCGGCGGCATCGCCACGGCCCTGCACGCGGAAGCCGCCGAGACCGTTGACACTTTGCGGAGTGAAGCCGATGTGGGCCACGACGGGAATCCCCGCCTGCGTCAGTATTGCGATCTGCTCGCTGACCCGTTCGCCGCCCTCCAGCTTGACTGCCGCCGCGCCCGTCTCCTTGAGGAACCGCGTCGCCGTGGCCAGCGCCTGCTGCGGGCCCGCTTCATAGCTGCCGAACGGCAGGTCGGCGACCACGAGCGCGTGGGGCGCACCGCGGACCACACCGCGGACCAGGGGAATCAGCTCGTCGATGGTCACCGGCACCGTGGTGTCGTAGCCGTAGACGACGTTGGCCGCGGAATCGCCGACCAACAGCACGGGGATCTCCGCGTCGTCGAAGACGCGGGCGGTGGAGTAGTCGTAGGCCGTCAGCATGGACCACTTGTGGCCCTCGGCCTTCCACTTCTGCAGGTGGTGGGTGCGGATTTTGGTGCGAGGCTTCGGCTGCGAATCGGTGGCAGCACCGTAAACCGTTTGCTCAGACATCATTGTCCCCAATCTGGGTCGGGTCGATCCTCGTGGCCCATGTCGGGTCCCCGGGTTCGTCAGACATCACGAATTCTGCCACTTCCCCATGGCAGTTGGAACCGTGGGGGAAGTGGATTTCCTCACATGTCGAGTCACGTCCCGCCTACCATCGGCCCATGCAACGGCTCAGCGGACTCGACGCCAGCTTCCTCTACCTCGAGACCGCCATACAGCCACTGCACGTGTGCTCGGTCCTGGAGATCGACACCTCGACCATCCCCGGCGGCTACACGTTCGACCGCTTGCGTGACGCCTTGGGCCTGCGGATCAAGGCGATGCCGGAGTTTCGCGAGAAGCTGGTGGACAACCGGCTCAATCTCGATCACCCGGTGTGGGTGGAGGACAAGGACTTCGACGTCGACCGGCATCTGCATCGCATCGGCCTGCCCTCTCCGGGTGGGCGGACCGAGCTCGGCGAAATCTGCGGGCACATCGCGTCGTTGTCGCTCGACCGCAGCAGGCCGCTGTGGGAAATGTGGATCATCGAGAACATCGCGGGCACCGACGCGCACGGCGGCGGCAGGCTCGCGGTCATGACGAAGGTGCACCATGCCGGCGTCGACGGTGTCACCGGCGCCAACCTGATGTCTCAGCTGTGCACCACGGAAGCCGATGCGCCACCGCCGGATCCGGTCGAGGGAGCTGGTGATGCAACTGATCTGGAGATCGCGATCGGTGGTGCGGTCAGGTTCGTCACCCGGCCACTGAAGCTCGTCAACGTGGTGCCGTCGACGCTTTCGACGGTGCTGGACACGGTGAAGCGTGCCCGCTCCGGCCTCAGCATGGCGGCACCCTTCGCCGCGCCGAAGACCGCGTTCAACGCCACGATCACCGGGCACCGCAACGTCGCGTTCGCCCAACTCGACCTCGACGACGTCAAGACCGTCAAGAATCACTTCGGCGTGAAGCTCAACGACGTCGTGATGGCGCTGGTGTCCGGGGTGTTGCGGCGGTTCCTGCTCGACCGAGGCGAACTGCCGGACGGCTCGCTGGTGGCGATGGTCCCGGTGTCGGTGCACGACAAGTCCGATCGCCCCGGCCGAAACCAGGTGTCGGGCATGTTCTCCCGGCTCGAAACCCACATCGAGGATCCCGCCGAACGGCTGAAGTCCATCGCCGCCGCGAATTCAGTTGCCAAGCAACACAGTGCGGCGATCGGGGCGACACTGCTGCAGGACTGGTCGCAGTTCGCGGCGCCCGCGGTGTTCGGGGTCGCGATGCGGGTGTACGCCGCGAGCCGGCTGACGAGCGCGAAGCCCGTGCACAACCTGGTGGTCTCCAACGTGCCGGGGCCGCAGATTCCGTTGTACTTCCTGGGTGCGCAGGTCAAGGCGATGTACCCGCTCGGCCCGATCTTCCACGGCTCGGGACTCAACATCACGGTGATGTCATTGAACGGGACACTCGACGTCGGGCTGATCTCTTGCCCCGAACTTCTGCCGGATCTCTGGGACATGGCCGACGACTTCGTCGTGGCACTCGGGGAGTTGCTCGACGCGACGCGCTAAGTGCCCTTAGCAGCGCCGATGCGCCCGCATGGCAGCATGGGCAGCCATGAAGCTTCGGAGCGGGCTGCTTGCGGCCGCCATGGTGATGTTGCTGGTGGCGGGTTGCAGCAAGGTGGTCGACGGGAAGGCCATCGTCGGTGCGCCGAAGCCCGGCACGCCCGTGCAATGGTCGGCGTGCGAGTCGGCCTCGTCCGATGACGTGAAGATCCCCGCGGGCGGCGAATGCGGAATGCTCTCGGTTCCCGTCGATTACGCCAAGCCCGACGGCGACGTCGCGCAGATCGCGATGATCCGGTTCAAGGCCACCGGGAACAAGATCGGCTCGCTCATCGTCAACCCGGGTGGTCCCGGCGAGTCCGGAGTGGACGCGGCCGCCTCGATCGTCGGAACCATGCCGGAGTCGGTGCGGGACCGCTTCGACCTGGTCGGCTTCGACCCGCGCGGCGTCGGCAAGTCGACCCCGGCGGTGTGGTGCAACTCGGATGCCGACAACGACCGGTTGCGCGCCGACCCCCAGGTCGACTATTCGCCGGAGGGCGTCGCGCACATCGAGTCCGAGACGAAGGAATTCGTCCAGCGCTGCGTGGACAAGATGGGCAAGGAGTTCCTCGCCAACGTCGGAACCGCAAGCGTGGTAAAGGATCTCGATGCGATGCGGGCTTCGCTCGGTGACAAGCAGCTGAACTACCTCGGATACTCGTATGGCACCAGGATCGGATCGCTCTACGCGGAGAGCTACCCGCACAACGTGCGGTCGATGATCCTCGACGGTGCGGTGGACCCCAACGCCGACCCGATCGAGTCCAACATCCGGCAGGCCGCGGCGTTCCAGAAGGCGTTCGACGACTACGCGGCCGACTGTGCGACCAAGCCGACGTGTCCGCTGGGCACCGACCCGAGCAAGGCCGTCGACGTCTACCACAGTCTCGTCGATCCGCTGGTGGAGAAGCCGGCCAGTACCAAGGACCCACGCGGTCTGAGTTACGGCGACGCGCTGGTCGGGACCATCCTGCCGCTGTACTCGCCGAACCTGTGGCGTCACCTCACACAGGGCCTGACCGAACTGCGCCGCGGCGACGGCGACACCATGCTCGCGCTCGCCGACCTCTACATGGGTCGTGACGGCGAAGGTCACTACAACAACTCCACCGACGTGCGCGTCGCGGTGAACTGCGTCGACGAGCCGCCCATCACCGACCGCGACAAGACGATCGACGAGGACCGTCGGGCCAGGCAGGCCGCGCCCTTCATGAGCTACGGCGAGTTCACCGGACACGCGCCGCTGAGCACGTGCGCGTTCTGGCCGGTACCGCCGTCCTCGACGCCACACGAGATCAAGGTGAGCGGCCTACCTCCGATCCTGGTGGTGTCGACGACCCACGACCCGGCCACGCCGTATCAGGCGGGCGTCGACCTGGCCAAGCAACTCGGCGGGTCGGTGCTGACCTTCGAGGGCACCCAGCACACCGTGGTGTTCCAGGGCAATCGCTGCGTCGACGACATCGCCGCGAAGTACCTGATCGACGTCACCGTTCCGCCGCCGGGCGCCAAGTGCTGACCGCCGTAGGTCACCATCGCATCACCGTCTGATTGCTGGGTTGTCTCTGCCCGGACTCGGGTGCAGACCGCAAGCGCGTTGCGTGCGAACATGTTCGCCATGCGGGTGGGCCGGATGACAGCGGTGCCCCTTGCCACCCTGATGATGTCGGCCGCCATTTGCCCGGCCGCGTGGGCGTCACCGGAAGGCGAGTCCACCCAGCAATATGGACTGGCCCCTCAGTGGGGCAGTTGTTCGAACGTCCTCGCGGATCCCGCGGCGATCCCGACGGCCCAGTGCGGAACGGTCTCGGTGCCGGTCGACTACGCCAGGCCCGACGGCGCGCAGGCGCAGCTGGCGGTCATCCGGGTTCCCGCCACGGGTGATCGGATCGGCGTCCTGATGGTCAACCCGGGCGGCCCGGGAGCGTCGGCCGTCGACACCGTTGCCGGAATGGCCGCTGCCCTCGCCGACACGGACATCGGCAGGCGCTTCGACCTCGTCGGGTTCGACCCTCGCGGGGTCGGCCACTCGACGCCGGAGGTGCGGTGTCGCACCGACGCCGAATTCGACGCCTACCGACGCGAGCCGATGACCGACTACACCCCGGAGGGCGTCGCACGCATCGAGCAGCTGTATGCGAACCTCGCGCAGGGCTGTGCCGACAAGACCGGCCTCGACTTCCTCGCCAACGTCGGGACGGCGTCCACCGCGCAGGACATGGACGTGGTGCGTGCGGCGTTGGGGGAGAACCAGATCAACTTCCTCGGCTTCTCGTACGGGACGGAACTCGGCGCCACCTACGCCGAGCGGTATCCCGATCGCGTCAGGGCGATGGTGCTCGACGGTGCCGTCGATCCCAGTTCGGACCCGATCGGCGAGAACATCCGGCAGCTGGCCGGGTTCCAAATGGCGTTCGACGACTACGCCGCGGACTGTGCGCGGTCCGCGGACTGCCCGCTGGGGACCGACCCAACGCAGTTCGTGGCGCGCTACCGCCAGCTCGTCGATCCGTTGGTGCAGCAGCCCGGTGGCACCTCGGATCCGCGTGGCCTGAGCTATCAGGATGCGATCACGGGCACCGTCAACGCGCTCTACACGCAGCGGTACTGGAAGTACCTGACCAGTGGTCTGCTCGGCCTGCAGCGGGGGACCGACGCCGGTGACCTGTTGCTGCTCGCCGACGACTACCAGCGCCGCAACGCGAGCGGCCACTACGACAACGAGCAGGACGCGTTCATCGGGATTCGCTGCGTCGACGCGCCGTACCCCACCGACCCCGCCGCGTGGGTCGACGCCGACCGCCGGGCCAGGGAGGCGGCTCCCTTCATGGCGTACGGCGAGTTCACCGGATACGCGCCGCGGGATCCCTGCGCGATGTGGCCGGTGCCGCCGACCTCGGTACCGCACGACGTCGGTTCGCCCGGGCCCGGCAAGGTCGTGGTCGTTTCGACGACGCGCGATCCGGCCACGCCGTATCTGGCGGGCGTCGAGCTGGCACGCGAGTTGGACGCCGCCCTGATCACCTTCGCGGGCACCCAGCACACCGTCGTGTTCCACGGCGACCCGTGCGTCGACCCGGCCGTGGTCGCGTTCCTGGTCGACGCGGTGCAACCACCGCCGAATCTGCAGTGTCAGTGACGCCCCGACGTCGGCGAACACGACACGCAGCCGCGCCGTAACACAGAATTAACAGCCGGTGCCTACGCTGCGGACATGGATCGCCAGAAGGAATTCGTGCTTCGCACGCTGGAAGAACGCGACATCCGGTTCGTGCGGTTGTGGTTCACCGACGTGCTCGGATACCTCAAATCCGTGGCGATTGCCCCAGCCGAACTAGAAGGCGCCTTCGAAGAGGGCATCGGCTTCGACGGCTCGTCCATCGAAGGCTTCGCGCGGGTGTCGGAATCGGACACCGTGGCCCGCCCGGACCCGTCCACATTCCAGGTGCTGCCGTGGACGACGAGCGCGGGCAAGCATCACTCGGCCCGGATGTTTTGCGACATCACCATGCCGGACGGCTCGCCGTCGTGGGGCGACTCGCGGCACGTGCTGCGCCGTCAGCTCGCCAAGGCCAGTGACCTCGGATTCTCCTGCTACGTGCACCCGGAGATCGAGTTCTTCCTTCTCAAGCCGGGCTCCGACGACGAGCCGCCGGTACCCGCCGACAACGGCGGCTACTTCGACCAGACGATTCACGATGCCGCACCGAACTTCCGCCGCCACGCGATCGACGCGCTGGAGTCGATGGGCATCTCGGTGGAGTTCAGCCACCACGAAGGTGCGCCGGGGCAGCAGGAGATCGACCTCCGCTACGCCGACGCGCTGTCGATGGCCGACAACGTCATGACGTTCCGCTACGTGGTCAAGGAGGTCGCGCTCACCGAAGGCGTGCGGGCGTCCTTCATGCCGAAGCCGTTCGCCGAATACCCCGGCTCGGCGATGCACACCCACATGAGCCTGTTCGAGGGCGAGAACAACGCCTTCCACAGCCCCGACGATCCGCTGCAGCTGTCCGACGTCGGCAAGTCGTTCATCGCGGGCATCCTCGAACACGCCTCCGAGATCAGCGCCGTCACCAACCAGTGGGTGAACTCCTACAAGCGGCTGGTGCACGGCGGCGAGGCGCCGACCGCCGCGTCGTGGGGTGCCGCCAACCGTTCGGCGTTGGTGCGCGTGCCGATGTACACGCCGCGCAAGGCGTCGTCGCGCCGCGTCGAGGTCCGCAGCCCCGATTCGGCGTGCAACCCGTACCTCGCCTTCTCCGTGCTGTTGGCCGCCGGGCTGCGCGGCGTCGAGAAGGGCTACAAGCTCGGCCCTCAGGCCGAGGACAACGTCTGGAACCTGACCCCCGAGGAGCGACGCGCCATGGGGTACCGCGAGCTGCCCGGCAGCCTCGGAGTGGCGCTGACCGAGATGGAGAGCTCCGAACTGGTCGCGGAAGCGTTGGGGGAGCACGTGTTCGACTTCTTCCTGCGCAACAAGCGCGCCGAGTGGGAGAACTACCGCAGCCACGTCACGCCGTTCGAGCTGAAGACCTACCTGTCCCTGTAACGGCGGGCAGGGTAGTGCTGTGAGATAACGTCGGGGACATGGCCAAGCCCGCGACGCAGCGACCCAAGCTGCCAAGCGTCGGCAGGCTCGGATTGGTCGAACCCCCCGCCCGCGCGGACCTGGACCGGTTGGGCTGGCACACAGACGCCCACGTCGAGTTGTTGTGGTCGCTGTCGC
This sequence comes from Mycobacterium sp. URHB0044, assembly GCF_000620625.1. Lineage (GTDB taxonomy): Bacteria > Actinomycetota > Actinomycetes > Mycobacteriales > Mycobacteriaceae > Mycobacterium. Next base: position 80,467 of record NZ_JIAW01000009.1, on the reverse strand, counting down.
GCGCGCCGGACGCCGACTCCGCGCTGCGCACGATGGTGCGCCTCGCCGACACCCTCGGCAGCGCTTGGGACGAGCTGAACCAAGCCCTGGTCAAGGACCGCTCCCTGCGCGGTCGGCTGTTCGCCGTGTTGGGCTCGTCGCTGGCACTCGGCGACCACCTCATCGCACACCCGCAGTCATGGCATCTGCTGGCAGGCAACGTCGCCCTGCCGTCGGCCGACCAATTGCGCCGCGACTTCGCGGCGGTGGCCGAATGTGCAACGGACGCAAAGTCGGTGCAGGCCTCGCTGCGAACCCTCTACCGCGACCGGCTCCTGGTGCTGGCGGCCCTCGACGTGGCGCCGACCGTCGAGAACGAACCCGTGTTGCCCTTCGCGACGGTCGGCGAACACCTGGCCGACCTCGCCGACGCTGCACTGGGTGCGGCGCTGATCGTGGCAACCCGCACGGTGTGCGACGAAAGCACGCCGCCGCCCCGGCTCGCAGTGATCGCCATGGGCAAGTCCGGTGCGCGCGAGCTGAATTACGTCAGCGACGTCGACGTGATCCTGGTGGCCGAGCACGCGGACGCCCTCTCCACCCGCGTTGCAGGAGAGATGATGCGGTTCGGCGGCGACACGTTCTTCGAGCTGGATGCGGGGCTGCGCCCCGAGGGCAAGCAGGGCCCGCTGGTTCGGACCCTCGAATCGCACATCGCCTATTACGAGCGGTGGGCCAAGACGTGGGAGTTCCAAGCGCTGCTGAAGGCGCGTCCGGCGGCCGGTGACCCCGAGCTGGGCGCGCGGTACATGGAAGCGCTGAGCCCAATGGTGTGGAACGCCTCCGAGCGCGAGGACTTCGTTTCCGAGGTGCAGGCCATGCGCCGCCGCGTCGAGGAACTGGTGCCGGCGGGCGTACGCGATCGCGAACTGAAACTCGGCACCGGTGGCCTTCGCGACGTCGAGTTCGCCGTGCAGCTGCTGCAATTGGTGCACGGCCGCAACGACGAGTCGCTGCACGTCGCGTCCACGGTCGACGCGTTGGCAGCCCTCGGCGAGGGCGGCTACGTCGGCCGCGACGATGCCGCCAACCTGACGGCGTCCTACGAGTTTCTGCGCCTCCTCGAGCACCGGCTGCAGCTGCAGCGCCTCAAGCGCACGCACATGCTGCCCGAGTCCGACGACGAAGAGGCCATGCGATGGCTGGCCCGCGCCGCGCACATGCGACCCGACGGCCAGCACGACGCGGTCGGCGTGTTGCGGGAAGAACTCAAACGCCAGAGCATGCGGGTGTCACGCCTGCACGCCAAGCTCTTCTATCAGCCGTTGCTCGAATCGGTGGGCAGCCCGGCGGCCGAACTGACCGCCTCCATGACGCCCAAGGCCGCCGAACGTCAGCTCGCCGCACTGGGTTACGAGGGGCCGCAGAGCGCGCTCACCCATTTGGCGGCGTTGACCGGCCACACCGGACGGCGCGGGCGCGTGCAGCGAGTGCTACTGCCGACGTTGCTGGACTGGTTGTCCGACACCCCGGACCCCGACGCGGGCCTGCTGTCCTACCGGCGGCTCAGCGACGCGCTTGGCGAACAGCGCTGGTTTTTGTCCACGCTGCGCGACGAGGGCGCGGTCGCCAAACGGCTGATGCGCGTGCTGGGCACGTCGGCGTTCGTGCCCGACCTGCTGATGCGCGCGCCCGAGGTGATCCAGCAGTACGCCGACGGACCACAGGGGCCGAAGCTGTTGGAGGTCGACCCGGAGAGCATGGGTCGCGCGCTGATCGCGTCGGCAGGCAGGCACACCGATCCCGAGCGCGCCATCATGGCGGCGCGCACGCTGCGCCGCAGGGAGCTGGCCCGCATCGCGTCGGCCGACCTGCTCGGCATGCTCGAGGTCACCGCGGTGTGCAAGGCGCTCACCTCGGTCTGGGTGGCGGTGTTGCAGGCGGCGCTCGACGTGGTCATCCGGGCGAACACGCCCGTATCCGGGCCGCCTGCGCGCATCGCGGTCATCGGCATGGGTCGACTCGGTGGCGGCGAACTGGGTTACGGCTCCGACGCCGATGTGATGTTCGTTTGCGAGCCGCACGACGGTGTCGAGGAATCGGTTGCGGTGAAGTGGTCGGTGACCATCGCTGAACAGGTGCGGGCACGACTCGGCACGCCCAGTGCGGACCCACCGCTCGAGGTCGACGCCAATCTGCGGCCCGAGGGGCGCAGCGGCCCGCTGGTCCGGACGTTGGCGTCGTATGAGTCCTACTACGCGCAGTGGGCTCAGGCGTGGGAGATTCAGGCCCTGCTGCGGGCGCACCGGGTCGCCGGTGATCCCGAGCTCGGCGAGCGTTTCCTGTTGATGATCGACAAGACCCGCTATCCCGCAGGCGGCGTTTCGGCCGCTGCCGTGCAGGAGATCCGGCGCATCAAGGCCCGAGTCGAAGCCGAGCGGTTGCCGCGTGGTGCGGATCCCAACACCCACACCAAATTGGGCAGGGGCGGTCTCGCCGACATCGAGTGGACCGTGCAGTTGCTCCAACTGCGCCACGCGCACCAGGTGCCCGCGTTGCGCGGCACGTCGACGCTGCAGACCCTCGACGCCATCGGTGCGGCCGAGCTGATCGCCGAGGGCGACATCGACCTGTTGCGCCAGGCGTGGCTGACCGCGACGCGGGCACGCAACGCACTGGTCCTGGTGCGCGGCAAGCCCTCCGATCAGCTGCCCGGCCCCGGCCGTCAGCTCAACGCGGTGGCCCTGGCCGCCGGCTGGCACAACGACAACGGTGGCGAGTTCCTCGACAACTACCTGCGGGTCACCCGTCGGGCAAAGGCAGTGGTACGGAAGGTCTTCGGTGCATGAGGCCGGTGGATGAGGCAAACAAGGGGCGCGGCTTGAACGAGGACTTCGGCTTGGACGTCATCAGTGCCGACGAGTACGACCGGCTGCGCGACGTCTACGAGCCTCTGACCCAGTCCATGCGCAGGTTGATCGACGCGGCTATCCGCACCGGCGTGGACGACGACACCATCCGCGACGCCCGCGCCGCCATCGACGCGATCGCCGACACGCTGGAACGCGAACGGCGCGGTACCACGTCGAATCTGCGGCACGCGGGCACCGGCCGTCCACTGGCGTTGGCCAATCCGGCTGTCGGCCTTCGCAATGCGATCGCCCCGCCGATGGTGATCCACCACGAGGAGGGGGGCCGATGCTGGTCCGAGTTCACCTTGGGGGCGGCCTACGAAGGCCCGCCCGGGCTGGTGCACGGCGGGATCTGCGCACTCGTGCTCGACCACATGCTCGGCGAGGCGGCCAGTGACGGTTTGACGAAGCCGTTGTTCACCGGCACCATCACGCTGCGCTATCTGCGGGGTACGCCGCAGGGTCCGCTGCGCGCCGAGGCGTTCATCGAACGCACCGAGGGCATCAAGACCTACGCGCGCGGATATCTCAGTGACGGGGACGGCCGCACCGTGGAGGCCGATGGTGTGTTCATCCGACCGGCGTGGGCGCGGGACGCCGGATGACGATGAAGTTCTACATCAGCCCGGCCTTCCTGGAGACCCGCGAGATCGTCGAGTTGGCCAGGGCTGCAGACGATCTCGGCTATGACGGTTTCGGCATTCCCGACCACGTGGTGAACCTGGAGAAGCTGGCGACCCCGTATCCGTACACCAAGGACGGCGAGCGGCGCTGGCAGCCATTCACCGACTGGCCCGATCCGTGGGTGCTCGTCGGCGCGCTCGCGCAGGTGACGACGCGACTGCACTTCGTCACCACGGTGTACATCCCCGGCATGCGTGACCCGTACTCGGTCGCCAAATCCGTCGGCACCGCAGCGTATCTCGCCGACGGTCGCGTCGAACTCGGCATCGGCGTCGGCTGGTGCGAGGAGGAGTTCACGCTGATGGGCCAGCGGTTCGACCGCCGCGGCAAGCGCACCGACGAGATGCTGGAACTGTTGCGTGCGCTGTGGCAACCGGGCTGGACCGAATTCGACGGTGAGTTCTACCAGACGCCAAGGCTCGAGATGGAGCCCACGCCGCCGCACATCCCCATCTACGTCGGGGGTCTCAGCGACATCGCGTTACGCCGCGCCGCCCGCAACGACGGCTGGATCGGCGACCTGATCACCACCGACAGGGCCATCGCCGCCGCCGCCCGGCTGCGGGAACTGCGGGCCGAAAATGGCCTGACCATGGACGATTTCACGATCCTGACGCCGCTGACCGATGCGTTGACGATCCCCGACTACGAACGCGCGGCCGCTGCCGGCATCACGCACATCCTGACCATGCCGTGGATGTTCTACACCGGAGCCGCGGCCACTACCGCCGAGAAGATCGACGGCATGAAGCGCTTCCGCAAGGACCTGGCGCTCGACGGTTAGCGGCGCGCCCGCACAGGCCGTCGTCCGCCCCGCATGGCGTCGAGCGCGTAGGCGCCGCCGCCGGTGAACACCAGCAGGAAGAAGCCGAAGCAGTACAGCACGGCCAGTTCTCCGCCGTTCTCGATCGGCCACAATCCCGTCGGCTGATGTTGGCTGAAGTACGCGAACGCCATCTCGCCGGATGCCACGAACGCCGCGACCCGCGTGACGAACCCCGTCAGGATCAGTAATCCTGCGATCAGCTCGATCAGACCGGCCCACCAAAAGGGCCACGCGCCAACAGGAATCGGACCGGGGGCGGCGATCGGCCAGTCGAATAGCTTCTGCGTCGCGTGCACGGTGTACATGAGGCCGAACACGATGCGGAACAGGCTCAGCACCGTGGGCGAGAACGAGGTGAGGCGGGCGTCCAGGTTCGTCATGACCAAGACCCTACTATTCGGACCCCAGTCCGGATAATCGAGCGTTGCGAGGCTGCCGGTTGGAGGTGGACTGGTTTGGGTGGGTCCCCGTATGGGGATAGCTGCGTGACGATATCGCCGGGACGAAGTCGGTGGTGGTGCTGAACGAGTTCACGTTCGGCTGTCTGCTCGCCCGACTCGGCAGCGATGAGCAACTCGGCGATCGTATCGACCAACTCGTCGTTGGTGATGAGTTCGTCCAGAGCGGGCCAAGCGTCCCACAAGAGTGTCTCGTCCCCGTAGCGGTGGCAGAGATCGTAGGCAAGGTATGTCCGGATGAGGCTTGAGACGGTAAATGCCGATCCGCGCGGAATGGGGTATCGGTCGACGGCGTCGCGGTCGTGCCGGAGCATGTTCCATGCGTGGGCCGCAGATTGGAACGGCGCGTGAGGCCCGATCTGAATATCGTTGGGGTCGAACGGCACTGACCCGATGGGCAGCTCCGGATCGGTATGAACCCAGCGGTCAGTGGACCAGTATTCGACAACGACGTGGTCGATACGATGGCCGGGCTCCAGGTAGTTGGCGAAGCCGACTCGGATGCGGGCCGGGACTCCTTGTTCCCGCAGCACGCTCACGACGAAGAGCGCGTGGTCACGACAACAGCCCGCCACTCGGGTGTCGGGATCGCGGGGGGCGTCGAGGGGGACTGGGTGGCGGACTTGATCGGTGTCGAGGATTCGCCGTAACCAGCGACTGTTGACTTCGTCGCGGCGCTCGGGCCCCAGGGCTGGCAGTTCAGCCCGGTAGTGGCCGATCACGTTACGAGCCACCTGGCAGATGGATGTGAGATCGCGGGGTAACTGTCGAAGAAGGGCGCGATACGGCCCAGGGTCCGAGTAAGACGTGTGGGCAATCCACCGGCCGGTCATACGGTATGCCTCCCTAAAGGCGTGGATGAGCGCTGTGGGGGATCAAATCGTCCCCTTAGGGATATCGAAATTTTTGGCCAATTTTCAAGTGACGGCGTCGTTTTCGGGCGCGAACGTGTCAGCCCACCAAAGACGAAACAACCCGATCCGCCATCGTTGCTGCGATGGGGGACCGGGTTGTTTCGTCGCTCGTGCTGGTCAGCGCGTTGGCTGGCCTACACGTCGTAGTACAGCGCGAACTCGTACGGGTGCGGCCGAATCTGGACCGGCAGGATCTCGTTCTCCCGCTTGTACGAGATGTAGGTCTCGATCAGGTCCTCGGTGAACACGCCACCCTCGGTGAGGTACTCGTGATCTGCCTCGAGCCGGTCGATGACCGCGGACAGCGAGGTGGGCGCCTGCGGAATGTTGGCGGCCTCGTCCGGCGGCAGCTCGTAGAGGTCCTTGTCGACGGGCGTCAGCGGCTCGATCTTCTTCTTGATGCCGTCGATGCCAGCCATCAGCATCGCTGCGAACGCCAGGTACGGGTTGCCCGAGCTGTCCGGGCAACGGAACTCGAGGCGCTTGGCCTTCGGGTTGTTGCCGGTGATCGGGATGCGCACACAGGCCGACCGGTTGCGCTGGCTGTAGACCAGGTTGATCGGGGCCTCGTATCCGGGCACCAGACGCTTGTAGGAGTTCACCGTCGCGTTGGTGAACGCCAGCAGCGACGGCGCGTGGTGCAGGATGCCGCCGATGTAGTGGCGTGCCAGGTCCGAAAGGCCGGCGTAGCCCGACTCGTCGTGGAACAGCGGCTTGCCGTCCTTCCACAGCGACTGGTGGGCGTGCATGCCCGATCCGTTGTCGCCGAACAGCGGCTTCGGCATGAAGGTGACGGTCTTGCCGTTCGCCCATGCCGTGTTCTTGATGATGTACTTGAACAGCAGCACATCGTCGGCCGCATGCAGCAGCGTGTTGAACTTGTAGTTGATCTCGGCCTGACCGGCGGTGCCCACCTCGTGGTGGCCGCGCTCGAGGGTGAAGCCGGCGTTCTGCAGGTTGGTGGCCATCTCGTCGCGCAGGTCGACGTAGTGGTCGTACGGCGCCACCGGGAAGTAGCCGCCCTTGGGGCGCACCTTGTAACCGCGGTTGGCACTGCCGTCTGCCTCGAAGGGCTCGCCGGTGTTCCACCAGCCCGACTCGGAGTCGACCTCGTAGAAGGTGCCGTTGATCTTCGAGTCGAACGACACCGAGTCGAAGATGTAGAACTCGGCTTCGGCGCCGAAGAAGCAGGTGTCGGCGATGCCGGTGCTCGTCAGGTAGTTCTCGGCCTTGCGGGCCACGTTGCGCGGGTCGCGTGAGTACGCCTCACGGGTGAACGGATCGTGCACGAAGAAGTTCATGTTCAACGTCTTCGCCGCCCGGAACGGGTCGATGCGCGCCGTGTCCGCGTCCGGCAGCAGCATCATGTCGGATTCGTGGATCGACTGGAAGCCGCGCACCGACGAACCGTCGAAGGCGAGCCCGTCCTCGAAGATGCTCTCGTCGAACGTCGAAGCCGGGATAGAGAAGTGCTGGACCGAACCGGGCAGATCGCAGAACCGGATGTCGACGTACTCGACATTCTCGTCTGAGATCAGCTTGATGATGTCGTCGGCCGTCTTTTCTGCCACTGAGTAATCTCCTTTGACTGGATTCCCGCCGGTTGACGCTAGGGACACGATGTTGCACCGTCATCAACCGGATGTTGCGCTGACGTTACGCAATGCCCATGGACCATATGCTTGTGGCATGGCCCGCACCTTCGGATCCTGGCTGTCCGGTCCACCGCCGTCTGAGACGGGGGACCAAACCCAAGGCCCCAACGACCATCCCGGTGAGCGGCTCGGCCTGCCCGCGACCGGGCCCCAGTCGCAGGCCCGGATGGGCCGTCGCGTCGGGGCGCTGATGGTCGACTGGCTGATCGGATACGGGCTGGCCGCGCTGGGCATGACGCTGGGCATCGTGTCGATGGCGACGCTCTCGACGGCGGTCCTGATCGTCTGGTTCGTGCTCGGCGTTGCCTCGGTCCGGCTGTTCGGCTTCACACCCGGTCAGCTGGTGTTCGGACTGATGGTCGTGCCCGTGGACGGGCGTCAACACGTCGGCACGGGCAGGGCCGTGGTCCGGGGCCTGCTGATCGCCCTGGTGATACCGGCGCTGTTCACCGACTCGGACCTGCGGGGATTGCAGGACCGGGCGACGGCGACGGCCGTCGTGCGCGCTCGATAGCGCTACTTCCTTCGCACCGTCCGCTGCACGCCGCGCATCTTGGCGTTGCCAGGCAGCGGTCCCTTCGGCATCGCGGCAGGCCCGACGCGCGAGCCCAGCGCGACGAGCTTGGACTCGAGCGCGTCCATCTGCTTGGCGGTGATGTTGGCCGGCAGTTTGGTCAGGTGGCGCTCGAGCTTGGACAGCGGCACCTCACCCTCGCCGTTGCCGACGACGATGTCGTAGATCGGGGTATCGCCGATCAGGCGCGCGGTGCGCTTCTTCTCCTGTGCGAGCAGGGGTTTGACCCGCGCCGCCGATCCCTCGCCGACGAAGATCACACCGGGCCTGCCGATCACGCGGTGCACCGCATCGAAGTGTCCGGTCGCCGCGACGCCGGGGGTGACCCGCCACTTGCCGCGCATGTTGTCCAGCGCCCACGCCGCGGCGCCCGTCTGGCCCTCCGCCTTGCTGTACACGGACTTCTGCGCACGTCTGCCGAAGATGATGAACGCCACCAGGGCGCCCAGTAGGACGCCGAGCGGGATCAGCGTGACCATGGTGAAGGTGCTGCCACTGAACACGCCCGCTACCACTGCCGCGGCGACGATCAGCACGAACGCGCCGATCATGTAGGGCAGTAGCCGCTTGTCTTCCTTGCGCTGCATCTGGAACGCCTGCCACAACTGGCTGCGGCGCTGCTTTGACGCCGCCTTTCGGGCGGCCTTCGCCTCGGCCTTTGCGGCCTTATTGTTGGCGGCGGGCTTGCTGGATTTCGCCATGAGCTCAGGATACGGGTGGGCTGTTGCGCGTCCGCAGTTGCGCGGCTTCTGCATACAACCGACCGGCCCGGTACGAGGAACGCACCAGCGGTCCGGCCAGCACGCCCGCGAAGCCGAGGTCTTCGGCGAACTTCGCGTGCTCGACGAATTCCTCGGGCCGGACCCACCGCTCGACGGGGTGGTGACGCACCGTCGGCCGCAGATACTGCGTGATGGTGACGATGTCGCAGCCCGCCTCGTACAGGTCGGTCAGGGCCTCTTGCACTTCTTCTGGCGTCTCGCCCATGCCCAGAATGAGGTTGCTCTTCGTCACCAGGCCGTAGTCGCGGGCGGCGGTCACGACGTCCAGGCTGCGCTGGTAGCGGAACGCGGGACGGATCCGCTTGAAGATGCGCGGAACCGTTTCGACGTTGTGCGCCAACACTTCCGGACGCGTTTCGAAGACGGTCTCGAGTTGTTCGGGGATGCCGTTGAAGTCGGGGATCAGCAATTCGACGCCGGTGTTCGGGTTCAGCGCCTTGATCTGTCGGACCGTCTCGGCGTACAGCCACGCGCCGCCGTCGGGCAGGTCGTCACGCGCCACGCCGGTCACGGTCGAGTACCGCAGGCCCATCGCCTGCACGCTTTCGGCGACCCGCCGCGGCTCGTCGCGATCCAGCTCGGCGGGCTTGCCCGTGTCGATCTGGCAGAAGTCGCACCGCCGGGTGCACTGTTCACCGCCGATGAGGAAGGTGGCCTCGCGGTCCTCCCAGCATTCGTAGATGTTGGGGCAGCCGGCCTCTTCGCAGACCGTGTGCAGACCCTCCCGGCGGACCAGCGCCTTGAGCTCCTTGTATTCGGGGCCCGTCCGCATCTTGGTCTTGATCCACGGCGGTTTGCGCTCGATCGGGACCTCGGCGTTGCGGACCTCCAAGCGCAACAGCTTGCGACCGTCGGGAGCAATACTCACGAAGTCAATGCTACGTGCAGCCGACCGTCCAACGCGTCGCAGACGGCATCGGCGACCGCCTCGGTGACATCGCTCACTCCGACGTGGCGGCCCAGCTCGGCGGTCAACGACGTCACGCCTGCGTCGGAGATTCCGCACGGCACGATCGCCGAGTACGCGTCGAGGTCGCAGTCACAGTTCAGGGCGAAGCCGTGCAGCGTCGTCCCGCGAGCGACCCGGATGCCGATGGCGCCGACCTTGCGGGCGGGCCTGGTGCCGTCGGCCGGTACCCACACCCCGGACCTCCCCTCGACCCTTCCGGTCTGCAGGCCGACCGAGGCGCACACCGCGATCAGCGAATCCTCAAGGCGGCGAACGAATTTCACGACGTCGATCGGCTGGGCCAATCCGACGATCGGGTAGCCAACCAGCTGACCGGGGCCGTGCCAGGTGATCTTGCCGCCGCGGTCGGTGTCGATGACCGGCCCACCGCCGACGGGTCGTTCGTGCGGCTCAGTGCGCTTGCCCGCCGTGTACACCGACGGATGCTCGAGCAGGAGCAAGGTGTCGGGGCCACCAGCGATGCGCGTCTCGGCCAGCTCGCGCTGCAACGCCCAGGCGCTGGAGTAGTCGAGGGTGCCCAACCTCCGCACGTCCAGCGGCGTGTGCGCCGACCGGACCGATGATTCCGCCACGGGTTCAACGGTACTCGGCGTCACGTGTCCTTCGGTGCGGTGGCGTAGGCCAGTGCCTCGCGGATGGTGTTGTGGTGGAACTCGAAACCGGCCCGCTCGAGTACGGCCGGGATCGCCCGTTGGCCGCCGAGCAGACCTTCGTCGGCGAATTCGCCGAACAGCGTGCGAAGCGCGAACCCCGGCACGAGCAACGCGGTCGGACGGTTCACCGCTCGTCCCAGCGCGGCGGTGAACTCCGCGTTGGTCACCGGCGCCGGCCCGGTCAGGTTCACCGGGCCTGCGATGTCGTCGTGACCGATGGTGAACAGCAACGCCCGCACCTCGTCTTCGAGGCTGATCCACGGGATGTACTGCTTGCCGTTGCCCAGCCGGGCGCCCAGGCCCAGCGCGAACAAGGGTTTGATGCGGCTGAGCATGCCACCGGCCGCGGCCAACACCAGACCGGTGCGCAGCAGGACCACACGCGTGCCCGACTGCTGTGCCGGCTCCGTGGCCGCCTCCCAGTCCTCGCAGAGCCCGGCGAGGAAGCCGCGTCCCGGCGGTGCGGTCTCGTCGACGACGTGGCCGCGGGTGTCGCCGTAGAAACCGACTGCGCTGGCGTTGATCAGCGCGGGCACACCCGCGTCGACGACGGCGTTCGACAGCACCTCCGTGGGGCCGATGCGGCTGTCGCGCAGGCTCTGCTTGAACGCGCCCGACCACCGCTTGGCCCCGACGCCGACGCCGCAGAGATTCACCACGGCGTCGACGCCGCGCACGGTGTCCGGGTCGAACTCGCCCGTGTCGGGATTCCAGTACACCTCGTCGGCGCTCGACGGTGCCCGCCGGACGATCCGCATCACGCGGTGGTCCGCCGCACGCAGTGCAGACGTCAACGCGGAGCCGATCAGTCCCGACGAACCCGCGATCGCTATCACGGAATTGGGCACAGTGCCGTCTTTACAGGCCCAGGTCGGCGTCGAACGCCGCCTCTTCGAGGCGCCGCTTGATGGTGGTCAGGAAACGTCCCGCGTCCGCACCGTCGATCAGCCGGTGATCGTAGGTCAGCGGCAGGTAGCACACCGACCGCACGCCGATCGACTCGTTGCCGTTCTCGTCCACCACTACGCGCGGCCGCTTGACGATCGCGCCGGTCCCGAGCATCGCCGCCTGCGGCGGCACCAGGATCGGTGTGTCGAACAACGCGCCCTGACTGCCGATGTTGGTGATGGTGAAGGTGCCACCGGACAATTCGTCGGGCTTGAGGTTGCCCGACCGGGCACGCGCCGCGATGTCGGCGATCGCCCGGGCCAGGCCAGCCAGGGACAGGTCGCCCGCGTTGTGCACGACGGGGGAGAGCAGACCCTGGTCGGTGTCGACCGCGAAGCCGAGGTGCTCGGCGTCGTAGTAGGTGATCTCCTTGGTGTCCTCGTTGTAGCTGGCGTTCACGTTCGGATGCGCCTTGAGCGCATCGACGACCGCCACGGCGAAGAACGGCAGGAACGTCAGGTTGACGCCCTCGCGCTCGGCGAAGCTCGCCTTGGCCCGTGCCCGCAGCGCGACGATCTTCGTGAGATCGACCTCGTGGGTCTGCGTCAACTGCGCTGTGGTCTGCAGGGATTCACGCGTCTTCTTGGCCGTGATCTGGCGGATCCGGTTGGCCTTCTGCGTGGTCCCACGCAGGTGCGCGAGCGCGGGTGCGGGAGTCGCAGCGGCCTTGGCGGGCGCCGATGCAGCAGCCGCAGGAGCCGCCGGAGCCGCGGCGGGTGGGGCCTTCTTGGCCTCCGCTGCCGCCAGCACGTCCTGCTTGCGGATGCGGCCGCCGACGCCGGTGCCCTTGACCGATGCCAGGTCGATGCCGTTCTCCACGGCCAACTTTCGGACCAGCGGGGTGACGTAGGGGCTGCCGTCGGTGCTGGCCGACTCCGATGCTGCCTGCGCGGCGGGCGCAGCGGGCTGAGGCTTCGGTTCGGGCTTGGGCTCAGGCTTGGGTTCGGGCTTTGGTTCCGGCTTGGGTTCCGGCGCCGGTTCGGACTTGGGTTCGGGTTTCGGTTCCGGCTTGGGTTCGGCCTTCGGCTCCGGCTTGGGTTCCGGCTTCGGTTCCGGCTTGGCTGCGGGGGCGGCGCCCGCTGCGCCGATCTTGGCAAGTTCGCCGCCGACCGCGACGGTGTCGTCCTCCTCGGCGGTGATCGACACCAAGGTGCCCGCCACCGGTGACGGGATCTCGGTGTCGACCTTGTCGGTCGATACCTCGACCAGTGGATCGTCGACCTCGACGCTGTCGCCGACCTTCTTGAGCCAGCGCGTGACGGTGCCCTCGGTGACCGACTCACCCAGCTCCGGCATCAGCACCGGCGTGGCGTCCCCGCCACCCTCGGCGGCGGGCGCCGGTGCACCCTCGGGCTCCGGTTCCGGCTCCGCTTCCTGCTCGGGCTCGGGCTCCGGCTGCTTCTCGGGTTCCGGTTCGGGCTCGGGTTCTGATTCCGCCTCCGCGGCAGGGGCATCGCCGCCGCCTTCGCCGGCCTCACCGATCGTCGCCAGGTCGCCGCCAACCTCGACGGTGTCGTCCTCCTGGGCGATGATCTTGGTCAGCACACCGGCGGCGGGCGACGGGATCTCGGTGTCGACCTTGTCGGTCGAGACTTCCAGCAGGGGCTCGTCGACTTCGACGGTGTCGCCCTCCTGCTTCAGCCACCGGGTGACTGTCCCTTCCGTGACGCTCTCACCGAGTGCGGGCATCTGGACGGAGATGGCCATGTGTGTTGACTCCCTCGAACGGTCGTTCGTCCCTACCGAATGTCGGCACCCATCCTGTCACGTCCTCGCGCGGCGGTCGCCGCAGACCGATCTATCCATTGCTCTGGCACTATCGAAAGTGGTGGTGCTGACCCCAGCTCGGAAACACGCCGGAGGGAGCCAGGTCGAGTGGGACTGTTGGACAGGTTTCGCGGCCGTGGTTCCGTGCGCGCCGACGGCCGCGATCCCGCCGCCGACCTGAAGTACCTGCGCCAGTGGGTCGCCGAGCATCAGGGCGTCGAGGCGTTCGTCGAACCCAAGACCACCGTCACCGAAGTCACCGTCGTGCTGGTCGCCGCGGACGGCGAATGGACCCGTCGCCGCGCGGGCGGCGACTCCGGTGCCCGCCGCCTCAGTGACCGACTCAACATCCCCGTCTACGACGTGCAGAAGGTGGGTTACCCGCAACGGATGCGCGACTACGACGCGCGCCGGCGCATTCTGCGCGACCGCGAGAGGCGCCGCGAACTCGAAGAGGGCTGACCGCTCTCCCGCCGGCTAGCCGTTTTCTGCGATGTCCTCGAGGACCGCGAACATGGTGCGCGTGGGCACACCTGTACCGCCCTTGCCGGTGTAGCCCCACGGTCCGCCGGTGTTGTACGACGGGCCTGCGACGTCGATGTGCGCCCACTGCACGCCGTCTGCGACGAACTCACGCAGATAGACACCGGCGACGAGCATGCCCGCGTACCGGGAACCGCTGACGTTGGCGAGGTCGGCGACCGTCGACTTCAGGTCGTCCTTGAGTTCTTCGGGCAGCGGCATCGGCCAGGCGTTCTCGCCGACGCTCTGCGACAGCGCCGCGACACGATCGCGAAATTCGTCGCTTCCCATCACGCCCGGTGTGCGGCCGCCCAGTGCCACGGTCTGCGCACCCGTCAGCGTCGAGGTCTCGATGAGGTAGTCGGGATCGTCCTCGCAGGCCCGCACGATGGCGTCGGCCAGAATCAACCGGCCCTCGGCGTCGGTGTTGAGCACCTCGACGGTGATGCCCCCGTACTGGGTGAGCACGTCGCCGGGCCGCTGCGCAGTCGATGACGGCATGTTCTCGGCCATCGGGACGGTGGCGACGACGTCGATCGGCAGGTCCTGTTTGGCGGCCAACACGACGGTGGCGATGACCGCGGCGGCGCCACCCATGTCCGACGTCATCTGGTGCATGTTGGCGGCCGGCTTGATCGAGATGCCGCCCGTGTCGAACGTGATGCCCTTGCCGACCAGCGCCACCTTCTTGGTCTTCTTCGACCTGCCCTTGGCCCGGTGGGTCAGCCGGACCAGTCGGGGCGGACGCGACGATCCCTTGCCGACGCCAACGACTCCGCCGTAGCCGGCCTTCTCCAACGCCTTGTCGTCGAGTACTTCGATCTCCAGGCCGGCCGACTCGCCCAATGCCTTTGCACGACTGGCAAATTCGGCGGGGAACAGGTGGCTGGGCGGGGTGTTGACGAGGTCGCGGGCAGTGGCGACCGCCGCGGCGATGTCGGTTGCGCGCGCCGCCGTGGCCTTGGCCCCCTTCTCACCGGACAGGGCGGTGATGGTGGACAGCCCCGGTTCCTTGGGTGCGGTCTTGGCGCTGCGGAAGTCCGTGAACCGGTAGGCGCCGAGGATCAGTCCCTCGATCGTGGCCTCGAGATCCAGTTCGGACAACGTCGTGACGACCGCCTCGGTGCCGTTCAGCGAGCGAGCAGCGACGCCCGCGGCGCGACGGATCACGTCGGCGGGCCAGTCGTCACGCGCCTTGCCGAGGCCGATCGCCAGCACGCTGGACACCGGCAGGGACGGCGCGAGCACCCGGGTCGCCTGTTCGGTCCCGCCCTTGGCGCCGAGCGCCCGCAGGGCCCCCTCGATCTCGCCGACGGCCTCGGCGTCGAGGGACGGGCTCAGAACGACCGTCGCGGTGTCGTCGTCACCGGTGACCACGGGAACGATCAACACCGCCTTGCGCAGGCCGCGCTTGGGCAGTGTGGCGGACACGGTGACGGCGGGGGACTGGTAGCCGGGAGGGGTGCTCACGGGGATTCACCCTAGTCTGGCAGCGTGAGTGACAACCTGTTGAAGGGTCCGCTGGAGGACCGCCACCGCGATCTCGGGGCCAGTTTCGCCGAATTCTCCGGTTGGCTCATGCCGGTCTCCTATGCCGGAACCGTCAGCGAGCACAACGCGACGCGCAGCGCCGTCGGACTGTTCGACGTCAGCCACCTGGGCAAGGCACTGGTGCGCGGGCCCGGCGCGGCGGAGTACGTCAACTCGGCACTTACCAACGATCTGGGTCGGATCGGGCCGGGCAAGGCGCAATACACGTTGTGCTGCAACGATTCCGGTGGCGTGATCGACGACCTGATCGCGTATTACGTATCCGACGACGAGGTCTTCCTGGTACCCAACGCCGCCAACACCCCGGCCGTCGTCGCTGCGCTGACCGAGCGGGCGCCTGCCGGATTGACCGTCACCGACGAGCACCGCTCGTACGCCGTGCTGGCCGTGCAGGGGCCGAAGTCAGCCGACGTGGTGGCCCAGCTGGGGCTGCCGACCGACATGGACTACATGGGCTATGCCGACGCGGAGTTCTCCGGCGTCCCGGTCCGCGTGTGCCGCACCGGCTACACCGGCGAACACGGCTACGAGCTATTGCCGACGTGGGATCGCGCGGAGGTGGTGTTCGACGCGCTGGTCGATGCGGTCACCGCCGCGGGCGGGCAGCCTGCCGGGCTCGGCGCGCGCGACACGCTGCGCACGGAGATGGGCTATCCGCTGCACGGACACGAACTGTCGCTCGACATCTCGCCGCTGCAGGCCCGTTGTGGCTGGGCGATCGGATGGCGCAAGGACGCGTTCTGGGGCCGGGACGCGCTGCTGGCCGAGAAGCAGACGGGTCCGCGCCGATTGCTGCGCGGACTGCGGGCGGCAGGCAGGGGAGTGCTGCGCGCGGACATGACGGTGCTGGCCGACGGCGTTCCGGTTGGCGTGACGACGTCGGGAACGTTCTCTCCAACACTGAAACTGGGCATCGCGCTGGCGCTGATCGACGTCGATGCCGGCGTCGACGAGGGACGCCGGGTGACCGTCGACGTGCGCGGCAGGGCGCTCGAATGCGACGTGGTGGCGCTGCCGTTCGTGGAGGCCAAAACTCGCTAGTCAGGAGTTATACAATTGGCACATGACCGACGGTCCCCTCGAGTTCACGCTTGCCCGTAACGCGACTCCGGCAAGCGACGAGGTACGTGCCGACATCCTGCGCAACCCGGGTTTCGGACGGTTCCACACCGATCACATGGTGTCGGTCGACTACACCGAAGGTCGCGGCTGGCACGACGCCAAGGTGCTCCCGTACGGCCCGATCGAGTTGGATCCGTCCGCGATCGTGCTGCACTACGCGCAGGAGGTCTTCGAGGGGCTCAAGGCCTACCGCTGGGCCGACGGGTCCATCGTGTCGTTCCGCCCCGAGGCCAACGCGGCGCGGCTGCGTACCTCGGCGCATCGGATCGCCATTCCGGAGCTCCCCGAGGAACTGTTCATCGAGTCGTTGCGTCAGCTGATCGCGGTCGACGGCGATTGGGTGCCCGCCGCGGGCGGCGAGGAGTCGCTCTACCTGCGCCCGTTCATCTTTGCCACCGAACCCGGGCTCGGCGTGCGCCCCGCGACGCAGTACCGCTACATGGTCATCGCTTCTCCGGCAGGCGCGTACTTCCCGCGCGGCATCAAGCCGGTCAGCGTGTGGCTGTCCACCGAGTACGTCCGGGCCAGCCCGGGCGGCACGGGAGCGGCGAAGTTCGGCGGGAATTACGCGGCGTCGCTGCTGGCGCAGGCCGAGGCTGCCGACAACGGGTGCGATCAGGTGGTGTGGCTGGACGCCATCGAACGCCGCTACGTCGAGGAGATGGGCGGCATGAACCTGTTCTTCGTCTTCGGCAGCGGCGGCTCGGCACGGTTGGTCACACCGGAGCTGAGTGGTTCGCTGCTGCCCGGCATCACGCGGGACTCGTTGCTGCAGTTGGCTACCGACGGGGGGTTCGCCGTCGAGGAGCGCAAGATCGACGTCGACGAATGGCAGAAGAAGGCAGCGGCGAACGAGATCACCGAGGTGTTCGCGTGCGGCACCGCCGCGGTCATCACCCCCGTGTCACACGTGAAGTTCGGTGACGGGGAGTTCACCATCGCCGACGGCGAGCCGGGCGAGGTCACCATGGCGTTGCGCGACACGTTGACCGGCATTCAGCGCGGCACGTTCGCCGACACCCACGGCTGGATGACCCGACTGGGTTAACGGACCGCCAGGCCCAGCGCGGCCACGGTGGTCGTCACCTCTACCGCTGCACCCAGCACGTCGCCGGTCACTCCGCCGAACCGTCGGACGCAATGGGCGACGAGCAGGGTGCCGACCGCCAATGCGACCAGCACCGCGAGCGGGCCTTGCCAGGGTCGCGGCGTCGCGACCACGCCCGTCCCCGCGGCGGCGACGATCCAGCCGGCCACGACCCAGGCCGGCTGCGTACCCGCCACCGCGGCGCCGAGCGAGCTGCCGGCGGCGGCTGGGACCGATCGACGGCACGCTACGACGGCCGCCACCCTGCCCGCGGCGACACTGACGACGATGGCGGCGACGCTCATCGTGGCGAACGCCATGCCCTGAACGACGATGGTGACCACTACCGCCGCGACGCCGAATGGGCCTGCCGTTCCGTCGCGCATGACCGCGAGGGCGCGTTCGGGAGGTCCGTAGCACCCGAGCCCGTCCGCGGTGTCCGCCAGCCCGTCGACGTGCAGTCCACGGGTGACGATCAGCAGCACGGCCACCGCGAGGATGCCCGTCAGCGGGTTGTGCTCGCCGAACGCCTTGGCGGCCACCCACACCGTCCCCGCGGCCAGGCCGCCGAGGGCGATCCCTACCACCGGCAACGCCGTCAGGGCGCCACGTCCGAACGGCTGCCCAGAGCGCACCGGCAGCACGGTGCCGAAGCCGAAAGCCGAAGTGAGCGAACCGATCACGACGGTGGGGCGAGCGGAGCGACGGGAGAAGGTCCCGGATCGGACACGCGGTCCGTGACGCTCGCTTCGCCAAAGGTGGCCATCGAGGCCAGCGTCGCCACCGCCGCGCGCAGCACCGGCAGAGCAATCACCGCGCCGGTGCCCTCACCGAGACGCATGCCGAGGTCGACGATCGGCTCGAGCGCCAGCCGCTGCAGGGCCAGCGTGTGTGCGGGCTCGGTGGACCGGTGACCGGCCTGCCACCACGCCCGTGCACCCGGTGCCATCCGGTCGGCCACCAGGGCGGCCGCCGTCACCACCACACCGTCGAGCAGCACCGGCGTACGCCGCACGGCGGCCTGCGCCACGAAACCCGCGATCGCTGCCAGGTCCGCTCCGCCGCAGACGCGGAGCAGTCCAACGGGATCCGACCGAACCGCGCGAGCGCGGAACAGTGCGTCGCGGATGGCCGCCGTCTTGCGGACCCAGCCCGCGTCGTCGACACCGGTGCCGCGACCCACCACGGCGACGGGTTCTGAATTCGTCAACGCGGCGATCAAAGTCGTTGCGGCGGTGGTGTTTCCGATTCCCATGTCACCGGCGATCAGCAGATCCGCCCCGGCGTCCACCTCGTCGTCGGCGATGCGACGGCCGGCCCCTACTGCAGCGTCGACCTCGTCGGGGCTGAGCGCATCCTCGACGGCGATGTTGCCACTGCTGCGCCGCACCTTGTGCGCGCCGATCGACGGTGACAGCGGTGCGTCGGAGTCCACCGCGATGTCGACGACCCGCACCCCGGCGCCCGCAAGTTCGGCCAGCACGTTGATCGCGGCGCCACCCGCGTCGAAGTTCGCGACCATCTGCGCGGTGACCTCGGCCGGGTAGGCCGACACCCCTGCGGCCGTGACGCCGTGATCCCCGACGAAGACGACGACTCGGGCGCGTTCGAACTGCCGCGGAGGGCACACCCCCTGGCAGGCCGACACCCACACCGAAAGGTCCTCGAGCCTGCCCAGTGCCCCCGTCGGCTTGGTCAGCGTGTCCTGACGGGCCCGCGCGGCGGCCTCGGCCACCACGTCGGGTGCGCTGATGGCCGGAAAGTCCGTCACGCTGTCTCCTTGACCGTCAAGGGCTGGCCCGCGACGACCAGCACCACGCGGTCGCACTGCGCGGCAAGCCGTTGGTTGACCGTGCCCAACTCATCGGCGAAACGCCGTCCCGACTCGGTCGCGGGGACCACCGTCAGCCCCACCTCGGGACTGACCAGGGCCAGCGGCCCGCGGAACGCGCCGACCGCGTCGACCAGGTCGTCGACCTCTCCGGTCACGGTGCCACCGGTCCAGCCGCGGCACCGGTCCATCGCCGCGACCAGCCAGCCGCCGATGTCGTCGACCAGCGTGGCGATGTCGGGATCATTGCGCAATTGTGCTGCCACGTCCGGGCTTTCGACCGTCGACCAGTGCGCCGGTCGGCGCTGCCTGTGGGCGGCCAGCCGGGTCGACCAGTCGGGGTCGTCGGAGCCGTCCGCGCCTGTGGCGACGTAGCGCACCGGCTGGCCCTGGCTCACCGCCCGCTCGATGACTCCTTCGGCCCACTGCGACTTGCCCGATCGGATGCCACCGAGAACCAGCGCACGCACCTCGCTCAGGCGATCTTGTCGCCGCGTTTGACCTGCGGCCGCGGCGCCCGCATCCGGCGCAGTTGCGAGGCGCGGCTGGCTGCGTAGAAACCCAGCTTCCAACCGCCCTCGACGTTGTCGGGGAACTTCTCGTCGACCAACTTGTTCACCCGGCGGCCGATCAGCAGGCCGTCGATGGCCATGATCAGGACCAACGCGAGCATGGCGGGCGACAACAGACGCTGCACCTGAAGCGACGGCACGGACAGCATGACGAACACCAGGCCGAGCGCAGCCGGCATGAACAGGCCGAGCACGTTGCGGCGGGAGTCCACCACGTCACGGACGTACTTGCGCACCGGACCCTTGTCGCGCGGCAGGAGGTAGGCGTCGTCGCCCGCCATCATCTTTTCGCGGCGTTCCGACATGGCGGCGCGGCGCGTGAGCTTCTCGGCCTTCCGCTCTTCCTTGCTCAGCTTGGGACTGCCGAGTTCCTTGCGCCGCCTGCGCGCTTCCGCAGCGGTCATGGGCGCGGGCGCCACGGGGCCGCGCTTGCGGGCGGCCTCACTGCGCTTGGGTGTCGGCCTGCCCTTGGGTGCCGTCGAGGTGGCCTCGCGAGCCGCAGCCTGGCCGCGATCGTCCGACGCGTCGACTGAGGAGGACTCGTCCGGTACGGGGTTGCCCTTCTTGCGGCCCAGCAGATTCACGTCTGCCAGGTTACTTCAGTTCGTGACGCGTCCCTGCGGCCCGGTCGGAGCGGTCGTGCGGGCGGACCGAACGGGACTTACTCTGCTGGCATGACAGGCTCTGCGCTGCGCGTGCTGATCGCCCCGGACTGCTTCGGCGACAGCCTCACTGCCGTGCAGGCCGCCGAGGCGATCGCCGCCGGCTGGAAGGGCGCCCGGCCCGACGACACGTTGACTGCGGCCCCGCAGTCCGATGGCGGTCCTGGCTTCGTCGGGGTGCTGGCCAGCCGGGTCGGCGGGCTGCGCACGGCGACCGTGAGCGGCCCGCTGACCGACGAGGTCATCGCGGAGTGGGTGCTCGACGAAGCATCCGGCACGGCCTACGTCGAATGTGCGCAGGCCTGTGGCCTGGCCTTGCTCGGCGGCCCACCGACCGTTCGGACCGCGCTCGAGGCGCACAGCAGGGGAGTGGGCCAGCTCGTCGACGCCGCCGTGACCGCAGGCGCACGGCGCATCGTGGTCGGTCTCGGCGGCAGCAGCTGCACCGACGGCGGCCGTGGTCTGGTCGAGGCGCTCGGCGGTCTGACCGCCGGTCGGGCCCGGCTCGACGGCGTCGAGCTGATCGCCGCCACCGACGTCGAGCATCCGCTGCTCGGCCCGATGGGTGCCGCGGCGGTGTTCGGACCGCAGAAGGGCGCGGATCCGGAGACCGTGCAGGTGCTGGAAGCCCGGCTCACCGAATGGGCCGTCGAACTCAACGCGGTGGCAGGCCGTGACGTCGGCGCAGAGCCAGGAGCGGGAGCCGCGGGTGGCATCGGCGCCGCGCTGCTGGCGCTGGGTGGTCGGCGGGAATCCGGCGCCGCGGTGATCGCCGAGCACACCGGCCTGGCGGGCGACGTCGCCGCCGCCGAGCTCATCATCACCGGTGAGGGCCGTTTCGACGACCAGTCACTGCACGGCAAGGTGGTCAGCGCGCTGGCCGCAGAGGCGCGCGATACACCCGTGCTGGTGCTGGCCGGCCAGGTCACGCTCGACGCCGATGCGCTGCGGGCGGCGGGCATCACCGCTGCTCACTCGATCGCCGACTACGCGGGCTCGATCCAGCTGGCGATGGACGACGCGGCCAATCAGCTGACCGGCCTGGCGCGGCTGACCGGGGAGCGCTGGCCGGGCGAATGGCCTCCAGGCGGGCCGCACGAGTCGGGAATAGCCGGAGAACAAGGTACCGTTGAGGTATCCGAGGCATGACTATGCACAGGGAGAAGTAATGACTGTTCAGGACGAAGCGGCGACCCAGACCGCCACCCACGGCGCGACCCTCACGGACGCCGCCGCTGCGAAGGCGAAGGCGCTGCTCGACCAGGAGGGCCGCGACGATCTCGCGCTGCGCATCGCCGTTCAACCGGGTGGATGCGCCGGCCTGCGTTACAACCTCTTCTTCGACGACCGGACCATGGATGGGGACCTGACCTCCGACTTCGGCGGCGTCAACCTGACCGTCGACCGGATGAGCGCCCCCTACATCCAGGGTGCGGTGATCGACTTCGTCGACACCATCGAGAAGCAGGGCTTCACCATCGACAACCCGAACGCCACCGGATCCTGCGCCTGCGGCGACTCGTTCAACTGAACCGCGTCCGACCGGCCTAGTACTGGCCGGTCCGCGGCAGGTACGAACACACCAGGATCTGACCGTTCTGGGTGAGGACCTGCGCGATGGCTTGCCGTTCGCTCTCGGATTGTGAGCGGCCCGCCTGCTTGACCTGCATGGTGAACAGCACCTGAGCCTGGTTCTCCGACCACGTCACGATCTTGTCGATCGACGTCACCTCGGCGCTGCCGAACTGTCTGCGGAAGGCGTCGCTGGCCAGGTTCGCCAGCGCCATGTCCGACTGTTTGTCCTTGATCTCGTCGAAGACGCCGCACGACGCGTGCCGGGCGATCGTCTCGTCGTCGCCGCGGCTGAGCGCGTCCAAGAAGGCCTGGATGGAGGTCTTCGCCGTCTCCGGCGTCAGCGTCGCAGTGGCCGAGTCGTCGCTGCGCGTGGCAAAGACGACCGTCACGGCGACGGCGGCCAGTGCCGCGGCCACCAGCACGGCGAGGCCCGCAACCAGGAGGCGGCGGCGACGCGGCCTGCTCGGATAGGGCACCGGCGGCGGCAGCGAACCTGGATAGGGCGACGGCACTTGATCCGGATAGGGCCCCTGGCTTCCGCCTTGCGGCGGGTGGGGCTGCTGCGGAAACGGTTCAGGGTATGGGTAAGGACCAGCCATGTCGTTGTTAGGCTAGCGCACCGACCTGCGGAGACCGCGAGTCCAGGGCCGCTGTCCACCTCGGTAGCCTTATCTAGACGTGCTTAACGATTTGAAGGGTGACGCTTCGTGACCATTGCGGTAACTGGCTCGATCGCAACCGACCATCTGATGCAGTTCCCCGGGAAGTTCTCCGAGCAGTTGCTGGCCGATCACCTGCAGAAGGTGTCGCTGAGCTTCCTCGTCGACGATCTCGTCATCCACCGCGGTGGGGTCGCGGGCAACATGGCGTTCGCGATCGGTCTGCTCGGCGGCGACGTGGCATTGATCGGCGCCGCAGGCAAGGACTTCGACGACTACCGGCAGTGGCTGACGTCGCACGGCGTCGACTGCGACGGCGTGCTGATCTCGGACAGCGCCTACACCGCACGTTTCGTGTGCACCACCGACGAGGACATGGCCCAGATCGCGTCGTTCTACCCGGGCGCCATGTCGGAGGCCCGCAACATCAAGTTGGCAGATCTGGTATCCCGCACGGGCGCACCGGAATTGGTGATCATCGGAGCCAACGATCCCGACGCCATGTTCCTGCACACCGAGGAGTGCCGTCAGCTGGGCCTGCCGTTCGCCGCCGACCCGTCGCAGCAGTTGGCCAGGCTGTCGGGCGAGGAGATCCGCAAGCTCATCGGCGGTGCCGACTACCTGTTCACCAACGACTACGAGTGGGACCTGCTGCTGCAGAAGTCCGGGCTGAGCGAGGCGCAGGTGATGAGCCAGATCGGTCTGCGTGTGACGACGCTGGGCCCCAAGGGCGTCGACCTGGTGTCCTCCGACGGAGCGTTCGTCCACGTCGGCGTGGTCCCCGAGACCCATCAGGCCGACCCGACGGGCATCGGCGACGCGTTCCGGGCCGGCTTCCTCACCGGCCGCGGCGCGGGGCTCAGCCTGGAGCGCTCCGCCCAGTTGGCTTCCCTGGTGGCGGTGCTGGTTCTGGAGGCCCCGGGGCCGCAGGAGTGGACCTGGGATCGCGACGCCGCGGTGACCCGCCTGGCCGACGCCTACGGCGCGCCCGCCGCCGACGAGATCGCCGCCGCGCTGGGCTGAGTTTCGCCCGGGCTCAGACCTGCACGGGGTAGTCGGGCTCGCCGATCAGAGGCGTCACGCTGTGCTCGACGAAGATCGCGTGCCACAGCATGAAGATGAGCACCGTCCACAGTCGGCGGCTGTGATCGGTGACGCCGAGGCGGTGTTCGTCGAGCATGACGCGCACGGCGGCGAGATCCACCAGGTGACCCGCCTGCGAGCTCGCCACCGTCGCGTATGCCCAGTCGAGCAGTTCACCGGCACGCAGCCAGTGCCGGATCGGCACGGGGAAGCCAAGTTTGGGCCGGTTTAGTACGTGCGCGGGGACGATCGGCTCCAACGCCCGGCGCAGCGCGTACTTCGTGGTGGACCGGGTGATCTTCTGGTCGTACGGCAGCTTGCTGGCCACCGCGAACACCTCGGGGTCCAGGAACGGCACCCGCAGCTCGAGTGAATTGGCCATCGTCATCTTGTCGGCCTTGACCAGGATGTCGCCACGCAACCAGGTGAACAGATCGACGTGCTGCATGCGCGCGACGGGATCCCACCCGTCGGACGCCGCGTACAACGGTGCCGTGACGTCGGTGTGCGTCCACTCCGGCCGGAAGCCGGGCAGCGCCGCCCGCAGCTGCTGATCGGAGAAGCTGCGGGCATTGCCGTAGTAGCGCTCCTCGAGTGTGAGGGACCCGCGATGCAGCAGGCTCTTGCCCCGCATCCCGTCGGGCAGAGGCTTGCTTGCCTTGCCGAGCGAACGGCGCACCGGCCGCGGCAGATAGTCGAATGCCCGCAGCGACAACGGTTCCCGGTAGATCGTGTAGCCGCCGAACAACTCGTCGGCGCCCTCGCCGGACAGCACGACCTTGACGTGCTTGCGGGCCTCCCTGGCGATGAAGTACAGCGGCACCAGAGCCGGGTCGGCGACGGGTTCGTCCAGATACCAGACGATTTCGGGCAGCGCCGCGACGAACTCGGCCTGACTGACCACCTTGGTCACGTGCCGTGCCCCGATGGCCTCGGCGGACGCGACCGCCACGTCGACCTCCGAGAAGCCCTCCCGTTCGAAGCCCGTCGTGAACGTGATCAGTCGCGGGTTGTGGCGCATGGCCAGCGCCGCGATGGCCGTCGAGTCGATGCCTCCGGACAGGAATGCGCCGACGGTGACGTCGGCACGCATGTGCTTGGCCACCGAATCCTCGAGCACCGCCGTGATCTCGTCATAGCGGTCCTGCTCGGCGCCCGCGATGAACGGCACCGCAGCGAATCGCGGCTCGAAGTACCGGGTCGCCACGGGCGTCTGCCCCGGCCGGATGCGGACGTAGCTGCCGGACTCGAGCCGCCGCACGCCGCGGTGCAGGGTTTCCGGTTCGGGCACGTATTGCAACACGGTGTAGTGCTGCACGGCCCGCTCGTCGATGTCGAGGTCGAAGCCGGCGATGGGCGCCAGGTCCAGCAGGGACTTCTTCTCGCTGCCGACCGCCGTACCGCCTGGGCCCGTCGCCATGAACAACGGCTTGATGCCGAACGGATCCCGCGCACACAGCAACTCGCTGGTTTCCGTGTCCCACAGCGCGAACGCGAACATGCCCCGCAACCGCGTCAGTGCGTCGGTGCCCCAGTGGTGATAGGCGGCGACGATCGCCTCGCCGTCGCCGTCGGTGGCGAACACGGCCCCGTGCTCACGGGCGAGTTCTTCCCGTAATTCCAGGTAGTTGTAGATCTCGCCGTTGAACACCAGCACGTAGCGGTCCGGCGCCTCGGGCGGACCCCAGCGCAGGGGTTGGTGACTGTGTGCGATGTCGATGATCGACAGCCGGTTGAAACCCAGCACGATGGTGGGATCCGTTTCGTCGTCCGCCCACGTGCCCGGTTCGTCGGGACCGCGGTGGCGCATCAGGTGCGAGGCGCCCGACACGGCGTCGACCAGCGAGGACGGCGCCTGCTGCCCACTGGTGCCGGACGGATCGGTCAGGTAGGCCAGCAGTCCGCACACTGCGTCAGTATGCCCAATGGCGACCTGCGGCGAGACCGGCACCCGTGACATTCCCCGGTCGCTTCGCTCCTGCCCGCCGTGACATTCCCCGGTCGCTTCGCTCCTGCCCGCCGTGACATTCCCCGGTCGCTTCGCTCAGGGCCCAGGGCGTGGTCTACGCTGCGTAGTATTCGCCTAGCTTCACCGACTTCTAGGAGGCGCCAACGTGACCGCTCGCGGGCTCCGATTGGTCGCGTTGTCAGTGCTTTTGGGTGGGACGACGCTCCTGCTCAGCGGGTGCAGCTGGTCTGAGGCGCTCGGCCTCGGCTGGCCCACCGGCATCACCCCCGAGGGCAAGCTGAATCGCGAGCTGTGGATCGGCTCGGTGATCGCCTCACTGGTCGTCGGCGTGATCGTGTGGGCGTTGATCTTCTGGACCAGCGCGTTCCACCGCAAGAAGAAGACCGACACCGAGTTGCCCCGCCAGTTCGGCTACAACATGCCACTGGAACTGGTCCTCACCGTCGTGCCGTTCCTCATCATCTCGGTGCTGTTCTACTTCACCGTGGTGGTGCAGGAGAAGATGCTGCACAAGGATCCGAACCCCGAGGTCGTCATCGACGTCACGGCGTTCCAGTGGAACTGGAAGTTCGGCTACCAGAAGATCGCCTTCACCGACGGCACGCTGAACTACGACGGCGTCGACAACGCCCGCAAGGAATCGATGCGGTCGGTTCCCGAGGGCGTCGACGCTCACGGCGAGGAATTGGTCGGGCCGGTGAGCGGCCGGAACACCGAGGACCGCACCTACCTGAACTTCGACAAGATCGAGACCGTCGGCTCCAGCACCGAGATCCCGATCCTGGTGCTGCCCAAGGGCAAGCGCATCGAATTCCAGATCGCGTCGGCCGACGTGATCCACGGTTTCTGGGTGCCGGAGTTCCTGTTCAAGCGCGACGTCATGCCCAACCCGAAGGCCAACCACTCGGACAACATCTTCCAGATCAGCACCATCGAGCGGACCGGCGCCTTCGTCGGTCGCTGCACCGAGATGTGCGGCACCTATCACTCGATGATGAACTTCGAGGTGCGCGTCGTGGAGCCGAACGACTTCAAGGCCTACCTCCAATACCGCGAGGATCACCCGAACGGGACCAACGCCGACGCGCTGAAGGCCATCGGCCTTCCCGCCGAGGCCGTCACCACGCACCCGTTCGAATCCCGTCGCGGTGAGCAGGCACCCCAGGCGAGTAAGTAGGGACACCGAATGCACATCGAAGCCAGGCTGTTCGAGTTCCTGACCGCGTTCTTCGCCCTGACCACCGTGGTGTACGGCGGTTTGACGGCGCTGTACGCCAACGGCGGCGTCGAGTGGGCCGGCACCACCGCGCTGGTGCTCACCACGGGCCTCACGCTCATCACCGGCACGTTCTTCCGGTTCGTCGCCCGTCGCCTCGACACGCGACCCGAGGATTACGAAGACGCCGAGGTGTCCGACGGCGCAGGCGAGCTCGGGTTCTTCAGCCCCGGCAGCTGGTGGCCGCTGCTCATCGCGCTGTCGGCGTCGGTGACGGCGGTCGGAGTCGCACTGTGGCTGCCGTGGTTGCTCGGCGCGGGCGCGGTGTTCGTGCTGGCGTCGGCTGCCGGCCTGGTGTTCGAGTACTACGTCGGGCCCGAGAAGCACTGATACGCAGCGCGCGGGGTCACGAAAAGGGCGTCAGTTGATCGACGTTCCGCGTCGCGAGATCCGCTCGAGCTTCGCGTTGGGTACTGTTGCCGGGGCACGGTCAGTCACGGTTTTCAGACGTGGCGTCGCGCCGAATGGCAGTCGAGAAGGACAGGCGTAGATGAGCGGGCCGAATCCTCCCGAGCCGGACGAACCGGCCCAGGACAAGACCAGCACGGGCGAGACGGAGATCTACTCGCGGGCGTACTCGGCCCCCGAGTCCGAGCAGTTCCTCAGCGGCCCATACGTACCGCCAGATCCCGCGCTCTACGACTACGACACCTTCGAACCGTCGACCGAGCTCGTCGACCAACAACCGCCGCGATGGCCGTGGGTGGTCGGCGTGGTCGCCATCGTCGCCGCCATTGCGCTCGTCACGTCCGTGACGGTGCTGGTGGCTCGCACCGACAGCGACAACCTGGCAACACCGTCGACGAGCACCTCGTCCGGCCCGCCGGTACAGGACGAGATCACCACCACGACGACGACGCCACCCCCGCCGCCGCCTCCACCGCCCACCACCGAGGAGCCACCGCCTCCGCCGCCGGAGACGATCACGGTCACGCAGCCGCCTCCTCCGCCGCCGCCCCCGGCGACCGAGCCGCCACCTCCGCCCGCGACGGCCGCACCGCCCGCAACGACGACCGCGCCGGCCGGACCCCGCTTCATCACCTACACGGTGACCGGAACGAAGGCACCGCTGGACCGCATCTCGGTGACGTACACCGACGCCTCCGGCCGCCAGCGCACCCAACAGAACGTGTACATCCCGTGGTCGTTGACGGTGACCCCGATCTCGATGTCCGAGTACGGGTCGGTGCAGGCGTCCAGCCTCTTGAGGTTGAGCCAATTGAACTGCTCGATCACCACGAGCGACGGTCAGACGATCGCCTCGCAGAACAACAACGACTGGCAGACCAGCTGCTAATGGCATACGACGTTGGGCGGACGAAGTTGAATCCCGGCACGCTTGATCAAACCGACCGGATCCTCGTCGGCGCGGCCGTCGCGCTGTGGTTGGCGGCGCTCGGAACCGGGGTGGCCGCCGTCGTGGCGCTGGTGGACCTCAGCGCCGGGCATACCGCCTCCACGCCGGATTCGGACACGCCGTGGCTGCTCTACACCGTCATCGGGGTGTCGGCCGCCGTCATCATCGGCGCGGTGCCGCTACTGATCAGGGCCCGCCGCTCATCGCTGGGCGACACCCAGCGCAGCACGTCGCGCCCGGTTGTCCCGGTGCAGTCCGGATTCGGTGATCCCGTCGACGCCACGACCAGGCTTCGCACGACCGGTGGCCCGGTGATCCGCCGCCACCCGGTGCCCCCGGCCAGCAGCCGGGTGGGCTTCCCGACCGCCGCGGTGGATCAGGTGTGGCTGCGCTGCTCGGCCGCCACTGCGGCCGCGATCGGCGCGGCGACGACCCTGATCGCCGTCGGCACCTATCTCATGGCGACCGAGAGCGACACGGCTGCATGGGCGCTCTACGGCGCTGCCGGCCTCGTCACGGTGGCGATGCCCGCGCTCCCGTGGTTCTTCCTGAAGCAGCTACGCGACGTATTGGCCTGACGGCCAGCGCATTCCGCGGTAACGGTCCCGCCGAACGGTCAGTGATGACCGTTCGACGAGCCGTGCCCGTTGCCGGAAGCCTGCCCGTTGCCCGAGCCGTGCTCCTCGTCCTGGTACTCCTTGAGTGCCGTGATCGCCTTGCGCTCGGTGGCGTGCGCCGCCGCGGCGAGTGCGTCGCTCTCCGAGGTCGGGTCGGCGGTGAGGAAGCTGCCGGACCCGGTCGCGCCGCCGGAGCCCAGCTTGTTCATCCGCTTGGGCAGGGGAGCGCCCTGGTACTCGAGCGGGATCGGGTGGCCGTGGTCGTCGACCGGGCCGAGCGGCTGATGCAGCTCGATGTACGCGCCATGCGGCAGCCGCTTGAGGATGCCCGTCTCGATGCCGTGCTCGAGCACCGCGCGGTCGCTGCGCTGCAAGCCGACACACCACCGGTAGGTGATGTAGTAGACGATCGCGGGCAGCACCACCATGCCGATGCGGCCGATCCACGTGGTCGCGTTCAGCGAGATGTGGAACTTCAACGCGATGATGTCGTTCATGCACGCGAACGTCAGCACGATGTAGAAGGCGGTCGCCATCGCGCCGATCGCGGTGCGGACCGGTGCGTCACGCGGGCGCTGCAACAGGTTGTGGTGGGCGGTGTCCTTGGAGAACTTCTTCTCCATGAACGGGTAGATGACCAGCAGCACGAAGACCAAGCCCATGATCAGCGCCACCCACACCGACTGGCCGATGGTGTGGCCGAACGGATAGAACTCCCACGCCGGCCAGAGTCGCGCGACGCCGTCGGTCCACATCATGTAGAAGTCGGGCTGGCTGCCCGCCGAGATCTGTGAGGGCTTGTAGGGACCCAGCTGCCAGATCGGGTTGATCTGCAGCAGGCCGCCCATCAGGCCGAGGATGCCGACGGTCATGGCGAAGAACGCGCCGGACTTCACCGCGAAGACCGGCATCACGCGCACGCCGACGACGTTCTTCTCGGTACGCCCCGGGCCGGGGAACTGGGTGTGCTTCTGGAACCACACCAGCGCCAGGTGCGCACCGATGAGCGCCAGCATGATGCCGGGGATCAGCAGGATGTGCAGGGCGTAGAGCCGCGGGATGATGATCTCGCCGGGGAAGTCGCCGCCGAACAGCAGCCAGTGCAGCCAGGTGCCGATCACCGGCATGCCCAGTGTGATCGAGGAGAACGCGGCCCGCAGACCCGTGCCGGACAGCAGGTCGTCGGGGAGCGAGTAGCCGAAGTAGCCCTCGAACATGGCCAGGATCAACAGGATCGACCCGATCACCCAGTTCGCCTCACGGGGCCGGCGGAACGCGCCGGTGAAGAAGATGCGCGCCAGGTGCACCATGATCGACGCCGCGAACAGCAGGGCCGCCCAGTGGTGGATCTGGCGCACGAACAGCCCGCCGCGCACCTCGAAGCTGATGTCGAGTGTCGTCGCATACGCCCTCGACATCTGCACGCCGTTCAGCGGCTGATACACGCCGTGGTAGGTGACCTCGGCCATGGACGGGTCGAAGAACAGCGTCAGGTACGTGCCGGTGAGGAGAAGGACGATGAAGCTGTAGAGCGCGATCTCCCCGAGCAGGAACGACCAGTGCGTCGGGAAGACCTTGTTGAGCTGTCGACGCACCGCCGCCGACGGGTGGTAGCGCGAGTCGATCGCATCGCCTTGCGCCGCTGCCATTTCTGCAAGTTTTGGGCTCATGACATTGAATTCCGTTCCCAGAATGCCGGTCCGACGGGTTCGATGAAGTCACCGTTGGCCACCAGGTACCCATCCTTGTCGATGGTTACCGGAAGTTGGGCCAGTGCGCGTGCAGCCGGGCCGAAGATCGGCTTCGCGAAGTGCAGGGCGTCGAACTGCGACTGGTGGCACGGGCACAGGATGCGGTACGTCTGCTGCTCGTAGAGGGACGACGGGCAGCCGAGGTGCGAGCACACCTTGGTGAAGGCGTAGAGAGCGCCGAAGTTGAAGCTCTCCTGGCCCTTTCGCTTGACGACGCGTGGCTCGTCCTCCGGGCGGATGCGAATCAGCATGACGGGGTTGCGCACGCCCATCGCGATTTCGGTCAACTTCTCGTGCGACTCGAACGTGGTGCCGTCACCGTCGGATTCGCGCCAGGGGAACACCGTCTCCATGCCGCCCGCGTCGATGTCCTCGGGCCGCATCTTGACGAACGGAGACTCGCCAGGGGTACCGGTGGCCCGCGCCATGAAGATGGTCTCGCCGTGGAAGCGTGGGGTCCAACCGGACGTCCACAGGACCGCCTTCTTGCCGTCGGCGGTGGGCACGACCGGCTTCCACGGGTTCTTGATCATGCCGCCGATGAAGGCGACGGCCGTACCGAGTCCGAAGGCGCCGAGTCCGACGCCGAGGGAAAGGCCGATCAGCTTGCGCCGCTTGATGGTCGACCCCTCGAGCGCGTCGGTCAGATTGGCGGCGACCGTCTTGCGTTGAATCTCGGGGGAGGAGCCGTCGTGACGCTCCTGGATCGAGATCTCCTCGGGGATGAACTTCTTCTGGTAGAGCACGGCACCGATGCCGATGGCCAGGATCGACAGCCCGAAGGTGACGCCGTACAGCGGGGTGGCCAAGGAGTAGATGAACTCGCCCTCGGACCCGTAGGGCTTGTACTCCCACGGCCAGAACAGGAAGATCACCAACAGCGCGAGACCCGCGAGGCCGCCGAACAGCAGCCAGTAGGCCACCGTTCGCTCGGCGCGCTTCTCGGCCTTGGTGCCCTCGACCGGCCAGCGCGGCTCCTTCAGGACGGTCTCGACGCCGTCCATCCTGCCGCCGAGTGCGACCAGTTCTTCGCGCGACATCTCCGCCAGTTCGGCGTCCGTCGGTTGACCCGGTACGCCGGCGTGGCCCGGGACATCGGTTCCCTTTGGATGGCCTTGCGGCGCATCGTCTTTCGTAATGTCGCTCATGCTCGCGATCCAATCCACATGGCCACCCCGATGACGGCGACCATCCCGATGATCCATGCCGCCATGCCCTCCGGCGCCGGGCCGAAGCCGCCGAGGCCGTAGCCGCCCGGGTTGGGCGTCTCGGACGCCTCACGGACGTAGGCGACGATGTCGCGCTTCTCCTCAGGGCTCAGCTGCCGGTCACCGAACTTGGGCATGTTCTGGGGGCCGGTCAGCATCGCGGTGTAGATCTGCGCGGGCTGGGCGTCGGCGAGGTCGGGCGCGTACTTGCCCGACGACAGTGCGCCGCCCTTGCCGGTGAAGTTGTGGCACGACGCGCAGTTGAGCCGGAACAGGTCGCCGCCGCGGGCGACGTCGTCACCCAACAACGAGTGCTCCGACACCTGACCGTTCGCGTCGCGGGGGACCGTCGGTCCGCCGCCGTTGGCCTGGATGTAGGCGCCGAGTGCGTCGATCTGGTGCTCGTCGAAGATCGGGTCCTTGCGCG
Organism: Mycobacterium sp. URHB0044; assembly: GCF_000620625.1. GTDB lineage: Bacteria > Actinomycetota > Actinomycetes > Mycobacteriales > Mycobacteriaceae > Mycobacterium. The sequence continues at coordinate 48,076 of NZ_JIAW01000009.1, read as the reverse complement.
GAGCCTGCGCCTCGCCGCGCATCGCGGGCATGCGACCGGTCGACACCTGGAAGTACACGGCGGCTTCGCCGGTGCCGATCAGGCTGGGCCCGCGGTCCGGCACACCCTGAAGGTTGGCGCCGTGGCACGTCACGCACGAGGTCTCGAACAGCTGCTTGCCGGTACGGACCAGCGAGAGCTGGGACTCGTCGGCGACCGCGACCTGCGGCTGCGGCGTCAGGATCGACGCCATGCCTCCGGCAACTGCGAGTCCGATCAGCAGCAGCAGCGCTGCCGACAGGCGTCGACGCAGTCGACGGCGGGACTTGCTGGTCATCGAACCCCTTCTCATCGAACGAAGTAGATGGTCGCGAACAAGGCGATCCACACGATGTCGACGAAGTGCCAGTAGTACGACACGACGATCGCGGCGGTGGCCTGCGCCGGGGTGAACTTGCTCATCCGGGTTCGCGCCAGCAGGAAGATGAAGGCGACCAGACCGCCGATGACGTGCAAGCCGTGAAAACCGGTGGCCAGGTAGAAGACCGACCCGTAGGCGCTGCCCGGGATGGTCGTGCCGTGGGTGACCAGGTGGTAGTACTCGTACGCCTGGCCGAGCACGAAGAACAGGCCCATCAGGAAGGTCACGACGTACCAGCGCCGCAGCCCGTAGACGTCACCACGCTCGGCGGCGAACACACCCATCTGGCAGGTGAACGACGATGCGATGAGCACCAGCGTCACCGGCACCGCCTGAACCAGGTTCAGTTCGGTGGGGTGCGGCGGCCAGTCGCCGGCAGCTTGGGCGCGTGCAGTGAAGTACATGGCGAACAGCCCAGCAAAGAACATCAATTCGCTGGAAAGCCAGACTATGGTGCCGACACTGACCATGTTCGGTCTGTTCAGCGAATGCACGCGCGAGGTGATCGCGGTTCCCGAGGTCCCTACAGCACTCGTCACAATAAGAAGTATGACGCTTTGTAGTTGATTAACTCCACCCGGGTCGGGAGATTCGTCGTTTTCCGGTTCCGGTGAGCGGGGGCGCCGCGAGAGCCGACGGCTAGGCTCACCCGCGTGGCATCCGACGAAACCCCCACCTGGCCTCAGATTCTGGGCCGCCTGACCACCAATCAGGCGCTCGCGACCGGGCAAGCCGCCTGGGCGATGGATCAGATCATGACGGGGTCCGCGACGCCCGCCCAGATCGCCGGCTTCGCGGTGGCCATGAAGATGAAGCGTCCGACGTCGGCCGAGGTGACCGAACTGGCCGACGTGATGCTGCGCCACGCCAGGCGCGTGCCCCCCGGCGCGATCGGCGCCGACGCGGTCGACGTGGTCGGGACCGGGGGAGACGGAGCAAACACCGTCAACCTGTCCACCATGGCCTCGATCGTGGTCGCGGCCAGCGGGATCCCCGTCGTCAAGCACGGCAACAGGGCGGCGTCGTCGCTCTCCGGCGGTGCCGACACGCTCGAGGCGCTCGGCGTCCGGATCGATCTCGGACCCGACCAGGTCGCCCGCAGCGTGGCCGAGGTCGGCATCGGATTCGCCTTCGCTCCGCAGTTCCATCCGTCCTACCGGCACGCGGCCGTGGTGCGCCGTGAGATCGGCGTGCCGACGGTGTTCAATCTGCTTGGGCCGCTGACCAATCCGGCCGCGCCACGGGCCGGGCTGATCGGCTGCGCGTGGGGTGAACTCGCCGAGGTGATGGCCGGCGTATTCGCGACCCGCGGGTCCAGCGTCCTGGTGGTGCACGGCGACGACGGTCTCGACGAGCTGACGACGACCACCACCAGCACCATCTGGCGCGTGCAGGCGGGCACCGTCGAGCGGTTGACGTTCGACCCTGCCGCCTTCGGGTTCAAGCGAGCTGACCTGCGCGAGCTGATGGGCGGTGACGCCGAGGCCAACGCCGCGTCGGTCCGCGAGGTGTTCGGCGGCGCCACGGGGCCGGTGCGAGATGCGGTGGTGCTCAACGCGGCAGGCGCGATGGTGGCGCACGCCGGGTTGGCCAGCGACGCCAAGTGGGTGCCGGCCTGGGAGGCCGGGCTGGCGCGCGCCACTCAAGCGATCGACTCGGGCGCGGCCGAACAGCTGCTGGCGCGCTGGGCTCGCTTCACCCAGAAGCTCTGAGCACGACGGGGCGAGGGGTCGTCCGCGGCCCGTACAGAACGTCGTAGTCCTCGCCGACGGCTTGCTCGGCGGCGATTCGCGCCGACCGTGCCAGGGCAGCCCACTCGGCATACCGTCCCGCCGCGGCGAGTGGCGTCGCATACCCGGATTGAGCCCGCACGATCCGCACGCCCGGCTGTGCGAGCCATCGGGCGATGAGCGTCGTCTCCTCGACGATCGCCCCGCCGAGCGGCGCCGCGGCGGGCAGAATGGCTTGCGCCCCAGCACAAATCGCGTCGACCACGGGCATGGGCGGAACCCCACGTCGTGCGTTGCCCGCCGCGCCCAACTGCCCGCGTCGGATCACCACCAACTGCCAGCCGCCGCTGCCGTCGGGGCGGGCGGCCACCAGTTCCTCGACGGCCGTCAGGGCACGCAGCCGCTGACCACGCCACAGCGCATCGATGGCCGTCACGGCATGGTCGCGCAGCCGGGCCGCGGTCTCGTAGCGGCCGGCGGCCGCCAACTCGTCGATGTGCGCGAGAGCCTCGGACAGGGCCGCGACGTCTTCGCCGGCGATGAGGCGTTCGGCGCGCACCGGACCGGCGGCGTACTCGTCGACTGCGGCGTCACGCGGTGCCGGACACGGCGACAGCTCCCGCTCGACGCAGCGTGGCCCGTGCAGCGCCGAGCGGGCCAGGCGTGCGGTGCACGTGCGGACGCCGGTGAACCGGGCCAACAACTCCGCCGTCTCGATGGCGTCGGCACGCACCCGGAACGGACCGACGGTGCGGTCGTGCTTGGGGGCCCGCACCACCGAGAAACGCGGGAAGGGCTCATCGGTGAGCACCACCCACCACCACCGGAGCGGAAACTTCGAACGCCGGTTGTAGGGCGGCGCGTGGGCTGCCAGCAGCCGTAGCTCCCGCACCCCGGCCTCGAGTTCGTGCGCGCACTCGACGTGGTCGACGCGGGTGGCGAGCGCCACCATCTCCTTCATCCTGGTGCGCGGGTCGGCACCGTTGAAGTACTGACTGACCCGCCGCCGGAGATCGACCGCGGTGCCGACGTAGAGCACCTCGTCGGCAGGCCCACGGAACAGATACACCCCTGGCCGGTGCGGCACGGTGGTGGCCAGGTGCCGCTTGCTGCGCTGCGCGGGACTGACGTCCGGTAGATAGGAACGCAGTTCGGTGAAGGAGTGCACGCCCTGATTGCCGATGCGCTCGATCAACCCGTGCAGTACGTCGACCGTGGCACGGGCGTCCTCGAGCGCTCGGTGGTTCGGGGTGGTGGCCGCACCGAACAACTGCGCCAGCGCGGACAGCCGCACGCTTGGCGCCTCGTCGCGGGTGAGCACCCGGCGCGCCAGCTTGACGGTGCACAGCACCGGCGGCTGCGGCCAGACGAGCTGGCATCGCTTGGCTGCCGCCTTCAGGAACCCGATGTCGAAGCCGGCGTTGTGCGCCACCAGGACCGCGCCGCGGGAGAACTCCAGAAACGACGGCAGCACCGATTCGATGCGGGGGGCGTCGCACACCATCGCCGTCGTGATGCCCGTGAGCGCGACGATCTGCGGCGGGATCGCCCGGCCTGGGTCGACCAGGGTGGCCAGCTCGCCGAGCACCACCCCGCCCCGCACCTTGACCGCACCGATCTCGGTGATCTGGTCGTGGTCGTGACGCCCCGGCGCGGATTCGGATGCCCGCCCGCCCGTGGTCTCCAGGTCGACGACCACGAACGTGGTGTCGCGAAGCAAGACCTCGTCCATGTCGAACGCCAGCTGTCCCTCCGCGGCGTCGACGAGGCCTTGACCCATGCCGTGACCGTAGGGCCGGCGACTGACATCGATGTGATTTGTCGGTGCGTGTCGTTAGCGTGCGATCAAACGGAAGGTAAGGAGTGCTCCCAATGGTGCAACGCGAGGAACCGAAGGACGACGGCAGCGTCGTGATCGATTGCGACGACTGCGCGGTTCGCGGGCCCGGCTGCAAGGACTGTGTGATCAGTGTCTTGCTCGGCGTGCCCGAAACGCTGATGGATGACGAGCGGCGTGCACTCGAGGTACTGGCTGACGTAGGGTTGGCCCCACGCTTGCGGCTGGTGCCGATTCACCGCGGGGGTCAATCAGGAGTCGCTTGACGACACGCGCCGCTCGGGACAGCGAAATTTATTCCCGGGCGACTGTTAAATTTGCGTCTCCTGTTGGACAAGACCGATGCCGTTTCGTAACCTACTTGAGACCTAAGAGCAGTTCGACGGCTCGCAACGGCAGTTGAAGGACGCAAATCTTGAGGCTTGACCGCACGCACGGGAGCACGAGTGGAATTCGACGATCCGTCATCGGTGCGATAGCCGGTCTGATGGTCTTCGGCGGAGTCCTCGCCGGAAGTGTGCAGGCGGACCCGGCCGACGACGCGCTGGCAAAGATGAACGAGCTGTCTCGGCAGGCCGAGGAAACCACCGAGGCCATGCACTCGGCGCAGCTCGATTTGAAGGACAAGGTGGCAGCGCAGCAGGCCGCCGACGCGCAGCATGCTGCCGACATGGCCGCAGCGGATTCGGCCAAGGCGCAGCTGGCAACGTTCCAAAGCTCCGTCGACAGGGTTGCTGCGGCACAGTACATGGGCGGCCGCACAGCCGGCCTCGACGCCATGTTGACTGCCTCGTCGCCGCAGGGCTTGATCGACCAACTTGCGGTGCAGCGGGTGATGGCCACCGAGATGTCGGTGCAGATGCACAACTTCCAGACCACCAGCGTGCAGGCCGCCAATGCCGAAGCGGCGTCCGCCAAGTCGGCCGCCGATGCCAAGACCGCCGCCGAGCAGGCCGCCGCAGTGCGCGCCGACTTGCAATCCAAGCAAAGCAAGCTGCAAGTACAGATCGCCGTCGTCAAGTCTCAGTACACGGCACTCACTCCCGCCCAACGCGAGGCACTCGCGGCCATTCCGCCGGCGCCCGCTCCGGCACCGGCACCAGAAGCCGTCCCGCCCGGCGACGGTGGTCCCGAGGTGCTGGCCGCCGCACCCGGTGGCGACATCGCACCGCCGGAGGGAGCCGTGCTCCCCGAGCCCGGCGGCCCTGGAGCCGAGGGCATGGTCGCCGTTCAGGCGGCGCTGACCCGGATCGGCTCGCCCTACTCGTGGGGTGCGTCGGGGCCAGGCGCGTTCGACTGCTCCGGTTTGGTGATGTGGGCCTTCCAGCAGGCCGGCGTATCGCTCCCGCACTCGAGCCAGGCGCTGGCGCAGGGCGGCCAGCCGGTGTCGATGGACCAGATGCAGCCCGGCGACCTCGTCACCTATTACTCCGACGCCTCACACGTGGGCATCTACATCGGGGACGGCATGATGGTGCATGCCTCCACCTACGGGACACCGGTTCGTGTCGCCCCGGTGAACAATGCGCCGATCCACAACGTCCGCCGGTACTAACCGCCCGTTACTGGGCACCCTGCTTGTCGTCGAGCTGATCATCGCCCTCGCGCTGCTTCTGCGTCCGGCGGCGGCGACCGCGCCACCGCCGGCGCCGCCCGTCACCTCGAGTGCCCCGGCGCTGGCTGCGCAGACCCTCGTGTTGCGCGACGGTCGCAGCGCCACCCTGCTGCCCCTGGGTGGCGCCCGGTCCGCCGCACTGACCGCCCGCATCGCCGCCGAACTCGACACCGCCGCTGACGCCGTCACCGCGTTCTGGGGCGACGGCTGGCGCCGTGACATCGAGATCGTGGCGACCGGCACCGACGAGGAGTTCGCCGCCATGGGCGGCGGTGGCTCCGACATCGCCGCGGCGACCACACCCGAGCGGATCGTGTTCGCGCCGGGCGCGGCAGCGATGAGCGACGGGGCGCTGCGGATCGTCGTGCGTCACGAACTCTTCCACTACGCGGCGCGCGCCGACACTGCCGTCGATGCGCCACGATGGCTCACCGAAGGAGTCGCCGACTACGTCGGCCGGCCACCCCAGCCACGGCCCGGTCCCGAGCGGGCCGCTGATCTGGCCCGGCTGCCGACCGACGCCGACCTCGACACCGCGGGCGCGACGCGGTCGCTGGCCTACGACCGGGCGTGGTGGTTCAGCCGCTTCGTCGCGGACCGGTACGGGACGCCGGCCCTGCGCAGGCTGTACCTGGCGGCGTGCGGGCCCGGTCACCGCGACGTCGAGACGGCAGTACGCGACACCCTCGGCGAGGACCTGCCTCAGGTGGCCGCCGCGTGGCGGCAGTGGTTGAGCGGCTAGCCTGACCGCGATGGCCCGAATCCTGCTGGTGACCAATGACTTTCCGCCGCGACCGGGCGGCATCCAGTCGTACCTGGAGAACCTGGTCGGTGAAGTGGTCAAGGCGAGCAACCACACGCTGGCGGTGTATGCGCCGAAGTGGAAGGGCTGTGAAGCCTTCGACGCCCGGGCAGCCGCACAAGGTTACGAGGTGGTGCGTCACCCGACGTCGTTGATGGTGCCCGAACCGTCGGTGGCGATGCGGATGCGCCGGCTGATCGCCCGCCGGGGCGTGGACACCGTCTGGTTCGGCGCCGCCGCGCCCCTGGCCCTACTCGCCCCGCTGGCGCGCGACGCAGGCGCGAGTCGGGTGATCGCGAGCACACACGGGCACGAGGTGGGCTGGTCGATGCTGCCGCTGGCGCGAACGGCGCTGCGGCGCATCGGAAACGACACCGACGTGGTGACGTTCATCAGCCACTACACCCGGGACAGGTTCGCCTCGGCGTTCGGGCCGCGGGCCGCGCTGGAACACCTCCCGCCCGGTGTCGACACGGACCGATTCGAGCCCAACTCGGTGGCGCGCGCGGAGATGCGGTCGCGCTACGGTCTCGGCGATCGGCCCGTCATCGTGTGCGTGTCGCGCCTGGTGCCCCGCAAGGGCCAGGACATGCTGATCCGCGCGCTGCCTGCCATCCGGCAGCGGATCGCCGGCGCCGCCCTGGTGATCGTCGGCGGTGGACCACACCGCACCACGTTGCACCGGTTGGCTCACCAGTTCGGCGTCGCCGAGCACGTGGTGTTCACCGACGGAATCCCGAGCGACGAGCTGCCCGCACATCACGCGATGGCGGACGTGTTCGCGATGCCATGCCGGACCCGCGGCGCGGGACTGGACGTCGAGGGCCTCGGCATCGTCTATCTGGAGGCGTCGGCGTGCGGGGTACCCGTGGTGGCGGGCCGGTCCGGCGGTGCGCCCGAGTCGGTCGTCGACGGCGAGACCGGACTGGTGGTCGACGGGTGGGACGTCGGCGCCGTCGCGGCCGCGGTCGGCGACGTGCTGGCCGATCCGGATCGAGCCGCCCGGATGGGCGCGGCAGGCCGGCGATGGGTGGTCGACAACTGGCAGTGGCGTACCAAGGCGCAGCGCCTCGGCGAACTGCTGACGGGCTAGGCCGACGTCTTCGCGTAGAGCGCGGCGATGTCGCTGGCGAACTTCTCCGCCACGACCTTGCGCTTGACCTTCATCGTCGGGGTGAGCTCGCCGGTGTCCTCGGTGAAGTCGACCGCCAGGATCCGGAACTTGCGGATCGCCTCGGCCTTCGACACCGCCTGGTTGGCCTCCTTGACGGCCAAGTCGACCTCGGCCATCAGGTCGGGGTCCTCGGCGAGGTCGCCGACCGATGCCCCGGCATCCTTGCCGTTGCGCGACTTCCAGCCGGGGAACGCCTCCGGATCGATGGTGATCAGCGCGGCGATGAAGGGCTCGCCGTCGCCGACACACATCGCCTGGCTGATCAGCGGGTGGGCCCGCAGCCGGTCCTCGAGCAGCGCCGGGGCGACGTTCTTGCCGCCTGCCGTCACGATGATCTCCTTCTTGCGCCCGACGATGGTCAGGAAGCCGGCGTCGTCGATCGCCCCGAGGTCGCCGGTGTGGAACCAACCGTCCGAGAACACCGCGTTGGTCTCCTCGTCGTTGTGCCAGTAGCCGCCGAACACCACGCCGCCCTTGACCAACAGCTCGCCATCGTCGTTGATGCGCATGCTGTTGCCGGGCAACAACTTTCCGACCGACCCGACCTTGACGTCACCGACCCGATTGACCGTGATGGCGGCGCTGGTCTCGGTCAGCCCGTAGCCCTCGTAGATGGTCAGGCCCACACCGCGGTAGAAGTGCCCGAGGCGGGCGCCCAGCGGAGCGCCCCCGGAGATGGCGGCGTTGCAGTCGCCGCCCAGCGCGGCACGCAGCTTGCCGTAGACCAGCCGGTCGAACAGCGCATGCTTGAGCTTGAGCACCAGGCCGGGCCCGCCGGTCTCCTGAGCCTCACTCCACTCGATCGCCGTGTTCGCCGCGATCTCGAAGATCCGGCCCTTGCCATCGTTGCGGGCGTTCTGCTCAGCGGTGTTGTAGACCTTCTCGAACACCCGGGGGACGGAGACCACCAGCGTCGGCTTGAAGACGCCGAACGTGGGCACCAGGTTCTTGATGTCGCTGGTGAAGCCGAGCGTCACCTTGTTGTCGAAGGCAGCGACGGTGATGGCCCGAGCCAGCACGTGCGCCAGCGGCAGGAAGACCAGCATCTTCTCGCCCTTGGCGAGCAACGACGGGAAGCAGGCCTTGGCGCCGCGCATCTCGTGCAGCAGGTTGGAGTGCGTCAACTGGCAGCCCTTCGGCCTACCGGTGGTGCCCGAGGTGTAGATCAGGGTCGCGGCATCGGACGACTTGATCGCCGACAGCCGGGCGTCCAGCTCAGCGGGATCGGTCGCACTGCCGGTCTCGGCGAGTTCGTCGAGCGCCGCCTGGTCGGACCCGTCGATGCGCAACACCTTGCGCAGGTCGGGCAGGTCGCCCTTGAGCTGTTCGATCTTGTCGGCGTGGGCGTCGGTCTCGGCGAACGCCACCACGGCACCCGAGTCGCCAAGCACGAAGCGCACCTGCTCGGCCGAGGACGTCTCGTAGATCGGCACGGTGACGGCGCCGACGGCGAGAATGGCGAAGTCGATGATCGGCCACTCGTAGCGGGTGGCGGACAGCACCGCGACCCGATCGCCCGCGCGGACCCCTTCGGCGATCAAACCCAATGCGGTCGAACGCACTTGGGCGGCGACCTGGGCGGCCGTGACATCCGACCACGACCCGTCGACCATCCGCTGCATGATCACGTGGTCCGGATCGTCGCGCTCGTGGGAGAAGACGGAGCTGACGGCGTTGTCGCGGTCGCCGACGGTGAACGACGCGGGAACACTCAACTCGTGCACGGTCCTGGCCTCTCGACGGTGGCAGCGGCTTTGCCTGAGTTCAGCCTAGTCGGCTGCCCACTGCCGCCTGCGGTGCCTCGTGTGTGAAGCTGAAGGGCGATGAACAGCATTCAAATCGCCGACGAGACATTCGTCTGCGCCGACCCGCTCGACGTGGGCAGGGCCATCGCCGATCGCGCCAACTGGCGGCAGTGGTGGCCCGATCTGCGGCTGACGGTGATCGAGGATCGCGGTCCGATGGGGCACCGCTGGACGGTGACCGGCGCGTTGACCGGAACCATGGAGATTTGGCTGGAGGCCGTCATGGACGGCGTCGTGCTGCATTACTTCCTCCATGCGGAGCCCTCGGGTGCGGCCGCATGGGAGCTGGCGCGGATGAACCTGGCCAAGATGAACCATCGGCGCCGGGTAGCTGGCAAGCGAATGGCCTTCGAGGTGAAGCGGAAACTCGAGGAAAGGCGCCCGGTCGGGGTCTCCCGGCTGGCCTGATAATCGGTGTGGCCTGTCGCGGGGCGGGTACATTTCTGACCTGAGGGGCCCTTCAGCGCACCGAGCAACCTGGGAAGAGAACAGTGGCGGACAAGACTGCGCAGACGATCTACATCGATGCCGACCCGGCGACGGTCATGGACGTCATCGCCGACATCGGCTCGTATCCCGACTGGGTGGCGGAGTACAAGGAGACCGAGGTCCTCGACGTGGACGGCGAGGGCTTTCCGAGCAAGGCGCGGCTGGTGCTCGACGCCGCGGTGCTCAAGGACACCATGGTGCTGGCCTATGACTGGCCATCAGACCACAAGTCGGTCACATGGTCGCTGGTGTCGAGTTCCCTGCTCAGGGCGCTCGACGGCGCATACCGACTGTCGCCCAAGGGTTCTGGCACCGACGTCACCTACGAGCTGTCCGTCGACCTGGTCATTCCGATGATCGGTCTGCTCAAGCGCAAGGCCGAGCGCAGGCTCACCGACACCGCACTGAAGGACCTCAAGAAACGAGTCGAGGCTGAGTGATCCCCAGTGATCCCGAAGCGGCCGGTCCAGGACGCTCCGCCGCCCGGATCAGTCTCTTCGTCGGCAAGGGCGGGGTAGGCAAGTCCACGCTGGCCACCGCCACCGCCGTGCGCGACGCCCGAAGCGGGCAGCGGGTGCTGATCGTGTCGACCGATCAGGCGCATTCGACGGGTGACGTGCTGGGGACCACGATCACACCTACCGGTGAGCGGGCGCCGACCCCGGTGCTGGCCGACGACCCGGACGCCGGCGGCGGCCGTCTCGATGCCCTGGCGCTGGACACCCTGGCGCTGCTGGAGGTTCGCTGGCGAGAAGTTGGCGGGGTCCTCGCCGCCAGATTCCCCGAGTCCGACCTGGGAGACATTGCGCCGGAGGAACTTTCGGCATTGCCTGGGATTCAGGAGGTGCTGGGCCTGCACGAGGTGGGAGAGCTCGCCGCGTTGGGCCGGTGGGACCACGTCGTCGTCGATTGCGCCTCGACGGCCGACGCGATGCGCATGCTCACCCTGCCCGCGACGTTCGCCCTCTACCTCGAGCGGGCTTGGCCGCGGCACCGCCGGCTGTCGCTGGCGACCGACGACATCCAGTCAGCCGGCCTCGCCGAGTTGCTCGAGCGAATCAGCACCGGCATGGAGAAACTTGGTTCCCTGCTGGTCGATGGCTCGCGCGTCGGCGCCCACCTGGTGCTCACTCCCGAACGCGTAGTGGCCGCGGAGGCGGCCCGCACCCTGGGTTCGCTTGCACTGATGGGCGTCTCCGTCGAAGAACTCATCGTGAATCAAGTTCTGCTTCAGGATGATTCGTATGAGTACCGCAACCTTCCCGAGCATCCCGCCTTCGACTGGTACGCCGAGCGGATCACCGAGCAGCGCGCCGTGCTCGAGGAACTCGATGCCGCCATCGGTGACGTCAAGCTGGTGCTGGTGCCCCACCTGGCCGGCGAGCCGATCGGTGCCAAGGCGCTTGCCGAGCTGCTCGACAGTGCGCGCCATCGCGGCGGATCGCCGCCGCCAGGACCGCTGCGGCCCGTCGTCGACCGCGAATCAGGATCTGGGCTCGATGCGGTATACCGGTTGCGGCTAGAGTTGCCGCAGGTCGATTCCGGCGCACTGACGCTGGGCCGGGTCGACGACGATCTGATCATCGGTGCCGGTGGCATGCGGCGACGGGTTCGGTTGGCGTCCGTCCTGCGGCGATGCATCGTGATGGACGCCCAATTGCGTGGCAGTGAACTGACGGTGCGTTTTCGACCAGATCCGGAGGTGTGGCCGCGGTGAGTGGCTCTCACCCCGACATTGGTCCCGAACTGCGCCAGCTCGCGCAGGCCATCCTGGACCGACTCGATCCCGCCGTGCGACTGGCGGCCATGCGTGCGACTGCCGGCGGTGCCGGCAAGTGCCAGCAGGTGTGGTGCCCGGTGTGTGCGCTGGCAGCACTGGTGAATGGCGAACAGCACCCGTTGCTGACCGTGATCGCAGAGCACAGCGTCGCACTGTTGGCGGTCGTGCGCGCCATGGCGGAGAGTGCCGGTGCCACCGAACCACCCGAACCGCCCGAACCGCCTCAGCCGTCCGACGAGCCCCCGTCCGGGCCGCAGCCGCCGGACGACGGGCCGCCCCCGACGGGCCCCGGCCGATATCAGCACATCCCCGTCACCGTCGAGGAGTGACCTGCGCCGCTGGACCGTGGTCTGCGTGGTCGACGCCGCAACGCGTGGGTAAAGTTGTCGCAGGGCACCGTCCGGGCGCCCGACGCGGGAGGTTCGATGTGGTATTGGCTGTTCAAATACGTCTTCATGGGACCGCTGCTGTCGTTGTTGGGCCGCCCGAAAGTTCAAGGGCTGGAATATGTTCCGGACTCCGGCGCCGTCATCCTCGCCAGTAACCACCTAGCCGTTGCCGACAGCTTCTACCTACCGCTGGTGGTCAAGCGCAGAATCACCTTCCTGGCGAAGGCCGAGTACTTCACCGGCACCGGGCTCAGTGGGTGGTTTCAACGCTGGTTCTACACCGCTGCCGGACAGGTGCCGATCGACCGTGCCGACGCCGACGCCGCGCAGGCCGCGCTGAACACCGCCCAGCGCATCCTGGGTCAAGGCAAGCTGCTCGGCATGTACCCGGAGGGCACCCGGTCACCCGACGGCCGGTTGTACAAGGGCAAGACGGGCCTGGCCCGGTTGGCGCTGGAGACCGGCGTTCCGGTCATCCCCGTGGCCATGGTCGGCACCGACGTGGTCAACCCGCCCGGCACCAAGATGTGGCGGTTCGGCCGGGTCGAGGTGCGGATCGGCAAGCCGATGGACTTCTCCCGGTTCGAGGGACTGGCAGGCAACCGCTTCATCGAACGGGCCGTCATCGACGAGGTGATGTACGAGCTGATGCAGTTGTCCGGTCAGGAGTACGTCGACCTGTACGCGGCCGACGTCAAGGAGAGCACGACCGGCACGACCGATGGCAAGCCGCCATCCCGCATGCCCACCGCAGCGGCCGGTTAGTTCGCCGCCACCACGGGTGCCGCGGCGCGGGCAGGTCCGCGCGTCCGGTCCCGGCGCCCGCTGACGGCCCCGGCGGCCGAGCCGATCACCGCGATCACGGCGAGCGCCCACCACAGATACGAACCACCCGCCAGCTGTCGCCACAGCGGCGCGGAGGTTTCGTGATGTTCGGGCATCAAGGTGATCGGCGTCCACACCATCAAGGCCAGGCCCACCGCCGTGAGCGCCGCCAGGGCGACGTTGCGGTGCCGGAAGGCAACGACGACGGTCACCACGACCGTCGGCAGCACCCACACCCAATGGTGTGACCACGACACCGGCGATACGACGAGTCCGAACATCGCGACGCAGATCAGGGCAAGCACTGCGGCCTCGCCGCTGCCTGCCTGATCCGAGCCGTCGGGTCCGGCCTCGGCGAGCACCCGCCGCGCCGCCCAGACCACCAACCCCAACACCGCGACACAGGCCAGTGCCCACAACACGAAGCGGGCGGTGTCGCCGAGACCCAGCCGCGCCAGCATGCCCGCGATGTTCTGGTTGGTGTTCAGTGTCGCCGTGCCGATCCGGCCGGTGTCGTGCACCGTGTGCGTCCAATATTGGAAGGAGTCGCGCCAGGCGAGCACGAACCCAATCAGCGTGGCCACCACCACCGAGGCCGCCGATACCAGCAGGGCCCTGGTGTCCCGGCGCAGCAGGAAGTACAGCAGGAACACCGCCGGGGTGAGCTTCAGTGCGATCGCCACTCCGAGCAGCAGCCCGCGGGGCCACGGCGTACGGCGTGGGACGCAGTCCGCGATCACCAGCGTCATCAGCACGACGTTGATCTGACCGAAGTCGAAGTTCGACCGGATCGGCTCGAGGTAGATCACCGCGGGGGCCACGATCGCCGCCGCGAGCCAGCTGCGCCGCAGCCACGCCGACCCGATGGCGGAGCGCTCCCACACCCGCAGCCGCGTCAGCACGATCCACGTCGACACGATCAACAGCAGCAACGTGATCACCGTGATGGTGGCGCCCGCGGCTGAAAGCGACAACCACGCGAACGGTGCGAAGACGATCGCGGCCAGCGGCGGATACGTGAAGGGCAGGTCCAGGCCGGCCACGGTATGGAACATGGTGCCGTCGCTGTACAGCGGCGCACCGTCCAGCCAGGCGCGCCCGCCCATCCGATACACGTCGATGTCGATGCGGTACGGCGCATCGAGAAGCAAGCGCCAGCCCGCCCACGCCAGCGCGGCCAACGTAAGCAGCTGGAACAGCCGCCAGCCGACGGTGGACCACACCTGCGCCCGCTCCGGGGCGCGCAAAATACTCATTTCGCCAAACAGCCTATCGGGGCGTCCCGGCGAGTCGGGCACCATCGGTTCCGCCACGCCCGCAGGTCGGCGTAAGTTTCCACCGTGCATCTGAGCATCCAGCTGGACTTCATCACGCGCGACCGGCTGCCGCTGCTGTGTTGTCTGATTGCATTCATCCTCACGTTCTTCGTGACGCGAACCATCGTCCGCTACATCCGCGCCCACGCCGGCAGCGACGCTCCGCACAAGTGGTGGCAGCCGCGCAACATGGGTCACGGCGGCGTGCACATCCACCACGCGGTGATCGGCGTGGTGCTGGTCATGATCTCCGGCGTCACCATGGTGACGCTGGCCGTCAACGGGGGAGTACCCGAATTTACGGGCGCCGCCATCCTGTTCGGCATCGGCGCCGCCCTCGTCCTCGACGAGTTCGCCCTGATCCTGCACCTCTCGGACGTGTACTGGGCCGAGGACGGACGCACGTCGGTGGACGCGGTGTTCGCCGCGATCGCCGTCGCAGGACTGCTGATGCTGGGTTTCAATCCGCTGTCGTTCTTCGACATCGGCATCTGGCAGAACGACCACTCGGTGCTCGCACGGACGTCGGTCGTGCTGCTGGCCGTATTCACCCTGATGCTGGCCGTCGTCGTGCTGTTCAAGGGCAAGGTGTGGACGGGACTGGTCGGCATGTTCATCACCCCTCTGCTGTTCGTCGGCGCGATCCGGCTGTCACGGCCGCACGCACCGTGGGCGCGCTGGCGCTACACCAGCCGGCCGCGCAAGATGCACAAGGCGTTGGAGCGGGAACGGTGGCTGCGTCGCCCCGTGATTCAGGCCAAGCTGTGGCTGCAGGACGCGGTTTCGGGGATGCCCAAGTTCCCCGACGACGCCGAGGTCGACAAGGAACTCGACCGCGAGATCCACGCCGCCCCTGCGCCGCCGCGCTCCAACAGCGTGGAGGTGGCCTGAGACGTGCGCTACTTCTACGACACCGAATTCATCGACAACGGGCGGACGATCGAGCTGATCTCCATCGGCGTCGCGGCCGAGGACGGCCGCGAATACTACGCCATCTCAACCGAATTCGATCCGGAGCGGGCGGGCCAGTGGGTGCGCAGGCACGTCCTGCCGAAGCTGCCGTCGCCGTCGTCGCGACTGTGGCGGTCTCGGCGGCAGATCCGCGCCGACCTCGAGGACTTCTTCGACATCGACGGTGACGAGCCGATCGAGTTGTGGGCCTGGGTGGGCGCATACGACCATGTGGTGCTGTGCCAGCTGTGGGGCCCGATGACCGACCTGCCGCCTGCGATACCGCGGTTCACCAGGGAACTGCGCCAGTTCTGGGAGGAGCGGGGCTCCCCACGGATGCCGCCGCGGCCGCGCGATGCGCACGACGCGCTCGTCGACGCCCAGCACAATCTGCGCCGGTTTCAGTTGATGACGGAGGGCCGCCACGACGAACACGGCGACGACGGGGCCTGGGCCGCACGCGCCTGAACTGCGGCTATGCCTGGTAAAACCGGTCGTCTCGCCCAGTTACCATAGACGGGTGAACTGGACCGTCGACGTACCCATCGACCAGCTCCCGTCGCTGCCCCCGCTGCCCGAGGGTCTGCGGATGAGGCTCGACGCTGCGCTGGCCAAGCCAGCTGCGCAGCAGCCCAGCTGGCCGGCCGACCAAGCCAAGGCGATGCGCACCGTGCTGGAGAGCGTTCCGCCGGTCACCGTGCCGTCGGAGATCGAGCGGCTCAAGGCCCAGCTCGCCGACGTCGCGCGGGGCGAGGCATTCCTGCTGCAGGGCGGTGACTGCGCCGAGACCTTCGTCGACAACACCGAACCGCACATCCGCGCCAACATCCGCACGCTGCTGCAGATGGCCGTCGTGCTGACCTACGGCGCCAGCGTGCCCGTGGTGAAGGTGGCCCGCATCGCCGGGCAGTACGCCAAACCGCGCTCGGCGGACCTCGATGCGCTGGGCCTGCGGTCCTACCGCGGCGACATGGTCAACGGCTTCGCCCCGGATGCCGCGGTGCGCGAACACGATCCGTCCCGGTTGGTACGCGCCTATGCCAACGCCAGCGCGGCGATGAACCTGGTGCGTGCTCTGACCTCGTCGGGTATGGCGTCGCTGCAGAAGGTGCACGACTGGAACCGGGAGTTCGTGCGCACCTCGCCAGCGGGCGCGCGCTACGAGGCGCTTGCCGGCGAGATCGATCGCGGGCTGCGCTTCATGAGCGCCTGCGGCGTCGACGACCGCAACCTGCAGACCGCCGAGATCTACGCCAGCCACGAGGCGCTGGTTCTCGACTACGAGCGCGCCATGCTGCGGATGGATGTGGAGGCAGAGGGCGAACCGAAGCTCTACGACCTGTCGGCGCACTACGTCTGGATCGGCGAGCGCACCCGTCAACTCGACGGTGCCCACGTGGCTTTCGCCGAGGTGATCGCCAACCCGATCGGCGTCAAGATCGGCCCGACCACCTCACCCGAGTTGGCCGTGGAGTACGTCGAACGGCTCGACCCGCACAACGTGCCTGGGCGTCTGACCCTGGTCAGCCGGATGGGCAACGGCAAGGTGCGCGACGTGCTGCCCCCGATCATCGAGAAGGTCCAGGCGTCCGGTCATCAGGTGATCTGGCAGTGCGACCCGATGCACGGCAACACGCACGAGTCGTCCACCGGCTACAAGACGCGGCACTTCGACAGGATCGTCGACGAGGTGCAGGGCTTCTTCGAGGTGCACCGCTCGCTGGGCACCCACCCCGGCGGCATCCACGTCGAGATCACCGGTGAGAACGTCACCGAGTGTCTTGGTGGGGCACAGGACATCTCGGATTCCGACCTGGCGGGCCGCTACGAGACCGCCTGCGACCCGCGACTGAACACCCAGCAGAGCTTGGAGCTGGCGTTCCTGGTCGCCGAGATGTTGCGGGACTGACCTACAGCAGTCCCTGCAAGTTGCTGCCCAGCGTCCACGCGCCTGCGGCGACGAGGCCGGCCAGGGTCAGGATCGCCACGATCCAGAACAGCGACATCCGCTTGGCGCGCTGCCTGGCCCACTCGAACTCATCGATCTCGATGCCTGCGAACCGGTCCGGGTCCGACGGCCAATCGTCTGGGCCGCGGGTGAATTCGCGAGTGTGCTGCTGCGGCGGGCGAACGGTGGCGGTCCTCGATGTCGTGGTTCTCGAGGTCGTGGTTCTCGAGGTCGTGGCCTCGGTGGTTCGTTCGGTGTTTCTTTCGGTGGGCGCCGGGGCGTGTTGAGCGGTGGCCGAGGCGTGCAGCGCCGAGTTGCGTGGCGCGGGCACCCGGAAGGGCGGCAGCCCGAGTTCCTCGGCGATCGCGGCCAGTTCGGTGCCCATGTCCTGCGCGTCGGCGTACCGGTCGGCCGGGTTGCGCGCCGTCGCGCACAACACCAATTCGTCGAATTGCGCTGGAATGCCCGCGATCGCGGCGCTCGGCGGAGGCACGTCGTTGTCCATCCGCTGGTATGCCACCGACAATGCGGTGTCGCCCTTGAACGGCGTGTCGCCCGTGAGGAGTTCGTAGGCCAGCACTCCGACCGCATAGACGTCGCTGCGCGGGCCCGCGTCGCCGGTGCCCACCTGCTCGGGTGAAAGGTAGGCGGCGGTACCAAGGATGACGCTGGTCGACGTGATCTTCGCCTCGGCGATCGCGCGGACCAGACCGAAGTCGGCGATCTTGACGTCTCCGTCATCGGAGATCAACACGTTCTCGGGCTTCACGTCGCGGTGCACCAGGCCGGCGCGGTGGGCCACCGCCAGGCCGCTCAGCACCGGCGCCAGCACGGCGGCGACGGCGTGGGGAGGCATCGGGCCTCGTTCGTGCAGCAGCTCGCGCAGCGTGCCGCCCTCGACGAGTTCCATCACTAGGAACGGGTGCTGGGCGTCGAAGCCCTGGTCATACACCGAAACCAGCCCGGGATCCTTGAGCCGGGCGACGGCGCGGGCCTCGCGCTGGAACCGTGTCAGGAACTGTTGGTCGTTGGCGTAGCGGGAATCCATCACCTTGAGTGCGACCGGCCGGTCCAGCCGGACGTCGAGCCCGCGGTACACGGTGGACATGCCGCCGGTCGCGATCATCCCGTCCACCCGGTAGCGACCGTCGAGAACCGCCCCGATGAGCGGGTCCGATCGCTGGCTGGTCGACACGCTCGCATCTTAGACTCGGACGCGTGAGCAACATTCCGGCTGCCGAGGACGTTCTCGATCCCGACGAAGCCGTCTACGACCTTCCGGCAGTGGCGTCCCTGCTGGGCATCCCCGTCACCAAGGTGCATCAGCACCTGCGTGAACGACATCTGATCGCGATACGCCGCGACGGCATCATCGTGGTGCCCAAGGCCTTCTTCGACGATTCGGGACGCGTGCTCAAGCCCCTGCCCGGGCTGCTGGTGGTGCTGCACGATGGCGGGTACGGCACGACCGAGATCCTGCGTTGGCTGTTCACCCCGGATCCGTCGCTGTCGATCCAGCGCGACGGGGCAACCGAACCGCAGCCCAACGCGCGTCCCGTCGACGCGCTGGGTAGCCATCAGGCACGCGAGGTAGTGCGTCGCGCACAGGCTATGGCGTACTGACCGCGGGCTGATCCTCTGGGTGCTCGGGCGCCTCGCGCGCCTTGGCGAGCGAATACCACGCCACCGCAGCGCAACTGGCGGCCAGCAACACGTGTAGCCACGAGTACATGCCGTGTGACCCGTCGGGCTTGAAGATGACCATGATCCACGTCGAGAACCCGGCGATCAGCGCGATCGCGGAGCGGCTCTGCGCCAGCGCGGACACCACGGCAAGGGGCCAGGTGTAGTACCAGGGCAGCGCCGCGGGCACGAACAGCACCACGATCAGCATCGCAAGGGCGATGCCGGTGAGCGCCTCGCGGTCGTCGTGGCGAAACCGCCACCACAGCAAGGGGAGTGAGATCGCGATGATGGCGATGCCGATGATGCGGGTGACGTCGAGCACGGCGTAGAAGTTCACCGGCAGGAACAGGCCGCCGATGGCGTTGGTCAGGTTCGCCACGGCCGTGGGCAGGGTCAACCAGTTGACGATCTTGACCGAACCGGCGAGTGCGGTCAGCCAACCGAGGCCGACGCCCGCCAGCCACGACAGCACGGCGAACACCACGCCGAAGATGACGACCGAAGCGGCCGTTGCCGTCGCGAACGCGGGAACCGCGGCGAGCTTCCGGCGCTGCCGCAGCCGGTGCATCCACACCCACACCATGAACGGCAGGGCGATGCCTGCGGTTGCCTTCACCGCGACGGCGATCGCGATCAGGCTGACGCCCCACACGGGACGGCCCGCGAAGGTCAGCGCGATGGACGCCATCATCAACCCGACCATGAGCATCTCGTTGTGCACGCCGCCCATCAGATGGATGATCACCAGCGGGTTGAGGACGCAGATCCACAGTGCGGCAGCGCCATTGGCGCCGACGTGACGCGCAACCCGTGGGGCGGCCCAGATCAGCATCACCAGGCCGGGCAACATGCACAGCCGAAGCAGCATCGTCCCGGCGACCACGTCGTTGCCGACCACCAACGTGACGAACTTGGCGACCAGGATGAACGCCGGGCCATATGGTGCGGTGGTCGTGGTCCAGATCGGACTCACGTTGTCCAGCAACGAGTTCGGATTGTCGATCGGGCCAACGACGTACGGGTCGAGCCCGTCACGCAGCAGGGCGCCCTGCGCCAGGTAGGAGTAGGTGTCGCGGCTGAACACCGGAACCGAAAGCAGCAGCGGCGCTAGCCAGAACCCCGTCGTCGCGATCATCGTGTACTCGGTGGCGCTTCCATCCACCACCCGCCGCCCCAGCCACAGCCACGACACCAGCATCAGCGCGACACCGCCCCACAGCAGTACCGACGACACCACTAGGCCGTGGCCGAAGCGCATCCAGGACAGGTGCAGCGACTCCAGTAGCGGGTCGTGCAGCCGCGTGCTGCCCGCGCCGAGACCACCGAGCGTAATCAGCACGGCCCCAAGGAATCCGAGCAGGGCGGGACGGGCCTCCGGAGACGTCGCGAACGCCATCAGCCGCGAAATACCGGATGCCAACCCGGTTCTCGGGTCTCGCATCGACGTCGGGGTAGTCATGCTCCTCAGGCGGACCGGTTGGATGCCCGTCTGGCGAGCTCGGCAAGGCCGGCCTTGGCGTGCACGTCGATCGGTGCCGCGTTCAGCACGTCGAGCGCGCGACGGGTGAGCAGGTCGATGTGGTCCTCCACCGCAGCCAGCGCGCCGACGGACTCGATGACCAGGCACAGCTCGCGGACCTGCTGGTCGGTCAACTCGGCGCCGACCGAGATGCGCAGCAGCTTCGCGGCTACCGGATCGCTCTTCTCGGCACGTTCGATGGCCTCGGCGAGCAGCACCGTGCGCTTGCCCGACCGCAGATCGTCGCCGGAGGGCTTGCCGGTCACGGCGGGATCGCCGAACACCCCGAGGACGTCGTCGCGCAGCTGGAACGCCACCCCGAGGTCGGTGCCGAGTTCGTGGAACGTCGCCTGCACGTCGGGACGGTCCGCCGCGGCGGCCGCGCCGAGCTGCAGCGGTCGGGAGATCGTGTACGACGCGGTCTTGTAGGTGTTCACGGTCATCGCCGATGCCACCGTGTCGGCGCCGCTGGCCTCGGCCGCGATGTCGAGGTACTGCCCGCCGAGCACCTCGGTGCGAATGTCCGCCCAGACGCGTTGCACCCGGCGATGCGCGGCCAGCGGCAGATCGACGGAGGCGACGATGTCGTCGGCCCACACCAGCGACAGATCGCCGAGCAGGATCGCCGCGGACAGGCCGAACTGCTCGGGCGACCCGAGCCAGTTCCGGTCCCGGTGACGGTCGGCGAACAACCGGTGCACGGTGGGCAGGCCGCGCCGCGTCGCCGATGCGTCGATGACGTCGTCGTGCACCAGCGCGCACGCGTGCAGCAGTTCCAGTGCGGAGAACAGGCGCAGGATGTCGGGACTCGCCGTGTCGTCGCCGGAGACGGCGCGCCACCCCCAGTACGCGAACGCCGGCCGAAGCCGCTTGCCTCCGCGCAGCACGAACTCCTCGAGCGCGGCGGTGAGCTCCGCGTAATCGGCGCCTATGTAGGCGCAAGCGCTTCGGCGCTCGCGGAGATAGTCCCGCAATTGATCGGTGACGGCGCCCGCCAGCTCGACGGCCGACGGTGCCGCTGCATCCACGCTCAGCGGGCGCCCCTTTCCTGTACCCCGGGAGTGCATTCAGAGTAGAGCCTGGCAGGCCGTTCGAGGCAACCCAGGGTGAGCTGGGTCAGCCCGTCGACCCGCGCGGATCGGCAGGCACCGGGCTGCGGTCCCTACTGACCCAGGCGACGCCCGCGACGATGCCTGCCACCAGGAACGCCGCGAAGCCCAGCCAGAGTGCCGCTCCGGTGAAGGACCGGGCACTCGGGTCGGTGTAGCGGGCCTGCGCGCTCATGGTGCTCACGACGCCGGGGCGAAGCTTCCATTCGACGACGTCGGAGGCGATCTGGTCGCCGTTGGTCGAGGTCACCTCGCCGGGGAAGGACACGCTCAGCGACACGTCGGCTTCCGGGTCGTTCAGGGACGTCAGGTCGGCACGTCCCTCGAGGATCACCAGGTCACCGGCTCGGCGCAGCGAGATGTCGACGCCTGCCGCGTCGCGGTTCATGTTCGCTAGCTGGGGCAGTTCGGCGAAGGTGAGGTCGGAGAAGACGGCTTGCGAGCCGACGTAGTCGTCGCGCGAGTACTCCGAGACCGCCACCTTGTTGCTGAACGGCAGCGTGTTGAGGAGCTGCGGCCCCTTGTCGCTGTCGTCATGCGCCTTGGCGGCCGCGATGATCTGGCCGGACACCCGGTCGTCCGGCGATACCGTGATCGACGCCCGGACCCGGACGCAGCCGACGGCCGTCGGGAGGATCAGCAACAAGAGGAACAGCGCCAGCATCCGGTTGCGGCGTGGCGTGCGGCCTCGTGTTCGGCTGCGGCGGTCTGGCACCCGGTCATCGTGCCAGACCGGCACCGTTAAAGCGGCAGTGACCGGCCAAGAATGGCGAACGGCCTCGGGTCGCCCGCAAAGTGGTAGCCGCGGATCACGTCGGTGAATCCGAGCCTGCGGTACAGCCGCCACGCGCGATTGGACTCGCCGTTGATCTCCGGTGTGGAGAGCAGTACGTGTGACTCCCGACGTCCGGTGAGCAGGCGTCGCGCGAGCGCTTCGCCCAGTCCTCGGCCTTGCGCCCTTGGCTGAATGTGCAGCTCGGTGAGCTCGAAGTAGTTCCCCATCAGCTCGGCGATGTGCGAGCTGTCGCTTCCGCCGCGCTGCAGGCCCGTGACCACCTGTTGCTGCCACCACTGGTCGGGTGCACCGCAGTAGCCGTAGGCGATTCCGACCATGGGTGCGGTCGCCAAGTCGGCGCTCGCGTCGGGCGCTTCGACGGCAGCCACCGCCTTCCAGCCCCGTCTTCGGGTGTGTTCCAGCCACATCGACGCCCGCTGTTCCTCGGTCCCACGGGGGTACCGCATCGCGTCGACGTAGACGCCCAGAGCGTCGCCGAGGCGCTTCGCCATGTCGTCCTGCGACAGCTCGATCAGAAACGTCGACAACCCTTGGTGTCCTTCGCGGTGGGGAATGCGGAGTGATGCCATTATCCGGTCCCGGTTCCGTCATTGGCGTGCTGGCTCGGTCAGTGTGGTCAACGCCGTACAATCGAGCACTGAACAAGGTGGTACGGGTCAGATCGACCTCGTATCATTGGCGTTAGGCGCCCGTACATTCGGGCATACCTGATGTTCAACAGATGTGACGGCCGCGGCAAAAGGGAGGCACGGATGCCACTCTCCGATCATGAGCAGCGCATGCTCGACCAGATCGAGAGCGCTCTCTATGCCGAGGACCCCAAGTTCGCGTCCAGCGTTCGTGGCGGCAATCTGCGCGCTCCGTCGGCTCGGCGCCGGCTGCAAGGCGGCGTTCTCTTCGTCATCGGCCTGGCGCTGTTGGTGTCGGGCGTCCCGTTCTACGCAAACGTGAACCACGCGTTCCTCATCGTCAGCATCGTCGGTTTCGTCGTGATGTTCGGCGGCGTGGTCTACGCCATCACCGGGCCACGGGTGCCCGGCGGCAAGGAAGCTCCCGGCTCGGATTCTCCTGCCTCGCGCCAGAAGAAGTCGAAGGGGTCCGGCGGCTCGTTCACCAACCGCATGGAAGACAGGTTCCGCCGCCGCTTCGACGAGTGATCGTCACGTCGGTTCAGGGGTAGCTCTCGAGCGAGAGCTACCCCTTTTTATGTGTCTGCGACACGCCGGATTCGCGGGAGTAGCCCCCATCGGCAGATGCCACGCCCCACTTCGCCCCACCACCGTCGCTGACCGCGTCTAACTGCGGTTTCGCGCCATGGCCGGTGGTTGAGGCGCTGCCATGTGCCCCAGAAAATCCCAGTCAGTGGTGGACGGTGGGGAACGAGACCCAAGTTTTGCCAGCAGATGGAGCAAAGTGGGGGATTGTGGGGTAAAGTGGCGTCCGACGGAGCGACCGGAGCTCCGTCAGCAGGGCGGAAGCGACTCGGGACTCCCGAGTGGTGGGAGGTGTCGGGATGTTCCTCGGCACCTACACGCCCAAGCTCGACGACAAGGGGCGGCTCACGCTGCCCGCCAAGTTCCGCGACGCGCTGGCAGGGGGGTTGATGGTCACCAAGAGTCAAGATCACAGCCTCGCGGTCTATCCACGCGCCGAGTTCGAGGCGTTGGCCGAGCGGCTGACGCAGGCGTCTCGGAGTAACCCGGATGCCCGCGCCTTCCTGCGCAACCTGGCCGCCGCAACCGACGAGCAACATCCCGACGCTCAAGGCCGCATCACCTTGACGGCCGATCACCGCCGGTACGCAAACCTCACCAAGGAGTGCGTCGTGATCGGGTCGATCAAGTACCTGGAAATCTGGAACGCCCAGGCCTGGCAGGACTACCAGGAGACCCACGAAGAGAACTTCTCCGCGGCCAGCGATGAAACTCTGCGCGACATCATTTGATTCGGAGGCTGGCCGGGACATAGCCCGTGCAGCGTGGCCCTTGCCCGAACCGGCCCTGGCGTACTTCCCCAACGCCAGGTCCGCGACCTCGGACAGGGACCTCGATGCACGGGCGATGTCCAGGGTGCTGGAGGAAGGTGCTCCCATGCCCGACGATCACGGACACGTCCCGGTACTGCTCGACCGTTGCGTCGAACTCCTCACCCCCGCACTGACCCGCCGCGACGTGACGGGCGCCGGTGCCGTCCTCGTCGACGCCACGCTCGGCGCCGGCGGCCACGCCGAGCGATTCCTCACCGATCTGCCCGGGTTGCGGCTGGTCGGGCTCGACCGCGATCCCAATGCCCTTCGCATCGCGGGGGAGCGGCTGGCGCCGTTCGGCGACCGGGTCACGCTCGTCCGCACGCGGTACGACGGTTATTGGGCCGACCGCGACGACGCCACGGTCGACGGCGTCCTGTTCGACCTCGGCGTGTCGTCGATGCAGTTGGACCTGGCCGAGCGCGGTTTCTCCTACTCCAAGGACGCGCCCCTGGACATGCGGATGGATCCGGACGCCCCGTTGACGGCCGCCGAGATCCTCAATACCTATGACAAGAGGGAGCTGACGCGTGTGCTCCGGGAGTTCGGGGAAGAGCGCTTCGCGTCCCGGATCGCCGACAGGATCGTGCGCCAGCGCGCCAGCAAGCCGCTCGCCACCACCGGCGAGCTGGTGGAACTGCTGTATGCCGCCATCCCCGCCGCCACCCGCCGCACCGGCGGCCATCCCGCCAAGCGCACCTTCCAAGCCCTTCGCACCGCCGTCAACGCCGAACTCGACTCGCTGGCCGAGGCGGTTCCCGCCGCGATGTCGGCACTGCCCGCCGGCGGGCGCATCGTGGTCATGGCGTATCAGTCCTTGGAGGACAAGATCGTCAAGGGCCTGTTCGCCGCCGCGACCGCATCGCGCACGCCGTCCGGACTTCCCGTCGAATTGCCCGGCTACGAACCGGATTTCGTTTCGCTGACCCGTGGCGCCGAGAAGGCAAGCGGCGCCGAGCTCGATCTCAATCCCCGTAGCGCATCCGTCCGGCTGCGAGCACTGGAAAAGGTTGTCAGAAGGGAAGTTCCGTGATGGCCAAGCGACCTGATCCGGTACGCAGCAGAGACGATCGCCGTCGCGCCACCCGCGAGCCGGCCGCACGACGCGCGAAGGAAGCCCCGCCCCGCAAGCGGCGCTCGACACGCGAGCAACGGCCGCGCCGCTCGGCGCCGCAGACCAGCCCCATCCCCAGGGTCACCGGCGCGCCAGCTCGGCCCAAGAACGCCGCGCAGGCCAAGGCCCGCGCCAAGGCGCGTAAAGCCAAGGCGCCCAAGGTCGTTCGGCTGCCGCTACGCGAGCGACTGCTCGTCAAACTCGCGTCCATCGATTTCGATCCGCGCAGGTTCGTCACCAGGGTGCCGTTCGTCGTGCTGGTGATCGGGGCCCTCGGGCTCGGACTCGCCGTCACGCTGTGGCTGTCGACCGACGCCGCCGAGCGCTCGTATCAGTTGGGCAGCATCCGCGAAACGAACCAGGCTCTGCTTCAGCAGAAGGAGGCGCTGGAGCGCGACGTGCTCGAGGCGCAGGCCGCGCCGGCCCTCGCCGAGGCCGCACGCAACCTGGGCATGATCCCGTCCAAGGACACCGCCCACCTGGTGCAGGACCCGGCAGGCAATTGGATGGTGGTGGGTACACCCAAACCGGCCGAAGGGGTTCCGCCGCCGCCGCTGAACTCGCCACTGGCCGACGAGCCTCCGCCCGCGCCCCCCGCCGCGCCCGCGCCGCGCGTCGTCGAACCCCGCGAAGTGACGGTCCACCTCCCGCCGAGGCCGGCGTTGACACCCAACCCCGAGGTGCCCGTGCCCGGCGTGGTGCTGGCCGCCCCCGCCCCGGCTCCACTCGCCGTGCCCGCTCCGGCGGACCCGGCCCTGGTGCCGCATCTCGCCTCGCCAGAGGTCGCGCCGCTGCCAGGACCGCCTCCTGGCGCGGACGTCCCCGTAGCGCCGGTCGTGGAGCCTCCGGCATGAGCCGTCCCGACAAGAAGCCGAAGGCGCCGAAGCCGTCGAACGACCAGTCGCATTCGGCGCGGGCCAGGCGCACCCGGGAGCCGGCGGCCGATACCGGTTCGCGCAGTGCGTCATTCACGTTCCGGCACCGGGTCGGCAACGCCGTCATCGCACTGCTGCTGTTGGTCGCGGCGGCGCAGCTGTTCAACCTTCAGGTACCGAAGGCGGCGGGACTGCGTGCCGAAGCGGCGGGTCAGCTCAAGGTCACCGACGTGGAGAAGGCGGTGCGCGGCAGCATCGTCGACCGCAACGACGACAAGCTGGCGTTCACCATCGAGGCTCGGGCACTGACGTTCCAGCCGACGAAGGTCCAGCAGCAGCTGGCCGAGACGAAGGCGAAGAAGCCCGACGCACCCGACCCTGCCAAGCGGCTGGCCGAGATCGCCGCGGGCGTCTCCGGTCTGCTGAACAACAAGCCGAACACCGCGACCGTGCTCAAGAAGCTGAAGAGCAAGGACTCCTTCGTCTATCTGGCCCGCGCCGTCGATCCCGCCATCTCCGACGCGATCACCACGAAGTACCCCGAGGTGGGTGCTGAGCGTCAGGACATCCGCCAGTACCCCGGTGGATCGCTGGCCGCCAACATCGTCGGCGGCATCGACTGGGACGGGCACGGTCTGTTGGGCCTCGAGGATTCGCTCGACGCCAAGCTGGCAGGCACCGACGGCTCCGTCACGTATGACCGCGGCTCCGACGGCGTGGTGATCCCCGGCAGTTACCGCAACCGGCACGACGCGGTGGATGGGTCGACGATCCAGCTGACCATCGATGACGACATCCAGTTCTACGTCCAGCAGCAGGTGCAGCAGGCCCGGGTGCTTTCCGGCGCCAAGAACGTGTCGGGCGTCGTGCTCGACGCCAAGACCGGCGAGGTGCTGGCGATGGCCAACGACAACACCTTCGACCCGGCGCAGGACATCGGCAGGCAGGAAGACCGCGAGCTCGGCAACCTCTCGGTGTCCTCGCCGTTCGAGCCGGGTTCGGTGAACAAGATCATCACCGCGGCCTCGGCCATCGAGTTCGGCCTGACGAACCCCGACGAGGTGTTGCAGGTGCCCGGCGCCATCGACATGGGTGGCGTCACCGTGCACGACGCCTGGGAGCACGGCGTCATGCCGTACACCACCACCGGGGTGTTCGGGAAGTCATCCAACGTCGGCACGCTGATGCTCGCTCAGCGGGTCGGCCCGGAGCGCTGGGCCGACATGGCCGACAAGTTCGGCCTCGGGCAGCGCACCGGCGTCGGTCTGCCGGGCGAGAGCGCTGGCCTGGTGCCGCCCATCGACCAGTGGTCGGGTAGCTCCTTCGCCAACTTGCCCATCGGACAAGGCCTTTCGATGACGCTGCTGCAGATGACGGGGATGTACCAGGCCATCGCCAACGACGGTCTGCGAATCCCGCCGCGCATCATCAAGTCCACCGTCGCCGCCGATGGCACCCGCGTCGACGAGCCTCGACCGGAGGCTGTGCGCGTCGTCTCGCCGGAATCGGCGAGGACCGTGCGCAACATGTTGAGGGCAACGATCCAGAAGGATCCGCAGGGCACCCAGCAGGGCACCGGATCGGGAGCCGCCGTCGAGGGCTACCAGATCGCGGGCAAGACGGGAACGGCGCAGCAGATCAACCCGGGCTGTGGCTGCTACTACGACGATGTCTACTGGATCACGTTCGCGAGCATGGCGCCCGCTGACGACCCCCGCTACGTCGTCGGCGTGATGATGGACAACCCGCACCGCACCGCCGACGGGTCACCGGGCACGACGGCGGCGCCGCTCATCCACAACATCGACGCCTGGCTGCTGCAGCGGAAGAACGTGCCGCTGTCACCGGATCCAGGTCCGCCGTTGACCCTGCAAGCGTGACCGGAGGGTGCCGGTAACCGGGCCGGTACTGTGTCTAGGCCATGAAGTTGCGTCCCAGCCACCCCCAGGGGGATGACCTCGCATCGCTGGTGGGACGTGTGCACGGGATGAGATGGGCGGAATCGGACTGCTCCGGCGTCCACGTCACCGGGGTGACGCTGCGCAGCCAGGACGCCGAAGCGGGCGACTTGTTCGCAGCCCTGCCCGGCACGTCCGTCCATGGCGCCACCTATGCCAGCGACGCGGTGGACCGGGGTGCGGTCGCGGTGCTCACCGATCCGACCGGCCTCGAGGTGCTCGCTGTCGACATCGGCGTGCCGGTGCTGATCCACCCGGCGCCGCGCACGGTGCTCGGCGAGGTGGCGGCGGCCGTCTACGGTCATCCGTCTCGGCAGCTGCGCGTCATCGGCGTCACCGGCACCTCCGGCAAGACGACGACTACCTATCTGGTCGAGGCCGGCCTTCGTGCCGCGGGTCGGGTGGCGGGTTTGATCGGGACGGTCGGCATCAGGATCGACGGCCGCGACGAGCCGAGTGCCCTCACCACCCCCGAGGCCCCGGACCTACAGGCGTTGCTGGCCGTGATGCTCGAACGGGGAGTGGACACCGTGGTGATGGAGGTGTCGAGCCATGCGTTGACGTTGGGGCGGGTGGATGCGGTGCACTTCGAAGTCGGAGGGTTCACCAACCTGTCGCGTGACCACCTCGACTTCCATCTCACGATGGAGGCCTACCTGGAGGCCAAGGCGCGGTTGTTCGATCCCCAATCGCCTACGCACGCCGACGTTTCCGTGGTGTGCGTGGACGACGATGCGGGCCGCACCATCGCGGCGCTGGCGGATCGGCCGGTCACGGTCGGTGTTGTGAACCGCGAGGCGGGCTGGCGGGCCGAGGAAGTCCGCGCCGTCGACAAGGGCGGCCAGCAGTTCCTGGCCGTCGACCCCGCGGGCGTGCACCACGGGATTCACATCGGATTGCCCGGGCGCTACAACGTGGCCAACTGTCTGTTGGCGGTGGCACTGCTCGACGCGGTCGACGTGTCGCCGGACCAGGCCGCACCCGGGCTGCGGACGGCCACCGTGCCCGGCCGCCTCGAGCCGATCGACCGCGGCCAGAACTTCCTGGCCCTCGTCGACTACGCACACAAGCCGGGCGCGTTGCGGGCGGTGCTCGAGACGTTGCGGGCACGCGGCCAGGGGCGCGTCGCGGTGGTGTTCGGCGCGGGCGGCAACCGGGACCCCGGCAAGCGTGAACCGATGGGCCGGGTGGTCGCGGAACTCGCCGACCTCGTCGTCGTCACCGACGACAATCCGCGCGACGAGGATCCCGCCGACATCCGCGCGACCATTCTGAAGGGCGCGTCTGCGGTCGCCGGCCCGTCGACCAGCGTCGTGGAGATCGGTGACCGGCGCGAGGCCATCGACTACGCCGTCCGCTGGGCGGGCGACGGTGACGTGGTGCTCGTCGCGGGCAAGGGCCACGAGGCTGGCCAGACCAGCCATGGGGATACGCGGCCGTTCGATGACCGCGAGGAGTTGGCTCGGTCGCTCGAGGCTGCGGGGTACCGGTCATGATCGACCTGACGCTTGCCCAGATAGCGGACATCGTCGGCGGCGAGCTCGCCGACGTGTCGCCCGTGGACGCCGCCACCATCCGCGTGACCGGCTCCGTCGAATTCGATTCCCGCGCCGTCGCGCCGGGCGGGCTGTTCCTCGCGCTTCCCGGGGCCCGGTCCGATGGACACGACTTCGCCCCCGCAGCAGTGGCGGCAGGCGCCGTGGCCGTGCTCGCCGCGCGTCCGGTGGGCGTGCCCGCCATCGTGGTGTCACCCGCAGGCGACGACGTCGACTCGGCTGCCGGGGTGCTCGAGCACGACACGGACGGGGCGGGCGCTGCGGTACTGGCCGCGCTGGCCAGACTGGCGGCCGCCGTGGCGGCGGAACTCGTCGCGGGCGGATTGACGATCGTCGGGGTGACCGGTTCGTCGGGAAAGACGTCCACCAAAGACCTGTTGGCCGCCGTGCTCCGTCCGTTGGGCACGGTGGTGGCACCACCGGGCTCGTTCAACAACGAGTTGGGGCATCCGTGGACGGTGCTGCGCGCGACCACCGACACCGACTATTTGATCCTGGAGATGTCGGCGCGTCACCGCGGCAACATCGCCGCACTGGCCAGGATCGCCCCGCCATCCATCGCGGTGGTGCTCAACGTCGGCACCGCGCATCTTGGCGAGTTCGGCTCGCGCGAGGCCATCGCCGAGACGAAGGCCGAACTGGCGCAGTCGGTTCCGTCCTCCGGTGTGGTGATACTCAACGCCGACGACGGTGCGGTGGCAGCCATGGCGGACAAGACGGCAGCGCGGGTGGTCCGCGTATCGCGTTCGCCCGGCGCCGACGTGTGGGCCGGTGACGTCGTCCTCGACGAGTTGGCCCGGCCCAGGTTCACGCTGCACGCCGCGGCGGGTGAAGTCCCCATCGAACTCGCGGTGCACGGCGACCATCAGGTGTCGAACGCGATGTGCGCGGCTGCCGTCGCGCTCGAGTGCGGAGCGAGCCTCGATCAGGTCGCGGCCGCGCTGGCCGCGGCGGGGCCGGTGTCGGCCCACCGCATGCAGGTGACTACCCGCGGCGACGGGGTGACGGTGATCAACGACGCCTACAACGCCAACCCCGACTCGGTGCGGGCCGGGCTCAAGGCGCTCGCCTGGATGGCAAAGTCCGGTGCGGCCGACGGCGGCGATCGGCGCCGCAGCTGGGCGGTGCTCGGCGAGATGGCCGAACTGGGCGACGACGCGATAGCCGAACATGACAGCATCGGTCGATTGGTCGTGCGCTTAGATGTGTCTCGACTCGTCGTCGTCGGAACGGGGAGGGCAATGAGCGCCATGCATCACGGGGCGGTGATGGAGGGGTCGTGGGGCAGTGAGTCCACGATGGTCGCCGACGCCGACGCCGCGCTGGAGCTGTTGCGAACCGAACTGGGCGAGGGGGACGTGGTGCTGGTGAAGGCGTCCAAGGTCGCGGGGCTGGCCAAGTTGGCGGATGCGCTCGCCGGGGATTCCGGAGGGCAGGAGCGCAGCGACCCGGGAAATGTGACCGGCGCATGAGACAGATCCTCATCGCCGTCGGCATCGCGCTGGCGGTGTCCATCCTGCTGACGCCCGCGTTGATCCGGCTGTTCACCCGGCAGGGGTTCGGCCACGAGATCCGCGAGGACGGACCGCCCAGTCACCACAAGAAGCGCGGCACGCCGTCGATGGGCGGCGTCGCGATCCTGGCAGGCATCTGGGCCGGATACCTGGGCACCCACCTGGTCGGGCTCGCGCTCGACGGGCGTGGCCCCTCCGCGTCGGGTCTGCTGGTGCTCGGTTTGGCCACGGCGCTGGGTGGTGTCGGATTCGTCGACGACATGATCAAGATCCGCCGCGCGCGCAATCTCGGCCTCAACAAGACCGCCAAGACGGTCGGCCAGCTGGTCGCGGCGGTGCTGTTCGGCGTGCTGGCGCTGCAGTTCCGCAACTCCGACGGGTTGACCCCGGGCAGCGCCGAGCTGTCCTACGTGCGCGAGATCGCCACGGTGACGCTGGCGCCGACGGTGTTCGTGCTGTTCACCGTCGTGCTGGTCAGTGCATGGTCGAACGCGGTGAACTTCACCGACGGACTCGACGGGCTGGCCGCGGGTGCCATGGCGATGGTCACCGCCGCCTACGTGCTGATCACGTTCTGGCAGTTCCGCAACGCGTGCGCGACGAGCCCCGGCCTGGGTTGCTACAACGTGCGCGACCCCCTGGATCTGGCGCTCGTCGCCGCGGCCACCGCCGGTGCGTGCATCGGATTCCTGTGGTGGAATGCCGCCCCAGCGAAGATCTTCATGGGGGACACGGGCTCGCTGGCGCTCGGCGGCATAATCGCCGGGCTGTCGGTGACGAGCCGCACCGAGACGCTGGCCGTCGTCCTCGGGGCGCTGTTCGTTGCCGAGGTGACGTCGGTCGTGGTGCAGATCATGGCCTTCCGCACGACGGGACGGCGGGTGTTCCGCATGGCGCCCTTCCATCACCACTTCGAACTGGTCGGGTGGGCCGAGACCACGGTGATCATCCGGTTCTGGTTGCTGACGGCGATCGCCTGTGGTCTCGGCGTTGCGCTGTTCTACAGCGAGTGGCTGGCCGCCGTCGGGGCGTAGCGGGCGCCTGAGCCGCCGCGTGCATTTCGCGACACGCGTCGGATGTCCCCGGCGTTACGGGGGTGACGGGGGAGGATTTTGGGGTGCAAGGGGCAAACGAGTCTGCTGTTGCTTATGTGACTGCTGTTATCGAAGTGGTCAGGTAGGGAATGAGCACGATCCTCGCCCGATTGCGGCTACGACGAGGCGGCCCGGAGACGGCCGCCGACCAGACCGGCCCAGTGCAGGCCCCGACGGTGCCGCGCACCCGGTTCGGGGTTTGGCTGAGCCGTCCGATGACGTCGTTTCACCTGATCATCGCCGTGGCGGCACTACTCGTCACCCTCGGTCTGACCATGGTGCTCTCGGCGTCCGGGGTGCACTCCTACGATGCCGACGGTTCGCCGTGGGTCATCTTCGCCAAGCAGGTGCTGTGGACCTTCGTCGGCCTGGTCGCGTTCTACGCGGCGCTGCGCATGCCGGTGAACCTCATGCGGCGGCTGGCCTTCCCCGGCTTCGCCGTCACGATGGTCCTGCTGGTTCTGGTGCTCGTCCCCGGAATCGGCAAGGAGGCCAACGGTTCTCGCGGGTGGTTCGTCGTCGCGGGCTTCTCGATGCAGCCGTCGGAGCTGGCCAAGATCGCGTTCGCCATCTGGGGTGCGCATCTGCTCGCAGCGCGGCGGCTGGAACGCGCATCGCTGCGCGAGATGCTCTTTCCACTCGTTCCCGCGGCTGTGCTGGCCCTCTTCCTCATCGTGCTGCAACCCGACCTCGGCCAGACGGTGTCACTGGGCATCATCTTGCTGGGGCTGCTCTGGTACGCGGGCCTACCCCTGCGGGTGTTCGCCAGTTCGCTGGTGGCCGTCATGCTGTCCGCGGCAGTCCTCGCGATGTCGGCGGGCTACCGGTCCGACCGGGTGCAGTCTTGGCTCAACCCTGGCGACGATTCCCAGGGCTCCGGGTATCAGGCTCGGCAGGCCCGCTATGCCCTGGCCAACGGCGGCGTGTTCGGCGACGGCCTGGGTCAGGGAACCGCCAAGTGGAACTATCTGCCCAACGCGCACAACGACTTCATCTTCGCGATCATCGGCGAGGAACTCGGGCTGGTCGGGGCGGTCGGGCTGCTGCTGTTGTTCGGGCTGTTCGCCTACACCGGCATGCGGATCGCCCGGCGCTCGGCCGATCCGTTCCTGCGGCTGCTGACGGCAACGACCACACTGTGGATTCTCGGTCAGGTGTTCATCAACGTCGGGTACGTCGTGGGGTTGCTCCCGGTCACCGGGCTGCAGTTGCCCCTGATCTCCGCGGGCGGAACAGCGACGGCCACAACGCTTCTCATGATGGGCGTGATCACCAACGCCGCACGACACGAGCCAGAGGCGGTGGCGGCGTTGCGCGCGGGCCGCGAGGACAGGGTGAACCGCCTGCTGCGGCTACCGATGCCAGAGCCCTACGTGCCGACCCGACTGGAAGCGGCCCGCGACCGGCTGCGGACGCGGCCCACGACGCCGGCCAAGCCGAAACCCGCAGCCAAGCCCAAGGCCAAGGCCAAGTCCGCGCGCGCGTCGGCGAAGGACGACCGGAGGCGAACCGCCCATGCGGCCGACGGACCGGTGCGACGCTCAGGGCATCATGGAGGCCGTCAACACGAACCGGGCCGTCGGGCTCGCTCATTGGAAGGCCATCGTTACGGGTGAACGACCCCGCCATTTCCGCACCCCGGCGGCCGGAGCGAAGTGACCAGGGGATCTCCGTGGTTCTCGCAGGTGGAGGGACCGCAGGGCATGTGGAGCCGGCGATGGCCGTCGCCGACGCCCTGATGGCCCTCGATCCGGGGATCCGGATCACCGCGCTCGGAACGCAGCGCGGGCTGGAGACTCGCCTGGTGCCAGAACGCGGATACCACCTGGAGCTCATCACCCCGGTGCCGCTGCCACGCAAGCCGTCGGGTGACCTCATCCGGTTGCCCATGCGGGTGCGCAGCGCGGTCCGGCAGACACGTGCCGTGCTCGACGACGTCGCGGCCGATGTGGTGATCGGCTTCGGCGGCTACGTCGCGCTGCCCGCCTACCTCGCCGCCCGTGGTGGCGTGCGTGGCAGGCGCCGGGTGCCGGTCGTCGTCCACGAGGCCAACGCCAGCGCCGGTTGGGCCAACCGGGTCGGTGCCCGTACGGCGGTCCGCGTGCTGTCGGCGGTCCCGGATCCGGGCCTCGGCAACGTCGAAGTCGTCGGGGTGCCGGTGCGGGCCACGATCACCGGGCTGGATCGCGCCGCCCTGCGTGCCGAGGCGCGCGCGCACTTCGGCTTCTCCGACGACGCCAGGGTGCTGCTGGTGTTCGGTGGCTCCCAGGGCGCGCAGTCGATCAACCGCGCCGTTGCCGCAGCAGCGAAAGGCCTTGCGGCAGCCGGTGTTTCGGTGCTCCACGCGCACGGTCCGAAGAACGTCCTCGACCTTCGCGAGCCGGACACCGGTGATCCGCCGTATGTCGCCGTGCCGTACCTCAGCCGGATGGACCTCGCCTATGCCGCCGCCGATCTGGCCATCTGCCGGTCCGGCGCGATGACGGTCGCCGAGGTGACCGCCGTCGGTCTGCCCGCTGTGTACGTGCCGCTGCCGATCGGCAACGGTGAGCAGCGACTCAATGCCCTACCCGTGGTGAATGCCGGCGGCGGCCTGATCGTCGACGACGCCGACCTGACACCGGCTTTCGTCGCCGACACCGTGGCCGGACTCTTGAGCGATCCGCAGCGGCTGGCGACGATGACGACGTCGGCGGCCCTGGCGGGTCACCGCGATGCCGCCCAGCGAGTCGCCGAGGTCGCAATACAGGTCGCGGCCCATGCCGTCGGAAGGCGCTCGCGGTGAGCGTCCCCGCGCTGCCTGCCGAGCTGGCGCGCGTGCACATGGTCGGCATCGGGGGAGCGGGAATGTCGGGTATCGCCCGCATCCTGCTGGACCGGGGCGGGCAGGTGTCGGGCTCCGATGCCAAGGAGTCGCGCGGATTGGCAGCACTCCGGGCCCGCGGCGCGCAGATCCGGGTCGGCCATGACGCGTCGTCGCTCGACATGCTGCCCGGCGGCCCGACCGCCGTCGTCAGCACGCACGCCGCAATCCCGAAGACCAACCCCGAACTCGTCGAGGCGGGCCGTCGTGGGGTTCCGGTGATCATGCGGCCGACGGTCCTGGCTCGGCTGATGGACGGCTACACCACCGTGATGGTGACCGGAACGCACGGCAAGACCACGACGACCTCGATGGTCATCGTCGCCTTGCAGCACAGCGGGTTCGACCCGTCGTTCGCAGTGGGTGGCGACCTCGGCGAGGCGGGCACCAACGCCCACCACGGCAGCGGAGGGTGCTTCGTCGCGGAGGCCGACGAGAGCGACGGCTCGCTGCTCGAGTACACCCCCGACGTGGCGGTCGTGACCAACGTCGAGGTCGATCACCTGGACTTCTTCGGCACCGTCGAGGCCTATCACGCGGTGTTCGACGACTTCGTCGAGCGGCTGAGGCCCGACGGCGCACTGGTGGTCTGCACTGACGACTCCGGGGCCGCCGCGTTGGCGCAACGGTGCACCGCCCGAGGTGTGCGCGTGCTGCGCTACGGCAGCGGTGCGGATCCGGAACTCGCAGGGGCCCTGTTGAATTGGGAGCAACAGGGGACCGGCAGTGTGGCCACCATCCAGTTGGCGGGCGAGGCGCATCCACGCGGACTGCGGCTCGCGGTACCGGGTCGGCACATGGCACTCAATGCGTTGGGCGCACTGCTCGCCGCCAGGGAGGTCGGCGGCAACGTCGACGCGGTGCTCGACGGCCTCGCCGGTTTCGAGGGCGTGCGGCGCCGCTTCGAGTCGGTGGGCATCGCCGCAGGCATCCGGGTGTTCGACGACTACGCACACCACCCGACGGAGGTCCGCGCGACGCTGGAGGCCGTCGGCGCCGTCGCGGGTGAGGGCCGCTCCATCGTGGTGTTCCAGCCCCATTTGTATTCCAGGACAAAGGCATTCGCGCGAGAGTTCGCGGCCGCGCTGTCCATTGCCGACGAGGTATTCGTGCTCGACGTGTATGCGGCCCGCGAACAACCGCTGGCCGGGATCAGCGGCGCGAGCATCGCCGACCACGTGACGGCCCGTGTGCGCTACGTACCGGACTTCTCGGCCGTCGCCGGCGCCGTCGCCGCGGCGGCTCGTCCTGGCGACGTGATCGTCACGATGGGTGCCGGCGACGTCACGCTGCTGGGTCAGGAGATCCTGACCGCCCTGCAGGTCGAGGCCAACCGCCGCGCGCCGGGACCGCAACCGCAATGACCGGGCCCAGCGACGCCGACGGGCCCGATACCGCCGACGCCGATACCGCCGAAGTCACCGACACCGGCGAAGCCGCCGAACCCGCCGCCGAGCCCGACTTCGAGGGTCCCCGGCGTCGGGCCAGGCGCGAGCGCGAGGAGCGACGCGCCGCGCAGGCCAGGGCGACCGCGATCGAGCAGGCTC
The DNA here is from genome assembly GCF_000620625.1 of Mycobacterium sp. URHB0044. Classification (GTDB taxonomy): domain Bacteria; phylum Actinomycetota; class Actinomycetes; order Mycobacteriales; family Mycobacteriaceae; genus Mycobacterium. The sequence continues at coordinate 11,358 of NZ_JIAW01000009.1, read as the reverse complement.
GCCGGGAAGCCAAGAAGCGTGTGGTCGGGCAACCGGCTGACCAGACGAAAGCCCCTGCGCGAGGCGTGATCCGGGGTCTGAAGGTGCTGATGTGGTCGGCGCTGGCCAGCGTGGTGGCGGTGGGCCTGGGCCTGCTGCTGTACTTCACGCCCATCATGGCCGCCCGCGTCACGGTGATCACCGGGTTGAACGTGGTGAGTCAGGAAGAAGTCGAACAGGCGGCCGCCGTGGTGCCGGGAACACCACTGCTGCAGATCAACACCGATGCCATTGCCGAGCGGGTTGCGACCATCCGGCGCGTGGCCAGTGCCCGGGTGCAACGCGAGTACCCGTCCACGCTGCGCATCACCGTCGTCGAGCGCGTCCCCGTCGTCGTGAAGGACTATCCGGACGGCCCGCACCTCTTCGACAGGGACGGCGTCGACTTCGCCACCGCCCCGCCACCGCCGGGCCTGCCATACCTGGATGCCGACAACCCGGGCCCGAACGACGACCCCACCAAGGCTGCGCTCGAGGTGCTGCTTGCGTTGCGTCCCGAGGTGGCGGGTCAGGTCGGCCGGATCGCTGCGCCTTCCGTCGCGGCGATCACCCTGACACTCATGGATGGCAGGGAAGTGATCTGGGGCACCACCGACCGCACCGAGGAGAAGGCGCTCAAGTTGGGTGCCCTGCTGACTCAGCCAGGGCGGACCTACGACGTGTCCAGTCCGGATCTGCCGACCGTCAAGTAGGTCGTAGCGGCGTCTTCGGGGTCGCGGGTTGCGCAAAATTCTCGACACGCGCGTCGGCGCGCCTGCATGGCTACGCCGCGCCGTCGCCCTACCGTTCTGTTTGCACGGATCTACTTGACATAACTCTAAGCCTATGGTTGAGGTTGAGGGTTTGCGACAGACCCGGCACCACGAAGGCAACCAGGGAGGAACACGACCCATGACGCCCCCGCACAACTATCTCGCCGTCATCAAGGTGGTCGGCATCGGTGGCGGCGGCGTGAATGCCGTCAACCGGATGATCGAACAGGGTCTGAAGGGCGTGGAGTTCATCGCCATCAACACCGACGCCCAAGCCCTCTTGATGAGCGACGCCGACGTCAAGCTCGACGTAGGGCGCGACTCGACCCGTGGCCTCGGCGCGGGCGCTGACCCGGAAGTCGGCCGCAAGGCCGCCGAAGACGCCAAGGACGACATCGAGGAGCTGCTCCGCGGCGCCGACATGGTGTTCGTCACCGCCGGCGAAGGGGGTGGCACCGGCACAGGAGGCGCGCCGGTGGTTGCGACCATCGCGCGCAAGCTCGGCGCGCTCACCGTCGGTGTCGTCACCCGGCCGTTCTCGTTCGAGGGCAAGCGCCGGAGCAATCAGGCCGAGATCGGTATTACGACGCTGCGCGAGAGCTGCGACACCCTCATCGTGATCCCCAACGACCGGCTCCTTCAGATGGGTGATGCCGCCGTCTCATTGATGGACGCGTTCCGCAGCGCCGACGAGGTGCTGCTCAACGGGGTGCAGGGCATTACCGACCTGATCACTACCCCGGGCCTGATCAACGTGGACTTCGCCGACGTCAAGGGCATCATGTCCGGCGCGGGCACCGCACTGATGGGCATCGGCGCTGCCCGAGGCGATGGCCGTGCGCTCAAGGCCGCCGAGATCGCGATCAACTCACCGCTGCTCGAGCAGTCCATGGAGGGTGCGCAGGGCGTGCTGATGTCGGTGGCGGGCGGCAGCGACCTCGGGTTGTTCGAGATCAATGAAGCGGCATCGCTGGTGCAGGATGCCGCGCACCCCGAAGCCAACATCATCTTCGGCACCGTGATCGACGACTCCCTCGGCGACGAGGTCCGCGTCACGGTGATCGCGGCAGGGTTCGACGCTTCGGGGCCGAGCCGCAAGCCGGTCGTCGGCGCAGGGCAGACCATGGCCCCCGGCAAGTCAGGCAAGGTCTCCTCCTCGCAGCTCTTCGAGCCCGCCGACCCGGCGAGTGTGCCGCTGCACACCAACGGGGCGACGGTGAGCATCGGTGGCGGCGGTGATGACGACGACGACGTCGACGTGCCGCCCTTCATGCGGCACTAGGCCGTCCGGAGGGCTGCAGCGCCTCGCCGGAATACTGAGAAATCGTGAATGTACGGATTCGACGCGTGACCACCACCCGATCCGGCGGAGTCTCGGCGCCACCGTTCGACAGCTTCAACATGGGGGACGGCGTCGGTGACGATCCCGGGGCCGTCGCGGCGAACCGCCGGCGGCTGGGCGAAGCGATCGGGCTCCCGGGGCGCATCGTTTGGATGCATCAGGTGCACGGCGACCGCGTCGTAGTGGTGGACGGTCCCGGCGCGACGGTCGAAAACACCGACGGATTGGTGACGACGAAACCGCGATTGGCTTTGGCGGTGGTGAGCGCCGATTGCGTTCCGGTATTAATGGCCGACGCACGCGCCGGAGTGGTGGCCGCGGTGCATGCCGGCCGCGTCGGCGCCCAGAACGGGGTCGTCGTCAGGGCGGTCGAGGCGATGCTGGGCGCTGGTGCGCATGCCGAGGACATCTCGGTGTTGCTAGGCCCGGCCGCCAGCGGGCGCAACTACGAGGTGCCCGCCGACATGGCCGCCGAGGTGGAGGCGGCGCTGCCGGGGAGCCGGACCACGACTTCGGCAGGCACCGCCGGGCTCGACATCAGGGCCGGAATCACAAGACAGCTAAACGGATTGGGCGTCTCGGCGGTCGGGGTCGATCCGCGTTGCACCATCGAGGACGACGCCTTGTTCAGTCACCGGCGGGGCGCCCCGACCGGACGGCTGGCGTCGCTGGTGTGGATGGAATGAGCAGCCCTCGGGAAGCCGAACTGGCGGCGGCACTGGCTGCGGTGCGGGCGCGGCTCGAGCGCGCTGCGGCGGCCGTCGGGCGTGACGCCGATGAAATTGAATTACTCCCGGTGACGAAATTCTTTCCGGCCTCCGATGTCATTATCCTTCGCAAATTCGGATGCACTGCATTCGGCGAATCCCGTGAACCAGAAGCGTCGAATAAGGTCGCCGAAGTCGCTGAACTTTGGTCTGAGGAAGCGTCCACTGCGCCAATTCGCTGGCACATGATCGGCAGGATTCAGCGCAACAAGGCACGCACCGTCGCCGGCTGGGCCTACGCCGCCCACTCGGTGGACGGTTCCGCGCTCGTCGGCGCTCTGGGCCGGGCGGCAACCGCGGCGCTCGAGGACGGCAGGCGCAGCGCACCGTTGCGCGTCTACATCCAACTGAGCCTCGACGGCGATCCGGCGCGCGGTGGTGTGGACGTCGGTCGGCCCGATCTCGTCGACGAGCTCTGCCGCCTCGCCGACGGGACCGACGGGCTGGACTTCGCCGGGTTGATGGCCGTCCCGCCACTGGAGGCCGACGCTGACGCGTCGTTCGCCCGCCTCGAGGCGGAATTGGGGCGGGTACAGCGTTCCTACCAGCAGCGGCTCGGTCTATCGGCAGGCATGTCAGCGGATCTCGAGACGGCGGTACGACATGGCTCGACGTGTGTGCGTGTCGGTACCGCGCTTCTCGGGCAACGTCCTCTAACGTCACCCTGAGTAGTCACTCCAGTCACATCTTCATCACAGACAACACGCACCTCAGTCATCAGAAGGGTCTCCGATGAGCACACTGCATAAGGTCAAGGCCTACTTCGGTATGGCGCCGATGGACGACTACGACGACGAGTACTACGACGACGAGGACCGTTCGCCTCGGCCCTACGCCCGGCGGCCCCGCGAAGATCGCTTCGAAGACGACGGCTACGGCCGCCTCGAGAGCAGGGGCTACGAGGAGCGCGTCGGTGGCCGCGAGTTCGAGCGCGAGTTCGCCGAAGTTCCGGCCGGATACCGCGGCGGTTACCTCGAAGAGGAATCCTTCCGCGGCCGGCGCGAGTTCGAGCGCCCGCGGTTCAACACACTGCGCGGCGCGACCCGTGGCGCGGTGGCGATGGAGCCCCGCCGGATGGCTGCGCTGTTCGAAGAGGGCAGCCCCTTGGCCAAGATCACCACGCTGCGGCCCAAGGACTACAGCGAGGCCCGCACCATCGGTGAGCGCTTCCGCGACGGCACCCCCGTGATCATGGACCTGGTTTCGATGGACAACGCGGACGCCAAGCGCCTCGTCGACTTCGCGGCCGGACTGGCGTTCGCACTGCGCGGTTCGTTCGACAAGGTCGCGACGAAGGTGTTCCTGTTGTCACCCTCTGGCACGGACGTCAGCGCCGAGGAACGCAAGCGCATCGCCGAGGCCGGGTTCTACGCGTACCAGTAGGCCGAGCGGTCTCATCCGCGACGGGTAGGCTGACGGCAAATCGCTTGTCGTACCACCTGTATGCCTGCTTGTATTCAATGTCACACTGCTTGGAGTGAGGTCGCCCAGTTGGCGCTGTTCTTCGAGATCCTGGGCTTCGCGCTGTTTGTTTTCTGGCTGCTGCTCATCGCCAGGGTCGTAGTCGAATTCATCCGTTCGTTCAGCCGCGATTGGCGCCCGAAGGGTTTCACCGTGGTGGTCCTCGAGGTCATCCTCACGTTGACCGATCCGCCGGTGAAGCTGCTTCGCCGGATCATTCCCCAGCTCACGATAGGTGCCGTGCGGTTCGACCTGTCGATCATGGTGCTGCTGCTGGCAGCCTTCGTCGGCATGCAGCTGGCGTTCGGCGCGGCGGCCTGACACTGCAGGAGCGGTTTGCCGGAGTCGATATTCGGCGCGGTCAAGATTGAAATTCGCTCTTAATTCTCTACCTCTCATGCAACCGCCGGGTCTGCTGTGACAGGATGGACGCCAGTTACTACTCACTCATGGCTCTACACTTTGAGACCAGTTGACGGTCCAGACTTCAAGGGGGCAGACAATGCCGCTCACACCAGCAGACGTCCACAATGTCGCGTTCAGCAAGCCACCCATCGGCAAGCGCGGCTACAACGAGGACGAAGTCGATGCATTCCTCGACCTGGTTGAGAACGAGCTGACTCGGCTCATCGAGGAGAACGCGGACCTGCGCCAGCGCGTCGCCGAACTCGATCAGGACCTGGCGAGCGCCAGGGCAAGCGGTGGTGGGGCTCAGTCCACTCAGTCCATCCCGCTGTATCAGCCCGAGCCCGAGCCGGAACCCGCTCCGGCTCCGCCGCCGCAGCCGGTGTACGAGGCGCCCCCGGCGGCGCCCGCGCCCTCCGGCGACGATTCCCACGTCAGGGCCGCCAAGATATTGGGTCTGGCCCAGGACACCGCCGACAGGCTGACCGGCACTGCGAAGGCCGAGGCGGACAAGATGCTCGCCGACGCCCGTGCACAAGCCGACGCCATGGTGACCGAGGCTCGGCAGACCGCCGAGACCACGGTCTCCGAGGCCAAGGCCCGCGCCGACGCGCTGCTGTCCGACGCGCAGACGCGGTCCGAGACACAGCTGCGCCAAGCTCAGGAAAAGGCCGACGCACTGCAGGCCGACGCCGAACGCAAGCACTCCGAGATCATGGGCACCATCAATCAGCAGCGCACGGTGCTGGAGAGCCGGCTCGAGCAGCTGCGTACGTTCGAGCGCGAGTACCGCACCCGGCTCAAGACGTACCTGGAGTCGCAGCTCGAGGAACTCGGCCAGCGCGGCTCTGCGGCGCCGGTTGATTCGACCGCGAACAACGATGGCGGCGGATTCAACCAGTTCAACCGGGGCAACAACTGACCGGCTGATTGATGCTGATCATCGCGCTCGTCCTCGCCGTCATCGGGTTGGCCGCCCTGGTGACCGCCGTCGTCACCAGCAACGAACTGATCGCCTGGGTGTGCATCGGCGCCAGCGTCATCGGGGTTCTGCTGCTCATCGTCGACGCGTTGCGGGAACGCTCCAAGGGCGCCGACCACGAGGACGCCGATCACTCCGACGACTCGGATGACGCCGATGCGGAGACCACCGCGTTCGCCCATCCCGAGGCTGCCGAGGACTATCCGGATGAGCCGACGTCGCAGTTCACCACGCAGCCCGAGGCCGAGCCGGAAGCCGACACGACTTCCGTGGACGAGCACGACGAAGAGACTTCACGCTCCAAGACCGACTAACGTCGGATGAATCGACTGAGCCGCAAGGAATTTCAGCGGCTACGCGGCACGGACCAGGGGATTCGTGGGCATCGAATTCGAGAGTGTGGTCGACCATCCGCTGGACGAGGTGTTCGCCTGGCATGGCCGCCGGGGCGCAATGCGGCGGCTGGTTCCCCCGTGGCAGCCGATGACGGTGGTGGCCGAGACGACGTCGTTGGCCGATGGGCGGGCGATCCTCGGACTACCCGGCGGGCTGCGCTGGGTGGCGCGGCACGACGCGGGCGGCTATGACCCGCCGCGCCGCTTCGTCGACGTGCTTTCGTCGGACGGCCCACGATCCCTGCCGCCCCGTCTGGTGGTCCGGTGGCGGCACACCCATGACTTCGACGACGCCGGATCGGCGCGCACCCGGGTGAGGGATCGGGTCGAGGCGCCCGTCCCGGCCGCTGCGCTGCGCTCGACGTTCGTCTACCGGCACCGCCAACTGGCCGACGACCTCGCGGCGCATCGCGGCGCCGCCGAATCGGGCTCCGGCTCGTTCGTGGTGGCCGTCACTGGAGCGTCGGGCCTGGTCGGGTCGGCGCTGACGGCGCTGCTGAGCACCGGCGGGCATCGTGTCATCCGGCTGGTTCGGCGTGCGCCCGGCGACGCCGACGAACGCCGGTGGGACCCGCAGCGCCCTGCGCCCGACCTGCTGCACGGTGTGGACGCGGTCGTGCACCTCGCCGGAGAGCCGACGCGTGGCCTGGCTGAGCTGGCCGGGCGTACCGACGGAGTGCGGGTGTTCGTCGGCGCCTCTTCGGTCGGGATCTACGGACTCGATCGAGGCGACGCGGTGCTGGGCGAGGACACCGGCCGGGGGCGCGGGTTCCCGGCCGACGCCATCGCGGACGGGGAGGCGGCGACGGCGCCTGCCGAGGAGGCGGGACTGCGCGTCGTCCTGGTGCGCACCGGCATCGTCCAGGCCGCGCGGGGTGGCACGTTGCGGCGGCTGCGCCCGCTGTTCGCGGCCGGGCTGGGCGGCCGGCTCGGCGACGGTCGGCAATGGTTGCCGTGGATCGGCCTCGACGACCTCCTCGACGTGTACTACCGCGCCGTCTACGACGAGCGGATCGCCGGACCGGTCAACGCAGTGGCGCCGAACCCGGTGCGCAACGTCGATTACACCAAGGCGCTAGCGCGCGTGTTGCGCCGCCCCGCGGTGCTACCGGTTCTATCGTCCGGCTCGCGAATGTTGTTGGGGGAGCAGGGTGCTCGACAGTTGGCGCTGACCGATCAGCGGGTCATGCCGGTCAAGTTGCAGGCCATCGGGCATCGATTTCGGCAGCCCGTCATCGAGGCCGCGCTCGCCCATCAGCTCGGGCACGGCTGACGGACCACCCGATCGGTGAAGCCGCGCACCAGCCGTCGGATCCGCTCGGCCGAACTGGTCTGCAATTCGGCTGTCGCCGCGCGCAACTCGTCGTGCGTGCGGCCCAAGGTGGCAACGTCACCGTCCCGGTCGGCGGTCAGCCACAGCTCCAGTAGTGCGTCATCGAGCTCCGGGTGGAACTGCAGGGCCAGCGCCTTGCCGAGCACGAAGGCCTGCGACGAGTTCGCGGTCCTGGCGATCTCGGTGGCGCCCGGCGGGAGGACCCATCGGTCGAAGTGCCATTGGAACCATCGACCGCCGGGGATCAGTTCCTCGTCGTCGCTTGCCACGTCGTACCAGCCGATCTCGGGTACCTCCGACCGTGCCACCGATCCGCCGAACGCCTGCGCGAGAAGCTGACCGCCGAAGCACACGCCCAGCGTCGCCACCCCGGCTGCTGCCGCGTCCCGCACCATCTGCATCTCGGCAGCGATCCAGGTCCGGCGCAACGCCTCGTCGTACACCGCCCAACGCGCACCGAGCGGCACGATGACGTCGTAGCGAGCCGGGTCGGGGAAGGTGACGTCGATGGCGGGTTGGTCGACGGACTCGGCCGGGACCACGGTGAACGTCTCGACGTCGAAGCCCGATTCGGTGAACGCGTCGCCGAGCATGGCTTCGGTCGCGAGGTGTTCGTTGCGGATGAAGAGCACGGTGGGAGCCACGGTGACCCATTGTTCCGCACGGCCGTCACTTCGGCGGAGTGGGAGGGGCGTGCTCGGGAGCGAGCTCGGCGCCGATCCTGCGAAACAGCGTATCGGCCGAGTTGGCGTAGCTTCCCTCGTCGTCGAACGCCTCGGGTTCGTACGTGACGGCCACGGCGATGGCCATCTTGCGCGAGGGCAGGTAGGCCATCACGGCAGCCTCGCCCGCGAACAAGGGGTTCTGCAGCAGCCAGTCCCCGGAGATCACGATGCCCATGCCGTAGGTATAGACGTCAGTCATCGGCGCGCACGTCACGCAACCGGGTTGCGCACGCGTCTTGCCCCGCAGGTCGGTGGACACCATCGCCTCGGCGGACTCCTTCGACAGCAGCCTGCCCGAGCCGATCCCGACGGCGCTGGCCTCCATGTCGTAGATGTTGGACGTCTCGATGGCGCCGTGCGTGATGGTCCACGACGGATTCCAGTACGTCGACTCCTCGTAGAACGGTGCGCCACTGGGTATTCGGAGCGCTTCGCGGCGCTCGCTGGTGAACGCGTGCAGGACCGGCGCAGGGATCTCCGGGGTGAACGAGTTCGCCGTGTTCGTCAGTCCAAGGGGCGCAAGCACGTTGTCGTGCAACAACTTCGGCATGTCCTCGCCTGTGGCCTTCTCCAGCGCCATGCCGAGGAGCACGTAGTTGGTGTGGGCGTAGTTCCAGTTGGTGCCCGGCTCGTAGAAGAGGGGACGCGACGTGGCGAAGCCGAGCAGTTGGCCTGGCTCCCACTGCCGGAACGGGTTCTCGTACAGTGCCTTTTCGAACTCCGTGTTGCCGATGACGTAGTCGACGTAGCCCGACGTCATCTGAGCGAGCTGGCGCAACGTCACGCGGTCGGAGTTCGGCACGTCGGGCAACCACTTCGAGAGCTTGTCGTCGAGTGCGACCTTCTTGTCGTCGACGAGGCGCAGAAGCAACGTCGAGACGTACGAGATCGCGACGGCGCCGTTGCGGAAGTGCATGGCAGGGGTGGCGGGCACGCCGGTCATCGACTCGCCGGCGGCGCGCGTGATGACCTCCCTGCCGTCTTCGGTAACCCGGACGATCACGGCCTTGAGGTGCGACTGTGCCATGACCTCGTTGACGATCCGCATCACCGCGTCCGCCTTGGCGCTGTCGGCGGTCGTGGTCGAAGGAGCCTGCGGGGTGATGGCGGGACTGCACGCGGTCACCAGAACGAACGCGCTGATGACGGCACACGCGCGCCCGGCGAATCTCATGCCCGATCTTGGCAGAAGGCGGGGGTTCCGGACGACGTTCGCTTAACTTGCGCGTCAATTGGGCATTCTGCGCCAGTGTCTCGACTTGCCGACTGGTTCCTCACCGACGCGGAGCGCGGCAATCCTGCGTCGCGGGTGCCTGCCTGGTGTGAGGGCAATAGGGCTGAGCCGCTGATACACGGTTCGACGTACTTCGACCGGCTTGCCACCGAAGTCGAAGCGTTGCGATCGGGTGACTACGTGTTCTTCACGGACTGGCGTGGCGATCCCGACCAGAGGATGCGCGACGGCGGCCCGACCATCCGTGAGGTGTTCAGCAGCGCCGCTGGGCGCGGCGTCGTCGTCAAGGGTCTGGTGTGGCGGTCCCATCTCGACAAGTTCGCCTACAGCGAAGAAGAGAACCAACACCTCGGCGAGGCGATCGAAGAGGCTGGCGGCGAGGTGCTGCTGGATCAGCGGGTGCGCTTCGGTGGATCGCATCACCAGAAGCTGGTGGTGATCCGGCATCCGGGCGAACCTGCGCGTGACGTGGCGTTCGCCGGGGGGATCGACCTGTGTCACTCGCGCCGCGACGACGCGTCGCACCGGGGCGACCCGCAGGCGGTGCAGATGGCCAAGAGCTACGGCGAGCATCCGCCGTGGCACGACGTGCAGCTGCAACTACGGGGACCGGTTGTGGGCGCGCTCGATACGACGTTCCGGGAGCGCTGGAACGACCCGGCACCTCTCGACATGCTGTCGCCCATCGCGTGGATCGAGGACAAGCTGCGCGGCGCGGACCTGAAGGTGGGCAAGCTTCCCGAGCAGCCGCCGGATCCGCCGCCTTGCGGGCCGCATGCGGTGCAGGTGTTGCGCACCTATCCGGATGCGCACTTCGAGTACGACTTCGCGCCGCACGGTGAGCGCAGTGTCGCGCGCGGCTACAGCAAGGCGGTCAAGCGTGCGCGGCGGTTGATCTACGTCGAAGACCAGTACCTGTGGTCGAAGCGGGTCGCGCAGCTGTTCGCCCGCGCCCTGGCGGACAATCCCGACTTGCACTTGATCGCCGTGGTGCCAAGGCATCCCGATGTGGACGGGCGGCTGGCGTTGCCGCCCAACAAGATTGGCCGCCGACAGGCGATCGACGCCTGCAAGGAGGCCGACCCGGAGCGGGTGCACGTGTTCGACATCGAGAACCATGAGGGCACACCGGTTTACGTGCACGCCAAGGTCTGCGTCGTCGACGACGTCTGGGCGTCGGTTGGCAGCGACAACTTCAACCGAAGGTCATGGACGCACGACAGCGAATTGTCTTGTGCGGTACTCGATGACACGGGTGAGTTCGCACGCGATCTGCGGCTGCGACTGATGCGTGAACACACCGACCGTGCGGAGGACGGTAGCGAGGACGGCGGATTGGTCGATCCCGAAACCGCGGTGCAGGAGATGGTGGCCTCGGCACGGGCGTTGGACGAGTGGCATGCGTCCGGTCGCAGGGGGCCGCGGCCGCCTGGCCGGCTGCGGTCGCATGAGCCGGAACGGCTGGGCGTTCTCACGCGGTTGTGGGCTGAACCGTTGTATCGGGCCGTCTACGACCCCGACGGGCGGTCGTGGCGAGATCGGATCAAGGGCCGGCTGTGAATTCCGCGCTTGCGTGTCGGACCCGGCTGGCATAATCGCACATGTGTTCGATGGTTCGGAGTGTGAGCTCATCGAGGTGATGGGTGAGGCGACGCGTGATGAGTCGACGGCGACCGCGCAGCGGTTGCTGGCGGTGGGCAGGTTGTATGCCCGTCGGGCGGTGGAGTTGGCGCAGTGGAATACGTGGCGTACCGATGTGACCGCCGAGGTGGCTGCGGAGGTGTCGGCGGCGCAGAACGTCAGCCATGCCCGCGCGGTGGGCCAGATCAACTATGGGCGCACCTTGTGTGAGCGGCTACCGATGGTGGCGACGGTGTTCCTGCGGGGCACGATCGACTTTCGGATGGTCTCGACGATCATCGC